>CAWDBN010000007.1:0-153001 GCA_963800575.1 uncultured Acidobacteriaceae bacterium
GACGAGATAGTTCACGAGTTCAGGGCTGTTCCTCGATAGAACTGTCTCGGCCGCGCTAAGGCCGTCCTGGAAAGTGTTCTGCAGGAAGAAATACTCGTGCCCCGCTTCGAGCTCAATCTCGAACCCACTGGCATTCTGCAATTGGGAACAAGGCGGTGCTTACCCGGGTCGAGGTAGGCGAAGCTATAAGTCCCCAATCTGTTCACGGCAACTACATCGTCGTCGGCAAACAACCTGAACTCAGCTCCTGACCCTGCTCGATGCGCGGCCAATGTGGGGCAAACGACAACCACGGTCGCCTTATCAGGCTTGGTTTCAGGGAGTGGATGGTTTTTCTTATCAACCTTGACAACCTGCTTTGAATTCAGCCCCTTCAGATCGACTAGCTTGATATCCACAGCCTTCTCGGGAAAATCGGTCACGTTCATTCGAGTCCCAAACACGACGCTGGCCTTGCTGACGATCCGTTCAGACATTGTTCTCATGTCAATGAGAACTGGGACTTCGACGCCGCCACTTCGGTAACGAAGGTACAACCAGTGGCTGTTAACGTGGACACCGGCGAGGATGCTGGCTGCTATGACTCCAAAAGGGATTTCGACAAAGCTAACCGCGCGGGAAACCCCACCGGCCCGCATATGCGTCGTAACCTCAGACACTGCCTTCTCGACATCATCGTATCGAACCTCGATGTTGTCGCCGTCATCGCCTTTGAAAGTCAGCTTGCGCGCCGAATCGTCGAATGTGAGCCTGCCGATCTCATCGACCAAACCTCGCTTTTCTGCGCTGCGGTGCAGGCGAATCTTCACGGGGTCGAAGACCGTCTTCTGGGCCGTCAAGCTGGACGCACAGAGGACTACCACCCAGACAGAGATCAACAGCCGTTTCATTGGTTCCTCGCGACAGCCGTGCCGACCGTCGGAGTCGGAGTATAAGACTCCTTGGATTTGCCTTCAATCCCTTTACCAAACTTGACACTCGCACCCGCAAGTCCCCCCAGTCCCTGTACTTCCGCTTGCTTTGCAGCCCTGTCTGGCGCACTGTTTTTCTGCAATCCCGCCTATACCGGGGTAGAATAAGGCACACTACCGCCGCCGGTTTGCATCCAAGTGGGTATGGTTTCGAGACGCACAAGCAGCTCTAATACGATCAGGTCGAATAAAACCATTTCCGGTAGAATCGAGTCGAGTGTTCTCAGGTCAAGCATGAATAGAATTTCTTGCGGCGTTTTAGTGTTCTCCATTCTCGCAGCGGCTGCGGCCGCGCAAACCAGTCCAGCTAAGCCGGCGGAATCCCCGTCGGCGGACTCCAACGCCGCTCCGTCCAAATCGGCGCAAGCCTCGCCGCGCAAAGTCGACCGCGCCGTCGCCTATTACCACTACACGGTCGCGCACATGTACGAGGAGCAGGTCACGGTCTACGGACGCAGTGAGTTGGCAAACAAAGCTATGGACGAGTACCGGCTCGCTATCGAGGCCGATCCCTCTTCTGAATTCCTCACCTCAGGCCTGGCCGAGCTCTATGTCAAGACCGGACGCATCCGCGACGCCGTGCTCCAGGCCCAGGACATCCTCAAGCGCGATCCTAACAATCTCGAAGCCCACAAGCTGCTGGGCCGGATTTACCTGCGCTCGCTCGGCGACCTGCCCGGCGGCGGCAACGGCTCCGAGAACGTGCTCAAGCTGGCCATCGATCAATACGAACAGATCGTCAAAATCGAGCCCAACAATGTGGACGACCACCTTCTGCTGGGCCGCCTCTACCGCCTGAACAACGATTTGCAGAAGGCGGAAACCGAACTCAAGACCGCCGTCCAGCTCGACCCCGACTCCGAAGAAGCCGTCACCACGCTCTCTCTGCTTTACAGCGACGAAGGCGACACTACTCACGCCCTGCAGGTACTCAGTTCCGTGCCCGATACCGGGCGCTCTGCTAAGCTCTACGCCGCACTGGGAGCCACCTACGAGCAGCGCAAGGATTACAAGCTGGCGATCGACGCCTACAAACACGCCATCCAGTTGGATCGCGATAACCTCGACGCCATCCGCGGCCTGGCAGAAAATCTGCTGAACGATGGCCAGATCGACGCGTCTCTCGATCAGTACAAAGTGATCGCCGCCGCCAATCCAGAGGACGCACAGACGTACCTGCGCATCTCGGAAATCTACCGCCGCCAGGGCAAGTACGACGACGCGCTCGACAGCCTGAAAAAGGCCGAAGCGATGGTCCCCGACGCCCTCGAAGTTCCCTACAACATCGCGGTGGTTTACGAGGCCCAGGCACGCTACGACGAAGCCGCAAAGATCTTGCAGGATCTGCTGAAGAAAACTGAGAAACCCGACAGCAGCTACTCTCAGTCCGACCGCAACAATCGCGGCATCTTCATGGAGCGCCTCGGCATGGTCTACCGCGACCAGGAGAACTATCCCGCGGCGGTTGAGGTTTTCCGCCAGATGATCGCTCTGGGCGACGACAACGCCCGCTCCGGCTATCAGAACATCATCGACACCTATCGCGACGCGAAGCAATGGTCACAGGCTACGGCCACTGCAAAGGAGGCAGTGCAAAAGCTGCCCAACGACCGCGAACTGCGTATGGTGCTCGATGCCCAGCTTGCCGACAACGGCGACCCCGAGAAGCCGCTCGCCGATGTGCGCGCCATGCTTAAGGGCACGCCTGAAGACCGCGACGTTTACCTTCGGCTGGCCATTATGTACACCCGCTTGAAGCGCTTCAGCGACGCCGAGGACGCGCTCAACAAAGCCGAGCAGCTCTCCACCAAGCCCGACGACAAGGAGTACGTCTACTTCCTGCGCGGCGACACCTACGAGCACGAAAAGAAATTCGACGAGGCCGAAGCTCAGTTCAAGAAAGTTCTTGCGATTACGCCGCAAAGCGCCTCGGCCCTGAACTATCTCGGTTACATGAATGCCGATCGCGACGTCCGTCTTGAAGAATCGCTGAATTACATCAAGACGGCCGTGAGCCTGGACCCGACCAACGGCGCTTATCTGGACTCCCTGGGCTGGGCTTATTTCAAGCTCGGAAAATACGACTTGGCTGAAGAGAACCTCACTAAGGCGGCCTTGCGCATGGGTTCTGATCCAACCGTGCAGGATCACCTCGGCGATCTCTACCAGAAAACCGGCCGCTTGAAGCTGGCCGCCGCCCACTGGGAGCGCGCCGTCGAAGAGTGGAACAAAACCATAGCTCCGGAAGTGGAGACCGACCTTTTCGCGGCCACGCAGAAGAAGCTCGATGCCGCCAGGGTCCGCCTCGCCAAGGAAGGCTCGGGGCAGTAACTAGTATTGGGTTCAACCGGAGGGCGATCTTGAAAACCATCAAAGCCCTGGCCTTCTGCTTATCGCTCGCTCTCTTGGGACTGATCCAGACTGTGAGCGCACAGCAGCCCAAAGAAACAGCGCCCGCCCCCGTCCCTGCACAAATCGCCGCTGCCCAGAAGGTATTTATTTCCAACGCTGGCGGGGCAAGCCTTCAGACAGTCATCGATGAAACGGTTTTCAACGGAGGGCCCGACCGGCCTTACAACGAGTTCTATGCGGCAATAAAGAATTGGGGCCGATATGAAGTCGTATCCTCGCCCGCCGAGGCCGACCTGGTCTTCGAAATCAGTTGGGCCCTCACCGATACCGGATTAAGACTCCCCGTACTCGGACAGTTGCGCCTGGTTATTATCGATCCCAAAACCCACATCACACTGTGGAACCTCACCGAATATGTGCGAGGAGCGTTGCTGTTGGGGAACCGTGACAAGAATTTCGATCAAGCGATGAACACGGTTGTGGCGCGCCTGAAGGCACTGACGACCCCAACCCCGCCCGCAGCCGATCCAGCTCAGAAATAATCACGGCAAGAGGTAGCAAGTACCGAGTACCTGGTACCCAGTAAGACATCGTAGCCGACTACGATAACCGCGCTTTTGCTCGCAACTCGGTACTAGGTACTGGGTACTTTCACCTGTTAAACTTCAAGAATGCTGGCCGGCTACGCGGTGCAGGTGGAACAATCCCGCGGACGCCGCTTCCCTGAACCCCAGCATCCCTACCGTAATGACTTTCAGCGTGACCGCGACCGCGTAATCCACGCCCGGGCCTTCCGCCGCCTCGAAGACAAGACCCAGGTTTTCACCCGCCGCTACTCCGACCACTTCCGCAACCGCCTCACCCACACCATCGAGGTAGCACAGATCACACGGACCGTAGCCGGAGCGCTCGCACTGAACGTAGATCTAGCCGAAGCGCTGGCCCTGGTGCACGATCTCGGTCACCCCCCGTTCGGCCACGCCGGGGAAAAGGCTCTCGACGCTGCCATGCGCGCCCATGGCCTGTTCTTCGACCACAACCTGCACGCCCTGCGCATCGTCGAAGATTTCGAGCAACGCTACGCAGCCTTCCGCGGCCTGAATCTGACATTCGAAGTGCGCGAGGGCATCATCAAACATTCGCGCGATTACGACGCGGCAAAGCATCCGGAACTGGCCGAGTATCTTCTCGACCTGCGCCCACCGCTAGAGGCACAGCTAATCGACCTAACTGACGAAATCGGCTACAACACCGCCGATCTCGACGACGGCTACGAAGCCCATCTGCTGACGCTCGAGCAAATCCGCACCGGCGTACCGGTTTTCGAGCGTTTCTTCCGCGAGGCCGAGCAGACCTACCCCAATGTCCCTGCCAAGCTGAAATTCAACGAAGCCGTCAAAGGAGTGTTGAACCGCCTGGCTGGAGATTTAATCACCAACACTCAGTCGCGGCTGAAGCAAGCTGGGATCAAAACTCTGGACGATGTCCGGCGACACAAGGAACGCCTGGCCGCATTCAGTCCCGAAGTAGAAGCCGAACGAAAACAGATCAAAGACTTCCTCCACGAAAATCTCTATTACAGCCCTTCGTTAGCCGGGGAAAAAGACGACGCCGAACGAATCGTCGGCGAACTCTTCGCCTTCTGGATGGAAAACCCCTCGGCCCTGCCGCACTATTACCAGGAGAAAGCCGCGCAGGAATCCCTGCCCCGCGTGGTCTGCGACTACATCGCCGGCATGACCGATCATTTCATCATCGAACAGTACGAAAAGTATTGCGGCGGGGATTGAAACGGAAAGGATGGAAATTGTCGGCATGGAGCCAGCGGAAAGAACGGGGCGTGCGCTGGTTAAGGTGGCCTTCATCGTATTTGCCCTCGTCGTCTCTGTAGTTTTCGACGAGTTCGGGCACGGAGTTGTCCTTTTCGTCATTTTTGTCGTTGGTCTCATAGCCGGAGCGGTTGCGCTGAAAGCTTGGAAGACTCTATAGACGGGAGAACGTTCACTTGGCTTCCGCCACCGCCGCCACGAGATCGGACAAAATCCTCGGCCCCCGCCGCACTTCCTCCACGCGAATCAGTTCGTCATTCCCGTGCTCAGTACCGCCTTCCTCCTCGGTGGCCGTATTAAGGGCAGAGCCCGTAAGCATTAGTCCCCAGGGGCCGGCAGCGCTGATCCTACGTGTACCCAAAACGACTCGCCTCGACATTCGCACCCAGGGTTCTTTCCGCCAGAATTCCGTCCGCCAACGCAAATCCCCCAGCCTGGTCGATCCCAAGGTACCTCCCCGAAGCCCCTCGATTCACGCAGTTTTTATATCAGGTTTGTGAAAATTACCCTCCCGGAAATGGCCGGAGCTGCCCTCCCGTCCGGACCAGAGGTACAATGTCTTTAGATATCAAGCATTTAGCTACTCAACCCTGGAGCTGGGTTTGGCATCCAACCTGTAATAGAAAGGGTAGGCGCTGGCAGATTTCTGGCGCCTGAAGTTCAGGTTTTTGAGGCCTGCGTGGCGTCAGCGCAGGCCGGCAGGGCGATTAGCGCTTGCTTTTTATATCTGTTCTTGTTGTTAGGAGACGCAATCAAATCACGCAACACGCCCGTTTCGGCGTGCGGGAGCGAGCCCCCAGAACGCTCCCAACTTGGAGGAAGTTTCTTATGAACACTCGCATTTTCGCTACTTTGCCCTTGGCCGCAGTGCTCGCGTTTCCGGCCTTCGCGCAAACTTCGTCTACCCAGGATCAAGCCCAAACTAGCCAGACCACCACTCAGTCCACCGACACCGCCACCGGCAAGCAGCCTCTACAAGCGCCTGCCCGCGAGGGTTTCTGGGGACGTGTGAACCCGTTCGCCCGCAAGACTTATGTGAAGCGGCAGACCGATCCCATCCGCGATCGCGTCAACGAACTCGATGACCTGACCGCTTCGAATAGCAAGGCGATCAAAGACACCGACTCGCGCGCCCAGGCTGGCATCAAGCTGGCTTCAGACAAGGCCAACGAAGCCGATCAGCACGCCATCGATGCCGGCAACAAGGCCACCATGGCGCAGACGACCGCGCAGCAGGCAACCACCCGCATCCAGACCGTCGAGACCGTGGTCAGCAACATCGATCAGTACAAGGCCTCGAATCAGACCGAGATCCGTTTCAAGCCCGGCCAGACCATGCTGAGCAAGAACGCGAAAGACGCCCTCGACGAGATGGCGAACACGGTCAAGGGTCAGCGCGGCTACATCATCGAAGTGCAGGGTTTCTCTTCCGGCAAGGGCCAGATCGCGATCCAGAACTCGCAAAAGATGGCCGAGTCGGTCGTCCGCTACATGGTGCTCAATCACGAGATTCCGGTCTACCGCATCTACCTCGTAGGCATGGGCAATGCACCGGTTGAGGGTGCAGACACCAAACACATCAGCGGCGGCCGCGTGGAAATCAGCCTGCTGAAGAACGACCTGGAGCAACTCTCCAGCAATTCTTCGGCTCCGATGGCCGCCGCGGACCAGCAACAGCAACCGAAGTAGCTAGAATTCGCAAAAAGCTAGGGACCAAGGGCGCCTCGCCCCAGTCCCTCCCCCAGAAAAAGCCCTTCGCGCAAGCGAGGGGCTTTTTCGTGGATGAGTAGGACTGTGCGGAATGATAAGACTACGTGGATGACAAGAGTACCTGTCATCCCGAGCGAAGCGAGGGATCGTGGTTTTTGCCTGCGGCCACAACTGTGCCCGCCGTTTTGAATTCAAGCCCGATACGACCCCGGCTTGATCCCAAGCTGGTCAAGTTTGGACTGCAGCGTGGTGCGCTTCAAGCCGAGGCGCGCTGCCGCGCCGTCCGGGCCACCGAGCTTACCGCGGCAATCCCGTAGCGTGCGGAGAATACGTTCACGTTCCTTGTCACGAAGGCTGGCGCGGGCTCCGGCATTGCCCTGCTCAACCACGGTTTGCAGTTCCGCGAGCGGCGCCTGCAGAACCGATCCCGGCGTCAGAATCACCGAACGCTCCACAAAATTCTCCAGCTCGCGAATGTTGCCCGGCCAGTCCCACCGCACCATCATTTCCATGGTCTTTGAGGGAATGCTCGTGATCGATTTCTTCATCTGCGCGGCGAACTTGCGGACGAAGTGTTCGATCAGCGGCCGGACGTCTTCGCGCCGCTCGCGCAACGGCGGAATGAGGATGGGAAACACATTCAGCCGGTAGTACAAGTCGCTGCGAAACTCGCGTTCCTTCACGCTCAGCAGCAAATCCCGATTGGTCGCCGCCAGCAAGCGGAAGTTCACCTTGAGAGTCTGCGTTCCGCCCAGCCTTTCGAACTCCAGGTCCTGCAGCACGCGCAGCAGCTTGGGCTGCAGGCCCAGCGGAATCTCTCCTACTTCGTCCAGAAAAAGCGTACCCCGGTCCGCTAATTCCAGGCGGCCAAGTTTCCGGGCAACCGCGCCCGTAAAGGCTCCCTTTTCGTGCCCGAACAATTCGCTCTCCAGGAGGCCTGAGGGAATGGCGGCGCAGTTCAGTTTGATAAAACTATTTCCCTCCCGCCGGCTCATGCGGTGAATGGCGCGCGCCACTAACTCCTTGCCCGTCCCGGTCTCACCCAGCAACAGCACAGTGGCGTCGCTCGGAGCCACCTTGGCCACCTTCTGCATCACCTCTTTCAAGGCGCTGCTGCGTCCAATAATCTCCCCGAATCCCAGTTCCGTGTCGATAGTCTGTTCCAGGTAAAGCTTTTCCTCAGAGAGCTTCTCCTTAGCCTGCCGTAATTCTTCCGTGACTTTCTGCAGTTGAGCCACGTTCTCATGCAGCGCTTCTTCCACCCCACGGCGAGATTCTTCCAGCTTCACTTTCTCCGTGACATCCCTCCGGATGCCCCAGATCCGCACCAGTCTTCCATCCTCCACAGTTCCAATCATGCTATTCATGCAGATCTTGGCATTCCCGTACCTGTCAACTTCATGCGATTCGTGTTCCAATAAACGAAAACCCGAGCGGAGGAACTCCCGGGCCATCTCGATGTTGCGCGGATCCTCCGGCAGCACCCGCTCCGACATGCGTCGGCCCCGAAGTTCTTCCCCGGAAGCAAACCCGTACAACGCAGCCATAGCGTTGTTGCATTCCGCCATCACCGTGCTGCGCAAGAAGCGATGAATGAATTCCTCTTCGGGAAGATCGATCGGGATGGCAGGATCCAGATTGTCCTGGTAAATGCCGTCCGCACTCTGAGAAACGAAATTGCGGTAATTCTCCTCGCTGCGCCGCAGCGCTTCCTCCGAGCGCTTTTGGTCGGTGATGTCGCGGCAGGTACCCACCAGACGAACTGGCCGTTCTTGTTCATCGCGAAAAACCCTCCACTGTTCCTCCAGGACTTTGACGCGGCCGTCTGCCATCACAATCCGATATTCGACGTTCGAGGGTGCTTCCTTGTCGAGCGACGCGTAAAAGGCTGCATCCACTTTCGCACGATCTTCCGGATGGATAAATTCCACAAAATGCGGACGACTGGGCTGAAAATCGGAGGGATCAGTCTCAAAAATTCGGTGTGTTTGTTCGGACCAAGCAGTCTCGAGGCTTGGCAACTCGGCTTCCCAACTGCCCACTTTTGCTACGGCTTGAGCCTCGATCAGGCGGGCACGTTCCGCCTCCAATTGCTTTGCGATCTTGTTCTGGCACCGCTCACTGGTTCGCAGGGCTTCTTCCACCTGCTTACGCTCCGTGATGTCCGCAGTCACTGCAAGCATGCACGGTTCTCCATTCAGCTCGATCACCTCCGCTGTCGATAAGCCGATACGGATACTGCCGTCTCTCATGTGATAACGCGCTTCCACGTTATGAACACTGCCTTCGGCCATAAGCTGCTTCGCCAGGTGCACCCCATCGGCCGGTGTCCACAGCCCAATGTCCAACGCCGTGCGTCCGATGACCTCGTCTCGGCTCCAGCCAGTTAGACGTTCAAAGGTGTTGTTGACGTCCATGTACTGATGGTTCTTGATGCTCGAGAGCGTGAGCGCCATCGGGCTCTGCCGGAAAGCCTTCGAGAACTTTTCTTCTGACTTCTTCAGCGCCTCTTCCGTCTGCTTGCGCTCGCTGATGTCCTGGACCATGGCCATGTGCCAAACCGGGCCGTCCCCCTCGCTCGCTATCGTTACAACTTCAGCCTCCACCCAGCGCACCGAGCCATCCGGACGAACATACCTCTTCTCCATTTCGTAGTTCCGCACCCTGCCGTCGGTGAGTTGCCTCAGCATCTGGCAGTTCTGCACCAGGTCGTCAGGGTGAGTGATGCTCTGGAAATTGCGCCCCAACAGGTCCTCTTCCGTCCGCCCGGTGATTTCGCAGTATTTCGGATTCACCCCCAGGAACCGGCCGGTCAGCGTTTCAACCAGGCAAATGCCCACAGGGGAATGCTCGTGAAGAGCCCGATAGCGGCCTTCGCTGGCCCTCAACCGGGCCTCGGTCCGCTTCCGCTCGGTGATGTCGCGGGAGATGGCAACGACATAATCTCCATCCAGCTGGACCCGCCTCATGCTCACTTCCACCGGGAATGTCGATCCGTCCTTTCGACGGTGGGCCGTTTCCATCATCAAGGATCCCGTCTTCCGCAACTTCTCGTTAATTTTCACCACAGAAGACTCGGTCACCGCAGGGTCAATGTCAAAAACTCCCAGAGACAGCATTTCTTCGCGGCTGTAGCCCAGCTCGGAGCAGGCCTTCTCATTGACGTCGAGAAAACGAAGCGTTTCTGGATCAATCACCTTAATAGAATCGTTGCTTTGGTCCACCAGGGTTCGGAACAGCTTCAACTCCCGGATCGCACGCTCGCTTTCGCGCACCTTATCCAGCAGATTCTCGCTGACCTCGCGCAGCCGTTTCTCTGTGCGCCTTTGCTCGGTGACATCATGGGCAATCCCCAGCACAATCGGCGACTCCACGCCCTCGGTCCGCAGGGTGTTGTGGTATTCCCAGACGCGCTGTTCTCCCGACCGTGTCAGCACGGCCATCACGCCATGCGACTCTCCAGCGCGTTCGATTTCCCTCAGGTAGGCTTCAAAATGTGGGCGATATTCAGGGGCGAGAATCTCCACCATGGGAACCCGCAGAAGTTCTTCCACGCTATAGCCCAGGACCCGCGCCGGCGCGGGATTCACCGAAAGCAGCCTGCCCTCCAGATCGTGGATGCACAGCAGATCGTGGCTGTGCTCCACCAGATCTTGATACCAGTCTTCATTTTCTTGGAGAGCCCGCCGCATGGAGTCGGACTTGGCAGGGAGCGTTTCAGCAACCCGACGTTTCTCTGGCCCAGGGTGCAGATCCATAGCTGGCTTCCCCTGCGGACTGGGCAATTTGAGTTGCTTGCGTGGATTCTACTTCCGTCGCGGTCGTGCCGATGTATGGCACGCACGCCGAGTGGCCATGACGGGACCCAAGTCCGGATTGCCGCGAAGTTTACCAGAAGTGCGGGATTTGCACCAGTTTCGTGGCGGTCCCCTGTCGTCCAGATGGCGATATCCCAAGTTACCGTAGCAGGTTATGCCTTCAGGCGATCGCAGGAACTTTCTCGCCACAACATCCGTAATCAATGCCATGACCGATGCAACCATAGTGGAAAAGTCAGGCAAGAATGCCGTCACCTGGTTTGGTCTTTTCTTCTCTTTGTTTTCCATGCTGGTGATCCGGCAGATATTCCGCGCCCTCGCGCCTGAACCCAGCGCAACCCAGACGCTGGCCCGGGAAGGATGCATGTTCGCAAGTGCGGGCTTGCTGCTCTGGCTGGTTCGCCGGGGCGAACGGCTGCCGCTCCGGTCGGTCGGCATCGGCACCTCGCCTGTCTGGAAGTCGCTGGCCTGGGGCGTGGTAATTGTTGTGGCTTGTATTCTTCCTGCGGCCGGTATCACAATCCTCACCGGATACGGCCATGGTGCAGCCTCGCAGGCTTTCGCCAAACTTCCTCTTTGGGTCGTCTTCATCGTGGTCGTGCGGGCGGGCGTGGTGGAAGAATTGTTCTATCGGGGCTACGCCATCGAGCGATTGCAGGTGCTTGGTTTTGGACGCATCCCTTCGTGGCTGGTCCCACTCGCAATCTTTTCCATCGCGCACTGGACCGGCGGTGCGGCAAACATTCTGATCGCCCTCGTTCTCGGAGGAATTCTCACCGCCTTCTATCTATGGCGTCGCGATCTGGTGTCCAACATGTTCGGGCACTTCCTTGTGGACTTTGTGGCCAACGTGTTGCCAGCGCTTTTTCCCTGAAGCAGCCCCCTCTTGCGTTTGACCCCTGCCCGCCGCGCGGCTAAACTCGCTTGTCAGCGAGGTTCCCATGAAACATATCGCGTGTACGCTGCTCTTTTCCCTACTTCTCGCGCTGATCGCATTCGCCGAAACCGCCGTTGCTGACGATAACGAAGGCCACCATCACGAAGACCTTACCGCTACCCAGCTCGGCACGGTCACCTTCCCGGTTTCCTGCAACCCAGCCGTGCAAAAGTCGTTTGAGCGTGGTGTGGCTCTGCTCCATTCCTTCTGGTACGAAGAGGCCGAAAAGGAATTCGTCCACATTTCCGCCGAAGCTCCGAACTGCGCCATGGCGCACTGGGGCGTGGCCATGAGCCTGTGGCATCAACTCTGGAACGAGCCGGACAAGAAAGTGATCGAGCACGGCATGGAGGAAGTTCACCAGGCGCGCACCACCGACGGCCCCACCACCCCGCGCGAGAAGGCATACATCGCCGCGATCTCCGCCTTTTATAGCGACTCGAAGAAGCTGGACCACGACGCTCGCGCCAAAGCCTACTCCGACGCGATGAAGAAGGTTTACGAGACCTACCCTGACGATCACGAAGCCGCGGTTTTCTATGCCCTGTCACTGCTGGCTTCCGAGCCGCACGACGATGCAACTTTCGCCAACCGCAAGCAGGCGGCTGCGATCCTCGAAAAATTATTTGCCACTGAGCCCGACCACCCCGGCGTGGCCCACTACCTCATCCATGCCTATGACAAGCCCCAACTCGCGCAACTGGGCTTGCCCGCCGCTCGCCGCTACGCGCAGGTCGCGCCGGCCGCTCCGCATGCCCTGCACATGCCGTCGCACATCTTCGCCCGCGTCGGCCTCTGGCAGGACGACATTAACTCCAACCTCGCCTCCATCGCCGCCTCGCGCAAAACCGCTGCCATGGGCATGGGCGGCGAGGGCCACCAGTTCCACGCCATGGATTTTCTCTTCTACGCCTACATGCAAAGCGGACGCGACGCCGACGCCAGGGCATTGATCGAAGAAATCCGCGCCATGCCCAACAAGCACGACGACATGTATGGCGAGGGTTTCGATCCCCACGCTGCGGCCCTGGCCCACCTGACGGCTCTGTATCCCATCGAAATGCATGACTGGGCCACCGCAGCCGCACTGCCTCCCACGGAGGTCTCCGGCACAGCGGAAGATTCGGTGATCTACTGGGCGCGGGCGATCGGCTCCGGCCATCTCCGCAAGCCGGACGACGTCCGCAAGGATATTGCTGCTATTGAAAGCATTCATAAAAAGCTTGCTGCCTGGAAATCAGGGTTTGCCGGCGCAGCAGAAGACGATCGCAAAGAGGCCGTAGCCTGGCTGGCCTTCGCCGAAGGCAAAGATGATGACGCAGTTGAAGCCATGCGCCCCATCGCCGACAAGGAAGATTCACTAGGAGAAGAGCCAGAAGGCATTCCGGCGCGAGAGATGATCGCGGACATGCTGCTCGAAGCAAAACGCCCCCAGCAAGCCCTGGCCGAGTATCAGACGGACTTGAAACTGAATCCCAACCGCTTCGACGGCCTCTACGGCGCCGCCCGTGCCGCCGAAGCCGCCGGCAAGCAGTCGGACGCCGCCGAATACTATGCGCTCCTGCTCAAAGTCTGCGACGGATCAAATTCCACGCGCCCCGAACTAAGCCACGCCAGAGAATTAGTGGCGCAGAGATAACTTACGAACTCGATCGTCTGAGCGAAGAGAACATGGCATGCCCGATTCGCGGCAATAGGTTGAGGTCGTAGGGATGGAGCGCTCCTTAATCCGGATCCAGGGCGACGCCAGCGGCTGGGCCTGCACGAATTGCGGATGGACCCTCCCCGTCCCTACGCTGCTTGGCGGAGACGAGGCCATGGCCGCCTACGACCGCCTGGCCGCCGCCAAGTTCCGCGACCACAAGTGTGAAGACCACACTGCCTTTCTTCCGCCGAAGGAACCGGTCAAAAAGGAGGCTGACACGGGCTTCGCCGAGCGAGCCCGCATGCTTATCAAGCGGGGGTTCAAACCCAAAGTCGCTGTCGAACTCACGCTCGACGAGATGGAACTTGAACATGGCCGCGACCGCACCTTCATGGAAAAAGTCCGTGCCGATGCCGAGGATTTCCTGTGGAAGGTCGGCAAGGGCCTCATCTGAAAACCCACGCCGCCACTAAGCCAGCTAACCCCGAAACACAACGCGCTTGATGATCAAAGCCGCAGTCATGCCGACGACCCCCAGCAGCGCCTTGTACTCGCGATGCTTCAAATACAGGTCCAAAGAAAATCCCGCCCCAGCCTCGTCGCGATTATCTGAACGCGGCGCGAGCCGAGGAAACATTCTAGGCACCCTCCGCGCGTATTCTTCAAACTCAGGAAACGTCCGCCGCAGAAATGCTTCTTCATCGCGAATCACCGGAAGGTAGATCACAAAGAACATCACAACCAGCGCCGCGCCCACCGCCCAGCTGCGCGCCGCCTCCGCAAATCCCAACCCCATCAGCAGCGATCCCAAATAGAGCGGGTTCCGCGTGTACGCATAAGGACCGGAAGTAGCCAGCGACTCGTTCTTACGCACATGTCCGGAGGCAAGCCCCCGAATCAGCAGCCCCGGAAAAACCACAATCGCTCCCAGCGCCATGGACCGCCACGTAGGCCGCGCCATCCAAAAATAAAACACGGCAAACAGAAACCCCAGCGGCACCCGAATCCGCCGCGCGATTTGTGACCACTCAGCCATGGAATCATTTCGCTCGGGAAGGGCACGGCTTGAGCCGTGCCACCCGGACCAAACAAAGAAGTGGGCTTTAGCCCCTGAGGTTACCGCCCAGCAACTTATGTGCTGCCGCCATCACCTCATCGCTCCCAATCGCCAATAATCCCTCATCGGGATCTGCCCTTCGCGCGTGCGAAGTAACACTCTCCGCACTCCGCAGCACAACGCTGCGCGTCGCATAAGGTCCGTTGCGCCCCGGGTCGGTCGGCCCAAAAATTGCCACCACTGGAACCCGCAAAGCTGCCGCCAGATGAAGCGGCCCCGTATCCCCTCCAATAAAGATCCGCGCCCGCCGCGTCAACGCAATCAATTCCGTCACTGAGCCTTGCATGGGTCTGGCCCGGCCACCACTCGCCGCCAGCACCGCGCGAAAAAGATCCTCCTCGCCCGGACCGTAGTTCACCAGCGGGCATATGCCCGCCTCGGCCAGCCCGCGCGCGACTTTCCCATAGCGTTCCGCAGGCCAGCGTTTCGCTCCCCATCCCGCACCCGGATTCAGAATTGCAAAGTCGCGCACATGATCCCGCTCCAGCGCCTGCTCGGTGCGTGCCTCGGCCTGGGGATCATGAGGAAAATCAGGAGGAAGATCGTGAAGAAGATCGCAAGAACTATCCTGATCTGGCCGTTTCATTTCACCCCCAACCAGCGCCTCGGCCACGGAAAGATTCTGTTCGATGACATGCCTTCCGCGTGTCACCACCTTCCGCGTGTACCAAAGACTGGCAGGAGATTCGCGCGGCTCTGCGGCTCCGTACACCGCCCGCGCCCCCGACAACCGAGCCAGCACAGCCGACCGGATCGCTCCCTGCAGATCCACCACGGCATCGTAGCGCGCGTCCCGCGCATCATTCCAAACCATGACCGCCCGCTGCAACGTCGCCATAGAGAACGGAGACCTTCCCCATGCTTTCAGGCTTACGCTGTGCACTTCATCGACCAAGGGTCGCAGCGGAGACCGTGGCCCTCGCCGCGAAGATCCTGGCGCACAAAGCAATTCGGCCCAGCGCTCCTCAATCAGCCAGCCGATGAACGCATGCGGAAACGCCCGCCGCAGGAAATGGACCGCGGGCAAAGTATGGATCACATCCCCCATGGCGCTGAGCCGGACAATCAGCAGGCGTTCGATCTTCTTCTCCGGTTCAATATCGATACGGTTCGACTCGACACCAGGAGCTTCGAAACTCACGGCCGCCTCGGCGACAGCCGCGAACGAATAATCTCGCTGGTGGAATGATCTTTGGCGTCTCCGACGATCGCGACCCGCCCGCCATATTCGCCGACCGCATCGCGCTCCGGAACCGAGTCGACCGTGTAGTCCGTACCCTTGGCCTGGATATCGGGACGAAGCTCGCGAATCAAAGCGCGCACATCAAGCTCGGGAAAAACAACGACAGCATCTACATCACCAAGTGCGGCAACAATTTCAGCGCGCTCTGCTTCCGGCATAATCGGACGACCCTCGCCCTTCAGCACCCGCACCGATGCGTCAGAATTAACGGCCACGACCAGCCTCCCGCCCAATTCCTTCGCGCCCCGCAGATAGCGCACGTGGCCCACATGCAGCAAATCGAAATTGCCGTTGGCGAGCACGATGCGCTCGCCCGCGCGCCGCCACTCCTCGACACGAGTGCGAAGCTGCTGGCGCTCAAGAATCTTAGGATTGCTCATTGTTCAAATTCCAAACGCAGCCCCAGCTCAACTTAGTTCAATGGGGTCTGGTCACAGGCGGAGCCTGGTCGATCGCGCGCAACAACTCTTCCCACGAAACCGTAGCCGTCCCGCGCTTCATCACCACAATGCCGCCCGCGTAGTTAGCCAACTGCGCTGCCTCTTCCGTGCTGGCTCCCGCGGCCAGCGCCGCGCTGAACGCCGCAATCACGGTATCGCCCGCCCCAGTCACATCCGCGACCTGGTCCGAACCAAAAATCGGAATGTCCACCGGCGCATGTCTCTGATCGAAAGCGACCATGCCGTCGCGCCCCCGCGTAATCAGCAGTGACTGCAACTTCATCCGTTCCATGATTTGCTTGCCCGCCGCCGTCAGCTTCTTCCAGTCCTGCCCAATGCGCCCGCCCAGCGCCGCTTCTACCTCGGGCTCATTCGGAGTCGCCGCCGTCACGCCCGAATACTCCAGCAGCCGGTAGCGCGAATCGAGGATCAAAGGCACCAGCACAACTCTTCGCCGCCCGCTCTGGCGCAGCGCATTCACGATCGCCGGACTCGCCGATCCATAGCCGTAATCGGAAACCAGCAGCGCATCTGAAGCATGCAAATATTCCCGCGCCGCCAGAAATAGCTCGCGCGTTAAATGTGGGTTGGGAGGGTCCTCGGGCTCGCGATCGACGCGCACCACCTGCTGCCGCGAATTGTGCGTCATGCCCGCGAGAATGCGCGTCTTCGTAACCGTCGTGTAGCTTTTATCCTTCAACACGCCGCTGACCGGAATTCGCTTGTGGCGAAAGAACTTCACCAGCAGCCGTCCGGGCTCGTCATCGCCGATGGCGCCAACCGGAAGCACGTTCACGCCCAGGTCAGCCAGATTGTTCACCGCGTTAGCGCCACCGCCCGGCACCACTGTGCGTTCGCGGTGCTTCAGAATCAGCACCGGAGCCTCGCGCGACACCCGCGAGATTTCTCCATACACGAATTCATCGGCCACCAGATCCCCCAGCACCGTAATCGTGACCTTGGGGAACGCTTCGACAATCTTCTGCAGCCGGTCAACTTCCTTCAGATGTCTCGTCATCAGATGTCGCTGTGAAAGCAGTGGTCAGTGTCCAGTGGTCAGTGACCAGTAAACCCCGAGGGATTTGCTGACCACTGTTCACTGACCACTGACCACTGCCATCCGGCATTTTCTCACGAGCGGCGCCGCCGCTCCTCAATCACGCGCAGCATGGTATCCACGGCGTTAGCCGCATCGGCAAGTTCCATCTTCACCGGGACGACTGCCAGCGGTTTCAAGGCCGCCAGATAGCCGCCCAGGTTGACCGCATCTTTCTCGGTGGTCACAAAGCCGCCAGCCTCGCTCTGCCGCTGCAGTTGCAGCAAGTCGTTAACGTCCTTCTCAGTGTAGGCATGATGATCGCGGAAGAACGCCTCGGCAACCGGATCGATGCCCGCAGCCCGCAACTGCAGCAGAAAATTCTGCGGCCGCGCAATCCCGCAGAACACCACCGGCCGCGGTGGAACATTTTGAGGAGCGATCGCCCGCCGCACCCGCCAAACCATCTTGCCCGCGACCGGAAACGATTCCGGCGAAGCCCCGCTCGTCAGCACCACAGCATCGGCCCGCCGCAGCGATCGCAAAGGCTCCCGCAGCCGTCCTCCAGGAAGCAAACGATCGCGCGCATCATCCGGCGTGACCAGCACGATATCGAAATCGCGGGCCAATCCGCGATGTTGAAACCCATCATCCAGCAAATGAATCTGCGAACCGAATTGCGCCTCGGCAAAGCACCCAGCCTCATAGCGATCTTCACCCACGACCACCGGCGCCTGCAGCCGTCGAGCAATCAGCAGAGGCTCATCGCCGAAATCCCGCGGCAGCCCGCCGGGGTCAACCAGCAACACACCGCGAGTATCGCGCCCGTAACCGCGCGAAAGCACATCGAAACTTCACTCCGCGCGCCTTCAACAACTCGCCCAGCAAAATGACGAACGGAGTCTTTCCCGACCCTCCGACCGAGAGATTCCCCACGCTGATCACAGGCCCTTGCAGCGAGCGCGAACGCAGCCAGCGGCGATCGTAAAGCGCGTTGCGCGCCCCGACCACGCCGCCGTAGATGCGCTGATAGCGGATTCCAGTTCATGGCCGCGCCATCAACTCCAGCAGCTCGCCGGCCGTCCGCGCCGTGGCTCCAATCTGCGATCGCATGGTTTCGGCAGCGCGCTGCCCTAAAGCTCTTCGCTCCTCATCGTTGGCCAGCAGCTCCAGCAACACCAGCGGCAACTCCGCCGGACCAACAATCCGCACCGCATCCCGGCTCTGAAACAAGCTCACGATGTCGCGAAAGTTCTCCGTGTGGTTGCCCACCACGGTAGCCACGCCGTGCTGCGCGGGCTCAATAATGTTATGCCCGCCGCGTGGCACCAGGCTTCCTCCCACAAAAGCAATGTCGGCCAGCGCATACAGCGCCGCCAGCTCTCCGATTGTATCCAGCAGCAAAACTCCGCTGGTCAAGGGCTCTCCATTCCACAGCGATCGTCTCAGGAAACGAATCGACATCTGCTCCAGCAGCGCGGCCACGGCGGCAAAGCGTTCCGGATGTCGCGGCGCAAGAATCATCACCGCCGCGGATGCTGCACCAGCAGATTCTCAAATGCCTTCAGCAGCAGCGATTCCTCCCCCTCGACCGTGCTGCCGCACACCAGCACCGGCCCGGCTCCATTTGCCGCAATCGACTTCCGCACGCTCTCCACAATCGGAGGCGGAGCAGGCGCCGGAACGTCAAACTTCAGATTTCCTGTAACCCGCACCCGTTCCGGCGCGGCTCCGATATCCCGCAGCCGCGCCGCGTCCTCTGGCGTCTGCGCCAAAAACAGGTCGACGTTGACCAGCAATCTTCGCAGCAATCCGCGGAATCGCCGGTAGCTCGGCCATGACCGGTCTGAAATGCGTGCATTCACCACCGCAACCCGCGCCCCGCTGGCATGCGCCAAGCGCAGGAAGTTAGGCCAGAACTCAGTCTCCGCAATCACCAACATTCGGGGCCGCAACGCCCGCAGGTAGGGACGGATCGCGAATGCGAAATCCAGGGGAAAGTAAAATACGCTAGCCTCTCCGAAGCGTTTTCGTGCGAGCGCCTGCCCGGTATCAGTCGTGGTTGAAATGAAGATCCGATGCTCCGGAAAGCGGCGCTGCAGTTCCCCCACCAAGCCGGCGATCGCCAGTACCTCGCCGACGGAAACGGCGTGAACCCAGATCACCGGCTCCTGTTCTTTCGGCAACTGAAGCCGCGAATGCAGCCGGCCCAGCCTCTCTGCCAGGCCCTTGCTGTATTTGCCGTGGCGCGCCATCTGCAAGAGCCAGTAGGGCAGGCTCACCAACATCGCCCCAGCCAGCGCGACGCTGTAGAGGAAGCTGTAAAGGGATGTGATCAAGTTCAGCCATTCTAAACAAACTCCGGGCGCGGAAGGAGATTGCGTTAGCCTCTATAATCAGGAGCATGCAGCCGCTGAAAACGTGTTTCTCTCGCCTGCTTGTCGTCTCGTGCGTCGTCGCCGTGTTCGCCCTCTGCCTGGCGGCCAAAGACTTTGTAAAGCCCGCAGCACAGCCCGCGAAAACCTATCCCGCACACGACGACCACACTGACGAGAAAGTTGCCATCGGCGCCGACCCCTACGACACTGCTGACAAAGCCAAGATCTTCTCCATAAACTTTCACGAGCATGGATTACTGCCCGTCTTCTTCGTCGTGACCAACGACGGCAACCAGCCCATCTCAGTCGCGCATATGCAGGTGACACTAACCACGGCGAACCGCGACAAGCTGACACCGGAAGCGCCCGACGATATCTACCGCCGTCTCACCAATCCTCACGCCAACACCGCCCCGCCGCTGCCGCTTCCCATCCCACACAAGGACGTGAAAGGCACCATCAGCAGGAAACAGATGGACGAGATCGAATCCTCGCGATTCGCCGCCAGAGCAGTCGAGCCTCACACCACGCAATCCGGATTCCTCTTCTTCGATGTGCAAGACATCGACACGCCTCTGGCCGGCGCACGCATCTACGTGAGTGGGGTTAATGATGCCAAAGGGAATGAGCTGATGTACTTCGAGATTCCGATGGGGAAGTAGAGATCGGCCGCCTCGCGGAAGAGCATTCAAGTCTGACCACTCGCTACTGATCACTAACCGCTGCTCTATAATCACTCGATATGTCGACCTCCGCCGATGCTTCTGTCGCCGCTGGCACCGCTTACGAGCCCGTCATCGGACTCGAAGTGCACGTTCAATTGCTGACGGCGTCCAAGATTTTCTGCTCCTGCTCGACGCGCTTCGGCGCTGCGCCTAACACGAATGTTTGCCCGGTTTGTCTGGGGATGCCGGGAGCTTTGCCGGTGCTGAACCGGAAGGCGGTCGAATTCGCTGCGCTGGCGGCGATGGCCTTGAATTGCCGCATCAATGAGACTTCGATTTTCGCGCGCAAGAATTATTTCTATCCCGACCTGCCCAAGGGCTACCAGATTTCGCAGTATGACAAGCCGCTCGCCGAGTTTGGGTTCATCGAAGTCTCCTCAAGAGTCGGCCGAAAAAAGATAGGGATCACGCGGGTGCATCTTGAAGAAGACGCCGGCAAGAGCCTGCACGAGGGCTTTCCCGGCTCCGAGGAGAAAACTGCCATCGACCTTAACCGTACTGGCGTGCCGCTGATCGAGATTGTCAGCGAGCCGGACATTGCCACGCCTGACGAGGCTTACGAATATTTGACGCGACTGAAAGAGATCATCCTCTACACCGGCGTGAGCGATTGCAACATGGAGGAGGGTTCGCTGCGCTGCGACGCCAACGTCAGCGTGCGGCCGCGCGGGCAAAAGGAGTTGGGCACTAAGGCGGAGATCAAGAATGTGAACTCGTTTCGCTTCATCCGCGAGGCGCTGGTCTATGAGATCGCGCGGCAGGTGGAGGTGATCGAGGCCGGCGGCAAGATCGTGCAGGAGACGCGGCTCTACAACGCGCACGAAGGCAAGACCTACAGCATGCGGTCGAAAGAGCAGGCACACGATTACCGCTATTTTCCTGAGCCAGACTTGCTGCCGCTGGTGGTCGACGAAAAGTGGAAGGCCGAGATCGCCAAGACTTTGCCCGAACTTCCGGAAGCGCGCCGGGCGCGGTTAACCAGGGAATATGGGATTACCGAATATGACGCGCAGGTGCTGACGGTCTCAAAAGCGCTGGCTGACCAGTTTGAGGCCGCGGCCAAGGCGGCGAAGAATCCCAAGCGGGTGGCGAACCTGGTGCAGAGCGAACTGATGGGGCGTCTCAAAGCTAAAGGGATCGAGATCGAGTCGTCTCCGATTTCGATGAAGGGCGTAGCGATATCTGCGGATCTGGTCGAAGGCGGCGCCATCTCCGGAAAAATGCTGAAGGATCTCTACGATCTTTCCTTCGAGCGCGGCAAGGACTTCCCTGAGGTTTACGAAGAAGAGGGGCGACCGAAGCAGTCTTCGGATACTTCTGCTCTGGAGAAGATTATCGACGAAATTCTTGCTGCGAACCCCAAGCAACTTGAACAATACCGGGCCGGCAAGAAGACCATGATCGGATTCTTTGTCGGGCAGGTGATGAAGGCGTCCAAAGGGCAAGCTAATCCGCAGATGGTGAATGAGTTGCTGGTTAAGAAGTTGGATTGAATGCGGTCACCATGTGACTGAAGTACCATCCTGGGTTGTGACTTTTGCCATCTGCTTCCTGGCTCCCGTTCCCGTTAGGATGAGGCTGGGCCTGTCTGTCCGGCTGACCGTTCGAGAGTTTTCATGAAGCTCAAGCTTGACCGCATTATCAGCATTGCGACGCTGTTCGCCGCACTTTTGGCGATCTTTCTGGTGTTGAAGAAGCCGGCGGCGGTGGTGGTGCAGGCTCCGGCAGCGGCCGCAGCAGCTCCGGCCCAGTCGTCCGGGCAACCGATAGAGCAGCGCGAACCGGCCGCGCAGCAGGCTTCGCCGGTTTCCAGTGGAAGCTATGCGGCAGTGCCGGCGCAGACTCAGACAGCATCGCAGAATCAGCCGGCCTTTGCTTCCAGTCCTCAGCCGAAAGCTCAGCCTCAGTTCGGCTCTGGCGGGATCAGCGCCTTGTTGCAGGCTGCTCAATCCGCGGGAGGAGGGGAACTTTCGCCGGATTCCGAAGTCGGCGATGGAGAGCCGAACATCAAAGATCAGGACGTGACCTACGAGGGCGACTTGGTGCACGGACGGTTTCTCACCGAGATCGCGGGAAAAGACGTGTGGGTGACCATCTCCGGCCACATGGGTTCAAAAGATGGATACGCCACGTTCGAACCTACGGAATTTAAAGTGGGTGATGTCAGCGTTCCGGTTTCGCTGATCAATCCGTCATTGCAGAGAAAGCTTGCGGAGCAGCGGGACAAGCTGAAACTCCCCAACTAGACGGAGGGCGGCAGCGCATTCCTCGCAGCCACCTTTGCATACCAGCGGCCTGATTCTTTGAGGGTGCGCTGCTGCGTTTTGAAGTCTACGTAGGCGAGGCCGAAGCGCTGGCTGAAACCCTGATCCCATTCAAAGTTATCGAGCAGAGTCCAGGCATGATAGCCGCGGACGTCGGCGCCGTCGGCGATGGCCCGTGCGAGCGCTTGCAGATATTGCTTGTGATAGTCAATGCGGCGAGTGTCGCGAATTACGCCGCTTGCGTCGGGGCCGTCGTTATAGGCGCAGCCGTTCTCGGTAATCTCGATCTGCGGACGGTTGAAGTCGTGCGTGATGCGCATGACCATGTCATAGAGAGCCGGCGGCCAGACCTCCCATCCGTTATCGGTTTTCGGACCTTGCTGGCCTTCCGTCATCTTCACGGGGAACAGCCACTGCTGCGTGTGGGAAATGCGTTCGAATGCGCCCGGAGCTGAGGCGATGGTGCGGTAGTAGAGATTGATGCCGATGAAATCGAGTGGCGCGCGCATCTGGTCGAGGTCACCCAATTTGACGCCCATGGCAGTTTCCGAGGTGAACACCAGCGCTTCGGGATAGCGCCCCTTGAGCGCGGGTTCGAGAAACCACAGGTTGGTGACGGCGTAGGCGCGCTCGGCCGCGAGATGGTCTTCTTCCGAGTTGGTTGCCGGTTCACAGGGGGACATGCTCAATGCCGTTCCAACGCGGGCGGAGGGTCGAGTTGCTTTCAATGCGCGAAAACCCGCGCCCTGCGCCCGGTTCACGGTATGCGAAGCGCGCAGGAAGTCGAGGAGGCTTTGGCGTCGAGGTGCGTAGGAGCCTTCGAGATAACCCCGATAGATGAACGCAAGGGGCTCGTTGAACAACATCCAATCGGAAACTCGATCGCCGAAGGCACGCGCTGCAAGTTCTGCATAATCGGCGAAGCGAGATGCGGTGTCGCGAGCGGGCCAGCCTCCGGCATCTTCGAGAGCCTGCGGCAAGTCCCAGTGATAGAGGGTGACAAAGGGACGGATTCGGGCTTCTAGCAAGGCATCGATGAGGCGACTGTAATAATCGATCCCCTTGGAATTCGCGGGACCGGAGCCGGTGGGCTGAAGGCGCGGCCAGGAAATCGAAAACCGGTAGCTGTTCAAGTTCATCGCCCGCAGGAGCGCAACGTCTTCGCTAAAGCGGTGATAGGAATCGCAGGCTGTGTCGCCGGTGTCGCCGTTCTTGATTTTACCGGGAGTATGCGCAAAACGGTCCCAGATGGATTCACCCTTGCCGTCTTCATTCCATGCGCCTTCGATCTGATAGGCGGCGGTAGCTGCTCCCCAGAAGAAGCTCTTGGGGAAGGGGATCTCGGAAGAAGAGTCGAATTGTTCCGCATACGAACTGGTGGGGGCGGCAGAGTTCGCCGTGCGTGCCGCATTCGACACACTGCAACCCGAGAAAAAGCTGGCCGGCAGCGCGGCTGCGGCGCCGGCGGCGAGAGCGGATCGGGCAAAGTCGCGGCGTGTCAGACGCAAAATGGTCTTCGATTTCATTTCGGGCACGGAGAAACATTTTAAACTGGAAAGAGGAAAGCTTGCGCACTTAGGGCCAGGGATAGGCTGCGCGAACCTACTTCGGCATGACGATTGCAATCCTGTGACCGCGGAAGGAGCGAAGTCATGCACGTTCACGCCAATCCACTGCGGTCCGTATGAGTTCGTCGGAGACTACGCCTCGCATTTCTATGGATCAAAATAACAAACATGGGCTTCTCGCCGGGAAGCGAGGCTATCCCATCATGAGGTTGAAGCTTGGCGACGCTATCGCTATTCCCACTTCACTTTAAGTCGGCCAAGTCCGCCAGCAGTTGCTGCAGGTTGAACCCATCCGGCGTCACGGATTGGCCTTTTTTCTGTTCGAGGAAGTCAGGGCTGACGATGGCGTACGCCTCATCGCAATAGGCCTCCCAGAAGCCCCAGGTCATGGTTTGCAGCGCGCCCCAGGTGACTACCGTGAGACTGCGGGAGTCGTAGGCGACGACGGGGACGGCGTGTCCGCCCCAGGAGCCGGGTGCGCCGTCTGCTCCGGTCCCTGACGGAGGAACCGACCAAATCTGCTTGTTGCTGGTCTGCGCCTGGGCGCTCTTGGGCAAAGCTAGTCCAATGTAGCAGCCGCCGAAGATCCAGGTTCCATCCATGATGTGAGTGTGGTTGGATGGCTCGAGAGCCATGTAGGCCTGAATCTTGTGCCCGGCGATCCCAGTTTGCCGCCAATAGTTGAGGACATCGATTTCCTGGGCGCCATTGTCGTTGGCTCCAGTCTTGGGGTTGTAGCCGGTGATGGCAGAGTACGCCGCGATGATTTGCGCGTCGCTCGGCGTGAATATTTTGGATTGGGCATTGGCCGTCCACTCCATCATGAGGTGCCCGGCAGCGGCGCAGGTGCAGTCGCCGACCTGCGCGTTGTCCATCATGCCCCAAGGAATTTTCACCTTGGCGGTCAGATCTAGGCTGGGAGGCGGCGCAGGCAGAGCGGCGGTGGCGTACGTGGCGAACAGCAGAGTGCGCGGATCGTGGCGCGCCGGTTGTTTGCCGAGCTTCAGCTTGAGGGGATCGATTCGGGTTGGGTCAGGCTTCATGATGACGCTCTTGCGGGCGTCGGGGAATGTGGTGAGCATCTTTACGGACATGGATAGGTCCTTTCTGGTGAGCGCTTACGGATGCGGCGCCCAGGGATCTGCGAGGATCCGACTTCAGGATGAAATCATGGCCCAGTTTTGGGGATGGGGGAAGGCTGCGGCGCAAATAATAGAACCTGAAGTGCGACGCGCAACCGGAAGCCGGCGCTTTTTACGAAAAACGAACAAAGGCAGGCGCTTGGCTGCAGTATCACGAAGCCCGGCCTCAGACGACCCATGCCGCTTGCCCGGTCAACGGAGCGAGGCGTTCTCAGCCGATGATGCTGTGGTCTAGGGTCCCGATGGTTGAATTTTGATGTAGACTCTTCGCAAAGTTTCATCAGGAGCATCCAGAGTGAAGCATCCTGTTTCTGAGTTGATCGTCACGGCAATCATCCTCATCAGCACCTCAACAAGCGCGCGTGAGAAGGATGTTTATCAGACCACGAAGCTGTTAGAACTACTTGGTGGCACAGAAAGTTTTTGTTTCGTGGTTCAGTTAGATGATTTGGCATACGTCGTGATGGCCAAAGGCCATGCGCCTAGCGGCTTAATCGTGGGTGACCCAATTCAGGTCAAGATAAAAGATGACAACGCTTGGGTGAAGGATGAAAACACCAAGAAGTTCTATTACGACCGCGACGATTTTAGGGCTCGGATAGTTTCTCGCAAGCAAATGGCGGGCGACACCATGCTTCCAACTTGTGCCTTGGTGGTCAAACTTCATTAGCCGCCGCTTGCGCCTGCGGCTGCCGCAACAGCGTATCCACAGTTCAGTGCAGCGTCGTGGCGCTGCGGCGGAGCTTCGCTCCGGGACAGCCGAGGGCGGCTGTCCCCACCCAAAATCAACTCCTTTTACCTTGGCAGAGGGTCTTTCATGTTGGTCAGGGCGTAGGCCATTACTGCCATGGCGGCGGCGTTTTCGCGGAGTTCGGCGGGAACTACCTTATCCAGTGTGTCGGCGGCGGAGTGGTGGTAATTGAAGTAGGTGCGTCCGTCCTGCATTACGCCGAAGGCGGGGACTCCGGCTTCGGACATGGCTTCGATGTCGGCGCCGGGAGGGTAAGTCGTAGGCTCGAAAACGGTTGCGCCGATGCTTTGGAGCACGCCTTGTACAGGGCGGAGGGCGTCGATAGCCGCTGGGTTGGCTTTCACGTCGAAGCCCAAAGGATGGGCGGCGCCAGCATCGCTCTCGATGGCGGCTACATAGTGTTGGAAGTCGCCGGCGTATTCGGCGGTGTAGGCTTTGCTGCCGGAACCTCCGGTCTCTTCATCCATCCATGCGATTACGCGGAGTGTGCGGGTGGGACGCAGGTGAAGTCGCTGGAGAACTTCGGCGGTCTGCATGGCCATGACTACGCCGGCTCCATCGTCAATCGCCCCGGTGCCGAGATCCCAGGAGTCGAGATGGCCGGAGACTACCACGATCTGTTCGGGATGTTCGGAACCTTTGAGGTCGGCGATTACGTTGTAGCCGGTTTCGTCAGGAAGCTTCTGGGGCGTCAGGGTAAGGTGCATGCGGACTTTGCCTTCGGCAGCGAGATGGACGATCAGGTCGGCGTCCTCGGCGGTGATGGCCGCGGCGGGGATCCCTGCAGGGAAGCTTTGTCCGGTGTGCGGGAGGCGATAGTCGGCGTTGCCTACGGTGCGGACCAGAGCGGCCACTGCACCTAGATCGGCGGCGGCTTTAGGTCCGGCTCCACGATAGCGGACGGCCTCGCCGTAGGCGGCGAAAGCAAGTCCAGCGGCAGCCTTTTGCTTGTCGAAGAGTTCATTGAAGAGGACGATCTTGCCGGCGACTTTGTCGCGTCCGAGAGCCTCGAGTTCTTCGAAAGTGTCGACGGTAACTACGTCGGCGGTGAGGCCGTCGGCTGGGGTTGCAGAGCTCCCGCCAAGGGCGGTGAGGACAATCTTTTGTGTGGTGGCGGGAACCATTCCGGGGTACTCGACCAAGGCGGCGGTTTCGGCGCCGCGAACCCAGTGCTGCACGGTTACCGGCTGGAGGCGGACATCGAGGCCGAGGTGGCGAAGCTCTTCGGCTACGTATTCGGAGGCGGCGCGGGCCTGGGGCGAGCCGGTCGCTCGGGGTCCGATGTTTTCGGTGAGGTGAGCTAGCTGGCGGTAGCCGTAGTCGTCGTTCAGCGCCGCAGCTTTGATGGCGGAAAGCTGCTGCAGAAGAAGCGGAGGGAAATTCAGTTTGTCGGCCTGCGTGGCTTCCGGCACTGACATCATTCGGGTCGTGGCGGGCGTTTGAGGCGGGTTTTGGGCGCCGGCGAACGAGGACGCGAGGAATAGAAGAGCGAAGGTGGCTGCGACCGATAAGGGTGAGGGTGCGATTGAGGAGCGAAGGGACTTGGTCATAGATTAGGCAGTGTATCCGAGTGAGCAGTGCGGGGGAAAGCGGCTGTGCTAGCTTGAGGCATGGATAAGAAAGAAATCAACTCGACGAAGCTGACGTTGAACTTCCTGGTGTGGATCGGCGGAGTGTTCATGCTGCTCCTGTTCGCGCTGCTGGCGCACTTTGTGTGGAGGGTTTTCTAGCGGCTCGTCCTTGGGGCAAAAAAAGCGGCCCCATTGCTGGGGCCACGTTTCAAAGAGGTCAGGTGGTGGGTTGTCAGGAAAGGCGATGGAAGCATCCGTCCCACAAAGCCGGGCGGTACTTCGGGAAATGTTGAATAGAGAATTGATTGAAGGTCATTGCTGTGGGTTTGCGGCCTCTTTAGTACTTTAAGAAGAAGCACTTCCCGAACCAAATCGGTAAGGGGTTGGTCGATGGATGTCTTTATCCGTAAGCGATTGATAAAACGTAGCTTAAAGTGGCATTCTGCTCGCAGCGGAGATTCGGTGCCAAGGCTTGGACGGAGGGGAAGTGCATAAGCCTGCACATTGAATGCACAACTATGGGGGCAAATCTGAGCCGCCGGCGCCTCTCGGCAAACGGCGGCCCGATGGATCCGCTGGGTTAGCTGTTGCCGGCCACGGTACGCAACTTCCCGGGCAGGAAGTGGTACGGGGGCCAAGGTCCGCTGATGGCCACTTCGCAGTTCTTGAGCTGCTTGGCGGCGGTGCTGTAACGGTTCTGGTATTTCTCGACCGACTTTGAATCGATGAGATGGGCGATGTCGATGAGCATGCCTTGGGGCGCGACCTTTTTGCAGCTCACTTCCTCTTCGAGCGGGTTAAACAGCTTGTGGACCTGCACCGAGAGAGCGCGGGCCTTGGTCTGGCGTTCGCGGTCGCGGGAAGCCTTGACGCGCAGCTTGGAAAGATAGTCGCCGCCGACTGTATCGGGCAGGACGACATCGATCATCGCTTCGCGCAGCGAGCCGTCGGTGACCGTCAGCTTGATGTGCATTTCGGACTTTCCGCGGAGCCGGGCAACGCTCAGGCCGAAGGCGCGCCGGTTTACCCGGACAGCCTGGCGGAGGGCGTCGTCACTTTCGAAAATGGTTCCGAAGCGGAAGGGCAGTACGGTGGAATTGCGGAAGCAGCCGCTGACTACGCGGGCGTGCTCGATGGCGGATTTCTGGTCGAGTTCTGCTGCGTTCTGGTCGTACTCGCTCACAATCACAGCAAACTCGCCGCTGGGATAGCTGAGGACGGGGGCTCCATTCACGCCTTGGACATTCTCAATTACGAAAGGACGTCGGGAACGGGTGCCGTTGGGAAGGGTCTGGTGCTCGGTAAGGCAGTACGCGTACCACGCCATATTAAACTCTCCGAACCGGGACGGAGGTGGACCAACCACCTCTTATCTTGTTTTTCGCACAAGCTGAACTGCGAGTGTTGGAGTTTAGAAACGAGCGGTACAGGGTCTAGAAACCGGGAATTCTTACTGTCAAGCTCCGTAATGCATATTACTTCGGAGTGACCCGAAAATGCAACTTTTTCGTGGCAGCAGGCATCGCTGTGGATTCTGCAAGGCGCGACCGGAGAGACAGGCCAGCGCAAAGACTGCGCATGACTCACGGTCAGATTATGGGGTACCCGCATGAACAGGCGTCGCGGTGCGCGCGGCGTTCTTGTAAACCACGCCGCCCTTCAGCACAAATACGACCCGCCGAACGGCCGTAATGTCCTTCAGCGGATCGCCATCGAGCGCGATGATGTCTGCCTGAAGACCGGGCGCGATCGAGCCGATTTGATCGGATAAGCCGAGCGCTTCCGCTCCCTGAGAGTTGGCAGAAACCATGGCCTCCATGGGGTCCACCCCGCCGTCGCGTACGCGATTGATAAAGTCTTCAGCGTTGCGGCCGTGCGCGCCCGCCACTGCGTCGGTTCCGTAAACAATCTTCAGCCCAGGGATACGCACCGCCCGCTGAATAAATTCCTGGTGTGCCGGGATGAGAGCTTTCATCGCGGCGAAGCCCTCTTCCGTGTAATAGGGTGGGGCCAGATACCTGTCTTTGTTTTGGAGATAGGTTTCAAGCAGCAACCCGGCTTGCGGATCGAGATACGTCCCGCGTTCGGCCATTAACTTCAGATCATCGTCCGACGCTCCCAGGCCGTGTTCGATTTCTGTGCAGCCGGCTAGAGTTGCGGCGCGGACCGCATCTCTGTAAGCGTGCACGAGCGTGCGCAGGCCTTGCTTCTTCGCTTCATCGCAGGCTGCATTCAATTGTTCCTGAGACATCGTCATCGGGCCGCGGGTCATGCCTCCGGAAGCGTAGATTTTGATCAGGTCCGCGCCGGCTGCCTTTTGTTTGCGTACGAAGGCGCGGATTTCATCGGGCGTGCCCGTCTGCTCACCTCGACCCATGATCGGCTCGACTGCGGTGAGGATTCGCGGACCCGGCAGCAAGCCTTTTGCGATGGCATCTCGCAGAGGGACGTCGGCGGGAGATCCGACGCTCTGGACAGTGGTGAATCCTGCCATTAACGTCAGCCATGCATTCGAGGCTGCGGCATAAGTCGCCTTCGGAGTCATCCCTCCCTGGCCAGCGTTTTTTCCGTCCGGGCCGAAGCTCCAGGTGATGTGCACGTGCGCGTCAATCCAGCCGGGCAGGACGGTCAGGCCGCGCAGGTCATAGTCCACGGGCCCCGCCTTTGCGTCATCTATTCTGTCGACGGCGACAATTTTTGAGCCCTCGACCACGATGCGGGTGTCGTGCAGAACATGGCCCCGGCCATCGAGCACCAAGCCGGCGGCAATCACTATGCGCCTGTTCTGGGCCGGCGCTGGTGAAGGAGTTTCTTGAGCCATAGCGGAGAGGGCAAGCATACCGAGAATCACTACAGTGATATTAGAAGATCGCATGGGATCTCCCGCGGTTCGATCCAAAGCGCGAACCAATTCTGCCACATTCCGGGCCAGGGCCTATCCCTACTCGTAACGCAGGCTCTCGACGGGATCGAGCTGGGCGGCGCGGGCAGCAGGGACGGTGCCAAAGATCACGCCGACCACCGAAGAAACAATGATCGCGATGATGGCGGACAAGCCTGAGATGGGGATGCGGTACTCCGTGAGGAAGCGAACCGAGTAGGGGATGGCGAGGCCGATGACGATGCCGGCAAAGCCTCCGATGAGCGAAATGAGGATGGCTTCGGCGAGAAACTGGAAACGAATTTCGCGATTGGTGGCGCCGACGGCCTTGCGGATGCCGATCTCGCGGATGCGCGAGGTCACGGTGGCCAGCATGATGTTCATGATGCCGATGCCGCTGACCACCAACGTCACCATGGAAACCAGCAGCAGCACCCAGGTAAGGGCGGTGGCGATGCGATCCATCATGGCGAGTTCCGTGGTGAGATTCTGCACGTTGTAGACTGACTCGGTGCGATGGCGGGACTGCAACACACGCTTGATCTGCGCCGTCGCCGGCAGCACCATGTCAGCGTCTTCCATGGAGAAATAGATCATCTTGACGCTGGGGGTTTCGAGGAAGTAGCGGCTCACGCTGTACGGGATCGCCATTGTGTAGTCGCTGACTTCCGTCTGGCCGAAAGTTTCCCCGCTCTCCTTAAACGTGCCGATGATGGTGAACGGTAGTCCCGTAAGTTTGATGATCCTGCCCACGGCGGCCTGCGGTGAGCCGTAGATCGCCCGGGCCATTTTTTCCGTAATCACTCCGACTTTGTTGTGGGCCTGCGAGTCTTCGCGATCGAAAAAGCGTCCGGAGAGCACGGTGAGGTTGCGGACGCGTTGATATTCGGGATAAACCCCGAGAATTTGCACATCTTTTTCGTCGCCGTTGCCGATGGGGATGCGCTCTCCGAGAGTGATCACAGGCGAGGCCGCAATCACGCCCGGCACCTGTTCCTGTACTGCCTGCACATCCTCCACGGTCAGCGGATCAAGAGTCGAATTGCTGATGTGCTGCGCACCTTCGTATTCTGCCCAAATTTCGTTGGTGCCGATGGCCTGGATCTGGGCAAGGGCATACTGCTTGCCGGTCATACCGACGGTGACGACTAAGATGAGAGACGCGGTGCCGATCACCATGCCAAGCGCGGTCAGGATGAAGCGGACTTTGTTGCTGCAAAAAGTGTCGTAGGAGAAACTCAGAATCTCGCCGAAGGCCATATTGGGCCGAGGGCGGTCGGGCATGAGGGCGGCAGCCATCTCTATTTAGATGCTACGTAGAGCGCGGGGAAGGCGCAAGCGCGGGAAACCTCGAAGGCAGGAGGGAAAAACAAACCACGGATGTCTTGTTGTGGCAGAGTATAAGCTCGATCTCTGCAATTGGTTTTCGATCAAGCGAATGGCATCTGAAACAGCGACCGGGATGAACGGAGGCGAAGCGGTCACGAGACGCGTCCGGCGCTCGTTGTTCTGGATGGTTGTGGTGGCGCTCCTGTTGCGGCTTCTGGTGATGTCGTTTCTGTATCCGGAGCGGACGGACCCGTACCGCGATCACTGGCGATTGGGAGGCGAAAGCGGCAGGATTGCGCGGTCGATCGCGCAGGGCGAGGGTTTCAGCAATCCTCTATTCGGCAAAACCGGGCCGACTGCATGGCTGGCGCCGGTGTTTCCTTATTTGCTGGCGGGAATTTTCAAGATATTTGGCGTTTACAGCAAAGCCTCGGCGATTGCCGCGCTGGCATTGGATTGTTTGTTCTCGGCGCTGACCTGCATTCCGGTGTACTTCATCGCCAGGAAACAGTTTGGAGCGGCGGCGGCGGCCTGGGCGGGATGGGCCTGGGCGTTCTTTCCTTATGGAATTTATTTCTCGGCGGACTTCATCTGGGCAACGACTCTCACCACGCTTCTTATGACCCTCGTCTTCCTCGTGGCGCTTTATCTGGAAAGCTCGTCTTCGATTTGGCCTTGGGTAGGCTTCGGCGCGCTCAGCGGCTTGGGAGGGTTGACGGATCCAGTCGTAATGTCAGTGGCGCCTTTTCTCGGAGCGTGGGCGTGGTATCGCCTCTATAAGAGTGGGCGACGATGGCTGGCTCCGGGATTAGGAGCGGTGCTGGCTGTGACGCTGGTAGTTTCTCCGTGGTTCATTCGAAACTACGTAACGTTTCACAAGTTGATTCCCTTCCGCAGTTGTCTGGGCCTGGAGGTTTATTTCGGCAATAATCAGGATTCGTGGCACTGGGGACCTCCGGGCTATCATCCTTCGGATAACGAAAACGAGTGGCGCGAGTATCAGCAACTTGGCGAGATCGCCTACACTTCGAAGAAGTTTCACGAAGGGCTGGCGTTCATCGATTCGCACCGGCTTCTTTATGTGAAGCAGACGCTGCGGCGCGTGGTTTATTTGTGGACGGGATTCTGGAGCTTCAGCCCCCGCTATCTGCAGGAAGAGCCCGCCGATCCGTGGAATATGGTCTTCTGCACCGGGCTTACGGTGCTGACTTTGATTGGACTTCGCCGGGCGTGGCGCCTCGACAAGAACATCGCCATGCCTTATGTATCGTGTTTTTTTTCTTTCCTATAATCTATTACCTGACACACCCGGAAGATTATTACCGGCGGCCGATTGATCCGCAGTACGTGGTGCTGGCGGCTTTCGCGGTCGCTTCGTGGGTTGCGGAGCGGAAGCGAAGGCGAGCGAGCATCCCGCCTAAGGTCGCGACGGTTGAGTGAACTTCATCCTCTCAGAAAAATATAAGACGCTGGCGATTCTCTGCTGCTGCTGACGGCTGGGGCGCTGTTGGTGCACGGATACCATCCCTACGCCGAGGATGCGGAGATTTATCTGCCAGGAGTGGAGAAGATTCTGCATCCGGCACTGTTTCCGACGGGCCAGGAATTTTTCGCGTCGCACGCCAGCCTGACGATCTTCCCAAATCTGATTGCCTTTTCTCTGCGCGTGACTCACTTGCCGTTCGAGACCGGGCTTTTCTTGTGGCATGTGGCGTCCATTTTTCTTCTCCTGCTCGCATGTTGGGAGTTGAGCGGACTGTTATTCCCGAGTGCCAGGGCGCGGTGGTGCGGAGTTTGTCTCGTGGCCGCGCTGTTAACGATTCCAGTGGCGGGAACCGCGCTCTACATCATGGACCAGTACTTGAACCCGCGGAATCTGGCGGCGTTCGCCGCAATTTTCGCCGTGGCCCGGATTCTGGAGAAAAAGTATGTGCGCGCGGCGCTGTGGCTGGGATTTGCGGGAAGCGTCCATCCGCTGATGGCCGCGTTTGCGTTTTCATTCTGCTTCCTGCTCGTGATCGCGGAGAAATTTGAAAAGAGAACGGCAGCATCGGGCTCCCTGAATGCTCTAGCAGGCTTAGCTATCCTGCTGCCGTTTGGGATTTCGCTGGACCCTCCGACTTCGCCGGCTTACCACGCGGCCGCGATGCGGCATGAGTTTCACTACATCCAGCTCTGGCGCTGGTATGAGCAGTTGGGTATACTCGCGCCGGTGGTGTTGTTCTGGTGGTTTGCGCGCGTCGCGCGGGAGCGGCAATGGCATCGATTGGAACTTGTGTGCCGGGCGCTCATCATCTATGACCTTGTCTATTTTTTCGCCGCGCTCGTAGTCGATTTGCCGGCGCGATTCGAGAGTCTGGCTCGGCTGCAGCCGCTGCGCAGCTTGCATCTTCTCTACATGCTGATGTTCTTGATCATGGGCGGATTGCTGGGCGAGTTTGTGCTGAAGAATCGAGTGTGGCGCTGGCTGGCGCTCTTTGTTCCGCTGAGTGTTGGGATGTTCGTCGCCCAGCGAGATCTTTTTCCGGCGAGCGCTCACGTCGAGTGGCCCGGGGTTGCTCCGAAAAATCCGTGGGCGCAGGCCTTTGTCTGGGTTCGTGACAATACGCCCGTCGATGCGGTGTTTGCGCTTGATCCCGATTTCATGCAGATACCTGGAGAAGATACGATCGGCTTCCGTGGTCTGGCGCAGCGCGGTCGACTGGCGGACTTATCGAAGGACAGCGGCGCGGTGAGCATGTTTCCTCCGTTGGCCGAGGAATGGTGGGCGCAGGTGCAGGCGCAGACTCCGTGGAAGAGTTTTCGTGCAGAAGACTTTTTGCGGTTGAAAAACAAATATGGCGTGAGCTGGGTGGTGGTGCAGCAGCCTGGAGTTGCGGGGCTCGACTGCGCTTACCAGAACAGCGCGGTGCGAGTTTGCCGGATTCCTTCGCAGTGATAACGGCGATGGCTCTCGCCGCGAAAATCCAGTTTCCGGGGCGGTCGATCATTTACAATGCAAAGACAATGTCTACTGCCTCGGCCGTTCAAACCCCCGTCCGGCTGTTTCCCTATGAAAGATGGGGATCTCCGCTGCCTGAGCTGGCCAGGCAATATCGCGAGAACCATCCTTGCCCGCACATTCTGCTGAAAGATTTTCTTGATGCTGATGTTGCGCGGGACATGGCGGCGCAGTTTCCTCAAGCTGCGAGTGATGCCTGGACGCAGTACAAACACGCGAACGAAAACAAGCTGGGCATGCCCAAGCGCGAGCTGTTTCCGGCGACCATCGGAGCGGTCACAGACGAATTGAACTCGCCGGAGTTTGTGGCCTGGGTTTCGGAATTGACCGGAATTCCCAATCTGATGGCGGACCCTATGCTCGAGGGCGGCGGCCTGCACCAATCCGGGCCGGGCGGCTATCTGAACGTGCATACGGATTTTTCCATGCACCACTTCCACACCCACCTGCACCGGCGCGTGAATCTCATTCTGTATCTGAATCCGGGATGGCAAGAGGAGTGGGGCGGAGCGATCGAATTGTGGGAGCGCAAGGATGGGAAGATGGCGCGCTGCGCGGCGAAGTATCCGCCGCTGCTGAATCATGCGCTCATTTTTACGACTGACGAGCGGTCGTTGCACGGCTTCCCTGATCCTCTGACGTGCCCCGAGGGGCAGTCGCGCAAGAGTCTCGCTTTGTACTACTACACAGTCGAGCAGGGCAAGAAAGTCACCGGACATTCCACCGATTATTTTGCGCGGCCGCAGGATGGCTGGGGGAAATCGGCGATGATCTGGCTGGATAAGAAGGCCGTCGATCTTTATTCGCGCGCCAAAGCGCGATTCGGATTCTCCGATGAGTTCGCCAGCAAGGTGCTGGGATTTTTGTCGAGGAAGAAGTAAGCGGCAATCCGAAGTTCCGTTTCACGAAGCTTCTCCAACTCTCCCTCTCTGCACTATGCCGGGCGAGCGGTTCTGCGCGCGTAGTAGGTGGGATAGCCGGGCTCCAGCTTGCGGCCTTTGTCGCTGAAGCGGGGCAGGTGGATCACGCCCGCTCTTTGCAACGCGAATTGCAGAGCGGTCGCCAGCACTCCGAAACCATATTTCACGCTGCGGCGGAAGTTGATGGATGAGGCTTCTTCGAAATACTTCGTGGGACAAGATACTTCTCCGATGCGGAAGCCGAAGTGCACGCACTGGGCTAGCATCTGATTGTCGAAGACGAAGTCGTCGGAATTTTCGAGCAGCGGCAGTTCGGTGAGCACTTTGCGGCTGAAGGCGCGGTAGCCGGTGTGGTATTCGGAAAGCTTGACGCGCAGAAAAAGATTCTCGAACGCGGTGAGCAGCCGGTTCGAGATGTATTTGTAGAGCGGCATGCCGCCGCGCAGCGCCGTCCCGCCGATAATGCGCGAGCCCAGCACAACGTCATAAACGCCGTAAGCGACCATGCTGGCCATCGCCGTCACCAGCAGCGGCGTGTACTGGTAATCCGGATGAAGCATGATGACCACGTCGGCGCCTGCAGCCAGAGCCTCGCGATAGCAGGTCTGCTGATTGCGGCCGTAACCGTAGTTGCGATCATGCTGGAAAACGAGCAAGCCCAGGCGACGAGCCACGTCGACCGTTTGGTCAGAGCTGTGGTCGTCGACCAGGATGCGGATATCCACCAGCTCCGGCAGTTCTCCTACCGTGGCCTCGAGGGTTTTCTCCGCGTTGTAGGCGGGCATTACGACCGCGATGCGTTTTCCGTCAATCATTCTTGTCGGGGCTTCTGAGATTCTGCTTACAGAAATTCTTTAACACAGGGGTCACAGAGGAACACAGGGTACAGCTTGGCACTTCCGAATGATACCTGACATCGCGAAAATAATTGTTCGACGAACCCTCGGAACGGGATCGCCTGGTCAGGCTTGCTCGCAAAAACCGAGGTACCCCCTCCCCCCTCCCCTCACTGGAATCATCGAGTTAGCAGGAAATTCCCGGCAAAATCCGCATGGCAAAGGGGTTAGATACCATAATATAGAAAACAAACGGCTTACGGTCTGGCGGTTTCATCTTCCGCGGACCGTCACTGCCTCGACAATGATCGCGCGACTGCGGGGCTGTGCGCAAGGTCAGATGTCACACGTGGGGTGTGGAAAATTCCTGGATGGATTGTGGATTGATGTGGCGGTGCGCCGTCCGAGGATTAAGAGAAGTCGGCGATGAGAGGACTAGCGGCCCGATACACCTGGGCCGAGGACGGCTGTCCCCACATGGGTTGTGGGGTAGCTGGCGCTACGCCTTGCTCCCGTTCGACTTGCGTGTGAAAAACTGGTTGTTCGGCGACTATGGCATCAAAGCGAACACTCTTCGAGAAGATCTGGGACGCGCATCTGGTGGCGCAACCGAGCGGGCGTTCGCCGATCGTTTACATCGATCTGCATCTGGTGCATGAAGTTACTTCGCCGCAGGCCTTCGATGGGTTGCGAGCTGCGGGAAGAAAGGTCCGGCAGCCCTCGCGCACCGTCGCCACCGTTGATCACAACATTCCGACCGAGCCGCGGGGAACTCCCATCACCGATCTGATCGCGGCCAAGCAGATTGCGGCGCTGCAGGCGAACTGCAAGGAATTCGGCGTCCTGCTGTTTGATATGGATTCGCCCGAGCAGGGGATTGTGCATGTGATTGGGCCCGAGCTGGGGCTGACGCGGCCGGGGATGACGATTGTTTGCGGCGACAGCCATACCAGCACGCACGGGGCGTTTGGAGCGCTGGCCTTTGGCATTGGAACGTCAGAAGTGGAGCACGTTCTGGCGACGCAGTGCCTGGCCCAGCAAAGGCCGAAGACGATGAAGATCGATGTGCGCGGGCGATTGGCGGAAGGTGTGACGGCGAAAGATCTGGCGCTGGGAATCATCGGACAGATCGGCACTGACGGCGCGACCGGGTACGTCATCGAATATGCGGGCGAAGCAGTGCGGGCGCTCTCGATGGAAGGGCGCATGACGCTGTGCAATATGAGCATCGAGGCCGGAGCGCGGGCGGGGATGGTGGCGCCGGATGAAATCACATTTGCCTACGTGAAGGGCAAGCGATTTGCTCCGCGGGACGGCGAATGGGAGAAGGCAGTCGAATACTGGCGCGGCCTGCCGACGGATGAAGGCGCGGCGTTCGACAAGGTCGTGGAGATTGATGCGGCGCAGCTTTGTCCGTTTGTGACCTGGGGCACGAATCCCGGGATGGTGGCGCCGGTGACGGGGCGGGTGCCGGATGTTGGGAGCTTGAAAGAATCCGACCGGCGCTCGACCGAGCTGGCTTTGCAGTACATGGGGCTGGAGCCGGGGAAGCGCATTGAGGACATCGGCATCGATCGCGTCTTTATCGGGTCGTGCACCAACTCGCGCCTCGAGGATCTGCGGGCGGCGGCGCGCGTGGCGAAGGGCCATCACGTGAGCGCGAAAGTGCGTGCGATGGTGGTGCCGGGATCGCAGACGGTGAAACGGGCGGCGGAGCAGGAAGGCTTGGATCGGGTTTTTCTGGATGCTGGATTTGAGTGGCGCGAGTCGGGATGCTCGATGTGCCTGGGAATGAATCCTGATATTTTGCAGCCCGGGGAGCGCTGTGCTTCGACCAGCAACCGGAATTTTGAAGGGCGGCAGGGACGCGGTGGGCGGACGCACCTGGTGAGTCCGATGATGGCGGCCGCGGCGGCGATTGCCGGGCACTTCACGGATATTCGGGATTGGAAGTTTCAGTGATAGTGCTAATTCCTGCGTGAACAGTGGAGACTGAGATCCTTCGCTACGCCTGAAAACCGGCTACGCTCAGGATGACAAGCGCGGAAGGTGGGACGAGAAGGAACATGAAACCGTTTCGTACACATCGTGGGCGCGTGGCTCCGCTGGACCGGGTCAATGTTGATACTGACCAGATCATCCCTAAACAGTTTTTGAAGCGGATTGAGCGCACCGGCTTTGGGCAGTTTTTGTTTTATGACTGGCGCTTCGCCGCCGACGGGAAGAAGAGCGCTGGTTTCGTTCTGGACGAGCCGCGTTATGAAGGCGCTAGCATTCTGGTTGCGGGAAAGAATTTTGGCTGCGGATCCTCGCGCGAGCACGCGGTGTGGGCGCTGGCGGATTTCGGTTTCCGCGCCGTGATTTCTTCTTCGTTCGCCGACATCTTCGCCAATAACAGCGCCAAGAACGGCTTCCTCACGGTGCGTCTGAGCGAAGCTGAGGCCGCCGAACTGATGCGGCGAGCTCGCGAGCTTGACGATTACCAGCTCACCATCGACCTGGAGCAATGCGAGGTGCGGGACGAACAGGGCTTTCGCGCGAAATTTCCCATCGATGAATTCGTGCGGCACTGTCTGCTGAATGGACTGGACGACATTGGGCTCACGCTGCAACACGAAGCGGAGATTGCCGCCTATGAAGCGCTGCATCCGCCGCCCGCGGCGCTGCGATCGGCTGGACAGTAAACAGAACGGTAAATATAGCCAAAAGCGAGTAAAGATTTGTAAAACATTCGCCCCGGTACTTGACCTGTCGCGGCGCGCAGTTGATGCTAGTTTGGCAGGGTTCTACTATTACATCTGCGTTCCAGTTCCTACCTGAGCCTCTCCGGCGGGAGGACGTTAGTCGTAAGACGATCGGCTGCCTCCGGGCAGAGGTGCCGCAACCGAATGGAAAATGATACGTCTAATAAATGGCGTGTTCTACGCCGAGCTTGTGGAAAGGTGCAAACGACCAAACCTGTGAAAACGATCGATTCGAGTTTTTGTCGAAGAAGAACGGCAGTTTGCCGGGCGCTTTCGCCTTTGGCTGGTACCGGCTGCGGTGCTGCTGGTGGTTTGCGCGTCCTTCTCCGGCTGCACCAGCGCGGACTCAAAACAGCAGAAGGCGCAAGCCGCGGGTCCGCATGCGGTTTCGGTGGCGGTGGCCAAGGTTCAACAGCAGGACATGCCCGTCTATCTGGTCGGGCTGGGGTCGGTGACCGCGTTTTACACGGCGAACATAAAAAGCCGCGTCGACGGCCAGATCATGCGCGTGAACTTCCAGGAAGGGCAGGTCGTGAAAGAAGGCGATTTGCTGATCGTAATCGATCCGCGCCCCTACCAGGTGCAACTGGAGCAGATGCAGGCGCAATTGTTCAAGGATCAGGCTACGCTGCGCGATGCGCGACTGAACCTGCAGCGCTATACCACGCTGATTCCCTCCGGCAGCATTGCACAGCAGCAGGTGGACACGCAGCAGTCATTGGTGGACCAGCTCGACGGCCAGGTGCGCACTGATCAGGCGCAGATCGATAACGCCAAGCTGCAGCTCGTCTACTGCAACATCACGGCGCCGTTTACCGGGACGGGTCGGGCTGCGGCAAGTGGATCCGGGGAATATTGTGCACGCAACCGACACCAATCCCATGCTGATCCTCACGCAATTGCAGCCGATCGCGGTGATCTTCACTCTGCCCGAGGATCAGTTGCCGACCGTGGCGCAGCACATGAAGAACTCGACGCTGCTGGTGGAAGCCTACAGCCGCGACGATCAGACCAAGCTGGCGACGGGCAAACTGCAGACGATTGACAACGAAATCGATCCGACGACGGGAACCGCCAAGCTGAAAGCGGTCTTCGATAATAAAGACAACCAGCTTTGGCCCAACCAGTTCGTGAATGCAAACCTGCTTCTGGAGACGCGCAAGAACAGCACGGTGCTGCCCACGGCCGCGATCCTGCGCGGTCCGCAGGGAGCATTCGTCTATCTGGTGAAGCCCGACAAGACGGTCGAAGCGCGCACGGTAACCATAGCGCTCAGCCAGGGCACGACCACGGCGGTCGTTGCCGGCCTTAATCCCGGAGACACGGTGGTGACCGACGGCCAGGACAAACTGCAAACCGGCAGTTCCATCGAGCCGCGAAGCAGCGGCACGCCGACTTCGGCAACTGCGGCATCAGGAATTCCGGCTTCATGAGTCCTTCACGTTTATTCGTTCTCCGGCCAGTGGCGACCACGCTTTTGATGGTGGGCGTGCTGCTGGTGGGGTGGGTTGCCTTTATGCAACTGCCCGTCTCCGCGCTGCCGGAGGTCGATTATCCAACCATTCAGGTCGTAACGTTTTATCCGGGGGCGGATCCCGAGGTGATGGCTTCGTCGGTGACTTCACCGCTGGAGCGGCAGTTCGGTCAGGTTCCCGGGCTTGAGCCAGATGACCTCTACGAGTTCGTTCGGCAGTTCGGTGATCACGCTGCAGTTCGGGCTCGACCAGAACATTGACGTGGAAGAGCAGCAGGTTCAGGCCGCAGTGAACGCGGCGCAGACGTTCCTGCCGGCGGATTTGCCGAATCCTCCGATTTACAACAAAGTCAACCCTGCGGATTCGCCGATTCTCACGCTGGCGATGACCTCGGACTCGCTGGCCTTGTCGAAGGTGGAGGATCTCGCCGATACCGCGCTGGCGCAGAAAATTTCGCAGTTGCCGGGCGTAGGCCTGGTTTCGATCAGCGGCGGACAGAAGCCCGCCGTGCGAGTTCAGGTGAACCCGACGGCGCTCGCTTCCTACGGGTTGAGCCTGGAAGATGTTCGCACCGCGCTGGCCGAGGCCAATGTGGATCAGGCGAAGGGCGTGATCGACGGCGCGCGCCAGTCCTACACGATCGGCGCCAACGACCAGCTCTTTCTCGCCGCGCAGTACAAGCCCATCGTCGTCGCCTATCACAACGGCGCGCCGGTGCGGCTCAGCGACGTGGCCAACGTGTTCGATGGCACGGAAAACGACTTGCTAGCGGCGTGGATGAATGAGACTCCGGCGGTGATCGTCAACATCCAGCGCCAGCCCGGGGCAAACATCATCAGCGTCGTCGACCGGATCAAGAAGCTGCTGCCGCAATTGCAGGCGTCGCTGCCCTCTGCAGTCAAAGTGCAGATTCTGACCGATCGGACCACGACCATCCGAGCCTCGGTGAAAGATGTTGAGTTCGAGTTGGCATTGACCATTGTGCTGGTGGTCATCGTTATTTTCTTTTTCCTGCGAAACCTGCGGGCCACGTTCATTCCCAGCGTCGCGGTCCCGCTGTCGATTGTGGGAACGTTTGGCGTGATGTACCTGCTGGGCTACAGCCTTAACAATCTGACGCTGATGGCGTTGACTATTTCCACCGGGTTCGTGGTGGATGACGCCATCGTCATGATCGAAAACATCGACCGCTACCTTGAAGCCGGGGAATCGCCGCTGGAAGCGGCGTTGAAAGGATCAGGGCAGATCGGGTTCACCATCGTCTCGCTTACGGTGTCTCTGATTGCGGTGCTCATTCCGCTGCTGTTCATGGGCGACATTGTGGGCCGGCTGTTCCGCGAGTTCGCGGTCACCCTGGCGGTGACGATCCTGGTGTCGGCGGGGGTTTCCCTGAGCTTGACCCCGATGATGTGCGCCAAGCTGCTCAAGCATCGCAAGGAGGGCGAAAAGGGACGGTTCTACGAAGTCACCGAAGATTATTACAACCGCGTGATTGCGTTTTACGGACGCACCGTGAAGTGGGTGCTGAAACATCAAACGGCAACCCTGTTCGTAACTTTCGGAACCCTGGTTCTTACGCTGGTTCTGTACGTAATTGTGCCCAAGGGATTCTTTCCGGTGCAGGATACGGGAGTGATTCTGGGAATTTCGGAAGCTCCGGACAACATTTCATTTGATGCGATGTCGCGGCGCCAGCAGGAACTGGCGAAGGTGATTCTCAAGGATAAAGACGTGGAGAGCCTGTCGTCTTTTATCGGCGTGGACGGCACGAATACGACTCCCAACAGCGGGCGCATCCAGATCAACTTGAAGCCGCGCGATGAGCGTGGCACCGACGCCTCGGGCATCATCCGGCGACTGCAGCCTGAATTAGCCAAGATAGACGGCATCACGCTCTATATGCAGCCCGTGCAGGATTTGACGGTGGAGGATCGCGTGAGCCGCACCCAGTTCCAATACTCCATTGAAGATGCTGACGCACAGGAGTTGGCGCAATGGACACCGAAGCTGGTGGAGAAACTGAAAGCGGCGCCGGAACTGCGCGATGTTGCCACCGATCAGCTCAACGGCGGGCTCAAGACAAATCTCACGATCGACCGCGACACCGCGTCGCGTCTGGGAATCCTGCCGCAAGCCATCGACAATACTCTGTATGACGCTTTCGGGCAGCGGCAGGTCTCCATCATCTTTACACAGTTGAACCAGTACCACGTGGTGCTGGAAGTCCTGCCGAATTTTGCCCAGACGCCCGACGCGATGAACGACGTGTACGTTCGGCCGAGCAGCATCGCGCCAACCACCGGCGCGCCTACCGGCAATGCTGCTACGTCGAGCACCAGCGGAGCCCCGGTGCCGCTTTCAACTTTCATACGGATGCAAACGACGAACACACCCCTCGCAGTTAATCACCAGGGACAGTTCCCGGTGGTCACACTGTCGTTCAACCTCGCGCCTGGAGCCTCGCTGGGCGATGCCACGAAAGCTATCGAGCAGGTCGAGAAAGATATCCAGTTGCCGGCGAGCATTCACGCCTCTTTCCAGGGCACGGCCGCCGCATTTCAGAATTCACTTGCCAGTGAACCGTTCCTGATTCTGGCTGCGATTATCACGGTTTACATCGTGCTGGGAGTTCTGTACGAAAGCTACATTCACCCGATCACGATTCTCTCTACCTTGCCCTCGGCCGGAGTGGGCGCAATCCTGGCTCTGATGATCACGGGGAACGATCTTACTGTAGTGGCTTTGATCGGCATCATCCTGCTGATCGGCATTGTAAAAAAGAATGCCATCATGATGATCGACTTCGCTTTGGAGGCCGAGCGCGAGGAACACAAACCACCGGAAGAGGCAATTTTTCAGGCATGTTTGCTGCGCTTCCGCCCGATCATGATGACGACCATGGCGGCGCTGCTCGGCGGCTTGCCGCTGGCGCTGGGATCGGGAACGGGAGCCGAGTTGCGCCGGCCGCTGGGCATCACGATCGTGGGTGGTCTGATTCTCAGCCAGTTGCTCACGCTCTATACCACGCCGGTAGTTTATCTATGGTTTGACCGGCTGGGTCAACGATTTGCGAAGTACAAGATCGGCAATCCGATTCCGCAGGAGTTCCCGGCGGATTAAAAGGATGCGAGCCAAACGCGTGATTGTTGTGTCGCAGCGTTACTTAGTAGAAGCGGCGCGACACATCACGCGGCTCGCTCAGGTCCGTCGGCGGGCAAAAAGCGCCCGCCTCAGGATGACAGTGATTAAAGCATGAGTATTTCTGCTCCATTTATCCGGCGTCCGGTTGGCACGTCGCTGCTGGCGGCGGCGCTGCTGCTCTCCGGGATTCTTGCCTTCAATTACCTGCCGGTGTCTTCGCTCCCGCGGGTGGATTTCCCGGTGATCAGCGTGGGTGCACAGCTGCCGGGCGCCGATCCGCAGACGATGGCTTCAGCCGTGGCCACGCCGTTGGAGCGGCAGTTCGGGCGCATCTCAGGCGTGAATCAGATGACCTCGTCGAGCCAACTAGGTTCGACCGGCATCGCGCTGCAATTCGATCTGAACCGGAACATCGATGCCGCAGCCCGCGATGTGCAGGCGGCAATCAATGCGGCTCGCAGCCAGCTTCCCACCAACCTGCCTAGCAATCCAACTTATCGCAAGATCAACCCAGCAGATGCCCCCATCCTGATTCTGGCGCTCACTTCTGACACGGTTCCGGTGGCGCGTTTGTATGACGCGTCCGACTCGATTCTGGCGCAGAAGCTCTCGCAGGTGAATGGAGTGGGCCAGGTGTTCACGTACGGTTCGGCGCCGCCGGCGGTGAGAGCCGAAGTCAATCCCATGCTGCTCAACAAGCTTGGAGTGGGCCTGGACACGGTGCGCAATGCGCTCAATCAGGCCAATGCCAATCTAGCCAAGGGACAAGTCTCGAACGGAACGACCTCTCAGGAATTCTCCGACAATGATCAACTCTTTACGGCGGATGAGTACCGACCGTTGATCGTCGCCTATCACAACGACGGCCCGGTGCGACTGGCAGACGTGGCTGATGTGCAGGACTCGGTGGCGGACGTGCACAACCTCGGCCTGGCCAATGGCAAGCCCGGGGTTCTTGTGGTTATTTTCCGGCAACCTGGTGCCAACGTCATCGAGACCGTGGACCGGGTGCGCGCTCTGATGCCTTATCTCCAGTCCTCGATATCTCCGGCTATCAAACTGACAAGTTGTCTCGGACCGAACGATTACGGTCCGGGCCTCGGTGAAAGACATTGAATCCACGCTGCTGATTTCGATTGTGCTGGTGATTCTGGTGGTGTTCGTGTTCCTGCGGACGGTGCGGGCGACGGTGATTCCCAGCATCGCCGTCCCGCTTTCGCTCGTGGGCACTTTCGGCGGAATGTATCTGCTGGGCTACAGTCTGGACAATCTGTCGCTCATGGCACTGGCGATCTCCACGGGATTCGTGGTGGATGATGCCATCGTGGTGCTGGAGAACATTACCCGCTACGTGGAGCAGGGGATGGACGCGGTGCAGGCGGCGTTCAAAGGCGCGTCGGAGATCGGATTCACCGTGATCTCGATGAGCGTATCGCTGGTTGCAGTGTTCATCCCGCTGCTGATGATGGGTGGGATTGTAGGACGGCTGTTTCGCGAGTTCGCGGTCACGCTAAGCATTGCCATCGGAGTTTCGCTCCTGGTGTCGCTGACGACCACACCGACGATGTGCGCCAAATTCCTGCGCCCGGCCGAATCGGACAAACGGCATAACGTTTTCTATCGCTCCAGTGAATGGTTCTTCGAGAAGCTCCTGGCGACGTACCGGCATTCGCTCAAATGGGTGCTGGCGCATCAGCCCGTGACCCTGGTAGTGACTATTCTCGTGGCTTGCCTGAGCGTGTACCTCTACATCATCGTGCCCAAGGGTTTCTTTCCGCAGCAGGACACCGGGCGGGTTCAGGGATCGGTACAGGCGGCACAAGACATCTCATTCCAGGCCATGAGAGGCAAGATGGAACAGTTCGTGCAAATCATACTGAAGGATCCCGCGGTCAGCACGGCGGTCGGGTTCGCGGGTGGAGGCTCGGCGACCAATCAGGGCCGGTTCTTCGTCATGCTGAAGCCACTCGAGCAGCGCGGCCAATGCAAGACCCCCCACTTCTGGAACCCTTGCTACGTTAGCGCCGACGATGTGATCAATCGATTGCGGGGTAAACTCGCGGCGGTTCCGGGAGCCACGCTATTCTTGCAAGTGCAGCAGGACCTGACAATCGGCGGGCGCTACGGGCAGGCGCAGTACCAGTACACGATACAAGGCGAGGACTTGAACGAACTCAACAACTGGGGTCCATTGCTGTTGCAGAAAATGCGCGGACTACAGGAATTGCGTGACGTAAATACCGACCAGCAGGATAAAGGATTGCAGGCGCAACTGGTGATCGACCGGGATACGGCCAGCCGGTTGGGCGTCGCTGCGCAGGATATCGACAACGCGCTCTACGACGCCTTCGGACAGCGCCAGGTCTCGACCATGTACATGCCGCTCAACCAATACCATGTGGTGATGGAAGTGGCGCCTGAGTTCCAACAGACGACCGAGGCTTTGCAGAATATTTATCTGCGCTCCAGCGCCGGTGCGCCGATACCGCTGGCTGCATTCACACACTTCGTTCCGTCCAACATGCCCCTGGCGGTGAATCACCAGAGCCAGTTTCCGTCGGTCACGATTTCATTTAACCTGGCTCCCGGAACGTCGCTAGGGCAGGCGACACAAGCTATCGAAAAAGTGCAGCAGTCCATCGGCTTTCCGGAGACGATTCAGGCAAGTTTCCAGGGCACGGCGGCCGCGTTCAAGGATTCGCTTTCGAGCGAACTGGTGCTGATTATTACCGCCCTGATAACCGTGTACATCGTGCTGGGCATGCTTTACGAGAGCTATATTCACCCGTTCACGATTCTCTCTACGATTCCTTCAGCGGGTGTGGGCGCCCTTCTGGCCTTGCTGCTGACTCACAACGAACTCAATGTGATTGGTACCATCGGCATCATCCTGCTGATCGGCCTGGTGAAGAAGAATGCCATCATGATGATCGACGTGGCGCTCGAAGTGGAGCGCACGCGAGGGAAGAAGCCGGTCGAGGCCATCTACGACGCCTGCCTGCTGCGCTTCCGTCCCATCATGATGACTACGATGGCGGCTCTGCTGGGAGGTCTGCCGCTGGCGCTGGGCAGGGGTACTGGCTCCGAACTGCACCGGCCTCTGGGCATTACGATTGTGGGCGGGCTGATTGTCAGCCAGGCGCTTACGTTATTCACCACGCCGGTCGTCTATGTGTACCTCGATCGCTTCCGACTGTGGGTGCGCGGCGGAGAAACGACGCCGCTGATGCAGGATTCTCCTGGCTCTCCCACACCGAGTCCGGCCCACTAAGCAGGTCGCTTCCTGAAGCCTGTAAACTTGCAGTATCCCTGAAGGTTGATTTCGGCAGCCGCGACAGGCTGCGTGCAACCTGTCTTCCCGAGCATCGCATCGCAGAGGTGGACGCTGGCCGGAAGCAAGCGGACTTTTCTTTCGTCCGAGAAGAACACGGGCCGCCGGGAGATGGGTGCGTGAAGTAGATGCCCTTTTTCTCGCCGAAAATCGTATGATGGTGGTTTCGTTCGGACACCTGATTGTCCCAGTGCCCGGTCTGATCGAGCTTCGCTTCGAACTTGGCTTTCAAATTCTCTTAGGAGTCACGAATGCTTCAGAAAGCATTGATCCTGGTTTTTGCCGTCGCAGGGATTGCCGGTTGCGTCGGCTGCACCACAACCAGCCATTATGTCTATGCCACCCTTCCGGCAGCCAATGAACTGGCAGTTTACCGGGAGGACCCCTACTCTGGCACGCTCACGGAACTCGCGGGAACGCCCTACACGGTGGGGGATGGAGCTCACTCTGTGGTGGTCCATCCATCGGGGAAGTTTTTGTATGTGGCAAATCCCGGTCAAAATGAAAACGATATTTCCCTGTTCGATATTCTCAGTAACGGCTATCTGAACGAGATCCCCCCACGCACGACGGTAGCCATCAATGGAAACGGGACGCCAGGGGGTGGCGCGCAACCGGCGTTCCTGGTGATGGACCCTGCGGGCAATTACTTGTACGTAATGAATACAGCATCGGACAACATTTCGGTATTCTCAATCGACAGCAGCTCTGGCGCGCTCACTCAGGTTCCCACTTCTCCGTTTTCTCTCAGTGGGTTGACGCCGCTAAATATGGTGATCACACCATCTGGGCGACTTTCTCTACATTGGTGTTGCGGGCGGACAAATCGGAACCGCCTATGGCTCAATCTTAGGCTTCAGCGTGAGTGCAGGAGCCCTCCAACTGCTGAATCCTCCCCTGACCAGCGCCGATGGCGTCAATCCGAACGGACTGGTAATCGACCCCAGCGGCAGTTATCTGTACGTGGCGAATACGCAATCAACTGCCATCTCTATTTTCGGCATTCAATCGACGGGAGCGCTGAAAGAGGTTCAAGGCTCTCCGCTCTCCACCGAACCTTATAGCGATCCCTTTGCGCTGCTCCTGGATCCCAAGGGTCAGTATCTTTACTTGGCGAATCAGGGATCAAGCAACGTTGCAGTATATTCAATCGATTCCACTACGGGATTGCCCACGGCGCTTACCACGTCCACCAGCGCTTTTGCCTTCGCCACCGAAGGTAGTCCTAGTTTTCTGGTCGAGGACCCGAACGGGAACTATTTATTTGTGGGGAACGAGGGCTCCTCTGCGGGAATTCAGGCATTTGGCGTCAACAGCGGGAATTTGAATCCTCTCTTAACCTACAATGTTGGGAATACGCCCAGTTCGATCGCTGTGGCGCCGTAAGTGAAAACCCACGGCTTCGGGCTTTGCGATGAGTTGCGGGAGCTTCCGCCAGCGCGCAGCACTGGACGAACCAGCCGGAATAGGTTAGTTTGCTGAGAGCGGCTACACATGAATGTCGCCATGAGCCGCACCTGGGAACAGGCCGCTTCACGCACGACGGGGTTTTCTGTTAACAAGCCGATGACATACAAAAACTCCCAACTCTGCGACAATAAATAATCCGGCGCGAGCCCCCCTGTGTAACCATCACGGGACTGAACATCGAATCGTGGAGAAGAGCCCGATTCGGTCGGCTTGGGGGTTGATTCCGTTGCCGAGACTCACTTCAGGACACAGAATCCATGAGGATTGCCAGCGCGGCGAGCGCCTTCCCGGAACATTACTACTCTCAGAAAGTTCTTCTCGAACGCCTCCAGGATTATTGGGGACCCGAACTCAAAAATCCTCTGTTACTGGCGCGGCTGCACCGCAACGTGACCGTGGATGGCCGCTACCTTGCGATTCCCGCGGAGCAATACGTCGACATCAAGACCTGGGGCCAAGCCAACGACATCTGGATCAAGGTCGCGCAGGAGTTGGGAGAAAAGGCCCTCTGCCTCGCGTTGCACAATGCCGGACTGGAGCCTTCCGACTTGGGTTGCCTGCTCTTCACGACCGTCACCGGCGTCGCCAGCCCTTCCATCGACGCTCTGCTGATCAACCGCATGAAGCTCCCAGCCAATATTCGCCGCACCCCCATCTTCGGGCTGGGATGTGTAGCCGGCGCCGCGGGAATTGCGCGCGCCTCGGACTACGTTCGCGCCTATCCCAAGCAGGCCGCGGCATTGGTATCGGTCGAGCTCTGTTCTCTTACGTTGCAGCGCGAAGATCTGTCGGTAGCAAACCTGATCTCCTCCGGACTATTCGCCGATGGAGCTGCCGCTGTCATTGTGACCGGTCCGGAATTTGAAGAGCCGGAGCCAGAAATTCCCGGGCCCAGGATCCTCGCGACCCGGTCGGTGTTCTATCCCAGCACGGAAGACATGATGGGCTGGAACATCTCCGAGAAAGGCTTCCGCATCATACTTTCCACCGAGGTTCCGACCCTGATTCGAGAAAACCTCGGCCGGGATGTGGACGCGTTCCTCGCGGATAACGGACACAAGCGAAGCGACCTGAAGAGCTTCGTGCTCCACACCGGAGGACCGAAGGTGCTCGACGCTTCGGCGGACGCATTGGGCTTGCATAATGGCCAACTCGATGCTTCCTGGGATTGCCTGCGCAAGGTAGGAAATCTTTCTTCAGCGTCTGTGCTGTGTGTGCTGGAAGATGTGATGAAAAACCGGCGCCCTGAGCCGGGCACGCTCGGTCTGCTGGCTGCCATGGGACCCGGATTTTGTTCCGAGCTTCTGCTTCTGCAGTGGTGAGGTCGCGTAGTTGGTCAACTCAACCGATGTCTTTGTAATCGGCGGCGGCCCAGCCGGGCTGGCAGCAGCGATTGCGGCGCGTCAGCAAGGACTCCGCGTCGTGGTCGCCGACGGCGCCAAGCCACCAATCGACAAGGCATGTGGTGAAGCGCTCATGCCGGATGCGATCGCCGCCCTGGAACGGCTGGGAGTTGCCGTGCCCGCCTCTGACGCCTGTGCTCTTCGCGGGGTGCGCTTCCTCAGTTCCGGATTGTCGGCAGAAACGGTCTTCCCTTCGAACACTTCGGGACTCTCCATTCGCCGGACGACATTGCATCGCATCATGACTGAACGAGCTGAGGCGATGGGAGCCGATCTGCTTTGGCAGAGCGCGGTCACGGGGATTGCAAGCGAAGGCGTCCAGTTGGGAGAGCGCTCGATCCGCGCGCGTTGGATTGTAGGCGCCGATGGCGCCAACTCGCGCGTACGCCGTTGGGCGAATCTTGAGGCCAACTCGCGGACGGGCCTCCGCTATGCTTTTCGCCGGCATTATCGCATCCAGCCGTGGACTGATCGCATGGAGATATATTGGGGAAAGCACGTTCAAGGCTATGCCACAGCCGTAAGCAACGAACAAGTCTGTGTGGCGGTAGCTTCGCGCGATCCCAGGCTTCGCCTGGAAGAAGCTTTGGACCAGTTACCCGAATTGAACGCGCGGCTTCGCGGGGTTGAGAAGGTCTCTGCTGAGAAAGGATCTGTAACCGCGAGCCGCAAACTGAAGAGCGTTTCTCGAGGGAATGTCGCGCTGATCGGCGATGCTTCGGGAACCGTGGATGCGATCACGGGCGAAGGCCTTGGCCTCTCCTTCAGCCAGGCCGTGGTGCTGGCCAGCTGTTTCAGGTCCGGAAATCTCGGCGGTTATCAAGACGCACATCGCCGCCTGGCGCTGCGCCCGAGGCTGATGGCGCGATTGATGCTCACGCTCGACGGCCATTCCAGGTTTCAACAACGTACTCTCCGCGCTTTTCGCAGGCATCCTGAGGTTTTTCGGAGACTGCTGGCCCTGCATGTAGGAAGTTTGTCGCCTTTTCACGTCGCGCTCGACGGGCTCACCCTGGGATGGGGGCTGCTCACTGCGTAGTCCGATGAAAGACGGCGGCCAGCGATTTTATCGAAGCTATGCGTGCGGCAAGCTCCTGTCTGTCGTCGCATTTCTTGCAATTGCCTGCGTGGCTTCTGTCGCACAGGGTGTGGCATTTCAGCTGGACCCTCAGCACACCACGATTAACTACACGCTCGGCGATGCGCTCCACACGGTTCATGGAACTTTCCGCTTGAAGCACGGATCGCTCTGCGTCTTGATCGTTCTTCGGGTGATTCCGCTTCGGGCAAGATTGCGGGCGAAATCATAGTGGATGCAAAGAGCGGTGACAGTGGCAGCGGAATGCGTGACCACAAAATGCATCGAGAGGTGCTGGAGAGCGACCGCTATCCGGAAATTGCATTTCGTCCTGATCGCGTCGATGGGATTGTGGCCCTGCAAGGAAAGTCTACGGTGCGGGTGCACGGAATCTTCGCCATCCACGGATCGGATCATGAACTCACCGTCCCGGCTGAGGTCGAGGTGTTTCCAGACCACTGGACCGCGACCCTTCACTTCGCGGTGCCTTATGCGAACTGGGGCATGAAGAATCCGAGCACGTTTTTTCTGCGAGTCAGTGAATCGGTCGACATTGATCTGACGACGGGCGGAACCATAGTCCGTTGAAAGGTGGCCTTAAAAGGCCGGCCTTGAAACGACTTCGCTGGAACGCGAATCAATACCCGTCAAGCGGCGAGATTCCTTTCCCTTCGGTGCATTCGTAGCATCGTCCGGCTGCGAGATTCGTGAACTCTTCAGTTCTCCCGCTCGGCCAGAGAATGACGGCATGCTCCACGCGATCGTGTTTCTCCAACCCAAACGTAACCGGAAATTCCGATTGCGACAAATAACTGGAGCCACTCTTTACCATGCGCGACTGGTTCAAGCCGCCGGAGACAATGCGGATCGTCGCACCGATTCCGTCGCGGTTCGATTTCGTGCCGACCAGCCGAAAACGAATGCTGCGGTTGCCGGCAAGCTGGTCGTTCCGGTACAGGTATGCTGGACCGTTATTTGTAGTCAGCAGCAGATCGAGATCGCCATCGCGATCGAAGTCGGCATAGGCTAGCCCGCGTCCCACCTTCGGCCGCTCGAATCCGCCGCCCACTTCTGCGGCGACGTCATGAAAACTTCCCTTGCCGTTGTTTAGAAACAGCTGCGGCGGCTGGGCATAGCCAACATTGCCGCGAATGTTGCGCACCGTCTCGTCGATGTGGCCGTTAGCCACGGCGAGATCGAGCCAGCCATCTAGATTCGCATCGACGAAAGCGCATCCAAAACCCAGACTGTTCTTGGAAGCTAATCCCACGCCTGCTTGCGCGGCGATGTCTTCGTATGTTTTCCCGCTGAACTCGTAGAGGCCAGTCATTTCGTTATCGAAATTCGTGATGGCGACGCCGGAACGGCCGGAGTTCGTGAAATCGCCAACATCCACGCCCATGCCGGCCCGCGCCTTGCCTTCGCTGCTGAAGGCCAGCCCTGCCTCGACTGCGGCGTCTTTGAAGGTGCCGTTGCGCTGATTTCGATACAGCTTGTTGGGCTGAGTGTCGTTCGCGACCAGCACATCGGGCCAGCCGCTCTGGTTTTCGTCCAGCATGGCAACGCCCAGAGATTTGGAACTGCTGTCGAAGATCCCGCTGGAGGCGGTGACATCTTCAAAGGTGCCGTTGCCGCGATTGTGAAACAGCCAGCAGGTTTCGCCGCGATACGCTTCCGGCGTGCAATAGGACTTGTGCTTGCCATCGAGGCTGCAGAACACATCGTGTTCAGGCGACCACTTGACGTAGTTGCAGACGAAAAGATCGAGCCGGCCGTCGCGATCGTAATCAAACCAGAGCGCGGAAGTGCTGAACGCCAGACGCTTTCCCAATCCGCTGGCATTGGTCACATCTGTGAAAGTTCCGTTGCCGGTATTGTGGAATAGCCGGTTCTGCCCCACGCAGGTCACGAGAATGTCAGGGAATCCGTCGTTGTCGTAATCGCCGACGGCCACACCCATGCCGTACATTTCAACATCCAGTCCGGCGCGGGAAGTGACGTCGGTGAAGGTGCCGTTCCGATTGTTGTGGTAGAGCTGCAGCGTGGAGCGCCGCTGCTTATGGCCCGGCCAATCCATTCCGTTGATCAGAAGAATGTCTTGCCAGCCGTCGCGGTCGTAATCGAGGAAGGCGCAGCCGGAGCCTAAAGTTTCCGGCAGAAGCTTACCGCCGAAGGCGCCGCTGTTGTGCTGGAACTGAATGCCGGCGCTGGAGGTGACATCAACCAGCCGAAAGCCGGGCGATGCTGTCGCTCCAGAAGCCGCGCCCAGCGCCCGCAGCAGCGGCAACTGTGACACTGACGCCAGACCCACCATGCCCTGCAGAAAAGATCTGCGGCTCACGGAACATTTCGCGGAACGTCTCACGGAACGTTCACCAGCCCGGAGCGAATCGCATAGACCACAAGCTCGGCCGTCTTGTGAATGCCGAGCGCGTTCATGATGTTGGCGCGATGGACCGCAACCGTGTTGGCGCTGAGGTCGAGCACCAGGGCTATTTCCTTGTTCGACTTGCCATCCACAATCATCTGCAGGACTTCGAGCTCGCGCGGCGTGAGCCCGCCACTGCGTTCGCCTTTGAGCGCCGAGGGTTGCTCGACCTGGGGATCGAAGATCGTTTCTCCGCCGGCCACACGCCTCACGGCCGGCCCCAGTTCCAGATTCATCGCGTTCTTCAGAATATATCCTCTGGCCCCGGCCTCGGTCGCCTGCCGCACCCAGGTGTTCTCCGAATGCATGCTGAGCATCAGCACCGCGGTCTCGGGCAAGTCTTCGAGAATCTGCCGCGTTGCATCGAGCCCGTTCATCTTCGGCAACGCGCAGTCCATGACGACTACTTGCGGCTTCAACTGGCGCGTCAGTTTGACCGCTTCTTCCCCGTCGCCGGCCTCGCCAACCACGACCATATCCGGTTCATCCTCCAATATCCGCCGAAAGCCCCGCCGGACCAGGCTATGGTCATCCACGAGCAGCACAGTGATCTTCTTTGTCATATTTGGCTTTTCTGAATTTGATCTTTTTCCCGGGGATCTTTCTCTCTGGGATCCACGTCTCGTGATCCAACTTTCTCGCGAGGCACCGTCAGGTGCAATAGCGTACCCCCGGCGGCAGGAGACGCAAAGACTAATCGTCCATCCATCAATTCCGAGCGCTCTCGCATGGCAACGAGTCCGATGCCATGCTTCGCAGGCCGCTGGTTGAAACCTACGCCGTGATCCTCAACTTCCAATTCCAACGTCGTTGGCAGAAAGCGTAATCGCACCCAGGCCTGTTTCGCGCCGGAGTGGCGCGCCACGTTGTTCAACGCTTCCTGCAGCACGCGGTAGATTTGCACCGCCGCGCTTCCATTCACGTCGAACGGCACGCCCTGCTTCTCATAGGATATGGCAATCCCGGTCTGTCTTTCCACGGTCGGGATGTACCAGTCGAGCGTAGTTTCCAGCCCGGCCTCGTCGAGCATCACCGGATGCAGCGCCTGCGACAGGGTTCGAACCCGGTCGAGCGTGTCCTGCGTGATCTGGTTGACTTCCTGCAAGTCGCGCCGCAGCGATGAACCTTCCGGAGCATGAGTTCCGGCACGGCCAAGCATCGATCCCATCGCGGTGAGAATCTGGCCAAACTCATCATGCAGCTCGCGCGAAATATAGCGCAGGGTGGATTCCTGCGTGGCAATCAGTTTCTGTGCCAGTTCGCTACGCCGCTCCGAAAGCTCCGCCATGCGCGCGAACAGCCGCCGGTTCCAGCGGATCATGGAAAATCCGGTCAACAGGATCGCTGCCAGGGTCGCCGCCAGGAACACATATACCTGCCGCTGCACACCGTTGTAGATCTGGACAATGCGCTGCGCCGCCTGATCCTCGTTTTCGCTGTTCTGCACCAGCATCCTGGCCACGGCCGTGCTCAGAGCGGCCTGCCGGGCTTGCAAAGAAAGCTGGATCTGCACTCTCGCGTCTTTTTCTTTACCCGAGGCAGCCAATGCAAACACACGGTCGGCCGCATCCCAGAACTGCGTCAACGAACTGCTGAGCGAAGCGCTCTGCTCAGGCGTCCGCGTGGTCGGGGCCAACCCGGCTTCGAGGCGCATGGCATCATCGAGGTCGGTGCGAATGCGCTGGAACTGTGCCGACCAGGCGGTGAGCGGGTAAGGTTCGTCGTTGTCGATCATGTCACGCATGGCAACCGCTAGCAGGTTCAGGTCGTTCTGGATGCGGAGCAACTGCAGAGAATCCTTGCGGTTGCGGTCGATCAGATCAGACTGAAGCTTGCGCAGACCCGCCACTTGCCACGTGATATATGCCGAGTATGCGACCACTGCCGCAAGGGTGATGATCAGGCCAAGCAACAGGCCCACGGTTGGAGAGCGTTCCGGAGAAGGCGGACGTGCCACGCCCCGAGGATACAACGCCCCGCCCAGACGTGTCACAATGCAGTAATAATGAAGCGAATCGAACTCTGGCGGAGTCCAATTAAAGATTGAGTACAGACCCTAAGGCAGCCCAGAAACCCCCAAAAGTCCAGCGGCTGCGCGCCGTTCTCCCAATCGTTTGGGAGTTGACGCGCCCGCGCATCGGCCTGCTGAGCATTGGCTTTTTGCTGATGATTGTGAACCGGGTCGCCAGCCTTGTCCTTCCGTATTCCACCAAGTTTTTGTTCGATAGCGTCATCCCCAAACACTCCCTGCACTTGCTCGATCGGCTCGTCCTGGTGGTTTTGGGGGCAACGCTGATCCAGGGAATCACGTCGTTCTCGCTGACGCAGTTGCTGTCGAAGGAGGCGCAGCGCCTGATTACCGAGTTACGCCAGCGCGTGCAGAAGCACATTTCGCGGCTTCCGGTCGCGTTCTATGACGCGAACAAAACCGGCATGCTGGTGTCACGCATCATGAGCGATGTGGAAGGCGTACGCAACTTGCTGGGGACCGGCCTGGTCGATTTTGCGGGTGGACTGCTGACCTCGGCCATCGCGCTTGTGTTGCTAGTTCGCATCAGTGCGGTGATGACCTCCCTCGCGCTGGGATTCTTGTTGTGCTTTGCCGTTGCTCTGGCCAAAGCCTTCGGCACGATCCGGCCAATCTTCCGGGAGCGCGGCAAGATCAACGCCGAAGTGACGGGCCGCCTCACGGAATCTCTGGGAGGCGTTCGCGTCATCAAGGGCTATCACGCGGAGGAGCGCGAGGAGGCGGTCTTCGCACACGGCGTGAAACGCCTGCTGGAAAATGTCATGCGCACGCTCACTGCCACGTCGGTGATGAGCCTCTCCGCCAGCGTGCTTTTAGGCGTGGTCGGTGCGGGGGTCACGTTTATCGGAGCACGCCAGATTATGGCGGGGACCATGTCGATTGGCGGCCTCGTCTCATTCACTGCGATGTTGGCTTTTCTGATTGCACCCATGGCGCAGGCCGTGGGAATTGGAACACAGCTCACCGAAGCTCTGGCGGGGTTGGAGCGGACTCAGGAAATCCTGCACGAAGGTCCCGAGGACGAGGACCCGAAACGCTCCGTGGCGCTGAGCGACATTCGTGGCACCGTGGAGTTCGACGATGTAAGTTTCAGCTACGACGGCGTTCACGAAGTTTTGCATGATATTTCTTTCCGCGCGGAACCTGGCACAGTTACGGCGCTGGTGGGATCCTCCGGTTCGGGAAAATCGACGACGATCGGGCTGATTTCGGCCTTTTACGTGCCGACCAAAGGCAGAATTCTCGTGGATGGCACGGACCTGAGCACGGTCCGGCTTGATTCCTACCGCACGCGTCTCGGGGTGGTGTTGCAGGAATCGTTTCTGTTTGATGGGACAATTCGCGAGAACGTTATGTTTTCACGTCCCGGCGCGAGTGAAGAGGAATTCCTGCGTGCCTGCCGAATCGCCCGCGTGGATGAGTTTGCCGAATCTTTCGCTGAGAAATATGACACCGTGGTCGGCGAACGCGGCGTAAAGCTCTCGGGCGGCCAGCGGCAGCGCATTTCGATTGCGCGCGCCATTCTGGCTGAACCGTGCATTCTGATTCTTGACGAAGCAACTTCCAGCCTCGACTCCGAATCCGAACAGATGATTCAGCACGGACTTGCTTATCTCATGCAAGGCCGGACGACATTTGTGATCGCGCACCGGCTTTCGACCATACGCCGAGCTGACCAGATTCTGGTGATGGAGCAGGGACGAATCGTGGAACACGGCACGCACGAACAGCTCTACGAAGCGCAGGGCCGGTACTACGATCTCTACACCCGGCAGCATGGCCTGGAGCATAACCTCTTTCTCGCGCCGGGCGAGGGGGACAGGCTTGAGGCGAATGGCAATGGCAGCACGGGTCCGGCACGCAACGGTGACGTCAAGCCCGCCGATGCCTTGCGTGTGCTCAAGGGAGAGGTTCGCTAACCTCCATGAGCAGCCAGGGCCGAAACTCACCGAACAGTGCTCGCGCGATTCACGCGGATCAGCTTTGTCGCTATTACCGCATGGGCGAGACTCTCATCCGGGCTGTGGACGGCGTAACGCTTACCGTGGCTGCTGGCGAATTCGTTGCGCTGCTGGGCAGTTCCGGCTCCGGTAAGTCGTCGGTCTTAAATTTGATTGCTGGCCTGGATCGTCCCACCTCGGGTAGCGTGATTGTTCAGGAACGCAATCTGGCGCAACTCTCGCGCGAGGAATTAGCCAAGTATCGGCTGCACACTGTCGGGATGGTTTTCCAATCGTTTAACCTAATCGCAAGCATGACGCTGGCGGAGAACGTGGAATTGCCCATGCGCTTTGCCGAGGTTGATCGCGAAAAACGTGACGGCCTCGCCCGCGAAGCCCTTGCGAGAGTTGGCCTGGAAGCGCGCATGAACCATCGGCCGAGCGAACTCTCGGGCGGGGAACAACAACGGGCCGCACTGGCCCGGGCGCTTATCAACCGTCCTCAGTTGCTGCTCGCCGACGAACCCACGGGTAATCTCGACAGCCACACCGGAACCGAAATCATGAATATGGTCCGCGAGTTCAACCAGAAATTAGGAATGACAGTCGTGATGGTGACGCACGAGCGCGCTCTGGCCGAGCGCTATGCTCATCGCCTCATCTTCCTGGCGGATGGCAAACTGGTTGGCGAGGAATCGAATTCGGTGGTCGCCGCCGGTGATCGAGAGAACGGAGGGCGTCCGTGAAGCTTCCTGATCTGACCGAACTCGCCCTGCGCAATTTGCGCGAATCGGTTCTGCGAAATTCGCTGACCACTATCGGTATTTCGGTAGGCGTGGCTTCTCTGGTGGCAATGCTTTCTCTGGGAATCGGACTGCAGCAGCTCGCGTCGCGGCGCTTGATGAAGTCCGGCTTGTTCGATACGGTCGTGGTCACTTCGCGGCGCGATCTACGCAACTTCGGTCGCGAAGAAGAACGCAACGGGCCCGCACCGGCCGAAAGCCGAATTCTCGACGAGCCCACGCGTCGGGAGATTGAGCATTTGCCTAACGTGCTGGAGGCATACCCCGACATCCGCTTCATCACCGAGCTGCGCTACGAAGACAAGCCGCATTTGACGATGGTGGCGGCGCTGCCTCCGTCTGCCCAATCGAACGACGCGTTCGAAGCGGTGCAGGGGCATTTCTTCTCGTCTGACACCGCGCCCGAAGCGATTCTGCAGAAGGCGTTCGCCGAGGAGCTATTAGGGAAAACACCAAAGGCCGGCGTCGACGAAACGAAGGTGGCAGATCTGGCCGCTCCGCTTCTCGGCAAGGAATTGACCATGCGCTATGCCGAGCGTGAGGCAGCACAAACCGCGCCTTTGAAGTCTGCGAGTGACAATTCCAAAGCTCCCGCGGATCAAAGCCTCGCCGGCGCTGCTTACTCTGTGATCTCGCGCGAGCAGAAGCTGAAGATTGTTGGCGTCGCCGATCTTGACCCTGAAAGCATGCGAGGGCCGACCCGGGCGCGGGTTTTTCTTCCGCTCAAGCTGGCCGAGAGTCTTCATGTGATGCAGCCCACGGACCTGCGGGAAATTTCGCGTACTGCTTCCGATGAGCCGGTTTATTCCTCAGTGAGCGTGCGCGTGAAAAATCCCAGCCAGATCCAGACGGTAGAAGACGCGGTCAAGAAAATGGGGTTCAACACCTTCTCGATTCTCGATGCCAGCAAGAGCATCCAGCAATTCTTCAAAGTGTTGGACGTGTTTCTCGGAATCTTCGGCAGCCTGGCTCTGGCAGTCGCCTTCATCGGAATCGTGAACACGCTGGTGATGGCAATTCTCGAGCGCCGCCGCGAGATTGGAATTATGAAAGCGATTGGCGCGAGCGATGGGGACGTAAAGAAGCTTTTCTTTGCCGAGGCCGGCGCCATGGGGATTCTCGGCGGCATCATCGGAGTCGCATTGGGCTGGGCGATCGGGCAGGTCATCAACCTGGGTACGAACATTTACCTCAAGAGCCAGTCTTTTCCGCCGGAACATTTCTGGTCGGTCCCGTTGTGGCTGGTGGCATTCGCCATCGTGTTTTCTTTTTTCGTGAGTCTCGCAGCGGGCCTTTACCCGGCGGGGCGCGCGGCCCGGCTCGATCCCGTGCAGGCCTTACGCTACGAGTAAACTGAAGCGATGGATCGCTGTCTCCGAATCATCTTCCTGTTCGCCGCATTGGCGGCTCCGCTTCCTGTTCGCGCGCAGAGCCGCATCGACTGCAACGCGCTGAACAGCCGGATTCTGAAACACGAGGTCCACTATTGCGTTTACCTTCCGGCCGGTTATGATGCTGGCGCGACCAAGCGTCCTCCACAAAGCTATCCTGTGCTTTACTTCCTCCATGGCCTGGGCGACAACGAGCAAACTCTCTTCAACAGCGGAGGGTGGACGCTGCTCGACGATCTCCGGCAACAGCACAAAATAGGAGAGTTTCTCATCGCCGCGCCGGAAGGTGGACGAACTTTCTACATCAATTCTGCCGATGGCTCAGTCCGCTACAGCGATTTCTTCCTGCAGGAATTCATCCCGCTGATCGAAACCAAGTACCGAGTGAGCAAGGGCCGAAGGAATCGCGCGATGAGCGGCATCTCCATGGGTGGTTATGGAGCGCTGCGTTTTGCTTTCTCGCACCCGGAAATGTTCTCCGCAGTCAGCGCGCAAAGCGCAGCGTTGATGACCGAATCTCCGCAAGAACTCGATGCGGCGGCAAAGTCCGGTGCTCCGATGGGAAAGCTGTTGGCGACGGTTTTCGGAAGTCCGATCGAGGTTGCACACTGGAAAGAGAATAGCCCGTTCGTTCTGGCGAGCCGGAACCAAGCCGCCCTGCGGCGTATGGCCATCTACTTCAACTGCGGTCAGGATGACAACTACGGCTTTGAAAAAGGCGCAGCCGCGTTGCATGAGCAACTACAAAAAGAAAAAGTGGAGCATGAGTATCATCCCTACCCCGGCGACCACAGCCTTGGGTATTTCCTGGCTCACTTCACCGAGGTCATGGAGTTTCATTCGCGGGCGTTTGGTCTTCGCTAGGGTTGGCCGGCGTTTTGCATCCAACCTCGTTCCCGCACAATCCAATTCACCTATTAACAACTCGCTTCATCAGGAGAGACCTCGACATGCCAGCAAGAACCGCCGTCTCCAACGATTGCATCGACCAGATTTTCCGTGAGGCACGGACCCACAATGCATGGCTTCCTAAACCGGTTTCCCCCGAGTTGCTCCGCCGGGCTTATGAACTTTCCGCCCTCGGTCCGACGAGCGCCAATACTACGCCTGCGCGTTATGTGTTCCTGACTACGGTCAAAGCCAAGGAGCGTCTCCGTCCCGCTCTTGCGCCCGGCAATCTCGAGAAAACCATGGCTGCTCCCGTGACCGTCATCATTGCCTGGGATACGGAGTTTCACGAGAAGCTTCCAAAGCTCTTTCCGCAAAGAGACATGCGTTCGATGTTCCATGGGAACCCTGCACTCATTGAAGCAACCGCGTTTCGAAATGGTTCATTGGAGGGTGCTTACTTCATCCTCGCTGCCCGCGCTCTTGGCCTCGATTGCGGTCCGATGTCCGGATTCGATGCCGCCAAAGTCAACGCCGAGTTCTTCCCCGATGGCAAATGGAAATCGAACTTTCTCTGCAATTTAGGTTACGGAGACGGGACCAAGCTCTTCCCACGCAACCCGCGATTGTCCTTCGATGAGGCCTGCTTGATTTTGTAAGCCGTAAGTACCGACACCCAGGCTCTGCGTCTTGATGGGTTCTGCACGTTGACGGGCTGAGTTATGCTGGAGTGATCCGAGACGATTGGAACTGTAGTAAAACTGTACTGTCGGAGAGGTGGCCGAGTGGTTGATGGCTCCGGTCTTGAAAACCGGCATACCCGAAAGGGTATCAGGGGTTCGAATCCCTTCCTCTCCGCCATTATTTTGGTTAGTGACACTTCTGAACTACGTTCGGTAGTACGGACTCGCTGATTTCCGACGCATAAATAATTTGACAATGCGCCGATGCCTTCTATACCATCCGCCCCTAAACGGCACTACCGAATAACGGTTAGGATTGAAGGGAATCGATGAAAACCAATCAACACCGTTCGTCCTGGGCGGCCTTTCTGTTTCCGTCGTTGCAGTTCGTGCTTGTGGCAACGACTGTCTACGTATTCCTTTCCAATAAGTATGCTCCGCCTGCGGCAATCACGGCGGCGGGAGCGGCTATCGATCACCAATACGACATGACACTTGCGGTTACGGCCGCGGCGTTTATCCTTTCGCAACTCGGCCTGGCTTTTGTCGTTCTGAAATACCGGGATCATGGTCAGAGCGTACAGTTCTCCCGCGGCAACAATACTTTCGAGCTCTTGTGGACCAGTCTCACGGCCATCCTTTTCATCGGACTGGCGCTGCTCGGGGGAAAAGCCTGGGCCAGCGCGCGAATGTTCGAGCCCAGCCCAGATGCAGTCCGCATCGAGGTGACGGAAAACCAATTTGTGTTTAACTTCCGTTACCCAGGGCCGGACGGAAAGTTCGGCCGTCTCGACCCCAGAAAGATCGACGCCTCTGGGGGAAATCCGATTGGACTTGATCCGGCCGATCCGGCCGGTAACGACGACATCGTCGTTCCAACGCTGACCGTACCGGTGGATCAGGAAGTTGAGCTCCTGTTGCGAAGCCAGGACGTCATTCACAGTTTCTTCGTGCGTGAACTGCGCTTGCAGCAGGACGCAGTACCGGGACTCATCGTCCCAGTTCGCTTCAAGGCTGAGAAGATCGGCCGTTACGAAGTTGTTTGCACGCAACTATGCGGCCTGGGCCACTCCAATATGCACACCTACTTAGATGTGGTTTCACAGGAGAGTTTTGCCGCCTTTTTGAAGAATGGCAGGCAGTGAATTTATTCCAGGGGGATTGAGAATGTCGGCACACGGCCACACTGTGCATGTCCCGGAAGCACCAACAGGGTTCGTCAGGAAGTACGTCTTCAGCACGGACCACAAGGTCATTGGGCTCCAGTACTTCTTCCTGGCGCTGACCTCTGTCGTGGTGGGCATGCTCCTGTCGGTTTTAATGCGGTTTCACTTGCTATGGCCCGGGGCGAAAGTGCCATTTTTGCAAGGCGGCGTCATGACGCAGGCCCAGTACCTGTCGCTCGTGACCATGCACGGAACAATGATGGTGTTTTTTGTGCTGACTACGGCGCCGCAAGCCGGATTTGGAAATTACTTTCTGCCGATCCAGATCGGGGCGCCGGACATGGCGTTTCCCCACCTCAACATGCTCTCCTTCTGGGTCACCTTTCTTGCATTTTTGAGCCTGATTGCGGCTTTCTTCGTTCCCGATGGACCCCCGATCAGCGGGTGGACGGCATACACGCCGTTGAGCGGAATTGGAGCGGCCACGGGTCCCGGTGAAGGATGGGGCCAGACCATGTGGATTGTGAGCATTTCGCTTTTTTGTCTAGCCTCGCTGCTGGGAGCGCTCAACTTCATTGCAACGTTAATCGACATGCGGGCGCCCGGGATGAGCCTGATGAGGATGCCGCTCACCTGTTGGGGCTGGTTCGTCACTGCCATTCTCACATTGTTGGCGTTTGGGGTTCTTCTCGCCGGGGGCATCTTGTTGTTTCTGGATCGCACGGCGGGAACAAGTTTCTTCCTGCCTGCCGGACTGGTGCTCACTGACCAACTCCAGCCGCATTCAGGAGGTTCCCCACTCCTGTGGCAACACCTTTTCTGGTTCTTTGGCCATCCTGAGGTCTACATCGCGATTCTCCCCGGTATGGGAGTTGCCTCTCACGTGCTCTCCACGTTCTGCCGCAAACCGATCTTCGGCTACAAAGCCATGGTGATCGCAATGAATGCGATTGGCTTTCTCGGCTTCGTGGTCTGGGGTCATCACATGTTCGTCAGTGGGATGAGTCCATACTCGGCTTTTGCCTTCTCGGTTATGACGATGGCGATCGGGGTTCCCTCGGCCATTAAGACATTCAACTGGCTGGGCACGCTTTGGGGAAGCAAGATTCAATTTGAGGTTCCCATGTTGTTTGCGCTGGGCTTTGTCTCCCTGTTCGTTTCGGGGGGGCTTTCCGGCTTATTCCTGGCGCAGCCCGCGGTGGATAACCTCTTGCATGCGACGTACTACGTAGTTGCTCACTTTCATCTGGTGATGGGCGTGGCCTCCATTTTCGGAATGTTCGCGGCTACTTATTTCTGGTTTCCGAAAATGTTTGGCCGGATGATGAACCCGACGTTGGGGAAGATCCACTTCTGGTTCACTTTCCTCGGTGCTTATTGCATCTTCATGCCAATGCACTTCCTGGGGCTCGCGGGCGGCATTCGCCGCTACGCGGACTACACTGCAATTTCGTACCTGCAACCCCTGCGTCCCTTGACCATGTTCGTGACCTTCGCCGCATTTGTGACGGTGACGGCGCAGCTGTTCTTTCTGTTCAATTTATTCTGGAGCCTCAAGAAGGGCGCAGTAGCGGGGGAAAATCCCTGGAACGCCACCACTCTCGAATGGAGCATCCCGTCGCCCCCACCGCATGACAATTTCGGCGGAAAATATCCCTCCGTTTACCGGGGGCCCTACGAATTCAGCGTTCCGGGAGTTCGAGACGACTTTATTCCCCAGAATCTTGAGCCCTCGCAAGTCGCGATGGAGGCGCAATCCTAGTGCCCGAAGCCGTATCCGAGATCGAAGAGCAACCGGTTGCGCTGCTTGATAGCGGCGGCGTACCTCCGGACGGAGGTTTTGGAAGCAATGATGGAGGTGCCGGACCGTGGCGCCCGGCGGGCACGCCGCAAAGCACATACACGATCGGCATGCTGGTCGCTCTCGGGGGGACCTCGATGTTTTTTATGGCCCTGGTCAGCGCCTCCGTGGTTCATCGTGGGATGCCGGGCAGCGACTGGGTGCCGTTACGTCCGCCTTCGATACTATGGGTGACTTCCGCGCTGGCGATTGCGAGCAGTTTAACTTTGCTCCGGGCGAGACACATGTTCAAGGCGGGAGTGGAGAGGAGTTTTTCGCGGTGGTGGACGGCGACTGCAGTTTTGGGGATTTGTTTCCTTAGCGGCCAGGTTCTGGCCTGGCGTCAGCTCGCGTCGGAGGGCCTCTATCTGGTTTCGAATCCGAGTGTCGGCTTTTTTTATGTTTTCACCGCAGCGCATGGCCTTCACCTGCTGGGCGGGGTTATTGCGCTGTTGTGGATCGGGTGGCGGCAGTCGCACGGGTGGCGAAAATCGAGTGGCATCTCGCCGGCTACGGCAACTGCGGTTGCGGCACTGTACTGGCATTTTGTCACAGCTTTGTGGCTGTCTCTATTTTCGTTTTTCTTGATCGGAGGCTAGAGTGTCGGGAGCTGAATCGGAAGGAATTCTGGAATCACCCTGGTCGGGGGGCGCATCTCCGTATTCGGTGAGCTCAATAAAATTCGGGATGTGGCTGTTCATCATGTCCGATACGCTGACTTTTTCGGCATTGTTGATCAGCTACGCCTATGTCCGGATGTCCACACCAGACTGGCCGCGGCCCTTCGAGATTTGGCCGGCCATCGCGAAATCGTCACTGATGACTCTGGTTCTGCTCTCCAGCAGCCTGACGATGGTTTTGGGGGTTGCCGCGGCCCATCGCGGGGATGTGAAGAAAACGGTTCGGTACCTCATCGCAACCATACTTTGCGGTATCGCGTTCGTCGTAATCCACGCCACGGAGTGGGTTACGCTGATCCGTGAGGGCGCGACCCCGTGGACCAATCCCTGGAATCCAAGCGTCCCGCTGTTCGGAGGGGCTTTTTTCGGGCTTACCGGGTTGCACATGCTTCACGTCACCATCGGTGTGCTCTACCTTGGAGTGATCTGCTGGGGCTTCAACAAGGGAAAGTGGACGGCGGAGCATGTCGAAGTGAGCGGCCTGTACTGGCATTTTGTTGACTTGGTCTGGATGTTCATTTTCCCGATGTTGTATCTGTTGAGCGTAAATCCCAAGTGATTTCAGGAGACCGTAATGCACGCAAGTTCTCAACCCGAAGGGAATCATTCCGTAGGCAGCACGGCGCTATTTTTCAAGGTATGGGGATGGCTTTTGCTGCTGACGGCTCTGGAAATCTTTCTGGCCTATGAGCGGGTGGAAGTTCATTTAATGATTACGATTCTCGTAGGATTGTCGCTGATCAAGTCGGCGCTGATCATGGCGTATTTCATGCATCTCAAATTTGAGCGGCTGGGGCTGGTTTTGACTATCATTCCCGCCACGGTCTTTTGCATTTGCATGATGCTGCTGGTTTTCTTCCCGGATAGTCTCCGGCTTACGCACCTCCCGCAGTATTGAGATGAAAGTAAACACTGTCATGTCGGTGGCGAAATACGTGGGGGCATCAATTGCCGGTCTCTTTGCCGCCCTTCCTTATGCCACGGCGCAAAGTTGCGCCATGTGCTACCAAAACGCCGCAGCTTCGGGAGCTGCAGGAAGATCTGCGCTGCAAGACGGAATCCTGATTCTCTTCATCCCGGCAGCAAGCATATTCGGGGGGATTTTTTTCCTCCTGTACAGCCGGCGCCATGTTTCCGGCCGAAGCGGCGGACTGCAGCGAGGTCCGAGTGAAACGACCCTCCGGCGGTGTATCTTTCCTAGCCACAAGACAGTCTTGCACCCTTGATTGGCTTGCTTCGTCGCGGTGGTTCAAATACCTCTGCCAGTCCATTTTTAACTTGCACTGCGTCCTGGGTCAGTACGGAGTCACAACTGCGTCTTCGGGATAGCCCGGCATGCCGAACTCGGGGACGTCGAGACCTTCCTCTTCCGCTTCCGGTGTTACTCGCATGCTTTTCGCCTTATTGACGACCCAAAAGACAGCGTAGGTCGCCCCGAACGCCCAGACGGCGTAGAGGGTTGCTCCCATCAACTGGCAGAGGAACTGGCGCGTATCGCCGTGTAGCAGGCCGGTCACGCCCTGGCCAGCATGTCCCAGATAGGACGCTGCCCCTACGCCATTCCATCCCGCGCCGTAAGCGCCGTCGGCAAAAATGCCAACGCTGACTGCGCCGAGCCAGCCGCAGTAGCCATGAACCGAAATCGCGCCGCAGGGATCGTCGATCTTGAGAACCCGGTCGTTGAAGAGAACGCCGGCGCAAACCAGGCATCCCGCCAGTACACCGATTACTACTGCGGAAGTTGGAGACACGAAGGCGCACGGCGCAGTGATCGCGACCAGACCCGCCAGCATTCCGTTGCAGGCCATGGTGATGTCAGGCTTGCCGAACCAGAGATACCACAAGAGCATCGCAGCCGCGGAGCCTGCGACGGCAGCCAGATTCGTGTTCACTGCCACTACGGAGATGCGAAGGTCGGTTGCTCCCAGGGTAGAGCCAGGGTTGAATCCCATCCATCCGAAGAGCAGGAGGAACGTGCCGGTCACTACGTAGACGATGTTGTGCGCGGGGAAGACGCGGATCTTTCCGCCGGGGCCGTATTTTCCAAGGCGTGGACCCAGAATGATGGCGAGAGCCATGGCGCAGAAGCCACCGACGGCGTGCACTACGGTCGAGCCGGCAAAGTCAACGTAGCCGTGGCCCAGATTCAAAGCTGGATCCCACTTGCGACAACCACCCTCCGCCCCAGGTCCAACAGCCGGAAATCGGGTACAGGATCGCGCCGATGAAAAGTTCACAAAGCAGGAATGCCCAGAAAGTGATGCGCTCGCAGACGGCGCCTACAATTATGTAGCCGGCAGTTTCCATGAACACGATTTCGAAAAGTGTCAGGCAGTTGCTGCCGGCATCATAGGCCGGACCGGTAAGAAAAAAGCCTTTGCCGCCGACGAATCCCCACTGACCGCTTCCTACCAGAAAATGATTAAGCGTGGGGATGCCGCCAAGATTGGTGGGAGCGGCGTTGATGGCCACGGCGCCAAACTGGAATGCATATCCGACTGCATAATAGGCCAGGAAGGCGAAAACGTAGGCCGCGAAGTTCAGCATCATCAAGTGGGCGGCATTCTTTTTTCGAACGAGCCCGCAGGTGAGCAATGCAAAACCTGCCTGCATGAAAAGGACGAGGTAACCGGTATTCAAGGTCCAGGCGAAGTTCGTTGCCACGCGGACGTGACCCACGCTGTCGGCGAGCTTTAGGGCGAGGGGTTCTTTTGCCGACTGAGCTTGATAGTCGTCGAACGCCTTCTTATTAGCGGCGTAGTCGGGAGCAGACTTGTCGGTGGGCTCCGCAACCACGAAAGGATTCCCGGCGGCGTCGATGGCAGAAGTCTTATCTCCGGTGGCTATGCCGGAAGGGTCCGGCTTGGTGGCGTCGTCTGCGAAGCAGGGCACGGCCAGCCCGGCAAATAATCCGGCGGCTAAAAGAACGACGGCTGTGGCCGACGCTGTCGCCCACAATCTGGCCCATAGTAACGACAGGCGCAGGGAGTGCCTGCCGACTCGCTTTCTCATGTCTAATTGCTCCTGTTTCCTGAAGGGTGGGCAATTCTCTGGCGATCGTAGCTGCTGGAACGACGTCTGCAACTGCCGATACGGCCGAACTTTCATATACCGCATATACCTGGAGGCAAGGGCTAACCCGGGAAAGTGAGCCGAGCGCCAGTGCGTTTAATCGACAGTCCTCTCCCTAACCCGCAGACGATAAAGGTACGCATCTAGTGAGTCCAATTCATATTTCTTATAGCGCCGATCAGATGCTCCAATAACGCGCTCCAACGCTTTCGATTACGCCGCGACATCGGTCGGCCCAGCGGAATGGAGAGCGATCACTCGACACCTCCTCCCTCTCCGGCAGCAGTCCGTGCGGATGCAAGCTATGCCTTGTGAAGACAGGCGCTTGCCTGAGGACATCCGCTAACGCCCTCGAAAGAGTTAAAAACGCTCGGACATGCAATGGTTTGCACATAGGGGAGTCACTTCAGTAACCGCCCGTCATACACAAAGTAATCATTTCAAAGGCTTTAGTGGCACGTAGGGGCCATACCGCCTTGGCCTGGCATTTGCGATAGTACACGTACCGGTGGCCAATACTGGGCCCCCACTAAAGTCATGCGGACAAACTGGATGCGCGCAATTCTCAACTACAGGGTAGTCATTCTGCTGGCAGCGCTGGGTCTGTGCCGGCCAGCCCTGTCCCAAGAAGTCTCGGCTGCGCTGCTTCGCCCGGACGCGATGCAACCCACCCCGATGGCGGCGTCCCCAATGGTGACGACGTTCCAGCCGACGACGTATCCTGAAGCTCCCAGCCATCGATTTTGGGACCGTGAGAATTGCGTTCTGTTCGTGGCAAACGCCGCCTTCAGCACCGCCGATTTCGTGGTCACTAAGGACAACCTGCACGGTGGCGGACAGGAACTGAACCCTGTGACCCGCGTGTTCACGGGCAGCACAGCGGGGCTTGCAGTGAATTTCGCCGGTGAAACCGTTGGTGTGGTCGGGCTCAGCTACTTCTTCCACAAGACGGGACATCACAAACTGGAGCGCGCGGTCTCGATGTTGAACATCAGCGCCTCAGGGGCAGCTGTAACCTACGACCTCGCCCATCGATAGGCTATGTCTCCGATGAAACAGCTCTTGTCGTCCTGACGCCGCGGTTCGCCTGTTCACCCCTCCGCAAAATCCAAAGAAGCAGGAATGTCGCCGCCAAAGCGATCAGAAAGAAGACGATTCCACCTTGGCGGTGCAGTCTCCCGGTCAAAAAGCTGGGATCGACACGGGTTGCGAGCATTGCGATGGCAAATATGCGAAGCCCGTTCTTGGCAACAGAGAGAGGGATCGACACCAAAATAATCAAGGCCTTTCGCCAGGGTGAGCGCAAGAGGAGTTGCGCGAGCACCATGGTGGTGACGATCAACATGGAACTGGAACGGATGCTGCTGCATTCCCGGGCAACCTCAAGCGTCAACCCCGGGATGTACAGCAACACACCGTGTTGCTCCACTGGAACACCTGCCGCGGCGAAAAGCAGATGAGCAGCCGCGGCGGAGCCTTGCTGCAGCAGGTTCACGATAGGGTTCAACACGAAGTTGGGGAAAGGAACCAGCCAGAACAAGAAACAAAGAGGAAAGAGCGCGCGCCGGGAAGCACGCGACCCGAAGCAAAGAATAAAAGCGGCAATCCACCATACGACAAGTGCCAGCATGTTCGCGGAAAGCTGCTCATCGGGGGAGTGCGCCGCTGCTCTCCATCTCATGAAGAAAGTCAGGGAAGCCGCTACGACCAGCAGGACTGAACCAAGAACCAAGCTGAGTCCGCTGTGAGGCTCGGGCGGTTTCCAATCCATGACGATCAGAGCGGCACTGATGGGGAGGATTAGCAGAAGATGTGTGTATTGATCGTCGTGGAGAGCGAGAGTTAACGAAGACCTAAGGGGGAACCACCAGATCGCCAGGGAAATCGCGCCGAGCAGGGAAAAAACTGGCAGGGACAATGATTTGAAAGTCGATTCGCGGTCCGGGGCAATCGGCACGATGTAATTCTAACCCGCTGGTCGCGCGTCGGCGAACTTCTCAAGAAACCTGGCTTTCCGCGGCTTACGGCACCACCACCTCGACGCCGCTCGAGTACTCACTCTCCTTCCCCTGTGAGTTCACTGCGGTTGTGGCGTAGTAATAGGTCGTTCCATGGACCACAGTTGCATCCGTATAGTTGGTGTTGGGATCCAGTTTCGAATTGATCCTGCTGTAAGAACCGGTTGACGAGGTCTTCCGGTAAATGTTGTACCCCGCGACCTCCGCCGACGTGCTCGCGACCCAGGAGAGACTCACAAAAGCGGTCGTACCCGCACCGATCAAAGCCGAGCGCGTTGGGGAATCTATAGCATCACTGGCAAACGAGAGCGTAGCGGTTGGGTTCCCGCTGGCCTGCGGCGTGAAGGCGACGTTGAGTGCTACGTCCTTGCCGACCGTGACCGTGAACGGTAAAGGCGTGTCGAGAACCGCAAACTGCGAACTACTGCTGGAGACCGAGGAAATGGTTACGTTTCCACCGCTGGCGCTCAGTTCTACGGTTCGTTTCTCTGTGGTTCCCACGGCCACTTCGCCAAAGTTGAGCGTGGCGGGGGTAATGGCGAGTTCCGGCTTGCTCACGCCGATGCCCGTGCCGGTAAATCCTATGTCCAGGTTCGGACCGAAGACGAGGGAACTGCCGCCGACCGGGCCCAGCCCTTGTGGTTTGAAAGTGACATCTAACGTCAGCTCCTTCCCCGCCGGCAGGGTCAAAGGGAATGTAGCCCCACTGACTGAAAAACCCGTGCCTACGGTTTGCAAGCCGGCAACGATCACCTTCTTCGGGCCGGTGTTGGTCAACACGGTCGTCAACGTTGAACTCGCTCCCACCTCGACATTACCAAAAGAGAGGTTCCGCGGACTCGCGGTCACCGCCTGGCTGGTCGCGCCACCAGCGGCCATTGCCAGGTAAAGGACCCGGTTGGATGCGTTACTGGACAAAATGATCGACCCGCCGACCTCACCTTTCGCAGTTGGGGTGAAAGTCACGCTGATCGGGAGACTCTCTCCCGCGGCCAGAACCTGTGGCAGATTCAAGGTTGAGACTTTGAATTTGCTGTTGGTCGTCCTCACCCCTGAAACTGTTACGTTCGATTGCCCGTTGTTGGTCGCAACCACGACGAGAGTCTCCGTCTGACCGACGAGGACGCCGGCGAAACGCAAGAATGTTGGCGAAAAACTCATTTCCGGCGCGGATGCCAGCACCCGCAGCGGCATCAACAACAGCATCGCCAGCGCCATCAATGGAATGGCAGCAACGGACGTGAGTAGGGATTTCGACCGGCCGGGTTGCATAAACTAGACAGCTTGGCAAGCTTTGGGCAGGTACGCCTAGATGCCGGAAGGACATCCTAGGCGAGTCGGTCACGCAAGTGTCACCCCCCTGACCGCTCACAGCACCGGCGATCGCTCAGTCTCCAGGCGAAACTGGCTATGCCGCCACCGGCCTTTTCACCGCCACGGGGATTTCTTTTTCACTCGGCGCCAGGGCTCGAACCTCCGACGCCACGCAGATGATGAAGGCGGCCACACTGATTTCGAAGAGATTCCGCTTGGACAGACTCATCGCCGTGAATAGGGATTTGGCGATGTTCAGTTGCACGAGCCCTCCGCACACCAACGAAATCCAGCCGATGTAATACGTAATCTTCCCCACTAAACGCAACCGTGCAGATCGATCCATGGTTTTGCCCTCCTGGTTCGCCGATTTGGTGCCAAAAAATGCACCAGAACAGGTGCACTTCAAAGGCAGCGAAAATTGTACACCAGCTTGTCAAGTCTGGAGGTCGAATGCCGGGCCCGAGCCGTGGTGGCGTCCGGTCTATGGCGTCCAAAGGCCGCTAAATGCCAGGATCCACTCAGTGCCCGGTTTTAGACCCTATCCGCCATTGCTAGGGCTATTTCACGCTGGCGGGTAAGCGGCAAAGAGGCGCCAAAGCTGCCGAGGCGGAGGCCTTGCCCTGCTTCGGAATTTTGGCAGGCACTTCGTTGGAGACGATGCTCGTGACCCCTTGGGCACTGATAGCCCGCACCACGTAATAGTACTTCTGGTCGTTGACCACCAAGTCATCTACGCAGCTAGTGCCAGGAAACGGGATATTGTTCAGCAGGACGGGTGACGGGTCGTTTTGCTTCACGCCGCGATAAATGCAATAACCGGTGGCTGCTGCATGCTTGGGGTCGGCGGGGGCACTGGCATTCCACGAGAGAATCACCCGATGCCCTCCCGAGGGTGCCGTTTGCGCACTGATGGAGCCGAAGGTGGGGCAGGTCAGAGGGGCTGCCATCGGGGGGACTAGGGCTACTGGGTGTCTGGGCTTTTCGGAGGGCGTCCTGCCGGAGCGCCTCTTCTAGCCGCTGGGCTGGCGTTGGGTTCGGAGCACTCAGGCAGCTTGTGCATCCGACCTGAAGTGTGCCGGCGATGCCAAGGACCACGGCAAGGACTCGATGATTTGACCTGACGCCGAGCCTATCGAGCATAAGATTGCATCCCTAGTTATACAACCCGCGCGAGACTGCGATCACTGCCATTGTGATGGCAGACTCGATGCGGGCCGTACCCCAGCGGAGCCCGAAACTCCTGGCACCGACAAGCAAACGAGGTCCGTCGTCGTCACCAGAGTACCCACTAGCGAACTTTGATTTCAGGGTTGACTGTGAAATCCTGAATTGCTCAAGGTGCGCCTTCTGAGAAACCGAACGGACCATGACTCAAAGTGAACAGGACTCTCCCGCGTCACCGTTGTTCAGTATTGTCATCCCGGTTTACAACGATTGGACACCGCTCGAGCAATGTCTGCAATCCCTGGCGCAGCAAACGAACGCGCCGCCCTTCGAAGTTATCCTCGTGGACGACGGCAGCACAGATGCCGCTCCAGAATTCATTCGCAGCTCGTCCTATAGTTACCCGCTAAGCGTGATCCGGCAGTCTCACTCAGGGATTCCCTCTGCCAGAAATCAGGGAATTCGGGCTTCCAGGGGCGCAGTGTTGCTGTTCATCGATGCCGACTGCAGACTTCAGACAAACTGCCTGGCAGCCTTGAGTTCAGCGATCGAACACTCGCCCCTGCACGATTGCTTTCAACTGCGGATCGTGGGGAATTGCTCCAATCTGGTTGGCAGAGCAGAAGAATTACGGCTCATCACCTTTCAAGACCACATGCTTCAGACAGACGGTCGCATTCAATACCTGAATACGGCCGGATTCGCCATGCGACGCGCCCGGGCGGATGTCGACACAGGAGTGTTTGATCCAGTCGCGCTGAGAGCCGAGGACACTCTTTTGTTGGCCAATCTGATACAGAACGGGAGGCTACCTCTGTTCGTCCCGGACGCAATCGTCGAACATGCCATCCCCTTATCTTTAATGAAGTGCTTCTGGAAAGATGTTCGGTCGGTTTATCTGGAAGGAAAGGCGTACAACATAATCGCTTCCAGGGGAGTAAGAATTCGAGTGACCCATCGGGAACGACTGCGACTGCTTGCTGCCATGTGGAAAACTGCCGGTCAGCCGTCGATAGGAAGATCAGCCTGGTTTGTTCTTGTGGCCAGGCAGGCGCTGCAGCGGGTCGTTTCCTTTTGTTTCCGAGGTCTGCGAGTTGGGTCTGTCTCCCCGACGTAGCGGCGGCTCTTGCTCAGCCCTGACTGGTTGTCTCTGTCGGAGCACAATCTCGAAACTCCTGCAAAGTTTGGGCCGCAACCGGAGAGTCGCGGGCCCGGAGAGTGTACGGATTCTTGTATAATGGTGTCAGTTTTCGAGGGTCGGTACCTTACCTGGCCGTCTCTCGCCTCCCTCCATTTTTCTTCGGTCAGTGTGATCAGATTATCGCTCGAACGGTATGGAGGCGCGATCTCAATGAAAGCCGGCATGCGAGGAATTGGCGCCCTGTTGACGTGCCTGGCGGCCGCTGCCATGGTGGCCTGCTCACAGCCCGCCGCGAAAGTCTCCAACACATGGGATCCCAAGACCGCTGCCGCGTACCTCGACTACCGCGAAGGCTGGTGGATGGGATGGGCGGGATCCGCCCGTGATCACGGCACATTCTGTATCTCGTGTCATACAGCTGTGCCCTACGCTCTCTCCCGGCCTGCGCTGCGCGCCGCTTTGGCGGAGCAAGCTCCGTCAATCAATGAACGTAAACTTATCGAGAATGTCACCAAGCGCGTCCGTCTTTGGAAGGAAGTTGGGCCCTACTATAGCGATCAGGGATACGACCACAAAACTGCCGAGTCCCGCGGAACGGAATCGGTTCTCAACGCTGTGATTCTCGCCGGTCACGATGCCCAGAGCGGACAACTCACTGACGATACCCGCGCCGCCTTCGACAACATGTGGGCGTTGCAACAGACCACGGGAGAAAATAAGGGTTCATGGCCTTGGCTTCAGTTCGACCAGGAGCCTTGGGAAGCAAACGATTCCGGTTACTACGGCGCGACGCTGGCCGCGATGGCGGTAGGGACAGCTCCGGGGAATTACGCAGCGGCGCCTGAAATTCAGGATAATCTCGCGAGCCTGCGCGAATACCTGAAGCGGGAACGCGCCGGGCAATCCACAATCAATCGCGCTTTCCTGCTCTGGGCTTCTACAAAATTGCGCGGGATTCTCGCGCCGGAAGATCGAGAAACAATCATCCATGAAATCCTGAGCAAGCAACAGGCAGACGGCGGCTGGAGGCTGGCTTCCATCGCCTGGAAGTGGAACGGTTGGACTCTTAGGTCGTTCGAGAACATGTGGCTCCGAGAAGATGGAACTCCCATGGAAGGGAAAAGCGACGGCGTGGCCACCAGCCTTATGATCCTAGCTCTGCAGGAGGCGGGTGTACCCCGCGACAATGCCCAACTCAAGCACGGAGTCTCATGGCTGATGAGCAACCAGAACGCGACCGACGGTTCCTGGCCGGCTTCCTCAGTGAACAAACGGCGGCACAAATCTTCCGAGACGGGGCGCTTTATGAGCGACGCGGCCACCGCTTTCGCCGTGATCGCGCTGACTGACAACCAACAGACAGCGAGCCCGGTAGCGTCGGCATCCAAGCACTGAACAATGTCCCGTCGCAAACTACACAGGAGCCCATGAAAGACTGCAGAAAATTCTATATTGATGGCAAGTGGGTTGATCCCGCCACGGCCCATGACTTCCCTATCATCAACCCGGCAAACGAGCAGCCCGTCGCGATCATCTCGCTCGGAAGTGCCGCGGATGTTGACCGGGCCGTGGCCGCAGCCAAGCGTGCTTTTGAGTCGTATTCGGAGACTAGTCTGCAGGAGCGCCTAGACCTTCTGCGTCGGATCATTGAGGTATACCAATCAAAGATGGAGGAGATGGCTGCCGCGATTTCGCAGGAGATGGGCGCCCCCAGTTCGCTATCCAGAAAAGCACAGGCTCCTGCCGGACTCGCCCATCTGCTCGAAACCGCAAAAGTGCTGGAGCACTTCAAGTTCGAAGAGCTGAAAGGTTCGACCCTCATGCGGAAAGAACCCGTCGGAGTCTGCGGACTCATCACTCCCTGGAATTGGCCCATGAACCAGATCGTCTGCAAGGTCGCGCCTGCCCTGGCGGCGGGTTGCACCATGGTTCTCAAGCCCAGCGAATTTGCTCCGCTCTCCGCTTATTTATTTGCGCAGATTCTGCATGAAGCCGCTGTTCCTCCGGGAGTTTTTAATCTGGTGAATGGCGACGGGCACACGGTCGGCGCTGCTATTTCGTCGCATCCTGATGTAGCCATGGTCTCATTCACCGGATCCACGCGAGCCGGAGTTGCCGTGGCAGTGGCCGCGGCTCCCACGGTGAAGCGAGTGACGCAGGAACTCGGCGGCAAATCGGCGAACATTCTCTTGGATGACGCTGACTTCGAGAGGGCGGTCAAGCAGGGCGTGCAGGAATGCTTCCGCAACACCGGACAGTCCTGTAATGCTCCGACGCGCATGCTGGTTCCGCGCGCCAAGATGGCGGAAGTGATCACAGCAGCAAGACAAGCCAGTGAAACCACCAAGGTCGGAGATCCGCTTGCAGAAGACACGGGCGTCGGCCCGCTGGCAAGTAAGGCCCAGTTCGACAAAGTGCAGCGCCTGATCAACAAGGGTGTCGAGGAAGGCGCAAAGTTGGTTGCCGGCGGTCCGGGCCGTCCTGAAGGGATCAGCAAGGGCTACTTCGTGAAGCCCACCGTCTTTGCGGACGTCAGCAACGACATGACTATCGCTCGCGAGGAGATCTTCGGACCTGTTCTTTGCATCATTCCTTATGAGGATGAAGATGACGCGGTCCGAATAGCAAACGACACTCCCTATGGGTTATCGGGTTTTGTAACATCGGGGAACAGGGAGCGCGCCGTACGAGTGGCGAAGCGCCTTCGATCAGGCAACGTTCACATTAACGGAGCGAGAATCGACTTCGGCGGTTGTTTCGGCGGCTACAAACAGTCGGGCAACGGTCGAGAATGGGGCGAAGCCGGTCTCGAGGAATTCCTCGAGCTGAAGGCAATTTTCGGTTACGAGAGTCGTTCGAAATGAAACAACGGCACAGCCGGGATCATTGTTGAATGCACTTAAGACCCCATAATGCAGAATTAAGCGGGAGGAGTTGATGGCGGTTTCAGTCGGCTGGTCCAAGACCTGGACCTATTTCGAAGGAGCCTGGCACGAAGGCAATATCGGAATCATGGGTCCCCGCACTCATGCCGCCTGGCTGTGCTCCGTGGTGTTCGACGGCGCTCGAGCGTTTGAAGGGGTTACGCCCGATCTTGACCTCCACTGCGCGCGCATCAATGACTCCGCCAGGAAGCTTTTCTTGAAGCCGACGGTCTCGACGGAAGAATGGGTGAGACTTGCGCGCGAAGGAATACAACGCTTTGACAAGGATGCAGCGCTGTACATTCGGCCCATGTATTGGGCGGAGAAGGAAGGACCATGGGTCCAGGCTCATGATCCCGAGTCTACGCAGTGGTGTCTTTCAATTTACGACGCGCCCATGCGTGTGCCCAAAGGCTTCTCGATCACGCTGTCTCCTTATCGCCGGCCGACACTAGAGTCGATGCCGGTCGATGCCAAGGCCGGTTGCCTTTATCCCAACAATTCGCGTTCGCTCTTTGAGGCGCACTCGCGCGGCTTCGACAACGCGATTGTTTGCGACATGTTGGGGAACGTCGCCGAACTCGCTACCTCGAATATTTTCATGGCGAGAGATGGCGTTGTATTCACGCCCATTGCGAACGGAACTTTCCTGGCGGGCATCACCCGCCAAAGAGTAATCGGGCTGCTGCGGCAGAACGGCGTGAATGTCGTCGAGAAAACTCTCGCTTACCAGGATTTCGAAAAGGCGGACGAGATTTTCGCCAGCGGAAACTATTCCAAGGTGGTTCCGGTGACTCGCATCGGCGATCGCGTTCTTCCCTTCGGCCCGATCTACACCAAGGCTCGAGAACTTTATTGGGCGTTCGCGCATTCGTGATTCAGTGTGAAGCCTGAAGCCACATCCTCGATGGTCGAAACGCTTACCCCGATTTGGCAGCGCGTGCTGCAACTGCCCTCGATTCATGTCCACGACAACTTCTTCGATCTCGGCGGCGATTCTTCGCTAGCGCTTCAGCTGTTCAACGAAATTGCGGAAGTGTGCGATCGAGAACTGCCTCCGGTCACGATTTATCAGGCACCAACCATCGCCGCTCTGGCCGCGTTGCTGGAGCAACCCACCACTCCGCGCTTCCCTACTCTTGTGTTGCTAAAGCCGGGCACGGAGAAGCCGCCGGTTTTTGTTGCCCATGGTTTGGGTGGCAGCGTTATGGATTTCTTTCAACCCGTGAAACACATCGAAACAGACCATCCCATCTACGGGATGCAAGCGCGAGGAATCGATGGGCTGGACGAACCCTTGGCGCGGATCGAGGATATGGCCGAGTTTTATCTTCATGCAATCAAGAATTTGCAACCCCGCGGTCCTTACGTCCTCGCTGGCTATTCGCTCGGGGGCCTGGTTGCGCTGGAAATGGCCCAACGCCTGTCGGCAAACGGGGAAAAGGTCGCTCTGCTGGCTATGCTGGACGCATACCCGCACATCCGCTATTTGTCGTTAGCACAACGTGCGCGCCTCATTGCGCATCAGGCCAGGCGAGGATTGCGCTCGCTTGCGAATCTCCGGGGAAGCGCGCCATATCAAGCGCCGGCTGGCGTCTCGTTCACCCCTGCGACGCAACGCGTGCGGGACAGCGCGTATCTCGCCCTGACCCGCTACCGGCCGCGATTTTATCCCGGCACAATAAAGTTCGTGCGGGCAGAGACCACTTCGGCTTTCCCCGATGATGCTGCGGCAGTCTGGGCGCCCCTAGCCGAAAAGTTCGAGGTCGAGACTGTACCCGGCGATCATCTGGGAATAATCGCAACTCACTACGAAAAACTGGCCGCGGTGCTTTCCCGGTATCTTGCGGAAGCTTTCTCGGAGAATTTACAGCGCGATAGGCCAGACTAGATAAACCAAGCTCCATAGACTGGGTAGTTGGTTGCTCTCTCCACGCAGTGACGATTTCTTATGGCTGAATTCGCAGAGAGTTGTCGGCCAAGCTTGCCAACAAGGTCTGGAATTCCTCCAACGGCAGAGGGCCGCTGAACAGGAAGCCCTGGAACGAATGGCAGCCGAGACGAGCGAGGAAGTCTCGTTGTCCTTCCGTCTCCACGCCCTCGGCAATTACCGACAAGCCCATTGCCTTGCTCAGGGAAATGATGCTTTGAGCAATGGCGCCGCTGCTGGCGTCGACAAGAATGTCCCGGACGAACTCCTGGTCGATCTTCAACTGGTCCAGAGGCAAGCGCCGCAGGTATGCCAGGGAAGAATAGCCCATGCCAAAATCGTCCAAAGAGAACCTTATACCGTGAGACTTGAGCGCCGTCATTTTGACGATAACGTCCTCGAGATCGTCCACAAACATGCTCTCGGTGAGTTCCAGCTTCAGGCTGCGTGGATTGGCTCCGGTTCGCTCTAGCGTCGACAATACATTTGGCACGAAGTCTGGGTTGAGCAACTGTCGAGCGCTGATATTCACGGCAATCGTGAGATGGGCCGTCTCTTTTCGAGCCGTCCACGCCGCAATCTGCTGGCAAGCGGTCTCCAGTACCCAGTCTCCTAACGACAGGATTAGCCCCGTTTGCTCGGCCAGTGGAATGAAGTCGTCCGGCGGTAAAAAGCCGCGCTTCGGGTGCTTCCAGCGCAGTAGCGCCTCAGCGCCAATCAGGACGCCACGATCCACTTGCGCCTGATAGTAGAGGTGGAAATCTTTCGTTCTTATCGACTGGCGGAGATCCTCCTCCATCGCGGCGCGGGCGTTGACGGCAGCCTGCAGGGCTGGGGCGAAGAAATGCAGGGTATTACGGCCTGCCGCCTTGGCCTGATACATCGCGATATCCGCTTGTTGCAAAACTTCATTTGTGCTGTCTTCTGGATTTCCAAAGACGGTAATTCCTACGCTGGAACTGCTGCGGCACTCACGGCCATCTAAAAGGTATGGCTGGTGAATGGTGGAGAGAATCTTCTCGGCGACTGTTTTGGCTTGAGCGGCTGCATCCTCGGGTGCTTCGCTAAGCTCCTGGAGCAAAACCACAAACTCATCTCCGCCCAACCGCGCCACCGTGTCTGTTTCGCGGATGCTGGCGATAATGCGCCGGGCAACCTCTTGCAGCAGGAGATCGCCGATGTGATGGCCGAGAGTGTCGTTCAGCGTCTTGAAATCATCGAGGTCGACGAAGAGCAGCGCTCGCTTGCGCTTGCTTCGGATGCTCGCCGCCAGCGTTTGCCGCAACCGATCCAGCAGCAGGCGACGGTTGGGCAGGCCGGTCAAGGGATCAAAGAATGCGAGATTTGTGATCTCGTCATGTGCCGCCTTGAGCTGCTGGAGTTCGCGTTCCCTTCTGCGCCCGCTTAATATCCGCAATCGAGTCACACCTGCTGCGATCAGCAGGGGCGTGAGCCCGCAGATACCGATAAACCACCACGACCAATACCACGGAGTCAGAATTCTGAAGGCGAACTCAGCCTCGTGCCCACTCCAAGTGCCGTCGCTATCCTGCGCTTCCACATCCAGGCGATAGGCTCCGGGCGCGAGTTCTGCCAGCTGCAGTTCTCTTTGCGTCGTCTCGGTCCAGGGTGAATTCGCGCCCTTGAGGCGATAGCGAAACAAAATGCGATGGTCGTTGGAAACATTCAGCGCCGAGTAGCGCGCGATCAGAGAGTTTGCATGGATGCTGAAGGACGGATTGTTCTGCCCGGAAACATCCTTCCCTCCCACCGCCAGCCTGGTGAAAACAACCTGGATCGGCAATTCGGGCGAGAGACGCGGACGGGGCTTGAATTGAGAGAGTCCCCCGCTGGTTCCGATCCAGATTGTCCCGTCAGATTCTTCGGCGAAACCGTTGAGGTCGCAGTCGTTCCAGGCCAAGCCGTCGCTCGTATCGTAGTGGCTCCAGCGGGAACCATTCCACATGTCCACGCCCCGCTCCGTACCCGCCCATAGGCGACCCGATGCGTCGAATTCAAGAAAGTACACGAGTCCATCGGTACCGGGCCTCTGAACTGCCTTGTCGACTGCCAAACCGCCGTGCTTCAGATGGACGCGGTCGATGCCGCCCCCGAAACGATAGCCGATCCAGATTGTCCCGTTCGCGCCTGCACCCAGCGCGAGCACTTCCTGATTGCTCAGACCGTCGTTGCGCGTGAAATTTTTCCAGCGCCCATTCGCCAACGCGAAAAGCCCATCGGCGCCACCGGCCCACACACTGCCATCGCTTCCCTCGGCGACCGCCCAAATTCGTGTCGCTGGCAATTGCGAAACTCGAGAAAACTTTTGATACGGCGCTGTAGCCACAAATAGCCCAGCCTCGGTCGCGGCCCAAAGCCTTCGGTGATGATCGAAGCGCAAAGTGTAAGCGGATTTGCCCAAAAGGCCCTCGGCGTCTCCAAACCATTGCACGGCGCCGGTTTTTATATGAATGCGAGCGGCACCATGCGCTTCGGTGCCGATCCACAGATCCCCGTTGGGACCAGTGCGAACGCTGTGTACTGGGAAGCCGTCCAGCCCTTTAACTTTTGTCCACGTGATTCCAGATGGTCCGCGATCCCCTCGCAGCAGCCCTCCCTCGGTGCCAACCCAGAGTGTACCGTCGGCCTGCGGCTGGATTTCATACACGATATCGCTCGCCAAACCGCTGGCAGTGGAGTAGCTTTCCCACTCCTGATAGCCACGCCACTGGACTAGTCCCCGGCCCGCCAACCCGATCCATAGAGAGTGCCGCCGGTCCTCGAACACCGAATACACTGCTCCGCGAAGACCAAGAGCGCGGTCGATCTTTTGCCAGTGTTTCCCCTCGCGGATCAGCAATCCAGCGGGCGACGGCAACAGAATCCGCCCATCGGAATCTACGCCGGGAACACCGACCACAGTACTTGGAGTGGGCACATCGGGCCGGCGAAATTTGGTTTGGCCCGGGGGCAACACAAACACACCCGCGTTCTTCGCTCGCACCCAGAGATTGCCGTCACCGTCTTTGCGAATCACCATCACGGCAGAATCGGGAAGTCCGCTTTCGGCTCCGAAGACGCGAGTGAAATCCAGCTCCCTGCGGCAGAGTTTCCGTCCGCATCCGTACCAGAGGATGCCGCCATCCACTAAAACCGCGTCGACACCCGGCCCGGAAGTTGCCGGCGCCTGGGGAAACCCGCGAACGGCAAATCCATCCTGTCCGGGCTTGGAATAGAGTTCCTTCAGACCAGACTCAGTGCCGAGGAAGGTGTGTCCCTTCCCATCCGACTGAATGCCTTGTGCCCAACTGACTGTCTTGAAAGGGACTGGAAGTTTTTCGAAGCTGTTGCCGTGCAGGTGGTAGAGCCCAAAGCTTCCACCGGCCAGCAGAGAACCGTCGGGAGCTTCGCCAAATGCGGCCGCAAAGGTGACCGGGATCCCTTGGGCCGGCCCAAATCCCTCGAAGCGATCGCCGTCGTAGCGGAAGATGCCGTTTTCCGTGCTTACCCAAACGAAGCCGTCGCGGTCTTCGTAAATCTGCCGCACCGCAAGGTTGGCCAGCCCGTCGGCGTTCCCGAAGGGACGGAAACTGTACTCCTGGGCAAAAAGCGTCCCTGCCGCGAGCAGCAGGACGGCCAGCGAGCGCGCGATTTTTGGACAGCCCACAAACCGATAATATCTTCTATCTTCTTGAATCCCTTAGCCTAATTCCGTCTCGGGCCGAACTGAAGTAACCGGAGGTATCTACCGGGATTTCAGAGAGATACGCCACTTAAAACTCTTCACCGGCAGCCGGATGGGCGTCGGGTTCTCCTGCGGTTCAGTCATCTTCTTTTGCTCCCGGAGCGGCCGGTACATAACACTGGCTGGAGCTGCCCGGCTGGATTGACGCGCATGTGCACATTACATGGATCTTCGGCAAAGACGGGAAAAACGCAGGCACAGAAGGGACCACGCCAGACGATGCTTATCAGGCGGCGTCGAATGCGTGGGTCACGCTGATGGCAGGCTTCACGACGGTGCAAAGTGTCGGTGCGCCAAACGACATTCCACTGCGCGATGCGATTGCGAAAGGACTACTCCCCGGCCCGCGTATCCTGACGGCCAACGAACCGCTCGAAGGGATAGGCGAGGCGACCGGCACGCCCGATGAAATCCGCGCTTATGTGAAGAAACAAAAGCAAGCTGGCGCGGACCTGATCAAAATCTTCGCCTCAAAGTCGATTCGCCAGGGCGGAGGAATGACGCTTTCGCAGGAGCAATTGAATGCAGCTTGTGACGAAGCCAAAAAGCAGGGACTGCGCACACTCGTACACGCTTACAAAGAGGCGGTACGCGCCGCGACTCTCGCAGGCTGCACCGAGATTGAGCACGGCACGCTGGCCCCGGATGGCGACTTGAGATTGATGGCCGAGAAGGGCACCTATTTCGATCCGCAATGCGGACTGGTCATTGAGAACTACTTGCAGAACAGGGAAAAGTACCTCGGCACCGAAGGCTACACCTCTGAGGGATTTGCTGCGATGGAGAAGATCCTGCCCATGGACCACGAGATCGTGGAACACGCAGCCAAAACTCCGGGGCTGAAAGTCGTTTTCGGTACGGACGCGGTAGCCGGCGCTCACGGGCGCAATGCCGAGGAGTTCATCGATCGCGTGCGCGACTGCGGCGTGGGGCCGATGGCAGCAATGGTCTCGGCCAACTCGCTGGGGGCGGAGGCCCTGGGCTTGGGCGATCAGATTGGCACGATCGCTCCCGGCTTCCAAGCGGACGTCATTGCGCTCGACGGAGACCCGTTGAAAGACATCACCGCCGTCCGGCGCGTGGTATTTGTCATGAAGGGCGGCGTGGTTTACAAGAACGCCGCGCGCGGCGCGATTCCTGTCTATGCGGGCGTCCAGCCTTGATTCAACCTTTGAGTCTCACTCTGCTCTAAGCCAAGGCGTAGAGATACTCGACGAATGAACCCACAGCCGCGTCAATTCCCCCAACTTTGGCGTTGGTAGAGTCGATCAGATAGTACTCGTTCGGAGCGTGTGCCCCAGTCCCGTGCCCCAGTCCAAAATGTCCAGCCGGAAGATTGAGAGGCTCGGAAGTGAAAATGTATCCCGGCCAGGATCCTGCGGATCGAGGCCACAGCACGGGATCCTGACCCAGCTTGCGGTAAGTCGCCATTTGCGCCCGGATGAGCTTCGAATCCTGCGAAGTCTGCGTCGGATCGTAGCCACCAGTCATATTGACGTCGATATCGCCGAAGCCGTGTTTAGCAAGATGATCCTTCAGAAGCGCCAGAGTGCCGGCCGCCGTCATGTCAGGCACCAGCCGCATGTCAATCTTCGCGACGGCGCGATGCGGCAGGATGGTCTTACCACCCGGACCCGTGTATCCACCAACCAATCCCTCGATGTTGATCGTGGGCTTGGATTCGAGCAGCACCAGCGAATCAAGCCAGTTCGTGTCATGCACCCAATGCTCAACGCCCAGCTGCCGCTTCACCGTCGCTTCACTGCGGCGAGCAGCGGCCTCCTGAATCATCTTCATCTGTGCAGGAGTAAGCGGCTTCGCCTTGTCAAAAAAGCCCGCCACGGCCGGTGTGTGTCCATCGGACTCGACGAGCGTGTTGAGCGCCTGCACTAGGTGCCATGCGGGGCTGTCAACCTGCGCCTCAAGGCTTGAGTGAACATCGTGTTTTGGCCCTCGTCCCCATCGCTCTCCACTGGAAACCAGTTCGAGCTCGACTACTCCCTTGGCGCCCAGTGATATCTGGATGCCTCCATCCGCGTCCTGGCCCGCTTCCGGCATAAACACACCCATGCATTTCTTCAGCGCATCGGTGATCCTGGGTTGGTGGATCACCTCGGGGAAGTGGGTCGAACCAATCTCTTCTTCGCCCTCACAGACAAGCACAAGATTTACCGGCAGCTTTTTCCCCACTGCCTTGAAAGCATGAAGCGCGCCGAGGAAGGCTGTCTCCGGACCCTTCTGGTTCACCGCGCCGCGACCGACGCAGATCCTGCCCAATCCTTCTTTCTCCACGATCCGCCCTTCGAGCGGCGGCGAAGACCACTCCGAAGGATCAAACTGTTTCACGTCGTACATAAAATAGATGCCGACGGTGGTTGCTGCACCAGCATCCAGAATGCCGAAGACCCCGGGCTTTCCCGATGTCGGCACAATTTCAACGTTCGCGAATCCCGCATCGCGAGCCAGTTGCGCCATGTACTCTGGGCCCTGCGGATAGTTGCGGTTCTCGGCTGCAATCGAGGGCAAAGCGATCCAGTCCTGCAGCCGCTTCACATTCTCGTCATGCATCTTCGGTATCTGGGTCAGCACCGAATGCCGGGATCATCCGCAGATAAACCAGACGAAGAGAACGCAGAGACGGGTAACGCGGCGAACGCGGCTCCAGCAAGCGCTCCGTGGATGAACTCGCGACGATTGAAAGCATTAAGGCTTAATTCAGTCAATGCGTCCTCCATTTTGAACGAATAGATGATCGCTATCTTTGGTTCGCCTCACTCAATTCCAGAAAAGACCATCCGGTTTTTGTCGAACGGAATCATACCAGCTGGCTCCCGACAGACCAGCGATATTTTCTGGTGGAGCGCTAGGCTTTTTTGGAGCTGGAACTTACCGTCCAAATCGTGCGGTTCATTAATGATGAGCCTCAACCCGGTGCCGTGGCCTGCAAGCTTCGGGACGCAGAGACCATTACTGAGGTGCGTCACGTCGCTATTTTTCTAATACCTTGCGTAAGTCGAGGTACGTAAAATAGGGGACATCGTGATCGAGCAAAAGATCAACGAATTCTTTGGTGATGCCGACTCTACCGGCTTTGGAACCGGTTGGTGGAGTGGAATATTGTCTGCCTTTTTTGGATTTCTTTCATTCGGAGGAGTTCTGTGCCTGCATTTTCCTCAGCTGCTAAGTTCTCCGGAACTTCGCCCACATTATCCAATGCACACTATGCGCGTTTTAATCCAATGCCTCATCGTAGGGGCAATTTTTTTGGAATCATTTCTTCCATTAAGCGCAGGAAAAAGACTTTGGCAATGACTGGAATGTTGCTGGCCATCGCGGCAACGGCTTTGGGAGGATCAAGCGTACAGATCAACGGCACTTTCCACAGTGGACCTGCCATCGGCCTGGACTGGTTCTTGCTTGACTTGTTCCTGATGGCACTCATTTATGTGCCCCTCGAAAGACTCTGGCCGCAGTATCCGAAGCAGGGAACATTCAGGAACGAGTGGACTTTGGATGTGGTTTATTTCATGTCCACTCATTTCCCTATACAAATTTTGTCTTTTCTGGTTTTATTGCCCGCTACCCAGGCCACCAAATATCTGGGCGTTCCGGTTATCCAACACCTTATCGCTCGAATGCCCTGGTTGTTGCAATTTTTCCTGGCGGTTGTAGTCGCCGACGTTGCTGAGTATTTTATTCATTTGGCTTTGCATAAAGTGCCTTTTCTATGGCGTTTTCACGCCATTCACCATTCTTCGAAGGCGCTCGATTGGATCGCGGGCTCACGCTCCCACTTTGTAGACGATACCCTCGTGCGCGGCTTTATCCTTGTCCCCCTCATGTTTGGATTTTCGCAAACGATCATCCTGGCCTATTTGATTTTTGTTACCCTCCACGCTACCTGGACTCATTGCAATTTCGGTCCCAACGCAAAATGGATTGAAAAGTTTTTGGTCATGCCCAGATATCACCATTGGCACCACACTTCTCAAAAAGAGGGTATCGACAAGAACTTCGCCATTCATTTTCCGTGGATTGATAAGCTTTTTGGGACTTACTACTATCCTGAGGAGTGGCCGGAACGTTACGGTCTGGACGGCGAGGAAATTGCGAAGGGTTTTATTGGGCAGACGATTGAACCCTTTACTCCAAGAAGAAAGAGAACTCCCTAGAAATCGAGCGCGGCTAATCGAACGTCCGCCGGTACCTGTTCGCCTCTTGCTGTTGCCTTCACCAGCCCAAGACTCTTCATGAATTTGACGGTCAAGAACCCAAAGTCGTACTCGGATTCGTCGTGGCTGAGCCGCAAGAGAGTTTGATAGTGGTGATGATTATTCTGCAGGCAGGCGCTGAAAGTTGCCGTCACGGGCAGCCATTCGCCAATGTTCATCGCGTTGTCGCGTTCATCGTCATACCGGCGGTATCCAAATTGTCGGGTGTGGGTCCAATAGTTTTGAACCATATTCACCCACCAACCAAAAATTCGAACGCCAAACCACATCACGAGCGTGAACTTCAGGCTTCCAACCAGCTTCCATAGGAGCCAAAAATTAGCGGTTTGCGCAACCACTGCAAAGACCGGGCTCGCCACCGCCCGGAAAATTCGCGACTTCAAGATGTCGTCGGTAGCCAGATTCTCCTGACACTGATACGGCAATAAACACAGATATAGGGTCCGCCAAAGACCATCTCTTCCAACTTTGTTGGGGTCCCCATCGTGGTCCGAATTTTTGTGATGCAATCGATGGCGATTCACCCAGGTGATGGGATTTACATAGATCGCGAAGGTGTTATTCACGATCGTAACGGCTTTGATGAACCATTCTTTATAGTCGAGGGAACGATGCGCGATTCCGAGATGAAGAACATCAGCCAAATACAACCCGCCCATAAACCAGCAAAAAATAAAATAAACGCCACCGATCAGCATTCCTGTCCAAGGCCCCAGATGAGCCGGGGCGAAATACATGCAAGCCAGCGTGTAGGAAACGATAATCAAGTAGCCCGCGAGATTGTATATTTTCATGAACGCCCCCCGTCGGGTTATTCAAGCAGAAATCGGAGCTCCTTTCAAATACAAGTCCTTCACACACCAGCCAGCTGAACCGTGACAAGAGTGCTACGTCGAATTACACGGATACCCCGATCAGCGGACTGACGCTCACGGTCCATGGGGCTAGGACCACCGAGAGCTACTACCATGGCTGCGTGGGAAATAGACTGAGTCTGCTTGGGATTACGGATGGCCTCAACGAACTCGTTCTGCGGAAATCGCCGCGCCTTCCCGGGACCGAACTTCTCAGGGAGGCATCTTCGAGTGCCGCTTCTAACCTTCGTCCTCCTTGCGTGTGCAGGACTGGCCGGTTGCGGCTCAACGACTTCGTCTGGCTCGCCCGCTGGTACCGGCGCCGTTCCGATGATCTCATCGTTTACAGCGGATCCGATAAGCATAAGCTCCGGTACAAGCAGCACGCTTAGCTGGTCGGCATCAGGAGCGGCGGGCGTTGCCATCACTCCGGGGACATTCACTTCCGCATCGGCGAGTGGCTCGACGAACGTGAGCCCAACGGCAACAACGACCTACACTCTCACTGCGACGAATACGTCTGGCTCGGCCACATCCACGGTAAAAGTGACGGTAACGGCGTCAAGCGGATCATTGGCGATCACAACCACTTCATGCCCCGGCGGGACACAAGGCGCAGCATATGCGGACTGCACAATCGTCGGCAGCGGCGGTTCCCCGCCCTACACCTATTCCGTAAGCACTAATGTCGACTTTCCTCCTTTGCCTGAGGGCATGTCTCTCAACCCAGCGACAGGGAGCATCAGCAGTTTGTTGATCGGCGGTCAAGGCACCTACACGCCCGAATTCATGGTCACCGACTCAACCAATGCGCAGGCGACTCAGAGCATCAGTATCGCCATCAACGGCAACAGCAAGTTCCTCGCGAACATATTTCCTTCAACTTCTATTTTTCACCATCGAGTGGACGCAGCCACAACGAGCTTGCCCGTAGACACTTCCGCTGCGGCGCCTATGTACAGCGGCTATTTGTCAGCCACGGTGAAGCCATTCTTCGGAAACAATTCGAACGCTCCCTTTCCGGATGGAATCCCTGCGATTGAAGTTCCCTACAACCAGGCGGACGTATCGGTCGCGACCACGGTATATCAGTCCTACTTCACGACGGGCCCAATTCCAGCGTATGCACCGGTGGAAGGCACCAGGAACTCAACGGGAGATCGGCACGTCCTGGTTTACCTGGAAGCAGGCAGTGGAAACAAACCTGCGCTCTACGAGATGTGGCAAGGAATATACGAAGGCGGTCCGTGGACCGATTCCTCGAACGCGCTCTGGCCCGACGTGTCCTCGAATAACCTGACGGCGCAAGGCATGGGAACATCCGATGCTGCAGGACTGCCGGTGGCGCCACTGCTGGCCAATGCCGACGAAGTAATCGGCACCGGCACTCCGAGCGCGCCGAACGGAACGATTCAACATCCCATCCGGTTCACGCTCAACCACATGTTGAACTACTGGGTCTGGCCGGCTACGGAAACGGCTGGCACAGGAAGTTGCACGGCGACGGACGGAGATTCCATTCCGGTGGAATCGGAAATTTCCCAGTCTTCGCCTCCTGAAAGCTGCACCATGTCTGGACCCGCAGGTGAGATCTATCGACTGAAAGCTTCCGTCGCCACTCCGTCTTGCGCCTCCATCAGCCCACAAGCGAGCATAATCATCACGGCATTCCGAAATTACGGAATCATTCTCGCCGATAACGGAGATAGCGGTGGACTAATCGGGACGCCCGACGCTCGCTGGAACGATAACGATCTCTCCTGCCTGACAAGTCTCACCTTAGCGGACTTCGAACCCGTGGACATCTCAAGCCTCATGGTCAGCAATGACAGCGGGGCTACCAGCCACTAGCCAAACGGCTCGCAGGCCGGCAGCTTCCGGCTGCCTGTGAGCCCGGAGGGAGCACGCGCTTGACCCGGTGCGCGGCACCCGAGTGCTCTCGCGGCGCGTCCTCACGTGGCTCGTTTCTCTGAGCTAGCCGTTTTCGACGCGCGCCTTTATATCCGAGTACGCCGCATCGATGAGCCTGGTAAGCTCTACAGCGTTCGTGGCCGTTCCAGGTCTTAGCTTCACATGGCGCATGAACTTGCCTGTGCCTTGCAGCAAGCGCACTGGATCCGGCAGGCCTGCGCCGTGAAAGAACCCCACGTTCACGTGCGAAGTAAATGCGTTGACGTAGCCGAAGGGCGCATCTCCCAGACACGCAACCGGACAGCCGTCATGCAAAAGCTCCCGAACTTCGTCCCCGCATTTCCGCATCACCTCAAACCACTCCTGTGCGATGGCTCCCAATCCACCGGCATGCTCTTTCATCCACGCATCAATAGCTGGATCACGCTCGACAGCGCCGTTGAATCGCAAGATTTGCGTTTTCATTGCCACTCTATTTTCTGCTTTCGAGGTCTGTGGTTACATTCAAGGGGCACGGCCAACGACGCAACTACTAGGACACTCCCCTTTCCCGCCCAATCGAGTAAGATTTTTAGGTCACCGTGTTTGACTTTCGAGGGTAGAGCGCTTGGACAAAACGCGCGACCAGCAAACCCGCACGCAAACCAAAACGCGGCTCATCGAGCAGATCAACATCTATCTGCATTCGTCCGACTATTCCCGCGCTCTGGACTTGTTGCGAGGCACAGCCGCCGAATTCCCCAACGATGCGGAGCTCTCCGAACTGGAAAAGCTTGCCCATGATGGCGTCAAACGCAATGCCGAAGCCAACCGCCTTATCACCGAAAGCCAGGAGCTGTTCGCCCAGCGGAAGTCCGCGGAAGCCATTCAGTTGCTGCGCAAAGCCCACGAACTGGATAAACGTAATTCTCTCGCCCGCGTCATTCTAGCCAATGCCCTGGTCGAGCACGCGCATTCCGTTGTAGAAACCGATTGGCTCGAAGCTGAGACGCTGACCAATCAGGCGCTCAATTTGAATCCTGCACATCCCACGGCCAAAACCATCCTCAACCTGATCGTTGCCAGGAAGGAATCAAGCTCTGTGGAGGACTGGGTCGCGCGGGCCCGCAAGCTGCAGGCTTCAAGCGATCCATTTGCAGCCTTGGCATGGGTTGCAGAGGGATTGGCCGTCCATCCCCACGATCCCAAGTTGCTTCTGATCCAGGACGAAATCCAGCGCGACCAGGATGCTCGGCGGCGCCTGGCCCGCCGCGGCGACCTGGAAGACCTGCGGCGCCTGCAGCGCGAAATCGATGGAGCCACCGACGTTGCGGCAAAACAAGCATTAGCCGGGCGCATCCAGGGGATGGCCGCCAAGTATTGGACCGATGGCGAAATCTTGTCCATCGCCAACGCCCTGCTCCTTCGCTTAGGATTGGTCCCGCAGGAGAGTTCTGGCGCCTCGCCGCGCGGCAAAGGCGCGACTGTAATTCTTCACGTCCCGCGCCCCAGCGCCCCGGAGGCATCGCGCGACTCTATCGCGCAGATTCCGCCAGGCCCTGCTACGCCAATCCATGCCCCAGAAAATGCGGTTCTCCGACAAAACGTTCCCACTGCCAGTGTTCCAAAAAGCCCAGTGTCGCCCGAAAGTGTCACCCCCACTATTCAGCCCAGCAGAGTCTCGCCCGGCAAAGTTCCACCGAGCGAAGTTCGTCCGCGCAAGGTTGCGCACAGCATTGCGCCGGTGAGTTTAGCGCTGACCACTCCACCACAGGCCGCTGCCCCTCCCACAGCCGAGGCTTCCGAACCACTAGCCAAAATCACATCTTCTCCATCCCGGCCTAACAAACTTGCAAGTTCCAACTCCACAACGCTGATCGTCATCTCCGCCGCTGCAATCATTCTGGTCGCAGTAACCTTTTTCTTCACACGAAGACATTACGCTACGCCAGTAGCGAAGACCCAACCGGTTGCACCAACCGTATCTGCCCCGGACGTCCCCGCACCGGCAGCTCCCACGCAAACAAACCCCGTACCAACAAGTCCCGCACAAGCGGCGCCGGCACAAACCCCGCCCGAAACAGTTCTGCCTGCCTTGCGCACTTCTTCCGACGCGGCTGCGGGAAAAATTACACCCGATGGTCCGACCGCCCGCAGACTCCGGCCACAATCTGGGCGCGCTCCTTGTCGTTGCTGGTCAGGACGATGCAAGAGTTTTTCTCAACAGTGAGCCTCAACGGCAACTCACTCAAGCAGGCCAGTTGCGCGTGCCAAATCTCGAGCCCAGGGACTACGTTGTACAAGTCTCCAAAAGCGGCTTTCAGGATCCTCCCCAGCAAAAGATCCGCATTCGCAAGGGCGAACAGGCCAGGCTTATCTTCAACCTCCAACCGCAGCCACAACCGCAGCCGCAACCCCAAACTCGGTTGGCCTCTCTGACCGTCCAGGGCGGCGTGCCCGGAACTGCGGTTCTCGTCGATCAAACTCCCGTTGGCACCATTAAGCCCGACGGCACGCTCTCCGTCTCCACCGTCATTCCCGGAGACCATATCATCGAGTTGCGCAATGAGCGATTCAATCCGCGGCAGTTCAAGAAACACTTCGATGCGGACGGAACTGTATCTCTCACTGCTGCGGAGGCCGCGTTGGAAGCCACTCCCGGCGAATTGAAAATTACCTTCACGCCCGCCGACGCCAATGTTGCAATCGCGAAAGGCAATTTTCTGAAAATCGTGAGCAGCGGCGTCCCGCTCAATCTTGCCCCAGGTACCTACACTCTTACTGCGCGAACCGCCGAAAGATTCACGCGCTCGTCAACACTCGAAGTCATAGCCGGTCAATCTAAGACTTTGGATTTGTCTCTCGCCCCGAGCGGCATGTCGAGCTGGGATGACCCAGGCGCCTGGAAGCGTGAGGGGGATTCTTTCATTCGCAAAGGCGGGGATTTCGTTCTATATAGAGTCGTTCCTGCTTCGGGCACATTTATTTTTTCCGCGATGCTTACCAAGGGTCACCTCTTGCAATGGGTGCTCAACTACAGCGATCCGAAAAACTACGTCCTCTTCCAAATCGACGACGAATAACTTCTACCGCAGCTGTCGTTCGCAACGGCGAGAAAACGGACGAGATCAAAGTTCCCGATAAAGGCGGCAAGAAAAGCTTCCGCACGTTCGGAATCCGCGTTAGCCCCACGGCGCTCGTCAGCCAGATCAAGCACGGTGACAGTTGGACCGTACTGGATCGCTGGACACAGCCCGGCGCTGATTTCAGCCAAGGCAAGTTTGGCTTCTATATACCCGGCAACGATGAGGTAGCGCTCTCCAGCTTCGCCCATTACGGTGACTTAAACATCCATTAACAGCCTACAGCCCAGACCTTCGCCTCCGTCCCAGTACCGGATCACTCCCGGGGCGATGTCTAAACGATAGATGATGGACAATGGACTCTATGCGGACGTTGGCGGTATATATAGCTATGACCTTCCTGCGCCGCGTCGTAATGCTCTCTCGCAGCCGCCAGTTTTGCCAGTATCCACAGGGAAGATGGGCGAATTGCGCGTATGGGATGATTCAAGCCTCCATCGCCTTGCTGGTGCTGCTGTCTATGGTCGACCCATCGCTGGCCTTCGCGGCGAATCCTGATCTGGAGACCGTGCTGACTGGCTCGCGCCAGCGTATCGAGAAATTGGACTACCGCATCACCGGGCGACTCGCTCGAATAGAAGGCGATGGCAAGCGCATGACCTATAAGTTTGTCGCCAAGGCTCACTGGTTTCCTGATGGTCTAAGTGTGCTGTGCGAGATCTCAGGGCCCGGCTCAGAGAAGACGCGCGTTCTTCTACATATGAGCTTGACCGGGCACGTGACCATCTCGGCGATACTTCCTGGCCAGAAGGCCGCCAGCGAGTTGCCATTCGAACGTTGGAACGACCCACTTGTGGGAACAGACTTCTCCTATGAAGACATGATAGAGAGTTATTTCTTCTGGAAGAATCAGGGACTTCTGCCTCCGGAGAAATACGGCGTGCGGGATTGCTTCGTCCTTAAGAGCACGCCCGCTTCTCAGGACCGCACTCACTATGATTCGGTAACATCCTGGATCGACCGCACGATTTTGTTCCCTGTGCATGTGGTGAAAACTCTTCGCGGGACGGGACAGCAGAAGGAATTCATTTACTACGGGCTCCGGCAGGTCGGCGGCGCCTGGACCGCGATGCAAGCGGAGGCCAAGCTACAGGGCAAGCCCGGCTCCTCGATTCTCACAATCGAACGAGGCTCGCCCAAGGCAAATCTTGGACTGAAGGACTTTGATATCAACCAGTCCAGCGCTAATGAAGAGGAAGTGAAATAAATCGAACCGCTTCGCTAAGCGGTTGCGGGGCGCGTGCATTCACCGTATTCGCCTTCATGGAACAAGTTCCTTTTCAGACGTCGCCGGGGCCCCATATAAGCCCAAGGGCCACCAATTCCAGTCACCGGCAAGTTGCAACAGCGCCGGCCCGACGACCATTCGTACCACGGTAGCATCAATGAACACCGCCACGGCGAGCGTAAACCCCAACATCTGGACGACCAGAAAGCTTCCTACCGTGAATGCGGTGAAGACCGCGATCATAATTGTCGCGGCGCTCGTGATGAGTCCGGCCGTCCGCGCCAGGCCCTCGACTACCGCTGATCTCTCGGATAGACCGCGCCGCCGCTCTTCGAGGACTCTGGCGACGAGGAAGACCTCATAGTCCATACTCAATCCGAAGACGATGGCAAATGAGAGAATCGGCACGATCGGGTACACGCTGCCGGTCGGTCCGTGGAGCCCAAAGAGCCTGCTACCGTGGCCTTCCTGAAAAACGACAACTAATGCACCAAACGAAGCGCCAACCGAGAGCAGATTGAGCAGAATTGCTTTGACCGCCGCACATAAAGAACGTAACCCGATCAGGAGGGCCAGCAAACTCCCCAATATGACGCCGAGGATTACCTTCGGCAACCGCTCTTTTACTACCGAGTCATAATCTGCCTCAAGGGCAGGAACGCCGCCCACTCGCAGCACAGCGCCGGGCACGCCGGTTATCTGCGCGACATCGGAGGAACGCACGTCCCGTACCCATCGTATCTGTTGGTTGGGCGAAAGAGTGGAGGTGGGGAGCAACTCAATCAAGGTCGCTCGGCCATCGTTTCGAAGAAAACTCTTGTGGATTGACTCGGGCACATCGCCGACAGCACTCGGAGTGTCAGACATTCCCGTGAGGGTCGGAAGAGATAAAACCTCTTGCGCTCTAGGATCGCTTTGGAAATGCTTCGTCAGGCGACTGACGGCAAGCCAGCCCGCCGGCGAGAGCGGTGGCGACTGCGGCGGCAACTCCAGCACGACTCGGAGCGACTGCACAATACCCGACCGCCCCATGTCTTGAAGCGTGTGCAGCGCCTTCACCGACTCGGCCGCGGCCGGAAGCGAGTCATGGTCGGGAACTCCGGGGGCGATTCTCCGTGCCTGGGAAGCAAGGATCAGTAGCGGAATCCCGGCGATAAGCAGGGCGGCCCACGGCCGGCGAGTTATGATCGTGCCCCACCGGACCCACCGCTCACTCGCCGCACAAAGGCTCGCCCGCGTCTCGACTCGTTTGGAGCGAAAACGCACTCTGGCGGCATTGATGCGATGCCCTAGCAGACCAAGCACCCATGGCAGAATGAATGTACACAGCATGACACTCAAAACGGTTACGAGTAGACCTGCTATTCCGATGGACCGCAGTTCGCTGATGGGCACAGTCAGCAGGGCCGAAAATCCTATGGCAACGGTCGTGGCCGAGATTAACAGTGTCCGCCCCGCTTGCCGGGCAGCAATATCGGCAGCACAGCCGGGATCACATCCTTCGTTCAACGCTTCGCGAAACCGGCTCACCATCAGTAATGCGTAGTCGATGCCCAAGCCAAGGCCGAGCATGGTCGCCAGATTCTGCACCAGAATCGACAGCTGCAAATAATGCGCGAGCAGCGCAGCGGCACCCAGCGCCATCGAGATTGAGAGTAATCCAACTCCGAGCGGCAATAGCGCGGCGACAAGACTGCCGAAAGCCAGCAACAGAAGCAACAGCGTTCCCGGCATCGCTCGTTCCTCGGCATGCTTGACGTCGTCTGCACTGACCTTGCGGAGATCGAAGTTCAGTGGCGTTTCACCCGTAATCTCGAGTTTGATATTGGGGTATTGCGACCTCAGCTGACCTTCCATCCAGTCTGCTTTTGCCCTCAGTTTAGGCACCAACGCCTCGACAGTTTCATCGTGCGGGTCCAACCCAACGATGATCAACGCCCCGCCATTGTTCCCGGTGAACAGAGGATCTGGCCAATCCAGACTCGAGACGGCACCCGACACCCCCGGCACACTCCGCAACGAACTGGTTAAGAAGGTCAGTGCGTCTGCGCCTTTGGCTGAATCCGGATCGGGAACACCGCTAATCACCAGAACCAGGCGGTGGGCGTACGGAGACTGGAACCGCTGCGCCAGTTCCACATCAACTTTTTCGGATTCTCCGCCCTTGATGTGAACAACTGTCTCCAGGCGACGTTCGACGTGGTAGGAAAAGGGCAGCAGCACAAGCGCGATGGCAAACCCCGACATCGCCAACCAGAATCGGCGGCGAGCGGCATTATGGCCAGTCTTCAAGCTTGGCATCACCATGGAAGATCCACGTCTTTTCCGGGTACGTCTGCGAGCAATGAGACGAATTCAGTGATCGGGTACGTCCATGATATACGGTCAAACTGAATATTCATTGGGGTTCGGCCTTGCATGCCGGGTTCCTTGTCCCATGCGCTGATGAGCTCGTTGTTCTTCGTCCCGTCACGATTATTCATTTATACTCATCGACTGCAATTCCCCGATTTTCCTGAGAACGGCCAACATTCTCCCGCGAAAAGCAAAGACAGGCAATAGCGATTCGTGGGCTGGATGAAATCTGTCAATGACGGTATTCGCAACGCAACAACACGAGTGCCCGCACTGGGACGTGACTGCTGCCGATTGACTCGTGAGCTAACGGCGCTGAGATCCCTGTCACTCTTGGTAGTAAAATAGCTCCCCATCTCATGATGTGCCGGATTATTGCGGCCTGAGAAGTATTTCCGAACGCGGAGGCGACAGTGGCACTCTCGATCAATAATCTTTTTAAGACTTACCCAAATGGGGTAAAGGCGCTTAAGAACCTCTCACTCTCTATCGGCAACAGCATGTTTGGCCTGGTGGGGCCGAACGGCGCTGGAAAGAGTTCTCTAATGCGCACGATTGCCACGCTGCAGGATCCTGATTCCGGCACGATCAGCCTCGACGGCATTGACGTGCTCCGCCAAAAGGACCAGGTCCGCCGCATGCTGGGCTACCTGCCGCAGGAGTTCGGAGTTTATCCCAAGATTTCCGCGCTCGACATGCTCCACCACATCGCCGTCATGAAGGGTATGACCTCATCGTCTGAGCGCAAGGAGACAGTCGATGCGCTGCTCCAGCAGACCAATCTGTGGGATGTTCGAAAGAAGGCCCTCGCGACCTTTTCCGGTGGCACGAAACAGCGTTTCGGCATTGCCCAGGCGCTACTTGGCAATCCGCGCCTTATTATTGTTGACGAGCCTACCGCGGGCCTGGACCCCGCCGAGCGCAATCGCTTTCTGAACCTGCTTTCTTCGCTCGGCAGCGACCGCACAGTCATCCTCTCCACTCATATCGTGGACGACGTGCGGCAGCTCTGCCCTCGCATGGCCATCATCGCTTCGGGTGAGCTGCTGCTGGAGGGCTCTCCCAACGACACTCTGGCCGCTCTCAACGGTAAGATCTGGTCAAAAGTGGTCGCCACTGACGCCGAGGTGCGAGCGATAGAAACTCAACTGCACGTAATCTCCACGCACCTGGTTGGCGGACAGCATGAGATTCGTGTATATGCCGGCTCTTCTCCGGGCGACGGTTTCCACCCCGTCGAATCCGACCTGGAAGACGTTTATTTCCTCAATCTGTCGCAGCAGTCCAAGCGGCAGCTTCCCAACTGACATCGGGCAACGAGCGCATGGCGAATGGAGGAATCTGAGATGGCGCTGTTTTGGGAGTTCTTCACTTTCGAATTGAAGTTCCGCTTCAAGAGCCTTTCGACGTACATGTATTTTCTGCTCTGGCTCATGTTTTCGTTTTTCTGTGTTGCCTCGGAAAGCTTTGGCCCGATCGGCGGCGGCAATGGCAAGGTAGCGCTGAATTCCGCCTACGCGAATACGCTGGACAATCTCTTTGCCGGGCTCTTCGGCGTCATCGTGATTGCTGCGATATTTGGAACTTCAATCCTCCGTGACTTCCAGCGCGACACTTACCAGATTCTTTTCGCCCAGCCCATCTCCAAGTTCGCCTACCTCGGCGGACGCTGGGCCGGTTCCTTCGTCACCGCCGTGTTCGCGTTCTCAGGCATGATGCTCGGCACGCTTCTCGGCACCTTCGCGCCCTGGGCCGATCACACCCGGATCGTTCCCAATCATCTCTGGGCTTACCTTCAGCCCTTTTTTTCCACCCTTGTGGTGCAGATCTTCTTCATCGGCTCCGCCTTCTTCGCAGTCTCAGCCCTCACTCGAAAAATATTCGTCGTCTATCTGCAGGGCGTGGCCCTGTTCATGATCTACCTCATTGGCATCACCGTTTTTTCCGCCACTCGCTCGCTCGAACGCTTCTGGTCCGGCATTCTCGATCCCATTGGCTTTATCTTGTTCAACGACATCACCCGCTATTGGACGGTCATCGAAAAGAACACACTGTTCATCACCTGGTCGCCTTCTCTCGCCAATGGCATCTTCCTTTACAACCGTCTTCTGTGGTCTGGCATTGGGGTTCTATCGTTGGTTTCGGTCTGGACCCTGTTTCCGATGTCCGTGGAGGCGCTCACTGCCCGTTCACAGGGCCGCCGTGCCGCCAAGGCGAAGGAGCAGGAACTCGCGGAGGCCGCGCCTGTGGGTTCCGGTGTTACCGCGCGCCAGACCCGCATCCAACAAGCCTTTACCCCTGGCACTACGTTCGCCCAATACCTCTCGCTCTCGCGCCTGCGGCTGCGCAACATTTTGCGGGACGTAGTGTTCTGGGCACTGGTGGCGCTTCTGGTCGCCTTCGGCATCAACAACGGCTATTTTGCCGGCCGCATTGCTGAAAGGAATGTCTGGCCCGTTACCTATCTCATGGTCCAAGCGGTTGAAGGCAGCGCCGTCCTCTTTCTCTTGATCGTCGCCGGCCTTTACGCCGCCGAGCTGTTGTGGAGCGAGCGCGACACGCATTTCGACGGCATTCACGACGCTCTTCCCATGCGCGAGTCCACCGACTGGCTTTCGCGCCTTACCGCTGTAGTCGTCGTCGAGTTCATACTTCTCGCCTTCACTGTGCTCGTCGGCATCTTCATGCAGACCATCGCTGGCTATCACCACTACGAGTTGCTCCAATATTTCAAGGAACTCTACGTGGTGACCTTCCCGCAGGTCCTGATTTTTATTCTTCTCGCTTTCTTCGTCCAAACCGTAGTGTCGAACAAGTTTGTAGGTCACGGGATCGTCATCGGCTTCTTCGTTCTGCTGCAGATCCTTCCTCCTTTTGGCTGGGAGAACACGCTGTATCTGTTCGGCCAGGTCCCCGCCTACACCTATTCCGACATGAACGGCTACGGCCACTTCGTCCCGTCCATGTTCTGGTCGATCACCTACTGGCTCTCGATCGCGGCCGTGCTCGGAATGATCTCCATTGCCTTCGCGCGTCGCGGAGCGGAAGACTCCTTCCGCGCGCGCACGCGGCTAGCCTTGCAGCGTGCGCCTCGACTGCTTCCGGCTGCCCTGCTTTTCGCCCTCATCGCCGCGGGCTCCGGCTCCTGGTACTTTTACAACGCCCACGTCCTCAACGAATATCTCGACGCCAAGGCGCGCCGCCACATTCAAGCGGACTACGAACGCGAGTTCAAGAAGTATGAAAACCTGCTCCAGCCCAAAGTCACGGCGGTCGATGCCACCATCAATATTTATCCCGAGCGCCGCTCCTTCGACGGAAACGCCCGCATCACCCTCGAGAACAAGACCAACCAGCCCATCCCCCAGATCCACATTACCGATCTCAGGCAATCGATCACCAATCTCAACTTCGACCGTCCCTTCCACCTGGTCAGCTCTTCGCCACGCCACATGTATTCGATCTATAACCTCGACCGGCCCCTAGGACCCGGCGAGACCATCACGCTTACCTGTAACGTGGGCCATCGAACCCGCGGGTTCCGCGACGGCAATGAGCCGCCTGAATTCGCGTATAACGGCACCTTCTTCGATTCCGACTACATGCCCCACATCGGCTACAACACCGGCGTTGAGCTCGACGACCCGCGCCGCCGCCGCGAAGAGCACCTGCCGCCTCTAGAAGAAATGGCCCAGCGCGGCAACCCCGACCACTCTGTGAACAACATCTTTTTCCGTGGAGAGTCCGACTGGATCACTTACCACACCGTGGTCAGCACTTCAGCCGATCAGATCGCCATCGCCCCCGGATATCTGCAGCGCCAATGGCAGGCGGATGGCCGCAACTTTTTCGAATACAGCATGGGATCGACGCACATTTTGGACTTCTTCGCCTACATCTCCGGCCGCTACCAGACCCGGAAGGAGCGCTATCACGGTCCCGGTGGAGACGTCTCGCTCGAGCTGTATTACGATCCCGCGCACACCTATGACCTCGACGACATGCTGGCCAGCTCCCGCGCAGGGCTTGACTACTATCAACGCATCTATAGTCCCTACCAGTTCACGCAGTTCCGCATACTGGAGTTTCCCCGCTACCGCACCTTCGCCCAGTCCTTTCCCAACACCGTTCCCTACTCGGAAGCGATCGGCTTCATCGGCCGAATTAAGAAACCCACTGACATCGACTTCACCTACTTCGTCACTGCGCATGAACTCGGCCACCAATGGTGGGCCCACCAGCTCGTCGGCGCCGACGTAGAAGGTTCGAACATGATGTCGGAAAGCCTGGCCGAGTATTCCGCTCTCCAGGTTATGGCGCACAAGTACGGCCCGGACCTGATGCATCGCTACCTTCGCCATGAACTGGACGCCTATCTGCGCGGCCGAGCCGGCGAGATTCGCCACGAGCCGCCACTAGCGCTCGTGCAGCGTGAAGACTACGTCTGGTATCAGAAGGGCGGTCAAATTCTCTATACCCTGGCTGACTACATCGGTGAAGACAAGCTCAATCTGGCGCTTCACAACTTTCTCATGCAATACCGCTACACCAATGCGAACAACCAGGTCGATGCCGACAGTCCTGTACGCGCCGCCAATACTTTCGACGATCCTTACCCGGACACCCGCATGCTGGTTGATGCGATCCGCGCGCAAACGCCGCCCGAGCTCCAATACCTTGTCGATGATGGCTTCAACCGAATTGTTCTCTACGACAACAAGGCCGTTTCGGCCACTTCCCAGAAGACTGCCGACGGGAAATACAGAGTCACGCTCGAGGTTCAGGCGCGAAAGTTGCAAGCCGATGGCAATGGAGCGGAAACCCGCATGCCTCTTGCCGACTACATCGAGATCGGTGTCTTCAGTGGCAAGAAAGATGAAGAGAAGCCGCTCTATCTCAAGAAGGAAAAACTCACAGAAGAGCACAAGACCTTCGTGGTCACGGTCGATCAGCCGCCTACTTTGGCCGGCATCGATCCCTACAACAAGCTTATCGACAGGAATGCAGACGACAACATGATTGACATTACGAACCAATGATGTCTCTGAAGCGGTTCACTCGGGCGACGACTCTGGGGCGAACCTGCCTGAATACAATGCCATCCCGACAACGGCGTCCATCCGCAACGCGTCGAGCCGGTCAATTTCTTCCTGTGTCGTGATGCCGCCAGCGACGGCCAGCCGCCGCGACGTGGCCTGCCTTATTGCATTCACAGTCCGCATCGGGATTCCACCCATCAAGCCCTCGGTATCGATGTGCGTGTAAAGGAAAGTGCGGCAGAAGGGTTCAAGTGCCTGAATCATGTCAAACGCGGTAACGGCAGTCTGTTGGCGCCAGCCGTCGACCGCAACCCGGCCGCCTCGCGAATCAAGGGCAAAGACGAGCGCCGCGGCGCCGAGTGCGCTTTCGAGCGTAGCAGCGTATTGCGTGTTGATCTTGCCATTCTGCAACAACGCGGAACCGAGGATGACCCTCTGTGCGCCCGCTTCCAAGAGTTCTCGCGCAGTTGAAAGCGTGCGAATCCCGCCTCCCACCTGGCAATTGAGCCGTTGCATAATTTGATTCACCAGCGGCCGGTTACTCCCCATACCCCGAGCGGCGTCGAGGTCAATCACCTGCACCAACGGGTACCTGGAGAAGCGCTCGATCCAATAGTCGAAGTTGTCGAACTCCAGCGCTTTCTTCTCGCCCTGAACCAGTTGCACAATTTTCCCGCCCATGAGGTCGATCGACGGAATCAGCATGGCCACCTCACCGGTACGCTGGCTTGGTGCAGTTCGTGTTTCAGTTGCGCGACACTCTCGATACCGAAGTGAAAGATCGAAGCGGCCAGAGCCGCGTCTGCGTGTCCTGCACGAAACACTTGGATGAAGTCGAGCGCGGACCCCGCGCCCCCGGAAGCGATAACAGGGATCGAGACTGCCTCTGCCACATCGCGCACTAATTCGCAGTCGAATCCCGATTGAGTTCCGTCCCGGTCCATCGAAGTCAGCAGGATCTCGCCGGCTCCGCAAGCCGCCGCTTCCCGCGCCCATTGAATCGCGTCCCGGCCTGTGGGCACGCGCCCACCGGCGGTGAACACTTCATAGCCTGGGTTGGCAGAGCGTGCGTTGACCTTTCTGGCGTCGATGGAGACCACAACTGCTTGCGAACCGAAGCACCCCGCGATCTTGCCGATCAATGCGGGGTCGCGAACTGCGGCCGAGTTGAGCGCGATCTTGTCTGCGCCCGCGTCGAAGACCGCGGCTGCATCGTCGAGCTGGCGAATCCCGCCTCCTACGGTGAACGGAACAAACAGCGCGCGCGCAGCTTCGCGGACCACGTCCAGCAGAGTGTGCCGGTTGCCGCTGGTCGCGGTAATGTCGAGCAGCACGATTTCATCCGCACCTCTGCGCGCGTGGGCCGTGGCACACTCCGCGGGATCGCCCGCGTCCCGTAGATTCCTGAAACGCACGCCCTTCACGACGCGGCCACCATCCACGTCGAGGCAGGCGATAATGCGCTTGGTCAACACATCAGACCTCACAGAAATTCTTCAGGATCGCAAGCCCCACGTCTCCTGATTTCTCGGGGTGAAACTGCACTCCGAAAATGTTCGATTGCTCGACGGTGGCGGTGAACTGCAGCCCGTATTCACTCGCCGCACTCGTTGCGGCAACCACAGGCGCATGAAAAGAGTGCGTGTAGTAGACAAACGAATCTTGCGCGATGCCTCGCAGTAGCCGCGAACCCTTCTGCACTCCCAAAGAATTCCAGCCAACGTGCGGCGACTTTACCGAGGACGGAAACTGCCGGCATTTGCCAGGGAAAATGCCTGCTCCCGCAAGCTCATCGCACTCCTCACTGCCGTCGAAAAGCCACTGCATTCCCAAACAAATTCCAAGAAAAGGTTTATCCGCGGAAACGGCTTGCAGCAAACCCTCGCGCAGGCCCGAGCGGTTCAAAGCTCGCAGAGCAGAAAAATGGCCCACTCCGGGCAATACGATCTTGTCCGCCGCCGTCACGGTCTGAGGCCGGTCTGTCACCACAACATCAGCCCCGAGGTAGTCAAACGCCTTCTTCACCGAATTCAGGTTGCCCACGCCATAATCCACGATGGCGATCACAGAAGCCCCTTGGTACTCGGGAGCATTCGGCCCAGGCGACGATCGCGGGAGCATGCCACTCGCAGGGCGCGGGCGAATGCTTTGAAGAGCGCTTCGATCTTGTGATGGCTGGAGCGTCCATAGAGTACCCGGGCGTGGACGTTGGCGCGAGCGCCGCGGGCAAAGCCTTCGAAGAAATCGCACACCAGTTCGACTTGTAGGTCTCCGACTCGCACCGCATGAACCTTGGTGTCGACCACCGCGGCTGCCCGTCCACCGAAATCGACAGCTGCCAAGCCGAGAGTTTCGTCCATGGGCATGACAAAGTATCCAGCCCGCAAAATGCCGCGACGATTTCCCAGCGCGAGGTCGAAGACCTCGCCAAGAGCGATGCCTACGTCTTCGACGGTGTGGTGCTGATCCACCTCCAGGTCGCCCACGGCTTTGAGCTTGAGATCGAATCCGCCGTGCCGCGCAAACAGCTCGAGCATGTGGTCCAGAAAGTAGATTCCAGTAGAAACGTCGTACTTTCCACGTCCCTCGATGGTGAGCGCAATCCGAACCTCAGTTTCGGCGGTCGCGCGATGCAGCCTGGCTTTTCTCACACTTTCACCTCACGATGTGCCCCGAGTTTCCCGACCACTTCGCGCAGGGCGACAATCAGAGTCTGGGTATGTTCGAGAGATCCGACGGTCAGGCGCACACAGCCATCGCATGCTGGATCAGTATTCCGGTCGCGGACCAGGATTCCGTGGGTACGCAAGGCTTGAATGAATTCTGCATAGGCGGGACCGACACGCACCAGAACAAAGTTGGCGCGGCTCGGCCAGTAGCGCAGGTGAAGCGCTTTCAGCTCCTGCTGCAACAGTTCGCGGCCGCGCTGCACCTCGTTGACATAATGTTCGACGTACTCCTGATCTTGAAGCGCCTCGGGCAACACGGCGAGCGCAACTGCATTGACGTTATAGGGCGAAGCGACGCGGCGCACCATCTCCATCTGGGCCGTATCCCCGGCGAGAATGCCCATGCGAAGACCTGCTAGTCCATAAGCCTTCGAGAATGTTCGTGCCACGAAGAGATTCGCCGTTTGTGCCGTGTGGTGAAGGATGGTCTCTCCGTGAAACTCGAAGTAGGCTTCGTCCACCAGAACCGCGGCATGGGGTGCGGCGCGAGCGACTCTCAGCAGTACGTCGCATGGGACGGCCGTTCCTGTCGGGTTGTTTGGATTTGCCAAGGCAATCAGACGGGTGCGTTCGCTGATCCGGGGGAGCATATCTTCCAGAGAAAAGGTGAAGTTCTCACTGGAAGGAACCTGGACTACGCGAGCACCTTCGGCCTCGGCGAAGATCGCATACATCGCAAAAGTAGGCACGACGATGATCGCTTCGTCCCCGGGCTCGAGATAGGTTGAGCAAAGCAGATGAATCGCTTCATCCACTCCATTGGTGAGCAGCACTTGAGACGCATCGAGTCCGAGAAAACCTGCGACTTCGGCTTCGACCGGTTCGCGCTCCGGATAGCGGGCTAGCGCTTCGGCATCCAACGAGCGCAGCCGCGCCAATACACGCGGCGAACAACCGATCGTGCTCTCGTTGAAATCGAGGCGCAGCCCTTGACGGCCAGCCAGGGGTGGCCGGTAAGCATGCAAATTCTTGACCGCGGCGCGGGCCTCAAGCATTCGCATACCTCACCCGCAACGATTCGGCGTGTCCCCGCAAACCCTCGGCTTCGGCAAGCGCAATGGCCGCCGGGGCAATTCGGCGAATGCCTTCGCGGGAAACTTCCTGGCAGGAGATGATGCGAACGTAATCCAGAACGTTCAGGCCGCCGCGCACGCGCGCCATCGTTCCAGTCGGCAATACGTGATTCGGACCCGAGATGTAATCACCCGCCGACTGGGGCGTGAAATCGTTCAGGAAAATCGAGCCGGCGTTTTGCACGGACGGGGCCAGAGCTGCGGGAAGCGTGAGATGCTCCGGCGCAATACGGTTCGCGGTCTCGACTGCCTGATCGAGAGAAGCAACCAACAGGATCGCGCCACGACGGGAAAGTGATTGCGCGGCAATTGGATTTGCCCGCATGCGCACCTGCACTTCGGCCTGCACGGCTTTAGCTAATCCGCGCGAACTTGTGATCAAGACACACAAGGCATCGGGATCATGCTCCGCCTGCGCGACCAGGTCACATCCGATGAAAACCGGGTCACCCTCCTCGCTGATGAACACCGCTTCAGTAGGACCGGCCAGGAACTCAATGGCACAGTCGAACGCAACCATCTTCTTGGCTGCGGTCACATACCGGTTGCCCGGACCGACGATTTTGTTGACACGTGGTATGCTCTCCGTCCCATAAGCCAAAGCAGCAATCGCCTGCGCCCCACCCACACGATAGAATTCGCGCACGCCGAGAAATGCTGCGGCGGCCAAAGTTGCCTGGGCCGGACGCGGTGACACCACACGAATCTGCGGCACGCCTGCAACCTGCGCCGGAATCACGGTCATCAGCAATGTGGAAGGCAACGGATAACGTCCGCCGGGAACGTAGCATCCCACCGATTCCAGAGGCCGCACCAACTGCCCCACGCAAACTCCGGGATGAATGTCACGCTGCCACTCCTGCGGTTTCTGCCACTCGCAGTAGCGGCGAATGTTATCTGCGGCCCGGGTGATGGCATCCCTCAGCTCCGAAGGGGTTCTTTGCCAGGCCTCAAGCAGATCAGCCTCGGGCACGCGCACCGGTTCGCCTTTACCGAGTCCGTCCCACCGCGCCGCATAGCGGCGCAGAGCTCGATCGCCGTTGCGCCTGACATTACTCACGATTTGCCGCACTGCCGGCTCAGCCACAGCCAGATCGCTCGCGCCCCGCTGCTCCAACGCACGCACGAACCGGTCTTTCTTCGCTCCCTCAAGAATGCGCAGAACATTGCGCAGAACGGCGCTCATCACATCACCACCTTGTTCAGCGGATACTCGACGATCCCTTGTGCATTCGCTTCCTTGAGCTTCGGAATCAAAGTCCAGGCAGTCTGCTCTTCGATGATGGTATTGACCGCGACCCATTCGCCATCGGCCAAGGGCGCGACGGTCGGATTCTTCAACGCGGGCAGCAGGCCGAGAACCCCGGCCAGATCTGGTTTGCGGACGTTGAGCATCAGGCCCACGCGGCCCTGCGCTGCCATGGCCCCAGATAGCATCACCTCGAGGTTCTCGATCTTGAGCCGCCGCTCGGGATCGGCCCAGGCTGCTTTGTTCGCGATCAGTTGTGTATTCGACTCGAGTACTGTCTCGATAATTCTCAGATGGTTGTCGCGCAGTGAACTCCCAGTCTCCGTGACTTCGACGATCGCGTCCGCCAGCAACGGTGGCTTCACTTCAGTCGCGCCCCAGGAGAATTCAACCCGCACCGGCACGTTCCGAGTGGCAAAGTAGTTGCGAGTGAAATTCACCAGCTCGGTGGCAACGATCCGGCCCTCGAGGTCCTGAGGTTTCTGGAAGTCTGAATCCTCCGGCACAGCCAGCACCCATTTCACTTTCCCCATGCTCTGTTTCGCATAGATCAGGTCGGTAACACGGACCACGTCAAGGCCGCTCTCCGCCACCCAATCGAGACCCGTCAGGCCGGCATCCAGCGCACCGTGTTCGACATAGCGAGCCATCTCCTGCGCACGAATGAGCAGGCATTCAATTTCCGGATCGTCGGTGGCGGCGAAGTAGGACCGCGCGCTGGTATAGACGCGGAGCCCGGCGCGGCTGAACAGGCTGAGCGTTGCTTCCTGCAAACTTCCCTTGGGGATGCCCAGACGAAGCTTCATCACTGCGTCTCCTCGGCGCCAGCGATGGCCGCCGCACGCAGTTGCAGTTCCTCCGTGAAGCAAGATCTCGACCCTGTATGGCAAACCTTGCCCTCGCCCAACACGCGGACGCGGAACAGCACCGTGTCGCGGTCGCAGTCCGTCCAAGCTGCCGTGACTGCCAGCCGATTGCCGGAGGTTTCTCCTTTGGTCCACAAGCTTTTCCGCGTGCGGCTATAAAACGTGACGAAACCCGTCCGCATGGTTGTCTCCAGCGCTTCACGGTTCATGAAACCCAACATAAGTAACTCTCCAGTGCCTGCATCCTGAATCACCGCGGGTGCCAAGCCCTGCATTTTGTCGAAGTTGATCTCCATCGGATTCCTCTCCATCATTTGTCCCGGTGCTTCGATGCCCACAGCAGAAACAAAAAGCCCGCTGCGCGATTCGCGTCAGCGGGCTCGGATTTCCTATCAGTGCTTTTTAGGCTGGTTATCCGTAGTCCTCCGCTGACACGCTCATCGCATGATGGGGATGATGATGGTGACGGCGGTAGGTCGACAAAGTCATAACAAGACCAATACTAGGACGGTCAGTATTTCTTCGTCAATCGAATTTCACACTAGCGCGGCTGTAAATCAAAAACTGTGCGACTCGCCGATTGCTGCCGTATTGACATCCCTCAACATAGCGCGCCAACACCTATTAGAAAGAGAGACTTGGCAGCTATTCCATTTTCCGGGTCGAGAGTCCGTATCGCAATCTTGCATTTTTCCGATCACTTCTTTGCGTACTCCCGGTGCTCGAAAGGAAGGTTGGAGGAGTCAGCCTTGCAATAGGTTGAAGGTCACAGGAATAGAGCGGCTTCGGTGCCAAGATCGATGCGGGCAGCTGTCAAACAATCGTTGCCATTCTAAGCGGCCGAGCCATGAAATCGCTTTCATTTCGAACTCCACCGCGGAACTCGACGCCACAAAGCACCCATGCATAAGAAACCGTGGTTGGACACTTCAGCTAACATGTTCGAGGTGGAGAAGCCTCCCGCAGTTTCCTACTTATGAACCGAACCGGCCCGTTGATCGCACCTCCATCTTCATCCGATCCCTCAGTGGCCTCCAAGCGGCTCCTACCGTGGCTCGTCGCTGTCGCCTTTTTCATGGAGTCGCTCGATACGACGATTCTCAACACGGCCGTTCCCGCGATCTCTTCCGCCCTCGGCGTCGCTCCCCTCAGCATGAAGGCGGTGCTGGCAAGCTATACGCTTAGCCTGGCGGTCTTTATCCCAATCAGTGGCTGGATGGCGGACCGGTTCGGAACCCGCCGTGTATTCGCATCCGCGATTGGTGTATTCACCCTCGGGTCCTTTCTGTGCGGAATATCAAACAGCATCCACTTGCTGGTCGCTTTCCGCGTCCTGCAAGGTTGCGGTGGCGCGATGATGGTGCCAGTGGGCCGGCTCACTTTGGTGCGAACATTTGCCAAGTCAGATCTCCTGCGTGTCATGAGCTTTGTTTCAATACCAGCCCTGGTGGCGCCCATGCTCGGGCCCATTGCCGGAGGTCTCATCGTCGGCTATTTTCACTGGCGCGTCATTTTCTTCGTTAATATTCCGGTTGGACTTACGGGCTTGATCCTCGTTTTTCTGCATTTGCCGGACTACCGCGAAGAGCAGACTCCTCCACTCGATGTTGTCGGGCTCCTCCTCTTCGGTTCTGGGGTCGCATTACTTTCTTATGTGCTGGAGATATTCGGCGAGCACACTCTGAGTGCAGCGGAAATGACAGGGTTGCTGGCTTTGTCGATTGCCTTGCTTGCTGGATACGGAATCCACGGGAGCCGTCTTCCATTCCCTTTGCTGAAGCTCAGGCTATTCAGCATTCGCACGTTCCGCGCTGCTGTAAGCGGCAGCTTCTTCACTCGTCTCGGAATTGGCGGCGTACCATTTCTCTTGCCGCTCCTCTATCAGGTCGGCTTGGGCTTCACCCCGGTCCAGTCCGGTCTGCTCGTCATGCCTCAAGCAATAGCCTCCATGAGCATGAAAGCAGTAATGCCACGAATTCTGCGCCGTATTGGGTATCGTGGCGTCCTCGTCTCCAACACCATAATTCTCGGTGTCCTCCTGATGGTATTTGCAACGATTGGCCTGCGAACGCCCGTTTGGGCCATCGTCCTGGAGGCCTTCCTTTATGGAGGGTTCACGTCGCTGCAGTATACGAGTATGAATACGCTTGTATTCGCTGACATAGCGGAAGAAGACGCCAGCAGCGCCAGTTCCATCGCAAGCACCGCGCAGCAGATGTCGATCAGCTTCGGCGTAGCGGCAGCGGGGCTAGCCACAGCCTTTTTCGTGCCCAGCACGCACTCCGATCCTGCCGAAATGATTCATGGAATCCATAAGGCTCTCGTTGCTCTCGGGATATTGACGATCTTATCGACGATTGTCTTCCACAGTTTGAAGAGCGGCGATGGCGACGATGTAAGCCAGCATAAGATTCTTCATCTGGGAGGATGAACTCCACCGATTGACATGCACCGAGTCAGCTTTGATCGCTCCGCAACGCAACTTTCCTGTCCGATAGCCGTCGGAAAACGCCCGCATCGCTTTGACATGCGACTCATCTAACACGTCATGGGTAACGGGTTGGCTCTTTCAGTACTGGATCTTGTAGGCATGCGAGCCGGGGAGCCCGCGGGCAACGCAATTGCCCGATCAGTGGACCTGGCGCAGCACGTGGAGCTGTTGGAATACAAGCGCTACTGGTTGGCGGAACATCACTCGATTCCTGGATTGGCTTGCTCAGCCACGCCGGTGCTGATTGGGCACGTGGCGGCAGCGACAAAGACGATTCGGGTGGGCAGTGGTGGGGTGATGCTGCCAAACCACGCACCGCTGGTGGTGGCGGAACAATTCGGGACCCTGGAGGCGCTGTACCCAGGGCGAATTGATCTGGGGCTCGGACGAGCTCCAGGCGGCGACTTTCAAACGATGCGGGCTTTGCGAAGAGATTTACAGCAGGGTGGCGAAGATTTTCCGGCACTCCTCGCTGAATTGCAAACCTACCTGGGGCCGGAACGGCCAGGGCAAGTGGCGAAAGCGATTCCCGGGCAGGGAAGCAATGTGCCGATCACCTTGCTGGGGTCGAGCGGCTTCAGCGCGCAACTGGCAGGGATGCTGGGCTTGCCGTTTGCGTTTGCGGCCCATTTTGCTCCTGAGCACTTATCCGCAGCGGCTCAGCTATACCGCGACGAGTTCCGGCCCGGCAAAGTGCTGCGGAAGCCGTACTTCATGGTAGCGGTGCAGGTGATTGCAGCGGAGACGGACGCGGCAGCAAGGCGTTTGTTCACGACACCCCAGCAGCGTTTTCTGCGGCTCATTCGAAACCAGCCGGTCGAGTTGTTGCCTCCAGTGGATTCCATGGAGGCTCTCTGGCAGGACTGGGAGCGGGCAGCCGTGGAAAGCAAACTCGGAGCAGCGATTGTAGGATCGGATGCGACGGTGAAGGCGGGGCTGGAAAAGCTGGTGGGTGATACAGGGGCAGATGAAGTGATCGTGGCAACTGACACCTACGAGCATGCCGACCGGATCGAGTCGTATCGGCGAGTAGCCGGTGTCGCCGCCATAATCGAGCTAAGTGCAAGCGTAACCGTGGGAACCTAAAGCAGAGCGACAACCCGCTTCGGCCACATGAACGAGCGTGCCTCCCCGAAAGCTTCAACGATCACCTGCATTCCTTGTTTGCATTCCTTGTTTGGAGGCGGCCTGGGGCAAGAGACTGTGATCGGGTATTCGACAGCTCGACCATCAATCGTGAACGGTTTCCGCCGGAGACGGTGATCGGCGCGCTTGGGCGACGAAGCCGCCGCATGCACCGCCGGCGAGTTTCAGCACGTGGGCCACAATGTATGCGAAAGGTTCACGCTGCGCGCGTGTCAAGGCAACATAGATAAGAGCCGCCACCACTCCGACCAGTGTGCCATGCAGAATGAAATGGGATTCGATCCGCCGACACGCCCAGAGCGCTCCCAGGAAGCACATGACGAAGGATCCGGGAGGAGCAGCATAATGCAGGAAATTGTCACCGAGACGCAAGCCAAGAGGAACAATCGCAAGAATGAGAGCCACTTCCGCAAGCAGCCCGCCGATCAAAATTCGCCCCCAGTGGATTCTTGTGGCACTCATTTCTTCCATCCCAGTTTCCGCTCGTAGAACTAGCCGCGATTATAGCAATCACGGATGAACGCAAATCAGTTGTTAAGTCCCTCACATCTTTTGGCAATTACCTTTCCGTGGTTCGTCCGTCTCAATCTATAGAGTAGTAGGATGACATTTCTCCTGCCGAGGCAAGACTTGGGCGGGCGGAGGCCGAAATGGCGACATTGGGATCCGCACAACTACCTGGGCAAGGTTCCGTCGCGAGCAGTATTTCGACCGTCCCAGTCGTGAAGGTTGCGCCGAGGCACTCTGCTCTCGTCCGCGTAACGCACTGGATAAGCACTCTCTGCTTTTTCGCCTTGCTCGTTTCCGGCATCGAAATCGTGATCTCGCATCCGCGCTTCTATTGGGGCGAGACAGGCACCGTCCTGACGAAACCGTTGTTTCAACTGCCAATTCCTTCCTCAAGAAAGTCGGTGCCGACGGGTTACGGCTACGTGCTGCCCGACCAGAACGGCTGGAGCCGCGCCCTGCACTTTGAAGCTGCCTGGATCGCGGTGCTGACCGGCTTGCTGTATGTAATTTCCGGTCTGTTTACACGGCATTTCCAAAAGGACTTGGTCCCCAGCAAGGCCGATCTCTCATGGCGGATGCTCTGGACCTCCCTTGTAAAACCCTTGCGCTTTCAGCGGCCGAGTACGGCAGAGGCTTCTTCCTACAATGGGCTCCAGCGTCTCACGTACCTGTTTGTGATCTTCGTTCTGTTCCCCCTGGTCATTTGGAGCGGCCTCGCGATGTCCCTCGCCTTTGCCTCTGCCTTCCCTTGGTCCGTTACTCTGTTGGGCGGCCGTCAATCCGCTCGCACGATTCATTTCTTTGTCTCGCTGGCTCTGGTGCTGTTCCTGTTTGTCCACGTCGCAATGATTTGCCTGGCCGGATTCTGGAGCCGCACTGGAGCGATGATCACGGGCCGCACGGGCACGCGTAAGGAGCACGCATGATCAACCTTTCACGCCGAAGACTCATCGTATCCGGACTCGCAGCGGCCGCGGGCGCATCGGGCCTGGCAGTGGCAGCGCGCCTCGCACAGAAGTATGGATTGGTTCCTCCCGATCATGGCGGAATCTACGGCCTCGGCGAGACGCTGACTTATGCCTCGCAGCGGCTGCTGACCAGGCATTCACTGGCGCGCGAATTCCCTCGAAACAAAATCTCGCCGCGTCCCTTCCCGAACGAACTCGCGCCCCTCACGGAAGACTTTAAGCGCCTTCAGGCGGGCGGTTTCGCAGACTGGCGGCTCTCTATCGATGGCATGGTCCATCAACCTGCGTCGTTCTCGATTGCTGACCTCAAGAGCTACCCGTCTCGCAGCCACATCACCGAACTCGCCTGTGAAGAGGGCTGGTCCTACATCGCCGAGTGGATTGGCGTGCCTCTCTCCCACGCCTTGCATCTTGTTGGGATCCACCCCCAAGCCAGATACGTCGTGTATGCGTCGATGGAACCCGATACGTGGGACAGCATCGATATGGAGGATGCGCTGCATCCGCAGACATTTCTCTGTTACGGCATGAATGGCGGTGAGCTTCCAGTAGCCCACGGTGGACCGCTTCGTATGCGACTCCCTCGGCAAGTCGGCTACAAGAACATAAAGTTCATCACTCGCCTGACGGTCACAGACAGTCTGAAAGGGTTCGGCAATGGCTGCGGCGCTGTGGCTTGCGAGTATGGCTACGCCTGGTATGCTGGCATCTGACACGCCCGGGACTGTCAAGCCTTCGAGAGGACCTAGAGACCTAGATCGTCAGCAACCTGAAAATTAAGGACTGCTCGCTCCTGCAGCACCCGGTCGCGGGCAAGTCGGAAGCATTCCGTTTTCAGAAAGACAAGGTGAGACCGACCCGGCCGTCGGTGAACTGACGGAGCCCACGCCCTCTGCGCCGAAATGCCTCCCGGTCTCTTCCACTTCGGAGCATTGGCTAACCGAATATTCTTGAAAAAAAATGTCGCACCCCCTCGAATCTCTTGTGTTTCACGGGCGCCCGTTCCTGCGTCGGAAGTGGGGGTGGCAGAGCTGCCATTGGGAATGGGGCACGGCGAGTTGATAATGGGAGTGCTCCAGCAAGCCTATATGCGGCAGGCGTGAAGGTCAGAGTTGCCTCCGCTTTCGCAGGAGGCAGATTCTGGGCAGGCAGCTCTGCAGTCACCGCTCCTGCGCCAGACAATCTGGTGCCTGTCGCCGGCCCCAGGGAAGCTTCGGTTCCGAGCGGCGCTGAAGAGGGCTCTTTGACAGAAGCTGAAGAACTTCCTTGTGCGCTTGGGTCTACGCCCTCCCCTACCTCTGCGCCAGAAGCCAAAAGCAGTGGGGGCTGCGGGGGCGGAGGACACCCGCATTCTACCGGCAGAATCGTCTCATCCCCGTCTTGGGACACTCCGTGGAAGGCTGTATCTTCGCTCCGCAGGCGTCCCGCGTGAAAAACGATCTGATCCCGCGGCTGGAATTCATACTTCCCATCTCCCATGAGTTCGTAAATGATTGCCGGGGATGTGTTGCCGGGAAGCGTCTTGACACACGTGTTGCCCTGCGGATCGGCGCGGATCGCGTAGTCGAACTCTCCCGGACCGCGAAGCAGAATGCGGAAATCGGGGGTTACCACTTCATCCGTGGAATTGCCCAGCGTGATGTGCGTTTCCACGGCGCCGACACCCATCGCCAGCATCAAGTCGGGACCATTGCGAGAACGGTTGACCGAGACTGTGGAGTGCGGGCATACATAAAAGTTTCCGCCCCGCCGCAAGCGCATCACGGTCGTATCGGACAAGGCAGTGACGGAAGAGCCCGACGGCACCCGGTCAACCGGTACGACGTTGCTGTAGTCCACCGCAGCAATCGGTGGCGGCCCGGGTGGTGACTTTGCAGCGATCGCATGCAGCTGTACCAACAGACGATTTCCGGCTGATTCCCAGGTGTAGTCCAGCGGCTTGAGTAAATCGATTTCCACGTGGACCTGCGGCGGATCCGTGGCGCTCAGTTCGAGACGAATCGCGCTAACGTCCTGGCTCTTCACGGGTACCAGTTTGCTCGGAACAGACATGTTTGTGTTCGGCAAATCGATAACCAGACGCATGGGCTCACCGAGCTTGCTAATCTTCGGCTTCACCGGGGCCGTCGTTATAATTTCCACCGCAGGCGTGCCATCCTTCAGGAAAACGTTGAAGTGAACAACTGTGGCGGCGGTCTGGGAAGTGGGGACCTCCTGATCCGATTCGTGTTGCGCTGGGCTGCCGGCTCGCAATTGAAGAGGAGAGGACAACAAGGCAATTGCTGCCAGCAGCGCAGCAGCAGCGGAACACACGATTCGACACCGCCCAACATCGTGTGTGTGACGCCGCTGTAGCCGTGCTCTCATGGCAGTGCAAAAGTTAAGGTGATGTTGGTTTCAAAGCTGGCGGGGCGTCCGTTACGAATCATAGGCTCAAATCGCCACTGCCTGACTGCATCGGTAGCTGCGGCCGCCAGCGCCGGATATCCGCGCATCGAACTGAGTCGCTGAACTCTTCCATCCCCGCCTACTACAACGTCAAGCACAACGATCCCTTGAATATGATGGGCCTTGGCCACGTCCGGGTATTCGGGCTCGACGCGGTCCACGACGCGCGCGAGAGCCGTTCGCTCGGGAACGATCCCGGGAGAGGATGAGGCGGAAGCGCTTCTTGCGCCCGAATCTTGTGAAGTCGTTGATGCGCCGTTCACTTCCGTATCTTCAAACACGACGATCCCGGAGCCATCGTCCAGGGTGTTCTCAATCTCCAGGTCAGGCACATGGTGCTTTGCGCGAACTGACGCCGGATTTGAAGATTTGGTGGGAAAATGTTTGGCGGGAAGCGGTTTGGTGGAAGCGGGGGCGATGGCCTCCGGCTTGACGGGTTGAACAATGGGCGGATCAGGAAGGGCGGCGGGCATTGGTGCGGGCGCTGAGGGTTGTCGCACGACCGCCGTGGAATTCCTGGCGAATAAGTGCAGACCATCGTGCGGGACGCTCCTGCTCAGGGTCCAACCTGCGAGAAGCAAGGTACCTACCACGAGAGCGGCCAACAGCGATCTTCGCGCTTCCGATGCGAGTGCGATCGCTCTGGCTTTTATGGATTCCAGGGGAACATGGGACGGTATTCTGCTGATCCCTTGCACCGGAACCGGAACACGGGACACGGAGTCGGAAGCAAGTTCATCCACCCGCGCGATCGTATCCGCGACGCGCTGCGACATCGACTGTATCGCCACAAGATCGCCAGACGTGAATGCATCCGCTTGAGAAGAGAATGCGCCGAGCACGCCGAGTTTCCCCTTTGTGTCGTTCAGCACGGGGACAAGCACAATGGAGCGAGCGCCTAGACCGCGGCAAACCGACACATCGAGGCCGGGGAAGTTCTCGGAGTTGCGACAGTACTGCGGCGCAGGGGTGCGCAGGCAGGCATCCACCATGCGTGGGTCCCGGCGCAAATAGCCGACAAAATCGGAGGAGGTCGCCCCGTTCAGGGCACGGGCAACCATCTGACCACTGCGCACCAAAATGATGAACGCGCCGGTCGCACAAGTGGAGAGTCGAGTTTGACAAACAATCTGCTCCAACACCAAATCGAGCGCAGCGTCTGCGCGCATCATCTGGTCAGTCGGTTCGCTTTCTCGTGTGCCAAAATTGAACCTGCGTGGGGATGGGGATCGGCGCATCGGCGAAGAAGATCTCGCCCCAAGAGATGCCGCGTCACCGGGAGCGCTGTTCGCCTCGGTGGTAAGAGCCGACGCCGGCCGGATTCTGCGCTCCGCCGCTGATTGACGCCGTGACTTCACCGGCATCTCCACGCCGCGGCATTCCGCAGGCACGGAAAAATCAGCCATTCCCTCGACGAACTGGATCGAAGGACGACGGACCCCGTGATGGAGGAGACGAGCGAACTAGGGAGCGATACTGCCATCTCGGCCAACTCCTCGAGAAGATTGGCTTCCAAAGCACGCGTCCATGACGCTCCACTCGGCGCATGGCGCCGCATGTGGCTTAAAAGGGTGGACGGAAAAGGAAGTCTATTTCAGAGCTTGACGCACGCTCTCTCGGGGGGAGGCAAGATAATGGTGATAGTTTGCCACCTCTGCGCTGACATGTCAAGATGGTAAATAGAGCTCTTCCGATGCCGCGTTCTTTAGGTGCTCAGAAGGGTCTGGGCTCTGAACCGACTGCTGCTCCACGGATGGAGTTCAACATCGGCGCCCGCATGCCTGGCCTAAAGCCCGGGTAACGGTGTCCTTCAAGCTTGTCTGCTCAATCTGCATTTCCGTTCCTCTCAGGTTGTGGGAAACGGTGAAACGGGCTGGTCTCTCGTACCGGACGGGAAGAACCTTCCCCCAAGGTCCTCCCCGCCCACTCCCCCGTCGGCAGCCGGATTCTGCAGGTTTCTATCCGGTGCCACCGTGGGCATCTCGATCGGCCGTCAGGCCCAGGCACCATCAGGCCAAGTTATCCTAACGCCAGGTCTCTCTCACGCTAGGTCTTCAGACTCAGATTGCAAACCCTTCGCGGGCGTGCCAGCGGCAGCAGTTTTCAAACTGTCCAGCCACCACCCGATGCGCTGCCGAAGCCCGAGCAGCTTGCCGGATTCGCAAGCGGCACAGTACCCGATCATGGCAAATGAGGTCAGCCATCCGCTGATCATCAACTTCACGAAAATAGACATAATCCACTCCTATTCTGGGACAATCCGTCCCCAACCAGCCCTATCTATAAACCGCGTCAAACACCGGCAAGAGATCTCGCCGGAAAGCAATTTATTTTTCAAGGAACCGGCGCTTGTCCTGAATCCGTGACGATCATGCCTCCGATCCCTGGAAACGTCCATGGAGCCGGTCTGAAGCAATCTGAATTGATCTGAAGAAATGCCTTGGAGTGATGGCAAACCGTAACGGCTCAGCGCCAGGGCAGATTTGGATTGGATTGGATGGCGGGCGAGGTTGTCGGCAGCAGCAACTCGCGCCGTTGGCGCGAGAATCCTCTGTCACAGAACCTGAGTCTCTCTGACGGGCGAGAATCCCAGGGCGGCCCGGGCAGTCCACTCCCCGCACGAGCTTCGGAGCTAGGAGTCGATCCGCTCTTTTGGGCGGTCTTTCAGATCGTCCGGTTCCAAGCCGGCTGCCGCCATGACAGCCCGTCCCAATTCTTCGGCAGAAAATGTTTTTCCCTCGCCGGGCAGAGATTCCCCATCGAACGGACCTACGAAGCGGTATCCCCTACCTACGACCGTCTGCAGATATTTCGGCTGCACCGAATCGTCCTCGAGAGCCATGCGTATTTTGCGGATCGCGGTGTTGATTCCCTGTTCGACATCGACAAATACATCCTTGCCCCACAAGGAAGCGGCGATTCGCTCGCGGGTCACCAGTTGGCCTTGGTGTTCGACCAGGAACATCAACAGTTGTAAGGGGAGACCTTCCAGGCGCACGGGCTGTCCGGCACGGAATAGCTGAAAGCGGCCAAAGTCCAGCTCGAAATCGGCGAAACTGACCTTCTTCTCGGGCATAACCCCGCGCCTCTCCGGGAGATGCCGACAATTCTCATCTGGCTTTGCGTCCCTGTCAAGGCACAACGCAATTCCAGAATCCGCATTGAGCATTGGCCGAGCTGGGGTCAGTGAATGTTATGGGGAAATTATGTCAACCATCGTCTTGAGCAACGCCCAACCTCCCGCGTTTCGTTGACTCGCCCGTCTCACAGACGTAGGATTCTGCTCCAGCGTCATGGAGTTTCTGGACGGGGTGACGCTGAAGCACCGCATTGCGGGACGTCCGCTTGAAACCGATCGGCTCCTGTCACTTTCCATTGAGATCGCCGACATCCCCATCCTGAAGGAAGCCAAGGCGGAGTACGCGAAGTTGCAGTAATGGCGATCTGGTTTGATGGTCTCACTGTTGAAACAGGGGCTAGCTCATCTCAATCTCGCCTTTCAGCGTCTGGATGACCAGCACGATGCGTGGCGAGTCGGTCTTACGGATGTTGGCCTCGACACCGGCACCGTGGAGGACCCGGCGCAGTTCGTCGGGTTGTGGTGTCTCGAAGCGCAGCGATTTCGCCGTACCGAGCTGGGGCGAGTCCGACGACGGATGCGGCGAGTTCGGTTCCCATTGAATGAAAAACGGAAGCAGCGGTGTGGTCTGCTCGATTGCAAGCACTTGCCACCGGAGCAGCTTGCCGTCCGGGCGCTGCCGGAAGCCCGCTTGCGGCCCCTTGGTGTTGACACCGGCGGCCTCGGCTACACGCTTGGCGGCGGCGATGTCCTCAGTGTGAATTGCCCATTGAATAATGCGTGGCGACGAAAGCTCGCGTAGCTTCCGCTCGTCGGCGGCGTTGGCCTGCGCCGGGTCGGGCGCGATGATCTCGAGGTAGTGGAGCGATCCGAGCGAAAGCAGGGCATTGCGAGTGCCGGCGCCGGGATGACTGCCACCAAATTTCGCGCGCACGCGCGTGCGTTCCTCAACCCAGCGGATACCGGCGTCCAAGTCAGACGCACCGACCAGGATGTGATCGAAAGCATCTCTCGCCTCGCGTAATGGAGTATCGAACATGCTACTCAACGAGAATGCCGCAGTGCGATCGCTGAGCAACCCGGCAATGCATCCAGCAGATATTGTCATCCATTTACGGCGATTCATGAGTCGGAGGGTAGAGCAGAGGCAATAGCAAGGTCAACCAGGCGTCCGACATTCGCTTCCACATGTACGATGACCTCGATCGAGTCGGGCAGCGACCGAGCTACATCAGGTCAGCTGCACACTCGCGGAAGCGCTAATTAGAAAGGAGATTTTTCACCAACCATCGTACCGGGAAACCGCCAACTTTCTCACCTTCATTGACTTGGCCCATCCCTGGTCCTAAGATTTCAGCCCAATGATCGGCGAGACCATCTCGCACTATCGCGTCATTGAGAAGCTGGGCGGCGGCGGGATGGGTGTGGTCTACAAGGCTGAGGACACCGACCTTGGGCGCTTCGTCGCGCTGAAATTCCTTCCTGACAACGTTGTGCAGAACCCTCAGGCCCTCGACCGCTTCCGCCGGGAAGCCCGTGCCGCTTCCGCGCTGAACCATGCCAGCATCTGCACCATCTACGAAATTGGCCATCACCGCGATCGTCAACTCAACGACCGCCAGTTCATCGCGATGGAGTTTTTGCAGGGCGCAACTCTAAAGCATCGCATTGGAGGACGCCCGCTGGAGATGGAGAGTTTGCTGCCGCTGGCCATTGAAATCGCCGACGGGCTCGATGCCGCGCACGCAGCCGGAATTATCCACCGTGATATCAAGCCAGCGAACATCTTTGTTACCCAGGCAGGCCACGCCAAGATCCTCGACTTCGGCTTAGCGAAGATGGTAGGCAAACCTCCGGCTGCTGGAAGTGATTCGTTAACCGTTTCGCTCGATTCCGACGCCTCACAACTGACGAGCGAGGGCGCCTTGTTGGGCACGGTGGCTTATATGTCACCGGAACAGGTGCGAGCGAAAGAACTGGATGTCCGAACCGACTTGTTCTCTTACGGCGCGACGCTGTACGAGATGGCAACCGCCAAGCCGCCGTTTGATGGGGGGAGCGCCGGAGAGATTTGCGGCTCGATTCTTCACGAGGAACCGGTTCCGCCATCACGGATCAATGCACAGGTTCCACAGACTCTGGAAGCAGTGATCCTCAAGGCGCTGGAGAAAGACCGCGGTTTGCGCTACCAGCACGCCGCCGAGATCCGCGCGGACCTGCAAAGGCTGAAGCGGGATACGGAGTCGGCAAGGACGCCCGCACCAAGTGCTAAAGCCAGTAGTCGTCTTGGGATCTGGCGCGTGATAATTCCAGCGGCGTTAGCAACCGTAGTGCTGGCAGTGGGCGGCTATCTCTATCTTCATCGAGCGCCGAAGCTCACGGACAAAGACACCATCGTTCTTGCCGATTTCGCCAACAGCACCGGAGACGTGATATTCGACGACACGCTGAAGACTGCGGTCAGCGTTTCCCTGCGGCAGTCACCTTTCCTCAATCTGCTCTCGGACAGCGAAATGGCGAAGACCTTGCAAATGATGACGCTCCCTCGCAACACCAAACTTACACCCGATGTTGCTCGGGAGCTTTGCCAGCGGGCGGGCAGCAGGGCTTACGTTGCAGGAGCGATTGGCAGTCTGGGGAGCAAGTACGTACTGGAATTGAAAGCCGTGAATTGCCAGAACGGAGACGATCTGGCCGAGGAGCAGCTTACGGCGGCCTCCAAGGAGAAGGTGCTGGATGCACTGGGCGAAGCAGCGTCCAAGCTGAGGGGCGAACTGGGCGAATCCTTGGCCACGGTAAAAGAGTTTGATGCTCCCCTGGCGCAAGCCACCACGTCTTCCCTCGAAGCGCTGAAAGCGTACAGCCTTGGGCAAAAGGCCACTAACGAGAAAGGCCCCACCGCAGCCCTGCCCTATTATCTGCATGCCATCGAACTGGATCCGAATTTTGCCATGGGGTACAAGGGAGTGGGCGGCAGCTACCTCACTCTCGGCGAATTGGGGCGCGCCAGAGAGTATCTGATGAAAGCATTCCAGTTGCGGGAACGTGCTAGTGAGTTCGAAAGGCTGCTTATCACCGTCGATTACTATCGCAACGTCAGCGGGGAACTGGATAAAGCGGTCCAGGCCTCACAGGAGATGATTGAGAGCTACCCGCGGACATCGGCCGGGTATACGTACCTTGGCATGATGTACGGCGCACGGGGGCAATATGAGAAAGCTGCGGAGAGCATACGGCAAAGCCTGCGCCTTGCGCCGGGTCGTGTGATGGGTTACACATGGATCGCCAACTTCACACTCGCCTTACAGCGGTTCGACGAAACACGACAGATCATTCATGAGGCGCAGGCGAAAAAACTGGACAGCGACATACTCCACAATGCTCTCTACGGTCTCGCGTTTCTCGAGTCAGACTCCGCGGGAATGGCGGAACAGCAACAGTGGTATGCGGCCAATGCCGATTACGAGAACGAGGGCCTCGCGCTGGCCTCGGACACTGAGGCGTATGCAGGGCATCTTGCCAATGCGCGGGCACTGACAAAGCGGGCGGTGGACTCCGCGGTACAAACGGACAACAAGGAAAATGGGGCGATCTATCTGGCGAATGCAGCCCTGCAACAAGCGGCTTACGGCAATCCTGCGGAAGCGCGGCAGTCAGCGGCAAAGGCTTTGAAGTTGGCTCCCACGAGTCCGGAGCTCGAGAGCGAAGCCGCCCTCGCGTTTGCCATGGCGGGCGATACTGAGCGAGCCGAATCGCTGGCAGCAGAACTGAACAAGCGTTTTCCTCTGGATACGCAGATGCAGTCTGTTTGGATGCCTGCAGTTGAGGGGCAACTGGCGCTGGGCAGAAAGAATCCGGTCGCTGCCATTACTGCCCTGCAAGCTGCTTCGGACATCGAGATGGGAGAAATTCAGTTCGTCAACAATATTTCTTGCCTCTATCACGTGTATATCCGCGGCGAGGCATACTTGGCCGCCGGACAAGGCACCGCTGCTGCCGCCGAGTTCCAGAAAATCATCGATCACAGCGGCATCGTCTGGAACTGCTGGACGGGAGCGTTGGCGCATCTGGGCGTGGCGCGTTCCAATGCCTTGCAGTCAAAAACCTCGCAGGGCGCGGATGCTGATGCTGCCCGCGTCCGGGCTCTAGCCGCCTATACAGACTTCCTCACCCTTTGGAAAGACGCCGACCCCGAGATCCCCATCCTGAAGGAAGCGAAGGCGGAGTACGCGAAGTTGCAATAGCGGGGCACATTTCGGCCTCATCGCCTACGCCTGGCGGCTAACTATTGATAACAAGCAATTGCACTCATTGGCACCGGTTGTGAGAGGAGTCGCGATGTGTGGCGCTTCTCCAACCGGAATGACACGAACGTAACTCGCGTTTACAACTATTTCCGTGGCACTCTAGTAATAGAGTGTCGACACCCCATCAGAACGATCACATCGACTGGAACGAGGGGCGCGCGCGCGAAGGCTACGCCGCTGTTCCACTGAGGCCAACCTACGCGCCTGTCCATCAACCCGCCGAGCCTGCCGGCAAGCCTGCTGGTCGACGAGAATGGCTCAGCATTACCGCAGAGGAACGACTGGGAAGTCTGATCGCCGCTGCAGGGACGGTATGGACGACGTACGCTGCAACCGTAGATTATGCGGCTCTGTGGCGCATGCAAATCTTGCCTCCAGGCCCGATCGAAGTTTGTGCGCTGGGGATTCTTGTGTGGCTACACGCGAAGTGGCGGCGCTCCACAAGGGCAAACTAACTGAGCCCGTGCGCATTCAGGGCCGTACGAATTTGTTCCCCTTGCATGGACCGCTCTAGCTGCGATTTCGCTTTTCATGTTCATCTCCCTTGTGCGATGAAACCGGGGACTCCTGTTTTCACCACTTCATTGAGTCTCTGCCTGGTCTGAATGCGATTGATTTCGTTCAACTCATCCTCGGGAAGGGCGGCGATATCAAAATTCTCTCTTGCGCGAGCCGCGGTTTTGGGTGTGGTAAGCAAAGCCGTGCCCCGCTGTATCGCCCATGCCAACAACACCTGTGCCGGCGTCTTTCCAACTCGTGTGGCGATTGCCGAAATGACAGGATCTTCGAGCAGCCCGGGCCTCATTCCGTGACCCAATGGCGCGAAAGCCAAAAACACAACGCCTTTTTCTTTGCAGAATTCCAGAAGCTCCGTTTCGGGCAGATAGGGATGTGATTCGACCTGGACCACGGCTGGCTTAATTCTTGCAGACTCGTAGATGGGCCTCAATTCATTCAAGCTGATGTCCGACAGTCCGATGGCCCGGCACCTGCCGTGGTCCACGAGACTTTCCATCGCCCTCCAGGTGTCGAGCAGAGTCACTCCGTCGTCATAGATGACATTGCCGTTTTGATCCCGTGGATCCTGCTCATCGCCCGGTTGAAATGCATACGGAGTGTGGATCAGGTAGAGATCCAGATACTTAATACTGAGTCTGCGGAGACTCGCCTCGAAAGCCGGTTCGACACGTTCTGGCCGATGGTTGGAGTTCCACAACTTCGTGGTAACAAAAATGTTCTCTCGCGCGATCCCATTAGCGGCAAGTCCTGCCCGTAACGCGTCGCCTACCTCACGCTCGTTCCGGTATCGTTCCGCGCAATCGAAGTGTCGAAATCCGGCGTCCAGTGGGTCTCTGGTCGCGGTTCTGGTCAGGGCAGCTTCGGGAATGAGGGTGCCAAAGCCGAGTGCGGGCATGCGGCCAGCTCCGTTGTTGAGCGGCATTATCGTCAGCCGAAGATCAGAAGATTCAATCATTTTCGCCGTCATTTATCTACCCGTCGCGATTAAGCCAGAACAACCTAGGCCGCGCGATTGGACGATAGTATCGGCAGTGCCTTGAGGAACTCGAGGCGGAATCGTCGAATTGTTTCCAATTTGCTGCGCTGAACTATAATTGCGCGCACCATGACGCTGATCCCTGGCAGCAAACTAGGCCCTTACGAAATTCTCGGCCCGCTAGGCGCCGGAGGCATGGGCGAAGTGTATCGCGCCCGGGATTTGCGTCTCGGGCGTGAAGTCGCGCTGAAGGTGCTGCCGGAATCTTTTTCGCGCGATGCCGACCGGTTGCGGCGCTTCGAGCAGGAGGCGCGCGCAGTCGCCGCGCTCAACCATCCCAACATTCTTGCCATTCACGATATTGGGGAGCAGGACGGCTCGCCGTTTATTGTCTCCGAGCTTTTGGAAGGGAGCAGCTTGCGCGCCGAACTGGAGCACGGCACGCTGACGTCGCGCAAGGCGTCCGATTATGCGGCACAGATCGCACAGGGATTGGCGGCGGCCCACGACAAAAACATCATCCATCGCGATTTGAAGCCGGAGAACATTTTTCTCACCAAAGAAGGCAGGGTGAAGATTCTCGACTTCGGCCTGGCGAAGCTGGCGCCGAATGCTCGCGGTGGGAAGAACGAATCCGATGGCCTGACGCTGACCAGTTCGCCGACGGAAGCGGGCATGGTCATGGGCACGGCCGGTTACATGGCGCCGGAGCAGGTGCGGGGCTTGGCAGTGGATTCCCGCACCGATATTTTTGCTTTCGGCGCAGTGCTGTACGAGATGATTTCCGGCAAGCGAGCCTTCAGCCGCGATAGTGCGGCCGAGACCATGACGGCGATCCTGAAAGAAGACCCGCCGGAGTTGAACGAGATGGACCATCCGGTGTCGCCGGGGCTGGAGCGCATTGTGCGGCGCTGCCTGGAGAAGCAACCGGAGCAGCGTTTCCAATCCGCGAAGGACCTTGCGTTCGCGCTGGAGGCTTTGAGCGGGACCACCTCGAGGACAGCGGCGAATGCGGCGATCGCAGGCAGTGCCGGGAAGCCGCGCTGGCCTGCGTTCGTGCAGCGTGCCGGAGTTCTTGGCCTCGCCGTGGGAGCCGCGATTGCCTGGTACTTGCGGCCGGCGCCCCGCCGCCGCCGACGTTCACCCGGGTGTCTTACCATCGCGGCGAGGTGATTCGAGGCCGATTTGCGCCGGATACGAAAACTGTCTTCTACAGCGCGAAGTTCGGCGGAGGAACGCCCGACACTTACAGTATCCGTGAGGACTATCCCGCATCAATGCCGGCGGGCTCGGCGGGGCCGCTGCTGCTGTCAATCTCACGGCAGGGCCAGATGGCGGTGCTGATGCGGCCGAAATATTTTGCTCACTATGAATGGGGCGGTACGCTGGCTACTTCTCCTCTGGGCGGCAGCGCGCCTCGCGAGATGTTGGAGAATGTGGTCGATGCCGACTGGTGACCGGACGGGAACGAACTCGCCGTCATTGACCGCAGCAACGATAAGTGGCGATTGCAATATCCGATCGGGAAGGTGCTGCTCGAAGGCGAAGGCTGGATGAGCGATCTGCGAGTTTCTCCGGACGGAAAACAGGTGGCGCTGTTTCGTCACCCGCCGAATCCGGATGATCGGGGCGACCTTGTGTTGCTTGACCGGTCGGGAAAGTTGCGAACACATATCAACCGGATGGGAGTCCCTGGAGGGCTTGGCGTGGGCTCCATCGGGAAAAGAGATATGGTTCTCGGCTGCGGAATCCGGGGAGCAGTGGTGCATTCATGCCGTGAGTTTATCGGGCAAGGAGAGGACGGTGTATTGTGGCACGGCGCCGACGCGCATCCTCGACATAGCGTCGTCGGGGCGCGCTCTGGTTTCGACGGAAGAAGCCCGCGGGACGATGGCGCTGGTGCGAGCATGGGTCCAATCAGGAACGCGACTTGAGTTGGCTCTCCTACAGTTGGGGTCCGCAGCTCTCCAGGGACGGAAGCGAAGTGTCTGTTCACCGATTTATCGGAACAGTCGGGCAACGACTACTCGGTATATGTGCGGAAGAGCGATGGCTCTCCAGCGGTTCGCATCGGTGGAGGCGGATATGCTTCGGACATCAGTCCCGACGGAAAGTGGGCGCTGGTACGTGCTTCCGGACGATCCGGCGAAGCGCGCTCCAGATTGTACCCGTGGGGCCGGGGCAGGCTCGCGGGTTGCACTGGGACGGGATGCAGCCGCGATGGGCGGAGTGGTTTCCCGACGGAGAACATATTCTGATGGATGCTAGCCAGTCGGGCAAGGCGGGTAGCAGTCTACCTCACGGATGTGAATGGTTCGACGCCGAAGCAGTTGTCGCCCGGAGGATTTCGTGGGGAGCCGATCGCGCCGGATGGGCAATCCTTCATCAATTATCAGAATAGGAGCGCGGTCGTCCGTTCCATCTCGGACGGTAGCTCCAAGTCGATCCCCGGCATTCAGGATGGGGAAGACCCGATCGGGTGGGCGGACTCGAAGCATATATTCGTGCAGAGCCAAGATCGCTACCGGGCTGAACATTTATAAGATGGATGTAGAGTCCGGCCGTCGGGAACTGTGGCAGACCATAACTCCGAAAGACACGGTAGGTTTGAGGCCCATGGTACACCGATCGCCATAACCGCGGACGGGCGCTGGATGGCGTTTGGTTGCCGCGACGCAACTGGGACAACTTTACCGCAGCGACACGCTGAAGTAATCCGGACTTTAGTTTTTGCGTAATTGTTGTAAACAAACGATTGCACTCATTGAGAATCGGCTATCCCGCCCTGGGTCGGTGAGTGTAATAGGGACGTTACGCCAACTGATCACCCGCCAAGGACCGCGGACCTTTGCCTCTTTAATTTAGTTGACTATGGCAAGTATATATATGGTATTGTCAACTTCGTTGGAGGCGTCGATGGCGGATTCCGGCATCCACAAACAGGTGAACGCTATTCGCGCGTTCAATCGCTTTTATACCCGCAGGATTGGCGTACTGGACGGAATGGCCAGCAGCCCCTTCTCTTTAGCCGAGGCCCGCGTACTCTATGAGTTGGCGAATCGTCGGCAGCCCACCGCCACCGACATCCGCAAAGAGCTTGGGCTCGATGCCGGTTATATGAGCCGCATGCTCCGCAATTTCGAACGCCGGAAGTTCATCGCGCGGGAGTGGTCCAAGACGGACGAACGACAGAGATTCCTGTCGCTGACCAGCAAGGGGCGCAGCGCTTTTGTCCCCCTCGACGCGCGCTCAAACCGGGTTGTGGCCGCCATGCTCGAAGACCTGTCGTCCACCGAGCGGGAGCAACTCGTGCACTCGGTGCAGACAGTCCGCAGAATCCTGGGCGACACAGCGGAAGCGAAAACCTCTTATTTGCTGCGACCGCATCAGCCGGGCGATATGGGCTGGATCGTCCATCGCCAAGCCATTCTTTACGCGGACGAATATGGGTGGGATGGGACATACGAGGCGCTGGCCGCCGAAATTGTGGCGCAATTCATCAAGAATTACGATCCCAAGTGCGAACGTGCCTGGGTGGCCGAAAAAGATGGAGAAAGGGTTGGCGCCGTTTTCGTCGCCAAGGGATCAGGCCAAATCGCAAAATTGCGGCTGTTGCACGTTGAGCGGCAGGCGCGTGGACTGGGCATTGGCAAACGGCTAGTGGATGAATGTATCCGATTCGCGCGTCAGGCAGGCTACCAGAAGATGACCCTGTGGACGCAGAGCAGTCTCCACGCGGCACGACACATCTACAAAAAGGCAGGCTTCCAGGTTGTGAACGAAGAAAAACATCACAGCTTTGGAAAAGATCTTACGGCGGAGACCTGGGAGCTCGATCTAACAACAACCGCGTAGCCAAAAGAATTCCTCAATAAGTGATGTGGCAAGTTGTCGCCAACCATTTTGGTAACCGAAATGAAGAAAATCACACCCGTGCCCGCGTCCCCGGCTCGGGCAGAGGGAGTCACCCAGCCGAAGAAATCGTCTCCGCACGTACGGTACTGGGCGAGATCAACTGCTGTCCCACGGAAAAATGGAGTGTTATGATCGCTGGCGCTCTTGAAGTCAAGAAAGAGACCCCGAATGACACCTCAGCTTAGCTTGTTCTTCTTCAGCGCGGACTCTGCAGAGCAGCCAGGCGGCAAGTATCAGATGCTGCTGGAATCTGCGAATTTGCGGACGAGCATGGGTTTGCTGCCGTGTGGACGCCGGAAAGACATTTTCAACGGTTCGGGGGTTTGTACGGAAGTCCCTCGGTTACTGGCGCGGCGCTTGCCGTCATAACGAAGCACATCTCCATCCGGGCTGGCAGCGTCGTCCTGCCCTTGCAGAACCCTTTACGCGTAGCCGAAGAATGGTCGATGATTGACAATCTTTCGAACGGACGGGTTGCTATTGCGGCAGCCTCAGGATGGCACGCAAACGATTTTGTTCTTTCGCCCGATACTTACCAGAATCGTCATGCTGACATGTATGAAAAGATCGCCATCATCCAGAAACTTTGGCGAGGCGAGAAGGTGTCATTGCCAAATGGGATGGGAGTCAATATCGAGGTCGGCATTTTGCCAGCGCCCATTCAACCGGAACTTCCGATCTGGTTGACTGCTCAGTCAGACGATACTTTTGTGAACGCCGGCAAGCTCGGTTTCAATGTCATGACGGCAAACTTTTCGCTGAATCATGACCTCAAGGAGCTCCTCCGAAAAGCCAAACTTTATCGCGACGCAATTCAGACTCATCATGGCCGTCGAGGCCATATCACATTAATGGCGCATACCTTCGTCGGGGGTGACTATGACGAGATAAGAAGGATAGCCGAACCGGCAATGGCTGAATATCTGAGGGTCAACATCGGGATGCAGAAAGAACACTCCGCTGGAACCAAGGATGATCGAGGTGCTTTAAGAAAAACGAGTTGGGTACAGCCTGAACTTTCTCGTTTCAGCAAAGAAGAAACGGAAATCATGGTCGAGTTTCAGGTGCGCAACAACTTACGCAGCCCGTTGAGTTTTATCGGGACTCTCGATCAATGCTCACAGCAGGCCGAGCGCCTGAGCGAAAATGGAGTGGATGAGATTGCTTGCCTGATCGACTTCGGCGTAGGTTTCAACGACGTTATGGCCAGTCTTCGCCGGTTATCTGCATTGCTGTCGTAGGTGACCGCCTTGTTCGTGCGAGGCTTTCACAAGACACTGAAAGGCTTTTAGTCCCCTGAATCCAAAAGTCGGAGCCCACTCAGGTCGCGGGCCAGCGAGCTTCATCTTCGGAAACCGCTGCACCAGATTCAGGAGTGCGATCTGGCCTTCTAATCGCGCGAGTTGGCCTCCGATGCAAGCGTGCGGACCCGCACTGAACGCCAAGTGTTGGTTGTTCAGCCTCTTCAGGTCCAACTGATTCGGGTTCTTAAACCGTTTTGGATCCCGGTTCGCGGCGCCGAGCATGCACAGGACCGACCACTTCCTTGGAATGTGCTGGCCGCAAATCTCAACATCTTCCTTAAGCACACGAGCCGTGAGTTGTACGGGACTTTCATAACGCAGAATCTCCTCGACAGCCGTGCGGATGATCTCCGGGTTCTCTCGCAACTCCGCTGTCTCTTGCGGATGCCGCAGGAGGGTATACATCCCGTTGCCGATCAGATTCCGAGTGGTCTCGTGCCCTGCGAAAAGCAGCGCGATGCACTGCGCGTATAGCTCTTCTTCAGTCAGCACTTCTCCTTCTTCCTCGATGTCGATTAGAAGGCTAATCAGGTCGTTGCCTTTATTGCGTCTTCGCTCCGCTACGGTCTTTCGGAAAAAATCGGTTAAGGCAATCAGAGCATCTTGCGCATCGCGCGCCTGTTCGACCGTGCGATCAGGACTGCCTCGAAACACTGCGATGGCCCGCGACCAATTGACGAATGTGTCGCGCAATTCCTGCGGTATTCCGAGCATTTCTAAAATGATGCGAACCGGCATGGGATTGGCGAACTCGCGCATGAGGTCGACTTCGGAACCATGCTGCAGCGGCTTCAGCATTTCGTCAACAATGGCGTCGACTTGCGGACGCAAGCCTTCGATCGCTGCGGGCGAAAATCCCTTATTGAGAAGTTTGCGTAGCCGCGTGTGCTCCGGCGGATCCATGAAAATCAGCCACAAGCTCAGCATGCGAGCGAGTTCGCTGAACTCAGATTGTCTGCTAAGCGGGAGAGACAAGATCATCTGCTGCGAGCGCTTTGCGGAAAGCCTGGGATCTTTAGCAGCCGAGGAGCACTCGGCGTGGCTCACAATCGACCATAACGCCCATTTGCCATCAACATCCAGGTAATGCAATGGTCCTTCTTCGTGCAAGCGGGCGTATGCGGGATAGGGATCCTGCAAAATTTCGTCGGTGAAGAGAACTTTTTTGGTCGGAACGGTAACCTTGGGCAACCTGCACCTATTCGCAAGATCAGAGTTTCAGCAACGCAGGAACTGCTAAATTACTGAAGTCGAGTTTAACACCGTGGAGACGGCACCTCGAAGCGCACAGGGCGCTTCAGGAGCCGACCCGGAGACGCTCCCAAATCAATTCGAAGATTTGCGTCTTTCCGTTCACCGGCGTCGGTGGTGTAACCAACGTGATTCGGTCACCCTGGAATTTGACGTGGCGGACCAGGTCCCTGCCTACGTAGTTCTCAATCGATGAGATTTCGACGTGATGGGTTACTTTGTCGCCGCTGACCGTGTACCGTCCGGCATAACCAAAGAATGTCTTAAACGCCTCAGCCTGTTCTTCGAGAGACCCTCCGCCGGAAAAGAGTGCCTTTCTCGCGCTGTGACTGATCATGGCGGCTATTCTGCCTTCATCGGTATAGGTCAGAAAACCCACAGGATTGAGACCATAGGGGGTCTCGCTTCGCTCTCCAGTCGATGTTGTTGTGGAGGCGGACACCAGTTTCCACGTGCCCACAAGTTTGTCGTTTGCGCTTCCGAACCCACTACCCTCTGACAATCCGGCATCCTCGGCCATCGCTACAATATCCTTGTCGTGATTTTCTTTTCAGGGACAAATGATACCGGACTTCTTGCTCAAATTCCTGATCGGTACCGCGAGAAGCGAGAGACACATTTGGCGTGACCCAGCCCTTCGGCATAACCGCAGGATCCAGTTTTGCGTGAGAGTCTGTGGCATCGCAAGGGAAAAGCGTTTCCCACAGGTGACGGAAATGCGTAGGCGCAAGCGCAGAAACAATAGTAACTAGCTTATTTCCATATCTTTATGCAGTATCTAAGTGGCCCGTGGATTGCAGCCTTAGCACTAAAATCATTACCAGTCAGGCACGCTCGGAAGTGCCAGCGAGCGAGCTTAAGACTACGATTGAAGTTGGAGGGACTGATCGGATGAGTGAGGATCGTTACAAAGACCAGAACACCCAGACAGCCTTGCAAGAAGTACTATCGACCTTGTGGGCGAGCAGTCTTGGGATTGAGAAGGTCGGTATCGAGGACGATTTCTTTGAACTAGGTGGTGCTTCCGTAGTCGCCACACAGATAGTCTCTCGGTTGCGTCAGATGTTTCAGATGGATTTGCCCGCGGTACTCCTTTTCGATACTCCCACCATTGACAAGCTTTCGCGTTACATGATTGAACACGAAGCACAGCCAGGCCTGACCGAAAAGACCGCTACCCTTTTGAAGCGGATTGAGGGCATGACTGAAGAAGAAGTAGCGCGCAGTTTGCGTTCAAGGTGAGAATCAGTGTCGGAAGGTCATGAGTAAGGATTCGTTCAAGAACAGCGGTTTCTCCGAGCAGAAGCTCGCTTTGCTGGCCAGCATACTCGAGGAAGAAGGCGTCCCACAGGCGCCGAGCCTGAAGCGCATCCCTCGAGACGGCGAGTTGCCTCTTTCCCCCGCGCAGACGGGACTATGGTTGTTGGATCAGTTAGAACCTGGCAGCGCCGCATACAACATCCCCGTACGCCACGACTTGAAGGGCCACCTTGATTTGGGCGCCTTTGAGCGGAGCTTGAGTGAGATCGTGCGGCGGCACGAAGTGTTACGAACATACTATCTGAGAGTCGATGGACGCCCTGTCCAGAAGATTGCCCCTCCGGAATTGTTTCGCATCCCGATCGTTGATCCGCAGGGTCTGCCGGAAGCAGCGCGGGAACAGGAAGTAGCAAGGCTGGCGTCAGCAGAAGCTGGTCAACCGTTCGACCTTGGAAAAGCACCCTTGATTCGAGCGCGGCTGCTGAAGTTGGGGCGGGACGAGCATGTGCTGTTGCTCAGCTTCCATCACATCGCCTTCGACGGGTGGTCGTACGGGGTATTTGAGAAGGAACTGGCAGTGCTCTATGACGCTTTTCTCCAGGGACAAGCTTCGCCACTGCCGGAATTGCCGCTTCAGTATGTTGACTTTTCTGCCTGGCAACAACAACGCCTGCAGGGAGAGATTCTGCAGGAGCAGTTGGACTATTGGCAAAAGAAGTTAAGTGGCACCCTCCCGGTACTGGAACTCCCCACGGACCGCCCTCGTCCTGCCGTCCAGACCTACAAGGGATCGATTTCCTGTTCGGTGCTTTCAAAGAAGCTGACAGAGTCGCTTAAGATTCTGAGCCAGCGCGAGGGCGTCACCCTGTTCGCAGCATTGCTCGGAGCCTTCAAGGTGCTATTGCAGCGCTACACGGGACAAGACGACATGCTGGTTGGGGCCGCGATTTCAGGCCGCAATTGGGCTGAGATCGAAGGGTTACTGGGATTTTTCGTCAACACGCTTGTCATGCGAACCGACCTCTCGGGCGATCCCACCTTCCGACAGCTCTTGCGGCGGGTAAAGGAAACCACATTGGGCGCGTATGCGCACCAGGATCTGCCATTCGAAAAACTTGTCGAAGTGCTAAATCCCGGGCGCAATGCCAGTCACAGTTCGATGTTCCAGGTGATGCTGTCAATGCTGAACATGCCCATGCAGCCCTGGAGCCTGCCCGGTCTACGGCACGAGCGAAAAATGATCGACAGTGGCACATCGAAATTCGACCTGACGTTGTACGTGATGGAAGAGCCACAGGGACTGACGTTCCTCTGTGAATACAACACTGACCTGTTCAACCGTGATCGCATCGAGCGGATGCTCGGACATCTCGAGATTCTGCTTGAGGGTGTTGTGGCCGATCCTGACCGGCGTCTCTCGGAATTGCCATTGTTGACTACAGAGGAGCGCCGCGAACTGGTCGAGCGGAACGATACGCGGGTCGCGCGCCCAGAGAACACTCCGCTCCACACGTTATTTGAGGCGCAGGTCGAGCGGACCTCTGGCGCTGTCGCGCTGGAATATGGAGGGAATCAGCTCAGCTACGTGGAACTGGACCGGCGCGCCAATCAACTGGCGCATCATCTGCAGTCGCTGGGGGTGGGGCCGGAAGTTCTGGTGGGACTGTGCATGGAGCGCTCACTGGAAATGGTGGTGGGGCTGCTGGGCATTCTCAAAGCGGGCGGCGCTTACGTACCGCTAGATCCCTCCTTCCCGCAGGCCCGCCTAGCCTACATGATCGCCGACAGCGGCATGCGCGTGCTGGTCACGCATCGCCAGTTGGACCAGAGCCTGCCCGTACGCCCGGCGTCAATTCTACATCTGGATGCGGACTGGGAGACAATCACCCGGCAGGACACAACCAACTCGAAGTTGCCGGAGACGCGTCCGGAAAATCTCGCCTACGTACTTTACACTTCGGGTTCCACCGGGAAACCTAAAGGTGTGGCCATCCCGCATGCCGCGGTGGTGAACTTTCTGCGCTCCATGCAGCGCAAGCCCGGCTTCAGCTCAGAAGACCGGCTGTTGGCCGTGACCACCTTGTCGTTCGACATTGCCGGACTGGAGATCTACCTGCCGCTGGTCAGTGGTGGCACCACGGTGATCGCCAGCCGCGAAGACAGCCACGAGCCGACCAGGCTGATCGAACGCATCGAGCAATCGCAATGCACGGTGATGCAGGCCACGCCGGCTACGTGGCGTGCATTGATCGAGGCGGGATGGGAAGGTTCCAAGAAGCTGAAACTGCTCTGTGGGGGCGAAGCCCTGTCCGGCGATCTGGCCGCAGCGCTGCTTTCCCGCTGCGCTGAATTATGGAACATGTACGGCCCGACCGAGACCACAATCTGGTCCACCATCTACCAGGTCACGTCTGCCGACGGCCCGGTTCCGATCGGTCGACCCATTGCCAATACTCAGGTCTACATTCTGGACGGGCGTCGCCAGTTGGTGCCGACGGGCATCGTGGGTGAGCTTTACATCGGGGGCGCGGGATTGGCCCGAGGCTACCTCGCCCGTCCGGAACTGACGGCCGAGCGCTTTGTCGAGAGCCCCTTCGAGCCCAACGCGCGGCTGTATCGCACTGGCGACCGGGCACGCTGGCTTGCGGACGGGGCCCTGGAATGCCTGGGCCGCGTGGACAACCAAGTGAAGATTCGGGGATTCCGCATCGAACCGGGCGAGGTGGAATCCGCTCTTGCCCGACATGCCGCGGTCGGACAATGTGTGGTGGTAGCCCGTGAGGATTCTCACGGCGACAAAATCCTGGCAGCCTACCTTGAACCACGGCCCGACCAGCCCGCGCCTCAGGTCGCCGACCTTCGCGCCGACCTGTCGAACGATCTGCCGGGCTACATGATTCCTTCTGTCTTCGTGATCCTCGACAAACTCCCACTGACCCCCAACGGCAAAATCGACCGCAACGCTCTGCCTGCTCCAAATCAGGAACATGTGGACGTGACGGGGGAAGTCGCGGCACCTCGAGACGCAATCGAGCAGATGCTGGTTCAGATCTGGTCCAAGATCTTGAACATCCAAAGAATAGGCATCCACGACAATTTCTTTGAGCTGGGTGGTCATTCGCTCTTGGCAGTTCGCATCGTGGCCGAGATCGAAAGACTCGTTGACAAGCGCCTGCCCCTGGCGACCTTTCTACAAGCACCGACCGTCGCTTACCTGGCAGATGTGCTGCGAAGAGAGGATTGGAAGCCATCCTGGTCTTCGCTTATACCCATAAGGCCCGGCGGATCGAAGCCGCCTCTCTTCCTCATGCACAGCCATGGGGGCAACGTGCTGGAATATTATCCGCTGGCAAGATGTTTGGACGCCGATCAGCCCGTTTATGCTCTCCAGGCTCGCGGCCTCGATGGGAACATCCTGAAGGATCAATCCTTCGAAGCCATGGTCGCAGCTTACCTGGCCGAGTTGCGAAGCTTGCAACCAGAGGGCCCATATTTCCTGGGCGGCTATTGCCTTGGCGGGCTGCTGGCTTTCGAGGCTGCCCAACAGCTCTCTGCGGCAGGTGAAGAAGTGGCTTTGGTGGTTTTGATACAAACAATGAACCCCACCTACGCTCGCTTTAGCCCTGATCTCACGGTATTTCAACGTGGTTGGTATCGCACAACCAAGCGCGTCGATCTCGAGCTCGAATATCTTCGTCAAAAGGGGCCGAACCATATTTTCGAAAGGTGCAGGCGCACCTGGGACATCGCCCGTGCGAGAACTGCAATCGCGTTTGATAATTCCACGGGCAATGGCCATGGTCAGCTGGAACGCAGATCGATGGCGTATACGCTAGAGATGCTGGCTGTTGAACATGAGAAAGCGCGCATACGCTACGTACCACGCTTATATAGCGGACCCGTGATTCTCTTTCGTGCGAGCAAACAATTATCTGGACTGATGACCGATTCCAATCTGGGGTGGAGGGAACTTCTTGACGGCGAACTTGAGATCTGCGAAGTACCCGGTCATCAGGAAACTATGCTGAGCGAGCCAAACGTGTCTCATCTTGCCGAGAAACTGACTGCCTATCTTCGCGCTATTCGGGACTGTCGCGTAACCACCTAAGTCAAAGTTGACTCCGCATATTCGATTCCGCAACGCTCACAGGTTTGTTCGCGTTACCACGCAAAGAATTCCGAAATTGCAGAGAAATGTGCCGTGCTGCGTCGGGCGAACTGGAATACTCCAGAAAGATCGACAGAAAACTCCAGCGAAAGTATGCAAATGCTAAAGTGAGTGTCTTGAGACTCATCTGGCGAAATTGCGGGCATTACGGAAAAGAATAGACGCGGTAACGTCTAAGCGGTTGTCCTTTTTCTTTTCCAATGATCGACTGAAGGACGGAAAGAACGGAGTCGTCTAAAGAGATGAATGGCGCAGAAAGTTTGGTTCGCTCCCTGGTGGCAGGAGGAGTTGAGACGTGCTTCACCAACCCCGGCACCTCGGAAATTCATCTCGTCGCAGCGCTTGACCGAGCGCCGGAAATACGTTGCGTGCTCGGCCTCTTTGAAGGCGTCGTCACCGGAGCCGCGGACGGCTATGCGCGGATGGCGGAAAAACCGGCATGTACTCTCCTGCATCTCGGCCCCGGTCTCGCCAACGGCCTCGCGAATCTGCACAACGCCAGCCGGGCCCAAGTGCCGATCGTCAACCTCATTGGCCAGCACCCCACTTATCATTTGCGCCACGATACTCCGCTTGCTTCCGACATCGAGGCCATCGCGCGGCCCTATTCCAAATGGTTGCGGACATCTGCCTCTCCATCCGAAGTAGGGCGAGACGCAGTCGAAGCGATCATCGCTGCGCGTACCGCACCGGGCCAGATTGCGACGCTGATCGTCCCCGCCGATGTAGCTTGGAGCGAGGGCGGAACAGTTGCCGCGCTTCCCGCCTTTACCTAAGCCTTCCCTGCCTGCGACGGCGACGATCGAGCACGCGGCCGCCATGCTTCGATCGGGCTTGCGAACCGCGATTCTGATTGCGCGGGAATGCGCTGTACGGCAACGGACTGGTTGCCGCTGGGCGCATCGCAGCAGCTACCGGGGCCAAACTTGCTGGCTCCTTATCCACTCACTCGTTTGCAACGCGGCGCCGGGATTCCAAGGGTCGACCGCGTCCAGTACGTCCTCGAACAAGGGATCGAGCAGTTTAAGGAGTTCCGTCAGTTGATTCTCGTGGGCGCTCAGCCTCCAGTCGCGTATTTCGCCTATCCAGGAAAGAGTAGTGAATTCACTTCGCCGGAGTGTGAGATCCATACACTGGCGAAACCTGGCGAAGATTATGTTGGCGCGCTCGACGCACTCGCCGAAGCATTGGCGGCTTCTCGCTGGAGAGCTTACGGCGGAAAAAGCGGAGCGTCCCCCGATGCCAAGCGGAGAAATCACGTCTTCCGGGACTTGCGGCGGCAGTCGGAGCGCTCCTGCCCGAGAACGCCATCGTGGTCGACGAGTCGATGACCTCAGGCCGCGGACTAATGGCGGCAACCAAGGGAGCTCCGCCTCACGACTGGCTGGGCAATACCGGAGGCTCGATTGGGATCGCCTTGCCTCTGGCTGTGGGTGCGGCAGTGGCCTGTCCCAATCGCAAAGTCTTGTGCCTGAGTGCCGATGGCAGCGGCATGTACACACTTCAAGCGTTGTGGACAATGGCGCGCGAAGGCCTCAACGTCACCACGGTGGTTTTCGCCAACCGCGACTACGCGGTTCTCAAGCGTGAGTTTTCTTATCTGGGAGTAGGCAATCCGGGAGCCCGGGCCTTGGACATGTTCGAGATCGGACGTCCCGACCTCGATTGGGTGCAGCTAGCGAAGGGAATGGGAGTGCCCGGCACCCGGGTTAATTCGCTGGATGCATTCGGGAAAGCGCTACGGGCGGGATTGGACGGGGAAGGACCGACGCTGATCGAGGTGCCTTTGCAAAAGCTAAGTGGGTGATGACGCTGGAGTTGGTGGCTTCGTTTTGCAAAGAAGGAAACTGTCTAATGGTGTTAACCTTGCGAAGATCACCATGTGATGCTGAAATGTATCACATGAAAAAGGCGTCGGTGCGCGACCTTCGGTACGGTTTCAAAAAGATCGAGCGCCTCCTGGACCAAGGTGAAGAGGTGCGGCCAGCTGCAATCAGACCTAACAACTGAGATCTATCACCAGGACCCGGTAAAAAGTGCTGTCTTAAGATGTTTCCGATACGCTGCGTTGACCACAGTTTCCCCAGGGGGTAAGATTCCGGCCTAATGGCGCCGGAAACCCCAATTGTCGGGCAGGTTCTTGGCCATTACCGCGTACTCGAGCAAATCGGAGCCGGCGGAATGGGGCTGGTTTTCCGGGCTTCAGACCAGCAACTCGAACGTGACGTAGCCATCAAGGTGCTCCCACCTGGCATGCTCGCCGACGAAGCGGCCCGAAAGCGCTTCCGTCGTGAGGCGCTGGCTCTCGCCAAGTTGAATCATCCCAACATCGGAACGGTTTACGAATTCGGCAGCCAGGAGGGATTGGACTTTTTAGTCATGGAATATGTCGGTGGCGTGGCCGTCGATGCTCGACTGGCTTCCGGTCCGCTGACGCAAAAAGAAGTCTTGCGTTTGGGATTCCAATTGGTGGACGGTCTTGGCCAGCGCGCATGAGCATGGAGTCATTCACCGCGATCTGAAACCGGCGAACATGCGTTTAACCGAGGACAATCGCCTCAAGATTCTCGATTTCGGGCTGGCGCAGTTCGTACGCCAGGAAACCGACCTGGGCATCACGGCGAGCATTAGTGACAGCAAAGACGTTACCGGCACTCTTCCTTATATGTCGCCAGAGCAACTGCGAGGAGAGTTGACCGATCAGCGCTCCGATCTCTGGTCTGCTGGTGCGGTTCTGTACGAATTGGTGACGGGACGGCGTCCATTTCCGTTCGCGCAAGTTCCGCGTCTAATCGATGCCATCATGAACAAGCCACCGGAGATGCCGAGCGCCCTGAATCCAAAAATCTCGCCGGGGCTGGAGGTGGCGATTCTCAAATGCCTCGACAAAGATCCGGAACGCCGCTACCAATCTGCGCGGGAGCTGCGCGTCGACCTTGACCGCCTGACCATGCCGATTTCGCAGGTGCCCCTCGGCCCGGTTCCAGGGGCAACTCCGATTCCTATACCACCGAAGCCAAAGACAAATATCAGAGCCTCAGCCGCTGTTGTCGCCATGGTCGTAGCTGCTTCTGATTGGAGCGCTTTCCTACCTACATTTTCGGGGGAAGCCCAGGTGGCGAAACCTGCAGCCCTACCAGTCAGCCGGCGCCGCTCTGTAGCCGTCCTGGACTTTAAGAATTCCACGTCCCGTCCCGAAGCGGCATGGCTCTCCACGGCCCTTCCCGAGATGTTGACCACTGAGCTCGCGGCCGGCGAGAAGTTGCGCACCATCTCCGGCGAGGAAGTGGCGCAAATGAAGATCAATTTTTCGCTGCCTGACTCAGACACAATGTCCGCGCAGACTTTGTCCCAGGTAAGCAAAACCCTCGGTGCGGACCTAGTGGTGCTCGGCTCCTACGTTGCCTTGCCCGATGGCAAATTGCGCGTCGACCTTCATCTGCAAGACGTGGCTGCCGGTGAAACCTTGATCTCGGTGAAAGAAACAGGTGACGAAAGCGATCTGTTTGATTTGGTCAGCCGTGCCGGAAACCAGGTACGAGAAAAGTGCGATGCCGGGCAGGTTAACTCGCAAGACCAGGCTGGTGTTCGTGCTGCCTTGCCATCGACTCCGCAAGCCTCAAAACTCTACGCAGAGGGCTTAGCAAAGCTGCGCCTCGGCGATGCTATAGCCGCTCGTGATCTTCTTCAAAGGACCGTTGAACTGGACCCGAACCTTGCGTTAGCCCACTCTGCCCTGGCCGCCGCATGGGCTCTTCTCGGATACGACGAGAAGGCACGCCTGTCGGCAAAGAGCGCGTATGAGCTTTCCGCATCGCTCTCGCGCGAGGACCGATTGCTGACCGAAGCCCGGTACCGCGAAACCTCGAAGGAGTGGGACAATGCGGCCGAGAGCTACCGGACCCTTTTTGGGTTTTTTCCCGACAACCTAGAATACGGTTTGCTTCTAGCCCGGGCGCAAACGCGCGGAGGAAAAGGCAAAGAGGCTTTGGCGACTATGGAAACTCTGCGGCGCCTGCCGTCGGGGGCCGATGATGCCCGAATCGATGTGGCTGCCTCCGAAGCCTGGGCGTCGCTCGGAGACTTCAAGCAGAGCCAGGCTTCTGCTGTTCAGGCAGCACAGAAGGCAAGAGCCCAGAACGCAAGACTGCTTCTGGCCCGCGCGCTGTATCGACAGGGATCCAGCCTGGAGAACCTGGGCGACACTGCCGACGCCATGACTGCTGTCGAGGAGGCGAACCGCATCTACCAGGCGGTCGGCGACCGCTACGGCTTCGCCAGCACACTCGAAGTGACCGGCCAAGTGCTGGTCGATCGTGGTGATTACCCCGGTGCGCTCGGCAAATTCAACGATGAACTTGCCATCGCGCGCGGGATCGGCAATCGCAAAGCAGAAGCCTCCGCTCTTAACAACATGGCAAACGTTCTCAGTCAGCAGGGAGATGCCGAGCAAGCCCGGAAAATGTATGAAAAGGCTCTCCCCATCTTCCGCGAGATAAGCGACCACAACAACTACGCGATGACGCTCATTAACATCGCGGGCATTATGCAAAACGACGGCCATCTGGCACAGGCCAAGAAGACCTACGATCAGGCGCTCACACTTTTACGTGAAGTTAATGATCAAAACGGTATTGCATTGTCACTGACTGGGATTGGTACGGTGCTCGATGCGCAAGGTGATTCGGCTGCGGCCAAGAAGACATTGGAGGAAGCCGCGGCCCTTGATCTTGCTGGCGGACAAGCTAATCCCTCCAGCGACAAATTCATCGACCTTGGCGATGCGCTGCAACACCTCGGTGATCTGCCGGGCGCGCGGGAGAACTACGAAAAAGCTCTCACGCTCACCCGTGCGGCCGGGGACAAGAGCATGGCAGCATACGCCCTCGCGGGTCTGGGAGGCCTGGACCTGAAAGCGGCCGATTTGAAACAAGCGCACAAGGATTATGAGGAGGCTCTGGCCCTCCGCAACGAGTTGGGGGAGAAGGACACAATCGTCTCCACTCGCATGGCGATCGCCGAATTAGCCATTGAAGAAGGCCATCCCGACATGGCGGAAGTGCGTGCCCGGGAAACTCGCGACGAGTTTGAGAAAAGGCACAAAAGTGACGATCAGATTAGTGCCACCGTCGCGTTGGTGCGGGCTCTGCTGGCGGAGGGAAAGAATGCTGATGCTTTCAAGGAGGTCGGGAAGACTGCTCCGATCGCTGCAAAAAGCCAGAACCTGAGTGTGCAGCTGGCATTCGCTACCGCTAGGGCGCGCAGCGAAAGTGCATCCCAACAAACCGGCATGGCCAAAACCCTCCTCAAAGAGGCCTTGGTCAAGGCAACCCGGTCAGGCTATGTCGGTGACCAACTGGAATCCCGCCTGGCATTTGAAGAAATAGAATTGAAATCTGGGAAATCTGCGGCCTCCCGCGCTCGCCTCGAGCAGTTGCAGAAAGATGCCAAAGAGAAGGGATTCGATCTCATCGCCCGCAAGGCGGCTGCGCTCTAAGAAGTAGCCCGTTCGGGGAGGTGACACCCGATCCATTCAGACGCATACTCTTGCCCCAAATCTCTGCAAGCTCCCCCAAGCTTGCGTGGTGTTCTTCCGTCTTCAGGTTGAGAGCTTTTCGAAATAGGGAGCGGGCTCACTATCTACGACGTCGACCGGAGGAAACATGCTCTCCAGACTTGCAAAACGCGTCGCGTTTCTTACCCTTGTTATGGTACTAGCCGCGGGCACCTTGGCGTCGCAAACGGCGCCCGCCCAAAGCTTTATCACCGTGGATTATCCGGGTGGCACGCTGAATGAGGTGCGCCAGATTAACAACCAAGGAGAGATGGCAGGCCGATACGTCGACGTTGAAGGTGTTTACCACGGTTTTGTGGTCCACAACGGAGGATTTACGCCCATTAATTTTCCTGGATCTCTGGGGACCGCAGTTTGGGGAATCAACGACAACGGCGAACTCGTGGGGCGCTACTTCGACGCGAAGGGGATCACCAACCACGGATTCCTGTTCAGCAACAACGTGTTCACGACCATAGATCCACCTGGCACAACTCTGACGTACGCCGAGGGGATCAATAATGTGGGTCAGATTGTGGGCTTTTTCACAGATGCCAAAGAGGACACGCACGGCTTCCTCCTGAGCGCTGGCGTTTACAGCACCATAGACTTTCCGGGATCCATTCTTACTAACATTCTGAAGGTCGATAATGTGGGAGCCATGGTCGGTTATTACGACGACTCCAGCGGAGATGAACATGGTTTTCTTCTCCAAGACGGAAAGTTCACTTCGTTCGACTACCCGGGCGCGTTTCTCACGGATGGCTATGGCATTAACAACGGCGGCCAGATTGTTGGCGGTTACTTCGCCACTGAAACTTCTGACGAACTGGGATTTGAAGACAACGACGGCACCTTCACGACCATTAATTTTCCCGCCGCGGTAGGTGGCCTGGCGGTTGAGGATATCAATGATGTCGGGCAGTTGGCTGGTGCCTACGTCGACGGAACAGGATTCGAACACGGATTTGTTTCGGCCACAGGTCCGTTTGCCTATGCGCCGCTCCCCTCCGCGAACTCTGTCGCGGTTTTCGATATCCCCACGCAGTTGCAGGTGGCTAATATTCCCGTTGGTTCTGAACCGGTGGGGATAGGTCTCAGCCCGGGCGGCACTTTGGCATACGTGGCTAATATCGCGGGGGACTCGGTCTCGGTTATTAGCACGGCCAACGATTCGATCGTCGCCACCGTCCCAGTCGGGAACTCCCCGCTAGGGATTGCGATCACTCCAAATGGTTCTTCTCTTTATGTTGTGAATGAGGGCTCGGGCAATGTTTCAGTAATTAGCACTGCCAGCAACACCGTTATCGCGACTGTTCCGGTGGGCTCGGCACCGACCTATGCCGCGATAACTCCGGATGGAAAGTTCGCATACGTGACAAATCAAACCTCGAGCAACGTATCGGTCATCAGTACGGCAAGTAACACTGTGGTCGCCACGGTAACCCTTGAATCAGCTCCCTATGCACTAGCAATCGCCCCTAGTGGGGAGTTTGTTTATGTGACGATGTCCCGTGCGGATTCTCTAGCGGTGATCAGCACCGCCACCAATACCGTGGTAAACACCATCCCGGTCGGGGCGAAGGGGCCCGTACGCATATCCATTACTCCCGATGGAGCCACCGCCTATGTCAGCAACCAAGGAGGCGGGATTTCTGTAGTTGATCTTGCCTACAACACTGTCGAAAAGGTAATTGTGGCGGGCTCGGTACCTTACGGCTCCGCAGTGACGCCGGACGGAGCTCTTGTCTGGGTTGTTGACGCCGGGTCAGGCCAAATTTCGGTTATCGCGACGGCCACCAATACCGTGTCCGCGACTCACACATTCACCGGCGGTTCCGATATCGCGATCGCCGGCGTCCCTCACACCTCGCAATTGATCACGCAGCCGTTGAGCCCGACCCTGCCCAATGTGTTCAACTTCGAAACCAACAACTTTACGGTCCAGTATCCGCCCGGCACAAGTTTCTCCGGGGTGGACATGACGGTTAAGGAGGTCGAGCTTACACAGGCCCAATTCCAGCAGCGTGTAACAGGCAATCAATTCGCCAATGCCACGTGTATCGTTTACGCGGGCGCGGGAGGCAACTGCGTGGACGATCAGGTGACGTGTTCGGAAGGCGGCAGCCCTATCACCTGCCCGAGCGAGGCCACGCCCACCATCGCTGTGCAGACCACCTTTGATACGTCGCAAGCCATTATCAATCCCGGCTACCTCACAACTCCGATCGGCGAAAATGAATGGACCAACATCTTTGTCAGTTACTCTGACCCCAGGGTGAAGGCGAAGACCACCGGCTTCTCGGAATTTGTCGCGGTTGATTTAGGCACGACCAACTCCCAGGGGGCCGGGAATATGACCTTGCTGGCTCCGCTCCGCGCGACTGACCCTCGGGTGTTCGGCGCTGGCGCGAAAATTCCCGTAACTTTCGAGCTCACGTCGATTGCAAATCCTGGCAAATCCATTACGGATGCCGTTGCCAACCTCACGATCGTAATGGTGAGCAACGCGAGTGGTATGCCGGAATCCACGGAAGTGCTTGCCCTGAACAATGCTTTCGCCTACGAGAGCGGAATCGGCTATAAGTACGAGGTCAACACGAGCGCATATCAGGCGGGACAGTACGTCCTCACCATTTACGGGAATGGGTTTGCGGCACAGCAAGTCACCTTCACCATCAAGAAGAGAGTTGCTACGACCTGCCTCATCAATTCCTCGTCGAATCAGTTCTCTGCGGGCCAGCACACCACCTTCACGGCGCGTGTAAACGTCCCCTCAGCAACTGGGACACCGACAGGGACCATTACCTTCGTCGATAGTGCTAACTCGGACTTCGTCTTGGGGACGGCGCAGTTGGTTGGAGGTACGGCGTCCATCAGGGCTGTGCTCCAGGCGCCGCCGCCACGCCAGTGGATAGGAGCCGTTTATTCTGGCGACAATAACTTCCAGAGCTGCAAGTCGTCCTACATCCCAGAGGATTACGAGATCGGTGGGAACTGATGATGTTAGAGGAACTCGTAGATCAAGGCCGCCGATAGGCATAGTCGTCGTCGACACGCCTCTACACTTGTTTGAGAATTGCTGATCGGGACCAATGAGCGAGTCAGTCGAACAAAGGCGCAGCGGAAGAGTCTACTTCGTTGCCTCGAATCTCATGTACGCGGCGCCCGGCTGCCAGTGAGACTCGGTTTTGCAAACCGGGATAGTTGGTGAAATGTGAACGTTTTCGAAGTCCGGACGGGTTCGTCCTTACAGCGGGATTACCACGGGGATGAGTCAAAAAGGAATTTGTCTAGGGTGTTCCACAGGTCGGCTTACAACGCCAAATAACCAGCGGCAGTTCCCCAACTAGAAGAACACCAAGATCACCAGCTCGAATGAGTTCCTTAGTGTTATAGCTCCGCATCTTCTTGGGTGAGACATCGTGTGCCCGTCCGCGGTGGAGGCTGTGACTCGTCCAGTCGTACGCCAGACACTGACATATTAAGGATAAAGAGCGCCTAACAAAACCTGTCCCTTTCGTCAGGCAGGGAAGCACCTCGTTAAGAAACTGCACGCAGCCTCTCATGTGAGAGGGCAGTGTATGTTCGCGCGCCAATCCCAACGCCAGTCTCGAAGACGGTCAAAATGTACTGCCGCCTTAGAGGGTGGCCATGCCCACAATCGGGGCGGCTAAATGAACTCCCCCCGTACTACCGTAGAAATGTGCATCGCCGAACGAAAAGACCGAGCCGTCCGATGCTACCAGCCAGTAGCCCTTGCCATCAGGGGTTGATTGCATACCCACAATGGGCTTAGTTAGAGTAATGCCGCCGGTACTACCGTAGAGATGTGCATCGCCGAACGCAAAGATCACGGCGTCCGATGCAACCAGCCAGTAGCCCTTGCCATCAGGGGTTGATTGCATACCCACGATGGGCTTGCTCAGAGTAATGCCGATACTACCGTAGAAATGTGCATCGCCGAACGCAAAGATCCCGCCGTCCGATGCAACCAGCCAGTAACCTTTGCCATCAGGGGTTGATTGCATACCCACAATGGGCTTGGTTAGAGTAATGCCGCCGGTACTACCGTAGAGATGTGCATCGCCGAACGCAAAGATCCCGCCGTCCGATGCAACCAGCCAGTAGCCCTTGCCATCAGGGGTTGATTGCATACCCACGATGGGCTTGCTCAGAGTAATGCCGCCGGTACTACCATAGAAATGTGCATCGCCGAACGCAAAGATCCCGCCGTCCGATGCAACCAGCCAGTAACCCTTGCCATCAGGGGTTGATTGCATACCCACGATGTGCTTGCTTAGAGTAATGCCGCCGGTACTGCCGTAGAAATGTGCGTCGCCGAACGCAAAGATCCCGCCGTCCGATGCAACCAACCAGTAGCCATTGCCATTGGGTCTGCACGAAACATCAACGGTGGTCACGTCGCCGGCAACCACTTTGCCTGCTCCGCTGCTGACCGTGCAAACCTCGCTAACGGGTTGCGTTCCGACGGTTACATCGTAGGAAGCCCCTTGGACCAGCGCCGTCGCGAAGGTAAATCTGCCGTTGGTCTTCAACGTCAACGCATCCCCACCGTTATCGAGCAACGTTACCGAAGCGCCGCTGTTCAAGCCGCTGACCGTGCCGCCGATGGTATACACGTAGGTGAAGTGGTCCGCTGGCGAGGTTGCGCTGATCCCGCCCGCCGTGGTGACCGTCACGTTCACCGTGCCCGCTCCCGCCGGTGACATTGCCGCGATCTGGGTCGCACTAATGACCGCGAAGGTTGTGGCTGCCGTGCTCCCGAAGGTCACGGCCGTGGCTCCCGTGAGGTTGGTGCCGGTGATGATCACGCTGGTACCGCCGGTCGTCGGCCCGCTCGTCGGACTGACTGCGATCACCGTCGGCGCCGCCACCACGTAGGTGAACGGCGCAGAGGTCGCGCTGGTCCCTGCCGCCGTGGTGACCGTCACGTTCACCGTGCCCGCTCCCGCCGGTGAAGTCGCCGCGATCTGGGTCGCACTAATGACCGCGAAGGTTGTGGCTGCCGTGCTCCCGAAGGTCACGGCCGTGGCTCCCGTGAGGTTGGTGCCGGTGATGATCACGCTGGTACCGCCGGTCGTCGGCCCGCTCGTCGGACTGACTGCGATCACCGTCGGCGCCGCCACCACGTAGGTGAACGGCGCAGAGGTCGCGCTGGTCCCTGCCGCCGTGGTGACCGTCACGTTCACCGTGCCCGCTCCCGCCGGTGAAGTCGCCGCGATCTGGGTCGCACTAGTGACCGCGAAGCTGGTGGCTGCCGTGCTCCCGAAGGTCACGGCCGTGGCTCCCGTGAGATTGGTGCCGGTGATGATCACGCTGGTACCGCCGGTCGTCGGCCCGCTCGTCGGACTGACTGCCGTCACCGTCGGCGCCGCCACCACGTAGGTGAACGGCGCAGAGGTCGCGCTGGTCCCTGCCGCCGTGGTGACCGTCACGTTCACCGTGCCCGCTCCCGCCGGTGAAGTCGCCGCGATCTGGGTCGCACTAATGACCGCGAAGGTTGTGGCTGCCGTGCTCCCGAAGGTCACGGCCGTGGCTCCCGTGAGGTTGGTGCCGGTGATGATCACGCTGGTACCGCCGGTCGTCGGCCCGCTCGTCGGACTGACTGCCGTCACCGTCGGCGCCGCCACCACGTAGGTGAACGGCGCAGAGGTCGCGCTGGTCCCTGCCGCCGTGGTGACCGTCACGTTCACCGTGCCCGCTCCCGCCGGTGAAGTCGCCGCGATCTGGGTCGCACTAGTGACCGCGAAGCTGGTGGCTGCCGTGCTCCCGAAGGTCACGGCCGTGGCTCCCGTGAGATTGGTGCCGGTGATGATCACGCTGGTGCCGCCGGTCGTCGGCCCGCTCGTCGGACTGACTGCCGTCACCGTCGGCGCCGCCACCACGTAGGTGAACGGCGCAGAGGTCGCGCTGGTCCCTGCCGCCGTGGTGACCGTCACGTTCACCGTGCCCGCTCCCGCCGGTGAAGTCGCCGCGATCTGGGTCGCACTAGTGACCGCGAAGCTGGTGGCTGCCGTGCTCCCGAAGGTCACGGCCGTGGCTCCCGTGAGATTGGTGCCGGTGATGATCACGCTGGTGCCGCCGGTCGTCGGCCCGCTCGTCGGACTGACTGCCGTCACCGTCGGCGCCGCCACCACGTAGGTGAACGGCGCAGAGGTCGCGCTGGTCCCGCCCGGCGTCGTCACGGTGATATTCACCGTGCCCGTTCCCGCCGGTGACATTGCCGCGATCTGGGTCGCACTAGTGACCGCGAAGCTGGTGGCTGCCGTGCTCCCGAAGGTCACGGCCGTGGCTCCCGTGAGATTGGTGCCGGTGATGATCACGCTGGTGCCGCCGGTCGTCGGCCCGCTCGTCGGACTGACTGCCGTCACCGTCGGCGCCGCCACCACGTAGGTGAACGGCGCAGAGGTCGCGCTGGTCCCGCCCGGCGTCGTCACGGTGATATTCACCGTGCCCGTTCCCGCCGGTGAAGTCGCCGCGATCTGGGTCGCACTAATGACCGCGAAGCTGGTGGCTGCCGTGCTCCCGAAGGTCACGGCCGTGGCTCCCGTGAGGTTGGTGCCGGTGATGATCACGCTGGTACCGCCGGTCGTCGGCCCGCTCGTCGGACTGACTGCCGTCACCGTCGGCGCCGCCACCACGTAGGTGAACGGCGCAGAGGTCGCGCTGGTCCCGCCCGGCGTCGTCACGGTGATATTCACCGTGCCCGTTCCCGCCGGTGAAGTCGCCGCGATCTGGGTCGCACTAATGACCGCGAAGCTGGTGGCTGCCGTGCTCCCGAAGGTCACGGCCGTGGCTCCCGTGAGGTTGGTGCCGGTGATGATCACGCTGGTACCGCCGGTCGTCGGCCCGCTCGTCGGACTGACTGCCGTCACCGTCGGCGCCGCCACCACGTAGGTGAACGGCGCAGAGGTCGCGCTGGTCCCGCCCGGCGTCGTCACGGTGATATTCACCGTGCCCGTTCCCGCCGGTGACATTGCCGCGATCTGGGTCGCACTAGTGACCGCGAAGCTGGTGGCTGCCGTGCTCCCGAAGGTCACGGCCGTGGCTCCCGTGAGATTGGTGCCGGTGATGATCACGCTGGTACCGCCGGTCGTCGGCCCGCTCGTCGGACTGACTGCCGTTACCGTGGGCGCCGCCACCACGTAGGTGAACGGCGCAGAGGTCGCGCTGGTCCCGCCCGGCGTCGTCACGGTGATATTCACCGTGCCCGTTCCCGCCGGTGAAGTCGCCGCGATCTGGGTCGCACTAGTGACCGCGAAGGTTGTGGCTGCCGTGCTCCCGAAGGTCACGGCCGTGGCTCCCGTGAGATTGGTGCCGGTGATGATCACGCTGGTGCCGCCGGTCGTCGGCCCGCTCGTCGGACTGACTGCCGTCACCGTCGGCGCCGCCACCACGTAGGTGAACGGCGCAGAGGTCGCGCTGGTCCCGCCCGGTGTCGTCACGGTGATATTCACCGTGCCCGTTCCCGCCGGTGAAGTCGCCGCGATCTGGGTCGCGCTAACATACGTCAGTCCTGTCCCCGGCTCCCCTCCGAAACTCACCGTGGCCGTCGCCGTGAAGTTCGTCCCCGTGATGGTCACCACCGTGCCCCCCGCTGCCGGCCCGCTCGACGGATTCACAGCCGTCACCGTCGGTGCTACCGGCGCTACGCCGTTGAGCAAAACATCGACCGCCGGTTGGGCGTCGCCCACCAGCACGTTGGGAACTGCGCTGCCGCTCAAATAGCCAACAGCAAGGAGCGAGGGTTGTGGTCCCGCCGCAGGAAGGAGTGGCGCGGGACCAGCTGTATAGGAGGGATCCCAGGGCAGGAGAATTCCGCTGGCCCCAGCGTACCCCGCGGTGTTTAGCAGCACCTGTACTATATCGCTCCAGACAACCACGTCCGGGGCGCCGTCCTGGTTCACATCGGCGATGGCAACCTGCCCGCCGTAGGGATACGAAGCCACCGGCGTAATCGGGAAAGTATAGGTACCGTTATTTTGCAGAACCTCCAGGGATTGGCCTGAACCCATGGACGAGGCAGCGACGATATCGAGGAAGGAGAACCGAAAATCTTGCCCAGTGCGACGGAGCTCATCCCCGCGGTAGACGAGATCTGCTGCGGCGCGGAATTAAAGGCACCGTTTCCCAGTTGAGAGTTCTCGAGCACCCAGACGCCGCCGGGCGCCGAAGTCGGATAATTTTCTCCCGAATCCGCTACGACAATATCGGCATACTTGCTGGAACCAAGGCTTCCAACCGCCAGTTCGCCGGGTTCACGAAGGTGGTTAGCGCCGAACCTGCGGTGTTCGCTGTTCCTTGATACAAAGTTCCATAAACACCCGCGTTTTGTACGAACGTGCCATTTCCATTTCCCAGGATAACGACCACGCTTCCACTCTGGGGAACGTTAAAGTAACTATTGGCATTTACCACAGGCCCGATCGCCGCTATATCCGTGGGCGCGCCGCCATGTCCTGTGAAGTCGCCGGCGACAGCTCCCGTCAGGGGGGAGAACCCCGTGACAATGGGAGAGTTCCCCGTCAACGTGAAATTGCCGCTGCCATTGTTCTGGAATATGTAGATCGCGCCGGTGGTGGTCATCGCGGCGATATCCATGGCCCCGCTGCCGCCTGCTTGCAGACCCGCTCCGCCGAAGTTGCCCAGTACGATCGAATTAAACTTCACATCTGCTACAGGTTGCTGATAAATCACTGTGGTTCCGCTTGCCGGCAAGGTTCCATCTGGATTTGCAAGCCGCACAATCAGCGCGCTCACCGCGTTGGGATTTGCCGCACCAGTATCCGCCGTCACTACATCCATGGAGCCACTTCCGTGCAGGTTCCCAACGGCAACAGCGGCGATTGAAGTCGTAGAATTTAACGCGATCTCGGCAGGGTCGGCCACGCTTTCGAGGTAACTGGGCGCCGTCTGGAACGTGCCGTCTCCATTTCCCAGCACCACGTGGATTTCGCCGCCGTTGACCGCGACCAGGTCATAGTTCGTGTTGTTGTTGGTATCAAATTGTCCGACGGCCAGCGCCGCCCCGAATTGCTCGGAATATGGGCCGATGACCACCGGCGTGCCAAACGTCCCGGAATTGTTGGGCAGAAACTCCATTCCGCCGCTTGCCAGCAGAACCAGACCGGGATAGATGCTGGATGCATTGTTGAATGCTCCGGCTGCGGCCGCGAAGTTGATGGGGAGAGAAATCGTCGGCGAATCGAGAGTGCCTGGGCTGCCGCCTCCGGCGTTGAGAAGCACCGCGTTGTCGCCGAATTGATCCTCCACAATCACATCGAGGTAGCCATCGCCATTCACATCCGCGGCTATGAGCCCGCTTATTGCCTGAAAGGTATTCGTGTCGATGGCAGCGCTCTGCGTCGGCGTCGAAGGAAAGTTACCCGTTGTTCCGCTGACCTCGTTGTTCAAGAGAACGTAAACGTTCTCCCCGTCGGTCGCCACAAGGTCTTCAAAGTTGGTATTGGATCCCCGAAGAGGCGCTGCCGCAATACCAATCGTCTGGATACCCGCGTTATAACTAACCGGGGGGCAAAAATTATAAGCGCCGCTGCTGCTGCAGTTGTTAAACAGGACCGTGATCGTGGCGTTGGCACCGGCAGCAGTTGCGTAATTACCACTCGAGTTGCCGACCGCCAAGTCAAGGAAACCGTCGTTATTGAAATCCCCAATGGCGATCGAGATCGAGCCACCCCGATTCGTCACGTAGTTTTGGTTGTTCACCTCCGCGGGAATCAGGCTGACAGTAAACGTACCGGAGCCATCCCTGTTATTTTTCAGAAGCGTAATGGTCCCCGGCCCCTGGGAGTTGGCCAGGACAATGTCGGAAAAACCGCTGGTCGTGCCGCTCAGGTCGGCAGCTGCAATCTGCGTATTGCCCGTCGTGGAAATGTACGTTGGTTCAACAGTCGAAGGAGGAGCAGTAGGGTAAATCGAAGTCAGCGGCGGCAGGGTGTATATCTCGGCGCTCGTCGGCCGCTGGAAGGTGCCATCGCCGTTGCCGAACCAGATTTCAACGGTCTCGTTAGCCGCGTCGGCTACCGCCATGTCCAAGGGTTCGTTCGGACCGCGGAAATGCCCGGTGGCTACGCTTACTTGATTAGCGGCATTCGCTTGATTGCCGCCTGCATTGGCGTAGCTGATGCCGCTGTTAAATCCGTTGAACGAAGGCGTCTGTCCGCCGAGACGCGGCGCCCCAAGTAAGAACAAGAATGAAAAGGCAAGGATCGCGGATGGGGCAATCCGTTTACACGGGCGCTGGGCAGCCAAGTTTGTCCTCCGGATGAACTGCATTCAACCCCGCCGCGCCGTTCGCGCTCCCGAGCGGAATTGGGCAGCAGTCTGCTTGGAATAGCCGTTGACGTCAATCGACCGAGATAGACTTAGTTCTGTATTAATTCTCGACAATTAACTGCCAGATAACACATGATTTAGCTTATTTCAGCAAATCGAATTTCGGACTGCTTGTGCTAGAATCTGGCGGAGTTTGTGGCGTTTCCCCCAAGGATCGCCCATGGAGCAGGTCTCGAGTTCGCGAACGCTCAAGTTCGGTCCTTATGTCGTGGACCTGGCAGCGGGCGAAGTTCGCAAGAGTGGTTACCGGATCCGGCTACAAGAAAAACCGCTGCGTGTGTTGGTTTTGCTCGCGGAAAGGGAGGGGCAACTCGTCACCCGCGAGGAACTGAAGAATCGTCTCTGGCCCGACGAGACCTTCGTTGATTTTGAGGCCGGGCTGAACACCGCCGTCAGCAAGCTCCGCGACTCGCTTTTGGATAGCGTTGATAAACCTCGTTACATCGAGACCATCCCCCGGCGCGGCTACCGTTTCCTGGTTCCAGTCGAATTCGAGAACGGGTACCGGCAAGCCGAGGCTGTTCTGGAGAGCGGCCGAACGTCCGCAGCCACGCTGACGCCGAGGGTCGAGCCGCTTCCGGATTCAGACGCACGTAGGGAACCACAGGCAAAATCTGCAAAGCGGGCCGGACTTTGGATTGGGCTCGCAGCCGCGTTTGTGCTCGTTGCCGGCGGCACCGCGTATTGGCTAACGCGCGGGCGCTCGGTGCTTTCGTTTCACTCAAGCGATAGCGTTCTCATCGCTGATTTTTGAGAATCAAACCGGTGATCCTCGTTTTGACGACGCACTGCTGACGGCCTTTACGGTGAGTATCGCCCAGTCCCGCTATGTGAATGTCTTTCCACGGAGCCGAGTGGAGTCGGTGCTGAAGCGGATGGGAAGGTCCGGCACCGAGCGAGCAACGGTCCCGCTGGCGCGAGAAATCTGCACCCGAGAGAACGTCCGCGGATTGATTGCAAGCACGATCACGCGCACCGGACAGGAATTCGAACTAACGGCGGAATTGATCGATCCTGAAACCGGAGCAACAGTTCGCTCTTACAAAGAACGTGCATACGGAGAGGACCACATCCTCGATGCCCTCGATTCGATTGCGGGCCGGGTGCGTGCCGATTTGGGCGAATCGCTTTCTGAAATCCATCAGGCCGACCGGCCTCTGCCGCAGGTCACGACAACTTCGCTAACCGCTTTAAAGGAATACTCCGAAGCATCGGCGCTTTGGGCGCATACCAAGTACACCGACGCGGTAACACTGTTTAAAGCTGCGATTGAGCTTGACCCTGATTTCGCGATGGCTCACGCGGCGTTGGGCCGGGCCTACTGCAGTTACATTTATTACCAATTCGACCTGGGACGACAGGAGTATGAAAAAGCGCTAGCGGTGGCGCCGCGACTCACGGAGCGCGAAAGGATGGTCATCGAAATCCATAGGGCCGACGACCTTGACCACCTGGAGGAAGCGGACGGTCTGTATCGAGCCTATTTGGCGAGCTACCCCGACGACTGGGTTATGCTCCGGGACTATGCCAATCAGTTGCGGCTGCACGGACACCAGGCGGAGGCCATTGAACAAAACAAACGAATCCTTGCCATTGCTCCGGACGATGCCCACACATGGATTGAGATGGCCACCGCATATTCGGTGCTGGAAAACTATTCCGCCGCCGTGCAGGCGTATGCCCATGCCTTTCAGATCGCGCCGGATTGGTTGACCGCGGGCAGCATCAACCGCGAATATGGCCACGCGCTCGTCGGAAACGGCGAAGAGCAGAAGGCGGTTGCAGTTTTTTCCGACCTTCGG
>CAWDBN010000008.1:0-48026 GCA_963800575.1 uncultured Acidobacteriaceae bacterium
TTAGGACGTATCTTCTACATCTCAATGACACCTCGATCGCAATGGTCAAACTGGCGCAATGAGGAACTCCGGGAAGATGCCTTCAGGTTCGGGTGGCGCGATCTCGGAAAGGGAGAAACGCGTGGAGTTGGGTGCAGTGCTAGTGGTCCCGGCCGAGGGAGACGTTCGCGGCGATCCATGGGTCTGAAACCCAGACCATGGCAGCTTCAGGAAGCTCGCGACCGCTTTATTCGTCGCGGGTGCCGATACTTGGCAATGACGTCTTGCGGTCGTGGATGGAGCGCGTTCGCAAGTTGGGAGTGCCAAGCGTGTGGCTTACTTCCAGTCCCAGCGACGAGAGCGTGGCTAGTTCTGTGCTGGCTGGGTTTGCCCGGCAGGGAGTCGAACGACTTCTGGTGATTAAGCTCAAGTCTTATGCGGAGCTGGATCTTGCCGATTTACTCCGCTTTCATTGCGAGAAACGAAACCCGGTGACCGAGGCCCAGGATGCCCGAGGGCAGTTGGGAGTTTCTTTGTCGGACCATCTCGCGCTGCGCATGGCTGGGGAGAAACACGAACTTCCTGGCGTTGCAGACGACAGCTGGCGAAATGCTTATGAATTTAACGGATATGCCAAGCGCATTTTGTCCGCCCGCGAAAGGCAGGAACTGGTTCGAGATGGACTGACTGGGGCCTGCGCCATCCGCCCGTTGGGGACCGAGATTCGAGAGCAGGTGTGGATCGGGGAGGGCGTGAAACTGGCAGATTCGGTGAGGGTCATCGGTCCAGCCTATATCGGAGCGCGCACCATCGTGCACGCTGGCGCAACCATCGGCCCCTTTGCGTCGGTGGAACCTGATTGCGTGGTGGATTGCGGAACTACAGTGGAGCGGTCCACGGTTCTGCCATATACGTACCTGGCGCCGGGCCTTCTAATCCGTCGCGAACTGGTGGACGGAGGATATTTGGAAAATATGGGTTGGGGGGCAGTCGCAGATCTGCAACCTGCAGGTTTGGGAAGCAGGATTCACCGGATTAAAGAACGCAGACAAGCATTCATCAAGACTGCGACCGAGGTTTTCTCGCGAGCGGACCGAGATCCCGCACGGGGCTTTGCTCGGCCGCCCACGGCGTCGCAGCCCTGGGTCCAGGTGCAGTTATGAAAAACTCCTGGACCATCCTTCCCTTTCCCTGCGCCTCGAGTTCTGCCGGCCGCCGTACGCTGCGGAAAGACCTGCTAAGCGCCCTGGGCGCTTCCGGATCTCCCGTGATTGTGGATTTATCGGCCTGTCGCATCTTGAATCATGAAGACATCGACTTGCTGCTAGAGTGCGTGGCGCAAGTTTCCGGCCGGGATACGCAGGTACTCTTCGTCGCGGGCTCTCGGGTTAACCGGGTGCTTCTCGAAGTGACCCGCATTTCTTCGCTCGTGCCCGTTTTCGATTCTGTAAAGGAAGCGCTGGCTTATCCGCAGGTTGCGGTAAAGCACGACGCGGAGGATCGGCTCGCGAGCTAGTCTGAGGAACTTTGGAGCGCGCAAAATGAATCGAACCAGTCGCAGATGTTCAAAATGCCTCTCAATCGCGATGTTGGCAGGCACATTTCTTATCGCGAGCGAGACACCTCTTTTGGCGAGCCCTCCCCAGTCTAGCCAGTCGAACACCGCCAGCCAAAAGCAGGACGATCCGTTGCCGGATGCCCCGCAACCGCAGTCAGCACAGTCACCGAGCCAGCAGCCCGCATCCGTTCCCTCCGGAGCCGCTGGAGCGAAGGCCGCACAAGTGAAAGGAGCTCCGGTAGCCGAGCCTGTGGGCGCGGCAGTAGCACCCGCCCGTCAGCGCGGTCATCGCTCCCTCTTGATCAAGCTGGGCGTGCTGGCGGGAGCCGGAATCGCCGTCGGTGCAGCGGTCGGCTTGGCTGAGAGAAGTCCGGCGCGGCCGCCCGGAAGTTCACCATCATCATCATCGTCGTCCATTCGCCCATGAATACGGAGTTCTTCAATCAATGATTTCCAATAAAGCCCCAGCGCAGGCTGTTGCCGTACGCCCGTTTGTGATTAGCTTCTCGGGAATCGACGGAGCGGGGAAAACGACGCAAATCGAGTACCTTTCATCGTATTTGCAAAAACAGGGCCTTCGTGTTGCACGGCTCAGCTTCTGGGACCACGTTGCGGTTTGGTCGAAAATGCGCGCTGGAGTCGGCGATCGATCCGCCGACCTCCTTCGCGCAGAGGAGATGGCAGAGCGTCCATTTGCCCCGAGAAACAATAAATCCGTTCGGAACTGGTATTTGACCGCGGCCCGGTCGGGGTTTTACATGCTGGATGTTGCCCGATTGCGCCGCATACTTGCCGGTCAACAGATCAAGAGCTGTGACGTCGTAATCTTTGATCGCTATGTTTACGACCAAATCGCGAACATCTATTCGCCATCATTTGCGGCTCGCATTTACGGCAAGATTCTCTCGAAGCTGACTCCTGCTCCCGACCTGGCCTTCGTGATCGACGCGTCACCCACGGCAGCGTTTGCCAGAAAGCCGGAATACCCGCTGGAATTCATGCATCGGAATCGGCAGAATTTTCTGCTGCTCCAGAAAATTGTTCCACAACTCATCATCGTTCGTCCCGCCGGGGCGGAGCAGGTGAGAAGTGAAATTTGCAGCCATATCACCCGCTCGCGGCTCGGAGCAGGCGCTTTGACTGAGGGAAAGACTGAGGTCACCACGGACGCGGCAGTAGTCCGCATGCAGACTTAACGTAGAGCACGAAACGACCCAACGGCAACGGTCCAGGTTCCATCCAACTGTCACGTGGTACTGGAAGGAGCCTCGAATGATACCCGGAGTTTCTGAGAATAGTTTTGCCTTGGTCGTGCCGACGCTCGACGAAGCCGGAAATATCGACGAAGTGCTCAGTGAACTTACTGATGCAATGAGCGAGACGCGCTATGACTACGAGATCATCGTAGTCGATGACGGAAGCACGGACGGCACGGTTGACAAGGTTCGTGACTGGACAAGACGAGATCCGCGCGTTCGCCTCCTCTCACGAGCGGGGGAACGAGGCTTGGCCGGGGCGGTGCTATACGGCTGGAGTCAATCGAACGCGAACCTGCTCGGCGTGATCGACGCTGACCTGCAGCATCCTCCGGAGTTGCTGCCCGAACTGTTGAGGACGGCTGAACAAGCCGATATCGCGATCGCCAGCCGCTACGCTCAGAATCACGGAACCAAAGGCTGGAATCCATTGCGCGCCGCCATTTCCCGGCTGAGCACGCTCGTGGCATCGCCTCTGATTTACAAGAAGCACCTCCGGGTCACGGACCCAATGTCAGGTTTTTTCGTAATCCATCGCCGCTGCATCGAGGGGCTGACATTCCAGACCACCGGCTTCAAACTCCTGCTTGAAATTCTGGTTCGCGGGCGCATCCGGAAAGCACAGGAGATCCCTTATCAATTCGGGCTTCGTCAGGCGGGCCGAAGCAAGGCCAGCGCGACTGTCGCTCTTCACTATTTGCACCTTCTGGGCCGGCTCTCGCGGGATCTGGTGTTGCGTTCGAGTGAGCAGTGAAAATTGCGCTCATCACTTCGTTTCCGCCCAGCCGCCATGCTCTCAACGAGTATGGCTTCCACGTGGCGGAGCAACTTCGGCAGGAGCGCGCTGTTGATCTGACGGTGCTTGGCGGATTATCTCCCCAGCCTGCCGAGGAACTGCCCGGCTTCAAGGTCACTCGCTGTTGGGGTTTCGGAAAGACCTGGCAACCTGGCCAGTCTGCTGCGCGCCATCCGAAAGGTGAAGCCCGATGTGGCCTGGTTCAATCTGGGTTTCGCCAGCTTCGGCGACCGTCCCCTTTCGGCTGTGCTGGGCCTTCTCGACGCCGGCTGCGGCCCGGCTGAGCGGAGTGTACTCGCACGTCACGCTGCACCAGTTGTTCGAGACGGTAAACCTGGAGGACGCCGCTGTTCGGTTCGCCCCGGCTGTACCGGGCGGGAGGCTGGCTGGCAACGCATCTACTGTTGAGCGCGAACTCGCTCTCCGTACTCATGCCCGCCTATCGTCGAACTTTGGATGAGAAATACCGGCGTGGCCGGGTCAATGTGCGCTCGCACGGCATCTTTGCCGGGATGCCCGACCCTCCGGACTTTACACGGCGGGGGAACCCGACTCACTCGCATTCTGGCGTTTGGAAAGTGGGGGACTTACAAGCGTCTCGAGCTGCTGATCGAGGCGTTCAATCGGGTGGCGACGAAGTTCCCCAACGTAAGACTCATAATCGGTGGCGGCGATCATCCAAAAACTCCCGGCTATGTGCACTCGATGGCGCAGCGCCATGCGAACGATCGCATTCGCTTTCTGGGCTATGTAGCCGAGGAGTCGATTCCCGACCTGTTTCGTGAGGCAAGCCTGGCGGTGATGCCGTACACGTCGTCGGCCGGGTCCAGCGGAGTGGCGCACCTGGCGGCGCAGTACGGGGTCCCGGTGATCGCCTCCGGCATCCAGGATTTTCGCGATCTCGCGGAGCATGAAGGAATTGCCATGCGGTTCTTCACGCCTGGCGATGTGGACAGTCTGGTCGAGCAACTGCTCCTGGCATTGAATTCTCCGAGCGAACTGAAAGAGATGGCTGGCGAGAGTTATGCAGCCGGGGTGGCCATGAGCATGCCGCTGGTGGTGCGGGAATACATCCGGGCTTTCCGCCAGCACGAGCGCGTCAAGACTCTGCAAGTTGGCGGCCGCCTGCGTCGCGCCGGGCAATTCCACAGAGCGGACGAACTTGCTCGCACCGTGGGCGAGAAAATTCAAAGATGGCAGGACGAAGACGAGATCGAGACGTCCGCTGTTTAACCCTGCACTCGATGCTAGTGGTGCGAACCCGGCAGGCCCCAACTGATAGCGGCTGCTGCCTCAACCGATCGGCGAAGCGCGTATCTATTTCTGATCCGGATGCTGAGGCTGCGAGTTCTGCGGCTGCGAGGAATTTTCCGGCTGCGGGCTTGGTGTTGCATTCCGGTCTGGCTCGGAATTCGGAGGCGGCAGGGTCGGGAGGGCCGGGGCCTGCATCCCGATCGCGAGGCACGGGCGTCGCATCCTGCTCGCTGTTCGCATGGAGCTGGGTCGCGGCGTTTGAGCTCGATGGGTCTTCGTGCACGGCGCTTCGCCTCTTGAATCGCCTTCAGTGTGGCATCTACATCAGACTGGTTATTGTCGGCCAGATTGTCGATCTTCTGTCCCTCGGCATCACGACGCGTGGAATAGCTCACTCGGGCTTTGGCGTCTCGCCCGGAGCGCGCCGCTTCGTAGTACATTTCGGCGCTCTCCCGGTCACCCGCCAGCTCGGCAGAATAGCCCAGATTGTTCAGGGTGAACGCGTTCTGCGCGTCTTGATGATATGCCTGCAGGAAAAACTCCCGCGCAACCTGCGGATGGTTGTCGTTCAGCGCCGCCACTCCACGCAGATTGAGGCGGGCGGTCGTTGCCTCGACTCCTTCGCCGCGGGCGATCTGCTGGCTGACGGCTGCTGCGTTTCCCGCGGCTACCTCGCTGATCGGCCGGCCGCGCCACTTCACCCGCGGAGTCACTACAACGCGCTCGGTCGAATGCAGGCTGGCCGCCGCGGAATAACATCGCAGCGCTCCCTCGATATCTCCCACAGCCTCCAGCGCATAGCCGAGATTGTTGAGCAGAAAAGGATCGTGGGGATGGCGCGGCAGGGCGGATTGCAGCAGGTTCCTGGCTTCGAACACATGTCCTTGTTGAAGCAGCACAATCGCGCGCTCGTTGAGCTTGCTGAGTTCCTGATCGGAATCCTGCACTTGCCGAAATGCCTCATCCAGGGGCTTGCCCTTGAGGGACGCTTCGCTGGACTGGTCGATTATGGCATCCGTATGGTCTCGCGCCGCCAGCGCATAGTAGCGCAGGGCCCGATCGGCATCGCCCTCCAATTCGGCGATATATCCGAGATTATTCAGAGTGAACGGGTCGTCCGGATCCAGCAGGTAGGCTCGATAGAAGAGCCGCTTGGCTTTTTTCTGATGCCCGTGCTTGAGTTCGGCAACGCCTTCGCGGTTCAGCTTCTGGCTGGGTGTGGATACGCTGCGCTGCGGAATGGGAACCTTCAAATCGCCCGCGAACCCCTGGCTGCCAGCGAGAGAGTTGCATTGTCAGCAAACCCGGAATCGCAACCAGTCTTCCCACCTTGATCAAATTCATTTCGTCGCCGCCACTATGATGTCTAAAAGCCAGCGTTCGGTTGGACTACAGGAAATACCCGATGCCGCCACGACCCATCCGAGATCACCCCGTTTAGCATCCAAGTAGCGATGACAAGGTTCCTCTGGGCGATGCTGTTGAAATTAGCCGGCTGTGCGCAGGCGCAGGTGGCTGCGCCCGCCACGTCTGCCCCCGCATCAGACGATACCGGCCCTCCGCCGGGCAGCTATCGCAGACGGTTTGTCTCCGTCACGCGAACTCAGCGGCAAAGTGAGCCTGGTGCGCGGCGTACTAAAGCGGCTGGATCCGATCCACGATCAGCTGTTGATTCACGTATTTGGAGGCGGCGATATCCGGATTGCTTTCGATGCGCGGACTCAACTTATTTCCGAAAATGCCGCACGCGGATATGATCAGCATTCCGGCTGGATCTGTGGTGTCGGTCGATACGGTGATCGACGATGGAAAGCTGTTTGCGCGCTCGGTGCGAACAGGCCCGTTCGATGCAGTTGAGCTCAACGGGCAGGTCGTGCGGTATGACGCAGCCAAGTCCCAGCTCACTCTCCGCGACCCGATGAGCCCGGAGAATATTTCGCTGCGAATTACTCCCAGCACGACGATGATCAACCGGGGCCAGCCCGCCTCGCCGCAGGCGTTGTCTCCAGGCATGCTGGTGCGGGTGCAGCTGTCTCCGGCGCGGAATGTGGCGAAGAACGTTGAGATTCTCGCCGAGCGGGGAAGTTCTTTTACGTTTGAGGGTCGAATTGTCTCTGTAGACCTGCGCTCACATGTGCTCGCTGTGTCCAACGATTCCGACCAAAGCGTTCACGAACTTGCCATCAACTCGCTGGATGCGGCAAGTCTGGGTCTTTTGCGGGAGGGTGCTCAGGTTAGCATTCAGGCCGAGTTCGATGGAGACCGCTACAACGCTCGCACCGTCACTCTCGTGTCGCGCAATCCGTAAGTCTCTCGCCGCTGAATCTCACACTTCCGACAAATTTCCAGGCGTTTCCATTTCGGGCGTCGCCAGCATGGCCACGCCATGCGATGATTCGTCTTGGTGGCGGAAGAGCGGGATCACAACCACCATAAGCAGTCCACACATCACGAACACTTGCACCAGAATCACCTGGGACAAGGAATCGTGATAACGCCAGATCGCTCCGGCCAGCAGGGCGCTTGCGCCCAACTGCACCCATGCCGCGGTGCCGATGCGCCGGGAAATCTCGTACATGATGATCACTACGGCAATGCAATAGACGCCGGTCATGACTGCATACTCTGTCAAGAGCGAGGAGAATGGCTCTGCCGTGCCCAGCAGGAACGGCTTCCCGAGCAGCAAGGTCCATACAGCATGCGGTACCAGAGCCACAGCTGCGATGAAGACGGAAATTACCGATCCCACAAGGAGCAACCCCGTATACAGCACGGACCGCCCTTTCTGTTGATTCGTATGACTCGCAGAGACCGGGAACATGCTGCTCACTACCGACCACGACAACATGAACACTACGCGCCCCACCAGGGCAACAGCTGCGTAGATTCCCGCTTCCGGCGGGGAGAAGAAATGCTTCACCAGCAAGATGTCGAGGTTACTGAGAATCACTTGTCCGACGAAGTACGTCACAGCCTGCATACCCTCGCCAAAAGGCGCGATCTTGATCAGTCCCGGCGTAGCCCGATACTGGGTTTCCGGCTTGCCGACGATGTACGCAGCGACGATGGAGAGCAGTACCGCTGTCATCACACCCGTCACGCCCAGCCCGAAATGCAGGAAGAACAAGGCCCCGCCCAACTTAACCGCGACTTCCACAACCACATTGATGGCGAGCCCGCTAAAGTTACAGCACCCTTGCATTTTTCCGCGACGTACTCCCAGCGGGATATACACTCCGGCTGCGATCGCCAGCAACACAAGGTCGTGCTGCGCGGGCAGGTTGAAATACGACTTGAGGTAGGCGCTGCCCGCAGCCACGAGTACGGCAATCCCCAGGCCTGCCTGCCATGCTCGGCGCAGCATGCTTGCATAAATTTGCGCTCGAACCTGCACGTCAGAGCTACGGGCGATGAACTTTGAAGTGATGATCTGGAACGATAAGGTGATGGCCGTCACCAGCATGAGCAGCGTATATAAAGCAGAGGCGTGGCCGAAGCCCGAAGCACCTAGCATCCGCGCGATCAGGATGTTGTAGAAGAGGTTGGTTGCGGCCACCAGTCCAGTGCTCAGCAATAAGATGGCGCTGCCGCGCACCACGCGCCCATGCAAAACTTCGCGGTCGCTCGGCCCTATCGCCGCTTCCGTCTCTGGAGGTGTGGTCATAGGGACATTTGCGGTTCCCAGGCATTTGTCGCCTGCGGAAAAAGCGTTCAAAAAGTGAACTGCGCCTGCGGAACGATCTGGGTGTGGTCCTGTCCGGGAAAGTCGTAAAAGCTCTGCTGCGCCAGACCGAAAGAAAATCTCAGGGGGTGAGCGATTTCTGCCGTATCCGCGCCAAGGTTCCTGCCCCAGCCCCGCTCGCGGGTGTAGGAGAGCATAATGCTCGACGTCACATTGTCGTAGGCGTGAAAGCCCCGCCCTGAAGACCACGCACCGGAGGCGGAAAACATCCAGTGCTCGTTGACTTCGTCGTCCAGCGCAAAGCGCGGACGAAGAGTTTGCGCGATCGCGTACTCATCGCCTTCGACCCGCCAAGCACGCAGAAACTCCGCCACCGCCGACGCGCGGATGTGGGAACCGAACTTTTGCTGCAGGCCCGCATAGGAAATCGTCTGGTAGTACTCCTGTATCGATGGTCCGAAGAGCAGATCAACCCCGCTGTAGCCCGTTAGCAGCGCGGTCCTGCCCCAAGGGCGACCCATTCGAAAATCTACAGCACCGGATAACTGCCGCGAGTGCAGATCCTGCTCGGTGAACGGGCCAGCTTCCCGAATCAAACTGCCGGAAAACGAAAGCATGTTGCCGATCGGGCTGCTTGCCACATAAACAAACTGGCGAAACAGATTCTGATTCAAGTCCACCGGCGCCAGGGTGTCTCGCCGGATCGTGTACTGAAGTCCAGGCATTATGCTTAGCTTCACGGGGCCAAGTTGCACGATCGGCGCCGCAGAAATATTGAAAATTGTGTCGAATGTATTGCGATCCTGAATCAGAAGCTCACTCGGGAACGAAAAGCTGCCCTGAGCATTGCGCTCACCGACGAAACCTTGAATCGGAATGAGCGAGTCTGGCCGGAATTGAAAGCGTGAATCGGCGAAGGTCTCAATCGTACGCCGCGGAGGCGGCGACAACGATCCGCTGTTTTGTACGCCGAGCAGACGGGCGTCCATTTGATAAATGTTTTCATCCTCAAACACCGCACCGACGCGCACCCCAGGACTCACGCCGAGGCGATCCGTGAGGGGACGCCCGGCTTCTTCGGCCAGTTCAATTTCCGTGGCGCGGATCGCCGGGTCCTGCGGATCCAGTTGATTGGCCTGGGTGAAACTCGCCAGCGCGCGATCATACTGGCCGCGCTGCCGGTAGACGTTGCCCTGGGTGACCAGAAAATCAAAGTTGTTCTTGCGCTCCGGATCGCCCGACAGGCTGGCCAATTGCAACTCCGCGCTGCGCGTATCGCCCAGGGCCAGCGACGCATTTGCCATGCCCACTGCCACCGCGGTGTCATCCGCGCCCAGCGCGTGTGCGCGCCCATACATCCGCTGCGCCAACGGATACTCGTGGATACTCATCAGAACATCGGCCGCGTTCAGGTAGTCTTCCGCGGAAGTTACATCGGTAGGCGCGACTCTCGCCTCGGCAAAACCGAGCGCCACTTGCTGTTGCGCGTCGGCTGCCTTGCCTTCTTCCGCAAACAGGCGCCCCAAAGCAAGCCGCACCTGCAAGCGATCTTCGTCGGAGCCTTCCAGCGCCCGCGCGTACCTGGTCATGGCCTGGTCGCGATGACCAAGCATACGCAGGGCGTCCGCAGTCACCAGCAAGATTTTGTAATCCTTCCCGCCAGCACTCTCCGCCGAATCGATTGCCTGCATGGCCTCAGCCGGCCGGCGAAGCTTGGCATAGCATCGTGCCAGGTCCGCCGAAATCATCGGGTTCTCCGGCGCGACGGCGAGCGCGCTGTGCAGAGTGTCCGCGGCATTGGCATACTTGTGCTCCCGGTACTGCACATCGGCAAGCGCAATATAGGAAGTTGGAGAATTCGGATTCAGCTTCAGAGCTCGCCTGTATTCGGTTTCTGCGCGTGCCAGCATAGCTCGCTGGCGATAGCCCTCAGCTTTGAGCAGATGCAGACTCTCCGAATCAGGGAGCAAACGGCTGGCTACTTCAGCCTCCTTCAGCGCTTCCGTGGAGCGCCGCAGCTGCAGCAGGGCGTAGGCTAACCCGAGGTGCGCTTCGCCGTATTGTGGATTCAGCGACAAGGCTTTGCGGAAGTCGCGTTCAGCCTTCGTCGCCAGGCGCATATCGTTGTACACATAGCCCCGGTTCATGTAACCCACTGCGATCGTGGGATCGATCTCCAAAGCTCGCGTGAAGTCGTCGACGGCGGCCTGGTGCTCGCCGTGGTCGGCGTGTACATACCCCGCAATCAGCGGCAGGTCGCGATCATTTACGAGAACGGGTTGAAACTCGTCTACGATCTTCATTGCTTCGTCAAGACGCCCGAGAAACAGAAGGTCATAGGCAAGATAGTCGACCGCCTCGCGATCCTTAGGCAGCTTCTCGATTACCTGGTACCCGAGATCGGCCGACGCCGCGTAGTTTCCGGTCATCGTCAAGTAACGCTCATGCTCCCGCATCACTTGCGGATCCTGCTGTACTTTCCGCGACGCGCGCGCGAGCCAATCTTTGGCTTGGGCGGGATGGTGTGCTTCGAGTGCAGCATTCATCGCGTCGGAAACAATCAGTGGATTATTCGGCGACCTCTGGAACGCCTGCTCGTAACTCTGTTGCGCTTCCGGAAATTGACGGTTTTCGCTATACAGATCACCGAGAGCCAGGTAAGGCGCATAGTCATCGGAATGCTTCTTGGCAAATTCCAGGAAATAGCCGCGGGCAGCTTCGGAGTCGCCCATCTCGCGTGACAGAAAGCCGAGCGAGCCCAACGCCTCGGCATTCGATGGATCGATAACCAGCGCCTCGCGATAGGTCTTGCGGGCTTCCTCCTTTCGCTGCGTCTTCCAAAGAAGATTCGCGTAGTTCAGAAGCAACATCGCGTTGCGAGGTTCGAGTCGGATGGCTTCTTTTAAATCTTTTTCAGCAGAATCAACATTGCCCGCCGCCACTTCGGTTGCGGCTCGGACGCGCAGAAACTCAGGCCGCTCAGGGCCAGTCACATCAATAGCACTGATCGCGGTCGCCGCGTCTTTCGTGACCCGCTCAGCGTTCGCAGTGTCCCCGGCATCGCGGTAAACCTGAGCAAGATCCACGCGCAAGGAGATTGGATACAGCACACCCTCCGGCACACCTGCGCCCAGATGCTGCAGCGCAGCTTCATATTCGCGGATCGCATCCGCGTTGCGATGCTGGGCTGCATCGAGCCTTCCCCGCAAGGCATACACGCGGTAGTGCTCGGGATTCAGGGTTGCAGCCTGGGTGAGAAGGGCCGTGGCTTTCTCGAATTCCCCAACATTGAGCATGGCTTGCGCCGCATTCAGTTGGACTTCAATGTCCTGCGGCGCCCGGCTTGCCGCTGCGCCATAATTGCGTGCAGCTGCCTGTGCGTTGCCGGCAAGCGCGTAGGAATATGCGAGTTCCGCGAGCGTGCCCGCGTCTTTCGCGTGCAAGTCTTCCAGGATGCGCACCGCCTCTGCGTACTGGCCCGTGTCGCGGTAGTAGGAGGCAACTGCTCGCAACACCTCGGGATTAGTCGGAGCCGAATGGCGCGCCCGCTCCAGCATCTTGTGTGCAGATTCGCCATCCCCTATTCGCTGATAGGCGCGCGCCAGCAGAAGTTCGGTTCGCGCTGATGCCTTTACCGCGTCTGAGCGTTGGAGAAAGTCGACAGCTTGTTTCGGATCGGTAGTCAGTAGCAGTTCACCCGCGAGCTGAAGGTCCACAGCGCTCTTGGGGTTCGCGGCCAAAACTTCTTCCAGAGCCTGCTGCGCCTCCGCGGTGCGCCCCATTCGGGCGTAGGTTTGCGCCAGACCGGAAAGCCCCTCCACCGAAGATGGCCTTAGAGCGAGACCCCGGCGATAGGCACTGACAGAAAGCGAATACTGTCCGCTCAGCCGCGCCGCGTAGGCCAGCGTAAACCAGAGATCAGGATTCTGTGGAGCGGCGTTCACTGCGCGCTGGGCATGCATAGTCGCGTCTGCCGCGTCTCCGTGTTGCAGAGCGGTCTGCGCGGCTCGCGCCTCGCGCGCCACCTCGATGCTCGCGCCCCAACCCATTCCAGTCTCGTTACTTGCCGGCGCTGCGGCTGCTTTTTTCGAAGGTGCGGACGAAGTAGAAGAAGTAGAAGAGGTTTGGCCGTTCACATCGAAGGTCTGGGCGGCGCTGGTTGTGGCCACAAGCAAGACTGCAAGCCCCACCCAACCCGTGAACCCCGAGCCCCTGAGCGCTGATTGCACTATCTTCTCCCTTGGTTCCTTAGTCCTTGCCCAACCTCTTGGCTGCTAATCCGGCTAGCGGGTCAGGTACACACCTGACCTTCCGTTGTCGCTCAGATGCAAAAGACTCCCGCCGTGGTTGGGCACCTTTGCACACGCGGTGACATCCACTTCCCAAAAAAACGTACCAACCTTTGCCCAGCTTCCGGGAATCCAACCCTGCGACTCAATGAGAGACCGCCAGGCCACATTCGCACTTCCGGCTCAGACGAGCTTCTGGCAACGCCCGATTCCCGTTGCTGCGATCATCTTGCTGGCGCTCGCGATTCATGGACCGTTGCTGATAATGCAATTGCCAGCGACTACGTCTTATGACGCAAACTTGCATATCTTTTTTGCGTCGCACTATGCTCATCACTGGTTCAATCCGTGGAACGAAAAGTGGTTTGGCGGCTTCTCCCAAACCACCTACCCTCCTCTGACTCACCAATGGATTGCGCTGCTCTCGTATGTGGTCGGGCTCACCGAGGCCTTCATGCTGGTGCAGTTGGCCGCCGTCGTCTTTCTTGCCCTGGGCGCCTACCGGTTCGCGCAACTTTGGGTGGGTGACCGTGCAGCCAGCTATGCGGGAGTTCTGGCCGTATTCGCCGGCAGCATCGCATTTCTGGTCTATTCGGCAGGACAGTTGCCTACCACGATGTCGGCATCTTTGTACTTTCTGGCTCTTCCTTATTTCTATTCGTGGTGCGTATCGGCCAGCTGGCGATCTCTATTGAAGGGAATTGCTCTAGCGCTGGCGGCCGCATCGGCCCATCACGTGACTCTCATCTTCGGCTCCGTCCTATTTGCAGTTCCGGTCTTGTGGCTGGCGTGGTACGACGGTCGCGGGAAGCAGCAACGCGGAGCTGCGATTATCGGGCGCGGTCTGGTTTTCGCGGCGATTGCCGCAGCGGGAGTTGGAATCGTGCTGTTGCCTTACTGGATTGCGATCATCCGGCATCCCATCGAGCAGTTGCCCATTCCACACGCCAGCCGTTCAAACCTGCTGATGAATTGGATCTACGGCATGAATTACTTCATCGTGCCGTATGGCGCCTTGATACTCGCATTTCCCTTCATCGTGATCAAAGGGGCGTCGAATCCTCGCTTGCGAGTGCTACTGCTTGCATTCTGGGTCACGTTCCTGATTGCACTGGGTGGCACCACGCCAGTTCCGCGCTGGATCTTCGGCCGGGCCTTCGAAATTCTTACCTATGAGCGCTTCACTCTGTGGGCGACCGTGCTGGCGCTGCCGATTGTTGGATTGCTGGCGGAGCAAGTCATTGACCGCTTTCCACGCCGGGGTGCAATCGCGATCAGTACAGCCGCCATTGCCAGTCTGGCGCTCGCGCTGGGTTGGCTATCCTGGAGCCCCTTCCGGGTGAACAGTTCGCTCAATGTAGATTCAGTGGTCGGATTCCTGAATCGTGACGGCCACGATCAGTACCGCTATCTCACACTCGGATTTGGCAATGCCCTCTCCAAGGTTTCGACTTATACAACCGCGAACAGCATGGATGGCGAGTACAACTCGGCCCGCCTGTTGCCTGAGATGACGCGTTACGGCGCAGCGCAATTGACCAGCGCGAAGTTCTTCGGCGTCGCCGGCATGGATTCACTTCGCGCCATGCTTCAGCACGCCGATCACTACGGGTTGAAATTTATTTTCGTGCACGACCCGTTCTATGAGCCTCTTCTCGTCTTCGGTGGATGGCGCCAGATCGAGAGCTATGACTCTGGGACCATCACCGTCTGGTCCAAAGACGACGCGCCTCCTGCGAGGAGGATCCCGTCTGATGCCATGCCGACCCCATGGGAGGGATGGATGTGGGGCGTGCTGCCCATCGGCAGCAGCATTCTCGCAATTATTTTCTTGTGGTTGCTGGTTGAGCCGCGTCGCGTGCGGGTTGAACCGTTCCGCGTACAGGACGAGGCCACGTTTTCCAGCGAAGCGCCGGAGGGTGCCTATGCCCATGAGGTGCACTCATGAAATGGGCGCTGGTGGCATTTCTCGGCATTGCTACGGGGGCCCTGGTTGCTTTTGCCTGGCTGCAATCCGGAGGGTTGAAGCAGCATGCCATCTTCTCTGCTGCAACTCCCGAAGAGGCCGTGCAGGGGCTGATGAGCCAGATTCAAGCTCACAAGTACCAGCAGGCTTATGCTTCGCTCGATCGCAGCAGCGATACAGATCTGGAATCTTTCACTCGTGATGTCGCGGGGAGCGATGGCAGCTTGCGTACTTACTCCTCGCTGCAGACAGCGGAGGTTTCGCCGTTGCACGCCAATGCTGACCAGGCCCTGGTGCGTGTCCGGATGAATTGGTCGAGCGCCGTGGGCTCACTCGATGATGTGCGGGATTTGCGGGTGCGCCGCGATGGTTCGGTCTGGCGTGTGGTGTGGCCGAAATTGACGCTCTCGACCGTGCCTCCGCAGGTGGTGTCGGTGAATTACTTGAGCTGGGATGTCATCGGCCGCAACACATCGCAGAACTGGGGCGCGCAGGAAGTAGATTCGCCGAAGGTTCGCATCACGTCCATGAACGCGATCTCGCGCCCCGGCCGCGTGGTGATTCTCGGAGAAATCGAGAATGAAGACACTGTTCCTGCGTATTTGAACGTGAATGCGACGCTGCTGAAAGCGGACGGCTCCCCTATCGAGGAAGAGGGCAGCTTCGATCTGATTTCGCACGTTCTGCTCCCCAAGCAGGTTTCGCCTTATCGCATCGACTTTCCTGGTGTTCGCATGGACGCAGTAAAGAGCGTGCGCATGGATGCACGTGCGCTCTTGGTCTCAGCCAGCGCGGATCCGGTGATTGCGGTCAGCGACCAGGTGTTGAGCAAAGACGGACTGAACCGAAACGTGTTGAAAGGCGAGTTGGTGAATCAAAGCGGGCGCCCGGTAAACATCGCGCAGGTGCTGGCAACCTACTACGACAACTCCGGCAAGGTAATCTGGGTCTCGGATGGTTATGTAGATCAGGCGCTCATGCCGCAAGTGCCGGTACCGTTTGCCGTCGACATCCCGGATGACATCGCAGGGCGGCTGAAGAATTATCGCGTCATCGTCAACCACTACTCGCGAGTGGGCAGCTAGCATGAAACGGAATCCCCGCAGCAACTTCGCCTTTTGCAGCCGTCTAACCGGATTGGCATTGTTGTGCGGGCTTTCTGGTTGGGCAAGAGCTGCCGATCTGCACGTGCCCGCGACTGTGGAAGCAGGCCAGGCCTTCTCGATTCCGCTCCAGGGTTCCGGACAAGGCACCTTCTATCTCGTTGGGCCTGACCATGTTGTGAAACGCACCGTGACTCTTGGGAGCGATCTGCAGATTCAATCCAGCGACGTGCGCAGCGCGGGCCGGTATCAGGCAATCCTCTGCGATTCATCCTGCACTTCAGCGACGTTCGAGGTAAAGGCCGCGCAGCCCGCGCACCTGAGCTTTTTTCTTCATCCGTCGCGGGTGCCTGTCTCCACTCCTGATTCAATCGATGCCACCGCGTTTGTGTTTGACCCATACTTCAATTTGGTCTTGACCCCGGCTGCTGTGGATTTCCGCATCACCCCGGCCAGCGGGGCCAGCTTCTCACGGCGAAGTGTCACCCGCGACGGTGTGACGTGGATGCGAATGGGCTCGACGGCACATGAGGGGCCGGTTCAGGTGACTGCAGCCTTAGGCAATGCCGAAGAAGCGCGAGTGATTCAGCAGGTCGCGGCGGAGGCTTGTGGATTGCGCATGAAAGCGGTAGGGAGCGGGAAGATGGTGACCCTCGAAACTGATCCCGTTCGCGATTGCAGCGGCAATGCGCTTCCCGATGGCACTGTCGTTTCATTTACCAAGGTTGATAAAGCGGGCAAGAGCACGGTGGACACGCCGATCAAGAAGGGCATAGCGCGAGTGCAGTTCAGCGTCCACGGACGGGCACAGATCAGCGTTGCGTGCGGCGTTGTACTGGGAAACGAAGTTGCCCTCAACGGAGGAATATGACGAGCAGGGCTGACGTGACGAAGCTCAGGTTCGTCAAGGCTGCAAGCTTTGTGATCGTAGCTTGTGTTCTGGCTGTCGCCCAATCCTCGCCCCAGCCCCCGCAGATTCAGCTGCCCGAAGTCCACCTCGATGCTGCGGGACTTGCCCCACGTTCCATCGAACAGCTGACGGGAACGACCATAGCGCGTCATTACGCGCTGGCATGGCGTGATCTGGCCGGAGCCCTGGAATCCAGCCGGACCGAGGGACTCGGCGAAGAGTTCGTCGGATTCGCGAAAGATCGGCTTAGGCAAAGAATCGGCGATCAACAGCAGACTGGCGTCCACGTCCGGATCGTCGACCACGGCCACCATTTGAAAGCGATCTTTTATTCCACCGATGGGGCTGCCATGCAGCTTTTCGACGAAGCCCAGTTCGAGATCCAGACCTTCGACGGAAGCAAGTTGCTCGACACACAGATTGCGCCTCACGAGTACCTGGTTCTCATGACCCCGGGCGCAGATCGCTGGTATGTTCGCGATCTCGAGGAAGTCTCTGACAAAACCTTCTAAGCCCTGCCTGCGAACGCCCGTTTCAAGCCAACTCTTGGCACCGCTGTTTCATCGAAAGCAGAGCAGGAAATCGCGGATGAAACTCTACCAGCTTGCCTTACTGGCCTACGTGGTGATCGTAAGCTCCGCTCCCAGCGCGTGCACGCACGCAAATTCGAAAAATCTCGCGCTCAAGGATATCCCTGACTCGCCGGGCAATCCCAAGGTTCTCGCCGACTACCAACCCTGGTTCGGGGACCCGGAGCACATCGATGTCGGCTACAACAGTCAGGATCCGAACGTTTTGCGCAAACAGATTGAGAACGCGCGAAGTGTAGGCATCTATGCCTTCGCGGTGGATTGGTACGGCGCACGGCGCCCCTTTCTCGATCGCAGTACTGCGCTTCTCCAGCGCATTGCCAGCGAGCAGCACTTTCACATTGCGCTGATGTACGACGAAACCCAGGATGACACCGGACACGCTACTGACGACGCCATGGAAGCGATGGAATTGGCGTACCAGAAATACATCGGTCCCGGTGCTCCGGGACGCGATGCCTACCTGCTGTACCACGGGCGGCCGGTCATCTTTGTGTTTCCCAAGCGCGGCCACACTGATTGGAATCAGGTGCGGCAGCAGGTGAACCAGTGGGAATCTCCGCCAATCCTGCTGTATGAGAACGACCCGCCACCGCAGTTCGCCAAAGCTTTCGACGGTGAGTACGCGTGGGTGGAACCCGGGCACAAGGGGTGGGCAGCAGACGGTCAAGCGTGGGGCGAAGATTACTTGACCGATTTCTATACCAAGATGCGAACCAAACATCCCGACGAGATTACGGTGGGCGGAGTGTGGCCCGGCTTCAACGATGCGAAAGCTTCCTGGAGCTTGAGCCGGCACATTGATGCGCGATGCGGAAAGACGTTCGAAGATACCTTGCGTTTGTTCCAGGAGAACGATGAGCCTTCGCATCCCATACCGTTTGTTCTGATTGCTACCTGGAACGACTACGAAGAAGGAACGGCGATTGAGCGCGGCCTGGCGCACTGTGACGCAAAAGCAGACAACTCGCGGGGAGGCGGTTTATGACGAGGGGAAGAGAACGATCGGCTGTGATGTTCCAGATGCTGGCAGTCTTACACCTTCAAGCGGCCACGCTTCCGGGGCAGCAATGCGAAATCACTCCGCAGATCGAAGAGGTGCTCTCGGGGTTGCAGCAGATGTCCGAAGAAGAATGGTCTCACTTTCTGCGCTTCGCGGAGCTGCAACGCGTATATCTGCGCACGCTGCAGCTTTTGGGAAAATGGAATCTCGCGGGCGCTGTCGTCCCCAGGGTTGAGGGCCTTGAGGATCTGGCACGGGACGAGGAACAGCGGATCGCAAGCACGCTCGCGGTCCTGGACAAAGTTGTGCGAGCGCTCCAACTGACCGGGCACTCTCCCCTCGTGATCAAAACCCTTGATCACTGGCCCGATATAGGCAGCGACCTTGATCTCTTCATCGCAGCTACCGAAAGCGATACCGTCCGCGTGATGCAAAGCGAACTGCAAGCCGAGCCGCAGCGGCAAAGTTGGGGTGATCGATTGGCGCACAAGTGGAACTTCAGGATTCCGGGACTGCCCCAATTGGTGGAGATCCATGTGGGCTGCCTTGGACAAACCGGCGAGCAGGACGCGCTACCTGCCCACCTGGAAAAAACCAGCGTGATGCGGGACGCAGGTCCGTTTCGCTTTCGTGTCCCGGCTCCGGAGGAGCAAGTCACACTCGCGACCCTGCAGAGGATGTATCGGCATTTCTACATTCGCTTCACTGACCTCCTGAACCTTACGGGGCTGGTAAGGGCAGGGCGTCTGGATTTTACCCGCCTGCGCACTTCAACCCAGCGCTGGTCGATCTGGCCGGGAGTGGCGACCCTGCTGAAGATTACTTCGGACTACAACGAGCGCGCGTGCTCTGGCCCACTTCCGCTGCCAGATTTCGTTGTGCGCTCGGCACGTTTCGGGGCTGAGGTCACGTACGTGGGGGAACAGTTCTTGCGCGTCCCCATCTTGCGTCACGGTTCGCAACTGTTCTTTCAGCAACTCATCGGAACGGGGGTGGCACGACGCTTTCGCTCTGCGGCTCGCTTGTCTCTATTGCCGGCGCTGGCTGCGGCTGCATTTGTCGACCTGCGAATCACCGGAGACGACAAAGGGATTTGGTAAGGCGATAACTCCGAGGGTGGCTATGCCAGAAGGGCTGCCTCTCGGGACTCGGCACTGGTTCAGGGCGGCCGAACCGCCATCAGAACCGGGTCAGCATTGATGGAAAAAACTCCAATGGCGTCTTCCCGCAACCTGCGAACAAGAGTGCTGAACGGCAGCATGATCATGCTGGTCAGCTCCGGATTCGTGGGAGCGCTGAACCTGCTCTACAATCTGGCGATTGCCCATAAGTTGGGCGCTGGCGGCTTCGGCCAGGCAAGCGCAATCTACACCGTGTTGATGCTGCTCTCCGCCGTTCACTTGTCTTTCCAGCTGCTGTGTTCAAAGTTCGTCGCCAGAAACGATTCTCTGCCCGAGAAAATTGCAATCTACCGTTATTTTCATCGGCGAGCGTGGATCTATGGCATCGGTTTCGGGCTGGCATTGTTCTGCAGCCGCTCTCTAATTTCCACGTATCTGAATTTGCCGACGGCCAAGTACATCATCATGCTCGCTGTGGCTACGGTCTTCTTCATCCCCTTGGGCGCCCGCCGGGGGTTAATGCAAGGGTTGTATGATTTTCGTCATCTAGCTTCGAATTTCATTCTCGAAGGGGTGGTCAAGGTCGGTGGCGCCTTCTTGTTCCTGGCTTTGGGGTGGGGAGTAGGCGGCGTCATTGCTGCGGTCATTGCCTCGATTGTGCTGGCTTACATATTGTCCGGGCCGGGCCGGGACTTAGTGCCTGATCCGCGTCCCGACTTGCCGCTCCCGGCTGCGCTGGGCGAAGGAGTGCAAGCCTCTCTGTTTTTTGCCGGGCAAGTGATCATAAACAACCTGGACATCATTCTGGTAAAGCATTTCTTCGCTGCCACTGAGGCAGGTGTGTACGCCGCAGTCGCGCTGGTAGGGCGAGTCGTTTACGTGCTTTCGTGGTCGGTGGTGAGCAGTATGTTCCCATTCTCCGCTGGCCGCGCCGAGGAGCGAGACAGCCGCGCGGTCCTGGGAACTGCGTTCGCGCTGGTTATTTTGATCTCCGGCCTGTTCACGCTTGCGGTGTGGGCCGCGCCGGTGCACGTTTGGCACTTTCTTCTGGGGAATAACTTCCCTTTGAACCAAGGCGGCTCGTACAGGGCTCTGTTGGTGTTGTATGCCGCGACCACCGGAATTTACTCGCTTAGCGTGGTTCTGATGAGTTACGAGATATCGCGCAAGATTGGCCATGTCAGTTGGGTGCAACTCGGTTTCAGCGGAGCCATTATCGCAGGCATCTACCTTTTCCACGGAACGCTGCACGAGGTCATCATGGTGCAGACAGCATTGATGATGGCGCTTCTGGTGTGGGTATCAGTGCCGTTCCTACGGTTCGAAATTTCCCAGCGGCCTCGGTCATTGATGAAGCCGCAATTACAGGGCGGCCTGACGAAGGTGCGGCGAGTGACTGAAGACGAAGCCATCGCTGAGTTCCTGAAAAGCGAATTTTATCAACCAGAATTCGACCCTTACCGCGAACCATTCCGCGACGTCGTGGCTCGGCCGGATCTCAGCAACCCGGCTGATAACCGGCTGCGGCGCGCCCTCTTGTACCGGCGTCGTGGCAGACTCTGGCGCGAGATCCCGGCTGACACTGAGTGGTGGGAGGTCGAACTCCAGAGCAGTGATTTACCGCGTATTCGAGTGTTTCCCCGGGATCAGTGGCGGAAACACTCCAACCACAGTTACTACCTGCTGGATACTGCCGAACGCATCGGCGGTAAGATTTCCCGATCGTCGGACGCTTTTATTGACAAGCTTCTCTCGCTTCGCGCCGAGCTGGCGCATGCTGCCGCCACCGAACGCGGGAGACGAGGCACGGTTTTGTTAATCGGCCTGTCCGAGGCCGGTCCTCTGACCATCATCGAAGGGAACCACCGCATGACTGCGGCCGCCTTGGTGTCACCACATGATGCTCATTTGCATTTCCGCTTTCTATGCGGCTTTTCCCCTCACATGATGAATTGCTGCTGGTACCAGACGGACTTTTCCACTCTTCTGCGGTACGCAAAAAACTCGTTCACATGGTTGTTTGATAATTGCCAGGTAATCATTGACCAGGCGTTGCAGAACAGGCCTGACCGCGAGGTGATTCCGGTGGCGCCGGATTTCCCCCGCTTTTTATAAGCGGCGCGAAGTATGGACGACAGGGCCAGGAGCCATGCGGCCGAAGCCGGTTGTGCTCGGTGAAAATCCCTACATCCGGACGGAGAATACCTTGACTCCTCGGATCGCGTTAAGCCGCACTGTCCATCTACCCGAACCGGGGCTCCCGAATACGGTGTCCACTCGATAGACCGAGGCGCTTCCCAACCGTAAGGTTAATAGGGACGGGTAGGTCTGCATATGAGTCTCTATTCTAGAAAAGTGACGTTCGGTTTGAGCGCATCCAGTTCGTTATTAGAGGAAACCCCGTGACCAGGCTCGACCTGGCGACGCAACCGGATCTGCAACGCCGTCTACCCTCGCGGGGCAGGTGCCGCGCTTCCAGTTCGCGAAGTGCGCCGCCGCATGGTTTCGCAACCGGTTTTATCGCCGAGCGCGTTCACGCTTAGCGACTCCTGGGGCCAGTACAGAGTTTCGACAACGCGGAGTGCATTGGGCTCGATCCTGGCACACGTCGCTGATCATCGGGGCTATTGCCGCTTTTAGGCTTATGCCGCATGAAGTTCGATCCGAGCCAAAACCGGTTGTGAGAGTCACACTGATCGCGCCTTCCCTCGAGTCCTACGCATTGCCGCTCGCGACCAAGCAGGCGGGAGGGGGCGGCGGGGGCGGAGATCGAGACAAAATAGAAGCGCCGAGAGGCGAGCTTCCGCGCCTCGCCAAGAACAAATCACGCCTCCGCAGATCATGGTACGAAATGAACATCCAAAGCTGACAGCTCGAGCCAGCCGTGGTCGCGCCGCCGCAAGTGCGGATGGCCGCCGCTGCGCTGAACCTGGGAAATCCGACCGCACCAGTTCTACCAAGCATCGTCGCCTCCAACGGGACAGGGTCGGGCGGCGGGATTGGGTCGGGCACAGGCGGTGGAGTTGGTAAAGGAGTCGGTTCCGGCGTAGGCGAAGGTTCCGGAGGTGGCATCGGCGGCGGGACTATATAAAGTCGGAGGATCCGTGTTGGCGCCGCGTCCATTGGCCATGCCCGATCCGGAGTACACCGAACAGGCGCGCGAAGCCAAGTTAGAGGGTATGTGCGTACTCGGGCTGATTGTAGGTGCGGACGGAAAACCACGGGATATTCGCGTGATTCGCAAACTGGGGCTGGGGCTGGACGAAAAGGCGATGATCGCCGTGAATCAGTGGACGTTCGCGCCGGCAACCAAGGATGGAATAGCGGTGCCGGTGCAGATCAGCGTGCAGGTAAGTTTCAAACTGAATTGAAAAGGCCTGGAAAGGGCGAACGTGCCTAGGCGGCCTGCACAATGCAGTTGCGTACAGCATACCGGACCAAGCCGGCAATCGAGTGGATATCAAGCTTGTGCATCACATTGGTGCGATGAGTCTCGATCGTTTTAACGCTTAGGTTCAACAGCACCGCCGCCTCTTTGCTGCTATTTCCTTCTGCTAGGAGTTGCACCACCTCCCGTTCCCGCGGCAGTCAATCGATCCTTCACGGGATTGCCTGGATCAAGGTTGCGATGCAGGTATCCATCCAGCATCATCTTCGCCGCGCGGGCGGTGAAGAATGTCGCCCGTCTCTGCAATGCCTCAACCGCCAGCAACAGGTCTTGACCCGCGTCCGACTTCAGAATGAATCCGCGAGCTCCCGCTTCGAGTACCTGGCGAATCAATTCGTCCGACTCATACAGGGTGAGGATCAGGATCGGCGTACCCGGTCTTGCCTTGAGAATCTGCCGCGCCGCGTCCATGCCGTTCAACACCGGCATGGCTACATCCAGCACTACCAGGTCAGGTTTCAATTCTGCAACTTTGGTCACTGCCTCTCGACCATCGCGAGCTTCGCCGCAAACCGACCATCCCGGATGGGATTCGAGCAACGTGCGAATGCCGCAGCGCACCACATCGTGGTCGTCCGCGACAAATATTCGAAACGATTTCGCAGTCCTGCTCTCGTTAGTCGCATGACTTGGTGGATGCCGGGGTACGACGGGCGTCATCCAGGCGCCTGTGGGACTTGCTCGCCGCGGACCTGCGGGTTGCCGCCACTGACGATCGGTACGTGCTCGGAAGGTACGCGAATACCATTAGCTGTCAGACATAAAACCAATCTAACATCGGGGCCTTTCGTGATACTGATCAATAGAGGACAGTAGCGTTTATTCCCATTCGACGCGGCCACTCAGGAGGCCAACAGCCGTGGCGCTGGAATGTGATCACTATTGTCCAGCTTTTCCCCGAGACCCGAGATAAGTTTCCTGTATAGGTTCAATCACATGGGAGACCGCGAGGTTTTCGGCTGCTTGGATGACGTTCTCATCAGCGGTGAACTGCGCTCGAGGCCTATCCGGATGCCAAATCTGCATACCGAGAGCGAGGCTCTGCGAATCCTTGCGCGGGTAATGGCGAATTCTCCAAGGCGGATGCCGGGCACGCTTCTCCGGCTTGCGTTGGAGCTTTGCGGGGCGGGCACGGCCGGCATCAGTTTGCTCGAAACCCATCCGGGACGGTGAACCGATCTTTCGTTGGACAAATATAGCGGGGGTGCTCAAAGAACATGCAGGCGGGTTACTCCGCGAAAGCCTCAGCCCTTGCGGCGTGGCCCTCGACCGCAAGTCTCCGCAACTGTTTTCCTATCCGGCAAGACATTTCAGTTATCTCAACGACCTTTTAGCTCCGGTAATCGAAGCTTTAGTGGTTCCTCTAACCGGCGAAGGTCCGGCAGGCACGATTTGGATTTTTTCTCACCAGGAAGGCAGCGTCTTCGATTCCGAAGACGTTCGCGTGATGACGAACCTGGCTGACTTTGCCAGCTCTGCGCTTCGTGTGATTCAGCTCATGGATGCGCAATCTTCGGCGCGACAGGACGCGGCACTTGAACTTACACGACAGACTGCCGAACTCCAGGCGCAGGTTGCAGAACGCAAACTGGCAGAGGCAAATCTGGTCGAACTCACCGGCAAGTTGCTTCAGTTGCGAGATGAGGAACAAAGGCGCGTTGCCCGTGAACTGCACGACAGCGTGGGCCAATTACTGGTGGCCATGTCTATGAATCATGACAGGGCATTGGCGGAGAAGCATCTGGGCCCGGTGGCGGCAAAAGCCATCTCTGAGAACACGGCCCTGCTGGCGCAAATCAGCCGGGAAATTCGCACGATCTCTCATCTGCTGCACCCTCCACTTCTGGATGAAGTTGGATTAGCACCGGGGGTGCGGGAATATCTCGAAGGCTTTGCTGAACGCAGCCGAATGAGGGTTCGGCTGGAGATCGCAGAGGATTTCGGGCGATTGCCTCGCGACGTGGAAACGGCCCTGTTTCGTATTGTGCAAGAAGGACTCACGAACGTTCACCGCCATTCCGAAAGCCGGACGGTCACGGTTCGCATTATGCGCTCTCCAGACAAAGTTTCAGTGGTAATAGCGGACGCAGGAAGAGGCATTCCAAAACAGAAGATCTCTGAGATCGAAGCTGGCCGTACGCCCGGTGTTGGCCTGCGAGGTATGCGAGAACGGGCCCGTCAACTAGGCGGCAGCTTCAAGATTCGCTCGACTGATAAAGGCACCGTAGTAGTTACCCGGCTGCCATTGGACAAAAGGACGAACACCCTTAGCGATGACTTGGCGGCGCCTCCGCTTTTTGTCGCACGACCTGGGCTGTTACGCCCGCACGCCTAAGCGGGAATGCAGCACTGGCCCTTTTGCAGAAACCCGCTGATTGATTCCAGCACCGCGCCGATCTGTCGCGGGCATCGAGTTCTTCTCAGCAGCGGGAGGCCGCAGGCGGATTCCAAAGCCTCCCGGCGCATCTGACAAGATCACAAGCAACCCTTGCCTGCATTTTGTACAACTAAAAGAAGCACAACAACTGCGACACCTGCGCGCCGAAAAAGCCTAGCGTAAGGTTCCGCGAGCATGGAGATAGCCTTTTGTATGGGCAGTCGTGGGCGTTCGGGTACAGCTAGAAATCCCAGAGTGAGCGGTGGTAGATGAATATGCGATGGCGGATGTTGGCGATCTGTTCCGCCGGAGAATCGCCACGTGATACAGAGCGCGATTCTCGAGTGGTCGCTGGAGGTCTGTTGGTGCTTAACCTTGCAGGAGGCGCGGCGAGGGCTGCGACGCGGAAACCACGCGCTGGTCCTGTGCGAGGCGGAGCTTCCGGATGGGACCTACGAGGACGTGATGAAGGTGCTACGACACAAGCTGGACCGCATCCGCGTCATCGTCGTGTCAGCGCCACCCTCGGAACATTGCTATAGCCAGGCGACAGAAATGGGTGCGTTCGACGTGATTTCCGGTCCCTGCAAACGAACCGATGTTCAGTGGATTATCATGCAGGCCATCCAGGGCCACCCCGCCACAACCAGCAGTTCGAGAAAGGGCCGATCCCCACGGGGCCCTAGTGCATTTGCGTTCGCATGACGCTGCAGCCGGTCCCCCATTCGCGGTAGTAAAACCAACCCTCCGGTACTCATTTTCATCCAAATTCCGCCCCTCCACAGGGGCAGTTCGCCAATGAAATCTCGGTATACATTCTGGTTAACGTTGCTGTCGACGCTGTTGACCCTCGCGCTGGCGGGTTGCCGGGGAATCGTGGCGAGCCCGCCTCCTGGGAACGTAACGATGTCCGTGACCGTGGCAGGGACTGGCACCGGAACCGTCACCAGCAGCCCGCCAGGAATCGATTGTCCAGCCACGTGCTCCGCTAGTTTTCCGCAGAATACACTGATCACGCTCAGCGAAACTCCGGCGACGAGCGATGTTTTTTCGGGCTGGAGCGGTGGGTGCACGGGAACACAACTTGCAGCATTATGTTGAGCGCGGCAAACTCCGTGACCGCGACCTTTGGCACCGCGTCCTCCGGTTACACATTGACCGTTGCCATGGCGGGGACAGGCACTGAACCGTCACCAGCAGCCCGGCAGGAATCAATTGTCCGACGACATGCTCCGCGAGTTTTGCGCAAAATACACAGGTCACCCTCAACGAAACTCCCGCGAGCGGCGACGTCTTCTCGGGCTGGAGCGGCGCATGTACGGGAATGGCAACCTGCAGTGTCACCGTGACCGGAGCCGACTCCGTGACCGCGACCTTCGGCCCCTCGTCAGCTAGCTACACGATGACCGTGACTTTGGCAGGGACAGGCACGGGAACCGTCACCAGCACTCCGTCCGGAATCAGTTGTCCGACAACATGCTCCGCGAGTTTCGCGCAGAATGCTCAGGTCACGCTGAGCGAAGTTCCCACAGCCAATAATACTTTTAACGGTTGGTCCGGCGCGTGTACGGGAAGTGTCAACCTGCAGCGTCACGATGACTGCTGCCGAATCCGTGACCGCGACCTTCGGCCCCGCAAACATTTATGGCGCCTTGAATCACATCATTCTCTTCGCCGAGGAGAATCGGTCCTTAGACAGTTACTTTGGCGCGATGGTCGGGATACTGGTCGGCGAGTGGATATGGTGCTAACGGTCAGATCTTCAACGGCTTGCCGCAGTACAATCCCGAGGGAATCGCTCCTACGAACCCAGGCTGTGATCCGACAGTTACCGATGAGTGCACGCCGAACGCCAGCTATCCTGTTACCTCGTTTCATTTTGCATCCGAGTGTCAGGAAGAGCCGAGCCCCTTCTGGAACGAAGCCCATAATGATTGGGACTATACCGACCAGGCCGATGAACCCGCCGAAAATCCGCCACCACTGAACGGATTTGTTTACACAGCCGCGTATGACGCCCAATCGCAAGTCCCTCCCCTTATGGATGTCAACGGCGTGCGAGCCATGGGTTACTTTGACTGGACGGACCTGAATTACTACTACTTCATGGCCTCCAATTTCGGTACCTCGGACACGTGGTTTGCTCCCTTGATGGATCGAACTCAGATCAACCGAATGTACATACTCGCCGCCACGTCCCAAGGCCACGCCTATCCCATCGGCCAAGGGAGCAACAATGGGCAACTGCTCACAGCAACCACCATTTTTCAGGAGCTACAGAATGCGGGCATCTCGTGGAAGATTTATGTCAACTCTGAGGACGTCGTCGATCCCACCACTGGCGCCGCGTGCAACAACGACATTTCGGATGAAAATGCCGAGTGCCTGATCAAGAGCTCCTATATCAATATGTTCGCCTACGAACAGACCATCCTCAACAGCGCCGGCCAGAGCCCAGACCTGTTGCAAAACATAGTTCCGGTGACTCAATTTGCGGTCGACGCGGCGAATGGAACATTGCCCCAGTTCGCGCTGATTGAACCCGCTTCTGCCGCGTCGCTCGATGAGCACCCCAACGATATCGATACCTCTAACCCGGCCGATGTGCAGGCTGGAGCCAACTACGCAGCCGGTCTGATCAACGCCCTCATGACCAGCCCCAGTTGGACGGATTCGGCCCTAATCTTCACTTACGACGAATGGGGTGGTTTTTATGATCACGTGCCGCCACAACCGGCGACGCCTCCTGGCGACTTTCTCTCGCCCACCGATCTGGTGCCCGGCGACATTTGTGACAAAGCCGGGGATGTGCTGGGGCAGGGAACTTGTGATTTCGCATGGACTGGGTATCGGGTACCGCTCATCGTGATTTCGCCCTATTCCGTGAAGAACTTCGTCTCTCACAACGTGCGCGATACCACAGCAGTGCTCAAGATGGTGGAGACCCGCTTCGGCCTGTCTCCGCTCACGGCGCGCGACGCGTCTCAAATGGACATGACAGAGTTTTTTGATTTTGTGAACAAGCCCTGGGCGACTCCTCCAACGCCGCCCACACAAGTGCAGGACGGGCAGTGCAGCCTCGTTCCGCCCGCAAGTTGGAACGATCCCCCAACCTTGGTGGTCGAAATCTCGGGCGTCACAGGCTCTGGGACGGTCGCCGGCACTCCTGGCAGCATCACGGAGTGCAAGCCCGGCGGGGATGGCTGTTTTGGTTCGTTCGCCTATGGCACCGACGTCACTCTCACTGCAACGCCGAGCACCGGCTACACTTTTGCGGGATGGAGCGGCGCAGGCTGCAGCGGAACTGCCACCTGCTCAATCACGGTCACTTCCAACACCTCGGTCGACGCGACGTTCACAACGATTGTGCCAGCGCTGGCCAGTGCCTCTGGAGTGACGCACTAACCGCCCACTAAATGGGATAATGACTTCCGTGAAAAGCCAGCGCGCGTTTGTGCTGTGGTTTGTATTTTGCTCGGCTTCCTCCTGCGTGGCGACGACTCGCCACTACTATATCGCCGCCGAAGACGTCACCTGGAACTACGCCCCCAGCGGTCACGACCTGCTCACCGCCACGCCGATCCGGCAACCCTGGCTTCAATTGCAATGGCCGAAGACACGCTTCGTCGAATACACAGACGGCACCTTTACCACTCGAAAGCCGCAACCTGCCTGGCTGGGAATTCTGGGGCCTGTAATTCGTGCTGAAGTTGGGGACGAAGTGGTGGTGGATTTTCTGAATCGCAGCCGCCGCGGTCACGATATGCACCCTCACGGCCTGCGCTATGACAAAATCAACGAAGGTTCCTTATATCTGCCGGTGACCAAAGGAGGCTTTGTCGCTCCCGGCGCCCGGTATACGTATCACTGGTTTGCCAATGAGGCCAGTGGTCCGGGACCGGGACAGCCGAGCTCAATTGTGTGGTGGTATCACGCGCACGTCGACCCCGGCATCGAGATCAATGCCGGCCTGCTCGGACCTATCATCGTGACCGCCAAAGGCAAAGCCAACCCCGATGGATCTCCTAAAGATGTTGACCGCGAGTTTGTTGCCTCGTTCATGATCTTCAACGAACTGGGAGGCAAACCCGCAGGGCTGTTTTATGCCATCAACGGATTCATCTTCGGCAATCTTCCGGGCTTGACCATGAAGCAGGGAGAGAAAGTGCGCTGGTATTTGCTGGGGATGGGAAACGAGATCGACCTGCACACTCCTCACTGGCACGGCGAAACTGTCACCGAAGGAGGCAGAAACACTGATGTCGTCGAACTTCTTCCCGGAAGTATGAAGACGGTGGACATGATCGCTGATAATCCCGGGACCTGGATGTTTCATTGCCACGTGGAAGATCACATGGAGGCGGGAATGACGGCGGTTTACACCATCGCCGCGCCGCCCACGCGGGCTTGCCCGGTTGTGTTTGTGGGTGGAGATTTCTGGAAGGATCCGGAGAAGTTCACGCTGACGGTGAAAAACACTGGTAGCAAAACGATTGCAAGTTTGCGGATCACGCCTGAGATGTTTTTGGCGCCCCAGGATTTGCGGCGGCCATTTAACTCCGAGTGGTCATCGACGAAGCCCATTTTGCCCGGCCAGGAGGAAACTCTTGAGAAGCCGGGCTTTCGCGCCGACAGCGCCCAGGCCATCCTGGGCTGGGTCTTTTTCCCGCATTCCGTGAAGTATGAAGATGGAACCAGCTGGCTCGCTCAAAGCGAGGGTGAATGTTTTGACGTAATCTGGCGAGACCAGGAGCATCCCGATCTGCCGGCCTTACCACCCAGGCAGATCGAAATGAATCCAGACTAGAACCCTCCAAAGCCGTCACGCTGAGAGCATCCTTTCAAAGCGCTCTAGAAACACTGAAAGTTAATGCTGACCTCTCCCGGCATCAAGTGGTCGGAGGTTGATGTATTGGACAAAACCCATTTCGCGGGAAGATCCGGGTTCCCCTCCGTTGAGTTGATGTAGTAATGCCAGCGGACCCATCCATAGCTGTGCTTGACGTGGTCCACCGGATTCACGTCGGTATCGACTCCGTAGTCGAAGACCTCGCGAAACTTGCATGATTCGACCTTCTGCAAAACACTGCAACTGTACGAATAAAGCAAGGGCAGAATTGTGATGGAAAATGGCCGCGGCGGATCAGCACGGTGGTCGGTGATGGTCATGGTTGACGGGGGCCTCAGCTGCAGCCAGGAATAACCGAGATTTTGGCTGGAACTTTCTAGTGCTTGATCCACATAGGTGTAGTAGTTCGTATTGTTAGCCTGCGCGGGAGGCTTGGTATTCCATAACGAACTGCCTTCTCCTCCTGGAGCCGCGCACCGGGCCGCCCAGCGCATAGAAAAGTCAGCCGTCTTGTTCTGACTGCCATTGTTGAATTTCTTGCAGCTGGTTGGATCGTTCCAGTGGTTGACGCCGTTCCAGTCATCCAGCTCCGTGACCCATTGGTAGACGTAATTTGAGTCGTAAAGATTGATGTCCCAGGGATTACCTTGCGGATTCTTGACGTAATACACCTTGCCCTGACTTGGATCCCATAGGGTGTACATGTACGACGACGGCAGGCCTTTGGTAATACCCTCCATGTGGTACCCCGAGGCCAGTCCGGGGTCCATCATCATTACGCTCAAAACATCCCAGTAGCCGTGTCCTGAGGGACAACTGATGGTTGACTGAATCTGGCCGAAAGCACTGGGCGCGAGCGGCAAACACGCTGCTAGCGTCAGCAGCCCGAAAATCACGGCGTATCTGCATGCTCTCGCTCGGTAACGGTCTCGCGTGCTGCTCACGATGGCCGCCGCAGTTGCCACGCTCGAACAACGCAAGAAAAATGCCGGGGAGTACTTCATTGGATTTCGATCCTCTGGAATGGAGTGGGTCGACCTGCTAACACTATGGTTCACCAGAAGTCAATAGGCTAGATTACTGAAGTACACAGATAAAACCACCTAGCCCGTTTGGGGAGCATCAGGAGCTTCTGAGGGAAAAGCCACGAGCGTCGATGAGGCCGAAGACGGCCAAGCACGGAAATGGCCGAGAGCGCCAAGGACTTCCATGATTTCGAGAGAGGAAATGGGAACGTATATGGCGAAGGGGCAGAGGAACCGCAGATGATAGTTGAAACCGCTAGAGGCTGGGCAAAAGCAGAAGGTGTGGCGTCGCGAACTCGGAGTGTCGAAGCTTCCGGCTTTTGCGACTGAAGAGCCAGGTGATGATTACATCGTTAACGGATCAGTTTGCAGGTCGTTTGATGGCCCGAGAAGGCGGAAAGAACTCCGCCTCCTCGCGCCAGGAAACTAGCGTGTCTCTTACGCAGTTACGAGGTCGTGCTTCTGAATGGTCGAGGTGACCACGTCAAAGGTGTGAACCTGCGGCGTGCCCTCGATAAATCTTGCCAGCGTCTTCAGTACTTGCGGATAGGTATTCGTGTTGTAAGTGTCCGCATCGTGCTTGTTTTCCCACAGACTGATTACCGTCACATCAACTCCGCCCGGACCTGCGAAGGTGATTTCGTCCTTGAAACCATTCTGCTTGCGAAGCAGCGGCAGGACGTCTTTCTCAAATGCTCGTGTGTAATCGGACAACATATTAGATTTCAAATGGAGAGAGATATTGCGTGCAAACATATTCAACCTCCTAGGGTTGGTGGTCGCTAAGGGGAGAGAACTTCAGATGGGCTGACTTAGTTTCAGGAAACCTGAAAGAGGAGAAGAATGCTCACTCGGTTTAACTGCTGCACTTGAGTGGCCCTCTGCATCGACGCGTAACTTGTTGCATCGATACATCGAAAGCAGATACAGCAACGCCCAGTCTGAGGTTCCGCAGTGTATTTCCTGGCGCGAAGCAGGCACAAATGACCAACCCAACTGGGGCCCTGCGCGAAGTCGATCCCCTCCACAAAGTCAGCGCGCCTCTCTTGTCTACCGATTATCCGCCACAACCGTCTGACGATTCAGTATGACCGCCGCTTCGGCAAGCGTTTGGTCATCGGACACTCGGCGGTAGTCGCAGTGGGTTTCAGTCTCCTGGACGCCGATTGTCTTGAAGACGAGAGCTTTCCCCTTCATCTCTACATTCAAGAAAGTGACCTCCCAGTGACCTGGCGCCACCTCTGCCTGGGTAACCTCAAACTCGCCTCCCTTGTCCAAGTGTCCCAAGAGTCCGCCTCCGAATTTCACATCCTCCATGAGATGGCCGCTGATGGCTACCAATCGCTCTTGTTTAATGTCGACGGTCATCTCACCCTGCATGCTGTGCAGGACCCGGGATTCCATGGAAGGCGGGTCAAACTTCGGATTGGGTTCGAAGGTTATGGCCACGCGGTCTCCCTGACGACCCGCATAGCTGAACACAAATACATCGGGCAGAGTATTGAACAAACGCACCCCTTGTTCCGTCTTGTGATTGCTCGCCTGGTGTATTTTCCGTTGCTCATCCGGGTGGCTCACGAGTCTCTCCAGGCGCTGGTCCTCTTTGTGCTGCTGGGTGGCGTCGAGCATGTGACCGTCGACGGAGAGCAGTCGACTCAGGGAACCGTCATTTGTCTCAACAATTTCCTCGATCTGCTTCTTCCCGAATTCCTCTTTTTCGAGGCGGTACATCCAGTGGCCGTGATCCTTATCTTGAGACTTCAGTTCGTTGGTGATCACCTTCCGCGCCAGGTCGTGAGCTGAGATTCCGAGCCCCGCGGAATCTGTTTGAGGGAGAGCCTTCGATCCCAGCAGAATAATTGTCAATGTGACCGTTGCCAGGACGCGCACAAGCGTCACAATCGGTAGCGACGCTTGCGTGCAAAACATTTTTTCCCAGGTATTCATGTGGCAGCCGTTTGGTTCCTTGCAATCCACATCATTGACGAAGCGAGCTCACAAAACTGATCAAAACCGCGCACTCTCCCGGACCGCTAACCATGAAGTGCCGCAGACGGTGCGCCGGACAGAGCCATGCTCCGCGCGTGTTCGGCTTCTAAATTTCCGGCCCTGGTAACCGGCATCTGAATGGACGTTCGTAATTTGAAAGTACGTTCGCGCGATAGTCAAATCAGTTTGCCGCTCCACTTCACCAGGCAACTTCGGTCCGCCCACCGACGGAAGCATGCCTCTGCAAAAAACCAATCCTGGCCGAACTGGATGTGTGAAAAGACATGTCACGGCTGAAAGCAACAATTCTCTGCATTGACGACCACTGGAACGGCCTCATCGGCCGTAAAATGTTGCTCGAAAACAACGGTTATGAAGTCCTGGAGGCGAGCGGCGGGGACGAAGGGCTGAAACTATTCTTGTCGCACCGCGTGGACGCGGTAGTTCTCGACTACCAGATGCCCGGCATGAACGGTGACGTAGTTGCCGCAAAGATGAAGCGCGTTAAGTCATACGTGCCGATCATGTTGTTGTCCGCCTACGGGCCGCTGCCAAAGAGGAAGCTGAAGGCGGTGGACACCTTCCTGTCAAAGTCCCAGCCGCCAAAGATTCTCTTGTCTACGCTTCAGGATCTGCTCGACAACGAGCCTAAACCATTCTTCAATCGATGGCTCGATGCATGGAGAAATCGTAATAAAGGGGTGGAGTAATGAATTTCTTGAAACGGCTCTCCGGACAAGGTTGCTCGCATCGGTTCGCCTGGCCGCGCGTCGACGCCAATGGCCGCCATTACCAAACTTGCCCACTCTGTGGAACTGCATACGAATATGACTGGAGAACGATGCGACGGACTGATCGGTTGCTGGCAGTTGATGCCCGCCAAGGGTAAGCTGCTGATGAGTCTCTCGCTCGCCCTTTCTCACGCCGGGCCTTGCTGCGGCGATGAACGGCGCTGGGCTGATTCTTAATCAACTTGTCTCCGCTCTCTTCGTGCTGCTTTCCTCCAGTCGCCCGCAAGTTCATCTCGGGAAAATCGATTCAGCAACTTTAATTCTGGCGCATTCCATGAAAAGTGATCCAAAGTGCACAGACTGGAAAGTGCATCCGTGGAACTCTTGCAGACGACCCGAGACCTCTCAATCCAAGCAGCCCGCAGAAGCTGAAGCTAAGGTGCGACCGGGCGATCTCTGGCAAGGTGGTTCAAGATGCGTAACATTCGTTTACTGCTCCTGGCAGTTCTGATATTAGCCATACCGGCAGCCTCGTTCGCGCAGTTCGGCGTATCGGTCATGATCGCCCCGCCTGCGCTGCCGATTTATACGCAACCCATGCTTCCCGCGGCTGGCTATATGTGGACGCCCGGCTACTGGGGGAATGGCGATGAAGGCTATTTCTGGGTGCCGGGCACCTGGGTCGAACCGCCCGAAGCGGGCTTGCTCTGGACTCCCGGTTACTGGGGTTGGGGCGGCAACGCCTTCGCCTGGAATGAAGGCTACTGGGGCCAAACCGTCGGCTTCTACGGTGGCGTCAACTACGGCTTCGGCTATGGCGGCGTCGGCTACGGTGGCGGATATTGGAACAACGGAGGTTTTTACTACAACCGCTCAGTGAATAACGTGAACGTCACGAACATTCACAATGTTTATAGCAAGACCGTGGTCAACCACACCGCCATGAACCATGTCAGCTATAACGGCGGCAAGGGTGGAATTCGCGCCCGGCCGACTGCCGCGGAAGAGACGGCGGGACATGAGCGACACGTCGCTCCAACTGAGACGCAAACCCAGCACGTTCACGCTGCCAGCACCAATCACGCACTCCTTGCTTCAGTGAACCACGGGCGGCCGGCAATCGCTGCAACATCAAGACCGGGAGAGCTTGCCGGCAAGGGTCTGGTAGCGGCCAGGCGCGCGGGAGCTCCTTACAAGGCCACCGCTACCCGATCAAACGAAAACAAGGCGGCCGAGAATAGGGTTGCGGCTACTCGCTCGAAAGAGAATAAGGCGTCTGAGAATAAGGCGGCAGCTAGCCGATCGAATGAAAACAAGGTGACCGAGAACAAGGCCGCTGCTGCTCGCTCGAGAGAGAACAAGGCGTCGGAGAATAAGGCCATTGCTGCTCGCTCGAAGGAAAACAAGGCGTCTGAGAACAAGGCGGCTGCTAGCCGATCGAACGAGAACAGGGAGTCCCAGAACAAGGCCACTGCCGCTCGCTCGAAAGAAAACGAAGCGTCCGAGAATAAGGCTGCTGCCGCTCGCTCCAAGGAAAACAAAGCGTCGGAGAACAAGGCGGCTGCTAGCCGATCGAACGAGAACAAGGAGTCTGAGAACAAGGCCACTGCTGCTCGCTCGAATGAGAATAAGGCGGCCGAAAATAAAGAAGCAAAGCCTAAGGTGGCTCGTGCGCCCACTCAATCCAACAAGGAGGCCACCCCTCATGCGCAGCCGGCCGCTCATGCGGTGACGACAGCTCATGCACAGCCAGCCCCGCGTCCTGCAAAGGAAGCACCTAAACCTGAAGAACACCCTCGTCAGTAGCGAATTGCATGGAATGTTCTACGTCAGGCAGTTCGGTGGCACAAAGAAAGCCCATTACGCCTCTTGGTGCGAATCCTCTTCGTAGGATTCGCGCCATTTCCTTTCTGACTGAAAGCGGCGATCAACGTTCATCGCCCGTTACTTGAGAGGGGAGAACCATAAGGAATTGTTGCAGAACCTGGCGATGCGGCTACTCCACTTCAAAAACGCGGCAGTCAATGTGGTCCACGCCATGGAAAAGAATCACACCATGGCCTTTGCTGCGGCGTTGTCGTACTACTTTATTCTTGCCTTGTTCCCTTTTCTAATCTTCCTTTCCGCAATCGTTGCCTATCTGCCAGTTCCGGACTTCTTTAGTCAGGTCATGGGTCTGATCGCACGCGTGGTTCCCGCGGCCAGTATGGGCCCGCTCAGAAACTTGATGAAGGACACGATTTTGTCCGGGCACAGCCGTCTGCTTACCTTCGGCATTCTGTTCACATTGTGGTCGGCATCGAGCGGATTCACATCTCTGATTGATGCGTTGAACGCTGCTTATGATGTGTCTGAGACGAGGCGCTATTGGAAGACGCGCAGTCTCGCCATCGGCCTTACGTTCTCGGTCGGGTGTCTGCTCGTCATTGCCCTCGCTCTGCTTCTTGTGAGCCCCAGCCTAAGCACCAGGCTGACGGAAACGTTCGGAATAGGAACTCTTTGGCCGTATATTCGATGGACGGTCGCCATCGCGTGCACGGTTTTGGCGGTTGAGCTCCTTTACTTCGTCGCGCCGAATGTAAAGCAAAGATTCGTGAGCACGCTGCCCGGAGCGTTAATCGCCGTGGGCGGCTGGATCGGACTGTCTTACCTGCTCGGGATCTATTTCCAGGATTTCTCCGCATACAGCAAGAGTTATGGCAGCCTCGGTGTGGCGCTCGCATTCAGCATTTGGCTCTATTGGACCGGCTTCGTAGTCTTGATCGGCGCGCAATTGAATGCAGAGCTCCTGCAGGAGGATAGAGCGAGGCTGGTGCCCGAAGCGAAACACCGCGAGGAGCCCAACCTCGCCGCGTGATTGGAGGGAATATGGCAGACCAACAATGGACCGTGAAAGAACTGACAGAAGCGCTGAAGAACTTCCCGCCAGACGCCAAAGTCTATTACGAGATGGGACCGAACGGCCCGGGTACCATTGGGAAAGCGCAATATGTCAAGGCCTGGGGCGAGTTCGACAAGATGGGAGTGTTACTGGACCGATAGGTTCGTCCTGATGACTTCGCTGAGAAGTCTTGGTTGCCGATCGTGTTTCGGACAAGCGAAAAGCCACTCTCGCCGTGATGATCTCCGTACTTAGGACGCCACGTCGCCCCCTGCTATCGTTTGCGGGGTTTCGTCTCCGCGGCCTCGGCTGCGCAAAGTTTCCTTTCCCGGTGTGGCTCGGTCCGCGGGGCGCCCGTATGCAGTTCACAAACTTCACCAATCCCTGCGCCACAGGTGGAACAAGGCACGGATAGTATCTGTTTTGGGGTGAGTTCTTTCGTCTTCACGACCCGATCATGCAATGTTCTCAGGTCCCGAGAATGTTCAATACTGCTCACCCTGATCACATTTTTGCCAGGCGGAAGGTTCTATTTTGGAGCGTACCGCGGCTTCGCCAATTGTGAGCAAAAGTGAACACTTTTCATAAATCCGATTCTGGCATAATTAACTGGAGTGTAGCCTGACCTTGGGAGCACTTCCTTGATGGCCCCCACTTCCTTAGTCGACAGCAAACGGAATTTCGACCCGAAGAAATTCCTTGCCACGATAGGCGAGGGCAGGAAGGTCGTCGCAGTTTCAAAAAAACAAAACATTTTCGCGCAGGGCGATCCCGCTGACGCAGTCTTCTACATCCAGGCCGGCAAGGTACGTCTCACTGTCGTATCCAAAGTCGGCAAGGAAGCAACCCTGGGGATATTGAGCGAAGGAGAGTTTTTCGGAGAAGGTAGCCTGGCCGGACAGTCTTTGCGCATGGGCTCTGCAACCGCAATGACCGACTGCGAACTTCTACGCATTGATAAGAAGGCGATGATGCTTGCGCTTCACCGGGAACACACGTTCTCGGATCTATTCGTAGCGTATCTGCTGGCTCGGAACATCCGGTACGAAGAGGACCTGGTCGACCAACTCTTCAACTCCAGTGAAAAGAGACTAGCTCGGCTTCTGCTCTTGCTTGCTCATTTCGGCAAAGACGGCGTACCCGAGACTGTAATCCCCAAAATCAGTCAGGAGACCCTCGCTGAGATGATAGGGACAACCCGGTCGCGGGTCAGTTTTTTCATGAATCGATTTAGAGAGTTAGGCTTCCTCGACTATGACGGAAGCGGGCTGCAAGTTCACAGTTCCCTTCTCAATGTCGTTCTCCACGACTAAATAGTCTGCGCGCCGCAGTCCCACAAGCCCAGCTGGCAAACAGTGGCGAACAAATCAGAGCGTCGTTATCTTGGTGGCAACCAGCACCTCCAACAGAGTGGCGGTGTTGCGAACACTGCCGGAAATCGTAATGAGTGCGTCTGAGACGAGAGGATGTTCCCCCGCCAGAAAGTCAAGCCGGTCGCTCACGTCGTGGAGGTGCTGAGCTTCGCGCAGGATCGCATTCGAAGGCATTAGGCACGCGGCTTTCTGAATAGCCTAAGGAGAGAAAACTTCAGATGGGCTGACTTAGCTCAGGGAACCTGAAAGAGGAGAAGGTGGTAACCACCTCAACATCATTGTACCACCTGGAAGTCTCGAAATATTGCAGCTTCTTCCGTCACAGAACTGTTTGCGGCACTTACGACAAGAATCGAGCGGCAAATCCGGCAGTCGCCTCAATCTTTCTGACGCGTCGCCTTCACTCCCGACAAAATCCCCACGCCCAGGAGTACGATTGCGCCCACGACGATCCAATGCGTGGGCATATGCATCAGGTGCGCACCGTAAATCAGTCCAGCAATCATGATCGCGAACCCGATCGCATAAAGTCCGAACGACATAGCATCTCCTTTTCCCAGTGAGCTGCGGCGATATCCCCGAGAACTCGACGGGAGCGCCTTCCACTCCAGGCATTGATCAACTGTGCGGCTTCTACTGTAATGAGCTGGCTTTCTGATTCTTGACCTGCAGATCGTTCACCACTTGCAGCACATTTGGCACTGCGATCGCTACTTTCTCGGCGCGCGTGCGCTTGTCTTCCGAGTTTACTTCTCCAGTCAGCGTGACAACGCCGCTCTTCACTTCGTATTTCACGTCCCCGTGCATCTTGTTTTGGATCAGTGAAGCGTCCAGATTGTTCTCGATGCCTTGATCAAGATCGGAGTTTACCGCCTTGGCTGCTTTTTCCCCGCCTGCGGGAACCACAGCAATCTCGTCCGCGACCACCTGTGGGCCAGCCAGGGACTTTGCCAGAGATTCGGCTTGTGATTTATCGCTTTCACCCCCTACTTGTCCGCCGAGTGTAACAATGCCCTTGTCGCGATCCTGACTGACGGAGACATCTTTGAGGCCTGCCTGATCGAGCGCTTTACGGATGCTGTCAGAAACATCCGGCGACTTTGAAGAAGGCCCTGAGCAGCCCAGCACCGTCCCAAGGACGAGCAGCGTCAAAATGACGAGCAATTTAGTCGTTTTCATGTTTGTCCTCATTGATCGGCGCCAAGTCTGATTGGCGCGAGGTCCGGGTTAACGGGTACGAGTAAAGAAGATGCGCACTCCTGTGCCTGGCAAACAGCTTATAGACTCGCTTACTTACATCGCCCGCGCTGTACAGAATCGCTCACTTTGTGGTGAAGCGCGTCCTATTAGCCTTCGGCGGAGCCTCTCGTGCTCCCGTCTTAGCTGACCTCAAAGTCCCAATTCGGGAAGACGATCAATTCTGACCAGCTTTCCGAAAACTAAAGTTTGATACTGGCCATCCACAAGGTTCTACCGACAAAAGGAATCTCGTGACCAACTCTGGTTTTGTGGAGGTCTCAAATGAACTTAAGTCTGCTGGATCCGAAACTGATTGTCCTCGTCGCCGCTGTGATTCTGATCATCGCGGTAAGTGTCTGGCTGTACATGCGAAAACGCAGGAATACAACTGCAGGTCTGCGGCAGAAGTTTGGGCCCGAGTACGAGCGCGCGGTGCTGACGCATGGTTCAGAACGAAAAGCAGAAGCGAAACTGGCGGACCGCGAGAAGCGGGTGGAAAAGCTCAACATCCGCGACCTCGATTCGATGGAACGCGACCGTTTTTCCAAGCGGTGGGAAGCTGTTCAGTCTCGCTTTGTCGACTCCCCGAAGGGGGCAGTTGCGGAAGCCGATGACTTGGTGTCCTCGGTGATGAAAGCTCGTGGCTATCCCGTAGCCGATTTCGATCAACGCGCCGACGACATTTCGGTCGATCATCCCCGAGTGATGGAGAACTACCGCTCTGCGCATGCGATTGCCTTGCGCGTTGGAAAAGACCAGGCATCCACCGAAGAACTGAGAACGGCAATGATTCACTACCGCTCTTTATTTGAGGAACTGGTGCAGGTGCCACTGGCGGTTGAAAGGAAAGAGGTCGCTTAATGGCGCATGGCGCTACGGCCCGGCAATAGATGGAAGACGCAATTGAAACTCACTACAGGAGAGAGGAAAATACAATGAAACCAAGCACGCAAGACCGCACCGAGGGCAAGCTCCACGAAGTGAAGGGAAAGATCAAGGAGCAGGTCGGGAAGGTGACGAACGACCCGGATTTAGAGGTCTCAGGAAACGCGGAAAAGAAAGGTGGCAAAGTTCAGGAATGGGTTGGGCGCGCGGAAAAAGCGATCGGAGAATAAAGGAACCAAGCTCTTCCGCCTGGCGGCCGGAAGACTATGCCTTGAGATACAATTCGTCGGCAATACGAGTGTGCAAAATTGCTCAGTTTGTTTGAATCCTGATTTGCTATGTTCGAAATCGGCTTTTGCGTATTGCGGCTGTGCACAGCAGCGCGAAGCAGCAAGAGATACGGCGCAAGCTAACAGAAAAGAGGTTCTCCATGAAGAAGGTAATGTTTGTAATTGCGATGTTGGGTCTCGGAACGCTTTGCTGGGCGGGGTCGGCGAGGGAAGATGCCAAGGACCGCCTGGACAACGCTACGAGTGTGATGCACGAAATTATGGGGATGCCTGACAAGGGGATTCCGGAAGAAGTATTGCAGCACGCGAAGTGCATCGCGGTTGTACCGCACATGGTCAAAGGCGGCTTTGTCTTCGGAGCTGAAGGAGGCAAAGGCGTAGCAACCTGCCGAACGGCGAATGGTTGGAGCGCGCCGGCGTTCATCACGATTTCTGGTGGAAGCTGGGGGCTGCAGATCGGCGTGGAAGCTGTGGACGTGGTAATGATCTTTCAGAATGACAGAGCAATGCAAAGGCTGCTCGAGAGCAATTTCCAGGTTGGCGGGGACGCTTCCGCAGCGGCGGGTCCAGTCGGACGGCATGCCACGGCCGGCACGGATTGGAAGTTGGATACAGAGATACTGACCTACTCTCGCGCCAAAGGTGCGTTCGCTGGGCTCACGCTGACCGGCGCATCGCTCCGTCAGGACAATGACTCACGTCGCGCGATCTATGGAGACGACGTGACCACTCGGGCTTTGCTATCGGGCAAAGTGCCAGTTCCAGCCGCGGCCGAGCCGTTCCTGGCGGAAATTCGCGGAGCCAAAGCTGAGGCCAAAGTCAACAAAGAGTAGGGCCTCTGGACTTCGACGGCTGCTGCTTTAGCGCGAAACGGTTTTCTCGCGGGCGTTGGGATAAGTCTGCCCTTCAGGTGCTCGCGAACCGGCACAGGAGGTCGACATGCTTTGGACGATTTGCGTTGTTCTTATTATTCTGTGGCTTTTGGGTTTCAGTCTGCATTTCGGCGGAGCCCTGATCCACCTGTTGCTTGTTGTAGCGTTGGCGGTTCTGGTGGTCAACTTATTGAGTGGAAGGCGAACCGAGGTTTGAAGAGAGTCAGCAGGAATCCACTGCAAAGCGAGTTTTGACTCGCGGACTTATTTCAAGCCCAGTTCGCCATCGTACTGCCGGATAACCGCGTAACACTCGCAGGCAGAGTCTTCAAGCTTCTTGCGGTTCACGATCTTCACTGCGCCCCGCGTGTACTCGATGAGACCCTTCTTCTGCAGAACGCCTGCGGCGAGGCTCACGGTGGGCCTGTCCGTCCCCAGCATGGTCGCGAGAAAATCATGCGTGATAGGGAGCGCTCCGGAATCCACTCTGTCCTGAGTCATCAGCAACCACCGAGCCAGGCGCTGCTTGATATCGTGCAGCCGGTTACAGGCGGCTGTTTGTGCAACCTGCAGACCCCGAATTGCAGCATAGCGGTTCAACAGGGCTCGCAGTTGTGGAGTGGATTCCAGGGTACGTTGCAAAGCTCCAACCTTCACCCGAAATCCATCCCCCGTGACCTGCATCACCGCCCGCAGCGGGCCCCTGTTCAGCCCGACGACGGCCGGTGTTGCGGTAAAGCCCTCATTGCCTACCACTCCAGCTTCGGCGGTCTTTCCATCTTTCATTACGACTACCAGAGAAATCAAGCCTCGATTCGGGAAGTACGCAAACTCCAGCCTGGCACCTGCCTCGTGCAGGACTAGATGGTTTGGCAAGCGAACGTATTCCAGGTGAGGCCGGAGGGAGTTGTACTCGCTATCGGAGATCGATAGAAGGATTTTGTTGCCGACTGGCTTTCCGGCGGCATTCGTCCGCTCGCCAGACTGCACGACTTGGAGATCCTTGCGCGCCACGAGCGAGAAACCGGTAAACCTCCGGGACGCGGGTAGACTTGCCCGCCGTAGTCTGTGAAACAGAAATCTTGCTTGTTCGCGCTACCCGGCGGAGTATACAGGTTCCAAATACGAACTTTCGGTAGGGTATCTTACATTGACTGTCACTGCGGCGACCGCGAGTATCGCGGGCCGCTGTGTAGGGTGCCCGACAGACCGCTCCGATTTCCGCATGTACACTTCGTGGCTTTACGCATCTCACGGCCTCCGAACCGGGTAACGGTTTTCTGCTGGCAATCAGGTCTTTCATTTCCTCGACTAGCAGGCAGGCAGTCATACAAAATTGGGACGCGCCAACACATGAGCCGGACGCTGATATGGATTGAGCAACCGCGTTTTCAAGGTTTTGGTTGTTCCGAATGCGCTTGGGTCTTCAACCCTCCCGGCTCGCCTGCCGGCAAATCTGTCGATGAGATGATGCGCAACTTTGCGTTGCAGCGCGACACAGAGTTCGCGTCGCATGTTTGCGCCGATCATTCGAGAACCAAGCGCACAAGAGCGTAAGAGCATGGGGAAGGCGGCCTAGTGGCTGAGATGTCGAGGTTCTCTTAACAAGCTACGGAATTCGCTGTATTGCCCGCAACAGTTTCGTCGCCTAACATCCCGATCAGAAAGTTAGATTGGCGGTCATGGGTTAGCGTCAGGCAGGCAGACATTCGGACCCTTACGACCGCTGTCTTGCCCACTCGGGCTAGGCGGGAGTCCCCAGATTCTGGCTTTCGCTATGTACAGTCAGAATGTACAGTTAAAGTTGGCAGAAAATGCTAAACTGCTCCGGCGACAGCTTCCCTATGAAACTACGCGACAAATGGGAACCCCACCGTTATGAGCAGCGATTGCAGGCGCTTCGCTGGGAACGGAAGACCGAAGCGAAACAGGCGGAACGGTTGTGCGCCGTCCTCGCGAAGAAAATGTGCGCCAACAAATCCGCGGCAGTGGCCGTCAGGGTTGTTTAGTTATTCCTCGCCTCCCAAGGGAGTCCGCTGTTTGCTCCTCCGGAGCGCTCGCCGGCGGGCGTCCAACTTTTCAATAAGCTGATCTACGAGTTCGGACAGCCGCCGCGGGTCAGATTCATCGGCCACCAACTTGCAAAGCCTTCGCCATTCTTTTTCTTTTTCTTTTTTCTTAATCATCATGCAGGGTCTAAGGCAACTACCTTGCCAAATCCAAACAGGAGGCCCGCGCCGAACATGGCCCTCCAAATCAATCACAGCGCGATACTTATACCGGCACCCTGAGATGATAGGAGTGCGAGCTGTACGAAGATATTGCACGAAGCATAAGGCGTCAGGCTGTTGAGGAGTTGTCTCGGCAGAACCTCTAACTCTTGCCGTGTCTCGGTTTACGCTCAGGGATTCACTGTATCGAACTGAATAATCAACTCCGGCTAGAATCTGCCGTGCCTTCTTCAAGCGATTCCCGCATTGAAGAGCTTTGCTTACGGATTAAAGTCCTCTGTCGTGAGCCGTTTTCTCGCTCGAGCGAATTGGAGCTTAGAAGGCTGGCCCGACAACTGCGTGTTGCCATCAGTCAGCACGTGGCCACGGCAAAGTCTTCCCTGAGCGCAAAGAAAGCAGCCATCGTCCGTCGCGATCCAGGCGACAAGTAGTTCTTGCCTGATGTTTCTCCCACCCACCTGCCGTTCCAAAAACCATCAACTACTGCTTGGTCCTTGGGCAGAATTTAAGCGAAATGCGGTCGCTGTCTGAAGGGTGACGCACCCTCCCTCAGGGTAATGCTGCCAGGCGTTACTGGCGTAACCACTCCCATTGCAACATGTTTTGGGAGCCACAATCGCGGCGCGATACCATGCTAAGAGTCTCCCCCCACGAAGCCAGGCTGCCAATTTGTCCGCAGTCACCCGCTTGCCCATGGAAAACCAAGAGACCAGACGCTTTGGCCGGTATGAGATCGTCGGTGAGTTAGGCCGCGGCGCTATGGGTGTTGTCTACCGGGCGCGCGATCCCCAGATTGATCGTCTGGTCGCACTGAAGACCGTCTCGCTGCAGGGGAAAGAACCGGAGCAAGACGAGGAATTCCGCCAACGATTTTTCTATGAAGCACAAGCTGCTGGACGCTTGCAGCATCCCGGCATAGTCGCTATTTTCGATGCCGGCGAAGATCCAGAGTCCCACAATCCTTACATCGTGCTGGAGTACGTCGCCGGCGAGTCTCTCAACCAGGTTCTTTCCCGTGAGAAAAAGCTCCCGGTCGGCAGCGCCATGCGCCTCGCCGAGGAAATCGCCAGCGCCCTGGATTATGCACACGCGCAAGGCGTTGTCCATCGCGATATCAAGCCAGCCAACATACTGATCACTGAGGATGGGTCCGCCAAGATTGCCGACCTGGGCATCGCCAAGCTGAATCAGGCGCACTCCACTGCGCACCACCATGTTCTCGGCACTCCAGCCTACATGGCTCCTGAGCAACTCTCCGGCGATGGCGCCGACGGACGCTCCGACCTGTTTTCCCTGGGCGTGATTCTCTACGCCATGGTGACAGGGCATTCGCCATTTCCCGGAAGCAGCGCCGCCACGGTTTGCTTCAAGGTGGTCAATCGAGAGCCCGTACCGGCCAGCGCCTTCGACCTTGATCTGCCCCGAGGTCTGGATGCAGTCATAGCGCGCGCCATGGCGAAAGACCCCAATAGCCGCTACCAGCGTGGCTCAGAGTTTGCCGCCGACCTGCAGCAACTGCAACAGCAACATCAACTGGCGTCGACCACAACCTCGTTGAATCCCATCTTGCGGGCTGAAACCTTGAGCTCGCAGACGGCCTCGTCGGCACCGGCGAACCGGGCTCGTGCGGCTGGAGAACGACGGATCTATAACGCGATACTCGAAGCTCCCTTACGCGGGCTGATCTTGGGCGCCGCGCTGATGCTCATGCTCGTCTTATTTCTCGGAAACCCCTTCGAAAAATTAGCGCGGAGACCTGTCGCCGGGGCGCAAACGGGACCCCCATCCAGTCCGAACCGTCTGGGCGCGGAGAACACAGACGGCGCGCAACCGATGCCCTGGGTCGGCGCGCAGTCGGCTGCCATCGCCTCGGCTTACTCAGCTGTCCCTGCCCTCAAAGCTCCCGCGGACAATTTCACCGTCAAATCTCCCCGCAATCTTGTCAAAACGTCATCCACCTTCAGCGACCGACACCCAGTGCCCACCGCCAGTCTCGAACTGGCCGTACAGCATCAGTTCAAGGAAGCGACTCTGTCATTATGGATCGATGACAAGCTGACGCTCACCGAGCCCCTTCATGGAAGCACTCGGAAGCACCTGATCGTTTTCAATGGAGTCCACGGCGCCAACTCCGAAACCGTCAAGGTTCCCTCCGGGGCTCACGTCCTCCGCCTGCGGGCTCAATCTACCGACCAATCCATCGATCTCTCCAAAACCATCTCCGTCGCGTTCACCGGTGGGGATAGCAGGACTCTGCTCGTTACCTTCAACAATCACAACACGGCCATGAATCTGATTTGGAAATAGATTGGTCGTCCGGCGAAGCAGAGATGAATAAATTCCTCAGCCTTTGCACTGACCGGCAAATGACGGCAAAAGCTACCCCCTTGCCGTGGTTCTTGAAAGATTCTTCAGCGAATAGCAAGAGGCAGACACGCTCGGAGATTCCTGCGCATATGCTTCAAGGGCTTCGATGCTGGGACTGACGCCTTCGCTGTAGCAATAGATCAGGAAGGCTGCGGGAACGGTTTTAAGATTCGCACTGCGGCCCTTTTCAGAGGCGTTAGCCCGAAGAATTCGAAGCCAGGAGTCTAGTTGGTAAAACTGGTGAGGCATGGGGCCTCCACGCGGAAAAGCTTGTAACTTTGCACAAGCTATCAGGGTGGCGCCTGGCGGGGATGGTCTCTTTTGCTCACTCTTACGAGTGTTCACAATTGCACAGATTAGGGTGCGCTGTGGAAAGTAGTATGGTTTCGAAAGTTTGTTCGCTGTGAGGTACGGAATGGAAACGAACACAAGACAAATTGCGTTGTCCGTGCTCGAAAATCTCAGGGAAGACCTGGCTTATGCGCGTCTGAACAATGGAGCTCGCGTTGTTGACGTAGCCGACCTTCGCCAGTACATCTACGAACAAATGGGCCGGATAAGGACAACTATCTTCGCAATGGAAGGACTGTACGACATCAGCAAGAGTAATGGTCACAACGGGAAAGCTCATCTAGACAAAAACTGGCACGAGCGCGAACAACACTGAACCAGGCACCATTCGACTCGCGGTTCACTTACTCCGCGTGGTGAGGAGGGGCGGTCTCCTGGCACGATCTCTGTCAGCGGCCGCGCCAGGCTCCGGAGGCGGCTCTGAACCCCTCTTGGGAGCGGCAGATAGGTTCTTGGTCCCTGGAGTCACGGTCATTCCATCGTCATCGCGAAGAAGGATGTTGAGCAGGGAACTGTGCACGTGTAAATTATTACCAACGCGATAGTTGATAAAGCCGAGCTTCCTGAATCGGTTCATGAAGAAGCTGACCCGCGAGCGTGTTGTCCCTACCATCTCTGCCAGGGTTTCCTGACTTAGTCTTGGAACTGAGATTTCCGGGGTTCCTTCTTTGCCGAATTGCGCCATCAACAGAAGAACCCGTGCCAGCCGCTTTTCGCTGGAATTGAAAAGTTGATCGACCAAGTCATCTTGATACCGGATGTTACGCTTCAGCAGGTATTTGACAAACGTCGCCGACAATTTCGGTTCCAGGCTCATGGCATGCACCATAGCCTTCCTCTCGATGTGCAGCAGGAGGCAGTCTGTTAAAGCGGTCGCCGTCGACATGCGTAGGGGCTGACCAGCCAGACCACCTTCTCCAAAGAAATCGCCTTCGCCTAAAATACCAAGAGTGGCTTCTTTCCCGCCTTCCGATACCACGCTGAGCTGCACCTTCCCGGTTTGGACGAAGAATATCCCGTCCCGGGAGTCGCCCTGAGCGAAGATCGTCTGTTTCTTTTGAAAAGACACCATCTCCCTGCCCCTTCCAATCGTAGAAAGAAAGGTGCTGGGATCAAAATCAGGTTTTCTCTTCGCGGTTGTGATTTGCTTTGCCAAAGGCCGTCCTGACTGGAGATACCACCACTGTCAATTATGAAGAAGTGGATCAGCCTTGGCTGAGCTGTAATGCTCATAAATCAATGCACTGCGCAATTCTCGTACTTCATCAGGGGTGAGCAAAACTGGGCAGCGCAGCCTCATCGTCTGCCAGCATACTGGGTGCAGATTCTCCCATAGGAGGGACTATGCTAGGTTACGGTTTGCTGGGAACGATTGTCGTTATCGCAGTAATTGTGCTGATTGTCCGCGCTCTGTGAAACCTCTGGACGTGCGAAATGCGCGTCCAGATCGAATTCTGTCCTGAATCATCAGCCGAGCCGTTTGTTCCCTAAGAGTGCGTTGAACAAGCGAGAAAGACGGGGCTGTTCCCTGTCCACCCGTCCTCCAGAAATCGCTGAAGGCTAACGGATGTTTTTAGAACTCGTAATGCACTCCAACGGTTAGGTTGTTCG
>CAWDBN010000009.1:0-58021 GCA_963800575.1 uncultured Acidobacteriaceae bacterium
CGAAATAGCCCCTTTCATCCATTTACCGTTCTGCGGAAAGCGACACTACCACCCGCTGAATACCCTCCACGACTCTTGCCATTCTTTCAAAATCCAAGCGATTCGCTGTGTCGAGCGGAGTGTGGTAGTAGGGATATCGGAACAACGCCGTATCTGTAATCATAATCGCCGGATAGTGTTCCTGCCAGAACGACCATTGGTCCGACCATCCGATGCCGGGCCACTCGGCTGGCGCCGCGATGCCTTCGGACGGAAAGCCGGTCGATTCGCGGAATCCGCGAATGGCTCGGCGAACCAGGTCGCGCGACTCCGAGTTGCCTACAAAACCCAGAAAATTTCCTCGGTTGGGATAGAGGAGACCAAGCAGCGCGGGATATTTCTGACTTCCTGGAGCATCAGAATAAAATCCGAGCATCTCAAGCGAAATCATTCCCGAGACCGGGACATTTTCACGCCGGAGTTGTTGCGCATAAACTAGGCTTCCCATCCTGTCGGTCTGGAAGAATGGCGGTTCCTCGTTGACAAAAATCACAAAGCGGATGTTCTTGCGAGGTTTGCTCCCGCGAAGCTGGCGTGCCAACTCCAGCAGGGCCGCGACGCCTGTTGCATTGTCGTCTGCGCCCACCGTTCCGGCGACAGTGTCGTAGTGAGCGCCCACAATAAGCGTTCCGCTGTCGTTCTCGCTTCCCGCGACGCTCACTTCAAGGTTGCTTACCTCTTGTTCTTCCACCCGATACGTTCGTTCTGTGACGTCATACCCAGCCTGCTGAAAATTGTTGCGGAGGTGGTTAATGGCTAGTTGGAGCGACCCGGCTCGCCAAACATTTCTCTCTCCAAGTGTTTCCGACAAGTACTTCACTTCCGCCGAAAGGCGGCCTTGGAGTTCGTTCTGTGCCCCTGAGAGTGGAGGTAGCGGCCCTACGTAGGACTTGAGCGGCATCTGTGTCATCCGCAAGACCCAAACGAGCCCAGCGGCAAGAGCCAGGACCAGCGCGGCGCAGAACACCCGAACCTTCCAGTTCGGACCATTTCGACTGCTGACCGATTCAAACATTCAGAGACACCAGCGTTAGGCTACCACCTTCCATTGCCGTGCTCTCGTTCAGAATCGGCCCTACTCCCCGGCGACCTCCCGATCCATCGTCAGCAACCCCACCGTCTTGACGCCTGCGTGGTGCGCCACATCGATCACATCGGCAACGTACTGGAAATCGACGTCGGCATCGCCGCGGACGAAGACGACTTTCTCGGCGCGCCTCAAGTAGATTTCCGCCAGGCGCGTCTCCAGATCTTCCCAGCGTACGTCCTCCTGATTGATTTTCACGGTTGGCGGCTGATTCTCCTTGGCCCACACGACCTGAACAATGACTGTTCGTGATTGCGAAGATTCCGCTGTCTGTTTCTGATCTGGTTGCGGAATCTGGGCTGTCTCTCCCTGCTCTTTGTCCATCGACACCACGACCATGAAAACGATGATCAGGGTCAGCAGAACGTCGATCAGCGGTGTTACGTTGATCTCGGGTCCGCGCGCACCACGGCCTGCCATTGAGAACGACATAGAAAGCTCCCCGGCTCCTGTTTCTTCTTTGGCACGCGCGTGTCTGCAACATCAGACACCTGTGTAGGCGAGAGAGTTCCATCGCGCGGGGACGCGGGAGAAGCAGGCCGCGTGCCGGACGCGAGCAAACGGCGGATTCATCCCCTAGGTTTCGCTCGGGGCTTTGCCCTTCGGGCTCAGCACAACCGCTCTGGATGACAAAAGCATCCTGCGAGTTCTATCCGATCGGCTCGGGTGTGGGCGGCAACAGCGGAGGCTCTGGAAGACCCGTAGGAGGCGCACCCGGCACACCCTGGGGCGCGGAGGGAACGGGCGGTGGGTAAAGCGCGGTGCTCAACGCGGGATAGCGCGCCGCGAAGAAATAGATTGAATACGCGGGAAAGAACACGATCACGGGCACCGAGATCAGTGCGATGACATAGAGAAAACCCGCCAGCAGAACGCAGCCCACAACGACGGCTACCGTTATCGTGTACGCATTCCAGGTGAGCCCGGCCGTCTTGCCGGTAACGATGGCAAGGATGCTGAACAATGCCGTAGGGATCGCGATGATCAAACCTAAGATCACGGTGGCAATTCCAACGATGATGCCCGCCCCAATCGCCATCACAATCTTTATTCCGATATAGGCGGCGTACCCTCCTTTTTCAGACTTGATCATCTGCCACAGCCGCCGCCATCCTTCCATTACGCCGATGTTTTCCAAGGCCATCTGCGGGATTACAAAATCTTTGGTCAACACGAAAATCACCGCCAAAGCCAAAACGAAAATCAGCACCGCGAAGAACAGGAATATCCCGCCTAGCACCAGCGGGACCATGTGTGCCTTTGGCTCCTTGAACCATCCCGCTGCAAAGGCAAGCCCGGCTGGAATTCCAACCAGCACGGTGAGGCCGCCCAGGGTAACGACCAGGTAGGCCAATTTCCACAGAAAGTAGCGCAATCCCGGCCCTTGCCTGCGGCTCCAGCCCTGGCGAATGTGGCACTCTTTCGCCATGACGCTGTCAAACAGAATGAAGCGCATCACGCTGCTTATGTACATCAGGATGATCCCGAGCACTAAGCCGGCGACGACCAGCACCGCGATAAGGCCAGCTACCACGGCAGGATCGATATCCGGCCAGCCTGAATCCATAAAGTGGCGTGCGGCTCCCTGGTGTTGATTCCAGTTGAAGTTGTGACTGTTACATCCACCGCCCGAGCCAAGCTCCCCGGCCAGCAAGCCGACCAGCGCCAGCCTGGTCCATTGGCCCAAGCGGAAAGGCTGGAAGAGCTGTTTCTTTGTATGTTCAACGGCGGGATAGATCGCGTCCACGGCGGAAAATGTCAAGCGCGCACCTCGGCGTCGGTCGAATGTGGAGGAAGGTACTGCAAACTGAGTAGCGGGTCAAATAAATTCCGTCTGCTCGCTTGCGATTCAGCCCCTGGCCGCTGTCGCCGCGGTGCGCTCCAGCCACTCATCGAAGTGTTTCAGGGCCAACTGGCACTGCAATCGGTGCCGCTCTTTCCGGTCGCGAATTTTCTCTTCCAGGGTAGGCAAAAGATCAAAGGTTATGTTCGCGGGTTGAAAATTTTTCGTGTCCGCGTGAGTTACGTAGTGGGTGAGTGATCCAAACGCCGAAGCCCGCGGCGGCGGCGCCAAATCAGTTCCGAGTGCGAGGGCTGCCGCGTGCTGCCCAGCCATCAACCCGGTTGCAATCGACTCCACATAGCCCTCCACGCCGCAAATCTGCCCAGCGAACAGAACCCGTGGGTGCGCTTTCATCTGCAACGTCTCCCGCAACAAAGCCGGGCCGTTGATATACGTATTGCGATGAATCTGCCCGTAGCGCAGGAAGCGCGCATTTTCCAGTCCCGGGATCAGGCGCAGTACGCGCGCCTGCTCGCCAAACTTCAAATGATTCTGGAAACCCACCAGATTGTAGGAATCCGCCCGAAGATTTTCCTGACGCAACTGCACGACGGCATAAGGCATCCGCCCGGTGCGTGGATCCTTCAAGCCCACCGGCTTCATGGGACCAAAGCGCAGCGTATCGCGGCCGCGGCGCGCAATCTCTTCAATCGGCAGGCAGCTCTCGAAGTAATTCAGTCCCTCCCAATCGCGTTCTTCGACCGACTGCGCGGCCAGCAGCGCGCCATAGAACCGGTCGTAGTCTTCCGGAGTCATCGGACAATTAATGTAATCCGCGGATCCTTTGTCATAGCGTGCTGCCATGTATACCCGGGACATGTCGATGGAATCCGCTTCGACGATCGGACTGATCGAATCGTAGAAATACAGATGAGGATTGTGTTGAGCGGCGTCGTGCCCACCGTTGCCGAGTCTTGCAATCTCCGCGGCCAACGCCTCTGAAGTCAAAGGCCCTGTGGCAATCACAGTGATCTGATGACCCGATTCTTCAATCGAAGCCACTTCTTCGCGGCGCACTGTAATCCGCGGCTCCTGCGAAATTGCCTGCGTCACCTTCGCTGCAAACGTTACCCGATCGACCGCAAGCGCATGGCCCGCCGGAACTGCGCACTCCCGCGCAATCCGCAACAACAGCGAACCCGCCCGGCGCATTTCTTCCTTCAGCAGCCAGGGAGCCGTATTCTCGCTGTCTGACTTCAGCGAATTCGAACACACCAGCTCGGCAAAATCCGCCGTCTGGTGAGCCGGCGTCGACCGCACCGGCCGCATCTCGAACAATTCCACGTCCACGCCTCGCTGGGCGCACTGCCACGCCGCCTCCGACCCTGCCAGCCCTGCGCCGATAATGCGAACCGGCGGGCTCAAGATGCCTTCCCTGCCAGCCGCCGCAGTGCGTCGTCCTTCAGCAACACCGGCAGCCACCGATCGGGAAACTCCGCCCCCAGAGATTTATAAAGTTCGATTGCCTTCTCATTCCAGCTCAGCACCTCCCACTGCACTCCGTTGCATTTTTCCTGTACCGCAATGCGAGCGACGGACGCCAGCAACGCCTTCCCAATCCCTCGGCCGCGAAACGGCTTACGCACAAACAGATCCTCCAAAAACAATCTCCGCCCCGCCCAGGTCGAGTAGTGGCCAAAAAATAGAGCGTACCCGGCAGGCTGCCCATCCCAATCTGCGATCAGCGCGCGAAAACTGGGCCTCGCGCCAAACCCATCCCGTATGAGATCGGCAGCTTCGATCACACAAAAATGCAGCTCGTGCTCAAACTCCGCGAGTTCGCGGATGAGCGTCCGCAGCAACTCCGCATCATCAATCGTGGCAGGACGAATCAGGAGCATCAGAGGGAAGAATACATCACTGGCGGATGGGCGTGATGGGGCTTACCGCACCGCTCACGGGACTCAATGCGGGGTCAATGTAGATTGGCTGGCCACGGCCACCCAGTTATCGCCCCGGCGGACCCATGTATCGGTAAAACGCTCGAGGAGCGCGTAGGGCTTGCCATTCTTGACGCCACTTTCGCGACACACGCCCGTGACCACAGCAACCATACCGTAAAAATGTATGTTCATCGATTCGTTCACGATGCGCACGGGATGCAGTGCCAGCGACCGTATGCTGGCCAGATACTCGGTTTTATTCATCAGTGTGCCGTCGTAGTCGACGTAAATCAGATCCGGGGCGAGCAGCATCCGAAGTGCCGAGGCATCTTTTTGTTGCACTGACTGGTTCCATGCGTTTTCCAGCGTCAGGATTCTGGCTTGCTCGCCCTCAGGCTGCGCCGTATCCTGGGCATCGAATCGAGACGCCAGCAAAAGCAGCAGGAAAACAGAAAACGGCTTCCACATTACGGCTTTTCCTTTCACGCGCCAGGGGTCTACAATCCGCGGCGCAACGTCCCCTGCTCATCTCAATGCGGGATGGGTGTCGCCGCGGCAGCAACGCATACCCAGTGTTCACCCATCAGCATCCAGGTATCCACGAAACGCCTTCGGCGGAGGTATGGTTTTCCGTTTTCGATGCCTTTGGCCCGGTAAGTCCCAACCACAATTGCGGTATTTCCGAGCACTAACACGCTCATCGATTCCGTTACGATTTGCTCCAAGTGCGACGAGTCTGACCTGACCCGTTCCAGGTACTCTGTTTTAGTCAATATCTTGCCGTCATAGTCGACGAACACGAAAGCATTGTCGAAGATTGCACTCAAGGCCCTGACGTCTCTGTTCTCCTGCGCCTGATCCCAGGCGTACTCAAGGGCAAGAATGTTCGAGCGGGCACCGGAATCGCCATAATTCTGCGCCGCCACAAACGGCGAGGCTGCAACAGCCAGAATGGCGACACACGCAATGACTTTCATTCGGACAGACCTCTACATATATATCGGCAGAGCAGCCTCTTTCCTGTAGTGGCGATTCGGTCGCGCCGATTCTGCGATTCATCTCTCGTGAGGAACCCCATTGACCCATCTCTGGGGAATCGGAAGCATCGGCGGGCTGAAACCCTAACGGCCTAACAGCGTATATTGGCTGGCAACGCACACCCAGGGTCCGTGGCGGCTTGGCTACAGACGCCCACCTTCGCTGCCGCGCACACAGGTGTCGGTAAAGCGCATTTGGAGATGGGTTCCCATTCATTCCCCGGAGAAAAAATCTAAAGAATCTCCCGCATGTCTCCTACTCGCCGCGTGACTCGCTCGCGATCAAGGTATTCCAGTAAAGGGATAGCGTACTTGCGTGTTACTTCGGTCAACTCTTTGAACCTTGCGACATCGATTTTTGCCGACTTCAATTTGTAAATTGCCATCTGCCGCCGCAACTCTTCGAGAGCGCTACGATGAAAAACCAATTTGTCGGAAACCTTGATCAGCGCTTTATCGCGCAGCAACAAGGTCACGATTTTTTGTGCCCGCACCTTATCCACCTTGAGGGCCGCAATCACCTCACTTAGCGCGGGAACCTTAAGGCCTGCCGATGCAAATGCAGCCTCGATCTTCTTCTTTGATTCCGCCTCTTCGTCCTTCATCACCACGCCATGCCCGGGCAGCCGCGCTAAGTCACCGATCACTTCGAGTTTTCTTTCCCGAACCAGCATGGCTGCAACCGCCTCGAAGACGTCTGAGTTCGCGTCCACCTGCGCCCGCAATTCTTCTTTGCTGATCCCACCCACCAAAGGATTCCTTTTATGAAAATCCAGAGCGGCGCTGAGAATGCGCGCCTTCAACGCTTCGAGCGCAGGTAAATGCAGAAACCGGCCGCCGGCCGCGAGCACGTCGCCGCTCTGCATCGCGGGAGCCAGTTGCGCTTCGATCACATCTTTCGTCCACCCAGTTTCAGCGACCATGCGGGAGGTCGAGATTCCTTCGTGATGCCGCCGTGCGATTCGTGCTCTTAGAATCGCTTCCGCACTGCCGCTGGCCAGAGTTTCCAGGAAGTCAATCGGGCTCGGCACGCGCGGAGCCGGCGCGGCATCCAGCACAATTCCGCCCCCGATTGTTACCACCGGCGAGAATTGCCGGATAATGAACCGGTCTCCCGGCAGCAGCAATGCGGATTCCGGCAGCTTCAAGCGTGCTAGTCCTTCTTCGCCCGGCGCAATTTCCTTTGTCCCGAGCAGCGTCACGTCGACCACCATTTCCATGGTGTAGGAATGAAAGTGCACCCGCGCCCGGGTTTTTAGAGGACGCGGCGCCGAAGGCAACAATCGCAGCTTCACGTCGGCCCGCCGCGTGGCTTCAAATGTCCCGGGAGGCGCGAGGGTCATCCCGCGCGACAATTCTTGCGTGCTCGTCCCCGCCAGATTCAGCGCGGTCCGTTGTCCGGCGGTCGCCACCTCCGCTGTTTGCCCATGCACCTGCACGCCGCGCACGCGTACTCGCTGCCCGGTTGGGAAAACCTCCAGTTCGTCCTCGCGGCGTATCGTGCCCGCCACCAGGGTTCCGGTCACCACCGTGCCGAAGCCTTTCATGGTGAATACACGATCGATTGGCAAGCGAGCGAGCGCCAGCGAATCCCGCGGTTGCACCTCGGCGGCGACTGCAACGATTGCCCGCTTCAACTCGTCCAGGCCCGCACCTGTCAAAGAACTCACCGCGACGATCGCGGCTGGTTTTTCGAAGCTCGGTTTATCTAGAAATGTCCCGCGCAGAAACTCTTCCACCTCCAGTCGGACCACGTCGAGTGTTTCCGCATCCACTGCATCGGACTTGGTCAGCACGGTGATGCCGCGTCGTACCCCGAGCAGTTGCAGGATGTCGAAATGCTCACGCGTCTGGGGCTTGATCGCCTCGTCAGCCGCAATCACCAGCAGCACCAGGTCGATGCCGCCCACTCCAGCGAGCATATTGCGGACAAAGCGCTCGTGCCCGGGAACATCGACAAAGCCCAGGCGCAAGGTCTTTCCATCCGGCGAAGACAGATCCGTGTGCGCGAAGCCGAGGTCAATGGTGATGCCGCGCCGCTTCTCTTCCTCCAGTCGGTCCGCATCGATTCCGGTCAGCGCCTTCACCAACGCAGTTTTACCATGGTCGATGTGCCCTGCCGTGCCTACGATGATGGATTTCATCTGCCTCGCCATGTTACCGGAAACGGCAGCTGCGCCTGGGCCGGAAAGGCAGCTGTGCCTGGGATTCCGGGAGAAAGATAGCCAAGTTGGCCCTACCCAGCCGCCCCGCTAAATGCGACAATAGAGTTTCCCCATGACCACCTCCATGACTTCTGCCTTCCCTCCGGAGACTCTCCGGCAGCATGGCCTCACTTTCGACGAATATGAGCGGATCAAGCAGCTTCTCGGCCAACGCGAGCCCACGCTCACGGAACTCGGCATCTTCAGCGTGATGTGGAGCGAACACTGTTCCTACAAGTCTTCGCGGGTTCACTTGAAGCGCCTGCCTACGCGCAGCACACGCGTCTTGCAAGGGCCGGGGGAGAACGCAGGCATCATCGACATCGGCGACGGCTGGGCTTGTGCCTTCAAGATTGAGTCGCACAATCATCCGTCATTCATCGAGCCGTTTCAAGGCGCAACCACGGGTGTAGGCGGGATTCTTCGCGACATCTTCACCATGGGAGCGAGGCCAGTGGCCGTGATGGACTCCCTGCGGTTCGGGCCTATCACAACTCATGCGGAAACCGCCGAGCGAACTTCGGCTGCCGCTGGCGCTACCCAGAAGGACGTTCACCGCAATCACTCGATCTTCGAGGGAGTAGTGAGCGGAGTCGCTTCTTACGGCAACTGCTTCGGCGTGCCGAACCTAGGCGGCGAAACCAAGTTCGAGCCGTGCTATTCCGGCAATCCGTTAGTGAACGCTTTTGCCCTGGGCCTGGTTCGCAAAGACGAAATCTTTTACGCGCGTGCCGCCGGCGGGGGCAATCCGGTGATCTATGTTGGCGCCAAGACAGGACGCGACGGCATCCACGGCGCGACCATGGCGAGCGAAGAATTCAGCGAAGCCTCGGAAGCGAAGCGGCCCAACGTGCAGGTCGGCGATCCATTTTTGGAGAAGTTGCTGCTGGAAGCTTGCCTCGAAACTATGAAGACCGGAGCCATTGTTGGCATTCAGGATATGGGCGCAGCTGGCCTTACCTGTTCCACCTGCGAGATGGGCGGGCGCGGCGGCGTCGGCATCGAGATTGAGCTTGACCGTGTGCCGCAGCGAGAAACCGGCATGACTGCTTATGAGATCATGCTGAGCGAGTCGCAGGAACGCATGTTGCTGGTGGCGCAGAAAGGCCGTGAACAGGAAGTCTTTCGCGTTTTTGAAAAGTGGGGACTCGATGCGGTGGAAGTCGGGAAGGTTACGACTGACAACAAATTGCGCGTTCTGCAACACGGTGAAGTTGTCGCCGAGATTCCGAATCAGGCGCTAACTGACGACGCACCTGTGTACAAACGTCCGCTTGAGCGCTGGGAGCCGCCCGTGCCCCGCGAAATGCCGGAGAACATTCAGCTCAACGGCGCCGGCGACCTCACGCAAAGCCTGAAGCAGCTTCTGGCCAGCCCGAACATCTGCAGCAAGCGCTGGGTCTGGCAGCAATATGACCATATGGTGCAGACCAACACGGTCGAAGCGCCGGGCGCGGGCGACGCGGGCGTGATTCGCATCAAGAATACAAATCCCGAACGACCACAGCGTGGCTTGGCGATGGCGCTGGACGGCAACAGCCGGTGGTGTTATCTCGATCCGCGGCTGGGCGCGATGCACGCCGTCGCCGAGGCTGCGCGCAAGGTGGCGTGTTCGGGTGCGACACCGGCCGGCGCAACCAATTGCCTGAACTTCGGCAATCCGGAGAAGCCCCACATCATGTGGCAGTTTTCGCAAACTATCGACGGCATTACCAAAGCCTGCGAGGAGCTTGAGATTCCCATCACCGGCGGCAACGTCAGCTTCTACAACGAGACGCTGGGCGAGGGCATTTATCCCACGCCAGTTCTGGGCGTTGTGGGGATTCTCGACGACGTGCATAAGACCACAAAGATGCATTTCGCCGTGACGGGACGCACGATCGTGCTATTGCGCGCCGGCGAAGCAGCCGATATCACCGATGTAGAGAGTGAATTCGGGTCGTCGGAATACGCAAAGGAAATTCTGGGTGCATTGTGGGGATATCCTCCCGAGCTCGATCTGGAGAAAGAAGCCGCGCTGCAGAAGGCCGTAATCGAATTGGTTCACCAGGGCTTGGTGGAGTCGGTGCATGACTGCAGCGATGGCGGATTGGCGGTCGCGCTGGCCGAGAAGACATTTGCGCAAGGCGTGGGTGCCCGGGCTAATGTCGCATCCAACGGACTTCCTGCGGACTTTGCGCTCTTTGGTGAAGATGCAAGCCGCATCGTGCTTTCCTGCGACCCGGGCAATGTTGTGCGAATCCAACAGGTGGCGGAGGAATATGGAATCGCCGCCGACCTTCTGGGAGAAACGATTCCGGAGCAGTTCGAGATTTCTCTGGACGGACAGGTAGTCGTATCCGCGCCGGTTTCGGGGTTCAGCGCTGCGTTTGAGAGTGCTTTGGAGTCGGCGCTGCGGACAGATCCCGAACTCATGGCGGCAGATTGAACGAGGTGTTGACTGATGCTGACGGTTGAGTACTGAATGCCCAGACCTGACAAATTTCACGACGAGTGCGGCGTGGTGGCGATTTTCGCTCACCCCGAGGCGGAGAAGCTCGCTTACCTGGGGCTGCATGCCCTGCAACACCGCGGGCAGGAGTCGGCCGGGATTGTTACCTCTGATGGCCTGACTTCCCGCGTCCACAAGGCCATGGGCACGGTCGCCGACATCTTCACTGAAGACGTGCTCTCAAAGATTCGAGGCACGCTGGCGATCGGCCACACGCGTTATTCGACCGCCGGCGATTCGGCGTTGCTGAATGCGCAACCGATTCTGGTCCAGTCGAATAAGGGTTCGATTGCGGTTGCTCACAACGGCAATCTGGTGAACGCGGTGGACCTCCGGGCTCGGCTGGAACGCCAGGGATCCATCTTCCAGACGAACAGCGATACCGAAGTGATCGTGCACCTGATCGCGCTTTCCCGAGAGCACACCTTGCCGGAGGCGATTGCGGATGCGTTGCGCCGCGTAGAGGGCGCGTTTTCGCTCGTCTTGATGAGTCCCGACCGGGTTATCGCGGCGCGTGACCCGCGCGGCTTCCGTCCGCTGGCGATGGGACGTATTCCAGCCCTCGAAGGCCAGAAGCGCGACACGATCGTCTTCGCCTCGGAAACTTGTGCCTTTGATCTGATTGGCGCCACTTATGAGCGCGACGTAAAGCCCGGCGAGTTGGTCGTGGTCGGCCCGGAAGGCGTCATATCCCGTTTTTATTCAGCGGACGCGCCGCAGTCGAGTTGCATTTTCGAGCACGTTTATTTTTCACGGCCGGACAGCATAGTGTTTGGCCGTGCGGTGCAGACCAGCCGTGAAGAGCTTGGCCGGCAGTTGGCGCGCGAAGCGCCGGTGGAGGCCGATCTGGTGGTCCCGGTGCCAGATTCGGGCGTGACCGCGGCCGTGGGATATGCGGCAGAGAGCGGCATTCCGTTCCGCTTTGGTCTGATCCGCAACCACTACGTGGGGCGCACGTTTATCGAACCGAGCCAGAGCGTGCGCGACTTTGGCGTGAAGCTGAAGCTGAATCCTGTGCGGGCGCTCCTGGAAGGCAAGCGCGTGGTGCTGATTGACGATTCCATTGTGCGCGGCACCACCAGCCGCAAGATCGTGCGCATGATTCGCAATGCTGGCGCGAAGGAAGTCCACATGCGCGTCTCGTGCCCACCGACGATTTCGCCCTGCTACTACGGTGTGGACACGCCTTCGAAGGATCAGTTGATCGCCGCCAATAAATCGGTCGACGAGATCCGCGAGTACATTCGAGCCGACTCGCTGGCCTACCTCTCGCTGGAAGGGCTAAAGAAAGCGTGCGGCGAAGGAGAGAAGACCTCCTATTGCTCGGCTTGCTACACCGGCAAGTATCCAACCAGCATTGTGGACGTCGAAGAGATTCAGCCTGCTGTCGTGCGACACTAGCTACTTTCGCGCCTGCGCTACGCGCGGGATCGATTGCAGGTCCGGCCGGATGCGAACATCATTCCAATCCTGCAGCAAGTGCTGCACTTTCTCCGAAATCGCTCCGCTGATTTCCATGACGAGCCAGCCCCCGGGTTTAAGCGCGGCGCGCGCCTGCGGAACCAGACGCGTTAAGACTTCCATTCCCGTCGGACCCGCAAACACAGCGCTCCGCGGCTCGAATTTGCGCACTTCCAGCTGAACCTGATCTTCCTCCGATTCGCCGACGTAGGGCGGATTGGAGACGGTGAAGTCAAAGGCGTTGTTCTCAAATCCTGCCAGCAGGTCGACCTCGTGAAATTGAATTCGAGATTCGAGTTGATGGCGGGCGGCGTTGGCGCGAGCGACCTCCAGCGCCGCCGCAGAGATGTCGCTGGCGTGGATTTCGGCGTGCGGTAATTCCTTGGCCAGGGCTAAGGCGATGCAACCGGAGCCGGTTCCCACGTCGGCGATGCGCAGAGGGTCGTCGGGCGCAGGCACTCGACGTACAGAATCAATGACGGTCTCGATCACGTGCTCGGTCTCGGGGCGCGGTATCAGCACAGCGGGCGTCACGATCAGATCCATGCCCCAGAATTCCTGATGACCTGTGATGTACTGCGTTGGAACGCCACGTGCACGCTCGGCGAGCGCCGCATCATAGCGACTCTGTTCGCCGAGCGTGAGTTCGCGCTCGGGATGCGCGTAAAGGTAGGCTCGGCCGCAGTTCAAGGTGAACATCAAAAGCAATTCGGCGTTCAGACGTGGGGAAGGAACGTGATTCGCACTGAGACGGTTGACGGCAGAGGCCAAGGCTTGTTTTAGCTGCACGAAATCATTTCACCACAGAGTCAAAGAGACATGATGTAAAACGACTTTCGAGAATTCGATTTCATCTCTCCCCGTCTTTGGCTTGCCGGCGCAACTCGTAGCCAAGGTAGATCATCTGGCCAATGTGATGTTGCATATGGGCGGCGCAAACGACCACAATATCGAGACGGTGTTTGGCATCGGAGCCGACCCCGGAGTATTCCGCCGACCAATCTTCGGGCGATTGCGCGCTGATAGTTTTGAGAACCATGCCCACGGCGTCGCCGAAACGGTGGAGCGCCTCGTCCTTCGACGGAGGATTCGGATCGTTGAATTCGCGCGGGCGGTCGCGGACATAGCCGGTCTTCGCGATCTGCATTCCGATGTAATAGTTCAAGTTGCCCGTCAGATGCAGGACTAGATGGCCGAAGCTATTACCAAAAGGGAAGGGCTTTTGCCAGAATTCTATACTGGTTAGAGGCGCGGCAAGTTCGCGAATCCTGGTTGCGTTGGCGGCGTAGCGCTTGGTCAGAACCGATGTGACTGCCTCGTTGAGTTCCGGCATAGTCCTTCCTTTCGCGTGAGCCTGAACACCCGTGTGTCGCTCTTAAACCATGCTTGCGGCTTCCTGCTTCAGCTTTTCGGCCTGGTAATACGTTGTGAGAGCTTCGATCAACGGCTGAAGCTTGCCATCCATCACGGCTTCGAGTTGGTGGATGGTGAACCCGATACGATGGTCGGTGAGGCGGTTTTGCGGGAAGTTATACGTACGAATCTTCTCACTGCGGTCGCCAGAGCCAACCATGGCCCTGCGCTCCTTGGCCAGCGCCTGCTGTTGCTTCTCCATTTCTATTTCGTACAGACGAGAACGCAGCACGCGCATACCTTTCTCGCGGTTCTTGATCTGCGATTTCTCGTCCTGGCAACTCACGACCGTGTTGGTGGGAATGTGCGTAATACGGACGGCCGAGTAAGTCGTGTTCACGGACTGTCCGCCGGGACCAGAAGAGCAGAATGTGTCGATGCGCAAATCTTTGGCTTCGATCTTGATGTCCACGTCTTCGGCTTCGGGAAGAACGGCTACGGTCACAGCGGAGGTGTGGACGCGGCCCTGCTGCTCGGTCGCGGGGACTCGCTGCACGCGATGCACACCACTCTCGTACTTGAGTTGCGAAAAAACCCGGTTGCCTTCGATGATGGCGATCACTTCTTTCAGTCCGCCAGCCGACGATTCTGATGACGAAAGAACTTCAACCTTCCATCGCTGGGTCTCGGCATAGCGTGTGTACATGCGGAAAATCTCGGCGGCGAAAAGAGTGGCTTCGTCTCCGCCGGTGCCGGCGCGAATTTCGAGGATGACATTCTTTTCGTCGTTGGGATCCTTGGGCAGAAGCAGAACCTTCAATTCTTCTTCGATGGCTGCGACGCGGGGTTGCAGTTTGTCGAGTTCTTCCTGAGCGTAGGCTCGCATCTCGGGATCTTTCTCATCAGCGAGCATGGCTTTACTCTCAGCTATGCCACGCGTTAGATCCTTGTATTCGCGATACTTTTCGACCATGGGCGCGATTTCACTGTGCGCCTTGGCGGTCTTCTGGTATCTCGCCGAATCGTCGACGATATCCGGTGAGGCTAGAGCGTTGGTCAGCTCTTCGTATCGGGCTTCGATTTGGTCTAAACGTTCAAACATCGGGATCCTTACACAGACGCAGTTTGCTACGTCTCAGTTCGCGCCGGTCCGGTTCTCTAGAGCATTCTAGTGATATTGGGAGGGGAAGAGAAAATATTCGCGGCGGAGCCGCTAGGCAATCACCAGTTCGCCGCCGCGCTCTTTCTCCAGAGCCATGGCGTGGTCGAGGGCAGTAATTGCACACTGCGCCATGTCGTCAGACGGGGGCTTAGTCGTGATGCGCTGCAGCCAGAGGCCGGGTGCCGTCATCAAGGCAAACAGAGAACCGCGATGCTTGGCGGCGAAGCGGATGATCTCGTAAGAGACGCCGGCAATCACCGGCAGAAGCGCGATGCGCGCAGCGAAGCGCGCCCAGAAACTGGTGAACGGAATCAGCATATAGAACCCGATCGAGATCAGCATCACCGTCATCAGGAAGCTGGTGCCGCAGCGGGGATGGAATGTCGAATACTTCTGCACCGCCGCGGTCGAAAGCGGATCGCCATTCTCGAAGGCGAAGACGGTCTTGTGTTCAGCACCGTGATACTCGTAGACTCGGCGAATATCCGCAAACAGCGACACTCCCCAGATAAACAGCAGGAACAGGATCAAGCGCACAGCCCCGTCAATCAGATTGAACATGATCTGGCCGCCGAGTGCGGGATCGACCTTCTTAAGTTCCGTGGCCGCCACCAGCGGCAGGTATTTGTACATGAAGATGAAGAAGGCGAGCGAGATGACAACATTGACTCCCGCCAGCCAACCGCTGATGGCGGCAGCTTTTTCGCGGGCTTGCGTCTTGGTGAACTCAGTAGAGGGTCGTTCCGCTTCGCTTCGCTTCGGCGGGGCCATCACAGAGTCCGCATCTTCCTTCTGCATCACATCTTCGATGGCAACATTGGCCGAGAAACGCAGGGCGCGGTAGCCGAGAGACATGGCATAACCGAGCGTCATGACTCCACGGACGATGGGCCAAGCCATCCACTTGTGTTTTTCGGACGGACGCTCGAGCGGTTCGCGCATTGTCACCACTTCGCCTGATGGCTTGCGGCAGGCGATCGCCCAGGCGTGCGGAGAACGCATCATCACACCTTCGAGCACGGCCTGTCCGCCAACTAGCGTTTCCTCGCCGCTTTCAAGCGCAGGCAGAAGCTGGACGGCCACCAGAAAACGCACGAAATTTCTTAAAGAATGCACAGAGGTTAGATGCTCCCGGCAGAGAAAAGCGCCAACTGTTAGGTTACCACAGGCCGCCAGTGCGACAAGGCACTGCGCGCCAAGTTGCAGAAGTGCCTGGATTTATCAAGAGAGCCACAAAGACGCACTCGGCAATCCGCGAGTCTTTCGTCTATTCTCAGAAGTATTTGAAGAGCATGCGAAAACTTGCCGAGACCTGTGAGGCGATCGCCGCCACTACCAAGAAGCTGCAGAAGACGACCATCGTTGCCGACTATTTCAAGTCGCGCACCCCGGATGAGGCTGCGGTGTCGGCCGTGTTTCTCTCTGGCAGAGCATTTCCGGCGTGGGAGGAGACAACGCTGCAAGTGGGCGGCTCGTTGTTGTGGCATGTGGTGGCAGAGCTGTCTGGAAAAGATGAGGCCGCATTGACGGCTGCCTATCGAAAGCATGGCGACTTGGGTTCGGTGGCCGGGGAGGTCCTTGCTCAGGGACCAGAGCAGGGGCTGAACGTTCTCGAAGTTGCCGAGAGTTTCCGGCAGATTGCGGTGACGCGCGGGCCGGCGGCAAAGACTGTGTTGGTCCGCGACCTGCTTGCCCGGGCGACGCCGCTCGAAGCCAAATACGTTGTCAAGATCATGACTGGCGATTTGCGGATTGGGCTGAAGGAAAGTCTCGTCGAGGAAGCGATTGCAAAAGCATACGGGGGCACGCGCGCCGGGGCGTTGAAGGAAGTGCAGCGCGCAAACATGTTGCTGGGCGATATCGGCGACACACTGCGGCTAGCGTCGGAGGGCAAGCTCGCGAATGCAAAAATGCGGATGTTTCATCCCGTGGGCTTCATGCTCGCGAGCCCGATCGAGTCTGCGCAGGAGGGGTTGAGTTATTTTGCAGATGCTGCCGTGGAAGACAAATACGACGGAATTCGAGCCCAGGCACACATCTCGGGTGGAGAAGTGAAACTTTTTTCGCGCACGCGGGATGAGATCACCCAGTCGTTCCCCGAGCTGCCCGGCGCCCTTGCGGGTCTGCCGCGAGAAGCGATTCTCGATGGTGAGATCGTGGCGTGGGAGTCTACCGGGCGGGCGCGCCCGTTCAGCGTGCTGCAGCAACGATTGGGGCGGAAGAAAGTCAGCGAGCGGATGCTGCGCGAGATTCCCGTGGCCTATTTGGTGTTCGACGTTCTGTACGCAGATGGGGAGTTGCTGATCGATCGTCCGCTGCGGGAGCGGGGACAGATTCTGGATGCCTTACTGGCCGAGAGAAATCTTAAACACAGAGGACACGGGGAGCACAGGGGTAAGGCGGGCTCACAGGCTAAGCTGATCTTCGGCGAAGAGGAAGAGGAATCATTAGCGGCTCACATCATCGGCGGACCGGTGTTTCACGCCAGCTTGCCGGACGAATTGGAAGTACTGTTTGCCGCTGCGCAGGCACGGGGGAACGAAGGCCTCATGATCAAGGACCTCGAGTCGGCCTACACGCCGGGGAAGCGCGGCAAATCATGGTTGAAGATGAAACGCGAGCTAGCCACACTTGACGTGGTGGTGACGGCGGTCGAGTACGGACACGGCAAGCGCGTCGGCGTGCTCAGCGACTACACATTCGGCGTCTGGGAGGACGACAAGCTGGTCAATATCGGCAAGGCCTACTCGGGACTCACCGACACCGAGATTGGGGAGATGACTCGGTGGTTTCTTGAACACACGATTGAAGATCAGGGCTTTCGCCGCACCGTCGAGCCGAAGATTGTACTGGAAGTGGCGTTCAACAACATGATGCGCTCGGACCGGCATGACAGCGGGTACGCGCTGCGGTTCCCGCGGATCGTGCGGCTGAGGCCGGACAAGTCGGCGCAAGACGCAGACACGATTGAACGCGTGCAGGAGATTTTCGCGAAGCAGAGCAGAAACTCAGAAGCCGATTCTAGGAAACCTCTAAATCACGTTTAGTGGCTGTGGTGGTGATGCTCTTCGCTCTCCCCCACCGGAATCACGCATCCATGCGCTACTTCGCACTCTACATGCTCGAACTGGATCGTCGTGTGGTCGATGCGAAAGTCGTGATGCAGGCACTCCTTCACGTCGCGCAGGATTCGCTCGCTCACCGACGGCGGAATGTCGGCAATCGAGATGTGGCAGGAGAGTGCGCGGGTTTCCGAACCGATACTCCAGCAGTGCAGATCGTGCACGTCGTTGACGCCCTCGATCGAGCGAATCGCGGTCTCAACCAGTTCGAGCTTCACACCTCGCGGCGTTCCTTCGAGCAGAATATTCAGGGTCTCGCGCACGATGCCAAATCCTGACCAGAGGATCAGCACGCCTATTCCGAACGAGAGCGCCGAATCGATCCAGTAGTTGCCGGTGATCAGGATCGCCCAGCCTCCGACGATCACGGCGGCGGTCGAAAGCGTGTCGCCCACTTCATGCAGCAATGCACTGCGAATGTTTACATCGTTTCCTGAGCCCCGGCTCGAACGATACAACAGCAGGGCGATCACTCCGTTCATCACAACGCCCGTGGCCGCGACCCACATCATCACCGAGGCTTGAACGTGCTCGGGATGCTGCAGTCGGCGGAACGCCTCGTAGAAGATGAAGAACGAAACCGCGACCAGCGACACCGCGTTCACCAGCGCGGCCAGCACTCCCGCGCGATGGTAGCCATAGGTCTTCGTCGAGCTGGCCGGGCGCGCCTGCAAATACACGGCAACCAGAGATAACAGCAGAGCCAGAAAGTCGGAGAGATTGTGTCCAGCTTCGGAAAGAAGAGCCAGCGAGTGGGCGCGGATGCCGGCCACCACCAGCAGCGCGATATAGGCCAGGGTAACGCCGAGCGAGATCTTCAGCACTCGCTTGGGACCGCCTGCGCCATGAACGTGGACGTGCATGCTTTAAGTGTACGGGCGGCAGCAGCGGGGTTCAAGCGAAGAGCAGTGTTCAGTGGTCAGCAAACGACCAGTTCTCACTGGCCACTGATCACTGCCCACTGGCCACTGTTTTTCAGCGCTTGAAAAGATTCTGCAGATAGCGGTCGTTGTAAACCGTAGTTGAATTCTGCACGAACTCCAGAATGCGGTACATTTTCTCCCGCGACTCCCGGCTCATCTCCTTGAATTGGATGGCCACGCCCGACCCAGGATGGATCCTGGCGACACTGCCTTCGGTGCTCAGGGCGCCGTCATCAATGGAAAACACCAGCTTTACATTGGAGCCGGGAGTCAGAATGGCGCTCGTTTCCACATAGCAGCCACCCAGGCTGAGATCGATCATGTTGCCGAAGATTGGCCCGCCTCCTGACTGGGGGTGCAACTCGATCGTGAGCCGGCATTTCATCCGCGTGTGCAGCCGCTGGTCTTTCTGCGTAGGTAGTTTTTGTTTCTCCAGATACATGCGGCGGTCGGCCTGGGTCAGAAGCTGCTCGGCGTCATTGCCGTCGTCGGGAGACACGGCCATCCCCACGCTCAGTGAAAGAATTTCTTCTCCGCAAACGTCGAACCCGGCCTGCCGGGCGAGAGGACGAATCTGCTCAACCTTCTTCGCGGCTGCATCGGCGGGCAGACCCGGGGCGATCACCACGAACTCGTCTCCGCCCATACGGGCTACGTAGTCGTATTCGCGGCAAGTGTCTTTCAGAGCCTGGGCAAACAAGCGCAAGACGCGATTCCCTTCCAGATGCCCGAAGCGATCGTTAATTTTCTTGAACCCGTTCATGTCACAGACCATCAGCGTGAGCGAGGCGTTGTCGCGCTTGCAGCGCGCCAATTCGCGGTCCAGTTGCAGAAACAGCGACCGCGCATTGGGCAGGCCGGTAAGGTAGTCGGTGGTGGCAGAGCTTTCGGCCTGCTGATATTTGAGAGCGTTTTCAATGGCCAGAGCCATCTTGCCGCTCACCGCAAGAAGAATGCGCAAATGGTCGGAAGTAAACGCGTCTTTCTCGGCGCGATAAAGTGCGAGAACGCCGATCACCCCTGCTACTCCCTCGAGAGGCAGGGCCAGAGCAGAGCGCAGCGTGCTGAACTTGTCAGGATCGTTCAAATAACCCGGCTCAACCGATGGATTTCCATTCACAATCGGCTTCTTATTCTGCGCCACCCAGCCCGAGAGACCGTGTCCGACAGGAATCCGCAAAGAGGCAAACAGTCGGTAGTTATCACCGTTCACATACTCGGGGATCAACTCGTCGCCGCGGCGGATATAGATGGCGATCGCGTCGTAGGGGACGGTCATTTTGAGTTTCACGGAAAACACGGAGAGCGTTTCACCCAGGCTCAGCGATGCTCCCAAGTCCTGGCTCAACTCAAATAAAGATTGCGCTTCCTGGCGCGCCGCCGCAATGGAGGATAGAAAGGTTGCTTCGCGCCCCGGCGCATCGGAAACCGTGGCATTCTCGAATCCCGCGGCTGGCGCCGGTCCCCGCGTGATCTTGAAGTCCGTCGAAAGAATCATACTGCCATCTTCCGCCGATTTCGCGAGAGCGAGATTTTCCAGAGTGCGGTAGCGCCGCTTGAGGACGTCCACAACTTTCGGATCAAACGACTTGCCGGATTCTGCCGTGAGCCGCGTCATCACCTCATCCAGCGGCATGGCGCGACGGTATTGCCGGTCGGAAGCCAGCGCGTCCAGATAATCGACTGCAGAGAGAATGCGTGCGCCAATCGGAATCTCAGCCCCCTTCAACCCATAGGGATAACCCGAGCCGTCCCACTTCTCATGGTGGGCACGCACAATTGGCACAACGGGGTAGGGAAAGCGAACTCGCTCTAGAATCTCCGCTCCTACCACCGTGTGAATCTTCATTTTCTCGAACTCTTCCGGCGTCAACCGGCCGGGCTTCGAGATGATGTGTTCGGGGACGGCTAGTTTGCCGATGTCATGCAGCAGCGCCGCGGCATGCAGGGCTTCTAGTTCAGTCCCAACCATGCCTAGTTCTTTGGCTACCTCGATAGCGTAGATCCGGACGCGCTGCAGATGATCGTGGGTGGTCTGGTCTTTGGCTTCGATGGCCAGCGCCAGGGCCTCGATAGTTCGCAGATGCAGGTTCGCGATCTCTTCCACGTGCCGCTTCTCATCCTCCAGCTTTCCCAAATACAAGCGATAGGATCGATAGATGAGGTAAATGGCGGGGACGAACAGCAGCGAACTCTCCCAGTTAAACCTGTGGTTGAACCAGCCAATCACACCGGCGATGCCGGCTCCCACCAGGTAGTAGGGGAAGGACCAGAAATAGCAATCCACCAGGATCTGCCGGAGCGGTTTTCCGTCGCTGACGGAGATGACAACCGCGATGCTTCCAGCGTTGACGATGAAGTACGTCGAAGCTGCCAGGCAGAGAACCAGCGGCCGGCTGACGATGATCTCGTTGGCCAGACTGCTGTGATAGACAAAATAGGCCAGAGCCGTCGATAGCGAGCCCGCACAAACATTGAACGTCAACTGGATGGCGCCGGGCCGGTTGGGGTGAATGCTCTGGGCCAGCATGGAGACCGCGCCCAGCGTAAGCGCTTCCGAGTAGCTCAGTTCCGCAACCGCCACCAGAATGAACAGGAAGTTCACCGAAAGCGTGCCCGTAATGCCGGGCAGAGTGACGCGCAGCCGCGAAGCCAAAATCGCGATGCCCAGATAACAGATAAACTCTGCGATGTTCTTGCTGCTTTGGTGAATCGCAGCTTGCAGCAAAGACGCCATTCCAGCAGCGATTACCAGGCCAATGAAAGCCTTGGCGCCGATGGGCAGGCCTCTCCACGAGTGTGTGCTGGCGGACATTCGTCTGCGGGTTCACCGCACGCTCTTGTCGCTGGCGCGCGAGCTATCCCCTCAGCCAAGCATAACTAGCTAACAGGTTTATTAACAATGATTTGTGAGCCCCGCCGGAAACTTCAGTAACGCTTGGAATCGCCTGATTCGAGGCAGCTTTCACGGTGGTAACCAGCGAAAAGTAACTCCGGGAAACTTAACTGACGGCTTTTCCCCAGAACTGCCGCAACCCCACCGCAAGCAGCAGCGCGTCGAACGCCGTCAAGGCCACCAACACCGCCGGCAGCGGAAGATACGGAATCGGAGGATGCGGCACCAGCGTTCCACGCAGCCCTTCACTGGCGTAAACCAGGGGATTCACCAGCACTACTTTTTGCAGGATGGGAAAGCTGTTGAGGGCGCTCCACGGATAGTAGGTACAGCCGAAGAAGATCATTGGGGTCAACACCATGCTGAACATCAATCCGATGTGTTGCTGATTCACACTGCATCCCAGGGCAAGACCGCCGCAGGCGGAGAACAGCGCCACCAGCAAGGTAATGCAGGCGAAAGTAAGAGGACTGTGCACCGTCAGAACCACGCCCGGCCGCAGAATCACCCACGCCGCCGGAATCACCACCAGCCCTGCGATCAGCGCCTGCAGCGTTCCCGCGAGCACTTTCTCTACTGCCACCCAGGAAATCTCCATGGGCGCAAGCAGGCGGTCCTCAATCTCGCGGGTGAACTGGAATTCGGCAATCAACGGCATAGCCACGGCCCAGACTCCCGTGAAAACCATACTGATGGCCATAATGCCGGGAAGCAACAAGCTCTTGTACGCCTCTGGCATGTACCCGCTGCGCACCATGACGCGGCCAAAGATGAACACAAACATCAGCGGCTGTAAAAAAGTCTGCAGCAGCAACACAACGAAGTTGCGTCGTGCCACGTGAACATCGCGCGCCAGCATGGCGAAAAATGTCTTCCAGTTCATTCCCGCAGACTCCTTCCGGTGTGGTGCAGAAACAGGTTTTCCAGGCTGGGCTCGGAGATGTGAACGTCACGCAACTCGGCGCCCGCAGCCGAGGCCAGGCTGGCGATCCCAGCAATCAGCGAACCCCCGTGGTCGGAGTACAGGTCGGCGCCGTCTTGATCGTTGGCGCGTACCTCCCGCACTCCGGGTAAAGACTGGAGCTGCCGCAACAAGTCGGGCGAGTGCTGGCCGAAACGCAGGCGCAGCAAGTACCCGCCCGGCACTGAAGCCTTCAACTCCGCAGGCGTGCCCAACGCGATGTTCCGCCCGTGGTCAATGATGGCCAAGCGGTCCGCCAGCGCATCGGCCTCTTCCATGTTGTGGGTCGTGAGCAGGATCGTCTTGCCAGTCTGGTTGTACTCGCGAATGATCTCCCACAAAAGCAACTTCGTCTGCGGATCCAGACCGGCGCTGGGCTCATCGAGGAAAAGAACCTGCGGATCGTGCATCATAGCGCGTGCGATCGAAAGCCGTTGCATCATGCCGCCGGAGAATCCACGCACCATTTGCTCGCCACGGTCACGCAGTTTGAACCTGTCTAGAAGACTCTCGGCCCGAGCTGCCCGCGCCTCGGAGTCGAGCCCGAAATAAGCCCCGTGAAACAGCAGAATCTCCCGCGCAGTGAGAGAAAAATCGAGGTTCGGGCGTTGCGCAACCACGCCAATCAGGCGTTTCACCGCGACCTGTTCTTTCCATACATCGTGCTCGCCAATCCAGGCAGTGCCGCCCGTTGGCCGCACCCGCGTAGTGAGAATTCCTACGGTGGTGGACTTACCCGCGCCATTCGGTCCGAGCAGTCCGAAAACTTCGCCCGAAGCAATGTCGAGCGTCAGACCATCCAGCGCCACAATCTCCGGCTTCGGTTGCTTTTTCCGCTTGTCGCGTGCTGCAGGCGGACCAAAGCCGCCCGCGCCAAACGGCGGCGACGAAGTATAAATCTTACGCAGATCGCGCGTGCGAATCCCCACCATAAGAAACACCTCAACCGGCTTCAAGAATACGCGGAAGTTGCGAGCCTCTTCGCCGAGAGTTTTCGATGTTTCCAGAGCAGCGCAGGAATGTCAATTCGTGCTTCTAGAAATGGACTGACAAAAAACGACAGAATGGTGGCGGCGCGTGGACTCGAACCACGGACCTACGGATTATGAGACCGTCGCTCTAGCCACCTGAGCTACGCCGCCACTGTTTGTTTGCTGCAACTTACGGACACTTTACCGAAGGGCTGTTGCATAGACGTTGCATTAACCGCTATGCCAGCCTTGCTGGTGGGGCAAGGAGAGAGGCGATGGCTCGATACCAAAGCGGTCATGTCTTTGAAGCTCATGGTGCGTTTCATGTCCGGTACTATGCGACTGAGATTGTAGATGGAAAACCGCAACGAGTGCAACGCTCGCTTCGAAGCGAATCGCAAGTAGGAGGGGTTTTGTGCTCAGCAGATCAGTGTGCGTCCTTCTCTAAAGTGATAGCTATTGGAATGTTCTTCCGGTGTGGGACAATTGTTTTCTCGGCTGTTTTATAGCCCTCCAGTTTCACAGTGATAGTGCGTGGCTTCTCTCGCTTTATCAATACGAAAACCACGGGTTCAAGCCTACGGACGACGGAATTGGGACTGTCGTAGCGTTCAAGTCGCGGGCATGGTTCCGTTCGTCGGGGTGCTTCTCGTGCTGTTGCTGGTCCGCAATACGCGGGCCACGGTCAGGGACTGGTACGCCGAATTTTAGTGATTCGAGCTTCTCTCGACGAATTGGTATGCGAAATTGTTTACCGGTTCGACAGATTAGGACCGGTTGTTCGAACCGCAGTCCCGGCAAGGTCGCCGGAAATTCCCTTGCCTTCTTCCACGGTCAGAATGCGGTCCACCGCCGGCAGCTTCAGCTGTTCCACCGCCCCACTCGGCCAGTGGATCTCGACCCGATCGACGGTGGTCACGTCGCCCAGCCCGAAGTGCACACGGAAGTCGTTGGACGACAAATAGCTGCCGCCGCTGAGCACGTCGCCGCGCTGGCGTATGCCACCGGCGGTCAGGTACACAGTGGCGCCGACGGCGTCGCGCGGACTCTTCGGCCCCCCGATGAGCTTCAGTTCCACCCAGTGGTGGTGATCCGGATTCACATTGCGAAGCAGCACGGGCACTTGATCGACATTGTTGATGACGACATCGATCTTGCCATCGTTGAACAGATCCCCAAAGGCAGCTCCGCGGCCGACGCTGACGGCCGCCAGCCCGGTTCCTTCGACGGCTGCCATCAGCTCAAATTTTCCATTTTGTAAATTATGGAAAAGCAGCGGGCGCTGCGCATAGGACGTCCCCCAGGCTTCCTTGTCCACTTCCGGGTAAACGTGGCCGTTGACAAATAGGAGATCTTTCCACCCGTCGTTATCGTAATCGAGGAAGCCGTCGCCAAAACCCAGGAAAGGAATGGTGAAAGCCGCAATGCCAGCCTTGTAGCTGACATCGGTGAAGGATCCAGTCCCATCATTGAGGAAAAGGACATAGTAGTCGTCGGAGAACGTGGTGGTCACGAGATCCATGTGTCCGTTGTTCTCGTAATCGCCAGCGGCGATGCCCATGTTCGCCATCTCGCGGCCGTCTCCATTCAACGCGAAGCCGCTGGCATAACTCTGATCCTCAAACGTGCCGTTCCCTTTGTTGATGTAGAGATAGTTCGGGGTAGAGTCGTCGGCGACGACAAGATCGGGCTTGCCGTCGTTGTTCACATCGACGAACAAGGCCCCGAGACCATAGTGGCGATCAGGGTTACCGACTCCGATTTTCTCACTGACATCGGTGAAGGTGCCGTCGCCGTTGTTATGGAAAAGATGGTCGAGTTCCCCGCGGATTCCTTGCGGGCCGCACATCACTGGCACACCGCGGAATTGGCAGGAACTGTAGTGCACTTCCTTTGAACCCGATACTGGCGGCTGCTTGACATCGTATTCGAGATAGCCTGCGACGAACAGATCCAGCCGTCCATCGCCGTCGTAATCGCCAAAGGTTGCGCCGGTCGACCATGAGCCGAGGGCTACTCCGGCTTTCTCGGCTACGTCGGTGAAGGTGCCGTCGTGATTGTTGTGATAGAGACGGTTCTTCCCGTAGTTGGTGACATAGAGGTCGGGCCAGCCATCGTTGTCATAATCTCCCACGACGGCTCCAAAGCCCCACCGGTCGTTCGTTACGCCGGCTTTGGCGGCCACGTCGGTGAACGTTCCATCGTGGTTATTGTGAAAGAGAGCCGCGTGGGGTGGGGTCACCTTGCCGTCCAAGGCGTCGTAAGTTGTGCCGTTCACCATGTAGATGTCGAGCCAGCCGTCATTGTCGTAATCGAGCAGAGCAACGCCGGCGCCATTCGCTTCCAGAATGAAGTGCTTTTCGGGAGAGCCGGCGGTGTGATGCCACGCGGTGAGGGCCGCTTGTTCAGCGGTATTCAAGAAGATCACGGGGCCGGTTTTGACGAAGCCCCCAGCCGTAATCGGACGATGTTCTTTGTCGAATTCTGCGGGATGAACTCCGCCGGTGGCCATGCCAGCATGCGACGCCGACTCCTGCGCCGCAGACGGGTCCGGGGCGCCGGAACGCGTCTGTGCCGGCAACATGGTCGCAAGCAAGACCGCGGCTGACAGCCTTGCTCCGAACATTGCGGTGATGCGAAAGCTCAGGGCCGGCACTAACTTGTTTTGCACCATGAAGTGAAAATCGAAATCCGAAATTTACCGGAGATCGGCGGCAGCCGGAATGGTTTCTTGCCGCGGCAATTCATCGCGCCGCCGGGTCTGGGCTTGCAGCTTGTTCTCCCGCCGCTGATCGCGCGCCGTCTTCATTTTAAGAAAGGCGGCAAGGGCCTCGCCGGCTTCCGTTGTACGGTGGAGGTTGCGATACAGCGTCGCGAGTTGATACCACGACATGATTCTGAGTTCCTCGGTCCCTTGCGGATTCGTGGCGAGCTTAAAGTGCTCGATGGCCAAGTCGTTCTTGCCCAACGCCGCATCGCCTTTTCCCAGATAATAGTGCGCGTCGCTGATGGCCGGATCGAGAACGAGCGCGCGCTCCAGTAGCGGGACACCACCAGCCGCATCACTGCGAGTCACGCGCAGACTGCCCAGCTTGTAGAGGGCAACGGCATTGGCGGAGTCGATCTTGATTTCCTCGGAATAAGCGTCGTCTGCTTCCTGTAGCTTGCCCGCCGTCCAGCAGACGTCGCCGAGTTCTTCATTCAGCCCGGGCTCGTGTGGCGCGGAGCGAATCGCCAACTGAAATTCAGCAATGGCATCGTCTTCACGGAAGGCTTCAGCATCGGCCTGGCCAAGCACTTCGTGGACCCGCCAGGAGTCAGGACCAAGCTTGAACATCGCCGCATAGCTTGCTTTGGAAATCAGCAAGTGTGCCCTACCTCGGTGGTAAAGAATGTCCAGGTTGGTCGGATCGAGCGCAGCTGCTTTGTCGAGCGAAGCCGCGGCAGCCTCGGCGTGATCCTGAGCCAACTCCACTACGCCAAGCCACATCCAGCCAGCCGCGTTCCTGGGTTCGAGCCGCGTCTCGCTCATCAGATCGTCGTGCGCTGCGGAGAGATGGTCCAGTTTGTAATTGACGATTCCGGTGAACAGCCGTATGCCGTGCAAGCCGGGTTGCAGAGAAGCCGCCTTGCGCAGCGCGGTCAGCGACTCTTCCAACCGGCCCGCGGACTGCAACGCGAGGCCCAAGTTGAAGTAGCCCTCCGCTGAGCCGGGCCGAAGTCGAAGGAACTCCTGAAAATCGCGGACGGCGTCGGCTGCATTGCCTTTTCGGATCGCGTCATTTCCCCGCTCGAACCAGGCCTTCGAATCGTCATCCTGCGCAATTCCAAGATGGCAGCAGAAGAGCAAAGCCAACGCAATCACCGGCAACCGGGAAGAGGGACCGAACACAACCATAAGCATAGCCGATCCGAGAAGAAAGAGGCAGGGAACAGAATGCGTCACAGGAGCATCGCGACCCGCTCAGCGCCAGGGTCACCCGGCAGCCATTGTTGCTGACTGCCGGGCAACCGCCCCCTCTCCTGAGCCGATCGCATCTCTCACACCGCTTGCCTAGAAGCTAAACCGAAGCACAAACTGGCCACTTCTCGGGCCAAGAAGCGTACTGCCAACCTGGCCGAAGTTGGTGTCCTGAACGCCAGAATCGGGTTTGTTGAACACATGCCGGTTGAACGCATCGAAAAACTCCCCGCGGAACTCCGCCTTCACCCGTTCCGTGATCGAGAAGGTCTTGGCCAGGCCGAGATCCTCGTCGTAGAAGGGGAATGACCGTATGTCCGCAGAGTTCCGCGGCATATTGCCGAAGACATAGGGAACGTCGACCCCGGGACTAGGGTTAGGATCCGTAAGAAAGCCGCAGTTCCAGTATCCGGTGGTGCATGCGCCCGAAGTCGGGTCGTATCCGGTAGTCCCGCTGTTGTTGAACAACAGCGGGTTGAATGCGCCCTGGCGGCGCACGACTTGACCGGGGACGCGGTTGGGACGAATGCCATTATCGAAGCCTGGAATGCCATTGGCGCCAAAGAAGCTGATCGGCTGGCCGCTCAAATAGCGCAGCACGCCGCTGAATCTCCAACCGCCGATGATCGCGTTCACGGGTCGCGGGGTGCCGGCGAGGAACCGCTTGCCGCGGCCCACCGGCAGTTCGTAAATGTAGCTGGCGACGAAGTTATTTGGAACGTCCTGGTTGCTCACCGCCTTTTCAGCCCTGATGTTATAGGGATTTTGGGTTCCACCCTGGCTTTGCAGGGTGCTGTAGTAAGGCTGGATGCTGTCGGCGTCGGTGATTGTCTTCGAGAAGGTGTAGGAGACAAGCACGTTGAGACCGTTGTGGAAACGCCGTTCCAGCTTGGCTACGAGCGCATCGTAACTGGACTGCCCTACGTTCTGCAGGTAGCTGTCCTCGTTGATGTAGCCGACTTGCGGAAACGGGCGCAGGGCTTGCTCCACTGGTTCGGAGATTCCATAGGTGCAGCCGGATGCGCACGAAAAGCCGGCATAGGGCTGAATCGGAGGCGAACTAAATCCGTTGGGACACGGTGCAACGGCCCACCACAACAGACAGGTGCCCATCGCCAGATCGCTCTGCGGGATGTCGTTCGGATAGTTGAGCAATCCATGCAGGTGCGTGGCATGGTTGCCGATGTATCCGAGCGAGAAGTAGAGATCGGGTCTGAGCTGGACTTGGTTTTCCAGGTTCCACGATCCCACCATGGCGGGACGACCGAAGCTTGGCGCTATGTAGTCCACCCCCTGGCCGTTCGACTGGGTGGGATCAAGATCTGGAGTCGTCGGCAGCGCGGGAAGCCCGGCATCGACCAGCGGCCCGGAGAGGGGATCTCCACTAAACAGGGTTTGGTTCGCCGTGAAACCTTGCAGCGTTCCCTGGCCAAAGTCGGCATAGACCAGGGGCCCATAGTAGAAGCCGGCACTGCCGCGAAGGACGTAGCTGTGCATGGACGAGGGCGACCAGGCAAATCCAACGCGCGGCTCGAAATCCTTGTAATAGGTTTTGGCCCAGGTTTCCCCAACGTTTCCGTTGCGGCCCGGTCCGTTCCCGGCGAAGACTAATGCTCCAGGGAAGCCGCTCGCCCCCGGATTGGGCGTGGTCGGACTGAAGATGGCTGTGTCCCCGTCCGCTTCGTGGCGTGGGGTGTCGAAACTCCAGCGCAGTCCGAGGTTGAGAGTGAGGTTTGTTCTGACTTTCCAATCATCCTGCACAAACAGCGCGGTCGTATGAGTGATCCAGCGGGGGGCGTGAATTTGATTCAGGGCGTTTGCAGTGCCCGATTGACCCAGGAGGAATGCGGCGAAGGAGTTGCCGTCACGTCCCCAATACGTGGTGTCAGATGCCGTCTGGTTGGGCCAGAATGTGAAGCATCCCGACGTGCCGCTGCAGGTGCCTCCGATTTTGCTGACGAAGGAGTACTGGTGATATTGCTCCTCCCCACCGAAGCTGACGCTATGCGCGCCATGTAGCCAGTGAATCACGTCGTTCAATGCGAGCGTGTTGTCCACATCCTGGGCGTCGTCGTTTTCACCGAAACTCGGATAGGGACTGCTGATGAACTCAAACCCAGGGAACACTGGACCGGAGCCGTTGGCAATTCCGAGCTTGCTATCCCAGTCTTGTCCCATCCGCGCGGCCGCCGAGAGGTTGTAGTTGTTGGAGCGGTTGGCGCCGAAGGTCAAAGAGTTAACCAACGCCGGGGTTGCAACCCAATCCCATCCCGCACGGGTCAGCTTGCCATACTGATTCACTCCGCCGCCGCCGGCTGAGGTCAGAGGTGGGGGCAGGTTGGCGCCGTTGCCATGATCGGTGTTTTCCCGGTCACTGAAGAATCCCCATATCTTGTGCTTCTGCCCGAGGTTTTGGTCGACCCGCACGCTGAAAACGGTCTGGGCGATGCTGTCGTTCGTGCTGTAGACATAATTGTTGGTGCCACCAACCAGATTCGGAGTCGGCATGTATTGCAGCACGGCCTTAGCCACCTGGCTCTCGCGGCCGATCGGTATCTGGTTGTTGGGGAACGGAGTGTTGTTGCACGAGTTCGACTCGGCGGCCGGATCAAAGATCTCACCGTAATACAGCGGCACCGTACCATTGCACGAGTAAGCCTGGGTTCCCGCCGTAGTAAGGATCGGGCCGCCCAGGGTGGAAGAAAAATCAAAGTACTGCCCATTGCTGCCGAGTTCGGCAGGGGTTGGAATCACCGAGGTGATCGAAGCGCCAGTGTGAAAGAACAACTGCTCGAAGCTGAAAAGAAAGAAAGTCTTGTCGCGGCCGTCGTACAAACCCGGTATGCGCAGTGGACCGCCTAATGAAATACCATAATCATCTTTCGTATCGGGTGGGCGCTTGAGCAACTCGCTATCCGTGGGATTAAGCGCCAGGTAGCCGTCGTTGAACCAGTTGTTTCCGTCCAACGCAGCATTCTTGTAGAAGTCAAAGCCCGCTCCGTGATAGTCGTTGCTTCCGGAACGCGTTTTGTAATTCGCCAGCCCACCGGTGGTTCTGCCGAATTCCGCCGACATTCCTGAAATGTCAACGTGAAATTCCTGAATCGATTCCACCGAGGGTGCGACGATGTCAAACGAGCCGGAGCCGTTCTCCTGCCGGTTGGTGGTGATGCCATCCACCAGATAGTCCGTGCCTTCGGTCTGGCCACCCGCGATCTTGGTCATCTGGAAGGTGGACCCGCCTGAAGATGTTCCGGGACCAACTGTGCCCGGTACCAAAAACTCCAGCGAGGAAATCGAACGCAGACTGCCCGTCACGGCCAGGGGAAGATCGTTGACTTCTTCCTTGGTAATACTCGCGTCAATCTCTGAACTCTCTGTCTCGAGGGTCAACGTATCGGCCGTCACGCTGATCGTCTCGGACACGGAACCCACCGCAAGCAGGATGTCCTGTCCAACATGCGAAGCAACCGTCACGACAACACCTGAGTAGATCGCAGTCTTGAAGCCTGCCGAGGGCTCCGCCGTCAAGTCGTAGGTCCCGGTTCGCACAGACGGGAACACGTAGTATCCCGTGGCGGAGCTGACCGTTTTATAAGTTGTGCCGGTGCTGGTTTCCCTCGCGGTAATCTTGACATCCTTGACCGCGCCCCGGGAAGGATCGGTGACCGTGCCGCTGATCGATCCGGTGTCGAGTTGGGCATGGGCAGGCAGCCCAGTGATCAAGAGGGCGAATAGCGCCACGCTCATGATCCGGACCCACAAAGAAAGAAGTCTACGACTGCACGGCTGCACCTCAGGCGTCATAAAGTTTCTCCATAAGCCTCAAGCATCGAGATGCCAGGCTGAGTTTAGATCACTTCGATCCATCGGTAATCGTTTTCTTGCAATCCGCTGCCGCAAACTGACTCGCCTTTCCAGCCTGCCTGCCTTTAACGCGTGTACAACCCCGAAGCCGCACGTGCCTTCTGCCTCGCGTGCAGACCATCTTCCGAACTGTCGCCTGAACTGTTTCTGAGACTGTCTCCAGGAGCGGGATCGGTTGAAGTTCCGATCACCGGCCAACCGTTCGACCAGGTCAGCGACCTCACAAACAAATAGTCCAGTCCGTTCTGCGACAGCATCAGCGCATGAAACACGATCAGATCGCCGTCGGTTGGATCGACGTATGCCGTTTGCCCGCCCGGCCCCGCCCACGTCGCATCGCCCTGCAAGAGAATCGTTCCGCCGCCCGTGAGCATATCGACCCCGGACTCGTCGGTAAACGGACCATTGGGACTGGTTCCGCGGCCGACCGCGATCTTGTAGTTGCTCTGCGACGGATCTATCTCGCAGCAGTAGTCCCACGAAACGAACAGATAGTAGAAACCGTTTTCGTAAACCAGCGAAGAACCTTCGATCGGATCGTTGGGAACATCCGAGGCGCGCTCAGCCAAATGGTTGGTCGCTGAGCCGGATTGAATTTGCCCGGTCGTGGGGTCGATCTGCTGTTGGTAGATTCCGGACCAAAAACTTCCGTAGGTGAGCCAGACCGATCCACCAGCATCGATCAAAATGTTGGGGTCAATGGCGTTGAAATTGTCGGAAGTGGAAGACTGCAAGATGAGGCCCTGATCGACCCAGCTGTAATTCGGGTCGGTCGAATCCAAAGTGGTGTTGGTTACAAGTCCGATCGCCGAGACATTCGACCCAAAAGACGAAACCGCATAATAGACGTGATAAATGCTGTTGAAATAGGACACGTCTGGCGCCCAGATTTCAGTGGCCTGAGGAACGGTTAGGGAAATCCACGACGGCAAGGTATCGAAGACATAACCGCAAGCGCTCCAAGCGATTTTGTCGGCGGAGCAGTGGATGGGAATGAATCCGCCTTGACTCGAGGAGGCGTCAGTCGAGAAGACATAGTAGGTCGATCCCTGCCGAATGATGCTGGGATCGTGCACGGGCGAAGTGTCGCCGGTGAATCCGTAAGTGGTTAATGGACCGGAACCCGATATGACGAGATTAAGATTGGCGCTGGCAGGTGCGCCTGAAGAATCCGTGACCTCAACCGTGAAGGTGAAATTTCCTGGGGTCGTGGGCGTTCCCGAGAGCACGCCGCTGCTGGCCAAACTCAGACTCGCCGGCACCCCGCCCCCGGGCGCGCTCCACTGATACCCAGCGCCAGTGCCACCCGTCGCCGTCAACGTCGCTGAGTACGAGACGGCGATGCTTCCGCCCGCCAAAGACATCGTCGTGATGGCTAGAGGAGTTGAAGTAGAAAGGGACAATGAGCCACCACCGCAGCCTTGGAAACAACAGAGCGCGAGCAAAGGCAGCCCAACCGGCCGCGTACGGGTCCACATGGATGAAGTACGCCTGCTACCAACGCGGACGGGCCAAGGGTAGGGCTTTTTCATGAGCTTGCTCGGTTCAAACGTGGACTCCGAGTAAACGTTTGCGTGCTTGCGCGGATTTATAAGAGGCCTCCTGATCCCAGGTTTGCGAGTAACACACGGTATGCATACGGTATGTTACGGTCACTCTTCAAAATCTAAATCCTTTGCATGCACAGACATAGATTTAGGCCGGTCCATAATGAAAGCCGAGGGGGCAACATGTCGATTGTGATCGGAGGATCAGCACGGACGGGGCTAATCTCTTCATGTCCAAGGCGCTGAAAGTGCGGGGGCGGCGATCGTCCGGGGGAAATGCGCTGATTAGTTTCGGTGCTTTCCTGGGAGGGAATCAGGAAGTCTTCTTTTGGAATCCAACTCGAGGGAGCTGCAAGCTTCACCAGAAATAGGCTGCAACCACGTGAGGCGGGCTGGCGCCCGCGTCGATAACGGATGTCTGCACAACGACTTGCATGTTTTTCTTCTCCCATCCGGCAGGCGCTGTCCGGGCCAACTCGGACAAGAATTCGGGATTCGAGACGAACTGCGCCGCCGCGTCGGTGCCAGGTGCGGTAATTCCTGCCACGCTGACCATTGAATGGCCGGTCTTTGAGTCCAGTAATCGGGTGACCACTCCAAAGTCCACGACCACTTCCCCATGCAATCCCAGACGGCAGAACCACTTTTTGTCGGGAGATGTGCGGTCATGGATCCACAGGATTCCGTCCTTTTCTTCAAACACGAAACGCAGGTCGGATGTCATTTCCATCGTCCACCGATTACTGAACGCCCCAATCATCACTGCAGGAGAATTTCGAAGCTCATCGAATGACGATTCGTTGCCAATCCTGATCTGGCTTGGCTTTCCGATCCCGCCTAATGCCTCGGAAATTCGAAAGCCAGCGTAAACATCACCTGAGACCAGGCCGAAATCCGGCCAGGTGACCATATCTTTCCATAAGATCTTTTCATTTGGATCCAGTGGAAGTGGTTGGTTGAACCTCTCGAGTTGCGTCTGAAAAGTGCCGGGATGGGTTTTGGCGTACTTCTCGTATAGTGAAGATGACGGACGATAAAAAACAGGTTTGGGAATACAGACGAGGACAGGCTGAGAGGTGAAAAAGACGGGCGCCCAGAATTGCTGCAAGACGGAGGGTCGCGCTATCTTGCGGTGGATGACCGGGCCGAGCAAGGCCGCGACCAACACCACGTTGAGCGCAAGAGCAGCCCAAGCGAGAGCTTTCCAGTTTTTACTGGGCTCATGAAGCGGGAAGGGCTGAGTTGAACCTTCCAGGGGCAACTCAACCGGAGTGGGGTGAAATTCGGGAACATAGGTTCCCAAGGGGAGGTCGATGCGTAAGTCGGAGTCCTTTGAAAACTCGTGATAATACTGTTCGAGCCTCCTCCGTACCTCGCCGGCCTGCACCCGAACCACCGGGTCGTCTCCCGTCGCGTAATCGGGTGGACGGTGGAACAAATCGGCTCCAATACTGCGTTCCTTCAATAGTTCGTCGTGCCCCTCAAGCCGATGTTGGACCACGTAGGAGAGAAATTGCTTGCTGCGGCTGCTGTTCCGAAAAGGCGGACTTGCCAGAATGTTATCCAGTTCCTGGAGGATCGCGGACTTGCTTATTTCTTCGGCGATGGGCGGGCGTTGTTTTTGATGGTCCGCACTCGCCACGGACTCGGATGGTACCGCCATCAATCCACCTCTTTAATGCAAACCTGGTCTACCATGACGGCCCGGCGATTGTGACCCCACAAAACGCTCGCCCGCTCTCTCACGCACAGCAGGCGGCCCGGCCAAATCCGTCTCTATCCTTATAATGCAATCGCACTAGCGTAGAGCCGCAATTTACTGTAAGACACCGTGTGCTACTCGCTTTCGGCGGCGTGAAAATCATAGACACACTGGTGGAGATTAGCAATGGAGATTAGCAAATGTTTGCTGCGAGTCCCCGCGCTCTGACAGGCACATCATTATGGATCTCCGGGAAATCGCGAGGCGCGCAAGGGTTTCGACCGCGACGGCGTCACGCGCCATCAATCGCGTGCCCACCGTGGATCCGCAATTGTCCAGGCGCGTCTGGAAAGTAGTCGATGAGCTGGGTTACTACCCCAATACGCAAGCGCGCGCGCTGGTCTCCGGAAGAAGCAGAATCTTTGGTCTGGTCGTCTCCGAAATCACCAATCCATTCTTTCCAGAGATCGTTCAAGCATTCGAGAAGATTGCAGTCGAGCATGGATACGAGATTCTGCTGACTTCGACAGTCCACGACCCCAGGCTGATGGCGAGTTCCGTCCGGCGGATGATTGAGCGTCGCGTCGACGGGGTGGCGGTGATGACCTTCGGGATGGAGGACTTGCTGCTCGAGGACCTGAAATCGCGCCGGGTCCCCCTGGTTTTTGTCGACGTCGGCCCCGCCCTTCCCCGGATAAGCAATATCCGCATCGACTACTTGCACGGCATTCGCCAGGCAGTCCAGCATTTGGCGGCTTTGCGCCACAATCGAATCGGTTTCATTTCTGGTCCGGTGAACCTGAAATCAGCTGTCGCGCGAAGGAATGCCTTTCTGCAGTCGATGCAGGAAATCGGGCTGGCCTGCGACCCGCTCTTGATTGTGGAGGGAAATCATACGGCCGAGGGAGGCATGGCGGCGGCTGCACAAATCCTGAACTCTCCGAATAAGCCCACGGCAATCCTCTGCTCGAACGACTTGACCGCCATTGGAGTGATGAAGAGGAGCTACGAGGTGGGGGTGGTCATTCCGCACGACTTATCGCTGGTCGGCTTTGACGACGTGCGACTGGCGCAATACATGCTGCCCCCTCTGACCACGGTCCAGATGTCGCAGACCGATCTGGCCATGCTGGCGTTCAAGGCGCTCCTCGCCGAAGTGGGACGAGACCAACCTCTGTCGAATGGGACCGAATACATACTGCAGACCAACTTATTGCTGAGGAAATCGACCGCCTTGTCGCCGAACTGAGTGACCCGGTCTAACAAGGACGGCGCTCCAGGAACGGCGTTCCATGAAGATCGATTCGAGGTGCTCGCGTCTTTTGCGCTTCCCGGAGGATTGACCTTGAAAACAGGAACGGCAGTTTTGTTCGTCTTTACAGCAGTGCTCGCGGCTATCTTCCCCGCGCCGGCAGTCTGCGCCCAACGGCCCGCCCCGACACCGCAGGTCATTGCCGTCACCGGTGATGTGGAAGGAGCACACGACCCGTCGATTATCAAAGAGGGCAGCACTTGGTATCTATTTGGCACCGCGACCGAGCCGAAACGAGATGGCGAACTGCCGGTTCGTTGCTCCCAGGACCTCCACCACTGGAACCGATGCGGTTATGTTTTGCTGGGCGTTCCCCAATGGATTCAAAAGGAGAGTCCGGAAACGAAGGAACTCTGGGCGCCCGACATCTCCTATTTTGACGGGCAATACCACCTCTATTACGCCTTCTCGGCGTTCGGCAAGAACACCTCGGGCATCGCATTGCTGACCAACGAGACTCTGGATCCAAAAGCCCCGCAGTTCCATTGGGTGGATCAGGGGTTGGTGCTGCAATCGAAAACGGACGACGAGTTCAATGCGATTGATCCAAACCTCATATTGGACGAAAACGGCGAAGCATGGCTCGCGTTTGGCAGTTTCTGGGGCGGAATCAAAATGCGAAAGCTGGATCGCAGGACCGGTAAGCTGTCGGCCGAAGATACGCGTCTGTATTCCCTGGCCAGCCGGAAGCGTCCCGACAATCCTCCGTCTGCCCCTCCCGGTTTGCCGCCGAACTGGCAGGCAATTGAGGCACCCTTCATCGTTCATCATGGCGATTACTATTATCTTTTCGTTTCCTTCGACTTGTGCTGCCGTGGGATTAGGAGCACTTACAAGACCATGGTGGGTCGTTCGCCGAGCGTCACTGGGCCATACCTCGACAAGACCGGAAAGCCGATGTTGGAGGGCGGAGGAAGCCCGCTGCTGACGGGCAACAAGCGCTGGCTGGGACCGGGCGGCGAGTCGATCTTGCTGCAGAGGGATGCAGACATCATTGTCTTTCACGCTTATGACGCGACTACGGGACATCCCTTTCTGCAGATTTCCACCCTTGACTGGAAGGATGGGTGGCCATTGGCCGCGCTCGAAGGAAATTAGCGATCGCCTGCTTCCCGGGAATTCGAGTTCTTGAAAGTTAGACGGACCGATTCTCCCAGCATCACCCGCAACTTTGAAGCGTCTTCCGCAACTTGTTCTCGCCGGTGGGATCGGAATCTTTGGCAGCGCTGGGTGAAGTGGCGTGTCACATCCAACTTTTGATTCTTAAGAGCCGCTGTCTGAAGGTGTCAAACGGCGCGCAAAGAATTCCATTCAGATTCGACACTTGCCAGTTCGAGCGGGAAACTGGAAACTAGTCGTCTTATGAAAACGATCGCCGTAGTTCCCGCCCGCCTGGCGTCCACCCGTTTGCCACGCAAGATGCTGCGCGAGATCGCGGGAAAGCCACTCGTGGGATGGGTGTACGAGGCGGTCAGCTCGTCGCCGCTGGTCTCGGATGTCATCATCGCCACCGATTCCGATGAGATCCTGGGAATCTGCCGCAGGCACGGCTGGAAGGTACAAATGACTTCCACCACTCACCGCAGCGGGACGGAGCGTGTACATGAGATATCAAACTCCGTGACCGCAGACGTTTATGTCAATGTGCAAGGCGACGAACCGCTGGTGCGGCCTGAACAGATAGCCACCTTGCTCGAGGTGATGAAAGACGTGAGAATCCAGGTGGGAACCGTGAAGACTCCCTGCCCGTCAGAAGAAATTCGTAATCCTAACGCGGTCAAAGTCGTGACCGTCCCGGACGGCCGCGCTCTCTATTTTTCACGCGCTACTATCCCTTTCGATCGGGACAAGACCGGCCCGCCCTATTTCAAGCATCTCGGCCTCTACGCCTACCGGAAGGCTGCGCTCGATCTGTTTGTGAGCCGGCTGGAATCGGCTCTGGAAAAAACCGAGCGGCTGGAACAATTGCGTTTTCTCGAAAACGGAATTCCGATATACGTCGGCGAAACGCCTTACGACTCCGTTGGCGTCGACACCGAAGAGGACTTGGAGCGTGTGTCGGAAATCCTGAAACAGCGTTGATCTTCTGGGGCGCTGGTATTTGATACTCGCAACTTGATGCTACGCCTGCGGACCCGAACTTTGAATCTGCGCGCGACCCCAAGCCTCCGCCGCCGCCACGCGCTTGGCGATTGCCGGATGGGAATGGAAAAGCCATTCCACCCACTTCGAAGGCGTGCGTTCGGCCAGGTTCTGTAGCGCCAGCTTGTTCATCGACGAAATGAATGGCTCGACGCTGGCGATCGATTCAAACGCGTAGCGGTCGGCCTGCCGCTCGTTGTAGCGCGAGTAGGCATTGAGCGCCGGCATCAGAAGCAGCGAAAGCGCGGTCGCGGTCAAGGCCAGCAAGGGCAGGTTGGCGAAATCAGAAAGCTCTTCGAACATGTGGTGATCGACCGCATAGTGCAGCACCCAGTTCGCCACCCAGAAACCGAGCAAGGTAATTCCGGCTTGCACGAAAATGCTCTTCAAAATGTGCCGGTGTACGTGATGGCCAAGCTCATGCGCGAGAACCGCTTCGATTTCCTCGGGAGCGTAATTGTCCAGCAGCGTATCGGCCAGGATGATTCGCCTCGTCCTGCCCAGCCCGGTGAGGGCCGCATTCGCTTTCTTGCTTTTTTCCGAAAGCTTCCAGCGGTAGACTCCGCGCACGCGCGTGCCTGCGTGCTCGCTCAGTTGAATTAACCGGCGGCGCAGGTCTTCATTGTCCAGCGGCTCGAACTTGTAAAAAATGGGAAAGAGCACGACCGGAGCAAGCTGGGCCAATACAATGAACAGGCCCATGAACAGCGCCCACGTGATGATCCACCAATGCTGCGGAGATTCGCGAATCATGAAATACAACAACTCCACGACAATCCCTGCCAGCACCAGCCCCACCAAAAAGCCCTTGACTTCATCCCAGAGCCAGGAACGCAACCTTTGTGTAGAGAGTTGAAACCTTCGTTCCAGCCGGAATCCGTAGTAGTCAAGGCCCAGGCCTAACATTTTGCTGATCAGAAGCAAGAGGAACAGATAGATGAAAACGGCCAGAGTGTAATTGCGGAATCCCTCACGCAAGGCAAGATCGCGCAGCCAGCCCGTCCAACCTGTGACCAGCAAAAGAATCAGGAAAGCGGAGCCGACAGCAAAATCGGCGACCCCCAGCCAGCGGTGAATGCGGTTATAGCGGCGCGCCTCAGGCGAATCGTCTGGCGTCGAAGTTGGGCTTCCGGCGAAAGTCATGCTCAGATAGAAGTATCGCATTATCGCCGCGCCAAATGTGGAGATTCATGCAGGCGAGTAAGCCCGCTATGCACCGCTCTTAACAAAACTCTCCGCTGCGGTCAGGATTTCGTCCACCAGTTCCGGCGACGCGGCCTCCGAATATGCACGCAGCAAGGGCTCGGTTCCCGAAGCTCGGAACAGGATCCACGCTTCCGCCCCGTTTCCGTTCGTCGGCGCATCGAGAAAAAACTTGATGCCATCGAGATTTTCTTTCTTCAGCACGCGATAGCGTCCCAGGCTCTGCATGCTTTCGGCCCGCGCCCGCTGAATCGCGCTCTGCTTGATCTCTTCCGAAATGCGCAGATCGCGACGGCCGTAATAGTGCGGCCCGAACTCGCGTTGCAGGTCCGCAACCAGTTGGCCCAGCGGCTTGCCTTCTTCAGCCATTGCATTAGCGAGCAGCAGAGAATTCAGAATGCCGTCACGTTCCGGCAGAAAGCGCGAGTAGCCGATGCCGCCCGACTCCTCGCCGCCGATGAGAATATCGCGCTCCATCATCAGATCGGCGATGTACTTGAATCCGATCTGCGTTTCGTAAAGTTTGCGGCCATACTTGGCGGCAATGCGATCGAGCATGCGCGTGGTATTAAAGGCGCGAACCACGTCTCCGGACCATTTCTTGCGCACCAGCAGCCAGTGCAGCAGGACGCAGAATATTTTGTGCGAGTCCACAAAGCTGCCGTCTTCCGCGGCCGCACCGATGCGATCGGCATCTCCGTCGGTGGCCAGCCCGGCGTCGCACTTCTCGTTGACAACTGTTTTCTGCAGCAGAGCGACATGCGGGAGGATGGGCTCGGGATTGATACCGGGGAAAAGCGGGTTCACTTCCTGGCGAATGGCGACGAAGCGAACGCCGCGATCTTGAAAGATTCCAGCAAGAATTCCTCTGCCGGAGCCATACATTGAGTCGATCGCGAATTTGAACTTGGTTTTGCCGATCAGATCCATATCGGCAAAACGGCAGACAGCGGCGATGTAACGCGTCTTGAGGTCGACCTCGTCGATGGCCGCCTTCGAGCCCTGCGGCATCGCACCTGCGCCCAACTCTTCTTCAATTCTTTTCATGATGGCGGGCGTAGCCGACCCGCCAAACTTTCCTTTGAACTTCACGCCGTTCCAGTTCCACGGATTATGGCTGGACGTGATCATCACTCCGCCCGCAGCGCCCTGGTCTTTTACGGCATAGGAAACAGCCGGGGTCGGCGTGTAATCGTTCGCCAGTTTCACCGGGATGCCCGCGCCGGCGATCACTTCCGCAGCCACTTGCGCCGCGCGTTGCGAAGCGAAACGCGTGTCATAGCCGATGATTACACCGTGCTGTGCGTCCTCGTACTTCAAAACGTAGGAAGCGATCGCGCCCGCAACCCGGCGCACGTTGTCGAACGTGAAGTCGTCGGCAATGATGCCGCGCCAGCCGTCAGTCCCGAATTTGATTTCTTGAGCCATGAAAGTTCAGTTTCCACTTTTCTCACACCAGCTTGTGCAGCTTCTTCTCGTCCAGATGCTTCACTACTTTACCCACGTCTTGCGCGTGCTGCAGGGTGGTGATCAGCAATGCGTCTGGGGTTTCGACCACCACCAGATCGCTCACGCCCACCGCCGCGACAAATTTGCCCGGCGCATGTATGTAGTTGCCATGGGCATTCAGCACGAACACACCTGCGCTATTGATGAGGTTGCCCTCGGCCGGATTGCTCTTTGCGTCATGATGCTCGTGCAGCGCGGTCCAGGAGCCCAGATCGTTCCATCCGAAATCGGCAGGCAGACAAAAAATGTTTCCTGACTGCTCGCCCTTTGCCGAACGCGGCTCGAGCACCGCGTAATCGATGCTGATGTTCTCGCACTTGGGATACAGCCTGCGAAAAGTCGCCGCAAACTTTCGCGTACCGAAAGTCGAGGCAATCTCCTCCAGCAAGGAAGCGGTCTTGGGGAGATGCTCACGCAGCGCGTTGGCCAGCGTGCGCGCGCTCCATAGGAACATCCCGCTGTTCCAGAAATAATTCCCCGCAGCCACGAAGGCGGCGGCCTTCTCGGCATTGGGCTTTTCGGTGAAACGGCGGACTCGTAGCGCATCGCCGGCGAACGCGCCTTCCACCTCAATGTAGCCGTATCCGGTTTCGGCCCGATTCGGCCGGATGCCCAAGACCACAATGTTTTCGCCCGCGGCCGCGATTTCGGCGCCACGTTCGATAGTCGCCCGATAGCTTTTTTCATCGCCGATCACATGGTCGGAAGGAAACATGCCAATCACCGCCTCGGGATGCTCGCGCAACAGCAGAAAAGCGGCGAGGCCAATCGCCGGCGCGGTGTTGCGACCCACCGGCTCGGCCAACACTTGCGCTTTCGGCAACTTCGGGAGCTGCTTCAAGATCGCGGGACGAAGATCGTCGTTGGTGATGATCCAGAATTGCTTCGGCGGCGCCAGGGGCAGCAGCCGGGCCACCGTCTGCTGGATCATCGTCTGTTTGCCATCGAGTGCCAGCAACTGTTTGGCGCGCTTTTTCCGGCTCAAGGGCCAGAACCGCGTGCCGCGCCCGCCGGCGAGGATTACAGGATAGAAGTTTGAATTCTTGGCCACGTTTCTCGGATTTCACTCGCTACATTCGCGTTTCCGGCTCGGGCAAAGACTTTCCCGGAACACGCGCTCTCAAAAACTCCAGCGTCCACTGCGGCCGAACCGTGAACTTCCCCACCGACGCCGGAACTACCACCGCATCGCCTTTTGCCAGAGTAACGGGCTCCGCTCGCGGCCGCTTCTACAACTCCGCATCCCTCCACGGCCACGAGGATCTGGACTGAACTCATGCCGGATTCGTCGCGCGTACTCAACTCTTGCGCATCCTTCATCTCAAACATATCCACAACGAAGTAAGGAGCGGCCACCAGCGGCGCCTGCCGGTTGCTGCTGCCGGGAACTTGCGTCGGCGCCGGCCTCACCACTTTTCCGGATGCGACTTTCAGTTTCACCGCGGCCAGGCCTTCTTTCAGGTGCAGCTCGCGCGGCCGTCCGTAATCATACAAACGATAGGTCGTGTCCGACTGTTGTTGCGTCTCGACAATCACCGAGCCCGGGCCCAGCGTGTGCACGGTTCCTCCGGCAACATAAATCATGTCCCCGGTATAGACATTGAGCCAGTTCAGCAATTCTTCGGCGCGCTTCTCCTGGATTGATTGCTCCAATTGCGCAACAGTCACGCCCGGTTTCAATCCCAATGCGATCTGCGCTCCGGGTTTCGCGTGGGCTACATACCAGCACTCCGTTTTGCCCCAAGGCTGACCGACGCGGCGCGCTTGCTCATCATCGGGATGAACCTGCACCGAGAGTTTCTCATGCGGAAACAGAAACTTCAGCAGCAAAGGGAATCGCCGCGCATCGCGAGCGGCGTCGCCTACAAGCTCCCGCTGGTACTTCTCGCTGACCTGCGCCAGCGTTTGCCCGGTGAGCGGCCCATTGGCAATCTTGCAATCGTCGCCCGTGAGCCAGGCCTCGCCGATTTTTTCCTCGAACTTGCGGTTGGGATAAATCGGCGACAGATCGTGCGTGCCCCAGGGACGCGGATCGAACGCCGGAAGCATCAAGAATGGATACAGATTGCCCATGACAAAATGATCTACATAAAAAAGGCCGTTCGCGAACGGACGGCCTCCGCCGAACCTAACTTTCCGTGACCACCGTGCCGAAATCCACGCCTACAGTGCGGCGAAAAATTTGCGCATGCGTTCCAGTCCGCGATCGAGTTCCGCTTTCGACGTCGCATAGGAGACGCGGATGTGGTCGCCAGTCCCAAATCCTTCTCCCGGAACCGTAGCCACGTGCGCTTCTCTAAGCAACCTTCCCGCCACGTCGGACGCCGACTTCACGCTGCCACGTCCGAGGAACGCCGAGATGTTGGGATAGGCATAGAACGCGCCTTCCGGCAGCGTGCAGGTCACGCCGGGAATCGAGCGCAAGCCTTTGACCACATGGTCGCGAAGTACGATGTATTCCCGCCGCATCTGCTCGACGCAATCTTGCGGTCCTTTCAGCGCGGCCACGGCGGCTTTCTGCACAATCGACGTCGGATTCGATGTGGACTGGCTCTGCAACTTCGACATCGCGCTCACCACCGCTGCCGGACCCAGCGCGTAACCCAGGCGCCAGCCCGTCATGGCATAAGTTTTTGAGAGCGAACCCAGCACCACGATGCGTTCTTTATACTCGCGCAGCGATCCCACAGAAAAATTCTTGCCGGTGTAATTCAGATAGACGTAACACTCATCGGAAAGCACCCAGATTCCGCGCTCATGCGCGAGGCGGACAACTTCCGTCAGATCCTCGGCGCTCATCACCGCGCCTGAAGGATTCGACGGCGAATTCAGGATGATCACTTTGGTCCGCGGCGTGATCAGCCGCGCAACCATCTCAGCCGTAACCCGGAAGCCTTGCGACTCGTCCGTCTCCAGCAGCACATTTCGCCGCCGGCATAGCGCACGATGTCTTTGAACGAAACCCAGTAGGGCACGGGCAGAATCACTTCGTCGCCGTGATCGACCAGCACCTGAATTGCGTTGAACAGCGCATTTTTGCCGCCGGTCGATGCGATGACTTCTTCGCGGCGGTAATCGGAATCGAAGTCCACAGCATGACGATGCACGATCGCGTCGCGCAACTCGGGCGTACCTGGCACCGCCGTGTACTTGGTGAAGTTGCCCTGAATGGCGGCGATGGCCGCGTCTTTGATGTGCTGCGGCGTGGCAAAATGCGGCTCGCCCGCGCCAAAGTCGACCACGTCGATGCCCTGCGCGCGCAGCTTGTCGGCCTCGGCCACGACCGCCATGGTGGCTGAGGGTTCAATGCGGTTGATCCGGTCGGTGAGTTTTAGCGCTTCCGTGGTCGCAGTGGTCATGATTTCTTTTTCCTTTTCTTTTCCCGCTTGTCCAGATCTCTCTTGCCCAAAACTTCAATCAGACGCGCGTCCCGCAGCTTGTAGGCGGGATCAAGTTTCTCGCGCAGCTTCTGCTCCACGACTTCCGGAACCAAGCCCTTCACCGGTCCGCCCGCTTGCGCCACTTCCCGTACCAGGCGCGAGCTCACGTAGGAGTACTTGTCGGCGGGCATCATGAAGACGGTCTCCAGCGTGGGTTCGAGTTTGCGGTTCATCAGCGCCATCTGCAATTCATATTCATAATCGCTGATGGCCCGGATGCCGCGCAAGATGCACGTCGCGTCCAGCGATTTCGCGTACTCGACCATCAGTCCGTCAAACGTGTCGATGCGAACGTTCTTCAGATGCCCCGTGAGTTCCCTTAGCATCTCCAACCGCTCGGCCACGCTGAACATCGGACTCTTCTCCGAGTTGCGCAGGATAGCGACCACCAGTTCCTCAAAAATCTTGGCGCCCCGCTCGATCAAATCGAGGTGCCCGTTGGTGGGCGGATCAAACGAACCGGGATAGATGGCGATTCCTTTATGCAATAGTCCTCACAGAAACAGGCGCGACTAAACAGAGATTCTATGCGGGCAGGAGTGAGGATGGCAATTAAGGAATGAGCCTTAACGATTGTCATCCCGAGCGAAGCGGGGGACCTTGGTTCTTATCCGCAACGCTGATTCGGTGGCGGCGCAGAAAAAACACCAAGTTCCCTCGCGTTGCTCGGGATGACAATCCTGAGAATCGCCCCTAGCGCTTCGCCGCTATCGGTGCCCTCGCAGCCTCGGGAACGGCGCTCGGCATGGTTGTGACCCGTGCACCCTGCGGCGGAGTCTGTCCCGAAGCAGCGGCCGGTTGCGGTGCCGCTGGAGCTGCAATCAATCCCAGCGCCTTGCGCACTTCGGTATCCAGCTTGGCCATGGTGTCTTTGTTGTCTTTCAGGAACTGGCGCGCGTTTTCGCGGCCCTGGCCGATGCGCTCGCCTTTGTAGCTGAACCACGATCCGGATTTTTCCAGAAGGTTGTTGTTCACCGCGATATCGAGCAGGTCGCCTTCGCGCGAAATGCCTTCGCCGTAGAGAATGTCGAACTCGGCCTCGCGGAACGGCGCCGCCACTTTGTTCTTCACGACTTTTACGCGGGTGCGCGAGCCGGTGACTACGTCGCCATCTTTGATGGCCGCGATGCGCCGGATATCCACGCGCACCGAGGAATAAAACTTCAGCGCGCGTCCGCCGGTCGTGGTTTCCGGATTGCCAAACATCACGCCGATTTTTTCGCGGATCTGGTTGATGAAGATCAGGCAGGTGCGCGACTTCGAAACGGTTCCCGTCAGCTTGCGCAGTGCCTGCGACATCAGCCGGGCCTGCAGGCCCATGTGGCTGTCTCCCATTTCGCCGTCGAGTTCGGCCTTGGGCACCAGCGCCGCCACCGAATCAACCACCAGCACATCGATGGCGTTCGAGCGCACCAGCGCTTCAGTGATTTCGAGCGCCTGCTCGCCGTAATCCGGCTGCGAAACCAGCAGGTTATCGACGTCGACGCCCAGTTTCTTGGCATAGCCAGGATCGAGCGCATGCTCGGCATCCACGAACGCGGCCATGCCGCCAGTCTTCTGCGCCTCGGCAATCACCTGCAAAGTGATGGTGGTCTTGCCGGAAGACTCCGGGCCGAACACTTCGACCACGCGCCCGCGCGGAAAGCCGCCCACGCCCAGCGCCGCGTCAAACGAGATTGCTCCGGTCGAGATCACCGAGATAGGGACGATCGCTTCCTTCGACCCCAGCCGCATGATCGACCCTTTGCCAAACTGCTTTTCAATCTGCGAAACCGCCAGCTCAATTGCTTTGCCCCGTTCATCCGCCATGGGAGTGTGGCTCCTTTAAGATGCGCTTAAAACTAATCTGGCCGGATTATACATATAGATCGAAGCGAATAAAAGGCGAATCTTAATAATAAACAGTGGAAATCGTTCCGAAAACGGAACTGGGCGGACGACCGAAAAGACCTGTTTGATTTACATTTCCAAAGATTTTGGCTCGTGGTAATCTTGCCCGAGTTTAGACAGTAGCTTTTTATTCGAGATCTCGATTATGATTTCGAAGCTAGTTTCGCCGCTTGTGTTTCCCGCCATCTTCCTCGCGTTTGTGTGGCTTATAGCGAAGCGCGCCAGTTCAGATCACAAGGTCGGACACGAAATGGACCGCTGGATCGTGATCGCTGTCGTAGCAACGTGCGTAAGTTACGCAAAGGCGTGGCATAACGAAATCGGAAGGGCCTGGCAAAATCATCCCAGCCAGACGGCACTGCTAACCCTCCTCGTATCCATGGCCCTGTGGTTCGCCCTCAGGCGACTAGTAGAGGAATAGTTACTTCCTCTACCTCTGCAGCAAATCCACCGGCGCCGTAACATCGTGCACGCGAAAATACTTCGCCAGCGCCGGATACTTCCGCGCCACAGCCTCATACATCGCGTAAGCCACGTTGCGGTAGGAAACATGCCCGGCCGGCGTGGTGCGCAGCTCGGAGATGTAAACAACCTCGGCGAAGTCCATCTTGAACAGGGCACGCTTGCGATAGGCCAGCGGAATCGCGTACTGCGAATTCTCTTCGGCTTCAGGCGAGTTGCGCGCGGCGAGCTTTTCTATTGCCGTCTGCGCGCGGCGCATGGCGGCGTCGTAGCGGCCGCGCACGCCCGCATCTTCCACGTCGAGCAGCATCTCGTAACCGTGTTGCGTGGTGAAACCTTGCATCACCTGAATGCAGCGGCGGTGACGATGCATGTCGCGGAAGCCGCCCGTATCCATCAAAATGTCGAAGCGGAATTGCTGGCCAGCGCGGAAGCCGCGCAGCATTTCGTCGTGCTTGCCGCGGTGGTGCAGGCCGAGGTCGATGATCTCGCGCCGGAATCTCTCGCCTGAAACCTGCAGCGCCTGCCGGACTTGTCGATAAGAGTGGTGACAATGCTCGTAAAGCAACGTGGTAGCAATCTCCACTTCGAGGGGCTCTTCGTCGAGCAGATCGACGATCGCCTTCGAGGGAGCGACCGACTCGCTCTTCATCAGCTCGCGCGCCGCCTGCCGCAACTCGCGCCGCGTTTCCATCTCATACGGATTCGGATCCGCATACTTCACCAGCGTAGGCGCGACCCGAACCTCGTGCAGCAATTCCTGCTCAGCCCGCGCCCCAAGGTCCGGACTCACGGCCCGAATCTCCTCGACTAACTTCTTCAACGACTCGGCATTCACGTTGTAAGCCGCCGAAGTCGCCGCCTTCTTCAAAGAGTCGCCGAGAACTCGCACCTCTTTGTGCGTGTGCGAAAGCAGGTGAGCAACCTGGGTTTCAAGAGTTCGCGCATTGACGATCTCTCCCAGCGACGTATTCGTAGCCAGCGGCAGCAGGTAGCGCGTAATGTCAAAGGCCCGCGCCTTCAGCGTGCGCTCATACGCCTCCTGCTTCATCTCGGCGGGCTTGGGAGTGATGCTGATCAAGTGCTGCGTCATGTGCGCCGAAAGCGCCTGGTACTCGGAGAAAAGAAAATCAAGCGTCTCGCCATAGAGCTTGCGGGCGTCGTCGTCAGCGCCGAAGTCGGGCGTGTAGTAACCACTCTTCTTGAAGTCCTGATAGCGGGTCGAGCGCTCCTGCCCGTCCCAGCGCTGCTCGTCGGCCAGTTCGATCGCCGCCAGGATCGACAGCCGCTCGACGGCCAGCGCGATATGCGCCAGGTCGGCAATCGAGCGGTGGCCGTACTGAAAGTAGAAAGTGTTGAGAAATTTCTCCGCCTTTTGCGCGCTGATCTCGCGCAGCGATTCCTTCATCGACAGCGCCGACCGCGAATACTTTGCCATTGCGTAGGCCTGAATCTCCGGTTCGACCCCATAGACCGCGAAGACTTCAGTGGACGGGGCTTCGGGCTGCACTTTTTCAGGAACCGCGAGGCCCTCCGCGGCCGAGGCCCGCTGCGGCGACCTGTGCCCGGAGTTGGCCGAAACTTGATCCGACGTGGATGGGTTTTTGTTGGAAGGCTCGGGCATGGTCATCACTTCGTTCGTCACAGTTGGAGTCATGGGAGTGTTCGAATGTTAATCGGCGGCCGGACAATTCGCAATCGTTAGGAAAGTGATACTGGCACTTGTGTGGAATGCGTTCGACGCCTCACTGTATCGAAGCGGCGCGTATAATTCCACGTTCTACCGAAGACTAAGAAAAGAATCGCAGCAACCATCGGGAGAATCCTAATGTCCCTATCCGGACGCGTAGCGTTCGTCACCGGAGCATCACAAGGCATAGGACGAGCCTGCGCCCTGAAACTCGCCACCGCGGGCGCGGCGGTCGGCGCAGCCGCCCGCAACCAGGACAAGCTCAACGAACTGGTGAGCGAAATCACCGCCGGAGGCGGCCAAGCCGCGGCCTTCGCCCTCGACGTCACCGACGAAGAACAGGTCAAGTCGGCAATCAAGGCCGCCATCGCGCACTTCGGCAAGATCGATATCCTGGTCAACAACGCCGGCATTACTCGCGACCAGCTCGTCATGCGCATGAAGCGGGCTGACTGGGACTCGGTACTGCAAACCAATCTCACCTCCGCGTATCTCTGCATCCAGCAAGTCACCAGCTCTATGCTCAAGCAGCGCTGGGGACGCATCATCAACATCACCAGCGTCTTCGGCCAGATGGGACAGGCGGGCCAGGCAAACTACTCCGCATCGAAAGCCGGACTGATCGGCCTCACCATGGCCGTCGCCCGCGAACTGGGATCACGCAACATTACGTGCAACGCCGTCGCCCCGGGCTTCATCGAAACCCCCATGACCGACGTGCTCGGCGAAGAGTTCAAGCAGAACGCCGCCAAACAGATTCCGCTCGGCCGCGTGGGTTCGCCCGCCGATGTGGCTAATGCTGTTGCGTTCCTCGCGTCGGATGAAGCCTCCTACATTACCGGCCACGTGCTAAGCGTAAACGGTGGCATGCTGATGGGATAAGAAAACTTTAACCACAGAGGACACGGAGGTTCACAGAGGAAATGAAGTCCGAGCGCACAATGCCTTTGAATTACCCTGTGTCCTCTGTGTCCCCTGTGTTAACGGGGTTGAAGTTGACTCAAGCAGAATCGCCCGCGCAAATCGCGCAAGCTCGCGAATTATTTCTGGAGTACGCCCAGTCCTTGGGCTTCAGTCTCTGTTTCCAAAACTTTGACAAAGAACTCGCTGGACTCCTGGGCGACTATGCTCCGCCTAAGGGTCGCCTGCTGCTCGCGGAATACGAGGGCCAACTCGCAGCCTGCGTCGCGCTCCACAAATTAGGACAGGACATCTGCGAGATGAAGCGGCTGTATCTGCGTCCGCAATTCCGCGGCAAGGGACTGGGACGCGCCCTGGCCGAGCGCATCATCGCAGAAGCGCGCCAGATCGGCTACCAGCGCATGCGTCTTGACACGGTCGAGCCCGTGATGAAAGATGCAGTCGCCATGTATCGTAAGTTCGGTTTCAGAGAGATCGCTCCCTACCGCCCCAACCCGATCGCGGGCGCGATGTACATGGAGCTGAAGTTGTAGTCCGGAGAACAAAATCATGAGGAATCTTTGCCCGCTTTGGATTATTTTCCTGGTTGCAGCTTCTTGCTTCGCCGCCGACAGCAAGTCCGTCTCCTACAAAAGCGGCGACGAAACCGTCCAATCCCTTCTATACACTCCTGCCGGCAAGGGGCCATTCCCCGCCATCATCGCTATCCACGAATGGTGGGACTGAACGACTGGGTCAAGGATCAGGCTTCGAAACTCGCCGACCAGGGCTATGTAACGCTCGCGATCGATCTATATCGCGGCAAAGTCGCGACCACGCCTGACATGGCCCACGAAATCATGCGCGGAGTCCCGGAAGACCGCGCCAAGCGCGACCTGCACTCGGCATTCCAATTTCTCCAGTCGCAGCCTAACGTCAGAAAAGACCGCATCGGCTCCATCGGCTGGTGCATGGGCGGAGGCTACTCTCTCGATGTTGCCCTGCAGGAGCCAACGCTCGCAGCTGATGTCATCAACTACGGACATCTCGCCACCGATCCCGACGCGATCAGGAAAATCAACGCTCCCATTCTCGGTCTGTTCGGCGGCCAGGATCATGGCATCACGCCCGATGACGTTCCAAGTTCGAGGCAACCATGAAACAGCTGGGCAAAAAGATCGACGTCAATATCTACGACGATGCCGGTCACGCTTTCGAAAACCCGAACAACAAAACCGGTTATCGTCCCGATGACGCCGCCGACGCCTGGAAACGCACGGTCGGATTCTTTGCGGAAACTTTAAAGAACTAGTCCGCGTCCGCGCCCGGGATCCACCGCGCCGCGCAGGCGCAGACGAATCGTTTCTTGCACAATGTCTAAATATAAGCATGGTGGGTAACGTCAAGTCCTAGGAAAAAAGTGCTTTGCATATGGCACTAATTTCCACTTGCCAGAAAATCCCGATCTGGTTACTATGTCGCATCCTGCAATGCTCCCCCAGATCAACATCGGCGAGACCATCCGAAACTACCGGCTGCAGAAGGGGATGTCTCAGGGAGACATCGAGAAGCGCACCGGCCTGCTGCGCTGCTATCTGTCGCGCGTAGAGAATGGCCATACCATCCCGTCGCTCGACACGCTTTCGAAAATTGCCGGGGCCATGGAGATCGCGCTCTCGCAATTCTTCTCCGAATCCGGCCACAGCAACGGCTCCAAGGGATTGCCGCAACTCTCCGACGACGAAGTCCGCTTCCTGAGCCAGGTCCGCCGCTATGCGGTGAACCTGAATGACAGCGACCGCAAGCTGGTCCTGGCCATGGTCAAGAAGATGGCGTCGAACTCCAGTAAGTAGCTGCAAGTCGCGAGCCCCGAGCAAAAACACCCGGAGCGTAGCGGCCCCAGAAAAAATTCCCGTCAAAAATCTTCAGAGTAGGCAGACCTCACCTTGACCCGTTCGCTCGCGACTCGCGACCCGGGGCTCGCAGCTGAGTACTTTCGTACCATGACCTTGGTGACCACCGGGCACCTCGCCCCCGCCTCGGCTTCTCACTACACTGTTGACTGGGAGACGCCCGAGTGACCACTGATGAAGAACTGAACCTGCTCGAGACCCAGCTTCGCCGGCTGAAGATCGAGTACGAGGTCTACTTCAGCAATCCGACCAAACGGCCGCCCACTGACGTCGAGTGGAAGGTTCTCTCCCTGCTGCGCAAATTTTCCGACGGCGGACGCATGAGCTTCTCCCAGCGCTTCCGCTACAACGAAATGGCCCAACGCTACGCCATCTACAGCGATCTGTGGCGCAAGAAGTCACGCATCCGCGAAGAGGGCTACCGGCGCCCGCAAGATGCGCTGCTAGCCGTCCAGGGAGTGCGCCCCGAAGTCGAAGAGCACAAGCAACACCATAACCCGGTCTACGGCTTGAGTCATGCCGCAGCCGCAGGAGCCGCTGGAAGCACATCACAGCCCTTCACCTTGCACAACGTGGATAAGAGCGAGCACGAACAGGTGGAGCGCCTGTACAACACTCTGGTCGCGGCAAAAAAGAAGGCAGGAGAAAATGTCTCCGGCAACCTCGATTCCTTCAACACCTTCGTGCAGAAGAAAACCAAAGAAATCCGCAAGCAGTACGGCTGCCAGGACGTGGAATTCTCCGTCGAACTCAACGATGGGCACGTCAAGCTGAAAGCGAAGGCGAAAGCGTAAGCGCTCAGCTACTTGCCGAGAATTATCGTCCCATCAGTGTGAACGACGTAGATTTTCTTGTCCTGCATTCCGATGTACTCCGGGATCGAAGGTTTCCGACTGAGGACATAGAACACATCGCTGTCTTCAGGAATATCGCTGAGTACGTGGATGTGATAGCCCGCCTCAATCTTCTTGATGCCGGACGACTTGTCGTTGAAGTCGAATTTAAGAATCGCCTTATGCATCTGCCTCTTCTCAAGTAACGTGCCGCCATCTGCGCTAAAGGTGTAGCGAGCATCTCCGCCAAGCAGATAGACGCCATCTTTCTCCGATGCCGGAAGCAGGTAAACGTAGAGCTGTCCCGTCTCGGAAGGAATTGCATAGGCGTTGTAAGGCTGGTTGACCGGACCAAGGTCCTTCAGAGCCGCATCAAACGCCTTGGCAGCATAGAGGTAAAAGCCTCTGCTCTCCAACGGAGGATCGTATTTCTTAGTGGTGAAGAACTCGGGGCCTGTTCCCTGCGTGGCTTCATACACGGTCAGGAATTTGTCGTGGTTTCGTTGAGACGCCCGAATGCGACGACCCATCCCAACTCTCCCTTCTTTGCGATGTAGTACCTTGTGCTGCCCGGTTCCGGCTTCAAGTCCTGAACAGCATCCGTTGCATGCCATGCGGCGACGTCGTACTCGGCCAGGCCTCGACCGCGCGCTGTGATGGCAGCCAAGTCCGCAACCGACGGGGTATCGTTTTTTTCTTTCTCCTTTGCCGCAAGAGACAGGCTCAGGGCGAACAAGACGACGGGCAATCCGATCCGTTTCATTAAGGACCTTTTCAACTTCAAGAAATTCTACGCCCGCGATTACCCTGAAAGGAACGGCGGTCCCGCCTTGCACATATTCTTCGGCCGGCTGATAGAATCTTCGGTCGCCCTGCACCCATCCTTCATATCCGAGGCCTCACATGTCCCGCAGCAGTTCCCACATCCAGCGCGCCATCCTCAGCGTCACCGACAAGACCGGCCTCGTCGACTTCGCCCGCCAGCTCTCCGGCCTCGGCATCGAACTCATCTCCACCGGAGGCACGGCCAAGCTGCTGCGCGATTCCGGCATCGCCGTCAAAGACATTTCCGAACTCACCGGCTTCCCTGAAATGCTCGACGGACGCGTCAAGACGCTGCATCCCAAAGTCCATGGCGGCATCCTGCATCGCCGCGAGGATCCTGCGCACGTGGCTGCCGTCGCCGAGCACGGCATTCAGCCGGTCGACATGGTCGTGGTCAATCTCTATGCCTTCGAAAAAACCGCAGCCAAGCCAGGCGTGGCGTTCGAAGAGTTGATCGAGAACATCGACATCGGCGGACCGTCCATGATTCGCTCCGCCGCCAAGAATTTTCACGACGTCGCAGTGGTCACGTCTCCCGCTGACTACCCCGCCATTGCCGAAGAACTCGCGCGCACCGGAGGCGCTCTCTCACTCGAAAACCAAGTGGCGCCTGGCGCAGAAAGCCTTCGCCACTACCGCCGCATACGATTCCGCAATCGCCTCCACCCTCGAGCGTATCCCCGACATCAAGAGTCCTCAGCCCACAAGTGCAGAAGCATTCCCGCAAACCCTGCGCCTGTCATTCCAGAAAACCCTCGACCTGCGCTACGGCGAAAACCCGCACCAGAAGGCGGCGATGTATTCCGACGGCTCCGGCGCAGGCGTAGCCAACGCTCGCCAGCTTCAAGGCAAAGAACTTTCCTACAACAACATTGTCGACCTGCAAGCCGCCTGGGATCTCGCCCAGGAATTCGACCCGGACGAGGCCGTCGTCTGCGCCATCATCAAGCACACCAACCCCGCCGGCACGGCGACCGGCAAAACTCTGGCTGAGGCTTACAAACGCGCTCTGGAATGCGATCCCGTCTCAGCTTTCGGCGGCGTTATTGGTGTGAACCGTCCGATCGACGGCGAAGCGGCCGAGGAGATGCACAAGCTCTTCCTCGAAGTAATCGCCGCGCCTTCTTTCGAGGACGCCGCCAAAGCTCGCTTCGCGACCAAGAAAAACCTGCGCCTCGTCGAAGTGAAAGCCGCGCCCCAGAAGTGGATTCTGAAAAATGTCTCCGGGGGGATCCTATTGCAAGATAACGACTCACGCCCGTTGCAAGACATCGACCTCAAGGTCGTCACCCAGCGCGCCCCCACGCCCGAAGAGACTCGCGCGCTTCTGTTCGCCTGGAAGGTATGCAAGCACGTCAAGTCCAACGCCATCGTCTACGCCCGTGATGGACAGACCGTCGGCGTCGGCGCCGGCCAGATGAGCCGCGTAGATTCCGCCAAGATCGGCGCCATGAAAGCACAACTGCCGCTGAAGGGAACGGTCGCCGCCTCCGACGCATTCTTCCCATTTCCCGATGGCGTGGAAGAAATTGCCCGAGCCGGCGCGACCGCAATCATCCAGCCCGGAGGCTCACAGCGCGATCCCGAGGTCATCGCCGTCGCCGACCGGCTGGGACTCGCGATGCTCTTCACGGGATTGCGGCACTTTCGGCACTGAACCCAGAGACTTTCAGTGCTTATTTTTCTTTTGCTCTTCTTTCGGTTTCCAGTCCGAGAAATACGAGCCCTCGACATCCGCCAGCGTCCAGCCTTTTTCGCGCTGGACGTTTTGCATCGCATCGCCGAGCGTTTGCCATCCTCCCGCGCGCGGATCGAAGCCGCACAGCGCCGCGGCCGCGCTTCCGTCATGCTCCGCGACGATGAAACTCGAGTAATGGCACAATGACACTGGCTCCGAGAGCGCGAGCCGCCGCAGGTAGTCGAGGCAGTTCTCCTCGGAGCCGCCGACAATCAGGTCCCATACTCCACGCCGCAGATGTCCGCGCGACGCGAGCATCATCACTCGCGCCAGGAAGTCCGCGTCCTCAACCTTGCCGCGCCGAATTTTTATGCTCATCGAATTGATCGCGTCGACTGCCCCGAAGGATCCGGGTTTCTTCGCTTCGATCCAGAATGGCACAAAGACGAAGCGGCACAAAAAGACCCCGGCCGCGACCTGGCAATCGAGTTCCTCGTCGTTCCTTGTCTGCGCCGTGCGTATCGGCTAAGTCCAGAGGACACGAACCCATTCTCGCAGTGAGGAAATATCAATGGCAGAACTGAAAAATCGGCAATGGCTGCTGGCGACTCGTCCGCAGGGAATAATCAAGGAGAGTGATTTCCGCTGGAACGAGACTACCGTTCCCGCGCTGAAGGACGGCCAGGTGCTGGTGCGCAACCTCGCGTTCTCGTTTGATCCGACGCAGCGCGGCTGGATGTCGAGGGACACCTATATACCTGCGATTCCGCTCGGCCAGACGATGAAGGCGAGTACCGTCGGACAAATCGTCGATTCCAAACGCCCGGGATTTGCCAAAGGCGACCTCGTGCAGGGACTCTTCGGTTGGGAGGATTACACGGTCAGCGGCGGCGAGGGCCTGATGGGCTTGCAGAAGCTGCCTGCCGGCACCGATCCGATTCTGGCGCTGTCGCTGCTCGGAATCACCGGTCTAACAGCCTACTTCGGGACGCTTACAGTCGGTGCGGTTAAGGCCGGCGACACATTCGTGGTATCGGGCGCGGCGGGCGCGACCGGTTCGGTCTCCGGGATGATCGCCAAAATCAAGGGATGCCGCGTAGTTGGTATTGCGGGGGGACGAGAGAAGTGCGACTGGCTATTGAAAGAGGCAGGTTTCGACGCCGCGATTGACTACAAGAATGAGAATGTAGGCGCGGCGATGACTAAGTATTGCCCCAAGGGCATCGACGTCTATTTCGACAACGTCGGCGGCGAGATTCTCGACGATGCACTGGCCCATCTTGCTCACGGCGGGCGGATCGTTCTGTGCGGAGCGATCTCGCAGTACAACGAAATCGGCACGACCTTGCCGGCGGGGCCGCGAAACTACTTCAACCTGCTCTTCCAGCAAGCGCGGATCGAGGGATTTCTTGTTTTCCACTTCGCCGCCCGTTACCCGGAAGCGATCGCCGAAATGTCGAAGTGGTACGCCGAAGGCAAAATTAAAAACCAGATTGATTTGCAGCGGGGACTCGAAAACGTGCCGAAGACGATCATTCGGCTCTTCACAGGAGCAAACTTCGGCAAGCAGTTGCTAAAGCTGGGCGATCCGCAATAGCAGTTCCACGTTCGCTGAGTTCGGTGAGGCAGGAAAGGGGGTAATACGAAATCGAAATCTGTCAGCGCGACTCTGTTTGTCTTCCTCTTCTTCGGTGTCGGAACTTTGAACGTCGGCGCCGAGACACGTCCGTCCGTTTCGGACTTTCTGAGTGACGTCCAAGGCACATATGACAAGATGCAGAGTGTTTCATCAACGGGCGTAATCACGTCGGATATGTCCATACCCAATGTCGGGCGCGAAGAAGCACATTACTCGTTCTCGATCAGGTTGGCGCGGCCTCAGCTGTACCGGATTGAATGGGAGCAAAGTGAGCCTAACATGGTCGCCAAGGGAGTGGTCTGGTCCGCCGGGGACGGAAATTTCGTCACTGTGCCTGGGCAGGCGAGTCCGCTATGGCCGAAGGACCTATCGACTGCATTGTCCATGGCCACAGGAGTGTCAGGCGGGGCTGCGGCGACCTTACCCTCCCTTTTTTTTGGCCTGGGCTACGACAAAGTTAAGGGCTTAAGGGGCGCGACGTTCGGACCGGTCGGAAATATCGAAGGAGACCCATGCTACGTCATCAAGGAAAATTCTGGACCGGTCGGAGTAACAATGTGGATCTCCAAGAAATCGAAGCTGGTACGCCAAATTAGAAATGACTTCAATGGTCCGATGAATTTTCCGAAAATGACCGACGAGGGCTTAAAAAAGGTTCTCCAGTCAATGGGCCAAGAGCCCACTGCAGCAGCGATCGAGCGCATGAAGGCTCAGATGGATAATGCGCGGACGATGATGAGCTCGGGAGTGACGGGATTCAGCATCGAAGTTCAGCGGCAAATTGTGGTGAATGCCACCTTTCGCAAGGCAGATTTCATCCCTCAGAACGCTCCCGCGAGCAAGTGACGAAAAGCGCCGGCGATCCCCTGCCAAATTCCCCCTCAGCGCACGCGTCGCTCCGTATCCGATAGCCGGAAGATACGTACCTACAGATCGCCGACGCCTGCGGGCGATCGAACGGAATAATTCTGCTCGTCGATAGTGGGGGAAATAGAGAGTGAAGATGCGTCTTGAGAAGCTCGTTGCGTGCGTGAGTGGTTTGTTGCTTATAGCAGTGCTGCAGTTGGGATCGGCGGCGAATGCGCAAGTTGTTTTGAACGGCGACCCGACCTTAACTCAAGTCACCGTCAATTCGAGCGGTTGCCAATGCCAGGATGCGACCACGCCGCTGCCGACCGATGGGACGCAAACGCTGTGCACCCTCGATATGTCGATATCCGTGAATGTCGAAGGGCCGGGGCGGGCAACATTTTCCTATTCGCTGTTCGGCAATGCGCTCGAGGACCCGCATGATGGCGCCGACGCATGGATTTCGCTGAGTCCGCTTCCTTCCGGTCAGAGTCCCTATATCGCGACTGCTGGACTGTCGCCGGCCGGCGTCGCCTCCTCTATTTTTGAGGGCGGCATCGCGTATCCCGGCGGTAGCTGGATTAGAAACTCCCAGACCATCGACTTTACCGCGCCGGCCAGTTTCACAGCTTCTGTCAACGTGGCATACAACCGGGATAATCGGGGATCGCCTGACAGAGAGTATTCAGCAATGGGGTTGCGCCGCGGCGAAAGTCGCGAGCCCGTCCTATATCAAGGTGCAGGTTGAGCCGTCGCTGTAGGAGCGACTCTCAGCAGCGTGCGACTGGCTATTCAGTCTTTCCGTTCGATCCTTGCGACTGAGTATTCAGGAAGCTGGCTGACTCCTGGGTTTCCAGGACTGGGCGGGAGCCGTTGCGGGCCAGCTCGGGACGCACCACTTCGATCGGGTCGCGCGTGTCATCGACGTAGCCGAGTGGTATGCGCCGAGCCTGTAGCCCATCAGCCTCAGCAGGCCGACCGGCAGCGTGCGGGCAATCTCAAGCGGCACTGACAGATATTGATTTTCTTCCTGGCGGAGCCACGAGACATTGTATGTGATGTTGATCCCGGTGCGGATTTCGTTCGAGCGATTCGCGCCGCCGCCGTGATAGATGCTGCCGGTGTAGAACAGCACCGACCCTTTCGTCATCTCGGCCGGCTCGGTGTCGGCCTCGGTGAAGCGCAGGCGATCGTCGAAGCGATTGCTGCCGGGAATCACGCGGGTG
>CAWDBN010000010.1:0-97229 GCA_963800575.1 uncultured Acidobacteriaceae bacterium
GGATGACAATTCTTTGGGTGGAACTGCCTGATCATTCCGATTTCCCTAGAAGCGTTACAATAGTGGCTCCTTACAATGTCTACCTCCAACCAAAGTCAGATCGCTTTTGAAAACGGGCCGGAGTTGCCGGCAGAAGCAACGCAAGCCCGGACCACGGGAATCCTGCCCTCGCAGGAAATCAGCAACCTGATTGCCCGGGGAAATATCATCGCTTCGCCTGCGATCAACCCGGATCATATCCAGCCGGCAAGCCTCGACCTCCGCCTCGGCGACATGGCGCATCGCGTGCGCGCGAGTTTCTTGCCGGGGCCAAACAGCACGGTTGAAGCCAAGATCAAAGAATTACGGATGACCCGCGTCGATCTGACCGGAGCGCCGGTTTTCGAAAAAGATTGCGTCTACATCATTCCCCTGGTGGAGGAGCTGAACCTGCCGGAGAATATTTCCGGGAAGGCGAATCCGAAGAGCACGACCGGACGCCTCGACATTTTCACCCGCCTGATCACCGACTACGGCACTGAGTTCGACCGTGTGCCGCCGGGATACAAAGGCAAACTGTACGCTGAAGTCGTGTCCCGCACATTTACCGTTGCCCTGCGCGCGGGGATGCGGCTGAGCCAGTTGCGCTTTGTGCAGGGCAATCCGCGATCGAGCGACAGCGCGATCCGAGGACTGGACCGGGAAGAGCCGCTTGTCTACGAGGAAGACAGCCCCAGCAAAGCGCGAGTGGAGCGCGGCCTGAGAATCACGATAAATCTGGAAGGCGCGGAAGGCGAGATTATCGCTTACAAAGCGAAACGTTATGCTCCCGCCATTGAACTCGACAAGATTAATTTCTATGCGACGGAAGAATTCTGGGAAGTTCGTCATCAGAATGCGAATAAGAGTCTGATTCTCGAACCCGGAGACTTCTATATCCTTGCGTCCAAAGAGAGAGTGAGCGTTCCTCCGGAGTTCGCGGCTGAGATGGTGCCTTTCGATCCATCGGACGGCGAGTTCCGCATTCACTATGCGGGCTTCTTCGATCCTGGATTTGGCTATGGTTCCAGCGACATCAAGGGGACACCAGCGGTGCTTGAGGTTCGAGCCCACGAAGTTCCATTCCTGATGGAACACGGTCAGCTCGTGGGCCGCCTCAACTATATGCCGCTGCTGCGCCGGCCGGACAAGATCTACGGGACGAACATAGGATCGTCGTATCAGCATCAGGCGCTTACGCTGAGCAAACAGTTTCGCAAGAGTTGAATTGGAGTTGGTGGTATTTGGAGTTGGGCCTTTTAATTGGAGGTTGAGGCATGACATTCGCGGAGGCCGTACCGAAAGTCGAAAGGGAGCACATTGAGGCCGCAATCGCACAGATCGACCGAGACGGGTTCGTCCCAAAACATAGAAATGGAACAAAATTCTCCGTCCAAACCACCAACAATCCGCGCTTTTACCCTCCAAAGTATGTTTTGTTCCTTGCGATAAAGAACGCAACTGGGGAACGTGTAACCAAGTATTCGGGAGGGCATCCGACAAATTCAGTTTTCCAGAAACACGGCTTTACCGTCGTTCCACACCCGAGCGATTTTCCCGAGGGCTAGCGAGGCTGAATCGAGCCGTCCCCGGACCCCTGCCCGCTTGCCAACCCCCGCCGCCCCATAGCACACTACCGCATGAGGGTTATCGCGCGATTCCTCGCTGCGGCCACGGACGCCGCCCATTTCCCTGCTCCCAGCCTGCCCGAAGTCGCCTTCCTCGGCCGCTCGAATGTGGGCAAATCGAGCGTGATCAATACGCTGATCGGCGATAAGGTCGCGCGCACCAGCTCCACGCCCGGACGCACTCGCAGCATCAACTTCTTCGACGTGCGCTGGCCGGGCAAGCCGCAGCCTGAGGTTATCTTCGCCGATCTTCCCGGTTACGGTTACGCCAAGCTCTCGCGCGAGATTTCCGAGGAGTGGCCGAAGTTTATCGAGCCCTACCTCAACGACCGGCCCACGCTGGCGTTATGTCTGGCGCTGGTCGACGTGAATGTGCCGCCGCAAGCCAGTGACCGCCAACTCTTAGACTTTCTTAACTCTTCAGGACGCGACTTTCTGCTGATCGCAACCAAGAGCGACCGGCTCTCGAATAATCAACTGCGCAATGCGTTGAGAGGCCTGGCCGAAGCGTATCCCACGGCGGCGGTGGTCGCCTTCTCGGCGAAAACCGGAGCCGGGCGGGATGAAGTATGGAAGAAGATTCGCGAGTCCGCGACCGAATTTCCCGCTGCCGCGTTCCAATCCTGAACTTTCCCGGTTAGGGAAACCGCCCAATCCCTTCGTTGCCCACGGTCGCAACTTCCGCTGGGTCTTCGGCCTGAAAGCACCGTACAGTAGGAGGGGACGTTTACCGCACCGAGAAGCAGGGGAAGAAGACTCAATCCCGGCCGCGAGCGGTGGACGGATTCATTTCTATGGCGGATGAAGAAGATGCGGGCGCGGCTTATCTGGCTGCATTGAAGCAATCCTCCGTACCTCGGGCTGCGGGCGCTGCGGCGGCGCGCGCGCCTGCGGTGCCGCGGCCGCTTGAAACTCGAACCCGCGGCATGATTCCCCCAGGGAGCGCCGACAAGCGCAAGAGTCCTCGATATCGCTGCCAGGGCAGCGCCCACATCCGCGAAATCGACACTGGAGTGGCGATCTGGACGACGTTCACCGACATCAGTCTCCACGGATGTTATGTGGAGTCGACCACCGCCTATGGTGTCGGCGTGACGCTCGGCCTGAAGCTCGAGGCCAATGGTTACCGGGTTGAGGCTGTCGGAGAAGTGCGCGTGTCTTATCCGAGCCTTGGCATGGGAATCTCCTTCAGCAAAATGTCAGAAGAAGATCGCGAGCGCTTGCGCGCGCTGGTGCGCTCGATCTCGCGGCCTTCCGTGATTCTGGGAGCGCGAGTGGCCCCGCCCACTCGGTCGACTCTGCAGCCAGAGGGTTCGCCGCCGGTGGCTGACCCGGGCGCAGCGCTGCAGGCGATGGTGAACTTCTTTGAAGACCGCCACATGATGGGCAGGGAAGAGTTTCTCAGGATTCTGCGCAAGGGGCAGTAGCGGGAGGCAGTTCCCAGTTGTCAGTTCTCAGTTCTCAGCATTTGGCAGTCAGCACTCGGTGCTGGGTACTAGGTACTGAACTGTCTACGCCGCCACAATCTCTCCCTTGATTGTTATGATGAAGACCTATGGCGGTTTACCTGATCACGGGGATCGGCGGCTTCATCGGATCGTCCCTGGCACGCGAGTTATTGCAGCGCGGCGAGCAGGTTCGCGGAGTCGACAACTTTTCCACCGGCAAGCGGGAGAACCTGGCTCAAATCCTGCCGCAGATCGACTTTCGCGAAGCCGACATCCTCGACCTCGACGCGATGAAATCGGCGTGCGCGGGCGCGGATTACGTTTTGCATCAGGCGGCAATTCCGTCGGTGCCGAAATCCGTGCTCGACCCGCTCGGCAGCAATCGCGCCAACATAGATGGCACCGTGAACGTTCTGGTGGCGGCGCGCGATGCCAAGGTGAAGCGTCTCGTCTATGCGGCCTCGTCTTCAGCCTATGGCGACACCCCCACGCTGCCGAAGCACGAGGGCATGAAGCCGGATCCGATTTCGCCTTACGCCGTAGCCAAGCTGGCAAGCGAGTATTACCTGACTTCGTTTTACCGCTGCTACGGTTTGGAGACTGTGGCGCTGCGCTACTTCAATATTTTTGGTCCTCGGCAGGATCCCTCGTCGCCCTACTCCGGCGTGTTGGCAAAGTTCATCCCCCAGATGCTGCGCGGCGAGCAGCCCACCATCTTTGGCGACGGCGAGCAGAGCCGCGATTTCACCTACATCGACAACGCGGTCGAAGCCAACCTCCTGGCCTGCAAAGCTCCCGCGGAGCAAGTGGCGGGAAAGATGTTCAACGTGGCCACCGGCCGGCGGGTGACGCTGAATGAGACCTTCAAACTGCTGCAGCCACTGACCTCGTATACCGGTTCTCTCATCTACGGCGCAGAGCGCGGCGGCGACATCAAGCATTCGCTGGCCGACATCTCCCTCGCAGAAAAGCATCTCGGCTATAAACCCAAGGTGAATTTTGAGGATGGCCTGCGAAAGACGGTGGAATGGTACCGGGGGAAGTGAGTATTCCGAGTGTAATGGGGACGTGGCGGCAACTTAGACTGCCGACGCTTGCATACCCCCTCCTGAATGCATCACAATCGCCAAGATGAAGGCGTGGCAAATATTTCTCGTCGGAACCCTCGGAGCCGTTGCCCTGTTCTCGTTCCACGCTTACGAATCAGCGCTAGCCGGGGTAAATCACTGAATATCGAGTGAGCACCTGCTTTGCGATCAGCGTCCAACTGACCGGAGTTGACTACATCTGCCTGAATGATAGATTCGAGCAATCGAATCTGGGTGAGGAACAGTTGAGTATGGAAAACTTTCATGATCCACTATTGGTGATTCTATGCTCGCTCTATACCGCTACGCTCGTCTCTTTGCTGTCTCCCGACTCCTGCGCTCGCTCTGTATAATGACCCGCTGTCGGTCGATCTGGACGGTTCTAGCGAAAGGAGGGCAAGATGTGGGTCGTTCTGACTTGTCTGATTTTCGCGGCTATCATTTCAGCGTGGGCGATTGTCGATGCTATCCACTCTGCGACCGAGACCATCATCGGAGAACTGAAGTCCAGTCACAGGCACACCGATAACGATAGCTACGGTCTGCATGGCATCGAACTCGACCTCAAGGGCATAAAAGAACTCCTGTCGATCTCGTGTCCGCTGTGCGGCGACGAACCTTTGTTTCTCAGTCCTGTTGCCGAGCAACGAGTATGGCTCGAAGAGCACATGGCCGAGCACAAGAGCGGCAAACTCGAAAGACGGGCGCTCGACGATCTTGTCGCCGAGCGGCTTGCCGCAGAAAAACGAAACACGAAGAGTTTGAAGCTAGCCATAAACATCTCTTTGCCGAAGAAGACGATAACGGCGAAGAAAAGAAGTGAGAATGTCTGATTGTGAGCAGGAGCGAAAGGGCCTCAGAAAGAATTCGCTTTGACCCCGCCCAAAGAGTAATTCAGGCGCCCGGCTGGTAGGGCGGAACAAAATGGGATGGTGCGTTGCCCATGCTATACTTTGGCGCTTTGAAAGCTGAACCCATCGCCCTCGTTCTCCTTGCAGCCTCGCTTTGCGGGTGCAGCAGCTCCTCCAGCGCGAAACCGACCCCGGCTGGAACTCAGCCAACGTTTGTCGGCACATGGGCGGCAGAGTTCAGCTTGGCGTCTTCGCTAGGCGGCTCCCAATGGCTTTTTTTCGCCGCCAATGTGGTTAGCGAACAACCTGTCGGTGGAAGCTGCCCGATAGCGGGAGCGCAACCGCTGGGGCAAGGCCTGACCGCCTGCCTCATCGCAGACACGAGCACCGGACAGGGATCATTCCCCCCGCTCTCCTGCAACTGTGCACCAAATGCTATCGTCATAGGGATCGGGGAGTCGAATACCGTCCTAGTCTATGTGCAGCAAGAAACGAACGTTACGAATGAATATCTTGGTAGCGGCACGTCGGAATTGATCGATGGGTTGTACCAAGTAAATGGAACGTGGCAATGTGACGTATCCTGCGTCGGCTTGGACGGGCCGTTTACGCTAACCCAAAGCAGTAGTGAGTAGCTTGCCCGAGGCCCTTTGTACGTAGTTGTACTTGCGGAATCGCTTTATGCTGCACATGCTGCACATCTAGCACATTGAAAATCAGCAACATCCGTGTTTGCAATAACTGAAAGCGTCCCGTAGGGACGGCACAATCTACGAAATTCCTTTCCGCACTTCATTCAACCTCGAATCGAACGCCGAACGCACCCCGTTCTTTTCCACACTCTTCCACAGCGGTACCCTGTGACATCTAACCTTGTGCCCACCCCACAACTCGCGTAATCATGACTGAGGCAGTGACAATCGACAAAAAACCAAATCACCGCTACTAAGTTGTTTGTTTCGAAGATTTTAGTATCTAACTTCTTTGCCGCCCGGATTTTGCAGAGGAATTCCACCCTAACCCGATGATTCCAGAGATCGAGGGGGGAGGGGGAGGGTACCCAGCAAATTTCGTTCCGGCAAATCGAAGTAAAGGACGCGAGAAAAAAATATGGGGATGGATAATGTTCCACGATGTCAGCACATAAAGATGAACGGGACCCAGTGCGGGTCCCCTGCGCTCCGCAACAGGCGACAGTGCTTCTTTCACGAGCGCATCCGGCGCGAGCGCGCAAAGATCGCCAAAGACATGTCGGCGCAGCGCCGTTTCGATTTGCCGCTGCTCGAAGACGCGAACTCGGTGCAGGTAGCGCTGATGAAGACGATCCAGATGCTCGGCGCCGGACGCATCGATCACAAGACAGCAGGCCTGATGCTCTACGCGCTGCAAACCGCCAGCGTTAATCTGCGCAATGCGGAATTCGAAGCCGACGAAGCGACCGATGTCGTAATCGACCGCGACGACGTGCATCGCACCACGCTCCGCGGCCCACAGTGGTTCGAAGAAGATTTCGAAGATGACGCCGAAGAGGAAGATGAAGTAGAAGATGAATCGGATGGCGAAGGCGCCGTCGCGGCCGCGGAAGTGAAGGCTGCAGCCATCCCGAAAAAGGCACCGGAGGTAAAGCACGTCAGCCTGGAGGAGGCTCGCGCACAAGTCCACGGCGTAGTCCGAGATTGGTTACTGGAAACGGCGAGCAAGAACGCGGCAGCGGAGCCAAGCTAGAGAATGAGCAAGTCGGAATCGAAAGCCGGCGCGGAAAAGCTCTTGCTCGCAACTCGGGACTAGGTACTGGGTACTATTTAGCCGCGCTAGCCACCTTCACACTACGAGAAGCCGCGGCATACCGCGCAATGCCTTTGTACAGAGCCTCGGCAATCTGCTCGCGGTATCCGTCGCTGCGCAGCTTCTGCTCGTCGGTGGGACTGCTGACGAAGGAAACTTCCGCCAGAATTCCGGGCATCGCGGTCTCGGTGAGAACCACGTAGGACGCCTCTTTTACGCCGCGATCGCGCAGACCGGGATTCTGCGCCGACAAGGTTCCGTAGAGCGAGCGTTGCACGCTGGCCGCAAGACGGCGGGACTGCTCGATCTTGTCATGCAGTTCCACGGGAGAAAGCGATGCGGTAACAGGATTCTTATTACCGGGAGTGCCTTGGCGAGTCTCCAGGTCTTTTGCGTTGGGAGACACAAACAAGTTGGTGTAATAAGTTTCCACGCCGCGCGCAGAAGGCAAGTCGCTGTAGTTCGCGTGAACCGAGATGAACAGATCGGCCTGCGCCTGATTGGCGATGCCGGCGCGTTCGTCGAGCGGAATGTAATTGTCGTCGATTCGGGTAAGAATCACCTCAGCGCCGAGGCGGCTTTCGAGCAGCTTGCCCAGGCGCTGGGCGATTTCGAGCACCAGATCTTTTTCCAGCAGGCCCTGACGGCCGACGGTTCCCAGATCCCAGCCTCCGTGGCCGGCGTCGACGACAATGCGCATCTTGGGTACGCGCGCGCGCAGTTGGTAATCTTCGCGCGTGGGCGGAGGTATAACGATCGCTAACTTCTTCTCGGCCCCAGCGCCCGGAAAGAGATTTACCTGAGCCTTCGTGTCCGCGCCCAGCTTTCGCACCTGCACGATCAGGCGATAGGGATTCGGCTCAAGGCTGACGGAATAGTTGGAGTCGCCCCTGGTTTCGAGCACCACACGGGTCAAGCCCGCGACCGGCTGGGCCACGCGAACCCGCGCCAGCAGCGCGTCGCCAATCTCGATGGTCTTTCCGGCAAACTCCGGACCCAGCGCGGTATCGTGCAAATCGAAATAAATGCGGTCGGGACCGGTCAGGCGATGCGCCTCGTATTGCACTTGATCTTCCAGGTCGAGCACGACTGTGCTGGAATCTGCCGAAGACCAATGGCGAATGCCGGTGATGCGAGGCAGCTTGGCCAGTTCCTGCGGCGTGACGTTTCCGCTCGAGGGTTCAGCGGTTGTATCCTCATCCGCCGCGGCCTCGGAATTTGCTTGCCCATCCGGACTGGCCCCAGATGATGGATTCGACGACGATGGCGTGCCGGAAGTCGCCGGTTGCTTCGCCGCTGGTTTCGTGATCTTCGGTTCAGGTTTCACCACTACATCGCCGAGTTGCGCATTCTTCACCTTCCACCAAATGCCCCCGACCAGCAGCGATGAAATCATCACCAGCACCAACACCAGCACGATCCTGGGATAATGGCCGGACGAAGATCCGATTTCGTGGACGATCTGCGGGGCAATCGCGTCCTCAGTCACGAACTTCGATTCGATCTTCTCCGCAGGCACCGGCACAAGCACTGCCGCAACGGGGATCGCCTTTGCCGTCTCTGCCGGCCCGGCCTTGGGTTTATCGGTGACTTGCGACGCAGGCGCAGTGGGCGCAGCAGGCGCAGCGACTTTCGGTTCGACGGGCTTTGCTGTCGCGACCTGCGCCGCAGGAACTTTTTCCGCCGGCAGAGGCACTTGCGTTGGAATTGTGGGCGCGGCTAACGCGGCTTCTGCTGCCTCCGCGGATTCTGCGAAGCGGTCTTCGTCCTCAGGTTTGAGAGCGCCGAGAACCAGTTCCGCCAGCAGTTCCAGGCTACCGACGTCGCTGTCGTTGAATCCGAATGGTTCAGCCGAGAAGGCTTCGAGCAATCCGATCACGCGCCGCCGGCCACAGAGCGGCACCGCGACCATGGACCGCGCTCCAAGCTGCCGGCAGGTGTAGAGGTTTACGCGATCGTCGGTCTCGGTGTCGTCGCAGCGGATGATCTGCGCGGTGCGGAAACAGGCTCCCGAGAAAGCTGAGTCGCGCTGGATGCGCTGGCCCACATCGGGCTTGATCGCTCCTGCCGAAGCGCGCAAAACGATTTCGTTATTCTCTGCCAGGGCGATGCCGAGTCCATCCGCACCGGTGATGGCGATGGCTCGTTCCGCAACCAGTTGCAGCACTTCGTCCAGAACGAACTGTTCTGACGCCTCAAACTCCGCCGGAGGCGGGATGGTTTCAAATCCTTTTTTCTTCGAGGCCAGAGCGCGCCGGTAACGCACCTGCTGATGCAGCGCCGAGAAGGCCAGAAGCGCCTGCAGCGCGTCGCCTCCCGACGGGCGCAATCCCCGAGCCCGAGTCTGCGCGGAAAAAAAGTCTTCTCTGGGCGCAGACGCACCCCGGTCCGCAGGCCACGACGGCACAGACGCGTCAGCCGCGCCGTCGCCTACTTCGATTTCGGGTTTAGTGGGAGTTGTTGCCATTCCGTGACTGACTGGTTAATCGCTTAGTCTGAGTGTGGGCACGCCGCCGAGCCCCTGTCAATTGTCTACTTGGCGTAGCTATTTCGACTCCATCCCGCTTCCGAGGGTTGGTCAGCCCGGCTCCGGTTTTTGCCGGGTTTAACAGTAAGTTAACCGGGTTTTGCCCTATATGCAATGATACGGACCTGCCCACCCGACCATGGCCTTTGGTAAGGGGGTCTTCCCCCTGCGGATTTCCCGAGCCAGCGTTCTCGAACCAGCGTTCTCGAACCAGCGTTCCCGAACCAACCCAGTCACTGCCAGCTTACGTGGGGCAGAAACTAGAATCTGAGGAAATGGGCCCCGTCCGAGCGATTCGTCTTCGTTCGTCGTTTATTGGCGGAGAATATGCAGGCAGTCTCTTTCCCCCCGCGCCAGGCACGCAACCATTACCGGCATGAGCTACGCACCTTAACCTACGTTACGCTCGATGAGAGCAACGGCGGAATCATCCGCAATCTCAACCATGAAGGCGTCGCCGTGCAGGCGGTTGCCGCGCTGCATCCAGAACAGCGCGTCCGGTTGCACTTTGACTTGAGGTTTCCGCGCGTGCGCGTCGAAACCTCCGGTCAGGTTTGCTGGACCCGTTCCTCGGGGCAGTGCGGCATCCGCTTTGTTGACTTGTCCGCACGGACCAGTCATCAGATCAACGAATGGATCTTTTCGAACCTTCTGGATGCGGTGGCCCGCGACGCGGGTCATCCCAGGTCGGGTTCCGGAGCATCGGGTTCCGGAGCTTCGATCTCCAGTGCTTCGATCTTTGGGGCTTCGGTGGTCTCGATTCTTGGTGAGGACGATGTTGTTGACGAGAATACTTCGGAGGAAAGCGACGGGCTGACTCTGTCGCCTTCACCGCGGCCGGTAATCCGGCTGCAGCCAGGCTTAGCCAGACGGGATGAGGCGCCAGCCCTGCAAAATTACGATGAAGAAGACCTTAGGGATGAGGCCGATGACCCGTATGCGCAGAGCTGGCTTTCCCAACCGCTCTCAGGACGCACGCTCGCCTGGCTGGTGGATAGTCTTATCGTGATCGCAGGATTGCTCCTGTTCGCTGTGATCTTTCTCTCCATCGCTCACGAACTTCCACCGTTGTCCGTGACTCTGGGAACGTTCTCGGGAGCAGCCGCTTTCATCATCGCGGCGTACTGGGCTGTGTTTGCTGTGTTTGGAGGACAAAGCCTGGGTGCAAGAATGGCACAAGCACAATCCAGGCTTCAGAAAGAAGAACCAACCGAAGGCGCGAGCCGCTTCCGCTGACGCGGCTCTCTTGGAAACGAGGAACTAGAACTAAGTACTGGGTACTGGGTACTAGGTACTCGGTACTGCCCTACTCTAGTTCGCGAAATACTGCTGCGCCAGCCAGAGCCGCAAAGTGTGCTTCATGTCGGCGGGCATCTTCACAAAGCGGATGCCCACATTCCCGCGATCGTCAGACCAGGCTACCTCGACCTCGGCCTTCACGGCGCTCTTGGTTCCGGGCAACGCGAAAGATACGAGGGACGCTTCGCTGGCATCGAATCCTTCTTCGACGCGAACCTGCAGTCCGCCCTGGCTTAGGTTGATGAGCTGCGCTCCGCCTCGCTTGCGGCGGCGGCCACTCAGGGTGACGGGCACTTCAAGGCCGGCGCGGTGGTAGCGCAGGCGTCCATCAAGAATCATGTTGCGCGCGGCGGAGAGCGTGCGTACCGCCTGCTCCACGGAAATCGGTTTGTCGAAAGCGAACATGGCGCCGGTTCCCTCCATGTCGTGCTTTTCCTGACGGCGGCCCATGATCACCAATGGCACGGTGCTGGCGCGCGGAGCTTCCTGTTGCAGCTCGCGAAAGAACTGGCCAGTGCCATTCAGGTCGCAGTCGACAATCAGAGCATCGACTTTCGAGTTGGTGAGCCGTGAGAGAGCTCGTTGCGGTTCGCTCTCGACGGCCACATCCATGTGCAAGCCGCCAAGAATGCATTCGAGAACACTGACTTCCTGCCAGTCACGCGAAACTACCATCGAGGAGAGTGTCATACCTCAACTCTACTCACATGGGTAATCCAGAGTAGATCACCAACGTAACGAGGCGGCCGCCGGCTTAGAAGTAGGGCGCTGCCGGGGACGGTGGGCAGTCATGCACGAGTTCCCAGTGAAATCTCCCGGTCAACAGCAGTCTCGATCGGGCTTTTGAACGGGAACTTAAAGCTCCCGGGAAACCGGTTGGGCCTCGACACTCTTAGTGCCCACGGTCGCCTCGTCCAAATCGGTCAGTCCTCGCCCCAGAATTACCAGACGATGAAACAAGCAGCACATTGCAATCTTATTGAGGTGTGGCTTGCCCGTGCGGTAGAGGACAATCGTGCGCAATCTTGGCAACCTAGTCGCGCCGAACGGAATACCCTCGCCGCCGTAGTATTCGCCAGAGGGATCTCTGAAACTATAAATGATTCGGTTTTTGTAGCGACTCAGAGTGGAGGTGCTGCATACACTCGCATCCCGCAGAACCCATCGTTCAGCGATCCACGCCGTCAGGAGTCCGAAAACTGCGATAACCAGGAAACGGAAGAAAAGTAGAACCGGGTAAGGTCCAACATTGCGCCAGTTCACCAAGCTCGAATCGATTAAGCTGATCTTCCAGGTGGTGCCGCTCGCAAAAGTGACCAGCAGAAATGCAACCGACGTGAAGGTCGTGATTAACAGCAACCATAAGCGAGCCAACTCAACTCGCACCGCGATTTGGTCGTGTTCGACGACTACGGCGTAATCAGGATCAGGAACGTGAACCATTGTCCGCAGATAGAAGACCTCTTTGCTCGGCCGTAGACAGAACCCAAAGACCACAGCCGCCACCGTTGCAATCGCGGCAGATATCGGATTTACGTGAATTGGGATTGACTGCATCGAGGATCAGCGCAGAAAAACTAGCTGCGCTCCTTTCAAAAAAGGACTGCCCTTTTAAAGACTTTGCCAAGTTGGCCACAGAACTCCAAGAACGAATCATTGATGAGATGTCAGCGCCTCGATTCTTCTCCCTGACGGACGAAGAGGCTGGCTACTATACCAAACGGCCGAAGGCTGGAGCGAGGTTATTGGTCGCTTTCCTCTCGCAATTACCGACATTGAAGAAATGAGTAAATGCTTTGCGTTGTCCAGATATGCAGGAGCGGTGTTTCACAGCGTACAAACTATTGAATGCGGACTGTTGGATTTTGGAAACTTTCTTGGCGTAAACGACCCAAGATCAGGATGGACAGCGGTTAGCGGAAAACTAGCGGTGCTCGTCACTAAGACGAAATATCCCGATCTTGATCCGCTCTACCAGCAACACTTCACATTCCTAGAGCAGGTGCAGGCTACCGTAAGCGCATTGAATAGCGCATGGAGAAACAAGATCAGTCATGCTCAAGGGCGACTCGTGCTGATGACAAGTGAGTTTTTGTCAGAAGTAGCGGAAGAGATTATGATCGCTTCACGTTCTTTCATGCGCGGATTGGCTACGGAGATGCCCACACGCACGAAAGGGTAGAACACTTATCCTTTGGGCGGAGTCAATGCGAATTCTGCTAATCCTTTTTCACGCAGCCAGTCGTTGACTTTCTCCGACAGGGCCGGCAATTCAAACTCCTGATACACGGCGTTTTTCTCCGCGTCCAAGTTCCAAGGGCGCGGGCTGGTGGGGTTCCCGTCTTTCGCAAAATACGCGAAAGATGGGCGCCCCAGTGTTTGCTGGCGTCGGCGAGTTGCATTGGTCCTTCGTCGGGCGAGGAATGCCCTCCTCAGGATGACAAGGCTTGGTTGAGCCGCGTGCCGTCCCTCCGGGGGACTCGGTTGCCTTTGTTTGGGCTTACCGCGGACTTACGTCCGGGGCTAATGAATGCCGTCCCCTTCGGCTCCGCTCAGGGCAGACTCTACGGGACTGGGGTGGGGTGGTGCGGGCTGCTTCTTTTCCTCGTGCTGCGGCGCCGCAAACTTTATTGCACTGCGGAATCCATACGCGCGACACGAAGCCAAAATCGCGCCCGGCCTGTGCCGGAAACTCCTCTTGGTGCCGGTGCTGGCATGGGGTCCTTCGTCGGGCGAAGAACGCCCGCCTCAGGATGACAGATTTGCTTGAGCACGCGATTAGTTTCCTGCTGGTACGCCGCCGTACTTTTGCAGCCACTTTAATTCTTCGCGCACTTTGATTTTGCCGTGCCAGGGATTCTTGGCCAGGCTGTGGCCTTCGCCGGGGAAGATCAGCAGGGCGTTTGGAATGCCGAGCGAATAGAGCGCGTGCTCGAGGAGATAATCTTCGAGCACGGCTACGCGGATGTCGTCGGCTCCCGCGACCATGTGCGTGGGCGTGCGGACTTTGTCGATCTGGAAGAGGGCAGCTTCGTCGTGATAGCGCTGCGGGGCTTCCCAGGGACGTCCGCCGAGGAAGTAGGCGTCGTCGATGGTGGTATCGTCGTTGCCCCAGTTGGCGACATTCTCCACTGCGCCGGCGCCGGTGACTGCGGCTTTGAAGCGCGTGGTTTGCGTGATCAGCCAGTTGGTCATGTATCCGCCGTAGCTGTAGCCGCCGACAGCCAGATGATCGGGATCGGCGATGCCTTCTTTGACCAGAGCGTCGATGCCTTCGAGAATATCTTTGCCGGGACGCGAGACGATTACGGGGACGATCTGTTGGAGGAACTTGTCGCCGTATCCAGACGACCCGCGGTAGTTGGGCTCGAATACGAGCCAGCCGTTCGTGGCGGCGAGCGCTCCCCACTTGTACCAGTCGGCTTCGAAGTAATCGCCGTCGGCTTCTGTGGGACCGCCGTGGATGAAGGTGAACAGGGGCAGATTTTTCCCTTCAAATTTGCCGGGAGGATAGATCAGCATGCCTTCGATAGTGGTGCCGTCATCGGCCTTCCAGCGATAGGGTTTTCCTTGGGGAAGGTCGCGCTCGGTGAAAAGTTTGTTGAAGGAGGTGATGGGGTGCGCCTCGGCTAGTTTGTCGGTGCTCTCGGCGAGATAGACTTCGGTCGGCCTCTGCAGCGACGAGTACACGAAGGCGATGCGGGGAGAGTGAGTGGTTGTGGAGATGGTTTCGTAGGTGCCTGTCCATCCGTTGAGTTTGTGCAGCGACTGGCCGGGTTGAGTGGACGAGTACATGGCAGCCTGGGTTCCGATGCGAGCGGAAGCTAGCACGGTGTCGGGTGCTACCGCGTAGTGCTCGACTGGGCCGATGAAGTCTTTGCCCCACTGCTCGATGGCGCCGGTTTCGCTATCAGGCTTTTCACTGTCAGGCTTTCCGCTGTCAACCCAGTAGACATGCGGTTGGAGATCGCGGTAGGGACCGGTTGGGTCATTTTCGCTGGTGAAGAAAACGTGGCGATTGTCGTTGGCCCAGCGCAGGTTGCCTTCGAGGGCCTGGTTGTGGGTTAGTTGGCGTGGTTGTGTGGTGGCCGGTTTGTTTTCGCTGCCGGCAGACGCGGGCGAGGGCGCCCGCGCCACATCTACGACAAAGATTTCGGCGTCTTCGGCTTTTTCCGCGCGCTGGTTGATGGAGTTGGTGACGAAGGCTAGCTTGCTGCCGTCGGGTGAGGTGACCAGATCCTCTACGCGCAGCGGGGAAGTTGCGATGGCGCTTGCGCCGGGGTTGAGGTCGGATTCCTTCTCGGTTTCGGATTCTTCCTTTGTGCCTCTGGCGGCGTTGTGGGCTAGAGCCGTCGCAACGTCGAGAGCGAAGATGGTGTCGCCGCGTTCGGCGGTGCGATATTGCACGACATCTTTCCATTGTTTCTTGTAGTCGTCTTTTTGGGTTTTGGTCCAGGGGTTGCGGGTGGCGAAATAGATGGTATGTGAATCGGCGGACCACGAGAACGTGTGGACTTCTTCTTCGCCTTGAGTCAACGGCATGGCCTCGCCGCCGGCGGGAGAGATCACGTAGAGCTGGCTTACTTCTTTGTCGCTGTCTTTATCGCTGTCGTCGTCGGAGTCGGAATCTTTTTCGGAGGAGGTTTTGCGCTCGGAGAGGAAGGCGATCCAGCGGCCGTCGGGCGACCACTTGGGCTCGGAGTCGTGACCGGATTGGGTCAGTTGAATCAGGGTTGGCGGTGCGCCTTTCGCGTCGTTGCGGTAGAGCCAGAGATCGGTGCGGAAGGTCTTCTGGTCCCAGTCGGCGCGCTCGGTGGCGATCACGACGGAATTGCCGTCGGGTGAGATAGCCACGCTGTTGTAACTTACCGAGTTGAAGAATTCGTCGAGAGTCAGCTTGGGCTTGCCGTCGGCAAAGGCGAACGAGGTGAACGCAAGAAGTGCGGCCAGCCACAAAATATGTTTTGAGATTTTCATAAGCGATGGTGGGAAGTAGGTTTATACAACGGCGGGTTTGCAATTGGCAACCTTCGACTGGGATCGAGTTTGACTTGGAGTCAGGCGTTTAGAGAGCGGCGACCCGTGGTGGTTTCCGAAATTCTTAAACACAGGGGACACAGGGGAAATCTTGAGGGCTTGCGATTACTGGACGGGCTCGACGTTCTTCAGCGCTTCGTCTAGAGGCTGGCCGGGATGGGAAATGCCTTGCACTACGCGCCAACCGTCGTCGTAGCGGCGAAAGCCGACGGTGGAATGGTAGTGGACGTCGCGGGAGTAGAAGACTGCGCCGACTTCGTTCAAGGGAATCCAGCGCCAGGTAAATTCGATGTCGGCGGCGTTGCCCTGCCTGGCGATGCCGGTGATGGCCAGCAGTTCGCGGCGTGCGGCGGGAATGGAGATGAACTGGTTCTCCGCATCGCCGGGAGCGATCAGACTTTGGAACGTGTCGACGCCTGCTGGAGTGAGCGTGACATCCCAGCACGGGGGCGGGACTAGAGCTGGTGAGCATGGGACGTTGGTGGCGGAGATCCAGCCGTGATGTTGGAGAGCGAGGTAGTCGGGCGAGAGGTAATCCTTGTTAGCGACTACGCCGAGGCGCAGCTGGAATTGCTGCTGGGTGCGGAAAGTGTCGGAGGTCGCGATCAGGTCGGCGGCCAGGCGGCGGGTTAGGAAGTCGCGCGGGGAGCAGGAAGTGAGCTGGATCGCGAATGCGATCACAAGAGCGGCGATGGGCGGCTTCTGCATTTACGAGAAGGAATCTCAGGTGGTGCTGTTGCACTTAGCGCGTGTTGATAAGCGGGAGATCCCTTCGCGCTACCGCTCAGGGCAGGCTCTTCGCTCCGCCTGAAGAACGGCTACGCTCAGGATGACGCCGAAGGAATTATAGCCGACCGAGTTTGAAGGAGTGACGCCGAGCTAGCGACTTTCGATTGTAAACAAAGGCGTGTGCCTGCGTGGCAGGAAAGGGCGGGAGGTGATTTGGCCTTCGAAGCCGGCTGACCATCGGCCGGGGATTGTTGTGGCGCAGTTGGGGCAGTGGCCTTCTGGCGTAAGTCGATAGTCTTTGATCAGGTAGCCGTGGCGCTTGATCAGAGTTTGATTGCAATTCGGACAACGCGTGTCTTCCCATTCGTCGACTGCGCCGGGGAGATTGCCGGCGTAGATGTAGCGCAGGCCTGCCTGGCGGCCGATTTCGATGGCGCGCAGGAGGGCTTCGGAGTTGGTGTCGCGGGGGCTGGTCATTTTGTAATCGCCGTGGAATGCGGTTACGTGCCAGGGAATGTCGGGGGAGATTCCTGCGAGGAATTCGGTGAGGCGGCGCAGTTCGTCGTCGCCGTCGTTGAAGCCCGGGATTAGGAGTGTGACGATTTCGAGCCAGAGTCCTGATTCGTGGATGCGGCGGATGCTGTCGAGGATGGGAGCGATGCGGCCGCCGAGTTCGTGATAGTGACGGTCGTCGAAACTTTTGAGATCGACTTTGTACAGATCTAGCCATGGGCGTAGGTATTCGAGAACCTGCGGAGTGGCGTTGCCGTTTGAAACGAAACCAGTGATCAGTCCGGCGGCTCTGGCTTGTTTGAAGACGGCTACCGCCCATTCGCTGGTGATCAGCGGCTCGTTGTAGGTGCTGACTAGAATCTTTGCGCCTTGCGCGACGGCGTCGCGCACCAGAAGTTCGGGCGAGGCTTCGAGCGGCGGCGATACGGCGGTGGGATCGCGCAGAGCTTGCGACGTTACCCAGTTTTGACAATAGGCGCAGTGCAAGTCGCAGCCGAGCATGCCGAAGCTGTAGGCGAGCGCTCCGGGATGGGCGTGGAAGAAAGGCTTCTTTTCGACTGGGTCGCACTGGGTTCCGGCGGTGTATCCCCAGGGGACGTAGAGCGTGCCGCCGCGATTGTAGCGGACTTTGCAGACTCCGGGCTGGCCTTCGGGGATGGGACAGCAATGTCCGCAGGCGAAGCAGCGCACGCGATTATTGTCGAGCTTCTCGATGAGCGCGGGATCGGCTTCGCGGACTTGCTGGTCGAGAACGGTGCGGAGGGTGGGCACGGGGAGCTCTGGTTCTATTCTAACGCCGCGGCAGTGGAGGCGCGTGGCAGGCGCTGTCGTGGTGGAAACGCCCTGCGGGGCTTGTGGTGGCGCGGGCGGGTATGGGGTCCTTCGACTCCGAAAGTGCTTCGCTTCGCGAAGCACTTTCTCCGCTCAGGATGACAGCGGGTTAGCGGCCGGGGGCGGGTTTGGCGGTTGGTTCGTGTTGCTCGTACCAGATTTCGGCTTTTTGTTCGATGGCTACCGCCTGGGCGTGCGTCATGCGGGAAGCCAGGATCTCTGCGAACGTCTTGCTGTTCTGGTCTCCGGCAGCGCGGGCCAGGACGGTCCAGAAGTAGGCTTGAGTCAGACTTGCGGGGACGCCACGGCCTCCCCAATAACGAGTGCCGAGCGTGGCTTGAGCTTTCACGTTTCCATTCTCGGCTGCTTTGAGGAACCAGGAATCGGCTTCCTTGTCATCCTGCTTTATGCCATCGCCGGAGGCGTAACGCGTGCCCAAGAGATATTCGGCCGCCGGTTCCCCATTGGCGGCGAACTGGCGGAGTTGGTCGAGGGTTGCGGTTTCGATGGCCGGGGTTGGAGGAGTAACGGTGGCCTGCGGCGCCTGGGTGGAAGCCAGGACTGTTTGTACCCCGTTTTGTTCGCGGCTCTGGAGTTTTTCCTGAATCCATGGAGCGAGAGTGTAGCCCAGCACCAGAAAGATGATGGCAGCTACAACCACGAGGAAATACAGATGGGCGCGAGGCAGGCGAATGCCGCCGACTTCGTCGGCGTGGGCCGAATCATCTTTGATCGAACCATCTTTGATCAAATCATCTTTGGGCGAACCATCTTTCTTTTCGCTGTTCAGTTCGGGCTCACGAGCGAACAGAATGCTGCCCGGCGGGGCGGAATACTTTGGAGAAACGGGATCCGGGGCAGGCTGATGAACGCGCACCGCGCGATTGACTGCGGCAACAATCGTCTCCGCGAAGCGCTGCAGAACCCCGGTGTCGTTCTCACCAAAGGCGCTGGGTTGCTCCGAAAAAACTTCGAGCAGGCCGACCACGCGTTCGCCCAGACGCAGGGGAGCGGCCAGCATGGAGCGAATGCCGAGGGCACGGCAACTCTTGGAGTCCACGCGCTCGTCGGTTTCAGTATCATCGCAGCGCAATATTTTTCCGCTTCGCACGCACTCGCCGGAAAAACCTGAACCCACCTGCAAGGTTGCGCCCACCGGCGGAGCGCCTGGGCCGGCGCTGGCCCGGCATATCATAGTGCCGGGATCTTTGGCCGCAAGGGCAATTGCCGCGCCTGAAGCCCGAAGCAGGGATTGCGAGCGGGAAGCGATGAGGGAAAGAACCGCTTCGAGATCGGAACCTTGGGATTCCGCTTCGCGCTGGACGGCAGAGGCGGCGGTCAGCGTGTCGGTATAGTTTGGCCGGGGCACCTCAGACGGTGAGACGGATGGCAGCGCGCCGGAAGACGCGGCGTTGGCGGCCGAAGCCATGGCATTCAGGAACAGCCACTCCTGCAGGCGATGCAGAGCGGAATTGCCGAGAGTTGGCAGGCTGAGACCGACGCGTCCTGCCTCGTCTGACCATACTACTCGGGCGGAGGTGTAAATCGGTCCTCTGGCCTCGGCTAGATCCAGAGACAACTCCAACTGCTGGCCGGTTTTCATTGGGGATGAGCACTGCAGAGCCGCGCCGACCTCGCTGATGTCGAGGACTTCGTAGAGATCGATCATGCCACTGTTTGAAGCGCCACTGTTGGAAGCGCCGCCGAAACTTGCATAGGCTGGCGCATGCACTTTTTGACGAACACGACGACGGCGGTTAATAGAAACAGGTAAAGATGCCTCGGCGATGGCCGACATAGGGACCTCGCGATCCGAGTCTTGCTGCTACATATTAACCCGATATTGTGGAAAAGTAGCAGGAGAAATCGGAAGGTAAACGGGGCAGGGAATCGCCCAAAACTTAAGACTCTAGGCCGAACGACGAAGAATCTGGGCCTGATGCAGGCTGGAGATGCGGGAAATGGCGGCAACCATCATGCTGGAAAGGAGTTGCATGGTGGCTACGTCACGCTCGTTGAAGGCGCTGGGGGAGGACGACAGGACTTCGAACACGCCCAGGGTGCGGCGATAGTAGCGCAGCGGGGAGACCAGGATGGAGCGTACGCCTAAACGGCGACAGCTGGCGAGGTCGACGCGCGGGTTGCGCTCGGCGTCGTGGCAGAGCATAACTTCGCCGGTGCGAACGGCTTCGGCGGAGATGCCGGCGTCGGTTTGCAGGCGGACGCCGAGGTCGGGAGCGGTGCGGCCGGCGCGGGCGCGGCAGACGATTTCGTCGCCAGCGCGAAGAGCGATTGCGGCTCCTGTGGCGCCGGTGAGATGTTGCGCGCGTTCTGTAATGGCGCTGATGGCGGGCTCGAGATCCAGTTCAGCGGCGCGAATGTCGGTTTCTTGTCCGAGATGTTCGCCCGCGTGTACGGCGCGAAAACCAGAAACGGGGTGCGCCGCATTGGCGACGCGAAGCTGGTTGCGGAGCGCGTTCGAGGGCATGCGCGCATGATGATCGGCGACGTTCGCGAGTTCGTCGTTCAAGATGTGAGGATCGGGGACGGTGCGCAGCAGGTCGCGGACCAGACTGTCGAGTTCGGAATCGGTGATGAGGTGGGCGGTCTGCTGATGGCGAAGGGATCCGCCGAGAACGCGGGAAAGACTGAGCAGCGCGGGATTTCCGCATGCCAGACAATAGGGCCGGTGATTGGTGGTGATCAGTTCACACTGGACGCAAAACGTCGCCGATTGAAGAGGAACGAAATGAACGTCCTTGAAAGTGGTGCCATAGATCGTCTTGCCAAACATGATTGCCTTTCCCGCCAAAACTGAGAGAGATCCGAAACTAAGAGAGATCAAGGTAAACAGGGATGGGCCGGTTAGGCAGTGGCGGTGGTGGTTCCTCGTGTGGAAAAGTCGGTGATTCTATAGGTAGGATTTCGCGGGTAGATCTTTTGAGCTGTTGATTGGGCAAGGAGTGCTGGGTTAGAATCACAGAAGTTGCGAACCTATTCGAACCCAGGAGGGAACTATGCAGTGGACAACACCGACCTTTGAAGAAGTTTGCTTGAATTGCGAGATCAATTCTTACGCCAGCGCAAAGCTGTAAGCGTCAGCCTCGACTAGCGCCTGCTCAAGCCTGAACTATGCGCTCTCAGCGCGTAAGCTTCTATTTCCTACCTCCCATCCTTAGACAACTCTAGCCAGCTTGGGCGGCAATGAATCCCTGATCGTCTTGACCTGGAAGCGGAATTACCTGTACCGCGTGCGGCAGGGTGCGGTCGAGCGCGTCGGCGAGAGCGACCGGGAAGGCTGACGTCAGAAGATTGATATCGACTTGAAGATCGCGTTGGGAGCAAAGGCGGTGAACCATCATCACGCCGCGGCGGCGGTTGGATGAATTCATCAGATCGAGGGACAGAGTCCAAACCGCCACGCCCTCGAGGGATCGGGCTGCTCTGGTCTTACCCCAGTGAAAAGATGCTTCCCCGCGCTGAGCCTGCGAGCCTGCCTCTGCGGCGGCGACGGGATGGGATTCGCCGGGAAAGAGCTTGAATTTCACGTCAAGGCCGTCGAAATCGTTGGAGCTGAAGGCAGCCTCGAGGATGTGCCGAATCTGCTCGTAGTCGCGAGCCGCTGTGAGTTCTTCGGTGGCTCGACGGATGGAAAGGTTGTTGATGAAGATCTGGCGTTGCTCGAAGGTGCGCTGGGCGACGCGGCCGAGTTCACCCAGTTCGAGGTAGCCCAGGCGCTGGACGCCGATCCAGATGCCGATCCCGAGAACGGCGAGGACCAGACCCAGGGAACTGCCGGTTGGCCAAAGCAGAAACAGGCTGAGCAACGCGAATACGGCAGAGACAGCATAAAGAACAATTACGACCTGGCGGTGAGTGAGGCCGTGTTGCAGCAGCTTGTGGTGGATATGTTCACGATCGGCAGTGAATACAGGGCGGCCGCTGATCAAGCGCCGGAGAATGGAGAGCGACGTCTCGAGAATCGGCAGGCCAAAGGAAACTACGGGAATGGCGACGGCAACAATGGTTGGAGCTTTTTGGGCACCGGCCAGAGCCAGAGCGCTCAGCAGGAAACCGATGAAGAGACTACCGGAATCTCCGAGGAAGATGGTCGCCGGATTGAAGTTGTAGCGCAGGAAGCCAAGAATCGCGCCGGCCAGCGCGATGGTCATTACGGTGACCAGGGAGTATCCGTTCAGCAGCGTGACGACGAACGCTACCAGCGTGGAGAACAAGGCGGAACCGGCTGCCAGGCCGTCAAGGCCATCGATCAGGTTGAAAGCGTTGGTGATGGCAAGGACCCAGAGAATTGTGAAAGGCAAGCCCACGAACCATGGGAGTTGATGCTCGCCGAAAAGCACGGGGACATTAAGAATGCGAAGACCGCCCACGAACAGCATGGTGGCGGCGAGAGATTGCACCGCGAACTTGGTGTAGGGGCCGACGCTGTAAAGGTCGTCATAGAGGCCGAGCAGAAAAACAAGGGACGCGGGCACCAGGATGGTCAGCAGAGTCTTGCCGGACAACGCGGAATGCAGGCGCGGAACGTACGAGGCCAGGAGGGTAGCCACCGACATGCTGAGCGAGAAGGAAAGAAAGATGGCGACTCCACCGAGACGAGGCAGAGGGTGGGCGTGCAGATGCCTCTCCTGAGACGGAATCGCCACCCAGCCGCGCCGGGATGCGAAGTCCCTCACGTAGCGAGTGAGGACAAAGGAAGACAGCAGCGACAGGAAGAAAATCGCAAAGAAAACGATGGTCAACGATCGGCCTCCGCCCCCAGCAAATACGAACGTCGGCGCACTGCATCCTCATCCGACAGAGCAGTATGGCAGCAGCACGATGCTGGCTGGTAGTGAGTTAACGGGTTCATTCCGTAACTGTCTGCGTCTGAGGGTTCTTTGAAATCTAGCAGTCGTAGCGATGTGTTTCAATTCCCTGGTGTGAAAAAGCTGTGGAAAACAAGACTCAGTGAGGTACCTCGGCGACTCGGCGCGATGAGCGCGCGTCGGGCTGTGCTAAACTTTCAGCGATCCTTCTTTCTTTCAACGATCCCTTCCGCCCGAGGCTTGCAATGGAGTTCGGCAGAATCGATTTTGCCCGCAGCCGCGGGTTGCTCGCGGTTTTTGTTCTCGTTGTTTTGCTTTGCGGAGCGGAGGTGACGGCTTGGGCGCAGCAGGACGCCGCATCAGCACCCGCGGAAAGTGCGGGGCCGGCAGTGCCTGTCTCTCAAGCTGCGGTTCCAAGCGGAAAGAACACCGACTCCGGGAAGGCTGCTCCGAGCGCATCTGCGGCGAACATGGCGCCCACCGCCAGTGACAATGCGTCACAGCTGAAGCTGGGTGCCGGCGATCTGCTTGAGGTAAGCGTTTATAACGCGCCGGAGTTGACCACGAAAGCGCGCGTCGGTAATGCGGGCGATGTGTATCTTCCTCTGATTGACTATGTACACGTGGGCGGCCTCTCGGTGGACGAGGCGCAGTCCTTGATCCAGAAACGGCTCGAGGATGGGGGCTTTGTCCACAGTGCGCACGTTAGCATCTTCGTCGACGAGTCGGCTTCCCAGGGAGTAACGATCCTCGGCGAAGTCGCCAAGCCCGGCCTGTACCCGGCCTTGGGAGACCGCAGACTCTACGACATGATTTCGCTCGCCGGGGGGTTCACGCCGGCGGCAGCACGGAAGATAAGCGTCATCCGGCAGAGCACTAAGGGTGGATCGATCACCCTGAACCTGCCCAGAAATCTGGCGGACGATTTGCAGGATAACATTGAGATCCTGCCGGGTGACACGATTACAGTGCCGAAAGCGCCAATCATCTACGTGGTCGGGGATGTGGGGCGCCCCGCGGGATTCCTGGTGGATAATGGCACGTTGACTGTGCTGGAGGCCCTGGCGCTCGCCGGCGGAACGAATCACACCGCAAAGCTGGGGGGAGTGCGAATTATTCACAAAGGGCCGGCCGGAATGACGGAGACGCGGGTTCCGCTGAAGAAAATGCTCGAAGCCAAGGCTCCCGACATCACTATGCAGGCCGATGACATACTTTTTGTGCCGCTCAGCGGAGCGCGAGTGGCGGCGAGCGCTGGGTTTAACGCGGCTGTAGCCGCGGGATCGGGATTGGCGATTCTTGCCGTGCATCCCTGAGCCGTGCGTCCCTAAGCTGTGCATGTCGAAAAGCAAGACATCCGCGTAGACGGCTCATGCGGCGACTTCGGTCCCGCTCCGCTCCGGCAAGTTCAATAAGTGTTCGAGCACGCGAATGTATCTTTCCGCGGTTTGCTGGCGGGAAAACTTGCGCACCACGTATTCCCTGCCGTTCTTTCCCAGAGCACGAGCGGTTTCTCGATTCGTTGCCAGATAGCGAATGGCAACCACCAGGGCGTCTGAATTTTCAGGTTCGATGACGAGTCCGCCGCGGGCGTCGTCCAGAATCGCGCGAGCCTGCCCGTCTACTCCGAGAATCACCGGGCGCGCGCACGACATGAATTCCAGCATCTTGGTAGGGATCACTGTCTTGAAGAGGTCGGTCTTTTTGAGCAGAACCAGGCAAACGTCTGACGCAGAGATGTAGGCAGGGATTTTTTCGCGGGGCTGCTGATCGACGAATCGCAGATTTGTCAGGCCGCGCTCCCGCGCCAGCGCCGCGATACGTTCTTTCTCGGCGCCTTCCCCCAACATCAGAAAAACAATTTCAGGATTTGTGTCGCGCAACTGAGAAGCTGCAGCGAGAATTGTTTCCAGCCCGTGCGCCATTCCCATTGTGCCGATGTAGGAAACGACAAACTTTCCCTCCGAGGCCAATTCCTTTCTAACGGTGGTTGCGGCTTTTCCGGAGGACGGCTCCGGAGCAAACAGTTGGGTCTCGACTCCGTTCTCGATCACTGAAATCTTTTCCCGAGGCACGCTCCAGTGTCTCACCAGATAGTCTTCAAAGGCGGGCGTGACCACCACGATTCGATCCGCGTGGCGATACAGGAAGCCGGCAATCTTTGCTAACGACCGGTGCAGCAGGGAATTGCCTTTTCCCATGCCCACGGCGGCCAGCGACTCGGGCCAGAGATCGCGCACTTCGAACACAAAGGGGACGCGCTTCGAACGAGCCAGCCACCAACCGGAAAGGCCGACCAGCAACTGCGGGGAGGTGGCAATCACAACGTCAGGCCGCTTGAGAAAAAGACCTGTGCTCGCCGCCGATGCGCAAAACGAACTGTAGTTCAGCATTCTCTCGTGCGCTTTTCGATTCGGAAAAGGAAGCAGCCAAGTGCGCACGACATTCACCCCGTCAGTTTGCTCGTGTGCGACCAATCGCCGGAACTTGCGGTGATACTCGGGCGGCACGACGCCAGTCGGATGATTTGGGAACCCGGTGAGAACCGACACATCATGCCCTGCCGCGGCCCAGTGCCGCGACAATTCGGCCGCGCGCGCGGCCGGCGCACCCATCTCCGGCGAAAAGTATTGCGAGACGTAAAGAATCTTCATTGGTTCTCAGTACTGATAAAACCTAGTAGTAACAGAGCTTGAATGCGCTTTTGTAGCACAGGGCGCGAGTGCGCTTGCTCGGGCTGCGGCTGTAGCTTTCCCAGCGATCGGCGACGCGCGCAAATTTGTCTTCGCCGGTCAAGCGATGCATCACACGCAACTGCACAATATGCAATTGATGATAAAAAGGGCTGGCCACCATGGGCAGGCGAGTGCCCGATTGTTCGTAGAGCGACCAGAATCCCAGATCGTAGCGATCGAGATTGCGCGTCAAGGTGCGCACGGCGCAGGCAAAGAGGTCCTGCGCGGAATGGTCGCGGGTCGCCAGGAAATAGTCGTATACGCCCCAGGCTGCCCAGATGAAGCCGTTCAGGATGTGAGTGGGCGGCGAGACTATGTATTCCTCGAACCAGATATCGCCTTGCTGGTCAGTGAATGTGACTCCGCCTTCCGCGGTGGGCTTGAAGAAACTGGCCAAGGATTGTTGGGCGGCGTCGAGATAGCGCGCATCGCCGGATTCTTTACACGCACGCACCAGGACTGAAATCCCCTGCCCCTGCGCCAGCGCGGAACACCACGGTGCGCGTAGCGTGTCGCGGTACTCCCAATCGAAGTGGTGGTTCCAGACTGCGAGGCCTTGACGATTTTTTTCGAGATGAGCAACTAGCCAGTCTGCAACGCGAAAGAAGTTGTCGCGATACTCTGTGCTGCCGGTGCGGCGATAGAGGTTGTAGTTGCCTAATCCGTATTGCGCGATCGCAATGGGGTTGTATTGGCGGCCGATCTTGCCGCGGTAATCGAGTTGGGGGATGCCCGACGAGTCGTAGGCGCCTTTGTAGTTTGCTTTCTCAGTGAACAGCATGTAGTACTCGCCGAGTTCATTTCCGCTCGCATTCAGATTCTCTTCGGGAGCGTCGTGCCAGAACGTGAGATGGCTCTGCCCACCGAGGAGATAGGCGCTCACGATGCGACGGTAATAGTTGAGGCTTAGCAAAAGCGGCATGGGTCCGGGAGAGATTTCTCGAAGCATATCACGAAGGAGAACGGAATCAGCTCAGTGCTGGACCGCATATAACGAGGTGATCATATCGTCTGATTCGACCGCGACGGTCGTGACGGCTAAATATGGTGTGTTGTTTTCGCCATCGGGCAGGAAGGCGTTGCCGTATTGGAAGAAGCGCATGGGCCAGCGGTCTTTTTTCCAGGCAAGCAAGGGGCGCCAGTCCCGGCCATCGCGGCCGCCGAAGATGCGAACCAAACGATCTGGATTTCGGGTGCTTGGCTCGATCATGGTGGAGAAGAAAATATCGCGGTCTACGCGGCATCCGTAAATGGACGAACTGCTGATGGGAGCGAGTTGCGACAGGTTTCTCTGGCAATCCATCTCCTGGCGAGCGAGATGATAGATGTAATTCGCTTCCAACGGTGTGTCGGAAGAGAAGTAGAGACCGTTTTCCGCGGGCACACAAGCGACGGCGCGTGCCTGCTGGTTGCCTTGCAAGACGATGTCGATCTGGCGGAAATCGTACGATGCGCGAACGATGCGGCATTCGTTGGCGTAATCGCCGGTGAGCAGCCACAGGCATTTTCCCCACGCGTCGTGCACGATGTTGTGAACGTGGCGGATTGCGCCTTTCGGGAAGGTATAAGCGACACTCCACGTTGCACCCGCATCCGTCGAAGCGTAGACGTGAACTTCATCGCGGGAGGCGTTGTCGAAGTACTCTCCCCAGAAAACGGTGCCGCTGGGTGTTGCCGTGATGTGCAGCGGGCGCGTGCCGCGGGTGATCTTGTGAGTTATCTGAAATTGGCTTTCGTTCGCGCGGAGCGTGATGATCGCACCCGGGACGGCCGCCACCATGCCTTGTGACGGCAGCACGGTTAGCGCGTGAAAGCCATCGCGCACCAGGCGCGAGCTTAGATTCGTCCGTGCCGTGAAACGGCGCCAGTGGGCGGGATGGAATGACGCAACGGCTTCCCAGGGTTGGTCGTCGGAAGGAATATGGCCCGGCGAAATTTTTGTGCGCAAAAGGTCGTAACCGCGCGAAGCGTATAGAACGTCCTCCATCCAGGTGAGCGCTCGAAGACGCTGGAATCTGGCGACACGTCGAAGGCCCGGCAAGGAATAGCTGGGATTGGCGGGAAGAGCGCTCATGACGGAACCGAATTCTCAGCCTTCGACTTCGTTACTAGAAACGGACCGATGGCCAGAACGTCCATGCGGGTGCGCTGAAAGCACTCGATCGCTTCTTCGGGGGTGCAGACGATGGGCTCGTTTTCGTTGAAGCTGGTGTTCAGCACCACGGGGATGCCGGTCTTGCGATGAAAAGCTGCGATCAGATCGTAGTACAGCGGGTTCTCGTCGCGAGCCACGGTCTGCAGGCGTCCGGTATCGTCGACGTGGTTGACGGCGCAGAGCAGTTTGCGTTTCTCCGGCCGGATTTTGTAGACGTGCAGCATGAATGGAGAAGGATGGTCATGCTCGAAATACTCGTGCTGGTAATCGGCGAGGATGGAGGGAGCGAAAGGGCGAAACCATTCGCGGTGCTTGATGCGCGCGTTGAGAATATCTTTCATGTTGGGCAGGCCGGGATGGGCGAGGATGGAGCGGTTGCCGAGAGCGCGCGGGCCCCACTCCATGCGTCCTTGAAACCATCCGATGACGTTGCCGGCGGCGATCTGCTCGGCGACGGCTTCGAGCAGTGGGGCGCGTTCCAGCTTGCGATAGTCCAGGCCGGCTTTCTTTAGTGACGATTCGATGTGCGAGTCGGAGAATTCCGGGCCGAGATAGGAATTTTTCAATTCGTGACGATGGGGCTGCTGCAGGACGGAATGATATGTGTGAAGCGCGGCGCCGATTGCCAGGCCTTCATCGCCTGCTGCCGGCTGGATGTAGGTGCGGCGGAAGGGCGTCTGGTTGAACAGTTTGCCGTTGGCGACGCTGTTGAGCGCGCAACCTCCGGCCATGGCGAGATTGTCGCACGGAGCCTTTTCGTGCAGGTGGTTGAGGAGGTGAAAAAAGATTTCTTCGAAGCGCTGCTGCAGGGCAAAAGCCAGATCCATGTCGCGCTGCGTGATTTCGCTGTGCGGATCGCGCGGCTTACCGAACAGCTCTTCCATACGATCAGAAAAATGACGGGCGAGGCGGACGGTGCCATCGGGGAGAACCTGCATGCCGGCATTGCTTCCTAGCGGCTTGAAGTAGCTGAGATCGAGATGGAAGCCGGAATTCCTGGGAGCAACGATCTTGCTGAGTACATCGCGGTAAACGTCTTTATTCTTGCCGTAGGGCGCCAGGCCCATGACTTTGCCTTCGTCGCCGTATTTGCTGTAGCCGATGAACTCGCAGATCATGGTGTAGACGCTGCCGAGGGAGTGCGGCAGGAATACGCGCTCGAGCACTTCGATGTTGTTGCCTTCGCAGCACGCCATCATGGTGGAGACGAAATCTCCGGAACCGTCGTAGCTGAATCCGGCAGCTTTCTCCCATGGCGAACAGTAGTAGGCGCTGGCGATGTGCGCAATGTGGTGCTCGAGATGGTGCTCTTGAAAGCGAAGCTGCGCGGGGTCGACTTCGAGCGCTGTGGCCAGCAACCGGCGAACGTCGCGCATCGACTCTTTGCGTTGGCGAAGGCGGATGAAATTCAGAATCTTGGCTGGATTGGCGAGAGCATACTGAACTTTCTTCACGAGATTGGCGTCGCTATCCTGACCGACAGCGACGTGGTCAATGTCAGAAATCCTTGCGCCTGCGGCATCGAGACAGGCTTTGACGGACAGCGCGGGGAAACCGCCGAAGTGCTTGCGGCGATTGAGGCGCTCTTCGGCGATGGCGAAGACCACCTCACCGTCATGCACGATTGCCGCGGAGGCATCGGCGTGAAACATGTTTAGGCCCAGGATAAGCATGAACTAGGGTTGGTCCTCGAGGCTTTCTATTTGTCGCGTGGCAATGCTTGCGTCTTTGACTTGTCGATCTTGAGTTCGTAGATTTTTGCTTTGATGTGAAAAAACTGTATGCCCTGGAAGCTGCAATAGATCAGTCCGGGAATGCCGTCGAGAAATCCGAGACAGAAGACGTATTTGTAGAAAAAGAACAGGAGCGGGGACCCTGGAACCGCGAAGAACGTCTTGCGCAGCCAGCGGTGACGTTGCGCCTGCGACCCGAAAAGCGACGGGGGCAGTTCTCGCGAGCCAGCTTCGCCTTCGAGCCAAACTCTGGCGTCCCAGTTGGAATATTGGTCATGCTTGCGGATGTAATGAGAAAGAGACTCGACGTTGTCGTGGAGCAGGGGGTGTTCGAGTCTTGCTGTCTTGCCTTCGACGACTACGTGTTCGTGGACTTCCATGTCGGCCATGGAGGCGTCCTGTTCTCGGAGGCGGCATTCGAAGCGGCCCTTGCCGCGGCGGAATAGTGAGAGCTTTTCGAAACTCGCGCCGCAGTGGCGGAGCTCGCGTCCTAAAAAACGCATGCGGAGGGCGATGTAGTAACCGTCGAAATTCGGATTTTGGACTGCTTCCAGAATTTCGCGCGCCAGCTCGGGAGTCAGCGCTTCATCGGCATCCACCAGGAAGATCCAATCATGGGCAAGGGGCAACGATTCCATTGCCCACTGGCGCTTCTTGGGCCAACCGCCCTGGTAGTGGAACTGGACGACGTGTGCGCCGTAGGACTCTGCGATCTGCGTTGTTGCATCTGTGCTTTGCGAGTCGATGACGTAGACCTCGCCGAGATCACGGAGGGATTCGAGGCAGCGCGGCAGATTACGGGCTTCGTTGCGCGCGGCGACGATTGCAGTCACCGGGAGGAGCGGCGAAGAGCGCCCGTTTCGCATCTGCTTTGGCTCTTCCAGCTTTTGCATCGGGAGTGGAAAGACTCCGAACATATTACCTGAGTGGCGCTGCCAGAGCATAGTTGCACGAGCGTCTAATTCCGTGCTCGACTGGCTCGATTCGCGAAACTGCACGAAGTGGGGGCAGCCTCAGACGCGTGCTGCGGATAAGCGGGAGATCCTTCGCTCCGCCTGAAGGACGGCTACGCTCAGGATGACGCCATGGAATTCGAAAATTACGGCTTTACTCGCGGACAGCGCAAAACGCCAAGAGCGAGCCACCGAACTCCTGGCGCTGCAGCCAGTGCGGAATAGGACTGCCAAAAGGAATGACCTTGGTGGGGGCGAAGCCGTGCTCTTTTAATACGCGGCGAAAGCCGGCGGCTGCATAGTGGTTGTGCGAATAATCGAGAAAAGCACACCATCGTTGCCCCAGGATGCGCCCCAGGCGGTGCGTGGCGAGCTGGGCTTTGCGAACGAGCGAATTGCGATTCGCCACGGAGACAACCAGCAGGCCACCGGGGCGCACTACACGGGCAAATTCCGTGAGACAAGCTGCGGGGTCGGGAACGTACTCGAGAACGCTGGAACAAAGAATTCCGTCCAGCAATCGATCGGCGAGTGGCAGACGGGCGATGGTTGCGATGTGCTCGAAGCGGAGCTGCTCCGTGGGTTCAATGCGCTTCGCGATCGCCAGTTCGCGGGCCAGAGTAATCATTTCTTCTGCGGCATCGACTCCGAGCACGTTCGCGCCGGCTTCGAGCAGATAGCGAGCCAGGGTGCCTGATCCGCACCCGGCATCCAGCCAGTGCTGACCGTGCAAGTCGCGCCCCGCCAGGCATTCTTCAACCGCTCGCAGCCGAGCCTTGAAGGCCGGCTTTTGGTAGCGCTGCTCCCAGCCCACGGCCAGTTCGCGGTGATAGTCCACCGCGTCTTTCGCAGTGGGTTCTGGCGTCGTCAACATAAGTGTGCACGTTTATCTTTGCTGATGATGATAACCAGTGTCGCGCGGTGCGTCCAACTTCAGGCGTGGGTGAAACAGCCCCGAGTGTCTGCGCAATGAAAAGCACGGTCCCGACCTCGCCGAGAACAGGATCGATGATCGTTTCGCTGGAGCTCCGCGGATATTGCACCGCGAGGCTCCGGAGCAGGCCCGTGTATCTCGTATCGTCCGGTTTGCCCCACACAAGAATGGCGTCGGGAGACGCCTTTTGCAGGTCCGCGGCGAGGCTGCTCAGTTGAGTTGATTGCGGCAAGGCTACCTCGGCTGCGATGATTCTCCGGCCGCCGAAGAAGCTTGCCTTGAAGCCAGCCTCCCATCCCACACCGTGCTCGGGAAAAGGTCCAGACCCAATCGTCACCACTCTCGAGCCCGCGTGTTCCTGAAGGCGACGACCGGCGTCGTAGCAGCTGGATTGAAAATCGCGCGTCAGGAGCCGAAATGGAGATGATGGGTAAACCATCGAAGCAATTGTCCCGAGAACGACCAGAGCGATGCAGAATATTCGCCATCGGTCATGATCAAATCCATCGTCTTTATTTTCGTCGGGAACCAGGAAACGTGCGGCGACGGCTAGCACCAAGGGTATCAAGGGGAACAGATAGCGTTCGTCGAAAACCAGGGTGGAATATGTCGTCACCAAAGTCAGGGCACTTGCCGCGACGACGACGGCAAAGCGCCACTCTACGGGATGCTGGCGTCTGCGACTGGTGAGAATTGCGAGAGTGGCCAGGAATGCGACTAAGCCTCCCAATGTTGTGACGATCGTCATTTCTTTGAGCACACGAGGGACATTGCGCGCTTCGGCGCGGATCATGCTCGGAACTACTTGCTTCACGCTGAGAGAATACGTCCATGGCCACGAACCCGGCGGCATCGGATCAGGCGCGCCATACTCATCGACTCCCTTCGAGGTATCTCTCAGAAGAGCGTAGGTCGTGTCGTGGTGTTCGCTATAAGCGCGCAACGTCCACTGCAAGAGATTTACTTTGAACTGGGTGCCGGTGGTGAATACTCCGTACTTTGAGTGCAATACCATACCCCAACCGGAAGCAACTATTACTGGGATCACCGCCGCCAGGGCAAGCCGCGCTGCTCTTGCTTTCCAAGGCTTGCTGGAGAACGCCAGGGCCACCAAAGTGCAGACTGCCAGCCAAGGCAGAGCGAACGCTTTGGCCAAGTAGGCCAGAGCGTGAATAGCTCCGAGAAGAAACCAATCCTTCAAGCGATCGTTCTTTAGACGATCGTCCTTTAAACGATCCTCGCGAAGACATCGCAGCAAGACGATGAAGTAGATGAGCGTCAGCGCGGCAAACAGGAAATCGGGAGTGACCATCGATACGGCAGAAGCCGCAAGACCGCGGCCAAGCGAGAACATCAGGATCGCCAGAGAAGCGACAGACCGCGAATGCCACAACTTTTCTGTAAGCACGTAGAGCAGCGCCAGAGACAGCAGAAAGGCTCCGATGTTGATGAGCTTGCCGATGTGGACATAGGCTTCACTTCCCGCCGTGCCCTCGAAAGACGCGCCGGCGATCAACCAGGAGATGAGAGGGCTGCGAAATGCGTTGATGGCTGCTTGAAATTCGCCTTGGCGAAGGTGACGGGCAATTCCTAAATAGGCCATGCCGTCAATATCGATTTGGTTGAAAGACTTCGAGCCAAACCACAAAAGTTGGAGGGCGCAACTAAAGATCGTGCCGGCGATGAACCGATTCGAGGCCTTCCTGTTCTTGTCAGGTTGCATCGTGGCGTGAGAAGGAAGTCGTTCCATCCTGCCGGAATCAGATGAAGGCGCGATCATCGGAGCAGCGCCTCGGCGATCGAAATCAGTTGATCGACGTGATCCTTCCAGGAGAAATCGCGGGAGCGTTCCAACCCTCGTTCGGACATTTTCCTGCACAGCTCGGGAGATTGTGCGACTTTACAAGCCGTTTCCACCAGGAGTTCGGGGGAGAATATCGCGAAATACAGCGCAGCATCACCGCAGACTTCCCGATGCACGGGCAGGTCTGAGGCAATCACGGGCAACCCCGACGCCATGGCTTCGACCAGCGGATGAGCGAAGGTCTCAACGTAAGCGGGCGTGACGTAGAGATCGCAGGCCTGATAAACGTGGTGCAGAAGGTGGTACGGCACCGTCCCGAGTTCGACAAGATTCGAGCTCAGCTCCAAGCGTCGGACCAGGCTCGCGGCGGCTTCAGTCCGGAACGAACCTGGATTGGCGCCTGGCTGGAGCCGGCAGGTGAGAAACAGCTTTACCTGCCGAGGCTCGAGGCGCTTGCGCAGCATGCCGACCGCGCGAATCAGCGTCTCGAAGTTGCGATAGTAGTTGTAGTGGCTGACAAACAGCAGGCGTAATTCGCCGCTGCTGCGTTCCAGTTTTTTCTGGAGTTCCCCGGGGAGTGGCTGGGTGTCCTGAAAAAAAAGATTCCGGTCAAAACCGTGGTGAATGGCCAGCGGGCGAACTCCGGTCCAGCGCTCGATCTCGTCGGCAAAGGCCTGGCTCGGCGCAACCGTTCGGTCGGCAGCGCGGACAGACCATTTGGCAATTTGCCCCTTGAGCCTGGTATCGAGCCAGAGGCGGTAGTCACGCCGCTGCCTCACGTCGCGGAAGAAATCCCCGGATGTGTAGAGGGCATTGCCACTCAGAAGAATCTGCGGGACGGGAGAGCGAAACAGAGCCATATTGCCGGCCGACAACAAGACATTCGCCCCGCTGCGACGAACCAGTTCCGGGACTAGCCTTTGAGCGCGTACAAATCTGGTCGCAGCGCTCGCGGATTCGCCGGCGAACCCAACAAACGACACATTTGACTGGTTGCGAAATTCCTGCTGCAAGAGTGGAGAAACCAGGATTGTCGAACGGAGGTCGGCTCGCGCGGCGAGGTGAGGCACAACGTTGCGCACATAGGTGGGCCCGCTTCCAGAGCTGGCGGCGGAGGCATCGACAAAAAGATGAATCATCGCAGAGCGGGCGACCCGAGCGGCAGGACCGGGCCCACTCGTTTCCACGCCACCGGCTGCGCATCTGACCAGACTGGGCAGGCCATCCAGTCCCGCAGCGAGAAGGCGAGAACCCAGAAAATAACGCAGAAGTAGTAACCTACTGCGAACATCCAATCCTCAAAGAACGCATTGACCAGACCGCCCAGAATTATCGCGGCCGCTGGAACAGAGGGCTGGTTGACCTTTCCGCTGCGTCGCAGCCACAGGAATACTCTCCAGATTTCGTGGATCAGTGCAAGAAGCAGCAGAGCAAAAGGAAGCGTACCGAGAATTCCGGTAGTCTCGAGCAAGGTGAGATAGCTGCTGCCGCGCTCACGGGTGAGTTGACCCTGGGTGACATAATCTAAGCGCCATCCGGCGCTATTGTCGGCGGCGCCGAATCCCCATCCCAGCCACGGGTGCTCCCGGAAATTGCGCAGGCTTCTCTCCCAGGGCTTCTGGCGCGAATCCGTAAGGTTCCCGGGCTCACCCTTTTTGTACACAAAAGTTTCGGAGGCGCTTTCAAAACGCTCGGGCACGGCGAGGAACATGCTGGCCAAGAGCGTCGCGAGGAGGCCCATGCCCAACAGTAGGGTTCGATATCTCCTGGTGCCCAGCAGCAAAAACACCGAAATCAGGCAGGCAGCTGTTATCGATGCTCGCGAAAGACTGACAACGAGCAGCACGCCACAGACCAAGAGAGCAATGACGCCGCGAGTATGTTCGCGGCGGGGCGCCGGAAGTATCGACCGCCACAGCAACACGGGCCAACAGATACAGCCCATGATCAATCCCAGGGAGTTCGGATTGCCCCACACGGCGAATGAAGCCGAATAACAAACGGCTGTGAAATAAACCAGGTCTTCTGTCAGTAACACCAGTCTTCGCACAAAAGGCTCGGGATTTCTTGCCCAAAGAATGCGTGCTCCGATGGAAGCGTAGATAAAGAGTGCGGCCAGGCTCAGAGCCTTGAGAATCGTCATCAGCGGATTTACGGAAACAATGGCAGACGCGAACGCGGCGACCACCGCGAACAACCCGAGCAGGTGCTGATGATTGAACGTAATGCGGTTTGCCCTTCGGGCATAGTAACCAAGAGAAACGGAGGCGCCCACGCCAAGAACGACCCAGCGGAAGAGGTTCATGCCGCCGGCCAGGGGAAATGAGGAACCTGCCCAGAAGAAAACCACGATCATCAGCGTCCAGAAATGAGTCTCGTACTGAGAAGCGATAAAGCCCGCAACCACGAGCACCAGCAGTGCCAGCAGATTGGACTCGCCAAATAGATAGGGACTATGCACAGAAAGATAGAACAGGAATGCTACGGAAGCTGCAGCGATCAGGGGAAAAATCTTGATCGTTTTGGAATTCACCATCATATTGGGGAACTCAGATCCGCGGCGTCGCCATTACCAGTCCAATCGGACAAGGTTTCGGCGAGAAGCCAGCCAATAGCCTAGCACTGCACGGGGCCAGGCGTGAGGCAGCCTCCAGTATAATCAGTCAAAATGCTTGCAGGGCACAGGACTGAACCCTCACCGAAACCCTCGCCCAACGTTGACCCGCGCATCCTCGATTTGGTGGTGTGTCCGCGCGACCAGCTGAGGCTGGACCCCAGGGAAGGCAGCCTGGTTTGTGCCAACGGGCATGAGTACGCGGTTCTGGGCGGCGTTCCGATTCTTCTGGTAAGCGATTCCGCGCCTACCCACGCCGAGGCCACTTTTTCTTTGAACGCCGCACGTTTGCGCGAAATGCCGGAATATGGTGTCACTCCGACCGGGTTGACGGTCGATCCTTGGGTGAATGAGGCGATTGCCGCCACCAACGGCATGCTTTACTTGCCCGTGCAGGGGAAGTTGACGGAGTATCCCATCCCTGCGATCCGGCTTCCTCGCGGCAACGGACAACTTCTGCTGGAAATCGGATGCAATTGGGGACGATGGTGCATTGCGGCAGCGCAGGCCGGTTACCGCCCGGTCGGCATCGATCCTTCGTTAAACGGCGTGCTGGCGGCTCGCCGCGTCACTCAGCAACTGGGCATCGATGCCTGCTTCTTGGTGGCGGACGGCCGCTATCTCCCGTTTCGCGCAGGGACGTTTGACCAAGTGTTCTCCTACAGTGTGCTGCAGCACTTAAGCAAGCCGGATGTTTGCGAGATCCTGAAGGATGTCGCACGCGTGCTTCGTCCGGGCGGCCGCTCGCTGATTCAGATGGCGAACATGTTCGGCGTACGGTGCCTTTATCATCAAGGCCGCCGCGGATTTCGCGCGACCCACGGATTTGAAGTACGCTATTGGTCGCCGGGGGAACTGAAGGAAACCTTCGCCCGGCTCATTGGTCCTAGCAAGCTCTCGATCGATGGATTTTTTTCTCTCGATCCGCAACTCAGCGATCTTCGATTTTTCCCGCCATCGTACAAGGCGATTGTTTATGCGTCGGAGATGCTGCGCCGCGTGGGCGCTGCTGTTCCGGCGCTGAAGCTGGTTGCAGATAGTTTGTATGTGGACTCGGTGCGAAACTAAATCTCACGCGGCTTTAGCCCGAACCGAATCCATTGCGGCCACAAACCCGGTGGCGCAGGCCTGTGGTGAATTCTGCTCGATGCGTTGTGTGCTGCGCGCCCCCATGGTTGTGTTTAGGTCCGGCGAAGTGGCAACTTTCGCGAGTGCCTCGGCGAGCCTCCCGGGTGCACTCTTGGGAACAACGTAGCCGTTCCATCCATCCTGCACGAGGTCGACAACGCAGCCCCCGGCATCCGTGGCGACGATCGGAATACCGCACGCCATGGCCTCGTTGACTACGAGTCCCCATGGATCGGTGTGAGTGGGGAAGATGAGCGCCTCGGCCAGAGCGTAATAAACCGCGAGCTGCTCGCGGTGGGCGAATCCGGCAAACCGGATGGTGCCTGGATGGATCGCGGCGGCTCGCGCTTCGAGTTCCGGTTGCTCAACGCCATCTCCCACGAAAAGTAATTCCGTTGCGGCGCGTAACTCGGGCGCCAGTTGGGAGTAGGCATCCAGCAGATCAAAGACTCCTTTGGAAAAAACCAGGCGGCCGGCGCAAAGAAAGTAGCGCTCCGGCAAACCGAACTGACGCCGCATTTCCGCCGCGCGACTTCGCGCCACTGACGCCTGCTGTGCGAAGAATGCGTTGTCCACTGCATTGGGAGCGACAAAGATTTTTTCGCGCGGCACGCCGAAAGTTGCCACATAGGCGGCCGCAGATTTGCCGGGAACCACGAACCCGCTGCATTCGCCGATGAAGCGTCGCTTCAGCATCTCGACGTGGGGCATGCCTCGCCGCTGATCCTGCTGATTGCTTTCTGACCACAAAAAGACAGGTCGCTTGTGGCGCCGGGCCCAGCCCAGCACTTTCCAGCTCGCCAGGTATCCGTAGCCGCCGCAAACAATGACATCGGGTTGGGCTTGATCGAGCGCTGACGCTACGCCGCGGTTCAGAAGAAAGTTGTATCCCGCGATCCGCGTTCGCCAGTGCGGCAGAACTTCATAAGAGAAACGGATTTCGTCTTTATAGATTTTCCAGCGCCTCATGCTGGGATCAGTCTCGGCCAAGAAAATAACATGCAGATCCACATCCGGATGTTCTGCCAGGACGTTGAATACGGGGATGCGATAGGGAGAAATGATCTCCGTCGTGATCACGAGGCGACGCTTCATCCGAGACACTCACGATAGATGGCCAACAACTGCGTTGCCTGGTGTGCCAGAGTGTGGCTTTGCAGGACGGTTTGCCGGCCGTTGCGGCCGAGTTTCTCTCGTAGAGGCCGGCCGGAAAGCAAGGTTCGCAGCGCGGCCGTCAGGTCATCGAGATTTTTCGGCTCGACCAACCAGCCATTCTCTCCGTGACGGATAACTTCCTCGATTCCCTGGCCTCGACACGCGATGGCGGGCCGCTCTGACGACATGGCTTCGAGATAGACGCAGCCGAGACCTTCGTACCAGCTGGGCAAGACAAACAGAGTACATTCCCTCATCGCCGCAGCCACTTCCGAGCGGGGCCTGCGCCCCAGAAAGTGAATCCGGTCTTCGATGCGCAGCTCTCGCGCCAGTTGCTGCAGTCGACCGCGCTCTGGTCCATCTCCAATGATCCTACATTGCACCTGGGGATCGTCCGTCGCGATTGCCGCTACCGATCTCAGCAGCAGTTCGTGTCCCTTGATGGGGATCAGGTTGCCGACGCTAAGGATCACTTCGCTAGCTGCTGCAGAAACACTGGCCGGCGTGAACAAGGATGAATCCACGCCGTTGTACACGACGCGGATGCTGAGGGGGTCGCTGATCCCTTCGCGGACCCGCCGGGCAACTTGCTCGCTGATGCAGATTACGCGGGCGGCAGCGCCGTAGACCTGCTCGGAGACGGCGGAGCACCGGCGTCCAAACCAGCCTGGAACTTGCCGAGTGGAAAAGGCATCCAGCCCGTGCACAGTTACGACAAAAGGAATGCTCAAATCTTTTGCCAGCAGCATCGCCGCTTGCCCGCAGGGCATGGCCGCGTGAGCGTGGATCAGGCCGATCGGATGTCGCGCGTGAAGCTGCCGCACGTGGAATTTCAAAGCGGCATGCAGGAATTGGCCTGCGCTGGAGAGTCCTGGATTTCCGGGAAGGCAGAAGTACTTCTTCCACGTCGCCGGCGGCGCTTTTGGATCAGGATCGGGATGCGAGCGGTGTATAGGCCGGACCGCGATGATCGACGACTCGACTCCCTGCCGCTGGAGCGCGTCCACGGACTCGGCGATGAAGCAGCCGGAGGCGTCGTCATCCGCGGTCGGGTAGAAGGGAGTCAGAGTCAGTACGTGCATCGGTGGGCGACCGTCAAAAATTTTGCAGAATCTTAGCGTCAAAGAGCATGCGCTTAGATTTTCTTATGATGTTCCACTTGCGCCTTAGTTTAGAGCTATCTCTTCCAGATCGCAGCCGGCGGGGTTCAAACCCCTAAACACCCACAGGACTCGAAACCCATCTTGCCGAGCTTTGCTGACGGCTTGCTGAATTTGCATGGACGGAGGTTCCGGCCCACTTGGAAGCTTATATTCTGGATAGCCCCAACCGATCGCTGCCCAGCCGATATCTTCAAACTCCGGCAGGCCATCGACCATTGCCATGCCAGATTCCGCGGGAGCGATGAACGGCGTCGCACCCACTCCTACCTGCCGCATGTCCCAATAGAGGCGGTTGGTTTTCGGAATGTATAGTGCGGAGATTCTTTTCAGCGCATCGGGTTGACGGCCCAGGCTCTCCAGGCATTGCACGACGTTACTCCTGGCCGCGATTCCCGGGTCCCAGGTGGACGGAGTCGCATTGATCTGCCGCAACTGGCTGCGCCAGTCCAACGGCGACTTGCCCATGATCCCGGCCCTTGCCTCGCCGATGGATTTCACCATCCGATACGCCGAACCTTCGGTCGTCATGAACAGGTGGCCGCACAGCGCAATGACTAGAAGCAGTCCAAACGCTTCTGCCAAAGACATTTGGCCACTGCGCACTCCAGCAACCAGGCTGGACAGCTCAATCCTCGGGATGAATGCCGCGACGAACACAGCAGCCAAAACGGCGTGGAATTCCGTGAAAAATTTCCAGGCCGGCCCATTGAAATTTATGAGCAGATAAGGAACCAGGCCGGCGATCGCGGCTACAAATACTAATTCCACCGGGATACTCTCGCCGCTGCGTATCGCCAGTAACATATCCGCCAGGTTGCGCGCATGTTGCACTCGGGCCCAGAGAAAGAGGAATAGCCAAGCCCAGATAAAATAAACAATGAAGAAATAAGGAACCCACTCCGGATGGATTCGGTCAAAATTAAGAGGCGCAAAGCTTGCCGCGCCTGCTCCCGTCTCGGCACGCAGCTGCACCACGGCGACCAGGGCAGAAAGCACAACCCCAAGCAGCACGGGCCACGCCCGTAGCCACCTCACACGCCAGCACAAATAGAGCATCAGAGCCAGCAAGAGGTAGATCTGGGAAATCTTCACAAAACCTATCAGCGCCAGCGCGACGGGCAAAGCCAGGATGAAACCCAGCTTCTGAGCCAAGGTGAAAGTCGTCTGTGTCCCGCTCCGGAAGGATATATAGAACGCCCCGGCGATCGCAATCAGCCATAGGGAAAGACCAAGAGCGAAGAGAAACGAATCACTGTTCAGAATAGTTTCGTTAAAGTTCCAGTGATTCGGATCAGTCATGAAGGGAAACAAACCGACTGTAGCCACAGAGCAAGCGATCCAGAAACTCAGTGGCGCGCTGTTTTCCTTCTCGCATTGAATCACCGCTCTTAGCGTTGCGGCGCAACCAAAAACGCCGGCCAAGTATAGCGGCACAAGCAGCAGCCCATAGCCGAAAGCTATGAAATCAAGCGCCCGGAAACCGCACAGTCTTTGAAGCGCGAGTGCTACCCATAGGGACCCTGTATGGTATTTCATCGGGACCGGTCCGTCCAAACCTGTCGAGGGGAGTCCGTACGTGCTGATCATGTTGACCATGTCGGCTTCCATTAGAACGTCGGCATGAACCTGTCCCCCCAGCATCGCCTCGGGGTAAACAATCAGGTGTTCACCGCCGGAGCGCCAGTACATGCTTTCTGCGTAGACCCCTATTGCCAGACCGAGAACAAGCAACAATGTTGTGCGCAGTAAACCAATTCGTCTGGTTACGGCACCGAGATTCAGGAGACTCGCGAAGAGGCCTGCGCCACTAATGACCCATCCGACCGCGGGAAGCAAAGCCGCCTTTGACAGCCCGATCAGGGAAATGCCGATGAGGGTGACAAATACGAGCGCGGGGCCGGAAAGCGTCCAGCGCTTCTCCGAGCCGAATGCAGCGACATTGATTGCGAGGAGGGATAGCCCCGCGATCTTTACCAAAGGGAGTAGAGGCGTTGAAAATCCATGCCGTAGAGCGACGACTGTAATCAGCATGAGCAGGGGAATCGGGCTGGCAACTGTGCAAACCAATTGAAGCACGCTTTTCACATACGAAAGAGGATTGCAGTTATTGTCCGGCGGGATGGATTGCATATTTGACGCTAAGTGTACAGGCTGGAACGTCGCTAGCCCAAATCCTCACGCTCCTTGAGAAAATGAATCGGGGAACCGCTCAACCCGCTGCGTCAACCGGCTCTGGCGGCCGCACTGACGGGCTGTGCAGCAGGGAATTCCAGCGCTGAGCGACGACCTGCCAATCGAACATTTCGCAGCAGCGCTGATGTGCCGCCCGCCCAAGTTTGACAGCGTACTCTGGATTTGCCAGCAGCATGGACATCGCGTCCGCGAAACCGCCGATGTCCTCGGGATCGATCAGAATGCCTGTGTCTCCCAAGACTTCAGGTATCCCGCCCCGTTTCGACCCGACGACCGGAGTCGCACAGGCCATCGCTTCAGCGTTCACCAGACCAAACGGCTCCTGGAAAATTGATGGAGAGGTGAAGAAAGCCGCCTTTTGAAACCAGGCGGGCAGATCCCGATCATGGTGGAGATACCCAGTAAATTGCACACTTCCCGGGTGCTCCTTGACTATTGAAGCGGCCAGGGCTTCCACCTCGCGGACATACGGCGTGAGCACATGATCTCCAAACCCAGTGCTGCCGCCGATCACCAGTTTGGCATCCGGGTGTGTCTTCAGGATGCGGGCATAGGCTTGCACCAGCTGCAGTACCCCTTTCTCAGGGTGAAGTCTCCCGACGAAAAAGATCGTCTTGGGTTCACGTAGTTGTTCACGGGGAAAAAATAAGCTTGTGTTCACGCCGTTGGAAACCACGCTCGTCTTGGCTGCCAAGAGGGTAGACTTTGCCGCGAATGTGTCGCGCAAGTATTCGCTGCAGACCGCAACAACCTCCAAGTATCGGGCGAGTTCGTCCAGCATACTTGCCGTCCAGTGTCCCAGGTGATCGTTCTGAAGATGCAAGACGAGAGCGCCTTCGTAGCCAAAATCGCGAAGCACCTTTACCCATTGCGGCCGGTTATGAATGTGGATGACGTCATACGCTCGAAGCCTGGAGAATAGGGCCCGCAGCCATAGGCTTTCCTGGTATCGGCGAGCACCGGGAATTCGGGAGATGAAGTCGCAGAGTCTCCAGGAGGAACTGGTTGTATGAGGCAGAGGATATCGGTGCTCAGAGGCGGTTGGATAACCGAACACCGTGACATCGAGGTCGTTCCTGAGCCTGCTGTATACCTCGAACGTCCAGCGCGCCAGTGCTCCTCCATAATAGGCGCTGAACTTTTCCCGACTGGAGAGCAGAACTGCGACAGTCAGTTTCCGACGTTTTGGACTGGATACCATGGACTCAGCGATCTTGAACGATATTTTCTGACGTCTCCCGCTGCCCTCCCATCAGGTTCGCGCGTTGCGAAACCAGTGGACAAACTTCTCAAGACCTTCCTCGAGTGCAGTGGCCGGCCGGTACCCCAGCATCTGGGCGGCTTTGTCTATATTGGCCCACGTGATGGGCACGTCACCGGGCTGCAACGCCATGTGATTGCGAACTGCGGACCGGCCCGTGACGCGCTCCAGCGCTTCGATTAATTGGTTCAGTGAAACCGGATGCGAATTGCCCAGATTGAATATGTCAAATGGCGTCCCGTCCGGCGGGAATTGATAGTCGATGGCCGCGAGAACTCCGGCAACAATGTCATCCACGAAAGTGTAGTCACGTCCCATGGACCCGTCTCCAAATACGGGGATCGGCTTGCCGGCTTCTATCAAGGTCGTGAACTTCCTGATCGCCAGATCAGGTCTTTGGCGCGGGCCATACACGGTGAAAAAGCGCAGGCAGACCACCGACATCCCGTAAAGATGAGCGTAAGTGTGGCAAAAAAATTCTCCTGCGAGTTTGGTGGCCGCGTAGGGAGAGATTGGCCGGAGGCAGGGATCGTTTTCCGCGAAGGGAATCCGGTTTGTGAGGCCGTAAACCGAACTCGATGACCCAAAAATGAAACGCTTCACACCCAGCTGCCGGGCCGACTCGAGAAGATTTACAGTGCCGCCCACATTCACCCGCTCGTAGAGCTGCGGGTTCTCGATCGAGGGCCTGACACCGGCTCGCGCCGCCAGATGAATAATCGTGTCTGGCCGGACCTTTGACATGGTTTGATGAAGCGCGTCGAAGTCACAGAGGTCGAGTTCGGAGAAGCGAAAATCTCCCGCCTTCCGCACTTCTTCAAGATTTGTGCGCTTGGCGGCCGGTGAGTAAAACTCGTCGAGACTGTCGACCACGGAGAGCTGCACGCCGCGGCGGAGAAGAGCCTCAGAAACATGCGAACCGATAAATCCGGCTCCTCCGGTGAGCAGCACATGATTCGAAGCAGGGCTCACGCCTGCGAACCCTTTCGGGCAAAGACCCAGGAATAAGCGGCGCCCCCGCGGCTGAGCTGGAAGGAACTCGTTTCTACATCCTGGAAGCCGAGGGAGTTCAAGGTGTCGCGCACCCAGGCGGCGTCGTAGGTGATGCTCTGCATGAACGGGCTCCACTGATGGCGCGACAACCGGAAACGGTGGTACCAGCCCTTGGTGCGGCGCAGCGCCATGTAGAGGTTGTGCGCCTGCGCAAAGAGGCCGCGCACAGCCGGCTTCAGATTCCCGGGCCACTGGTGCAACGGCATCTGGATCATGATGGTACCGCCCGGCTTCAATGCGCGAGCCATCTCCTGAAAGTAAGCGGCTGCGTGATCGATCCGGTCAAAGTGCAGGAAGACAATTACTGAGAACACAGCGGTCACGCTGGCGTCTGGGACGGGAAGCGAGATGCCGTCGGTCACATACAGATGCACGTTCGAACCGACGTGCTGCGCGGGCATAGTTGATCATGCCCTCGGCAACATCAAGGGAATGCACTTCGGCGAAGTCGCGGGCAATGTGCTGAGTCAGGCGTCCAGCGCCGCAGCCGATCTCAACACAGCTCTGCCGATCAACGCCGTAGAGCCGCCAGCGCCGCATGAATTCTTCCCAGTCGCCTCGGCCGGTCTGGTAAAAATCGGCATCCGTCCAGGGAGTTGCCCCATCCCGTTCTCTCCCCGGTTGGGGAATTACGCCGAAGAGCGGATCTTTCTCGCCCCAAGCCTGCCACTCCCGGTTCGATTCCGGAGGGCGACTCGCGACGTTCTCCGTGAGCGGGGTCTTCATGCTGATCCTCCACGACTCGAAGACTGAGATTTTAGCGCATCCACCTGTGGCGTGCCGTCACCGGTTCACCAGTTCAGATCTGCAGGCGATTCTTCAGTGTCCGGCCCGCCCAGTAGATAGCAAAATAGACAAAGGCACCCAACACGACTTGCAGCACGACGTGCGACGAGTACACTGAACGGACCCCCAGCAGCGCGGCTGCCATCATGCCGGATGCGGTCATGGAGAGTCCCAACGCTCCCAGCAGATTTGGCCATGGCAGGTCGCGCACAAAATAGTAGTTGGAGAAGGCGACCACTGCTTGGCTGATCGCGGTGGTGAAAGCGGCAGCAATCGCGCCGTAGCGTGGAATCAGAAACAGATTTAAGACTACGTTCACCGCCGCCCCCGCGACGACGGCGGTCAAATATTTCTTTTCCCGTCCAATAGGGATCAGTCGAGCGCCGAAATAGCTGGCCATCGAACCGGCTACGATGGTCAGCGTAAGCCAGCGAAATAGCGTTGCAGCCCCAGTGTACTGCGAGCCGAGAACGAACCGGGTGAGCGGCTCTGCCAGTATGAAGCCTCCGGTTGCGATGGGAAGCGCGAGGCCGATGCTGGCCTGCCAAAGCCAGCCCAGGTAGCGCTGCTCGTTCTCGCGGTCTTGCTCGCGGTCTTGACCGGTCGTCTGCGAGAGCAACGGAAAAAAAACCTGCCCGAGAATTGCGGCGAACGACAGGGAGATCGCCATCATGCTGTAACTGGCGACGTAAAGGCCCAATTCTTTCTCGCTGCGCATATAGCGCAGCATCACGGTATCGATCTGGTCGTAAATCATCGACATCATGCTGGCGAAGCCCATGATCAGGCATACGGGCAGAAAACTGCGCCAAACCCCAGGAGAAATGACCGGCCATGGGACGCGGTATTCGCGACGGGCCGGCAACCAGATGAGGAACATGCCTGCGACCAACGAGGCAACACCTGCGACTGGCACGATCCATGCATCGGAGGGACGTACGTATGAAAGCGAGAATGACCCCGCCATAAACCAACTGGCCCACGGCGCCGCGCAGGGCAACCATCCACATGCGGGAACGGGCAGTGAATATCCATTGCACGTCTACGCTGCTCACCAGAAATATCAGGCCCGAGAGGACGATCAGCAGGCGAGTGGTGAAGTCGTGCGGCGCGAACGTCAGTGCGAATGTGATGAGCAGCGCGTAGGAGAGCACACCGAACGCGATTCTTGCTCCGAGCACGTGCTGGACGAGGAAATTAACCCGGCTCTCATCCTTCGCCGCTTCGCGCGCGGCGTAGGTAGTAAAACCTGGAGAAGCCAGCAAGCCAAAAAATCCCGCCACGGCAGTAGCGAAGCCAACCTTGCCGTAGGCCGTCGGGCCCAGCGCGCGCACCACCGCTGGAAACACAACGAGTGGCACCGCTTTGCTCAGGAGATCGAGCATCAGCAGGGCCGCCGAATTATTGATCACACGCGCCAGCCGCATAGGTTGAGAGACTTAGCTCTGATTCACAGCTGTCCGGCGCGCCGGATCAGCACCATCCATCGAAAAAGTTGATCACTGCAGTCGGCGCCTGCCAGGTGTTTGGCGAAAAGCTCGCGAGCTGGCGCCGGATCAAGAACCGCCTGCAAGGCCGCCGGATACTGCGCAAGGTCATTTTCCACGCGCTCGCGAAGTTCGGTCCGGAGCCACGCCGCCAGCGGAGGCGTAAACCCTTGCTTCTCTCGCCAGCGAATCTCCGGCGGAACCCACGCCGGAAGCGCTTTACGAAGCAAAGCCTTTCCCTGCCCATGAGAAAAGTGGTAGGGCAGCGGCAAGTGAGTGACGAACCGAAATAAACTGGAGTCTAGAAATGGCGCCCGGCATTCGAGAGCGCTATACATGCTGGCCCGGTCTACCTTGACCAGAATCTGTTCCGGAAGATAGCCGCGACAAAGTCGCTTCCATCTCCGAGAGCGGGTAAGGCAATCGGGCGTGGTGCTGGTCGGCGGCTTTCAGATCTTCCAGTCCGGACTGCGCTTCTTCGCGATGCGGAGGAAGAAACCATTTCAGCAGAGGCGTCTGGGCGTGGCCGGCGCGGAGAAGTTGCCAATCGTCCTGACGAAGAAAATTGAGCAACCCGCGGCCGCGCTGTCCATTCTGCAAATGCTGGAAGGCGCTCTCTGCCAGGAAATTTACGCCCGGAGTCCGGCGTAGACGATTCCAGCGGTAATAGGAGAAAGTCTGCCGGTAACCGGCAAAACACTCATCCCCACCGTCGCCTGAGAGCATCACCTTGCAATCCTGGCGAGCGGCGCGGCAAACGGCGAAAGTCGGGAACATGGAAACATCCGCAAAAGGCTCGTCGTAGTGATCGATGAGGTCTTCGAAGAGCGGCAACAGTTCTCGCGGCGAGAAATGAACTTCGTGATGATCGGAATCGAGATGCGTGGCGACCTGCCGGGCGAATGGAGCTTCATCGAGCCGTTCGTCATCGAACGATGCGCAAAACGTGCTGAACCGGGCTGCGGGTAAGAGCTCTCGCACGGCGCAGGCAACCGCAGTGGAATCGATCCCGCCGGAAAGAAAGGCGCCGACTGGAACATCGCTGCGCAGCCGAATTCGCACCGCCTGGCGAACGCGCTCGCGAACCCCCTCGACTGCCTCCTTCACGGATGGAAAGCGGGATCCTTCATTGCCATTTACGAAAAGCTCTGGGGACCAGAACCGGGTGCTCACCAGGTTGGCGCCCTGCCCCAGGCTGATTGACTCGCCCGCCTGAAGTTTCCGAATGCCTTGCACATGTGTGCGTGGAGCGGGAACGTACCGCGTAGCGAGAAACTGAGCTACAGCGGCGATGTCGAGCCGCCGATCGACGCCCGGCAACGCCAGGAGGGCCTTCATTTCCGAAGCGAACGCGAGTCCACCGCCCGGCAGGCGAGCCCAATAGAGCGGTTTCTCCCCGAAGCGATCCCGCGCCAGGAACAATTCTCCGCGGCGGGCATCGAAGAGAGCAACGGCAAACATGCCCTCCAGATCGTTGAGCAGATCTTTTCCTTTGTCCTCGAAAAGGTGAACCAGGACTTCGCAGTCACTTTGCGTGCGAAAGTGGTGGCCGGCCGCGATCAGTTTTTGCCGCAGCTCGACGTAGTTGTAGATTTCGCCGTTGCACACCACCCACACCGACTGATCTTCGTTGGTCAGCGGTTGTGCGCCGCCTTCGAGGTCGATGATGGCCAGACGGTTGTGACCGAGGAGGCAGCGATTGTCCAGAAACAGCTGTTGCCGATGACCGTCCGGCCCGCGGTGAGCAAGCAGGGCCTGAGCGCGCTGCGCCCATGCGAGCCAGCGCTCGCCCAGTGGTTCATGCGGGTCAAAGATGCCGTAAATTCCACACATTCGGAGGGATCTAGCGCTTTGCGGTCACGGCCTCGAACACTTCCTGCCATTGCAGAGCGATGCGATCCCAATCGAATTGCAGGGCATGCAACGCAGCCGCGCGCGACATCGACCGTCGCAGGTTCGCGTCCAGCAAGAGCAGCTTAACCTTCTCAGCCAGTTCAGCATCCGATTCTACCAAGAACCCGCTCTCTCCATTCAGCACGTAATCCGGTCGATAGAGATTCATCGCAATACTCGGAAGGCCGCATGCGCTGGCTTGCCCGAGCACCTGAGGATGGCCTTCCAGAATGCTGGGAAACAGGAACAGGTCGGAGTTGCGCATTTCGCGCGCCGAGTTCCGTCGGTGTCAGATGGCCCAGGAATTCGATGTTGCGGCAACCGAGCTGTTGCGCCAGAGCGCGGCAAGCCGCTTCGGTCTCTCCGCGCCCCGCCAATCGAAACTGCACATGGGGAAGACGAGCGGCCTGCTGGATGATCACCTCCACACGTTTGCGTGACTGAAAGGATCCGGCATAGAGCACCGATAACGGACTTCGCGGAGTCGATTCTTGTTCGCGAGGAAAATAGAACCGGCGATCGATTCCATTGTGAATCGTGCCGGCCTCAATTCCGAACTGGCTGCGCACGGTTTCGGCAACGTAGCGGGAGTTGGCGAAAACCGCATCTGCCTCGCGAATGGAACGGGCCGGGACCTTGGCAGTCGACTCGTTCATGATCATCACGACGTGGGTTACTACGGCGGTTTTCAGTCGCAGCTTGCTGCGCAGGGAGAAGAAGATGTTATCCAGGGGCCCGAATCTCGGGTAGAAATAAATGTCAGGCCGGTCAATCAGCAAACGGGTCAAGAAGCGCGCGGTGTTTCCGTGCGGGCCCGCGGGAATTAGCAGCGTGTTTGGGCGTGCGGCGATTCGGGGATCCGGTTGCTTTCCCGAAAACATCGCCACCCGAAAGCGTTCCGGCGGAAGCCGGGCCACAACTTCCTTCACCGTCAATTGCTGAGCATTGGTGAAGGCCGCGTCAGCATGGGACGGGGTGAAGATGGTGATGAATCGCTGCGTTTTGCTCATTCCAGTTTCGCTAACTTGTTTCCGGCGAAGACATTCTCGGAATGACTACCCCCGAAGCAATGATGCGGCGCAACCACTCGGGATCCATCGGCTTTAAAAGACAATCTTCTGATAACGGGGTGGTCGGCTCCGCCACCAGGCGCGGGATCTCGTTGAGCTGCTCCGGGGAGTTCAGGATTCGGCCAACTCCAAAGCGGGCGTATTGACCGGTATACCCGTAAGGCGAGTAATTCAGCCACTCGCACAGGAAGCATGGAACTCCGAGCAACGAACAATCGATGACCACGGTGGATTCGACGGTGACTGCGAACCATGCTCTTGCAACCAGTTCAGGGGTGAAGGGTCCATCGAGAACATCCACCAGCACGGCGCTTTCGGGCGGCAGTACTTTCACGACGAGTTGCATTCGTTCAGCGCGGCTTTCGAAAGGATGCAATTTGACTACTAACCTGCGGCCGAACTCGCCTGCGAGTCTCGCAAGTGGTGGCAGAAGCTCCCTGTAGATATCTTCGGTTCGCAGGCGGCCAACTTCGTAAGGCTCGGAGAAAAACAAAATCAGCGGGCTCTCATCCTTACGGCGTTCTTTCTCTCCGCGTTCGTGAGCCGGAATCGATCGCGGCAAGGGCGGACCGGCCACCATGACACGTTCGGCAGGCAAGCCGCAAACCCTCACCAGATAGTCTCGTTCGATCTCTCCCTTGGCAAGATAGAGATCGGAGGACAATTTCTTCGTGAGGAAGCGGCCGTCCAGCGCCCCATGATGAAAATCCAGCGTGGGAATGCCTTGCTGGCGGGCCAGAAGCACGGGAAGTCTGGTGAAAATGTTGCTGTCATCGCCGCACATCACGGCCGAGATTCGCTCGTGAGAGAGCACATTTCGCCACGCATTCCGGATGGTAAGTCCATCGCGGAAATGATTCGGGAAGCCTTCCAGCTGACCCGCGCGGAACAGCAGGTCGATCTCCGGTAACCGTTTGAGGCTTGATTGCAGGCTCCGCCACTTGCCAAGGAGCTCCCGGTATTCTGCTTTCGGCTCAGGCCCGGCGGCGTAGGCAGCCAGGCTGGCGCAGGTCACGTTCGGTGCGGGGTCGAAGTGGGTACCGCTGCGGCGCGTCGCGACCAGCAGGAACGATTGCTCGGGAAGCATGCTGGCATAGGCCAATGCCATGCGCGATACATTCGTGTAAGCGCTGGGCAACAGGACGAATGGTCCCGGCACACCGCGCCGCTTGGCGGCAAACCGGGAGCGCCATCGGTAGCGCAGATCGTACTTGTCCAGGAGTATCTGCGCCAGTTGGTCGAACGAGAACCTCCGCAGCACTTCGCTATAGTGGCGGAAGTGCGAGGACCGGGATGTATCAGGGAACGTGAGCAGCGGGCGCTGCAGCAGGAGGCCAACTCCACTCGCGGGCCACGCGTGCCGCGTGGTGTACAACTCTGTGGTCGCATCCAATTGTTCCGCCAAGCGCCTTAGCAGAACAGCATCCCGCAACTCTGGGTAGACGAGAATACTGACCAGATCCCACCAATCCAACCCTGTTTCGTCGAGAAGCTGGTTACGCCCGGCATCCACGAGTTGACGGATCGAGTCAAAATCCTCGATTCCATGCCACAGTGTGTCCAACTGCAAGATGGGAGCATTCAAACGCTCTTGCCAGGCGGACCTGGTGAAAGCGGAGCACTTCCCGAGATCTACGATCAGGTCCCATTTCTCGCCGGCCCAAGGGCCCGACCACGGGGAGTCTTCGGGATGGACAAGGAGAGTCTTCAAGAATTGAATGTCAGGCGTAAGAACCGGCCCGCGCCTCCACGGAGACAAATCTTCATAGCCCCAATCTCGCTCGTGAATTTCGGATCGCGGCTTCCAGTTTCGGAAAGCGTTTCACCTCGGTCGCGATGCGATACCGCGCAATCTCGCGCAAGTGACGCAGGGGAGAGGTTGTGAGTGCGGCGTCCAGAGTCTGGCGAGTGCTATTCGCAAACCACTCTTTGTAGCCCTCGGATCCCAACCCCAAATCCAGCAGCCTCAACGTGGTGGTTTCGCACGCTTCGATCACAATCCTCGCGGTGAGGCAGTAGCCCGGAGAATGGTCTTCGCAGCGAATGTCGAAGGTTGGTTGATACAAGGACCATAGTCCGTGAAATTGAAAACCATAGTTCCACGCCACCGGCCGGTCGCCGATCAGCAGCATACTCATAGTCACCACTCCCGTACCAGAGAATCTCCTGGCAAGTTCTTCCAAAAAGAACCGGCGTTCGGGCGCGGAGAAAATGCTGACCCGGTTCATAGCCTTGTAGCGGGCCACATGCGCATCGACGAAACCCGGCAAGGCGGCCTGAATTTCCGGCCACGACCGAAGACTGGGGGACGTCACTGGCCCCTCAAGCTCCATCGCTCGCGTGCGCCGCCGGAGTTGTCTCTTGCCCATCACAGCGGTTTTCAGCTTCTGGCGTTGCGCGGCGGAAAGCAACTCTACCTGTGGGGACAAGAGTGCCGGTCGCATGTACAGATGAAAATCATACTTCTTTGCTGCTGTTCGAAGCGCGGCTGGGGTCGCCGAGTCTGCCGGCAAACTGGCAAGCACCAGATTGCTCGCTCGCAACTGGCGAAGCTCCTTGAAAACTTTGTCGATGAACTCCGCTCGCCGCTGCGGAGGGCTCAGAAACTCACAGTAGTCCGCGGTAGTAGCGGCGAGAAAGCTTACATTTTGTTCGCCACTGTTTGTGCCCAGACTCGCCACGCCCACCAAATCATCGCCGTCGTAGCCCAGAAACAGCAAAGGCTTTAGAGAAGCTTGATAGGCAGACTGGACGGCGAGCGCCCACTCACAAGTGTAGAAAACTTCCGGCCGCTCCATCTGCAAGACCAGGTCGTCCCACTGCCGCAGCAAAGAAGGCTCCTCGGGAATGTTTCTCAGCACGACTACGCGCATGCAGCGCTCACTGGTGTTTCAGCTTTGCGGAAGACATAGTAGTACCAATCCGTAACGTAAGCGCGGCTGCGCCGCGGATAGTCGTCCCCGGAGAGTCGCAGAAATTGGAAGCCCTGCTGCTGCAATTCTGCGATTACCTGTTCGGGCACGGCATAGTGAGTCAGCACTCCGCCGTGAGCCGGGTCGAGCATATAACCGTCGCCGCTCCAGAAGGCGCGCCGCGGCACTCGGTGCAATAAACGGAAGGCTGAGTCCATCGCGGACCTGGCCAGCGCTGCAGCAACTCGCAACCACAAGAGAAAAATTCTCGCGGGCTCGAATAACCACTTCCACCGCCCCGCCAGCATCTGAGCGAGTTCCGTGATTTTTCTTGGGTTCCAGGCCGGCCTGAGGAAAACAGCTCGCGGATTGTGAGACGAGAAGATAAAAACGCCACCGCCTTTTAACACGCGGTAGATTTCCGCGAGGCAGCGCCGCCGCGCTTCGTTCGGGACGAGCGCATCGATACCATTAAAGGCCATCACCACAGAATCGAAGTTCCTGTCAGCCAGCAGTGCAAGATTTGTGGCATCGGCCACCAGGAATTCAAGTTGCGGAAACTTCTCTTGACAGGCTGCCACCATGTTTGGCGCGTAGTCCGCACCGACGTAACGCGATGCCAGGCGGGAGAGATACGACGTCGTGCGGCCGCCCCCGACGCCTAGATCCAGAATGGCATCCCCCGGCTTCAGAAATTCCTCAAACAGAGCCTGCTCGCACGGACTGAGGTAGTCGAGCGAAGCGTAATACGCCGCCACCTCGGACTTGTTATAGACGGGAAGATTCGGGTCCGCGCGCCTTGAATCGGCTGGCGATGGGTGCCCTGAAGGGTTGGCGGGTGAAGTCATGCAGGCAGTCGACTGACCAGTCTCATGAGTTGACGACCAAATCCCAACTCAGGGGAGTTCCCCGGTCGATATCGCGCATCGCGCGCTTGCCCAGAACCTCGCCCAAATGGCGGGTGTGCAGGCCATGCCCGGGGCGAATCGAGCGGACATTCGCTTCCGTGAACATCTCGCCGCGTTTCACATCTTCGACTACGAAAAGTGAACGCCGAAAGACCTTGCTTGCTTCTTCTTTTCCACTCTCGCCAAAATGCGCTTCTCCCAGCGCTTGCTCCGTGGCCCGCACCGCTTCCACCATGGCTTTGAATTCGTGCGGTTCGAGAGAGAACGCGCTATCCGGTCCTGGAGTTGCACGCGACAAGGTCAGATGCTTTTCGATGATGCAAGCGCCCAGCGCGACGGCGGCGACCGGCGCTGCGATTCCCATCGTATGGTCGGACAATCCTACAGGCACTCCAAAGCGCCGCGCCATCTCAGGAATCGTGCGCAGATTCATCTCCTCCGCAGGCGCAGGATAAGCGCTGGTGCACTTCAGCAACGCAATCTGGGAAGCGCCCTCTTCGCGTGCGCTCTGCAAAGCCTCTTCGATCTCCTCCACAGAAGCCATGCCCGTAGACATAATCAGCGGCTTGCCGGTGCGTGCCATTTTCTGGATGAGAGGAATGTCCACCAACTCGAACGAGGCCACCTTGTGAGCCGGCACACCCATGTTCTCGAGAAAGTCGACTGCGCTCGAATCAAAGGCGCTCGAAAACAAATCCATCCCGAGATTCTCTGCCACCTTCTTAAGCCTCGGTTGCCATTCCCAGGGCGTGCAGGCCTCGGCGTACAGATCGTGAAGGTTGCGCCCATCCCACAGAGTGCCGCCACCGATGCGAAATTCTTTCCGAGAACTGGCGATAGTAATGGTGTCCGCTGTGTAGGTCTGCAGCTTGACGGCATCGGCGCCCGACTGTTTAGCGGCATGAATGATGCGGACGGCCTGGTCGTAGCTATGATTATGGTTCGCGGAGATTTCCGCGATGATGTAGGTTGGCCCTCCCAGGCCGACTTCTCGGGTCGCGATTCTCATGCTGGCGGGCATTGCGATCCCCAAATCATGGCACAATTCCATCGAATGCTGAAAGCGGGCGAGTATTTCAACCCAAGGCCTCACATTCCGCCGCCAGAGCTCGGAGCTGCTCGGGAGCGAAATGCTGGCCGCGTCCGCTGCGCATGATTTCACCCGACTCGGGTCCGTGATTGAACAACAGGTCCAACGCGGACGCGTACGCAGCAAAAGGAGGAAACCGCTGTTCGTACGTTGGATGGGTGTAGTTCTGAAACCATACCTTAAGACCGCCCGCCTCGAACAGCGCCACATCCTCCAATAAATAAATCGCAGAGCGAGGCGACACATAGTCCGCAGCGCCGAGCAATTTGCAAATCGACACCAGTCGCGCGGATCGCTTCCCCTCCACACTCACAGCGGAAGACCGCACCATCGGCGTAGTTACTGTCAATTCTTTCGCCAGCCAATGGATCAGCTCGATATTCAAGTCAAGCAGTCGCCCGCCGTGGGAGTGGTGCTGAAGGATTTCTTTCAGCATCGGGTAATAGCGCTCGAAATAGCGCGCCCGGCCGTAGTTCACTTCCACAGCACGCAAATGCTTTTCCCAGAACTCAGGTTCACGGATCATAACTTCACAAAGCGGCTGCCCCAGCCGGCCACGAAAAGCCACCGGGACGGTGAGCCACAGTAGTCCAGAGGATGACTTGATTCGGTTTCGCTGGTGCCACGACTGTTTCACAAACTGCGCGTCGTCCAGTAATACAAATTGATCCACCTGGTCTACGAGGTCGAAGAATCCACTCCAGGGCAGGTAGCCGGGCTGTGAGATTGCAACCTTCACTCTTTCGTCCCCGCTAACACATAGCGTGTGCTCACCTTGCGAAAGCCCAACGACTCCCACAGCGCCGTCGCCGCGCGATTCCCCTCCATAACCTCGAGCTGAATTTTCGCGGGCGACCTGGACTGCAATTCTCGAATCGCCTGACGGGCGACAGTCTGCGCGATACCTTTCCGTCGGAATTCCGGCTCGACATACAGTTCGTAGATCATGCCGTTGACGCGCGGGAGAAAACGATGCTCTTCCAAACCGAACAGTACAAAGCCAGCCCGGTTCTCGTCCACGACGATCCAGCGCAGCGACAACCGCGCATTGCCCAATATGTTCTCGAAGTAAGATTGTTTCCAGTCAGACTGGGGCACAAAGCTCGGGTTCAATCCCCGGAACAGTCGCTCAGCCATCGCTAGAAACGCATCGCGATCCGTCGCCGAAACCGTTTCCATTCTGACGATCGCCGTTGCCCCAACTCCGCCAGAGACTAACAATTCGAACACACGCCCCGCGCCGTGTCCATCAATGCGTTCCCGAGCCAATTGGGAGCAGCGCGCCCGACGTTCTTGAGAGTTCGCTAACTCTATTAGCGCGGTCTTCCCAGCTTGGCTACTTTCCTGCGTGTATCCCAACCCTCCAACGATCCCCTCTTCGCTAAGTTGAGAAATAATTTGGTTTTGAACCGGATTCCTGGCATAGCTCAGGACAGGACAACCCATGAACAGCAGTTCCCATAGCGTCCCACCGCCGGCGATGACCGCCAGGTCGGCCCAGGCCATCAAGTCCGGTATGTTCGATGGATCTCTCAGCAAGCGGACAGATTCTCCGCACTGCGCGGCTAACCTCTGCACGGATTCCAGATGGGGATTGCTGCCTCCAACCACAACCATGGCTTCAAGTCCTTCAATTCTAGCCTCCATTAAAGCCTGAATCGCCCGGGAGGTGAGGTTGTCCGGATCGCTGCCCCCCATCGTGATCAGAATCTTTCGACCGTGAAGAGGAATTTCTCGCTTCCAATTGCGCCACCGCTCGAACTCACGCCGCAAAAGAACATAGCGCGCACCGAGAAGAAGCCGCGTGTAGGGCTCGCGGTTCGAATATAAGCTTTCGCTGGCGTGGGTGTTCTGATTCAGCACAAGATCGGCAGAGTAGTGTGCAGCGTGGCCGTTGTCGTCGATGAACAGCACTTTCATGCTGCGGCTTTTCAGATTTGCCTGATATTCGGCGCCAAACTCGTAGCTATCCACTACCACCCACGACGCGCCGCGCTGGTGCGCCAGTTCCGCAGTTTGCTCGGCATCGGCGGCGCTCCCGACTGGAGCTTGCACTCGCGCCATCTCGAACCCCTCGCTTCGCAGCCGTTCCTCGATTGCTGGCGTGGCTTGAGCCATCGCGAAAATGGCGCGTCCACCGGCATCCTCCCAGGCTTGCGCCAGGGCTAGACACCGCATGACATGGCCGCTGCCGATGGCCACGCTTGCTTCTGTCCTTAGAACTAGATCGGCCACGCCTGATTCATCACCTTGTTCTCTGTATTCTCTACGTTTCAAATGGAGTCATTATCAGCCATTCCATGATCGCCGGCCGCCGCTCGCTGAGTATGAGGTACCTTTCATCGGTATCGTACTTCCCCAACTGTTCAAATCGATAGGTGTGCGCTTTTTGGATGTCATCTGTGCTCTTCACCGAGCGAACACGATGCGTCTTGGAAAAAATGCCACGCAGACGCGAGCTGATGTCTATTCTGATGAAATCGTGCGCTTCGATGATCAAGCTGTGCCTGGCTAAGAACTGCGCCATTTCGTCATCAAACAGTTCTGTTTCGAAGCCCTCGCAGTCCGCGATGATAAGCGCTCTGGTCCCGAGGGGAAGCGAGCGCAGGACGTTCTTGTCGCACATGCTTCCGATATGGATCCTGCCGTCGACTCCATTCAGTTTCGCCATTTCAGCACAGGCCGCCCTGGCTCGTGGATCGGTGTCGAAGGCATAGATAACAACATTCTTTAGCCTTAGCCCGAGGCCTACTGCGTAGTAGCCCTCCGCGCATCCGACATCGACCACTGCGGTGTATTCATGGGCAAGCAGCTCCTCCAGCGTGCCATGCAGTTCCGACTCGTAGGAGCCCAGGAGTTTCGGCAATAGCGCGCTCCCAACGGACTGCAGCCGCGGATAACGCATCCCTCTGAAGGGGCCGGAAGCGACCGTCAGGTTTGGAAATAGATCACCCGCGATTCGTGTCAGGGTTTCGTCGCGCTGCGAGTTCTCGCGTACCCATCGCGCATGTCCATAGATCTGGCCGAAATAGTGCGAGACTCGACCGCATACGCCGTACATAAACCAGGCAAACCGGTTGTCGGCGGTGCGGTCAATGAGGCGCTTGGCGACTGTTTTCATCGGAGCTAAATCGCCTTCTGGACGACGTGCCGGTTGATTTCCGCAAGTTCTGGTTCTCGCTCCACAATACTCAGCACGTCCTGCCAGGTAAGATCCTGTCGATCGACCCCTCTGGCGTAAACCGCACTCAGAAATTCCAGATCCTCCGGCGTGTCGAGCGTCCAGCGGTGCTGACTGTAGTCGCGATCCCCCTTTACGGAAAGGAGTTTGAAGCGCTCGGGGTGCTGGTAAAGAAAAGGTGTGACGTGCTCGCGCTGGTAGGCCTGTCGCGCTTCGGTCCACGCGCACTCGAGGGCGGCGAAAGTCATCACTTCCGTGTCCAGTCCCCTGGGATAAGTGCGCTCCAGTCCGTTGCTCGCATAATCGGGCCGCTCGGTGAGGAACGCCTGGATAGTTTTGTCGCTGACTCCGGGGTCAATCAATGGGCAATCGGATGTGATTCTCACCACCACCTCGGCCCCCGCCTGCTGAGCGGCACGATAATAACGGTCAAGCACATCCTGCTCACTGCCACGAAACACGTCGATTCCCAGGCGCTGGCATTCATTCAGGATCGCATCGTCGGCCCGCTCCGCAGAGGTCGCCACTACCACTTCGCTCACAAGCCGGCATCGGCGTAGCCGCGACACGACTCGCTCCAGCACTGTGGCGCCGGCAAGGTCCTTCAGCACTTTGCCGGGAAGGCGCGTGCTGCCCATGCGAGCCTGAATGATGGCGACCACTCTCATGCAATATCTTTTCTTTATCTTCTGCGAAAAATTCAGCGCATTGCCAGCCTCACTTGGTGGCAAAGACCTTGGCTAGCGTTTTCGCGATGCCTCGTTGCTGCACAACTTCTTTCAATCGCTTGGCGCGGCGCAGAAGGATCGACCCCGGCAGTTCGGGAAAACTGCCAACCTTGTGCGCCTTGCGGCGGCTCACCAGCCTGCCTGCAAGCTCCTGTTCGTAAACATTTCCTGCGATATAGACCCTGGGGCGCTGGCTGGCGTTCAGAATCGAAATGGCTTTGGCGATTTGCTCCATATCGAATTTCAAATCAACGTGGCCGTGCAAAATCTTGACTGGACCCGCCAGATAGCCCTGACCGCGAAACTTGCAGTTATACTCTCGCGTAAGAGTCGCAATGCGCGCCTCGTTCTCATACAGGGCTGCGCGGAAAAAAGGTTGGTCATTGATCGCATGGCCATTGATCGAAAGATTCGGATTTTCTTCCAGAAATTTTTTGTACAGTTCAGCCCACTTCACCAGCACTCGATCCATGAGGGCGGACCGCTTGAACAGAAGAATCCCGGTGTTGAACTCGGGGAAACTCGCGGGAATGTCCGGCCGCGGATAACGATGGAACCAGTCGGTGTCGAGGTACTCTTCGTGAGTCGCGGCGCAATCGAAGCGGTCGAGAAGTGAAAATAGCTCCGGAAACGGCTCGGCGACGTAGATGTCGGCATCCACGAAAATGGTTTGTTCGTAGGGAGACTCCCGAATCAGCCGGGTCTTATCGTAGAAGCCATCTCCTGAAGGTTCGACCTGAATTACACGGTCGTAGCAGGCGCCATTGACTGGAAATTGCGAAAACACGGTGATGGGCAGGTCGGGCATCACCGTCTTCAGTCTTTCCGCAGAGGTGCGCATAAGGTCCACGTAGCGCGGGTCCTGCGTCACAATGTAAATGGCTCCGTTTGACATTTTTTGCGATTCCTTCGAAAACCCACAGCCAATACTAACGTTGACGCACTTTTAGGACAAACACACAGAATCGCAAGCCGACTCACCGGAACTTTTCGGTAGACAAGGCAAAGCCCTGCAAGATAAAAGAGAGGTGCCCGCGAACACCTTTCACGGGCGAGGGCAAACGGGGCAACGCAAGATTTTATAAATGCTTACCGAAGAGCGGCAAAGAGCGATCCTCGAGATACTGCGCCGGGAGGGCCGGGTCCTGGTGGTGGATCTGGCCAAGCAGTTCCACACCTCGCAGGTCACGATCCGCAAGGACCTGGAAATTCTCCACGTCAAAGGCCGGGTTCACCGCACCCACGGCGGCGCGCTGCCGGCGCGTGAAGGCGCCCTCGAAGACCCTACCTTGCGGGAGAAAGAGAAGCTGCATCGCAAAGAGAAGCTGCAGATTGCCGCCGCCGCCGTGCGCATGGTGGCGGAAGGGCAGGTGGTGATCCTTGATTCAGGAACCACGACCACGGCGATTGCCCGCGCCCTGCGGAATTTTCAAAACCTGACCATCATTACGAATGCAGTGAACATCGCCGCCGAGCTTTCCGGATCCGCGGTGGAAGTGATTCTGACCGGCGGAAATCTGAGGAAGAATTCTTTTTCTCTCGTAGGGCCCATCGCCGAGGAGACGCTGCACAAGCTTAATGCGGACATCCTTTTTCTCGGGGTCGATGGATTCGATGTGCAATATGGACTGAGTACGCCCAATCTGCTGGAAGCGAAGGTAAACCGCGCCATGATCGAGATCTCCCAGATCGCAGTGGCGACCTGTGATTCGAGCAAATTTGGCAAGCGGAGTCTTTCGCTGATTGCGCCTCCTTCCGCTCTGCAGCACGTCATCACCGACGAAGGTATTCCGAAGGCAGACCTGATCGCGCTGAAGAAGTCCGGAGTGGAAGTGACGATCGTCTGACTGCCGGCTTTGTCAAGCCCGCATCGCCGCGATCTCTACGCCCAAAACTATGCCCACCTTCAAGAAGGTTGCGACCATAAGAAGCCTGCTCCTCGCCGGTTTGCTGCTGGTCGGCGGGATGGTGGCGGGTCAGAGTACCCTGCAGAGTCGCGCGCGGACCGCGGAGGGTCCGCTGCTTTACGGAGCGTCTGCGGGGATAGCCAAAGCGGAAATCCGGGGCCAGCTTCTCTCCCTGTCGAACCAGATGATAGAAGCACAATGGTCGGTTCGCGGAGACAAGCTGACTGGGTTGACGTTTCTGATCCGCGGGACGGGAGCGGAGATGGCTCTGCCGCGCGATCCGTTTCTCCTGATTTTCAAGGATGGGACGTCCGTACGTGCCTCGGAGATGACATTCGCCGCTGGGCCACGAATCGAGGTGCTGCGCGGCGATCCCGCCGCGTCGCGCGCTGCCGAACATTTCTCGGGACGCGCGATTCTTGTACGGCTGCATGATTCCGCTGGAAAGATTTCGGTCGACTGGCGAGCAATTCTGCGCGACGCTTCCGACTATGTTCGTGAGGAGATTACACTCTCAGCGCTGAATGATGATCAACCGATCGCCGAAGTGCGCTTGTTCGATGGCAGCCTGCCCGGCGCTCGCGTGATCGGGAGCGTCAAAGGGTCTCCGGTGACGGCTGGAGATTTGTTTCTGGGTTTTGAAGATCCCCTGGCGCAATGCCAGGCGGGAGCGACTGTGATTTGCGGCATGAAGAGGGAACTGCCGCTCAGGAAAGGACAGTCGGTCGACTATTCTTTGGTCATCGGAGCAGCGCCTCCGGGACAGATGCGGCGCGGCTTCCTGAATTACGTGGAGCGGGAGCGGGCACATCCCTACCGGACATTTCTGCATTACAACACCTGGTATGACATTGGGTTTGGCAAGCCATACGACGCCGCGGCGGTGCTCGATGTTATCGGAGCGTTCGGAACGGAGCTGGTCCGTAAGCGCGGGGTGAAGCTGGATTCTTTTCTGTTAGACGATGGATGGGATAATCCGCATTCGACCTGGCAGATGAACTCGGGGTTTCCGGGTGGGCTGGCTCCTCTCAATCGTGCTGCGCACGAGTACGGCGCTGCGATGGGAGTATGGCTTTCGCCGTGGGGCGGCTACGAGGAGGCGAAAGAAGAGCGGCTCGACTTTGGCCGGAAGAGCGGCTTTGAAACGAATGAAGGAGGGTTCGCGCTGTCCGGGCCGAAGTACTACGCGAGATTCCGCGAAGTGTCGCTCGATTTCATCCGGGACGGAGTCAATCAGTTTAAGGTCGACGGCACGGGCAATGTCGACAGCGTGTTTCCGGGCAGCAGTTTCGACAGTGACTTTGCGGCGGCCATCAGTTTGATTCGGGACTGGCGGGCGAAGAAGCCGGACCTTTATGTGAATCTGACGACCGGAACCTATCCCTCGCCGTTCTGGTTGCGGTACGCCGATTCGATCTGGCGTGCGGGAGATGACCACAGCTTTGCGGGGGTGGGGAGTTGGCGGGAGAAGTGGATCACTTACCGCGACGCGCAGACGTATCAAAATATTGTGCAGGCAGGGCCGCTGTTTCCGGTGAATTCCCTGATGCTGCATGGGCTGATTTATGCGCGGCAGGCCGAGCACCTCGATAGCGATCCAGGAAATGACTTCACCAATGAAGTCCACGACTACTTTGGAACCGGAACGCAACTGCAGGAGATGTACATTTCGCACGCGCTGCTTTCAAAGAACAATTGGGACGTGCTGGCGGAAGCTGCCAACTGGTCGCGGCGCAATGCGGGAACACTCAGAGACACGCATTGGATCGGCGGCGACCCGGGCAAGCTTGAAGCCTACGGCTGGGCAGCCTGGTCGAGGACAAAGGGCATTCTCACGCTGCGCAACCCGAGCGACCAGCGCCAAAGCATAGCGATCGACGTGGGGCGGGCGTTTGAACTGCCACCGGGAGCGCCTCTCCGCTTTGTCGCGAGCAGCCCGTGGAAGCAGGACCGAGGAACGCCGGTCGTGTCGTTAACGGCGAGTGAGGAGCACGTCTTCACGCTGGAGCCTTTCGAAGTGCTCACTCTCGAGGCGCACCCTCTTACTTCTGATGGAAAATCGCACGGTAGCCGCGACCGGTAATTGACTTCAGGAATAGCAGAGCAGCCTGCCCGAAGTTCGCTGGGGGAGGGACTTTGGCGGCGGCCAGGCCGCGGGCGAGATGGGTCTTTGCTGAGGGATGTCCCGTGCTGAGGGTGCAGGGGTGTTTCGGTTTAGCCCGGCACATGGGGCAACGGACGGACAGTATGTGCCGTGGCGTGAGCTTCGCTACTTCCACACCAGTATTATTCAACATCGCGGATTTGAGAAGCTGGTCAATCTTGCTCTAAAAGTGACTGCAATCGTTCAAAATGGGAACATCTCTGACCAGCCAGCCTTTTTGGGAACTGGAGCGGAACCGCGAGATTTGGCTCGTCGAAAGATCGTTATTTGGGATTTCTTGCTGCCGGCTGATAGAGTTGCGTCGGACGGCGAACGTCTAAACGGGCGAAATTCGCATTCTGAGAGACTGAGACTCTGTGAGGTTTCGTGCATCCACGTATCGACATCATGCCGATGAATGGCGAGCGGCAAGAATCCGAGGAATCAAAGGTGCGGCCCAAGCTGAGCACTTTATTCAACGATGCGGCCGATAATCTGCGCGGCCGCATCGTTGCTATTTACGTTATCTTGTTCGCCTTCAATATTGGCGCGTGGCTTTGGGCAGGCATTGCCTTTCACGGTTACCCGGTTTTACTGGGAACAGCCCTTCTCGCTTATAGCTTTGGTCTGCGTCATGCCGTCGATGCCGATCACATAGCGGCGATCGACAACGTGACGCGGAAGCTGATGCAGGATGGAAAACGACCGGTTGCGGTTGGTTTCATGTTTTCGTTGGGTCATTCGACTATCGTCGTCATCGGGTCGGCGGCTATTGCGGGAGCGGCACTCGCGCTTCAACACCGCCTCGATGCCCTGAGGGACATCGCAGGAGTTGTGGGCACGCTGGTCTCAGTGCTTTTTCTTTTTGCCATCGCTATAGTCAATCTGATCGTTCTACGATCGATCTACCGAGCCTTTGTAAGGGTGCGTCGGGGCGAGCCCTACGTGGAAGAAGATTTCAATATGCTTCTCAGCGGTCGCGGGATCCTTGCGCGTATGTTCCGTCCCATGTTTCGCATGATCAGCCGCAGTTGGCATATGTATCCCCTGGGCGTTCTGTTTGGCTTGGGATTTGATACCGCAACTGAGATCGGTGTGTTGGGTATCTCCGCCGCCGAAGCGACCAAGGGCCTCTCGTTTTCGTCGATCCTGGTTTTCCCCATCCTTTTTGCCGCAGGTATGTCTCTCATCGATACCACCGACAATATCCTTATGCTGGGCGCCTACGGATGGGCTTTCGTGAAGCCCATCCGCAAGCTTTACTACAACATCACGATCACGTCCGTGTCGGTCGTCGTCGCGCTGGTCGTCGGAGGCATCGAGGCCCTCGGGTTGTTGGGCGAACACTTTCACCTCCAAGGATGGTTCTGGGGATCAGTCGCCAAGCTCAACGATAATTTCGGCACACTCGGGTACTTCATTGTGGGCCTGTTCGCATTGAGCTGGATCGTGTCCATCGCATTCTACAAATGGCGTCGACTTGATGATCTCAAGGTTGAGGCCTAGAAGGAACTCCGGACATCCAGACTAGGGAGCTGGCTATGTGCCTGCTTCAATTTCGCAATATCGCAACTTTCTCATTTTCAGAAATGCCTCGGTCACTTGCGAATTGTTGTAATCTGTTCTGTCATGGAGAAATCGGAAGAAGAGACCAATGACACGAAAGGTTTGCACTAGACTGCTTGTCCTGCTCGCATGGCTGGCGTTAGGCGGTGCCATGCAGGCGCAGACCTCCGACAAACTCAATCTGAGCAAGCAGCCAACGCTTTATGTCGTCGGCTATGCCCATCTCGATACGGAGTGGCGATGGGAGTATCCCCAGGTCATAAGCGAATATATTCGCAAGACCATGGAGGATAATTTCACGCTGATCGATAAATATCCTCACTACATTTTCAATTTCAGCGGGGCCAATCGTTACCGTTTCATGAAGGAATATTTTCCCTCCGATTACGCCCGGCTGAAGAAGTTCGTGGACGAAGGAAGATGGTTTCCGGCAGGCTCGTCCATGGAAGAGGGTGATGTGAATGCGCCCAGCGCTGAAGGCATCATTCGGCAAATCCTCTACGGCAACAACTGGTTTCGTAAAGAACTTGGCAAGTCCAGCGCGGAATACATGCTGCCGGACTGCTTTGGATTTCCCGCGTCGCTGCCGGCCATTCTCGCGCACTCCGGGATAACGGGATTCTCTACCCAGAAGCTGGTGTGGGGATCTTCGGCTCCACGCGGAGGTCCGGAATCTTTGGAGAAGACTCCGGAAGGAACGCCGTTTAATGTGGGCGTGTGGGTGGGGCCGGATGGCGAGAGCGTGCTGGCAGGGCTGAATCCGGGCTCCTATGACGGCGGCATCGAAACCGATCTCAGCAAGCCATTGCCTACGCTACCGCACGATGCGGCACTCCAGGATATACAGATGAAGCTCCGGGCGGTGCGTGCGAAACTCGAACAGGAGCAGGGCAGCGGGCACGCTTCCGATACTAAAGACATTGAAGAATCTGTTCACCTGCGAGACGAACTGGATGCCTTTACGCGGATCGATCAAGACCGGGCACAGGCGCAGCATCAACGCGACTGGGCGGCGCGCGTCGAACTGAACGGCAAAGTCAGCGGCGTGTTCACCGATTACCACTACTACGGAACCGGTGACATCGGCGGCGCTCCGCGGGAGAAAGATGTGGCACGTCTGGAAGCGATTGTCACGCAGGGCATGGCGAGCCTGCCAGCGAATGGACTCCTACCTCGCGAAGAGCAGAGCGATGCTCCTCCGGTGAAGGTCGGGGACGGGCCGGTTCATGTGATCTCGGCGAATGCGGAGCAGATGTTTCTCGACATCACACCAGCCGAGGCCGCCAGACTGCCGCGCTACACCGGCGAAATGGAACTGACCAACCATTCCGCCGGCTCACTGACTTCCCAGGCTTATCAAAAGCGTTGGATCCGGAAAGAAGAATTGCTGGCCGATGCCGCGGAGAGGGCTTCGATTGCCGCGGAGTGGCTGGGAGCGCGCCCGTATCCTCTTGGTCGCCTGAATGATGCCTGGACGCTGGCCATGGGCGGCCACTTTCACGACATCGCCGCCGGCACGGCCACGCCGAAAGCATACGAGTTCGCCTGGAACGATGACGTGATTGCGATGAATCAGTTCGCCGGTGTGCTCGACAATGCCACCGAAGCCGTCGCCGCGGCGCTGGACACAGATGCGAAAGGTGTGCCGGTAGTGGTCTTCAACCCGTTGAACATCGTGCGCGAGGATTTGATGGAAGCGAATGTCAGCTTTCCGGAAGGTATGCCGAAAGAGGTGCATGTCATTGGTCCGGATAATAATGAAGTTGCGGCGCAGATCTCGAATGGCAAAGTGATCTTCCTGGCCAAGGCGCCGTCGGTCGGCTATGCGGTTTACGATGTGCTGTCAGGGGCAGGAGCGCCCGACCGGTATCGAATGAAAGTTTCGGAGAATTCTCTCGAGAACGAATATTACCGCGTGAAGTTAAACGCGGATGGTGACGTTACCAGTATTTTCGATAAGTCGATCCACCAGGAATTACTCGCCGCTCCTGCGCGTCTTGCCATTTCCTATGACAACCCTGAGCACTGGCCGGCCTGGAACATGGATTGGGACCAGGAGCAAGCGGCGCCTACATCGTACGTCAGCGGTCCTGCGAAAATTCGAGTCGTGGAGAGCGGTCCGGCGCGCATCGCTGTCGAGGTGACACGCGAAACCGCAGGCTCGCGTTTTGTGCAAACCATCCGCCTTTCGGCGGGAGACGCCGGCCAACGAGTGGAGTTCGCAAACGTGATCGACTGGAATACACGGGAATCGAATCTGAAAGCGACATTTCCTCTCACCGCTTCGAATCAGATGGCCACCTATAACTGGGATATTGGCACGATCGAGCGGCCCACTGCGCAACCGAAGAAATTCGAAGTGCCGTCGCACCAGTGGATTGACCTGACCGACGTGAAAGGCGAGTTCGGCGCTACCATCCTGGCTGATTGCAAGAACGGATCCGATAAGCCGAACGACCACACCATTCGGCTCACCTTGGTTCGAACCCCTGGCACGCGCGGCGGTTATGCCGACCAGGGCACGCAGGATATCGGGCACCACGAATTCGTTTACGGAATCGCCGGGCACGCCGGCGGCTGGCGAGAGAGCCAGACTGACTGGCAAGCGCAGCGGCTGAATGCTCCGCTGATCGCGTTTCAAGCTTCTCAGCACGCTGGAGTTCTTGGCAAAGAGTTTTCCGTGTTGAAGGTCAGCAATCCGCGGATTCGAGTCTTGGCGCTGAAAAAAGCCGAGCAGAGCGATGAAATCGTAGTGCGTCTGGTTGAACTTGAGGGCAGACCCCAGCGTGATGTCAAAATATCTTTCAACACCGCGATCGTTTCGGCAAGGGAAGTGAACGGGCAAGAGCAGCCGATCGCAAGCACGCCCGTCTTCGATGGAGCTCTGATCACTTCGTTCTCCGCGTACCAGCCGCGTACGTTTGCCGTTAAGCTCGCCGCAGCTCGAACCAAAGTTGCGAGCGTTCATTCGGCGCCGGTTGCCTTGCATTATGACCTGGCAACCGCCAGCAATGATGGCACGCCCACAATGGGCGGGTTTGACGGTAAAGGCAATGCCCTCCCGGCTGAAATGCTGCCCGAACAAATCACGTTCAACGACGTGCAGTTTCGGCTGGCAGCAGCGAAGACGGGCTCTCCCAACGCAGTGGTGGCCAAGGGGCAGGCCATCGATCTGCCCGAAGGCCCATATAATCGCGTGTATGTTCTGGCGGCCTCGGCGGACGGCGATCAGAAGGCCGCATTCGAAGTCGGAAAGAAGAAAGTCGAGTTGAACATCCAGAACTGGGGCGGATTTATTGGTCAGTGGGATGACCGGCAATGGAGCTCGAAGGACACAACGAATGACGATTACGGCAAGATGACCGGCATCAAGCCGGGCTATATCAAGCGCGCCGACCTGGCTTGGTACTGCTCGCATCATCACAACGCCGCGGGCGAAAATGTTCCTTATGCTTACTCCTATCTGTTCGCCTATTCCATCGACCTGCCGCCCGGCGTAAAGACAATCAAGCTGCCGGATAACGACAAGATCCGCATCCTGGCTGTCTCGGTGGCCGACGAGAATACCGAGGTGAGGCCGGTGCAGCCGCTTTACGATGTGCTTCCTTCGATCGCCGCAACCACGTCCTCCGGCACGGCGCGGTGAATCCGCTGCCCCGCGCGAGCGGGGCCGATACTAAGTATCGCTGATACCATCGTCTAATTGTTTGGCTTCCCACTTCTGATCTGATGGGGCGGCTGCAATCGCAACCGATGCAATCGGACATCGGTGGTGAATGGGGAAGAATCCTTGCAAAAGACTTCGGGTTGCTGCTCATAATGAGCCGATCTGTGTTCTGCTTCGACATCGTTGGAGGACCCACTATGAAGAGAATCACTTTCTTGCTGGTTGCAGTTGCAACCTTGGCGGGGGTCGTCTTCCTCAGCTCTCCGGCGTCTGGACACGCCGATGAAGCGGCCGCTCCGATCTTCGGAATCAAGATTCCTCCCGGATACCGCGACTGGAAGTTGATTTCTGTAGCCCATGAAGAAGGCAACCTCAACGATATTCGCGCCCTTCTCGGCAACGATGTAGCGATCAAGGCCTACCGGGGAGGGAAGCTGCCATTCCCCGACGGCACCATCATCGCCCGGCTGGCGTGGAACTACGTATCGTCTGAGGAAAATAACAAAGTCTTCGGCCGTTCCCAGTCTTTCGTGGCCGGGGCTGCCACGAACGTGCAGTTCATGGTGAAGGACTCAAGAAAATACGCCTCGACCGGCGGATGGGGGTTCGCTCAATTCAAAGACGGCAAACCTGCGGACGAGGCGCTACTCAAAACCTGCTTTCCCTGCCACGAACCTGTCAAAGCTCGTGACTTTGTTTTTACTCGTTACGCACCTTAAGACCGAAGCGAAATCACAGGTGCGCGCATCAATAGCCTAACGAGCGACAGGAGGATTCATGGCAACGAATAGAGCCACGGTAGTACCAATGAAGGCGGCGCAGATGAAGGCGGTGCAGGTTCCCAAGCCCGGCGCGGATTTCGAGATCGTCGAACGCGAGATTCCCAAACCTGAAGCAAGACAGGTGCGCATCAAGGTGCAGGCTTGTGGCGTTTGCCACAGTGATGTGCTTACGAAAGAAGGCTTGTGGCCCGGAATTCAGTATCCCCGCGTTCCGGGTCACGAAGTGGCAGGCATCGTCGATGAAGTTGGCGCCGGCGTTTCCGAGTGGACGAAGGGACAACGTGTGGGTGTCGGCTGGCACGGCGGCCATGACGGCACCTGCCGCGAATGCCGGCGCGGAGATTTCGGCAATTGCAGGAACATGAAGATTTGTGGTGTCAGCTACGACGGCGGATACCAGCAATACATGGTCGCGCCCGCGGAGGCAGTGGTGGCGATCCCGGAAACGCTTAGCGACATTGACGCCGCGCCCCTACTTTGCGCCGGCATTACAACCTACAACGCGCTGCGTCACAGTGGTGCTCTTCCCGGCGATCTGGTGGCTGTGCAGGGTATCGGTGGCCTCGGTCACCTGGGAATTCAGTTCGCAAATAAGTTTGGTTATATGGTCGCGGCGATCGGGCGCGGATCTGAAAACGCCCCGCTCGCGAAGAAGCTGGGCGCTAGCGTATACATCGACAGCCAGGCGGCGAACGCAGCCGAGGCGTTGCAAAAACTGGGCGGTGCGCGGGTGATTTTAGCGACAGCCCCGAGCTCGAAAGCGATGTCGGAGCTGATCAACGGTCTGGGACCGAACGGCGAACTGTTGGTGGTCGGTGCGACAGCGGATCCCATTGAGGTGACACCGATACAGCTTATCAACGGAAGTAAGACCATCCAGGGCTGGGCCTCGGGAACACCAGCCGATTCCGAGGACACTCTGAGCTTCGCTGAATTGAGTGGCGTGCGCCCCATGATTGAGACTTATCCGCTCGAGAAAGCAGCCGAAGCCTATGCGCGTATGATGAGCGGCAAGGCGGAGTTTCGGGTCGTGCTAACGATGTAAAGCCTTCACCTTGGCGGATATGTACGACAAAGGAGATGATTTATGTCACATCATTATTCTGGTCCGGACTTTGGCTTTCCTCACGGCGATGCCCGCCTCGATCTTACTGACCTGTACGCCTTCCCCAAGCCTGGGGACGCCAGCAAGTCGATCCTGATTATGAATGTACATCCATCGTCCGGCGTGAACCCTCAGGGGCCCACGACAGACGAAGCCTTCGCGACCGAAGCGGTATATGAGCTTAGGATCGACACGAACGGCGATGCGATCGCCGATATCGCATACCGGGTGCGCTTCTCCTCCGACAAGAGCGGGACGCAGACCGCAACGCTGCGCCGTGCTGAAGGGCAGCAGGTCATCGGGATAGGCGACGAAGGGAAGACGATCGTCGAAGGAGCGCCGGTCTCGATGGGGCCGGATGCGCACGTGACTGAGGCTGGGGACTGCCGCTTCTTCGCCGGCTGGCGCAGCGATCCATTTTTCTTCGACGTGCAGGGCGCGCTGAACAACCTGCAATTTACCGGTGACGATTACTTCACCGACAAGGACGTGTGCAGCATCGTGCTGGAAGTGCCCAACTCTGCCCTCGGTTCTAAGAAGATGGGCCTGTGGGTTCGCACGCTGGACGGCGCAAGCGGGAAATGGGTGCAGGCGGATCGCGGTGCGCGGTCCAATCAAACTCCCTTCCTTGCCGGCGAGCAGAACGCCGCCTATCTCGCTGCGGAGCCAGCGGGCGATGCCCGTTTCGTCCCCGTCTTCGCGCACGCGCTGGAGCACGCCGGCGGATATACGCCGGCGGAAGCAACGCGGGTCGCCGGAACCCTTCTGCCCGACGTCCTCCACTTTGATCCTACCCGGCCCGCGTCCTACCCTGACAATGGCCGGGCACTCACCGACGACGTCGTAGATTTTTTCCTTCCTCTCCTTTCCAACGGAAAGGTGACGGGAGATAAAGTAGGGCCGCACAAGGACCTGCTCAACGTGTTTCCTTATGTCGGCCCGCCGCACAAGGCCCGGTCTGCGGAACGGGCAGCCGCCTGAGATCACGGAAAGGAGCATCCCATGAAGTATCCGACTCTTTATCGCACAATCCAGATTGATGGCCTCTCGATCTTTTATCGAGAAGCAGGTCCCAAAGACGCGCCGACGATTCTCCTGCTCCACGGCCTGCCTTCATCATCGCGAATGTTCGAACCGCTTTACGCCCGGCTTTCGGATCGCTATCACCTGGTCGCCCCCGACTACCCAGGCTTTGGACACAGCGACTGGCCGGACCCGAAAACATTCGCGTACACGTTCGATCACTACGCCGAGATCATGAGTCATTTCACCGAAGCACTCGGCCTCTTGCGCTACACACTTTACATGCAGGACTACGGCGGCCCCGTGGGCTTCCGCATGATCTTGGCGCATCCCGAGCGTATCGAAGCTCTGATTGTTCAAGACGCCGTGGCACACAATACAGGTCTGGGCGCCAATTGGAAAACGCGACGAGCTTTCTGGGCCGATCGCGCCACCAACGAAGGCGCGTTGCGCGTAAATCTTCTCTCGCTTCCGACCACGCGCGCGCGTCACGTCGGCGACGACCCAACATTGAGCGCCACGACCCGGATCTCTGGACTGATGAATATTATTTTCTCAACCAACCGGGACAAGGGGACATTCAAAGCGACCTCTTCTACGATTACCGCACTAACGTGGATGCTTACCCCAAGTGGCAAGCCTGGATGCGTGAGAGACAGCCGCGCCTGCTGGTGATTTGGGGCAAATATGAAAGCTCATTCGATCCCTCGGAGCCAGAGGCATATCGCCGCGACGTGCCGAAAGCCGAAGTGCACATCGTGGACGGCGGTCATTTCGCGCTGGACACGGCGGCTGATGAGATCGCCACATTCGTCCAAGATTTTGTCGATCCTTCCCGCGGAATGTTGCCGGAGCAGAGTGTGCTGGAGCGGCGCGTTGGCTGAGCCCGCTTTGAGAATGCCGGCTGCGCGACCGTGAATCTAGTCTGAGACTTTGTGCGGTTCCCACAGGGCCGCGGAAGCTAAAGTAGTTCACGAAAGAAAACTTCGTGAGCGAATCCGTGTCGCAACCACTATCATTGTTAGCTCCAGGTTCCCGGTGAACGTCGAGAGGCGCCACAGGAAAGGGGTATTGTTGAGCAAGGCGAACTTAACCAACCGCAAGACGATTCACATCGAATGGGGCGACTGCGACCCTGCTCAGATCGTCCACTACCCGCGCTACTTGGCCTATTTCGACGCATGCACGACGGCATTGTTCAAGAAGGCCGGCCTCTCGAAGCGGCAGATGCTAAAAACCTATCAAATCGTGGGCATTCCAATGGTCGATCTGCGTGCTTCATTTAAGGCGCCATCGCGATTCTCGGACACGGTAGTCGTCGAGTCCCAGGTAACCGAGTGGCGCCGCAGCAGCTTTTGCGTCCACCATCGGTTGTTTAACAAGAATGTTTTAGCGGTGGAATGTTTTGAGATCAGGGTCTGGGCAGTGACCTCGGAAGCCGACCCGGATCGAATTGAGAGCAGACCTGTGCCCCGCGAGGTAATCCAGATGTTTTCTGCGGATAAGGATCGTCGCCCGGCTCAGCAGAGATCGCTGCAGCAGAGATCGCGGCGAAAGAAACAGAAACGATGAGCATGCGCACACAGGTTGGGATTGTCGGGGCTGGACCCGCGGGACTTGTCTTGGCGCACCTCCTGCAACGACAAGGAATTCAGTCGGTTGTGGTCGAAGCTCGAAGTCGACAGCATTGCGAGCAGCGGGTACGAGCCGGAGTCCTGGAGCAGGGCACAGTCGATCTTCTGATGAAAATGGGTTTGGGCGAGCGAATGAAGCGGGAAGGTCTGATTCACGATGGCGTGGAGATTCGCTTCCGGGAACAGGGGCATCGCATCGATTTCAAAGCCTTGACAGGGCGCGGTATCATGATCTATGCCCAGCAGGAGGTGGTGAAGGACCTAATTGCGGCGCGGCTGGCGGCAGAGGGCAACATTTTCTTCGAAGCAGAGAATGTCACCATTCACGACTTCGATTCCACAACACCGAAGATACGATTTCACCACAAGGGGGAACCTTCGGAAGCCCTTTGCGATTTCATCGCAGGCTGCGATGGCTTTCACGGAGTGTGCCGCCCGAGCATCGAAAAAGCTTTAACCATTCATGAACGGATTTTTCCCTTCGCCTGGCTCGGCATCCTGGCAGCTGCGCCGCCATCCTCCGAGGAGTTGATCTATTGCTATCATGATCGCGGGTTCGCCCTGCACAGCATGCGGACTCCGGAGATCACCCGCCTGTATCTTCAATGCGCTCCTGATGAGGGCCTGGACCAGTGGCCCGATGAAAGAATCTGGGAAGAGTTACAGACGCGCCTCACCACTCGCGACGGGCGCAGGCTCACCGAGGGCCCCATCTTGCAAAAAGGCGTCACCGGTATGCGCAGTTTTGTCGCCGAGCCGATGCAGTACGGCAGGCTCTATCTGGCTGGAGATGCGGCACACATCGTACCTCCGACCGGCGCAAAAGGTCTCAATCTTGCTGTCGCCGATGTTCGAGTCCTGGCCGCCGCGTTCGCGGAATTCTACGCTTCTGGAAATCCGCATCTGCTCGACCGTTACTCAGAGACCTGTTTAAGACGAGTATGGTTGGTGCAGCGGTTTTCTCTGTGGATGACTTCCATGCTGCACCGGGTTCCTGGTAACGACAGGTTCGAGGAGCACAGACAGTTGGCCGATCTGGATTACCTGACCAGATCGCTCGCCGCAGCGCAAAGCTTCGCCGAGAACTACGTCGGACTGCCGATGAGCTGAATCGACGTACAGTCTGTAGCATCGGCGCGCGGAACGCCGAGGAAGACCAGTGAAACGGCACGGTGAGATAAACATGTCCTCTTCGCTGATTTCGGCCAAAGGCAAACATCCGGGAGGGTCAGTTGTCCCTTTTCGTCGGCACGAACCCGGGACCCAGCCGGATTCTTTCTATCCCGCCTATCGCGCGACGAGGCTGCGGGCTCCATCTCAGCCGTTGATCTTTTTGCCGCATACTCTTTCAGAGGTCACAGGGCCAGTCTTCGGCCATTCCGATATTCATCCCAACGATCAAGACTTGACGGCTCAGCATGCGGGAGAGCCATTGGGAGAACGCATCATTGTGCGCGGACGAGTAGTGGATGGCGATGGCCACGCCGTGTCGAATAGCTTGATCGAGATATGGCAGGCGAATGCCGCGGGACGATATGCACACGCGAAAGACGACCATCCCGCGCCGCTCGACGCGAACTTCACCGGGACGGGGCGAACGCTGACTGATGCTGACGGGTTCTACAGCTTTGTGACCATCAAGCCGGGTGCCTATCCATGGCGGAATCACGACAATGCGTGGCGTCCGGCGCATATCCACTTTTCTTTGTTTGGGCCAGCCTTCGTCACGCGATTGATCACGCAGATGTATTTTCCTGGCGACCCGCTATTTGCTTTTGACCCCATTCTGCAATCGGTTCCAGACGAAAAGGCGCGTCAACGCCTGGTTTCTAAGTTTGACTTGGAAACGACGAAGCCGGAGTGGGCTTTGGGCTATCGTTTTGACATCGTGCTCCGCGGCCGGGAATCAACACCGTTTGAGAGATAGCGAGAGATAGAGAACAATAACGATGGACTTCACGCCGACTCCTTCGCAGACAGTGGGTCCTTATCTGCATCTTGGCTTGACGGATGCACGAAGCGTTTCGCGCGTCGCCGGCGATGGGGCGAAGGGCGAACGTGTGCGGCTCACCTTTCGTGTGCTGGATGGAGAAGGAGCGCCTGTTCCCGACGCCATGATAGAAGTGTGGCAGGCAGACTCGGAAGGGAAGTACGCGCATTACGACGGCGGCGCGGATAACGCAGCCTTCCGCGGCTTTGGGCGGCTGGCGACGGCCGACGATGGCTCGTGCACATTTGAAACGATCAAGCCGGGTTGTGTGCCGGGTCCAGGCGGAGCAGTTCAGGCGCCGCACATCAACGTTTCGATTCTGGGCCGTGGCATTCTCAAGAGATTGTCGACACGACTTTACTTCGCGGGGGAGCCGGCCAACGCGGCAGATCCCGTGTTGGTTATGGTGCCGGAAAATCGCCGCGCGACGTTGTTGGCGCAGCCGGATCGGACTCGCTCCGGCAATTGGATTCTCGATGTGCACCTTCGTGGAAAGAGCGAGACGGTATTTTTCGATGTGTAATCATTTCAAATTGAACGGCCGACCTGCATCAATGCAACCTTCGCCGTGGAGTCGACGATGAGCGGACGATTGATCGAAAGTCTGGCGACCACACCGGCGTTAGCGGCGATATTTTCCGATGAGTCCGTTCTGCAGGCCATGTTGGAGTTCGAAACTGCCTTGGCGCGCGCAGAAGCGCGATGTGGGGTGATCCCGGCTCAGGCTGCCGACGCGATCGCGGCTGCTGCAAGGCTCGCCAATTTCGATATCGGCACGCTTGCCGACGCCGCATTTCGCGCTGGAACACCAGTAATTCCACTGGTGAAAATGATGACCGACCAGGTGCGAAAAGCGGACGCGCAGGCGGCGCGATTCGTGCACTGGGGAGCCACGAGCCAGGATGTCGCCGACACCGCGATGTGTATTCTTCTGAAGCGAACGGAACCGATTTTGATCGGCGATTTGAAGCGATTGGAAAAAGCGTCGGCAGATTTGTCAGAGCGGCACAAGGACAGCGTCATGCTCGGACGGACCCTGCTTCAAGCAGCGCCGCCTGTGACCTTCGGACTCAAGGCCGCCGGATGGCTCGCGTCAGTCCGTCGCGGAAGGCGGCGCTTGCAGAAGACACTTTGCGCTGCAGCTGTGCTGCAGTTTGGTGGGGCCAGCGGCACTTTGGCATCGCTTGGCGACCGCGGGATTCCCGTCGCAGAAGCTCTGAGTGCAGAGCTCGGATTCGGAAACCTGCCCGCAGCGCCATGGCACACTCAGCGCGACCAGTTGGCGACTCTCATCTGCTCTTGCGGAGTGCTGACCGGATCTCTCGGCAAGATGGCGCGAGACATCAGTCTGCTCATGCAGAACGAGGTTGGAGAGGCAACCGAGCCCGGAGGATATGGCCGCGGCGGATCATCGACCATGCCGAACAAGCGCAACCCTACAGCGTGTGCTCTAACGTTGGCCGCGGCGCACCGGGTGCCAGGATTGGTTGCATCGTTTCTCTCTGCGATGCTGCAGGAGCACGAACGGGGTGTCGGAGGCTGGCAGGCGGAGTGGCCGATCGTTGCTGCCGTAGTCCAGTCGACCGGCGTGGCGATCGCTTCGATGGCTGAAGCGGCGGAAGGGCTCTCCGTTGACCCGCAGAAGATGCGCCCCAATATCGAGAACACAAATGGGGCGATTTTTGCTGAGCGCGCCATGATGCTGCTTGCAGCAAAACTGGGGCGAGATGTTGCTCACAAAATTCTTGAGGCCGCTGCTAGGCGGAGCACAGAGGAAGGCAGGAATCTTTCTGCCGTGCTTGCAGAGATTCCTGAGGTGACGATCCATCTCGGTCCCGCAGAACTCAGGCAACTGGAAGCGCCTGAGCAATATCTTGGGTCCGCTGAGGCCTTCCGGAAAGCTCTGGTATCAGAGTCCGATCGCGAAGACAACGACAAAGACTAAGGAGCAATGATTTGCCCTTCGCAACGATTCACGGTACGCGGATGTTCTACCGACTGCAGGGAAACGCGGGGCGTCCCGTCCTGATTCTGTCTCACTCCATCAGTACCGACCACGCCCTGTGGGATCTTCAAGTAGAAGGGCTGCTTCCGTACTTCCAGGTTCTGCGCTATGACACACGGGGCCACGGAGCTTCGGAGGTAACTGCGGGTGAATATTCAGTTGAAATGTTGGGCAAGGATATTCTCGCACTGGCCGACGCGCTCGAGATTTCGCAATTTGCTTTTTGCGGCTTGTCGCTTGGTGGGGCCATCGGACAGTGGGTTGCAGTGCACGCTCCCCGGCGAATCACTCATCTGGTGCTGGCCAACACCTCGCCTCAGTTCGTCCCGCGCGCCAATTGGGAAACTCGAATCGGGGCTGTTCTTAAGGGCGGCATGCCGGCGGTCGTCGATGTGGCGATGCAACGATTCTTTTCGCCGGACACGCTGGCCAAACAAAATCCATCTGTCGCTTCGATCCGGTCCGTCTTCCTAGGAACGGATCCAGTTGGGTATCTCGGATGTTGTGCGGCTCTGCGCGACATGAATCACGGAGATCTCATCAAGCAGATTAAGGCTCCAACTCTCGTGATCTCCGGCGACCGCGATGTTGCGACTCCGTGGACTGGGCACGGCGAAAGGCTGGCACAGGAGATTCCGGGAGCGAAAGCGATTCACCTGGCGGCCGCGCACCTTTCGAATATTGAACGGCCTCACTCGTTTACCACGGCGCTGCTCGAGTTCCTGCTGGCGCGACCGAGCACTGATGCAGACTCCCTGCAAGCCGGATTCGAAGTGCGTCGCGCCGTGCTTGGGGACGCACACGTCGATAAGGCGATTGCTGCGACGACAGAATTTACGCGTGATTTTCAAGAGTTGATAACCCGTTATGCCTGGGGAACCATCTGGTCTCGTCCTGAACTGGACCGGCGGACCCGACGTCTGCTGGTGCTGGCGGTAACCGCATCGCTCGGAAGGTGGGAAGAGTTCGCGCTCCACCTGCGAGCTGGTTTGGCCAGTGATCTCGAATTATGCGATTTGAAAGAAGTGCTTCTGCAAACCGCCGTGTACGCTGGCGTTCCGGCGGCGAACACCGGATTTCAAATCGCGGCCGAACAGATCAAGAAGAAGGATGAAGAATGATTGAGCTGCCAATCAACCAAACGTGAACGCGAACGCCTGCACGCCCGGGTCTAGGAACTCAATCTCGAATGTTCGATCTTCCACCGGCCCTTTTTGCCGGATCAGCTGATAGAGCCGGTGCCCCTGGACTGTTCCTGAGCCCTCGCTGTCGGCATCGACGCCGTGATCGTCAACTGGGGCAGTGCCGTCCAGCTTCACCTTGAAGCGGACTGGCTTGCCATCCTTGGTACCCAGGACGAGATGAAGGTCGCGGGCATGAAAACGGAAAACAATTTTTCCAGGAGCCGTCTGGAGCACCGCACTTTCCTCACCGACGTTCCAACTCCCACCGAGCGCCCATTGGTTAAGCGAGAGTCTGGGTTGTGGCGCATAAACACGCTTGGAATCTTTCGCAATCGCCTGGGTGGAAGCGAAGTGTTCTGCGCGATGGTAGCCGACATAGGTTTCGGGCGAATGGACGTTGGCATTGTCGGGAGCGGCTTCAGCGCCGGCACCGGACACGGCGATCTCCCCGGGCGAAGCTAACTGCGCTCCATTTTCCTTCAATAGCTCCCTGATCACACGCTCTGATTCGTCGTACTTGCCCTCGCCGAAGTGGTGATAACGGATGAGGCCCTTGCCGTCGATGAAGTAGTGCGCCGGCCAGTATTCATTGTTGAAGGCTTTCCAGATGGCATAGTCGCTGTCGATCGCCACGGGGTAAGTGATCTTCAAATCGCGAACTGCCTTCTCAACGTTGCTTCGTTCCTTCTCGAACGCGAACTCGGGCGTATGCACGCCGATGACTACCAGGCCAGCATCTTTATACTTTGCTGCCCAGCCTTCGACATAAGGCAGAGCCCGCAGGCAATTGATGCAGGAGTAAGTCCAAAAATCGATGAGGACAACCTTTCCCTTCAGCGATTTGCTACTGAGTGGAGGCGAATTGAGCCACGCAACGGCCCCGCTCAAGTCCGGCAGGGGACCTTCATCGTCAAGGGCGGGCTGTGCATCGGCTGCGCTCGCTGCCAAAACCGACGCTGGCTTCTCCGGACCAAACCGGTCGATCAAATGTTCTTCCGCCTTTGAAGTGTTCACAAAGGAAAATCTAGTCAGTAAATTTGTGTCCCAGCCCAGAGCGATCGCCACGACTCCCATGATCACTGCGACGCCTAATCCACGACGGATCCAAATCTCAAACGAAAGCGACCGTTTCAGCGCGGAGAAAACCTTGTTGCCGGCGAAGAGCGCAATTCCCAAAGAGGTCGCGGCACCCAAGGCGAATGACAAGAGCAACAACGACGAGCGAGCACCCGGACCCTGAATAGCCGCCCACGTTAAGATCAAGCCAAGAATCGGGCCCGCACAGGGAGCCCAAAGAAGGCCGGTTGAAATTCCCAACACAAAAGATTTCCCGATGCCACTCTCCGCAGACGGGCCGCCGTGGAGTTTGCTGCCCGCCTGTACCAGCGGACGAGTCAATGCCTCCGCAATGGAGGGAAAGAGAAGGCTCACCCCCAACACGAGAAAGATGAGCATCGCCACGTAGCGCCCGCCTTGATTCAGGCGCACTACCCAATGGCCACCAAAAGCAGCTGCGACTGCCACAACGGAAAACGTCAGAGCCATTCCCACGAGTAAAGGCAAACCGGAGCGGCGGAAGGGTTGGTCGGCGCGCGCGAATACAAACGGCAACACGGGCAGGATGCAGGGGCTCAAAATCGTCAGAACACCGCCAACAAAGGCGAGGAGATAGATCAGCATCGGACAGTCCGTTCTGCGTTCTTGATTGCGCGCGACATTTCTGACCCTACTCAGAGGTTGGATTCACTAGTCTTTCAAAAGTTACCGAAATCTGAAATCGAAATTCTGTTGGCGTAAGATGCTCTTCCCCATCACTTCATATCGAGCAGCGCAGCCATCGTTTCTACGCCGTCCCACAGATTCTGCAAGCGCAAGTTCTCATTGGCGGCGTGCTGATTGTCATCGTAATTGGCGATGGGTACTGTGATGGTACGAGTCTGCGCGGCGCGTTCCATCGCTCCCAGCGGCACGCTCCCTCCCATGGTGGGTAGCAGCACCACGTCTTTGCGCGCACTCTTCGCTGCTTCAATCACCTCCCGGGCAATCGGCAGATCCATCGGCGTGCGCACGGCGTTGTAACCTGCCTCGTCGCGCACTACCGTCGCAACTCTGGGATGTTCCAGGAGAACCTGCTGCGAGGGTTCGCGGTCTACGATGAAGTAGCCGCGGGACTGAATGTAGTCCACGACGCGCTGCTGCTGCGCCTGCCAGTCGATCCCGACCACCAGACGCAGGTCTAAATCGGCAGTCGCCGTGGGCGGAATGACGTTGGCGGCCCTGGCTCCAGTCTGGCCCGATGAGAAACCGTTGATGTTCAGCGAAGGCTGGTTGATCAGTTCCAGCAGATGCGCGCCGCCGCCATCGACGTGTCCCAGCCAAAAAGCATTCATCAGCATCCGGTCGTTCACCGGGGCACGGGCCAGCGCTTCTTTTTCGGCCGAAGAGAGCGGCTCAATTCCGTCATAGAAATGCGGCACCAGAACGCGACCGTCTTCATCTTTCATCCCGGCGAGCAACTGCGCCAGCATCATCGCCGGGTTCGGCGCCCAGTTTCCATAGTGGCCGCTGTGCAACCCATGGTGTGGACCATATACTGTGATTTCCAAATGCGCATCGCCTCGCGCTCCAAAGACCACAGTCTGTTGCCCGCTCTGATCGACCGGCCCGTCGCATACCAGCCACACATCGCCGTGGACCAGATCGCGGTTGGCATCGAGGATCTGCTCCAGGTGCGGCGACCCCGCTTCCTCCTCACCCTCCCAGACGAAGCGAAGGTTCGCCCGCAACGGAATCCCGGCCGCTTTGAGCGCATCAAACGCCGTAAGCTGCGCGAAGATCGCCGCCTTGTCATCGCCAGCCGATCGAGCATAGATACGTTGCTCACCATTTACTTCACGCACGATCGGCGTGAAAGGCGAACCGCCATCCCATTCCGACGGAGTGACCGGCTGTCCGTCGTAGTGCGCATAGAAGACGATGGTGTGTTCGGCACCTGGCACATCGATCCGCCCGAAGACCGCCGAAGGCGCGCCAGGCACAGAGAGCAGCCGGGAATCGATGCCGCGTTTCCGGAGCTCTTCGAGGAGCACGTCCGCATTGCGCTTCAGGTTTGCTGGATCGGCGGCAACGTTTGGTATCGACAGCAATTCACTAAACTGCTGCACGAGTTCCGCTCGATGTGCCGCCGTGTACGCGCGGGCCGCCTCCGGAGGCGTCTGCGCCGCAATCGCAGTTGCAAAATAAATGAGAAAGGCAGCAAGCCCGTGAAGTTTCATACGCTCAACTATACAAGTCGCTCGTGCCCGACGTTTTTCCCCGTGACTCTTTACTGAAAAAGTTCCGGGATGCCTGTTACCAGAGTGCGGGGCAAAACCCGTTGACTTCGAGCCTGATCTTTGCTGTACTAAACATGTTATCGACGGTGAAGGAGTTCACCGAAACCGCTGTCCCATTCTTTGAGCCGGAACAGCTGATGACTCCTGACAAGCGGTGTCTTGTCGCGGAGTCATACCCCGGCAAAGATTCCGCAAAATCAATCTAGAGGTAACTCATGGAGAACGTATGGTTCTCGCCTCCATGTGGGTCGGATTGGCGCCGGTTTGCGACGTTGTTTGCCATCTGGCTCAAGATCTCAGAAAGGAACTTAGCGACTTGAAATACGTGTTGGTGGGGGTGGGAGGTTGTCTGGGTTCGATTTTGCGTTTCTGGCTGGGTACTTATATCGGCAGCAGAATGGGAACCCGCTTTCCCTACGGGACATTCGTCATTAACATTACGGGTTCGTTCTTGATTGGGCTGGTCTTTGCTCTAATGACAGCAAGGACTTCCTGGAGCCCAAACTGGCGATACTTAATCCCGATTGGTTTCATCGGAGGCTACACAACTTTTTCTAGCTTCGAATACGAGACATTGCGTACCGTCCAGGATGGCCAAATCGGCCTGGGCGTTCTTTATGTGTTGCTAAGTGTGATCGTTGGGTATGTTGCGGTGTGGGGAGGCGTCATGACGGGGAGGGCGATCTCATGAAACCGGGGCCAGGTAAGAAAGTCGGTGTCTACGTTGCCGAAGATCAGCCGTTCCACGGGATGCCGGCCTATGCGGCCATCCTCGACTTTTTGTTTTTTCACGCCGTGTCGGGCGCCACGGTGACTCGTGGCATCGCTGGATTCGGCGCGGATCACCAACTGCACACGACCCGCCTTGTTGACCTAGCGGTCCGTTTGCCGGTCAAGGTTGAGTTCATTGAAACCGCTGCGAAGGTTGAGGAATTGTTGCCGAAGCTGCAGGAGATGGTCGGCACAGGTCTCATTGAAGTGCAAGATACCACCATCATCAAACCGGCCGGGAAGAAGCAGAAGCGAGGCGCCTCCGAAGGACCAGGTTTGAAGCGGGAAGGCAAGGCCAGGATGATGCGCATCTACATTGGGGAGAACGACAAGTGGAATGGCAAGCCTCTTTATGAAGCCATCGTCCACGGCCTGCGAGCGCATGATATTGCCGGTGTAACGGTTTATCGCGGAATTCTGGGTTATGGCGCGAACCGGCGTATCCATAAGGATGCTGCGCTCAGCCTCTCGCACGACCGGCCTATCCTTCTGTCAATCGTTGACGCGGAAGAGAAGTTGCAGGCGTTCATTCCGATTCTCGACCAGATGGTGCAGCAAGGTTTGGTCGTGCTGTCAAACGTCGATGTCATCAAGTACACCCACGACTACCAGCAGTCCGATCGGCGGCAGGAGATGGAGATATGAAACTGGAAGGCAAAGCCAAGATGCTTCGCATCCATTTCGGCGAAGATGACAGGTGGCACGACAAGCCGCTCTATGAAGCGATTGTGATCAAGTGCCGTGAACTCGATATCGCTGGTGCGAGCGTATTTCGCGGCATTGAAGGTTATGGCGCGAGCACGTTGATCCACAAACGGCATTTGCTTCGTTCCTCAGACCGGCCGATCATGGTGTCCGTAATCGACACTGAGGAAAAGATCAGGAGCCTGATTCCTGCACTGGATGAAATGGTGGACGAAGGATTGATTGCGATGTCTGAAGTGGAAGTAATTCGTTACGTTCATCAGGATGGCGTTCGGTCACAGGTTTAGAGAGATGGAATATTGCGCTGAATGTTCCAGTCGGAACATAACGTTGTTTTCACCGGAACACTGTGGAAATTTCGGAAAACTCGGAAAGCCACCTCAAAGCTATAGTCGATTGGCGGCAAGCGGCTGAGGGGGATGGAGTTGGACGAGTGCCGAAATATCGGCACGAAAAACGTGAGGCGAAGGAAAAGCGTCGAAAATCGGCGCTCGAGGCTGGCAGTCATAGGAGACGAGTGCTGATTACATAGACTTACGGCAGAGAGGCGTCATTTTCGTTTGCTCGACTGGGGCTGAGCTCAAATCAAAGTCCCCGCACTGTCGCAAAGAACGCGACAAGGACGGGGCACCCAGATTATCTAAGGGATCCTTCACGAATGGGGGCGTAGGCCACCCGTCGCTTTAACCGTAGACCTGGTCGGTGCTCTGCCCGACTTCGATGATATAGCCGTCAGGGTCGCGGATGTAGCAGCGTATCTCGCCGTACTTGGGGATCGGTGGCGTGATGAACTCGGCTCCTCGACTTTTCCATAATTTGTAGCACGCTTGAATATCCGCAACGCGGAAATTCATAAAGCTGTTGATGTGATTCGGGTCGGGGACGCTGAGCGTGACCGTCGGCTTATCCGGAGTCGGCCCGCCTCCAACATTGATAATCATCCAGATATTCGCAAGCTGAAGATACCCAGGCGCGTTGCCGTCGCCGAGGCTCAGAATGCGAGCGCCGAAAACCTTTTCGTAGTAGTGAGCCGATCGGTTGATATCGGTGACGGTGAGAAAATGTGCGATGCTGATCCCCTCTTTCGGGGGCATCTCATAGCTCTTCTGGTCGATTTCTACGGCGTTCATGGGTGACTCCAATTTCGATAGGGTGTCCGCCGAATGCGAGGTGCGGTTAGTGCGGCGCCCACAATGCTCCCGTCAGCGGCACCTGGATTAAGCCAGAAGCGCAACGACAAGTCTATTGGACGAACGTATCAACCAACGCCAAAGGCGACTGGCCCTCCCGCCAATACCATCGTCCAGTTGCGCAACCGATTTCGTTCTGGCTAAATGGTGGCTTCGATCAGACTCCGAGTGGAGGATTTCATGAAAGCAAACGTTACTTGGACCTTCCTGGTTGCCGGCTGGGCACTGGCGGCCGCCATCCCGGGCATGCAAGTTTCCGCCGCCCCTGATTCGCGAGTCAAGTCCGGAGTAGACCGCCTTTATGTGATCGACTGCGGCGATGGCAGTGGCACTGACGAATCACGTTGGACGCCGAGAGTCAACATCGGAAAGTCCGTCGGCTTTCCGGGCCACTGCTACCTCATCCACCACACGCAGGGGTGGTTCTTATGGGACACGGGCATTGATGATGCGGTAGCGAAGCTGCCTAATCATGAAGAGGTTTTTCACGAATGGGGGCCCGGCACCGGCCCGATCTGGCGTAAACCAATCACACTCGCGGCGCAGCTCGAAGAGATACACGTCAAGCCCTCGGACATCAAGCTGATGGCCGTGTCACATAGCCACCCGGACCACGCGGGGAACATCGAAATGTTTCCTAACACGCTAATGTTGGTGCAAAGAGTCGAATACGAATGGGCTGGAAGCCGGCAAGACACAGTCGCCTTTAACAAGCAGCATCCGGTAAAGCTCGTCGACGGCGATTACGACATCTTCGGCGATGGGAGCCTCGTGCTGCTCTCCACGCCAGGACACACGCCCGGCCACCAATCTTTGCTGGTGAGGCTCCCGAAAACTGGAGCGGTGATTCTAAGCGGCGATGTTGTGCATTTTCAGACAAGCTTCGAACATCGCTACGTCCCTGACAATAACTGGAACAAGCAGGCCTCGCTGCAGTCCATAGACAAGATCGCGGCAGTCATGGCGAAGGAACATGCGCAGCTCTGGATTAACCATGATCAGGCGCAAAGCGACGCGGAGAAGAAGTTGCCGGCATATTACGAGTGATGGCCCTGGGCTAGGCATCCCCTTGAGTTTCGGATAGTTCTCAGGTTGTCGGTAAATCGCGATTACGCACGTTGAGTTGCGCCCGAAGCGTTTCGAGCGCAGTCGCCCGGTAACAACACTTATTCCAATTCTGAAGCCGCCGAAACGCGGAGACTACGTGTTCGCAGGTGCAATGAGCGACGGTTCCTTCGCACCCACAATCAGAAGCCAGAGCATGGCGGCAAGTTCGGCCATAAACACCGGCTGGAAATAGCGGAACAGAGTGTCCGTGTGATTCGGAGCGAGGAACCAGGTCGTACTCAAGACGACCCAGGCAATGCCGTCAAGCAGGAGCCAGTACCCAAGCCAGCGCGGCAAGAAGCGCGACCTCACGACCAGCCATCCAAAAGGCAAAAGCCACAATCCCCAGAACATCTGATTGATGCCATTCGCCTGCCCATGCATCCGGATCAATAGCATGCCGACCGCCACGCTAGTGTGGCCGTCAAAGCCGGCAAAGGCATCGCCTCCGCGAAAAACGAGTAGCGCGGCTGCACTGAACACCACGCTCATCAAGCCAAGGGCAGACGAAACCAACACAAGAGCCACAAGTTGTCGCGCGCGGCGGCGGTCGACATCCTCGAAGAGCCGATAGAGCGCCAAGCTTAGGCCGATGAATATGACCGCACCAAGCGTTTCGGCAAGCATGCCCCAACGGTAAAGCGTCTCGTGCCCGAGGATCCGGGCTCCGGTGGCGGCAGCGTCATTGTGCACGACCGTCTGCGAGGGGACATATAGCAGGTAGAATGGCCCCAACGTGAAGCCCAGATACCACAGGCCTGCGATGCGGGCCGTTCTCTTCAGCGATGTCATACGGACCTCCAGCATTGGGAGTACGCGGTAGGGGCTCGGCTCTTTCGCAAAGGATGCGAAAGATGGGCACCCACTTTGTTTTTTTATGGAGGCGAAGTCAAAGTCCCCGCCCTGTCCCTCCAAAGAACGGAGGGACGAGGACGGGGCACCCGCGCACTAAGCGGCTTGCTTCTTCTTCGCTTCGAGTGCCGGTAGAAGAAGTTTCAGAAGCGCTTGATCAGAGAACGGGTTCTGACCTGAGATCAGCTCGCGATCTTGAAGGACGTAGCTCCCCCATGGAGCGACCACACTTACGTCACCGCCCGCCGTACGCAAGGCGAAGTCTGGGTAGAACAGAACCTTGCCACCAATCTCAAGCGGCTCCCGCTGCTGCTCTTCCGCTGTTGAGAAGATAGTCATCTTATATCCAGCATAGATCCAACCCTTCGCTTTTTCGTGCGCTCCAGCGGTATCGCCCGCCGCCAGCGCGGCGACAAACTCCGTCGAATTCGGAAGCGCCGAGAGGAGTGAGATCGGGCCATGGCAGAGCACAGCCGTAGGCTTGGATGTTTCGTGAAAGTGCCTCATCACCGTGCCAGCGTCAGGATCATCGAGAAGATCGATCATCGGGCCATGGCCGCCGGGAACGAAAACAGCGTCATATTGATCCAGGCCCGATGCGATGACATCCGCGATGCGCATTGGATCTCTGAGCCCAGTCAGGCCATCGCGGAACAGCATATAGTCCTCAAGCTTGGCCGCGTCCCCACCGAAGAAATCGGGGACCTCTGAATGCACATCCACTTGGGGCGTGTTGCCTTTGGGGTTGGCGAAAGTTATTTCGTAACCCTCCTTCATCAGGGCGCGAACCGGGACCGTCAGTTCGTTCAGGTAGTAGCCTGCGCCCTTGTACCATCCGCCATCCTTCAAGGGCAAACCGCGACCGCTCGAGACCAGCACTAAGACTTTTCCTTTAGTTGTCATTTTGTTCTCCTTGTTGAAATTGAGTCTGCTTCCGATATTTGGCGATTAAGTCCATCAGATAAAAGCTGGGGATTGACGGGACGCTCACTGATTCCCATTCATTGAACTTGGGTAACGTTCTGTCTGTTCGCGGTTTCCTCCAAAGCGTGCAGGGACGGACGAAAGCGGTTGAATGCAGGTTATGTCCCCGGGAATCCGAACATCAACCACGACTGATTGGCTACCCAATGCGGGTAGAGCGCCGTCATCTGATCGAATAGTTCCTGGTCGGACTTCGCGGTTTTCTGCAGCCGATCGAAGTCCTCGAGGTAACGCTTGGTGTCCTGGATCGTCGAGGGGGAGTCGGGCGCGCCAGTCTTCTTGTGACCGGCGACAACCATCGCCGGATTCAGCGCCGCTAACCGCTCCAGGGCCGCGATCCAATTCTTTCGGCTCTCGGGGGTGGTGTCGCCGACGTACATGCGGCATTGATTGTATACAACGTCACCAGCGACGACCAAACCGATCGATGGGACATACAGCGACGTCGAATCGGGACTATCGGTGCGGCCCTGCTTGATGATGCGCAATTCCTGGCCCTCGAGAGTGAACGTGTCGTGCTCATAGGGCTCAGGTGGAACCAACTTGGTGGCCACTTGCCCCGGAAACATCCGGCGGGCTAGTCGCTCGACTGTGGGAGTGAAAGACATCTGCATGGCCTTCACCGCCTCGGGCGTTGCTATGGCCCGAGCGCCCGGGAAACGGTCGAGCAGAATGCTCAGACCGTAGAAGTGGTCGAAATGGGCGTGCGTGATATAGATGGTCTCGAGGTTGCGGTTGTGCAGGGCAACCCAAGCCGCGAGAGCCTCGGCCTCAGCCACCGTTCCCATTGCGTCCACCAGAACAGCGTCGTAGTCGCCAAAAATTAAAGTCGACGTGATCGGATCAAAGCCGAGCGCTTCGCCGAAAGGCTTGGGCCGCTCGCCGACCATGGTCTTTCCCGGGGCGGTAAAAACGTTCACACTAAGCGTGTTCGACTCAGGCGTGTTCGACGCAACCGGCCCGCTCACGCGCGTGGCCTGTTTCGGTCCATTTGTGCCGTCCATTTGGTATCCCTTTCGATCTCAGAGCGAGTCAGTGTCCGAGTCAAGATTGGCAGAAGTGCGACGACGAATCCATTGGACGAACGTATTGATCAATACCAAAGTCTCGGTTGGACATTGCGGGCAGAGAGGCGCAAGCGGCTTGAGGGGCAACTTCAACCGTGGCTGTTAGCGACGAACAGCTTGACCGCGGCGAGGGACCGACGCTTTCGTAAGAGATTGATAATAATTAGGATGAATATGGTGGAGGCGGCGGGAGTCGAACCCGCGTCCGAAAATGTTACTGGTCAAGAGACTACATGCTTATTCGCGTTCATGCCCCAGGCATTACCCTGGGACGTTCGCGGCCCACGCTCAGAACGGACAAGAAACGCTAGCCGCTAGCCTGAGGTCTTAACCTCCCCGCCCAGACGTAGCGGAGAAGAGCAGCCCTCTGTGTGACGCTCGCTCACCGCCCAAGGGCGAAGTGGTGGAAAGCGGCTGCCTAATTAATTAGGCTGCGTATGCCATTTGTTGATTGGCAATTATCATTTTGCCCACGATTACGGGTGTGTGCACCCCGGCATGCCTCTTGGCCGCAAGCATCTCCGTCGAAGCCGTGACGCCCCCACTGGTGGGATTGGCCATACTCAAAGAGCTAGTTCCAGACTAGGTGCGAAACCCAGCTTAGTCAATGGTTTGATGCAGGAAGGCAATCCAAAGGTTCAGCAGGACATCGCAAACGCGGCAGGCTTTCGAACGCCTGGCGAAGAGCGATGTGAAATATCGTTTCGTTGGCGATATGGAGTCGCTGAAGTGGCGCGGTCAGGCGATGAGCTTCTGTTCAAGGTTGGCTTTTACGGACGGCCACTCCGAATCGAGAATGCTGAAGTAGACCGAATCACGCACGCGGCCGGTCCAGGTGAGCACGTGCCTGCGCAGCGTGCCTTCCTCTTTCGCGCCGATGCGCAGGATGGCGTTGCGCGATTTCAGATTCAGGGCGTCTGTCTTCAGCTCAACGCGAAAGCAGTTCCACACTTCAAAGGCGTGCCGCAGCATAAGGAATTTGGCTTCGGTGTTCACCCCAGTCCGCTGTCGCGCCGGGATGATCCAGGTGGAACCGATTTCGACCCGGCGGTTGGCGCGGTCGATATTCATGAAGCGCGTGCTACCGATCACCTGCCCGGAGCGACGGTCGACCGTGGCAAACGCCACTGACTCTCCCCGTTTCTGCTCTTCAAAGATCTTCTCCACGAGACGCTGAAAGTCCTCGCGGGTCTTCATGCGGTAGGGAATCCACTGGAAGATCTCGTCGAGAGCATTCTTGGACACTTCCCAGAAGATCGCAGCATGCTCGCTGCGAATCGGTTCGAGGCGTACGACGGAGCCTTCGAGCGTGACCGGGATTACAATTTGTAACGGAGAAGCAGGCAGATTCATCGTGCATTCCTTCCTTGACTGCACCATTATCTTGCATCTTGCGCCGGTTTGCGGCATCTCAACAGCGACGCACTATAGAATGGCGTTGACCTGCGATGATCTCATCCGTCCAATGTTGTAGAAACCGGAACTGTACCGGCCGGCGATGTCAGGAGAGACAGCGGTGAAAGCGCAGTGTCTGCCCTTTACGCAAATCCCGCACACCACGCACCTGTTCACAGATTTTCTCGCATACTCTCCCAGCGTCCAACCCTTTTATCCGCATTCTCCGCATTTCAGCGAATGGTTTAAGGCGCAGGCTTCCGCTCTGCAATATGACCCGTCCCGGCGGGAGCGCGTCAGCACGATTCTCGAGCGGCAGAATAAATCCTGGGACGCCTCACCGCAGACCATGGCCAATCTGAGCCGCCTTCGCGCGGGCGCAACGGCCATCGTGACAGGCCAGCAAGTCGGACTGTTTGGCGGGCCGATGTTTTCTATCTACAAGGCGCTGACCGCGGTGAAGTTGGCCGCCGAGGCGACGGCGGCCGGCGTCGATGCGGTTCCAGTCTTCTGGCTGGCCACGTCAGACCATGATCTTGCTGAGGTGAATCACATTTCGATTCCCGGTCCAGACGGCCTACCGCGCACGCTCACAACCTCCAGCCACGGGGTTCCGGGGGCTCCGGTCAGCAACGTGCGTCTGGGGGAAGAGATCTTGCCGGTGGTTGAGGAGGCCGCATCTCTGCTGGGAGATAGCGAGGCGTCGCAGTCTCTGCGAGCGTCGTACCGTCCGGGAGAGACGCTGGGCGCCGCTTTCGCTCGCTTCTATGCGCACCTTTGTGGCCAGTGGGGCGTGATTCTTCTCGACGCTTCTGACCCCGAACTGCATCGCGTGGCGGCACCGATGTATCGCGCTGCAATCGAACGCGTCGAGGATTTGGATGCTGCGCTGCTGGCGCGAGGGGATGCTCTTGAGAGGGTGGGATATTACCAGCAGGTCAAGGTGACTCCATCGTCGGTGCTGCTTTTTGTGCTCCGTGACGGAGCGCGCACAGCGATTCACGGCAGGGAAGGATCGAATCAGGCCGGGGAGTTTGTTATCGGCAGCGAACCTGGCGCGGAGAAGATTTCATCCGCTGAATTGCTGGATCGTATTGCCGCTGCCCCGGAAAACTTCAGCCCGAACGTTCTTTTGCGGCCCGTTGTGCAGGATTATCTTCTGCCCACTCTGGCTTATACCGGTGGCGCTGCCGAAACGGCATATTTCGCGCAGGCCGGCGCGGTCTATGAAAAAATCCTGGGCCACGTGACGCCGATCGTGCCTCGTTTTTCGGCGACTGTGGTTGAGCCCAAAGTGCAGCGCTGGCTCGGGCAGTATGGCATTGCAGTGCGAGACGCATTCGATGGGCCTGAGGCGCTGCGCCAGACGCTGGCTGCACGCACTCTGCCGGCAGGGTTGCAGGCGGCTTTTGAACGCGCGAACCACTCGATCGAAGAATCTTTTTCCGGTTTTCAGGAAGCTCTGGCCAAACTTGATCCCACGCTCGTCGAGGCCAGCCAGACGGGCGCTTCAAAAGTGCGCTACCAACTCGAACGCCTGCGAGAACGAGCCATGGCTGCCGAATTGCGCCGCAGCGAAGTGGTGAGCCGGCACGCCGCCGCCCTCAGCCAGGCACTCTATCCCGAGAACGCCTTACAGGAGCGCGGCGTGGCCGGCGTGTATTTCGTTGCCCGCCACGGAACCGAATTGCTCCAAAGCATCTACACACGATGCGCACCGATTGCCACGACCACCAGATTTTGGAATTGTAGGATCGTCTGTCTTAGTGCAGCCAGCTTAGCGCAGCCACGCTTCGAACTGCTCGAGCGACTCCACGCGCGGCAGTTCGCGGTCGCGGTAGGCGCCGGACACGTCGAATAAGACCGCTTCCATTCCCGCCTTACGCGCGCCCAAATAATCCACGGTGTACATGTCGCCCACGTACAGGCTTTCATCGGCGCGCGCCTGCATCGCGCTGAGCGCTGCCTCAAAGATTTCACGTCGCGGCTTTTCGACTCCAACAGTCCCGGAATCCGTAATGCTTTCGAAGCAGTCGACAATACCGCAGCGTGAAAGCACATGCTCGATCTTTCCATCGGAGTTGGAGATCACGCCGATGCGGAACTTCTGGCCGATGCGAGTGAGGGCGTCGTGCGTGCCGGGGAGAATTTGATCCCAGTTGGCCGAGCTCCGCGTATTCTCGACCAGCACTTCGAGGAGGTCTGACGTTTCCTCGAGTTGCTGAAGCAGGTGAGTGTGGAACATCCACCAGAAGCCGTGATCGACGAGGCCGCTCGTCATACCCTGATCGAACTCGTGCTTCGTTCTGCGCTCCAGGGCCTGCCATCGTTCGAGTGACGGATGGCGATCGCTCGAGATGGGGGCCAGGATTTTCGCTCGGTTGGGAAATAGAAGAGTGTTGCCAACATCGAAAAAGATGACACGCCGGTCCGCCATGCGTTCATCTTACTGAAAGCATCGGGCTGAAGGCGTGGACGAGCGGGGCAAGGAGTTGGTTTTCACGTGACTAAGGTGGAAACCGGATGGCCCGGCTGATGCCGTCGCCTCGTTCGTGACCCGCGCAGAGAAAAAATGTAATATCCTCACTTGCGGCATCCGGCGTCTTTTGCATTCGGCCCCCGCTATGGCGCTTTCTTTGACAACGTGGATGATTTCGGGCTTCGCGCGGACCACGCGGGCGGCGCTCTCGCTGCATAATCTTTTGCGGGCCCAGCCCGCGCTGGTCGCGAGCCTGATGCTGCTGCAGCGGCATTCCAGCCGCCGCGACGACGTTTACAACATTCTTTGGGCGATCGTCTTCGGGTTCGCCACGCTGAATATCCTGAGCCTGGCCGCGCGGCGTTTCGAGCCTAATCGCCGCGGCCTGGCCTTTGGAGAGTTGATGGCAGTGCTTGTCGTCCTGCTTTCGATCTTTCTGCTGGGCTGGGAGTTGCTCGGTGTGTTCCGCATCTTTCCTATCAAACTGCAGCGCTAAGCCTGGCTCTCGAGCTGGTCCTTCGAGCTGCTCCGTCGGCCCCCGCTATGCCTGGGGCGCCAGGTCGGCTTTTGCGGTATCATTCGCAAAGTGGCGAAGAATCCAGCTACGATCGAAGTTACTTGCCCCTGCTGCAGCGCGCTGCTGAAGATCGATACCGCAACGGCCGCTGTGATCGCGCACACCGCCGCAGTGAAGCCCAGAATGTTCGAGGACATGGAAGCCGCGGCCCGCGCCATGAAGGAACAGGACAGCCGCCGCGAATCGATCTTCCGCCAATCGGTGGAGGCACAAAAACATGCTTCCGAACTTCTGGATAAGAAATTCCAGGAGGCGGTGAAGAAGGCCAAGGAATCTCCGGACACGGGCAAGCCCATCCGCGACTTCGATCTGGATTAGCAGCAGTGATCAGCGGCCAGTGATCAGTGGGCAGTGGCCAGTAAAACCCACTAGCCACTCCCGTTTAGAATCGAATCATGGCGATTCGTCCACTGCTTCTTGGCCACCGCGGGGCGCGTGCCGAAAAATCTGTTTCTGAAAACACGCTGGCCTCATTCGATCTCGCACTCGCCCAGGGCTGCGACGGTTTCGAATTCGACGTGCGGCTCACCGCGGATAGGCACGTGGTCGTTTGCCATGATGCGACTGTCCACGGATTGAAGGTTGCCGAATCCTCAGCCGAAAAACTGGCGTTACCGCAGTTAGGCGAAGTCTTAACTCGCTACCGGAGCACTGCGTTTCTCGATATCGAGCTGAAAGTCTCGGGCCTCGAGGCGATCGCCACGGATTTGCTGCGCAGGCTTGCCCCAGCGCGCGGGTTCGTGATCTCTTCGTTTCTCCCCGATGTGTTGAAGGCCATTCATGAATTGGACGGACCATTCCACTGGGATTGATCTGCGAGACGGAAGCCGCGTTGAGCTGCTGGCGGCGCTTGCCGGTCCAGTACGTGATTCCACACCGCAAACTGGTGAGAAAGATGCTGATCGATGACATTAGAACGGCGGGAAAGAAAATCTTGGTCTGGACCGTGAATGCTACGGTGGACATGAGGCGCTTCTCAAAATGGAGAGTGGACGGCATGATCTCAGACCACCCCAAGCGGCTGGTGCGTGCGTTGAGCCAAGAAAAATCTTAGCCACGGATTGCACGGATTTTCACTGATACTTCTTTTTCTATTTTTAGTCTTCGATCCGGGTTGTCGGTTTATCCGTGAAAATCGGCGTAGATCCGTGGCTAAATATCTAGTCGGCCGCGGCTTCAAATGCGGCAGTCGCGTCCACCGGCCGCAAAAAAGCGGCGCGCTCGGTTTCAAAAGCTTCCAGGTTCGCTCCCATGGCGTGTTCGTCCCAGCCGAGAACCGCGCCGATGCGCAACGCGGCTTCGCGGCTGCACGACTCGGACCAGCAGGCTCCTAGCGCCACCGGCACACGGCGCAGCAGCACGTCGCCCAAAGTACGGCAAATTCGCGGCGGTAGGCTTCCACCACTTCAGCGATCACATGAGACGTGTGCGGACAGATCGGCGCACGGAATTCCGCGCTCACCAGAGCCATGCGGGCGATATCGGCAGCACGTTTTCCGTGCCATTCCAGCATGCCGCGAGCCGATTCCTCGCTGACCGCTCCAATGCGCGCAATTTCGAGCACGGCGTCGTCCAGAAAGGGATCGAGCGCATTGTCGGGTCCCATGGTCATCGTGTTCGGTTCGGTCGCCTTCAGCCCGATCTTGCGCGCGCAATCCCGGGCCAGCGAAGCCGCAGTGGTCAATTTGCCGCCGATCACCGAGATCATGCGCGCCGCGCCGTCATCCGCGTGGTCATGCAGGATGTGCTGCCGCGTGACTGCCGAAGGCTTATTGTCCGGCGAATAAGGCAACGGACGGATTCCGGCAAAAGCGTGCTTGACGCTCTGCGCAGATATTTTGGCCTTGGGAAACAATTGCGCCACCGAGCGCACGAGGTAGCTGATCTCGTCCGCCGAGGGAACAGTTCTTGCCGGATCGCCGTTGTCGGCGATTTCGGTTGTTCCCACCAGGAGCTGATCATTCCAGGGAAGGACAAAAATCGGACGGCCGTCTACCGCTTCGGTATAAACCGCAGCATTCGGCGAACCGGAAAACCGCGGCAAAACAATGTGCGAGCCGCGTACCCCGCCCAGCATCGGTTTAGCCATGCGGATTGAAGAGCGCTGGCACAGCGGTCAGCCCATGGTCCGCTGCAGTTGATTACCCAGGCTGCATCGACACGCTGGTCCCGTCCCGTGATCTGGTCGCGCAACAGCACGCCGCGGGTGCGGCCGTGAGAGACGTCGACCGCGAGCGCTTCCATGTGATTGCGGACGGTCGCTCCGGCATCAACGGCCTCCATCAACCATTCCGCTACCAGCCGTTCCGGAAATTCGCATTGCGCATCCTCGTAGTTGAAGAACGACCAGCGATGTCCGGCGTCCAGCGCCCGCTCCAGCCGCTTCAATTCCATTTCGGTCGCGTCTTTGCTGGGCGGCTTTCCGGCCATGCGCTGGTAGAGCCACAATCCGGCGCGCACTTTCATGGCACTACGCTGGCTGGTCTCATTCAGAAGCAGCAGGAAGTGCATGGGATGCACGAGGTGAGATTTTTCCCGAAGCAACTTTTCCCGTTCGCGGAGCGATTCCCGAACCAGGCCTAGTTCGCCGTGCTCCAGGTAACGCAGGCCGCCGTGAATGATGCGCGTGGAGCGGCTGGTTACTCCGGAGGCGAAGTCATTCTGTTCGACCAGCAGCGTGTGTTTGCCCGCGCGGGCGCATTGCCGCGCCACGGCGACGCCATTGATGCCGCCGCCAATCACCACCACTTGAAAGTGCTGGCCTTCCAGAGATGCTCGGGGATTTGCCGCTAAGACCATATTTTATCAATCAGATACAGGGATTTTGAAAGGTGCTGCTAGAGCCACGAACCGAGCCGCGCCAGACACTATGACCCTTAAAGTGTGCACTCTCTCAGCCGGGCAGAGAAGGTAACCTTGGTACCGCAAAGATTGATGACCAAAAGGCTAAGCATCCTGGCTCGAAGTTACGAAGTAGCAAGAGCAAGTGTAAAACATTCCGGCACTCGTTGCCCGCACCGCGACGGCTCATTTAGAGTGGTTGCCAATGTCCACACCGGCGAACGTTTCGAACGCGCAGTCGCCATCATGGAGCGCTTGCGGGCTCCGGGGGGCTGCCCCTGGGATCGCGAGCAGACCTTCGATTCCATCAAGCCCTACACGCTGGAAGAAACTTATGAAGTGCTCGAAGCCATCGACAATCGCGACTGGGACGAGCTTCCCGGCGAACTCGGCGACCTGCTGCTGCAGGTGCTTTTCTATTCGGAGATGGCCAAGGAGCAAGGGACGTTTTCGATTGATGATGTTCTCGACCGGCTCTCGCGCAAAGTTGGTGGACCGGCATCCTCATGTATTCGGCGACACGAAAGCCGACACCTCGGCCGACGTGAAACGCAACTGGGAAGCGCTGAAGGTCGAAGAACGGAAGAAGCGGTCGGTGAGAATGCGGAGGCAGAGCCGGCTAGGCGGGAAGACATGGCATCGATTCTCGCTGGGATTTCTTCGTCGATGCCGTCTTTGCTCGAAGCTCACAAGCTCAGTTCGCGCGCGGCACAGGTTGGTTTCGACTGGCCCGACATGGAGGGCCTGTTCGACAAACTCAGCGAGGAGACTGCTGAACTGCGCCAGCAGTTGCAGGAGTTTCCCGCTCCCGGTCCGCGCCCCGAAGGCCGCGGCGTTGCCGGATCCGGACGCCAGGCATTCCCGAAGATCTGCGGGTGCGGCTGGAAGAAGAAGTCGGCGATCTTTTTTTCGTGCTGGTCAACATTGCGCGCTATCTCTCGCTCGATCCCGAATCCGCGCTGCGCAAGACCAATCGCAAGTTTCGCCGCCGCTTTCAATGGATGGAGCAACGCTTGCACGAGCGCGGGACCACTCCCGAAAGGTCTCGATGGAGGAACTCGAATCCCTTTGGCAGCAGGCCAAGCAACAGGAGAAGGGGGCGTGAGACGCGATGCCATCGTGATTCGCCATTGTCAGGGGCTCGATGAATTGCGCGCCTGCGTAGCCTTGCAAAAAGAAGTCTGGAACTTCAGCGACGCCGAATTGGTTCCGCTGCGCATGTTCGTGGTCGCCGAAAAAATCGGTGGGCAGGTCATGGGCGCATTCGATGGCAACGAAATGGTCGGGTTTCGCGCTTTCCGTGCCAGGCACGCGGTCCGGTCACGTTTATCTTCACTCGCACATGCTGGCGGTCCGCAAGAGAAGCGCAACAGCGGGCTCGGCCGCCGGCTCAAACTGCTGCAGCGCGAAGATGCGCTGGCGCGCGGCATCGAACTCATCGAGTGGACCTTCGATCCGCTCGAGATCAAGAATGCTTATCTGAATATTGAAAAGCTGGGAGCGATCTCCCGCCGCTACAACATCAATCAATACGGAATCACGTCGTCGCCGTTGCAGGGCGGGCTGCCGAGCGACCGACTGATTGCGGAATGGTGGCTGAAGTCAAAGCGAGTGGAGACTTTGCTGGCGACGGGAAAGAACCCGCCATTTCAGCGGGAGACGGCGATTGAGGTTCCGGCGCAGATTTACGAATGGAAGGCCGCGCCGGAAACACGAAGCAAGCCAAGCAAGTGCAGGAACGCAACCGCGAGCAATTTCTTCAGGCCTTCGCCGATGGGCTGGCAGTGCTGGGTTATGAGCGCGACCCCGGAGGCAACGGCAAATTCCTGCTGGGCAATGGGATGAGGAATGGTCGTATGCGTCGGAAGAGGCCATTACCTAGTACCTAGTATCGAGAGACAGTCGAGACGAACGGGTGCAGCGCGTTACTGGATACTGGGTACTAGGTACTGGATAATGAATTATGAAGATTGAAGCCATCACCCTCCGCGAGATTCAAATGCCACTCGTCCATTTCTTTGAGACGAGTTTTGGACGCACCTACAGCCGCCGCATCCTGCTGCTCACCGCGCATTGCGAAGGAGTCAACGGCTGGGGCGAATGCGTGGCCGGCGAAGATCCTTTTTACAGCAGCGAGTGGACCGAAAGCACATGGCCGACCATCACGCAATATCTTGCCCCCGCCGTGCTCGGCCGCAAACTCGACTCGCGCGCGACTGCGCGGCTCTTTTTCCAGAGTCCGCGGGCACCGCATGGCCAAAGCCGCGCTCGAAAATGCGCTGTGGGATGCCGAGGCGAAACAGAAGAGCCAGCCTCTGTGGAAGTTGCTGGGCGGCACGCGGACTGAAATCGCTTGCGGCGTTTCCATCGGCATTCAGGATTCCGTCGAGCAACTGCTCGAAAAGATCCAGACCGAACTAGCTGCTGGTTACCGCCGCATCAAGGTGAAGGTCAAGCCGGGCTGGGACGTAAACGTGCTCGAGAAAATCCGCTCGCGCTGGGCCGACATCACGCTAAGCTGCGACGCCAACTCCGCCTACACGCTCGATCAAGTCGAACACTTGCGCAACTTCGATCAATTCAACCTGCTGATGATCGAGCAGCCGCTCTGGGACGACGACATTTACTACCACGCCCGCCTGCAAAAAGAATTGCGCACCGCGATTTGCCTCGACGAGTCCATCGTCAGCGCTCGCACTGCGGCCATTGCGGTCGAAACCGGCGCTTGCCGCATCATCAATATCAAAGTCGGACGCGTCGGCGGATTCAGCGAAGCCAAGAAGATTCACGACATCTGCCACGCGCAGAAGATTCCGGTCTGGTGCGGCGGCATGCTCGAATCCGGCATTGGCCGCGCCCACAACATCGCGCTTTCCACGCTCGAGAATTTCAGCCTGCCCGGAGACGTCTCCGCCTCCAAGCGTTACTGGAAGGAAGACATCATCGATCCGGAAGTGCAGGTTTCGCCGCAGGGGATGATTGCGATCAGCGACCAGCCGGGAACGGGTTATCGCATTAAAGAAGATCTCATCGAGAAGTTGACCGTAAGGAAGGAAACGCTGCGCGTCTGATGCTCGAAGCCATCCTTAGAACCGTTGTAGCCGTTATCGTCAATTGAGATTTCGTCAGTTAGAAACGCCTCTTGCAGAACAGCCTATCTAGCTTTATTTCAACAAATCCCAGCCTCATTACCTAAGGTCCAATGCCGAGGTTACGTTTACCGCCCGCTGCAACCCCGGTATCTTAGGGTCGGCATCTGCCCCCGCCTACGTTGTCCGCCGGGGAGCAAGAAGCAATGGCTATGCTCTTTCGTGGGTTCTCAAGAAGGTCCGAAAGCAAATGCAATGGAATGAGCACTCTGGGGAAAGCTCTGTCTCTTGCGTTGGTCCTGGTTGCGCCTG
>CAWDBN010000011.1:0-995627 GCA_963800575.1 uncultured Acidobacteriaceae bacterium
AATTGATCCCGAATCAGTCGCTCCCAGACTTTGGTTTACAGCGAAACCGCAAAGGTAGTCCAGATTCATCAGACAGAGTTCGCTTTTAGCCGGGATCCAGGATAAAGCCACGTTATACCATGGGGTGTGGACCTACCGGTAAATCCGCCGATCCCGCCGATGCTCGCGAAACGAGTAGATGAATTGCCCGCCAAGGGCGATTGGATTTTCGAGCCCAAGTGGGATGGTTTTCGCGCGCTGGTGTTTCGCGATGGAGATGAGATTTTCATCCAAAGCCGCGACGAAAAACCACTCAATCGTTACTTTCCTGAGTTGCTGGAACCACTGCGCGCAGCGCTGCCCGCAAGGTGTGTGCTCGACGGAGAGATGGTCATCGTCAAGAATGACGGACTCGATTTTGGTGCGCTGCAATTACGCTTGCATCCAGCTGCATCGCGCGTAAAGCTATTATCAGGACAGAACCCGGCATCATTTGTATTCTTCGATCTGCTGTGCCTTGGAGATCGCGATCTCTGCGGCGAGGCGTTTCAAGAGCGACGCCACCAATTGGAGTCGCTACTTGATTTAGCGGCACCGCCGATTCATCTCACACCCGCAACCACCGATCGGGGCATTGCCGCCGATTGGTTCCGCCGTTTTGAAGGCGCTGGCCTGGATGGTGTGATGGCCAAAGATCCTGCAGGAACTTACGCGCCGAACAAGAGAATGATGCTCAAAGTGAAACACGAACGCGACTGCGATTGCGTTGTTGCTGGATTCCGCTGGCATAAGAAAGGCGAGCACACAATGGTTGGCTCGCTTCTACTCGGTTTGTTCGACGATGCCGGCGCTTTGCAACACGTCGGAGTCACTGCGAGTTTCAGTACAGCAAAACGAAAAGAACTGGTGGAGTTTCTCCAGCCTTATCGTAAAGATGCGCTGATGAACCATCCGTGGAAGGCTTGGGCTGACTACGCGACCGAGAATGATGAAGGTGTCAAGCGAATGCCCGGCGGACAGAGTCGTTGGAGCCAAGGCAAAGATTTGTCGTGGGAACCGTTGCGGCCTGAATTAATTGTGGAAGTTGCTTACGACCATATGCAGGGAGATCGTTTCCGGCACACGGCGCAATTCCGCAGATGGCGAACGGACAAAAAGCCAAGCGATTGTACGTACGCCCAGCTTGAAGTTATCCCTCCGGAGGAACTGGCGGCAATTTTTCCGCAGGGTAGGTAAGCCTTACTCGTTTGCCTTTTTCTTCTTCCAGCGCTCCCGCCACTCACGTGTGGGATCATCGTCTGGGTCCGGCTTTTCCTGCGGCGTACGTCGTTCTTCGGGCACATGACGCAGGTTGATGCGGATGCGCGTCCATGTGGATGATCTCCCGCGCATCGAGTCGACCAGCACATCGTCTACGGCAAGCAGGCTTGCGATATCCGCATGTTTGGCCTTCCATCGCTCAAGACCAGCCAGCGCGGCCGCTTTATCAGGTGAGTTCGCGACCGTAATCAATGGCATCTTCACGCGCGGCTTCTTGATTGCTGTCTTATTCGCGGCAGATTTTGCGCGGGAAGGCATCACGCGCGCAGCCTCGCCTTCCGTCTTGCGGAAGTGCGGAGGCCAGGGCGCGTCGGCGATACCGGCCGCTTCGTCTTTATCGGCCAGTTCGAGCAATTTATCCAGCGAGCCCGAGGATGCGTCCATCTCTGCGTGCGGATTGCCGATTTTCGCGAAGCGCTCAGGAACCGTGAAGATGGTAAAGTCTGCCGCATTGCAATCGGGCACTTCGTGCCAATCAAGAGGAGTCGAAACGCGAGCATCCGGCAGAGGACGCACTGAATACGCAGAGCACGTCGTCCGATCCTTCGCGTTTTGGTTGTAGTCAAGAAAGACGCCATGACGCTCTTCCTTCCACCATTTCGAACTAGCCAGGGTTGGAGCCCGGCGCTCGACCGCTCGCGATAAGGCCACAGCCGCACGACGAACTTCCGTGAACGTCCAACGCGGTTCGATGCGCACATTCACGTGCATGCCGCGCGAGCCGCTGGTTTTCGGCCAACCGCGAAGTCCGACCTCATCGAGAAAGACTCGCACTTCGAGAGCGACGCGGCGAACATCATCCCAACTGACGCCGGGAATTGGATCCAGATCGATGCGTAACTCATCCGGATGGTCTAGATCGCTGGAGCGCACCGGATGCGGGTGCAGTTCGATGCAGCCAAGGTTCACGATCCAGGCAAGTCCGGCTGCATCATCGACAACAACTTCTTCGGCGGTTCGGCCGGAAGGGAACGACAGAGTGACCGTACGCAACCAGGCTGGCCGCTTCTCTGGCGCACGCTTTTGATAAAACGCCTCCGCTTCGGCGCCGTTGACGAAACGTTTTAGAACGATTGGCCGATCTTGAATCCCCTTCAGCGCACCCGGAGCGACGGAGAGATAGTACTGAACAAGTTCGAGCTTGGTGACTTTTACCTGCGAAGAAAAGTACAACTTCTCAGGGTTCGTGATCTGGACTTCCTGCCCGCCAATCAACAGAACTTTGCTGGCCGATTCCTTTGCCACAGCAACAAGCCTACCATCGATAATCATTATCTTAGGCGACGCCAATCTCTGGCGATAAATCAATCATCATTCGGTCCGACAATCGACGAATATCTTCGCAAGGCGCCTGATGCCGGTTGAAGGGCACGATCCCGCAATCGGGCGGCATCGATATGGCGACTCTCCTCAGCTTTCGTACGGTCGGCAAGCCGGAAATTATCTAGAAGCGGCCTTCGAGGAACTTGGCCAGATTGGTAACGGAAAGTTGGCATAGGCGAAGTCGTGAAACGGAAATAACGTCTGCCCTAGCGGCAGAGGTCGGCCTGTTTTGGCTCAAAACTGGACCATAAATGGACCGTCATTGGACCATGAATACTAATGTCGTGTGCTTGCATCGAAAAAAACTGCCCACAACTGACTGATAGGTCGAGCCTCGTTGCAGAATCAACGCGACAGCTCAAAATGGCACACGGCCTTCACACGGCAGAGGTCTCAGCCTCAATAGATTTGTCTCTCATGCATGACATTTGGTAAACCTATCTTTTGGAGCGGAAATCGGGATGGACGGAGTTTTACAATGACTCGAGATCCGAAAATCCGTATGAAGCGATCGGTTATCCACCGAGAGCCTGAAACCGACTCTGCTCGAACAGCGGAAACCGCAGAGAACCTCACTCGCACGGGGTCAATGCCTGACGGATCAATCGACCCTCTGCTACAATTCATTGACGGGGCAGGGACAGCTGCTCTGGGTTGGTGTTGTCTGCATCACAGTTTTGGACAACGTTTTAGCTTGGTGTCCATGGTGTCCATTAACCTCGGAATTCGGTTCTACGGGGTTGAAACAGGCGACGCAGGCGAATCGATTGAACCTGAGGAAAGCCACTAAACACGCGGGCTTCCGATAAAGGTAAGAAAACAAGTTGGGGACGTAGTTCAGTTGGTTAGAACGCTGCCCTGTCACGGCAGAGGCCGCGGGTTCGAGTCCCGTCGTCCCCGCCAACTACTTAGTTGATGTTTAAAGACTTAGCTTCCAGCTTGGCCGCAGAGCGCCGCAAAGGCGTTGCGACGAGGAAGAAAAATTGAGAGAGTTGGAATCGCTCTCATGCTGAAGCCGATGAACTACGGCTCAAGCCCTGATTCGCATACTCGTTCCCATACCCCATGCCTGCCAGCACTCCTCGCATATAAGCAAAACTGCGGATAACGCCCGGCATCGGATCGTCGGGATGAATCTCATACTCCAGATCGACAAAGCCCTTATACTTCGCAGCTATAAGCGCTTCGAAGATCTTCCGGACCGGCATAATGCCATCTCCCACCGCGACCTGACTCTCATTACTCTCGAAATCTGTCAGGTCTTTCATGTGCAGGTTGAATAGCCTTGGACCTGCCTCGTGGATGGCCTGAACCACATCTGTGCCCGCGCGAGCCGCGTGCCCGACATCGATGCAGCAACCGACCCGCGGATCCATGGCTTTCACCGCCTTCAATACATTCAAAGGCGAAGGCCACAACTTATCCTCGGGCCCATGATTGTGGATCGCGATGCGGATGTCGTATTCCTTTACAAATTTCTCAATTCGCGGCAGCGTTTCCGGTGCAGGGTCGCCGGCCACGATAACACCGATTCCGGCTCGCTTGCAGTATTCAAACTTAGACCGGATATCCGCATCTTCATCTTTCGTGAAATAAATAGCGCCGGCAGCATGAAGCTTGATGCCTGCAGCGGCATAGTCACCAAGCGCGATTGCCTCTTCCTGCGGGTTCATCGGGAGATGATCTTTGACGTCCTTCGCATTCAACGCGGTCACATTGAGCTGTTTCATGAATCCGATCATCTGCCCGCGGCTGAAATTACGAAATGTGTAGCTGGCCAGACCTAGACGAATCGGCAACTCCTCAGCTGGCGCGGGCGTATCGTGAGGCAGCGAAAAGACAGCGCGAGGAACGGCGCATGCTGCCCCAATCAGCACGCCGGAGCGAACGAAATCGCGGCGGGAGAGCAAATTCTTCTTAGACACGGGGTTCCCAACCCTTCTCATACTCGCGTCCCCACATCTTCATCGCTTCCGGGTCGCCTTGAATCCGTCCGTCTTTCGGATCGAGACGGAGCTCGCGGCTCACTTCCCAGGCGATGTTGGAAAGTTGCAGCATCGTGACCGCGACATTGCCGACCGCGATTGGAGCGTTGAGCTTCTCGCCTTTCCTGATTCCGGCGATGAAGTTGGCGAAGTGCGCGTCCGTCATGGAATCGCGGCCAATCACATCGGCAGACGAAGACGCGCTGCCTGCCGTAAATTCGCTTGTCTTGTTGCCTTTCAGGTCATAGATCTCATAGCCGTCGCGGTCGATCAACACCGTGCCAGTGGTTCCTATGACGGTCGAACCGCGATCTCGCCCGTAAAACCTCATTCCCTGGCAACTCTTGCCCTCCCACGAAATCATTTTGTCCTCGTACTCAAAGCTGGTCACGAGCGTGTCATAGAATTGCCAATCGTCTTTGAATTGATATCTGCCGCCTGACGACGTAACTCGCTGCGGATAGTCGACCCCCAGCGCCCAGCGGCAGACATCAACCTCGTGGGTGCCGTTATTGAGGGTTTCTCCCGTGCCGTAGAGTTTGAACCAGTGCCAGTTGTAAGGATGCACATTGTCCCTATACGGACGCCGTGGCGCCGGCCCCTGCCATAGATCCCAATCAAGCTGCTGCGGCACCGGTATCTCCTTGCCTTCACCAATCGACTTCCGCGTATTGGAGTACCAGGCCTTCGCGAAGTACGCCCTGCCGATAATTCCATTGTGAATTTTTTCGATGATCTCAATCGTGTGGGGCGACGACCGCTGCTGGGTGCCGATCTGCACGAGCTTGCCATACTTCTGCTGTGCCCGCACCAGCATTTCGCCTTCAGCGGGATTATGGCTGCATGGCTTCTCCACATAGACGTGCTTGCCCGCGTGCAACCCTGCGATCGCCATGGGTGCGTGCCAGTGATCGGGGGTCGCAATCGTGATGGCGTCCACATCTTTCAACTCGAGAATCCGGCGATAGTCTTTTTCTGCCACAGCGGCCTCGCCCATCTCCTGCTGCGTTCGATCGGCAAACTTCTTTAGAATATTGCTGTCTACATCGCAGACATGTGAGATTCGGGCCGCACTCCTGTTTGCTTTGAGTGACGAAAGGTGAGCGTAAGCGCGCCCATTGAGACCGATGACGGCAAAGTTGAGACGGTCATTCGCGCCCAGGATCTGGCTATAACTCTTCGCCCTATTTCCCACGGCCAGCCCAGCCGCGCCCACGGCAAGCGCATCGAGAAACTCGCGTCGTGTAACCATCGGTCCTCCCTCAGCAGGAAATTCCGGCCTTCGCCAGTGTCTTCTTGAGTCCGTCCATACTGACGCGGGTGGACGCTTCGGGCGTACCTGCGCCGCGCCAGTGGGTTTCGAGGCTTAGCCCGTAGTGGAAACCATCGCGCTGCAATGCCTGAAGTTGCCCGATCCAATCCACCACACCGCCGCCCACGGGGGCCCAATCATATTTATGATTGCCCTTGTTCACCACATCCTTGCAGTGACAATGTCCGATACGGTCCTCAGGCAGCAATGCATAACCTGCTGGATAAGGCGTGCTTCCTATGGCTGCCGCATTGCCAGGATCCCAGTTCAGCATGAAGTTCCTGTTAGGAATCGCCTTCAGCACGACGGCGGCTTCTTCACCCGTGGCCGTGTTGCACGACATCTCGTTCTCAAGCAAGAGAACAATGTTGTCTTTGGCGCAGCGTTCCGCAGCCTGCTGCAGTTTCGCATTGATTGCCGCCCGGTACGGCTTGGGATCATCCAGCCGCCAATAGTCGAAACAGCGAATCCTGTCGGTGTCGAGATGTTTGCAAAGCGAGATGCACTGCTCGAGCAACTTTTCCTGAGCGCTGGGGTCAACATTTGCGTGAAACAGATCGCGCTTTTCACTTTGAGGCGATCGGGGAGCTTCCGGCCAGTCTGTCTTGAACAGCGGGCTGGCAATATCCGTTACTCGCAGTTTGTGCTCGTCGAGTATCTTCCGTGTGTTCTCAATTTCTTTCGCGTCGAGTTCGGTCACGTTCTTGTTCCACATCGAGCGCAGTTCGATCCAGCGCAGTCCGAAATCGCCAGCCACAATCTGACATGCCTTCTCGAAGTCCTGCGTGATTTCGTCATTGATCACCGCCAGCCGGAACGGGCACGGGCCACCCTTCAAGGATTCTGCTAGTGAGGCCGCCGTGGTCTTTTTGATCAGCGGTGGCACGGCTGCCTCAAGTCCGGCTAGCCCCAAGCTCGCGAGAACTGCGCGTCGCGTGTGATCCATGCAAGCTGCCTCCGCCTATCCAGAAGAGCGCATTTCGTGACCATACATCATCCGGCTCATGGACGCCATTTCTGTCAGCATCCGTGCCCGAAAGAGTTTATTTAACCGGATCGGTTTTTTAACTTAGTTAGGGAAAATGATCGACCTTAATTTGCTGTCGAGCCGTCGTGGTGGACAGGTTCTTTGAAACGTTTTATATTTCTACCGCAAATCGGACGCCTCCAGGAGATCGAACGTGAAATCACTGCTCTCGCGAATCGCAAATATATTGCTTGCCGCCAGCTTATTCGCCACCAGCGTTGTTTGTTCTGCCCAAGACACGCATTTCAAACCGACAGGCCAGCAGATTGCCGCACCGGAATGCCTTACGGTCAAAGGACTGTGGGAAGGCGGCTCGAAGCCATGCAGCCAGTCGGAACACGAGGCTTGGCTCGCCGACATCACGCACTGGAGAGGTGAACGTCGCATTCGCATCGGCTACGATGGCGCCAGGTACGATCTGCCGGCGTTGAAATGGACACAGTCCAGTTTTATGCAACCGCAGATGATGGTTCAGGATCGGTACTTTTATGATCCGATCGCCGGCAAGTACACCGTAGACCGCTATCTCGACGATCTTGAAAAGCGGTACGGTGGGATTGACGCGGTCCTGATCTGGCCGACCTATCCAAACATGGGAATCGACAATCGCAATCAGCACGACTTGATCCGCAGCATGCCCGGAGGCGTTGCCGGTGTGAAGCAAATGATTGCCGACTTTCATCGCCGCGGAGTGCGAGTACTGTTTCCGATGATGATGTGGGATCAGGGAACACGGGATCAAGGCGTTCCCTGGCCCGACGCGATTGCCAGCCTGATGGCCGAAATCGGCGCCGATGGTATCAACGGCGACACCCAGGACGGCGTTCCTCTGGCATTTTCGCTGGCTGCGGACAAGGCCGGCCATCCACTCGCCTTTGAGCCCGAGGGAAGCCCATCGGACGAAGCTTTGGCCTGGGACGTAATGACGTGGGGGCAATACCAATTTCCTTTCACTCCGCTCGTCGACAAATTCAAGTGGCTTGAAACGCGGCATATGGTGAACATCTCCGACCGTTGGAATCGTGACAAAACCGGCGATCTACAATTCGCCTTTTTCAACGGAGTTGGCTGGGAGAGTTGGGAAAATATCTGGGGTATCTGGAACGGAGTCACGCCGCGCGATGCAGAGGCCACCAGGCGCGTCGCCACCCTCGAGCGCGGGATGGCACCGTTCTTGATCAGCAAGGATTGGGAACCGATGTCGCCGATGCTTCGGTATGGAGTGTTTGCCAGCCGCTGGCCACTCGGAGAAGAAGCACTCTGGACCATTGTGAACCGAAACGAATACGACGTAGCGGGCGACCAGATCGAGGTTCGAGCGAAAGACAATGTTCGTTACTTCGATCTCTATCACGGAGTTGAATTGAAGGCCGAGACCAGGCCGGGTGGAAAAACTGTCCTTGCTTTTTCGATCGAAGCAAAGGGTTATGGCGCGATATTGGCGACCAGTGCGCCGCCCGACCAGAATGTGCAGGCCTTGATGTGCAGAATGAAAGAGCTGACCGCAACGCCGCTGGCCAGTTATTCGCACGAATGGAAGGTTGTGACCCAGCAAATCGTTCCTATCCAGCCGACGAAGCCCGCAACGACTGCCGCGGCGGGAATGGTCAAGATCCCCGAGGGCGATTTCCTCTTTAAAGTCTCCGGGATTGAAATTGAAGGATTCAATGACATGGGCGTGGATGTGCAGTATCCCTGGGAAAACTCACCACGTCGCTTTCACGAGCACCCCATGCATGTGGCTTCTTTCTACATCGACAAGTACCCGGTTACGAACGCTGAGTTCAAGAAGTTCGTTGACGCCACGCAATATCATCCTAAAGACGATTTGAATTTTCTCCGGGACTGGAAGGATGGCAGCTATCCGAAGGGGTGGGAAAATAAACCGGTGACCTGGGTATCCCAGGAAGACGCGCGAGCCTATGCGAATTGGGCAGGGAAACGCATGCCTCATGAATGGGAATGGCAGTACGCCGCTCAAGGCGTGGACGGTCGTCTCTATCCGTGGGGTAACGAGTGGGATGACAGTGCTGTGCCGGTGCCTGACAAATCACGTACGATGCGAGGTCCGGATCCGGTCGATGCACATCCGAAGGGAGCGAGTCCGTTTGGCGTGATGGACATGGTAGGAAACGTCTGGCAATGGTCAGAGGAGTTTGTTGACGAGCACACGCGAGGAGGTATTCTTCGCGGCGGCAGTTACTATCGGCCGCAGGGCTCGATCTGGTACTTCCCTCAGGCTTACAAACTGACCGAGCACGGGAAGTTGCTGATGATGTCCCCCAGTATGGATCGTTCTGGGGGAGTCGGATTCCGTTGCGTAGTAGACTCGCAGTGAACTGTCCGGCTGCTCTGCATGATGCCGGGTACGACAGTCTTCCTGTGTTTCGACACGGCAAGCCATGACAGCACCTGTGACAATGCGGCAAATCGCTGAGCGTGCCGGTGTCTCCATCGGCACGGTGTCGCATGTAATCAATGAAACGGCAACAGTTCGGCCGAAGCTGCGAGAGCGCGTACTCGAAGCCATTCGCAGCATGGGTTATCAGCCCAGTGCGCTGGCGCAGGGACTCCGGAAAAACCGAACCAACATGCTGGGAATGGTGATTCCGGATATTACGAATCCATTCTTCCCGGGCGTGGTTCGGGGTGTGGAGGACGTGGCCTATAAACGCTCTTTCCGCGTGATTCTGTGCAACGCCGACAACGATCCTGCAAAAGAAGAGTCGTACGTTCGCGAGTTGCGCTCGTATCACATCGCAGGACTATTGATCATTCCGGCTGCGGGTGCGGACATCTCGGGCCACCTCCGCGCCTACGCCTCGGCTTCGGTCCCGGTGGTCTGTATTGACCGGGTGCCCGACGGGTGGAAGGGTGACGCCGTGCTGGTAGCCAATGCGGAGGGCGCATATCTGGCAACACGCCATTTGATTCAGATGGGGCATAAGCGTTTAGCCGTGATTGCCGGGCCGCTCAAGTTGACTAACGCGGCAGAGCGCTTGAAAGGTTTTATGCGCGCGTTGAATGAAGCTCGTATCGTGATTGAGCCGGAGTATGTTCAGGAAGCGCGGTTCGATACCGCGAGTGGTTACCAGGCGGCTCTTCGCCTGCTTCAAATGCTCCCGCGCCCGACTGCAATTTTTGCTTGCAACGACCTCATGGCTTTTGGCGTACTACAGGCGGCTCGCGAGCTTAATCTGCGATGTCCCGAAGACCTGTCGATTGCTGGTTTTGACAGTCTCGAATTTACCAAGTTTACCGATCCCTCCCTGACATCGGTTTACCAGCCGGGATATCAACTGGGCGCCACAGCCGCCCGTCTTTTGCTGCAGAGGGTCGACGGAATGCAATTTCCGGCGAAAAAGGTTCTGCTTCCCACTGAATTGAAGAAGCGAAATTCCGTGGGGCGGCCTTATACCTTGGCAGCGGAAGAGACCGGGCGAACCACGAAGGTGCGCGAACGCAGCGGCCTGGAGCGCAAGAAGAAGGCTTGACGAGTTTCCAGCCAGTTTCTTCGAGGGCGTTTCGATTTAGATATTGACAAGTGCAAACGAGTGGGCGTAATGTCGGTTGGTTTGAAACGATTCAAATCCAATGACTCTTGCCGCCGATCGCCTCTACTTTCTGCCAGGTAGCGGCGCAACGCGGGGAGGAAAAAACATATGCGTCGCAGCCCATGGCTGTTTCTTCTCACCTTTTGCGTCCTGACCGCCACTGCGTTGCTGGCCCAAGTCGTTATCACCAGCACTATTTTGGGTACTGCGACCGACCCTCAAGGTGCTCTTATCGCCGGCGCGAAAGTAACACTCACAAACGTCGACACCGGCGTCCAGTGGAAGGCGACCACGACTGCCAGCGGTGACTATCAATTTCCCAACCTCATCGCCGGCCACTACAAGGTCGAGGTATTCAAGGAGGGCTTCGCCCGCACCGTTTCGACCGATGTGGCTCTGGAAAATGGCACAAAGCAGCGCGTTAACTTCGCCCTCAAGATGGGAAAAGCTACGGAGACAGTGCAGGTGACTGCCGCTGCGGCGCTCATGAAAACCGACGATGCCAATGTCTCGGAGGTTATCGAGAACAAGTTTGTTGCCGACCTGCCCATGGAGGGTCGCAACTACCTGAACTTCGCGGAGATTTTGCCTGGCTTCAACAGCGGCACGGGTGATACCACGCGCATGCAGTGGGGTCTCGCCTCAGCGAGCGCTGCCGGCGGCGCAAAGGAGCTGAACGTAGGCGGTACCGATTACGGCGTCGGATATTACGTTGACGGTATCGACAACAACGACAATTGGGTGGAGGGCCCGTTGATGAATATCAACGAGGACACCATTCAGGAAGTGAAAGCTGAGGTTTCCAATTACTCGGCCGAGTACGGCCGTGACGTAGGCCAAATCAGCATCACCACCAAGTCGGGAACCAATACCTTGCATGGAAGCGTATACGATGCGTTCCAGAACGCCGGCCTGAACGCAAACGATCCTTACAGCAACTTTCAGGGAATACCGCGCAGCGCATATCACCAGAACCAATACGGTTTCACGGTCGGAGGACCGGTTTTAATTCCCAAAGTATTTGACGGAAGGAACAAGGCTTTCTTCTTCGGATCGTTCGAGCGGCTGCGCAACGTAGGACTGACCAATTTCACGGCTTACGTCCCGACAGCGGCCGACCTCGCGGGAGACTTCAGTCCCTGGCTGGCCGGCGCGCCGGCTGGCTTCAATCCGCAGACGCAGTGCACCGGAGTTCCGGGGACCGAGCCCAGCGTTTGCCAGTTTGTGATTTACGATCCGACCACCTATAACCCGACCACCGGGGCTCGCACGCCGTTCCCGGGAAATAAAATTTCATCCACGCTCCTGGCGACTCAATCCAGCCAAATGGCGCTCAATTATCTTAGCCATTTCCCCACTCCGAACGGATACGTCTCGAGCGAACCCGGTGACTACGACAATTATGCGGGATCCTACGACGCCGGCATCAATGACAACAACTACACGGTTCGTGGAGACTACAACATCGGCAGTCACGATTTCGTTTATTTTCGCTACCTTCACGACATGGGTTACAGAGTCAACAACCCCAATAACCTGCTTGCTTACAACACTTCGGGCGTCGGTGTGGTTTTAGACCCCAGCCTCGACGAGGGCGACGGTCCGTTTCACCGCGTGAATACTTATCAATTTCACTACGTGCATACCTTCAGCGCCACTCTGAGCAATGAATTCAACATAAGCTGGATGCGGGCCTACAACTTCAGCAACCTGCAATCGCAAATTTCCGCATTTGACTCATCGTGGCTTCCCAGCCTGTTTACGAACTCGTCTTCGAACATGGCGGGCTTCACGGGCTACGACAAGAGCCTGTTCGGCGTTAGCAATGATGCTAATTTCGCGGTAAATATTGGGAGCGCAGGTCAGTTTGCCAACGATCTGAGCCTCGGAACCGACTCCGCCGGTGAATACTGGTATCAGTATGTCCCTATTTTCCAGTTGACCGACAACATTCAGAAGATGATTGGACGGCACTTCATAAAAGCCGGCTATTACATGGCGCGCCGTTACGAACGCGACAACGACATCATTCGCTCGGTAACTGCTGACGGAGGCTATACCGGATTCGGACCTAATAGTTCTGATGGTTCCGGTTTCAATTATCTGGCTGAGTTTGAAACCGGCTTTGTAAGCAACATCAACCAGCGAACCCCCGCCACCAGCGGTGATGCCAGCCTTTATTACGGAACGCCCGAATATGGCGTGTTCGCCGGCGACACCTGGAATGTCACCCGGAAACTTACAGCGACTCTGGGGCTGCGCTACGATCTGCCGATCCCTGCATATTCGGTGGATAATTACTGGGGAGTGCTCGACCAGACGTATCCCGGATGGCGGTTCGTCATGCCGGGGTTAACCCCGGGGACCAGCGCTCACCCGTTCTCCGCCGACAAGAAAGATTTTGCGCCGCGCATCGGGCTCGCTTACCGGCTCGGAGACAAGACCGTGATCCGCGCCGGCTACGGTATTTTCTACGAGACGGGCCGGTTCAAATTTCTCGATCAGGTGACATGGAACTCGCCCGCCTATGGCGGCACTCAATACTATTCTTCGGAGAAGCCGGGCGTGACATCCCCCGGGCAAACCGGCTACACCCTCAGCGATACATTTCCGGCGCCGATTTCAGTTGCGCGTGGCACGTGGCCGTATCAACTGGGCACCGACGGTGGTTTGATGTGGACTCCGAACAGTCAGAGCACTACCTCGACCGTGGATCAGAAAACGTGGAAAACGACTTACATCCAGCGCTGGAGTCTGGATGTGCAACGCGAACTGGGAAAAGCCGTGGTGGCGAACATCGGTTATGTGGGTTCCGAAGGTACGCACATGGCGATTCAATACGATCTGAATCTCTTCCCGCAAGGCTTCTACCCAGATATTAATGTTCAGCTCGACGGAGACGGCGAATGTGTACCCTGCGACGACGCTCGGCCACAGAATGCGGCGGCGCCAGGCCGCTGGGGCTCGGTGAATTCAGTTCGGCCCGACCAAAGTAACAACTACAACGCCATGAATGCCGAGTTGAAAACCCGGGGCTGGCATGGCATGACCACTGAGATCGCCTACACTTGGTCGAAGCAAATGGACGAGTACTTCGGGGAGAGCGGCGAGTCAAACAACGCCGGTGTTGCGAAAGAAATCATCGGCGGGCAGTGGCACCCGAATTGGAGTTATGGTCCCTCCGACGCGAATCATACCAACCGGTTCGTGGCTGCTGTCACCTATGAATTGCCGGGGAGGACGCTGGGAAATCACGTGCTGCGCGAGGCGGTTGGAGGGTGGCAGATCAATTCGATTGCCACGTTTGAATCGGGATCGCCGACCACCGTCTTTAACGGCTACACCAGTTCGTACGACGGCATGGGCGATGTACCCCTGCAAACCTGCAACGCCAATCTTTCGCGCGGGAGCAGGAGCATTACGAACTCTTTCAACACCAACTGCTATACCGAACCTGCCGCCAGCACGGATCCGTTCTACGTCAGTCAAGGCATCACGAACTACGCGGTGACTCGAGGGAATGAAGGGCGGAACGAGCTGGTTCAGCCCGGAATCAACGACTGGGATTTGGGATTGCAAAAGGCCCTCAGAGTGTTCGGTGAGGGCCGTGAGTTGCAGTTCCGCCTGGATTCGTTCAACGCCTTCAATCACACGCAATGGAGCGCCATGAACAACAGCTACTGCCCATTCCTGGGCTATGCCCCTTGTGTGCTTGACGACCGCCAGACCAATTCAGCAAGTCATTTTGGTTACGTAAGCGCGTCGCGTCCCGGCCGCCACGTGCAGTTGAACATGAGGTTTGTATTCTAAACATCGGGGGACGGCGCGATCTCCCCATCGCTCGCGCCGTCCAGTTGTAGCAGGCTGTGCCTTGCAACGAGAGGCAATTAACCGGAGTAGTGCCATGTATCAGCCAGGAGCTTATTCAATTGCGTTGTTGTTCGCCGTCATCACCATGCTCTGCCGGGGATCATGGGCGAACGCCATGAGACTCACTCCACAATATCTGCTCGGACTGGGACCGGTCGCAATCGCACCCACGGCGACCAGATAGGACCGATCGCCATGCAAAAACCTATCGTCGTCGTCGGCAGTATCAATCTCGACCTGGTAGTGGGCGCTGATCATATTCCCCAGGTGGGGGAGACGATCATCGGCAATAGCTATAACACTTTTTACGGTGGGAAAGGCGCGAATCAGGCGGTCGCAGTAGCGAAACTAGGATATCCGCTGGCGATGGTTGGCAACGTCGGCAACGACGCCTTTGGAACTCAGTTGCGCAGTGGTCTGGAAGTTGCCGGTGTGGACACAACCTACGTGAACACGGTGGAAGGGGCGTCCGGCGTGGCGTTGATCACTACCGGGCGACATGGCGAGAACAACATCGTGGTGGTGCCGGGCGCCAATAGCCACCTCACACCGAAACAGCTCGAAAAAGCGGCGACGATTCTGGAATATGCTGGATTCCTTCTGACGCAGCTGGAGATTCCCCTGGAGACGGTTGAGTACCTGGCCCATTTCGCCGAGCGACACAACATCCCGCTTATGCTCGACCCCGCACCGGCGCGCGACCTGCCTGGGAACCTGCTTCGCAAAGTGTCCTGGATTACTCCCAACGAAGCTGAAACCGAGGAACTGTCCAAAACCAAGCTTGAGAGCAATGACCAGAGCTACTATGCAGCAGCGGAGAGCCTTCTGGATCGCGGTGTCAAAAACGTCTTATTGAAGCTGGGGTCGCACGGTTGCCTGATCGCCCAAGGAAGTCTAGCCAAAGAGCGCGTCCCCGCCTTCCCAGTGAATGCTGTGGATACGACTGGCGCTGGGGATGCATTCAACGCGGGGTTTGCAGTGGGATTGATGCGCGGCGCCACAGTTGCGCGGAGCGCTATTCTTGCCTCTGCTGTCGCCGCGATTTCAGTAACCCGTCATGGAGCGCAGCCCTCAATGCCGACATGGGCTGACGTGAAGGCTTTTCTAGACGAACGTTTGGGTCCGGAAGCGTCCTTTCTTGCAGTCGAATCCAAGGCCTAGGCCAAGCCTGGGGTTCGCTTCTGTCGAGAACGCCGCCCCCTGATCGCCCGTCAACCCAAGCGCGATATCAATCGCTCCGCGACGGCCCCTGCGCGGAGTGACCTGACATAGCAGCAAACAGCCAGGCTCAGGCAAGGTCGTAGCGATCCAGGTTCATCACCTTGTTCCACGCAGCTGCGAAGTCCTTTACAAACGCCTCCTTCGCGTCTTCGGATGCGTAGACTTCTGCGAGCGCCCGGAGCTGCGAGTTCGAACCGAACACAAGGTCAACGCGCGTGCCGGTCCACTTGATTTTGTTTGTCGCGCGATCGCGCCCCTCATACACGCCCTCGGATGCAGACGACGGCTCCCACTTCGTATTCATGTCGAGCAGGTTGACGAAGAAATCATTCGTCAGCGTCTCGGGTCGGTTGGTGAAGACGCCATGTTTGGAATGACCGACGTTCGCATTCAGAGCACGTAGGCCACCGATGAGAATCGTCATCTCGGGGGCAGTGAGGGTCAGCAACTGCGCCCGATCCACGAGCAGTTCCTCAGCCGACAGAACCTGTCCGCTGCGGAGATAGTTGCGGAACCCGTCAGCGACCGGCTCCATTACGGCAAAGGAGTGCACGTCGGTCTGCTTCTGCGAAGCATCCGTGCGCCCCGGCGAAAAAGGGACCTTCACTTTGTGCCCGGCCTTTTTCGCAGCTTCCTCGACGGCTGCGCAGCCGCCCAGAACGATCAGGTCAGCCAATGAGACCTTCTTACCCCTGCTCCCATTGGATTTTGGGCCGTTGAATTCCTTTTGGATTGCTTCCAGCTTCTTGAGAACCTTCGCCAATTCGGCCGGCTGGTTTACTTCCCAATCCTTCTGCGGCGCGAGGCGAATGCGCGCGCCGTTTGCTCCGCCACGCTTGTCGGAGCCGCGGAACGAAGCCGCTGACGCCCAGGCAGTCGTGACCAGTTGGGAGATCGACAATCCGGATTTCAGGATCTTCGCCTTCAGAGCAGCAATCTCCTTCTCGCCGATCAATTTATGATCCACGGCGGGAACACGATCCTGCCAGAGCAACTCTTCTTTGGGAACGAGTGGGCCAAGGTAGCGCGCGATCGGTCCCATGTCGCGGTGCGTCAGTTTGAACCACGCCCGCGCAAACGCATCTGCCAACTGATCCGGGTGCTCGTAGAAGCGCCGTGAAATCTTTTCGTAAGCAGGGTCGAAGCGTAATGCGAGGTCCGTGGTCAGCATGGAGGGCGCATGACGCTTTGAGGGATCGTGGGCGTCTGGCACCGTAGCTTTGCCTGCGCCATTTTTTGGTGTCCATTGATGCGCGCCCGCCGGGCTCTTGGTCAGTTCCCACTCATAGCTGAACAGGTTGCTAAAGAAGTTGTTGCTCCACTTAGTCGGCGTCGTGGTCCAAATCACTTCCAGGCCGCTGCCGATCGTGTCACCGGAATGACCTTTGCCAAGTTTATTCTTCCATCCAAAGCCTTGATCCTCGATGTTGGCACCTTCTGGTTCGTTCCCCACATATTGAGCGGGAACGCCGGCGCCGTGGGTCTTGCCAAAGGTGTGGCCGCCCGCAATGAGGGCAACTGTTTCCTCGTCATCCATCGCCATGCGGGCGAAAGTCTCTCGGATGTCGCGTGCCGCGGCAAGCGGATCCGGCTTTCCATTCGGCCCTTCCGGATTCACATAGATCAGCCCCATCTGCACCGCGCCGAGAGGATTCCGAAGATCACGATCGCCGCTGTAACGCTCGTCGGCAAGCCAAGTGCCCTCTGGGCCCCAGTTCACCTCTTCGGGCTCCCACACGTCCTCGCGTCCGCCACCAAAACCGAACGTCTTAAAACCCATCGATTCGAGAGCAACGTTGCCGGCGAGAATCATGAGGTCGGCCCAGGAGATTTTCCGGCCATACTTCTGCTTAATCGGCCACAAGAGCCGACGCGCCTTGTCGAGGTTCACATTGTCCGGCCAGCTGTTGAGCGGAGCGAAACGCTGCTGCCCAGCTCCGGCTCCGCCGCGGCCATCGCCGATACGGTACGTGCCGGCGCTGTGCCACGCCATACGAATGAAAAGCGGCCCGTAGTGGCCAAAGTCGGCCGGCCACCAATCCTGCGAGTCTGTCATCAAGGTTTGCAGGTCTTTGATCACGGCCTTCAGGTCGAGGCTCTTGAATTCTTTCGCGTAGTTGAACGCCTTGCCCATGGGATCGGACTTCGCGGAATGCTGGTGGAGGACATTCACGTTCACCTGATTGGGCCACCAATCGCGGTTCGTGGGCACCGAAGCCCCGTGGTTAAACGGGCACTTGGCTTCGGGTAAGGTGCTCTTGTTTTTGGTTTCGGGAGAAACACTTCCTGATGAATTCGCGAGCGTATTTTCCATATGTTTTCATCCTTCGAATATGATTCGGCACTGTGTGAAAAAGTTACTTTTTGGCGCTGCACCGGCGGCAGAGGCCGAAAACCTCGACCAACGGCTGCGTCAGATCAAAGCCATCCGGCAGAGTGCCGGGATAGCCGTTTGAAATCGATAAACTCTCCTTCGATGTCCCGCACCGATTTGCAGCGCGAGCAAACCAGGTGGTGATGAGGTTTCAGATTGCCATCCACGCGCAGCGTGGTGGCGTGAGGAGTGACTTCTCGCAGTAACCCACACTCGATGAAAAGCCGCAGATTGTTGTAGACCGTAGCGAGAGAAATTGATGGAACGCGGCGCCGGACCGCGGCGTAAATGTCTTCCGGGGAATAGTGTCCGTGGGAAGCGATGACAGCCTCAAAGACCACCTGACGCTGGTGCGTGACCGCTAAGCCGTGCTTTGCGGCCAGTTCACGGAATTGTTCATGGCGGAGGCGCATGGGTGAGGAATATGGTTATCGGATGAGAATGATTATAAAACGGCAGGGAGCCGTGTCAACCGAAACCTTTCTGAGAACTCGAAGAGGGGGAATCGCACGCTGTACTCCGCCCCGGCACCCGCCGGAGCGGAGTACAACCGCACGACTTAGCCTTGCGTGGCGTGCAATACGCGGAACGTATTGCCGCCGCTTGACCAAACGAGCACTAACGCATCCTGCCCCTTCGGGACGTCCGATAGCGCTTTGGCTACATCGGCCGCAGACTGTTGGGAATGGCGGTCGACTTCGATAATTACATCTCCTCGCTGCAAGCCTGCGTTGTCTGCAGGACTGCCAGGCTGCACATCCTGTACGACCGCGCCACGAACATTGCTCGGGATTTGCATTTGCTCGCGGACGTCTGGACTTAGATCGCCCAGGCTCAATCCCCAGCGGCCTTTTTCGTGGTCGCCGGCTACTGTCGCGCCGCCGTTGGTTGCACCCATCGCTTCTAGCGTGACTGGAACGTTCGTAGTCTTGCCTTCACGCATCACCTCGAGTTGGATGGTTTCACCGGGCCGCTTTTGTCCGACTTCCATCTGCAACTCTCCGGCATCCGTCACGGGTTGTCCGTTTAATTTGGTGATGACATCGCCAATGCGCAGGCCAGCCTTGCCACCCGCAGAGTTCGGCTCGACCTCGGTTACGACGGCCCCGGTGGCGTTGTTCATCTGGAAAAACTTGGCGTTATCCGGAGTCACATCCGAAATGCCAATCCCGATGAGCCCGTGACTGACTTTGCCGTCGCGGATTAAGGTCTCGACCGTGGGTTCGACGATCTGCGCGGGAATCGCAAAGCCCATTCCTGAGAATGAACCGTTGGACGAAATCAGGAACGTGTTGATCCCAATCAGCTCGCCACGCGCATCGACCAGCGCGCCGCCCGAGTTGCCGGGATTGATGGCCGCATCAGTCTGGATGAACTCTCCTGGCTTGCGTCGATCGCTGGCATCAAGATTGGGACGGTTGAGAGCGCTGATGATGCCGCGCGTCACCGTGAACTGCAATCCATAAGGGTTGCCGAACGCCAGCACGGTTTGACCGGGACGGAGTTTGGCCGAATTGCCCCAGGGCACACTGGGCAGGTTCGTTCCATTTATCTTGATCACCGCCAGGTCGGTAAGCGGATCGGTACCGATAAGCTTTGCCGAAAATACATTACGGTTGCTCATGGTGACGCGGATGTCGGTGGCTCCCTCGACCACGTGATTGTTGGTAACGATGTAGCCATCAGGGGAGATGATTACACCGCTGCCCAGGCCGTGTTCCACTCGCGGCCGGGGATTGTTCGGCATGTTGAATTGAAACTGATGTCCGAGGTGTGCCGCCGAACGGGTTGCCACCGAATGGCGCAAAGAACTGCTGCATGTCTTGCGAAGAGTCGTCGCCGGCTTGCTGCGGGCTAGCCTTCGACGTTACGGTCACGTTGACGACAGCAGGTGTTACCCGGGCTGCCAGCGTTTCCATAGCCTGGTCAAGCGACAATATGGCGCCGACACTGTTGTCATCGAGCGGTGCAGCTGCGGGGGCCGCTGCGGACGCCCTCGCCGGTTTGGCCGAGGCGAACTCGTAAGTCGCCAGCGACGCGACGGTTAGTGTAGCGACCACGGCGACGAGCAAAGGCCGGGTCAGGATTGTCTTCCAGCTTTTCATTTCACTCCTCCTTAAGGAACTAATTGTTTAGTTGTTACTGCCAAAAAATTTTGCCTACGTCTTATTTGCGACGGGCACTCTGTCTGCCCGATGCTGAACCAACTTGATGCGCCATACTCTAACGCTCCATACCCACGAATTTGGCGCCACTCGCTCCGTTGTCCGGACCACCAATAAAACTTCCCCTGGCACGATTCTCTCGTTCGCTTCCGCCATTACGAGGTCAACAAAGCTGGGATCGGTGTCTGCGCTCCAGCGTGCCGCGACAACCTGCGGGGAAACGGGTCGATGTTCGATTGTGTGACGCTCAATGGCGCGGTTAACCACTCGTTCGGCAGCCGGTCGCGGTAATTTTCGAATCGACTGAGGCTGGCTGGTCCGCAGCGCGGCTGGAATCGCTTCCGCTACAGGAAATTCGGACTGATTCAGCCTGGCGGGGCGGACATTGTCACCGAGAATCGGCTGCGCCGCTCGGTCGAATGCGACGAACTCGGGCACACGCGGCACCAGCACGAGGCACACCAGAGAAAAAGCGCCCACGATAGCCAGAGCTGGCTTCCAGACATGTCTGGCATTCGGTCGGCGGGCATCGAGAATCTGCGCCACCCGTAAGGAAGCCTCGTGAGCGCGGTGCACGGCAGCTTGCGCCATGGTCCAGCCCCGGCGAGCGAAACTCTTCTCCAGCAGACCGATCAGGCATTTCGCATAACCACGGGGATTGGCGGTCTCCGCCAGTACTGCATCGTCGCAGGCCATTTCGCGTTCCAGCGCGAGCCGGTTGTCGATCCACCAGACCGCAGGATGGAACGGGAATAGGGCCCGCACCACCTTCTGCAGCAAATTAGTCCAGTCGTCCCAGCGCCTGAGGTGCGCGAATTCGTGGAGCAGGATGATGTTCAATTCCTCAGCAGGGAGTTCTCGCAGCGCCCAGGCTGGAATGACAATCATCGGCTTGAAAAATCCGAAGGCTGAAGGCACGCTTACGTTCTCAGATGTGGCAAGTGCTACCCGTCTTGACGAAGAAAAATCGGCAACGGTTTTTCGTATCGCAGTCTCAAGCTGCGCCGAGTCGATGGCGATACAACTCCTGCGAAGCGCTCGCAGACGCCAAAGTCCAACGGCCAGGCGCAGCATCGCGGCACAGACAGCGAGTACCCAAGCTAGAAACAGGAGAATTCCCCAGGGACCGGGTAAAGTGAGCAGAGGCCGCACGGCGCCCGCCGACAAAGGAAACCGTGGAGCCGTGACGCTTCCGATCAGCGGGAGTCCGGCCACCGCCAGCAAGGCCACGAACCAAACCGCAAATCGCGTTCCGGAGTTCTGTCGCGGCAGAAGACGTAATGTGACCCAGGCAAAAAAAGCGACTACTAATCCTTCGGGTAATGAATTCAGAATACGCCCGATCACTATCTGCGCAATTGTCTGGAACTGAGGCGACATCATTTCGCGCCACTCCGTTCCAGCATCTCGCGCAGACGATCGAGTTCCTCGGCCTCGATGCCCCGATCCTCAAGGATGTTCAGGACGAGCTGCTCATGGGAGTTCTTGAAGAAACGGCCTACCAGGTTGCGAATCTCCGACTGCGTTGCCTCTTTCTGCCCGACTAGCGGAGCGTACACATGGGCGCGGCCGTCTTTGGAATGTTTGACGTAGCCCTTGCGCTCCAGCACGCGAATGGTAGTCAAGACGGAGTTGTAGGCCAACGGGGTTTTCTGGGAAAGGTAATCCATGACCAACTGGACCGTGCCGGATCCCTTCAGCCACAACACGTTCATGATCCGAAGCTCGGCTTCTGTAAGGGTCCTGGATTGTCTCCTCGGCACGCGCTCTCTCCCTATACCCCTTAGACGGCTCAAACAAGAAAAGGTAACTAATTATTTAGTTGCAAACGGAGAATCTCGGGTTGCCTCCCCGGCTTCTTTGGACGAAAATGACTGGCGTCAGTCGGGCCTGGTTCTGTCTAGTCTCGCCACGCAGTTAGTTTGCAGACCTCGAGCAAATATGACTCTTAATAAAGCAACTGGGATCATCGACATACCCAGCAGTCACTCGGTAGAGCAGACGGTCGAAAAACTCAAAGGGATTCTGCAGGCTAAGGCAGTCACGCTGTTCGCTTTGGTCGACCATAGCGGAGAAGCGGAAAAGGTGGGGATGAAAATGCCTCCCACCAAGCTGCTGATCTTTGGAAGCCCCAAAGCCGGCACGCCTTTGATGCTGGCTGCTCCCAGTATTGCCATCGATCTTCCGCTCAAGATTTTGGTATGGGAAGACGCACAAGCCCGCGTCTGGGTCAGTTACAACAGCCCGGGCTATCTGCAGGAAAGACACAACCTGCCGCCGGAGCTGTTGCAGAATATCGCGGTCGTCGAAACGTTGGCGGCTAAGGCCGCTGAGTGAAACAGTCAAAAACCTCACTACTATAAGGAGAACGTTCATGCCAACGATTACGACAAAAGATGGTACGAAGATTTATTACAAAGACTGGGGCACGGGTCAACCCATCGTGTTCAGTCACGGATGGCCGCTCACCGCCGACGACTGGGACGGACAGATGCTGTTCTTCGGACAGCATGGCTACCGGGTCATCGCGCACGACCGGCGCGGCCACGGCCGTTCCACGCAGACGTGGGATGGCAACGATATGGACACCTACGCTGACGATCTCGCGACACTTACCGAAAAGCTTGACCTGAAAAACGCGATCCATGTGGGCCACTCCACCGGCGGTGGAGAAGTCGCCCGCTACATCGGTCGTCATGGTTCGAAACGTGTCGGCATGGCCGTGCTCATCAGCTCCGTACCACCGCTGATGGTAAAGACGGACAAGAATCCTGGCGGCTTGCCGATCTCGGTGTTTGACGGCCTCCGAGCCCAGCTCGCGGCCAATCGTCCGCAGTTTTACCGGGACATCACGCTTCCTTTCTACGGCTACAACCGGCCCGGCGCCAAGATTTCCGAGGGCATCCGCGAGCACTGGTGGTTGCAGGGCATGCTGGGAGGAATGAAGGCGCACTACGACTGCATCAAGGCTTTTTCCGAGACGGATTTTACCGAGGACCTCAAGAAGTTCGATGTCCCGACTCTAGTCATGCACGGCGACGACGATCAGATTGTGCCGATCGATGCCGCGGGTCGAATGTCGGCGAAGATCGTTAAGGGTGCCACGCTGATCGTGTATCCAGGCTTCCCGCACGGAATGCCCACAACCAACGCTGACCGGATCAATGCCGACCTGCTCGCGTTTATCCAGAGAAGCAAGCAAGCTGCCGCGTAGAGAACGCTCAAGCCCGGCCTTTCGCAGTTTTGCGAGGGGCCGGGAGAGCCTTGATTGGCCACGCAACCTGAAGCCAAGGCTGTTCCTAGGCTGCGGCCAAATACACGTAACGCAGAATAAACAGGATCGTGAGGATCCAAATCAGTGCGTTCACTTCGCGAATCTTTCCCGCCGCAATTTTCACGACGGTGAAAGAAATTAGACCCAAGCTGAGGCCGGTCGCGATGCTGAAGGTGAGAGGCGTGGCCAGCATGGTGATGAATGCCGGGACTGCCTCGCTGAAATCGTGCCAGGCGATTTGCGCGATGGATTGCGTCATCAGAACGCCGACCAGAATCAGCGCCGGAGCCGTCGCATAGGCGGGGATCGCGGTAGCCAGCGGCGAGCAGAAAGTGGCCAGCAGGAAAAGAGCGGCAACGGCAATATTGCTCAGACCGGTACGAGCCCCGGCGGCGACTCCGGCTGCGCTTTCGATATAGCTTGTCACCGTCGAAGTTCCCGTCAGAGCGCCGAAGATGGTGCCCACGGCGTCTGCAACCAGCACGCGGCCCACGCGGGGAATCTTGCCGTCTTTGACGAAGCCGCCCTGTTCGCACACTCCCACCAGAGTGCCCACGTTATCGAAGAGATCGACAAACAGGAATGCGAACAGGATTTCGAGTAAGCCAAGATGGCTCGCGCCGCGAAAATCAAGCTGCAAAAAAGTGGAAGAGGGGTGCGGCATCGAAAAAATTGCCGCTGGCCAGCTCGCGATCCCGCGAAGGATTCCGAGCAGCGTGGTACCGAAAATTCCAATCAGGATGGCGCCATGAAGTTTTCGCGACATCAGGATCAGCGTCAGAGCCAGGCCGAAACAGGCAGTCTGCACTTCTTTGTCGGCAAAGCTGCCGAGCCCGACAAACGTCGCCGGGTTCGCCACCACCAGCTTGGCGTTGCGCAGTCCCACAAATGCGATGAACATTCCGATTCCCGCCGCCGTCGAGTGCTTCAAGCAGTCGGGCATGCCGTTGACAATCTGCTCGCGTACCCGCGTGACCGTGAGTACAAGAAAAAGAACGCCTGAACAAAAAACCACGGCGAGCGCGGTACGCCACGGAACATGCATGGCGATGCAAACGGAATAAGTGAAGTACGCGTTCAGAGACATTCCCGGCGCCAACGCGATCGGATAGTTGGCATAGAGTCCCATGACCAGCGTAGCCACGGCTGCCGAGACGCAGGTCGCGAAGACCACACCCTCGACAGGCATTCCTGCCTGGGCAAGAATCTGTGGGTTCACCACGATGATGTAAGCCATGGTGACGAAGGTGGTGAGGCCACCCAGCATCTCCTGCTTCACGGAAGTTTGATTCTCGGCGAGTTTGAAGTAGCGATCGATCAATAGCTCTCCCCGGGCTGAGGTTCGCGAAACTCGAATCGACTCAGTATTCGATCTTATTGGACTTGTTTTCCCACGCACGAAACGCCGCTAATGCCTCTTCGCGCATCATCTGAATCATTGGAATCTTGCGCTGCGAGTACGGCAGTGCGAGTTCACGGTAGATCAGCGAATCGTCGAATCCAGCGCGGGACGCATCTGCGTCGGCATTGGCAAAATAAACGCGAGAGAGGCGAGCCCAGTAGATTGCTCCCAGACACATCGGGCAGGGCTCACAGGAAGTGTAAATCTCGCATGCTTCGAGGTCGAAAGCAACGAGCTTCCTGCAGGCTTCGCGGATAGCCACCATTTCCGCATGCGCGGTAGGATCATTCGTGGAAGTGACCTGATTCGCACCCTCGGCAATAATGCTGCCGTCTTTCACAACCACAGCACCGAAGGGTCCGCCGCGGCCCGAGCAGACGTTATCGATCGAGAGCTGAATAGCCCGGGCCATGAAAGGATTGTCCATGTTTCGTTCTAGAGTCTCGGATTATCTTTTTCAGCGCCAACTCTAACCATGCGGCCTGAGCCAATCACTTCGTCCCGATCGATCGCCGGATCTTTTCATACCCAGGCTTGATGGCAGAATAGATGAAGTCACAGCGCTCTCGATATGGCAAGAAGGCACTCTTCATCGCATTGATCGTGATTTTCTCAAAATCATCGACGGTCAACCCAAAAGCTTCGGCAGCGGCTTCGAATTCCCGCGTCATGGTTGTGCCGCTCATCAGCCGGTTGTCGGTGTTCAACGTCACGCGGAATTTTTCCTGATAGAGAATCCGGAAGGGATGCTCAGCCAAGCTCGGCGTGGCGCCGGTGTGGACGTTGCTGAGGAGGCAAATCTCCAGTGGGATGCGCTTGTCCAATACATATTGCGCTAAGTCTCCCAACTTCACTGCCCTCCCATCCACAACCGCGATATCATCGATCAACCGCGTCCCGTGCCCGATGCGGTGTGCGCCGCAATACTGAATAGCCTGCCAGATCGATTCTTTTCCGTAACCTTCGCCGGCGTGAATCGTAATATTGAAGTTCTCGCGCTGGATGTAATGAAAAGCATCCACATGTTTCTTCGCGGGATAACCACCTTCCTCCCCCGCCAGATCAAAGCCCACAACCCCGCGCGCCCGGAAGTCGACGGCAAGTTCCGCCATTTCGAGCGAAGTCTTCATGTTGCGCATGGCGCAAATAATCAAACCGGAAGAGACGCCGAGATCCTTTCGCCCCCGTTCCAGTCCTTTCAACACCGCGGCAACAATCTGCTGATGGGTTAATCCTTTCTGCGTGTGAAAAACTGGCGCAAAGCGTGTTTCGAAATAAACAACTCCATCTCGACTTAGATCCCCGGCCTGTTCATAAGCCACGCGCTGCAGCGCCTCCTCCGTCTGCATGACCGCGATCGTGTGCGCGAAGCCCTCCAGGTATTTTGCGAGACTCCCTTGATTCGCGCCGCGGAAGAACCACTGGGAAAGCTCATCTGGATCACCGGTTGGAAGGCCTTTATACTTAGCATCCCTGGCCAACTCAATCACCGTTTGAGGCCGCAGAACGCCATCCAAATGCTCGTGTAAGAGAACTTTGGGAAAGCTCTGCAGCAACTGTTTATCCAGTTTCATGGCAGGCGAAAACGATGCGAAATAATACAACATTTCGCATCGTGTGTTCTCTCTGCTCATTCGCGCGTGCAGCTCGTGTTGTACAATCCCAGCCCAATCTGCATTGTGGAAGCATTAGTTCAAAAAGGATCAGCCCTAGTGGAGCAGACCATGGCAGAGTATTCCTCGAGCGCCGACTATGGATTGCGTCGCGGGATTCTCTCTCCAATGGAAACGCTCGCCCAGTCAGTCTCCACCATGGCTCCGACGACCACGCCCGCAGCCACCATCCCACTGGTGTGCGCGCTCGCAGGCAACGGCACCTGGCTCGCGTATGTGCTGGCCACAGTGGCGGTACTGCTTGTCGCTTTGTGCATCGGCCGCTATGCCCGCCACTCGGCCTCGCCCGGTTCGCTTTACACGTATGCTTCGATGACACTGCCTCCATGGCTCAGCGCAACCGTCGCCTGGAGTCTTTTGCTTGCCTACGTCGCCACCGGGTCCAGCGTGATCGGCGGTTTCTATCACTACGCGAACTTGCTGCTCCGCGATGCTACGGGCCATGTTTACTCAGCGGTATTGCTGGCCACGGTGGTCACCGGCGTTTCGATTTGGATTGCTTACCGTGACGTAAAAATTTCCGCGCGCCTTATGCTCTGGATCGAAGCGGCCTCCGTCACGGTGATCGTGATCGTCGCGGCGCTGTTGCTGGCGCGACATGGCTGGCACTGGGATTCGGAACAACTGCATCTGCGCGGCATGACTGGCAGCGGACTCCGCCTAGGGCTGGTGCTGGCTCTGTTCAGTTTTGTCGGCTTCGAGAGCGCCACGACTCTAGGCTCAGAAGCACGCAACCCTCTGAAGACAATTCCGCGCGCGGTCATCCAAAGTGCGATTCTCGCCGGAGCCTTCTTTACGGTATGCGCCTACGCAGAAGTGCTGGGCTTCCACATTGCTGGCCAAGAACTGGGCGCCAGCCAGGCTCCCATGTATCTTCTCGCGCGCGTCGCAGGCGTCCCGGTGCTGGGACTGTTAATAGATATCGGCGCGCTGGTAAGCCTCTTTGCCGGAACTCTGGCGTGCATTACTGCAGCAGCTCGTGTACTGCTGTTGATGGCGCACAACGGGCTTGCCCACGGCTCTCTCCGCAAGACGCACGCCCGGAATCAAACCCCAAGCCGCACCGTTGTCATCACTGGAATAGGCGCGCTGCTCCCCGTCGCGGTGCTGGCCGCCCGCGGTGCCAGCGGCCTGGATGTTTATGGCTGGCTGGGTTCACTGGCGACTTATGGCTTCATCGTGGCCTATGCGTTAGTTTGTGTCGCACTGCCCCGCTATTTGCGGGATCATGGTGTCTTTCGCCAAGGCGCCCAAATCGTTCCCTGGCTAGCGGGCCTCGCCATGTTGCTCGCCTTGGTCGGAAATTTCTATCCCGTCCCCGAAGGGCCCTATGGCAAGCTTCCTTTCATTTACCTTGTCTATCTGATCGCCGGGCTGCTCTGGTTCGTGATTCGCAGCCGCAGAAAGGATGCTCGGCTGGCCGGCGGCTAATGGGATAAGAGATGACTGGGTCTCGTAGAATTCATTGTCGCGATAAAAATATCTAATCCAGGTCAAAGAAAGTTTGACTAACCGAGCGCTTTCCTTCCGTAGGGAACTCGTGTAAATTCGGTCAGTTCATTTTGAGTGCGGACGGCGAACCATCCAATTCCGCCGACGACATCGTTAAAACAAAACCTGGTGGTCCGTCGGCCAGTCCCGCACGGGCGTGCTTGCAGACTTGCGCGAGGTCACTGAATGTTTAAAGGAAAGAGAATTGGATTTGCCATTTTGCTGGCTGTCTCCTCCCTGTGGATGCCGCTTCTGATTACACCCGGCGCTCAGGCGCAGCAAACCCTAGGCGGCATAACCGGCACCGTCACCGATAAAACCGGCAGCGTTCTGCCGGAAACTGTTGTGACCATCGTTGGCGACCAGACGAGTCTCACGCGCACGCAGAAGACCACCCTGAACGGCAGCTACGATTTCGTCAACCTGCCCATCGGTACTTATACGCTCACCTTCACTCACGACGGTTTCGAAAGCGAAAAAATCCCTTCCATCACGGTTCAAGCCGACCGAACCGCCACGGTCAACGTAGCGTTGCCTGTGGGCAAGGTGGGCACCGTGGTTGAGGTGCAGGCCGAGCCTTTGATGAACGCAGTTGACACTACCAACGGCTACATTCTGGAAAAGGACCAGATCGACGCCGTGCCCCTGCCGACCGGCAGCTTCACCGGTCTGGCCATTCTTTCTCCGGGAGTGAATGCCGAGCTTTCCGGCGGCACCGGCGCTAACAGCGGCCTGGGCAACCAGCCAATCTGGGCCAACGGCCAGCGCGACACCAGCAACAGCTTCCTGCTCAATGGCGTCGACGCCAGCAATTTGTTCAACGGCAAGAGCACCAGCCAGGTAGCCTCGGCCCGCGTTGTGAACAATACCGGCGTGGGCGGAGTCGCCAGCACCAACGCCGCTCCTGTCCAGGGCACCGCATCGGTCTACCTGTCGGTTGGTCAGGCGCTGCCAACGCCAGCTCCGGAGACCATTCAAGAGGTCCGCGTAAACACTTCCATGTACGATGCGCAACAAGGCTCGACTAGCGGCGCGCATATCGACATGAGCACGGCGTCGGGTACCAACACAGTTCACGGCCAGGCCTACTGGCACCGTGGAACCGACTGGCTGAACGCGGCGCCGTTCTTCAACAACCAGGACCCTAATATCATTCTTGCCCACGAACAGGTGCCGCAGTTGCATCGCGAAACCGTGGGCGGCACAGTCGGCGGTGCGTTGATCAAGGACAAGCTTTTCGGATTCGTCAGCTACCAGCGTCTGCACGATACCGATCAGGAAATCGGCCTGTCGCGGCTCATGGTGCCCATCGATTTCAACCCCACGTACTGCGGCACTTCCAGCCGCCAGAGCGCGGCGTTTACGAACTGCCTGGTCAATATCGCGAACTCCGACTTCCTGGAGCCCAACGGCTATCCCGATATGACGGCCGCGCAGATCAATTCGGTGGCGCTTAATCTGCTTTCGTACCAGCTACCAAACGGCCAGTACCTTATTCCGTGGTCCAACTTTGGGATCACCCCTTCACCCGACTTTCCTGAGAACGCCACCATCCCGGGAACCGCCATCTTCACCGCCGACCAGGCAGTGGCGAATCTTGACTGGAACAAGAGCAGCAGAGATACCGTGTCCGCCAAATATTATTATCAGCACGACCCAACCGCCGCTCCGTACGCCTACTCCAACGTCGCCGGCTTCACCCAGCATCTCGATGCCGGCAGCCAGGTCGCTTCGCTCAGCAACACGCAAAGTCTGCGGCCTAACTTGAGCGTGGTCGAAGTTCTCGGGATTCTTCGCGAGAAGGTTTACAGCACCATCGATCAGCCGTTCACGCCGCAGCAGTTAAACATAAACACCTTCGGTTCGAGTTATTTTCCCGGAATCAGCATCGTGAATATTCTTACGGGGTTTTCTCCCGTGCCCAACGACTTTCTGCAGATTGGCCAGGGGGCCGCTTCCCAGGGAGCTTTTACCGGGGTATTCCAGAATCGAATCATGCCTTCCGCCAATGCCATCTGGACGCGAGGCAAGCACACCCTCACTTTCGGCGGCAGTTATGCCTATACGCAACTTAATACCCGCGACGAGCGAACCAACCAGGGCATTATTTCTTCCGCCGATTTTGGGCAGTTCCTGCAAGGCCTGGTCACCACCAACGACGATTTCACGACTACGAAATTCCTTCAGGGCAACGCCAACCGCTACATGCGCGCCGGGCAATCAGGCGCTTATATCCAAGATAAATTTCAGTTCCGCTCCAATCTCAGTCTGACGGCCGGTCTGCGTTGGGACTGGGACGGCGGCTTCACCGAAAAATACGGTCGCATCTACAATTTCGATCCCTCGCTTTATTCCTATGACGACGCAACCGATTCTCTGACGTCCAATGGCATCATCATCGCCGGAAACAACAAGCTCTTCCCAACCCACGGAGTCAGCAAGACCACGCTCACCGGAAGGCAATGGGGACTTGCTCCGCGCCTGGGTGTTGCCTGGAGCCCGAAAAAATTTAACGACAAGGTTGTGGTCCGCGCAGGAACCGGAATCTACTATGACCGCGGCGAACTGTTCTCTTATCTTTCACCAGGTTTTGCCGAGGGAGTGATCAACGGTGGACCATTCGGCTTTAACCAAACTCCGCCGTACGTGAACGCGCAGTCTTGCGGGAACGACCCCACCGCCAGCGGCTCCATTTCCTATTACCTGGGCTATGTCCCCACTTGCCCCTCCGGTGTTGCCGGAGTTCCGAACTACAATCTTTCCAGCCCGTGGGGTCCTGCTCTCGGTCCGGCTCCCACCGGCAACCCAATGGACATCAACAATTACATTCCGAACACCGGGACGCCCGGAGTCGGAATACAGGCAGGAATCCTGAACGGTGCAGCAACTCTTTTCCTTCGCTACCTATAACCGCGCCAACAAGCTACCTTACACCATCAACGACACCCTCGATTTTCAATGGCAGCCGAGAAATGATCTGGCCATCGAGATCGGCTACGTCGGCAACTTCGGCCGCCACGGCGTCATTCCCATTCCGTTCAACCAGCCCGGCATCGCGACACCGACCAACATCCTCCACCCTAATTCTCAGAACCCTCAGCAATACACTTACGGTTACACGGTGGAAGGGCCGGCGGGTTGCAACCCTGATGTCTCCGGGAGTTGCAGTCCAATCAACTTGACGACCGGCGCCCCCTGTGTGGTGGTGACAAACGGATGTTTCCTTGCCAACTACGAAGGTGGCAACGTAGATCTGCGCGTTCCCTATCTTGGCTATTCGGCGGAATCCGAAAGCTACACCGCAGCAGGAGTTTCCGCTTACAACGCCCTGCAAACGCATATCGAGAAGCGCATGAGCCACGGGCTTCAGGTCGGCTTCTCCTATACTTATTCCCACGCGCTGGATGAGCAGAGCGGCCTGGGTTTATTCTTCAACGGCAACAATCCGCTCAACCTGCGCTCAGCTTACGGCTCGTCGGATTTCGACCGCACTCACGTTTTCAACTTCAGCTACAACTACGAGTTGCCCAAATTCTTTGCCGCCTCCACGCTGAAAGGCAAGTTGGCCGATGGATGGGCAATTCATGGCAGCGCCGTCCTTCAGAGCGGACAGCCCTACAGCGTCATCGACTACACTGGCGCCGTGGGCAGCATCTTCTACAGCGTCTACGATGGCATCACTAATCCCATCGTTCCTCTTGCTCCGGGTTGCACTGCAAAGAGCGCGGTCACTGGCTACTCCGGCGCCAACGCATACTTCAATCCCAACCAGACCGCGCTCAACCCTGCTTGCTTCACCCTGCCTTTGCTCGCCCAAGGTGCTCTCGGAGGAGCGATCCCCAACAACGATACTTTCGAGACCAACTTCACCACCGGCCAGCGCAACATTTTCCGCCAATCCTGGCAGAGGGCCGTTAACATTTCGTTGGCAAAAATGACCGCCCTTACCGAGCGCCTCTTATTGAAGTACAGCTTTGATGTCTTCAACGTGACTAATACGGCCAGCTTTGATGTGCCCATCGACGACGTCTCGCAGAACCAGTACTACGACCAATTCCCGGTAGTGGGGACCACGCCGCTGCCGACAAGTTGTGGGCCGAGCAACAGCGGTTTCTACAACTGTCCTAACTCGCTGGGCGCCGTCAATAAAACCATCGGCAGCCCCCGGCAGATCCAGATGTCACTTGGAATCATTTTCTAGTTAAGTGCAGGGAGCAAACGCCGAGCGCGAGGCAATTAGTCCTGGCCGATGTCTTCATTCCAGATCTCAGGATTGGCACGAATATACGCGCTCAACAAGGAAGCGCACTCCTCCGAATCGAGGTCGATCACCTTCACCCTGAGCGAGCGCAGCCACTCGATGCCGCCCTGAAAGTTGCGGCTCTCGCCGACGACTACTGTGCCGAAGCCAAATTGTCGTATCAGTCCGCTGCAGTACCAGCAAGGTGCCAGGGTAGTGACCATGATGAGGTCGCGATAGCTGCGCTGGCGTCCGGCACTGCGGAAGGCGTCGGTTTCGCCGTGCAGCGAGGGATCGCCGCTCTGCACGCGGCGGTTACGGCCGGCGCTGATAACCTTGCCGCTCTCGTCAAAGATCGCGGCGCCGACAGGGATGCCGCCCTCGGAAAGCCCCATGCGGGCTTCCGCAATCGCCACCTCCAGCATCGCAGAGTAATCGGAGTTCGGCATCATCCATATCATAGTACGGGGCTTGGCGGCGGCCAGTAGCTTTCCAGTCACTTCCGCGCATCTGCTTCTCCAGATACAAATGTTCTTGTTTTCGCGTGCGATCGCGAGCCGAATATATGACCCACGCTCAACTAGTCGAAAAAGCCGTGCGCTGGCTGCGTAGCTACCGTTGCGGGGTGGTGCTCTCGGAGCAGGCCTGCGTGAGCGGCGAGATGCCCGACGCTATCGGCTGGAAGCGTGCCTGCCACTCGGTACTGGTCGAGTGCAAGCTCACGCGTTCCGATTTCCTTGCCGACCGCGCCAAACCCTTCCGCCTCAAACCGGAGCAGGGAGTCGGCTGTGAGCGCTTCTATCTCGTCCCCGGCGGACTCGTAGGCTGCGAAGAACTGCCAGAGGGATGGGGTTTGCTCGAACACAATCGCGGCAAGATTGAAGTGGCGCATCCCTCCGCCAAAAATCTGCGCAGCGCCACCGGCTTCCGCTACGAAATGAATCTCCTGCTGGCCAGCCTGCGCCGCGTGGAAGTCCGCGTCGAACCCCAAAGCATCACCGACTTCCTCAAATGGAAGAACCGCATGGCAGAATACAACCGCGGCACTCTGCCCGAAGGCTTGGCTTCCGCCGAAGAAGAACTCAATGTCTTCCTCGAACAGATCTGACGCGCGGCCTAAAAACCTGAGACCCAAGACCCAAGACCTTCTTCACAATTCCCGGCGCCCTTCCATAGCCTTCAGCATCGTGATCTCATCCGTGTATTCAATGTCGCTGCCCACCGGAATGCCCATAGCAATGCGCGTCACCTTCACCCCCGCGCGTTTCAGTTGTTGAGAGAGATAAGTGGCCGTGGCTTCGCCTTCCACCGTGGGATTCGTAGCGACGATCACCTCATCCACATTCCCCGCGTCGACGCGGGCGATGAGATTAGCGATACGCAACTGCTCGGGCCCCACCCCGTGCAGCGGCGATAGCGATCCATGCAGCACATGGTAGACGCCGTTGAAGTGCTTGGTCTTTTCGATGGCAGCGATATTAGTGGGCTCTTCGACAACGCAGACCAGTCGCTGGTTGCGCGTCGCGCTGGTGCAATAGACGCAGGGATCGACGTCGGTAATGTTGTTGCACACCGAACACAGCCGCAGGCTGGCTTTAACGTCGCGCACCGCAGCCGCCAAGGCCTCGGCGTCCTCGTCGCTTGCGCGCAGAATGTAGAAAGCCAGCCGCTGCGCACTCTTCGAGCCCACGCCCGGCAACTTCTTCAACTCGTCAATCAGCCGCGCCATCGGCTCAGCAAATTTGGACATAAGGATTTAGTAATTTTGTAATAGGGTAATGTCGTAATTTGAAAAGCGTGAGTGTGGATTCTTCAATTGGCCGCTGCGTGAAATTTACCAAATTACCCGATTACAGAATTATCAAATCACCTAGAGCCCACCGATCCCCAACCCGCCGAGCATTCCACCTACCGTCGACTGCATCGCTATGTCGATCTTGCGCGCGGCTTCGTTCACGGCGGCGAGGATCAGATCCTGTAGCATCTCCACATCGCCCGATTTCACCGCTTCGGGATCGATACGCAGGCTGAGCAGTTGCTTGCGGCCATCCATTTTTGCCGTGACCGTTCCTCCGCCCGACGAGGCTTCAACCACCGTCTCCTGCATCTTCTTCTGCAGGGAGTCATACTGCGATTTAGCTTTCGACATCAGTTCTTGCAAATTAAATCCACCCATAAAACCCCACGTTTCAAGGTTTCAAAGCTTCAAGGTTTGGAAACCTTGAAACTTTGAAACTCCGAAACCTTGATTTTTACCGCCTCTCCTTGTAATCGATCACGGTACGAATCTCGGCGCCGAATTTCTCTTGCAGCCGGCGGACCACGGCGTCCTGCTCTGCGCGGCCCCGGCCGCTAACCTCTGAGTTCGTCCCGCTGGGCTTGGCTGCGTTGCCATTAATCCTTCCGCCTGTGCTCGCCAGAGTTGCGCCGGGCACAATCCTCAGCTTGACGGCCCGCCCCAAAACTCCACTAGCCGAAGCGATCGCCAGGCGCCGGGCGTCGGCGCCCAGCGACATGTCGACCACGGTTTGCGACTCCGGCACCTTGATCACGACTTCGTTGCCTTCGACCGTCCATTCGCCGGCTTCGAGCATCGAGACCAGGATGCGCTGATTTCCATCCCCCAGCGCTTGCAGCACGGTACCCCGCAATCTCTCGATGGCCGGTGCTGGCACAACCGCAGGGGGGACCTGCGAGAGCGGTGGCGCAACCTGTAATTTTGTTTCACCCGGTTCAGCCTGCGAGCCAGCCTGCAGGTCGTGATCCTCGCGAGGATCTGCTGGTGCGGCCGCACCCATCACTACTCGCGCGGGCTGGCCTCCGCTCGCGACCACGCGCGGTCCGTTGCCCGCAGCAGGATTCGAAGCAGACTCTTGCCGCGGACCGCCTTTGCGCGCGGAATCGGCGTCGAACGGAGAAACGTGCCTGGAACCTGCGGCCGGAGCCACATCCTCGCGCTCTTGCGGGAACCGATTCTTCTGCGGAGCGGCACTGCCGGACACAACCGCGATCTGTCTTGGCGAAGCCCCACCTCCAGATCCGCTGGCAGAAGAAGCAGCCACGTCACTGAGTAATTGCTCAATCGGCAGAATGCGCTGCGCGTGCGCCATCTTGAGCAGGCCAAGTTCCAGGTGAAACCGCTGCTCCTGCTTGTATCCCAGCTCACCGTGGGTTCGCAGCATGATCTGCAGATGCCTCGTCAGATCTTCTTCACCAAACAATTCCGCGACCCGTGCGACGCGCTCCCGTTCTTCACTCGATATCTGCAGCAGGGAAGAGTCCTTGCCCGCAATCTTGGCTACGGTCGCATTGCGCAGGAAGCGCACCATCTGCCGCGCGAAGTGCGTGGGGCTATGGCCTTCGCTGATAAGGTGGTCGACCTCCCGCAGCACTTCGTCGCTAGCCCCGCGAGCGACCGCCTGCATCACCTGCTCGAGAATGTGCGCCGGCGCGGCGCCGACCAGATTCCGCACGGAATCAGCCGTGATTTTTCCGCTGGAGGAAGCAATCGCCTGATCAAGGATCGACAGAGCGTCGCGCATGGAGCCATCACCCGCCTCCGCCAGCAAGGCAAGAGCATCGTCATCGGCTTCAATCTTTTCGCGGCCGACCAGATCGCGCAGCTGGCCGACAATGTCGTCGAACTTCACGGCGCGGAAACTGAAGTGCTGGCAGCGCGACCGGATGGTCTGCGGAATATCCTCCGGCTGCGTGGTCGCCAGCATGAAAACAATGTGGTCCGGAGGCTCCTCGAGAGTCTTGAGCAGCGCATTGAACGCCGCGTCGGTAATCTGGTGAGCTTCGTCGAGAATGTAAATCTTGAAACGGTCACGCGCCGGACGATAGCGCGCCGCCTCCCGCAATTCGCGGATTTCGTCGATCCCGCGATTGGTGGCGGCATCGATCTCAATCACGTCGACCGCGTTTCCCGCGCGAATCTCGGTGCAGGATTCACAAACGCCGCACGGCTCCGCGACCGGCTTGTCGGATGATCGGCAGTTCAACGCCGCAGCCAGAATCCGCGCGACGGTTGTCTTTCCAATCCCGCGGTGCCCGCTGAAAATGTAGCCGTGGGCCGTGCGCCCCTGTTCCAGAGCGTTCTGCAAGGTGCGGGTGACGTGCTCCTGTCCGATGACCTCGGAGAATTTCTGCGGCCGATATTTGCGCGCCAGGACTGTGTAGCTCATGAGCCGGAAGACACGATTATACGTGATCAGAGGGGGATGAGTTCGCCACGCCGTCCTCACTCGGGCAGGCTTGCTAAAACTGCTCCGCAAGCGCTACGCTGGTGTCCTGACCGGGTCCGGGTAACCTGGAATCCGGGAGTGGCCCCGTTTCTACTCGAGTTCGTGCGGGACCGCAGAGGAGTTCTTATGCAGCTCAAGGTAACAACACGAACCAAAGATGGAGTTCTCGTGGTCGACTGCAGCGGCCGGATTGTGTTTGGCGAGGAATCTTCGTTGCTTCGAGAAACTGTCAAGCAGGCTGTGACCGAGAACAATCGCATCGTGCTCAATCTAGGCGAAGTGAGTTACATCGATTCCGGCGGCCTGGGGACCCTCGTAGCTTTGCGCGTCACTGCGCAAAACGCGGGCGGAACGATTAAATTGACGAATTTGACCAAGCGTGTGGGCGACGTGCTGCAAGTCACCAAGCTGCTCACTGTTTTCGACGTCTATAACTCTGAAGCGGAAGCCATCGAGTCCTTCGGCAAGGCGGCCTAGTCCGGCCCATGATCGGTGCAACATGATCAGCGGAATATGATCGGCGGCGCGGATCGAGGAGTATGATCCACATCGCATGATCGACAACGCGACCGCCTCCTCTCCGGCTTCTTTCCGAATGCTGCCTCGCGTCGTCTTTCTTCTCTGTCTGTTGGTGAGTGCGAGTGGCTTCGTGTCGCCGCCCGTGGCGCTGGCCATGGGACTTGTGTTCGGCCTGACGTTGCCCCATCCGTACGGCAGTGAGGCAAAGAAGTTCTCTAAATTCCTGCTGCAGGCCTCGGTGGTAGGACTTGGTTTCGGGATGAACCTGCATCAGGTCGTGCGAGCCGGGCGCAGCGGCTTCGTCTACACCATGCTTGGCATCAGTTTCGCTCTGCTCGCGGGAATGGGCCTCGGTGCGCTGTTAAATGTGCAACGAGTGCCGGCGTTTCTGATTTCCACCGGCACGGCGATCTGCGGCGGAAGCGCCATTGCCGCCGTAGGTCCGATCACGCAGGCCAGTGACGAAGAAATGGCTATATCGCTGGGAACCGTCTTCGTTCTGAATTCCGTAGCCCTGCTGATTTTTCCCTCGATTGGCGCGGCCCTCAGGCTGACGCAATCGCAGTTTGGACTGTGGGCGGCCCTGGCTATTCATGACACCAGTTCCGTGGTGGGCGCGGCCGCCAAGTATGGAGCCGAGGCGCTCGCCATCGCGACCACGGTGAAGCTGGCACGCGCTCTGTGGATTGTTCCTCTGTCGGTAGCTACAGCCGTCGTGCGCGGTGCCAAAGCAAAGATTCAGTGGCCGTGGTTCATCGGCCTGTTTTGCCTGGCCGCAGTATGCAACACGTATCTCCCGGGCGGAGCGCATGTCTACGGCATCGCTGTGAAAGTTGCGAAGGTTGGATTGACCGCTACTTTATTTTTAATCGGCAGCGGAATCTCGGTGGCAACTATCAAAGAGGTAGGGCATCGCCCGTTATTGCAAGGAATTCTATTATGGTTGCTCGTTTCCGTTGGATCGCTGTGGCTGATTCGCATAGGGTGGATAGCGCTGTGAAGCAGGGAACCAGGAAGTTGCGGAAACGCGGAGCCAGGTCATCTCCAGATCAGTCGTCGAAGGTGCGGCTCCGCATCGAGAGCGGTCATACGACGGATCCCCAAAGGGAAAGTGTCTACGTACGGAGCGATCGCGCGAGCGGCGGGACTGCCGGGAGCAGCGCGGCAAGTGGCCAAGGTGCTGCATCGCAGCTACGGATTGCCCTGGCAGCGAGTGCTTAGGCGCAGGCGGAGAAATTAAACTGCGTGGAGACTCGGCCATCGAGCAGCGGCTCGGCTCGAAGCTGAGGGCGTCCGCTTCCGTGGCCGAAAGGTGGATATGAAGCAGTGCGAGCACAAGTTTGGGCGCGCAACGAAAAAACGCTAAGTTGCTCGTTTTGCAACCATCGCTATTTCTTGAACTGCTCATCGATCTCCACCTGATATCCGCTGACCATCTTATTGGTTTCGTTGGCCATTCCGACCACCGCCATTAATTCCTTAAACATGGCGTCAGTCATCCCTTTCTTCTGCGCCGCGATCGTATGGGAAGCGATGCAGTAGTCGCATTGGTTGGTCACACTCACTGCGACGTAAATCATCTCTTTGGTCAGCGGATCAAGCGCGCCGGGAGCCATGATCTGCTTGATGTCTTCCCACGTGCGCTTCAGCGTGGCGGGATCGTGCGCGATCGCCTTCCAGAAATTGTTGATCCAGTCGAGTCTTGCGCGTGGCCATGATGTCGTCATAAACAGCGCGTACTTCCGGGCTGGCGTCTTTGTATTCGATAAGTCCCAGCGTTGCCATGAGCGCTCCAGTTCCCAAAATCAATTCACTACAGAGTCACCACTTCAGGCTTTTCTCAGGGCTGGCTCCGCCACGGAGAAAGGAAAAACCTCAAAAACGTTTTCTCTGTGCCTCTGTGACTCTGTGTCTCTGTGGTGAACGCTTTTATCTTACCGCTAGCTATTTCGGCAGTTCTCCGCCCAGCAATTTCTCCAACGCCGCCGCCGGGCAGCGCACGCCCACAAAGAATTGGCCGAAAAGCGCATACACAGCGCTGACATGGTCGAAGCGCATTTCGTAGATCAATTTCTTGAACACCAGCGGATCGTCGGCGAACAGATCAACGCCCCACTCCCAGTCGTCAAAGCCAATCGAGCCAGTGATGATCTGCTTCACTTCCCCTGCATAGCGGCGGCCCACTAATCCGTGCTCGTTCATCTGGCGGGCACGCTCTTCGATGGGAAGCGTATACCAGTTCTTGTCTTCGCCCCGCAGCCGGTTCATAGGATAAAAACAGATATATCGGTTCGGCGGAATCTCAGGAAACAGCCGCGGACGCATCGCCTCCCGATGCCGCTCGAGTTTGCATTCGATCTCCGCCTTCCACTGGTCGGAGTGCGGCTGGATGCCCTGATCGGCCAACTCTTTATAAATCTTGAGCGTCGAATCGTAAAGCCCAAGTTCGATGATGGAGAGATAAGAAGAGGTGGGCTCGAGGTAATCGCTCAGGCGCAAGCCGCCAGCTTGAGTTCCGCCTGATTAAGATCGGCAAACGAGTTGCGAAAGTGCGACCAGCATCAGATCGCCCTTGTGGCCGATCAACGAAAAAAGCGCAGATTGCCCACCGGAATTTTGTCCATTCCTCCCAAACCGCCGCCGCTTCCTGAGCGATCGACGACCGCGTAGCATCGGGCAGGCCGCGCCAGGCTGTCCAGCGGAAGCGCATCATCTGGTGCAGCACGCTGTAGCCCTCAGTAGTCAGCGGCACCTCGGGAAGCTGCGCGGAGCCGGTCTGTGGGTGAACGGGAGGAGTCGATGTCATCGTCATTGCTTTCTCGAGAGGTGTGCTCATAATTTCAGTCCCCATTGTACGCAAGAGCCGCGGAGGCAGCGAGTCCACGGTTTACAATCGTGCTGGCAGTTTGAGTTCGGTAACGGCGCGCTGTTCATGCGAAAACTGATCCCGGCATTATGTGTGGTTCTAGTCCTGGCTGCGTCGCTGGCGGCGCAAAGCCAGCGCCTGTGGGTTCTGCGCCCGCCCGGCGAGATGGTAGAGTACGACCCGGCGACGTTTTCTGCTAAACAAACGGTGAAGGTCCCGGCAGAAGCAGTGTCCTCGCCGCAGAACGTCTCCGTCAATCATCTGGGACAAATGCTGTTCGCCGCATCCGTGTCTTTGCCACTCACGGAGGGCGATCTGGCGACCGAGCAGAAGGTGTGGATCTGGGATGGCCACGCGGCAACCACTCTGACACGGGAAGTCTCGCGAACCACAACCACGGTAGGCTCGAACCTGGCCATCGCCGAGTCCGCGCCCGTGCCTTTTCTCTCAGCCGATGGAACCCATCTCAATTGGTTTTCGAACCAGGCCCGCCGCCTGCAGCGCGATGGCGTGGATCTTTCCACCAAAACAACCTGGCTAAGCTGGCAAACGGATCTCGCCGGCAGCCGGCCGTCAGGATTTGGCCTCGATCGCCTTCCCTGACTGCCCCTGCCCGACCGGAGGTTGTGAAGAAACCTGCCCCTACGGAGAAGTGTGGGTTCCCGACGATGGCGTAGGCAAGTTTTTTCTGCTGACGCAGTTCGTCTCCGGAAAGACTCAGCCCCTCTACAAGGCAACCTCTTTATATGAGGAAAACGCTGGAAAATGGGCGTCGACGCCGATCAACCCTCCGCTCCGCCGCATACTCGACGCCGCCGATGCCAGCGCGATCCTCGAGGCGATTCCAGACACCGCCTGCTGCGGTTGGCAGAATCAGAGCGACGATCAAACTCTGCTGCATCTCCACGGCAAGACATTGACCGTGTTCGACGAACAAGCCGCATACAAGAATCCCGACTACGACGTCAGCTTCTACACCGGGAACGGCAAGCTGTCGCCCGACCTCGCTTCCGTGGCCTTCACGATCGTCGCGACTTCCCTACCCAACACCCCGATTCAGATCTCCGAGCAGGGGCAAGCCAGCCCGGAAGAGTCGCAGCGCATTCGAAAGGCTTTGCTTGATCTGCCGGCAGTCGAGGTGAAGAGCACCGGGGATGTGCCCCGCCGCATCGCATTTCTACCCCATGCCACGCTCGTGGGCTGGATCAGTGACAAGGAGATCCTTATCGTCGAGGGGCATCTGCTGGTCGCCTACAACCTCGCGAAGGGCACCCGGCGAAAGTCGACCATCAGCGTAGAGGACGGGGCGCACGTCTTCCTGCGCTGAACAACCCAAAACCTGCCCTCCCACTCACGCGGGGGCCCAAAACCACCCATATAGCACTCTTGGGCCTCGTGTTCCCGGATCGTGCCATTGTCACCACGGGCTCGCGGCCTCAGGATACTGGTGCCTGGTGGTTGGCGCTCTTTATTAACGGCTATTTCGCAAGGCAGGGCTGAATGGGAACACACCAAATAACGCAGCAGAGTCCAATCGTGGAGCTAACCAGCCCACAAGCTGGTCTCGCTGGCGAGCAACCTCGCCGGCTCCAGATTGCGCTGGCTCTTCTGCTGATTGCCCTAGCCTTTGTTATCGTGAAAGACCGCGATTTCTGGTTTGGCTCGGACGATGCGACCGAATCCGACGCTACGAGCGTGCAGATCATCCAGAACGCGACTGCGGCTATACCCGCCAAAACCGCTCAGCCGCCCGTGACACGCAGCACTGCCGCGAAGGACCACATTAATAACGCGAAGAGTCACGTTGCTAAGACCGCCACCACGGCTGTTACCGAGCCATCTCACCAGGACGTTGCGCAGTCAGACTCATCGGTGATTGCGGCCACTCGCACCGCCCTTCCTCCGCTGGATGTCGAAGTGATATCGGGCGACAGCCACCGCATCGTTCATCCTGGCAGCAGCGTTGCGAAAGCGGTGGAGATCCCAAACGATTCGAACCGCGCCTCCACCGTCACTTCAGCGACTCTAACCACGAACGCGGCGGAGCACGAGCGGCTTACCACCAGCAGCTTTCCAGAAATACGGCAAACCGTCGATGCGACCTATCCCTTACTGGGACAGCACATGCGGGTGCAGGGCTCAGTAGTGCTGCAGGCGCTCGTCGGGACCGATGGCAACATTGAAAATCTGCGCGTGCTCAGCGGCCCGGCCATCCTGACTGCCGCTGCGCAGCAAGCCGTCCGCCAGTGGCGCTTCAAGCCCTATCTTCAGAACGGACAGCCGGTCGAAACCAAAGCCAGAATCACCGTCAACTTCTCAATTCAAATCGCCGACGATCCCGCGAACGCCAGCTAGAACGAAGCAAACGTACCGCTCCCACCACACACCAGTACACTCCTGCAGACCAACGAGGCCCCTATCTAACGCCCCCGCCTAGTGGTGGTCGCCGTTGCTGTGCCGCCAGGTCCAGTATTGTTTCTGTTCTTCAGGGGGCAGCTTGCGAAAGTCTCTATTCTCGTCGCGGTGGTTTTCGCGGGCCCACTGGTGGTAATAGGTGACCTCACTATCGTTCCAGACATGATAGTCGCTGTAGTAAGGGTCATAGACCCGGTAGTAGTGATGTGCGCAAGCCGTGCCCAATGCGGAAGACGCCAGGGCGGCGGCAAGGAAAAGTGAACTAACCAGACGTGACTTGCTGTTCATCAGCGAATGTTCCTCCTCATGGTTTCAATCACTAAATATCGACAGTCCATCTTTCCCGGCAATCACTCCGCCTCGTGTAAATGCGAGTGCCCAACTTCGTTGCCGGAATTTGCCAAGGGGTTGCTCGCAACATCAGTCTTGCAAACCCTTAATTCTAGCGGCGGCCACAAAGCTGCCGGTTATGAAAAACCCACGCGCTACGCGACCAGAACCACTATGCACATCTCCGAACTGAAACACCTTTGCGACGCAATAGTTGCGCGTTTGGCAAGCGTCCCCATTTAGCGCACCTCTTACTCTCCAGTTCTAAGATAGAATCAATAGAAGAAGCCAAGGAGCAAACAGAATGTATCCGGAAATTATGGTTATCCCCATGCGCGAAGAGTTAACCCGCCTGGGCATCGAAGAACTGCGCACCCCCGAGGCCGTCGACCAAGCTCTGAAAGCCCAGCCGGGTACAACCATGGTAGTAGTAAATTCCATTTGCGGATGCGCCGCCGGACGCATGCGTCCCGCCGTTCGCATGGCTCTCGAGAAGGCCGCTCATCCCGATAAGGCGTACACCGTATTCGCCGGGCAGGATACCGGAGCTACCGAACGTGCCCGCAGTTATTTCACTGGACAGCCGCCCTCTTCACCCTCAATCGCCATTTTGCGCGACGGCCAACTCGTTTACATGATGGCTCGCCGCGACATCGAATCGCGCGAAGCCCCAGCCATAGCCGCCGACCTGAAATCAGCCTTGGACAAATTTTGCGCCAAACCGGTAGCGATCCAATAACGTCGATGCCGGGTCGGGACTCCTATCGATTCCCCGGCCCGGTCCTCATGAACGCCTTTACCACAATCCCGTTCGGCTGCACCCCAACCGGAATCATCGTCAACAGCGAGTACTCTGTAGGCTCCAGCTTTCGTGGCTCGCGTTTCTGAATCACCGTTACATCCCCTGCCTGCGTGTCCAGCACCAGAACATACCTCTGATCCTGCGACAGTGCCAGAGCATCCGGGTGGCTGCCCACTCCCAGGGTTGCAATCCTGCGCCCAAGGTCGATGTCGTAGACCGCAATACTGTCCGACCCGAAGTTGCTCGCGTATAGCCGCGAATTATCCAGCGTGACCACGGCGTGCGTGGGATGCTGACCGATCAGCGCGCTGCCGCCTACCTCATTCGTTCCCGTCTCAATGATCGAAATGCTGTCGGAATCAAAATCGCACACGATCAGTTCGCCGCCATCAGGCTTTAACGCCAGACTCACCGGCGTTCGCCCCACATCCAGCAACGCCAGCACCCGGTCGCTCGACCTCTCGCCGCTTTTTTCGCTCCTCGCCAAGGCAATGGACGCTACCTGCGACGATCCTGAGCACGCCACAAACGCTTTGCTCGAATCCGGCAGGATGGTGATGTCCTCCGGCTGCTGGCAAACTGCCAAGGTGGCCCGCACCCGCAACAGCTTCGCGTCAATCACAGAAATCGTATTGTCGCCGCGGTTCGACACCACCACGCTCGCACCGTCTGGCGAAACCCTCGCCAGTCCGGGCGCAGCGCCAACCCTCACATTGCCGATCACAACCTTCTTGTCGAGATCGATTACCGAAACGTTGGCCGACCCCGAATTCGCCACATAACCGCGCTTGCCATCTTCCGAAACGTCGATGAAGTACGGCCTCCCGTGAACTCCGATGGTTGCCACCACCGCGTTCTTCTCGGCATCAATCACGCTGACGTTGTTCGACCCCGTGTTGACCACATAGATTTCGTTCTTCTTGCTGTTGGCCGCGACCCCGGTTGGCTCCACGCCCACGGCAATGGTCTTCGCCAGCTCAAACGTCCGTAGATCAATCACGCTCACGGTGTTGCTCTTCCCGTTGGTCACGTAGGCATACTCGCGGTACGCAGGCCCGTAGTCCGGCAGAGCCTGCTCGCGGAGATACCACCAGCCTAGACCGCCCAGCAGTGGAATCAGAACGATGAGAATGAGGATTTTTCGCAAGATCGAAAGCCGTTTCCTGGAAGAAATAAGATTACCAGAGAGAAGTCGTGCGCCCCGGCGCTAACCTCCGCCCTTGTCGCCAGTCGAAGGGATAGCGTCGCGGTTCCATGTACAATCGTCAACGCGCGCGCCCGTCAGAACGGGAATGCCGTCTGACCTATTAAGGAGTCCCACTGAATGCGATCTCTGGTCCTGCTGACCTTGCTTATCTCCCTGTTGTGTTCGACTGTCCTCGCGGCGCCGCCGCAGTCTGATCTCGAGGCCCGAAGAAAAGCTCTGAACGATCTTCTCGCCGAACGCTGGGAGTACACCCTTCGCACCAGCCCCATTTACGCCTCCATCCTCGGAGACAAGCGCTGGAACGATAAAATCGATGATCTGTCGCAGAAAGCCATCGACGACGACCTGGAGCAGAGCAGAAAGTACCTCACACGCTTCGAAGCGATCGACACGACCGGCTTCCCCGAGCAGGAAGCTTTAAACAAAACCCTCATGGTTCGCGACCTCCGCATGGCCCTCGACGGAGCCCGATTCAAGCCTTGGGAAATGCCGGTGTCGCAGGTCGATGGCATCCCCATCGAACTTCCAGAACTCGTGACTGTACTCTCTTTCGAGAGCGTCAGGGACTATGACGACTACATTTCGCGGCTGCGGCAAGTTCCCCGAGCCTTCGATGAGACCGTAATTCAGATGCGCAAAGGCATGGCCGAGGGCCTGATGCCCCCGCGCATCCTGCTCGAGAAGGTGGTTGTGCAGTGCAATGGCCTCGCCACCAAAACGCCCGAGGACTCGCCGTTCGCACAGCCTTTCGCCAAGTTCCCCGATTCCATCCCACCCGCCGACCAGAAAAGGTTACGCGAGCAAGGCCTGGCCGCCATCCGCGAATCCGTGCTTCCTACTTATGTAAAGTTCACCAACTTCGTCCGCGATGAGTACGCCCCGAAAGGCCGCACCGAGCCCGGCATCTGGGCGCTGCCCGACGGTACGGAGCGGTACGCCTTCCGCGTGAAGGAAAGCACCACCACCAATCTCACGCCCGAAGAAATTCACCAGATCGGTCTGGCTCAGGTCAAAGAGATCGAAGCCCGCATGCTGCAGGTCGTGAATCAGCTCGGCTTCAAAGACCTCAAAAGCTTCAGCGCCTCGCTCCCAACCAATCCTAAAGTCCATGTGCATTCGCGCCAGGAAATTCTCGACCTCTATCAGAAATACATTGATCAGATGTACCTGAAGCTGCCGGCCATGTTCGGTCGTCTTCCCAAGGCGAGGGTGGAGGTCATGTCGATCGGGGAATCCAGCGAGAAAGACGCTGCCACGCACTATGTTCCGGGAGCGCAGGATGGTTCGCGCCCCGCTCACGTTATGGTCAACACCGGCAACTTCGAAAAGGGCACAACGCTCGACTTTGAAACGACGGCTTACCACGAAGGTATCCCGGGCCACCATCTGCAGATCGCCATCGCCCAGGAACTGCCGCAGCTCCCGCCCTTCCGGCAGAATGAGTATTACACCGCCTACACCGAAGGTTGGGCTCTCTACTCTGAGTGTTTGGGAAAAGAAGTTGGATTTTTCCAGGATCCCTACAGCTACTACGGCCATCTGCAGGACGACATGCTCCGCGCCATCCGCCTCGTCGTCGACACCGGCTTCCATTACAAACACTGGACCCGCCAGCAGGTAGTGGATTTCTTCCACGACCACTCTGCCATTGACGAAGCCGAAGTGCAGAGCGAGACCGATCGCTACATGGCCTGGCCGGCCCAGGCTCTAGGCTACAAGATCGGCCAATTAGAGATTCTAAAGCTGCGCCAGTACGCCAAAGATCAATTAGGGGATAAATTCAGCCTGAGCAATTTCCACGACGAAGTATTGGGCGCCGGTGCTCTGCCGATGGATGTGCTATCCACCAGAATCCACGAGTGGGTAGCAACGCAAAAATAGTAGGGAAGCACGACGGATGTGGGAACGAGCCCAGGTGGGAAGGCTCGTGTGCGAACAGCGGCCTCGGCCGCTCAGCAAGCCCGCTCCCCTACTGCCGCAAAGTTAACCCGCTCAAAACCCCTTGCTGCTTGGCAATCAGCGACTGCACCCCTGACCGCGCAAACCCCAGCATCTTGGCAAACTGGGCTTCATCAAAGGCCTGCCGCTCCGCCGTTGCCTGCACTTCCACCATCTTGTGCCCGGCAGTCGTTACAAAATTCATGTCCACGTCAGCCCGCGAGTCTTCCTCATAACAAAGGTCAAGCAGGACTTCCCCATCCACAATCCCCACACTGACCGCCGCAACAAAGTCTCTCAGCGGCACCGAAGTCAAGGTTCCGGCTTCCACCAACTTTTGCAGCGCAAGCCCTAAGGCCACGAACGCCCCAGTAATCGAAGCAGTCCGCGTCCCTCCATCGGCTTGAATCACGTCGCAATCGATCCACACCATGCGCTCGCCCAGCCGTGCAAGATCTGTGACCGCGCGCAAAGATCGCCCAATCAGCCGCTGGATCTCATGCGTCCGTCCGCTCGGACGCCCCTTCACCACTTCCCGCGGAGTCCGCGTCAGCGTTGCCCGCGGAATCATCGCGTACTCGCTCGAAATCCATCCCTTCCCCGAGTTCCGCATAAACGGCGGCACCGACTCTTCAATCGATGCGGTGCAAATCACCCTTGTATTTCCTACCTCAATGAGCACCGATCCCTCTGCCGTCGTAATAAAGTCGGGAACGATAGAAACCGGCCGCAGTTGATCAGGAGAACGATTGTCGGAACGATAGAACATAAGCGAGGATTGTAACCGATGCTCGCGTGAGGACGGGCACTCTTGCGAGCCTGCGCTGAGCGCAACCGAAGGGTCCGGCCGAGCGAAGCTGGACCTGAAACGCCACAAATCCGCGCGCCCAAACGCAGCCCTCCACCCCAACTTTACAAACCCTTTGCAATTCTTCACCAATCTCTATGCAACTAATCTGGTGCACTCGGGTCTACCACGCTAAGAGGGCAAACTAAGGCTCTCCAACCGCCACACAAACGAAGGTTCTAACCTTCAACAGGAGGAACCGCAATGGCTACACACGGCCTTCGCCCTCTCACACGGTCCATCAATTCCTTAACGTCTCTGGCCAAAACAAAAATGATGCAAGGCCTTGCGATAACCGCCACGCTACTAGCGATCACGCCAGCGTTTGCGCGACAGAACTCGCCAGCAACTCCGCCCGCAGATTCGCCAACGGATTCCCAGGCCACCGTCTCATCCGCAAGACCAGCCCCGGATATCGTCAACGTCACCGTTCCCTCCGGCAGCCGGATTGCCCTTGTGCTGACCCAGCCAATCCAAACCCGCTATCTCCACCGCGGAGACGATATCTACGCCCAGATCGTTTCTCCCGTAACCGCTGGCAATGAAGTAGTCATCCCGCCCGGCACATTCGTGCAGGGAAAAATCGACAAGCTCGATCGCCAGGGCGGACGCGGAGAGCTGCGCTTGCAATCCATGTCCGTCACTTTCCCCGACGGCTACACCGTTCCCATCCCCGGTCCCATGACGCTTGAGAGCCCCGACGGCTATGCTCTGAAGGATCCCGGCAACGGCCGGACCGGCGGCGCATTCGCACTCGCGGGAGGCGGCGTCGGGGTCGGTGCACTAGTCGGACGCTTTGCGTCCAGTTCGCAACCCGACACTATTACCAGCACTCTCCCACCCGGTTGCACCGGTCCGCCTCCCGGTTGTCTCTCGTCGAGCGTGACCGCCCCCGGTAGGGCAGCAAAAGGCACTGTCATCGGCGCCATGGTCGGAGGAGCCATCGGAGGCGTCGCCGCGATTGCCCTGCTCCTCAATACACACAACTTCTTTCTTGACGTAGGCTCGCCCGTCGAGATGGTTCTGCAGCACCCGCTGACCCTCGAACAAGATCAGGTGGCCGCCGCAGTCCGCCAATCCGAACAACACCCGGTGCCGGAACAGCCCATAGCACAGCGGCCGCAACCCGTGCCGCCCCCCGACACCGACACCAGCACCTGCTACACCCCCGGCTCTCCCCGTACGCCCGGCACAGATATCCCCGGCACACCGGCCACTGCCGATTCGCCTGGCACTCCATCCATTCACATTCCGGGCATCCCGCCAACTCCTCCCACGCCCCACCCCTGTCCATGAAAGATGGGAAACTTTCGAATGTGCTCACAATGCTCGTGTGGGACAGCCGCCTCGGCTGTCCCGCCGAGCGCAGCAAGGCGCTCTCGCCCACCGATCATGCTCTAATAGACCCGAGAAGAATCAGGACCGACAATGCCAACTCTAATCCCGCAGCCCACACGCATCCAATCCGCCGGCAACAAACCGAAGCTGATCGACGAATACATCGGCCGGGTCAACTCCAAAACATCATCCGCCAGCGTAGCCCACATGCGCAGCCCTGCGGGATGGATCGAGCCCGGCCAGACTCCCGACTTCGACGAGTTCACCATCGTCCTCAAAGGCACGCTGCACGTCGAGCACGAAAACGGTTCCATCGATGTCGCCGCTGGACAAGCCGTAATCGCCTATGCCGGCGAGTGGATTCGCTACTCCACTCCCCAAGAAGGCGGCGCCGAATACATCGCCGTCTGCCTGCCCGCCTTCTCCGTGGACACCGTCCACCGCGACCAGAGTTAGAGCCGAGAACTAAAACTGAGAACTGCCTTCACTCCCACTCAATCGTCCCCGGAGGTTTGGAAGTAATGTCGTACACCACGCGGTTCACGCCCTTCACTTCATTCACAATCCGCGAGGAAATTGTTTTCAGCACCTCGTGCGGCAGCGCCACCCAGTCGGCGGTCATGCCATCTTCAGAACTCACGGCCCGGACCGCGCATGTATAAGCATAAGTCCGCATGTCGCCCATCACGCCTACCGACATCACCGGCAGCAGCACGGCAAACGACTGCCAGATTTTTGTATAGAGGCCGGCATTTTTGATCTCCGTGACCACGATGTCGTCACACTCGCGCACGAGTGCAAGCCGCTCCGGCGTAACTTCTCCAAGCACGCGCACCGCCAGCCCGGGGCCGGGGAAAGGCTGCCGCTGCAGAATTTCCTCCGGCATGCCCAGATCGCGGCCAATCTTGCGGACTTCATCTTTGAACAAATCTTTCAGCGGCTCGATCAGCTTCAACTTCATTTTTTCCGGCAGCCCGCCCACGTTGTGATGCGACTTGATCACCTGCGACGGCCCTCGCACGGAGCGCGACTCGATCACATCCGGATAAAGCGTCCCCTGCACCAGCCACTTCACCTTGCCTTCCTCTTTTTCAATCCGCCGGGCCTCGCGCTCGAACACTTTTATGAATTCGTTGCCGATGATCTTGCGCTTTTTCTCGGGATCACTGACGCCTTTCAGTTTTTCGAGAAAGCGCGCCGTAGCGTCGACTGCGTCGAGCCGGAGCCCAAGCTTGTCGTGCAAGGTCTTCTGCACTTTCTCAAACTCGTTCTTGCGCAGCACGCCGTTGTTCACGAAGATGCAGGTCAGCCGCGACTTGCCCCGAGCATCGCGCAGGGCCCGATCGACCAGCACCGCCGCAACCGAAGAATCCACCCCACCTGAAAGCGCGCAGATCGCCCGTCCCTTGCCCACTTGTTGCCTGACCTGTTCGACTGTGGAATCAATAAAGTGCTGCGGCGTCCATGTCGGTTTCGCACCGCAAATCTTGAATACAAAGTTGCGCAGCATCTCCGTGCCATTCCGCGTGTGATGAACTTCAGGATGGAATTGCACTGCAAACCACTTCTTCTCTACATTCTGGATTCCAGCCACGGCATGCGAAGTTTTCGCAGTCAACTCAAATCCCGGAGGCAATTCCAGCGCTTCGTCTCCATGCGACATCCACACCGCCTGCCGCTTGGCGAGTCCCTGAAACAGTACCGATTCAGCCACAATATCGACTTCCGCGTGCCCATACTCGCGCTTGTCGGCCGGCCGCACCTTGCCGCCAAGAGTGTGCACCATGAATTGCAGCCCGTAACAGATGCCGAGCACCGGCAGGCCCAACTTGAAGACGCCCGAGTCCGCAGGCGGCGCATCTTTGTCGTACACCGACCAAGGCGCCCCCGAGAGCACTACGCCGACAGGCGAGCAACTCCTGACCTCGTCAAGCGAGGCAGTGCAGGGCAACACCACGGAGAAAACATTTTGTTCGCGGATGCGGCGCGCGATGAGCTGCGTATACTGCGCGCCAAAGTCGAGGATGACGATGGATTCGTTAAGCCTGGATTGGGGTTCCACGGATGAGTTTCTCAAATCAGCGGCCCCGTGTAAAGAAGCGGATCGCGGAGGATTGAAATTACGTCTGTACAGCCAGGTTTGGGGTATCGCTCAGAATCGTTTCCTCACGGTCGATGGTGGTTTGGGCCGGTGTCGGCAACTGAGGAATTGGGACCGGCGTAGATGAAACAGGAGCGTCAGGCATTTCTGCGATGCAGACATACCCTGACAGACGCACCATGTACAGCCAATCCACAACCGCAAAATAACCCAGCGTCACCAGAAACACGCCGAAGATCACCAGTCGCCAGGGAGCGATCTGGATAAAGGCGAGCGGCGCCGATACAGCCGTAGTCGCGACGCTGAACGCCACAAGGTGCGCCACCCCAGTCCATGTGCTCACGGCAAACACTGGTCCGGTCCGTTCTCGAAAAAATGTGACGGCAGCGAAGAGCGCGCCGAGCGTGTCTTCGCCGTCGCGGACCACGAACATGCAGCCCAGCGACAGCCACCAGTTCAAGACCAGCCATGCGATGCAGATCAATCCTGCCAACGGCAGAAAACAGATGAACGCCAGGCCGGGCCGGGGGTGTGAATCAGGTGAGGCAAAGCCCGCGAGAATTGCCGCGCCCGCGAAGGCGAGGATCGCGGATACGGTAACCGCCACGCGCAGGAAGTTCAGCCCAGTCAGTGAGCGAAAGGGCCGCGCCCCACTGGAGGTGTCCTTCTTAATCGCGGTGTCGCTTGCAGTGTCTATGCGAAAGTATTCAAGCAGAGCGTGGACCGTGGCAGCGCGGCCGATGGAAGCGGTGATGATCCAAAGCAACGATAGTGCGATTGCCGCAACCAATGCCGCCAAGACCGCGCGATCCAGGCTGCCGCGAAGAATGTGCGAGATCGCTCGTCCCACCAGCAAGGGTTGTCTGGTAGATAGAAGAGCTGCATCCCCCCTGGTCACTGGTAGCGTATCGAGAAATTCAACAAGCCAGAAAAAAATTAACGTCCAGCCGACTGCGCCGACGGTCCAGCGCCACGTAATCTCGGCCAGGGTCAGCGAAGGCCGGCGAAAACTTGCGCGAAAGCCTTCGAGCGTAGGGGAGACGCGGGGCATGAATCTATCGCACCACGATGTTCACGAGCTTGCCGGGAACGAAGATTGTTTTCACGATTTGCCTGCCCGCGATTGCGGATTTCACTTTGTCGTCGGCGAGCGCACGCCCGATGATGAAATCTTCGGTAGCGTCGGCGGGTACGACGATGATGCTGCGCAGCTTGCCGTTGACCTGCACCGGAATTTCGAGCTCTTCTTCTTTGGCGAGCGCAGCATCGTACTTTGGCCAGGAAGCTTTGAGGAGACTTCCTTTTTCGCCGAGCATCTCCCAGAGTTCGTGGGCGAGATAGGGAGCGAAGGGCGCGAGCAACAGGACGAGATTCCGCTGCACCTCGGCCAGAAATTGAGGGGGAAGAGCATTCTGCGCTATCGCACCTTCCAGGTCATACAACACATTTACCAGTTCCATGACGGCCGAGATGCATGTGTTGAAGTGCCAGCGGCCTTGAAAATCATCGCTTACCCGCTTGATGGTTTGGTGCAATTTACGCCGGATCTGTCGTGCTTGTGGCGAGAGAGACGTTGCGGCCAACGTCTCTGCGGATGCATTTTTGGCGGTACCAGCGTTCCTTGTGACGAAACGATAGACCCTGCCCAGGAATCTTTGGATGCCCGCGATACCAGAATCCTGCCAGTCGAGATCGCGGTCAGGTGGGGCGGCGAACAGGCTGTAGAGGCGCGCGGCGTCGGCGCCGTAGCGAGCCACCATTTCGTCAGGACTGACGACGTTGCCGAGGCTTTTCGACATTTTGGCGCCGTCTTTAATTACCATGCCTTGCGTAAAGAGGCGTTCGATGGGTTCGTCATCGGCAACGAGGCCTATGTCGCGCATGAACTTAGTCCAAAAGCGCGAGTAGATGAGGTGGAGGATAGCGTGTTCGACCCCGCCAATGTACTGGTCGATAGGGAACCAATACTGCGCGATTTGTGAATCGAACGGAGCGCGGCCATTGTGCGCGTCAGTGTAACGATAGAAATACCAGGACGAATCAACGAAAGTGTCCATGGTATCGGTTTCGCGCCGCGCCGGACCTCCGCACTTGGGACACGTAGTGCTAACGAACTCCGGCAAGCTGCTGAGCGGAGAACCGAGGGTATGCGCAATATCGACGTTCTCGGGCAGAATCACCGGCAAATCTTTTTCTGGCACGGGGACGATGCCATCCTTTTCGCAATAAAGCATGGGAATGGGCGTGCCCCAGTAGCGCTGGCGCGAGATTCCCCAATCCTTCAGGCGATAGGTTACGGTGGCTTTGCCAAAACCATTCTTTTCGGCGAAGGCCGACATTTTCTGGATGGCATCGGCACACTCGAGACCACCGAACTGCCCCGAGTTGATCAGCATGCCTTCGTCATGTGCAGTGAAGGGAAGCGGCGGCTCAGCTACCGTTTCTTCCGGATCGTTCGAGACCGGAAGAACTACGAGGCGAATCTCCAGCTTGTATTTCTTCGCAAATTCATAGTCGCGATCGTCATGCGCCGGAACGCTCATAATGGCGCCGGTGCCATAATCCATGAGAATGTAATTGGCCACCCACACGGGGATCTTTTCGCCGTTGAAGGGATTGATGGCATAGCGCCCGGTGAAGACGCCGTGTTTTTCGATTTCGCCGATGTCGCCCACTTCTCTGGCTTTGCGCTGTTCGGCGATGAACTGATCGACCTTGGCGCGCAATTCGGGGTCGTTGACCGCGAGATCGTCGACGATAGGATGCTGGGGAGCGAGTTGCACCGAGGTCGCCCCGAAAATGGTGTCGATGCGCGTGGTGAAGATGCTGATGGTCGAGCCGGCCGGACCAAACCCTTTATGGGTTTCCGCGTAGTCGAGCTTGAAATCGACCAGAGCGCCTTCGCTGCGGCCGATCCAGTTGCGCTGCATGGTACGAACTTTTTCGGGCCAGCCGCCGAGCTTGTCGAGATCGCGCAATAATTCGTCGGCGTATTTCGTGATGCGCAAGAACCATTGCTCGAGCTCACGCTGCTCGACGCGCGTGTCTTCATGGCGCCAGCAACATCCATCGACGACCTGCTCGTTAGCGAGCACGGTGGCGCACTTCGGACACCAGTTGACTTTGCTCTTCTTGCGATAGGCGAGGCCCTTTTCGTGGAACTTGAGAAAGAACCACTGGTTCCAGCGATAGTAATCGGGCAGGCAGGTAGTGACTTCGCGGGACCAGTCGTAGGCGAAGCCAAGGCGGTTCATCTGCGCCTTCATCTTTGCGATGTTGCCGAGCGTCCATTGGCGCGGTGGAGTGTTGTTCTGGATGGCGGCGTTCTCCGCCGGCAAGCCGAAGGAATCCCATCCCATGGGATGAAGCACGTTGTAGCCATTCATCCACATAAAACGCGCGAGCGCGTCGCCGATGGAGTAGTTGCGGACGTGTCCCATGTGCAGGGCGCCGGAGGGATAGGGCAGCATTTCGAGCACGTAATATTTCTTTTTTGCGGTGTGGGGTTCGGCGGCGTAGAGTTCGGGATCGCTTTGCCAGCGCTCGAACCATTTGGCTTCTACGCGCTGGGGATCGTAGCGGTCGTCGTTAGGATGGTCGTCGTTGGGCCGATCGGGATTGCTGTGGTTGATCGCGGTGGCGACTTCCGAATTGTCTTGCGAGGACATAGGAGCCGGAGGAACTCCGAGTAAGCCTCTGATTCTACAATGAGCGGAGAGAACTGTGCGACGGAAACGGCGGGACTAGGTTCCGCGGACAGCCGAGGGCGGGCGTCCCCACTCTGTGTTTGCGGTCAAGGATCACAGTAATCCTGCGTGGTTGAGAATCTCCCAGAGACCCCAGAGAGCTGCGGCTGGACCTCCCCAAATGTACGGGAGGGATTTCAAGTTCAGCTTGGCTACGAGGTCTCGCTGGCTATCGGCGGAGATTACGAATGGACCCTCGCCCTGCATCAAGATGACGGGAGGATGGAAGTCGAATTCGTGGGGCGAAGACACGGTCGATCCTGACGGGAGCTTGGGATTCAGGTAGGGATAAGCTTCGCGGCGCAGCAGATCGGCTTCCCCTTGTCCGACGAACCCCGGGCCGATCCTGGACAACTCGTTGCATTCAGCGATGGAATCCTTTTTCGCCCAGGGATTTTCCCGAAGCATGCCCAGGACGAAAATTGTGTCTCCAGGCTTTATGGAGTATTCCTGCGCGAATTCCGGATTGCCCTCCGAATACCTTGTGAGTGAGAGAGCTAACTTGCCATATTCTGATCTATCGCTGGAAGGCGGCAACAGGAGTTCTGAGCCGTGGGGGAAAATCATCAGCGTGCCTGTGCCATCGTCGAGGAACATTGGCGTACACATCTCATGGATGCTGTTACTGAGATCGCCTTGTGGGTTTGATTCGATGACCAGTCGATAGTAGAGGCAATCTGTATGGCTCATCGGGGCGACGAGCGAGTAGGGACCGACTACTTTGCCGGTTATCTCCACGCGTCCCATGGCCGCAGAACGGATGGTGGAGCGGGGAGTGTCCATGATGAGGCGCTTGCGCTGAAGGAGGAGAAACCCGCGCCAGAAGAAATACGGGCCGAGAGTTACGCCGAGCACTGCCCAGAGTAAGGGCTGGCTTAGTAACCAGATGAGAAGGCGAATCATGGTTCGGGCCAGAATACATCAGCGCTCGTTACGATCAAACGGTCTGAGACTCAGGAGTTGCATCCCAGTACAATGGATTTCCTTTGCGGCGATTGCGTGAAAGAGAGATATTTCGTGAATCAAGACACGGCTAGGCCCGTGGGCGTATCGAGGGAGCTTGAGTCGTCCGGAAACAGTCGGACGACGTATTGGTGCGTTGGGGCGCTGATGGTGGTGATGCTGTTTTTTGCCTTCGTGCGGGCCCGGCTGCGCGACGTGCCGCTGGAACGCGATGAGGGGGAGTTTGCTTACGTCGGACAGCTGATGTTGGAAGGGATCCCGCCATACAAGATTGCCAGCAACATGAAGTTGCCGGGGAGTTACGCGGCTTACGCTGCCTTGATGGGAGTTTTCGGAGAGACAACTTCCGGCATCCGAATCGGATTGATCCTGGTCAATGCTGCGACGTCGATCCTGGTTTTTCTTCTGGCGAAACATCTTTATGGACCGCTGGCGGGTGCGGTTGCCGGAATCACCTACAGTTTTCTTTCGTGCCGTCCGGGAGTGCTGGGCGTCTACGCGCACGCTACTCACTTTGTGGTGCTGGCGTCGCTGGCGGGGATTCTGCTCTTGCTGTATGCGATCGATACAGGGCTGGCTGGGCACTTTTTCGGAAGCGGAGTCTGCTTCGGGCTGGCGTTTCTGATGAAGCAGCCTGGAATTCTATTTTTTGTTTTTGCGGGATTGTACTGGCTGTGGCGGGAGTGGAAGCGGCCATTTCCCTGGCGTGAGGCTGCAGTGCGCGGCGGCGCGCTGTTCGCCGGGCTGGTCTTGCCATTTGGGCTGACGTGCCTGATCCTTTTCCGCGCCGGGGTCTTTTCCAGCTTCTGGTTCTGGACCTGGTCTTATGCGCGGGAATATGGTTCCATGACGACGCTGCGGGAGGCGTGGCCTATGCTGCGCGCGACGTTGCCGTGGGCTGTGCGTCCGTTCGTGATCTGGGAGATTGTTGCCGTTGGCCTCACGGCGTCGCTGTGGAGTAGCTATGCACGGGGACACGGCGGGTTCTTGGCGAGTTTCTTCTTATTCTCCTTGCTGGCGGTTTGCCCGGGGCTTTATTTTCGTCCTCACTACTTCATTCTGCTGTTGCCGGCGGCTGCGCTGTGCGCGGGAATCGGCGTGAGTGCGGCCCAACGGTGGCTGCGGGAGAGACGATTCGGCAGGCCGTTGGTATGGCTTCCGGTTGTTTACTTTGCCGTTGTATTTATGATTTCAGTACGCGGCCAATACAAGACTTACTTTCATCTTGATCCTGTTTCTCTCAACAAAGAGATTTTCGACCGCGACCCGTTTTTGGAGGCGGTTGGTGTCGGCAACTACATCAGGGCGCACTCGTCGGAGCAGGATACGATTGGGGTCTTCGGATCCGAACCGGAGATTTGTTTTTATTCTGTCCGGCACTGCGCCAGCACTTATCTCTATACCTATCCTTTGATGGAGAAACAGAGGTACGCTGAGCAGATGCGGCGTGAAATGATGCAGCAGGTTCGAGACGCGCGGCCGAAGTTTTTGGTCTACGCGGACGTGGCTCGGTCCTGGGGAACTCCGGCCACGCTGAAAGAGAATCGGGGATTTCTTGAAATGGCCTGGGCGTATGCTCACGACAACTACGAACTGGTGGAACAAGTGGCGGTGGAGGGTGATCCCGGGCATCTTTGGGGGGATCGAGCTTACCTCTATGTTTTCCGGCGAACCGCGCCGTAGCCCGGGAAAGAAACACAAAGGACTTGCCCCGTTTGCTGTGCAGGGCTGGTGACGGTAGACTTGATGGGCGCGGGTTTGTGGCGCTGCGGGTGGAGCTGCGCTCGATCGGCCTCTTCGGCTTTGCTCGGGGCAGGCCAGCCGAGGTGGCTGTCTGCATAGGTTTGCGAGAGGGAATTTTATGTTGGTTGTGATGAAAGCGCACGCTACTGAGGAGCAGGTGCGCTCGGTTTGCGCGAAGATCGAGGCGCTCGGTTATCGGGCGCATGCCATGCCCGGGGCGCAGCGTACCGCTATCGGCATCACCGGGAATAAGGGCGAGGTGGAGCAGGGCACGCTGGAAGAAATGGCGGGCGTGCAGGAAGTAATCAAGGTTTCGAAGCCTTACAAGCTGGTTAGCCGCGACATTAAAGAAGACAACACAGTGATTCGTTTTGCCGGCACTGCGGCTACGATCGGCGGCACCGGGCTGGCGATTGTTGCGGGACCATGCGCTATCGAGAGCCGGGAACAGGCGTTTGCCGTGGCCGAACGGGTGCATCGCGCCGGAGCGCAGTTCTTTCGAGGCGGAGCTTACAAGCCGCGGACCTCTCCCTATTCCTTTCAGGGGTTAGGCGAAGAAGGTTTGCAGATCATGGCGGAGATCCGGCACCAGTATGGGATGAAGATTATTACGGAAGCTATTGATAATGAATCGCTTGACCTGGTAGAGGAATATGCGGACGTAATCCAGATCGGGGCGCGGAACATGCAGAATTTTTCTCTGCTGAAGCGGGCCGGGCGGGCGAAGAAGCCGGTGCTGCTGAAGCGTGGCATGTCGGCGACGCTGGAAGAGTTTTTGATGGCCGCGGAATATATTTTGAGTGAAGGCAATTACAACGTGGCGTTGTGCGAGCGAGGGGTGCGTACGTTTGCCGACCACACTCGCAACACACTCGACCTCAGCCTGGTGCCGGCGGTGCAGCGGCTCAGCCATCTGCCGATTTTTGTCGACCCCAGCCACGGGACCGGCAAGCGGAATAAAGTTACTCCGCTGTCGCGGGCGGCTGTGGCCGTGGGCGCGGATGGATTGATGGTGGAAGTGCATCACAAGCCCGATGAGGCGTTGTCGGATGGTCCGCAGTCGCTGTTTCCTGATCAGTTTGATGAGTTGATGGTGCAGGTGCGGCAGATCGCAAGCGTGGTGGGTAGGACTGTGCCGGAGATTGGGGTGCGGGAGACGGTCGGAGTGAAGTAGCGAGCTGGGCTTCGGCGGTTTCATAGCATTTTGTTTCGGCCGGCGCCAAGCTAGAGTTTTCTGGCTGCAGGCCGTGGAGGCGCATTTTTGTTGGAGATTTGTCGCATGTTTCGCAAATGGAGTCGTATTTCCGGGGTGAAGACAGTCGTTCTGGGAGGGGCCTTGCTGGCGTATCCGTGCAGCATGCTTGCCCAGCACGGCGGCGGTTCGCCCGGAGGGGGCGGCTTGGCAGGCAGCGCTGGCGGCAGCGGTCTTAGCGGACCTGCGGGCAGAGCGACCGGCGTCTCGGAGAAGGACGAGTTGAAGGATTATCGCGAAGTGCTGGCTGTGCAAGCGACCAGCCAGCAGATTATTCAGTTCGCCGCGATGGTGAAGATTTCGGAAGCGGCTAGCGGCGAATTGCGAGGCTTTAGGGAACAGGCTCGGAAAAGAGAACAGTGGGTCCGGGCTTGCCGGTCGCGGCGCCACTCTTGACCAGGCGCTCGAAAAAGCGCGGACGGAAAATAGGAAGTTTGTGGACGGAGCTTTCGGATCGGCAGAAGTCCGGGCTGAAGGAAGTCGTCAAGAGGCTGGCCAAGGCGGATTCCGATTTGGAGCAGCAGGCCAAGGCGCTCGATCAAGTGGAGGCGGATCGCGAAGGCAGTGGGCCAGCAGATCGCCGGGTCGGCGGAGAATCTGGATCGCGCGCTCACGAGTTTCCGAAGCCAACAAGCCGATCTGGGACAAGAAATGAGCATCGGGGCGGCCAACAGCGGCCAGGATTTCGCGTTCCACCTTGCGCCGGTGAAGAGCTCGATCAACTTCAAGAATCAGCCCGTCGCCATCACGACTTCGGGAGTGATCTCCGAGGGCGTGGCGGAGGGCGGGCAGAACATATTCAAACTCGAGCTGGCCGCGGATTTGTCAGACCTGCAAGACAATGTGACCGCGGTCCTGGGCGCGCAACTGAACAAAGCAGAGACCTGCGGAGAGCGGATTGGAGTTCGGAACGCAGCTCTCAGCCCGCGAGACCCTGCGACGCTGGTCGTGGTGCAGTTGCACTATGAACGCTGGGCGTGTTTTGGCCGGGACACAGTCAACGAAATGGCGGAAGGCAACGGCACCATCGAATTGAAGCTGACCCCGGCGGTGGGAGAAGACGGAACATTGCGGTTGGTGCCGGAAGTCGTGCGAATTGATGCTGAGGGATTGATCGGCGAGTTGCTGCGCTCAGGTTCGCTCGGAGATGCCGTGCGCGACGCTGCCGCGCAGTCGGTTCTATCTGCCGTGCGCCGAGGCGGGGACTTTAAGGTGAACCTTCCTGCTGCCGCGCAGGGTTATGCCACGCTTCGCCATGCGCAGTTCGAGGGAACCGGCGCGGGCCGGGTTATTGCCGTGTTGGATGGAGAGATCCGCGTTTCCAACGACAAAGCAACGGCTTTGACGAGCGAATTGCGGGGACGGTCTTTGTCCCCCGAGAACAAGCAGAACACCACGCAAGAAGCCGTGCCGCGCTAGCTGCCAGTTCGACTCCTCAAGCAATTGAAACTGTCTTGATATTCATGAATTCGCGGATGCCGTTAGCGGCCAGTTCGCGGCCATGTCCGGATTGCTTGACGCCGCCGAACGGAATGCGAGGATCCGAGGCGACCATCTTGTTGATGAAGACCATCCCCGACTCGAGTTCGTTGATGAAGCGTTCGCGCTCGCGGTCGTCGGTGGTCCAGGCGCTGGCGCCGAGGCCGAAGCGGCTGTCGTTGGCGAGGCGGATGGCTTCATCAATGTCTTTGACGCGGAACAGTGACGCAACCGGACCAAAGAATTCCTCGCGGTAAGCCGGAGATTCTTTTGGGATGTTGGTCAAAACTGTCGGCGCATAGTAATTGCCGGGCTGCTTCAGGGGATGCCCTCCGGTGAGCAGCTTGGCGCCGGCTTTGACGGTTTTCTGGACGTCGGCATCGAGGGTGGTAACGGCGTCGGCGGTAGCCAGCGGACCTAATTCCGTTTTCTCGTCGAAGGGATCGCCTACGCGGAGATTCTTCATGCGATCCACGAACTTGCGTTCGAACTCGGCGGCAATCGGTTCGGCGACGATGAAACGCTTGGCGGCGATGCAGGACTGTCCGTTGTTTATGACGCGAGCCTCGACCGCGGTGGCGACGGCGGCGTCGAGATTGGCACTGGACATGACGATGAAAGGGTCGCTGCCGCCGAGCTCGAGCACAACCTTCTTAATGCGCTTCGCGGCGGCGACTCCAACCTGGATGCCTGCCTGCTCGCTTCCGGTGAGGGTCGCTGCGACTACGCGCGGGTCGTTGAGGATTGCGTCCACCTGCTGCGAACCGATTAGCAAAGTTTGAAAGGCGCCTTCGGGGAATCCAGCTTCGAGGAAGATCTTTTCAATCGCCAGCGCACACTGGGGAACGTTCGAGGCGTGCTTCAACAGTCCGACGTTCCCGGCCATGAGAGCGGGAGCGGCGAAGCGGAAAACTTGCCAGAAAGGAAAATTCCAGGGCATCACGGCGAGAATCGGGCCGATCGGACGGTAGCGGATGAAGCTCTTCTTGGCGCCGGTCTCGATGATTTCGTCGGTCAGAAATTTCTCCGCGTTATCGGCGTAGTAGCGGCAACCTCCGGCGGACTTCACGGCTTCGGCTACGGCGGCTTTGTACGGCTTGCCCATTTCGAGCGTCATCAGATGGGCGAACTTGTCTTTATCGCGTTCTAGGATGTCGGCAGCCTTGCGCATGCGGCGGGCGCGCTCAGCGAAGGGAGTTTTTTGCTCGGCGTGGAAAGCGGAGACTGCCAGCTCGAGCTTTTGCTCGATCTGCGCCGCGGAAAGAGGCTCAAAGGTTTTGATCACTTCGCCTGTGGCGGGATTGGTTGTGGCAATGGGCATGATGAACGGTTCCTTCGGGAATCGGAGTTCCTGGATTCGCTCCTTAGTTTACAATTAACGGTTGCAAGTACTCATCTTTTCAGTGCTGATTCGGAGGAATCTATGAAGCTTACTCCTGGCAAACTGGCAGGTCTCAAGAGGGTTTCGAATGAACGGGGTGTGATTGCGGCGGCTGCGATGGATCAGCGCGGGTCGTTGCAGAAGTCGCTCGCCAAGGAAAAGGGCGGGGAAGTCAGCGATGCGATGATGGAGGAATTCAAGATCCTGGTCACGGAAGTCTTGACGCCGCATGCCAGCGCCATTCTGCTAGACCCAGAGTGGGGACTGCCGGCGTCGATGCGGCGGGCGAAGAATGCCGGGCTGCTGCTGGCTTATGAGAAGACGGGATACGACAAGACGGGGCCAGGACGACTGGGCGATTTGCTCGATCACTGGTCGGCACGGCGGCTGAAAGAAGCTGGAGCGGATTGCGTGAAGATCCTGCTTTACTACACGCCATTCGATCCCAAGGAAGTGAATGACAAAAAGCATGCCTGGGTCGAGCGCATTGGCGACGAATGCCGCGCCAATGACATTCCTTACTTCCTGGAGTTTGTCGGATATGACGAGGGTGCGGACGAGAAGGGATTGGATTACGCGAAAAAGAAGCCGCAGATCGTCACGGAGAGCATGCGGGAGTTCAGCAAAGATCGTTATGGGGTCGATGTGCTGAAGGTCGAGGTGCCGGTGAATATGAAGTTCGTCGAGGGCGTGAAGTGTTTTGCCGGGCAGAAAGCTTATACGAAAAAAGAGGCCATTGACCTGTTCCATCAGGCGGCGAACGTCGCTACCAAGCCCTTCATTTATCTTTCGGCGGGCGTGAGCAACGCTGAGTTCAGCGAGACTCTGGAGCTGGCCGGAGAATCTGGAGTGAAGTTCAATGGCGTGCTGTGCGGGCGCGCGACGTGGAAGGATGGTATTCCGATTTATGCGAAGCAGGGTGCGGCGGCTTTCCGTTCGTGGCTGGAGACTGAAGGCGTGAAGAACATCAATAATGTGAATAGCAAGCTGAAGGCTGCTACTTCGTGGTATTCGATTTATGGAGTGGAGCCGGCGTTGGTCGGGGCTTAGGGTTATCGAGTTTGCGGGCGCGGGCGAATTCGCCCGCGCTTTTTCTTTTGTTCGCAGTCGAAGCGGTAGAGGGAAACGCCCCTGCCGGAATTTGAGTTTAAGATTTGTTGCAGGAGAATTTATGGAGTCGAAGATTCAGACTGCTCTTATTACAGGCGCCTCCGGCGGGATTGGATATGAACTGGCCAAACTGTTTGCACGCGATCATTACAACCTTGTGCTGGTCGCCCGCAGCGCGGAAAAGTTGAACCAGGTTGCGGCTGAACTGCAGAGCCAGTTTGGCATTGCCGTGAAAACGGTGGCGCTTGATCTGGCTGCTGCGCCTGCGGCGAAGTTTCTGTTCGATCAGTTGCAGCGCGAGGGATTGACGATCGATGTTCTGGTCAACAACGCCGGATTCGGCGGGTTTGGCGAGTTTGCGGAGATGCCTGAGGATGAAATTCTGGGGCAGATCCAGCTCAATATCTGCAGCGCTTACTCATCTGACGCGGTTGTTCCTGCCGCCGATGCTGGCGAGGCACAGCGGGAGGGTTATGAATGTGGCCTCTACCGCCGCTTTTCAGCCGGGGCCGCTGATGGCGGTTTACTATGCCACCAAGGCCTACGTGCTTTCGTTTTCGGAGGCGCTGGCGAATGAAGTAGCGGGATCGGGAGTCGTGGTCAGCTGTTTTTGTCCCGGCGCAACCGATACTGGATTTGCCAAGAGGGCCGGGACCGAGAATTCGCGATTGTTCAGGAAACTCCGGCCGATGAATGCGGAAGTGGTGGCGCGGGATGGGTATCGCGGGTTGATGGCGGGGCGAACAGTTGTCATCTCCGGGATGCAGAATTGGCTGGTGGCGGAGTCGGTGAGATTTGCGCCCCGGAAAATGGTGACGGCGGTTTCGCGCTGGGTGGCGGAGAAGGTGGAGTAGAGGACGGCCCAGTCCGTGGCGAAAGTTCCTAGATTTCGGCCAGCCCGGATTCCAGATCGTCGAGAATGTCGGCGATATCTTCGATGCCTACCGAGATGCGCACCATGCCGTCGGTGATGCCGATCGCTTTCCGTCCTTTTGCGCCTAAGCCCGCGTGAGTCATCGTGGCCGGATGCGAGATCAAGGTCTCGACTCCGCCCAGCGATTCTCCGAGGGAGCAGACGCGGAGCTTCTTCAGCATTTTATTGGCGTTCTTCAGCGATCCGGTCTCGAACGTGATCATGGAACCGAAGCCGCTCATCTGTCTCTTTGCCAGTTCGTGCTGTGGGTGATGCGGTAGACCAGGATAAAACACCTTGCTCACCTTTTTGTGTTTTGCGAGAAACTCCGCGACCACGCGGCCATTGCGATCGTGGACTTCCATGCGCGCGGCCAGGGTTTTCACGCCGCGCAGCACCAGCCAGCATTCGAACGGAGAAAGGATTGCCCCTGCGGCCTTCTGCAGAAAAGCCAACTGCTCGGCCTGCTCGCGCCTGCTGCATACCACCACGCCGCCCAGTCCGTCGCTGTGTCCGTTGAGAAATTTTGTGGTCGAGTGCAGCACCATGTCCGCGCCCAATGCTAGCGGCTTTTGAAAGTAGGGCGACATGAACGTGTTGTCGACGACCAATTCGACTTTCCGGCGACGGCAAATCTTGCTGATGGCAGCCAGATCGCTCAAGCGCATCAGCGGATTGGTCGGCGTCTCCACATAGACCATCCGCGTGTTCTTACGAATGGCGCGCTCCACGTTTTCCGCGTCGGAAGTATCCACATAGGAAAACTCCAGCCCGAAGCCGGTCAGCACCTGGTTAAACAGACGCGGCGTGCCGCCATACAAATCGTTGCCGCAGACCATGTGGTCGCCGGACTTCAGCAGGCTTGCGACCGCGTTGATCGCTGCCATGCCGCTGGCAAATACGGGCGCAGCCACGCCGCCTTCGAGCGATGCCAGGTTCTGCTCAAGCCGCGTCCGGGTGGGGTTTGAGACTCGCGAATATTCGTAGCCCTTGTTCTCGCCAATACCTTGCTGCACGTAGGTGGAGGTGGGATAGATCGGTACCGTCACCGAGCCGGTGAGGGGATCAGGCTCTTGTCCGTCGTGAATGGCGCGAGTGGCAAAGCCGGCTTGTCGGTTCTTTTTCATGCACACCCTCTACCGATTTAGATGCCGCCCTCAAAAATCTTTTTCGACAAGTAACGCTCCGCGGAATCTGGAATGATGGTGGCCACGCGTTTGCCCACGCCCAGACGGAGCGCCACGTCCAGCGCGGCGAATACGACCGCTCCCCCGCTCGAACCGGCCAGCACCCCTTCCTGCGCCGCCAACTGCTTCACGGTCGCAAAGGCATTGTCGTCGGTCACTGCAATCACTTCATCGCAGACCGCCGGGTCGAACGTCTCTGGGATAAAGTTATTCCCGATGCCTTCCACTTTGTGCGGCCCGGGCGCACCGCCTCCAAGCACGGAACCCTGGGTTGTCACAGCAACGGCCAGTACTCCTGGCACGTGCTCCTTCAGGTAGCGCGCCACGCCGGTGAAAGTTCCGCAGGTGCCGCAGCCCAAAACCACGGCATCCACTTTCCCGCTCATCTGCTCGAAGAGTTCCACGGCGGTGGTTTCGTAGTGATAATCGGGATTTGCCGGATTCTCAAACTGCGCGGCCATGAACGCATGGCGATCGCTGGCGACCAGTTCTTTGGCACGCCGGATCGCGCCCTGCATGCCCTCTTCGTCCGGAGTGCGTTCCACTTCGGCTCCCAGTGCCAGCATGATGGTTACTTTCTCCTGGGAGAAGTTTTCCGGCACGAACAGCTTCACCTTATACCCGCGATTCACCCCGATCAGCGCTAACCCAATTCCGGTGTTGCCGGCCGTGGCTTCGACGATGGTCCCGCCGGGCGCGAGCTTACCCTCCTGCTCTGCCCGGCGGATAATTCCGATGGCGGCGCGGTCTTTCACGCTGCCGCCGGGATTCAGATATTCGAGTTTGGCGAACAGGTCGGCCGAACCTGGAGCGACTAGCCGCTTCAAGCGAAGCATGGGAGTTCCGCCGACCAGATCCGTAATGTTGTCAGCGACTCCCAGATGAGAGGCTTCGGAGCTTTTCAGGTGCACGCTACAGGTTAAGGGCAGAGTCCAGAATCGTCAATCGAACAAGCCATCTCGTTCTGGTTCAAACCGTTACCGTCGTCATCCTAATCTTACGTTTCTTGTCTTGTTCTCATGGTGCTTGCTCTCAGGCTTTCCCTCAACCTGCCGATGCTTCAGAGTAGGCGCAAACTCGCACCGGAGACCTATGTATCGACGAATGCTCGGACTGGCTTTTCTCTGTGTCTGCTTTTTCGCAGGAAGCATCGCCCTGCAGGCACAGGAATTCAAGCTCTTTGACCGCACAGTTCAGGTGCACGGCTTCGCGTCGCAGGGATTCGTCTACTCGAACGACAACAATTGGCTCACCATGAACACCAGCCAAGGCAGCGCCGCCTGGACCGATTTTGGGCTTAACGTGTCGTCCGAAGTAACTGATAAGCTCCGGATCGGCGTGCAAGGTTACGACCGCAACCTCGGCCAACTTGGACAGTACCATCCCTCGCTGGACTGGGCGGTCGCCGATTACCGCTTCAAAAGCTGGTTTGGGCTTCGCGGCGGGAAAGTAAAAACTGCGCTCGGTCTCTATAACGACACTCAGGACTTGGATTTCCTGCGCCCCTTTGCGCTGCCTCCGCAAAGCGTCTATCCGACGGACCTGAGGGACGCGGCCATCGCTCACCTCGGCGGCGATGTCTACGGCAACATTTCCCTCAAGCATCATTTCGGCGATCTTTCCTATACGGCTTATGCCGGGCATCGCAGCGACAGTATCTATAGCGGCTATCCCTTTTACTTAAGTAGTTTCGGAGCCCATATTACGAGCTTTGGCGGACTGCAGTACGGCGCGGATTTTCGCTGGAACGCGCCGCTAAAAGGTCTTCTATTCGGAGCCTCGCGCGATCAATGAGGACATCACCGGCAAGGGCACAGCGATAAACCCGTCTAACCCTGGCGCAGGGTTGGTGCCATACTCTGAAGACTCGAAAGCCGACTGGGCTAATCAGTTCTACGGCGAGTACACCGTGGGCAGATTCCGGATCGACTCGGAGTATCGCCGCTACTGGCGCAACCAGGAACTCTTCGGTGGCACTTCTGAAAGTTTTGCCGATGTGCGGGGTTGGTACGTTTCCGGAGCTTACAGGATCAGCAAACGTCTTCAAATCGGCTCCTATTATTCTCGCTACACGATCACGAACGTTGTGAGCGGCGCCCTCGCCGCCTTTTATCCACCGACGACTGACACTGGCCTGCCCGCTGATCACGATTACGACAAAGTCGTCACGGGGCGGGTTGACCTGAATAAGTTCTGGAACGTGAAAATCGAAGGCCATTTCATGAACGGCTATGGCAGCGGCCCGTACCCGAACGGATTCTATACGCAAGTGAATCCGCAGGGCTTTAAGCCAAACACCAATGCTTTGGTCATCAAGACCGGCATTAATTTCTGAGACCGGATAGGCAAGGGAGAACAGGAATGAAGTGTCCGAGAATACTCCTCGCTGGTGCCGGGCTGATAATCCTTGCTGCACTGAATGCCAGGGCCGTTGACGTCAAGCTGATTGCAAATTCCAGCGTTAAAGCAGATCGGATTTCCCCGGAGGAGATTAAAAGAGTATTTCTGCAGCAGAAGAACTCACTCGCCGACGGTAGCCACGTCGAACCCGTGCTGGAGAAAGATGGACCGTCCCACGAAGCCTTCCTGAAAATGTACATGGGCAGGACCGACGACGATTTGCAGACATACTATCGCGCGCTGGTATTTACCGGCAGAGGCTCGATGCCGAAAGCTTTGGGTTCTGATGCCGAAGTGGTGGCGTACGTGGCCAGAACGAGGGGCGCAATCGGATATGTGAGTGCAGAAACCAGCTCAGAAGGTGTGAAGACTCTAGCCGTCGCTTACGCCGGGGAAAGCGCCCAAAGAACGCTAATCACCCGGGTCGAGCCGGAATACCCCGAGACTCTCAAGCGCCTCAATATCGGCGGGATCGTGCGCTTGCGCGTTACCATCTCAGCCAAAGGCAACGTCGAAGATGTCCAATTGCTGGGAGGCAATCCGATTCTGGGTGAGTCTGCCATATCCGCCGTGAAGCGATGGGTCTACGCTCCCAGCCACTCGCGTACCGTTGCCGAGGTTAGCATCCCTTTCGATACGGGCCACTGAAAACTCCCAAGTCATGCTCAGCGGAAACATGGTCCCGGTCTAGCAAGGCCGGGTGAGTCGATTACTTGGTCTCCGACTGCGCTGGCTGCAGGCCTGCGTAGTAGCCAGTCTTGGTTCGCACGACAAGCTTTTTGTGTCCTTTAGCTTTGGCCTCGACACGGATCTCCCGGAAGCCACCCGTGGCTCGGGGATTGGTGGGCTTGTAGCCGATCGTGTATTGATTACGGATGTCGTGTGCGACCTGCCGGCTGATCTCATCCACCTCGTCGAGAGTAGCCGGAAAAAAGGCGATTCCACCCGTTCGTTGCGCGATGATCTCAAGAGCTTTCCGGGCCCGCTTGGGATGCTCTTCATCGCCCAGGAGCCCGATCGCATACACGGCCGGACCGTTTTCTACCTCCAAACGCTTCACCGTCTGTTCCAGGTTGTCGCGGCTGGCATTGTCCTCGCCATCCGTCACCAGGAACAAGACTTTCCTCTCCAGCCTGGCGTACTTGAAGTTAGCGGCTGAAGCTTCCATCGCGTCGAACAGTGCCGTTCCGCCCTTGGCATCAATCTTCTCCAAGGCTTCTTTGAGTTTCAGCAGGTCGTTGGTGAAGTCCTGATCGAGATAGTATTCGTCGTTGAAATTGACCACGAACACTTCATCCTGCGGATTGCTCGCCCGAACAAGGTTCAGCGCGGCCTGGTTTACTTTGGCCCGCTTCTCGCGCATCGAACCGGAATTATCGATCACAATTCCCATGGAAACGGGAATGTCTTCATGCCGGAACGAAATGATCGTCTGCGGTTTTCCATCCTCGAATACCGAGAAGGCGTTGCGGTCGAGGTCGGTCACAATATGCTGCTTGTCGTCCACCACGGTGGCGTGCAGCAGAACCTCGTCGACATCCTTGCGGATGACAAAGGTTCCGTTTTCGGCGGACGGTTGCTGCTGGTTTGAAGTAGCCGGGGGTGACGCAGGCGTAGGTGCGGGCGACTGGGGCTGACTAGGTTGGGATGCGTCGATGGAGGCTGAACAGTCTGTGACTGGAGGTGGGAAGGGGTCAGCGCCGGCTGTCCGGCAAAAGTCTGGGTGAGCACCGCGACTGCGATTGCGGCCCAGATCGCGTAGCTTAGGAAATAAAAAAGGCTCCCGGGCCGGTTATTCCTGGGGCCCGTAATATCCGGTCCTGGCATACACTCGGAGTGGCGGCAATCCTTTCGGGGGCAATAACTTCACCCTAATCTTACGCCATTTGCCATCCCGCATTACTATTTTGGGACGATACCCCAGCACATACTGATTGCGCAGCTCGATTCCGATCTTGGTGGCCACATCGGCCAGGTCGTTAGGATTCTCGACGGTAAAGGCGCGTCCACCGGTCAGTTCCGTGATCTCGCCCAGCAGTGCCGGACCTAAGCGCTCCTCCTCGGTGGGAAAATACCGGTCGTAAATCCCGATGGCATAGATCATTACATCCGCTTCCTTCACCAAAGCCTTGATCTCGCCCTCGGTGTAGCGGCTGTGATTGTCGCCTCCATCGGAGATGATCAGGAGCGCCTTCTTGGGGTACTTGGCCTCCCTCATTTTTGTGATGCCCATGTAGATGGCATCGAGCAAGGCGGTCCGCCTGCGCGGCACCGTGAATACGAGTTTGCCCTGGATGTCATCCACCGAACTGGTGAAATCGTTGATTACCTCCGGCTCGTCGGAGAACGTGATCATGAAGAATTCATCTTGCGGGTTAGCGGTCTTGAAGAACTCCATCACCGCGTCTTTAGCCCGGTCCATCTTGCTGCTCATGCTTCCACTGGAATCGAAAATCACTCCCAGCGAGACCGGAGCGTCCTCACTTGAGAAAGACTTGATCTCTTCTTTCGAGCCGCCTTCGAAAAGCTCGAAGTTCTCTTTCTCAAGCCCAGTCACCAGGCGGTTCATGGGGTCGGTGATCGTGACCGGGACCAGGACCAAATCCACGTCCACTTTCAGGGGACGCACGTGAGTGTTCAGCGAGGGGGAGACCAGGCTCTGGGTGGCGACCTCTTCGGTCTTGCTTTTTTCCACCTCGCGGGGCTGGATGTGGACGTCGTTGACCTCTGCCTGCCCGAAAGCCTGCAGGGGCGAGGCGCAGACTGCGGCGAGCGCGAGAAACGAAACCAAGAGGCGAGGCAGGGTCGCGATTCGGTGCAGCAGGGCAGAAGCTGGGTTCCAGGGTCGAACCGGGCGGGAGTTCCGAACTGAAGTCGGAACAAAACTCCGAACTGAATTCCGACCTAGGGCCTCGGGGCGTGAGAGCCGGCGCCCATCCAGGAGGGCCATAAGCACCTCATTTGGCCGCGATAGTATCACAGCTTGACTCATCGGGCTCCGGTTTTTTTGTCAAATGTGTGTGACAATCCCGAATTGGCGGCCTATTTCAGGCAACTCGTCCCGATTCCGGTGAACTCCGGAACCGAAGGCCAATTGCCACCTTGTTACAATCATTAGTTTCCATGGCTGACGTTCATCCCTTTCGCGCGTTTCGCTACGATCCGCGGCAAGCATCCCCTGCCCGGGTTGTCACCCAACCTTATGACAAGATCACTCCCGAGATGCAGGATCGCTATTATGCGGCCAGCCCGCATAATCTCGTGCGCATCATTCTTGGGCGGCGGGAAGAGAATGACAATGCAGTGAACAATGTATATTCCCGGGCCGCCGGGTATCTGAGCGACTGGCGTCGGGAAGGCATTCTGCGTCAGGATTCGGATCCTTCGATCTATATTTATTCGCAACGCTTCACTCTGCCCGGGTCTTTGCCCGGTTCAACCAATGAACTGGAACGCCGTGGCTTTATCGGTCTGGGATGCATCGAGGACTACTCGGCCGGCGTCGTTTTCCGGCATGAGCAAACTCTGGCCAAGCCCAAGGCCGACCGCCTCGACCTGCTTCGCGCCACCCGGGCTCATTTCGGACAGATCTTCATGCTCTATGAGGATTCAGGCCAGGTCGAGTCGTTGCTCGCCACCAACTCCGATCCGGACATTTCCGTGACCGATGAATACGGCGTCATCCATCGCGTGTGGAAAGTCTCGGATCCTGGTGCGGTCAGCGCAATCCGAGCCGCGATGAGTGATAAGAAACTGATCATCGCCGACGGCCACCATCGTTACGAAACCGCCCTCACCTACCGCAACGAACGCCGTGCCGCCGAAGCTTCCGCAGCGGCACGGGATTCCGGTGCTTCGCCTTACGAGTTCGTCATGATGACCTTTGTCAACATGAACAGCCCCGGTCTGCTGATTCTGCCGACGCATCGCCTGGTGCATGGCCTCGCATCCTTCTCAGAAGAAAAATTCCGCAGCTCGGCCCGCGCCTTCTTCGACATCGACGAGGTTGATGCCGCGCTCGACGCTCCCCGCGCCACCGCGATCCTCCGCGAGTCGGGGCGAACCGGAACATCCATTCTCGCTGTCACTGCCAACCGGGCATTCCTGTTGCACCATCCCAACCCGAACACGCCGGAGGTGTTCGCTGGCTTCTCGCTGCGCCAGCAGGCCCTTGATGTGGTGCAATTGCATAAGTGTCTCCTGGAGAGAGTGCTAGTCTCTCGGAAGAATCGATCCGCAACCAGGAGAATATCTCTTACATCCGCGATGCGGGTGAAGCTTTGTCGCGAGTACGCGGCGCGGCAGGCACTCGCGCCAATATTGTCTTTCTGATGAATCCTTGCCGCATGGTGCAGGTCCGAAACATTGCCTTTGCGGGCGAGGTGATGCCTCAGAAATCGACTGACTTCTACCCCAAGCTCCTAAGCGGATTGACAATCTATGCGCTCGACTAGAACAGGGATTTTCAGGCATTCCACGATCGGGCAGTCGATTCGCAGATGGCGAAGCGGCGGAGCTGCAGTCTGGATCCTCTTGTCTTTTGCGGTCCTGACCTCCGGTGCGGCTCCCGAAAAGCATCTCGCGGTCTACTCCACTGCTGCCAACTATTCCTTACCCATCGTGCAGCGGCAAGGGCATGAGTACATCGGTTTGCTGGAACTGCTGGATCCTCTGGGAACAGTCAGCGCGAAAGCCGACCTGCCGCGCTGGCGCATCCACTACAACAACATCCTCGGCGAATTTACCGTTGGGCATACGCACGCCCGCGTCCAGGGACGCGACGCCGACCTCGCTGGAAAATTCCTCATGGAAAACGGACGTGGGCTGGTCCCGCTAGCCTCGCTTGGTTCGCTCCTGCCACGCTTTCTGGGTGGCCCCGCAACTCTGCACCAGGAGTCCGGACGTCTTTTCATCGGCAACATCGCGACTCACTTCACCGCCTCAGTGCCTCCAGAAAACCCTTCGCATCTGGTGTTTCGTTTCACCGCGCCGGTGAATCCGTCCGTTGCGACCGAGCCGGGAAAATTGCGCATGACATTCAGCCACGAACCAGTCACCGCGCCAGCCTCCACTGTGCTTACTTTCGGCAGCAAAACCATTCCCGAGGCCACCTATTCGGAGGGCAACGGCGCCGCCCAGATCACCGTTAGCACCAACATTCCTCTTATTGCCAGCTTCAGCCATGATGGCAGGACCATCACACTCGCACCTGTAAGACCTGAAAGCGCTGCCGCTACAACCGGAACGCCCGTTACTGCGGCCGCTGCACCCGCGACGAGCGCGCCGGGACAAACGCCGCCCCCCAGTTCGGTTACGACTCTGCAAAATGGTGCAGCGACGCAGCCGACGACGCCTAAACCGTCGAGTTCGGCCGGGCGCCGTTACTTTGCGGTTGTGGACGCCAGTCATGGCGGAAATGATCGCGGCGAAGCGCTCAGCTCAACGCTGGCGGAAAAGGATGTCACGGTTGCCTTCGCCCGCCGCCTGCGCCAGGAGCTGGAGAATCGTGGAATCTCCACGCTCGTTCTGCGCGACTCGGACGCAACGGTATCGGTGGATGACCGGGCTTTTTACGCCAACACCACTCACGCCGCCGTCTATGTGGCCCTGCATGCGGCGTCGAACGGCCATGGCGTTCGCCTCTACACCGCGCTGCTGCCTTACAGCGGCGAAGACGATCGCGGTCCGTTCCGCTCTTGGACCACCGCCCAAGCGTCCTCCGTCCCCCTTAGTCAAGCGGCCGCCGCGAGCGTCGCGACCGAGTTGAGAAATCAACGGGTTGCTGTGCGCACTCTTACTGCGCCGCTCCGTCCATTAAATAACGTTGTCACGGCCGCCATCGCCGTCGAGGTTGCCCCGGCGGGGTCCGATGTTTCGCAACTCATGTCGCCGGACTACCAACAACTCGTTGCCGTCGGCGTCGCGAACGGAATTGCAGACATTCGTGCCCAGCTGGGATCCGCTCCATGATGAGGATGATTGCGCTGAAAATGACTAACGCATTAGAGACTGGCCAACCATGATTCCACGTCATCTTTTCATCGCCATCTCAGTTCTGTTGCTGGCCGTGCTGGGTATGAGCTTCTACGCGTGGCGCATGCGGGGACGGGCGGCCGCGGGTCCCGCGGTTTCGATCGACAGCCGTCCCGTAGGGCCTCCCGTGGCCGGAAACACCGAACAGGTAACGCTGTTTGTGGCGTATGACGATACTGGTGTACTGCTCGCGCAGTCGGCCCGCATCCCACTGCCCTCGGTTCGCCAGCAGCGCGCCGAGGAATTGCTGCGGTCGCTGCTCGCTTTATACCTGGACAAGGCCTCGCCTCACCCTTTGCCGCAAGGGTCTGATGTCCGCAGTGTCTACCTGGTCGACCCCGGACTCGCCGTGATCGACATCAACGCCGCTTTCGCCGATGGCCACCGTTCCGGCGTGCTCTCCGAAGAACTCACCGTGGCATCGCTGATCCAGACGCTCTCCGCCAATCTACCCGGCATACTTCGAGTGAAAATCCTGGTGGAAGGCAAGCAGCGCGACACTCTGGCCGGGCACGCCGATCTATCTGGCTTTTTCGACGTTTCGGCCGTCAATCAGTTAAGCACGCAGCTGCAATCGGGCCAGTAGCCTTCCTCACCACGCGTCTGGAATCATTCGCCGGAGTCTCCCGCAGACACGGATTCTGCGATCCATTGCAGATAGGCGGGTGATCCGTCTTCAATCGTCAGGCAGATGCATTCCGGAAGTTCGTAGGAGTGAAGGTCTGCAATCGCTTCGCGCACTCGACCGAATGCCGCAGACGTGGTCTTGATGACTAAAAGCCACTCGCGAGCTTCTTCGATCTTGCCCTGCCAAAGGTAAATGGATGCAACTTGCGGGACGATGTTGACGCAGGCTGCAAGCCGGTGTTCGACCAGATGGCGCGCGATCCTGCGGGCTTCTTCTTCCGAAGAGGCGGTGATTAGAACGATGCGTTTATCGGTCATAGGGAATCGGTTGGTTGCCTGTCGGCGAATAGTCAGAAAACGCAGCTCAGAGGGTAGCACTCTGGGAGTAAAAAGGTCCCGCTATAACCAAGTTGGTTCCTGCTGCGTCACGAGGAAGAACTTTCGCTTGACGGCTGAGCTGAGTAGAAGTCCACTGAAAGGCTGAGGTTCGATCCGCGGAGTTTGTCTCGGTTGGCCACAAACAATGGATTTTCGAGTAAAGGATCTTTCAAGAATTCGGCGATTTCCCAGGCCGCAGGACGGCCTGCGCGTCATGGTCGAAAGGGCGCCGCAGGCTGAGGCACTGGCAGCCTCGTGGATGCTAAGCCTGCGACCGCTGGCGACGCGAGTGTATTTGTCAAGGCGGCGCATCGCCACGATCACGGTTGCGGTGCTCGCGGGTTTGCTGTTTGTGCATGTGATGCTCGGCGCCAATGGGATGATCGTATACAAGCAGAAGCGGGTGGAATTTCAATCGCTGCAGAAGCAGATCGCGCAAGAACAGAAAGAGAACGACCTCTATACGCAGAAGATTCAGGCATTGAAGACAGACGAAAAAGCGATTGAGAAAGAAGCCCGCGAGCAGTTGCGCTATGCGCGTCCCGGGGAGTACGTGTACGTCCCGCCGGCTGCGGCAAATCAGCCTCCGCCCGCCACCCACTCGGCGAAGAGGTAAGTTCTCTGAAGCTGTTTCCGGGGGCGACCCCTTCGCAGTTCACAAGCGCGTGACAACTTACAAATTCCGCTGTGGTATAGTTCGGGAGTTAATCGATGACCGGTGCGCTGAATGGCTGCCGGACTTGCGATTAGAATTCTTCCATTACCTGCGGCTGGGCCGCAAGCGGAACATCAAAGAGGAGAGAAACCGGCCATGAGAAAAGTTCTAATGCTTTGTCTTGCGATTTGTTTCGTGTTCGCCCTGACGGCTTTGGCGTTCGATGATATGGGAAAGAGCACAACGGTCAACGGTTGGATTACTGACGCGAAGTGCGGGGCAAAGATGGCCAGCGCTACGGGTGAGGCGTGCACTAAGAAATGCGCCGCCGCGGGCCAGAAGCTGGTAGTCGTGACCGACGGCGATTCGAAGGTTCTGGCCGTGGATAACCAGGACGCTGTGACGGCTCATGCCGGACACCACGTCGCCGTGACTGGAACGGTGAGTAAGGATTCGATTCACGTGGACAGCGTGAAGATGCTGTAAGAGGAATTCGGTAGTCATTAGGGCGGCTGCGGCCGCCCTTTTGTCATTGCTGCCGTCGTTCGGAGTCGAGACCGGCAGCGGAGAACCGGCGCTACGGCTACCTCACTACGCCTTCGACCGGAGAACTGGCGGTCGCGTACAGCTTTTTTTGCATCGGGCCTGAGAGGTAGGCCTGGCGTCCAGCTAGCACCGCATGATGCATTGCTTCAGCCATCAGCACGGGATCTTGCGCCGCGGCGATGCCGGTATTCATGAGGACGGCATCGGCACCAAGCTCCATCGCGATTGCGGCGTCGGACGCGGTACCCACCCCCGCGTCGACAATCAGCGGCACGCCGGTGATCATTTCTCGCAGAATGCGGATATGGGCCTGGTTCTGAATGCCCATGCCGCTGCCGATGGGCGCGCCGAGCGGCATGACGGCGGCCGCGCCGGCGTCCACCAGACGTTTGGCGTAGACGATGTCGTCGGAGGTGTAGGGCAAAACCGTGAATCCTTCACTCACCAGCACCCGCGTGGCTTCGAGCGTCGCCTGCACGTCTGGATAGAGTGTGGCCTGGTCCCCGATTACTTCCAGTTTCACCCAGTCCGAAAGGCCGACCTCGCGGCCCAGGCGCGCCGCGCGGATCGCTTCGTCCGCGTTGTAGCAACCGGCGGTGTTGGGCAGGAGAAAATATTTCTTTGAATCGATGTAATCGAGCAGGGACTCTTTGCTGCGGTCAAGATTGACGCGACGCACGGCTACCGTCACCATTTCGGCGCCACTGGCTTCGAGTGCGCGGGCGGTTTCCTGGAAGGACTTGTATTTTCCTGTGCCCACGATCAGGCGTGAACGGAAGGAACGGCCGGCGATTACGAGGGGATCGCTCATGGGTACATTGTAATCAAAACCGCATGGGAAGGGACATCGATGGTTTGGTAGGTGCGGAGCGGCAGATAGGAAAGCAGGTTCCGCCACGGCTGGCGCCGCTCCGGAATGACAACCCGGTTGGTGAGGCTGCTTCGGATGACAAGTCCGCTACGGTGTGATTTGGGTTTCCGCCTGAGCGTAGAGTTCCTCGATCTGCCCGCGATAGCGTTCTTCGATGATGCGCCGGCGCAGTTTTAGCGTAGGGGTGAGGGCGCCGTTCTCGGCGGTGAATTCTTCGGATACAAGCAAGACGCGTTTCAGCTTTTCAAATCTTGCCAGATTCTGGTTTACCTCCTCCACAATTCCCTCGTAGAGCGCCTGGACCTTTGGATTTGCCACTAGTTCAGCACGCGAGGAAAAAGCGACATCGTTAGCGCGGGCCCAGTCTTCCAGCATCGGGAAGTTCGGCGAGACGATCACGAAGGCAAACTTGTGCTTGTCTCCGATGATGGCCGCGGTCCCGACCAGAGGATTGAGCTTCAGGGAATTCTCGATGGGTTGAGGAGCGATGAATTTGCCGCCCGAAGTTTTGATGAGTTCTTTCTTGCGGTCGGTGACGGAGAGATATCCATCGGCATTGACCTGGCCAATGTCTCCGGTCTTGAACCAGCCATCCTGGAAGGCATTCTGAGTTTCTTCGGGGCGATTCCAATATCCCTTGAACACAGAGGGGCCGCGCACCAGAATCTCCCCGTCCTCGGCAATGCGCACCTCGAGGTTGGGAAGGATTTTGCCGACCGTGCCGATGCGATGGTTGACGGGCGTGTTGACGGCGATCACCGGGGAAGTTTCGGTTAAGCCATAGCCCTCATGAATGCGGATGCCGACGGCGGCGAACCATTCGGCTAGTTCGCGGCCCAGAGGCGCGCCTCCGGAGATGAAAGTTTCGACCCGGCCTCCCAGACCTTCGCGGATTTTCGAGAAGACCAGCCGGTCGGCCAGTTTCCAGTTGGCCGCGGTGGGGATTCGTCCGGCAAGAATTGCAGGTTTGTTGGCGCGACCTACCGACAACGCCCAGCGGTAAACCGCGCGCTTGACGAATCCGCGGGCGCTCGCTTCCGTCTTGGCGTAGATTTTTTCATAGACTCTGGGCACGGACACGCACAAGGACGGACGTACTTCGAGGAAAGTTTCGGTAAGGTTCTCCATGAACGGACAGTAGGCGAGACTTACGCCATGGTAAAGCATGGAGAAATCCACGTGGCGAGCCGTGACGTGCGAAAGAGGAAGAAACGAAATGCTGATCAGCCCGGGCCGCATGTTGAAGCCGAGCAAAGAGCAATTGATGTTCGACGCAATGTTGCCGTGGGTCAGCATCGCGCCCTTGGAAGTTCCGGTGGTGCCCGAGGTGTAGATAATGGTGGCAAGGTCGTCGGGCTGGATGGAGCGGGCGATCGATTCGGTTTGGGGCTCGAGAACGCTGGTGCCTTGGCTCATAAACTGATCCATCAGCGAACACGCTACGCCAAGATCGCCGGGGATTTTGACGTGATCCATGACGACGATTCTCTTGACTTGCGTCTGGGAGAGAACGCCTTGGATCTTGCGCAGTTGATGTTCGGTGGAAACGAAAACAATGCTGGCACCGGAGTCGCGCAGCGTATAAGCGGTCTGTTCCGGGGTCAACGTGGAATAAACGGGCACGGTGACGGCGCCGAGCAGCAGGATGGCGAAGTCGGCAGTTGACCATTCGGGCCGGTTCTCGCTGAGAATGGCAACCCGGTCGCCTTTCTGGATGCCCCACCTCTGCAGCGCGCGAACGGTTCCAGCGACGTTGCGGCGGAAATCCGAGGAGGAGATTGGGAGCCACTTTCCGGCCTCGCGGTAGAGCATCGCGCGGTCGAGATTGCGCTCGGTCGCGGCAAAGAAGATATCGTTCAGCGTGGCAAGCGGCATCGAATGATCGTCGGTCGGTGTAACCGTGCTCTGTCTTGAATTTACTTGTTGCGCTTACTTTCGGCAATGCGGAAGGTGCGAAGAGAGATACCGATTAACCACGCGACGAGACAGCCGAAGCGGAAGAATTTAACCGCCGTTCAGGCTGCGGGTAGTTCGAAAGAAAAGACCGAGCCCCGACCGAGTTGGCTGGTGACTCCGACAACCCCGTTGTGGGCTTCCACGATGGCCTTGGCAATGGCTAGTCCCATACCGGTGCCCTGCACGCTATAGCGCTGGTCGCGGCCGCGGTAGAACTTGTCAAAAACCAGCGACTGCTCGAAGTCATCGATGCCGGGTCCGTGATCGGTGACGCTGGTGACGATTCGGTCTCCTTTTTGCTCGGCGGTAATGGTGATCGGCGAAGTGGGCGGAGAATATTTGGCGGCATTTTCCAGCAGCTGCTTCAATACCTCTGCAATGCGGTCGGAATCCACCCGCACCTTGGGCAGTGACGGAGCTACGTGGACTTCGAGTGGATGCTGGCCTATGAACGTTCTCGATTCTTCCACAGCAGAGTCGATCACCGTAGCGATATCGACTGGGGCCATATGGAGCTCGACTTTGTGCGCATCGAGCTGGGCCATTTCCGTGGCTTCGCCCACCAGACGGTCGAGGCGATCGGTTTCCTCATTGATTACAGTGAGTAGCTCACGGCATTGCGCCTCGTTGAGGTTGTATTCCGAGAGCAGGCCCGTGACTGCGGCTTTGATACCGGTAAGAGGAGTTCGCAGCTCGTGAGTCACTGAATCGAGCAGGACGGCGCGCAGATTCTCGCTTTGGTGCGCGGCTTCAGTCTGGGAGAGCTTCTCTATGGCCCCGGCCCGCTCGATGGCGATGCCAATCATGCTGCCCAGGGCCTCGAGAGTGGCGCGCGAGAGGGCTGGTCCGGCGATGCCAACGGCTCCGGTGGTGCGCGTTCCCAGGTGCAAGGGAGTCAGAGAAATTCCGCGCTGCGAATCGATGACCGGCTCGCCGCGTGAGCTGACGATTTGAAGATCCTGCAGAGCAAGCGAGGTTGCGTTTGGGTCGGTGCGGTATACCTGTTGCGAGCTGAGCAGGTAGATGGCGGCGGCCTTGGCGCCGAATCCATCACAAACGTAGGCGGGAATCGCATTCAGCAGTTCGGCTACGTTATCGGTGGCGAGCAGGCGCTGGCTGAAGGCGTAAAGCCGCTCCACGTCGCGGCGGCGCTGATTGGCATCTGCCGTCTGACGGCGGGCGCGGTCGGCAAGCTGGCTGGCGATTCCCGCGGTCACGAGGAAAGCGAACAACGCGACCCAGTTCTGCGGGTCGGCGACGGTTAAGGTTCCGATGGGCGGCAGGAAATAATAATTGAAGGCGAGCGTGGCGATCAGCGCAAGAAAGACCGAGAAACGAAATCCCCAGTAAGCCGCGACCCAGAGCACCATCAGCAGGAATGTGAGAGCTACAGTGGTGGGATTTACGTGAATGACGCGGCGGTAAATCTGGACTACGACTTCGGCGGCCGCGAGGCAGGCGGCATAGCGGAGCAGGTGCTGTGGCCAGCGGGCTTTCACGCGCACGATTGTAACCGGAATCAAGGTTTCAAAGTTGCAGGTTTCAGGGGCAGCGATGGGTTGCGAAACCTTGAAACTATGAAACCTTGAAACTTGCCTTCATCTAGATTCGACAATTGCGACTCCGACGTGGAGAATAACGGCGATGCCTAAGAGTCCTGAAGAATGGCTTAAGGAAGTGGATACGGCGCAGCGGCCGGCAGTGTTCAAGCTGTTTCTGGGCTACGCCCCAGGCGTAGGCAAGACGTATGCCATGCTGAGTGAAGGCGTGCGGAGGGCGAGCCGCGGCGAAGAAGTGGTGATCGGCGTAGTCGAGACTCACGGGCGCAAACCGATCGTCGAACTTTCATCCCGGCTGGAATCAGTTCCACGGAAAAAGCTGGAATACAAGTCAACCATTTTTGAAGAGATGGATGTAGACGCCATTCTGGCGCGCAAGCCGCACGTTGTGCTGGTGGACGAACTGGCCCACACCAACATTGAAGGCAGCAAGCATGCGAAGCGCTATGAAGATGTGTTTGAACTGCTCGATGCCGGGATCGACGTTCTTTCCACGCTGAATGTGCAGCACATCGAGAGCCTGTCGCCGACGATCCGCAGCCTGACTGGGGTGCAGGTGCGGGAGACCGTGCCGGACTGGGTGATTCGGCGCGCAGGCGAGATTGTGATGGCCGATCTTACTCCGCAAGCGCTGCAGACGCGCATGAAGCGCGGAGACATTTATCCGCTGGAGCGGGTGGAGCGCGCGCTGGCAAACTTCTTCCGCAATACAAACCTTGTCGCGCTGCGCGAGCTGGCTCTGCGGCAGGTGACCCAGGCGGTCGACCGCACGCTTTCGGAACTAAAGAATGAAGATGGCCAACTGCTGCAGGTGCGGGAGCGGATTGCAGTGTGCTTCAGCTCGAATCCGGCAGCGCAGTATTTGATCGCGCGGGGCGCGCGCATGGCCCAGGCCATGGACGGCGACTTGTACGCATTCTACGTGGATACCGGTGCGGATGAGAGCGATGAGAACCAGCGGACGCTGACTGACAATATCCGGTTCGCGGAGAGCGTAGGGGCGAAGGTGGTGAAGAGCGAGGGCAAGATTGTCGCGGAAAAGGTCGCCGAGTTTGTGCGTGAGAATCACATCACGCAAGTCGTTTTTGGGCGATCGGCGACCAAGGGGTGGAAGAGATATTTCTATTTGTCTGCAATTCACAAGTTTCTGCGCGATACCCCGGCGGTGGATGTGCACATCGTGACCCAGGAAATGCGGTGAGCGGGACTACGAATGGGAATGACGAAAAGAAGATGACGAACGAGCATCGGCGCATCCTGGTAGTGGATGACGAGCCGCAGATCACGCGCGTGCTGCGCACTACGCTTTCGGCGCAGGGCTATGACATTCGCGTGGCCAATGATGGCGAGATGGCGCTGGAGCTCATGAAGAACTGGACGCCGCACGTGGTGGTGACGGACCTGGCCATGCCGAATCTCGATGGTGTAGGCCTGTGCCGGCAACTCCGGCAGATGTCGCAAGTGCCAATTATCGTGCTTTCTGTCCGCGGACAGGATCGCGCGAAGGTGGAGGCGTTGGATGCCGGCGCCGACGATTACGTTACCAAGCCGTTCAGCATGAATGAATTGCTGGCGCGAATTCGGGCGCAGTTGCGCCGGACGCCGGCGGCCGAGGAACAGCCCGGCGCGATTACGGCCGGAGACTTTGACATCGATTTGGATGCGCGGCTCGGTCAAAGTTGCGGGACACGAGGTTCATCTCACGCCCAAGGAATTCGACCTGCTGCTCTATCTGGCGCGGCGTCCCGGCAAAGTGGTGACGCATCGGACTCTGCTTGCCGCGATCTGGGGCGCCAATAGCGTCGAACAGCCGGAATACCTGCGCGTTTTTGTCGGGCAGTTGCGCAAGAAGATCGAGTCTGATCCCTCCTCGCCGAAATATCTTCTCACTGAGCCCTGGGTCGGGTACCGGTTTGAACCTGGGGCCTAACTCCTGCCTTCTGTTTTTCCTTCCAGTCTTTATGAACATTTTATGGAGCCCTTACTCGGCTTTTCTGCGCTTCCGTGTCCAATGGTCAGTGGGCTGAAAGAGGGTCCAGACGAACTCGAGAGATAAGGGAGTGAATTTTATGTGGATTCACGAGGTAGCACCGGAACGGTTGGCAGAGCTTCTCTATCACTATCACCAGGCGCTAACGCCCGAGCTGTCCGGTAAAGGCAGTGAAGGCCGCAGTTCATGGAAAGAAATTGCCCCACAGGAAAAGAACCGGTTAGTGGCTGCAGCGCGCCTGGCAATGCTTGAACTGGAATCGATAACCAGCGACCGTGCAAAGTCGCGAGAGTATTTTGCGCAGCCCGGCGAAGCAGAATGGGGCTGCTGAGCGTCCGCGGTTGACTGGCTCTTCAATATGCAATCGCGCCCTATGCAGCGGGCGGTCCGGTTTTGGTCTCGTTGTATCGAACGAGCGTTCTGTGGAGCGAATCATGTCGCGCCGAAAAAACGTCGCACGAATCATCGCGCTGATCGCGTTATTGGCGGTGACTCTGGGAGTGCTTGAGGCTGCGTTGGCGCAAACCAAGGCAACGGCTCCGAAGCCACAAGATAAACTGGCGCTCGCAGAGGAACATGCCAGGGAATTACTTCTCCTGATCGATACGGACAAGACGGGCAAGATCTCCAAACGAGAGTGGATGAAGTTCATGGAGGCGGAGTTCGACAGACTGGATAAGGCGAAGAATGGAGAGCTCGACGTCAAGGAACTGACGCAATCAAAACTGCGCGTGAGCCACTTCACAAGCGTGGGGAAGTGACGGGATTTTCGCCGGTCACGAGAATTGCACCTTTACGAATTCCTTAGAAATTCCTTAAACCAGCTTTACACCCGAGATGATCCACTAAAACGTTTGCGTGGGAGGTCTGCGCAAAGGCGCAGAAAGCAAAAGTATGTGGGCAACGTGGGTCGTTGCAGGCGTCGCCTTGGCCGGGGTTGCGTTCATGCTCAGGTTTCTGACCGCATTGCTGCGTGAGGGTGCGCCATCGGTCTGCTACCAGGTCGTGATGGTCGGCAGGAAACCGAAGAAAGATGAACCCTTAAGAGTTCTGCGCGGCATCTATTTCGATGACGATAGCCGCGCGACAGAAAGTGACCGCGGCGACTATCGCTGCGAATTATCGGAGAACGAACATTATGCTAAAGAAAAACGCACCTCAGGTCTTATGGCTTTTGGGGTTCGCCCTTTTTCTGTCGGCTGGGGCAGGCGCTCAATCACCGCAAACGAAGCTACGTCTTCCGCGAACCCCGGCTCTAGCGTGGCTGCGCAATCCGAACAGCAGGAGATGCGGGATGAGTTGAGAGCGTTGCGAGCTGAGGTTGAGCGCTTGCGCGCGGAAGTTGAGCAACAGAAAGTTGAGCAGCAAAAGACAAGTACGCCTTCCGCTGGCGCGGCCTCAAATGACCGCAGTGAAGCGTCGCCGGCGCCCGCGAGGACTGGACCAGGGCCAAACGTTCCCGCCGTGACGGCGGCGAACTTCGGCAGCCCGCCCGCTGCAACCAGCCAGCCCCTGTAACGGCAGGCATGACGGGGTGGTTGGCACCGCCCGCGAGTCCTTCTTCCCCAAGTCCATCTTCTGCGAGTCAAGCTTCCGAAACCGCGCCCGCGAAAAAAGAAAAGATCGATCCTTTTTCCGACTGGGACTGGACCTGGCTGAACGGCAACCCGCGCACTAAAGAAGCCGCATTCGATTCCAAGTTCTTCACGCCGGAGATCCGCGCCGATGTTACCTATACGTACGACTTCAACAGACCGGTAGACAACACGATCAGCGGATCGAGCGAAATATTTCGTTCGAACGAAATCCAGTTGGAGCAACTCGGCCTCGGCGGCGATTTTCATTACGACAACGTCCGCGCCCGCTTCATGACACAGTTCGGCATGTATTCCGCAACCACGCCGCGCAATGACCCCAGTCCCGCGAAGGGCCAATGGGATCTCGACACCGCCTATCGCTACTTGGCCGAAGCGTACGGTGGTTACCACATCAATGCGCTGAACGGGATTAACGTCGATGCCGGCATCTTCCTCTCTTACATTGGCCTGTTCAGCTACTACAACTTTGACAATTGGGCCTATCAGCCCTCATATGTTTCCTCGAACACTCCGTGGTTCTTCAACGGGCTGAGAGTTCAGATTTTTCCCAATCCTCACCTGAAGATCGAACCCTGGCTCATCAATGGATGGCAATCGTATGGGTCGGCCAACTCGCGGAAAGGTCTGGGCGGGCAGATCAAGTGGACTCCGACGACCCTGGGTGAACGTCATTTCCAACAATTACGGCTTGGGACACGACGATCTGTACATACCGAACCGGGGACGTATCCACACCGACGACAGCGTCGAGATCAAGTATTACGATCAACCGGAAAAACGTCTCGACAAAATGGCGTTCTCGTTCACCGGAGACATGGGCTGCGAATTTGGTCCCAGCACGACCACGACGGCAGGCGTATATCTGCAGGGCGTGGGCTGTCACGGTAATACCAAAGATCAGAACTCGCTCGGAGCCACGTCTGCGGACGAACATTTTGCTGCAGGCATCAATCCCAAGCAGAGCTTTATCGGCTACATGCTGTACAACCGCTTCTGGTTCAAGAAAGACCATTACGGATTGACGGTCGGCGGCGGCCAGATCAACAACCCCGGACGCTATCTGGTTCTGGCCCCTCCCATCAACGGAGAGACGGCGGAGTCGGCAGCGATCAATGCTCCGTACTTTACCGGGAATCCGTCGGATCCATTCAAGGCCTGGGATTCGTCGATCACGTTCGACTACATGCCCAAGCAGTACATCACGTTCCGCTGGGAGTATGACTATCGTCATGCCAGTGTGCCGTACTGGACGGGCCGCGGCGGGATGACGCCGCCGGGTTCGGGGGGAGTGCCTTATACCAATAACGGGTATCCTCAATTCTTTGCCTGCTTGAACGGGAATTCGTCCATGCAAGAGAGCCTCAGCGCTGCGGAAACGGCCTGCGGCAGCCCGGGCAGCACCAGCAGTGTGTGGTTCCCCGATCTGCGCCGGGACGAGCAGTTCATCGACATGGCTATACTGGTCAAGTTCTAGGGTTGAATGCGCGCTAGTTGGCGGACTGGAAGGATTTTGCGATGCAAGACGTGATTTTTCTTGCTGTGACAATTCTATTTTTTGCTGTAGCGCTGGCTTACGTGGTTTTCTGTGAGCGAGTGCGTTGAGGAGGATATGAATTCTGAACCGATCATCATGCTGATCATTTGCGCGGGTCTGCTGGTGTATCTCGTATACGCCATGCTGCGGCCGGAGAAATTCTGATGACAGCAAATGGATGGCTGCAAATCTTTTTTCTTTTGCTGGTGGTGTTGCTGGTCACCAAGCCCCTGGGCGGCTTTATGGCGCGGGTGTTCGGGGGCGAGCGCACCTGGCTTGATCCGGTGATGCGGCCGGTGGAACGAATCCTTTACCGGCTTACCGGAGTGGACGAAAGCCACGAGATGGATTGGAAGGAATACGCGCTGTCGCTGCTCTTGTTCAGCGGCGTTTCCATGATCCTGCTCTATGTGCTGGAGCGGGTTCAGTTGTGGTTGCCTGGAAATCCCCAGAAGCTGGCAGGGGTGGCTCCAGCGCTGGCATTCAACACCGCAGCTTCGTTCACCACGAACACGAACTGGCAGAACTATTCGCCGGAGACCACCCTGAGCTACCTGACTCAGATGGTCGGTCTGGCTTATCACAACTGGGTCTCGGCGGCAGCCGGAATGGCGCTGGCCATCGCATTCATCCGCGGCATCGCGCGACGCGAGCAGAAAACCATCGGCAACTTCTGGGTCGACATGGTTCGCGGCACATTGTGGATTCTGGCTCCGCTATGTCTGGTGGGCGCGCTCGTGCTGGTGTCGCAGGGCGTGGTGCAGAACCTGAAACCCTATGACACGGTGCAATTGCTTGATCCTTATCAAACGCCGCAACTGGGTGCGGACGGCAAACCCGTGAACGGACCTGACGGCAAGCCCGTCATGCAGACGGTGAGCCAGCAAGTGATCGCGCAGGGCCCAACGGCATCGCAGGAAATTATCAAAGAGCTGGGGACGAATGGTGGAGGCTTCTTTAACGCCAACAGCGCACATCCATTCGAGAATCCAACTCCATTCACGAATTTTCTCGAGATGTTCTGCATCCTCGCGATTCCTTCCGCATTGACCTACACGTTGGGAAAAATGACAGGTTCGCCCCGGCATGGATGGGCCGTATGGGCGGCGATGGCTCTGCTGTTTCTGGCCGGAGTGAGCACGGCATATTGGGCGGAGGCGCGGGGGAATCCCTTAGTAACGGCTGCGGCGCAGCATGGCTTGCAGCGTGCAGCTTCCTCTCCGCAGGCTGCCGGCAACCTCGAAGGGAAAGAGGTGCGATTCGGTGTGGCGAACTCGGTTTTATTCGCCACTGTCACTACTGATACGAGTTGCGGCGCGGTCAACTCCCAGCACGATTCATTCACGCCGCTCGGCGGAATGGTTCCCTTGATCAATCTCATGCTCAGCGAGGTGATCTTCGGCGGGGTCGGTGCGGGGATGTATGGAATGCTGGTCTTCGTCATTCTCTCTGTCTTCATTGCAGGATTGATGGTGGGACGCACGCCGGAGTACCTCGGAAAAAAGATCGAAGCCTACGATGTGAAGATGGCAATGCTGGTGGTGCTGATTTTTCCGCTGACGATTCTGGTATTGACGGCGATTTCGGTTCTGTACAGCTTCGGCACATCTTCCATATCGAATCCCGGGCCGCACGGGTTTACCCAGGTGCTCTATGCCTTCACCTCCGCCGTGGCCAACAATGGCTCCGGGTTCAACGGAATCAACGGAAATACGCTCTGGTACAACACGTCGATGGGCATCGCCATGCTGCTGGGGCGTTTCATGATGGTTCTGCCGGTGCTCGCGATTTCCGGCAATCTGGTCGGCAAGAAGCAGACTCCGGCAACGCTGGGCACTTTCCCGGTGACCGGCCCGTTGTTTACGGTTTTGCTGATCGGCGTGGTGGTGATCGTGGGCGCGCTGACATTTTTCCCGGCGCTGAGTCTGGGGCCAGTTCTCGAACACCTTTTGATGATGGCGGGTAAAACCTTCTAGGCAGGCTTCTAGGAAAACATGGCGAGCAAGAAATCAAAACGCAGTTTGTGGGACATGAAGATCGTGCGCCGCGCGGCGTGGGATTCGATTGTGAAGCTGCATCCCGTGACCATGATGCGCAATCCGGTGATGTTCGTGGTGGAGGTAGGCAGTGTGGTGACCACGGTACTGCTCATTCTTGAGCGGATGCGCGGGCAGCCCGGGTTCGGATTCAATCTCCAGATCACACTGTGGCTTTGGTTCACGGTGCTGTTTGCCAATTTTGCCGAAGCCATGGCGGAAGGCCGAGGCAAGGCGCAGGCCGATGCGCTGCGGCGCGCAAAGGCCGAGACGATGGCGAACCGCCTGCTTCCCGACGGGAAAACGGAGACCGTGCCAGGGTCGAAATTGCGCTCCGGAGACATGGTGCTGGTGGAAGCCGGCGAGTTCGTTCCCGGCGACGGCGAGATTGTAGAAGGCGTGGCGTCGGTGGATGAGTCGGCGATTACGGGAGAATCTGCGCCCGTGATTCGCGAAGCCGGCGGCGACCGCTCCGCGGTGACCGGCGGTACGCGCGTACTTTCGGACTGGGTGAAGGTGAAGATTACGTCGAATCCCGGCGAGACTTTTCTCGATCGCATGATCGCGCTGGTGGAAGGCGCGGAGCGCCAAAAGACGCCGAACGAAATTGCGCTGAACATCTTGCTGGCCGGGCTGACGATAGTGTTTCTGCTGGCCGTGGTAACGCTGCAGCCCTTTGCCATTTATGCGGGCGCCCCGCAGACGGTATTTGTGCTGGTTTCCTTATTAGTGTGTCTGATTCCGACGACCATCGGCGGATTGCTATCGGCGATCGGCATCGCAGGCATGGATCGACTGGTGCAGCACAACGTACTTGCGATGTCAGGGCGCGCCGTGGAAGCGGCCGGTGATGTGAATACCTTGCTGCTCGATAAGACCGGAACTATCACGCTCGGCAACCGCCAGGCGACTGAATTCGTGACCGCGCCAGGCGTGACCGAAGCGATGCTCGCCGATTCCGCCCAACTCTCTTCGCTGGCGGACGAAACTCCCGAGGGACGCTCGATTGTGGTATTGGCGAAGGAGAAGTACGGACTGCGCGGCCGTGAGATGAGTACGCACGACGCCGAGTTCATTCCCTTCAGCGCGATGACTCGCATGTCAGGCGTGAATTTGGACGGACGCGCCATCCGCAAAGGCGCGACCGATGCGGTTGCGAAATATCTCGAAGATCAGGGCAGTTCACTTCCGGCGGAAGTGCGGGCCTCGGTGGAAGCGATCTCCCGCTCCGGAGGAACGCCGCTCGTGGTCGCCGAGAATGGCCGGGCACTGGGAGTGATTCAGCTAAAAGATATTGTGAAGGGTGGTATGCGGCAGCGTTTTGATCAGCTGCGCGCGATGGGAATCAAGACGGTGATGATCACGGGAGATAATCCGCTAACCGCCGCGGCGATTGCAAGCGAGGCCGGTGTCGACGACTTCCTGGCGCAGGCAACGCCAAAAGACAAGCTGGACTTGATCCGCCGCGAGCAGGGGCAGGGGAAGCTGGTTGCGATGACCGGCGACGGCACCAATGACGCGCCGGCGCTCGCCCAGGCCGACGTCGGCGTCGCCATGAATACAGGCACGCAGGCGGCGAAAGAAGCCGGAAACATGGTCGACCTCGATTCGAATCCCACCAAGCTGATTGAGATCGTGGAAATCGGCAAGCAATTGCTGATGACTCGTGGTGCGCTGACGACTTTCTCGATTGCGAATGACGTGGCTAAGTATTTCGCAATCATCCCCGCAATGTTTGCCGGGACGTTTCCGGTTCTGCAGGCGCTCAACGTGATGCATTTGGCGACGCCGCAGTCGGCGATCTTGTCGGCGGTTATATTTAACGCCCTGATCATCGTGGCGTTGATCCCGCTGGCGTTGCGCGGTGTGAAATATGTTCCGCAGGGAGCGGCCATCCTCCTGCGCCGCAATCTGCTGGTATACGGCTTGGGCGGTGTGATCGTGCCATTTATCGGCATCAAGCTGATCGACCTGCTCATTGTGCGAGCTGGGCTGGCGTAGAAACGATTGGCGCAGAGACGATTTGCATAGAGGCAATTATGAAGAAGAACCTGATCACAGCTGTGCTCATGACCGTCGTGACGACCATATTGTTTGGCCTGCTCTTCCCCATGGTAGTCACAGGACTGGCGCAGGTTCTGTTTCCGAAGCAGGCGAACGGAGAGCTAGTGACGCGCAACGGTAAGGTCGTGGGGTCGCGATTGATCGGGCAGTCATTCTCCTCGCCAGGTTATTTCCACTCGCGTCCGTCCAGCGCCGGAACCGGGTACGATGCCAGCAGTTCCGGCGGATCGAATCTCGGACCGACCAATCAATCCCTCATCGCGCGGGTGCAAGGGGATGCCGACCGGTTGCAAGTGGAGAATCCCGGAGCGGAGATTCCCATGGATCTGCTGACAACGTCAGGTTCGGGCCTTGATCCGGACATCTCCCCGGAAGCGGCGGAATTTCAGGTGCCGCGCATCGCCAAAGAACGTGGTCTCCGCGAAGATGTGGTCCGCGAAGCAGTTCGCCAGCATACGGCGCCTCGGCAGCTTGGATTTCTCGGCGAGCGGCGCGTCAACGTACTGGAATTGAATCTTACGCTGGATGAAATCTCGCCGAAGCCGGCAGTAACCCACTGAAGTTACTTTCGAAACCAACTTGTCGCCCTGCCTGATCTCGGCCAACCTTCGCCCCAAAAGACCATCTCAGCCAAGAAACTAAAGGTATCTGTCGTGTTTATAGAGGTATGGATACGATCGTGGCAAACGCGCTCGGAATCTATTGGGGAATTTATGAAAAAAATAAGGCAGTCGTGCGCTTGGGTACTCGTGCTGGTGAGCCTGGCATTTCTACAACCGCTAGTGGCAAAAGCGCAGGATGCGCAGAGGGCTCCTGACGCGCAAAATGCCGACCAGCAAGATCCTCCAAGCCGGGTAGCCCGGCTGAATTACATGGAGGGATCGGTATCGTTTCAGCCGGGCGGTGAGAACGACTGGGTGACCGCCGAACTCAATCGTCCGTTGGTCACGGGCGACAATCTTTGGGCGGACGAGAACTCTCGCGCGGAGCTGCACATTGGATCGACCGCGTTACGTCTGGGTCCTCAGACCGGGATCACGTTGCTCGAGGTCAGCGACCAGGTAGCGCAGATTCGGCTGGTGCAGGGATCACTGATTGTAAACGTCCGGCACGTAGACGCCGAGAACGCCTATGAAATCGATACACCGAACGTGGCGTTCGTGGTCACGCAGCCCGGAGATTACCGCATGGATGTGGATCCCGATGGCAACCAAACCGAAGTGACGGTATGGCGCGGACGCGGCGAGGCCACCGGCGGCGGCAACACCTACAGCATGAGAGCGAATCAGTACGCCAGATTTACCGGCGATGGGAACGATCAAGTGGACTACAGCGCCGGAGACATTCCCAATCAGGATGGATTCGATAGCTGGGCGCAGGATCGCGACCAGAACGAAGATCGCTCCGATGCGGCAAACTACGTTTCGCGCGACATGACCGGATACGAAGATCTCGACCAGTACGGCGACTGGTCCTATGTTGCCGACTACGGCATGGTCTGGCGGCCGACCGCCCTGGTGCCCGGATGGGCGCCCTACCGCTACGGAAATTGGACGTGGGTCGCGCCGTGGGGCTGGACCTGGGTCGAGAATGAGCCCTGGGGATTTGCACCCTTCCACTATGGACGCTGGGCTTTCGCCGCCACTGGCTGGGTCTGGGTTCCGGGACCGAGCATGGTGCGCCCGGTCTACGCGCCCGCACTGGTGAGTTGGGCCGGCGGCGGCTCAGGATTTCATTTCTCGGCCGGCGTGGGAGTGGCATGGTTTCCGCTGGCTCCGGGAGAAGTATTTATTCCGGGTTATCACGTCAGCCGTGGGTACGTAAACAGCGTGAACGTCACCAACACGGCAGTGAACGTCACCAAAGTCACCAACGTCTACAACGCAGTGGTTGTGAACCGGGACTTCAGCAACGTCACTTTTGCGAACCGGAATGTGAGTGGAGGCGTGACCGCAGTTTCGCAAGATACGTTCGTAAATGGCCGGTCCGTGGCGCGAAACGTGATGCCGGTTCCGTCCAAAGAACTTGCGGCCGCGCCTGTCTCGAACGCGCTCGCGGTTGAGCCGGCTCGGAGCAGCGTGTTCGGTGCGGGTAAGCCGGTGGCAAACAAGCCGCCAGCGGCGGCGACGAATCGCCCGGTAGTAGCGCTGCGTACGCCAGCTCCACTGCCGCGGACGATTGGAGCGGGGACGATTGGAGCATCGATCGGATCAGCAGCAGGACAGAACTCGACCGGACAATCGCTCGTGCGCCAGCAACCGCCGGGACGGCCGGTTCCGGTTGACGCGTCCAATGCAATCACAGACGCAGGCCGGCTTCCACACTTTTGGAGAAACAGAGACGGAGGGCAGCCCGGCAAAAACACAGCCTCGCGTGTGGGAAGAACAAGGTACTCCGGAGCCAGAGCCGCAAACGAACACGCAGAGCCAACGGAACCGGAGCGACGCAATCGTACGCATCGCGCCCGGCTGGGCAAGGCCGCGGCAGCCGGCCCAGCAGGGATCGCGCTCCTCGGCTAATCCGGCTAGGACCGTTCCAGCGACAGCAGCGAACAGCAGCCGAGAACTGCGTCGCCGGCCGCAACGGCAGCAGACTTCGCATCCGCCCGCCCCGAAGCCGGAGAGGAGCGCGCCCGCGCCCAAGAAAGGACATTGACGCGAACTGGCCGCGTGCGGTCTGATAGGTTCGCATGCGGCGCAACCTGCCAGATGTCCGAAGTGAAGTTAACCAGATCGCGATAGCGCCGGGAAGCCGGGCAGTCAGCCCGCTCCCGGCGCAGTTGTTTTTCCGGATCCTGCCATGAGCCAGCCAACTAACACCGAACAGAATCGTCCCGTAATCAACTGGATGGATGTTCTCTGGCTGCTGTTTCTCGCAGGTTTGGCAGTGCTGCCGCCGATCAGGGAGATCCACAAACAGCTCACGCTGCTGGCGATTGGAATCGTGCAGCTCAGCGAAGGCTGGCTGCTGGCGCGTGCTCCGCGGCGCGGCGCGGCTTATATCGTTCTATTCAAAATCGCGCTGGCGACCTTGCTCATCGACCACACGGGCGAGATTGGAATCAACAGCACGTATTGGCCAATTTATTTTCTCCCAGCAGTCACGGCGGCGGAGTACTTCAGTCCCCTGTCGACGCTGTTATGGACGGCGCTGGCCTCTGCCGCATACTGTTCGTATCTTTATCCTGCATTGCAGGATTATGAAGTGACAAGGGAAGGATACGGAATCCTCGCCATCCGGATTCTCTTCTTTTTCCTTGCAGCCATGGTGGTGAACCGGTTCGTGGTGGAGAACCGCCGGCAAATCAAACGCTATCAGGAATTGGCCGAGACGCTGGCCGAAACCAATCGCAAGCTGGAGCAGGCTCAAGAGGAGGCGCGTCGTTCGGAGCGGCTGGCGGCGCTGGGGCAGATGTCCGCCGGGCTGGCGCATGAGATTCGCAACCCGCTGGGAGTCATCAAAGGATCGGCGGAGATGCTTCACCAGAAGTTGGGAGAATCGAATCCCCTGGCCAGCGAACTGGCAGGCTACATCTCGAGTGAGACGAACCGTTTGAGCTGCGCTGGTCACGCGGTTCCTCGATTTTGCCCGCCCGCTGCATGCCGAGCAGACTCCGCAGAAAATTACGGCCGTCCTCGATCGCGCGCTGCATTCAGTATCTTTATCATTAGTGCAGAAAAGGCGAAGATCCGCCAGTGCACGTCGAGCGGCAGTACGAAGCCGACTTGCCGCTGGTTCCCTTGGATGAGAGCCTTAGCGAGCAGGCGTTCGTGAATCTGATTCAAAATGCTTATGATGCGATGGGCAGCGCCGGAGGCACGCTGCGAGTCACGGCAGCGAGGGCAAGCAGCGCGCGTCGGGACGGAGTGGAAGTGCGGATCGAAGACACGGGGCCTGGAATTCCGGCAGAGCTGCGTGAACAAATCTTCAATCCGTTTGTGACCACGAAGAAAACAGGCGTGGGCCTTGGGCTGTCGATCGTCTCCAGGATTGTCGATGGGCATCATGGCACGATTCGCGTCGAAGGTGACAGGGAAGCGAATGGGTTGCAAGGGGCAAGCTTCATCGTCTTTTTCCCCACGAGTGATGAGATTGCGACTGCACAAGCATCTTAAGGATTTGTCTCAGGATTTGCATTTCAATGGATAGCATTTCAGGCTGAGATCGAGGAAGCGGCGAGCAACTGCCGGAGCGTATGCCAACAGTTTTGATTGTCGAAGACGAAGCCAAGATGCGCCGCCTGCTCGAGTTGAATCTTGGCGAAGACGGTTTTACCACGCTCTCCGCCGGAGACGCCGAGAGCGGGCTGAAACTCTCTGCGTGAGAATACAGTTGATCTCGTGGTGACCGATCTCAAGCTGCCGGGAATGAATGGCTTGGAATTCCTGCAAGCGATCAAACGGCAGAATGCTGCATTGCCGGTGGTAGTGATGACCGCTTTCGGCACGGTTGAGACCGCGGTCGAAGCCATGAAGGCCGGAGCCAGCGACTATGTGCTGAAGCCATTCTCGCTGAGCGAAATGCGCATGGTGATCCGCAAGGAACTGGACGTCCGCGACCTGCGCGAGGAAAACCGCTCCCTGCGCGAGGCGCTCGGCAAGCGCTACGCCCATCCCAATGTAGTTGCCCGCAGCGTGAAGATGCAGGAAGTGCTGGCCACGGTCGAGCGCGTGGCGCCTACGAATTCGACAGTGTTGCTCGGTGGAGAAAGCGGCGTAGGCAAAGACCTGATCGCCCGTGCGATTCACGAAAAATCGCGCCGGGCTTCGGGGCCTTTCATCAAGATCAACAGCACGGCGATTCCAGAAAACCTGCTGGAGAGCGAATTGTTTGGCTACGAGAAGGGTGCGTTCACGGGTGCAAACGCGAGCAAGCCCGGGAAATTCGAGCTGGCCGACAAGGGTACGCTGTTTCTCGATGAAATCGGCGATGTGCCGCAGACGATCCAGGTCAAGCTTTTGCGCGTGCTGCAAGAGCGTGAGTTTGAGCGGCTGGGCGGCACGCGCACCTTGAAAGTAGACGTCCGGCTGATCGCGGCCACGAACCGCGACCTGCGCGAAGCGCTCGAGCAGGGAACCTTCCGCGAAGATCTCTATTATCGTTTGAACGTCGTGCCCATCGACATCGCGCCTCTGCGCCAGCGCAAGGAAGACATTCCCGACCTGGTGAATCTTATTCATCTCGCGATTTGCCGGAGATTCCGGCAAGCAGGTGAAGAGTATTTCACCGGAGGCAATGCAGATTCTGGTGAACTATCACTGGCCAGGAAATGTGCGCGAGCTGCAGAACATCATCGAGCGCGCATGCGCGCTGGCCAAAGGCACGGTGATTGTGCCGGAAGATATTCATCTCGATGTGCGTCCCGCGAAGACGGCGAACGGCGCGAGTGGATTCCTCCCCGAAGGCATGACTCTCGAACACTGGGAGGACGAAATGATTCGCGAGGCTCTCCGCCGGGCAAACGGAAACAAGAGTCAGGCAGCGCGGCTGCTCGGGTTGTCGCGGAATGCCCTGCGCTACCGCCTGTCGAAGATTGGCATCGCCGATGAGGAGAAGGAAGCCTAGCTCGTCGGAAAATGTAAGGATTACCGTGGTGCAGAAAGACCACTAGGATCGAAATATGACTTCGAGCCTCCATGTTAGAATGTGTTCATGGCGAACACAAATAGTGCAACACTCAGCATCCGCCTGAAGCCGGAAATCAAGAAGCGGTTAGCCAAGCTAGCCGAGGTAACCGGGCGAAGCTCAAACTTTCTCATCTCCGATGCAGTTGAATCCTACGTGGCGGACCAGGAAAGAATGCTGGCGGAAATCCGCCGCGCAGACCGTCAGGTGAAGTCCGGGCACTATGTCAGCGCACGAGGACATGAAGGCCTGGCTGCTTTCCTGGGGGACCGATCGCGAACTGCCGCCGCCGAAGTGCGCCTGCGGCAGGCAGCACAACGACGAGGCGCCGTGCCGCTAGAGATTGTCTGGTCCCCCCGCGCGCTGGCGGGACTGCAGGAGATTCGAACCTACGTCGCTCGGGACAAGCCTGACGCTGCAGCGAGACTGGCGATCAGGATCGTCGCCCTCGTCGAATCTCTGAAAGAGCATCCTTATTTGGGCCGCACAGGAAGCGAGCCCGAAGTGCGCGAGTTGGTGGTGGGCGGCACTCCGTACCTGATTTTCTACCGAGTACGGGCCAAGCGTGTCACCATTCTGACGATTTGGCACGATGCGCAATCCAGATAACTCCGGCTGACGCTAAGGGTTTTGCCTTTGCTGGGTACCTGCGCATTTACGCTCACCAGCGCAACCGGCTGAAAAGCACCACCTTGGCTCAAGGCGGCCACCATTTCGGATTTTGCCGTTCGTACGCACCGAAAAACCGCACCCTTCCTGTCTGAAAACAAAAGATTTACATGAATCCCTGCCGTCTCGGTTATGGCATGGCACTTGCATCTTCCTATAACGCGTCGAGCATCCGAATTGAGGGTTTAACCATATGTGGGATCGGTTAGGGAAGAGGTGGGTCATGAAAAACCGACTGACAGCAAGTTCGGCAATCTCTCTCTCGCGCTGGTTGGCGCGTTGTCACTCAGCGTTCAGGCTCAGACCACCGAAGAAGGTGCTGGCCCGTCAGAGCAGCCAAGCGCGCCGATGGAGATGGGGCAACCTCAAGCCCCGCAACCGCCTCCGCCCGGTCAGCCCCCGCAACCGGGACAGCCTCCTCAACTCGGTCCGGAAGCTCAGCCCGGCGGACCATCGGGCGAGGGTCCGGCAAAGACTGACCAAGGTGTAGGCCGCGTCAGCATGATTCATGGCGACGTATCCACGCAGCGAGGAGATTCCGGCACATGGTCGGCAGCTGTATTGAATCAGCCTCTAGTCAACGGCGACAAAGTTTCCACGGGACCGGGCGGCCGCGCTGAAGTCCAGCTCGACTACGCCAACATTCTCCGCCTGGGATCGAACGCGCAAGCCAATATCGCGAACTTCACGCACAAATACATACAGATTCAAGTCGCGCAGGGTTTGGCCAACTACTCCGTGTTCGGTGAGAGCGAAGCCGAGCCCGAGATCGATACGCCCAACGTTGCAGTTCACCCGGCGCATGTCGATGGCGTCTTCCGCATCGAAGTGCGCCCCGATGGCGATTCGATCATCATCGTACGCAAAGGCGAAGCTCAGATCTCAACCCCTCAGGGTATTGCCGAGATTAAGCAGGGCGACATGGCAACGGTACGCGGTTCCGGCGCCGATGCAAAGTACAAGATCACTCCGGCTCCAGAGCGCGATGACTGGGACCGCTGGAACAGCGAACGCGACCACATGATTCACCAGGCCGCGTCGTGGCGCAACACTAACAAGTATTACGTCGGGTCGGAGGACCTCGACTCAAACGGAACCTGGGAAAACGCGCCCGACTACGGTCAGGTCTGGGTGCCGAATGAGCCGGAGGGCTGGGCTCCCTATCGCGACGGCGACTGGACCTGGGAGCCTTACTACGGTTGGACGTGGGTAGGCTACGAGCCCTGGGGCTGGGCGCCGTATCACTACGGGCGCTGGATGTGGTACGGCAACTCGTGGGCGTGGTGGCCCGGACCCGTGTGGGGACCGGGTTTCTATCGTCCGTTCTGGTCGCCCGCCTATGTGTCGTTTTTTGGATTTGGGGGTGGTTGGGGTCTGGGCTTTGGATTTGGTTGGGGCGGATGGGGCGGCTTCGGCTGGCTCCCGCTCGGGCCCGGTGATCGCTTCTACCCGTGGTGGGGCGGATATGCCGGCCGCTTCGGCGTGGTCGGCTTCAACCGGTTTGGCACGCTCAACCGCTTCGGCGGGATCGCGCCGCTGCATGCGGGCACGCAGTTCTCAAACGTGGCGCACATCAATGATCCGCACATCGGGGGCGCGCTCTCAACCGTGGCTGCGGGTAAGTTTGGAGCAGGCCGGACGACGGCGGTGGCGGCCACGCATGCGCAGTTGAGTGGAGCTCGTATGATGACCGGCAACATGCCGGTCGTGCCCACGCGCGCCAGTCTGTCGGCGAGCGGGCGGCCCGCAGCTCCTTCCACCATTCATAACAATGCCGCGCAGCATTTCTTCGGCACGCAGAGCGCGTCGCATACAGAGTCCTTCCAGCAGCAAACGGCGCGCCTGCAGCAATCCATGCAGCAGAGCCATTTCTCGCCGGTGGCGGCTGGAGCGCGTGCGACCGGTCCAGGTGCAACTGAATCTCGTTCTGCGGAGTCACGAAGCGCGTCGACCGGAGTCGGCAGGCCGGCCGCTGCTAACACAACGCCCGGCAGAGATGTGAATAGCTCCGTGACGCGGAGTGCCGGGAACGACGCAGCCACGAATGAGAATCGCGGAGAGCATTCCTCGTCCACCCAAGCCTCATCCAGCCAAGCCTCGCCCACGCGCAGCGACCCGAACCGCAGCGAGTGGAAGACGTTTACGCCGCCTTCGCACAGCAGCGACTCTGCGAGTCGCGCCGCGAGCGCTGCTGATACTTTGAGGGGCGACGGTGGCAGCTATTGGAATCGAACCGCGCCGAGTTCCAGCTACTCGCGCGAAGCCGGTGCAAGCAACGGTGTGAGCAATTACGATCGCGGCGCCGGTTCGCGTCCCCAGCTCAACATGCGGCAGCCCATCGTGCAGCCGCGTACTTCGGGAGGTTACGGCGGCTACCGCGGCGCTCCGAGCTATGGTGGCAGCCGCCCCGGCTACAGCGGTGGCGCGTCTCACAGCGCGCCCAGCTCTGGAGGGGCCAGTCATTCAGCGGGAGCCGGCCACTCCGGCGGCGGAGGCCACCACTAAATCGCAGACTTGCCAGCAGGGTTGTAAATGAAGTGAAGGTCAGAGGCGGAAAGGGCGTGCTAAACGGCACGCCCTTTCTTATGCTGGCGCCACGCTTTCGTTTCCTAAGCTTTCGAGGCCGTCGTTGCCAACGAAGTCCTCGTGCTGTTGATTTCTTCTCGAAATAAATCTTCGTCGAGCGTGTCGGGAGTGAGATGGCTGCAGCGCATTTCGATCCAAGATCTCGGATACCCCCTCCCCCCTGGGGTCTAGTGGAATCATCGAGTTAAGCATGATTTGCCCCGCAAAATACGGATGTCAAAGAACTTAGATACTAAAATCTAGACAGCGAAGGACTTAAGGGCGTAGCAAATTGGCTTCTGCCAACCGTCACGGCCTCGACCATGATTGCCCGATTTAGATTTGGGCGCAAGGGCGGATGTCACAATGGGCCTGTGGAAAACGTCTGGCGCTTCGGGCTCTTAATTTCGATTGTCCCGATCGCGGTTATTTCTGCGAATCCTTGAACGACTTCTTGCTGCCGGTTTCGAAGCTCTCGATCTGAATGGTCGATGAATTTAGAACTTGATGGCCGCCAGGGGATTCGGTCTCCGCCTGCACGGTCGCCGTTCCGTCGCCGGCATCAATGGGCACGCACCAGTGGTCTCCCGAGGCGCCCAGACTCGCCATAGTTTTCATCGTATCCGGCAGCTTGACCCCTCCCGCGCTGAGAGCCGCGGTTACAAAGTCTCCTCCCTCCGGCTTGATTTGCTTGAATTGTGAGGGGGGTGCGAATGGATGGACATCGCTATGACCCGCGAACTGGACACGGAAGGAGAGCTTGGTCTTTTCGAGGTAGTCGTCGCGGTTGTCTCCTGTGGAGTAGATCCCAACGCGGACACACTGCCCGGGATTGAGGAGGGTGATACTCTTCGGAGCATTTACGAGTCTTAAGGTATGCGTCCATTGCGTCTGAACAACGGACTCTGCGAGAAGAACAATTTGCGGCTCAATGTTCGGGGCTGAGAGCTTGTGCAAGGAGGGGGTCGCATCCTGGGCGCGGAGCGATAAGGCAGCCCACGTTACCGCGAAGGCTACGATAGCAATCCTCCGGGTCGCAACAGTGTTTGCGGCTTTCGCTGCGATGTGCATGGTGGTAGCAGTAGACCGCGATTCACGGCCGAAGGCAAGCGTTTACGTGGCGCGGTCCCCGTAGAAATTTGCTATGAGACTCACTCGTGTGCCGCTGGCGCGATAGAGATCGCCTCGGCCTCGCTCGGGGCAGGCTCTTCGACTCCATTTGTCCCCCGTTTTGCGTGCGACAAATTCCGCTCAAGGATGACAGTGCTTATTTAGCTCGACGAACTAGGGCCGCGCATAGGCTGGGCTTTCGGGCTGCGGAGGATCATAGTCGCGGCCGTATTTGTTCTTGTGCGCGAGTTCGAGATTCGATTCGGCGAGGCTGAAGCTTCCAAGGAAAGTCTCGCCGGGAGTCACTGTTATTTCCTTTTCCGCGGCGTGCAGCGCATCCGGCGAAACGGAGGAATGAAACACATGCATCTGGTAGCGGCCCGGGATCACGTTGCCGATGCTGATCTCGCCATGCCCGTTTGAGATCGCGTAGTACGGAGTGCTCAGCGCGATCACGACGGCGCTCATCTGCGCGTGAATGTTGCAGAAGATGAAAGAAATGCCCGGCTTGTCGAACTTAACAAACTGAGTGGTGCCGCTCTCATAAAGTCCAAGATCGAAACGCTTCCCGTCGAACAACGAAAACACGTTGTGAAAAAAAGGATCCTGATTGGGAAATTCGACCTGCCCTCCCGCCGGGATCACCAGCAGGGAAGGATGGAAACTCTTGTCCCTCTGCACCAGTTGCGGGATTTGCGAGCGCAGCTGCAGCAGAAGCGGAGGCGGAGGAGTCGTGCCCAGCGGTGTGAGCCAGACCACGACTTTCGAAGCATCGTTGACGCGACGTCCGTTTCTGGTGAGCTGGACTTTTCCCTTGAGCTCTGTACCTATGAAATCTGCACCCGGATCGGCGCGCTGATCCGCGTCTTGTGCCGAGGCGACGACAAAGAGAAAGAGCAGCAACAAAATGCAACCGACGATCCGGCAATGAACGAAGCGAAGCATGTTCAGAACAGTATCCCCATGGAAAGATTAATCTGGTTGGTGACGCTCGCACTGTCATAGACGGGAAACGTGTGCAAACGTCTGAATTCGGCAGAGAGCAATAAATCAGATCGCGGCCGATAGACCAGATTGCCGAGCGCTCCACGATTGCGTCCCAGAATCGGGCTGAAGTTGTTTGCGTCGGTGGCGAATCCCCGCACGTCGCGGGCAAAAGCATCATCTTCAGCGAAGACTCCATTCAACTCGAGCTTGGGAGTGAGTTGGAACTTCAATTGACTCCAACCTCCAGCCGAGTCGAGGCCGCGAATGCTGGTCGTCGCATAGTATGGATCGCCGCCGAAGAGAACGGCGCGGCCGATGCCTGCGCCCAATCCTCCCGCTCCGCGGCCGCGATAGAACTCGCCGGAAAGTGCAAGCCGCCGGAGAATCGGAATCTGCCAATCGGTCATACCGGCCCAGGCGTCGACATTGCGGCCCCACGACCAATTCTGCCGCCCGTAATATCCCGCAACACCAAAAGTCAACGGATGATCAAACACAGGCCGCGACCACGCAGCGCGCATGGCATAAGCTGGCTGACCAGATTGTTCGCCGGCCGTCGCATAGCGGTACACGGAGTTGTAGGGAGGTTCCCAATCCAGATTGTCGAGAATTCCGGCTTGCCATGTCAGCGTCTGCTGGTCGGAAAGATCGAAGCGATGCTCGACGCGAAGCTGCGGCGTCCAGCCCCATAGGTTCCCGGCGTAGGCAAACGCGGGAGTGGCGAGTGAGGCGAACGACGTCGGAGAAAGCGGCGAGATGAACAGCGAATCCTGTCCACCGATCACTGAGGTGTGTTGCCAGTCGAGCCGGACGCTGGCAGTCTGCGAACGAACCAGACCGAAGTTCACGCCGTTGGGAGTTGAGGGAAAGCCTCCGGCAAAATCGAATTGCACATTGGCGGAACTCTTCGCGCCGGCCAGAGTCGGTCCAAAAATTTCCAAGCCAATTTCGCTTTGCCGCAAGGTTGCCCCAAAACTTGCCTGAGGACTGCCCGGCGCGACCGGCTGCGCGTAGTCGGGAATATCGAGATTGTCGGAACCTCCTACATTGTGGAAGGCATTCATCAGGACAATGCCGGAGAGCCGGGCGCGATACTTGGCGGCGGTTTCCACCTTGGTCTGGTATTGCTCGTTGATCTTCGAGCCCAGCAGCTGCGTGGATTCTTCCAGCTTCTGAACCCGGCTTCCGAGATCTGTCGTTCCGAGATCCGTCGTTGCGGCTGTATCAGATGAATTTTGCGAGGCGGCCGCAGACGATTCCGCCGGAACAGAAGTTGCCGGAGCGGCATTGGCCGCGGCCGCGAGCGGAGCGAGCAATTTGCGCGTGTCTTGTAATTCCTGGCGCAGCTCCTGCATTTCGGCGCGCGACTGCGCATTCTCGGTGCGCATCTGTTCGATCACGGCGCGCAATTCGCGCACTTGCGAATCGAGCTCGCGCAGCGAGCCGTCCGCGGGCTGAGATGCCGTTGCTGATGCGCCTTGCTGCGCCGGGCTGTAGGCGCTCAGAAGCACAAAGGCGGCTGCCGTCATGGCTGCTTTCCAAAGCGCGAGGGTCCTTGGGTTCTTCACACATCCTCCTGCGCGACATTCGGATCATCGCGAGATCAAGAAAATGGGAACGGGTGACTACTTATCCGAATGTCGAATTGAGTTTTCAGTCGCTCTGTTTTCGGTCGCTCTGTCTTCGGTCGGTCGATCGCTGGCTACAGAGGAAAAGGGACGACCCTCTGGCTCATCGCCGCCGCCGTCCGACACTTGTGGAGCGCGTCCCGGTATCGTGATGCGAAAAACGGTGCGGGCATCGGGAGTGCGTTCCATCAAAACCTGGCCGCCGTGATCTTGCACGATCTTTTGCACGACCGTAAGTCCAAGACCGGTCCCGTTTTCCTTGCCGAAGCTCACAAAGGGATGGAACAAGCGATCCTGAATCGGTTCCGCGATGCCGGGACCATTATCTGACACCTCAATCGTCAGAGCGGAGCCGGTCCCGCCGATCGTGACTTGAACTCTACCGTCATCGCCGGGCGCAGCTTCACAGGCATTCAGCAGAAGGTTGTAAAGAGCGCGCTCGAGCTTGCGGGAATCGAACCAGGCCAGCTTCGGACCGTCGTTGTTGATCTCGATCAGCGTGCCCTGATGGCGCGGATGCAAGCGCACTGCCTGTGTGGCCCGCTGCGCGGTTTCAAGTACGCTGCCGTAAGCGGGGTTCAGGGATTCGCGGGTCCGGGCAAACTCGAGCAGCGAGTCGATGAGGTCGGTCATCTGGTTCACGCCGGTGCGTACCTCCTGATACAGCTCTTCACGCTGCGCCGAGGTCAGGCGGCCGTCACAAAGAAATTCAGAATTCGCCACCACGGCGGCGAGCGCGTGGCGAAGGTCGTGGGAGATGGAACTTGCCATTCGTCCGATCGTCGCCAACTGCTCGGACTCGAGCAATGCCTGTTGGGTTTTGAGCAGGCTGGCGCGCATGCGATCGAAGGCCGAGGTTAGTTCCGCGACTTCGTCGCTGCCGCGCGGGTCGAGGGGATGATGAAAATCTCCGTGCTCCAGGGCGCGAACGCCCTCCACGAGGCTGGCCAGCGGGCGAGTGAAGGTGTGCGAGATCAGGAACACAAGACCGCTGCCGATCAGAACCGCCGTGAAACCGAGCAGCAGCAGCAGGCGATTCAGATTATCGAGGAACATGGCCGCCTGATCGTAGGATCCCAGCACGGTTAATCGCACCGGAGTTTGTTGCTGGCTCGACAAATCGAGCGACGTGGCCACAAAATTCTCTTTGCCCACTTCAACATCACGCGGTGCGCTCTGCGACAATCCGGCGGCCAAGGCGCGCACACCTGGGCTCTCGGCCTGCGAAGGGGTCAAGGTGGTGGCAACGATTTCATCCCCGTAGGAGAAAGCTACCTGGCTGGCCGAAACCTTGCTGACCTCGCGAGCCAGGCGGTCATCGATTTCATAGCCGATGACCAGGAAGCCGAGCAAACCACCTTCCGTCTTGGAGCCGAAGTAAACCGGTTGCATGAAAGTCTGGTAGAGATAGTGAGCGTCGAACCACCAGTGGCTGGAGTCCTCCTCGTTTAATGATCGCCCAAAGTATTGTTGCGCGGCCTCGCGGCTGAAGCCTTTTGACTTGGTATGCAGAGCGACAACCTTGCCGTCGCGGTCGGCCAGCACCAGAAGATCGCTGCCGGTCAGCGGCCACACATCTCTGGACGCGTCCTGAATCGTGGCCGGATCGTGAGCGGTCAGGATGGATCGCGTGATCGGCAGGTACGCGACCAATTCGGCAGAGTGAGTCAGCATGACTTCGCGATCGTGTTGAAAGTTTTGGAAAGTAGTGACGGAGTTCCGCAGATCCTGCGCGATTCCTTCCCGCACGTGGTTGCGTACGCTGTGCCGCACGACCAGAAGGCTCAGCGCCGTGAGGCCGGCGGTGATGAGCAGCATGGAGAGCAGAAACCGCGTGCGCAGGGTGGTTCGAGGCACCAGCACGTTTCCGGATTGTACTGGAAAGGTTTGCGAAACGGGTTCTGACGAAGGGGCCAAGGGATCTCAGCGAACGAACTTGTAACCCATTCCGTGCACCGTGCGGAAGTGTACCGGACTGGCGGGATCACGTTCCAATTTTTGGCGAAGCTTCAGGATGTGGTTGTCCACGGTGCGGGTCGAGGGATAGTTCTGGTATCCCCAGACCTCGTTCAGCAATTCATCGCGGCCGATCACGCGGTCGGCATTTTGCACGAGAAACTGCAGCGTCTTGAACTCCTGCGCAGTCAACACCACGACCTTGCCGTCACGTAGGATTTCCATTTTTTTGAAGTCGATCGAGATGCCGTCGAAACTGACTAAATTAGCCACCGGCGTTCTCGAGGTATGCCGCAGCGCCGCGCGCACCCGCGCCAGCAGTTCGCGGGGGCTGAAGGGCTTGGTCACATAATCATCGGCGCCCAACTCGAGCAACAGAACCTTGTCGGAGACGTCGCTGGTTGCGCTCAACACGACGATCGGCAAAGCCGGCGCCTGCGCTTTTACCTCCTTGCACAAGTCGCTGCCGGAAAGTTTGGGCAACCGCAGGTCGAGAATAATGACTGCCGGCGGAGCAGCCTGGAAGCTCTCTAGCGCCGACTTCCCGTTAGCCTGAATCTCAACCGTGTATCCCTCAGATTCGAACAGACGCTTTAGAGCCTTTTGGACAGCGGGATCATCCTCGACCACAAGGATTTTTCCTATCGGCCGTACCGAGTTCATTGCATCTGCCGATCGAGCCGTGCTCATAGGCGTTGCGATCTGACCCATAATGCCATCCTTACTCCATTCGAATCTATCTTCTTGAATCGGTGCACTGTCTTCTGGAGCCTCAGGTTTCAAGGTTGCAAAGTTTCAGGGTTTCAAATTCAACCCTTCATGTGGCCCTCTATCACTGGAAGCTTACAACGTTTCCGCCCACTTTCCTGGAGGGGGCAAAGGTTTGACAAATTTTTTACATTTGCGCATCCGGGAGCGAGAACTCTACGGCGACAGGCGTGCAGAGCGTTTGCTTTTTGTGAAGTTGTCTCCGAAGGGTTGCGGGAGTTGAAAACTGTGTGCGCCAGGCTGCCGTAGAATAGTGAGACCTTGCCGGCTCCTGCTGAATTCGATCATTTGCGCGTCGTTCTGGTCGATGCGCGCAATCCTCTCAACATCGGCGCCGCCGCTCGGGCTATGAGCAACTTCGGTTTCCAGCGTCTGCGGGTGGTGAATCCTTACGATGTTGCGTTTGAAGGCGCTCGCTCTGCCGTGGGTGCGGCCGCCGTGCTGGCGACGGCGGAGAAGTACGAAACCGTGGCGGAAGCCGTAGCCGACTGCTCGCTGGTGGTCGGAACCACTGCCATCGGCCATCGCGACCTGCAACATCCGCTGCAGCGCCTGGAGGTTGGGGCGCCCATCATTCGCGGGCATCTTGCAACTGGCGCTTGCGCGCTGCTGTTCGGATCAGAAAAATTCGGGCTTTCGAACCAGGACATGAGCCACTGCCACTGGCTGATGCACATCCCCACGCGCGACGAGCATGCTTCGATGAATCTGGGGCAGGCGGTGGCGATTTGCTTGTACGAATTGGCTCGCGATCCCGCAGCCCTGGCAGAGCCGGAGAAGGGAAGTCCTGCGTCGGCAGCCGAGGTGGAAAGAATTACTGAGACCTTGCTCACCGCGCTGCGCGCCAGTGCTTATCCCAAGCTGAACTCCTCCGATTCTTTTCATAATGCGGTGCGCCGTCTGGTGCGGCGGCTTCATCTGCAGACCGGCGACGCGGAATTCCTGCTCGGGATGCTGCGGCAGATGGTTTGGAGAATGAAGAAAATTGGTGATGAAGAGGCAAAACCGGAAGAGGCAAAACCGGAAGAGGCAAAACCGGAAGATGCAGAACGTTGACCCGCTTCGTTCAGGGATGTTTTTCCACCGGAAACACGTCGATGGCTGTTTTTCGAAACTGAAAACGCAGGACCCACTCACTCGGGGCGGCTTGTCCGTTGATTTGCGGCGGGTTGAATTTCCAGTCCCGCGCCGCTGCCAGCGCCCGATTCGCAAAGTAAGTGCTAGGCCCTCGAGAAACGAACTTTGCCTCTGAGACGTTGCCGGACGCATCCACAGATACGTCGACGACGACTTTGAAACGTCCCTGAATCGTGTTTTGTGCATTCCGCGAAACGTCGGGCATGACCTGGTGAAGCACACTGCCTGGCGCCGTTCCCGTTGGCGCGGGCGCTGCCTTCCCGGCAAACGGCGCTGGCGATTGCTCGGGCGGAACATTTGCTGGAGGCTTGGCAGGCTCAACTTCCGCCGCGGGCATCGGCGGCTGATGGGACATCAGCTTGCTTCCCACCCACACCCCGAGGACGAGGGCCGCGACAAGGATGGGCGCGATAATCCAGCGTTTGGAGCGCGCCGGTGATGGATGGCGCGTCTCGGCCACTCTCGCAGTAACGGGAACCGGGGTTCGGCTAGCCTGGGGTCGGAGCCTGCTGAGAATGTCGCTCGCCGTGTAGCGCTGCTGGGGATCGACTTGCAGGCACCGTCGTGCGATTTCACGAATCGCTTGCGAAGTGGTTTCGGGAACGACCACCGGCTCCCGAGCCAGGTTCTTAAGGCTGGGCTCGTTCTGGGTGAGGACGGCAACCAGCGTGGCGCCGAGCGACCAGATGTCGGCAGCCGGAGACAGTCCCGCGGTTGCCGCCTCGGGCGCATCGTAAACGCTGGGCGCGCGCGTGTCTCCGCGCTCCCCGGGCCGGGAAAGTCGGTCGGCCGAAATCTTCAACTGGTCGCCGACCGCCATGATGTTCGAGGGCTTGATGTGACCGTGGACGAACCCGGACTTGTGAAGATAAGCCAGAGCTTCCGCCGTAGGCCCAAGCATCGCCGAGGCCTCGTCCGGAGTCAGCGGCCGCAGCGGAAGAATCTCCGCCAGATTCTCTTCCGCGTATTCGGTGACGACGTAGAGCAGCCGCGTGTCGCCGATCTGGCAGCGTCCGTATTCGAAGATCCGAATCAGGTGGGGATGGGAAAGTTTCGCGGCGTCGGCCCAACGGGAAAGCTGAGCGGCCTCGCGCGAGTCCCCGGGGATCAGCTTGATGGCAGCCTTCTGCGGCTCCGCGCCGGTTCGGTCCGTGAGAAATACAGCGCCGTGATCCGAGCCTCCCAGCCACTGCCGCAGCGGGAACTTTCCATCCGCTACGCGGCCTTCCCAGTTTTTCCAGAGTTCGCTCAGAGTGCTCATAGGCCAAGATTTGGCGAAGCGCTATTCTATTCCAGCAACGCCGTCGGCGCTCCTGAAATCGCATGGGAAGGGTCGGCAGCGGCAGAGCCCGCGCTCCGGCAGGCGGCGCAATCGGTGCCTGGGAATATGTTAGATTGAAAGACGCGGGCGCGTAGCTCAGTTGGTAGAGCAATGCCCTTTTAAGGCATGGGTCGCAGGTTCGAATCCTGCCGCGCTCACCAAGATTTCAACGACTTGCGGGATGGCAACAGGTTCCGTTCCGCGCCTGTTCCGCGACTCTCCGGGGAACGACCTTGCGGTGAAGATGCCGGCCGGCATTGGAATTCTTCCGTATTTTGAGTGAAGGGAAAAACCCAAAGGCTGACCGGAACCTTTGGGGTTCCGGTCAGCCACAGATCAGGCCGCTGCTGGCAATCTGATGCAGCTACTGTTTGTCGTCTTCTCGTGCTTCCGCGACGTGGGACTGGTGCCCGGCTTCGGACACAGCCCTCACAAATGCCACTCCGCTTGCGGGAGTTGGCGCATGGCCGGAAAGAATGTTGCGGAACATCATGTGGTGGCCGTAAATGGCGCGAGTCGAGTCGTTGTCCTGCTCGATTACCGCACCTTCCAACGTGAGGCCGGCGAACACGCCTTTCGAGCGCGAATAGGTCAGCACTTCGGTGTTCAGCAATACGTCGGTTCCGGCGGAAGTGTGACGGCCGACTGGGCCCGCTGCCACTGATCCTTCACCGGTAAGCTCGAACTTGGTCGAAAGCAGATGCTGCAGACCACGGTCGTTCATGACCAGCATGACCAGGTCGACGCCTTCGACGCCGATCTGCAATCCCCAGCTGCCACCACCGATGGAAACGAATGCGGGAGCGCTCCAGCCTTCAGGGGTGCGGCAAGAAGCCACGCCACGTCCGTGCTTTCCACCAAAAATGAAGCCGCCCTTGAGCAAGTTCGGCACTACGACGATGCACTTTGCACCGTTCAGCACTTCTTCCGGAATACCTTTATCGGGGGTGGACATGATCGATTGCAGAACGTCGACAGACTTCTGCATGCGATCCACCGTGTCTTCCCGGTCCGAGCCGGCAAACGCATAAGTTCCAACCATGCCTAGCAAGCCCATCAACAACAGGGAAATTGACTTCTTCATGAATTGTTCCTTTCGGAGCTGTGGAACTAAGAGGGGGAGGGCTTCAGATGGGCTGACTTAGTTCAGGGATCTGAAAGAGGCCGCGGAATTGCTCGACTCTGCATGATCATCGCCCACACGCCCGAGAATAGCTGATCTGAATTGCTCACTTCAGTCTAGCCGTCAAAAGCGAAGTTCGTCGGCGAAGTTCGTCGGGCTTCACCGATGCCCCGCGAAGTTTCGTTGGATAGTGAGCAATCCTGCACAGCATCGCTGCCGGTGGCGTGTCATGGTTGAGTGGCGAAGGGCGCGAGATGGGAGCGGGGTTGAACTTATGACGACTGGTCGGCTCCGCGATCGTTTTCGCAAAAGGCTGGCGGGCATCGCCGATTCCTGCTCACGGCTGATGGGGACCGTTAAGCCAACGACTCAAGACTTCGGATCACAAAGGATGTGCCCCTTCTGCAATCTGATTACACCGCGATCCCGGCGATCCTGTCTGGAGTGCGGAAAGGCGTTCGGAAACGCCTAGTTGTGAACGAAAAGGCGCGGCGCAAGACTTAAGCATGATCAATTTAAGCATGATCAATGTGAACATCATCAAAGGAGAAACTTTATGCTTTGGACGATTTTCGTAGTGCTTCTGGTTTTATGGCTTCTCGGGTTCAGTCTCCACATAGCCGGCGGCTTGATCCATTTGCTGCTTGTGGTGGCGCTGATAGTTCTCGTCATTAACCTTTTTAGCGGCAGTCGAAACGCAATCTGAAGGACGCATTTTCTGGAAAAGTGGGTTGGGAGCTGAGTGCAGCCACCTCAGAAATGGATTGTTCCCGCCCGAATTTCTCTCCACTCCCTTGCGGAAAAAGGCGCGGCCTTAGGGTCAGGTGGGAGTTTGCTCTGCGACTCGTGCTTTGCATCGCGAGCCTGGGTGCGCTTCACACTCAATACAAAGTGAACGGTTGCCCACAGAAAGTGGGAGCCGTCGGACTTGGTGACCAGTGCATCGATCGAGTTCAAAGCGCCGTAAGGCAATTCCAGACTATCAGCCAGCATGACGATGGGAATCGTGGGCCGGACCCGCTTGATCTCGTCGGCAACCACCGCGCCATCCAGCAGTCCGAGGTGGTAATCGAGCACGATCGCATCCACCGGCTGAGAGGCAAACAATCGTAGACCGTCGTGGCCATTGGTCGCGGTTAGCAGTTGGTATCCATTCTCCTGCAATGAACGCAGTTGTGCGGGGTCCCGGTTTATGCACAGGAGCGTTGGGTTGGTTGCCATGTCCGTCAGTTATAGGGGATGGCTTTGTTGGAATCTGCTCACAATTGCTCACCAGTCGGCGGGGCTGTCGGGGAAAGATGGTTCTTTCAGGCTGGGGAAACGAGCGAAACTGACCAGAAACCCTACCGTGAAGGGCTTAAGATCCAACAGACGTCTTCGGCCGAGAGGAAAATCCATGAGAAAGCAATATCTTCACTTGTCCGCTTACGCCTGTGACCTGTGCGGCGGTCCGGTCGTCGCCGGAGCAGTCGCGGTCCGCGAGAATGAAATCTCGAAAGAGACTGACCGGAGGCTGGTGGGAGCAATATGCCTTTCGTGCGGCCATCGCCAAACCGGGCCCACCGAACCGGGACGGGCTCGGCATTTTTTTCCAATTGAATGGGATGCCCCAAGCGTGAACGGGGCGGGGCACTTGACCACTGCATATCTGGAAGCGCTCAATCGTGCAGAACTACATTGAGCAGAGAGCTGTGAACCTGCAAAGCGCCATCTGCGCCGCCGGCGTAGTCAATAAAGCCTAACTTTCTGAACCGGTTCATAAAGAAGCTGACACGAGAACGGGTGGTACCAACCATCTCGGCCAAGGTTTCCTGGCTGATCTTAGGAACCACAGTTTCCGGGATGCCTTCCTTGCCAAAATGCGCGAGCAAGAGAAGGACGCGGGCCAGCCTTTTTTCGCTGGAGTTGAACAACTGGTCGACCAGATCTTCTTCATAGCGGATATTCCGCGCCAGCAAGTAGGCCACGAACATCTCAGAAAACGCGGGTTCGCGGTGCAGCGCATCGACCATCGTTTTCTTATCAACCCGCAGGATCTCGCAGTCTGTCATCGCGGCTGCCGAGCCCATGCGCAAAAGTTGCCCTGCCAGTGAACCTTCGCCGAAGAAGTTCCCTTCACTCACGATGCCGATCGTCGCTTCCTTGCCGATCTTCGATACAACAGTGAGCCGGACTTTGCCTTTTTGAACATAGAAGACGGCATCCGCCTGGTCCCCTTGCGAAAATATCGTTTGCTTTTTCTTAACGGACAGGATCCTCCTGCCGTCGCCGATTGTCGCGAGGAAAGTGTCGGCATCGAACTTGCCGTTCTTCTTAGCTGCTTCTGTGGGACTCATTGTTAAGTCAAGTATAGTCTGGGAAATAGGGGTCGAAGCCGCACAAATCATGAGAAGTTAATAATCTGCAGAGTGAGCGATTTTGCTCAGTATGTCAGAGAGAAATGTTTGACGCTAAAAGGTTACTCACGGCAGCGTTCCGTCGATTGCGCCAGGGGTCTTCAGCAGGTTGTCTTCAGAGGGCTTATGTCAGCAACGGTTCAAGTCGGCTCGATTCTGATGAAGCAAGAGCCGGGGATGGCGCAACGCTTTCAGGTGGAGAGTGAGCCCTGCTCGGGGAACTGGAGCCTGGTCAAGGCCTTGGATGGCATCTCTCTCGACCGCAAGATTCATGCGGCGGGATGGAACTTCTTCTTCATGGCGGCGGAAGTCAAGGTGATGTTCCTCGGCGTTCCAGGAGCGGCGAAGATCCAAAGCGCTCTGCAGCGGATTTTAGCGAAAGTGAAACCGCAACACTTTAATAGCCTCGAAGTGACTGGAATCGTCGCCAACCATTTTCTGGGAGTGCCCTACGTCACGGTTTCGGCGCACTCGCGACACATGCAACAGGGCTGCTATCTGGATAGTTCCGAGGCGCGGCAGGCCTCCAATAACAGAACGGAATTGGCCAAAGGCTGACTCTGTCCCCCACCCGGACGGTGACGTAATCTTCGACCGTCCGACGAGCAACTACCTGTCGGAAGCCATCAAGCGCCGGTCTCGATGCGGGCTCGTACACGGCAGACCGGTACTCAGTTCGCACTTTCCGCCCGGCTTCGCGCCACACGTGGGGCAGCGAATCGCCAGGGCTTGCTTCGGTTTTGCCTTCATCGCGCCATAATGCAGCGTTGCTGAACTAGAAAATGGTCAATAGTGACCAGTCTCGACCTCAATTTAGTTGGATACTCACGAGAGGAAACTTCAATCAATCCTCTAGTGCTTCTTGCGGCTCCTCGGGAAAGCCCCGTGCGGCAAGTGTTCTCACCAGGCGAAGGGAAAATGGCCATACCGAACATAGTGGTTCCAAATCGTGCCCTGGAAGTGGTTAGTTCCCGGCCGCTCGTGCAGGGGAAAACCTCGACCACGCGCGTGCGATCGCATGCGAAGCCATCGCTGCCCAGCCGCATCGCGGTCATCGGGAATTATCTTCCACGCCAGTGTGGAATCGCTACATTCACCACCGACCTGTGCAGCGCCATCTCCGCGGAGTATGGGAATGCCCGATTGTTGGCGCTCCCGGTTAACGACACGCTGGAAGGTTACGACTATCCGGCGCGGGTGCGATGGTCGCTTGCGCAGGACGAGCTGTCCTCGTATCAGGAAGCGGCTGAATTCCTGAACTTCAACAATATCGACATGGTCTGCCTGCAGCACGAGTATGGAATCTTCGGGGGCGAGGCCGGAAGCCATATTCTGCATCTGCTGCGCCGCCTGAAAATGCCTTTAGTGACCACGCTGCATACGGTTCTGCGCGAGCCAGATCCCGACCAACTGAGGGTGATGGAAGAAATCGCAGAACTTTCGGATCGGCTCATCGTCATGAGCCAGCTTTCGTCCCAGTTCCTGCAGGAAATTTTCAAGGTGCCGGGCAGCAAGATCGACATGGTTCCACACGGGGTTCCGGATCTCCCATTCCTGGATCCCAATTTCTACAAAGACAAGTTCGGAGTGGAAGGAAAAGCGGTTCTGCTCACATTCGGCCTGCTCTCGCCGAACAAGGGAATCGAAAATGTGATTCAGGCGTTGCCGCAGGTTTTGTCCAGACACAAGAATGTCGTGTACCTCGTCGCCGGCGCGACCCATCCACACCTTCTGCGCCGCGAGGGTGAAAAATATCGAGCCAGCTTGCAGGCCCTGGCGAAAGCAGTGGGAGTGGAATCGCAGGTGATGTTCCACAATCGCTTCGCCAGTCCCGAGGAGATGGCTGAGTTCATTGGCGCCGCAGACATTTACATCACGCCTTACCAGCATGAAGCGCAGGTGGTTTCGGGAACGCTCGCCTATGCACTGGGAGCTGGCAAAGCGATCATCTCAACTCCCTATTGGCACGCTATGGAGCTGTTAGACGACCGCCGGGGCGCGCTGGTCCCTTTCCAAAATCCGGATGCGATTGCGCAGAAGGCAATCGAACTTCTGGACACTCCCGCGATCCGTCACGCCATGCGGAAACGCGCCTATCTGTTCGCGCGGGAGATGATCTGGAAAAGAGTGGCGCAAGGCTATATGGAAAGTTTCTCCCGGGTGCGGAGCGATCGCATGGAGAATCCCCGAGTTCAGTTCTCGGCGCGCGCTACACCCAAAGATCTCAATCAACTGCCAGAATTGAAGCTGGATCATATCAACGCACTGACCGACGATACCGGAGTGCTGCAGCATGCAATCTTCACCGTCCCCAACCGGGGCGAGGGCCACACTACCGATGACAATGCCCGCGCACTTATCTTCACGGTGATGCTCGAGGGCGTAGGCAAGCATCCACCTGAGAAAGATCAAGCGGAGAAAGATGCGCGAGAGAACGCAAAGTTTCCGATTGCGAATTTCTCTGCCCGCTACTTGTCGTTTCTGGAGCACGGGTTCAATCCGGCGACAGGCAGATTCAGAAATTTCCTCGGCTATGATCGACAATGGAACGAAGCCGTAGGTTCTGAAGATTGCCACGGACGCGCAGTCTGGGCGCTGGGCACGGTTCTGGGGCGGTCCGGCGATCAAGGATTGCGGCGCGCTGCCGGTCGTCTATTCGAGTTGTCGCTGCCGGCCGTTGTAGAGTTTTACAGTCCTCGCGCCTGTGCCTACACCTTGCTTGGAATTCAGGAATATCTCGATTCCTATCCCGGCGACCGCGACGCGCAGAAGATCAGATCGGTGCTGGCTGGGCGACTCCTTGACCTGTATGAGTCGGTCCGACGGCCGGATTGGAAGTGGTTTGAGAACATTCTGGCTTACGGCAATGCAAGACTGCCCCAAGCCATGCTGCTGGCCGGCTCCGCTTGCTCAGACGATCGCATGGTTTCGGTGGGGCTTGAAGCACTGAACTGGCTCACCGAAACGCAGCGCTCGGAAAGCGGCGGTCACTTTGTGCCGATTGGGTCGCAAGGGTTTTATCGTCAGGGTGGTGATAAGGCGCGTTTCGATCAACAGCCGCTCGAGGCTGCCGGCGCCGTATCTGCGTCTCTGCAAGCCTACCGTATGACGGGGGATGGCTATTGGCGCGGTGAAGCCTGGTCGGCATTCAACTGGTTTCTGGGCGACAACGATCTGCAAATCCCTCTTTATGATTGCGACACTGGGGGCTGCCGTGACGGCCTGCATCCCGACCGCGCCAATGAGAACCAGGGCGCGGAATCGACGCTATCGTTCCTGACATCGTTGCTGGAGATGCGCGCTCTGCAAGAGTCCGAACTAAAGGAAATTTCATCATGAGCGTCCCCGTACAAAACCCTGTAGTCATTCCGAGTTCTCGCTACGAGCCGTTGCTTCTTCGCCATCCTGGCAACCCGATTCTGACTAGTAAGGATTGGCCATACTCAATTAATAGTGTGTTCAATCCCGGCGCGACGCTGCTGGCGGATGGCTCTACGCTGCTGCTTTGCCGCATCGAAGACCGGCGCGGATTGTCGCATCTTTGCGCTGCGCGTTCTCAAAACGGGGTCGATGGCTGGCAAATTGATGCCGAACCCACTTTGATGCCCAGCCCGAAGGACTTCCCAGAAGAGATCTGGGGCATTGAAGACCCTCGCGTCACCTTCGTACCCGAACTCCAACAATACGCCGTTACCTATACTTCCTATTCGCGAGGCGGCCCTGGAGTGTCTCTGGCTCTGACCAAAGACTTTCGGAGCTTCGAACGCTACGGCGTGATTATGCCGCCGGACGACAAGGACTCGGCGCTTCTGCCGAGGAGAATCAACGGATACTGGGCGCTGATTCATCGGCCTGCAACCAATCTCGGAGCTCACATATGGATTTCCTATTCTCCTGATCTGCGCCATTGGGGAAGACACCGCCTGATGCTGGAAGCACGCCGTGGCGCCTGGTGGGACGCAAATAAAATTGGTTTGTCGCCGCCGCCCATCGAAACTTCAAGGGGATGGCTCGTCCTCTACCACGGAGTGCGGCAAACGCCTTCCGGCTGTCTGTATCGCCTGGGCTTGGCCCTATTCGAGCTGGAGAATCCGGCAAAATGCCTGCTCCGCGGAGATTCATGGATCTTCGGGCCGGAGGCGGCATATGAGGTCCACGGCGATGTGGACGACGTTGTGTTCCCCTGCGGTTATACGATGGACGCAGATGGCGATACGCTCAACATCTATTACGGGGCCGCGGACTGCGCGATCGCGCTGGCTCGGGCTAGCGTCCGCACTCTACTAGCGTGGCTCGATGACAATGGTTGTTGCGAGCGCCGGCAGCGAGCGCAGGATATGTAAGGCCCCTGCGCAGAGTTTTCCGGGAGTGAGCTATCTTGCTCAGACACTAAAGTCACCACCTGTCATTCTTTACTCTCCTGAGTGTGTAGACCGGAGCCACGGAAGCTGATTCGTAGCTCTCAATTCTTAGGTTGCTGCAGCGACCACATCCAGCCAATCGGCATTTTTTGTCCGCGTGTCCGCTCGCGAACCAGCGGCGGATACGATTCGACCCTAGAAGTTCTCGAACCTCGAAACAAACGGCAACCCCTCGAGCGGATGAGAGGCGTTAGCCCGCAAGAGGAAGAAAGGTCTAAAGATCATGCCTTTAATTCAACTCGTTGAAGTTCTGATCGTAGTGGGCGTGCTCCTGTGGCTGGTGAATCGCTTCATCCCCATGCAGTCGTCCATCAAGTCAATTCTTAATGGTGTGGTGGTAATCGCCGTCGTTCTCTGGCTGCTCAATGTCTTTGGGCTGTTCCATTCCCTTTCTGGAATTCGTCTCGGAAAGGGATGAGGTCGGCGACGCGGCTCTGAAAAATACGTCGCAAAACTCAAACTCTGAATGAAGCTAGATACCAGGCAGATTCCTGCCCCAAGGAGACTTTGTGAAAACAAGATTGTTGTTAGCCGTCGCGGTGGCTCTGAGTGTGCCGGCAGTAGCCCAGACCAACTCTGAAACCACGGTCGAGGTCGAGCATATGAGTCCGACGCCCACGTTCCGTGTGGTCGTCACCAGCCGCAGCGTGCGGGCCATCGACTACGAGCATCGTAGCGGAAGCTCGAAGCTGGATTTCGCAGGCACGAGTCTAATGCCCGGAGCGAACGGCGAAGCGCATGTGAACAGCAAGCGGGGATCGATCTCGATCGATGCGTACTTCGGCAACCTGCAGAGGCCCACGACTTTTGGCAACGAGTATCTGACCTACGTCCTATGGGCGATCTCGCCTGAAGGCAGGGCTGTGAACCTGGGCGAAGTATTAGTTGGCAACGACGATCGCAGCAAACTGCACGTGACCACCGACCTTCAGGCATTCGCGCTGATCGTTACCGCGGAGCCTTACTATGCGGTGCGGCAGCCCAGCAATGTAGTCGTGCTTGAGAATGTCATCCGCGAAGATACCAAGGGTACGAGCGAAGCGGTGAATGCGAAGTATGAACTGATGGAGCGCGGCGGCTACATCCCCACCGGCTACAAGTTCGATCCGGTGGTCCTGAATGCCAACTTGCCCCTGGAATTTTTCGAAGCGCGCAACGCCCTGCGCATCGCTCAATCAGAGGGAGCGGAGCAGTTCGCTCCGGACAGCTATCAGCACGCCGTTCAGTTGATGAACACGGCGGATACTGATGCCACCGACAGACATATCGACAAGAAGCCTCTGATCGCTGTCTCCCGCGAAGCGGTGCAGACTGCCGAAGATGCACGCGCCATCGCAGTGAAGAAGGAAGACGAAATGCGCCTGGCCAACGAACGCCAGAATTCGGCCGACACCCAGGCCCAAACGCAGGCGCAGGCAGATGAAGCGATGCGGCAGAAACGGCAAGCCCAGGCCGCCACGGCGCAAGCTCAAGCAGATTCGGCAAACGACCAGGCCGCCGCGGCTCAGGCAGAGTCTGATGCAGCAAGGGCCCGGACGGCAGCGGCAGACGCACAGGCTGCGACGGCGCAGGCTCAATCCGATATGGCAAATAACCAGGCTGCATCGGCAAGCGCCGTTTCCGCAGCGCAGGCGGACGCTGAACAATCCCGCCTGGCGGCACAGCAAGCCCAGGCGAACGCGCAACAGGCAGACACTGACAAGGCGGCCATGCGTGCGAAATTGTCCGAGCAATTGAATTCGATTCTTCAAACTCGCGACAGCGCGCGCGGGCTCATCGTCAGCATGTCCGATGTTCTGTTTGACACCGGAAAATTCTCATTGAAGCCAGGGGCGCGAGAGAAGCTGGCAAAAGTCGCCGGTATTCTGCTCGCCTATCCTGGACTCAACATTGAAGTCGGCGGATACACTGACAACGTCGGCGGCGATGCCATGAACCAAACTCTTTCTGAAAACCGGGCCGACTCCGTGCGCGACTACCTGGTGCAGGAAGGCGTAGCCGCAAATTCAGTAAGCGCCAAAGGCTTCGGCAACACTTTGCCGGTAGCTTCAAATGACAACTCCGCCGGCCGGCAGCAAAACCGGAGAGTCGAACTTCTCGTGTCCGGCGACGCCATCGGCAACCCGGTGAATTCGACCACAGGAAGCTTGCAGTAGAACAAGATACGCAAACGCTCGAATCGACAATGGAGGCAACACCCATGAAACTAGCAGGAATCATCAGTACGGCAGTACTGTCTTTGAGTCTTGCAGCAACTGTTCCGGCCTACGCTCAGCAGGAGCAGCACGATCAGCAGGAAGACAAGGACAAACCTGCGGAGAAGAAAGCTCAGCCAGAAAAACCGGCAAAGCAAGAGGACAAGAACGCCAGGCCGGAAGAGAAGAGCGCGCAACAGGCTAAGTCCGCAGAGCCTGCGAAGCGTGCCGGTGGCGGCCGCATTCCCGATGACAAGTACAGGGCCAACTTCGGGCAGGGACACACATTTCGTGTGAACCAGGGCGATTACAACAATCACCGCTTCCAATACGGCGGCTATTCGTTCGGATTTGTTGGCGCATGGCCCGGCAATTGGCTTTACACGCAAAACGTTTATGTCATCGACATTGACGGAGTGTATTACCTGTGTAATCCAATGTATCCCGGCGTGAATGTTGAACTGGTTGTCACACTATAAGGGGTCGTCTGGTGGTGGTCTTACGACCCAACCTGTCACGAAGATCGGCGCGGGCCTCCATTTCTGAGGGCTCGCGCCGCTTTCGTTCGGGAGCAGTGAATGTCATCGGAACAGGCGTTGACGGACATGATTGGCGACGCTTACGAAAGTGAGTCGTATTGCACAGACTCGGCCGTCGCATCCGTGACATCCTTCAGCCTGACCCATCGCCCTCAATCCACGCAGCCCGCAGCAGCAAGGTTTTAACCGGGCAATCGAAGGATGATCTGGCAAGGTGATTCAAAATGCGTACCTCCCGTTTTCTGTTGTTAGCAGCTCTGATGCTGGCCGTACCGGCCAGCTTGTTGGCGCAGTTTGGCGTGTCGATTACGATCGCTCCGCCCGCGCTGCCTGTGTACGAACAACCTATGATTCCCGCGGCCGGCTATATGTGGACGCCCGGCTACTGGGGGAATGGCGATGAAGGCTATTTCTGGGTGCCGGGCACCTGGGTTGAACCGCCCGAAGCGGGCTTGCTCTGGACTCCCGGTTACTGGGGTTGGGGCGGCAACGCTTTCGCCTGGAATGAAGGCTACTGGGGCCAGACCGTCGGCTTCTACGGTGGCGTCAACTACGGCTTCGGCTATGGCGGTGTTGGCTATGGCGGTGGATATTGGAACAACGGAGGCTTCTACTACAACCGCTCGGTTAACAACATAAGCGGTGTCACCATCACCAATGTCTACAGCAAGACCGTGATCAACGTGACCACGGTGAACCATGTCAGCTACAACGGGGGCACCGGTGGAATTACCGCACGCCCAACCGCGGCGGAAGAGACCGCGACACGCGCGCAACACACGCCGGCAACCGCGATGCAAACTCAACATGTACACGCTGCCAGCACCAACCACGAACTCCTGGCGTCCGTAAACCATGGGCGTCCGGCGATCGCTGCAACCTCCAAACCGGGAGAGTTTAGTGGCAAGGGCGTGGTAGAGGCTAAGGCTGCGGGAGCACCTTATAAGGCTCCTGTCGCCGAGAACAAGGCTGCTGCGAACAAAGCTACGGAGAACAAAGCAGCCGCAACCCGCACGAGCGACAACAAGGCTGCTGAGAGCAAGGCAGCCGAGAACAAGGCGACCGAGAACAAGGCAGCCGCAACGCGCTCGACCGATAACAAGGCCGCTGCGAACAAAGCAGCTGCGACCCGCACGACCGAGAACAAGACTGCTGAGAACAAGGCAACCGAGAACAAAACTGCTGATAACAAGGCCGCCGGGAATAAGGCGACCGAGAATAAGGCAGCTGCAACTCGCTCGAACGAGAACACAGCCGCGAAGCCAAAGGAGACGCGTCCGACGGCTGAGTCCAGTAAGCCGACTGCGGCTCGTGCGCAGCCTGCGCCTAAGGCCGCCCCCAAGCCGGCGGCAGCTCGTGCACAGCCTGCTCCCAAGCCAGCAACGATGGCTCACGCGCAGCCTGCTCCCAAGCCTGCGCAAGCAAAAGCCCCACCGAGTAAGGAAGAGCCTCGTAAGTAGCAAACTGGCCGCGACGTACTTGCGACGGCTGCTCTGAGGTGTAAGGAAGTTGATCAACTCTGATATTGGCGCGGGTCCACACTGCGGGCTCGCGCCTTTGTTTGCTGGCTGTGGTCGGCGATCGAAGGGATATCCGGTATCTTCGATATCCACCCACCGTCATCGGTCCATTTATTACACGGAGAATTGGATCCGTCATTTGACGATTTTCTTTTTCTCTGAGCAGTTTTGACCATTAAGAAACCGGCGAAACGCCTATAACCAAAGCTGATCCCTAATAAGAAAAGGAGCAAAAAAATGCTTGGAACCGTATTGATCGTGATCCTGGTTCTGGCGCTGATCGGGGCGCTGCCGCGCTGGTCGCACAGCCGTGAGTGGGGTTATGCGCCGACCGGCGGCTTGGGGCTTGTTCTTTTCATCGTTGTGATCCTTCTGGTTCTCGGTCGTATCTGAACCAGGCAAGAAGCCAAATGGAGGCGACATGTCACAAACAGTAGCGGAAAGAACAGCCGGACACATCGCGGAATCAGCGAACCGAGTTTCACGCGCGACCACTGCGGTTGCCGATGCCATCGAGGATGGCGTAGGAGTTGCGAGGCGTGCGGCGAAGCAGAGCGGTGATGCCGCTGAAGAATTCTTGAATGACACCACGCGGCGCTTCCGGCGACATCCTCTGCTAACTGTGGCGACGACGTTTGCGATCGGCGTCACGGCCGGAACACTCATCGGCTGGACGATGAAACGAAGGTAAGGTTATCCCGCCGCCTCGATACGGTGAGACCCTGATTGAACAATCGAGTAGGGAGAATGATGATGACAACTAATGAGCAGAAGAAGTGTGCGCATCTGCCATGCCGGTGCATGACACAAAATGGCGACAAGTATTGCGGTCAGGCGTGCAAGGAAGCGGGATCGAAGGACGTCGAAATCGCTTGCCAGTGCGACCATGCGCCTTGCCCGCTTACCGTGTGAAGAACAGCCGTCCTTAATGTGGAGGCCGGTTCTTAAGCTTGACGGTTTCCTGGATTGAGCGAGGAGAATCTCGACATGAGGATGCGCCACATTATGCTCTTGCTGCTGGCAGCGGCGGTCGCAGCCCTGCCGGTGCTGGCACAGGCGCAGTCACTGGCCGATTCGGGAGATCCCACCAGCCCCGGCACCGGCGCGAGCACAACCCCCGGGCAAACGGACCTGACCTACACGCGGCCAACCAAGGCAACGAAGCTCCACAACTATCTCTTCGACGCCGTCGGCCCGTATCCCATCGCTGGCGCCGCCTTCGCGGCTGGCCTTAACCAGATCTATGACACGCCTCCGGAATGGAAGCAAGGCGCCGCGGGTTACAGCAAGCGCTTTGGGTCCGATTTCGGCATCGCAGCGGTAACTACGACGACGCGCTATGGACTCGCGCAAGCCTTCCACGAAGACACGGTGTACTACCGCTGCGAATGCAAAGGTATGCTTCCGCGGCTGCGTCACGCTGTGATCTCGACTCTGACGGCACGCCGCGGCCAGGACGGCCACACCGTCTTCTCTTTCCCCGCGCTGGTCGCGCCGTATGCCGGAACGATGACTGCCGTCTATGCATGGTATCCCCGTCGCTACGATGCCGAGGATGCGCTTCGGATGGGTAACTACACCTTCCTGGGATATGTGGGCGCAAACATCGGCCTGGAATTTATTTATGGTGGACCCCACTCCTTGCTTCATAAGATGCATCTCCCTAATGGGCCCGCAGGGCCAAGTGGGGGTGCAAACCCATGATCGACCGTACCATCAACGCGCCCACGAACGCGGCTGTTCTCGTCCCGGGCTCGTCGAGTGTGCCTGCGTCTTCAACTGCCCCGACGAAGGGCGCGATCAACCAGTTTCTGGAGTGGTTCGGCGATCTCGGAATATTTTTCTGGCGAGTGCTGCGGGCTGCGGTAACGCCTCCTTTTGAATTCCGCGAGTTGTTTCGCCAACTCGACGAGATTGGATCGAAGTCCCTGCCGCTAGTCGCCCTGGCCGGCGCCGCCACCGGTATTGTGCTCTCCATGGAAGCTCGTTACAGCCTTACTCGATTTGGCGCCAAGTCGCTGCTTCCGGCCGCCATCGTGTTCTCCATTATCCATGAGACTGGCCCGATTATTACTGGTCTGGTAGTGAGCGGCCGAGTGGGGGCTGGCATTGGCGCCGAACTGGCGTCGATGAAAGTAACCGAGCAGATCGACGCCATCGAGTCGTCTGCGGTAAATCCTTATCGGCTGCTGGCGGCGACTCGCATCCTGGCTTGCATCCTGATGCTGCCGTTGCTGACGCTCGCTGCCGACGCCTCCGGCTTGATCATGGGCTGGGTTGCCCAGGCGGTGGTAGAGCCGCTCTCGTTCCATCAGTTCATCAGCAGCGGTTTTAAGGGCGCCGGCTTCAGCGACTTCCTGCCCCCCACATTTAAGACGATGGTGTTTGGCCTGATCATTGGACTGATCGCGTGTTTTCAGGGAATGCGGACCCAGGGAGGCGCTGCGGGCGTCGGCCGTGCGGCCACGAGTTCGGTAGTGTTGTCCTCGCTGTTCGTGATCATGGCCGATGTTGTGCTGGTGAAAATCATTCTCATATTTTTCCCGTGACCGTTGACTCACGAGCGATTCCGACAGTGCGTCGAACAAGTATGGAAACAATCGATCAAGTTGCGATGAAGCAAGATACGGCGGAGAAGGACGGCAGTGCGCCCGTTGTGGCTGTCGAGGACTTGCATAAATCCTTCGGAAGTCAAAACGTTCTGAACGGAGTCAGCCTGGCCGTGGGCCGCGGCGAGACATTGGCGGTGCTGGGGCGCAGTGGCACCGGCAAGAGCGTATTGCTAAGGCTGATCATTGGTCTCGAAAGGCCCGACTCGGGGTCGGTTCGCATTCATGGTCAGGACATTGCTGGCTTGGCTCTCGACCAGATGGGCGAAGTCCGGAAGAAGATGGGTTTTCTGTTTCAGCACTCCGCACTTTACGATTCCCTGACCGTCGAACAGAACGTGGCGTTTCCGCTGCTGCATCATAAGAAGGAGATGTCGAAATCTGAGCGGAGCGACCGGGTTCGAGCACTGCTCGCTGAAGTCGGAATGGAGGACGCTCTTGCAAAGATGCCTTCAGACATTTCCGGCGGCATGCAAAAACGGGTCGGGCTGGCACGGGCGCTGGCTTTGGAGCCGGATATTCTGCTACTCGACGAGCCCACCGCCGGTCTCGACCCCATCAGTTCCGCGGAGATTGATGATTTGGTTCTCAAGCTTCAGGAGGAACACAACATGGCATCGATCGTGGTGACTCACGATCTGCACAGCGCGAAAACGATCGCCAGCCGTCTGGCCCTGCTTGATGGTGGAAATGTGGTGATCGAAGGCAGCTTTGAAGAGCTTGAGAAAAGCGAGATTGAGTTTGTTCGGGAATTTATAAAGCATTCGTAGGAGAACATTATGTCGAGAGCGGCGCGGTTGGGAGCTTTCATTGTTGCGACACTGGCAATTTTGGTGGCTGGTATTTTCGTCATCGGCAGCAAGCAATATCTTTTCAGCTCCACATACCAATTGAAGGCGCAATTCGACAATGTCGAGGGCTTGGATGCCGGAGGCGATGTGCGGGTAGGCGGGGTTCACAGTGGAACGGTGCACAGCATCGTGTTGCCCCACAAGCCGGGCGACAAGGTCACGGTAATCATGGATATGGCCAACTCGACGCACGAGATTATCAAGCAAGATTCCGTAGCCTCCATTGAAACCGAAGGATTGTTGGGCAACCAGTTTCTGGCGATCTCGTTTGGATCTGCTGGCACAGCCGGCGTGCGGGATGGAGATACCATCGCCAGCCTGCCGCCACTGGAAATGGCAGAACTCCTCAATAAGATGAGCGGCATTCTGGATAGCAGCCAACAAGCCATCAAGAATGCCACCGGAGCGACGGCGAATCTAGACGCAATCAGCGCCAAGATCAATAGTGGGCAGGGAACGGTGGGTGCGCTGGTGAACGACAAACAACTCTATACCAACCTGGAACAGACCACGACTACCATGAATGCCACGATGCTCCAGGCTAGAGCCGGGGTTACCGATTTTCAGGAAAACATGGAAGCGATGAAGCACAATTTCCTGTTGAAAGGGTATTTCAAGAACCGCGGCTATGAAGATTCAGATGAACTCGCTAAAAACGAGATTGAACGATTACCGCAAGGCGCACCGACCAAGGAGTTTACGTATTCGACGAAGCAGCTTTTCGATAAGCAGGATTCGGCCAAGCTGAAGAATCAGAAAAGTCTCAACGAGGGCGGCGAGTTTCTGGCACACAACCCTTTCGGTTTCGCCGTAGTCGTTGCCTCCACCGGGATGGAGGGCGATACCCAGAAAGATTTGGTGCTGACCCAGGCCCGGGCGATGGTGGTACGCGAGTATTTGGTAGAAAACTTCGGATTCGACGACAGTCAACTCAAGACTTTGGGAATGGGCAAGGAGTCAGACGCCAATTCGGATGCGGGGTGGGGCAAGGTGCAGATTTTCATCTACCCACCCGGAAGCGAAATCCCTCCTGGCAAGGAAGCACACGCAGTGGTTTCGTCTAAATCTTCTTCGCAGTAACTTTACGACGGGGCGATCGACTGTCTTAGCACTTGGCGACCGGCGCGAGCCACAGGCGCGGAGTCTCGCGCCGCTAGATCTCCGCTCTGCATAGAGTCCAGCTTACTTCCACCCTGATCTCCCTGAAAACGCCAGCACTAAAGTGAACAGTCAATTCCTCCGATGGAAGAGGCAGGTGATTTGGAGGATTTTTTGCTGAAGGGCCCGCTTCCACCGGACGAACAAAAGCGATTTGACGCTCACCCCGGAGTAGCTCGCGATCTGTTGTCGAAAATCCCGCGAATGGAGCCGATAGCCTGGATGATTGCCCACCAAAATGATTCAGCGCCGATCGGAGGCGACGTCGCCAAGGTGGCCACGGCCGACATGCGACTCGGAGCCAATATGCTGCGGGCCACCCTGGCTTTTGATGAACTCGTGACCAAGGGGCTCTCCCAGAGCGAGGCGGCAAGCCGTCTGGCGCGGCAGCACGCGGATTTCGATCCGCGAATCTTTCAGGCTCTGGTGGAACTCGATGCCGGGAAAAGCAAGATGGAAGTGCGCTCCTGCGATATTGACGAGTTGATCTCCTACGACATGGTTCTCGAGGAGGAGATGCGCACCAAGACTGGCATGCTGCTCGTAGCCAAAGGGCAGGACATTACGCCCACCCTCATCCTCAAGCTGAAGAATTTTCTGGAGAAAGGGGCCATTGGCCGCAAAGTCTTAATTTCCGCCAAGAATCGGGCCAAGGCGGCGACGGCATGAAAGCCTGGGGAAAAAATGGACCTGCACGAAAGAAAGCAGCCGAAAAAAGAGGCGCTCTCACTTGCTCAAGTCTCGCAACCGCTTCAAATTGGGCCGGGTTCCGAAGTAGAACTGTCCCTCCGAGTTTCAGATTTTATTATGTCGGATCGTCAGTGTTTTCGGAGCATACTGACGCTATCGCCAGTAGGCAACTGTCCCCGTATTTCACCGCCAGGCACCAGCGCCCCTACTCCGAAGTTAGAGGCTTTAAGCACTGCGCATCGCCACGAGTCAAGTGATATGAAAACCGTGTCCCAACCGGATCGGAATGTACAACTCGAGTCCTACCGCGGGCTGCTGGAAGCGGCTCCCGATGCCATGGTGGTCGTAAACGTGGGCGGGGAGATCGTTTTGCTGAACGTTCAGGCAGAAAGGCAGTTTGGCTACAGTCGGGGCGAGCTGGTAGGCCAGAAAGTGAAGAACATCATTCCCCAGGGCTTCGCGGAAAGGATCATTACCGACGGTACCCGATCCGCGGCCGAGGCACTGGCGCAGCAGATCGGCACGGGCATTGAACTCGTCGGGCGGCGCAAGGATGGTAGCCAGTTTCCCATCGAGATCATGCTGAGCCCACTCGAAAGCCAGGAAGGGATACTGGTCACCGCGGCCATTCGCGACATCAGCGTGCGCAAGAACGCCGAAACGCATCTGGCGCAGATGGAGGGCCGGTATCGGGGGCTGCTGGAAGCAGCTCCCGATGCTATGGTGGTGGTAAACGTGAGCGGCGAGATCGTTCTGCTGAATGTTCAGGCGGAGAAGCGGTTTGGATATAGCCGCGATGAACTCGTCGGGCAGAAGGTGAAGAATATCATTCCCGTAGGGTTCGCAGAACGGATCATCGCTGACGGGACTCGCAGCGCGGCAGACGCGCTGGCGCAACAGATCGGCACCGGGATTGAACTTATTGGGCGGCGCAAGGACGGCAGCGAGTTTCCCATCGAGATCATGCTGAGCCCGCTCGAAAGCCCCGAAGGAATTCTGGTGACCGCCGCCATCCGCGACATCAGCGTGCGCAAGGCCGCGGATACGAATCTGGCGCAGATGGAGGGCAGGTACCGCGGCCTCTTGGAGGCAGCTCCCGATGCCATGGTCGTGGTAAATGTGGCTGGAGAGATCGTCCTGCTGAACGTCCGGGCGGAAAAAGAATTCGGCTACCGCCGTGATGAGCTGGTGGGGCAGAAGGTAAAGAACATCATCCCCGAGGGCTTCGCCGAACGGATCATTGCCGACGGCACCCGCAGCGCCGCGGACGCGCTGGCGCAGCAGATCGGAACCGGCATTGAACTCATCGCGCGCCGCAAAGATGGCAGTCAGTTTCCCATCGAGATCATGCTGAGCCCGCTCGAGAGTCCCGAAGGAATTCTGGTGACCGCAGCCATCCGCGACATCAGCGCGCGCAAGGCCGCGGATACGCATCTGGCGCAGATGGAAGGCAGGTACCGCGGGCTGCTGGAGGCAGCTCCCGATGCCATGGTGGTAGTGAACGTGGGCGGAAAGATCGTCCTGCTGAACGTTCGGGCGGAAAAAGAATTCGGATACCGCCGCGACGAGTTGGTCGGCCAGGCGGTGAAGAACATCATCCCTTATGGCTTCGCCGAGCGCCTGCTGGCCGACGGACTTCGATCCGTCGATGATGCGCTGGCGCAGCAGATCGGTACCGGGATTGAGTTAACTGCACGACGAAAAGACGGAACCCAGTTTCCCATTGAGATCATGCTGAGCCCGCTCGCCAGCCCTGATGGAATTCTGGTAACGGCGGCGATCCGCGACATCAGTATGCGAAAAAAGGCCGAAGCCGACCTTCTTGGTAAGATCGACGAACTGAACCGCTCGAATGTGGAATTGGGTCAGTTTGCCTACATTGCCTCTCACGATTTGCAGGAACCGCTGCGCATGGTGGCCAGTTACACGCAGCTTCTGTCGCGGCGCTACAAGGGCAAGCTGGACGCCGAGGCCGACGAGTTTATCGCGTTCGCAGTCGACGGTGCCAACCGCATGCAGCGTCTGATCCAGGATCTGCTGGCCTTTTCGCGGGTCGGCACCAAAGGCAAAGATCTGCATGATACTTCCAGTGAAGAAGCCCTGGGTCAGGCGCTGCGTAATCTGCGAAGCGCCATCGAAGAAAGTCATGCCATCGTCACCCACGATCCCATGCCTGCCGTCCTGGCGGACGAGACGCAACTGACTCAGTTATTTCAGAACCTCGTGGGCAACGCCATCAAGTACCAGAACCCCGGCGTCCCCCGGATTCACATTCGCTGCCCGGCGCGGCGAAGGAAAATGGATTTTCTCAGTGAAGGACAACGGACTGGGAATTGACCCGCAGTACTTCGAAAAGATTTTTGGTATGTTCCAGCGGCTGCACAAACGGGAGGAGTTCGCCGGCACCGGCATAGGGTTGGCCATCTGCAAAAAGATTATCGAGCGCCACGGCAGCAGCATCACGGTCGAATCGATACTGGGGCAGGGTTCCACATTTAGCTTTGCCCTCGAAGGAAGTGAGAAAACATGTATACCCACGAATATAGCGGTAGGGGCGACAGCATGCCTTTAGAAGTCCTGTTGGTCGAAGACAGTCCCGGAGATGTCCGGCTGACCCAGGAAGCCTTTCACGCAGCCAATATTGCCGTTCATTTGAACGTGGTTACCGACGGCGTCGAGGCCATGGCGTTTCTCAGGCATGAGGGGGCTTTCGCCGACGCCCCTCGCCCCGATCTCACCTTGCTGGATCTGAACATGCCTCGAATGGATGGCCGCCAGACTCTGGCTCTCATCAAGAACGATGCCAGCCTGAAAACGATTCCTGTCGTGATTCTCACCACATCCGACGCGGAAGGCGATATCGCAAAAAGCTATGAATTGCATGCCAACTGCTACCTGCGTAAGCCCGTGCAGTTGAACGCGTTTGAGAGCTTGGTGAAGAGCATCAACGACTTTTGGCTGACCAAGGCCACGTTGCCGCAAATACAGTAGGAACCAGGGCAGAATTCGACCTTTTGCTTTGCCCCGGAAGAGAAGCGGGAGGAAATCATGTATGCCCACGATTACACGGACGGAGGAAACAATATGCCGCTAGAAGTTCTCTTGGTTGAAGACAGCCCGGGAGATGTCCGGCTGACGCAGGAAGCCTTTCGTGCTGCAAATATTGCCGTCCATTTGAACGTGGCTAGTGACGGAATCGAGGCCATGGCGTTTCTGAGGCGCGAGGGGGTTTACAAGGATGCTCCCCGCCCGGATCTTACCTTGCTGGACCTGAACATGCCTCGAATGGATGGCCGCGAGGTTTTGGCTCAAATCAAAAAGGACGCTGTTCTGAAAACAATTCCCATCGCGATCCTGACCACGTCCGAGTCGGAAGCCGACATCGCGAAGAGCTATCAACTGCATGCTAACTGCTACCTCTGTAAGCCCGTGCAGTTGAACGCATTCGAGAACCTGGTGAAGAGCATCAACGATTTCTGGCTGACCAAAGCCAGGTTGCCGCAAGCGCAATAAGCGCGTGCCTAAAATCGTTCAGCTAGACTTCTACCGGTCAAAGGTGGCGCACTCCGGAATCTGAACTTCTGGGGTGTGCAAGCCGGGTCGGTCTGTCGCACGCTCGAATCCTCCCGCGCTCACCAAACCACTTCCTTCGCCGCACTTCCCTGGCTGAACTCTCTTCACACCCGGCCGCGTTGGCCTCAATTCGAACGAAACGCCGTTGTCAGAGATATGCTTGTCAGCGGTCTGAGAGGTGCTGACGTCAGGGGTAGCTTCCGGTTGGCTTTCGGCAGAATAGCTATTTTCCGGCGGGTTTCCCGCTCCAGATCAGCTATGCTGTTACCATGCGCCTTCGGAAGCGGCCGATTTACGCGTCGGACCAATCGAAGGTTCGTGGCGAAGTAGCCGACCTGTCGCGCTCAACCGCTTATCGTCGAATAAAGATTTCGTTTTAGCTATACAGGTTGGCTACACTTGGGCGCGGAACTGATTGTTGCCTTGTGAGTTGTGACAATGGGAGGCTCATAATGCTGCGCAAAGTGCAATCATTTTGTCTGCTCTTTCTCTTCTTCGTCCTGCCCACGGTATGCCAGACCGCGCCCGCGTCCCAGGCAGCCACCGAGGCGCGGGTAGACTCCATGCTCAAGCAACTGAGCCTGGAAGAGAAGATCGATCTCCTCGGCGGCGTCGATAGTTTCTACATCCGCGCTATTCCTCGCATCGGTCTGCCCCGACTGAAAATGGCTGACGGCCCGCTTGGAGTCCGCAACTACGGCCCATCGACCGTCTTCGGCGGCATCGGCTTGGCCGCAACATGGGATCCTGCGCTGGCGCAACGAGTCGGCACGGTAATCGGCGAGGATGCCCGTGCTCGCGGCGTCCATTTCATGCTCGGCCCGGGCGTGAATATTTATCGCGCTCCTCAGTGCGGGAGGAACTTCGAGTACTTCGGAGAAGATCCCTTCCTCTCCTCGCGAACCGCCGTCGCCTATATCGAGGGCATGCAGAGTCAGGGAGTCAGCGCCACCGTCAAGCACTTCATGGGCAACAACTCGGAATTCGACCGCCACAACACGGATTCCATCATCGACGAGCGCACCATTCGCGAAATCTATTTGCCAGTGTTCGAAGCCGCTGTAAAGGAAGCCCACGTTGGCGCGATCATGGATTCCTACAACTTCACAAACGGCCAGCACATGACCCAGAACGCCTACCTCAATACCGATGTTGTCAAGAAAGACTGGGGTTTCGCGGGAATCATGATGTCCGATTGGGATGCGACCTATGACGGCGTGGCGGCGGCGAACGGCGGCCTCGATCTCGAGATGCCGTCCGGAAAATTCATGAACCGGGCGAACTTATTGCCGGCAGTGAAATCCGGCAGAGTTAGCGAGGCAACCATCGATGACAAAGTTCGCCGCATCCTTCGCACCGCAATTAACTTTGGATGGCTCGATCGCGACCAGACCGATCTATCAATTCCCAAGCTCAATCCCGAAGGCCGGCAAGTAACCCTGGAGGCCGCTCGCGCCGGCATGGTGCTCCTCAAGAATGATGGCAATCTTCTTCCTTTGGACAAGGGAAAACTTCACTCCATTGCAGTCATCGGTCCCGACGCCTATCCCGCACAGCCGGGGGGCGGGGGCAGTGCCGAAGCGAAGCCCTTTACCGCAGTAAGCTACCTTGAAGGCGTAGCGAATTACCTGGGCAGTGGCGCCAAGGTCTACTACGAGCGCGGCCTGCCTAGCTTCGACGAAATGGCCAAGAGCACCGAATTCACCACCGAAGCGAGCGGTGGTCGGCCGGGCCTTAAAACTGAGTTTTTTACCAACGCTACTCTAAGCGGAACTCCAGCCATCATCCGTACCGACAAGCATGTCAACTACGAACCGGCGCGCGGAGGTGACGGCGCTGCCGCCAACATATCGATCCGCTGGTCGGGTTACTTCACACCCACAACTCCTGGGGATTACCTGGTCTTCGTTCAAGGTCCGGGAGAGAACGGCGGTTACCGGCTCTATATCGACAAGAAGCTGGTGTTCGACAACTGGAAGCAGTGGTACGCCTTTGTGAGCGAGGTTTCTATGAAGCTTGCTCCCGGCCCGCACCAGGTTGAGCTGGATTACTACGCGCACGATGGTTGGGGCAAGACTCCCACGACTCTCGGAATCGTGCGTCCCGAAACTCTAGTCACGGCTGAGGCGAAAACAGTGGCCGCCCGCGCGGATGCAGTGGTGCTCGCGATCGGCTTTGATCCCTCGACCGAAGGCGAAAGTGCCGACCGAACCTTCCGCCTGCCTCCCGGTCAGGATGAACTCATCAACCAGATCGCTGCCGCAAACAAGAACACAATCGTGGTTGTGACTTCCGGCGGCGGCGTCGACATGACGGGCTGGGTCGACCGCGTGCCGGCACTTTTAGAGGCTTGGTACCCGGGCGAGGAAGGCGGAACTGCCTTGGCTCAACTCCTGTTTGGAGAGTTCGATCCCTCCGGAAGACTGCCCATCTCGATCGAGCGCCGTTGGGAAGACAACGCCGTCCACGACAGCTACTATCCAAAAGACGGTGAAAAGAAGGTTGAATATACCGAGGGTCTTTTCGTAGGCTATCGCCACTTCGACAAGTCTGGAATCAAGCCGCTATTTCCCTTCGGTTACGGACTTTCCTACACCACCTTCGCCTACAAGAACCTGACGGTTTCCGCGGCTGCGTCTTCCGGCGATGCCACCGTGGCGTTCGACGTCACCAACACAGGCACCCGCGGCGGCGCAGACGTGGCGCAGGTCTACGTTGGCGATCACCACGCCAGCGTTCCTCGTCCGGTAAAGGAATTGAAGGGTTTCGCCCGGGTGGAACTGAATCCCGGCGAGACCAAACACGTCGAGGTCGCACTCGACCGGCGAGCGTTTTCCTATTACGACGTCAAGAATCACAAATGGACGGTCGCTCCCGGCGACTTCGATATCTACGTTGCGCGCTCCGCAGCGGAGATCGAACTCACGGGCAAATTGAGCCTGCAATAAAAAAAGAGAAAGGCACCGGATTCGGCCTTCACTCCTCCGTCCCGAATTTCTTCAGATCTTCGGGGCCGTCGGCCAGTGCTACCACCTCTTTGCCCTGAGCCATTTCCCGGACCTTTTCCACCGCATCCGGATTTGCCAGGGTCGAAATATCTCCCGTGCTCATGTTGTTCGAGACAGCTGCGAGAACCCGGCGCATGAGCTTGCCCGATCGTGTCTTCGGCATATCCGGAACGATGAGGATCCTCCGCGGCCGGGCGATTTTGCCGATCATGGTTTCGATCACTTTATTCACCTTTTCCACGATTGCAGGGCCGGCCACGATGCCCGGCTGTAGCACGATGTAGACTTCGGGCACGCGCCCCTTGATCTCGTCCACGACCGGCACCACTGCCGCTTCCGCCACTTCTGGAACCGTCAGGCACGCGGATTCAATTTCCTTTGTGCCCAGGCGGTGCCCGGCCACATTAATAACGTCATCCACACGTCCCAGGATTCGGAAATAGCCGTCCGCCGCGAGCACGGCTCCGTCGGCGGCAAAATATGGCCAGTCATGCCAATCCTTGCTCTGGGGATTCTTGCAGTATTTCTGGTAGTACTGCTTGACGAAGCGCTCGCGATCGCCCCAAATGGTTTGCATGATCCCAGGCCACGGATTCCGGATGCAGATATTCCCAGCCTTCCCTGACCCGGCCGCAAGTGGCTCGTTGTTTTCGTCAAAAATCGTCGCGTAGATTCCAGGCATCGCCGGCCCGGCGCTCCCTGGCTTCATGGGATCGAGTGCCGGCTTCGTGCTGCATAGGAATCCTCCGGTTTCGGTTTGCCACCAGGTATCGACGATCACGGCTTCGCCCTTGCCCACAACGTCGTGATACCAGCGCCAAACCTCCGGCTCGATGGGCTCTCCTACTGTGGTCATGTGCTTGAAATGGTAGTTGTACTTGGTGGGTTCGTCGTGACCGGACTTGCGCAACATGCGAATCGCCGTCGGCGAAGTGTGAAAAATGTTTACGTCGAGGCGTTCGGCGATTCTCCACACCCTTCCCGCATCGGGGAAGTTAGGCACACCTTCATACAGCACGCTGGTAGCCGCCAGCGCTAGCGGGCCGTAAACAATATAAGAGTGGCCTGTGATCCAGCCAATGTCGGCCATGCACCAGTACACATCCTCGGGATGAATGTCCTGAATGTACTTGGACGTGCCGGTCACATAAGAGAGATAGCCGCCTGTGCGGTGCTGGCAGCCTTTCGGTTTTCCGGTGCTGCCGCTGGTGTACATCAGAAACAACGGCGCCTCCGCATCCATGGGGATCGGAGCCACCAATTGCCCAGCATAGCTCGGGAGCACTTCATCCACGAAGACATCGCGCCCTTTGACAAACGGCGAAGCCGACGCATTCTTGCCGGGGTGCCGTCGCCACACCAGCACCTTGTCCACTATCTGGCCTTCTTTCTTTGCAACCTCCAGCGCGATATCAGCGCCCGCCTTGTGGTCGATCATCTTGCCGTTGCGGTAGTAACCGTCCATCGTGATGAGGACGCGGCTGCCCGAATCGGCCGCGCGCGTACCGCAAGCCTCGCCGCTGAAGCCTCCAAACACAACCGAATGGATAACGCCCAGGCGGGCACACGCCAGCATCGTAATCGGCAGCTCGGGCACCATCGGCATGTGAATGGTGACCCGATCTCCGGTCTTCAGGTCGCAGAAATCCCGCAGCAGCGCCGCGAATTCATTTACTCTCACGTAAAGTTCGCGGTAGGTGACGGAAACTGGCGTCTCCGATTCCGGCTCCGGCACAAAGATCAGCGCCGCTTTGTTCTTGTATTTGGCGAGGTGCCGATCCACGCAGTTGTAGGAGGCATTAAGCTTGCCCCCCACGAACCATTTCCAGAATGGAGGATCGCTGGTGTCGAGCGTAGTGTGCCAGTACTTATCCCAGCTCAGCAGGTCAGCATACTCTCGAAAACACTCCGGGAAATTTTTCTCGCTGAAGCGTTCCGTGACGCTGGGGTCAGTCAGATTCGCCTGGCCGACAAATTTCGCGGAGGGATAGTAGTATTCTTCCTCGCGCCAATGCACCGCGATCTGAGCTTCGCTGGTCTCGACCGCGGGCTTGCTTCTCTCTCGAACTTCAGCCATGGCCATCACCTTTTCTAGATTGTGAAATCCGGGTGGCGGCCCGTTCGCCGTCACCCGCAGGTCAGGCCAATTATCGCGCAATTCAACCGCTTCGTGCGACGCCGTCCCTTGCACCAGTCTGAAAAGCGGCGGATCTACTCAGTCCGCCGCCGATGCCTTTCCTCCCGTCTCATCCCAGATGCGCACGCCGTGTGTCTCCTTCAGCAGCAGACTGCCTACGATAAACGTCACGCCGGCCACAATCATCGGGTAATACAGGCCGGCATAGATGTTGCCGGTCTCGGCGACCAATGACAGACCAATCAACGGCAGCAATCCCCCAAACACTCCGTTCCCTATGTGATACGGCAGGGAAAGCGAAGTGTAGCGAATCCTCGCCGGGAACGCCTCAATCAGATACGCGGCAATAGGCCCGTAAACCAGACACACGTAGAGAACCTGAATGAATATCAGGATCACCAGCATGGTGGTATTCGGATTCACCGCTTCCTTGACTGGTACCAAAGCGCCAGTCGCATCCGTGGTCATTGCGGTGAGCCCGATCGCGCCCGTCACCTTGTTGCGGGTGGACTTCACCGTCACAACATTATTCCCCGCAGCCCGTTCCATCGCCTTATAGATTGGGATATAGGTAAGCACTCCGAGCAGGCAACCCGCCATCATCAGCTTCTTGCGTCCAACGCGATCGGAAAGGGAGCCCACCACGGTGAAGAACGGCATCCCGATCAGCAGCGCGATCGCCACCACGATGTTCGCGGTTTTGACATTTACCTTCAACACGGTCTGCATGTAGAACAGCGCGTAGAACTGTCCGGTATACCAGACCACGCCCTGTCCCGCGGTGGCTCCGAAAAGAGAGATCAGCACAAGCTTCAGATTCGTCCACTTGGTGAAGGCGTCCTTGAGCGGTTGTGTCGAGGTCATGCCCGTGGCCTTGAGCTGCGCGAAGATGGGAGATTCTTTCATCTTCAAGCGAATGTAAAGCGAGATCAGCACCAGGATGATGGAAACCAGGAAAGGAATACGCCAGCCCCAGTCGGCAAATTCTTCCTTCGACATTGAGTTTTGTGTAACCAGAATCACGATCAAGGAGACGAAAAGACCCAGCGTCGCCGTGATCTGAATGAAGCTGGTGTAGAAGCCTCGCTTGTTGTCAGGCACGTGTTCGCCGACGTAAACCGCCGCGCCGCCATATTCTCCGCCGAGAGCTAATCCCTGCAGAACGCGGATTCCGAGCAGCACGATCGGTGCGAACCAGCCTGCCGTTTTGAATGAGGGCAACAGGCCGATGGCAAAGGTGGAAAAACCCATGATCGAGAGGGTTACGATAAAGGCATACTTGCGCCCCACCAGGTCGCCAATGCGGCCGAAGAACAGTGCGCCGAAAGGTCTCACCAGGAAGCCGACCGCGAAGGTCGCGAGATAAGCGAGGTAGGCGAACGTGTCGTTGCCCGTAGGATAAAACTTCAGCGCCAGGATCGCTGTCAGGCTGCCGAAAATGTAAAAGTCGTACCACTCGATCATGGTGCCGACCGATGACGCCATAATCACGCGCCAGATGCTGTACCCCGGATTGCTAGTACCTGCCACTGCAGCATTCGCCATAACTTCCTCCATGTACCGCAGTAATTTGTCCTCGGCCCAGATTCGAGACCCACACTGCTTACGGCGTTTCCTTCTGCAAAATTGCGATCACGTTTAATTCCGATCCGGAGAGCACAGTAAGCTCCCGCTTCCACTGCCCAAAGCCCGGCATCGAAAAAACGACGATATGCGTCCCAGTCGCCAGGTCGATTTTTGATGGCGTGCTGCCCACGTACTTGCCGTCGAGCGTGATTTCCGCGCCCGGCGGCGTCGAGCTGAAGTTGCACCTTACCTTCTCAACTTTCTCGGAAGGTGCTGCCTGCACAGCGCTAACTGACGGCGCTGGCGCGGGTGAGGTCGGCGCGGGTGGCGCTGGCGACGGCTGGGCTGGCACAGATGCAGCAGAACTCTGCCGTGGCGCAGCCGCGGCCGCGACCGGCTGTGCCGCTACTGCAGCCGCCACCGCCGGCGGACCGGTCTTTGCTCCCGCATCGACCAGCGTGTACAACTGCTTTCGCTCTTTGCCCTTGTCATCCACGTAGTACACGGTGAGGCCGCGTTTCTCTTTTCTGGCGTCGAAGCTTTCGCCCGTGGGCAGTGGAATGCATCTTGAGTATCTCGACTCGATCGTGCAACGGATCCGGAACGGCGGCTCGTTGCCTTCCTGCACCAGCAAGGTGCTGATCATCGGCACGTTCGTAGTCGAACGGCAGTAGGCGTCGTAAGTAAGTTGCTCGCAATTCTGCGGGACGCCGTTATTGTTGTCCGCGGTCGATGCTCGAGTTACAGAATCCAGAACCGTGATCCGAACCGTGTCGTGCTGCGAGCCGGCACTCGCGAACGTGGCGGCCAGCAAAAGACCCGCCTGCACAACGGCAATTCTTCCGATCCTCATCAAACCCAACTCCTTCAAACCATGCCGGCGCATCATTCCGGCACCCGGTTCTCCGCGCGATTTGCAAGCCAGTCACGCGGTTCGGCTACATTCTGCTCCCCCTGGCGCGGCCCGTACAAGAGCTTTCAAGAAGGAAGTTTGGGAGGACAGGCTCACAGCGGACCATCGCCCGAATCGACCCATCCTCCGCTCTTTGCCAGCCGAGCAGTCAATCTGCCCGGCTATGACAATCGTCCAGCCTCGAAACTCCAGCGGGCCGGTCTTGGCCCGCTAGAGTTCGACGCTCGGTCTAGAACGTAAAGATCGGCCCGAATTCGGTTCGGTGATCCTGCCATTCGTTGGAAGGGTTGCCCGCGATCGTGTATATCGTGGCATGGTCCAAACCACGCGTGGCGTAGACCGACTGCTCGAAAGCGAACTGGCACCAGTTGTTGAATTTGTAGTACAGGGTTCCAATCGCAGTCTTTCCCATCAAAAGCGGCAATGGCGCAGTGCCACCGCCATTGTAGGCGCCGACAAAACCAGGATTATTCAGGTCGTGATCATTCACCTGGTCCTTGCCCATGGTGAACAGAAGCTGCCAGCCCGCGTTGTGGCCTTTCGGGTCAGCATTAAACCAGCGGGAAAGCGGCAAGCCAACCTGGACGAACCCGCCAAACCCCCGGATGGGCCGCTGCGGAGCAACCACAACCGTGCCCGCGCAGGTTCCCGGAGTGACCCCGTTCACCGCCGCCCCTGTGGCAGTGAACGCACCCTGGCAACCTAGTACGGCGCCACCGGCTGCAGCCAATGGACCTCCATCAAGAGTTGGAAACGGTCCCTGTATACCAGTCAGCCCGCTCACATCGGTGGCAAAACTGTTGATCTGGCCACCGAAGTAAAAGCGCAAGTCGGCTCCTTGATACGCGCTGGCCACCACGGTGACCCAGCGGGTTGGTATTTGCGCCACGATTTGCTCTCCCCACTGATTGCTGGAAGCCTCAAAGCCGTTCGGGAAGGTATTGCAATAATTCGTGGTCGCACAAAGAGTGCCGTACGGTGCGGACGCACCGACCGCCGACAAATTGTAAGCGATGGATGTGCGCCGGGAATGGAATCCAGCCACCGAGATTTGAGCCGGAGCCACGCCCTTGGCAGGGTCGAGCTGGTAACTCAAAGCCACTCTGCCTTCCTGTTCGGGACGGTCGGAGTCGGCGCCCTCGCGCTCGCCTTGCCCGATCTGGCCAGCGAGACCCAGGGTCCCGAGCTTCAGGATCTGACCCGTGCTCGGCATCATGATCCCAAATTGCGGCTCGAGGTTGACGTGGTGCGCTTTATCCAGCGTCCAGATAAAGCCCCCCCGCATTTGCGGCGAGCGCTCCCAGGTATTGCCCCAGTACGCACCGTTGAATGTGGTTTCCACTATATTTTCCAGTGCGCCCGATCCGAAAAGCGTCCAGTCCTGCCCACCCAGAAAGAAAACGTCGAAGGTATCGCTGGCATGGTAATCCAAGCGGACGTATGCCAGGCGCAGTTGCGGTTCATTGCTGCGGATCGACGATACATCACGATTGTCGACTTCGCTGAAGTTGCCTTCGAAGTCTCCCTCAATCTTCCCGGTCAGCGTCAGGTTCTTCGACATATCCGGCCATTCCAGGTTGAGCCCAAAGCGCGTGGACCGCGCCTTGATATGGACCTCGGGATCCTGGGTAGGGCCGGTGCTCAAAATATTCCCGGAATTCAGCCAGATGCCGGGAAACGGAAAGTCGTCGCCATCGGGATCGCTGCTGTCATGGACGAACGTCGACTTGATAAAGCCATAAGGCGCAAGCGTGATCGGCCCTGCCTTGATCCCGGCTAGACCGCCGGTCTTAGGCGGATCGATCGGGAACACCCGGACGGGAATCACCGCCGTTACCACCCCAGGCGGCGGAGGCGGCAGCTCGCCCGCTACCCGCGACGGGATAGGCGTCTGCGGCTTGACTTGGGGTTGACCTTGCGGCGAGGCATCCGCTGCCTCCCGCGACGAAGACGATGCAGATTCCGCAGCCACAACCGGCGCCACAGGAGCCGCTGGTTGCGCCGCTGGAGTACCAGCTGCCGATAAATCCGCTGCGCTCAATACTCCCTTCCGGCTGAGTGCTTCCACCAGAAGCTGAAACTCAGCCTCCGGAGCCGCGTTCCGGATGGCGTCTGCCTCCGCTGCCCCAAGAACTCCCTTCTTCACCAGCACACCCAATAGCGCAGTCACGTTCGCATCTCCCGGGGTCGCAGTCAGGCTGGGAGCCGGGCTCGGACTCGCCGGCACAGCGGCCGCTTCGGCCGCGTCCACTCCATTTTCCTTTGCGGTTTTGGGGTCGTTGCCTCCCGCCATCAGCGGCACTGCGGTGATGGCCAGCACCAGCACGCACCACAACATTTGCTTCAGCTTCGTCGACATAGACGGTCTCCTCGTTCTGGCTCAGACCTTGGCGCAGAACTGGAGCGGAACGGTACGACACCTTTGTAAACGATGTCAAGACGTTATTTGCTTTGGGAATAGAGGCTTGGCTATTTACTTTGGGAATACGGGTTTGCCGCCGCCGCAGCCGAGTGATATTGGGGAAGCCGCTTCGGTCCTCCGGAAGACAGAACGGGCTCTGCTGCGACAGAACTATGGAAGGTGGGCACCACCCAGATCGGCTTCAGGCGCCAGCGGAGCGTTGCTGCGAGTTGGCACGAGCTTTAGCCGCGCGCGCCGCCAGTTCCGGAATCGTCGGCACGGATTCCGCAGCAATCAGTTTGCTCTCCGGCGGCTGCGATCCTGTGCGGATCGCCTCGGTCAGCATTTCGAGCGCAAGGTCCGTGTTCGGACGAATATAAATCGTCGCTGCCAGCAGGCCGCTGCGCACCCAGGACTGGCCCGTCTTCGGCAATCCGTCGCAACCGGTGAATGGAATCTTCAGCCACCGTTCCCGCTCACCCACCGCAATTTCTGCGAACGCCTTCCTCGCGCCCGCCGCCATGCTGTCGTCCTGCGCTCCCACCAGATCGATCGAGGTCTCTTGCGAAGTTCGCAGTCGCAGCCACGAACTGACGGTGCGGTACGCGCTCTCTTCAGTCCAATTCGCTCGCATTGTCTTCACTTGAATGTTCGCAGGCTTCGTCGCTTTCATCCCCGCAGTCCGCTCATGCGAGGCCGAACTATTCGCCGGCCCCTCGATGTACAGAATCGATCCACCCTGCGGCAACAGCGCCGCAAACTGTTTTCCCTGAATCTTGCCCACTTCCTCGTGATCGGAGCTGAGGGAAAAGACCGGTACATGGCAGCCTTGCCGCAGCTGCTGGAGATAGTCGGCCTCATGGTTCAGCACAACCCAGCCAATATCCGCGGCCACCGCCGCGCGAGCCACCTGCGGAAACCCCGTTCCCCCCGCCGGCTCGAACACAATGGCATCAGGCCGCGAACCGGCCGTTCCCTGAATGTAGTGCAGCAGTTGCTGGCTCTGCGTAACCGCGTCGTTGTTGGCGTGGACGACCTTCAAGTCCACGCCGAGACGCCGCGCAGCTTTCTCTGCGGCTGCTTGCTGTTCCTGCTGATAGTCGTTCTCGTTGTTCGTGAGGGAGACCAGAAAACTCAGTTTCTTCATAGCTCGTTCCAGTCTCGATCATAATTCAACTTCGAGGATGTCTCTGGTAACTAGAGTAACCACGCAGAGTTCGGGAAGGGCCTCAAGGAGGAAAGAGCTCGGAGGGTGCAGCAAACCCCAGTTCAAGCACGGCTCGGGAAGGGCACGAATTTAAGCCTGCCCTGAGCGGAGTCGAAGGGTGCCATTAAGTCCTGAAGTCGAGGTGCGCTTCAGCGCCTGAGCTGTGCTCTTGGGAATAAGCCGAATCGCTTCCGCAAACTTTTCATTCGCGTCGCCTATCCGAATCACGCGCCGCTCTTGAATCCACGCTCTCGAAAAAATTGCGCGCGGTACTTCGCATCGCGGAAGGCTTCCGTCCCTCCGGGCCGCGTAGCAGAAAAAGCCCCCGCCAGATTCCCTGCGGCCAGGCACGCCGCCAGATCCGCGCCCCGCACGTACTCATGCAGAAAACCCGCATCAAAGCTGTCTCCCGCCCCCACCGCATCCACGGCCTCCACTCGAAGTGCCGGGCTGGTGAAGCGTTCGCTTCCGCGTTGCGCCATCGCACCCTCGCGCCCCAACTTCACCACCACCAGCGGCACCATGGAAGCCAATTTCTTCACTGCCGTTTCCAGATCGCTGACTCCCGCCGCCTTCGGCGCCTCCCGCTCATTGGGCAGAAAGATGTCGACATATTTCAGCGCCTCATGCAGCCCACCCTCCCACCGGTCGTCAGGATCATCATTGGTGTCGAGAGAAGTGGTGAGTCCCGCCTCTTTCATCTTGCGGAACAACGCCGCCACCCGCGGCCGCAGCGCGCCCTGCAGATAATAAGAAGAGACGTGGAAATGCCGCGAGTCAGCGAGATAAGTCAAGTCAAGATCATCCCACGCGGTCTCCGCAATGGTTCCCGAATAGGTCACCATATTGCGCCACGCTGCCCGCTGCAAAATAACAGTAAGCCCAGTCTTGACCGGGCCCGGCACGCGTCGCACTTCGGAAACATCGACGCCGCTCTCCTGCAGTCGCTGCAGGGCAGTCTCACCCAGATCGTCGTCTCCAATGCGCGTTTGAAATCCCACGCGGCTGCCCAGCGCTGCAAGATTGTGCGCCAGGATCGCCGACGATCCCCCCAGCGTCAGCATCATGCGATCGGCCAGCAATTCGCGCTCAGGCGGAAGCTCGTCAGGAAGCCCATACATTATCAGGTCAAGATTCAGTTCACCCGCAATGGTGATGTCGAAACGTGGCATCTTCAAGTCCGGCATTTTCCTCCAATAAACTTTGTACGCACTGAGGATGAGGGTGGAGATAACGAGAATCATGTGGGGACGGGCGCCTTCGCCCGTCCAGCCGAGCGCAGCGAGGCTTCTTGGCCTACGCCACCTCTGCCTGCGCTCCCGCCAAAACCGCCGCTCTCCGCAGCGGCTGAGCAATAGCCTTCATCACCTTTTCAAAACCCGCGAAATCAAGCGACTGCGCCCCATCGGAAAGCGCCCGCTCCGGGCAAGGATGCACTTCAATGATCAGCCCGTCTGCCCCAACCGCAACCGCCGCCCGCGACACTGCCGCAATCAGACTCTGCTTGCCCGTCCCGTGCGAAGGATCGGCGATTACAGGCAGATGCGAAAGATCGCGGGCCAGCGCCACTGCCGCCAGATCGAACGTATTCCGCATTTCCGTTTCGAAGGTCTTGATGCCGCGTTCGCAAAGCACAACCTGGCTGTTTCCCCCCGAAAGCAAATACTCCGCCGCCAGCAGCCATTCCTTAACCGTCGCCGAAGGACCGCGCTTCAAAAGCACCGGCTTGCTCACCGTCGCCAGCCGCCGCAGCAGCGCAAAGTTCTGCATGTTTCGCGCCCCCACCTGCAGCATGTCCACGTGTTCGCAGATGATGTCCACATCCTCCGTGCTCATCACTTCCGTCACCACAGGCAGCCCTGTTTGCTCCCGCGCCTCGCGCAGAATCTTCAATGCCTCCAGGCCGAGTCCCTGAAAGTCATAAGGAGAAGTCCGAGGCTTGTACGCCCCGCCGCGCAGCATGGTAGCCCCCGCCCGCTTCACTGCGCGAGCCGTGCTCAGCAACTGCTCGCGGGATTCCACGGAGCAAGGACCGGCAATTACCACCACGCCCGGACCCCCAATCGCCACCCCGCCCACGTTCACCACCGTTCCCTCTGGCTTGACCTGCCGGCTCACCAGCTTGAAAGGCTGCGCAATGGCCACCACATTGTCCACGCCCGGAGCCACCTGCAGCGCCTCAATTTCGTGGCGCCGCCCATTTCCCACCGCCGCCACAATGCAGCGCTCCACTCCCCGCGTCACATGAGGCGCGTATCCCGCCTCGCGAATCCGCTCGATGATGTGTGCAATTTCCTGCTCAGTTGCCTTGTCCGACATATTGACGATCATTGATTGTCTCCTGAAGTTTTCCAAAAATGCATTGTCATCCTGGAGCTAACCGTTCTTTGCTTGGCGAAGGATCCGGGCGAGTCGCGCGAAGCAGCCTGCCCTGAGCTTGCCGAAGGGTCGCGCTTTTTGCGACGCAATAATCGCGCGTTTGGCTCGCTTCCTTACCGCCCTCCTCGCCAAAAGCAAAGGCCGCGATCTTAAATCGCGGCCTTTGGCAAACTTGCTTGCTAGTCGATCATGGCTGACTCGATCTCCCGGCAAGCCCTGCCGCAGCCGCTACCCTGGTAAACCAGTAGTAGCGAAACTGCCCGGTAAATGAGAAAAATCGCGTCATGCTCTGACAACTCCCTATGTTTCTGACCCGCGCCTGCGCCCGCCCGTTGCCTATTGCATCGAACTGGCTACATTAGAAAAGGCGTTGTTGGCATTGGACCCGATCAGTCGTATCGTGCCCACGACCAGAACCAGGATCACCGCTAGCATTACCGCATATTCAGCAATATCTTGTCCCGCGTCTTCCGACCAAAGCCTGCGGATGAATTCGGACATGCGCTCCCTCCAGCCCGTAATCTGCTCCCTGCCACAAAAAGTACTGCGATTTGACGCACCCATAATGCCCCACGGTGCAGCCCTTGTCAATCGCGGAATGGATCCAAAGCCAGTTCTCAAACAACCACATAGGCAGATCGATCTACCCCGTGAACCCCTGTGCCCCCTGTGTTTAAGCCGTTGACCCTAATCCGTGTAAATCCGCGAGAATCCGTGGCGAAAGGTTTCAAGAACTGAGAACTGATACCCTACTCCCGTGCCCGTCCTCCGCAACCTACGCGTCACCCTCGAAATGATCAAGTGGGAGCATTCCATCTTCGCTCTCCCTTTCGCCCTCTGTGGAGCCATGTTAGCCGCTTCCGGACTTCCCACCGCCCATCAACTTCTCTGGATCGTAATCGCCATGCTAGCCGCCCGTTCCGCCGCCATGGCCTTCAACCGCCTCGCCGACGCCGCCATCGATGCCGCCAATCCCCGCACCAGCACCCGCGCTCTCCCGGCAGGCCATCTCTCGCCCGCCTTCGTCACTACCTTCGTCGTCGTCTCCTGCGCCATCTTCATTCTCGCCGCCGCCCAACTGAATCGCCTGACACTCTGGCTTTCTCCGATAGCCCTCGCGGTGCTGCTCCTTTATTCCTACACCAAGCGTTTCACCCGCTGGTCGCACCTCGTGCTCGGCTTCGCTCTCGGCATTGCGCCCGCCGCGGCCTGGATCGCCGTCCGCGGCTCCCTCGACCCTCGCATCCTTATTCTCACCGCCGCCGTTACCTTCTGGGTCGCTGGCTTCGACATCCTCTACGCCTGCCAGGATTTCGAGTTCGACCGCCACGCCGGACTCCACTCCATCCCCCGCCACCTCGGCATCCCCCGCGCTCTCTGGATCGCCCGCGCCTTCCACCTCATCATGCTTCTCCTGCTGATCGCCCTGCTCCCCGCTTTCGCACTGGGAAAATTCGCCGTCGCCGGAGTCGTAGCCGTCGCGCTTCTCCTCGCCTACGAGCACTCCCTCGTCTCGCCCCGCGACCTCAGCAAACTCAACGCCGCCTTCTTCACCATGAACGGCGTAATCTCCGTAGTCTTCGCCGCGTTCGTAGCCGCGGACATCCTCCTCAGAAAGTAGAAGACATTCCGCTGTCCATTAGCCCCTGAACTAAAAAACCGGCGTCCCCACCCCCTGCGGTGGAGACGCCGGTTCCCCATTCCCTCACGATGACGGAGGGCGTGAAGATCAACGACCCTGCAGATCAACGACCTGCAGATAAACGATCAAAACCCCCGATCCTGACCGCTCCCTCATCGTGCCCCACCGTAGCCCCGCACTTGTCAGACCGATGTAAACAATTTGTAAAAAACGCAACCTTTTCATCCTCGGGTAATCTTTCCTTTATCAGCATTCCTTTCGTAACTCAATTCCGCACCGCGAAACTGGTAGCATTAAAGACGCCTCCTCATCAAGAACCGTGCGCACATTAGTCCAGGTCCGCATTCTCTCGCTCGCTCTGCTGCTCCTCGCTCCTCATGCCGATGCCCAGAGCAACGCTGGAGAACTCCGCCTCAAAATCACCGATCCCGACGGCCTGGCCCTGAAAACCGCGGTTGAACTCGTCAGCCAGGGCAACGAATATCGCCACACTTTTACTACCGACGATCAGGGCAACCTCGATGCCAAGCGCCTGCCCTACGGGATCTACCAGCTCCAGATCCAGGCGCAGGGCTTCGCTCCGGTTTCCGAGCCGGTTGAAATACGTTCCGCGCTTCCCCTGGATCGCACGATTCACCTGAAAGTGGCTACGGCGTCCGAATCGGTGATGGTCAGCGCAGCCGGCACATTGGTTGATCCCTATCGAGCTGGTTCGGTCAACGAGGTCGGTTTGCAGACCATTGAGAATCGACTGACCGCGCTCCCCGGCCGCTCCATGCAGGACTTGGTAAACTCCCAACCCGGTTGGCTCTACGAAGGCAACGCCGTTCTCCACCCCCGCGGCTCCGAATATCAAACTCAATTCGTCGTCGACGGCATCCCCCTCACCGACAACCGTTCGCCCAGCTTCGGCCCCGAAGTCGAAGCCGACGATGTCGACTCCTTAAAGATCTATACCGCCGGCATCCCCGCCGAATACGGCAGAAAGATGGGCGGCGTCGTCGAAGTCGATACCCTGAAAAGCGCCGACCCCGGCTTTCACGGACAACTCACTCTCTTCGGCGGCACCTACGATACGGCCGGCATCAACACCCAGGATCAATACACATGGAACAAGAACACGTTCGGCCTGAGCGCTTCGGGAAACATGACCGGCCACTATCTCAACCCAGTGGTCCCGGAAAATTACACCAACAACGGCACCACCGGCAGTTTTTCGCTGAGCTATGAGCGGGAACTCACGCCGAAAGACCGCCTCACCCTGATCGTCCGCCACGAACTCGCGCGCTATCAAATCCCCAACGAGCTGGTACAGCAGAACGGAGCATATCTGCCGAACGCCAACAACACCATCGGCTGCCCGCCCGTTCCCCCCGACGATGAGCCCAGCGATTGCGTCTTCGTTCCCGGAGGCCAGCTCCAGACCGGCGACAATTTTGAAACCATGGGCAGCATCGCCTACCAGCACATTTTTTCCTCCGACTCGATCGGCGTGCTGCGCGGAATGTCCCGCGATAACTCCACTGACTTTTCTTCCAACCCTGCCTCCTGGCCTCTGATCGCCACCCAGCACAACGACTTCAAGGAAATCTATTTCAATGGCAGCTTCTCCGTTCATCATGGCAGGCAAGAATTTAAGGCGGGCGTTGAATCCGATTCAATCTTCCTGCACGAAAACACCAGCTACCTGATCCCCGACTGCGCCGATCCTGCCGATCCCCAATGTCCCATCAATCTAGGGATCTTGGATGCTGGCGCGATAACCTTCGCCTTCCAGGGCCAGCGTCCGGATCTCGAACAAGCAGCCTATGTTCAGGATTTAATCCGCCTCGGCAATTGGACCGTCAATGCCGGCCTCCGCTGGGATCACTACCAACTCTTGCTGAATCAAAATGCGGTCAGCCCGCGCCTCGCCGTCTCGCGCTATTTCCCCTCCATCGGCTTAAATATTCACGCCTCCTATGACCGCATTTTCCAGACGCCTTCCTTCGAAAACATACTTTTGTCCAGTTCTCCCGCTGCGGAGGCCATCGACACCAGCGTGCCCGCACTGCAGCTGCCGGTTAAGCCTTCGCACGGGAACTATTATGAATTGGGAGCAACGAAAGCATTCTTCGGAAAACTGCGGCTGGATGCGAATGTATTCCGTCGTCAAGTAAACAATTACGCCGACGACTCCCAGATCCTGAGCACCGGAATCAGTTTTCCCATCGCATTCGACCACGCCATTCTCTACGGCGCGGAGGCCAAACTGGAGGTTCTGCAGTGGGGAAGGTTCTCAGGCTTCGTTAGCTACTCCTACATCGTCGGGAATGCCTGGTTCCCGGTCACCGGCGGATTATTCTTGGGAGATGATGCGATCAACCGGACCACCGGACATTTTCCCGACTCGCAGGATCAGCGCAACACAGTGCGCACCCGCGTCCGCTATCAGGTCGCCCCGCGCCTGTGGTTCGCAGTGGGAGCCGACTACAACACCGGACTGCCCTTCCAACCCGATTTGACCCCGCAGCAATACGCCACGGAATACGGTCAAGTGGTGGTCAATCACCTGAATTTTAATCGCGACCGCATCAGCCCCTACTTCACGGAGAATTTCTCGGCGGGAGCCGATCTCTACCACCATGAAAAGCGCTCACTGCGATTCCAGGCCGACGCCGAGAACCTGAGCAACGAACTGGAAGTGATCGACTTCGGAGGCCTATTCTCCGGCAACGCCCTGGGCCCCTCGCGCCAATACACTCTCCGTTTGGTAACCACATTCTACAGTGATTCGTCAGCTCCTGCTAGCATCCTGAGCGAAGCATGATCGTCTGAAAGACGATCATGCGCAGTCGAAGAGACCCTGCCGTGACACCAGTTTCGCAGGTTGAGGAATACAGACTCCCGGAGTGAAGATCCCGATCATGCAAAGATGATGCTTTCACGCCCGGCGCTGTCCCAAGCCCTCCAAGTGAGTTTCCACCACTCGCCCGTCCCGCTCTCTACACCACAAAATACTTAGCCCCGGGATGATGCACCACCAAAGCCGAAGTACTCTGCTCCGGCTCCAGCAGAAATCCCGAAGTCAACCGCACCCCAACATTCTTCTCCGGCTCGAGCAGCACAAACAACTTCGTCTGATCCTCCAGATTAGGACAAGCTGGATACCCAAACGAATACCTCGACCCACGATACTTCTGATGAAACAGATCGCGAATAGCCGGAGCATCCTCGCCAGCAATCCCCAACTCCTCACGCATAGTCTTATGGTGCAGTTCTGCCAAAGCCTCAGCCGTCTCGACACTTAGCCCATGCAGATACAAATACTTCGTATACTCCCCACCCTCAAACAACTTCTGCGTCTCAACCGAAGCCCTAGCCCCGATAGTAACCAGAGAAAATCCAATCACATCCATCTTCCCCGAGGCCTTGCTGGCAAAGAAATCAGAAATACAAAGCCGCCGCCCCTCCCGCTGCCGAGGAAAAGTAAACCGCAAAGCCTCACCCTGTGAAGCCCCCGTGTCCTCTGTGTTCTCAAGACTTTGACTCTCCCCCGTGCTCGGTACTAATAACACCACATCATTCCCATCACTCTGACAAGGAAAATACCCATAAACCACCTTAGGCTCAAACAACCCGCTCGCAGCCACTTCCTCTTCCAGCTTCTTCTTAATCGGGCGGAACTTCTCCTCCACCAACCGCACATAATCCGCCTGCGAAGCGGTCTTCAACTGCCACTGATTCTTGAAGAGCGCCGTCTCATTAATGTAGGGAAACACATCCCGCACATCGTAGGCCTTAACCCGCACTCCCCAAAACGGAGGTTCTGGAATATTCGGAGCATCCGTAACCACCACGCTGCGCTCTGCGAACACGGGACCCGTTTCCTCATCCACAGCCGCCGCCTTCGCGTACTCCTTCACTGTCCGCCCATCTAACAATCGCGCCTCGCGAGCTCCGTCCTCCGTGATCAAGTCTTCCATCACGTGCAGTCCGGCAAACGCATCCTCCGCGTAAAACACCGCGTTCGCATACTCCCGCCGCAAGTCGTCTTCTACATATTTGCGTGTCAAAGCCGCCCCACCACAAATCACCGGAAACTCCAGCTTCTGCCGCTGCAAATCCTGAATCACATACTTCATCTCCAAAGTAGATTTCACCAGCAGCCCGCTCAACCCAATCGCATCCGCCCCATGTTCCTGCGCCGCGCTGATAATTTTGTCCCCCGGCTGCTTGATTCCCAGGTTCACGACTTTGAATCCGTTATTCGACAAAATGATGTCGACCAAGTTCTTCCCAATGTCGTGAACATCTCCCTTCACGGTCGCCAGCACAATCGTGCCCTTCTGCGACCCGCCCTCCTTCTTCTCCATCTTCGGCTCCAGATAAGCCACTGCCTGTTTCATCACCCCAGCCGAATCCAGCACAGAAGGCAGCTGCATTTTCCGCGCACCAAACAGATCGCCCACTGTTTTCATTCCGTCGAGCAGGACAGTATTAATCAGTTCCAGGGCGGAGTAAGACCCAAGCGCTTCCTCCAGCAATTCCTCCAAAGATTTCTTCCGCGCGCCCTCACCCACGGACTTCTCGCCATTGATGATGGCAAACTTCAGCTTGTCTTCAACCGACAGCGTATCCACATGCGCCGTAGTCGAAGCCGCCGGCTTACCCTTCAGCCCGGCAAAGTGATTCATGTAAGCCTGCAGCGGATCGCCCGCAGACTCATCCCGGAAAATCAGCTTCCGCGCCAGATCCACTTCTTCCTGCGGAATCTTGTACAACGGATAAATCTTCGTGTAATTAACGATGGCCATATCCAACCCGCGATTCACGGCCTCGTGCATGAACACCGAGTTCAAAACCCGCCGCGGATAAGCGTCCAGCCCAAAGGAAATATTGCTCACTCCCAGAATCGTCTTAACATTAGGCAATTCCTTCTTGATCTTCTCGACAGCATTTAAGGTCTCGATGCCCGCGCTCCGGTACTCATCCTGCCCGGTAGAAATCGGCAAAGTCAGCGCATCAAAAATCAGATCCGTCCCGTCCAGCCCATATTTCTTCGTTGCCAGATCGAAAATCCGGTGCGCAATCGCCGCCTTCTTCTCCGCCGTCAGCGCCATCCCATCTTCATCGATCGTCAGCGCAATCACCGCCGCCCCGTACCGCTTCGCCATCGGAAGCACCAGCGAAGTCCGCTTCTCCCCATCCTCCAGATTGATCGAATTGACAATCGCCCGCCCCGGAATCCGCTTCAGCGCTTCTTCCACCACATCTGCCTCGGTAGAATCCACCAGAATCGGAGCCGGAACCCGCGTAGCAATCCTTTCGAGAATGGTCGAGATGTATCCTTTCTCATCTTCCCCCACAATCGCGCAGCACAGGTCGAGCATGTGCGATCCGTCATTCACCAACTTCTTAGCCAGCGCCAGAATGTCGTCGTATTTCTTCCCACGCACCAGATTCCGGAAATGTTCAACCCGCGTAGTCGAATTCATTTCCTCGGCGACGATCAAAGGCTTTGGTTCTAGATCGAGCGGGACGGAGGTGTAGGCGCTTGAGGCCGCGCCCACGCGCTTGACCTCGCGCTTCGCCGGCTCCACTCCAGAAACCGCGTCCACGACGGCTTTCAAATGCGCCGGAGTGGTGCCGCAGCATCCGCCCACAATCCGCACGCCGTAATCCGCGACGAAATGCTTGTGGTACTCCGCCAGTTCGGCAGGCGTGAGCTTGTAAACCGCGTGGCCACCTTCGTTGTGGGGCAAGCCGGCATTCGGCAGAATCGATATCTCTTTCGTGGAATTCAGCGCCAGATAGCGGACCGCATCGTTCATCTCCTTCGGCCCGGTGGCGCAATTCAGTCCCAGGATGTCCACATCGAACGGCTCGAGCGCCGTCAGCGCCGCGCCAATCTCCGTGCCCAGCAGCATCGTCCCGCTTTCCTGCAACGTCACTTGCACGGCGACGGGAAGCCGCTTGCCCGCTTTCCGCATCGCATCCAGCACGCCGATGGCCGCAATCTTCGCCTGCAACAAATCCTGGCAGGTCTCGATCAGCAGCAGATCGACTCCGCCCTCGATCAGCGCCGCCGCCTGCTCCTCATAAGCCGCGGCCATCGCTTCAAACCCGATGTGCCCGAGCGAGGGCAGCTTCGTAGTCGGCCCCATCGATCCCGCGACAAACCGTGGCCGCTCTTTGGTCGAGAACTGCTGCGCCACTTCCCGCGCCAGTTGCGCCGCCTTGACGTTGATCTCGCGTACCCGGTCCGGAAGCTCGAACTCACTCAAAACAATCCGCGACCCGCCAAACGTGTTGGTCTCAACAATGTCGCAGCCCACACGAAAGAAATCCGCATGAATATCCCGAATAATGTCAGGACGGCTCAGCACCAGAATCTCGCTGCAGTTCTCCTTGCCCCAGTAATCATCCAGAGTAGGATTCCGCGCCTGGATGTTAGTGCCCATGGCGCCGTCATAAACCACAACGCGTTCTTTAACGGTTTGTAAAAAATCAGCCATCAGCTTCTACCAGATACTGGGTACTGGAAAATGCACAAACGCCGGTCCCCGAGGACCGGCGTGTCATCGAAAACGAAATCGGAAACTCTAACTCCCCGCCACCATCTGCGCCGGAGCCCCGCCATCCACATCGGCCTGATTGAATATGACGTTCTCACCCATATGTGCTGGCCGGGGCGCCAGCATCTGCTCTTTGCGGTAAATCAGATTGCTGGCGTTAAATGTAGCCAGCTCAAACCCATGCCCATGCGTAATCGCGTCAGTCGGGCAAGCCTCCACGCAATACCCGCAAAAGATACATCGATTGTAATCGATGTTGTAGACCTTGGCGTAGCGCTCGGCGCCGCTCACGCGGCGTTCGGCGGTGTTGTCGGCGGCTTCGATATAGATGCAGTTCGAGGGGCAGTTGGCGGCGCAGAGGAAGCAGGCTACGCACTTTTCCAGTCCATTTTCGTCGCGCTGCAGCACGTGGGCGCCGCGGAAGCGCGCCTCGAACTTTGCTCCCTTCAACGGACCTTTGCCGTCGGGATAATTTTCTACCGTCGTGGGCTGGAACATCTCCATAAAGGTGATGCTCATCCCTTTGGCGATTGCGGCGATGTTTTTCAGAACCGGCATGCTCTTCTAGTATACCGAAAGCAAGTTTCGATTGTGTTATCGTGACCGACAGCCGTTCTTCTGGGAGGCATGATGACCCTGATGGCAAAGTCCTGCCCCGCCTGTAGTCGCAGAGAGATTCTCAAAGCCGGTGCCCTGGCGTTTGTTCCTCTCGCCGTGCCCTCCGCTGTGTACGCGCTCGGGGACGAGGCTGCAGGCTCGGCCAATGGCTCCGCCGATCCTTATCCAATTCCCTGGCTCGATAAGAACGGCAGCCACAATCAGCCGGCCGGTCCGAACCTGGAGCCTTCACACATTTACCATTTCAAGGGGAAGGTGGCGCGGTGCAGCACCTTCACCGGGATGGGCACTGATAATCAGGGAAATCGAATCGCATTCGGCAGTCCGACTACCGATTACGGAGTAATGCAGGGTGAGTACTGGGCCGCGCGGACCACGCAGCAAGGCACCTTCACTCATATATGACTGACGCTGTTCCGGGGACAGGCTGTCCCCGCTAACCAGATCCACGATTTTCATCCGCCCATCGCACCCTCCGGACTTTACTGGGTCGTCCCCGTTCCCCAGTCGGGCCTAAGCATCAGCCCTGACGGCGGCACCTTCACCCTGGAGATGCAGAACGTCGCCGTGGTTGATCAACCGCGCTGGCCTGCACTCGACTCAATCGCCACGCCAGCGCGCATGAGTTTCAAGATGGTCTGGAAATCAACCGGAGAGCCCGTGAAGTATGAAGACGCCTCCAAGCATTTGCGATTTACGGGCACGCGCGCGACATGCCAACTGGAGGCGCAGGTCGAGGTTCCTGCGATTGGCTTTTCATGGAAATCAGATCCGTTGAACGCTTCGAAGTGCGACTTCGCCGTGATCGGGGATGAGGTCAACGGGCGCTATTACGACACTTGAGCGCGCCGGTTCCCCTGCTTCTTTCCGAGACCCTGTCAAGAGCCTAAACCCGAGGGTTTTCGTTCAACTGACTGATTCGCCGGGAAATATAAACTGTCGAAAGATGGCGGGTTTACCCCCTCCGATTTGATATTCTGAATATAGAGTCAAGAAACGGCGCAGACCCATGGCTCCCCCAAAATCTTGTCGAGACCCTGAACGCGAGCATTTTTGCTTATTTGGCCTTCCGGTCTGCGCCGTTTGTGTTTCTGCGCAAGGCCTTTGCGCCGCGCAAGAGTCTGCGACTCTATCCGAAGGGCGATCCGAGAGGGACCATGTATGGGCGCTTTCGGGAGGCTTGGGAGTTGATGCGGTGAGCGGTGTCGAGGGAATATCGAAGTCAAAATCCTAAGCGGTTCGCGATTGGGAATGTCTCATCCTTTGCAAAAAGCGCAAAGGATGGGCCACCGCGAACCGAAGCGGAATTCGTTCAGCGGTCGAACTGCCCCAATCAAGCCAAATGGCGGCTTGAGTGGGCACCCGCGAGAGGGTGAGCGCTTCCCTCGGTGCTCTGAATGGTTCTCAGCGAATGACGGCTTTGTATCGAAGGAGATCGTACCGCTCCAGCGTGATCCTTTGCGAGGAGACCAGGGCCGATGGCAACGGGTATGGCTTGGCATTGATTCTGACAAGCAGGAAGAAGAAGGTACTCAGTACGGCCCAAACCGAGCAGAACAAGAAGGTAGCCATTTGGGGGAAGGCCTCCTCGGGCGCGTGCGTCCACGGGTTTATTCGATAACGCTAATATTGTGCTGGAGCGCTCTGCGACCGTCTGTTCAAAAGTGCACACTTTTCGACCTGTTCTTACCGGTTATGAGGTAGCCGGTGTGAGGCAACAGAGTCAGGCAGCAGCTTGCGCGTACCGGCTATCGGCGCAAGCCAGCAGAGCCATCATTTCGTCCAGAGTGGCGATGTCGAACTCTCGCATGGAGCTGGCGCGCTTCAGACTTTGCCGCACAGATGTACGGGGATTGAACAATTTAAGTCGAATGTCATGGTCGAGGGCCCAGCGCTGCAAAAAGACGAGCATGCCCAGGCCTCCGGCTTCGATGGCAGTGACTTCCGAGAGATCGAGGACGATGATTCGGGCATCGCTTTGTAAGTTGACCGCATTGCGTAATTTGAAAGCCGCTTCGCTGCGGACAATTCGGCCTTCGCATTCAATCACCGCCATTTCGCCGATGTTTTCAGTGTGGACAGTCAGCATATTCTTCTCCGGCCTCAGTCGGTGGTTGTGACTGCACGTGTCGAGCCACTCATCTGCGTCTTGTATTTGTTGCGGATATACGGCTGATTAGTTGGAATCACCGGGAGTTTTTGTCGACAGACTGAGAAAATTTTTGCTACAGCAAATGCTGTAGGAATGGTGAGCTGGATCATCTCGCGCTGCCGCAGCTTTGCAAAACTGACAAAGCTACGGTAGCCTTTCTTGTTTGGCGCTGTGGTAAGAAACATAAAAAAAATGCGCCAGTTGCTCCCACTCAAACCAAAACCTGGCTTCAGTGGGCCACCCGCTAATCGGTAATTCCTCAAGTAAAGGAGAACAAAATGACACCTACGCAAACCAAACCCAGCATCGTTTTCTGTCACGGGCTCTGGGCCGACGGCTCGTGTTTTAGCAAAGTGATCGCTCCTCTTCAGGCAGAGGGGTATGAGTGTATTGCAGTGCAGTATGGCCTCAACTCAACGGCAGAAGACGTCGCTTTGGTAAAGGCTACGATCGGCCGGGTCAGGGGCCCAGTCATCCTTGTCGGCCACTCCTACGGCGGAAGTGTCATCACAGGCGCCGGAGTCGACGATCGCGTTGCCGCCCTGGTTTACATCTGCGCGCTTGCTCCGGACGCCGATGAAACGTCTCAAACACAACTGTCCAACTTCCCGGCGACGGACGTCTTCTCCCAGATTGAAGTCGTGGATGGACGTATCTGGCTGCGTCCCGAGGGCACGAAGTATTTCTGCGGAGATCTTCCGGCGCAGGAGCAGAAGCTCGTTTGGGCGACTCAGGGCGTGCCGGTTCCAGACCTGTTCAATGGGAAAGCCGGCGGAACCGCTTGGAAGTCGAAGCCAAGCTGGTACATCGTCGGCAAGAACGACCACACTGTGCCTCCGGACCTGGAGCGCTTCTTCGCGAAGCGTATGGGAGCCACCACAACTGAGGTCGCCAGCAGCCACGTTCCCATGCTCTCCCATCCTGACGTAGTGATCGATGTAATTCGCGCTGCGGCGAATGCAGTGCAAAAGGCAACTGTGGCGGCGTAGAGTCTTCCGCCTTCGAACTCCCCCACTCAAGCCTAAAGGCGGCTTGAGTGGGCCACCGGTCGTCTCTGTTTTTCACGTTCTAGTCGATCCCTAGTTCTTTGGCTAGGGCTTTCCACTTGCTGTCGACCAACGCTTTTGTCTTTGGATCCATGACAATTTCATCTGGCCAGGGGCGGGTGAAGCCTTCGGTCGGCCACTTGCGGGTGGCGTCGATGCCCATCTTCGAGCCGTAGTTGGCCAGGCGACTTGCGTGGTCTAGCGAGTCGATGGGGCCCAGTGTGAATTGAATATCGCGCTCGGGGTCGATGTGGTTTAGCACTTTTAGCGTTACGTCGGCCAGATCCTGCACGTCTACGTCTTCGTCGACCACGATTATTACTTTCGTGAACATCGCTTGTCCTAACGACCAGATGGCGTTCATCACCTTGCGGGCCTGGCCGGGATAAGATTTTCGGATGGAGACGATCATCAGATTGTGGAAGACACCTTCGATGGGTAGATTGATGTCGATCAATTCAGGAATGGTGAGGCGCATGAGCGGGAGAAAGACGCGCTCGACGGCTTTGCCCATGTAGGCGTCCTCCATGGGCGGCTTGCCGACGATTGTCGTGGCGTAGATGGGATCTTTGCGATGCGTGATGCATTGCACGTGGAAGACGGGATAGAGATCTTCGAGCGAATAGAAGCCGGTGTGGTCTCCGAAGGGGCCTTCGGTGCGGAGTTCGTCGAGGTTGACGTAGCCTTCGAGAACGATTTCGCTGGTGGCGGGGACTTCGAGGTCGACAGTTTTGCACTTGACCAGCTCGACTGGGGCGGCGCGGAGGAAGCCGGCGATTAAGTATTCTTCGACATCTGGCGGGGCGGGGACTATGGCGGAAAAAGTTACGGCGGGGTCGGTGCCGATGGCTACGGCTACTTCTAGTTTGCCCTTGGGGTGATTTTTCTTGGAGACGACCTGGCCTCCGGAGGTGCGGGCCATTAGATCTACGGCTGCGCGCCTCGCTGCGCTCGGCGGGACGGCCGAGTCGGCCGTCCCCACATGCTCGGAGGAGCTCCCGGCGTCGCGCATCGCTTGTCGGTAGTGTTCGGCTGCAACTTTTTGTCTTTGTGCGTGAAAGCCGAGGGTGCGGGCGTCGTAGACCTGGAGGCGGTACATGCCTACGTTGCGTTTGCCGGATTTTGGGTCGCGGGTGATTACGCAGGGGAGGGTGATGAAGCGGCCGGCATCTTGAGGCCAGCATTGCAGGATGGGGAAGTCGAGTAAGGAGAAATTATCGCGCTTGATTACTTCTTTGCAGGGGCCGGTGGGGACGGTCTTGGGGAAAAACTTTCCGGCTTCGGTGAGCAGCGGGAGCATTTTTAATTTGTCGAGAAAACCTTGGGGGGATTTCAGGTCCATGAAGACGCGGATGCGGTCGGCGAATTCGTCGAAGGAGTTTACGCCGAGGGCTAGTTTCATGCGGGCTTCGGAGCCGAATTGGTTTATCAGGAGTTGGGAACCGGGATAGCCTTTGACGTTTTGGAATAGCAGGGCGGGGCCGCCGGGTTTTCCGGTTTTCGATTTGCTTACTCGGTCGGTGATTTCGGCGATTTCGAGGATTGGATCGGCTTCGGTGTTTATGCGCTTTAGTTCGCCGGCGCGGTCGAGGGCGGCGATCCATTGGCGGAGGTCGTCGAAGGGCAAAGGGGGTCTCTCCTTGGAACTGATGATTATAAACAGTGGCTAGGAGTCAGTGGGCAGTGGTCAGTGAAACCAGGATCCCTCGCTTCGCTCGGGATGACAATCTGGGATGCGCGGTGACAATCTGAATGCCCGATGACAATCTGAAGCGTTCGGGATTACGCCGGGCGAATCCTACAGTTTGCTGCGGAGCATGGTGATTACGTCGTCGGAGGTGATTACGCCGGCTAGTTTATTTTGTTCGTCGATTACCGGGAGGGTTACGAGATTGTATTTGTCGAAGAGTTCGGCTACTTCGCTGTCGCTGGTTTCTTTGTGGGTCAGGACGAGGGGTTCCTGCGTTAGAGAAAGCAGTGGGGTGTCGAGCTGTGACAGGACTAATTTCACCAGGGGAACGGCGCCGACCAGGGTGCCGTGGGAGTCGACGAGGTAGATGGTGCTAACGGTTTCGATGCCCCCTTCGAACTCGCGCATTACGCCGATGGCGTTTTCGACCGTGGCGGTGACGGGAAGGGCGAGGAACTCGGTAGTCATGCGGCCGGCGGCGGTTTCTTCTTTGTGTTCGAGGAGTTCGACGACTTCCTGACTGGCCTCGGGCTTCATCTCGACGAGGATTTGTTCGGTGCGATCTTGCGGGAGATCGGCGAGAAGATCGGCGGCGGCGTCGGGGTCCATTTCCTGGACGATGTCGGCGGCGCGTTCGGAGTCGAGGGACTCGACGATGGATTTCTGGACGCTGGGCTCGACTTCTTCGAGAGTCTCAGCAGCTACGTCTTCATCGAGAGTGCGGAAGACGGCTTCGCGCTCATCGGGAGCGAGGTCTTCGACGATGTCGGCGATGTCGGCGGGATGGAGAGTGGCGAGGCCCTCGTTGGAAATCTTGAGTTTGACGCGGCGCGCGGGATCGGTTTCGATGAGATCGACAAAACTCCAGGGGATGTTGCGGGGAGGAATTTTCTGGAGCAGGAGATGGAGCGCGGGGCGCGGCGCGAGTCCGCGGAGAAGGCGCCGGATGGCGCCGCGAACGCCGATGTCGACGGACTGGATGCGCAGGATGTTGTGAGTGCGCCCGGCTTCGATGATGGCGTCAATCTGGAGGTCGACATCGTTGACGCGGACGACTTTGCGTCCGTTGATGTCGATGACCTGCTGATCGAGGAGATCGCGTTCGAGAAGGAATAATCCTTCAGCGCCGTTGGCGGCGGGCCAGTCGGTGGGATTGGTCGAAGTGTGGATGTCGCTGTTGATGGTGGTGACAGCGGAATGAGGAAGAACGCGGTTGCCGGATTTGGTTTTGACGATGAAGGAGGCGATGCGGTTGCGGTCTTCCTGAGGAGCGAGGGTGACTTCGCGTACGTGTCCGGTTGCCGCGCCGGACGGGTCATACACCGTGGCGCCGAGAAGCTCGGAAAGAGGCAACGTGGTCATCCGGGGTAGAGGATAGCCGAATTCTGCGGGGGAGAGAAATGAAATGTGGGGCGTAGGTGAAAAAGTTCGGGCGAACACTCATTGAGAAATGGTGGAAGCATGCGCACTTTCGCCACTCCCGGTGATCGCCTGGACAGGCTCCGGAGCTTCATCCACACGGAGATTCCAACCCTCACCGTTCTTTTCCACCCAAACCAGAGAACCTGTCTTAGGACCGCCTTTAACGGGTATGAGGCTCTTATTCCCGCCATGAAGAAGAGTTGGAGCGGCCAGAAGATTGCGCACGTGAGTTACGGCGACGACGCATCCCTCAGCGTGATGTGCAATGTCGAGTAGTTCTTCGAGCTTGCGCAAATAACGGTCACAGAATTGAAGGAAGGACTCGCCTTCGGGCGCGGACTGGGACGGATCGAGTTCGAGTTGCCGGAGGATGGGCAGAATGTCCTGCACGCGCTGCCCCGCCAAGGATCCCACATTCCATGGGCGCAGATCGGAAGTGTGCACGATCGGCGCCAGGGTTGCTTTCACTACGGCGTCGGCGGTTTGGCGCGCCCGGTAAAGGTCGGAAGAATAGATATGCGTGACCGGATGTTGGGACAGCCTTTGCGCCGTCTCCTCGGCTTCGCGCAAACCCTGTTCGTCGAGAGGGATATCCATCCAACCGCGCAGTCTCTCTGCACTATCCAGCGAGTTGAGCACGGTTTTGCCGTGGCGCACCAAGATCAGCTTTCCCATTTGTAGCGGGGCTCCTGTCCAGAGTGTTTGCTGACTGTCAACCGGGGAGACGAATGAAGGGAGTCGAAAATCAGACTCAAATGTCGATTAATACAATCGACATAGTTGTAATGTAACACAGGCGTAACATTACCATTCTGGGTTTTTGGCTGTCAAGCCGATTTTCCGGGTCATACGCGTAGCGCCGTTTCTTCATGCAGCGCATTAAGTGTGAGGCAGGCGGGACTTTTGGGGTGGGAGCTTAAACTGGGCCAGGGAAGGACTGGGCCAGCGAAGGGTCTTGGTTCCTCGGAAGAGCGTCTCGATGAGAAGGTGCAGGGCGGGCGAGGGTGGATCAAGCCGCGGATTCCGACGCTAAGGCGGCGCGGACGACAAGTCAGCTAGCAGCGTTGAACTTCGCGACGATCGCCGTGATGTCGTCGGCTTGTTCCAGAGTACTAAATCGACGAACCCCATCCAGGATTGCTGTCAGCAAAGCCTGGCACGGAAGGTCCCGGTGTTGCTGCAGCGATTCGATCAGGCATTGCTCGCCAAATTCCTCTCCTTGCTCGTTACAGGCTTCGGTGATGCCATCCGTGTAGAGCGCAAGCACGTCCCCGGGAGAGAGCCGATGCTCCCCGATCGAGCACTTCCAGTCTTTGAAAAGCCCGAGCAGCATGCTGGTGGAATCGAGGCGATCCACTTTGCCGTCGTGCCTTACCAGGAGACCTGACAAATGCCCGCAATTGACGTAGCGCAGTCGGCGCGTGGCCTCGTCGTACTCGACAAACAAGAGCGAGGCGTAGGCACTGTCGCCGGTGTTGTCATAGAAGAGGCGGTTTACGGAATGGAGCAACGCCTCGGGCTGATCGACGGCCAGCGCCGTCTGGCTGCGCAGGCTGGCCTGCAAATTCGCCATCAGCAGAGCGGCGGCAATCCCCTTGCCGGAAACATCGCCGATGATCAACCCCAGCCGCTGCGGCCCGAGATTCAGGAAATCGAAATAATCCCCTCCTACCTGGCGCGCCTGCAGGCAGATACCCGCGTACTCAAGCGTTTTCAACTCCGGCTGAATCTGCGGAAACAACCGCGCCTGCACCTGCCGAGCTATTTCCATTTCCTGGGCGGTGCGGCGTTCCAATTCAAGTTTCTCGGCCTGCGCCTGCCGCCGCAACTCCAGGCTCTGTCGCACCTCATCGAACCCCTCCAGGCCAAACGCGTTCCCATCCGGATCCTCGAAACGCGCATAGGTGCCGCCCCATCCCGGCGTCTCCGGAGGAGTTGAGAAGCGAACCCCGCGTTCGCTCCATTCTTTGTACTTGGCCTGCACGTCTTCGGTCATGAACAGGACCCAGCGGTAGCCGCCAATCAGTTTGTATTCCGGCGCGTCAGGCTTTGGCTCAACCAGCGCGAGATCCGCGCTGCCATCGGGAGGCGCCACTTCGATCCAGCGTTCGCCCGTGGGAAGGCGTTGTTCCGTGATAAGTTCGAACCCCAATTGTTCCAGGTAGAACCGCTTACTCACTTCCAGATCGCGGACGAAAACGACGATGTCCTGGATTGACAGGTAGGGCTCTTCGCGGCCCGGGCGAAGCACGGTCCGGTTCGCCCACGAGAGAAATGGTTCGCTGGCCATCGGCGTGAATTATAACTGGCCCGATAGGTTTCAAGCCGCTTAGCGGGGTTGGGCAGGATCGAGGGCGGAACTGGCTGCTGGGTCCGACGCCAAAGTGGCGTTATGCCAGTCGCTGATTTGCTCGACTGCCTGGGCTAGCGAGGCTACGACGCGGTCGGGACGGGTGCTGCCGAAGCGTTCTTTGGCTTTGTCGAGGTCGCCGGTGAATCCCCAGATGCCGGCCAGGATCCTGATCTGCGGCAGGTGCATACGAATGCGCTGGCAGAGGGTGCGGGCCTGGGCAAAGGCGAAAGGAGGAACGGCAGAAATGCAGACTACGTCCTGGGGCTCGGGGAGGAGATTGGTCAGTATTTCTTCGACCGGGGATGCGACCGGGAGCGAGAGGACGCCGTGGCCGGCGCGCTCGAGCAATTGGGCGAGCATGGAGGAAGTGATTTCATCCGCCTGATCGTTGGCTGCGAGGCAGAAGATGCGGACGGTTGAGGGGGCGGGCTCGGCGATGGCCGAGGGCAAGTCTGGTCTCGCGTTGGATCGCCAGCGCGATCTCAACCCTCTGCGTTTTGGTGCGACTTCTTCGGGGCGGTAAACGGCCAACTCGGAAACGATTTCGCTTACGCTGAGAAACAGGAAGGACTCGCGGGCTTCGTCCAGCGCGCCCTTGTGGCGGTCTTGTTCGGCCAGGGTCAGGGCGGGAACCAGGACTTGATCATAGAGGCTGACGAGGGGGTGGGTTTGCAGGAAACTAACGGCGATGGTGCGCGCGTCTTCCTGATCGAGAGCGAGCAGGCGTTGATAGAACTGAGCTTCAACGGAGAGAGCGGTTTCATCGCCGAGCAGAATATGCAGAAAAGAAAGCCGCGGGACGTGACGGCCGAGCACGACCGCGACGACGGTGAGCGGGACGGCTAAGACGAGGCCGGCCCATCCCCAGAGCATGGTCCAGAAGACGGTAGTTACCAGAAGAGCTAGAGCGGAGATTCCGGTGCGTGCGCCGTAGAGCAGGGGCTCGACGAGATTGGTAGCGACCAGCTCAAGCAGGGCGAATAAGAGGATGACTAAGACTGGCGGTCCCCAGCCGTCGAATAATGCGAGAGATAAAACCAACGGAAACGCGGCAGCGGTGAGGACTCCGGCATAGGGCACGATACGGAAGAGTCCGGCAAAGACCCCCCAGAGGATTGCATTCGGAATACCGATCAGGAAGAGGCCGGCTCCGAAACAAAGACCGTAGCTGGCGTTTACCAGGAACTGAACCACGAGGTAGCGGCTGACGCGGTTGGAGGCGTCGTCTAAAGCCAGGGTCATGGTGTTCAACTGGGCTACGCCGGCGAGGCGCAGAACGCGGTTGCGCAGGTCGACCTGCTTGATCAAGATGAAAATGGTGAAGATGAGAACCATGCCGGCAGTGCCGAGCGGCACCAGAGCTTTGCCGAGCATTTGGCCGAGATATTGCAGCCCGCTGGCGGGGGGCGCGACAACTTGAACGGGCACGGGCAACGGTGCTGACGGCTGCGACGGGGTTTTGGCTTGGGAAGCTTGCGCAGTCAGGCTGGCGGGAGGAGTTGCGGGAGTGGGGCTGGAGTCAAAGTCCTTGCCAACTTCTGCAACGCTGGCGGCCGCGCGGCCGAGCGCGCTCTCGGGCGGGAAGTGAAGAGCCTCGATCTTATTATGGATATGCAGACGATACTTGGGGAGATTGCTCGCGACTTCGAGCAATTGATCGGCGACCACCCAGCCCATGCCGGCTACGACGGAGATGGAAATCAGCATCACTAGGGCAACGGCGGGAACGCGCCGCAGACCGAGCTTTTGGAACCACATGGCCACCGGGGTGAGGAGGAAATTGAGGGTGAGGGCGAGTGCGAGAGGGATGAGGACGGCGCGAGCAAAGTAGAGAATCAGAATGACGCCGGCCAGGACGACGAGTGGGTTCAGCGCCGGCGAATCTGTTCGGGATCGACTCATATGCCTTGGAACTTTACTCCAAGTGCAGGCTAAAAATCGCGTGGAATCGGTGTTCCGCGTGCATTTTGGCGTGTTTCCGGTGTTCTTTGGCAGGCCTGGGAGAGGTCGGTGGACTCTGGTCACTTGTCTGGAGCCGGGTTTCGCGATGGAATTGGCTTCAGCCAGAGAGATGGAAGGAGGGCGCATGGGCCGCGTGTTCGGTTTTCTCAGCGTGGTTATCGTATTGGGGATCGGGATGTACATTTATTCCCGGGAGGCGCAGAGCTCATCTGCCGTGACGGGGGCGAACAACCCGCAGGCCGCCATCAACATCACCGGGGTAAAGAGCGACCTAATCGGCATCGCTTCCGCGGAGCGGGTGTACTTCGCGAGCGAAGGCAAATACGCTTCTCTTGACGAGCTGATCGCGAGCCACGCCGTCACCATGCGGCAGCGTCCTCCTTATACTTATGAAGTCGAGATGAGTTCGAGCGGATTTCGCGTGGTCGCTACGCGGTCCGGCGATGACACCTCGGGTACGCCGGCGCAGCTCTCGGTGGATGAGAACATGGAGTTCAAGACCTCGGAGTAGGGACCCGCGGCCTTGTTAGTGAGTGAAAATGGCGATTTAACGTCAACCATTCGCCTATCCTTATTCCAGTTCGGGTTGTGCTAGCATCCGTGGCACCTCTGAAGGAGATTCCAAATGAGTCGCTCCCTACGGTTGGTCTCATTTGTTTTGGCGTGCGCTTCGAGCGTAATCGGGGCTGGCGCCCAGTCTCAGACAACGCGTGGCCCGGAAGTGAAGAAGCTGGCAGTGATGGTCGGCAGGTTCACAGTCGAAGACGAGGTGAAAGCCGGGGCAATGGGGCCGAACTCGCCAGCGATAAAATTCAGTGGCACTGACAATTGCAGATGGACGGCAGGCGGCTTCGCCGTGATCTGCGAGGCGGCGCTCTACAGACCCGGAAAAAAATACTCGGAGGCTTCCCTCGTCTACTATGATCCGACTTCCAAGACCTACCGATACCAGGCAGTTGACAGTTCGGGAGGAATAGAAAACAAGACTGGTACGGTGAACGGGGACGTATGGACCTGGCTTGGGGAGAGCATTTTTGCCGGGAAGCCGTATCACACCAGGTACATCATGAAGTTTGTTTCAGCGGACTCCTACGAATACACCGATGAGTCGGGCGAAAGCGAGAGCTCCATGAAGGTGTTCGTGAGCGGAAAAGAGACTCGCGTCGCGGCCACCAAGCCCGCGAAATCGCAATCGATCCAATGACGGGCGTTCAGTGATTAGTTCCAAGCTAACGGGCAACCGGAACTTAATGTCAGGTTCCGCTAACGGGCGATTACACCCAGAACCCCCTCCGTCGCGCGCCAAGACTGATAAGGCGGTGTTCCGCGGTTGGGATCTCCCACGGGCGAAGCACTTTGGTACTCTTCAATCCATATATTCGACGCTTAATAATCAGTCTTGCGAAGCCTCGAGGGTTCAGTCTGATTATTCCCTCGGCGTGCTAAACACGCACTGGGAGAATAAAGAGTATGAAGAAACTGCTGGCGGTTGTTGTTCTGGTGGCCGGTGTAACCATTGGTATTCGTGCGTTTCACCAAGGGGCTACCGTAAGTGGAGCGACATTTACGGTGGACAGGGGCAACCCCTATGTCGATTACGAAGATCTGCGGCGTCGAAAACTGCCTGACGATGGGTTTTCAATGAGCGGATACCAACTGGAATCGGATAACACCCTTGATTTGCGTTTTTACACGCATGGAAAGCCAGACGACAGCAAACTGATTGATCCAACGATCGAAAGGGTCAAATACCTTACGCAGAATCTGAGCAAGCAGTATCCCATACACATTATTTTTGTTGACGGGAATCCTTTTGTGAAGATGAACGGCGTGACTGAAGGAACAGGAGTAGTGATCCGAGAGGTTGACCTTCCGGTTACGGAATAACCGTCGCCGCAAAATCAGACTCTGCGTTTGCCTAGAATTGTTTTCGAAGGAATTCGAAGAGGATGTAACCGATCAGAGCGGCGACCAGGGCAATTTCAAAGTTGGCGGTGGTGAAAACATCTTTGATTGCCCAGGCTAGGCCTTTCTTCTGTCCCATGCCGGAGCGCTCGAACTCTCCCATCAAAAGATTGGCATAGAACAGGAAGAGGATAAAAGATACTTCGATCGCCGCTCTCCATAAATTTTTCATCGCAGATGCCGGCTCCTTGATCGCGTATCTTCGGTTGCTTACCTTCGGATCAGCAACTCGGAGAACTGGAAAATCCGATCGACGGCGACTGCGGCGATTCCCGTCGCGATTACCGTGGCCATTTTGATGGTCAATCCTTTCATAACAGATTTGTCCTTGGTGGTTCTCCAGACAATGGGCAGGTTCACGGCGGCACTGGTCAAAGAAGTGAGCACCGTGGCGCTGCCGGCGAGGGAAGCGCTTATTTTGCCGTGCATGGCCATGGTGGCGGCGGCGGCCGTGGTGCTCGCACTGCTCACTAGGCCGCCGAAAATGCCGGTGGCCAGCATGCCTTCGCTGCCAAAGTATTTGGTGAGGAGAGTTCCGGCAATTTGTATGCAGATGAACACGACTCCAAACCAGATCACTTTTGTGACTGAAATGGGAGAAGTCAGGGTGAGAGTTCCTGGGACACCTTCTTGAATCCTGCGGTCGCGCCACACCCAAAAGACGGCCACGAGGGTCATGGCCGCAAGCGGGACGAGGGTGGCGCTTAGGGAGGCGGGCGAGAAAATGGTGGCGAGGATGAGATTTCTGGCGAACATGGCGATGGTCGTCAGCAAGCACAGAGTGGAGGTGCGGCCGATCATTCCTGTTTCCTTCAGCCTGGTGCCTAACTCGGCCACGGTGGCGCTGCTGTTTACCAAGCCTCCGAAGAGTGCTCCGAAATAGAGGCCGCGCGTGCTGTAGATGCGGAGGAGCACGTAATTCACGAACCCGATTCCGGCGATGGCGATGACGCTGATCCAGGCGTCGCTGGGGTTGAACAGTTGCCATGGATCGATGTAGCGGTTTGGCAGGACAGGGTAAATAACAAAACCGATCAAGCCGAGCAGGACGGCGCTGCGGATTTCCGACGGTTGCAAGCCGCCGGCGAAGCGGCTGAGTTCTGTTTTCCAGGCGAGAAGCATGGTCATGACGATCGCCCCCGCTACGGGAGTGAAGATATGACCAAGGCCGACCAGAACGCCGAGGACGTAATTCACCATCAACGCGGCGGAAGTGGTGATCTCGAGGGAGCGGTCGTCGAGAATGCTGCGCGTGTTCATGGCGGCAACCAGCAGGAACACGCCAATCAAGCCGGCAATTGCCACACCCGGCCCGACCAGGGAGGTGAGCATGCCGAACAAAGCGACGATGGCAAAGGTCCTGATGCCTACGTCCTTGTTGGACCATTCGCGCTCCATGCCGGCGAGCATTCCAATGCCGATGGCCACGCCCATTTTCAGGGCGATGGGAGTCACGGGAAAATGTGTGGAGTCAGTCTGCATGTTGTTGATGTTCTGGCAACAACGTCTTAGTAACAACGTCCTACTAACCCAATGAATCCTAATACATGAAGAGCGTCCAGTGACAAGGGCATTTGATTCGCTGCCCGTATAATGTTTGGGTGCGGCTGATTTTCGACATTTTCGGGCAGACCCTCCGGACGCTGTGGGGGCACAAGCTGCGTTCGTTTCTGACCATGTTTGGAATTGCCTGGGGAGTGTTTTCGCTGCTGCTGCTGGTGGGACTGGGCGAAGGCTTCCGGTCGGGAAACAAAAAGCAGTTCGACACGCTGGGTGAGAACGTGATGTTCATCTGGTCGAGCCGGGCTCCGATGATGCAGGGGAGCTTCACGGCGCTGCGGCAGTACTACCTGACAGATCGCGATTATCAGGACATTTTGCAGGAGGCCCCGAGCGTGGGAGCCGTTGCGCCGGTAATCCGGCGCAACGATATTCGGGCAGTCAGCGATTACTTCCAGTCGAGCGGCGACTTGATGGGAGTGCCGGCGATTTTTAATAAAATCCGTTACCTGCCGATCAAGGAAGGCCGCTGGCTGAATGCGATGGATGTGGCGCAGAAGCGGGCGGTGATTGTGCTGGGAGATGAGACGCAGCGGACACTGTTTCCGGGGCGGCCGGCGGTGGGCAGCTCGATTCTGCTTAATGGGGAGCAGTTCGAGGTGATCGGAACGCTGCAGCGCGTTGGACACGGCGATAACAATACACAAAACCTGAAGTGCTTCATGCCGTTCACTACCATGCGGGAATATTTTCGGCTGACGAACGTGGGGGAAGCGCCGGATGTGATCAGCATGATCGAATACCAGCCGAAGACGCGTGCGTTGCACGAAGCGGCGCGGCAGGAAGTGCACCGGATCATCGCGCGGAACCATGGGTTTGACGCCAGCAATCCGGATTCGTTCGATGAATGGGATACTGTAAACACGGTAGACCAGGTGGGAAAGATTTTCGACGCGATGAATGCGTTTTTAGGGAGCGTCGGCCTGGTGACGCTGGGGCTGGGAGCGATTGGCATCATCAACATCATGCTGGTGGCGGTCGCGGACCGCACGCGGGAGATTGGATTGCGCAAGGCGCTGGGAGCGACGAACGCTAGCATCATGTTCCAGTTTTTTGTGGAGGGTGCGTTTCTGACGTTGTTGAGCGGGACCATTGGAATCGGCCTGGCGGCGGGGCTGATGGCGTTGCTGTCGGGCGTTGATCTGGGCGGTGGATTTGATCCGCCGAAGCTGGTGGCGTCTACAGCGGCGCTGGCGGTGGTGTCGCTGGCGGTTGCCGGGGTGGTGGCGGGATTGTATCCGGCGCGGCGCGCGGCGATGCTGCAGCCGGTGGAGGCGCTGCGGAAAGAGTAGCGAGTACCTGGTACCGAGTACCTAGTACCTGGTACCAAAAGGCTTTTCGCCACGGATTCACGCGGATTTAGAACCAAAATCTTTGACGCAGACGGCACTACGGTTCACAGGGTAAATCATTTATGCATCGGGATTTGTTGGGACAGGCTTTTGCGGCGATGCGGCATGATTTGCGCAAGACTACGCTCACCATGGCTGGAATGGCTTGGGGGATTGCCACCGTGGTGTTGCTGCTGGCTTATGGGAACGGGTTCGCGCAGGCGATTACTAATATTTTTCAGAGTTTTGGCGCTACTGCGGTGGGGATATTTCCCGGGCGCACTTCGGAGCAGGCGGGAGGGGGCAAGGCGGGAGTGCAGGTGCGCTTCACCAATGATGATGTGGAGTTGCTGCGCAACAATGTGCCGCTATGCAAACACGTGGTGCGGATGTCGCAGAAGGACTCGCTGGTACAAAACGCAAACCGTGCTTTCACGCTGCCGGTATTGGGCATGGACCCGGCGATTCAGGAGATCTGGAATCTCGATATGGATCAGGGCCGCTTCCTCAACGAGGAAGACAACGAGCGGCACCGGTTGCTGGCGGTGATTGGGTCCGAGGCGAAGGACAAGTTGTTTTCGGGGATGCCTGCCGTGGGTGAGGAGATCCGGGTGGGTGGAGTGGAGTTTCAGGTGTTGGGAGTGGTGAAGCCGCGGATGCAGGAAGGCGACGACGACGATAACCGGACGATCTACATTCCGTATAACGCGATGAATGTGCTCAAGGACAATCACTATCTGGATGGAATCTGGATGGATTCGCAGGGGCTGAATCACGACCGGCTGGACGAAACGATTCGGGACACGCTGGGGGCGGCGCACGGCTTCAAGAGTGACGACAAGCGGGCGCTTTTTGTATTCGATGCGCAGAAGCAGCTCTCGCAGTTCGGAATTATTTCACTGGCGCTGAAAGTTCTGCTGGCGTTTATTGGAACGCTCACGCTGGGGATTGGCGGCGTGGGCCTGATGAACATGATGCTGGTTACGGTGACGCAGCGCACGCGGGAGATTGGAGTGGAGAAGGCGCTGGGAGCGCGGCGGCGGGACATCCTGTTTCAGTTTCTGGCGGAGGCGCTGGTGATTACCGGCGTGGGAGGGTTGCTGGGAATTCTGTTGTCGTACGTGGTGTCGGTATCGGTGGGGCGGCTGACATTTTATAGCGCGATGGCAAAGCATGCGGAGGCGGGAGACATCCGGCTGATTTTGTCGCCGATGATTCTCGTGGTGGCAACGGGGATATTGGCGTTGGTGGGAGTGGTGAGCGGAATGGTTCCTGCCATGCGGGCGGCTAAGCTGGATCCGATTGAAGCTTTGCGGTACGAGTAATTAGCACCTAGTACCTAGTACCCAGCACCTAGTAGTAGTTAAAGATGACTTCTTCCGATGACATTTTGAGTTTGCCTGCACCTCGGGCTGATGCTCGGGTCGCTTATGGTGGGGATGGGAATCAATTTTTGGAATTGCGGTTGCCTTCGGGAAAAGGGCCGCATGGGCTGGCGATTTGCATTCATGGAGGGTACTGGCGGGCTAAGTACGATCTGGGGTATCTGGGGCATTTGTGCGCGGCCTTGACGGCGCGGGGAATCGCGACCGCGAATCTGGAGTACCGGCGGGTAGGAAATGCGGGCGGGGGCTGGCCGGGGACATTTGCGGATGTGCGGGCGGGTTATCAATTTCTGTTGCAGAAGGCGCGAACGTATGAGTTTGACACGCGTCGCGTGGTGGTGATTGGACATTCGGCCGGAGCGCAGCTAGGGCTTTGTCTGGCGGCACACGAGAGCGGTGTGAAGGGCGCGGTGTCGCTGGCGGGCGTGGTGGATTTGCAGCAGGCGTATGCACTGCACTTGAGCAACGATGCCGTGGTCGAGTTTCTGGGCGGGACGCCGGCTGAGGTTCCCGATCACTATCGGGAAGCGGATCCTATGAAGTTAGAGATTCGGACGCGGCAATGGCTGGTGCATGGCGCGGAGGATGACGTTGTGCCTCCTGCATTGAGTCGCGATTATGTTGCCGCGAAGCAAAAGATGAAAGAGGATGCGCGGTTGGTCGAGATTGCCGCGGCGGGGCATTTCGACGTGGTCGATCCGCGGTCGGGCGCTTGGAAGGCCGTGGAGAAAGTGGTAATGGACGCGCTGGGGTGAGGGCGGCTCCGCCATTCACCTTGATCGAGGAAGTGGACCGAGTCCATTTCGTCAATTCTGATCAGTTACCGACTTCCGATCGTTTCCATACGGCTTCTTTGGCCTCTGCGCCCCAAACCGGATTCGGCGTGACTGACACTATGTAACACGAGCCGTAACCGGGAAGCTCCGCGATCCGTACGATACGACCTTCTTCGCCAGTGTTCTTGTTATGAACTACAGCTCCAACTTCAAATTGCATGACAAACAGTAAATTCCCGTGAGCTAAGATTATGATTTACTTATATAGCTTTAGATGCACGAGCGATCGGTTCGGATGCAGCTGAGGAGTGTCCGTAAGTCTTGAAGGGAAAGGCTGCGGACTTACTTACTCGCTCTGTCCCGTATGGCCTGCTCTGTTTCCGTGGCTTGTTTGCGGACGTCATTCGAAACATCTGGCAGGTCGCGTTCGTAGGGGCGAATTGCAGCGAGGTCATCGGGCTGGCCGATCAGGTAGAGGGCGCGCAGGCCTTCCCAGACCTGGTCGTTCGCGGGATCGACTACCGCGACTTCCGCACCGGCGGAGAGATTTGCGCCGGTTCCGGCTACCGAGCGAATGCGGCCGGGAATCGGAGAGCGGATTTCTGCAATCTGTTTGTTCGCGGATTCCAGCTTGGCGATCAGGCCGCCTTCTCGGATGGCGGTGCCAGGGCGGTCTGCATCGAGGATGCGGCCGGATTCAGGGGAAGTAATGTGCGCGGGCTGCAGCAGCGCGAGAATTTGAGGGCGGCCGGTGGCGTCGCCGAAGCGCACCAGCGAGAGCGCGGCGTTGCCGCGAACCATCTGCGAGGGGTCGGCTAACATCTTCAGCAGAGTGTCGTGAAATACCGCGGCTGACGTGTCCTGGCCCATGACCCACGCGTCGGTGTTGCGCACTTCTTCGACCGGATCGGCAGCCAGGCGCACCAGATCTGAATACCATTGTTTCGCGGTTGAATCCTGGCGCGTGATCCGCTCGCCTACCTGGACTAACGCTTGCTGAATGTGGCGCGGCTTTTTTGTGTCGTGCAGGTACTCGGTCAACTGCTGGTCGGAAAGCTTGCGGCCGAACCAGGTGTTCCACCAGAAGAGGAACGGCATCAGGCAGATCAGCCAGGCGGTGACGAAGAAGAGGAGTTTTTGAGTGCGGGACATGCCGGGCTTCTTGACATCGGATGCCTCGGTCGCCGGGGTCGGATTGCCAGACATAAGAAAAGACATTTCACCACAGAGTCACAGGGACACAGAGAAAACAAATCCAAAGGGAAGAACTAGTCTACGACATCGGCGTCGAGTACGCGGTCTTGCTCGAGATAGTGCGAAACTGCGTATTGAGCGAGGAGCGGTGTCTGGAGCTTGATTTCGGCTCCGATCCAGGCGCCTTTCGGGTATGGCTTCGTGGCCACGGGGCTTGCGGAAAGTCCGCCGCTGCCGAACTGCGGCCCGAAGTTGGCGCTCTGGATTTGGTCGAACTGGTTGATCTCGCGCCAGGCTTCGTCGCCTGTCGTGCCGGCTACATCAATTTTTAGTCTCACGATCGACATAAGAGAAAGTCTACTCACCACAGAGGCACAGAGTCACAGAGAAAATCTTATCGCTTTCTTTCGCATTTTCTTTCCTCTCTGTGTCTCTGTGCCTCTGTGGTGAATTAGCTATGCGGGAACCATTGGTAGAGCATGAAGTATACGAGTACGCCGGTTACGCTTACATACATCCACAGAGGCCACGTCCAGCGCGCGATCGCGCGATGGCGAGCGTATTGGGCGCGGAGGCCGCGGCTGAGCGTGATGATCACCATGGGTACGATGACGATGGCCAGCGTCACATGGGGGATCAGGACAATGAGATAGATAACATGCCAAAAATGGTCGCCGAGAAAACGGATATCCCCAACGTGATAATGAAAATACAAGTAGCAGGCCAGAAACAATGCTGAAGAGACCACGGCGGCGATCATGCAGGCGCGGTGCACTGCCATGCTGCCGCGGGCAATGGCGTAGCGGCCGGCGACGAGAAGAACTGCGCTGGCTCCGTTGAGGCTTGCGATTAGAGCAGGGAAGTAGGCGTATTGTTCAGCGATCATATTTCCTGGCCGTCATATTCTGGCGATCATAGTTTGTGGATCAGGCGGCGGGCCTTGTGGTGCGGCGGTTGGCCATCAGGAACGCGAGCGCAAACATTACCAGGGAAAACAGGATTAAGGTTGCGATCGAGGATGGCAGAGGGAATTTGGTATCCATCCCAGGATAGAGCAAGTCACGCAGGGCTTCGACTCCGTAGGTCAGGGGATTTAAATACATGAGGACGCGAATCCATCCCGAAGCGCCGGAGAGGGGAAACAGCGCGCCTGACAGGAGCCACAGCGGAATCAGAAATAAATTGATGATGCCGTGGAAGGCGGAGGTGGAATCCATGGGCCAGGCGATGGCGAAGCCGAGCGCGGTCAGCGCAAACGAAACCAGAAACACCACCACGGCCACCGACAAGACCTGGAGCAGATTGAGATCCACTCCGGCGAAGGGTGCGAAGACGAGGAAGATCAATCCCTGAATCGCTGCCAGCGTGGTGCCGCCGAGAACCTTACCCAGTACGATTGCGGAGCGCGGCACAGGAGCGACCATCACGGAGAGCAGAAATCCTTCCTGACGGTCCTCGATGAGCGACATCATGGCGAAGATCGAAGTGAACAGCACGATCAGGATCAGAGTTCCGGGATAGAAATAGTTCATGTAGTGCTCTTGACCTTGCCCGGCGCCGGAGCGGAAGGAGTTGCCGAAGCCAGAACCGAGGACGATCCAGAACACCAGCGGCGACGCAAGCACGCCGACAACCCGCGACTTCTGCCGGTAGAAGCGCACGATTTCGCGCCACCACAAAGTGAATGCCGGCAGCAACACGCCCGCCGACGCGGGCGCCATAGGTCTCGACATGACAGCGGTTTGAGTAGCCACAGAGGTTAAGTCGCCTTTGCCGGAGGAGTTTTCGCTGCCGGAGCCGCAGTCTTCTTCTTGGGGAGCATGCCACAGTCGCGCGCTTCCCAGTACGCATTCAGCGTGAAGACGCCGGCCAGCGTCAGCAGGATCAGGGTCAGGAACAGGCCGTCGACAGTGGTGATGAGGCCGTTCATCAGCGTCCACACGATTCCCAGCAAGGGGAGGACGACGAGTACGAGTGAAATGGCTAGCATCATGGAAAACAAGTTACCTCCTACCGTGATCTTTTGAACTTGATTCTGCTTCGTTCGTTTCGCTCCAAAACTTGTGGCCAGTACGGCGAATGAAAACGTCTTCGAGCGCCGGCTTGCTGACGGAGATCGCCTCGATTTCTCCGGGGAAAGCCTCGACCACTTCGGTGACGAAGCGGTGGGCGGATTCGCGTTCCATGCGCACCTGATTTTCGAGGACCGTGGTTTCCACGTGGAACCGGTCCTGGATGCGTTCGGCAAGCAATGGCGCGTCATGGGCGGCATCGAGCAGGATCACGTCGCCGCCGATTTCGCTTTTCAATTCTGTGGGCGTGCCCAGGGCCACGAGGTTGCCTTCATTCATGATGGCCAGACGATCACAGCGCTCGGCTTCTTCCATGAGATGTGTGGTGACTAGCACCGACACATGTTCTTCGTCCCGCAACGTCCGCAGGTATTGCCAGAGATCGCGCCGGGCGCCGGGATCGAGGCCGGTAGTGGGCTCATCGAGCAGCAGCACACCGGGATGATGCAACAATCCCTTGGCCAATTCGATGCGGCGCTGCATGCCGCCGGAAAAAGTTTCCACGAGTTCCTTGGCGCGATCGGCCAGGCCGACGCGGCTGAGGATTTCCTGAATCCGGTTCTTCAGGGCTGCGCCGCGCAGGCCATAGAGATGCCCCTGATGCCAGAGATTCTCGTAGGCGGTGAGTTTGAGATCGATGCTCTGGGCCTGGAAGACCACGCCGATTTGGCGACGCAAACGCGCCGGCTCCCGCGCGGCGTCGCAGCCCATGATGGTGGCGCGCCCTGCGGTCGGAAGCATAAGAGTGGAAAGAATGCGGAAGAGCGTGGTCTTGCCGCTGCCGTTGGGGCCGAGCAGGCCGAACAATTCTGCCGGACGCACATCGAACGAAACGCCGTTCAGAGCCGTGCGGTCGCCATAGCGATGCACCAGGTTCTCCACGGAAATGACCGGTGCGACGGAAGGCGGAGTGACTTCCGGAGCGGCGTCAGCGAATGCAGTAACGTTCGATACCAAGAGGCGTCCTGAGGTAGTCCATTAACAGTTTACGACGAGATGGCGTCTGAGGTCATGAGAAAGCGCAGCGGTCGCTGAGATCTTTTGCCAAGCAAAAGGCGCTTGGCTCTGGATGACAATTGCCGGGCGGTAGCCGCCGCTTGGGAGGACAACCAGTCTCATGCGACGGAAACGTCTCGTTGCGCGTGGGGCACGCGCTCTGTAAGCGCGACCGGAACGTTGCGCCACACTTGTATCGCCAGAACCACCGTAGTTGCGAGCAGCAGTGCGCCAACAGCTACATGCGCCACCGTAGCTGCGACCATGGGCAGCTCCGGCTGGGCTGCGCCTTGTCCCCAGGCAACGCGCGTCAGGAATGCGGCGAAGCCAAGGCACAGCTGGGTGATTAGCAGCGACAGCATCACGATTGCCGGGCGGCGGACTGCGTCAATGTTCGAATAGATCGAGATCGCACGGATCGCCGTCCAGGCCAGCACGAACGAAACGACCAACGCATTCAGCACGTGCGGCCACCAACTCATTCCGTGATGGCGAAACATCCCACCTAGGATGAGTTGGACGTACAGCACGAAGATGGAGAGCAAGGTCAAAGAAAATAAGTTGGGACGGCGCGAGTCGATCTGCACGCTAGGCTGGGCTTTTCCCGGTCGATTTTCATTACGTTGATCGTCGATCCAGCTGCGTCCGGTGAAGAGCGCGATGGCTACCGCAATGCAGAAAAACGTTTGCGCTACCGTGGCGTGAGCGGTGGAAACCCACGGTGGCTGGAAGAATAAGACGGTAAGGCCGCCCAGCGTTGCCTGAGCGATCACCGTGCAGAAAGCGCCGACAGCCAGCCAGCGCATCCAGCGCCGCTTTTCGACCAGCAGAGTCCAGATGGCGATAGCCAGGGTGAGCGACACGAGTGTGCCGGCCACCATGCGGTGACTCCACTCGTAACGGACGCCTCCCACGAAGCGCGGAACTTTCACGAGATAGCCGAAGGAAGTCGGCCAGTCCGGAACCGAGAGTCCAGCGTCGTTGCTGGTGACCAACGCGCCAGCAGTGATCACGACCAGCGTCGCACATGCCACGAACACGGCGAAGGTGTGATGAGCTCGATTGTAAGTTGCCGGGATCGCTTTCAGAATTGTTCCCCTTGGGTCAGCCGGGATGAGAATCCCGGCAATGCTGCGCGACGGGCTGCGCCGAGTGGCCCAGCCCGCCGCCAAAAAGGTGATTTTATCAGACTGTTGCTACTCGCCCGCGGGCTTGAAGCTCTGATCCACGGTCTTGGTTTCTTTCGGACCTACGGTTACCTTCTGATCCTGCTCGCCGAGCTTTTCCTGCACGAAAGCGATGGTGTAGTCGCCCGGGGGCAGTCCTTTGATTTCATACTTGCCGTCCTTGTCAGTGACCGCATAGAACGGGCTCTTCACCACGTTGATGTACATCTTCATCCAGGGGTGCTGGTTGCACTTTACCGGGAGCATGATTTCTTCGCGGGCGAAATTCTTCTCCAGTGGGGCGGACGACGGCGGCTGCGATTCGTTCCACTCGCGGTTATCTTTCGGAGTGGGATGAATGTTGTGCGTAGTCTGATCGTCATTCTTGATTTCAACGGTCTGTCCTGTCATGACGCCCAGCACGTGCGGATGATACTTACAGCCGCTCTGGTTGAGGACGACCGCGTCCTTGGGTACATCGAAGGTGCGGTTGCCCAGTCCGTCTTTGACGTAGACGAAGACGTTGGCAAGATCGCCGTTGGTTACAACGATGTTCTCGACTTCGTTCATGCCTTTGCAGGCTGGGTCCTGGCTCATATCGATCTTCGGTAGCTTGGGAGCCACACCGTCGAACTTGACCGTGCCATTTACCGTGGCGACGGTTGCGGGGTCGATCGGCGTCGCCGCTGGAGCCATTGCCGGTTGCTCGGACATGGTGTTGGCGGGCTGTTCCTCTTTCTTGCTGCAAGCTGCCGTCAGCAGTAAGCCGCACAGAGCCAGCACGCTCACCGATATTATCCAACTGGTTTTCTTATTCATGATGTCCTTCCTTCTTTCTCTCTCTTATAGTCAACCAAAAGCACCTGTCATCCCGAGCGTAGCGAGGGATCCCGGTTCTTGCCTGCGCCTGCTGGTGTTCCCGCCGCGGGCCAACACCAGGATCCCTCGCTTCGCTCGGGATGACAACCTTATGCGATGACGACAGCCCGATACTCGGGCATCGAACCCGCCATTTTACCGCGAACCGCCACTTGCCGCTGAATGCGATTCCACGATGGCCTGTTTGCGATCGCTCTTCCGCTCCACCGCAGCTTTCGCGTGCGGCATGGACGCGGCTACTCTCCGCTGTTCTTCCGGTGTTAACTGGAAGATGTAATCGGTGAGCAACTTGCGATGATCTCCCGTGTAGCCCTGGAACGAAGATGGCGTCGGTCCCGCGAACACCCACTGATTATCCTGCTGCTTGAAAAGACCCGACGGCATCGAGGTTCCCGGGCTGACGGCCTGCGGGTCGGTGATCCAGCGCTCGACCCAGTCCGGTTTCAGACGTTCCTTCGCCAAAAGGAAGTTGGGCGCGGTGGCGATCTTGTCGTGCGAGGGATCGCCCGTGGCGTGGCACTTCAGGCAAGGAGCTGCGCTGCTCGAGAACAAACTGCGCGCCATGTCTGTTTCCTTGGTTGTCAGAACCGGCACATCTTCGGGGATGTAGGGCATGGGCTGCTGCGACAGCGCCTGGAAGAAGCGCACCAGCTTGCGCAGTTCGTTGTCGGAGAACGAGAACGTTGGCATGCGGACCTTCAGGTAAGGACGCACGCCGTTGCGGTTGGTGTCGGTGGTGCTCAATGCGGGATTCGACAGGAACTTGCGCAGCCATTCGGGATCGACTCGAGCACCTTCGGTTAGAAGCTTCGGAGGCAGCTGCTCCTGCACGTCCTGATACTGTTTCAACCCCATCAAGATTGTTTGCTGGCCGGGAATGAACTGGTGGCAGCCCATGCAGTTGTATTTCTTGATGATCCACCAGCCGTCCTGAATGTCGTGGCGCGCGTCGCCCGGCTTATATAGATAACTCGCGGGCAGGGAAGTCTCTTCGCTTCCCATCAAAAAAGTCGTAAGGTCGAGCACCTGCTCTTTGGTCAGATGCAGGTTGGGCATGCGCAGAGCTTCGGTTTCGGTCTTGACCATGCCTTGATCAAAAACGTTGGGCTCGGCCAATTTGTGTTCGAAGAATCCTTTGTGGTCGTACCAGGGTTCCGTGGCAGGGCCGTAGGGCAGGCGCGCGAGATCTTCCTTGTCCTTGATGGGCTCGGCGTTTTTGCCGCCGCGCTGGGCTACGGTGGTGAACAGAGCGAAGTCGAGACGCTCGATGGGCTTGCTGCCCTCGTAGGTGAGTTCGGTGCCGATGCGGCCTTCGTCTTCGAAACCGGCGATTTCGTGGCAACCGGAGCAACCGAAATGCCGGACCCATACCTTTCCTTCAGCCTTGAGCGCGGGATCATCCATGAACGGAGCATCTGTGTACGATGACGGATCCTTCTTTTTCTGCGTCATCAGATAGCTTGCGATGTCTTCGGCATCCTCTGGAGACAGGCGCAGGCTGGGCATCACGGTCATGTTCTGCACTTGCAGTTCGTGTCCGTCGTTGGGACAGCGGCTGTGGTCGAGATCGAACTGATAGGGAAGGCCCTTCTTGGCATAATCCTCGGGGCCGATGTCTTTCTTTTCGTAGGGGCAATAGGGGCGGGTGCGCTGGCGCGCGTTGTGAATCCAGCGGACGAGGTAGTCGTAATTCGCTTTTTCGCCGACACGGCTCAGATTCGCGGCAAAAGTACCGCCTTGCGTCTGCTCGCCTTCGCCAATCGAGTGGCAGGCCAGGCACCCGCGCTCTTCAAATAATTCCTTTCCGTGCGCGGCGTTGCCGGGCTTGTGTTTGGGAAGTGGGTCGGTGAATCCCGATTGCCAGATGTAGGCGGAAATCGCCTGGATTTGATGATCGGTCAGGCGGAAATTCGGCATCTTGGTCGTCGGACGGAAATCTGTCGGCTTCTTCAGCCACACCGGAATCCAATTCTTGTTCAGCTTGAGGCGGACGTCTTTGAGATTCGGACCAACCTTCTTCATGTCCTGCATCAGGCTGTGCGACTGGTAATCGAGCTGTTGCAAACGGCCGTCCAGCTTGCTGTTTGCCACTCTCAGGTCAACCGCCTGGGTGTTCAGCTTGTTGGCTTCTTCGTTCGACTCGGCGGCGTCGGCCTGCTTCATCAAGTACGCGTTCTGCTTAAGATTGTCTATCTTCTGGTTCTCAATCTGCTTGATCTGTTGGCTGACCGCGTTCAGATCATCGGGTTCTTTGTCGTATCCCTCGAAACGGTGACAGCCCATGCAGCCGCGCTGGCGAAAAAGGTCTTTGCCGTTGTTGATGGTTCGCCACTGAACGTCGCCGCTGGCCAGCACCATGTCGGCGGCATGGCAATTCTGGCAGCCTGCCTGCGAGTTTTCCTTCGGGAACAGCGGCCACAGCCAGTGTTCGTAGGTGCCGTGTCCCTTCTCGATGCTGGTGGTTGCGCGTCCGTTGCCCTGGTGGCAGGGCGAGCAGCCGAACTTCTCGGGATCATGAATCTGCAACAACTCGGGCTGAGGATGGCTTACGAACGCATCCGCATATTCGTCCGGTTTCTTCTCGCCTTTCGCTGTCATCGAGGCCGCGGTGATTTTCAAAGGCTCGCGGGCGTTCATGTGGCAGGATTCGCAGCGGTCTACGATATTGGCGTCGGCCACATTGATCTGCACAATCGCCGGAACCCATTCCGTGGCCCGTCTTTTCAATCCGTCGATCTGCTGCGGCGTGAGGTCGACCATGTGGTCGGAGATGTACTCATCCATCTTCGCTTTGGCCGCAGTGACGGGCTTCAACACTTCGCCGAGGTCCAGGCTTAACTTCGTGCGCTCATCGCGAATCTCGTTGTATTTTTCCTCGAGTTGAGGAAACGTATAGGACTGCTTGCTGCCATCGGGATAAGTAACCGTCGCCTGTTCGCTCTTGTATGTGTCAATCTCTTTTTGCTTGCTGGCCTTGGCGGATGCGCTCTTGCTAGTTTCGAGTTCGTAGGTCAGCGCGTTCACATAGGCGCGCCGGTCGGTGAATACACTCTGCACCGCGAGCAGGCGGGCGCTGGCGTCGTCGAGCTTCTTGCGCGCTTCTTCGGCTTGGGCTTTCGAATCCTGATAAGTCTTCTCGTATGCCTGCTTGAGAGCGATGTAATCGGGACTCTGCTCGACATCTTTTTCCGATGTGGCCGACTTCGATCGCGCTGTATTCAGGAAAGCGCTGTAGCGGTCTTTCCACTGTTCCTGGAAAGCCTTCCATGGCCGCTGGGTCCATGCCTCATCCCACAAAGCCCAGAACAACGTCGCCATCAGAATTACCATCGCGATCAGGTAATAGGCGGCGTACGACTTGCTTGTGATCGGATCCTGCTCGGGGTTGGGTTGTTCAGGCACCGCTTCCTCCGAAAGTGTTTGTCATTCGAGTTTCTTTGTCATTCCGAGCGAAGCGAGGAATCTGCCGTCCGCGCCCGGTTCTCTTTTTCCCTTGCTCCTAAACGTTGAACCAGGGCGTTATCCACACATACTTGATGTGCCACAGCAGGCGCAGACCCATCTTCAGCGGCAGAGCCACCATGGTCAGCAAAAGGAACTGGGTGATAGAGAATTGCAGCAGGCTCATGCGCTTGAAGTCTTTCGCCATGAATCGCCGGAACAGCGAATAGACGATGAATCCGCCAAGCAGGTAATAGCCGCCAACGACGACTGCGCCGAAAATTCCCTTTGCTATGTTCGACGTGATTCCGAAAATGTCGGGCAAGTCGCGGTTCACCTCGTAGATGAGGCGGTTGTGATCCCAGGTTTGGCCCGGCCAGAACCACTGCCAGCCAGGGCCGCGAATAAACGTTCCGATGATGATCATCGCGACCCACAGAATGATGAACCCGAAAAGAAACGTGCCAATCGAAAACTTGCGCTGCTTCCACGTGTAATAGCCGCTGCCCAGCGGGTTGGTGTCGACGTAGGGAATGACCATGAGGCCGACGATGATCATCGTCGGCATGACCACGCCGGCGATCCACGGATCAAAATAAACGAGCATCTCCTGCAGTCCGAGGAAGTACCACGGGGCCTTTGCGGGATTCATGGTCAGGTTAGGATTCGCCGGCTCTTCGAGCGGGGCGTTCAGCGTGATCGACCAGACCATCAGAATAATCGTGACGATAATAGCCGCGAGAAACTCAATGCGTAGCAAGAACGGCCACACATGCACTTCTTTTTGCCAGCCCGGTTTGAAGGGCCAGGTCTTGCGGTGATGCGTCTTGGCCAGCGCGGGATCGGCTTCCAGTTGCGCGATTAACTGATCGTTGGCGTGCGCCTGCTTCCATGCCAGATAAATGTAGAAGCCGAGCAGCGGAATCAAGCCCACAATCGGGACGTTGTCTGGAGCGGAGCAAATCTCCCAAAGTTGTCGCCAGTCCATAAGTTTTCTCGGTGTCGATTACTAAAAATTACTTTGTCATTCCGAACCGGGCTGAAAGCCCGGCGAGGAATCTGCTTTTCTTTTCCGGCGCCGCTACTCTCCCGCTGCTTTCGGCCCCCGGCGCGGCTTGTCGGCTTCCGCTTCCAGCATGACTTGCGCGGGACCCGAGATTCCGCCGTCTTTCCGCACGCGCCAGAAATGCACGATCATCAGGATCGACGCGACAATCGGAATTCCGATGCAATGCCAGATGTAGGACCGCAGCAGCGCATTCGCATCCACGATCGATCCGCCGAGCAAGCCGAAGCGCACGTCGTTGTAAGGCGTCATGCCGAGCATCGAGCCGAACGGGCCTTCATGCCCGAGCAGCGGCGTGGCTCGCGCCATGTTCGTGCCGACGGTCACGGCCCAGAATCCCAGCTGATCGTCGGGCAGCAGATATCCCGTGAACGAGAGCAGCAACGTAAACACCAGCAGCAGCACACCAATGTTCCAGTTAAATTCGCGCGGCTTTTTATACGAGCCGGTCAGAAACACCCGGAACATGTGCAGCCACACGCCGATCACCATCAAGTGGGCTGCCCAGCGGTGCATGTTGCGCAGAATCTTTCCGAAGGGCACATCGTGCTCGAGATAGAGCACGTCGCGAAACGCCTGCACCTTGCTGGGGTGGTAATAGAACATCAGCAGAACGCCGGTGTAGGTGAGAATGATGAACAGAAAAAATGTGATACCGCCCATGCCCCAGGTGTAGCTGTAACGCACCGCATCGCGATTAATCTTCGCGGGATGCAAATGCAGAAACACGTTGGAAAGCACGCCCAGAGCCCGGTTGCGCGGCGTGTCGTCGTGCTTGTGGCGGAAGATCGAAGTGTAGACCTGAGTCTTGGTCGGATCTTTCAGGCCTTCGATCTGCTCTTTTGCCTTGGCGGGAATGTCGACCTTCATCGCCTGAATGTCATCTTTGACGCGGTCGACCAGGCCCACTTTGCCGTTCTTGCCGTTATTTTCGTCAGCCATTATTGCCTCATGATCATTCGCGGAAAAGCCGGCGGGACGCCGGCGCTACACTCCGGTTAAGAATGCTCCTGGATCGTTGAAATGCGAAGGTTGCCCTTTCGGCCACTGATAAAGCCTCGACGTATCGACAATGATCTGCCCATCGGGAGCCAGTTCGACCTTGGCGCGGTCCATGGGACGCGGAGCCGGGCCTTCGAAGTTGATGCCCTCGCTGTCATAGCCGCTGCCGTGGCATGGACACTTGAATTTGTTCTCGCTCGGCTTCCAGTCCGGAGTGCAACCGAGATGGGTACACCGCGCGTAGATCACGAACACGCGGTCGGGAGTGCGATCGACCCAGATGCGATATTTCTGCTGAAACTTGGTGTCGACGCCCAGCGCAAACTCCGAGGGGTAGCCAATCTTGAAAACCGTGTTGGGTTCGAAAAGAGTGCGAGGAAGAAAGAATCGGAAGAAAGCCAGGAACCATGCGGTCAGGAACGCAGTTACCGCGACCCACACCAGACGGCGCCGGCGGCGGTCGATCTCGGTATTCGACGGCCCAGGCGAGGACAATCCGGCAGCCGCTGCCGCTTTCGAGGTTCCGACCGCCGGCGTGCCGACGTACTTCGTGGCATCCACCGCGCTCGTGGCCGCCGGCTTGGCTGGCTCGGGATTCGGGGTGGGCTTCGCGCCCTCCGGTTCCGGCATGTGTCTTCCTCCTTAATTCTTTTCTACTCGTCGAACAAAAAGCTCTCCAATAAATTGCTCTCTGCTAGTCGGCCGCCATCAGCACCGGCGGAACGCAGGCACTCACCTCTTCGCCCAGAGCATCCGTCACCAACTGCGCCAGCGCCGAAATAAATTTTGGAGAATCGTTCAGTCCCGCACTCATTTCGAATTGCGTGATGCCCAGCCGCCGCGCTTCCTCGCGTGCTTCGTGATCGATCTCGCCGAGAGTCTCCACGTGATCGGAAACGAACGCCACCGGCACGATGCAAACTTCCCGCACCTTCTCAGAGGCGAGGTCGTGCAGCGTGCGGTGCAGGGAAGGCTGCAGCCATTTGCTGGCTCCCACCTTGCTCTGGTAGCAGAGCCGGTGACGATTGCGGAATCCGCCGCGCCTCATGAGCAGGCGCACGGTCTCCTCAATGTGCCGCTGATAGGGATCACCCTTCGCGATCACCGACATGGGGACGCTGTGCGCGCTGAAAACAATTTCGGCGCGGTCCGGCTTCGGAAATCGTGCCAACGCATCTTCGATCTTTTCGATCACCGCGTCTAAATACATAGGATGCCGGTAGAAGGCGCCGACGTTGTGTACGCGAAGATCGCCGCGGAAAAAGCGCTCCCACTCGTTCAGGCTGCTGCCCGTGGTAGTTGAAGAGTACTGCGGATACAGAGGCAGCAGGACCACTTCGTCGCACTGCGCTGATTCGAGTTGTGCGATGGCTTCGCTCGTAAACGGATGCCAGTAGCGCATGGCTATGAAACAGCGAGCGTCCAGACCTTGATGCGTGAGCTCGGTTTCGAGCGCCCGCGCCTGCCGCTCCGTGAAGCGGCGGATGGGCGAGCCTCCGCCAATGGTTGCGTAGTGATGCTGCACTTTGCGGGCACGCGTGGTCGAAATCAGTTTGGCCAGAGGTTTGCGCCCGATGCGGGCAAAGGGAAAGTCAATAATATCGGGGTCGCAGAAGAGGTTATAAAGGAAAGGCTCGATCGCAGCCAGCGTGTCAGGACCGCCCAGCTGAAACAGAATCACCCCCACACGCCGTGTTGTGCGCGCCATTCCCCAGATTCCCCAGAACGGGCGAATTTACTCTCATCTGCGGCGAGAGTCAATGGCGGAATTGAAGGTGATTGAAAGTCATGACCGGTTTTAGTGAACGGCCGCCGGCGCGGTCTTCGCTTTTTCCATTTCTTCGATCACGGAGTCGGCGAATTGCGACGTTCCGGCCTGGCCACCGATATCTTTCGTCAGCTTTTCAGGATGCCGATATACCTTTTCCAGCGCATTTCGAATCTGCAGAGATGCGTCGAACTCGCCAAGATGACGCAGCATCAGCAGTCCGGAGCGTAGCAGTGCGGTTGGGTTCGCAAGATTCTTTCCCGCAATGTCAGGAGCTGAACCATGTACCGCTTCGAAAATCGCACAATGGTCGCCCAGGTTGGCGCTGGGCACAAATCCCAGTCCGCCCACAAATGCGGCGCACAAGTCTGAAATGATGTCGCCGTAAAGGTTTTCCATGACCAGCATGTCGTACTGATAAGGATTCATCACCAGTTGCATACAGGTGTTGTCGACAATGTGCTCGCCATAGGTGATCTCGGGATACTGCTTGGCCACGGTGCGGCAGCAGCGCAGGAACAAACCATCCGAGAGCTTCATGATGTTGGCTTTGTGGATGGCATGAATCTTCTTACGCTGATTCTTGCGGGCATATTCAAAAGCAAACTTGGCGATGCGGGTCGAGGCCTTCTCGGTGATGATCTTCAGGCTCTCGACCACCCCCGGCACGACTTCGTGTTCCAGTCCTGAATACAGACTCTCGGTATTCTCGCGCACAATGATGAGGTCCACATCCGGGTAACGCGTGGGGATGTGCGGCAGATTACGAATGGGGCGGAAGTTCGCATACAGCTCAAACTTCTGGCGCAGTGCAACGTTGATGCTGGAGAAGCCTCCGCCGACGGGGGTTGTCACCGGTCCCTTCAATCCCACGTGCGTGCGCTCGATCGATTCGATTACCTCTTTCGGAATGTATTCGCCATGCTTTTCGAAGGCGTCTGCACCCACGGCGAATGATTCCCACTCGAACTTCACGCCTGTCGCTTCCAGAATACGCACCGTGGCCCGGGTCACTTCGGGGCCAATACCATCGCCGGGGATGAGAGTTACTTTATGAGTCATGATTTTTTCCAGGCAAGGGACTAGGGGCTAGGGGTTAGAGACTAAGACAACCTCCGCTCCGAGAGCCCTGCTAACCCCTAACCCTGGTTCCTAAACCCTGCCTATCCACTCTTCTTCGCTTTAATATCCGCGGTGTCTTTCGATTTCACCAAATCCGTCAGCTCATTCATGAACTCTTTGACGTCCTTGAAATCCAGATAGACGGAGGCAAAGCGCACATAAGCCACTTTGTCGTAACGGCGCAGACGGTTCATGATGAGTTCGCCCAGTTCGCTGGTCTTACGCTCGCGCTCCTGTGACTCGATGACGAACGATTCCGCCTCGTTCACAATCTGTTCCAGCTTGCTGATGGGCACCGGCCGCTTCTCGCAGGCCCGCAGCAGGCCATTCAGCACTTTCTGCCGATCGAACTTTTCCCGCCGGCCGTCTTTCTTGACGACCATGTAAGGGATTTCGTCAATGCGCTCGTACGTGGTGAAGCGCTTGCTGCATTTCAGGCACTCGCGCCGGCGGCGGATCGATTCCGCCTCTTTGCTCTCCCGCGAGTCAACTACCTTGTCATTCGCAAATCCGCAAAAGGGACATTTCATGGCGCTGAGGTTGATCGAAAACGAATCTGTCTAACTAAATTGAGTGGTCGGGATCAATATAGAAATTGTAACAGGGGAGTGCCGCTGCTCTCTGCAGCCCGTACCTGCGTAATCGACAACAACCTGCCTTACGCCGGAGGCCCAGCAATTTCCTCTTTTTCCGCTTGATGGCTTTCCTTCGACAACTTCCGCAGTGACAATCTTTCATGGTGCGCCAGCGCCAAGCCGAGCGGAATGACCGCCATAAAACACACCAGCCAGAGCAAGATTGCGCAACTTGTTGCCATTTCGGCTGGAACATCAAAGATTCTAGTAAGAGCGGCGATCGTCGCTACCTGCGAGCCCCCGCCGACGCCGGGTAACTGCAGCATCGATCCAAAGATGCTAGCTCCCATCAAGAGCAACACTTGAGGTCGCGTGATATCGAGGGCGTCTGTCCCGTAAGCGTGCGCTACCTCCTGATACGCGACGGCTATTACAAACCACATCGCCACTGAGACCACGATCGATAGCGCAAGGGATATCGGGCCATGGACTATTCGCAGCCCCCAGCCGAACTCGCGAACCCTTTCGGCTATGCGGTGGCCCAGATTTGAAGCTAAATGGGCGAAACGTTTCTCCACCCAGGACGCAATCGCTTCGCCGCTGCGACCTACCACTATCGCGGCTCCAGCAAGGCCGGCCACCAGGCCCAGAAGCAGGAACCCCCCGATGCGAAACTTGTGATAGTACTCAGGGTGTGGAATTGACTGCAACGCGGTGGGAAGAAAAAAGATTGCGAACACCATCAGGACCGTAAAGGCGCCAAAATCAAATATTCTCTCAATTGCCCATACCCCCATCTGGGACGAGAAGGGAAGGTTTTCTCGCTTGGAAATGAGGTAAGGGCGAATGAGTTCCCCCGGACGCCCGAGCAGCGCTAGGCCAGTGAATCCGATCAACGTGGGGGCTATCAGTCCCGTGTACGATGCCTTTGGCCGAACCGGCAGCAAGAAAATCTTCCAACGGACCGCGCGCAGCACATATCCAAAATATATCCACGCTACAGCGTGGAGGACATGGAACCATCGGATTTGCTGGCTGAGAGTGCGGAACTTGCCCCAGTCGAAGGCACGCCACTCGCGAAACTGAACGTAGACCAGAACGGCGAGTATGAGGAAAACGACCGTACTCACCACGATGCGCTTTTTGTCCATGAAGGGGGCAGCCTCGCGCCGCGACCTCGCAACGCGAAGCGGAAACGGCACTCTCAAGGTAAATGAGTGGGAGTGGAGGGTCAAACGATGGCGTGGTTTACTGGCTGGGTGCGGGGTTCGCTTTCGCTTGGGTCTGAGGAACTGACTTATGCGGTTTTGCCGCCGGCGTCCCGGTTGCCTTGTTTCCCGAACTCTTCGGAGCCGCCGGCTGGGCAGCGGTTTTCGCGGCAAGTTTCTTTTTGTTGAAGTCGCGCACGATGCGCGCCACGTAGGCTTTGGTTTCGTAATAAGGAGGGACGCCGCCATACTGCTCCACTCGCTGCGGACCTGCATTATAAGCGGCCAGCGCCTTGATCAGATCAAAGTCATAGCGCTCCAGCAGTTCACGCAGGTAGCGTGCGCCGCCTTCCACATTGGCTTGCGGGTCAAAAGCATTCTGCACACCCAATTGCGACGCTGTCTGGGGCATCAACTGCATCAGTCCCTGCGCGCCCTTGGGCGAGACGGCGCGCACATTGAAGCCGCTCTCGGCGCGAATCACGCTGCTTACCAGATCCGGATCCAGATGGTAGGTTCCACTCGCTGCTCTTACCACTTCGTTCAGATCCGTCGAAGGCTGGAAGTTCTGTGCAGGAGACCGCGACGGTGCGGGACCGTTCTTCGCCGTTGCCGTTGTCGGTTCGCGCGGCGATGATTCCGCCGGCAGAGCTTCGAAGTGGTCGATCTCTGCCGTTGGCACATCCACAAAACTCGAGTTGTCACCGTCGATATACAGGCGAGTGATGGTCCCGATGACCTGGCGGCGTTCGTGGCGGATGGAGAATCCGTTGCGCAGCACGGCCGCGTCGGCAGCTGAGCAGGGAAGCGCCGTCGCTGCGAAAAGCAGGATGAGCGCCGCCCATTGCCCGATCTGGATTGGCTTCTTCATGCCAGAAATCCTAACTTCCGACTACGTCCGCAACCGCTGCGGCTACGCCGCACCGATCATTGCCCAGGGTTACACTCCAACCGCGCCCGCGCAGCTCCTCGCAGGCATTCCCCATGATAACCGGATGGCCGGCGAACTCAAGCATTTCCACGTCGTTGTGGTTGTCACCGATGGCCATGACCTGCTCGCGCTTATAGCCTCGATGCGCGGCCCAGCGCTCGAGGGCGTGGCCCTTGGAACAGCCCGCATTCAACACGTCGATCATAGACAAATCCCGCTCGGGATATTCCGTACGCAGCACTGTGATTCTTCCTTTCATGCCGTTGGCTTCGAGCGTACGCAGGGCGCCACTCATCCGCTGCATGGACCCGCAAAACATCGCCTGCACGGGATCGTTCACCAGTGCATTCTCGATGGGCACAACGAACTCGATGTAGGCCATATTCTTTTCTAGCCAGCGGCGGATGCTGGCGTTCAGGTCGTCAAGGTGCTCGAGCACGATTGCGCCTTTGGATTCCTTATCAAAAGTAAGAACGGTATTGCCGCGGAAGTCTTGCATGGTGCCACACAACTCGCGGCAGGTCTCGCGCGGCATCAGATCGCGATGAAAGGTTTCTCCGGCCAGCGAGCGGGTTACGGCGCCGTTCGAGCTGATCAGCCATAGATCGAAACCCAACTGCTTCGCGATGGGCAGGGCGAAGGTGTGGCGGCGTCCCGTGACTAACACTACTTCGATGCCGGAATCATGGGCGTGACGAAGTGCTGCGAGGTCGTCGTCGGAAATCTGAAATTGTGGATTCAGTAACGTGCCATCGATATCGGAAGCGAGAAGCCGGATCGGGCGCGTGAAGGAGTTGACCACCGCTGATTCTAGCATCCGTGAAGGCCCGTGATATTCTTCGCTGTCATATCGCGTTGAACATGGGATCACTTCTCTTTTTTCTCGGCGGGTGGGGATTCGTTCTGCAGGCGGTCGCGATTGTTCACTTCATTCGCCGCCGGCCGGATACTTACTGGATTTTTATCATTGTGTTTCTGGGATGGGTTGGGGCGCTGATTTACATTGTCGCCGAAGTGATTCCTGATGCCGGGCTGCTGCGCGGGTCGTTTCAGGCGTTTCCGCGGCGGCGTCGGATTCATGAACTCGAGCGGGCCATTCTCGATAATCCTTCGGCCGGCAATTACGAGGAACTTGGCCTGCTCTATCTTGACGACGGCGATTTTGCCCGGGCGCGCGCTTGCTACGATAAGGCCATCTCGTCGCGAACCGATTCGTCCGATCCCTTCTACCGCCGCGGCATCGCTGAAATCGAACTGGGAGATTTCGCCGCGGCCGTTCCCGACCTTGAGCGCGCAGTTGCGGCCGATCCTAATTACGACTTTCAACGGGCGAAAGGGCTGCTCGCTCATGCCTACGCGCAAACTGGACAAGCGGAAAAAGCCGAGGCGCTGTTTCAGCAGGCCACGAAGACTTCCACGAGTTCGGAGACTTATTACAATTACGCTCTCTTCCTGCACTCGCAGGGCCGCGGCGAAGAGGCTCGCGAGTGGGCGCAGAAAATCCTCGACAAAAGGCCAAGCATGCCCGGATACCAGCGGCGGCGTGAGCGTCCCTGGTTCCGCAAAGCTTATGCGCTGCTAGCCAGGCTGCGGCTACAGAACAAGTAAAGGCGTCAAAGCGTCGCGGGAAATTGTCCTGAGAACCAGAAGTAAAGCTCGGAAGAAAATGATCTTCCAGATCACGGGCCGGTCGATCACCGCCGATCGATCAACTAGGACGAGCGCCCCCAAATATTTCCACAACCCTCGTGTGACATCTGACCTTGTGCCGACCTTGAATTTGCGTAATCATGGTCGAGGCCGTGACGGTCGGGTGATCCCACATCGCCGCGCCTCTAAGCCTTTTGTTTTGCGGATTTTAGTAGCTAACTCGTTTAGGCTCAGGATTTTACCGGGAATTTTCTGCTAACTCGATGATTCCACTAGACCCCAGGGGGGAGGGGGTATCCGGAAAAGAGCTTCAGGTCAACCCCCAGCGATGGCAGCTCGAATCGCTCGCGCCGAGTTTATTTAGACAGAGAGATCCACAGCGAACGGGCCCAGTCCGTTGGCGCTAATAGCGGTCGTTGGTGTCGATGTTGAACCCGAGGATGGCGTCGACTTCCACCGGCTGGTTGCCGCGCATAGCGGGCCGGAACTTCCAACCGGGCAAGGCAGCCATGATCTTGGCAGTCATTGCGGCCGGACCGGGTTCGAGGACCTGGAGGTTTTTCAGATTGCCCGAAGCATCGAGTCTGCATTTGATCACGACGCGGACGTGCGGAAGGTTCGCGGGCAAGTCGGTTCGAATTCCTTGCGGGCCGGTCGGCGTTCCGGCTTGAGCGTGAGCGGGATTGACTTCGGCAAATTGCATCACGACCGTGCCGAGCGCCGTATCCACGTAGACGGTGTAGTTGTCGCCTGGGAGCTTGCCGTAGAAATCAAACGCGCCGCCGGAGCGCGAGGTGGCGACGATAGTGATCGCCGGACCCTCCTTGGGTGTTATTGGCGAGCGTCCGGGAGGAGTGGGAGCGTTGCTACTGTCCGATCCGAAGCTGGGCAGGTTGACGACGCTGGTGCTGCCGCCCCGAACGTCGACGCCGGGAACGGTGGGAGATCCAGTAGGAGCACTGCCAGCACCACCGGGACCTGGCGTGGGAGAGATTCCTCCGCGGACATTCTTATTGGGATCGGAACCAACGCCGGTTCCAGTCTTGCCTGCGCCGGGCCCTGCAGCATTTAAACCGCTGCCGGGACCGTCGCCGTGACCGATGCTTGCACCTCCACCAGATCCGCCGAGGCCAGGCTTGTCTCCACCGGAGGGCGACATGGCCAGAGAGCCTTTGCCGCCGCCCGGCATTCCGACCTTGGAGCCAGGTTGCGACGAGATGACGATCCCGGAACCGTCGCTGCTTCCGGCTTCGCTTTTGGGAGGAGCGAGAACTGAGCCGGAATCGCCGGGGCCACCGAGGCCGGAACCTTTTCTGCCGGACCCGGATAAGCCGCTGCCGGAGCCGATGGAAGGAGGCGGCGGAACGACGTTGTTCGCCAGCAGCGCGCCGTTACCCGAGCCGGCAGAATTTGCCGCGCCAGTCGGGGAGCCGTGGGTTGTGCCGGAGCCTGCGACGGATGGAGGCGGAGGAATGACTCTCGATTCGCCGAGGGACGAACCCGCCGCTCTTCCCGAAGTCGAGTTGCCAGAACTCGCGACCGACGGCGGAGGCGGAACGATTTTTGCAGCCAGCGATTCGCCCGGCGCCCCGGCGGTTTTGCCCGCGGTTGCTGAGCCAAGTGTGGGTGGAGGCGGAACCACGTTGTTCGCCAGTGAGCCCCCGGGTCCACCGTTACGAGCGGTTCCTGATGCGCCTGCCGCGGAGGCAGTTGGTGGAGGCGGCACGACATCCTGCGTGCCGAAAAGCTTGCCGATGACGGTGCTCACGAACGATCCGTTGCTGGTTGGTGTAGGGGGCGGAGGAACTACGGCCTTCGAGGGGTCGATGCTACCACTCTCGAGACGCCGCAGGTCGTGGACGGAATCGGCCGAGGGCGGTGGCGCGACCACGGATGGAGCGGGCAGATTGAGCTTGGCATTGCGCGCGGTGTCGCGTTCCGGTGCTGACACCGGCGGAGGTACGACTGCGACGTTGTTCATCTGCACCCGCGTGGGCGCAACTTCGCTGCCGACTGCGGCAGGAGCGGGCGGAATCACGCTCGTACTGAGTGCGGGAACGGGGCGCGCCCGGTCGCCGGAAATGCGGGTGGATGCCGGGGCGATCACGCTGGGGGTAAGGGAAGGTGCGGCGAGCGCGCGCTCCCGGGAAACACGCGGAGCCGGGGCGATGATGCTGGGGTCGAGCACGGGCGCAAACAAAGTGTGCTCAGAGCGGACGCTGGGTGCGGGAGGCACGACCACCGCATTCAGAGATGGAGCCGATCGAGACTTGTCGGAAGAAATGCTGGGAGCGGGAGGGACGACAGAGTTGAGGTCGAGCGCGGCGCGAGACCTACCGCGAGTAGCGTTCACAGGCGGGGGAGCGATCACGTTGACAGGAAGACTGGGAGCAACCAGAGAAGAATGCAAACCCTCCGAGGGAGGCGGCCCGGGGCTGGCGGCTTTCAAGGCGAGTAGATTGGCCACGGCGCCCGCAGTTGCAGGAAGTTTGAGGTTGGGAGCGTCGACAACTTTAGGAGCGAGCGAGCCTCCGCGAGCTACATGAATGGTTTGGGTCCGGTGATGCGCTTCGTGGCCTCCGGCGCGGCCGGTGACTCCGGCCTGGGCGCCGCCCAGGTCTTCGGTGCGCGGCAGTTCGTCGCCGGAGTAATAGATCACTTCATAGGGCTGCACCTTGGGCGGAGCGTAGGGACGAAGCTTGGCAATCTCCTTCGGGATAATGATCAGAACAAACAAAATGAATGCTTCGAGCAGCAACGCGGCCAGCATGCCCGAGTAGGGGAAAATGCCGTGAGGAGCTTCACCAGCCAGGCGCGCGCCAGAGCGGGCAAAGGCAGGACGGATAGAGGTGACGAACTCCTGCCATCGCGGGGACCACTCAACCAGCAGCCTGGGCCCGTCGTGCAGATCACGAAGCTGGATCGGGTCTTCGAGTTGGAGGGTATCGGTCACTGAGGGTTTGTAAGCTGGTCCTGCGTCAGGCTGGCCCGCGGCTGGTCGAGGCGTCGTGGCCGAAGCTGCTAGACCTCCTCCTTCTCCTTTATCTTGATCTCAATTCTATCGCCGAGAGCGGTTCCTGTTGAGGCTACCGTATTTTGGGGCAGTTCCAAGACCGAGGCAGCCTGCAAACGGACCGGCGCGATGCGCCAGGGCCGCAGGGCACGCTCGAGGTGCACCACTGTGCCGGCTGGGTCGAGGTATACCACGTCGATAGGGAACCGCATAGCTAGAGTATGAACGCCTCGGCAGGGTCGAATCCAGAGGCCGCAGCCGTTACGGAAGTCATCTTCGGAGGCTCCAAGCAGGCCAACGAACCGCGACCAGTGGGTTTGGGCCATGGCGAGGCTGGTGGCGAGAAAGAGCTGGCGGGTTTGGTTGAAAGCCTGGCCTTGCGGGATTAATCCCGGCATTGCGACTCCTGATATTTTCTTGTTGGATGCACTCCGAACTGCTTCTCACTGCGCGCTATTTCGAAACGAGCGAGTGATACGCCTGAATGAGTGCCGGTCCAACCGTGACGAAGAGGAACGGAACCAGAATGAATATCACGAGGGGAGGAACCATCTTGATGGTGGTCTTTGCAGCTTGTTCTTCGGCCCGCTGACGGCGCGCCGTGCGTAAAGAATCGGAGTGAACGCGCAGAGCTTGGGCCACGCTGGTGCCGAAGCGGTCGGTCTGGATCAACGTGCCCACGAGAGAGCGAATGTCGTCGACGCCGGTGCGGTCGACGAGATTGCGCAGGGCTTCGGCGCGAGGCTTGCCGGCGCGCATCTCGAGATTGACGAGGTGAAATTCATCGCTGAGGTCGGGATGGGCGTGATGCAGGTCTTTGCCGACGCGCATTAGCGCCTGGTCGAGCGCCAATCCGGCTTCGACGCAAATTACGGTCAGGTCGAGAGCGTCGGGCAGGGCGATGCGGATGCGCTGCTGGCGGTCTTTGATCATGCGCTTCAGGAAAAAGCGGGGAAGGAAGAAGCCGAACGCGGGCACGCAGACCAGCAGGCTCAGACTGCTGAAACCAGAGAAAAGCACGACACCGGCAAAGCCCAGAAACGCCAGCAGAAGGCGGGCGCCGAGGTAGTAGCTGGAGTGGCGCGATTCGCGAAGCCCGGCCTGGATCAGCCACGCGCGAGTGCGGGAAACGTCCGAGGGCGAAAGCGGAATGGCCTTGCTGAGCGGATCGAGCGCCTGCTCAATGCGCTCTTTCATCTTCATCGCAGGCTTTTCGGGAGTCTGCAACCCCTGTCCGCCGAGGGCGCGCAGGCGCGCTCCCAGCACGGAACTGGGCGTCACCACCGCAGCGCCAAAGGCAAACACCACCAGCACGACGGTGACAAATACGACGATTGCGAGAATCATTGACGGCATGCTTCGCTTAAACCTGGTCTGTCAAACCTGATCTCTCAAACCTGATCTCTCAAACCTGGATCTTAATAATCTTCCGGATCACGAAATAGCCGATGGTTTGCAACGCAATACTTACCACCAGCAGAGTATGGCCAATGGGATCATAGAAAAGCGGGCGAACAAATTCCGGGCTGAAGACCGCGAGAACGGCCACGACGGCCGGAGGCATAGCCATGAGCAAGGCCATGGTGAGGCGGCCCTGCGCGGTGTGAACCCGCACCTGGCGCTGAATCTTGAAACGCTCGCGGATGACGTACGACAAATTGTCGAGGATTTCGGCGAGGTTGCCACCGGTTTCGCGTTGCAGCATGACGGCGGTGACGAAGAACTTCACGTCCACCAGAGGAACGCGCTCGGTCAGATTCATGAGGGCGTCGCGTACTGGCATGCCGAATTTCTGCTCCTCATAGAGCTTGCGGAACTCGCCGGCCAGAGGCTCGGTGGCTTCGTTGGAAATCATTTCGAGAGCGGTGGTGAAGGCGTGTCCGGCGCGGACTGCCCGGGCTAAAGTGTCGATCGCCTCGGGGAAAAGCTCCTCGATTTTTTCAAAACGCTTCTGACGGCGGTAGGACACGGAGGCATAGGGGATGAATGCGCCGATGATCAGGGCGGCCCATGTGATGGCAGGATTGCGGCTCCAGACCAGCGCGGCGAATCCGGCGACCGCGCCGCAGGCCAGGCAAAGCACGAGAAAGTTGCCGGCGCGAAACTTCATGCCCGCCTGCAGCAAAGCTTCCTGCATGGCGGAAATGCGGGCGGAGCGGCGCAGCAGACTGTCGAGGGCAGGGATTTCGCTGAGTTGCTCGTCTCGCAACAACGCCAGCTCCTCGTCCGGTTCGCGTTCCGGCGCTTTCTGCACCGTCGCCAGACGATCTTTGATGAGCCGAGCCTGGGCACGACGCTGGTCGACCAGCGACAAACCCGCGAAGGCGGCGAGGGCGACTACGACGAACACCAGGAATGTAATCAGCAGTGCGGACATAGAAAGCGACTCGCTAATCAATAATTTCTTTTCTAAACTTCAGTCTTCGATTCGAACAGTGACGGACGCAGCTTGGTGCCGGCATTGGCCAGGCGTTCGGCAAACTGCGGGCGAACTCCGGTGGCGCGGAAGGCTCCGCGTACCTTCCCGTTTTCGTCAATGCCGCGCCGGTCGAATACGAAAATGTCCTGCATGGTGATGGATTCGGCGTCCATGCCGGTGACTTCGGAAACCGAGATGACCTTGCGGGTGCCGTCGGACAGGCGGGCGACCTGGACGACGGCGTGAATGGCGGAGGCAATCTGGTGGCGCACGGCGCGCTCGGGAATATTGAGGTTGGCCATCGAAACCATGTTCTCGACACGGGCCAGGGCGTCGCGCACGGAGTTGGCGTGGACCGTGGTGAGAGAGCCTTCGTGACCCGTGTTCATGGCCTGCAACATATCGAAAGCCTCTTCGCCGCGGACCTCACCGACCACGATGCGATCCGGCCGCATACGCAGGCTGTTGATTACCAGCTGACGCTGGCGGACCGCGCCTTTACCTTCGATGTTGGGGGCGCGGGTTTCGAGGCGCACCACGTGCTCCTGCTTGAGTTGAAGTTCGGCGGCGTCTTCGATGGTGACGATGCGCTCCACATTGGGGATGTAGCCGGAGAGCACGTTGAGCAAAGTCGTTTTACCGGCGCCGGTACCGCCGGAGATGAGCAGGTTCAAGCGTCCCTTCACCATGGTCGAGAGCAGTTCGAGCATGGGCTCGGTGAGGGTGTGGTTCTCGAGCATGTTGCGGGCTGTAACCGGGTCGCGTCCGAAGCGGCGAATGGAAAGGCAAGCGCCATCCAGTGCGAGGGGAGGAATAATGGCGTTCACACGGGAGCCATCGGCCAGGCGGGCGTCCACCATGGGAGACGATTCATCGACCCGGCGGCCCACGCGGGAAACGATGCGCTCGATAATCTGCATAAGGTGCTGATTGTCTTTGAAGGACAAGCCGGTTAGTTCCAGCTTGCCGGAGCGCTCGATGTAAACCTTGTCGAAACGGTTGACCAGAATGTCGGAGATGGTGTGGTCCTTGAGCAGGGGCTCGAGCGGACCGAGGCCGAAGATTTCGTCGAGAATCTCGCGCGACAGGCGCTCGCGCTCGGCGAAGCTGAGGGGAACGACCTCGCTGTTTACCGAGTTGCGGATGAGTGCGAGAACTTCCTCGCGGGCGGTATCGCCGGTAGCGCGGCCGAGTTTTTCGAGGTCGAGGCGGTCGAGGATCTTGCGATGCAGATCCGCCTTTACCTGCTGGTACTCGCCGTGCTCGAAGGTCTGCAGATTGGCCATAACGTCTGTGTCGTCTTAACCCTATATCGTTCAGAACATAAATCGCTGAACCTACACTGTCTTGAACCCTATACTGTCTTAAACAAGGACCAGGCAGCGCGTTTTACATCGACGTCGTCGCGGGTCAATTCATGGGCCAGTCCGGAAAAGCAACGGGCAATCTCGGTGTGGCTCTGCTCCATCACCGGCGAGCCGCGGTCGATGGCGGAGGAGATGGCAAAGTATTGGTTGGGAACACGCCACAACAATTTGACGCCGGCCGCGTTCTCCGCATCCGCCTCGCTGAAGCCTGGAACTTTGCGGAAACGATTGAGCACCAGCCGCAAGCGTTCGCGGTTGCCCGTTTCTCCGAGGTACTGCTGCACCCGCGCCGCACTCCAGAGCGAGGCCACATCGGTGCAGGCTACGAGTAGAACGCACTCTGACAAATTGGCCACCAGACGGCTGGCGGCGTCCAGGCGGGAAGAGTTATCGACCACCACGTAGCGATAATGGGTGACCAGCATGTCGAACAAGCGGACAAACTCAGCCGTCGAGGGTTCGATGGCGGCGGGGACATTAGTTCCCGCCAGCAACTGCAGGCCTCCACTGTGCCGGGTCATGAAGCTTTCGAGCAGGGAACTATCCATGCGGTGCAGATTGCGGGTGGCGTCGGCGAGGGTGAACAGTGGTTTGAGATTCAGATGTAACGAGCTGTGCCCGAGGGGCGCGAGGTCAACCAGTGCGGTGTGGCCATTGGCTGCCTGCAGAGCGAGGGCGAGGTTGACGGCTACAGTGGTCGCGCCGCTGCCGCCTTTGGCATTGACCACGGAGAACACTTTGCCTCGCGGACCTTCTTTCTTAACCTTGCGCTGGGCCGTAGTCAGGCGAACAAAAGCTTCGAGAAGATCGGTTGTGGTGGTAGGGCGCTCGATGAACTCGCGCGCCCCGGCGCGCATCGCACTTACGATGACCTGCGGCTGATTGAGACTGCCGATGGCGAACACGGCCGAGTCGGGGAGCTCCTGGCGCAGAAGTTCGACGGCGCGCATGGCTGTCGCGGGATTATCGGCAGGAATGTCGACCAGGACAACGTCAGGGCTGGCGGCCTGAACCCGCCGCGTGACCGGATCCGAGGCAGCGAGCGGGAAACTGGCGCAGGTATGAACCGTGCGGGCTACGCTGGTGCCATCCACCAACACCTGCAGGACGGTGCGCTGCTCGTTATCCGTGGCCACGATGACGACTGAAAGCTCGGCCATAACTTATGACTTCCCTACTCCTTGAAAACCAGTTGCCAGTTGCCAGTGTCCAGTTGCCAGTAAGGCCAACACTTCCATAACGTTTACTTCCCCGACGGCTTCTTTCCATCGAACTTGTCGTTGTTGATGAAAGGCTGGGGATTCTTTGGAGTCGCCGGTGGTTCTGTACTGGGCGAAATCCGGTGCACCGTGCACAGCACCATGAGTTCGGAATTACTTTTCTGGAGGCTCTTACTCTTGAAAAAATTCCCCAGGATCGGAATGTCGCCCAAGCCAGGAACCTTGTTCCAAATGTCGGTGACGCGATTGTCGATCAAACCGGCGATCACGAAGCTCTGTCCATCGCGCAACTCGAACTCGGTCTCAGCCTTTCGCGTGCTTAATGCGGGGACGGTGAAACCAGAAATGGTCAGAGCGTCGGCAAAATCGAGAGTGCTGACCTCGGGCGCGACGGTGAGGTGAATATTGCCGTTGGGCATGATGACCGGGGTGAACTCGAGCCTCACGCCGAACTCCTTGAAGGAGATGGTAACGGCGGTGAATCCCTGTCCGGGTTGCACGATGGGGAAGGGAAATTGGCCGCCGGCCAGGAAACTGGCTTTCTTGCCGTTGACGGCGATGAGATTGGGCTCGGCCAGGATCTGAAGAAGGTTCTTGCTCTCAAGCGCCTCGATCACGGTGCCCAGGTGAATATTGGGCTGAAATAAAAACAGATTGAGAACATTACTGAGGGTTTCGGTGGCCGTAAGCGGGGGACTTTGCCCTTGCGTCTGGGTGATGGTTGGCGCCGTGAAGCCGCCGTATTGGCCGGTGGTTGTGGTTCCGAACAGATTGCCGGCGCCGGTGGAGAAAATGTTGAAACCCATCTGGGTGAGGGCGGTGCGGTCGACCTCGGCGAACTTCACTTCGAGCAAGACTTCCTGAGCGCCCACGGGACCGAAGGTGAGCACGTTGATTACGTTCTTCGAATAGGCGGTGGCCAACTCTCCGGCGCGCTTGGCGACATCCTCGGTGGTCACGTGGCCTGAGAGCACGATCGCGGCACGCGAAGGGGTGACGGAAATCTGTTCGTCGGGGAAGACGCGATGTTCTTCTTCGGCGCAGGCGCTGACATCAACGTCTACGCGGAGATCGAAGCTGCGCGAGCGTTCGTTTCTGTCCCAGATGATAAGGGAGACTTCGCCGGGGGCTCGGCCGTGGACCAGGATCTGTGTGGAAGTCAGCACGGTGGGATCGGCAATTGTGGAGTCGGTTACCGAAATGCGCGCGATGGGCTCGGTGGTATTGATGAGCAGAGACTTGCCAACCATGACGCGCAACGGGGCCGAGCCTGTGGGCTGAGCCGACTGCGGCGGAAGTGTGGTCTGTGCGGTGGGCGGCGGAGTTGGGTCCTGGGGCGCCTGAGTCGCGGGGTCCTGAGTTGCGGGATTAAGAGACACCGCCTCGGCCAGCCCGAAGACGGGCAGCAGGAACGACATTGCGGCAGCTGCGAAAAGTGTCGTGCGAACCTTCATCGTTTGATTCCTCTCCACATGAGGAAACCTGCTACGCAGCCCGTCGAACACGCAGGGCGAACTGCTTTCCGACTACTTGGGGTCTTCGCCGCCTTCTTGCGGCAACGTGACCTCGGTCTTCTTGTCACCTTTAATAACCTCGACACTGAGAACCGAAGGAGAGGTAGGCGGTGGCTCAGTTTTCTGTTTTACGGGACGAATCGTTATACGCGGCCGAACCGCGACCGGCGTGCCGCCCATGTACAGACCCTTGGCATTCGCGGCCTCGACCGGGTCCTGGTGGGTGTCGAGCGGATTACGCAAAACGAGTTGAATCTTGCCTTCAGAACTGGCCAGGGTCAGGCGTTCTGCGTCCTCGGGAGAAGCCAGCAGCGTGATCACCGGAGTGGACTGAGCTTCTCCGGCGGCATTTCGTTCCAGGCGTTGGCCGGAGGCAATGACGGCAACATTCTGCAGGACTGTAGTGGTCTGGGACTCGGAACTGCCGTTGGGGGTTCCGGTAAGCAGGACGTCGACCCGGGTTCCCGGACCGACGAAGCCGGCGACTGAGACCACTTCATTTACTCGCACCGAGACCGCGCGCATGCCCGGCGGAATCAGGGCGGGCAAGCCTGCTCCGGCGTTTTCCGGAGCCAGCTTGCTGGGCAGAATGAATTCGCCTTTGGATATAGGAATGATGACGCCGCGGCCCATCACCTGAGACCTCTTGGTATAGGCTCCGGGCGGCAGTCCGGATGCGGGGAATCTGGCAATTCGCACGTCATGTTCTTCGACCCGGGATCCCACCTGAATGTCGTCGGCGGCTACGATAACGTCTGCGCCGGCTTCGACGGTTGCCGGCCGGCCTTGCAGGTTTTTGTAGACGAAGAGGCTGACAAAGGCTCCCAAAGCCAAGGCCACAATGCCGATCATCAACAAACGAGTGCGGTTCATAATGCTCTGTCAGGACAAGCAGAAGCACGATCCACGCCGTTTCCGTGGAGGAATGCCTCTTTACGCTGCGCCTGTTGCCGATCCCTTACTGAATCGAACTGGCGACGTTGGAGAAAACATTGTTCGCGTTAGAGCCGATCAGACGAATGGTGCCTACGACGATTACAAGGATCACGGCCAGCATGACGGCGTATTCTGCAATATCCTGTCCTTCTTCGTCGCGCCACAATCTCCAAAGACGATCCATAGTTTCCGGCCTCCTTAGAAATCTCAAGGTTCTCCAACAAGCATTCGAAACAGAGAAAAGGCGCAGGGCCTCAGGGACTTTCGTCCCATTAGCGCGCGCTTCTCTGCGGGGAGATTTAATCACCCTCATCATAACCTGCAAAATGCTTTAAAAGGTGTACTTTCTTGCGTACCGATGGTAACTGCTCCGCGGCGTTGGCATCGACCGCTAACCGGCTCTGGTTCTCGGATTTGGCTTGGCGACGGAGGGTTTGGCCGAAGCGGGCTCTCTGCGGGGGGCATCGGGAAGGGCGGTCAGGACCATAGCCTGCGAGTCTTCGTAGGTGACGGTCCAATCCGAAGAGCTCCGCAAACCAATTGCCAAGGGGGAATCGGGGGGGACAATTACGGTGTCGATACGCCACCGCTGGAAGGGTTGCTGCCATGCGCCTTTGAACTGATAGGTTTCGGCGAACTGGTCGAACAGTTGTTGCCCGTAAAGATCGGCGCGGCCGTCGATGAATACTGGCGTGGAGGGGTAAAGCTTCCAGACGAGGTAGCCGCCCCAATCGTAGTGGTTGAAGATGCGACCGGAGGGTGGATGATTCTGCAAAAATGCAACTGCGCGGGCGGGGAAGTGCTGGATCTCGACCTGGGGCTGGCGCTGGATGACCTGGGCGGCGTGGACTCCGGCAAAGACCGCCATTGCCAGCAGGATCAGGGCGTTGAGCAAGGTGCTTACTGAGGATTGCAGGCGCTGTCCGTCGCTTCGTGGCCAGCTCCCGAGTCGCGTGGCGACCGGCGGGACCGCGATCAGGATGAACAGCGGTATCAGTCGGATTGAGACGAGGGCGGCGAAGAAACTGACGAGCAAGAGAAGCAAGTCGCGCAGTCGCAGCTCAAGACGGGACCAACTGAGGGTTGCGAACGTGGCCAGCACAACGAGCAGGAAGGGCCAGTACTCTGCATGGTGAAAGTTGGGCGAGGCCCATTCGGCGATGTAGTTTTGCATGGCGGGGGAGCGGAGGGTCTCGAAGGGGTAGGAGAACATCCGCAGGCCGTTGGGATTCAGCGGCACAATCAGTAGATCGAGTAGGAAGATCAGCGCCGCGATCCGGAGGCCGGACGGGCGCTGCCGCGAGCGGCCTAGTGCGCGTTCGATCCATTCTCCCGCGAGGTACAAGGCTGAAAGAGCGAAGCCTACGGCGAATCCGGCGTGCAGGTTCACCCAGAGAAGAGTCAGTGGGAGAGTCCACCACAGAAGTTTGGGATTGCGCTCGGAACGATCGAGAATCAGCAGCCACAGGCAGGTCAGTAAAAGAGATAGAACTTGGGGACGCACTCCCCACACGGGCACGGTGGCCCAGGCTGCGACAAGTGTGGCCACGCCCGCAACGTAGGTCGCGGAGCCACAGCGCAGATACAAAAGGGAGAACGCCGCGGTCAGGACTGCAGCAAAGATCAGGATCAATCCGCCCCATCCCATGGTGCGTTCGAGTTCGTACAGGAGAAGCTCGCTGAGCCATTCATGCGCCACCCAGGGCTGTCCCGCGCGAGTGTAAGAAAATGGATCGGTGTGAGGAACGCTTCCGGTCTCCGCGATGTACTGCCCAGTCTCGAGATGCCACCAGACGTCGGGGTCGGTGACATTGCGCGCGGCCATGGCGAACAGTCCGACGAACAGCGCCGCCAGGAAGACGTTTCTCGTCCGCAGAAGTTTCTTCACGGTGGCATGGATCATACCGCGCCTGGGGCGAAGATATAATCCCGAACATAAATCTAGAAGACCAAGGAAGAAGACCAAGGAATACGTGAGCCGAAACAGACTCAAAACGTGGATCGCTTTGCTGATCGTCGGCATGCTGTGCATTCACGGAGTGCTGTTCTGGAAGGCGAGAGTCCTGGTTCGGCAGGGCTACCCGGACTTTACGATTTTCTATACGGCCGGGAAGATGTTGCGAGAGGGTCTGGGGCACAGTCTGTACGACGGCCCTTTGCAGTATAAAGTGCAGCAAACTTTTGCTGCGGGAGTGCGAATCCGGAAAGGGCCGCTGCCTTACAATCACCCGCCGTTTGAGGCTTTGATCTTTGAGCCGCTGGCCTCGCTCGATTACCCTACGGCCTACGTGGTGTGGAGTGCGATTAATCTTGCGATCTTAGGCCTGCTGCCTTTTCTGCTGCGGCGATATATTCCGGTGCTGGCGCAATACCCTCTTTTTGTGTGGCTGCTGGTCTTGCTCGGTTTTTTCCCCGTACTGGTTGCGTTGCTGCAGGGGCAGGATGTGATTTTGCTGCTTCTGCTGAATGCTCTGGCATTCGCGGCTTTGAAGAGAAATGCTGACACCCTCGCCGGATGCTGGCTCGGCCTTAGCGTGTTCAAGTTCCAGCTCGTCGTTCCCTTGGTTCTGATTCTTCTGTGCTGGAAACGCGGCAGGGTGGTTCAGAGTTTCGTGGTCACGGCTGCTGTGATGGCGGCAATTTCGGTTGCTATTACCGGGTGGGCGGGGGCGTTGCGGTATCCCTGGTACGTGTTGCATTTCGAAAAATTCATGGAACGGGGCGGGATCGCCGTGGACATGCCGAACCTGCGCGGATTGCTTGAGGGTTGGTCTTTCAGCGGGTTCCCGGGCGCGCATGTGATTACCGTTGTACTTTCTATTGGTCTGGTCGTGTGGGTCGGCGTGAAAGGCCGCGGCCGGGCGCATTCAAGCCAGCGATTCCATCGGCATTTCGATCAGCCGGAGTTCGATCTGCAGTTTTCCGTGGCGATGGTGGCGGCAGTGCTGGCCAGCTATCATGCATTTCCTTACGACCTAAGCCTGCTTGTGATTCCGGTGCTTCTGGTGGTCAACTACGCGATCGAAACAGTTTCGCTTCGGCGTTATAGAAACTGGGCTCTCATGCTGCCTGTGGGATTGCTCTTTCTCACTCCGATTTACATGCTGCTGTGGATCCGGCTGGATCACTTCAATCTGTTTGCGACCGTGTTGCTGCTGTGGACGTGGGGTATTGCGCGGGAGATTTCATCCCGTTTGAATTCACCGGAGACGGAACGACCTTGACGAGACGGGCTCAGATCGGTTCGATGCTTGCTCTCGTCGCCGCGGCGAGCATGTGGTTTTATGTGGACCGAATCCTGGTGGGCTTTCAGGTTGCAGATGCTGCGGCGCGCGAGCGTCCGCGCGGCAATCTGTCCGATCTTTATCCGCGCTGGCTGGGGGCGCGGGAACTGCTGCTTCACCACCGCAATCCTTACGGCGATGACATTACGATCGAAATCCAGAAAGGATATTACGGACGCGCGCTCGATCCTGCCCGGCCCAACGATCCGAAAGATCAGCAGGGGTTCGCTTATCCCGTCTATGTGGTGTTCCTGCTGGCGCCGTTTGTCAGGTTTTCGTTTCCCGCTGTGCAGTTTGTCTTTTACTGGGCGCTGATCGCGCTGACTGCAGCGAGTGTCTGGCTGTGGCTGCGCGTGCTGCGATGGCGGCTGCCAGTGCTTGCGACTGCCAGCTGCATCGCGCTTACGCTGGGAAGCTTTGCCGCGGTGCAGGGATTGAAACTGCAGCAGTTGAGCCTGCTGGTGGCTGCGCTTCTGGCCGGAGCGGCGGCTTGCGTGGCCGGAGGCTTCCTGTTTTCCGGCGGAGTCTTGCTTGCCGCGGCTACCATCAAGCCGCAGCTGGCGTGGCCATTGGTGGCTTGGCTGATCGTTTGGACGTTGAGCGATTGGAGAAATCGGAGACGCTTTCTGTTTGGCTTTGGTCTGGCGATGGCACTGCTGCTCGGTGGCGCAGAAATTATTCTGCCTGGTTGGTGGCGGCTGTTCATCGATGCTCTGGGGAAATATCATCGCTACACTCAGAACCAGTCGGTGCTGCTGGTTCCGTGGGAGTATTCGGGAATCTTTGTAACCGCCGCCGTGGCCGCTTGCGTGTTTCTTTTTTGGAAGTTGCGTGTGGAACCTGCCGATAAGCAAAACTTCGGTCTGGCTATCTCTCTTGTGCTGGCCCTGACCGTGCTCGTGGTGCCCATGTACGCGCCTTATAACCAGGTGCTGCTTCTGCCGGCGATTCTGGTGCTGGTGCGGGATCGGACGTTGTTCACCTCGCGGCCGCGCGGAGTTCGTTTCCTGTATCTGGCGGCGGCCTTTGCTTTGGCGTGGCAGTGGATCGCGAGTTTGAGTTTAAGCTGTGCCTATTTGCTGGGATGGCGGGCGTGGGCGATCAGCGCGTGGAAAGTGCCGTTCTTCGCGACGTTCAGTTTGCCGGTATTCGTTTTTGCGGTCATCCTTCTGGCTGTGCAGGGTGCGCAGCGACGGGCGGGAGTCCGAGAGAGCTCTGGTTAATTGACCACACTAGCTTCTTCGCGCTGCAGCAGTGGAAACGCCACGCTCAAGAACAAGCCTAGCAGGGGAAGACTCATGAGCGCATACACACCCCCTCTGAGCGTCCAGAGATGAAGTGGAGGCAGAAACAAGATTCCGAGCCAGCCCAAGATTATCCAGTTCGCAGGGTTCCGTACGCTCGGCGTTCGGTCGGATGTACGGCGGAAAAGCAGGGCACTCGGCAACAGCAGAAGGCTGAGGTCGTGCGGGTTGAGGTGATAGCTGACCAGCAGGGCAAACGTCACGGTGTTGGCGAAAGCCAGATCGAAGTCGTCTTTGTTGTCGTTATTGGTATCTCGCCCCGTCTTCCTCCATCCCCACAGCGTCATGATCAGCGCGACTCCGCAGAGGATCGACAAACTTATGACGGCGACGGAGGATTGGTCGGTGTGAAAGAAGAGGTAGATCAATCCCCGGAAATTCGCCATGGCCTGGGGAACGATCCCGGCGAAGGGCTGGGTTTTCAGATGGAGCAGAAACTTTGGATAGATGACGAAGACAGACCATCCGGAGATGGCCGCCGACAATGCGGAGAGCGCGAGCGCAGCCAGGCTAAAGCCCTTCACAAGTCCGGTTCGGACGTTTCTGTTTTGCGTCACGATCAGCACCAGCACTAACGGCAGCGCCAGTTGAAACTTGAAAAGTCCGAGACCCAGCCAGCAGCCGGCGGCGAACCCGCGGCCGCGCCGGAGAGCTGCAAACGCCAAAATCACCAACAACAGCACGAGCAGAGAATCCTGACCCTGCAGAAAACAGAGCAACGTCGGAACGAAGGTGAGAGAAACCCCTAGCGATAAGAGCCAATCCCACGGCAGGATATCTTTAGCCAGGCGGTGCGCTCCAATCCCTAGAAATGTCAGGTTCAGCAAGGACCACAGCAGATAGGCGTACCGTAACGGCAGCCACGCCACGGAGAGATAAAGTAGGGCTTCAAAAGGCGGATGAATGTAGAGTGTGCCGACTCTTCCGGCGTAGCGGGCCTGATATTGGCGCTGGAGGTCGGCATCGTAGAGTTGGGGTCCGTGGCCCGCAGCCAGCATGCGCGCGGCGCAATAAAAATCCGGGAAATCGGTGCCCTGAAGGAATGCCGGAGAGCGGGTAACGGCGAAAGCTGCGAGCGCGGCGACGAAGACACAAATAATGAAGGTTTTGGTTGCTGAGCTGAGAGCCGGCTCGCGACTTGAGTCCCGGGAGAACACGCCGCCGCAGTCTATCGAACCGCTGTGGGAAGCGCTACCGGCAGTCTCGACGAAAGCGCTCCCGGCGGGACATAATTCCTCTGCATTATTCTTATTTGAGCTGTTTCCGTGTAGTCTTGGGCGGGGGGCGGTGCCACATCCCATGGTCTTAAACGCGATAGGCCGACCACAGTCATCCGCTTCGGGAGTGTTTCCCGGGCTGGTGCTGGTGCAGGGCAATGAGCAGAAGAACATCGTGCTCAACCGCACGCCTTTCAGCGTGGGGCGCAAGATCGATAAGGATCTGGTCATCGCCGATCCGCGGGTGTCGCGCGATCACGCGCTCATCGTGCTGGAAGATGACGGATTCTTTCTCGTCGACCAGGGCAGCAAACACGGGACATTCGTCAACGGGGAACGGATTCAGCGGCAGAAGCTGGAGCGCAACGACCGCTTGGAATTTGGGGCGCGCGATTCGGCCTACGCCATTTTCAATCCGGCGCACGGGACTTCGAACACGGCCCGGGAGTTCCTGAGCCAGATCTCCGAAATTCAGATCTCGCAGGAAGCCAACGACCTCGAGAAGCTGACTCTGTTCCTCGAAGCCGCGCGCAAGTTGAACACTGCGGGTGTGCTCGACGAAATCCTCATGACCATGCTGGAGGTAACGCTGCGGCTGACGCGCGCCGAGCGTGGCTACGTATTTCTGAAGGACGACGACGGCAGCCTGCGGCTGGCCGCGGGACGCAACAACAAGGGTGAGCCGCTGCTGGATGACAAGACCATTTCGCATTCCGCGCTGGAAGAATCGCTGCGGTCGAATTCCGAGTTTCTGCTGACGGATACGGGCAGTTCGCCGGAGCTTGCCGGCCGGCAGAGCATTGTCGCCTATGACCTGCGTACGGTGATTTGCATTCCTCTGCGCAAGCGCCAGGTGCAGGCCAAGGTGCGCGAACAAATGACGATGGTTCCGGGAGCGCCGTCCGCCGAAGTGACGGGAGTTCTGTACGTCGACTCGCGTTTCGCCTCGCGCGAATTTTCCGGCGTCGGCCACGACATTCTTCGCGCGATTGCGACGGAAGCGGCGTCTTTGATCGAGAACGCCCGCCTGGTGCAGGCCGAGGAGGAGTCCCGGCGCTACCAGCAGGAACTCACCATTGCCGCCAGCATCCAGCAGCGGCTGATGCAGGTGAAAATTCCCGACGTACCGTTTGCCAAATTGCGCGGGAAGAACCTGTCTTGCAAAGAAATTGGCGGAGACTTCTTCGATGCCGTCCATACCAAGGAGGGCTTGGCGGTAGTGCTGGCCGACGTCAGCGGCAAGGGAGTCTCGGCGGCGCTGCTGGCTTCCACTTTGCAGGGAATGATCTATTCGCATTTGAGTTCCGGCATGCCTTTGCTCGACGTAGTCTCCGCAGTGAACCATTTCTTCAGCGAGAAACTGGTCGGGGAAAAGTATGCGACCGTGCTGCTAGTTCTCCTGCGCCGCGACGGCGATCTCGAATATGTCAATTGCGGGCACGTGCAGCCGCTGCTGGTTTGCGCTGGAGAAGTGATGCGCCCGCCGCACGGCAATGTGCCGGTGGGGTTGCTGCCTGATGCCACGTTTGAGAGTGCCCGCTGCCAGCTTAAGTCCGGCGACCGCTTTATCCTGGTGACCGATGGTGTTACCGAGGCGGAAAATTCGATGGGCGATTTCTTCGAGGATTCGCGACTGGAAGAGACCGCGGCCAAGAATCCTACGCTGGAAGGCATTTTTTCTGCAGTCTCGCAGTTCTGCGCCGGAAATCCCCTCAGCGACGACTGCACGGTGGTGGAACTGATTTACTCGCACGCCGGCCCGGTGTCGTCCGTCTAGACCACCGTCACTGTGTAGTCCGTGCCCTCCCAGCGATTGTCTTGCGTCCAAAGAAAAGTGAAGACGATTTGGCTTCCGGCGGGCAGCGAAGCTGTTGGCAGGTCGAGTATGTGGAGGCCCATGCCGGTGTCGCGGGTGTTTGTGTCATGGGCGCTGTTCCAGCCGTCAATGCTCCAGCGCACCAGCGCGGGATCGAGCAACTTGATGCGCAGCTTCTTATGGCGCGGAATGGAGCGAGGCTTGTTGTTAATCCTCCAGCCCGAGAACTCTCGTGTGGGCTTTTCAACCTGGTAGCGTTGTACCGTCTGCGGGGCCTGGTCGAAAATCTTTCCATCGCGCAGGGAGCGGCGCAACTTGATGTATTCGGAGTGAGCCCAGACCAGCGGACACGCAGAGCCGGTGGGCTTGCCGCGGAACAGTTCGCGACTGGCGATATCGTCGACATCCCAGACTTGCTCGGGCAGCAGCCGGCTCTGGCCGATGGGACAGTTCTCCATCATGGTCAGCAACGACTCGGCTTCGCTGGCGCGGCCTGCGGCCAGTTCGTAGTGAGCACGCTCGCCGGCCAGCAGAGGCCAGGGGCGTCCAATGCCGGTGCCGTTGAACGGCGAACCATCCTTGTGTTCGCCGTAGCCGTCGCCGTTATAGCGGTACCAGCAGGGGCCATGTGGCAGTTGCATGCGCAGCAGAGCGTCGATGACTTTGACCGTATTCAGGATGCGCGGATCGTTGGGCGCACGCAATCCGAAGCGCACCAAAGCCAGCGCATCCGGGCTGATGATATGAGACGCGCGTTCCCCATCTTCCCCGGGAGGGCGGTTCTTAATCGGCACAAAGCCTTGCGTCGGTGAGGCCGCACCATCGGTGTCTGGCGGAGCGATGCGCACGTAGTAACCTTCCACGCCGATCTGCCGGGCAAGATCGCCTCCGGTCGCATAGATCCAGCGCTCGATGTTGTCGTTCCAGGCATCGGCAGTGTCACGCAGGATAGGAGCGGCATCAGAGTGGCCGGTTAATTCGGCGATGTCTGCGGCGGCCAGCAGTGCAGCAATTTCCGCTGCAAGCGTGAAGGGTGAGTAGCCTGCGTCTTCCTCCCAGCGATCCTGCTGTGTAACCGGACCGTTGCGCAGGATAAAACTCGCGGCCTTCCGGACCATAGGCCACCAACGCTCGAGCTTGCCCATCCCGGGCGCGTTTTGGCGGCGCAGCAGATCGAGCAACAGGATGGGAAAGGCGGTTTCGTCCATCTGCACGCCGCTCCAGTAAGAGCGCCCGTCGAGCCAGAGATTCTGCGCCCAGTTGCCCGCGGCTTCCTGCGTGGATTCGAGGTAGCGAAGCACTCTGACGGCCTCGGTAGCGGCGCCGGCGGCCAGCAACGCTCCCGCAGTCTCAACCAGGTCGCGCGGCCAGACCAGGTGATAACCGCCGAGGTCTTCATCGCCTTTGTCGAAGCCCCAGGGAATCGAGAGGCTGGCAATGATGCCGCCCAGAAAATCCTTGGACTCATGCGTGCGCAAGACTGCCGTGGAAGCGCGGTAGAGATCCTTCTCGCGCTTCGGTTCGTCGAGCTTGAGCAGTGTGTTCTGCCAGTTCCTCCACTCGGCCACGTAGTGGTCGCAGATCCTCGTAAAGTCCTCAGACAGCGCGGAGCGCACGTGCTGTCCGGCTTCACTCCAGATTCCGCCGAAACCCAGGGCCAGCACGAACTCTCCGGCGCAGGCCGCGAGGTCAATCTCTCCCGTGCAAGCGAGGTTTCCGTTCTCCGCGCGCTGATACTCCTCCTCCATCTGGAAATGGGCCGAGATGTCCTGCCATCCGTCGGAAACCCCCACAAATCCGACCGACATTTTTTCCCAGGGGGCGGAGCAGCCCAGCGCCAGCGCTGTTCCGTCGCGCTCGGCGAAGAACATGGGCACGCCTTTGTAATCGCCGACCCAGCCCGTATTGTGGTAACCGCAATTGGCCAGGTGCGGCGAGAGCAATGCATAAAGGTGATAGTCGGCAAGCTGTCCCTGCAGCGGTTCGAAGCGGATTTTCTGCAGCACCACGTTGCGGAGGGGAACGGTTAAAACCTCTTTGTGGATGCGGTAGCGGCCACTGCCGTCAGTGTTGGTGAGTTCAAAAGCCGGGATGCCAGGCTCGAACGGCTTGCTCTCAAAAGTGCAGTGCCGCTTCTCCTCGGAGAAGAAATCGCGGCCATCGGTAACGATAAAGCCGAGATCGCGGGTGCAGGCTTGGTCGACTCGTGGGAAGTACACTTCGTTCAGAATGCCGTGGCTCAGCGTGAACCAGACTTTGCTGTGCGGGTCCAGCGCCGTGCCGACCGCGGTTTTGGCGCTCGAGGTCCAGCGGGGTGCAATGCCCGGCCAGCCAGGGGCGTAGTGGATAGAATCGCTCATGAAATTTTCGTCCCGGGATCTTCCGCCGGGGTGTAACCCAATCGCGGAACAGCGGCACTCCAGGGGCGAAGTTCCGATTGTAGAGGAGATTGCACGCTTGCAGCCTTCAGTGACGTCGACGCCCCAAAATGCCCGCCGTTCATCAGAAATTCATCCGTTTGTAACCATGCTGTAATATTGCGCCGATAGAACCGAGATTATTCATCTTCAGGAGGATTCATCGAGCCATGCGCAAACTGACCCTGCTTCTGTTGTGCGCCTTTGCAGCCTTGCCCGCAATCGGGCAGACCACGCTGAACGGAGCGGGCGCGACCTTCCCTAACCCAATTTACTCGAAGTGGTTTAGCGAATACCACAAGCTGCATTCCGACATCGAGGTTAACTACCAATCCATCGGCAGCGGCGGCGGTATCCGCCAAGTGACGGAGGGAACGGTGGATTTTGGCGCCAGCGACATGCCTATGACAGATGGACAGCTCGAGGAAGCTCAAGCCAAATTGAAGACTAAAGTCCTCAACATCCCAAGTGTATTGGGTGCGGTCGTCCCGGCCTACAATATTCCGGGAGTGAGTGGGGAAGTGAAGTTTACTCCGGATGCCTTGGCCGGAATCTTTCTCGGCAAAATTACCAAGTGGAATGACAAGGCCATTACCGGGGTAAACCCGGGGGTGAATTTTCCCGACAAAGACATCATCGTAGTTCATCGATCTGACGGCAGCGGTACTACCTTCATTTGGACCGATTATCTCTCGAAAGTCAGCGCCGATTGGAAGAGCGAAGTGGGCAGCAACACTTCCGTTAAGTGGCCGGTCGGTCTGGGCGGAAAAGGAAACGAAGGGGTCGCGGGGATGATCCGGCAGATGCAGGGAGGCATAGGGTACATCGAGCTGATCTACGCTCTCCAGAATAATATTCCGTACGGCAGCGTTCGCAACGCGGCGGGCAATTTCCTGAAGGCGTCGCTTGAAGGAGTGACCGCGGCTGCCGCCTCCTCGCCCAAAATGCCTGCGGATTTTCGCGTCTCCATCACTGACGCACCGGGCAAGGACGCTTATCCTATTTCCAGCTTCACGTGGCTGCTAATTCCTCAGCAGTCAAAAGATGCAGCGAAAGGTAAAATCCTGGCCGATTTTCTGAACTGGATGGTGACCGACGGGCAGAAGATGACATCCGCTCTCTCTTATGCCCCGTTGCCGGAAAGCGTTGTCCAAAAAGAGAAAGAGGCAATCAAGCAGGTCAAGTAGGGAAAGCCGGGACGAATCGAGGTTTACGCGGCCCGGCGATTTATAATTCTCGCCCGGCCCATCAGATGGCGCGAGCAGCCATCGCTGATGCGCCGGATTCTCTTTTGCGCAACCAGCTTGTCGAAGGATCTCGTCACGTGGCACCTTTGATTCGGCATTCTGCACCCCGCCGGGCAGATGTTTTATACTAGATCGTCGTAAAGCCGTTTCCCCTCGGCAACAAAGATCGCAAAAATGAAGGCGTAGCACCCTCGCACATGGCTCGTCTTTCTTTGGAAAATCCTGCGTATTATCTCAACCGCGACACCTCATGGCTCGCGTTCAACGGGCGTGTGCTCGAAGAAGCTGAGGATGAAGGCAATCCGCTTCTGGAGCGGCTCAAGTTTCTGGCCATCTCCGCGAGCAATCTGGATGAGTTCTTCGAGATTCGTGTGGCGGCCATGGTGCAGCAGATCGAGGACGGCTATAACCAGGCCGGTCCCGACGGCTTAACGCTGACTGAGAAGCGCGAGATTCTGGCGCGTCAAAGCCACAAGTTCGTCGACGACCAGTACGAATGCTGGAACGCGTTGCGCCCTGCTCTCGCCGAGCACGGAATTCGCTTGCTGAGCCTGCACGAGCTGGATGCAGAGGCCCGGCGGTTCGTTGACCAATACTGCGAAAAAGAACTGGATCCCCTGCTCACCCCGGTGACCGTCGATCCCACCCATCCCTTTCCGCGGGTCATCAACAAGGCGTTGTGCCTGGGATTTCTTTTGCGCCGGCGTCGTCGCTCCGCGCTCACCTATACCGGCGTGGTATCGGTTCCCCGCGCGTTGCCCCGCCTGGTTCGCCTGCCTTCGGATACTACGACTGACTTCATTTTTCTCGCTGATCTGGTTGCGCACCACGCCCAGAACATGTATCACGGCTACGACATCGTTTCTTCAGCGCCCTTCCGCGTGACCCGCAATAGCAATCTTTATCTGCAGGAAGAAGAAGCGCGCAATCTTCTCGAGTCCGTGCGGGCGGAGTTGCACAACCGCCGCAAAGGCGATGCAGTTCGCATGGAAATCGAAGCCGATGCCGATCCCGAAATTATCGACCGCCTCCGCACCGTGTTCGAGCTCGATCCCTGGCAGGTTTTTCCGGTGAACGGCCCGGTCAATCTTTCGCGGCTGTTCAACGTCTACGAGCAGACGCAGCGCCCCGATCTGAAGTATCGCAGCTTCGCCCCGCGCGAATTGAGGCTTACAGCCAAGTCACAGAATCTTTTCGAGGAACTTCGGCGGCACGACGTTCTGCTGCATCATCCTTACGATTCCTACGATGCGGTCGTGTCGTTCATCGAGTCAGCGGCAGAGGATGAGCACGTACTTTCCATCAAGCAGACGCTCTACCGCACCAGCGAGCATTCTTTGATCGTTCCATCGCTCATGGATGCAGCGTCGCGCAAGGAAGTCACCGCGGTGGTCGAATTGAAGGCGCGCTTCGATGAAGCCCACAACATCCGCTGGGCGCGCGAGATGGAAGACGCCGGGGTGCAGGTGTTTCACGGACTGGTTGGCCTGAAGACGCATTGCAAGCTTTCACTGCTGGTGCGCCGCGATCCCGATGGCGTGCGCAGCTACGCCCACATCGGAACCGGCAACTATAACGCGACCACGGCGCGCATCTATACGGATCTCAGCCTGTTCACGGCGAATCCTGAGATTACCCGCGCGGTGCATGACGTTTTCAGTTTCCTTACCGCGTATGCCGAGAATCCCAGCTATGACCCGCTGCTGGTGGCTCCGCTTGACCTCGCGGAAAAAGTGATTGCGCTCATCGATCGCGAGGCCGATCACGCGCGGCAAGGCCGCCCGGGACGGATCATCGCCAAGATGAACGCCCTGCTCGACAAGAACATCATCCAGGCTTTGTATCGCGCTTCTCAGGCTGGAGTTGAGATTGACCTGATAGTGCGCGGTATTTGCGCCCTCCGGCCGGGCGTGCGGGGAGTGAGTGACCGCATCCGCGTGCGCAGTATTGTGGGGCGCTTTCTTGAGCACAGCCGCATTTATTACTTCGAGAACGGCGGCGAGGAAGAAATCTACATCGGCAGCGCGGACTGGATGCCCCGCAATCTTTACGAACGGGTCGAAGTGCTGGTGCCTCTGCGTGACGAATTCCTGCGCGAGCGCGTGCGCCGCGAGATTCTCGATGCCTATCTGGCGGATAATCGCAAGGCTCGCATCCTGTTACGCGATGCCACTTACATTCGAGCCTGGCAGCCGATGCATGGCAAACGCAATCGCAAGCCGCCGACGGGCGCGGCCGCTTTCAGCGCACAGGATTTCCTGATCGGCGTCGCGGAAGGCAAGCAGGCAGCAGATTTCGCAATCCCCCCGCAGTTCCCGGCGGCGAAACGCAAAGCTCCGGCCGGGAGAGTACGATAGCCGAGAGAACGGTAGCCCAGAGAACGATAACTTCCAATGATTATTTATTTTCTACGTCATGCCAGCGCCGGCGAACCCTTCGCTAATCCGAAGAAAGACGAGAAACGCGCGCTCGATAAAGACGGCATCGAGCAGTGTGGTTACGTCGGCCGCGCTTTGGCAGCAATCGAGGCGCAGGTGGATTGCATTATTTCGAGCCCGCTGAAGCGCGCCACGCAAACCGCTTCGTTGGTCGGCAACGAAATGGGTTACGAAGGCAAGCTGCAGATCGAGACCGCGCTGCGTCCAGGGGCGACCTTCGCCGACTTCCGCCGTCTGCTGGAAAAGTACGCCAAGCAGGAATCGATCATGGTCGTCGGACACAATCCCAACCTCAGCCAGTTCCTCGGTACGGTGATCAGCGAGTCCGGCTGTGAAGCGTCGGTGGAGTTGAAAAAAGGAGCCGTGGCCCGGGTCGACATGCGCCGCAGTTCCGGCACGCTGATGTGGTGCCTTACGCCGAAGGCGCTGCGCACGCTCTACACTACGGCGGTGGAAAGTTCCCGCCCGAAGACCTCGCGGAAATAAGCGCAGTCCTTCTCGATTGCCCACAGTTCCAGGTCCACTCCCATGCGCCGGCGGGGTACCAGCGTCAGGCGAACTTCCGCGGCGCGCTGGCTCACGCGCACCTTTTGCACAGCGCGGCTGCGGCCCAGGTTCAAAGCGCGCGCGAGGCGCAGCAGCAGAATCGCTTTCTGCACTCCGGCGCGTTCTGCCGGATCAATCGCCTTCATTGGACCGTCTTCCATCGCAGGGCGCGACTTTCCCAGATAGCGCGCGATGGCCGCGATAATTCGCCGCTGCTGCGGCGTGTAGCCCAGAATCTCCGAGTTCGAAATGATGTAATACGTGTGCCGGTGATGGCCGTTGCGGTTTACGTAGTCGCCCACTTCGTAGAGCATGGCCGCGGCCGAAAGCCACTCGCGGAATTCCGGCGCCAACCCGTGCACCGAACGCAGCGCCGAGAACAGGAACATGGCGGAGTCGCGCACATCGAGCGCGTGTTTCATGTCGACGTTATAGTGAGCGACGGCTCGTGTGATCGATTCCCAGCGTTCCGATTCAATCTGTTTTCCCGAGCGCGTGCTGTGGTCATGTTCGGCCGCCATCTGCGCCAGCAGCCCGTCGCGCAGGCCCAGAGCCGAATAGCGAAAACCTTTGAGATGGCAGCGATCGAGCAATTCGTGATAAACGATCGCACCGGCGACGATGATTTCCGCCCGCCGCGGACCGATGCCTTCAATCTGTTGCCGTTCGTCTTCCGGCAGGCGCGACAGCTGCTTGGCGATTCGCGTCATCTCCGCGCGGGAGACGACTGAGCGCTGCCGGCTTCCGTTTTTCCGCAGATGGCTGGCGGCAGCGGCGAGTGCCGCGGCGGTTCCAGACGTGGCAATCACATTCTTGACCTTGGCCGCCACCACGCGCGATGCGATGCGGTTCACTTCGCGGGCCACGAAGCCTTGCAGCCGTTTGAGTTCACCCTTGCGCGGCGGGTCGTGGCTGAGAAATTCGTCGGTCAGGCGAACCGCGCCCAGCGGCAAACTCACCATGTCGCGAATGTGTCCGCGCCCGGAAACCGTCAGCTCGCAGCTTCCGCCGCCCAGATCGACCATCAACGCGGGCGAACTATCGACACGGAGATTGGCGACCAGTCCCAGATGAATCAGACGAGCTTCTTCCAGCCCCGAGATAATTTCGACCTTCCACCCTGTAGCCGACCGAACCCATTCCAGAAAAGCTTGCGAATTGCGGGCATCGCGAAGTGCGCTGGTGGCCACCACGCGCACCGGATCGGTGACTACTTGCTGTGTGGCGCGGTGAAAGCGGCGCAGCACCTTCACTGTCTCAGCCATCGATTCGGGAGTGAGAAAGCCGGAACGAAAAACGCCTTCGCCGAGCCGCGTGACTTCGCGGTCTTCGTGGATGGAACGAAGGCGTCCGCGGGTGAGGCGCGCAATCTTCAGCCGGACGGAATTGGAACCGATATCAACCGCGGCAAACGTTGGCATGAGGCAAGGCCAACAGTTTACATGCCGAATGCCGCTTGGTCATCCGGCTTATGTCCGGGCATGGCTGTCTCAAAGGCGCCCGTTCAAGCCGCCGAGGTCGCTGGGCCTGGCTTTGCTTTCGCTCGAGCTGGGGGGTGGGCAGGGCGTTCGGGACAGGGGACTGGCTTGGCTCGCATCGGCGACAGCACTGCGACCGCATGGCGAAACTTTGCTCCCGTTACATTGTGCAATTCTGCCACCAGGGGCGACTCCCGCACTTCGCCGAGATGCTCAGATGTTGTTTGCGTCAGAGTGAGCCAGTCGTGCCAATCGCCCAAGGCGTCTTGAATACGCTTTACTCCGGCGATGAACTCTTGCGCTTTCGCCGAAGTCTCGGCGAACTCCGCCGCGTAGCGTGCGCGCTTGCTCAGGATCCTGTATTTGTGAAGCAGCGCTTCCGTGACTGGCGCGTCTCCCCTGTTGATCCCTTCCAGCATTGCTGTGGCGACTGCCAAAGGATCGCGGCTCGCTTCCGGATTAAAGTTCTTCCCGGCGCGCTTTAGGCGCTTGCGAATCTCGCGGACAGTGTCTTTATCGACGGCCTTCTGTAGCTTCTTTTCCTGCTGCGCCCGCAGCTCGATCAGATGGTTTACGAGCTGCGTCTTGCGCCGCGGTTCCTGCGGGATTTTCAAGGTGCGCAATGCGGCTAACTGCACGTCCAGATCGCGCACCTTGCCGGCGCGCTTGCGAACCCGGCTCAGCAATTTCAGAAGCTTTTTCTGATTCCGGTCCATCCTGGGCGAGAGTTCGCTCAGCAGAATTTGAAGACGGCGTGTGCCGGTGCGGAAACGGTGCACGTTCTCCGCGCGAGGCTTCGAGGAAAGCTTGACCAGGTCCTGTTCAAGCTTCTGAAAAACCGCACGGCTGCGCTTTGGCGCGATCGGCATAGCGAAGAAAAGACAATCGAACCGGGAGATGAAAATACAGGCTCGCCGGGCAAAAGGCAACTCGAAAACCTCCGGATTTTAACATCCTGTTAACAGGATTCTGCTACCGTGAGGCAAGCATGGCCTTTTCTGCATTACCTCGGCCCGATATGGCGGTTCCGCAACCTGTTGAAGCGACGAAGGTTAGTGACCTCCCTCCCGCGGGGCGGCAAGCCGAACCTTTTCTTCGTGGGAACCGCGGCGAAACCGGTGACCGGGTGTTCAAATTCGCCATGCTGCTATGCGGCCTGGCTGTGCTGGCAACGCTCGTGCTGATCGTCTACGAGTTGACGTTGCGTTCCGGACCTTCCTGGCATGCGTTCGGCTTTAAGTTTTTCGCTGGGCATGATTGGGACCCGGTGAACGAAAAATTCGGCGCCATGCCGTTCATCTACGGAACCCTGGTCTCTTCGTTTCTCGCATTGCTCATCGCCGTTCCGCTATCGATTGGAGTTGCGGTGTTCACCACCGAGATGTGTCCCAAGGCGCTGCGTGGCCCGCTCTCGTTCTTCGTGGAGTTGCTGGCGGCTATTCCGAGCGTGGTGTACGGCCTGTGGGCGATCTTTATTCTGGTGCCTATCCTCAGTAACTACGTCGAACCTTTTCTGGCCCGCACCCTGGGCTGGACGGGTTTCTTCGACGGTCCGCCTTACGGCATCAGCATGCTGGCTGCAGGGATCATCCTGGCCATCATGATCATCCCCATCATTTCTTCGATCACGCGGGAAGTGTTGATGGTGGTGCCGCAGCACCAGCGTGAGGCCGCGCTCGCCCTCGGCGCCACGCGCTGGGAAATGATTCGTGTCGGAGTGCTGCGCAATGCGCGCGCCGGCATCATGGGCGGCATCATTCTGGGCCTGGGTCGCGCTCTGGGGGAAACCATGGCCGTGACCATGGTGATCGGCAACCGGCCGGAAATTGCGAAGTCCCTGTTTGCACCGGGCTACACCATGGCGAGCGTGCTGGCCAACGAGTTCAGCGAGGCCACCGGCGATGTTTATCTCTCCGCTCTAATCGAGATTGGCCTGGCGCTGTTCCTGGTTACGATCGTAGTCAACGCGCTGGCGCGATTGCTGGTGTGGACCGTCACTCGCGGCCAACCTTCGAGGGCCAATGCCTGAGACTACGAACGCTTCCGCGCTGCATAGCGTCGCACCCATCGCCTTGCGGCGTCGCTTCACCGACCACTTCATGACCGGCGTGGCCGTGCTTACCGTCATCCTGGTTCTCGTGCCGTTGTTTGCGATCTTCACCTACCTTGTTTACCGTGGCATCGGGTCGATCAACTGGGCCTTCCTCACGCAGACTCCGAAGCCGGTGGGCGAAGCGGGCGGCGGAATGGCCAACGCCATTGTGGGCTCTGCCTTCATCCTCGCGCTTGCCAGCATTTTGGGAGTGCCGGTGGGCGTGGGTGCGGGCATCTACCTCGCAGAATATGGCCGCAACCGCTTCGGCGATGTTATTCGCTTCACCGCCGACGTTCTGAACGGCGTGCCCTCGATCGTGATCGGCATCGTGGCTTACGCGATCGTCGTTCTAAGCCAGAAACACTTTTCTGCGCTGGCGGGCGGAGTCGCTCTGGCCATCATGATGATTCCAACGATTACTCGCACCACGGAAGAGATGCTTCTGCTGGTGCCGCAGGCTTTGCGTGAAGCCGCGTACGGGCTGGGGATTCCACGCTGGCGCACTACACTCTCGATCACGCTGCGCACCGCAACCTCCGGCGTGATTACAGGAATTATGCTGGCCTTTGCGCGGGTCGCTGGCGAGACGGCTCCGCTGCTCTTTACCGCGTTCGGCAATCAGTTCTGGAATCTGAAGGTTAATGAGCCGACTGCCGCGCTGCCGCTGCAAATATTCAGTTACGCTATTTCTCCTTACGATGAATGGCACCGGCAGGCGTGGGCCGGAGCGCTCGTACTCATCATCCTCATTGTTACTGCGGTCGCGGCCGTGCGCTTCGCCGTACGTCGTGGTACCTTCGGAGCGGCATAGTTTATGGGCGTTGGAATCCAGGTCGAAAACCTGAATGCGTGGTACGGCAAAACGCAGGCGCTGTATGACGTCAAACTGACGGTTGCGGCGAACCACGCCACGGCGCTGATCGGGCCCTCAGGCTGCGGCAAGTCGACGTTCATCCGCTGCCTGAACCGCATGCACGAAACCATCCCTGAGGCACGGGTGACGGGCAGTGTCCAAATCGGCGAAATCAACGCCTACAACGGTACTTCGGCGACCCAGCTTCGCCGCCGGGTTGGCATGGTGTTTCAAAAGGCAAATCCTTTCCCCACCATGTCGATCTATGACAACGTAGCCTCTGGGCTGAAGCTGAACGGTTTTCACGATCGCGGCAAACTCGACGACATCGTGCATCGCTCGCTCGACTCCGCCGCGCTTTGGGACGAAGTGAAAGATCAGGTTCACAAGAAGTCGGGCGCCAGCCTTTCGGGCGGCCAGCAGCAGCGGCTTTGCATTGCCCGCGCCCTGGCAGTCGAGCCCGAAGTCCTCCTGATGGATGAGCCTTGTTCCGCGCTCGATCCTATCTCCACAGGAAAGATCGAGGAGTTGATCTTTCAGCTGAAAGAGCGGTATACGATAGTGATCGTCACGCACAACATGCAGCAGGCCGCGCGCGTCGCTGAGTTTACCGGGTTCTTCCTGCTGGGCCGAATGATCGAATTCGATAAGACGGAAAAGATTTTCACCAAGCCGTCGGACAAGAAGACGGAAGACTACATCACCGGCAGGTTTGGATAAAGTGTTTAAAGAAGAAAGGTTCGAAAAATGCGCACGCGTTTTCAGCAAGGGCTCGACGATCTGCGCCAGCGGTTGCTCCGCATGGGCGGACTGGCGGAACAGGCGGTGGATCGCGCCCGTCAGGCCTATGTCGATCGCGATCTCGCCCGCTGCCAGATGGTTCTCGAAAGCGAGACGCTGATCAACACCGCAGAGCGGGAGATTGACGAGGCCGCCTTCGACCTGCTGGCAATGCAGCAACCGATGGCAGTCGATCTGCGATTTATCCTCGCCGTCACCAAGATCAACTCTGACCTCGAGCGCGTCGGCGATCAGGCAGTAAACATCGCCGAGCGTGTGATGGACATGGTCGAGCTTCCCGCGGCAGACTTACCCGTCGATATCGCGCGCATGGGCGCGGCGGTGAGCGCCATGGTGCGCCGGGCCCTGGAGTCGTTCATCGAAGGCAAGGCAGAACTCGCCCAAGCCGTGCTCGAAATGGACAGCGTAGTCGATCGCATGAAAGACGATGCCTTCATCCAGTTGGTGAAGACGATGAACCAGCGTCCGGAAGTGGTGCGGCAGGCCCTCGATGCGCTGCTCGTGGCCCGCAATCTGGAGCGCGTCGCCGACCACGCCACCAACATCGCCGAGGACGTGATCTTCTGGGTGCAGGGTGCCGACGTCCGCCACAACGCGAGCGTGGATGAACACTCCGAGCACTCGCCAACTCACGAAGCGCCGACGCGCGCCTCGGGGGTGTAAGAAAGCTTTGTCATCCTGAGCGGAGCAGACTGATTCGCAAAGCGAATCAGTCTGCGGAGTCGAAGGATCCCTTACACTGTCACGCTGCTCCGGCCTCGCAAGGAGTTTCCCTTACCGCACCGTCCCCCTTTTTCGCGATACCTTTGACCGCGCCGACCCGCCTGAATTAGGCTCATCTTTCTCTGCTGTCGCAGACAAGAATCCCGCGGAGGTTCCGTGACTCGATCTCTCGCCATAATTCTCCTGACCGCCGTTCTCGCCCTTCACATCGCGCTTTCGGCTCAGGAAGCCAAGCCGGAGGCCTCATCGATCCCGCTGCCCACCAGCAAGACGCTCACGATCCCCACGCCAGGCCGCATCGGCAGCACCAACAGCTTTCCCGCGACCATCACGCTCAGCCCGGATGGCCGCTATGCCGCGCTCTTGAACAACGGCTATGGCACGCAGGAAAACATGGCGATGCAATCGATCGCGGTGCTCGACTTGAAGACGAATCAGATCACCGAATTTCCCGACAAGGGCTTCGGCGAAGATGTGCACCAGAGCTACTTTCTCGGGTTGGTTTTCGGCTCGGATGGCAAGCATCTTTACGCTTCGGTCGGCTCAATTACGGACCCGACGGGAGAAAAGCCGGGAGACACCGGGAACGGCATTGCGGTTTACAGCTTCGCCGGCGGCAAGGTCGCTGCCGAAAGATTCATCGCGATTGCACCGCAAGCGCTCACCCCAGGGAAAAAAGTCGCCATCGGTCTGCGGAAGACAGCACCGGGTACTGCGATTCCTTATCCGGCGGGATTGGCGCTGGTTTCCTCGGGCGGCAACAGCAAAGACCGGCTCCTGGTGGCCAACAATCTTTCCGACAACGCCGTGCTGGTCGATGTTGCGACCGGGAAAGTGCTCGTGCGCTTCGACTTGAGCACGAGCGATCTGGTGCCGTCGTCGTTCCCTTATACCTGCGTAGCGACGCGCGACGGCCGCCGCGCCTGGTGCAGCCTGTGGAATGCATCGCAAGTCGCGGAACTGGATCTGACCAGCGGCAAAGTTGTCCGCTGGATCAAACTGCGACAGCCGGAAGATCCACTCGCACCTGGGTCGCATCCGACTGCATTACTCTTGAGCCCGAACGAGAAAACGCTATATGTCGCGCTTTCGAATGTTGACGAGGTCGCGATGGTTGGAACCGAGAACGGGCAACCAATCGACTTTCTGAGCACATCGGTTTTCAATCGGAACCTAGCCGGAGCGAGTTCCCATGCGCTTAAGGGCAGCTATCCCAGCGCATTTGCGGAGTCCGAGGACGGCAAATATTTATTCGTCGCTGACTCCTCCCTAGATGCCGTCGCTGTTTTCGATCTCACGAGCTTCAAGACAGGGCAGACTCCCGGCGACTTGGTGATTCATGGCTTCATCCCCACCGACTGGTACCCCAGCGCCCTCGCCGTGCACGGCGACGACCTTCTCATCGCCACCGCCAAGGGCCAAGGCACGCGCCCGAACAAAGGCTCAGGCAAGACTGCCTGGGAGATCCGATACCACGAGCATCCCTACATTCCCACGTTGCTGCGGGGCTCGATCGCGCGGCTGAATATTTCCTCCACGCTTGGCAAGCTCGACGAACTCACCCGCGTCGTCGAGCACGACAACCTCCTGCATAACGATCCTGGAACAATCCAATTTGCGGGCGGAAAGAATCCCATCAAGCACGTGATCTATGTCATCAAAGAAAATCGCACCTACGATCAGATTCTCGGCGATCTGAAGGTGGGCGATGGCGACCCTTCACTCACCATGTATGGCGCTGACATCACGCCGAACGAGCACAAGCTGGCGCTGCAATTCGGCGTGCTCGACAATTTTTACGACAGCGGAGAAGTTTCCGGCGACGGACATCTCTGGTCAACCGCGGCCATCACCAGCGACTACAACGAAAAAACCTGGCAGATCGCCTACCGCGGCAAGGAACGCACCTATGATTTCCAGGGCACGGTCGCCGACGAGTACCCGCTCGATCACAACCAGCCGGATATCGACGACCCCGGTACCGGCTACCTCTGGGACAACGTGGCTCGCCATGGTCTGACCTATCGCGATTACGGCGAATACGTGAACGCGGTGTGGTGCAACAAACCCCGCAAGGCGGCAAGCCCCAAGCTGGGAACTCCTTCGGCGCAGGAAGCCGCATGCCCGCGCACGGAACTTCACCAGGGAGATGCTTTGCCTCCCAACGTCGGCGACCCTCATGCCGGGCCAAGTCCGTTTCCGTGGACGGTACCCTTGTTCAATGGTGTTAAGCCCACGAAGGCAGTGCTCCGCGATCACTTCGATCCGCTGTTTCCGGATTTCAACACGGACTATCCCGACCAGCTTCGCGCCGACGAATTCCTCAACGAGTTCGCAGCCTACTCTCGCGCCCGCCAGGAGAACGAAAGCCCCGAGTTCCAGTTGCCGGCATTCGTCCTGCTCTATCTACCCGACGATCACACCGGCGGCACGCGGCCCGAGCGGCCGCGGCCGGCAGCCTCGGTGGCGGATAACGATCTTGCATTGGGTCGCGTCGTCGATGCCGTTTCTCACAGCCCTTACTGGGATGACACCGCCATCTTTGTCCTCGAGGACGACGCGCAAGACGGCGGCGACCACGTGGACGCTCACCGCTCCATCGCTTTCGTGGTCAGCAAGTATTCGCCAGGAACCGCGGCCGAGCCTTACGTCGAGCATCGCTTCTACACCACGGTCAACGTGGTGCACACCATGGAAATGCTGTTAGGCCTGCCGCCGATGAACCAGAACGACGCCTACGCTCCGGCCATGGGACGGATGTTCTCCGGCGCTGGCGATCAACCGGCGTTCAAAGCGGAATATCGCAATTTGAAGAACGGCCTTATCTATGAGACCAACCGGCGCGATGCCCGGGGCGCGAGCGAATCGTCGAAGATGGATTTCTCCCGTCCCGACGCCGCCGGGGCCGCGGCTCTGAACCGGGTTCTCTGGCAGGATGAAAAAGGAGATGCCCCCGTACCAACTCCCAAGCATTCGGTTTTTCCGGCCAGTACTGATTAGATCCGCCGAGCACCACGGGGTGAAGCCGCGGTCGCGACGCGATTCCCGACCGCTGGCCGACCCGGAATGGGAAGATAAAGTTCCACGTCCAAACTGGGACTCCCGCCCGCTTGTGAACTAATTTAAATTCTTGCCGATAGATTGGAATGAGCGCAGTTTATGCCCGAGTTCCGCATGCCAGTGATGACCCAGGTGGAGCCTCCAAAAGGAGCGCAAGCTGGCAAGGAGAGGAAACCTATGCAACGCAAATGGCTCGAACTACCCTGGGGCAATAAGCCGGACGCCCTCAGAGTAAACGGCGACCGAGGTAGCGACGAAAACAGCAATAGCAAGCACGAGGAGAAGGAGAGTTTCAGGTCCCCGGTCACTCCGCCCGCAGCCAAAAAAGCAGCCTCAGCGCGAGAGGTTCCGAACTTTCAAGTCGACCTGTTGGCGATGGAGGATATTTACCGTGCGGCGGGCATCATGCCTCCGCGGAAGGGATACAGCATTAAGAAGGTTGTCGAAATGCTGAACAGCGCGCACATCTGCGGGTTACCGAAGGAGATGAAGCGGGCGGCGCTGCTGATGGCTCTCGACGCCGCGGGTGTTCCCGTCGACGAAGTGCTGCGCGACGCCGAGGCCCGCCGGGATGCCCTGGATTCCTACGAAGCCGCTGAACGAAAACAGATGGAGGCGGAATGGGCCCGGAAGGCAGAAGAAAACCTGCAAATTCAGGCGGAACTAGAGAGCATAAGGGCGCACTACACAGCCCGCATCGGCCGCAACCTCGAAGGTGTGGCGCGCGAGAAAGCCACCTTTGACAGCTGGGTGACGTTGAAGCAAGAAGAATGCCGAAGCATTGCCGAGGCCGCGGAGCTGTGTACGAAATTGCCTGCTTCCGAGCCCGCCACAGCCTCGCCCTCGAATGGTGGCATGGCGAAAGCCGCCACCGCGGCAACCTCCAGTGCCAAGCTGTTGTGATTGCATCACGCACCGAAGCGTAATCCGCGCACGCGCGGCGGCGACGTCAGTTCGCCGGTCGAAGTGGACCTCGACCGCAACTTGGCCTCCGCTCCCCTCCGCTTTACACTAATCATGTGAAGATCGCGCTCGGCCAAATCAACCCCACGGTCGGAGATTTCGCAGGCAACCGGAACAAGATCGTCGAGTTTTCCCGCCGCGCGGAATGGAACGGCGCCGGGCTGATTCTGTTCCCCGAGTTGTCGGTGTGCGGCTACCCGCCTCGCGATCTGGTGGAGCGTCCATCCTTCGTCGCGCGCAATCGCGAGACTGCGGAGCAGATCGCTCTCGAAACCCGGGGCATCTCCGTGATCTGCGGCCTCGTGACTCCGGCTCACTCTGAAACCGGCAAGTCCGCCATGAATTCCGCCGCGCTGCTGCAGGATGGAAAAATTGTCTTCCTGCAATCGAAGATGCTCCTGCCCACCTACGACGTCTTCGACGAGATGCGCAACTTCGCGCCCGCCAAGAGTCAGGATCTGTTCTCGTTCTGCGGCAACCAGATGGCGCTTACCATCTGTGAAGATGCCTGGAACGACAAGCTGTTCTGGCCCAAGCGCTTGTACACGGTCGATCCCATCGAAGCTCTGGTCCGCGCCGGGGGAAACTTCGTGCTCAACATTTCTTCGTCTCCTTTCTGGATCGGCAAGCGCGAACTGCGCCGCGACATGCTGGCCGCGATCGCCCGCCACCACAAGGTTCCGGTCGCGCTGGTCAATCAGGTTGGAGGCAACGACAGCCTGGTCTTCGACGGCTCGAGCCTGGTGCTCAATGCGAAGGGCGAGGTCGTCGCGCAGGGAAAATCGTTCGAAGAAGATCTCATTTACTTCGATTCCAAAACTCTCACCGGCGAGCTGCACGAGCAGATCGAAGGCGAGGAAGCCAGCGTATACGCCGCCCTGGTATTGGGCACGCGCGACTACATGCGCAAATGCGGATTTCAACAAGCCATCATCGGCCTGAGCGGTGGAATTGATTCGGCGCTCACCGCCGTCATCGCTGCCGACGCCATCGGCCCGGAGAACGTCATCGGTGTGGGCATGCCCGGCCCGTATTCCTCGCCGGGTTCCATCGACGACGCCCGCGCGCTGGCGAAGAATCTGGGCATGCGCTTCGAGTTGCTCCCCATCGATCGCGCATTTGATGCCTACCGGCAAACTTTGCGCCAAGTGTTCGCGGGCCGGAAGGAAGACGTGACCGAGGAGAATATCCAGTCGCGCGCCCGAGGCACGCTGCTGATGGCGCTGTCGAATAAGTTTGGCGCGATCGTCCTTTCCACCGGCAATAAGAGCGAGCTCGGCGTGGGCTACTGTACACTTTATGGGGACATGGTCGGCGGACTCGCGGTCATTTCCGATGTGCCGAAGACCATGGTTTACCGGCTGAGTCATTACGTGAATTCGCGCCGAGCGGTGATTCCGCAGGCTACGCTGGAGAAGCCGCCATCGGCGGAGCTCCGGCCCGACCAGAAGGACAGCGATTCGCTGCCGCCCTACGAGATTCTGGACGCGGTGCTTGAAGATTACGTAGAAGACGCGCACTCCGCCGAGCGCATTGCGGCCGATCGCGGTTTCGACATCGAGCTGGTGCGGCGCGTCGTCCGGATGGTGGATCGCGCCGAGTACAAGCGCCAGCAGGCGGCCCCGGGTATTAAAATTTCTCCCAAGGCGTTCGGCTACGGCCGCCGTTTTCCCATTGCTGCGAAAAGCGAGGTTTGAAAGGGATACGTCCGGGATTGGTCAGACAATCCCAGTGTGTCTTGCTCCTCAATAATTTTGAATTGAAAGGAAACCATGCGCAGTTCTATCAATCTGATTCTTATCCTTCTGCTGGCATGCAGCGTGGCCGCAGCTCAAACCCCGAGCAAGGCGAAGGCTCCAGAGGCGAAGCCAGCCGATAAACCAGCCGGAATGGCGGTCAATCTTCCTTCGGAATCTACTGTGGACTCCTTCATGCAGCAGACCTTTGGCTATGAACCCCAGGTAAGTTGGAAGATTTCCAGCATCAAACCTGCCCCCGTGCCTGGGCTGGCCCAAGTCGACGTGGTCATCGCTACACCCCAGGGCCAGTCGGTCAGCCGGTTCTACGTTACCGCGGATGGAGAACACGCAGTGCTTGGCGAAATTATTCCGTTCGGCGCCGAGCCTTTCGCTCGGGCACAGAAGATTCTGGAGAAAGGCATTACTGGGCCCTCGCGTGGACCGAAAGACGCCCCAGTTACGATTGTTGAGTTTGGGGATCTGCAGTGTCCGGCATGCAAAGCAGCGCAGCCGGTAATCGAGGGGCTCATTGCGGCGGAGCCCACTGCACGCTTCGTCTTTCAGAATTTTCCTCTCGAGATGCACAACTGGGCGGCAAAAGGCGCGGCTTACGCTGACTGCGTGGGGCGGGCGTCGAACGAAGCCTTCTGGAAATTCATCGCCAAGACTTACGAAACGCAAGGCGACATCACGACCGAAAACGCCGATGAGAAGTTGACAGCGCTAGCCGATGGCGCGGGCGTGAAAGGGGCCGACATTGCAGCGTGTGCCCGCACTCCCACAACCAAGGCCCACGTCGACGCCTCCCTTGCCCTGGGTAAGGCCGTCAACGTGAACGGCACGCCGACTCTTTTCATCAACGGCCGCGCCATCGGAAATGTCGATGCGCGAATGGCCGATACCTATAAAGGTCTGGTAGATTTTGCCGCGAAGGAAGCGAAGTAGCCGGGCTGTGCCCCGCGAAGTCGGAAAGTTATTTCTCGCTCAGCCAGATCTCATCCGTGGTTCGCTTCGCGTTGGCCAGGACGTGCGGGGTGATTACGATCAGCAGTTCGTCCTCTTCTTTCATCCGGTTGTTATCGTTCGCGGCTTGATTCAAGAGCGGAATGTCTCCGATGCCCGGAATGCCGGCTATGGAGAGCTGATCGTTCGTCGAGATTTCTCCTGCCACCACGGCCGGCTCGCCATCGCGCAGTCTTATGCCGCCTTTGTATTCCGTATTGGAAAGCACCGGCACTCCGTTCGAACTCTGCCCGGTCAGGGAGCGGACCTGCAGTTCGAGCGTCAGGGTGACTTCGTTGTTGCCATGGACTACCGGCTTGGCCTTGAGGCTCAAGCCCAGATCCTCGTAGCTGACCGAGGGAACGGGCGGCACGTAGCTCTGATTCCCCAAGACCGCCGAAATCGCCGAAGAATTATAGACGGGAGCGTAGGACGCATTCAGGATGGGATAGCGCTCCCCGATATGGAGGGTAGCGTCGTTGCCCTGCCCAGCGCGCAGGGTCACGCGACTCAGGCTGCGGGACCATGACTCGTTCAGGGAAAGCGCGGTCGTGAGGTGATCCAGGCTCACGCCTGAAAAGGAAAGGCCGTTGCCGAAAGTGGCCAGAGGCTGGCTGAAGATGCCGCTGGTCTGGCTTTGCAGTTGCGCGAGAAGCCCCGACAGCGCCGTACTTCCCGCGGCGTTGATGCCGCCGGAAGAAACCAACTGGTTGGCGAGCGATGAGAGGCTCTGTCCGCCCAGCGCCGCCGCCGCCGCTAACACCGCCGCCACTGGAATGTTGTACAGGTTAAAGGTATTCGGAATGTGCATCCCGATTTCGCGCGTGAAGTTGTGGTCGATCTGGTAGATCTCGACATCGAGCGCCACCTGGGGACGCTCGTTGGTCAACTGGTGCAGAAGCCTGGTACACGCCTGCAGCGTGGTCTGCGGCGCACGGACTTCCACGGTTCCGTTTTGTGCTGAAGTGATCTTCTGAAACTCGCAGATGGTCTTCAGCGAGGTGACCAGCTCGGTGACTTCCTGCGGCGTGCTCGCGCCGGGTATTGAAAAAGTGGCGAGCGACATGCGATCAAACTGCTTGTGATTCTGCTGGCTCTCCTTCGCGATGAATACCTGGTGCGCATCGAGCGGAGTCCACATCGTCCCGCTGACTAGACACGCGAGTCGAAGAGCGGTAGAGAAGTCCACATCATCCACATAAAAGCGCACCGGCTTCGGTGTAACCGAATCGTCAAACTCAGCGCTCACGCCGTAAGCGGAAGCCAGCTCGTTAAACAACCCACGAACATCGCCGCGGTAGTGAAAGGTCGCAAGATACTTCCGCGGCTGGAGCTTGATTTCGCTGACATCGGCCAGCGTCGCATTCATTTCGCCCAGCCGGGAAGCTGCCGGACCGGGTAGTGCTTGCGTAAGGCGCTCTTCGACGTAAGCATCGCCGGGGTCGAGTTTCAGGGCGGCGTGGAACTCTGCCGCCGCCTGCTCTGGTTGGGCCAGGGCCAGGAGGGCATCGCCGCGCTCCGTGTGCCGAAACACCAGTTGTGACTTGGTCAGCTCCTCCGCCGAAAGGAACGCCAGGTCTTGCGGCTCCAGCCGCGAGGCTTCGTCGAACTGGGCAAAAGCCTCTTCCAAACGATCCTGACCCTGCAACTTCAATCCGCGCGCATACGCGTTGCGTGCCTCTTTCAAATCCTTCTTCGTGGGAGCGCAGTAAACGCCGCCGGGAATCCCGTTACCGCAGGAGATGATCGGAGCGTCGACGGTCGCACCATCCGCGGCGAACGCCGGAACGGCTGGCATTGCCGCCAGAAGATAAACCGCCACCATGATCCATACTCGCTGCATTGACTTGATTTTAACCTGAGGCTCGATCCGCGACGAGAGCTAATAGCCTCCGTACCTTCAGTTTTAACGGGGGACGGAATGCACTGTCGGTAAGAACGGCTGAAAGACGCTTTCTTGCACGGATGCCAATCTAAGGACTTTGACCTTGTCTAAGGCCCCGGATTGCAACGCCTGCCTTGGGGCTCATGGCCGGGTCCCCGGTGTTGACGCGTGATTTCGACGGTTATCAGCGGGGGGCGGCAATGCATGGCGGCTCTACGAACCCATCATCTTTTGTCTTGCCGGGTAAGTTTGAACATTTCTAGCATCGTTATTGGAAATCTCTCATGGGGGAATGCCCGAACGATCTGCCAACCGTGGCGGCGATAGAACCCGATCGCCGCTTCGTTCGATTGAACGACGCGAAGATGCATCTTTTCACAGCCGCGAGCGATTATTTCAGCCTCCCCTTGCGCGAGCAGTCGCTGGCCTACCCCACATCCTCGGCTTTCGCGAAGCACCCATAAATCATCCAGCCATTCTCCGCTTGTCCGAACCACTCCGATGATTTCCGCGTCCCGTACAGCCACCCAAAAGGAATGCCAGATCTCCTCATCGACTGGAAGTGGTGGAGATGCCCAAAGGCCGCCGTAAATCTCATCCACTACTGTTTGAACGATTGCGCGAACGGAGTCGTGCTCCTTGGGTTGTGTTCGTCTTATGAGTACGTCGATCATCATTGGCCCAAGCCAACGAGCTATTGGCGTTCTTGGGAGCGCGATTGGCAGCGGCGACAGGAGCTCTGATTCAACTCAGCATCAGCCGTTCAATATCCCGCGCCTTGCCCGTCTTCTCGTCGCAGTCGATCACCACTGCGCACAGCCGCACGTCGCCCGTGGCGGGCTCAAAGCGCACCGGCATGCCGTTGAGGAACTTGTTCACCACTAACTCTTTCTTTACGCCGATCACGCCATCATAAGGACCCGTCATGCCGACATCGGTGACGTATGCGGTTCCATTGGGCAGAACGCGTTCATCGGCGGTCGGAACATGCGTGTGCGTGCCAACGAGCGCGGTGACGCGTCCGTCGAGGTACCAGCCGAGTGAGATTTTTTCCGAGGTGGCCTCGGCGTGGAAATCCACGAAGATCACCTTGGCCGTGATCTTTTGCAAAAGCTGGTCGGCAGTGCGAAACGGATCGTCATTCGACGCCATGAAAACCCGCCCCTGCAGGTTGATGACGGCATAAGGGATCTTTCCCTTTTGGCCCTGATACAAGCCCCAGCCCGGCATGTCCGCGGGATAATTTGCGGGACGAAGCACCCGGCGCTGCGGCCCGTGCCCGTTGCCTTCGACCATCTGGAAGTAATCCAGGATTTCGCGCTTATCCCAGACATGGTTGCCAGTGGTGATGACGTCGATATTCAGCTCAAACAGTTCCTCGGCCAGCGCGGGAGTGATACCGAAGCCAGCCGCCGAGTTCTCTCCGTTGGCGATCACCAGGTCGACAGCCTGGTCGCGGACAATGCCCGGCAGCCGGTCTTTGACGATGGTCCGCCCCGGCCGCCCGAAAATGTCGCCGATGAAGAGAATCCGCATGTCCTAAGCCAAAGTTCGATGGTAACACGGGGTATTCGCGGCCCCATTGGGCAGGGTCGAAGGTCTAGTGGCTAGCTGGCGCCAGCTCCGCCGTCCGCAGAAAGTCGTAGTTTCCTGCCGGATTGAGCTGCAGATTACGTACTCGTTTGTTGTGCACGAGAACGTTATCCAGATACCACAGATCGATGTAAGGCAGTTCCTCAGCCAGGAGGCGCTGTATCTCGGCATAGATCGGCTTGCGCACCTTGGGATCGACTTCGCGGCGGGCCTGGTCGATCAGCGCATCGATTCGGGGATTCGAGTAGTGGCCGCGGTTGGCTCCGTTCGGTGGGAACCTCGAGGAGTGAAACACATAGAAAATATCCGGATCTTCGTTGCCCCCTACCCAGCGTAATCCATAAAGTTGAAACGCCCCGTGGATCACGTCAGCAAAGAAGGTGGCCGACTCGAAGCTGCGGATGTCGAGCGCAATTCCCACTTCGCGGAGTTGCTGCTGCATCACGGCAACCATCAACCGCGTGTTTTCGTCGGTCGAAGTCTTCATGGTGATGTGAAAACGCTCGCCGTTTACTGGGGGATAGCCGGCTGCGTCGAGTAGCTGCTCCGCTTTGCCGGGATCGTGGTCGTAAGTCGGCACGTCGCCGTTGTACGCCCAGCTTTGCGGAGGAAGAACGCTGCGTGCCGGCTGCGCCATGCCCCGCCACAAATACTCGATCATCGGCCGGCGATCGAGCGCATACGCGATGGCCTGCCGCACCCGCACATCCTTCAGAATCGGATCGCGCAGATTGAATCCCAAGTACTGCACTTCCGTGCCCGGGGCGTGCTCGACGGCAAGAAACGGCTCTCGCCCCAGAGCAAGTACTGTATCCGGCGTGAGCGCGTTGATGGCCAGGTCGGCGCTGCCTTTGCGAAGTTCGAGCGCTCGCGTTGTGGCGTCGGGAACGACTGCGAAGCGCACGCGGGCCAGCTTCGGCTTCTCGCCCCAGTATTCCTCGTTGCTCTCGATGATCACTTCCTTGTCCGTCTCGGCGCTCACGAACTTGAACGGCCCAGAGCCCATGGGACGGCGCGAGACCTCATCTCCGCTGCCGTAAGGCACAATGCCGATCGCTCCGTCGGAGAGGTTCCAGAGCAGGGCCGCGTCAGGCTCCTTCATGTGAAAGACCACGGTGAAATCATCGGGAGTGTCGAGGCGATCAACGAAACGATACGCCCCTGCCTTCGTGCTTCGAACCTTGCCCTGAAGCAGCGAATCAAAGGTCCATTTCACATCGCGCGAAGTGAGCGGGCGCCCGTCATGAAACTTCACGCCCTGATGCAGATGAAAAACGTAAGTCAGCGGATCGGGAATCTCCCACCGCTCGGCGAGTCCTGGAGCCACGTCCAGGTTGTCGCCGCGCGAGAGCAGGTCGTCGAAAATCAGGTTGTCGATGCGCTCCGAATACGCGTCGATTCCTACCCGCGGGTCCAGATTCGTCGGGCTCGATTCGATCACCATCACCAACGTGTTGGGATCAGCCTTGCTGGAGCAAGAAAGCAGAGAAGCCGTCAAGGCCAGCGCTCCGAGAGCTGAAAGAACTGAGGAAGTCCGGGCCATCAGAGGTAGTCCCGGCACATCTGGTGGAGGCTGTTCACGGTTTTCCAATTGCGGGTGGTAGCGACTACAGACAACACGCCATCGAGTGGATGCTTCCACAAACTGCTGCCGGACACTCCATTCGGAAAATAGAGATAAACTTCCTTCTCGATACAGCGAGATCGGTCTGGCTTCACGGTGAGCTGCGCCAACTTGTTCAAAGCCGATGGTGCAGGAGCCTCCGACAGAAAAGCGAAGTGAAGTTTCTCGGGATCGATTCCCGGCTGGTTCAGGAATGGATTATTCCTGATCGTCTTTGCTATTTCGTCCGCGGTCCTCGAAATGACGGAGACTGAAAAACCAAACTCGCCGAGAATTCGCTCTTCAATTCTCTTAGACAGTGTTGCGGTGGAAACCTTTCCCGCCTTGAAAACCACGTTTCCACTCTGAATGTAGGTCTTCACCTGCTCGAAGCCCAGCGCCTCGAAGGACTCACGAAGGCGGTCCATCTTGATCTGCTTGTGCCCGCCAATGTTAATTCCGCGTAGCATCGAAATGTAAATCGGCATAACTTGATCAACCCGTGAGTATGAGATTACCGCGCTAAAGATGAGGGTAGGAAATCTTTCCGAGCACCGCAGGGCGTTTCGCTCCGGTCGCCGAAGGAACATTCGACGCTCGCCGATGCCAGGTTTCATGGGCCAGAACGGCAAAGGCCACGGCCTCTTTTGCCGCCGAAGGCAGGCCATATTCGTCGGAGAATCGCAGCTGCAATCCGAGCGGCGCAAGTTCGGCGGCTAACACGGCCACAAGCGTGGAGTTCTTCGCTCCTCCTCCGGAGAGAATCATCTCCCGAAAATTCGCCTTCCGTGCGGAGTTTGAGTTCAAGGCAAACCGCCGGACGGCATCTGCAATCGACTTCGCGGTCAGCGCCGTGGCCGTGGCTACTACATCCTGCTTTCGGCCACGTCCGCAACTTTGGAGGAACTCGCGCACAAACTCCCGGCCGAATTCCTCACGCCCTGCTGTTTTGGGTGGCTTTCTCCGGAAGAAGTCGTGCTGCAAGGTTCCGCGGATGACCTTATCCAAAACGTTCCCCGAAGCCGCGATCTTCCCGCCCCGATCGAACGGCTTCCCGAACAACTTGTCGGTGACCGAGTCGATCACCATGTTACCCGGCCCGGTATCGAACGCGGCCACATCGTTTGCCGCCGCGCCCGCCGGAATCACTGTCATGTTGGCGATGCCGCCGATGTTTTGCACGAGTCTCCCCGCGCGCGCATCGCGAAACAGCAAGTAGTCGAGAAACGGAACCAGCGGCGCGCCCTTGCCTCCGGCCGCCATATCCGCCGGACGAAAATCCGAAACGACTGGCACGCCAACTCGGGCCGCGATGATGGCCGCCTCGCCCGTCTGCCAAGTCGCGGCCACTTTGCGTCCAAGAAAGGGCTGAGCCTCGCCCTGATGATAGAGCGTTTGCCCGTGGCAGCCTACCAACTCTACCTTTTTCCGAAACTGCCGCGCGGTTGCCAAAACGGCATCGGAATAGAGCTCCCCTAGCAGAAAATTAAGCCGCGCCAGATCCGCCACGCTAGCTCGCGAAGCATTCATCGCGGTCAACACATACGCCCGAATGTTTTTCGGGTAAGCATGCTCAGAGTGCCCCACCAACTCGAAGTGGCAGGAACGCCCCCGCACTAGACCCTCAGCAGCCGTATCTGATGCTTCGCGGGAGCCCGATTCGCGCCTTTCGTTGATTCGAACTAGATTAATTCGAACCAAAGCGACGTTAATGCCGTCAGCGGAGGTCCCGCTCATCACCCCAGCTACAATTATGTCTTTCTTCATCATGTCCGCAGCCGCGGGTTTTCCGCACGATTCAGAGCTTCCAACCGCACGTGCTCGCTGAACTCCCACAGTTTCCGGGAGAGCTTTTCAGCGGTCGTGGCAGATGGTTCTTTTCCCCTCCGCAGTATTTTGGCCGACTTCTTCTTGAACTCCAGCACTCGTCGTACCGATTCTTCGACTCGCCTGGCGAACTTGGGGTCGCGCTCGGCTGTCCTCGAGAGCTCTTCGAAAGCTTGCGCGATGTGGTCCTCGCGATGGCAAACCAGGCAAAGATCTCCTCCGGCTCGAATGAATTCGACCGCCGCCGGTCCTACGGGCGCCGCCGACAAAACTCCTCCCATCTCCATATCGTCCGACACAATCAGCTTGCGATATCCAATGCGCTTGCGCAGGATATCGGTAATCCAAACCTTCGAGAGCGATGTAGGGGTCCGATCTTTCGTCACCAGCGGATATGCCGCGTGCGAAATCATCACCAGTGGCAACTGTGCCCGGAGCGTGCGGTAAGGCAGCAGATCCTCGGCCCAAAGTTTTCTGAAGGGCTTTTTGATCACCGGCAAAGCGTCGTGGCTGTCGAGCGTGCCTTCACCGAGTCCTGGAAAGTGCTTGCCGCATCCCAGTACACCGGCGGCCCGCAGGCCAGCAAGGAACTCCCGCGCATAGGCAACGGTCTTGCGCGGATCTGCTGAAACCGAGCGCGTCATCATCACACGGCGCGAAGCTTCAAACGCAAGATCGAGCACGGGGGCGAAGTCAACGTTGAATCCAAGAGCACGGCAATTCTCTCCGATTACTCGCCCATGCTTGCGAAAAAGTTTGCGATCGCCGGTAGCGAAGACCTCCGCCGCGGAAGGGGTTGGACCGAGCACTTCGCGAAACCGGTCTACACTTCCGCCTTCGAGGTCGACGCAGGTAAACAATGGCGTCGAAACGCATTTTTGACAATCGCGCAGCAGCCGCCAAGTCTGGCCGGCCGTCTTTATATTGCGAGCGAACAGAATCACCCCAGCCGGCTGCAGACGCGCGAGCAGGGAACTCAGGCGCAGCGTCATTTCCACACCGTCGAAGCCGACGATCAGAAGCTGGCCAACGTTGGGTGCCTTAAGCGTCTTTCCTTTAACAGTCATTCGATGTGATTAACTCGGCTAGATTTCTTTCTTTAACTCTGCCAGCAGGTTTAAAGCCTCCAGCGGCGTGAGCCGGTTGAAGTCGACTTCGCGCAGCTTCTCCAGCACCGGCTGCGACAGCGGGGTGAAAATCGTCAACTGCGTCGCTGGCGGCGCGGCCCCAGGCGAGAGATGCTCGGTCAATGCGCGTTCGGCCGACTCGTGCTCGGCCAGCACCTCGCGCGCCCGCGCGATCACTTCATTCGGAAGTCCGGCAAGCTTGGCGACTTCGATGCCGTAGCTGCGGTCGGCGGCGCCCGGCTGAATCTTTCGGAGGAAAACGATCCCGCCTCCAGTCTCCTTTACCGAAACGTGATAGTTCTTCACTCCTGCAAGCTGCTCGGCCAATTCCGTCAGCTCGAAATAATGTGTGGCGAACAAAGTCTTCGCGCGCACGCGCGCGTGCAGATATTCAACCGCCGCCCAGGCAATTGCTAATCCATCATAAGTAGATGTCCCGCGGCCCACTTCATCCAGCAGAATCAGCGACCGCGCCGTCGCCGTGTGCAGGATCGCTGCCGTCTCTGTCATCTCGACCATAAACGTCGAACGACCGCGCGCCAGGTTGTCGCTGGCGCCGATGCGGGTGAAGACGCGGTCGACTACGCTGAGGCGTGCCGAGCGCGCCGGGACGAACGAGCCCATTTGCGCCAGAATCACAATCAGCGCCGTCTGCCGCAAGTAAGTAGACTTGCCGCCCATGTTCGGCCCGGTCAGCAGCAGAATCGTGTGCGTGGACGAATTAAGGTAAAGATCATTGGGCACGAAGCGCTCACTGCCTCCGGCCATCTCTTGCTGCTCGATCACGGGATGCCGCCCTTCGGCAATCTCCAGATCGCCCGTCTCATCAGCCGCCGTTGCCGTGCCCGCTGAAGACATGAATTGCGGTCGGCAGTAATTGCGCAGAGCCGCGATGTGCGCGAGTGAAGCCAGCACATCCACCTCAGCCAGCGCCAAGGCGGTCTGCCGGATTCGCTTCGCTTCGGACGCAATCGCCGTGCGCAACTCGATAAACAGACGCCGTTCGATCTCGACGATCTTTTCCTGCGCGTCGAGAATCTTGGCCTCGTATTCTTTCAGCTCGGGAGTGGTAAAGCGCTCGGCACCCACCAGAGTCTGCTTGCGTTCATAATCCTGCGGAACCAGATGCAGGTTGGGCTTCGAAACTTCGATGTAGTAACCGAAGATGGAATTGAATTTGACCTTGAGCGAGCTGATCCCGGTCCGGCCACGTTCCCGCTGTTCGATCTGTGCCAGCACCTGCTTGCTGTTGCGCGAGAGTTCGCGCAATTCGTCGAGATTGCGATCTACGCCTGCCGCAATCACGCCGCCATCGGCGAAACTCAGCGGAGGTTCGGGCACGATCGTCTTCTCAATGCGACCACGCAGGTCACTGAGTTCGTCGAGCAAGCTGTGCAAAGTCTTCAGCCGCTCCGCCGCGAGTCGCCCCACGGCAGCCTTGATTCCAGGAATCTTCGCGAGCGATGCGGCCAGCGCCAGTACATCGCGCGGATTCGCCGTCTCCAGAGTCACACGGCTCAAAAGCCGCTCCATGTCGAGCACGCCGTCGAGCGCCCGGCGCAACTCCTCGCGCGCGATGATGTCCTTTACGCCTGCTTCCACGGCATCGAGTCGGGCATTGATTTCAGGCAAATCGAGCGAGGGCCGCAGCAGCCAAGCCCGCAGCAACCGCTTGCCCATGGGCGTGACCGCGGCATCGATCGAGCGAAACAGAGTGACGCCGGCATCCGTCCCAACAAACAGAGGCTCGATCAATTCGAGATTCCTGACCGTCACCGCATCCAGCACCAGACAGTTCTGGCGCTCGTACCAGCCGATGTGGTCGACGTGATCGAGCGATCCACGCTGTGTCGATCGCACATAATAGAGAATGGCGCCGGCCGCCGCCGCCGCGGCCGTCCGCCCCGCCAGCCCAAATCCCTCAAGGGACAGCACTCCAAAATGATTTTCCAGCAGCGGGATGGCATGATCGGGCGCGAAGATCCAGTCATCAAGCGGAGTCTCGGCACAGATAATCCCCGGTGCGCGAGGCTGAGGCGTTGGGGTGGACGGTGGCTGCGTAGACGAGGCGTGGCTGGTTTTAGTATCAAAGAGCGGAGCCGCCGACCCATACAACAACTCTTTCGGCCGCAGTTGCTCCAGCTCTTCCTGCACCCGCCGCAGCGCGCCTTCACCCGAAAATTCCGTTGCGCGAAACTCGCCGGTAGAAAGATCCAACGCGGCAAAGCCCACGTGCTCGCCTACCTGCGCCAGCGCCGCGAGAAAATTATTTTCCTCCGACCCGAGCAACGAATCCGCAGCCGTCCCGGGCGTGACCACGCGCGTCACTTCGCGCCGCACTAATTTCGTGCCGATCTGCTTTGTCGCGAGCCGCGCATCTTCCATCTGTTCGCAGATGGCCACCTTGAAGCCTTTGCGGATCAGCTTGCCAATGTAGCCTTCCGCGGCGTGGTGCGGCACTCCGCACATGGGCACTGCGATGCCTTTCTCCTTGTTGCGCGAGGTGAGCGTGATCTGCAGCTCCTTGGAGGCGACAATCGCATCATCAAAGAACAGCTCGTAGAAATCTCCCAAACGGAAAAACAGCAACGCGGTAGGATGCTCTTTCTTGACGGCAGCATATTGCCGCATCAGCGGAGTGGACGGCTCAGTCATCGTTTCAGTCGGAGTAGTGGGCTTGGCGCGGATTATAACAAGATCAGATTCCTTAAGTTTCAAGGTTGCAGGGTTTCAAAGTTTCACGTTTCCCAAAAGAATACCCGGTGCACGTTCCCTTTGAAACCTTGAAACCTTGAGACTTTGAAACCTTGCTTGACGCAGCTTCTCCCACAGTGTTTACCTAATACATGGAACTCCGGAAAGATCCCATCACCCGCTCCTGGGTTATGACGGGAGACGACCCAGCCGAAAGCACGCCGCGCGCTCAAACCGCCTGCCGTTTTTGTCCGGATTCACCCGAGGCCACTCAGGTGATCGCCGCTTTGCCCAGCGCTGCGGGCTGGTCGGCGCGGTCGATGGTGCATCCCGCTCCGCTCTACCATATAGAAGGCGAACCCGGCCGCCGCGGCGACGGCATTTATGACCGCATGAATTCGGTCGGCGCGCACGAGGTGCTGGTCGAGAATCCGCAGCATGACCGGCAGCTCTGGAATGCCAGCGACGATGAAATCGGAATGTTCCTGCGCCTCGCCGCAGAACGCATCCTCGATCTTAAGCGCGACCCGCGCATCAAGTATGTCAGTCTCTACAAGGACTACGGGCCCAACGCCGGGCAGGAATTCAGCCATCCTACATCGCACCTCACGGCCACCATGTTCGTTCCCCGGCGGGTGCTCTACGAATTGCGGGCAGGACGCGAATACTTTAAGGAAAAAGAGCGCTGCGTGTTCTGCGACATTCTCAACCAGGAAGAGCGTCAAGCCTCACGCGTGATCGAGGCCCGCGGCGATTACGTTGCGCTCGGACCCTACGCTCCCCGCGTCCCTTACGAGACCTGGATTTTGCCTCGCGAGCACGACGCCTCCTTCGAGCGTACGGGGTTGTCGAAGCCTGGATTGCGCGTGAATCTGGCCGCGCTTCTGCGCCGCACGCTGCAGCGCATTCGCACCGTCACGGAAGGCTTCCACCTCGTGCTGCACACCTCGCCCAACAGCCTGCATCCCTCGAAAACTCTTGGCTATTGGAAGACCATCGACGACGACTATCACTGGCACATCGAGATCATGCCAGTCCTCGCCGCCAAAGCCCGCTCCTATACTTTCAAGGAGGTTTACTATTCACCGGTGAGTTCGGAGACCGCAGTCAAGCAGCTGCGGGAGGCCAAAATTGACGGTTGAGGCCGCGGCGTGTCGCGCTTTTGCTAAGTACGTTTGCTATGTCCGATAGGAATTTGAGGAGACCAAGTTTGAAACAGACGCTCTGTATGGTGGTGTTGCTTGTGGCCGCATCCGCGGCCCAGACCGCCAGTAGTCCATCGGCAAACGACGCTCCCTCGCCTGAAAAACAGAAAGTCCTCTGGCAAAAACTGGAGTCGACGATTCACGATGTCGACCAGAACCTCGACGGCGTGATGGGTGTGGCCATCGAAGACCTGGCCACCGGCAAGCAGTTCTTCTTGCACGAGAATGAAGTCTTCGCGCAGGCCAGTTCGATTAAGATTACGGTACTCGCCGATCTGTTTCTCCAGGCGCAGCAGGGCAAGCTGAAGCTCACCGATCTCTACACCGTGCAGTCCTCAGACCTGGTGCCCGATAGCGACATTATGGGCGGGCTTACGCCCGGCGTCACCCGCATCACCCTGCGCGATCTTGCCACCATGATGGTCGCGGTCAGTGACAACTCAGCCACCAACGTGCTCATCGACCGCGTGGGTATGGCGAACGTCGACGCCATGCTCGATTCCCTCGGACTGGCGCAAACTCGCCTGCGCCGGAAGATGATGGATGTGGAAGCCGCCAGGCAAGGCCGCGAAAACATTTCCACGCCTCGGGAAATGATGACTCTGCTGGAAGAGATTTATCGGGGAAAGCTGATCGACAAAGAATCGACGGCCGAGTTCTTCAAGGTCCTGAGCACAAATAAAGATTCCTGGATTCCCCGCGACCTACCGGTCGATGTGAAGATTGCCAACAAGCCGGGCTCGCTTGAAGCCGTGCGCAACGATTCTGGCATCGTCTTCGTCGAAGGCCGTCCTTATGTGATTTGCGTGATGACCGCGTTTCTGGCGAACGAACGAGACGGCGAACAGGCCATCAGCAAGATTTCACTTGCCGCATGGCGCATGTTCGACCGTCTCAGCCGCGCCTCGGAATACGGCCGGGTTGTCTCCCCGGGCAACGGCGCCCGTTGAACGTACGGCCTCTGGTCAATCCGCCCGAAAGCAACCTCCGCGCGGCCAGCGCCGCTAGGGCCGACCTCCGGCGCGGCGCAGCAAACGAATGACATCGGCATTGTTGTGTACTTGCGCCCAGGTCAGAGGAGTGTAGCCGGCGCGGCTGCGGAGGTTCACATCCGCCCCCGCACCTAGAAGCGCCTTCACAACGTCAGGGTTTGCCTTGGGGTTTCGGCAGGCGAGAATCAAAGCAGTTTGCCCGCTCTGATCCAACGCGTTTATGTTCAGCGCATTTACACCTGCATTCACGTTGGCGCCAGTCAACGGCGACAGCAACTGCTGCACAGTTTTCAAGTCTTCTCGCGCCGCCGCCCGCATCAGGTCTGTTTCATCAGGGTCCTCGAGGGTTTCGCCACCGCTCCCCAGTTCGATCGGCCACGCGATCGGAATGATCCGGACCACCTTGATGCCGATATCTCCATTCATCTTCTGAAAATCGTTGAGCTTGAAATATCCCCGCAACAAAGGCTGAATCTGTATCCCAATTGTCGATTGCCATGCCTGGCTCCCTACCGGGCGCCAACTTGCAGCGGTGTCGTCCCACACTTGCAGGCGGAACACATTGAAGCCGTCGGCAAGGTTCCACTCAAAGTGCGCATCCAGATCGCGAATGAAGCCGGCGGGGCTAATCCAGACGACCGTGCAAATCACCAGCAAAACCGCTACTACATAGGGCCACAGTCTCCGGCCAGCCAAGCGAGATACCACCGCCGCCGCCAACCCCACCAACGCGATCGCTTCGATCAAGAAGCCCGCAGCGATGAGCGCTTCACCAGCAATGTTCCACCAGCGCAGCCGCCAATCCAGGAACCCACCCTCATCAAAATGCCAGAATGGATTGAGATAGAGCGCCACCAGACCGGCAACAAACAGCACCGCTCCGGCCTCCAGACCAAAGAGTATCCAGTTCAAGCGGCGGATGTGCTTGGCGGTCGGAGTGAGCATCAGCGTCTGCCAGCGTCATGCAGACCGGCAAGAAGAGTATAGACACTGCGCAGGGAGGGAGGAATCAAAGGCGATACCACCAAGGCATGATGGGAGCACGAACGACAGGTTATTGCGCTCCCGCTACCTTTGCATGCGGTGCCGGAGTCCGCTGGCGCAGAAGCTGCTCGGCCGCCTTCTCCTCCACCGGCGCGGAGAAGAAATTTCCTTGCCCCAGTTCGCACCCCAGCGCCTGCAAGTGTTCGAACTGCCGGGCGGATTCAATACCTTCGGCAATCACTTTCAACTTTAATTTGTGTGCGAGCAGGATAATCAGGTCTACCGTGTCGCGCATGTCGTGGTCCGCTAGCATTCCAGCAATCAGACAGCGGTCAATCTTCAACGCGGCAATGGGGAACTGCCGCAGCCCGCTCAGAGAGGAATTACCCGTTCCAAAGTCATCCAGGATTACACCGACGCGGAGTTTCTTCAGGTGCGAGATGACCGTGCCCGTCAACTTCGCATCGGCTGCCGCCACGTCTTCCGTCATTTCAGGGTACAGCCGTGACGGGTCAATCCCGGTCTGCCGCAGGGTCGCTTCCAGCCCGCTGACGAAGGGGAGATCGGCCAATTGCCTGGCTGAGACGTTCACGCTGATGCTGACGGGCGGCGATAGGGAATTCTCGCTGCCGATTGTACCGTCCCCGGTGCTGTCCCAGGCATGCAACTGCTGGCATGCCTCGAGAATCACCCATTGGCCAATCGAGACCAGCAGCCCCGTGTCTTCCGCCGCGGCCATGAACCTATCCGGTGAAATCAGGCCCTGCTCGGGATGCTGCCAGCGCAGCAGTGCCTCAAACCCGGTGATCCGCCTGGTCTCGAGTTGCACGATGGGCTGGTAGTGCACGCGGAACTGGCGTTTCTCGAGCGCCTCGCGCAACTCGGATTCCAGCTTGAGCCGGTTGACAGCGCGGGTGTGCACTGCCTCGTCAAACACTTCGCAGCGCGACCCACCCATCGCTTTGGCGCGGCGCATGGCGACGTCAGCATCCACCAAGAGATCCTCTGCGTGCTCATGCGTGGGTTTGGTCAAAGCGATGCCCACGCTCGCCGAGGTTCGCACCTCGCGCCCTTCCACCAGAAAAGGCTCAGACACCGCAGAGAGGATTCGCTCCGCGACCCGCATCGCGTTGCTGGGATGGCTCACCTCTTCGAGCAGGATGGTGAATTCGTCGCCGCCCATGCGGGAAAGCACTGGATCCATGGCGGAGTTGTCGAACTGCGGGCGGGAAACCGTGTCGTCATGCCGCAAACAGGCTCCCAGACGCTGGCCAATCTCGACGATCATGCGATCGCCCAGCGCCTGACCCATGGTGTCGTTGAGGGTCTTGAACCCATCCAGGTCCACAAGCAACACGGCATGCTGCCGCTCCGGATTGCGCCGCGCCCGGGCAAACAAGTGCTGCAGGCGATCGAGGAAGAGACGGCGGTTGGGCAACCCGGTTAGAGCATCGTGAAAAGAGTTGTGATCGAGTTCTTCTTCCGCGCGCCTGCGCTCGGTCACGTCGCGATTCACGATGACCAGCTTGGCGACTTCGCCCTTCTCGTTCCGAATAGTGCTGGCCATCGACTCGAGCACTCGCCAGGTGCCGTCTTTGTGGCGGATGCGGTATTCCAGTTTTCTGCCCACTCCCGTGATGCGGGCCTCGCGAGCCGCCTCCAGCACCTTGAAACGATCCTCTTGATGGATTTGCTCAAACGAAGAGGTCTCGGATAGTTCCGCCGCCGAGTAACCTAGAATTTTCTTGTATGAGGGACTGTTGTAAAGCCTCCGCCCTTTCACATCGACAAGTGCAATCATGTCGGCGGCGTTTTCCGTAACGATCTGAAACAGCTCTTCGCGCTCTTTCGACTTCCGGCGAGCCATGTACATGCGGAACTGCTGATAAATGACCAGGATGCCGAGCGCGCCGAGAGCGACCCCGTACCATTGCGGCATGATTGTGCACCGGAGCGGAGAGGGAGACCCTCCCGAAGCCGACCTTCAAGGAGGCTATCGGCAAATATAGGTGGGATGATTAGCCGGCTGCGCAATTTCTCTAAGGATTCACCACGATCTTGCCAAACATCTGGCTCCCCCCAGAATCGGCGGTTCGCGGCCTATCACGAGAAACTTTGAAGTCAGAAGCAGCTATCTGGAGAGCTTCACAATCACAGACTTGATGGCGACGATCAAAAGAGCGATCAGTCCGGAGATGAACGATATTCCGCCCAGGAAGACTCCGGCCATCACCAGTGTTGGGCTGGGGCAATAGCCGCCCCACGCGCAGTGACCCGCAGCCGTAAGCGAAGGATAGCCCACGAGGGAGCCTATCCCAAGCAGCATCAATGCCGTTCGCAAGCTGAGTGGCTTCCGCGTCATTGCGATCTAAGCCGTGGGCTTAGTTTCCCTAAGGATTCACCACGATCTTGCCAAACATCTGGCTCCCCTCCAGATATTCATGCGCCGACCGCAACTCGCTGAGGGGAAACACTCGGTCGACCACCGGTTTCAGACGGCCGACGAACACGTGCCGCAACACTTCATGCAGCTCACCCATCGTTCCCATATAGGAGCCGAGCAGCGTCAACTGCCGGGCAAACAGATGGCGCAGATCGAGCGCAACGTTCGGTCCCGTGGTCGCTCCACAAGTCACGAGCGTGCCGCCGCTCTTGAGAGATTTCACACTCTCCTCCCAGGTCGCAGCGCCGACGTGTTCGACCACGATGTCGACTCCCTCTTTATTCGTGATCTTGCGGACCTCTTCGGAGATCTTCTGCTGGTAGTGGTTGATGCCGTAGTCCGCGCCCAGTTCGCGGCCCTTGGCGAGCTTGGCATCGTCACCGGCGGTGGTGATCACGCGGCAGTGAAAGAATTTGGCAATCTGAATCGTCGGCGATTCCGACGCCGGAACTTGCCCCCAGCACCAGCACAGTCTGCCCCGGACGAATACCGGCTCGTCCCACAAGCATGTGCCAGGCAGTCACAAAAACCAGCGGCACGCTAGCCGCCTGATTGAAATCAAGCGAGTCGGGGATTGGAATCACGTTCGCCGCAGGCACCGCAATCAGCTCACAGTTTCCTCCATCCACACCATTGCCCAGCACGGTAAATGCGCGGCACTGGTTCTGCACGCCGGCAACACACTTCTCGCAATGTCCGCAGTAGTGCATGGGCGCGAGCATCACGCGCTGGCCCGTCTTGAATCCGCCGACGTACTCGCCCACCTCGACCACTTCGCCCGCCACGTCGCTGCCGAGAATATGCGGCAGCTTCACCCCCGGCAGCCCCTTGCGCACCCAGATGTCGAGATGATTCAGCGCACACGCGCGCACGCGGACCAGCACCTGATCCTTCCGGGGCTGCGGATCGGGCACATCTTCGTAAGTCAGGACTTCCGGCCCGCCGAATTGATGAATGCGGACAGCCTTCATAACGTTCTCCCAAGAGCTTGAAGCTAACACAAAATGGGTTGCGTTTGACTCTCTCCTCTTAACCGACTGATAATCAGACCTGCGAGCCGCCTCCAGCCTTATGGACATCTACGAGCAAATCGTGCAGCTCCGCCGCGACGGACGCCGCGGCGCCGTCGCTACTATCGTGAACGTGCGGGGCTCGATCCCTTCGTTTAAGACTGCGAAGATGCTGGTGCGCGACGACGGATCGATCGTTGGCACCATCGGCGGAGGCTGCGTCGAGGCCGATGTCTGGCAAGCGGCGCGCGAAGTCATGGAAACGGAAAAGCCCCGCACCCTCACTTTCGATCTGAATCAGGATCCGAAATACGACACTGGCCTGGTCTGTGGGGGCACGCTCGAAGTTTTTATCGAGCCGATATTACCTCCAGCGTTACTTTATATTTTCGGCGCAGGTCATGTAGCCGTGAACCTTTGCCAAATTGCAGCCAATGCAGGATTCGACCCTATTGTCACCGACGACCGCACTTCCTACGCGACCAAAGAACGTTTTCCAGCCGCCCGCGAAGTGCGCGCGCTCGATTTCGATGACGCGATCAAGCAGCTTGATCCCAACGAAACTTCCTATATCGTGATCGTCACCCGCGGTCATCACGACGACATGCGTCTGCTGCGTTGGGCCGTGCAGACCCGCGCCCGCTATATCGGGATGATCGGCTCCAAGCGCAAAGTGATCGGAATCTTTAAAACGTTGCGGGAGGAAGGCATGCCTGCCAATCTGTTCGATCGCGTCCGCGCCCCCGTCGGACTTGACATCGGCGCCATCACCCCCGAGGAGATTGCGGTAGCGATCACGGCAGAACTGATCGCGTTTCGCCGGCATGCGGGTGCCGGCTTGCCGCACATGAGCTGGTTTCCGTCGCAGCAATCGCAGCCCGAAGCGAACGAAACGCCAGACTCGCGAGAAGTGGCCCTCGACGAGCATGAGTAATTCTTTAACGTTCCCTGCTTTTTTCGCAGCATGATTCGCGCTTCCACCTTCGCCGGAGTGATTCTTGCCGCGGGAGACTCCTCGCGCATGGGCCGGGATAAAGCACTGTTGCCGTGGCCCCCTCCTGTGGTCGATCAAGCGATTTCCAATGACACGTTCCTCTCGGCCGCAATTCGTTCGCTCTTGCTGGCCACCGATTTCGTTGTGGTGGTGGTCGGAAAAAATGAACCGGCGCTGGCGCCGATTATTTATGCGGACGGAGCGTCTCTCGTGGTCAACAAAGATCCGAGTCGCGGCCAGTTTAGCTCGTTGCAGATTGGCCTGCGTGAAGTACTCAACCACGGTCGTGACGCCGCCATGGTTACTCTGGTCGATCGCCCTCCGGTGAACCCCGCGACCCTCCAGATTCTGCATGATGCCTTCGAAGCTGCCGATCCGGATATCTGGGCCGTCGTGCCTGAGTTTTCCGGCAAACACGGGCATCCCTACCTGGTGGGCCGTGAAATGATTGAGGCGTTTCTCCGGGTCCCGGCTACGTCGATCGCCCGCGACATCGAACATCAGTATCAGGAGCACATCCAGTATGTGCCGGTCGACGATCCCCTGGTCGCACTGAATGTCAACACGCCGGAGGACTATGCAGCGCTGACACGCTGCCCTTGACCGTTCTTGCGACGTTGCGCGATTTCTTCGAGCACGTTATCGTCGATAGATGAACGCTGCCGAGTCCGAAACATTCCCTCCCGTCACCAACGAATTTCTCGATTCGATTCTCCGTCTTAATCTGCGCACTGCTGCGTTCGATTGCGACGGCACGCTGTGGGCGGGCGATGCCGGGGAGCGCTTTTTCGATTGGGAATTGAGGGAGGGCGAGCTGATTCCGCGAGAGCTCGAACGTCCACGGCGGGAGCGTTACGCCGCCTACAAGCGCGGCGAAGTGGATGAGACCACGATGTGCGGCGAAATGGTGACGATGCACCGAGGCATTCCAGAGCAGAAGATGATGGACGCCGCGACGCGCTTCTTCGACCGGTTTTTCGTGGCACAGATTTTCCCCGAGATGCGAGAACTGGTGCGCCGCCTGCAGCAAAATGATTGCGAGGTCTGGGCAGTGTCGTCTTCAAACGAATGGGTAATCCGCGCCGGGATGAAGCATTTCGGCATCCCTGAGAGCCGCGTGCTCGCTGCCCAGGTGGAGGTCGAGCGGGGCATCGTTACCGATCGACTAGTCCGCGTGCCTTCCGGCGTAGGCAAACCGGAGGTTCTCCGCGAGGTGGTCAAGAAGGAAATCGACGGCGCGTTCGGCAATTCCCGCTGGGATCGGGACATGCTTGCGATGGCGAAGCATGCTTTTGCGGTGAACCCGAATCCCGATCTCGAGGCCGTGGCCCGCGCGCAGGGCTGGCGAATTTATTTTCCCGAGGGCACGCGTTCGCGGGGTTGACTGAGCTGCCTGCCACTCGCCGTTTACAATTGAGCAGCAAATGTATTCCGACCAGCTACTCGATCATTTCCAGAATCCTCGCAATACGGGAGAAATTGCCGATGCGGACGGAACGGCGGAAATTGAGAATCCCGCCTGCGGCGACGTGTTGCGGCTGACCCTGAAAACCGGCGGAGGCCGAATTACCGGGGCCAGGTTCAAGGCGAAAGGATGCGTGGCGTCCATTGCCTGTTCTTCGGCGTTGACGGAATTGATTGTAGGGAAGACGCTGAGCGAGGCTCTCGAATTGCAGCGCGAGCACGTGATTGCCGCGGTCGGCGGCCTGCCCCAAGCTTCAACCCACGCCGCGCAGTTGGCCCTCGACGCGCTTTCAGCGGCGCTGAGTAACATCGGAAAGTAGTTCAAAGCTCATGCCACCTTCGCACACCCCGCGCCGCATCGCCTGCCTGCAACCCAGCGCGACCGTTATTCTCGCCGCCGTTGGCGAACTCGAGCGCGTGGTCGCCTGCACGAAGTATTGCGCGGACGTAGTTCCTGAAATCATGGCGCGGCCGCGAACTATCCTTGCCGACTCCTGGACGGCCAACGCCGAGCAGATTATCGCAGTTCAGCCTGACCTCGTCATCGCCTCTGTGCCTTACCAGGAGAGGGCGGTCATCGAAATACTCAAGTCTGGAACTTCGTTTCTAGGGCTTGCGCCTAAGAGTCTGGCCGATGTCTACGCGGACATTGCCCTCATTGCTGGGGTAGTCGGAGCGAATGCACGCGGCGAAGAAGTGATCGCTCGCATGCAGCAGCATATCGAACAAGTCCGCGCCCGCACCGCTGGAGTGGTTCGTCCAAGAGTTTTCTGCGAGGAATGGGGCAAACCCCTTATTGCGTCGCAAGTCTGGGTCGCGGAACTGGTGGAAGCCGCCGGAGGTGAGTTTCTGGGCACACCCGGACGGCAGATTTCCGCCGAAGAAGTGGTTCGCATGGATCCCGACATCGTGATCGCCGCATGGTGCGGAGCGGGCGACCGAGTACCGCTGGAGAGAATTGTCGCCGAGCGCAATTGGCAGGGAACCCGCGCCGCTCGCGCATCCCGCATCTATTGCGTGCGGGACGAGCATCTCAATACGCCCGCTCCCACGCTGCTGCGTGGTCTCGACGCCCTGGCCTTTGCGATTCATCCCGAAATCTTTGCCCGCACGGAAGGAATCCGGCAGATTACTTGCGTTTCATCTTCCACAGCCGCGAATCTCCCGCTCTGAGTTAAGATTCTCCTCATGCCCGTCACCACCAGGATCGAAGAGGTTCGCAACGAAATCACCGCGCTCGCGCAAGCGGCGCCTACGGCCAAGGACCTTATGCAAGGCGTCTGCAAGCTTTTGCATGAGCGCATGCTGAAATACAACTGGGTCGGCTTTTACATGCTCGAAGCCGGAGCCCAACCGCCCATGCTGGTGCTGGAGGCTTTCGTGGGCGCCATGACTCCGCACACGCGAATTCCGCTCAACCAGGGAATTTGCGGGGCTGCCGCTTCGAGCGGCAAGACCATCGTGGTCGACGACGTCAGCAAAGATCCCCGCTACCTCGCCTGTTCTCTGGAGACAAAGTCTGAAATCGTCGTGCCCATTTTCATCAAGGGCCAGGTGGCCGGTGAACTCGACATCGACAGCCATTTCCCCGCGGCGTTCGGCGTCGACGACCAGAAACTCGTCCAGTACTGCGCTGAAGTTGTTGGGAAAAAGCTGGAAAAGGGACGCTGAACCTCGTTTACTGGTAGACCACAAACTCAAACGGGACCTCATTCGTCCTCTGGAATCGGACAATTTATGAAACGGGTGGTCGCAGCCGTGATCGAGAAAGATGGCAAGCTGCTGGTCTGCCAGCGGACACGGCATCAGACCATGCCGCTCAAGTGGGAATTTCCTGGAGGAAAAATCGAAGAAGGCGAACAGCCTCGTCACGCCCTGCGCCGCGAGTTGGAAGAAGAGTTAGGAATTAACGCCAAGATCGGCGACGAGATCGTCCGCCTGAAGCATACATATCCGAACGGGGCGATGGTGGAACTCCGATTTTTTATCGTGCGCGAGTACGACGGCGAAATCGAGAATCGCATCTTTCGCGATCTCCAGTGGTCGGCTCCCAAGGATCTAGGCAAGTATGACTTTCTTGAAGCGGATGCTTCGCTGGTGAAGGATTTGGCGGCGGGGAAGCTGATGTGACCACAGCAAACATTTATCTGTGAGAAAGTCCGCAACGTTCTAGCCACCACCTCGCAGCGTCCAGAACCATGCAATCGTCAGCCCGATCATGATCACGGTGGTCGCCCAAGCTACGGCGTTGAACAGGCGCGTGTTCACGTACTCCCCCATGAGTTCTTTCTTGTTGATAAGCAGCAGCATGAAGATCAGCACGAACGGGAGCACAACGCCGTTCACGACCTGCGACAGGACCGCGATCTTCACCAGCGGCAGGCCGGGGATTAGAAGCACGGCGCCGCCGGCCACAATCAGTAGCGTGTACAGCCAGTAGAAAAAGGGCGCTTCGCCGAATTTCTTGTCGACCCCGGATTCAAAGCCCAGACCTTCGCACACCGTGTAGGCCGTAGAAAGCGGCAGAATCGACGCGGCGAAGAGCGATGCGTTGAACAGACCCACGGCAAACAGGATGTAAGCGTACTGCCCGGCCAGAGGCTTCAGGGCCTGGGCTGCGTCCGCGGCATACTTGATGTCGCGGTAGCCGTGCACATATAACGTCGCGGCGCAGGCTACGATGATGAACCACGCCACTATGTCGGTAAAGATGCAGCCCACAATTACATCCCAGCGCGAAGCATGGAGCCCCCGCCGGGTCACGCCCTTTTCCACTACGGAGGCTTGAAGATAGAACTGCATCCAGGGCGCGATCGTGGTCCCGACTACGCCGATCACCATGTACAGGTAAGCCTGTTCGCGGAATTTCGCCCACTCTGGCGGCTTGAAAGTTGCGACGGTTGCGGCTTTCCAGGCCGGGTGCGCGAGCGCTCCGGCGAAAATATAAGTAATGTAGAAAAAAGAAGCGGCCAGGAAGACCTTCTCCACAGTCTTGTATTGGCCTTTCACCACGATCAACCATACGATGACGCCGCAAACTGGGACGGTCACATAGCGCGAAAGGCCGAATAACTCAAGGCTGGTGGCGATGCCGATAAATTCTGTGACCACGTTGCCGAAGTTCGTGATCAAAATTCCAAGCATCATCAGAAACGTGATGCGCAGGCCGAACTCTTCGCGGATCAGGTCGCTGAGGCCCTTGCCGGTGACTGCTCCCATGCGGGCGCACATTTCCTGCACTACGATGAGCGCCAGGGTGACCGGGATCATGGTCCACAGCAGCAGAAATCCGTATTGCGCGCCGGCCTGGGAGTAGGTCAGAATGCCGCCGGCGTCGTTGTCGACGTTCGCGGTGATGATCCCCGGCCCAACTACAGCGAGGAACAACAGCGTCCGGCCTCTCCAGCGTTTCCAAAGCTTCATGCGCGCATTTCGCCGACATAGGAATTAGAACAACCTGAGATCGGCCTGCGGGCTGCGCTTTGCGGCGCACATTCCGTCTCCAAGGGCGGCATAAGAATACATGGGGAGCCCGCGTCCGGGGTAGATGAAAATGAGAAATTGTGAAGAAAAGAATCGAAAGCGCAAACAGTTTAAGATGTTCCCAGGCCCGGACTTCGCAGCTAGAGGGGCGGCCCAAGACTCCGAATGACGAAGAACTCTGCGCGCGCCTTTTACCTGCTGATTGCCCTTATCGTGGTTCTGCTGGACCGCTGGACCAAGCACATGGCGGCGCAGCGCATCCCGCTTTATTCGCATATTCAGGTCATCCCTGGCTTTTTTCGTCTGACGCATACCGAGAACACGGGCGCGGCTTTCAGCTTGTTTGCCGACTCGAACGCGCACTGGAAAACGGCCATGCTGATCGCGTTTTCTGCGATCGCTCTAATCGTTGTCTCGATCTTGCTCTGGAAAAATAACCACGCTCAGATGACGACCGGCGTCGCCCTGTCATTGATTATGGGCGGAGCTGTTGGGAACCTCTGGGATCGCCTGGCGCACGGCCGCGTGGTCGACTTTCTGTTGTTTTACGTGAAGCGGTATCAATGGCCCGTATTTAATCTGGCGGACAGCGCGATTGTGATCGGAGCAGGATTGCTGGTGCTGGAGATTTTGTTTCACAGGCCGGGCGGGGACGAACGGCAGCCGGCTGGAGGATAGCCATGGCATCTTACAAGCGAAGATGCGCTGCGTCTTGTCTCCCGTTTGAATCCGTTCTTGCGTGGTGCCTTGCGCTTTGTTGCTTAGCGTACGGGCAGCAGGTCGCTTACCCCGAGCAGGAGGTCCGCGTCAACGATGTGCCCGCATTGACGGCGCGGTCTCCGCACGCTGCCGATGTGCTGGCGTCATCGTTGGAAATCCTTTTCAACGACAAAGAAGTGTGCTGCGGAAAAAATTCTGCTCTGGAAGACAGCATCGAGTCAGCAGATCCAAAGTCTTTGAAGGACATTGCCAGCAAGCTGCAAGGAAGGCATCTTCTAAGCGACGGCCGAGCCATCACGGTTACCACGGAATACCTGACCCCGGATCAGGTTAGCGCCGGACACTTGATCACCATGATTCGGAACCAGCGCGCTGCGCTGATGATGTGGAACTCTCGCGTGTATGTGGTTTACGGCGTGACTTATGTCGGGACGGTTGACTACTCCGCGAACGAAACCGCATACGCGGTTCACAAGTTCTTGCTGCAGGATGTGCGCTTTTCTGATTCGCGCCGCGCAGTTACTTTCGACCGGTTAACCGAAGACGCGAGTAAGGTGCAAGGATTGTTGTTTGTTCAGGCGGCGCGGCCCTAGCCTCGCTCCTACGGCGTTCCGTAGAGCTGTTTGTACATGCTGGCATTGCGCAGGATCGCCTGAACGTATTCACGGGTCTCGGTGAAGGGAATCGATTCGACGAACTCCTGGGGATCGCGATACGTGCCTTGGCCCAGCCAGTCTTCGACGCGGTCTGATCCTGCGTTGTAGGCGGCCAGCGCGTATTCGAATGAGCCGCCGAACTTGTCGACCATTCCGCGGAAATAGCGCGTGCCCAGTTGAAGGTTCACCGCGGGAGTGTACAACTGGCTCGGGCTATATCGCTTCATCTTCACTTGATGAGCCACGGTTTTGCCGGTCTTTGGCAACAACTGCATCAGGCCCACGGCGTTGGCGCGCGAAACCGCGTTGGGATTGAATTCCGACTCCTGCCGGATGAGTGACGCGACAAGGTAGGGATCCAATCCGTTCGCCGCGGAAGAGCGCTTCAGGTCGCTCCAGTAGGCTTTGGGGAATAACGCTTCCCAATATTTCCGCGGCAGATCGGGAATGTCGAGGGCAAAATAATTCGGCGTGGAGTGCTTCATGACCTCGATGGCCTGATCGTAGTGCCCGGTTTCATCGTAGAGCTGCGCGGCTTCTGCCGGGCCCCAGCTGCCACCGTCGGCCGCAGCAGCCGCCTGCAATTCGCGCACTGCAAAATCCACGAGTCCGCCATTGCCAAGAAGCTCTGCCTTCTGTACATGCAATTCGTCTGAGGGTGGTTCGGAGTCGGCTACTTTACCGCTGTTTTCGAGCGGCGGCACGCGATCGAGCAAAGCGTAGTGGGTGGCGGCATCGGGTGCGGCCGCCGGGAGATGCTTCAACCTCTGCCGTCCCAACTCTGCGTAGTAGAAGTTGCGATAACGATCCGAAAGCTTCTGATAAAACGCGCGCGCCATAAGGGGCTGATTGCCTTCTTCCGCGAGACGAGCGCGCCAATATAAAGCTGCGGGAGTTTCTGCTCCGGAAGGATACAGGGCAATCTGCTCTTCGAAACCCTTCTCGGCATCCTGGTTGCGTCCCTGGCGCAAGGTGAGCCAGGCTGCCTTCCAGTGAGTATAGGAAGCACGCGCGCCGTTCGGGAAGCGCTGCTGCGCTTCACGAAATGCGTCGAGGGCCTGATCGTACTCGTGATGAACCAAATGCAGGTTGGCAGCTGAGATCAGCGCTTGCTCCAGCCATGGACTTGTCGGAGCGGCCTGGCGCAGTTCGTCGACGGTGCGATAAAAGGCGTCGTTGTCACTCGAGGAGAAATCGACTTGACCCAGCAAATACAGGCGATGCGCGTTGATTTCGCCGCCCTCGCCACCGACCAGGGCGAGGACCAGCTTGGCGTCACGGTTTTTGCCGTCGCGATGAAGCGCGTCAGCCATTGCGAGTTGTATCGCTGATCGCTCCGTGCTGTTGGAATCGGCGCTAATTGTGTTGATCAGACTTCGATATTCCTCCGCGGCGTCGGCATAGCGCTTCTTGCTCATCAACCCATCTGCGCGTGTTTTGAGCTGAGCGGCGGTTGGAGGGGGTAGCGAGGGCAGCTTCCTCAACTCGGCATATGCCGCATCAGCGTCGGCGCTGCCCGGCATCGTGTAATAAATGTTTGCGAAGATTTCAGCAGCCTTCGCGGTCTGGCCCGCCGCCGCGTAGGCGCGTCCCAGCGCCAGTTCCACGTCCGAGCGCACCGGGGTTCGATCCTGCGCGAGCAGAGTTACGGCCTCCGCCGGCTGGCCTTCCGCCAGGAGCGCGCCAGAATAGCTGACGTCGGCGTCACGCACCAGCAGCGAATCCGGGTGGGTCTTGGCAAAGCCGGTCAAGCTTGCCTGCGCCTCGGCTGTGCGTCCGGTCTGCAGGTACGAAGTTCCAAGATAATAATCGACGTAATCGCCGAGGTCCCCGGCATGGACTTTGGCGCGGCTCAGCGGGTCGATGGCTTTCGTGTAGTCTCGATCGAGTACGTGGGCATAGCCGACCACGAGCCAGGCGAGAGCTCCGGCATCTTCTTTAGCGTGAGCGCGTGCATAGGCTTCCACGCCGGCGTAGGCTGGGAGCGAGCGATCCTGCAGAAGCTGTTGCGCCATGGGCCGCAAGCTGGCCGAAGCCACAAAAGCCTGGCGCATGCGCTGGACTCGCGGGGAAATCGCCCGCCGGTGAGCGGCGGTGGGACGACGCCCTGCCTTGGCTGCGGGCTTTTTGACCGCTGGAGGTTTGTTGGTCGGGGTACTGGTCGTGCCGGGAGCAACGGCTTGATCGGCCTTCGGAGCTGCTTCCGCAGCCGGTTTCGATGGAGGTGTGTCTGCCTGCGCTTGGACGGAACCCGGCTGAGGTTGCGGCAATGCCTGTGCCGGAAGCAGAACGCCGGAGACGCCGCACAGAGACAGGGCTGCGAGCATCGACCACTTCGAAGCTGATTGCACTACGTATTCTTTTCCTGGAAACACTCTACTGCCAGAACCCTTCAGCAAATCTAGCGGCGGAAATTTGAACCCATGATGGAGATGTCGTCCTCGGCCAGACTGCGCAGCAGCTCGCTCTGAAAATAGTCAGCGCTGGCGGCCGCCGTGTTGCCGTACCGCTTCTGAAACGTGCCGCGGCTCTTGTCGATATCTTCTTTGAGCCGGTCGTACAAATCCTTATTGCGCCGTCCCTCGGCGACTTTCGCCTGGTTGTAGAGCTTGATTTCATCCACCAGCAGGCGCGCGAAGCGCTGGGCTTTGCGATGAACGTCGGCATCTTCCGGCGACAGTCCGGCGAGCGGATCCGTGGCTGTAGCTGGTGCGGCTGCGGCGTGAGCTGAAGCCACTTCCACGACTTCTGCCGCAGGTTCGGGCTCGACCGCAGCCTTGGCGGGCACATGCTTGGGCGCGTGAGATGCGAAGGGGTCGGAAAATGAAGAAACCGTTTGCACCGGCGGGGTCTCAATCCGGGTCACCGCTTCGCCGTCTTCTCGGGCGGCTGCCTGCTTGCGCAGTGACGTGACTTCGAGCCACGCGCTGGTCGCGACCACCAGCAATTCCAAGGCATCTTGATCAAGCTTGCCGGTATCGCCTCCGTCGGCATAGACCAAGGCCGCTACTTTATCTTTAAGTGCCAGGGGCAACACGAGCACTTGTTCATTGGCCGGGCTGCCGAACTCTTTCACGAATTTGCGGCCCATCTCCGCGATGTTGCCGGGCGTTGCCACTCGATTCTGGTAGGTATGGGCCACTGGACCGGCAGTAAGATCGAGGGCAAAATCCTTGACCACTTCCTCATCCCCGAAGCCGCGGGATTGCCATCCGGACGCGGCCCCCGCCTTCACCACGAACAGCGCGATGCGCGCACAATACCCGCTGCCTGCGTCGAGCAGCGCGCGTAGAATTTCCTTCTGGCTCGATCCGGCATGAATTGCAGCGACGGCTTGAACCAGTGCGCCCGAGTCAGAAGCGCCAGCGGGAGCGTGCGCAGCAGAACCTTCGCTCAACCGCGCCGGCAAGGCTTCGAGCACCTGCTGCACAATCTGCGACTGCAATTGCGGCATCTGCGCCTGCAGGGCTTGCGCCACGGCGTTTTCGATTACCTGCCGCACTTCATCTTGATTCTGTTTCTCGTGCCCCATGCCTAGAGAACCGTATCCCTTCGAAACGCGCACCGCGGTAACATCTGCCCGAGTCTAGCCCTAAGTGCTGATTATACGGCACTTGTGAGAAGGCCCCAGAGTACGCAAGGACGTGTTCGACCGCGTACCTTCCCAATCCTCGACTCTACCGCAAATCTTGGCCTGGCAGAAACTGGAAAGCGATTGGGCAAACACTTCGGTTACCAAGTAGAATAACAGCTTACTTTCGAGTGCCGCGGTTCGGACCCGCAAAATACTGCATCGTCGATAGAATGGGAGCCATCCAAAACAAACTAGAAGGGCCTGTCAGTGATGAGCTGACACTGGTTCGAGCGGCCAAGCAAGGCGACGACTCAGCCTTCGAAGAGTTGGTGCGCCGCTACGACCGCAACGTCTTTCGGATCGCGCAACACATTACGCAAAACCGCGAGGATGCGGAAGATGTGGTGCAGGAAGCGTTTCTGAAGGCGTACGGGAACCTGGCGAAGTTTCAGGAGCAGTCGAAATTTTATACCTGGCTGGTACGCATCGCCGTCAACGAAGCGTTGATGAAGTTGCGCCGGCGGAAGCCTGAACGAACGGTCTCGCTCGATGAAGATATAAAGACGGAAGATGATTCGCTTCCGCGTGAGATCGCGGATTGGAGTCCGAATCCGGAGCAGCAGTATAACCAGGCGGAGTTGCGGGAGATTTTGAGCAAGACGATCCAGGGCCTGCCCCCGGGCTTCCGGACCGTATTCGTACTGAGGGACGTGGAAGGACTTTCGACCGAGGAGACTGCGGCCGCTCTGGAATTGAGCGTACCCGCGGTGAAGTCGCGGTTGTTGCGGGCGCGCCTGCAACTGCGTGAGCGCCTCGGAAGGTTCTTTCAGAAACGCGAGAGTGGAGATGGCGACCAGTGAAATGCTCTGAATTTTTGCACGAGCTGACCAATTATTTGGACGGCGTTCTCGACGAACCTACGAAAGTCGAGTTGGAGAATCACCTTTCCTGGTGCCACAACTGCTATGTGGTTTGTGACACGACGAAAAAGACCATCGAGATCTATCGCGACTCTCAGCTTTACGAATTGCCGGAAGATCTCCGTTCCCGGCTTCGATCCGCCATCATGACAAAATGTCAGCAGCATAAGAAGCGCGGCCCGGAGAGCGTGTAAGCGCCTTTTCAACCACCACCCCACGAGATGACGAGCGGACCGCAGGCACACCTCGAAATCGGTGCGATCATTTTCCCGAACATGGACCAATGTGACTTCACCGGTCCGTTTGAGGTTTTGTCTCGCCTTTCTGACTCAACCTTTCATATTGCGTGGAAGCGAAGGGATCCGATCCGCGATTGTCACGGCCTGATCCTTACTCCGGAAGTCAGCCTGGCGGAGTGTCCGCAACTCGATTTGCTGGTTGTGCCCGGTGGGCATGGGCAAGAGGCGCTCATGGAGGATGAAGAGGTTCTCTCCTTCGTCCGCAACCAGTCGCGCGGCGCGAAATACGTGTTCTCCGTCTGCACCGGCGCTCTCCTCTGTGGCGCTGCTGGCTTGCTAAAAGGAGTGAAGGCGACAACGCACTGGTCCGCATTTCACTTGCTTGAATATTACGGAGCCATCCCTACCGATGCCCGCGTCGTCGAAGATGGCAAGATGGTCAGTGCCGCGGGCGTGACGGCTGGATTTGACGGAGCCTTGGTCATAGCTTCGCGCTTGCGCGGTGAGGACGCAGCCCGCGAGATTCAATTGGCGATGGAGTACGCGCCGGAGCCTCCTTTTCAAAGTGGCAGTCCCAAAAACGCGAGGCCTGAAACGCTGGAGGCAGCCAGGCGTTCCGCGAGCCAGATTACGGCGGCTCGTCTCACCACTGCCCGGCGCATCGCGGCGAAACTCGGGATTCACGAATAGCGAGCGCCAGGTGAACTCCTGCTGGCCGCGCCGGTCTTTCTTTGTGGCGCCCGGCGAGTGGGACGGCGCTATAATGGTGGCGAGTCGGCCTGGGGTAAGTCATGGACCGTGTTCGCGTTCTGCTGCTCATCACCCTCGTAACCACTGCCGCGGTTGTGTTCGCGTGCGAGAATTGCGGCGCGCAATCCGCGCAACCAGATTCCCAGGGACAGCTTCGCAAAGCAGTCAGCCGACACCATCCTCCTCAGAGCAACCCGCAGCTCCTCCGATTCCCGCCAATGCACCGCGCATCAGCAAACAGAGTCGGTATCAAATCATCCGCGAATTTGAGACCCAACTGGTGTATGCGCGCACGTCTTTTCCGATGGGCAGAAAAGGCCTGCTGCTGAAGGACGGCGTAATCACGCCGAACGGCGATGAATTGCGGCAGGACCTAGCCCTCTGGGGACCAGCCGTCAAGCCCGGCGATCCCGCGCACATCTCTTATGTGCAGATCAAGGATGACCACATTCATTTCGAGATTAACGGCGGCCCCACCCGTCACAAGAAGTGGTACCAGCGCGTGGAGGTCACCGGGGCTTACGGGACTCCGGTTAACGGTGGGCCGGACGATGCGCAAGCCAATCCGCACGGTACGTTCGTGGACCTTTATTTCGAGAAGCACGTGCCCGAGATGACGGTGGCAGCAAGCGCGGGCATTGCTGTATCCCGTGCTCGATTTCAACGCCAGGAATAAGGAGCAAGCCTATCTGGATACCGTGCCGCCCAAGGTGAAAGCCGCGATTCAAGCGCACCACGTTCTGGTGGGGATGAATCAGGAGATGGTGCTTCACGCTAAAGGCAAGCCGCCAAAGAAAGACCGCGAACGGGATGGGGAGACGGAATACGAAGAATGGATTTACGGCGAGCCTCCTGCGGATGTCGACTTCGTGCGCTTCGTGGGAGACGAAGTGGTACGCGTGGAGACCATGAAGGTGGACGGCGAAAAGATCGTGCGTACGGAGAAAGAAATAATCCTGGAGCCCTCGGACAAGGATAGGGACAAAGAAGCGAAGAAAGAACCAGCAGAGCAGCCCGCGAATGCTCCCACGCTCCGCGCGTCCTGGGGAAGATTCACAAGATGTGCCGAAGCCGGCGAACGGAGCCTCCCGATGCCGCCCATGCCGCCGCCGGACATTCCTCAACCTCCGGGCGATCCGAATGGGATGCTGCCGGCCCGATAACACTACGCAAGGCGCTGCTATCGCGTGGCGACGGCTGCTCCAGCATCTGCGAATGAGAAAGCCAGCGCTACGTTCGGAAACTCCTGGCCATCGACTTCCACGTAAGGGTAGACGAAATAATTCAGCGGCTTGCCCTCCTGCGGCGGGTTGAGCCGCAGGTCGCGTCCCATGCTGAACTGCATGCGGTTCACGTCGTGGGATCCGAAGAAGTAGTCGCGCTTCTCCGGATGCTTCCAGGCCTCGGAAATATCCACAGGGATCCATCCTCGGCCGTCGATGCAGAAATCGGACCAGCAGTGGTATCCGGCAATCTCGGCGGAATGCTTGTCGGAGCGGAAGCGGAAAGCCAATCTCGAAGCGAGCCGGGATGCCTTGGGATCGCGCCATGGCGATGAAAAGGGAATGGAAGTCGGTGCAGTTGCCTTTCTTGGCGTCGCAGGCATAGAGCACGTCGCCGTGTCCCCAGCCGGTTCCGGTTTTGTCGTATTGCATGGTGGTGAAGACGTAATCGTAGATGGCGCGGGCTTTGTCGAGATGATCGGTCTTGCCTCGAGTGACCTTCACGGCAAGATCGGCCGGGTAGCCCGGTAACGGGAACGAGTGCGTCGGGCTGAAGATCTTCCTGACGCTTTCTGTGGGGAGAGCGAAACGGCAGTTACCTGAGGCGTTTCTCCCAGAGCGATGCGCTCATGGCGGTCACGTCGTATTCCACATCGAAGTGCAGTTCGGGCATGCGCAGCATTCGTTCGCTCGGCATAGTAGATCTCATTGCCGTATTTCGATTCGCGTGGTTTTCTTCAAAGGCAGATCGCCCTTGGCTGAATATGATTTTTACTTCTTGAAGGCATCCGATTGTGCCGCAGGGATCCAGATTCGGACTTTCTTGCCCGCAGGAAGATTCTTACCGTGAAAGCGTAGTGAAACGTGAAGTGGCGGGAATCCTGGCCGAGAACGACGGACAGAGTAAAGGGCGACGAGAAGAGGCGATGCAATACGCAGAACTTGCGCAGCATGGGCGGCGTCCTTTCATATCTCGACGGAGAACTGAGCAACTGGTAACTGGGAACTGGATGGAAACGACACACGGGCGTCTTAGAGGGAACGCCGTCAAGTAAAGCCGCGCTTGGGAGTGCGCATGGAAGTGAAGATGCCGGACAGAATCCGGCGATGCGGTATTTTAACAGGACCGGCTCGCGCGGAGGGAATATGTCAAGAAAAGAAGCTGTGTTGCTGGCGAGCCGGGCAGCTTGGCGTTGCTCTTAGCTGTCTGGGCCCTGGTTGACGCTGTCCCATCTGCCAGGGATATTTGCATTCCTTCCTTCACTATGTGGATAGAACCCTGGCGAACGACCTTGAACGAGTATCGACGCCACTACTACCTCATTGCGTTGGGTTTCTTGTTACAAGGATCGTCGGTTTCTCTCTCTTGGCCAAATGGCTCTACCGAGGCGGCCCGGAAGTCGAGGAACTATTCTCGCCCGCCAGGCCGAGCCAAAATCCTGTACGGGACTGAGCGCCAAAGAGTATTGGGCGGCGCTCATCCGGTAGAATCACAACGTGGCTGCTGCCATCCAATGTCGCGATCTGCGCAAGACCTACGACGGCAAGGTCGAGGCCGTGCGCGGGCTGAACCTTGAAATTCAGACCGGCGAATGCTTCGGTCTTCTCGGGCCGAACGGGGCGGGGAAGACGACAACGATTGAAATCCTTGAGGGATTGCTGGAGCCGACTTCGGGCGAGGTGTCGATTTTCGGGCACTCCTGGCGCGAAAATGCGCGTCAGATGCGGGAGTGGCTGGGGATCTCTCTGCAGGAAACGCGGCTTTCCGAAAAACTTAGCGTACGGGAGACGGTGGAGCTGTTTGCCAGTTTCTACCGCGAACCGCGTTCGTCGGACGAAGTGCTCGAGCAGTTGCAACTTACCGAGAAGGCGGACGCCTGGGTGGGAAAACTTTCGGGCGGGCAGCGGCAGCGGCTGGCGGTTGCGACGGCGCTGGTGTGCAATCCGAAAATTCTTTTTCTTGACGAGCCTACGACGGGTCTCGATCCGCAGAGCCGGCGGCAGTTGTGGGAGATCATTCGCGAATTTCAGCGCGCCGGCGGCACTGTGCTATTGACCACGCATTACATGGATGAAGCCGAGCGGCTGTGCGACCGTCTGGCGATCGTCGATCATGGGCAGATCATCGCCGAGGGTTCGCCACCGGATTTGATTGAGCGGTTGGGCGGGCATCACGTGGTGGAGTTTGCCGTAGGCGCAGGGCGTCCGGGAACTCCGACGGCGCGGCTCTCGAAGCCTGGCGTGCGTTGCCCAGCGTCGAGTCGGTGCGCGAGGATGACGGCATGGTCGCGCTCAGTGTCAAGGAGCCGCATCTGACGATCCCGGCGCTGCTGGAGGCAGTCGGGAAACAGGGAAGCGAGTTGCAGCATTTGACCACCCGGCAGGCCAGCCTGGAGGATGTGTTTGTGCGGCTGACCGGGCGGCACCTGCGCGAAGAGTGAGGCGAAGTGAAAGGACGGGCATGATTGTGCAGAGACATTTTCGCTACATAGTTCTTTTGGTAGCGATGGCGGCGGTGGCGCTGGGCGGGCGGTCCAGCTTTGCACAGGCTTCGGGGGCTGAGCCGCCGTCAGGATTTCCTCCACTGGACCAATGGAAGGCGGATGTTCTCGCGGGAGACGCGGCGGCTTTAAAGGCGATCTACAGCTCCGACCCAGTGGCTCAGGTGATGGCGAACGGCGTTCGGACCAGCGCGGATGCGGACGTGAATTTCTGGCTGGGCCTGAAGGCGCGAAGCATTTCTTTAGAAACGGTTGCGGTGCTCGATCGGCCTAAAGGCAGGAGCGTTGTTTTCAAGGCCGATGTGCAGTTGGCGAATGGGCAGACTCTGAACGTGGCCGACGGCCAAATGTGGCGAAAGCAGGGAGAGCAGTGGCGGCTCATAAGCGTGGAGCGCGCGGATGCTCCTCACCTGAAACAGCCGTCGGATATGAACAAGAACATCTATCCCGCGGATGCGGACGCTCACGCAGAGATCAGGGAAGCCGAGGAGAGAGCCGCTGCTGGTCACAAGCGTGTGCTTCTGGTGTTTGGTGCCAACTGGTGTTACGACTGCCATGTACTTGACCTGGCCTTTCATCGGTCCGATTTTGCCCCGGTTATGGCGTCCTATGAAGTCGTGCATGTCGACCTGGGGCCGGACGAAATGAAGAACGCTGATCTGGTGAAAGAGTTCGATGTGCCACTGAACAAAGGCATTCCTGTACTGGCGGTAATCGAGAGCGACGGCAAACTGGTGGTCAGCCAGAAGAACGGCGAATTCGAGGACGCACGCTCGCTAACACCGGACGTGTTGCTTGAGTTCCTGAATAAATGGAGACCTGAGGCGCGATAGGTCGATTGTTTCGTGGTTGATTCGTTATGAGTATTGCAGAGCAAACACCTGTTCTAGAAAAAACGGTTCCGCAGAAACGACCGCCCCGGCGGAATGGGCGCTGGGCCGGATACCGTCATTTGCTGATGGCGCGCATGCTCGAGTTGAAGCGCGAGCCGGAGGTCGTGTTCTGGGTGTTCGTGTTTCCGCTCTTGCTGGCGTTGGGGCTCGGGATCGCCTTCCGCAACAAGCCCGCTGACGCCTCTTCTGTCGCGGTTGTGACGGGGGGCGAGGCCCAGGAAGCTGAGGCATTGTTGCAACGCTCACCGCAGCATGCATCGTTCAAGATCGATGTACTGGACGCAGATGCAGCCCGCAAGGGTTTTCGTCTGGGAAAATACGATCTCGTGATCGAACCGGATGGCGGCGGAGGAGTTCGCTATCGCTACGATCCGGCGCGGCCGGAGAGCGTGCTTGCCCGGGCTGAGGTCGACGATGCGTTGCAGACTGCGGCCGGCCGCAAAGATGTGGTGGCGGCCTCGGTCGTGACTTCATCGGAGCCCGGTTCGCGCTACATCGATTTTCTGATTCCCGGATTGCTAGGCATGAACCTGATGAACTCCGGCATGTGGGGCATCGGATTCGCGCTGGTCGACATGCGGCAACGCAAACTGCTCAAACGCTTCGTGGGTACACCGATGCGGCGCAGCGATTTTCTGTTGGCGCTGATGTCGAGCCGCCTGGTGCTGATGATCATTGAGATTGCATTGTTGCTGACCCTTGGAGTTCTTGTGTTCCACATGAAAGTCCTGGGCTCGGTGTTCTCGATTCTGTTACTGGGTGCGGCGGGCGCGCTATGCTTTGGCGGAGTTGGATTAGTGACGGCAAGCCGGGCGCAGAAGATCGAAAGCGTAAGTGGCCTGATGAATCTCGTAATGATGCCAATGTGGATTTTTTCTGGAGTGTTCTTTTCTTACGAGCGCTTTCCAGCAGTGATTCAACCGCTGATCAAAGCATTGCCGCTGACCGCTCTGACCGATGCGCTGCGGGCCAGCATTCTGGAAGGTACACCGCTGATCCATCAATGGCCGCGGCTCCTGGTGATGTTCTTGTGGGGCGGTATCTCGTTCGTGCTGGCGCTGCGCTGGTTTCGGTGGACTTAATACGGCTGGCTCATCCTTCTGGTTGCCAGTCTCTCTTGGCACGGTTAGTGTCCGAGCTTGGCCTCGCCCGTAAGTCTTGGGAGAAGTTACGAACGAGGCCGGCTGCGGTGCTTGCGAAAACATTACTCTGCTTATGACCTTACTAGCTTGCCGGCTGCCTTTCGGACTTTCGCCCAGCGTAGCCTCTGCGCTGCAGCGATCCGTCTGCGGGCGTCCTTGCTCAAGGTACGGCCTGTTTTCTTGAGTTTCTTCCCGCCGGCGTGACCGAGAGCGTCGAGCGCCTTCCCTACCTGTCCCATTTCTTTTTCGAGACGGGAATACTCCTTCTGTAGGGAAGCAACCACTTTATTGATTATCATCGAATTGAATACCCCCTTGCCCATAAGGCTAACACGACAAGACACCTTGTTCAGATTCTCGGTGACTCTAAGTCAGCCAGTTAGTTAGCCCGCGCCGATGGTAGAAAAGAAACGCGGAGTCTGTCGAGCTTTTGTAGTTTGTTCGAAAGCGAAGGCCAGGCGGATGAGAACCGGCTCACTCCAGGCGCGGCCGAAGAACGAAATACCGACCGGCAAGCCGGAGATAAATCCCGCAGTTACGTTGATATTAGGATAGCCTGCGACAGCCGCGGCGTTCGAGCTTCCGCCAGCCGCGTGGTCGCCATTGATCAGATCGGTAAGCCAGGCAGGACCGCCTGTGGGCGCGACTATGGCATCGAGGCGGTGCTTGTCCATGGTGGCGTCGATGCCTTCGGTGCGGGCGAGTTGATGGTTCTTATCAAGCGCGTCGATATATGCTTTTTCAGTTAGAGGGCCTTTGGCTTCGGCTTTCAGAAATAAATCCTGGCCAAAATACGGCATCTCTTTCTGTCGATTGTGCTCGTTGAAGTCGATAATGTCTTTCAATGTGTGCACGGGAGCATTCGGGCCGAGGCGCGCGAGATAGTTATTGAGGTCAGCTTTCAGTTCGTATAGGAAAATCAATAGCTCGCTCTCATCGAACTTACCCAGAGTTGCAACATCAGCCGGATCGACTAGCGTGGCTCCCCGTTTTTTCATGGCCTCGAGCGATTGCTCCATAAGAGCATCGACGGCATCGTTGAAGCCGAAATACTTCCTGGCGACGCCGATGCGCGCGCCCTTGAGGCCGTTTGGGTCGCAGAACTGCGTGTAATCCGTGTAGGACTTGCCCGCGCTCGCGTCAGTCGCGCCGTCTCCGGGATCGATGCCGGTGAGTGCGCCGAGTAAAATCGCGGCGTCGCGGACGGTGCGGCACATCGGCCCGGCGCTATCCTGGGTGTGGGAGATAGGAATGATTCCGCTTCGGCTCACCAAACCGACGGTGGGCTTGACCCCGGCAAGTCCGTTCGACGATGACGGGCAAACGATGGAACCATCGGTTTCCGTGCCGATTCCGACGGCAGCCAAATTGGCCGAGATACCGGCCCCGGTGCCCGAGCTGGAGCCGCAGGGGTTGCGGTCGAGGGCGTAAGGGTTTTTCGTAAGTCCGCCGCGGCCGCTCCATCCGCTGGTGGAATGGCTGGAGCGAATGTTCGCCCACTCGCTGAGATTGGTCTTGCCGAGGATCACAGCGCCGGCGCTGCGCAGTTTCTGTGCAACATAGGAATCTTGCATCGGCTTCGAACCGACCAGCGCGAGCGAGCCGGCCGTGGTCATCATCCGGTCTGCGGTATCGATGTTGTCTTTGATCAGCACGGGTATGCCGTGCATGGGACCGCGCGGGCCTTTCGCTTTGCGTTCTTCGTCGAGAGCGCCGGCGATGGAGAGAGCGTCCGGATTCAATTCAATGATGCTGTTGATCGCAGGACCGTGCTTATCTTTATCAATCTCTTCGATGCGCGCCGAATATTTTTCCACCAGAGAATGAGCCGTGAACCTGCCGGACTTCATTCCATGTTGAAGATCGGAGATGGTAATTTCGTCGAGCTCGAAGGGCTTGATTTCTGTAGGTGGGATGGAAGACGCGATCTCACGCGCGGCGCCCAGCGCGGGATGCAGCGGGATCAAGGCTGCGGTTGCACTGCCGATCAGAGTGCTCTTGAGGAAGGAGCGACGGCTGGCGACGATCTTTGCAGCGTTTCGGCACATGGTCGAAAGGCTCCTTTGGGACGCGGGTGGAATTCGCGAATCGCGACCAAACATAGTAATTCATACAGTCCGAAAGTTGCTGAACCGACCGTCGAAAAGCTTGAGGCGGAAGGATAACTGACAAGTGAAGGCAAGCTACGCTTGCTTCTTTCTGGGGCGCGATCTACCAGTCGCGACTTCCGCACTGGCTGGCTGCTTAATTGACCCGGCCTTCATCGCGGCCGCAAATAGATGTTGCTCGTCGTCGTAGGGGTTGTAAGCATCGTCAGGATACCAAGCGCCGGCGAAAAGATCACCTTGCCGCGTGACCGTGCAACGCTGTACATGCACGCTGTCAACGAAGCTGTGCCTGATTTCGGGAGAGCCCCAGTCGCCGCCCCATATGAGCCCGCTGCTGCGAGCAAGCTGTCCCAGGAAGGAGAAATCACCTTTCCAGCAAGGCTCTCCGGCCGCCACGCGGACGATGTCACAGGCTAATCCATAATGATGCACACCCACAGTTCGAAGTTTGGTAGCACCGTCGTTGAAGAGCTCCTGCTGGCGGTTCGAGCTGCGGTAGGTTTCGTAGATCATCACTTCAATTCCCATCTGCTTCGCGGCCGAGACTACGCTTTGCACGAGTTGGCGAGTGGCGGGTTCGAGCAGGGAAGGATCGCTGACCCGCATCAATGAGGCAAAGCGGGCGTCTTTGCAGATGACATCCCTGTAGAAGTTTTCCATGCAAATACCTTCCCACGCCCGGCATCACGCAAACCACCTGAGTTGCGCCGCGCGGGCATGGCTGGAGGAGTGGCCCAAGCTAATCACGGATCAGGTCAATGTCCAGCGGAAACACCGAGAAAATGCAGGAAAAAGCGTCGTTCGTTTCAAAATGGGACTGCCACTTTGCGGGCGAGTTCTCCTGAAAATCGAGGCTGACGCAAGATTCGACTAGTTTCTTGCTTCGTGGTGTACAATAGTTTTAGCTAAGTTTGACTCACGAGCAACTGAAGGTCGGTATCGCCAACCAGCGTCACCCCCTCACTAGCAGCGAATCTTCTCAGCACAATCCAAAGAAACAGAATAGGACTATCAACAATGGCAGAACAAGGAACAGTGAAGTGGTTTAACGACGCCAAAGGCTATGGCTTTATCAGCCGTCAGAATGGCGAGGACGTTTTCGTGCATTTCTCCGCGATTCAAGCAGGCGGCTTTCGCAGCCTGCAAGAAGGACAAACCGTGCAGTTCGACGTGACCAAAGGCCCCAAGGGCTGGCAGGCGGAGAACGTCCAAGCTGTCTAAGCGACCGCTTTTGCAGTGAAAACAGAATGCCCGTGATTCGCAAGAATCACGGGCATTTTTGTTAGGCTATGTTTGTCATTCCGAACCGGCGTTCTTTGCCGGTGAGGAATCTGCTGTCGGCCCGGACACACAGCAGATTCCTCGCGCGATAAAGCCGCGCTTCGGCATGACATCGTCGCTCTCAAACTAACGCGCCTGCTGCACCATCTCCACCAGAACTTTTCTAGCTTGTCCCGGATCGCGCACTTCCCGCAGGAACGCAATGCGCGCTCCTTTCATCCCCTCAGAGGTTTTCAGGCGCACATGGAAGCCGAGTCGGTCGACGGCAGTCATCGCCGCTTCCTGAGACTCGATGCCGGCAAACACCTTTCCCAGCAGGATAAGCGCATCCTTGTGGTCGGTGTTCATGTGTTCGATGATTCCGGCTGCAGCGTCGGCAAGCGGGTCGGGTTGAGCAAGGCCGTAGTCCGCAGCCTGCACCCAGCCCATTACTCCGAAGCCGCCAACGTAGTAAACATCCAGCACATCCATGCGGTAGAAGGAAAAGTCTTCAAAGTCGACCCAGTATTTGCTGTTCTCGTAACGCTCCAGGTAGAGCTTGCGGGCGTCCGGCAACTCGGACTTCGGGATCGGCAGAACATTTCCCATCACCGTAACCCGCGATGCGCCGAGCGGATCGCCAGTGGCGTCAGGTTGAGTTACGAGCAGGCTGGCGCGCGCATCCGCCTGCAGATTCTGCGTGTGCATGGCCATGCTGCTGATCAGGAAGATTGGACGCCCGCCCGCGTCGAGCGCATAGGGCATCACCGAACCGAAGGGAAAGCCCGGCTGCTTGCGCGAAAGAGTCGAAAGGCTTCCGATGCGTCCGAGGTATACAAGCGTTCTCGCCCGCTCCGAGAATGAAGGTTCAGGAACTGCGGCGTGTTCGCTAACACCGCCCGGGCCCGCGTGTTTTCGTGAAGATAAGGGAGGCACAGTTTCGCTCATCAGTTCGCTCATCAGGCAGTCTAACTGAAACCGGCGTTAGGTGGCTCTGCTTGGGCCGCGACGCTGCAACCGCACCACGATTCGGCCCAAGTTTCAGCAGAAGAGATGCGCCTCAGCGGATTGTTTCCAACGGCTTCGAGTGCTAAACTTTGGATGGCTTAACGGCAGTTTTCTGCGATATTTTTGCCTAATGAGCGGGAGTAGTTCAGCGGTAGAACGCCAGCTTCCCAAGCTGGATGTCGCCGGTTCGATCCCGGTCTCCCGCTCCATTTAATTCAGCAACTTACGAAGTCCGAAAATCCCGAGAAGTGGGTCGCAGCGTCAAAGGTCGCAGCCTGGCACGCATAGGGTTAGAAGCCTATAATGGTCGTATCATGGCTAATCGCAATATTGAACCTCCCTCAATTTCGGAAGTGTGTGCACGGGTTAGGCACCTTGGATATGCGGTTTCTGGACGGGTTCGCCTTTATGGCGAGGAGTTTGAAGTAGTTTCTGATCCGTTCCCGGAAGCAGATGGCATCGCGATTCGCGTCACCACTAAGAAAGATTCGAAAATCCGCGTGTTGCAGATTCCCGCAACCGTTCTTCAGAGTGTGAGAGGGCGGGTCACTGACGCGGCCTGACGAGCTCCGCCAAGACGGGCTCCCAACGGGCCAGCGCGACATCCAGTTAAGATTTTGATTCCAACGATCGATATTATTCATCAAAGGAGGCAGGTGGTAACTTGACGCTGTTGTCAGGTCCAGCTTACTATCGCTGAATAGCATGATGAAGTTCAGCAATCTTCGCCAGACTTGTATGTGTGCATGTTGTTGTTGTGCATGCGTGTGCTCTGGCGCAGGGAGGTTGCTGACTTAAGGGTTTCATAAACTTCAGCACTTATCGCCCACCGCCAGAGAGCATCTGGCGGTGGGTTTTTTTTGCGCCAAAGCTAACACGAATCAGTTTGCGGGAAGTCATCGAATGGCAAATCCGGCTATGGCAAATCCAGTCAAAGAAACGAAAGCGCAAAAGGTGGAGCGCCTGAAGCGCGAAATGAATCCCTGGGAGGGGCTGGCCGAGATTCGCCGCTTTGCGCGGGAAGGCTTTGCCTCGATCCCGCCGGAATGGATTGGAACCTACTTCCGCTGGTGGGGAGTCTACACCCAGGGCGATGGCGCCGGGGTTGTCGGTGGCAAGGACGGCCAGGGGCTGGCGTTGCCATTCTTCATGCTGCGGATCCGCATCCCGAATGGCCTGTTGCGATCGGACCAGTTGCGTGTCATAGCCGGGCTGACCAGCCGCTACGCCCGCGGCATCGCCGATCTCACCGTGCGGCAAAACATTCAGCTGCACTGGGTGACGATCGAGGCTCTTCCCGAGGTGCTCGAGGAACTCTGGCGCGTCGGCCTTAATACGATGGGCGCCTGCGGCGATGTCACACGAAATATTACCGGCTGCCCGGTTGCAGGCGTGGATGCGGACGAAATCTGCGACGCGTCTCCCCTGGCGCTCGAAGCCGATCGAATGCTGGCGGGCACTGCTGAGTTCTACAATCTGCCGCGCAAGTTCAAGATTTCCATCACGGGATGCCGCGTGTGGTGTCCTTACCCTGAGATTAACGATGTCGGCCTGACTGCGACCCAGCGCGTGGTTCGTGGAACGCCGGAGATTGGATTTGCTCTGCGCGTGGGCGGCGGACTTTCTACGGAACCCTACCTGGGCGCGCCGTTGAATGCCTTCGTGCGTTGGAACCAGGTTCTGCCGGTGATTAAAGGAATCGCGGAGCTGTTTCGCGACTCCGATCAGTTGCGCGAACATCGCGAACGGGCGCGACTGAAGTTTCTTTTCCTGCGCCATGGTTGGACGCCGCACGACTTCCAACAAGAACTCGAGCGGCGCATCGGGTTTCAACTCGATCCCGCCGAACCCGAGCAGCCGCCAGCAGACGTCTACCGCGATCACATCGGGATTCATGCGCAGAAGCAGCCGGGGCTCTGCTATGTGGGAGCCACGGTTCTGCGCGGCCGAATTACCCCTGAACAGATGCACATGGCGGCCGATCTGGCCGATCGCTTCGCCAACGGCGAACTGCGCACAACCAACATGCAGAACCTCTTGATCGTCAACGTGCCGCGGCTGCATGCGGACGATTTGGCAAAAGAACTGGGTGCGATCGGCTTGCCAGTGGCCGGGTCGCCGTTCTGGCGCGGCGCCATCGCCTGCAGTGGGACTGAGTTCTGCAAGTTAGCTATCACCGAGACGAAAAGTTTTTCTCGATGGCTGGTAGAGGAGTTGGAAGAACGCCTTCCCGGATTTGATCAACACCTGAAGCTGCATGTCACCGGTTGCCCCAACAGTTGCGGACAACACTGGATTGCCGACATTGGAATCGAAGGCAAGAAGATCAAGGTCAACGGACACATGGTGGACGCCTACTACTTCTGTCTGGGTGGTGCGCTTGGCTTGCATCAGGCGATTGCGAGGCCGGTGGGTTTCCGCTGTGTCGCAACCGAGGTCCCGGAAGCCATTGAACGCTTACTGCGCCGCTACCTCGCCGACGGCAGGCCGGGTGAGAACTTGCGGCGATTCTTCGCTCGTCACAGCGACACAGAGTTGCGGAGCTTCCTGGCAGGAGAATTTGTAGAAGCGGTCGCCCGCGATCTGCCCGAGGGACGCGTGCCGAGCAGCGTGGAAGGTTAACGAGAATTATGAGCAGCTTGTTTCCCATGTTCGTGAAACTCGAAGGCAAACGTTGCCTCGTGGTTGGCGCCGGCAAGGTAGGCGAACCCAAGATCGGCGGCCTTATCGAGACCGGCGCGCGCATTCACGTGATTGCTCTGGAGGCGTCCGAGGCCGTGCATCAGTGGGCAAGTGCGGGGAGGATCACTTTGGAAATCCGCGGTTTTGCGCCGGCAGATCTCGATGGAGCTTTCCTCGCGATAGTCGCCACCGCGTCGCGTGATTTGAATGGTTCGATTTATCGCGAAGCGCAGCGGCGCGGAATCTTGTGCAACGTGGTGGATGTTCCGGAGCATTGCGACTTTTATTATCCCGCGGTTGTGCGCCGCGGCGATCTGCAGATTGCAATTTCTACGAACGGGCAAAGCCCCTCTCTGGCGCAGAAGCTTCGGCAGCAGCTGGAACGGCAGTTTGGTCCAGGATATGCCCGGTGGGTAGCGGAGCTGGGCGAGACGCGAAAGCTGGTGCTGGCCAGCAATCTTGATCCGAAACGGAAGAGCGATCTACTGCACTCGCTGGCGAGCCGCGAGGCTCTGAAGGCGGCGATTGAGGAACAGGCGGCCAAGAACGAGATCGACAGGGAGGTAAAGGTATGAACGGTAAAGTGTATCTGGTGGGCGCAGGCCCGGGCGATCCCGAGTTGCTCACGGTGAAGGCTCTGCGGCTGCTGCAGACGGCCGACGCGGTATTTCACGACGACTTGGTTTCACCTGAAATTCTGAAACTGATTTCGCCCTTGGCCGAAGTCCAGAACGTGGGCAAGCGTTGCGGCAGCAAAGTCATTCGGCAGGAAGAGATTAACTTCTTGCTGGTGGCGCGGGCTGCTTCAGGATCGCAAGTGGTGCGCTTGAAGAGCGGGGACCCGCTGATCTTCGGCCGTGCAGGAGAAGAAATCGAAGCGCTGCGCCGGTCAAATATCGAATACGAGATCGTTCCCGGAGTGACCTCAGCTCTTGGCGCTGCCGCGGCTGCCGGAATTCCGCTGACCCATCGCCGCGCATCTTCGACGATCGTGCTGACGGCCGGCCATCGAGCGTCGGTAACTCGAGCGTCGGCGAACGACGATGGGGATTGGAGCCAGTTTGCTTCGGCGGAATCGACCCTGGTCGTCTACATGCCCGGCTCGGACTATGGCGAGATTTCCAGCCGGCTAGAAGCTGCCGGATTCGCGAACAAAACTCCGTGCGCAATTGTTTCGCGGGCGACAACTCCGCAGCAACGAATTTACCGCACTACCGTTTCTGATCTCCGCCGCGCGCCGCGGCTTGAGTCTCCAACACTTCTGGTGGTCGGCGAAGTGGTGAAGTTCGCTGATCGCAATCTAGTAGAAGAAGCCGGTAGCTCTGTGGAACCGGCGTTCGAAACAGCGTTTGCGCAAACTATCACGGCAAGCTTGAGAGCGGATGAGGAGCCCGTGGCATGAAAAAAGAAGAAGTCATGAAAGACGAAGTTAGGAAACTACAGATCGCCGCGGAAGGCTGGGGCCCCGAGCGCGTACTTGGCTGGGCATTCGACACTTTCGGAGACGGGGTGGCGATCTCCTCCGCTTTCGGCGCCGAGGGCATGGTCCTCATCGATATTGCTTCCCGAGTGGGGCAGAGCTTTCGCCTCTTCACTCTGGACACTGAATTTCTGTTTCCCGAAACCTACAACCTCATCGACCAGGTGGAACAAAGGTATGGCATCACGATTGAAAGGGTGTATCCGCTGAACTCGCCGGAGAAACAAGAGCAGAAACATGGTCCCGCGCTGTGGCAGCGAAACCCTGACCTATGCTGCAACCTGCGGAAGGTTGAGCCGCTGCAGCGCAAGCTGGGCGAGCTCCGGGCGTGGGTCACGAGCATCCGGCGCGACCAGACCGCGGCCCGCGCCAGCGCAGGCAAAATCGAATGGGACCAGAAATTTGGTCTGGTGAAGATCAATCCTATCGCGGATTGGAGTTCGAAGCAGGTGTGGCATTACATCCGCGAGCACAACGTGCCTCATAACGAGTTGCACGAGCGCAATTATCCAAGCATCGGCTGCACGCACTGCACGCGGGCAGTGCAGCCAGGAGAAGATCCCAGGGCCGGGCGCTGGGCGGGATTGGCGAAGACCGAGTGCGGACTGCACGTCATCCAGGCCGCTGCTCAGTCCGCCGGAGGCGACGCATAAAAGAAGCACTCCGCCAGTTCGGCTAAGCTTCCGCTTTCTTCAGATAGTCCGAGAGCTGCCGCACCACGGCGATGAAAGTCTTATTAGCTACCGAGAGCGTACGATCGCGGCGGTAGGCCAGCCCGAGTTCGCGCCATAATTCTGCGCCTTCCAGCTCGATCAGCTTTACTCTGCCCGCCGCCACTTCATCGCGCGCAAAAGACGCGCTGATGAGCGAGATGCCAAGATCGGCGGCCACGAAGCTCTTGATCATTCCAATGCTCGGCAGTTCCATTCTCACTTTTAACTCAGCGTTGTATTCGCGGAACAGTTTGTCGAGCAGGCGCCGCGTATGGCCGGTCTTCGGCAGCAGCAGAGGATATTTCACGACATCGCTGATGTGCGCTGACTTAAGCTTGGCCAAAGGATTCTTGGGGCTGACCATCAGCATCAGCCGGTCGCGGTAAATGGCCTGAACCTTCAGGCTCGGAGACTGCACCGGCAGGCTGAGGATGCCCACGTCGACAGAACCGTTCTCGAGTTTCTCGACAATTTTGTAAGTGAAGTTGCGATAGATGCTGATCTGCACGTCGGGATACTTGCGGCAGTATTCTCCGAAAACTTCCGGCAGCACATAAAGGCAAGTGGCTTCGTTGGCGCCAACGAGAAGCGTGCCGCGCGGCGTATGGCCGTGGTCCGCCACGGCCACCAGCGACTCGTCGCGCAGCTTTTTCATGCGCAGCGCGTAATCGTGGAAGACCTGGCCGGCGGGAGTCAGCTTGACAGTCTTGCCCGAGCGGTCAAGCAGACGGTCGCCGTATTCCTGCTCCAGCTGGCGGATCTGCGCACTCACAGCCGACTGGGAGCGGAAAACTTTCTCTCCGGCACGGGAGAAGCTGCCTTGCCGCGCGACTTCCAGAAATGTGATGAGTTGATCGAAATCCATGCAGTCTGGTCAGGAGATTATAGCGAACTTCGCATCGAAGTGGTTCAGGTAAGTGCCCGGAAAACTGAGCCGGCTCATTGGACGACGGGTCTTTCGGAAGTGAGAAGTTTGTCACGGCCGTAACTCCTTGCTTCCTCGGCTGCGAGGCGAGCCAGAATCGAAGCCCAGGTATCTTCGATCGAGCATGGAGGCGTGACGGGTTCGACCCGAAGCAGCGGCAGAGAGGAGCAGGAAAGCAGGTCGGCAGCCCGCGGACTGCCCGTGAGTTGCAAATGCCGGCGAAGAATCCGGCGGAGCCAAAGCTCTTCCTGCGGTTCGAGAGTTGCGAACCGCACGGAGTCGCGGTTCATGGCGTCGTCGTTGAAGTAGTCGTCCGGGTCGGCGCGCAACAGATAAGCCAGGCCGCCAGTCATGCCCGCTCCCATGTTGGCTCCTGCCGGACCGAGAATGACGACGACGCCCGCAGTCATGTATTCGCATCCGTGACGACCCACGCCCTCGACCACGGCAAGCGCTCCGCTGTTGCGGACTGCAAACCGCTCTCCCGCGCGGCCGGCGACAAATAGCTCACCTGAAGTGGCGCCATAGAGCACGGTGTTGCCCACTAAAACGTCTCCTCGCGCCGATGCTTCGGCTTGGGCGCTGATGGCGATGCTGCCTCCGCACAGGCCCTTGCCCACATAATCGTTGGCTTCGCCAGTGAGCCGGAAGTTGGCGCCGGAAATCAAGAAAGCGCCAAAGCTCTGCCCCGCCGTCCCGAAGAACTCGCAGTCGACTCCGGCCATTTCCAGAGTCGAACGTCCAAACGAAGACCCCAGGCGGCGTAGCACCTCGCCGCTGAAGTGCGCGCCCACGGCCCGGTCCTCGCTGGTGATTTCAAACCGATAAGGATGAGTGGAAAGCGATTCCAGATCGTCGACCACACGATTGAGTTCAACGTGAAGCGCGCTCGAGTCCTCGTGCGGACAGGGAAATTGCGAGGGCGGATTCAGAATCGGCTGCAGCAGCGAGGCCACGCTCTGTTCGGCCTCGGCTGAACGCGGCCGCAAGCGGTCGACAGCGCCTAGAATGTCGTCAATGGATCCAGCACCCATCCCGGCCAGCAGCTGGCGGACATCGGCTGCCAGCGCGCGGAAGAAAGTTTCGACCATCTCTGGATTCCCGGCAAAACGCGCGCGCAGAGTTTCATCCTGAGTCGCAATGCCGACGGGACAGGTATTGAGGTGACATTGGCGGGCCATCACGCAGCCGATGGCCAGCAGAGCTGCAGTTCCAAAGCCAAATTCCTCGGCGCCCAGCAGCGCGGCGACCACCACGTCGCGGGCGAACTTGAGGCCGCCATCCACGCGCAATCTCACTCGGGCGCGAAGGCCGGCCTGCACCAGCGCCGTATGCGCGTCCCGCAAACCAATTTCCCACGGCAATCCCGTGTTCTTGATGGAAGTAAGCGGAGATGCGCCGGTGCCGCCATCGTGACCGCTGATCGTGATCACGTCCGCGCCGGCCTTGGCTACGCCGGTAGCGATGACGCCAACTCCGGAACTGGAAACCAGCTTCACTCCAATGCGCGCGTTCGGATTTACCGCGCGCAAATCGTAGATCAACTGCGCCAGGTCTTCGATGCTGTAAATGTCATGGTGCGGCGGTGGGGAGATGAGCGATGTCCCAGGTACGGCGTGCCGCAGGCGCGCGATGTATGGCGTAACTTTCGCGGAAGGCAGTTGTCCGCCTTCGCCGGGCTTTGAGCCTTGCGCCATTTTGATTTCGATTTCATCGGCGTGAACCAGATATTCCGCAGTGACACCAAAGCGCGCCGACGCCACCTGCTTGACGCGGTTGTTCGCATCCGGACGTTCGTAGTAAATGCTGGGGTCTTCACCCCCTTCCCCGGTATTGCTGCGCCCGCCCAGGCGGTTCATGGCAATGGCCAGCGTCTGGTGAGCTTCTGGCGAAATTGCGCCGAGTGACATGGCTTGCGTGCTGAAGCGGCTGAGCAGCGAGACTTCGCTCTCTACTTCGTCCAGAGCTACAGCCTGGGCCGGACGGACCTCGAGCAAGTCCCGCACCGAAACATTTTTCCGTTCGTTCGAGAGCACAGCCAGGGCCGTCTGATTCTCCGCGGTCGGCGATTTGATGTAGCGATGCATGCGCCGCACCAGTTCCGGCGAACTCGAATGCAGCTCGCCGTTGCGGCGGAAGCGGTACAGGCCAGCGTCGCGAAACTCCGCAGCGGCAGCGCCGAAGCCTGCCGCGTGACAAGCGACGCAGTCCTCGAGAAGGCCGTCCAGTGATTTCCCGCTCAGCGTGTGTCCGGCATCTTCGAAGAACTCATCGCACACCGCCGGATCAAGACCGATCGTCTCGAATATCTGGCTGTTGCGGTAGCTACTCATGGTGGAGATGCCCATGCGTGCCAGCACCTTGCGCAGACCCTTCTCAATCGCGGCCCGGTAGCGTGCGGGCCCCTCAATGTCGGCGCGAGCGCTCAGGCTCATGGCGAGATAGGGATGCACGGCGCTCGCCCCTGCTGCCACCAAGATGGCGACGTGATGTGTATCGATGACCTGGCCGGTCTCCACAATCAGCGGCAGTTTCCAGGCTCCGGCAGCAGTCATCGCGCGCCATGCGCACGAAACCGCAAGCAGCGCAGGCACCGCCGCCCTCTGGTCGCTCACCCCGCGATCGCTTAGCAGGACTGCCCTGCCAGCCGCCGCCGCGGTCGAAGCTTCTTCGCGAATCCGGTTTAAAGTGTCACGCGCAGCGGCAACTCCTGCCGCCGCGTCGAAACTGAAGTCAATGCAGTGGATCGTGAGCAGCGCTTCTCCGAGCGAATCCATCTGCCCGGCATCCACCATCGGAGACTCCAGCTTCGTATTCTCGCCGAGGTACACGTCAAGCGACATGACGTGGCTCTCGCGCAGCGGATCGATAGGAGGATTCGTAACTTGCGCGAACCGTTGCTTGCAGTAATCCCAGAGCGGACGCGGCAGGCTCGAGAGCAAGGCCGGAGGAGCATCATCGCCCATGCTCCATAGCGGCTCCTGGCCATTTTCTACAAGCGGCTGAAACAGCATGCGGAACTGATCTTCCGTCCAGCCAAAGGCTGCCATCAAACGGTTGGCATCGAGATTGATCGGCGCGGCAGTGTTTTCTGCCGGAATTACAGTTGTTGCGGACTGCGGAATCTCATCGGCATGCACAAGCCGCGCCACTTCGCCCGGCCGGAAAAACGTTCCACTCGCCGGGTCGGCGATCAGCATCTCGCCCGGACCTAGCCTCTGTCGTTCGATCACCTGCTTATCAGAAAGATCGGTGATGCCAACCTCGGAGCCCACGATCAGCAATCCATCCGAAGTCAGCGTGTAGCGCAGCGGACGAAGCCCGTTGCGGTCCAGCTTGGCGCCAATGATATGTCCGTCGGTGAAAAGCAGCGCAGCCGGGCCGTCCCAGGGTTCTTGCTGGGGAGCGCTGTTGACAAGGAACTGGCGCAACCCAGCGTCGAGACGCTCGTCGTGCTCCCACGCCGGCGGCACCAGTTGTAATGCTGATTCCGCAATGCTACAGCCGCTCCGCACCAGGGTCTCAATCGCGTTATCAAAACTCGCGGAGTCGCTCATTCCTGGCTGTAGTAATTGTGAGTTCTCCGGCAGCCCGAGCTGTCGGCGCAGCGTGGCGGCGCGCGCCTGAAACCACCGGCGATTACTGCTGATGGTATTGATCTCACCGTTGTGCGCCACGAAGCGAAAAGGTTGGGCCAGCGACCAACTGGGCTGCGTGTTGGTCGAGTAGCGTTGGTGGAAAACCACAAACGCGCTTTCAAACTCAGGATCGTTCAGGTCAAGATAGAACGGGGCCAGCTGCTCGGGTGTAAGCAATCCTTTGTAAACGATGGTTCGCGAAGAGAACGAGCAGTAGTAGCCGGCGCCGGAAACGGTTTCCAGTTCCTGCCGCAAGCGGAAAAGCTGCAACTCAAAGTCGGAGGATTCGAGCCCCGGAGAGTTAAGGCGGGAAGCCGCACCGCGAGGCGCCACAAAACATTGCCGGACCACGGGCAGGGAATCGCGCGAGCGCGGACCGAGGATCGAGGAATCGGTGGGCACCGACCGCCAGCCCAAAAACGAGAGATTAAATCTTTCAACTGCGGACCGAATCGCCGCCAAGGCATCATTTTCCTGGCCACGCTGAAGAAACACCATGCCGACGCCAAACTCTTCGGGTAATTGGATCCCGTCAGCACGAGCCACCCTGCGGAAGAACGCCTTCGGAAGCGCGACCAGCAGGCCCGCGCCATCACCGCTGCGGCCATCGGCGTCCACACCACCGCGATGAGCCAGGCGCGCCAGAGCCTCAAGCCCGCGCTCGATCACGCCATGCGACGCAGGTCCGCCCAGTTGGGCGATGAAGCCCACGCCACATGCATCATGATCCGCCGAGAAGGTGAGGCGACTCTCCGCCATACTACTTGTCTAACCTGAAACACCCGGCCAAGTACAATCGTCATTTTCGATGGGATGGATGAGTTTTTCTGCATAGCCCGGGCGAGTGATTTTCAGGGCCTCCGGCCGAGGTTCCTGTATCGTTAGGCTTCGATATTTCCTTCAGGTAAAATGACGACTCTTGCTGTAGTCAGCGCTCCCATGGTCAGTCTCTCGGACATTCAATCCGCCCTCGCGCGGATTCGAACTTCGATCTATGTATCTCCCTGCACCCGTTCGGAAACGTTCTCGGAACTCACCGGTAACTCGATCTATCTCAAACTGGAGAACCGGCAGAGAACCGGCGCCTACAAAGAGCGCGGTGCCCTAAACAAGCTCCTGAGTCTCACCCCGGAGGAACGTTCTCAGGGCGTAATCGCGGCCTCCGCGGGCAATCACGCGCAGGCCGTCGCCTACCACGCCTCCAAGCTCGGTATCCGGGCAAGAATTGTCATGCCCCTGGCGACTCCGCTGATCAAGGTCTCGGCCACGCGCGGCTACGGCGGGGACGTTGTGCTTCATGGTGGGAATTACGATGAGGCGTATGAGGAAGCTTTGCGTATCAGCGCGCGAGAGCACCTCACCTTCGTGCATGCTTTCAACGATGACGTGGTGATTGCGGGGCAGGGAACTCTGGGGCTGGAATTGCTTGAACAGCATCCCGATCTGGAAGCGGTCGTCGTGCCGATCGGCGGAGGTGGGCTGATCGGCGGTATCGGTTGTGCCCTGAAAGAAACGAATCCCCGCATCCAGGTCATTGGCGTTCAACCGGCGCGGCTGCCTTCGGTGAAGGTTGCGCTTTCCGAAGGAAAGCCCGTGACCTTGCCCTCAGCTGTGACCATCGCCGACGGGATCGCAGTTCGCCGTGCAGGCGAGCGCACCTTCCCGCTGATCCAGAAATATGTGGACGAAATTGTCACCGTTGAAGAGGAAGAAATCGCCAACGCCGTGCTGCTGCTGCTGGAGCGAGAGAAGATTCTGGCCGAAGGCGCTGGAGCGGCTGCCGTAGCGGCAATCGTCAATCGCCGGATTCCGATGATCGGTGACAAGACGGGCAAGAAAGTTGCCGTCGTGGTGAGCGGAGGCAACATCGATGTAACGTTGCTGGCACGCATCATCGAGCGCGGCCTGGTCAAAGATGGAAGATTGGTTCGCCTGCGCGTGCATCTTCCGGATTATCCCGGAGCTTTGCACCGGGTCACAGGCATCCTCGCCCAGCATCGCGCCAACATCGTGGAAACTTCCTATGATCGCGCCTACCACAACGTCAATCTGGGAGACACGGCCATCGACATCACCATGGAGACGCGCGGTCCCGACCACATCGCCGAACTCATTTCAGCCCTCGGCGCCAGCGGCTACACTCACGAGCGAATCCTGTAATTCAGACGCCAGATTCCTATCACGGCATGCCTTTGGCGTGTCGCAATTTGCAGAATCGACCGCGCTTCCAGGCACTGTAAAGCCCGCTTACGGTTTGCTGCTGCCAGCCTGCCCCGCATCAGCCTGGTGTTTTTTGTCCATCTTGCGATGGACGTCAGGCCAGAACTCTTTGATCACGATGGTGATGGTGTCGTATAGCACCTGTGTCCCCCAAACACTGGCAGTGTTGGGAAGGGTGCGAGAGGATGCGTTGTGAACATAGGTCAACGTGTCGGTCGTGGGGTCGAAACGAGTCGTAATGAAGGCGCGGGGATGGTAGGTGTTGGTGGAGATTGCGGCCGATACAGCGCTGCCTAGAATCTCAGAGTAGTTGAATTGGGTGTGGCCGGAATCAGTCCGGGTCACAAAGATTCGGCTGGCCGCATATTCGGCGCGCCGCGCGAATCCACCGTCGCTTTTCTGAAAAAATCGCGGATCCTGATGCAGAATTGAGGGAAAAACCGCGCTGGTCATGAAGTTTTCGATGGTCCCATCGGCGAAGGCCGAGGCATAGCGCTTCCCATAGCCTTCCCAACCCTGACCGTAACCGGGCTCGCTGTTTTCCGCCTGGCTGATGGCCGACAGGATTCCGTACCACGGAAATTCGATCTTATCGAAGGAACCGCGCGCCACGACTTTGAATTTTTGTTTAGTAGTAAGCGGCGGCACGTCCCCGGCATTCTCCAGCGTCAGAAAGTTAGGCAGCGCCAGGAATAGCCGGTCATTCGAGGTTCCTGCATTACTTCCCTGAGCGCTCGTGCTTTGCCCGTTCTTGTCTTTGCTTTTGTCCTTGTCCGCGGGAGACTGCGACAAAGCTGGGGTCTGTGTCCCCTGCCCGGACCCTGTGGGTTTCGCCGTGGTATCAGTCTGTGGATCCCCAGGCGCCGGATTCGATGGCGGAGGGGTCTGCTGCGCCGACGACGGAAGCGAAAGAAATGTTGCAAGCGAGAGGGTACTCAACACCCAGACGGCGAACTTTATCGACAAGCATCTCTCCCCAAAAAAGAATCCCACGACATCGAAAGTTTTTGTGACCTCAATTCTAACAGGCTGTCCGCATTTTCCCCGAGGTTTGCCGCGTCTTTACATTGATTTACAGACCGCACATTTGTGCGCCAGAGCTTCGAGCCCAGAAAAAAGGCGGCCGCAAGACGGCCGCCTTCCCGTTAAAGTACTTCGCGTTAGAAATGGAACCCGATCTCCGCCGTCAGTGAACGCGGCGTCACATAGTGCGTCCCGCTGAAGGTTGAAAGAAAGTTGTAGAGCGCGTAGTTGTTCGCCACATTGATAACGGTCAATTGCGCACTCACTTTGTACTTGTCGCCATGGAAATGGAACAGGTTGTCTTGGCCGACTGAGATGTCGAACAGATTCCGCGATGCAATGCGCGGCGGATTGTGGTCGTCGTTCTCAGTGTTCGGCGCAGGCACTTTGATGAGGCTGGATCCGAACTCGTTATGCTGGGCAGTTGTAAGGTAGTGGGCTTGTCGGGGTTGCGCGCACGCCGTTACACGTGAACCCAGCCTCGAATTCTTGATCGGCCGAGAGCGGCACCCCGCCTACGTTGGCGGCGATCATGCTGAGTTTGGGACGCCGCCGGGGCCCGTGCAGGGAGACCGACTCCGGGCAGTCGTTAGCCGGGTTTACCCCGAAACACGGCGATTGCCGCGCGACCAGTCCGCTATCGTAGCGCCAGTTGAAGCCCATCCACGGGCCGCGCTTCCACGGCTGATATTGGAAGTGAGTGGTCTCGTTGAACTTTTCGTCATGGTCAATGCGGAAGGGAAGTCCGGCGGTGGTTGCGACGGTTGCACCAGCTCCGCCAATCTGGGGCGGGAAGAACCTCGCCGCCACGCTGGAGAAAACCATCAGCGCCGAGAAGCCGTGGATTTCCGGTACACTGACCCGCCCGGCATATCCAGGAATCTTGGAGTTGTGCCATTCGATCGGGAACGTGATCGGCGTGTTGCCCAGCACGCTGAAGTCGTAGCCATTGTGCGTGTACTTGGTAATCCACTCGCCGGAAAAGACGAGGTATCTGCCGAATGCCTGCTCGATCCCGGCGTGGAATTCGTTGCGAAATCCCGGACTCAAGGCTCCGCTCGCTCCCGGCGAACAAAGCAACAGAGGGTTCAGGACATCATTTTCGCATCCGATGCTCGAAAGAATCAGATTTTCGTTGAAGGGGGATTCCAGCGTGCGCGCGTAGGAGATACGAACAATCGTGTTGGTCTTCTTGAAGTTGTAAGCGGCGCCGATGCGAGGCTCGGCCTGTCGCGCGATGGAAAGACCGTTGTACACGTCACCGCGCAGCCCCACGTTCATCGACCAGTTTCCCTTGGTGATCACATCCCGTGACATAGAGCGCAAGCTCCTTCACGTCGGTGTGGCCGTTGAAGGTGTAGTAGCTTCCGCCGCGGGTCAGGTCGTAAGGAGCCAGGACTGGATTGTAGTAGGGGTAAAGAGCGTTACCGACTGCATTCGAAGCGGGCCCGGGCTGGTTTGCCTGGTAGGTGCCGGTGTTGCCGGGGCACTGCGCGGAACTGAGTCCAGGCGCTGCAACCCACTGCTGCTCGTCGTTGGAAAAAACTATGCAAGGTGCGTTGTAGGTCGGATCGACGATCCCGAGTGTATCGTTTTCATTGAGAAATGTCTGTTCGTACGTTACCCCGGCCTTGATGTCGTTTATGCCTTTGACGTAGGAGATATCAGACCGAATCCCCGCATTGGTGAGCGTGCGGTTCTGGCCGACTGACTGTCTCTGCAGGCTCGGTGGCCCCAGGTCGGCAAATGGATCGCTGCTGGGATAATAATTGTAATCGTCGTGACGCACGAATGTGCCCAAGGTAAACACCGAGTGTGCGTTCAGCAGACGCGTCCACGAGGGCGCGATGTTGAAGGTCCCAATCTTCGATCGCTGATCCGTGGCTCCGACAAGAACGCCATTCGGAGCTACGCCCCCGTAATTGTTCACGTCCTGCGCGTCCACCCCGTTCAGTCCACTCCACGCCGTCGCGTTCTCGGCATCGAGGGAGTTCGGCGTCTGGAACCAGCTCCGGCTGTAGCCCAGATTCAGATGAATCGAGTCGCCCGTCGTGATTTGATAATCCACGCGGTCGAACAGGTTCTCTTCGTTGCCCTTGTCATGCAGCACGGTGAATTCCGGGGGATCAAGGAACCGGCCCGTATTCAGGCCGCTCGCCGAGATAAAGTTTCCCCAGTTCTTGCCGCCGTAAGCCAGTTCCGCCGCCAGATTGGAACTGCCAAACGATCCGTACGAAGCCGTCACACTGCCGTGAGGAGGATTCACACCCTGGCCAGACCGCGTGGTCGCTACAATCACCACGCTGGTCTTGCCTCCGTATTCCGCCGGCGGCGCGCCTGAGATTACTTCCAGCGACTGCACCGAATCGAGTGGAATCTGGTTCGAAAACACTTTGCTCTGCTGATCCGTAATCGGCTGGCCGTCGACCGAGAACGAATTCTCCGCGTGGTCGCCCAGCCCGTGGAAGAGTCCATTGGAGTCGGCGGCGATTCCCGGCGTTGATTGGGTAACCAGCGCGCTCACGCCAGAGGTGGAACTTTCCAGAGGAATCTTTTCAAACGAGTTCCGGTCGATGTCGGAATGAAAAGTCGAATCGTTCTCTACCAGGTCTCCAGCATCCGTGACCGTTACCGAGGTGGTCGACCCCAGCACCTGCAGACTGATGTTGATGCTGACCGGTACGACGGACCGCACCTCCACATCTTTGGCAGTCGAGGCGAAACCCTCGGCTTTCACAGTCAAGTGATAAGGATTGAAAGGAATGTTCGGGAGATTGAAGCTCCCGGATTTATCGGTGGTGGTTGATTGGTCAAAGTGGCTGACCGGATCCTGAATTTCAATCGTTGCGTTCGCCACGACGGCGCCGTCGGGGTCGAGCACGGTACCGTTGATAGAGCCTGAACTCCCGCCCGACTGCGCCTTGACCAGAACGCTGGCGAAACCGAACGAGATGACAAGAATAGCCAAAAGCAACCGCTTGAATGAAGTAAGCACGAGTCCTCCTGGGACGAAGTCAAGAAATAGGGATCGACCGGCGTGCATGCCGGAGCTTCGATGTTGGGGAATCCCTAAACGGCAGGAGGACCACGAATGCCCAACTCAAAAACGCTAAGCGGGGCTCTCGCGATTACTTCTTCTTCTTGCAGCAGTCCGACCGTGGCAAACACCGGCCGGATATGATTGCAGCTGGGTGTAGGCGTAGTTGTGTGGGCGACCACACAGATCGAGCAGGAGTTGGCTTCGGTCTGGTTCGGGTGGTTGTGGGTAGACTCCGCCACCGCTGTCCACAACATCAAGGACAAGCAGAGCCACGCCAACCATCGGGAACTAAATCGCATGCGTTCCTGCATTGGGCTAATTTGCTTAGCTTATATCGGTTCTCCTGCGCAAGGCAATGCCAAGCAAGTTACTATTGGGATGAGTGTTATGTTGGCCGCCCACGTAAGGTGGCCATTCGGCTATCAAACTTACAAGCGAGGAAATACATGTCAGAACCAACCTACGAAGAACTCAAAGCGCGGTTGTCCCAGTTGGAAAAAGAAGTTGAGACCAAGAAGCGCAGTGGAGACCTGATCTTCAAGGTCGGCGAAAAAGGCGGCGTCAGCGTCTACGGACTCGGCCGTTTCCCGGTCACGCTTTACTACGAGCAATGGAACCGCCTGCTGGGAGCGGCAGACGATATAAAGAAGTTCATGGAAGAGAACAAGTCCCGCCTGAAGCTTAAGGAATAAGGCTGACACGGGAGTTCTGAGTTCTTAGTTCCCAGCTCTCGGATCGCAGTGCTCAGTTGGTTACCCTTGGGGTTTGCTGAGAACCGAGAACTGGGAACCGAGAACTGGTTTCGGGATATAATAAAAACACTGTGCCCAAGTACTCCATCGTCGTCCCTCTGCACAACGAGCAGGAGAACGTCACGGACCTCTACGACCGCCTGAAAGCGGTGATGGAGGCCGCGGGCGAGACCTTCGAAATCGTGCTGGTCGATGACGGTTCGAACGATCACACCTTCGCCATGCTGCGCGAGATCGCAGCTGTCGACAGCCGTGTCACGGTAGTGAAGCTGCGCCGCAATTTCGGCCAGACGGCCGGACTGGCCGCCGGTTTTGACCATGCCCGCGGGGAGTACATCATCGCCATGGATGGCGACCTGCAACACGATCCCGCCGACATCCCGCTGTTTCTGGAAAAGATTGCAGCCGGCTACGACATCGTCAGCGGCTGGCGCAAAGTCCGCGTCGACAATTTCTGGATGCGCCGCATTCCCTCCCGCATGGCGAACTTGCTGATGGCCAAGCTAAGCGGCGTCGACATCCACGACTTCGGCACCACCTTCAAAGCTTATCGCCGCGAGATTCTCGAGCAGGTTCCGCTCTATGGTGAACTGCACCGCTTCATCCCGGCGCTGGCGTCGTGGTATGGCGCGTCCATCTGCGAGGTGCCCATCCGCAACGTAAACCGCGAGCGCGGCATTTCGCACTATGGCATTTCCCGCACCTTCCGCGTCCTCTTCGATCTCATTACCATTCGTTTCCTGCTCCGTTATTTGTCCCGGCCGCTGCATTTCTTCGGAACCTTCGGGCTACTCAGCTTGTTCGGCGGCAGCGCCGTCGTAACGTGGCTGGGAGTGGAAAAATTCCTGCGCCACGTTCCGGTCATGGCCTCTCACGGCCCGCTGATGATGCTCGCCCTCGGCCTGCTGCTCGGCGGATTGAACCTCCTGGCAATTGGCCTGCTCGGCGAGATGCAGGTCCGCCACTACCACGAACCCCGCCACCGCGCTCCTTATTCCGTCGACCGCGTCCTCCGTTCCCAGAACGAAGAACACAGCGTCTCGGAATAATTCCCGAATGTTGGATTTCGATTCGTGTCATGGCTCGGCTTCAGCCGCTGGAGGGACCTCGTTCAATGACCACAGATCGCTGGACCTCCGGTTCCCACTACGACCAATGGATGGGCCGCTGGAGCCGTCTGCTCGCTCGGGAATTCCTCCAGTGGCTGGACCTGCCGGCGGGTCTGCGCTGGCTCGATGTGTGCTGCGGCAGCGGCATCATTGCTGAAGCCATCGTGGAACGCAACGCCCCGGCCAGCATCACGGGCGTCGACGCTTCTCCCCAGCAGATAAACTTTGCTCGGCAGCATCGGGCCCAGCCTAACGTCACCTTCCAAACCGGGGACGCGATGGACCTCCCGTTCCCCGACGGCACCTTCGACGCGGTCGTCTGCGGCCTGGGACTGAACTACGTTCCGAACCCCGTCGAGGCGCTGGATGAATTCTCCCGCGTTGTGCGGCCCGGCGGTACCATCGCGGTCTACCTTTGGGACTACGCTCAGGGCGCAAGATTCTTACGTGAGTTCTGGGATGCAGCCATCGCCGTCGATCGTGAAGCGGCCAGCTTCGACCAAGCCCACCGTTTTCCAATGTGTACTCCCGAAGGTTTGCAATCGCTCTTCGAGCAAGCAGGATTGGTACACACAGCGCTCCATGCGCTCGAAATAGTAACTCACTTCACCAACTTCGATGATTACTGGGCACCGCTGCTGACCGGGCAAGGCTCGGCGCCGAACTTCATCGCCACGCGTGATCAGCCAGCCCAGGCGGCCATTCGCGAGCGCCTTAGAGCAGCACTGCCGGCAGATTCCCAAGGGGCGATCGACCTGCCCGCTCGCGCCTGGGCGATTCGAGCCGGCACCCCCGGCGTATAATGTGCCGTTTAGCTTCTCAGGAGCGCCGGTCATCATGCCCCAGACCACACAATACGAATTGCAACTGGCCCGCCGCATGTCTCGCCTCGGCACAGAAACCGCCTTCGAGGTTCTGAATAAAGCGCGGGCTCTCGAGCGCCAGGGCAAGAGCATCATTCACCTCGAAATCGGCGAACCCGATTTCGACACTCCCGCCAACGTGATCGAGGCCGGCGTCGATGCACTGCACAAGGGTTGGACTCACTACGGTCCCTCAGCCGGCTTGCCCGAGCTGCGCCAGACCATCGCCGACTACGTGAGCCGCACCCGCGGCGTAAAAGTCACCCCCGAAGAGGTGGTAGTCGTACCTGGCGGTAAACCAATTATTTTCTTCACAATCCTGGCGTTAATTGATGAAGGCAATGAGGTCATCTATCCCAATCCCGGCTTCCCGATTTACGAGTCGATGATCCACTACGTTGGCGGAAAAGCCGTGCCTATCCATTTGCGTGAGGAACGAGATTTCTCCCTAGACGTGGATGAACTGGCAGGCCTCATCACCGACCGGACCAGGCTCATCATCCTGAATTCGCCCCAAAATCCCACCGGCGGCGTAATGCAGCGCAAAGACGTTGAGCAGGTCGCCAAGATCATTGGCGACCGCAACATCCTGGTATTGTCCGACGAAATTTACAGTCGACTGCTTTTTGAAGGCGATCATTTCTCCATCATGTCAGTACCCGGCATGCAGGAGCGTACGATCCTGCTGGACGGTTTTTCGAAAACCTATGCTATGACCGGATGGCGCATGGGCTATGGCGTGATGCGCACGGACCTAGCCGCGCAAATCACGCGCCTCGCGACGAACTCCACTTCGTGCACCGCCAGTTTCACCCAGATCGCGGGCATCGAAGCCCTGCGCGGAGACCAGAGTTCGGTCGACCAAATGTGCGCCGAGTTCAAACGCCGGCGCGACGTGTTCGTCGCCGGCTTGAACAAGATCAAAGGCTTTTCCTGCCGCCTGCCCAAAGGCGCATTCTACGTTTTCCCCAACATCACGAAGACTGGATGGAAGTCGAAGCCGCTGGCCGACGCTCTGCTGGAGCAGGCCGGAATTGCCGCTCTCTCCGGCACTGCTTTCGGGGAATTCGGCGAAGGCTACCTGCGTTTCAGCGTAGCCAATTCGCTGGAAAACCTGCAGCAGGCACTCGAGCGACTTGATCAATGGACAAAGAAGAGTCTCTGAAGCCGAAGTGCCGAGTAGGCGAATTTCATGCCGGCGAGAAAGATGGCAGCGCGAGCGGTAAAACCCAAGTCCAGCCGTCCCCTCATGCCCGGCTACGGCCTGCCCGAAGGCAGCAAGGGCTTGCTCCCGTGGACTTGGGCCGAGCAGCGCCTCAAGAAGTCGCACAACTACTGGATCACCACCCTGAAGCCCGGAACCTCGCAGGACAAAGCTTCGCCCGACAAAGCTTCTCCGCACACCATGGTGGTCTGGGGCCTGTGGCAGGACGGCCGCTTTCTGTTCAGTACCGGCAGCAAGTCGCGCAAAGCGCGCAACCTAGCGCAGAACGCCAACTGCGTCGTCAGTACTGAACACGCGCACGAAGCCGTCATCGTCGAAGGCGCGGCGGAAATTGCCGACATCCTCGCGCGCCGGAAGTTCCTGCCCAAGTACGAGCGCAAGTACAACTTCGACATGTCGAAAATGAAGCCAGACATCCTCTCCATGAAGGAACCGATCTTCGCCGTGCGTCCCCGCGTAGTGTTTGGCCTGTGGGAGAAAGAATTCATAGAGAAGTCCACGCGCTGGACCTTTGAAAGACAATAATTCTGCCGCGCTGGAAACTTAGGCGGAGAGCCTGACCAGGCCCTCCGCCGTTCTCGTTTCACCACTCAAACGCCACTCACAACGAGCGCAGGAAATTCAAAAGGTCCTGCACCTGCGATGGTTTAAGGGAATCGTATTTACGGATCACCATGTTCGCTTCCGATCCGCCGCTGCTGTGCGCCTGAATGGCCTGGATCAGATCTGAGGTGCGGCCATCGTGAAGAAAGAACAGCCGCTGTCCCAGTCCCCACAGTGGTGCTGTGCGGAATTGATTGGGACCGGCCGAGCCCTGGTGGATTCCGTCTGCCAGGCCGGAGCCCATATCGTGGAGAGCAAAGTCAGAATAAGGATGGTAGGTGACGTTCGACATGCCGGTGAAAATTGACGTCCCGGTGGTCAGAGTCGGCGAATGGCAAAGATTGCAGCCGATGGCATTGAAATCAGCCGCTCCGTTCAAAGTAGATTGAGTCGATGCAGCCGGAGCCGCCGGCGCCGACAGGCGAGCAAACGCGGCAAAGTTCACCACGTCCGACGACATTTCCGATTCCGTGCCCAGGCTGGTACCGAAGTTCGGGCTGCTGGCATTTTGGTTCAGCAGGTTGGTCGCGTCCTCCGGAGTCCCGTTAAATACGCATCCCGCGACGGCGCTGCGCTCATTGGGAAAATTCTCATTCGATACTCCCTGCTCCACGTTGTAAGCCTCGCCCGCAAAAATCAGCAGCGACTTGTTCTGCGCCTTCCATCCGAAGCGGGTAATGGTGCCGTCGTTGCCGCTGGTGTTGAAGACACCGCCAATTCTCAGCGCGGCCCGAGCCGATTGCGTGGCTGCCAGGTTGGCCTGCAGATTGGCGTCGGGGGTGGCTTCCACCAGGCCCAGACCAAACAGCGGCGTGGGTGTCCGGAAAATCACATTGTTGCTGGAAAGCGCGCCGGCAAAGTTGGGCTGCGCCAGCGTGCACCCCGGAGCGTCGGACCGCCCAGCGACCGTGTAGAGGTCGTGGACTCCGCCGTCCAGCGCGCCGCTCGAAGTCTGAATGAATCGGGCTTCAAGCACCGGACCATTCGGAGTAATGAATGAAGGAACCACGTTAGTCGCGCCATCAAGTGCGGCCAGCGCTACCTGCGGATTCGGAATCGCGTTTTGTGGACTGAGAAGGCCGGGACTGGCGCCCCCAATCGTGGGCTGCGCGTGGCACTGCGCGCAACTATTGCCGTTGAAGGTCGGGCCGAGACCCGATCCCGTTTCGCCGGCAATGCCGCCGGAAACCGAATCAATTTCCTGAAAACGAAGCTGCGCCTGATTGAAAAAAGCTTGCTCATTGGCGTTGAGGGTTGAATAAAAACTTCCCGCCGCCGCCGGACCAGGGCGAGGACCAGGATCGTTTTGCGCGTGAACAGGCGAAACGGCGATAGCTTCCAGCGCGAGACACACAACCGCTACATATAGATTTCGACACTTCATTTTGCACCTCCGTGCAGGGTGAGGGACACACTTCTGGCTCGGTTTTGTTTCTTGGCGAAGCGCGGCGCTGAGTTGGGCTTCAGCTGTTCAGCTTGAGGCTACGGCCGGCGCATAGAGCCGATGCCGTCCTCACCGCGAACGGAACAGCACTGCGGGAGCGGAATCCCACGGTGGAATCTCTCCTCAGGCGAAGAAAGAAGATGAAATGTTGCTGAGACTCTAGGCCGGACGCGGAATCCGGTCAACGGCCCGGAAGTACATTTATATGCCTCGTCGAAATCTCCTTGGCGATGTCCGTAGCCATGCGCCGCCATGTAATTAGGCCATGTACTCAGTAAGAGCATCTCCCCGTCGCGTATGATATTTTCATTTTCGCTGCTCGCATCGCGAGGGGCGATGTAGCATTTCATTTCAACTGCAGTCAGCCGCGAAAAACCCATGGACAAAAAATTCCGCGTCTTTGCCACTTGCGACATTGGAGAAGCCATCGAACTGCTGCGCCGCCGCGGCTACGAGGTTGAAGTCTATTCCCAGCCCGAAGCGCCGCCGAAGAGTTTGATCGTCGAAAAGGTCAAGTCCGGCATCGACGGCCTCATCACCACGCTGCGCGATCCCATCGACGCTGAAGTCTTTGAGGCGAGTAAGAATGAAGCTGGCAAAAACGCGCTGAAAGTCGTGGCGCAGTATGCCGTCGGCTTCGACAACATCAACCGCGCCGATGCCAACCGCTACAAGATTCCTTTCACCAACACAGCCGACGTCCTCACAGAGGCCACGGCGGAGTTCGCCTTCTTCATGCTGGGCATGCTCGCCCGCAAAATGTGGCCCGCCGAACACCTCACTCGCGACAACCAGTGGGGATACTGGCATCCTTACCTGCCGTTCCTCGGCGACGAAGTGACTGGCAAGACCATCGCCATCATCGGCACCGGACGCATCGGTCTCGCCATGATCAAAAAGTGCGCCGGCTTCGACATGAACATGCTTTGCTACGACCCGGCCTACGAGAATCACGATTACATCAAAGCCATTCAGGAGACGATGGATCTGCGCCACGCCCGCGGCATCTCCCGGGAAAAGAATTGGATCAAGTACGTCGGTTTCGAACCAGCCCTGCGCGAAGCCGATTTCGTCAGCGTACACGTGCCTCTGCTGCGTCCCGGCGAAAGCGCAACGCCCACCTATCATCTGTTCAACGAAAAAACCCTCCGGTTGATGAAGCCGACTTCCTATCTGGTCAACGACTCGCGCGGCCCGGTCATCGATGAACTGGCTCTGGCAAAAGCCCTCCGCGAAAACTGGATCGCCGGCGCCGCCCTCGATGTCTACGAGAAAGAACCGCTGCCGGCTGACTCCCCGCTGCGCGATCCAGCCATTGCCGACCGCTGCCGCCTCATGCCGCACTTCGCCAGCGCCGCGCGCATCACACGCCTCTCGACCGATCCCAATAAAGGCATGGCCGGCCGCTGCGTCCAGGGATTGATCGACGTACTCGAAGCCAACTATGGCGGCGACATCACCAAAATGCCCTACGTTGTAAACAAGGAAGCATTCGGGAAATAGAGCCCGGTTCCCGGTAGAATAGTGTGTTGTTGGTCTTGCAAGGATACGAATGAAAAAACGATTCCTTCTTCCCGTCGTCTTGCTGCTTCTCGTGCCGGCAATGCTTGCCCAAGCCCCTGCGGCGGAGACTCAACTCAAGTTGATTCCCGCGCCCAAGGAAGTGCGCCTTCAGCAAGGCGGCTTCCGCGTGAAGCCAACCACCAGAATTCTCGTGGAGTTCGGCCATCAGGAAGAAGACCGCATCGCCGCCGAAACGCTGGCGGAAGAAATCCAGGACCAATCTGGACTAAAAGTCAGCATTACCGGCTCCAAAGAGAAAGCAAAAGAAGTGCGCAGCGCCATCGTGCTCGCCCGCCTGCAGGACCGCAGCGTCAGAGATTTTCTGGCGTCGAAGGGCCTCACGGCAGATACCATCGGGGACCAGGGATATCTGCTTTTTTCCGACAAGACGCACCTGATCGTCGCCGCCAATACGGGACAGGGATTGTTCTATGGTGTGCAGACGCTGCGTCAACTGCTTCGCGAGGACGATGGAAAACTAATCTGTCCCGCGGTTTCCATTCGTGACTGGCCCAGCATGGAATGGCGAGGCGTGCAGGATGACATCAGCCGCGGCCCCATTCCCACCGAAGATTACATGAAACACCAGATCCGTACCTTGGCGGCGTACAAGGTGAATCTGTTCGGTCTCTATATGGAGCACGTGTTCGATTTTGCCAGCCAGCCGCTGCTCGCCCCCACGGGCGCCGCGCTCACTCCGAAAGAAGTCAACGCTCTGGTCGACTACGCCAGAAAGCTCTACGTCACCATCCTTCCCGAGCAGCAAACCTTCGGACATCTCCACCACATGCTGAAGTACGAAATTTATTCCGAAGTCGCCGAGCGCCCGCACGGCCACGTGCTCACCCCGACAAACCAGCAGTCTTACGAAATCATCAAGGCCATGTACGCCGATCTAGTCCCGCTTTTTCCCGGCCCTTTCCTGCATGTCGGCGGCGACGAAACCTTCGAACTCGGCCAGGGACAAACCGCAGCGCGGGTCGCAGAAGTCGGCCTGGGCCGGGTTTATCTCGACCACATGCAAAAGGTGTTCAACATTCTCGAGCCTTACCACAAGCAACTCATGTTCTGGGGCGATATCGCGCTGAAATATCCGCAACTGCTTAGCATCCTGCCCAAGGACATGATCGCCGTCCCTTGGGATTACGATCCGAAGCCGAGCTACGACAGCATCATCAAACCCTACCGCGATGCCGGCCTGCGCGTGGTTGTGGCCCCAGGCGCGCAAACCTGGAATCAACTGTGGCCGGACCTGGACGCGGGTTACCTCAACATTCGCAACTTTGTTCGCGACGGCCAGAATCAAGGCGCGATGGGCATGCTCAACACCACGTGGAATGATGACGGCGAGGCGATCTACGGCATGGCGTGGCCAGCACTGGTCTACGGAGCAGCCGCGGGATGGCAGTCGGGGGAGTCGAACATCGATCAATTCAAGAACGCTTACGACTGGGCCTTCTACCGCAACGGAAACGACGCCACTTTCCGCGACGCGTTGGAGAATCTCGACCACGGCCATCAGGCGCTAGCCAAAGCTAAAATCGAAAACGAGACCGACGACTTGTTCTGGATCGATCCCTTCACTCCTGAAGGAGCCAAGGTCATGCAGAAGCTGGCCGCGGCCGCTCCCGAGATGCGGCTCGGCGCAGAGCACGCACTCGAGTCGCTGCGCCGCAATCGCGCCAAAGCCCACGCCAATCAGGACACGCTGGCCGACATGACTCTCGCCGCCTGGCGCTGGGATGCACTCGGCATGAAGGCCGAGTTCACGCAGGAGATCAACAAATTTTATTGGGACGCTTTTCTGAACCCGGCCGACGAAGAACGAGTAGGCGGTGATCTGGAAGAAATCACATCTATCAACGCGCGCCTCGAAGACCTGCGCGACGCGACCACGCGCCTCGCCGAGATGTACCGCGAAGCCTACCTGCGCGAATACGGCCCGTACTGGCTCGACAACGTCCTGGTCCGCTACGACGACCTGGCCAGCGAATTCCAGAAAAAAATCGTAGCCGTTCGCCAGGCGCACGGCCAATACGATGCAACGAAAACTCTGACCCAGCCGCAAGAGTTGGGATTCTACCTACAGCCGTAGAGGCAGTGATCAGTGGCCAGTGGTCAGTGACCAGAACATTCCTCGAGAGTCCGCCGGTTCTGCTGACCCCTGGCCACCGACCCCTGGCCACTGAATTTAATGTTCTCCAACCGCACCAACTGGAAGCTCACGCAAAATCGCCTGACCGAAGCGCTCGAAAAGGCGCGATCGAGCGGCGCGCACGTGCTCGATCTCACCATCTCAAATCCAACCCGCGCCGGCCTGCATTACGACGCGCCCCAAATTCTTGAATCGTTGTCCTCTCCGCAAGCCATGGATTACGATCCCCAGCCCAAAGGCTTGCCCAGCGCCCGCGCTGCCGTTGCCGATTACTATCGAACCGAACACGGAATCAATCTGGACTCCGATCGCCTGCTTCTCACCACCAGTACCAGCGAAGGCTATTCCTTCGTCTTCCGCCTGCTCTGCAATCCCGGAGATGAGCTGCTCGTTCCGAAGCCAAGTTATCCATTATTCGAATTCCTCGCCGACCTGCAGGACGTCAAGCTCGTGCCCTATCCCCTGATCTACGACCACGGCTGGCAAATGGATTTTCCCTCGCTGCATGACGCGGTGACGAAGCGCACGCGAGGCGTGGTCGTCGTCCATCCCAACAACCCGACTGGTTCCTACGTGCACCCGGAGGAACAGAAATCTCTAAATCGTTTTTGCCGCGAACACGAACTAGCGCTGATCGGCGACGAAGTTTTTCTCGACTACGCCCACGACGGAGAAAAGCGGCAAAGCTTCGCCGCGAATCAAGAAGTGCTCACCTTCACTTTAAGCGGAGTTTCGAAAATCTCGGCACTCCCGCAAATGAAAGTAGCATGGATCGTAACCACCGGCCCGGCTGCCGACGTCGAAGCAGCTCAAGCGCGTCTCGAAGTAATCGCCGACACCTACCTTTCGATGAACGCACCTATTCAATGGGCGACTGCGGCCCTGCTCGATCAGCGCAAAACCATCCAGCCCCAATTACTCGATCGCCTGCGCGGCAACCTCGCAGAACTCGACCGCCAGCTCGCAGCTCAGAAGAGTTGTCAGCGTTTAAACGTCGACGGCGGATGGTACGCAGTTCTGCGCGTTCCGGTGACGCAGACTGACGAAGAGTTGGCAATTGAACTGGTACGAAAAGAGCAGGTGCTGGTGCATCCGGGGCATTTTTATGATTTCGAGAGCGATGGTTATCTTGTAGTCAGTTTGATCGCGGCGGAAAGTACCTTCGGGGACGGGATTAGCAGGGTACTAAAGCGGTCGGTGTAGGATAAAATTCTCGCCTGTTGCACTAGGTGGGGCCTCCAAGCGTAAATGTTATGAGACGAACCACGCAATTCGTTCTCCTGTCGCTGAGTCTGCTTTTTGCAGCGGCTGTCTGGGCCCGGGCACAACAAGTGGAGCAGCAGAAAATTAAGCCCGGGCAGCGGGATCTTGTCGAGGGCATGCTCAAGAACATTCACGAAACGCTAAAGAAGAATTATTACGATTCATCGTTTCACGGCTTGGACGTGGATGCGCGTTACAAGGAATACACTCAACGGATCAAGAAAGCCGAAACTCTGGGCGACGCGTTCCGAGTGGTTGCGGCGTATGTCTCCGGCCTGAACGATTCCCATACCTATTTTGTTCCGCCGAGGCGTAGTTACGTTGCCGACTATGGCTACCGGATGCAGATGGTAGGCGATGCCTGCTATGTGACTGAGGTTCGTCCTGGGTCAGACGCCGAGCAGAAAATACACCCAGGAGACCAGATCATTTCTCTGGACGGTTACGCCATCAGCCGCGCCGACCTTTGGCAGCTCGACTATTATCTCAATCAGATCGCCCCCAAACCCGTGACTGGAATGGCCGTACGCTCTCCGACTGGCGAAACGCGTAAGGTGATGATCGCGACCAAATATGCCAAGCGCGAGGAGCATTCAGCGTTCGCTAGCGCCATGAACAGTGATTTCTGGATCCAGAAGCGAGAGCGCGAGGCGGAGCATCAACTGATGCGCCAGCGCTTCATTGAGCAAGGGGACGTCCTGTTCTGGAAGATGCCGGCCTTCGCAGTTGAGGAGGGCGAAGTTGATCGGATGATTCGCATTGCGCGAACGCACAAGACGCTGATACTCGATCTTCGCGGCAATCCGGGCGGCTACGTTACGACTCTTTCGCGCTTGGTTGGCAGTGTGATGGATCACGATGTGACGATTGCAACGCGGGTCATGCGCAAGGGGCAGAAACCAGAGGTCGCGAAATCCAGGGTCAACAACGTGTTCACTGGAAATCTGATCGTGTTGGTGGATAGCAAGTCTGCGTCCGCCGCCGAGTTGTTCGCCCGCGTGGTGCAACTGGAACATCGAGGCACCGTAGTCGGCGACCAGAGTTCCGGCAGCGTCATGGAGGCGCTTTACTATCCGTTTGACGACTATTCCGGGGTGCTCGTTTTTTATGGGGCCTCTATCACGAGTGCTGATCTGATTATGGCCGACGGTAAGAGCCTCGAAAAGATCGGTGTAACACCGGACGTGCTGCTGCTACCGAGTGCCGCGCAATTAGCGGCAGGTGAAGATCCTGTGCTCGCGAAAGCTGCCGAGTTGGCTGGTGTGAAACTCGATCCAGCTGCAGCTGCCAAGCTTTTCCCTTTCGAATGGGCACCCCAATGAGCCCCAGGTACAAGTTCGGGTGCAACATCAGATGCGGCACTGCGCCTCCGGGCGGTAATCGGACTCTCACCGCTTCACCAGAAACGGATTGCTCTCCCGCTCTTCTCCAATAGTAGTCAATGCTCCATGCCCCGGCACTACCACGGTCTCGTCGGGTAAAGCCATCACAGTCCCACGCAGCGACTGCATGATCTTCTGCATCGAGCCGCCAGGCAGATCAGTGCGACCAATCGATCCGGCGAACAAAGTATCACCGGCAATCAGAATTTTTTCGGCTGGGAAGTAAAGGCAGACGCTTCCTTCCGTGTGTCCCGGCGTATGCAAAATATTGGCCGTGTGTGCCCCGGCCCTCACCGTATCGCCAGTGGTCACGCTCTGGTCAATCTTAACCTCGCCGGGCGCGGCCACACCGATCCATGCGGCTTGAACGTCGAGCATCTTGAGCAGCGCATAGTCGTTCTGGTTAAGCAGGATCGGCGCTCCGGTAGCCGCGCGCAGCTTCATCGCCCCGCCCACGTGATCAATGTGAGCGTGCGTGATCACGATCTGCTTGACCTGCAGGTTATGCTTGCGAATGAGCGCCAGCACATCGTCGATATCATCGCCGGGGTCGATGACCATGGCTTCGCGCGTAGTCTCGTCGCCAATGATCGAGCAGTTGCAATGCAGCGGTCCCACAGGAAAGATTTCGTGAATCATGAATCCATTTTAGCGAGTACTGGGTCGCGCGCGCTGAGGTACCGTGTAAGGCCGGAAAAGCCGCACTCCGACTTGTCTTAAAGCGCCGGCAGCGAGACAATACACGCCAGCGTGCTCGGAGGTTCCGTGGCCAAATACCGTCAGCATGGATATCAGGACCGCGACCGCGAAGAAAGGCCGCGCCAGGAGTCAGGAGAAAAAGGGGCTAGAGAAAAGCCGGCCCCCGTGCCGCTGGCCAGACGCGACTACAGCATGGGCCCCAAGCCCGTGAACATGCCCGGCACCCGCGCCGTTTCCCGCTGCGCCCAGTGCGGCACCGTGCTGCAGGCAATTCCGCCAACCGGTCTTTGCCCCAAGTGCGGCTTCGAATTGCATTCCTGCAAGCAGTGCATGTATTTCGATCCCGGCAGCCGCTTCGAATGCATGCAACCGATCAAAGAGCGCATCGCCAAAAAAGATGCCCGCAACGATTGCACGTTCTTCGAAATCCGCGTGACCCGCGAAAAAGAAACCTCCACGCCCGCCAGCCTGCGCCCCAACGACGCCCGCCAGGCGTTTGAAAATCTGTTCAAGAAGTGATCTCTGGCAATGGCGCCGAATCAAGGTTTCTGCGTCGGCCGCAACAGAATCTCACTCACAAACGACTGCGGACTCTGCGTCACCAGCATCGCCACAGCATGCGCCACGTCTTCCGGTTGCAACATCTTCGCAAGATCCTTGCCAGCGTGCGGACTAAGTTCGGTGTTAGTCGACCCCGGACAAATCACGGCCACGCGGATGTTGTAGCCGCGTAGTTCCTCCGCCACAGAGTAGCTAAGCCCATTCAATCCCCATTTCGACGCCGCATAAGCCGCGCCGTTCGGCAGCGCATTCTTGCCCGCGAGCGACGATATGTTGATGATGTGACCGGACCGCGCCCGAATCATCAGCGGCGCAAACGCTTTCACCGCGTAGTAAACGCCCCGCAGGTTTGTATTCAGAACCTGGTCCCAGGAGTCAGGCGGGAGCTGGTGCAAAGGTCCCTCAACTCCGCGCACCGCAGCATTGTTGACCAGAACATCCACGCGCCCAAACAATCGTTCGACACGCCCGGCCGCCGCCTCAACCGACTGCAGACTGGTCACATCACAAGGGACGACTTCGGCCGTCCCACCCGCCTGCGTGATGGCTTGCGCTCCCGATTCGAGGGTGGCCATCGTGCGCCCGCATAGCACGGCAGTTGCGCCCAGGCTCGACAACTCTTTTGCAATGGCGAGGCCAATACCCCGGCCCGCTCCGGTAACCACGGCTACCTGCGCAGCCAGCGGGTGCGCCGCATCCGTTCGGGCATCCTTATTTCCACCCTGATCCATGGAAGACCTTCCTGTCTAGTTTCGCCCAGCACAGCAGAATCCGACCTATGCGCGAGCCTCAACTTGTGCATCTTATACAATAGCTCGCAGGGGCAAACTAGGAAGTCGCTTGCCTTCAGAAGAAGACGTACTTATAATCCGGCGAAACCCAAATGATGGGTCGGTCGCCATACGTCTCGCGCAAATGCAAAATTGTCGATCCCGTAAATTCCAAGGAGCTACACTGATGAAAAAGATTCTGGTCACGGTTGTGCTTGGCGCTGCCGCGCTGGCCGCGGCCCAAACCGCCACTCAGCCGGCACAATCGCAACCGTCCGCGGCGCCCGCCCAGGCGCAACCCGCCGCGGCACCCACGGCAGCCCCGGTTATCAAGGACCCAGCCGAGTACAACGCCTACGTCGGCGCAATCGGACAAAAGGATGCCGCCCAGATCAGCGGCCTCGAAGCCTTTCTCACCCAGTATCCCAACAGCATTATGAAGACAGCCGCCCTGCAGACTCTCATGCAGGACTACCAGCAGGCGGGGAACACCGCGAAAACCATTGACACGGCCACGAAACTGGTCGCCGCCGACCCTACCAACGAGCGCGCCATGTTCTTGCTGGCTTATTTTGATCGCCTGAAGGCGCAAGGCGGCGACGCCAATGCCGCGCAGGATCTCGCGGACGCGAAAAAGTACGGCCAAATGGGACTCGATGGCCTTCCCAAATTCACCAAGCCCGATGGCATGTCAGACCCCGACTTTCAGAAAATGAAAGATCAGATGACCGGGGTTTTCAACGCCGCCCTCGGACTGGCCGCCCTCACCGACAAGGACTATGACGACGCGAGAAAGGATTTACGCGCGGCGGTTGACAGCAGCCCTGATTTCCAGAAGGATTTCAGCGTGGTCTATCCTCTGGCGCTGGCCTACGCTGGACCCACTCCGCCCGACCCCAAACTTACTCCTGACCCGATCAATGCGATCTGGTTTGCAGGGCGCGCTTCCGTAGTCGCACCCAACGCGCAGTATCAGCAGCAGATCGAAAAGTACGCCAGAGGTCTGTACGTGAAGTACCACGCCGGAGACGATGGCTGGGCCGATGTGCTCGCCCAAATCAAGGCCAACCCGGTGCAACCCGCCGGATTTACCATCAAGCCCGCTCCCACTCCCGCAGAACAGGCTCACAACATGGTGGTAGCAACTGCGCCCGAGAAAATGGACTTCGCCACCTGGGAGTTCGTACTCTCTAACGGCAGCCAGGCAGATCAGGACGCCGTCTGGAATGCCATCAAAGGCAAGCCGGTCTACATGAACGGCACAGTCATCAGCGCCACCGCAACCGAATTCGATATCGCCGCGAGCTCCGATGACATCGACGCCAAGAAAGCCGATATCACGCTCACCTTTGAAGAAAAGGTTCCGCTGCGGCTTATCCCAAAAGCAGGCGCCAGCCTTGACTTCCAGGGCGAGCCCGCCTCCTACACTCCGAACCCATTCATGATGACCATGGAAAAGGGCCAGCTGCCGAAACCGAAGGTTGCGGCTCCAGTGCATCACAAGCCGGCTTCGAACTAATGCTCATCGACTAAAATTGTTCTGTTCAAACCAACGGCAGCCCGTAAGGGCTGCCGTTGAGCGTTTCGCAGAACCTCTGCCTCTATCGCGCATTTTAAAACCTCCGCTCTATCCCGGAGGAGTTTCTTCTCCGGTTTGCGCCGTATGAAGGATTTTGCATCTTGACAGCCCCTTCGCCCTGGGAGGAAAATCGCGCTGTTCGGCCCCAGCCGCATCGTCTCCCCGCCTCGCGGCTCGCAGCCCAGCCGCGCGCGACCTCTCGAAATTGCCGCGCGATTCCCCGATCGAGCATCACGGAGGATTCCAATGACGAAACTAGAAGCTCTTGGGCCCTTTGCTCTCGTATCCGCGAAAGGCCGGAAAGCATGCAGCGTGGGGACACCTGGCTTAGCGAAGATGGTGTGTTTCGTCTTCGTATTTTGCGTGGTCGCGACGATCGCCGCTCCCGCCCAGACGTTCACCAATCTGTTTAGTTTCGACGGGTCCAACGGTGCCATCCCACTATGGGCCGGCCTTGTCCAAGGGCTCGACGGCAATTTCTATGGCACCACTTCCGCAGGCGGCGGTAACGGCGCCGGCACCGCTTTCAAAATCACCCGAGGCGGTGCGCTGACCACGCTCCATTCCTTTACCGGCGGTGAAGACGGGTCGGGACCTATGCCGGGACTGGTTCTTGCCACCAACGGAGACTTCTACGGGGTGAACTCCAATGGCGGCGCCGATGGCGGCGGCGCGGCCTTCAAAATCACCCCAGGAGGCACAGTGACGCCGCTACTCGGGTTCAGCGGCGGAGCTGAAGGCGCCAATCCCAACTCAGCTTTGGTTCAAGCCACGAATGGGAACTTCTACGGGACGACCGTCAACGGTGCGATTAGCGGATGCAACGACGGATGTGGAGCGATCTTCGAAATGACCCCCGCGGGCGCACTGACCACGCTGCACGACTTCGACTTCACCGACGGATGGGACGCTCAAAATGCACTGATGGTTCAAGGCACGGACGGAGATCTCTACGGGGAAACGGCCGGTGGCGGCATCGCTAAGTCCATCTGCCCCCCTTTGGGCCTAGGCAGCGGGTGCGGCGTGATCTTCAAGATCACTCCGGGTGGTGAGTTCACGTCGCTGCACATCTTTGACGGGACTGATGGGTACGACCCCTACGGCGGCCTGGTTCAAGCCACCGACGGGAACCTTTACGGGACCACCCTGCTGGGCGGGGCGAACGACGATGGCACAGTCTTCAAGATCACCCCAGGGGGCACGTTCACCAAGTTGCACAACTTCAACGGGACCGACGGGAAATGGCCTCAGGGCGTGGTTCAAGCTACCGACGGCAACTTCTACGGAACAACGTACTACGGCGGTTCCAAAAACGATGGCACAATCTTCAAAATCACCCCAGACGGTACGTTGACCACGCTTCACAACTTCGACGGCACGGACGGAGCCAACCCCAACAGCGCCCTTCTTCAAGCCACCGACGGGACGTTCTACGGCACAACTTCCGACGCCTACGGGACCTTCTCTGGCGACTGCCCGACGCTTGGGTGCGGCACCGTCTTCAGCCTCGCTATGGGACTTGGCCCGTTTGTAAGCTTCCTCCCGGCGGCTCGCCCCGTCGGAGACGCGGTAGAAATTCTTGGCCAGGGATTCACCGGCGCCACCGGTGTCTCCTTCAACGGAACAGCCGCAAGCTTCACGGTCGAATCCGATACGTACCTGACGGCTACCATTCCCGCCGGAGCACGCACGGGCTCGATCACCGTGACCGAACCAAGCGGGCACTCTAACCAGCAATAAGACTTTCTACGTGATGCCGCAGATCTACGAGTTTCACGCCAACGACCGGTGCAGCTGGCACCAGCGTCGTCATCACGGCGATGGTTTCCTCGGGGCAACAGAGTAGCATTCGCCAACGGAAACAGTGACGAGCTTCACCGTGGACTCTGACACCCAAATCACGGCCACGGTGCCCGCAGCGCGAGACCGGAGAGATCAACGTCTGACTCCGGGCGGGATGTTGGGAGCGCTACCACTTCACCGTGGCCCCTTGATTCCTTGGAGAGCGGCTCGAAACAAGAGCAGGAAGCCGCCTCTGCGAGGCGGCTTTTCTGTTTCGAGCGGGGTGCCCTGACTCAATGTCGCCGGGAAAACGGGAAATACCAAGCAGCGAAGCTAACTACTCTTACCGCACCGCTTTTTTTCCCGGTCCAACGACACCGGCCGCGCACTCCGCGGCGGACGTTTCGCCCCATCCCGAAGCTGGCGCACGTCGATCTTCAATTCATCAATGGTCCGGCTCAGCGTGTTGCGGTGCATCCCCAACTCGCGCGCCGCGCGGCATTGGTTGCCTTTGTTTTCCTGGAGAACAGTGAGGATAAAACGTTTCTTGAATTCGCGCACACCCTCCGAATACAGGATGTTGCTCTTATACATTTGCAGAATGAGTGCTTCCAGTTGATCTTTCACGATAGGTCTCTCTCTTTTTTCCGAATGTCTTTTTTTAACTTTCTACTCGCTCGCACCTATTTCGGCTTCGCCGCCGGAGCCCCGGTCAAATCCTGCGGGGCCCGATGCAGAAACTCCAACCCGTCATTGAACCGCGCCCGCAACTCCGCCGGCGCTACCCACATCGCAGCCCGGCCCACCACCAGGAAATACGGCGCCAACACCGACGTCTTCAGCATGGTTGAGGTGGGCGTGAACGCGGTCATTCCCATCAGCACCACGGTCACAACCAAAACCCCCTTCACCACGCCGAGCAACGCTCCCATAAAACGGTCAAACCCACTCAGCCCGGCTGCCTTCATCAGCTTCCGTGCAACCCTCGCCGCAAGATTGAACACCAGCAGGATCACAAAAAAGATGATCAGGAAACTGAAAATGTCCGCCAGCCACGCGTTCTTCAAAAACGTCATGAACCAATCCGACAACCCCGGATACTTCCACGCGGCAACAATGTAACCCACCACCAGTCCAGCCATGCTCAGGGCTTCCGCAAAGAAGCCCTGCACTGCTGCCGAAATAATACTCAACAGGATAACCGCGACAATCAGCCAGTCCGCCGCGGTCATGCCGCTCTCCTGTCTTCCGTTTCCCCGGGGGCCTTACTCCTACACATCCAGCTTGTGTCCCGTAATTTGCAAGTAGGCATCAAGATACTTTTCGCTGGTCCGGCGCGCCACCTCATCCGGCAATGCCGGCGCAGGAGGCTGCTTGTTCCAGTGAATTTCTTCCAGGTAATCGCGAACGTACTGCTTGTCGTACGATTCTTGTCCGCGGCCGGGCGCGTACTTATCGGCGGGCCAGAACCGGGAAGAGTCTGGCGTGAGCACCTCATCCGCCAGCGTGATGCCCTTCGCTGTTCGTCCAAATTCAAACTTGGTGTCGGCGATGATGATACCTCTCTGCCGGGCATATGCGGCAGCTTTCTTGTAGATCCGCAAGGTCAAGTCGCGCAGCGTGCTGGAAGTCTCTGAACCCAGAATTTCGCACATCCGGGCAAATGAAATGTTTTCGTCGTGCCCGCTAACTTCTTTCGTCGCTGGCGTAAAAATAGGCTCGGGAAACGCCTCCGACTCGCGCAACCCAGCCGGCAGTTCGATCCCGCACACCTTGCCGGTAGCTTTATATTCCTTCCAGGCCGACCCAGAAATGTATCCCCGCACCACGCACTCCACGGGAAACATCTCCGCCCGCTGCACAATCATCGACCGCCCGCGCAGCACTTCGGCATATTTCTGCAACGCCTGCGGATACTGCTCCATCTCCGCCGTGATCAAGTGATTCGGAACGATGTCAGAAAGAAAGTCAAACCAGAACAAGGAAATCTGCGTCAGCACCCGCCCCTTATGCGGGATGCCGGTCGCCAGCACGTAGTCGAAAGCCGAAATGCGGTCGGTCGCGACGAACAGCAGGCGCTCATTATCCAGCTGATAAACATCGCGTACCTTGCCGCTGGCATGAAGTTTAAGGTCCGGGAAATCGGTCTGCAGCACCACGGGATCGAGAAGTTTAGGTGTCATGTTTTAAATTTAACAGGGGAACGAGCGAGGCGTATTTTAGCCCCTCAGAAATTTTTGTCAACGGCAGAGATCAAATCCGGGAAGGAAGACTGTATCCTATTGAGTAGGGAAGCGTTCCGCGCAGATCGCGCTGGATGTTTCCACCGCAACAGTTGTGGAAAAGCTGAGGATGAAAGTGGATAACGCAACGAAAGGCGACGATGTCGGTCTGCGGACGGCCCCCTCGGCCGTCCACTCGACCGCGGAAGAGCGCGCCCAGAGCCCAACAAAGGCTGCTCCGCCCTTGAAATCAGCATTGACAACGCCTACTTGCGGGGTTAGCTTGTTTACGGGCAAGGTGGAGCCAGGTGATGCGACTTCGTTTGACATTGGTTCTCTTCCTGCTGGCAGCGGCGGTCTGCGTATCCGTCGTGCCCCGGCCCGACTTGCCCGAGACTGCCTTCAACGAGGCGGACACTCCCGTAAATCTTGCTCCTCCCGTACGTCCCCGTATCCAGATCATTTCTCCCGCGGTGAATCCCATCGCGGTTCTACCGGCGCTGTCAAACCACTGCCCAGGTTGCTTCGTGAGCGGCGTGGTGCTCCAACCCGCAGTTACGCTGAGACAGCGCCATCCTCGTTCGTTTCAGGATCTCCTCTGTACGTTTCTGATCTGAAGTCGTTCCTCTATCCAACTGAATAGCTCGCTGTGCCCGCGAAACCGTCGTCCTTCGGCCGTCGCGTGGGCGCCGCAAACGGGCGCGCATTCCCGGAAATCCGGGTTTCGCGTACTCGCCCGGAAGTCTTGAGCGCAATTCTGTCCCAGCCGAATCCGGTCAGGAGCTCCACGAGGGCAAAGATCGGCGTTCGGCCGGTAGTTGGAGCCAGAAAATTCAATCACGAATTAGAGGAGAGTTCCATGAGAAGGATCCTTTTCACCGTTGTTCAGCGACCACCGTTGCTGAGCGCGACCATCATTCGCGCGCAATCTTCAGATTCCATCGTTCCCAGTTTGTCTCCGCAAGCCAAACGCTCCTGCCCCGAACCTGCAAACCCTCGGCCCAAAGCGTTCTTTGAACGATGGCTCGATGCCTGGAGAAGCCAGAACGGAGGCGACCATGGACAAAGCAGGTAAGCCGTTTTTTCGTCCCGGCGCAGAACGCGCGCACCGAAACAGCGCGTTCGCGCAGGCTTATTCCGATTCGTCCCTCTATCTCAAGGATAAGAGAGTGGCTCAGTTGGCGCTGCTACTGCGGCTACTCCACCGGGACGTGGGAGGACTTGCGGCATTGCCGAAACCCGAACTGCGCGAAATCATCTCCAGCGCGGTGGGAGTGTGTGGTTTTGCAAACCCCATCGAGGCCCAGGATGTGATCGACATTGTTTTGGAGCGCTCGAAACCGAAGCTCCAATTTGGGAGAGGCCGTGATTCTTCTGACTCTTGTCTGAGAAGCCAGGCAAGCCGGATTCGCGCGACAGGTTTGCCCTCGCCACGTTCCTGACTCGGTTCGTGGCGCAGGGCGCGGCTCAGTGTCCGACTGTCGTTGATTGAACTGTTCTCGGGGGAAAACGGTTCCGTCAGCGCAGTCGGACGCAAGCTGCCCCACGTGGGACTGGTAATCCCGCCACGGACCCGACATTCCCACCCACCGCGGACCCACCAGCTCGAAACCATGAAATCGTCCTTGTTAATATGCCTTGACAAGTATATGCTCCGTGGAGTATATCAGACCAATGGAATCGATCTTCGAAGTCATTGCGGAGCCGAACCGCCGCGCCATCCTAAGCCTACTCGTCACGTCAGAACAGTCGGTTGGAGAGATCGAGCGCCGGCTTCGTATGTCGCAGCCAGCCGTGTCCAAGCACCTGCGAGTCCTGCGCGACGCTGGTTTCGTGGAATCCACAGTCGACGCACAGCGCCGTCTCTACCGGCTGAATCCGGAACCATTTCAGCAAGTGGATGCCTGGCTGGCTCAGTTCCGCCGCTTCTGGTCCGCTCACGTGGATGCTCTCGAACGCCACCTCGATCGAATGCAATCAACCGCAACGAAAAGGAAAACGAAGCAAAAGGTGACGCGCTCCAAACCGTGAACGCGACACAAAGAGATTAGAGATTAGGAGAATCGAAATGAAAATCAAAGTGACCACCCTATACGTTGACGATCAAGACGAAGCACTGCGCTTCTATACCGAAGTCCTGGGTTTCACCAAGAAGACCGATTTCAGTCAGGGACCCTATCGCTGGCTGACCGTAGCCTCGCCCGAGGATCCGGACGGCACCGAGCTGCAGCTCGCGCTGAACAATAATCCCGCAGCCAAAACCTATCAGCAGGCGATTTTTCAACAGCGCCAGCCCGCCGCCAATTTCTTTACCGACGACATCAAGGCCGACTACGAGCGGATCAAGGCCCGCGGCGCCGAGTTCACCATGCCGCCCGCCGACGTGACCGGCTCCACCATCGCCATGCTGAACGACACCTGCGGCAACCTCATCCAGCTCACCCAGCTGGCAAAATGGTCAAGCTAAGAAGAAAGCGAAGGAGAAAAAGATGCTCGAGCGCGCGCCGTACACACCAGGTCCCGCCAACCTGGCGCGGGTACAGAAAGACCGGGGACCAAACGGAGAAGAGAAGTGGACCCTCGTCCTCGTCCGCGAACTCCGCCACTCGCCGGAAAAAGTGTGGCAGGCGCTCACCGATCCGGCGCATCTCCGCGAGTGGGCTCCCTTCGACGCCGATGGCAGCCTCGGCACGGTTGGAGCCGCGGTGAAGCTCACCACGGTGGCGGCGCCCAAGGTGAACGTCTCCGAAGCCAGAGTGACGCGAGCCGACGCTCCCAAAATCCTCGAGTACAACTGGGGCGACCACGATATGCGGTGGGAACTCGTTGCCTCTGGAGGCGGCACGCGCCTGACCCTGTGGACCAACATCGGTCATCGCTTCATCGCCATGGGTGCTGCGGGATGGCACATTTGCTTCGATGTTCTCGATCACCTGCTCAGCGGAACTCCCCTCGGCCGCATCGTCGGACCCGACGCAATAAAGTTCGGCTGGCAGCGGCTGCACGCCGAGTACGCCAAGCAGTTCGGTATTGACGTGCCCAACTGGCCGCCCAAAGCGGCGCAAAACTCGTGAATCGATGTATGGGCGGCCGCCCTCAACACGACAAGAACTTGGAGGCATGAAGACCCAATGAAAGACCCAATCAATCCATCAGAACGCATCGACCAACTCATCGCAGGACTCACCGACTGGCGCGGCAAAACGCTAGCCGCCCTCCGCAAGACCATCCTCGAGGCCGACCGCGAGATCATCGAGGAATGGAAGTGGATGGGAAGCCCGGTATGGTCTCTTGACGGAATGATCGCAGTCGGCAACGCCCACAAAGATAAGGTGAAGCTTACTTTTTCTCACGGCGCGAAACTCCCCGATCCCGACAAGCTTTTCAACGCCGGCCTCGGCGGCAACGCCTGGCGAGCCATCGATCTTTTCGAAGGCGACAAGCTTAATCAGCGCGCGCTAAAAAATCTCGTTCGCGCCGCCATCGCTTACAACCAGACCAAATTGAAGCCCAAAGCGCCAGCCCGTCGAACGAAAGTCAGCTAGATGTTCGCACAGCCGCCCTCAGCTTTCCACCGGGCAGAGGCCGGTACGGCTCGTGTCGCACTTTCAGCAGTCGGCGCATGCATTGCCTCACCTGTTTCTCACCTCCACCCCCTTTGCCCGGCTGTGAATTCCATAGCCAAATAAATTTCAGGGAGGCTGGTCAGGATCCTGGTTTCTTGATGTACGGCGGGACTCTTACACCGGTACCCCCTCCCCCCTGGGTCTATTGGAATCTCCGGGTTAGCAGGAAATTCCCTGCAAAATCCGGAGCCTAAAGAAGTTAGATACTAAAATCCGTGAAACAAAGGACTTAGTGGCGCCACGATCTGGGCTCACTCGACCGTCACGGCCTCGACCATGATCGCGCGATTTCGTAGCGGGCACAAGGTCAGATGTCACAAGGAGGGTGTGGAAATATTTCGGAACGAGCACGGTTGTCGGCAAGTGTGGCAGCCGACCCCACCCTTCGGTTCCGCTCAGGGCAGGCCTTCTCGCAAAGAACGCGAGAAATAGGGCACCCAGGTGTTGGCCACCCGGTAGAAAAAAGGGCAGGCTTAAGGGTCAAGTTCAGCCAACGGCCAACGCTAACCCATGCCTGCCCCGAAAGAGGCTGTCCCCCTCTCTGGACCCGACCTCTTCGAAGTAGCCCGATGGTACCGTTCCCGAAATGGCATGACTGTTCAAAATTGCACACTCCTCCCCGTCTGCCTCCGACGTTGGTTTTGATCTTGCTTTTGACGTTGGAATTTAGGAGACCTCCACCGCCGCAAGCATAACCGTGGAAGAACGGCGCTTAAGCGCCGCGTAAAGCCCCAGGGTTGAGCAGAGCTTCAGCGGTGCGAAAACACCCACTCCCCGCCAACAACCCTGGTTAACTCCGGACTTAAACTCGGCTCTTCCAGTACCCCGGTTTTCGCTTAGTGTGTGCCACTGCCAGGACAGTTACTAATTCGGGATCGTCAAGGTAGACAACGAAGAAAGGGAAGCGCTGTAGCACAAAGCGGCGCGTTCCATGCAGATATTTCGGCCAGCGCTTTGGCGCCTCAGCGATCACCCGAATTGCGGCCGACACTGCCACGCGAAATTCCGATGCTGCCAATAGACTCTGCGGGCGGTGCCAACGGATTGCACCTCGAAACTCCTCCCTCGCGTCAGGATGAAATCGAAAGGGACTACTCACCATCGGGGAACTCTTGAGCCAGCTCTCGAAGCACCTGCTCTCCGGAAACGGTCTTCACCCGTCCAGAGCGAACATCATCCACCCGGCGCCTGATCTCTTCCCCCCACGCCGTTTCCACGCCCTCCTCGGCAGGCTCGTTATCCAAAGTTTCAATCAAACGGTCGATCAAGAGCCCGCGCTCTTGCGTGGAAAGCGTCAGGGCCCTCTCCAACAACTCCGATACCTGTGTTGACATCTGCGCCATAACCACCCCGCTACCGATTCATCTTACACCCGCCCACAAGCGGCGAAGCTAGAAAGCCCCTTTTCCTTTCAACAACTTACCCCCGCCCAATCCCCCAATCAACCGCTAAACCCCGTTTTTCCCCCATTCGTTGAGATAAAGATGCGTAACTCCTTCCCCTCCAATAGCATCACTCCAGACCAATACCCAGGGAAAAGTGTAAGACCCAGGTTCAATTCCCGGGGAGAACCGTAAGCAGTCAGGTCTTACAGGTTTTGCTGTACCGGTTTTGTGGGCAAGGATCGAAGGCGAAGCCAAGGCAAGTTTCTGCCCGAGTTTTTCCCGAGACCGAACACAAAACCATAAAGAAGCTTAGGAGCCAGAAGCTAACATGCGCAAGCCGATTAAGTACGTAGAGAAAGCAGTAACCGTCGCCGCCAAAGGCGCTTGGGTAATCTTCGACCGGATGAATCGCATCAAGCCCAACCCATCGCCCACCCCAAAATGGTCCGACAAGCCTCTGCTCAAGTCCTACGAGAAGTCGAAGCCGCCCCTCGGCTGGCCCCGCTCCACCGATTCGTTGTGCCCGAAGTGTGTCCCGGAAATTCGCCAGCAGATTCTCGACGGCAAACTGCCGCACGAAGTTCTGATGAACGAGAAAGTCGGCGAGATCAAAGCCACCATCATCGAACGCGATGGCAAAATTCTGATGGTGAAGGACTGCCCGAAGCACGGCCACTTCGAAGACGTGATGTCGATTGACACTGAATTCTCCAAGCACCTGGAAGATGTCTTCCCCGGCCGCGACATCGCCGCCCACAACGACGAAAAGCTTCACCATCACGGCTCTTCAACTGTGAAGTACGGACGCGGCTCGGTCCTCACAATCGATCTGACCAACCGCTGCAACATGATGTGCGATCCCTGCTTCATGGACGCGAACCAGGTAGGCTTCGTCCACGAACTGCAATGGGAAGAAATCAAGACCATGCTCGACAACGCCATCACCATCAAGCCGCGCCGGCAGATGAGCGTGCAGTTCTCCGGCGGCGAGCCCACGCTGAGCCCATACTTCTTGGACGCAGTTCGTTACGCGAGAAAAGTTGGATACAACTCCGTGCAGGCCGCGACCAACGGAATCGAATTCGCAAAAAGTTTTGAGTTCTGCCAACAGGCAGTAGAAGCAGGCATGCGCTACGCCTACCTCCAATTCGACGGAATCGGCAACGCCGCCAACGCTCACCGCATGGTAGGCAACCTGTTCGACGTAAAGCTGAAGGCGATCGAAAACCTCCACAAAGCCGGAGTAGAAATCGTCCCGGTGGTAACAATCGTAAACGGCATCAACAATGAACAAGTTGGAAGAATCATCAAGTTCGCGCTGGATAATCCCAAGACGATAAGCTTTCTGTCGTTCCAGCCAGTAAGCTTCACCGGCCGCGACGAAGCCGTAACCGACGACCGCCGCCAAGCCCAGCGCTACACGCTGTCCCATCTAGCGCACGACGTAAAAAATCAAACCGGCTTAGGCGAGCCAAGCCGCGACTGGTTCCCCATTTCTTTCATGGGAACTTTCAGCGACTGGGCCGACCTGATGCACGCCAACGACGTAAAAAACGACTGGGGCCAACTATCATGTGGTTGCCATCCGAATTGCGGGACTGGGATGGCGGTGATGATTGATAAGGAGACTAAGGAGGCTGTGCCCGTTACTGCTTTCCTGGCGGGGGATCAGCTGGCTAAAGATATTGCCAAGGTTAACGATGCGGCGCGGGGGAAGTTTCTTACAGCGTTTGGAATGGCGCTGTGTTTGATGAAGAATTACGATCCGTACCAGGCGCCTACGCATTTCAAGATGATGGATCTGTTGAAGAAGTTTGACAAGAATTACAACGTCACAGGGAAGAACTACGGCAAGGTGGGTCCGGACCGTACGGTTGACGACGTGATGAAGCGGCGGACGAACGACCGCTGGAACTTCCTGTTCATCGCGGGCATGTGGTTCCAGGATCTCTTTAACTATGACTTCCGGCGGACGGAGCAGTGCATTATTCCTTACGCTACGCAGGAAGGCGAGATTTCATTCTGTGCCTACAACACGGGTGTGGGGTGGCGGAACATCATCGAGAAGATGCATATGACCGCGACCTTGACCAAGTGGTATGAAGAGCATGGACGGCACGAGATTTTTGCCGGCGGGAAGAAAGTGAAGATGGAAGACGAGACCGCCGATTATCTCAAGCTGCGCGAGGAGATCGTCACCACGGAACTGCAGCACGATCTGGACAACCTGGGGATCGCGAAGAACGCGCGCGAGGAAAAGAAGCGGGCGCGGGATGCGAAACAGCAGGCTTCGGCTGACGGGCTTCGGGCTTCGGCTGTTGACCATTCCGAAACGCCGGTTGCTGAGCATCGTGGGCCGCAGAAGAATGATGAGGCCTACAATGCGCGCATGGCTTCGCTGTATCGTGAAGTTGTGCTGAAAGAGAAGCCGGCGGTGGCGGAGAATGGATTCATTCCGCTGGGAGCGCTGGGCAAGGCGAATGGTAACGCGGCGCCGGCTGCGAAGCCGGAAGTGGCCGAGCCGGTGGCGGGAGACTAGCTCCCCGCTGTCAGCTGTCAGCTTTCAGCTATCAGTCAAAACCAAACGGGCTGCCTTCGGGCGGCCCGATTTGTTTTGGTACGGGGGGACTGACGCTGCACCGATGATGGAGGCATCGCCTTCGCCGAGAACTGTCCAGCTTCGTCGCTATCGCTCCTTGCAGGACAGTTCGCCCACAAGATCTTTCAAGAAACAAGTTCTACGGGAGCATGTTGCCGATGCGGCGGATTTGGGCGCCTACGGCTTTTAGTTTTTCTTCGATTTTTTCGTAGCCGCGGTCGATGTGGTAGACGCGGTCGATTATGGTTTCTCCGTCGGCCACTAATGCGGCCAGGACTAGACTCGCGCTGGCGCGCAGGTCGGAGGCTAAGACTGCCGCGGCGCTTAGCGGGGTCTTGCCGCGGACTACGGCGCGGTGGCCTTCGATTTTTATGTTCGCGCCCATGCGGACTAATTCCTGCGCGTGCATGAAGCGGTTCTCGAAAATGTTTTCGGTGATGATGCTGGTGCCTTCGGCTTGGGTGGCGAGGGCCATGAACTGTGCCTGCATGTCGGTGGGGAAGCCGGGATATTCTTCGGTGTTGAGGTCGGAGGCGGTGAAGGGGTTGTCTCCCATTACGCGGACGGAGTCTTTTGTGGATTTGGTCTTGACTCCGGACTCTTTTAGTTTGCTTAGGATTGCTTCCAAGTGAGCGGGATCGCATCCGGCGATGTTGAGGTCGCCGCCGGTGAGGGCTCCGGCGATTAGGAAGGTGCCGGCTTCGATGCGGTCGGGAATGATGCGATGGCGTGCGCCTTTTAGTTTGGTCACGCCTTTTATTTTGATGGTGGAGGTGCCTGCGCCGTGGATCTTCGCTCCCATTTTGTTCAGGAGGGCGGCCAGGTCGGCTACTTCGGGTTCGCGGGCTGCGTTCTGCAGAATGGTTTCGCCTTCGGCTAAGGTGGCGGCCATCAGCAGGTCTTCGGTGCCGGTTACGGTGATTTTGTCGAAGAGGATTTCGGCGCCACTGAGGCGGTCGGCTGTCGCTTCTACGTAGCCGTGCTCTTGTTTTATTTTTGCTCCCAGGAGTTCGAGGCCTTTGATGTGGAGATCGATGGGGCGCTGGCCTATGGCGCAGCCTCCGGGGAGCGAGACGCGGGCGCGGCCGCAGCGGGCTACCAGCGGGCCCAGAACCAGCGTGGAGGCTCGCATGGTTTTTACTAATTCGTAGGAAGCTTCGGGGCTGACCAGGTTTTTGCAGTGGATGGTGGTGCGGTGCTGGGCGCGTCCGTAGCCTAGTTCGACTTCGGCTCCCATGGCGGCTAGCAAGTTGCGCGTCGTTTGGATGTCGCGGACTTGCGGGATGTTTTCTAAGATGACCGGCTCGTCGGTTAGGAGAGCGGCGGCCATGCAGGGGAGTGCAGCGTTTTTTGCTCCGCTGACGCGGACGGTGCCGAGGAGCGGAGAGCCGCCGCGGATTACTAGTTTATCCATTGGGTGACGAGTTCTGCGTGACGGTTTATTTTAGCGGGGAATTGGGCGGGGGATGGTAATCGAGTGGGCACGGGCTTGTGGAGATCAAAATCCCCACCCCTTCGGCTTCGATCAGGGCGGGCTCTCTCGCGAAGAGCGCAAGAAGGATGGTGCACCCGGCGTCGTCGTGGGAACGCCTTGACACGCCTTTGGTTGTGCGGGCATTACCGGGGTCCTTCGACTGCGTTGCCCTCCGCTTCGCGCCGGGCAACTTCGCTCAGGATGACAGGCAAAAATGATTTGAAAATCGGCTCGCTGCGGCACATAGGCTCTATTTTGCTAACGCTATGGCCTCGCGGACGTGGCCTTTTGCCTTTTTCAGGGCGGCTTGGGCTTGGGGGCGGGTTGCTCCGGCGGCTAGCATTACCAGGGCTACGGGGGTCTTGTTGCCGGAGGCTTTCAGGGCTTTGGCTGCGGAATCGTGGGTGGTTCCGGTGGCTTGTTCGAGAATTCTTATCGCGCGATCGAGTAGCTTGGAATTTTTCGGTGCTACGTTGACCATGAGGTTGCCGTAGACGTAGCCGAGGCGCGTCATGGCTGCGGTGGAGATCATGTTGAGGACCATTTTGTGGGCGGTGCCGGCCTTCATGCGGGAGGATCCGGCTAGGACTTCGGGGCCTACCTGGGTGACGATTGCGAAGTGGGCGGCGCGTTCGAGCGGGGAGTTGGGATTGCAGGTCAGGGCTATGGTTTGGGCGCCGCGCCGGCGGCCTTCGGCGACGGCAGCTACGGTGAAGGGAGTGCGTCCGCTGGAGGCTATGCCCAGGACTACATCTTTTTTGGTGGGCTTGTAGCGGGACATTTCCCGGCGGCCTGCGGCGGAGTCGTCCTCGCTGGTCTCGGATTCGGAGGCTAGAGCCTTGTTGCCGCCGGCGATGATGAACTGGACGGAGCGGGGCTCGGTGTTGAACGTGGGCGGGCACTCGACTGCGTCTAGGGCGGCGATGCGGCCACTGGTTCCGGCGCCTACGTAGATGAGGCGTCCGCCGCGGCGGAGGGCGGCGGCTACTTGGTCGATGGCGCGGGCGATTTGCGGGAGGGCACGGGTCACGGCGAGGGCTACCGTGGCGTCTTCGGCATTGATGAGGCGGGCTATCTCGAGGGACGATTTGCGGTCGAGGTCGTTGGCGGACTGGTTCGGTTGCTCGGTGTTTAGGCGGCGGAGAGTGGTTGGCTTGCGTTTCAAGTTGGCCTTTCGGGATTGGAGTGGCGTGTTCATTCTAACTGCTTTTATGGTGCCGCTTGCAGTCGTTGGGGCGGGGGTTGAAGGAGATACCGCAGGGGCTAAAGCCCGGGTTATTTGTTCATTCTTATTGGCGCGGCTGAAGCCGTGCCCTCCCCGATCCCTTTCATACGGAGTTTTGTCAGTCGGTGTTAAGGGCTTCGATTATGGCATCGTGGAATTTGGGGCGGATTTGTTTGATTGCCTGATTGGAGCAGTCGGGCCAGGTGCGGTTGGTTAGCAGCGTTATTGAGAGCTGGCGCGTGGGGTCGATCCAGAGAGAGGTTCCGGTGTAGCCGAGGTGGCCGAAGGATTGTGGAGAGAAATATTTTCCGGATTGCGATTGGGGCGAGGGAGTGTCCCAGCCTAGGGCTCGCGATGTGCCTGGGGGGGTGGATTCGCGGCGAGTGAAGAGAGCTATGGTTTCGGGGCGGAGGATGGGGCTTCCCTGGTTGAGCATGGCTTGCGCGAATTTGGCCAGGTCTTCGGCGGTGGAGAAAAGTCCGGCGTGGGGGGCTACGCCGCCGAGGACGCTGGCGTTTTCATCCTGGACTTCGCCTTGGATAATTCTTTTTCTGAAAGTTTGATCGTCGGCGGTGGGAGGAATCTTTGCGCGGAGTTCTAGCGGGGGATTGAAAGTGGTGTGGGTCATGGCTAGCGGGGCGAAGATTTCGCGCTGGCAGAAGCGGTCTAGAGATTCGTCGGAGAGGCGTTCGAGGGCGACGCCTAGGATTATGAATCCGATGTCGCTGTATGCGGCGCGGGTGGCGGGATTTGCCGCCAGCGGCGCGGTGACGGCGGCTTGCAGGAGTTCGGCGCGGGTGCGGGCTTTCAGAAAAAACTTTTCGTGGGCGGGCAGGCCGGATGCGTGGGCTAGCAGCATGCGGAGGGTTACTTCGCGGCGGCGGGGATCTTTTGCTGCGTCGGTCGTGAATTCGGGGACTATCGCGGAGACTGGGGCTTCGAGATCGAGCAGGCCGCGCTCGTAGAGGAGCATGGCTGTGGTGGTGGTGGCTACTACTTTGGTTAGAGAGGCTAGATCGAAGAGTGTGGTGGGGGTTATCGCGAAGTCAAAATCCCCGCCTTCTCGCAAAGAACGCGAGAAGGACGGGGCACCCGCTTCATAGGTGAATCGGCCAAGGGCCTTTAGGGCTACTAGAGTTCCGCCGTGGGTTACGGCTACGGAGGCTGCGGGGAAAGCTTTTTGATTTATTGCTTCGTGCAGAATGGCGAAGGCTTGGGCGAAGACTCTATCTTGATGGTCGAACTTCTCGAGCGGCGCGGATGAGGGATGGGACGCGGTCATTGATGAATTCATGATATGGCATAAGTGGCACTCCCTTACTTGAGTTTCTTGAGTCATACCGCCTGAGTTGTGTAGAGTCAGAACATCCTTCCTTTTGAAGCAAACTCGCGGGATAAAGCGCGCGGAGTGGTGTTCGCTCTGAGCGTGTTGCTGGGGTGCGTTCTTAGCGCTGCTGGGCAGGGCGCGGTTGGTGGTGGTCGCGAGAAGTCCGGGCTGCGCCCGGACGGACCCTTCGACTCCGCTCAGGGCAGGCAGCCGAGGACGGCTGTCCCCACACGTGCGGTTGCGCTTCCCGCTGTTGATGCTGCTATTGAGCAGGCGATTGCGGAAAAGCAGGTTCCTGGAGCTGTTCTGATTGTTGGTCACGACGGGGCGGTTATCTACCGGAAGGCTTACGGGTCGCGGGCCTTGGAGCCGCGGCGCGAGGCGATGACTCTGGATACGGTGTTTGATCTGGCTTCGCTGACCAAGGTGATTGCTACTACTACCTCGGTGATGCAACTGGTGGAACAGGGGAAGGTGCGGCTGAATGATCCGGTGGCGAAGTATTTGCCGGAGTTTGCGCAGAATGGGAAGGACGACATTACGGTGCGGCAGTTGCTGATCCATTTCTCTGGCTTGGAGCCGGATCTGGATTTAAAGGCTACTTGGGAGGGAAAGCAGACGGCTTTCGGGATGGCGTTTGCGGATGCACCGGCGGAGGCTCCGGGGTCGAAGTTTACTTATAGCGACGTCAATTTTATTGTGCTGGGCGCGCTGGTGGAGCGGGTGTCGGGCGAGACGCTGGATGAATATGTGCAGCGGCATATTTTTGTGCCGCTGAAGATGACGCGGACGCGGTTTGTGCCTCCCGCGGCGTGGCTGCCTAAGATTGCGCCGACGCAGTATGACGAGAATGAGCACATGCTTTGGGGGGTGGTGCATGATCCTACGGCGCGGCGGATGGGCGGCGTGGCGGGGCATGCCGGGTTGTTCTCTACTGGGGACGATCTGGCGAAGTTTGCGCAGACTTTGCTGAATGGGGGCGACGGGATTTTGTCGGCACTTACGGTCGCGAAAATGACGCGGCCGGAGCAGCCGCCCTGGGCTCCGGTGCTGCGGGGGTTTGGGTGGGACATTGATTCTCCGCTGTCGTCGAACCGGGGGGATCTGCTGCCGGTGGGGAGTTTTGGGCATACGGGGTGGACGGGAACATCGATCTGGATCGATCCGACGACCAAGACTTACATTATCTTGCTGACGAATGCGGTGCATCCGCGTGGCGGGAATGCGATTGCTTTGAGGACGAAGGTGGCGACGGCAGTGACTGCGGCCTTGCATTTGACTACGAGCGAGAAAGAGGCGCTTCGCTGGGAGAGCATTACCGGCTACAACGAGGCGCTGAGCGCGGCGCGGCATGTGAGTACGCGGAACGGCAGCGTGAAGAATGGGATTGATGTGCTGGAGGAGCATGGGTTCGATGTGCTGCAGGTTGCCGGGGGCAAGAAAAAGATTGGGGTGGTGACCAATCAAACTGGAATGGATTTGGAGGGGCGGCGGACGATTGATGTGCTGGCTGGGGCTTCCGGAGTTTCGCTGGAAGCGATTTTCAGTCCGGAACATGGAGTTACGGGGACGCTGGATACCACTGATGTAGGTAATTCCAAGGACGCGGATACAGGGGTTCCGGTTTACAGCGTTTATGGAGCTAAGGATGCGGATCGGCGGCCGGCGCCGGAGGTGATGAAGTCGCTCGATGCGGTGGTGATCGATATTCAGGATGCGGGAGTGCCGTTTTATACCTACGAGACTACGCTGGGATATTTTCTGGAGGCGGCGGCTGCGACTGGGGTTGAGGTGATTGTGCTGGACCGGCCGAATCCGGTTACCGGGTCGTATGTGCAGGGTCCGGTGGCGGATGCGGGGCATGAGAGGTTTGTGGGTTACTGGACGGTGCCGGTGCGCCATGGCATGACCATGGGCGAGCTGGCGAAGATGTTTAATGCGGAGCGGAATATCAATGCCAAACTTACTGTGGTGCCGATGGAAGGATGGCAGCGCGGGGACTGGTTTGACTCTACCGGGCTTGCGTGGGTGAATCCATCGCCGAATCTGCGGAGCTTGACCGAGGCAATGCTTTATCCGGGCGTGGCTTTGATTGAGTACACAAATGTTTCTGTGGGGCGGGGGACGGATACTCCGTTTGAAGTGGTGGGTGCGCCCTGGATTCATAGCAGGGAACTGGCTGCATATTTGAATGCTCGCGGCATTGCGGGCGTTCGGTTTGTGCCGGTTGTGTTTACGCCTTCGGCTGCGGTTTATAGCGGGCAGAAGTGTGAGGGCGTGAATCTTGTTCTTACCGAGCGAAATGCACTGGATGCGCCGGAGTTGGGGATTGAGCTGGCGACGGCTTTGCAGAAATTGTATCCGGCGAATTTCAAGATCGGCCGGATCGCGGAATTGCTGGGGAATCAGGCGGCGTTCGATGGGTTGATGGCGGGAGAGGATCCGCGGCGGATTGCGCAGGATTGGCAGGAGGAGCTGGATAAGTTTGAGGTGATACGACAGAAATATTTAATCTATAAATGATGTGCGTGGAAAGTGTGAGGGCAGCTATAAGAATGAAGCTCGAAATCAGGATGCACTTCATTAGGACGGCCGTCGCTCTGCTGGCGACATGGGTTGTGGTCTCGCCGGGGTTCGCTAGTAGGCTGCAAGGAGCGTCAAGTGGGGCCGGGCAGCAAGCCAAAGAAGAGGCGGCGGGGCCCTCAGCAGATGCTGTCGAATATACGAACACAAAGTATGGTTTTCGCTTTTCACTGCCGGGTGCATGGAAGGGTTACACCGTTGTCACGGAGCAGTGGGAAGCTAGCGATGCGCAAAAGGGTTCGGTTGAGCGGGGGCCGATCGTCTACATCCGGCCTCCCGATTGGACCAAGGAGAATCCGCGGCAAGATATTCCGATCATGGTCTTCACTTTGACGCAGTGGGAGTCGGTGGAGCATGGCGATTATTTTGTGGGGGGAACGGCGATTGTCCCAGGCGAACTTGGACGCAACCGGAGATACGCGTTCGCCGTTTCACGCCGCGTCGAAGAGTCTGAGGCTCCGGGAGCGAAAGAAGTGAACGAGATTCTGCAGCACCAGCCGCTGCATCCGATCTGGTCGAAGTAGATCCTCCCCCGCGAGACTCCTCAGCGGCTAAAGCCTGATGGATTTTTCGAACTGTAACGGCACGACTAAAAGTCGTGCCCTTCCCGATCCTTTTTTGAGACGTGCCCTCCGTCGGATAACCACGACCGGGAAAGGGCGCATCCTAGCGGCTGAGCGTGGTATTCTCGGGCTGAATTGGGGATTTTGGAGGTCTATGATGCGCGTCGCATGGACTTTGCTGCTGTTAACTGGGATGGCGTTGGGGCAGACGGCGAATGCTCCAAAGCCGGACGAGGGCGTGAGTTCCACAGCTGCCGCGCCGGCGGCTCCCGTGGCTGCCGATGCTAATGCGCTTAGCATTCCGGCGGGGACCAGGATTCCCTTGTTGCTGAAGCAGGCGATCTCGACCAAGAATGCGCGCGAGGGAGACGCGGTTTATGCGGAGACGGCTTTTCCGTTTGTGGTGAACGAGCGGGTGATTGTGCCGGCGGGGACTTACATTCAGGGAAAGATTTCGCATGTGGAGCGTGCGGGACATGGGCACGGGCGGGCGGAGATTCTGATCCACTTTACTTCGATGATTTATCCCAGTGGATACACGGTGATGCTGCCGGGGTCGGTGGAGAACACGCCCGGGGCGGAAAACAATTCGGTGAAAGATTCGGAAGGGACGATTCAGCAGGACAGCGAGACCGGGAAGAAAGTGGAAGATGCGGCCAAAAACGGGACCTACGGAACCATCGGTGGGGCTACGGCCGGCGGGTTGGCTGGAGGGCTGAATGGAGCGCGGATCGGAGCGGGCGCGGGAGCAGCGGCGGGCATTGGGTGGGCGCTGTTGAAGCGCGGAAATGATGTGAGGCTCGATGTGGGAACGTCGATCGAGATGGAGATTCAGCGCGGGATTACGGTCGATGGGACGAGGATTGCGGTGGCGAAGGCTGGGCAGTAAAGGCGACGGGCTGAAGCCCCTAACAATTCAGAACACGCTGTGCGCTTCGCCGTAGCACATCTACGGCACCATAGTGATCATTTTCTTCCTCCAAATCCGATTCAACGTGACATCCGAGTGAGCGAACAAGGCGTCAGGAAACGCCTTGCGTGGTCAGGAGTAGCGCGGACGGGCAAGGGATCCTTCGACTCCGTGGCTGGTTCGCTTCGCGCACCAGCCACTCCGCTCAGGATGACAGGATAATCTCCCCGAACGTGCCGGGCGCGGGCTAGTTCCCTTTGGCGCTGGCGGAGTAGCTGGGGGGATTGGGCGGGCCGTTGATTTCGCGGCGGACGTACTCGAAGATCTCGTCGGGCATGCTCAGAAAGACCTCGACGACTTCGGGATCGAACTGGCGTCCGCTCCAGGCCTGTATTTCTTTGCGGGCTTCGGCAAGAGTTCTCGCGGCGCGATAAGGGCGGTCGGAGATGATGGCATCGAGGGTATCGGCAACGGAGAAGATTCGAGCCCCCAGGGGAATTTCGGTGCTCTTGAGACCGCGGGGATAGCCGCTGCCGTCGAAGTGCTCCTGGTGAGAGTAGACAATCTCGCAAGCTTCCGCGAGGAATGGAATCTTCTTGAGCATCTGGTAGCCGTTATAGCAATGCTCACGCATGATCTCTTTTTCCTTGTCGTCCAGCTTTCCGGGTTTGAGCAGGATGCGATCCGGAATGGCAATCTTGCCAATGTCGTGAAGGAAGGCGCCGCGGGCGATGACGTCGATTTGCTCTTTCGGCAACCCCATCTCTTTCGCGATCGCCATGGTAAACGCGGTCACGCGCTTGGAGTGTCCCTGGGTTTCGGCATCTTTGAAATCGAGTGCGTCGCCCAAGGCCTCCAGAGTGATGTCGTAAGAGCGCTCGAGATTTCGTAGGGCCTCCTGCAGCTGGTCGGTGCGGGCCTTGACCAGCGACTCCAGATTGATTTGATAGTTGCGATTTTCCACCTTGAGGCGGCGATTCTCGAGAGCGCGGCCGGCGGCGTTCAGTAACTGTTCGCGCTCGAAGGGTTTGAGCAGGTAGTCGAAGGCGCCGTTGCGCACGGCCGCGAGAGCGACAGAAATATCATGGACGGCGGTGACCATGACTACCGGCATATCGGGGAACTTTTCCTTGGTGCGTTCGAGCAGACCGATGCCGTCGAGGTCAGCCATCATCAGGTCGGAGAGCATGAGTTCGAATTCCTCGCCGGAATTGAGCAGGGCGAGCGCCTCCATCCCGGAACTGGCTTGTTTCCACTGATAGCCTGCGGCAGCTAGGATGGCGCAGACAATCTCGCGGATTGCCTCTTCGTCGTCAACTACGAGAATGCGGTCTGGCATAACCCTCAGTCAGTATACTCTCGGCAATTTGGGCCCAGCCGCTAGGTGCCGAAAGTAACCATACAGGCCCTGAAAACGCATGGATAAAGGGCTGGACCATGATATTCAAAAGCAGGGCACTGTTACGTCTGGGGTGTGCGCCTGAAGAAATCAAGATGAACGTTTCCCTCTGGTCGATCTGGAACACTACCGCGCAGCCGGCACTGGCCGGGCTGAAGGCCGGGGAGTGGGCGCTGCTGCTGATGCTGGCGGCGTCAGCGGTAGTGCTGTGCGCGCTGCGACAACGCTATCTCTTAATTTGGACGGCGGGCTGGGCGCTGCTGGTGACTTCGCGGCTGGTGGGCGTGCACGGGGCCGCGATGGGGATTCCGGAACGATTCGTTCCGGCGGTGGTGCAGGCAGCGTTCGTGGTGGCAATTGGACTGTTTGCGGGCGCGATCCTGGTTTACATTCGGGGACGCGATCTGCTGGTACCGCTGATTGTGATCACAGTGAGTGTGGCTGGGTTTGCGGTGGCGCGTGTTGTATTGTGGCCGGATTCGCTGCCTCTGCGGTTCGCCCTGGAAGTCTCCTACCAAATCATTTTGGTGACGGCGGCAATTTCTTTGCTGCGTGCCCGCAAAGGGCGTTGGGAGCTGGGGACCTGGCTGCTGGCGAGTTGCCTGCTGGCGCAGCACCTGGATTGGCCGCCTTTCACGAACCAGATTCCAGCGGGAATTGGTGTGGTGGCCGATGTGCTGCTCGGGCTGAGCATGCTGCTGATTGTGTTTGGAGAAACCCGGGCGCGGGACCAGCGGCTGAAAGTGCTGCGGGCCTTGACCGAGAACATTGTGCTGGCGCAGCAGCAGGGCGGCATGATGGAAGACTCGCTGGGAGAATTGCAGCGGCTAACCAAGAGCAAAGCGGCATGGTTCCGCTTGATCGAGGGCGGGCATTTGGTGACGACGCATGCGGTAGGCGTTCCGGCTGATTTCTTGCGGGAAGCGGGTTTCGCGGAGCTGACCGAAACCGTTTCGCAGATGATGGAGCGGGGCCGGCCTGTGGTGGCCGCGGCGAGTGAAGCGATCCCGGAAGATGTAGGGCTGCTTGAGTCCGAAAAGCTGCGCCATGTGGTGATGGTGCCGGTGGTCGGGAAGAAGTCGCCAATTGGCTTGATCATTCTGGGCAACGCCCGGGTGAGGAAGCTGACGGCCGAGGAACTGGATTTTCTGGAAACTTGCGGACGGCAGCTGGGAATCGCGATCGAGAATTTCCGGTTGCTGGAGCAGGCGCTGCGCTCGCAGCGACAATGGCGCAACACGTTTGATTCAGTCCATGACATTATCCTGGCGCACGACGCGGAATTCCGCATCATCAAGGCCAATCAGATTCTGCTGGAGCAGGTGCAGTTGGCGTCGGCGGACGTGATTGGCAGCACCTGCGAATCGGTATTGCCACATGGGCTGGGCGAGTGGACGGGATGTCCTTATTGCGCGCGCGGGGGCGAGGAAATCAGCGAAGGTGCCGATCCGTGTTTCGGCGGGTTCTCCATGGTCTCCACTTCTTCATATGCGGAGCAGGGGAGCAAACAAAAGGGCACGATCCACATCGTGCGCGACATTACGGAGCGCAGGTCGGCGGAAGAGAAATACCGCCTGCTGTTCGAGCAGGTGCAGGAAGGCGTGTATGTAGCGACGCCGAGCGGGCGTTTGCTCGATTGCAACGACGCGTTTGTCCGCATGTTGGGGTATGAGAGCCGGGAAGAGGTGCTGCCGCTGAACCTCGATGAGGATATTCGCGTGGATGCGGGGCAACGGGATGCGTTTCACCGGGACATCGATCTGCAGAATTACGTGCGGAATTTTGAAGTGACGATGCGGCGCAAGAATGGAACGCTGCTGCTGGCCTCGGAAAGCAGTTTCGCCACGCGGGACACATCGGGCAAGGTGGAACGCTATCAGGGATTTGTGCTCGACGTGACCGAGAAGCGGCGCGCCGAAGATGAGATGCGGCGGCGCAACCGCGAATTGAATGCTTTGAACGCGATGGCGGTGGTGGCGACGCAGTCTTTCGATCTGGATGAAATTCTGAACCTGACGCTGCGGCAGGTGGTTTCGTTGTTCGGTGCGGAAAGCGGAGCAGTGTATCTTTCCGATTCGGATGCTCCTACGTACCGGCGGCGAGCGGCGTGGGGACCGAGCAGCCGGGACAAGTCGCGGCCTGCGGAAATCAATTTTGCGGAGGGTTTCGGCGATCTCGTGATGCGGTCGCGAGCCGAAGTGATCACGGCGGAATATCTCCCGCATCTAACTGGAACCGTGGCAGAGTTCATTCGATCGGACAGCGACGGATCGTGGATCTGGGTGCTGTTCTGGGGCAAGGACAGTCCGATCGGCATGATGGGATTGCGCAGCCACGCGGAGTACCAATATTCCAGCGGGGAAGAGAATCTGATGGTGGCGATCAGCCGGCAGCTGGCCACCACAATTGAAAAAGTCCGGCTCTACGAAGAAACCTGCAAGGCTTACGAAGACTTGCGGCGCACGCAGGAACAGCTTTTGCAAAGCGAAAAAATGTCGGCCGTGGGGCAGTTGATTGCGGGTGTGGCGCACGAGCTGAATAATCCGCTGACCGCGATTCTGGGGTATGCGCAGTTGCTCGAAAGCGAAGGATTGAGCGAGCGGGCGCAGGATTACGTAGGCAAGATGTTCAAGCAGGCGCAGCGCACGCACCGGGTGGTGCAAAACCTGCTTTCGTTCGCGCGGCAGAGAAAGCCGGAGCGGTCGGAAGTGGACATCCGGAAGGTGCTGGAAGAGACGCTGGCGCTGCGCGACTACGATTTGAAGGTCAACAACATCGAGGTGCAAAAAGATCTGGGGCCTGATGCGGCGATGGTTGTGGCAGATCCGCACCAGATTGAACAAGTATTCTTGAACATCATCAACAATGCGGTCGATGCGGTGCTCGAGACCGGGCGCGCCGGGAAGCTGAAGATCCGGGTGTATTGCGAGAAGGGCGATGCGTGCGCGCAGTTTGCCGATGATGGTCCGGGAATCAAGGATCCCAAGAGGATTTTCGATCCGTTCTATACGACGAAAAGTGTCGGGAAGGGAACGGGGCTGGGGTTGAGCATCTGCTACGGGATTGTGAAGGAGCACGGCGGCGACATCACGGCGCACAATGCGGCTGAGGGCGGAGCGGTGATCGAAGTGCGGCTGCCCATGGCGGCGACGGCTGGCGCGGTGGTGGTGGAGGCTCCTGTGGTTGCTCTGCCGAAGCGCGAGGGAGCGATTCAGGGCCGGGTGCTGCTGGTGGAGGAAGAAGAGGCGGTGCTGGAGTTCGAACGCGACGTGCTGAGCGGCGCCGGGGCCAACGTGGTAACGGCCAGCAGAAGCGACGATGTGAAGACGCGGTTGCTTTCCGAGCCCTTCGATGCGGTCATCATGAGCGGCAAAATGCCCTCCGACTGGAACGCGAAGGAAGCTTTCCTCTGGCTCAAGAAGAATTGTTCCGACATGGAAAAACATGTGCTGTTTACGTTCTCCAACGGCGTGGAACAGGGCGATGAGCGGGCGTTTCTGCAGGAGAACAACATACCCTATCTGGTAAAACCCTTCGAAGTGGCGGAACTCATTTTGCAAGCGCGACGGCTGTTGCAGAAGGCCAAAGGGGCAACTACCGGCGCTGACTAGAACTTCCAAGGGCAATGCTTATCAGAGCAATGCTTGTCATCCCGAGCGATAGCGAGGGATCTTGGTGTTAGCCTGGTGCGGCATCGCCTATGCGACAGGCAAGAACCAAGATCCCCTTCGACTCCGCTCAGGGCAGGCTCTCGCTCCGCTCGGGATGACAAATCTTTATCACACTCCCTCACTATCGCTTCGCTCGGGATGACAATTCCTTATAACTGCAGTTGGATTCCATCAAAGTTGAGTGCGCAGGCTCTTCACCAATCGGCGAAGGGCTTTTTCGTTGCGCCGGTACCAGCGCCATTGCCCCTGCTTGACTACCTCGACCAAGCCGGACTTGGTGAGAATTCCCATGTGATGCGAGATAGTGGGCTGGGAAAGGCGCACGCGTTCTTCGATGTCGCCGGCGCAGAGCCCAGCGTGCTTTGCGACTGGGGGCGTGCTTGTGGCTGCCGGGCCGCGCTGTCTCAGAGCCCCCAGGATGCGGCGGCGCGTGGGATCGGCAATGGCATGCAGCGTGTGGTCAAGCGATGTGGACGAGGTCATGGGGACTAGGAATAGCTGTTAAATTGACGGTTGTCAATATGTGAGATGAAGAACATCAGGTGCGCTGTCGCGGCGCTCGCAGCCACTCGATGCGGGTGAACTCGAGGAAACGCACGTCATTATTCTGGGAACAATTCGATTGGTCAATCTGAGGAGCAAGAGTGCCGCCGCGGATCCAGTAGCCGGTGGCGTCTTGCTTGAGAATCGTGGAGTCGAGCGGGTCCATGCCGTGGAGCTTGAAGATGACACGGCGGTTCAACAGAGCGTCAGGCTTCATGGGGTTTCGATCTTTATCTTGCCGCCGATTTTTATCGCTGATTGTTTCAGGTTTTCACTTCTTGACGATCGGGTTGTATCCGTCGTTGATGAGCCGGGAACGGGTTGCTTCCGCGTCTTTGACGTCGGTGAAGGGGCCAACCTGAACGCGAAACAACTTTTCGTTGGCAGCATTGGTGGCGACGAAGGCGGGATACTGCTTGTTCTTCAGGGCATCGACCAGGGCCTCGGCGTCCTCCTGTTTGGTGACCGCGGCGACCTGCACGAAGTAAGGCGTGCTGGGAATCGCTGCCATGGGATCGGGCGGGTTGCCGCTCTGCGAAGGCTGCGCTTGGGTTCCAGAGGAAGACGTTCCGGAGGCCGACGTCCCCGAGGCAGACGTTGCCGGGGAAGATGCGACGGGGGAAGACGTGCTCGGTGAAGATGTGGCTTGACCTGTTGCCCCGGGATTGGGGGAGTTTGCCTCAGCGGAGGCGGGTGTCAGTTGTGCATTAGCGTCCTTCTGCTCGACCGCTTTGTAAAAAGTCATGGGGGGAGCGGGTTGAGGAGACGCGGAGCCGGCAGGTTTCATGCGGTTCGACGAGGATTGCAGAGGAGTTGCGGCGCTGGGGGCGACGAGTCCAATGTCTGACTTACGGCCGAGCGTATAGCCGAGCGCGAAGAAAACCGCGCACACCACCACCAGACCGAAGAACAGGCTAAGAAGCTTCGCGGTGCCTAATGTGATTTCAGTGTCTTGTTCTGGATCCATCGCAAATAGATACCTCAGGGGCTAAAGTCCACATAGATAGCGAAACGCTCTACGCGGCGCTGAAGCGCCGCTCTTCCACCTTCAAGCCGCAGCCTTGTCATCGCCTTTGCCCAGCAGCTTCTGCAGGCCGGAGAAGAAGTCCACAGGAACGGGGAAGATGACGGTGGTATTTTTCTCGACGCCGATTTCAGTCAGGGTCTGCAGGTAGCGGAGCTGCACGCTGACCGGCTCTGTGGCTAGCAGATGGGCAGCGTCCACCAGCCGCTGCGCGGCCGAGAACTCGCCCTCGGCGTGAATAATCTTGGAACGCTTTTCGCGTTCAGCCTCAGCCTGCTTGGCCATGGCGCGCAGCATGGATTCCGGCATGTCGACCTGCTTCACCTCGACGTTGGTCACCTTCACGCCCCAGGGGGAAGTGTGCTGGTCGAGAATGCTTTGCAGGCGCAGGTTGATTTTTTCGCGGTGGGCGAGGAGTTCGTCGAGTTCCTGCTCGCCGAGCACGGAACGCAGCGTGGTCTGCGCGAATTGCGAAGTCTGGTAGACGTAGTTGGAAACTTCGACGACGGCCTTGTTAGGATCGATCACCCGCAGAAAGATGACGGCATTTACTTTTAGCGTAACGTTGTCGCGGGTGATAATGTCCTGCGGCGGGACTTCGAGAGCTTCCTGGCGAAGCGAGACGCGGACCATGCGGTCGATGGGGGCGAACACCAAGGCTATTCCGGGACCTTTGGCGGTGGATAAGAGGCGTCCAAGACGGAAGATGACGCCGCGTTCGTACTCGGACAGAATCTTGATTGAGCTTAGAGCGTAAAGAGCAAAGACAACGATGATAATAGTGACGAATCCAATTCCGATGCCAAAGATTTCCATTTGTATCTCCACTCCGAAGCGAACAACGATCCTATCGCGGATTGTAACGCAGGGAGAGGGGACGAGGGTGGAATTCGGATGCCGGTGGTTGCTTGCGCTGGTGCGCGCAACTTACCTGGTGATGGCTTGAGCCGCCGCGGGTCGCGCTACGGCCAGGGGTTCGACTTGAAGCAGGAGTCCGTCGATGCGCCGCACCACCACCGACTGGCCTGCAGACAGGTCCGTGGAGGAAACTGCATCCCAGAGTTCGCCGTGGACGAAGATCTTTCCGCGTGGAGAGAGATCGGTTTGCGCGATTCCCGTTTCGCCGATAATTCCTTGCGCGCCGGAGACCATCTTGTTGCGCCGGGCTTTGAGGGCGATGCTCATCAAGAATGCCGTGATCAAGCCAAGTGGAATGCTGACCGCGAGTGCGGTGAACAGGTGGACGCGCATTTCCGGGATGGGCGAATCGACGAGGAGCAAGCCTCCGAGGGTGAACAGAGTGATGCCGCCGATGGTGAGCACGCCGTGAGTGGCGAATTTGGCTTCCGCGGCGAAAAGTGCGAACGCGCCAAGAATGAGGCCCAGCGCGGCAAAGCGCACAGGTAGCAAATTCAAGGCAAAGAGCGCGAGCAAGATAAAGACAACTCCCACCGTTCCTGGAACGACCGCGCCGGGATGATTGAATTCGGCGTAGAGCGCGAGGGCGCCGATGGCCAGCAGGATGAACGAGATGTTTGGATCCATTAGATAGTCAAGGATCTGTTCTTTGACAGTCATGCCAAAAGCCACGACGGGCTGGCCGGAGAGATTTACAGCGGCCTCCTGGCCGTTGAAGCGCTTGAAGTTTTTGCCCTCCATCTGGCGGAAAAGATCGTCCTGGCTGGGCGCGATGTAGTCGATCAGGTGCTGTGCAAGGGCTTCCTGGTCGGTGAAAGATTTCGATTCGCGCACGGCGCTTTCGGCGAGCTCGACGTTGCGGCCGCGCCGGGAAACGACCGAGCGCATTAGAGCAGCGGCGTCGTTCTCGATCTTCTGTTTCATTTCGTCATCGGGCTTGACCGTGGTCGGACCGAAGAGCAGCACGGGATGCGCCGCTCCGGCGTTGGTGCCGGGAGCCATGGCCGCCACGTCAGCCGCTTCGAGAATGAAGATTCCTGCCGAACCGGCGCGGCTGCCGCTCGGTGCCACGTAGACGATGACCGGGACTTGCGATGACGTTATCTTCTCGATGATGTGGCGAGTGGATTCGACGAGGCCTCCCGGCGTATTGATCTCGATCAATACGGCTTGATCGTTGCGGCGCTGGGCTTCGTCGATGGCGCGGGCGATGTATTCCTCGGTGATGGGCTGAATGGTGTCGTTGACGACGATTTTCAGGACCTCGGCGGAGGAGATTGAAGAGAGAATTAACGCCGCCGCTAGGCCGAAAACAATTCGCGAGATAGGAATGCTTTTCATGAGCCGCCTACACCATATTCTTACTCTTATTTCCGAGTCACGGCAGAGATTTCTTCGGCTTCGCTGGAGTTGGGAATGCCGGAGTTCGCGCTGCTCCAGCCGGGAAGACTGGTGCTGCCGGTGATTAAGCGGGCGCTGCGCTCGTAGGTGAAATACGACCACGCCCACTGGATGAAAACAAGAATGCGGTTTTGGAAGCCGATCAGAAAAAGAATGTGGACGAACAGCCATGCCAGCCACGCCATGAATCCGGAAATGTGAATCTTGCCGAACTGGGCGATTGCGGCGGAACGGCCGATGGTGGCCAGGCTACCTTTGTCGAAGTAGTGGAAAGGCGGACGCGAGTCAAAACCCCCGCCCTCCCGCGCAGAACGCGGGAAGGACGGGGCACCCATTTCGATTTCCCGGCGAATTAGCTTGGCTACATAGTGGCCTTCTTGGATCGCAACCTGTGCGACCCCCGGCAACAGCTTGCCTGATGCGTCTTTCAGGGCGGCGAGGTCTCCGATGACGAAGACTTCGGGATGCTCGGGAAGGCTGAGATCGGGATTGACCAGCACGCGTCCGGCGCGATCGATGGGCACACCCAGCTTTTTGCCGAGCGGCGACGCGGCGACACCCGCGGCCCAGAGAATCACCGCCGCATCCATCTTGGTGTCGCCCATATAAATCACGCCCGCCTCGACGTTCGTAACCATGGTCGAGGTAAGCACCTCGACGCCGAGGCGCTGCAGTTGCTCGAGAGCGCTGCGCGAGAGATCTTCGGGATAGGCGGGGAGGACGTGCGATCCGCCTTCGATCAGATGAATGCGGGCGCGACGGGGATCGATGGCGCGGAAATCCTGGGCGAGGGCGTGGCGGCAGATTTCGGCGAGGGTTCCGGCAAGTTCGACCCCGGTGGGGCCGGCTCCGACGACCACGAAATTCAGCGGGTCGTTAGCCTGTTTCTGGACATCGTGGTTCTCGCCATGATCGTTCTCGGCGGCGGAGGCGCGGCGTTCGGCTAATTCGAAGGCGAGCAGAACGCGGCGGCGGATTTCGAGCGCGTCCTCAATGGTCTTGAGACCGGGCGCGAAAACCTCCCATTCGTCGTGGCCGAAATAGGCGTGGCTGGCGCCGGCAGCGACGATGAGCGAATCGTAGGGAATCTCCTGAAGTTCATTTTGCGCGGCGTTGTGTGAACCGGTTTGCACAGCAGTCTGCACTACGCGGCGCTTGAGATCGAAGCCCGTAACCTCAGCCATCAGCACCTCGACGTTCTTATGGCGGCGCAAAATGGAGCGAATGGGCGCGGCGATCTCGCCGGGCGAGAGACCAGCCGTGGCCACTTGATAGAGCAGCGGCTGGAATGTGTGATGATTTTTCCGGTCGATGACGGTGATGCTTACCGGTGCGCTGGCCAGCGCCTGGGCTGCGTTTAGTCCGCCGAAGCCGGCGCCTACGATTACGACGCGATGTAAGTTTTGGCCGTTCATTCTGTGGTTGATGCTCTTCTGGCTGATCAGGTTCCATCTGATCAGTTCTTGCTGATCAAGCTCCTACTCTATAAGATTCAGCACGATGGTAATCGGCTCTAGAACTTCGCCTGCGGACCCGCGTCCAGCGTGGGCGCGGTGGGTTGTGCCGTCGGTGGGCGACCTGATTTTCGCGGCGCTGCTCGGCTTGCTTGTGTTCACCACCCTGTCGGTGCGGCTGCTGGGCGATGCCGGAATCGGCTGGCACATTCGCACCGGGCAACTGATTCTGGCGACGCATGCGATTCCCCGCGTCGATCCTTTTTCCGCTACCATGAGCGGCCATGCCTGGTTTGCCTGGGAGTGGCTGTACGACGTGCTGCTGGGATGGCTCGAGAGTGCGGCGGGACTGAACGGCGTGGTGCTGTTCACGGCGCTCGTGATTGCGGCGGTGTTCGCGTGGACCTTCCGGCTGCTGCTGCGGCGCGGCACGAATATTTTGGTGGCGTTCCTTCTGGTGTTGCTGGCGGCGTCGGCTGCGATGATTCATTTTCTGGCGCGGCCACACGTGGTGAGTTGGTTGTTCACGGTGGCGTGGTTCTGCGTTCTGGATTCGTCGGAGGTGAGCGGTTGGGCTTCTGACCCTGAATCGTTCGCGACTTCTGAGACGAATCGCCCACACATTTTGATGCTGTGGCTGCTGCCGCCGCTAATGTTGGTGTGGGTGAATGTGCATGGTGGATTTTTGGTCGGCTTTGCGCTGCTGGCGATCTACTGGTGCAGCGCGGCGTGGCAGTGGCTGAAGCCTGCGGGAGACCGGTTCGAGGAAGTCTTGCGGCAGATCCGCGCCGGCCGGCTCGTCCGAGCACTGACACTGACCGGCATCCTGAGCGGCCTCGCGACCTTGGTGAATCCTTACGGCCTTCAGCTGCACGTTCACATCTACCGCTATCTTACGAGCCGCTTTTTGATGGATCACATTAATGAGTTTCAGTCTCCGAATTTTCATTACGTGGCACAGAAGTGTTTCGCCGGACTACTGCTGCTCACACTCGTGGCGCTAGCGGTGAAAAAGCGCGAGGCAGGCCAGGCTCGCGCGAGCCAGGCACTCATAATCCTGTTCGCTGTGTATTCCGGGCTATACGCGTCGCGGAACATCCCCGTCTCGTCACTGCTGCTGACTCTCATCATCGGGCCGTGGCTGTCGGAGGCGATGCGGAGACTTCGGTCTCGGCGCAAGGGAGGGCAAGGTTTTGCATCTCCTCAATTCCTGCAACGGATGGAGGCGGTCGAGTTCAGCTTGCACGGTCATCTTTGGCCCATCGCGATGGTTTTGTTTGCCTGCTGGATTACGGCACATGGCGGCATGCTGGGCGCGACGCCGTTGATGGACGCCCACTTCGACGCGAAGCGATTCCCGGTTGCGGCGGTTGATTACCTTACGAAAGAAGACGTGCAGGGGCCACTGGTAAGTCCCGACGATTGGGGCGGATACTTGATCTACCGGCTTTATCCCCGCGTGCGCGTGGTGATCGACGACCGCCACGATTTCTATGGGGAGCAATTCTTAAAGTCTTACTTGAAGATGGTGCAGGCGCAACCGGGCTGGCAAGATTTTCTTCAGCAGTCCCGAGCTCACAGCGTGGTTGTGCCCAAAGACTCTGCCCTGGCCAACCTGCTTGCGGAAACCGCTGGCTGGAAGGCGATCTACAGCGACGACGTCGCGACCATCTTCGTGCGCACTGCGGCATGGAGCGAGTAGCCCCTCGAATGCTCCTCAGATTGGCCGGCGCCTCCTCACTGCAGAGCCTCCTCACGCCTGATAAACTTTCAGCGTGTCGCGCCTCACTCACCTGGAATGCACCCGCTGCGGCGAGCATTATCCCGCCGACCGTCCGCAAACAGTTTGCCCGAAAGATGGAGGCATTTTGTATGCGCGCTACGATCTGGCGAGCATTAAGAAGAGTTTTTCGCCGTCCTCGCTGCTGCCGCTGGCTCCCACCATGTGGCGCTACGATGCCGTCCTTCCCGAAGCCGCGCCGGTCTCGCTCGGCGAGGGTTTCACTCCGATGTTGCCCAGCCGCGAATATCCCGGCGTCTTTGTCAAAGACGAAGGACTGAATCCCACCGGCTCGTTCAAAGCTCGCGGGCTCTCCGCCGCAGTTACCATGGCCCGCCATTTCGGCCTGAAGAAGCTCGCTATCCCTTCCGCCGGAAACGCCGCCAGCGCCCTCGCCGCCTACGCCGCCGCGGCCTCCATCGAAGCTCACATCTTCATGCCCAAAGATGTTCCTGTGGCTAACCGCGTTGAATGTGACTACTACGGTGCGAAGGTCACTCTGGTCGATGGTCTCATTTCTGATTGCGCCCGCGAGGTAGCCAAGTTGAAAGAAACCGAGTCTTGGAAAAAAGAAGGATGGTTCGACGTTTCGACCACCAAAGAGCCCTACCGCGTCGAAGGTAAGAAGACCATGGGCTACGAAGTTGCAGAACAACTTGGATGGAAGCTTCCGGATGGAATCGTCTATCCGACGGGCGGAGGAGTTGGACTGCTGGGCATGTGGAAGGCTTTCGATGAGATGGAAAAGCTGGACTTCATCGGTCCCGAGCGCCCGAATATGATCAGCGTGCAATCCGCGGGATGCGCCCCCATTGTTAAAGCATGGGATGAAGGCCGCACGGAAGCAGAAATGTGGCCGAACGCCGCGACCATGGCTGCTGGCCTGCGCGTGCCGAAACCCTACGGCGACTACCTGATTCTCGATATTCTGAAAAAAAGTGGAGGCCTCGCCCTCACTGCCACCGACGCCGAAATTCTTGATGCCACACGCCACTGGGCGAAGGTGGAAGGCATTTTTGCCGCGCCCGAAGGCGCGGCGTCTCTGGTCGCCTACCAGAAATTGCTGGCCAGCGGATTCTTCAGCGCCGACGACATTGTGGTGCTCTTCAACACCGGCTCCGGCTTGAAGTATCTGGACGTGCTGGACACTAAACGAGAAGACACGAAGAAAGACGACTCGAAAGATGCTGAAGCCGCGCCGCCGGCGACCCGCGCCATCGCTGGCATCATCGGACCGTATTAGGAAACGAGTGAGGCAGTTGAGCCCGTCGGAACTCAGCCGCTATTTCGCGACTTCTCGCCGCTGCGCATAATATCCAGTCCTCGTGCGTGCTGTGAGTCCGGGCTTGTCGATTTTGACCTGAAGGTCGTGATACTCATCCGGATGGTCTGCGTCAGCCGCCTCGAAGAAAAGAGTGTAATACGCTTTCGTGTCCGCAACGCATTTGGCGATCAAGCCGGCAACGTCACTACTTTTATTGAGAACCTGCCCACCGCTTTGGGTGGCTAGCACCTGCAGCCCGAGGTTCCCGTTATCCACCTTATTCGCCGAGACCACGCCCTTGAGGTAGTTCTCGTAATAAACCGTTTGCAGTCCAGCCGCGTCGTCCATCCCCAGCGCATCGACGCTGTAAAGCGTGATGCGAGCCTCTCGCATCTCGGTGGACAACTTAACAACGCGACGGAACGCCATTTCCTGATCCTTCGGGGGCAGTTCCGCAAACATTCCTGAGAGCAGGGGCCATCCTGGACTCAGCCAAATCAACAGCTTCCTACCCGACTGTTTTGATTCGAACGACACGAAATCTTCGAGATTGCCGAGGGAGAGCTGCATTTGCTCCGCACCGCCATAGAATCCTCCCGATCTGCCCATATCGCGCAGGCCAGAGTCGGCGGAATGCAGCCAACCCAATAAGGCGTTTCTGTCGCGAGTCACCGTCCCCTGGGCCCGAATTGATTTGCCGGCAAACAGGAGCAATGACATCGGCACGGGAAGTGGGCCGTCCCCCTGCCGCAGAAATTTGTCCAGCTGCTGTCGAGCATAGCCTACCTCCCGATATGAGGCGTTCACGTCATCGATTAGAAAAATTACCTGCAGCCGGTCTTTGTTGGTTTCGGCGAACGCGCGAAAGGCGAGGATCGTCTTTGGCTGCTTGTCATCGAGAACGGTGAAGTCCGACTGTTGTAAGCCGGAAACTGGATCCCCGGATTTGTCGGTCACCACTACGTCGAGCCTAACGGGTCGATCGGTGGCACCACTGGCTGCCGGAGGGGCCGGGGCCTGCCCCCATGCAGCCGAAACAAGGCACACGACAAGATTCAACACTACGAGTCGGATAATTTTCATGGCTTGTCCTCCAGCCGGCCACAGCGAAGTTCTTCAACGGGGGAGGATTATAACCGGCCCAATTGTATCGCCGAAGGATAGCGGTAGCGAGGTATCGACTCACGCCTCACCTTTGGCAGACTTCAGGTTCACGGACTGGGTTGTGCCGGCGTCAACCTTGACGTGCTCAGCCATGTCGGCATGGCTCTCGGGATAGTCGATGGCGTAGTAGGCGTCGTCTGCGCTCGGCGGGACGGCGAACAGCAGATATTCTCCAGGGATTACCCCCGCTATTTTGTATTGACCCGCGACATCCGCGCGGGCAGTCAAGGTGTAGCGCGGAATTCGGCGAAGCTCGGTCGACTCAGGGATCAAAGCGACGACCATCCCGCGAGCCGGTTTCTCACCGTCCGTCACCTTTCCTTGAATCGTGCCAGTGTCGTTGGCCAGGGTGACATCGCAATCGAGCGTAGTCCCAACCGTCAACGTCAACTCGCGAGACGCATAGTCGCGGCCGCCGCAGATCGCCTTCTTCACGTAAACAGATTCCTCTCCCCGGGCATCCGAAACAGTAAAGGTGAATTCACCGGGCGGGATATTGGTGATGACAAATCGTCCAGCATCGATGCCCGGAGCTTCATGGAGAAGATGAAAGCCCGACCAGAAGGTTTCGAGCGTAATGCGTTTCCCCGCCGATGAAAGACCCGCAGGCGTCTCGACGCTCCCGCGCACTTCGGCAGCGCGGCCGATTTCAATGTCGGCATTCACGTTGGAGTCGACGACGCGGACAGAAGCGTAACCCAGTTCGTGTTCGACACCAGCCTCGGTTGTTTTCACTTTGAGCATGTAGTCCCCGGGACCAAGAGACGAACACTTGAAGGAATGATCGGCTTCCAGTTGCACGTTGTCGCCAATGGGTCCAAATGTGTACCCCGCGGCATCCACCCTTTCGCAGCTGACTTCGGCGCCTTTAACCGCCGGGCGCGTGCCTGCGGAGATCACCTTGCCTGTGATCGAGTAGTTTCTCTCCGCGGGCACGGCGAATCGGATGTCGTTAGAAGTCGCTTCGGGTCCGACCTTCACGACCTGCGCTTCGTCCAGCGCCGGCGTTCCCGGATAAAAAGTATTGCGATACTGCATGCCGCCCGTCGGACCCTGCTTGATTCCCGTTGCCCCCATCGGATGCTCGATCAAACCTCCCGCGCTCACGTAGTAAGAACCCGGCGTAAGATTCGCTAAGCGGAAATTGCCCAGATCGTCTGTGACGGTCTGAGCGCCGGCGGAAACCTGTTTTTGTCCCCCGGGCCGAAACTTGATGCGCAGAGCCATGACCCCAAGTCCCTGAACCGCCTCCCGGTCTTCGTCGGAAATTTGCCCGGCGATCACTCCAGTAGGGCGAAGGCGCAGGGTTAGGCTATCCACTCTCTGTCCGGGCCGGAGGGTGACGAATTGACCTTGCTCATCGACATGCGACGACACTTCTAGAAATCCGTTGCGCCAAGCCGAAATTCGATACGTGCCGGCCGGAAGATCAGGAAACACAAATGTACCGTCCGGGCCAGTGCGCACGATGCGCTCGGCACCGGCGGCTTTCACTGTGTCAGGGTCGGCAGGGTAGAGTTCGACTTCCGCCTTGGGAATGGATTCGCCCGTGTCGAAGCGGCAAGTGCGCCCGGAGATCTGTCCCAGCGCCGCCTTGGAGGGCTGCGCAGAGTCCGTCGTCTGGGCCGCTGGAAGCGCAACGGGAATCAGCAGGAGCGCTGCGCACACCGAAGCGGCAATGCGGAATGCAAAACGCGCAGACTTGCGATCAAGCTCGGAGTTCATCGCGCTGCCCAAAACAGCATCATACCTCGCCGCCGAATCAGCGCTGCCGGCGCAGATGCAGTTGCACCCAGTGCTGCAAGCTGCGCGGACGCTGCTCAGGAGGCTGGTTGCCGTACCACAAGATGCATGCGCTCAGCCCCAGTAGAACAAGCATCGTCGCGTCCAATATCCATCGCCTGGACCTCGCCGCGGCCGCCGCCGGAGCAACCGGCACCTTGCCGGGTTGAGCGTCCGTGAGCTCAGCCGCCGCCTGCGTTTCCGCACTCGCCGAATTCGCGGCCGCATCACGGCTGGCTCGCAAGCTACCTACCACCATCATCACGTTGGTGATCAGAATGACGGCAAAGGCCAGCGCAGAGAGGAAGCTGGCTTCGCTGCGCGCCGCCACTACCTGCAATGCCAGCACAACCGTGACCAGACCACGGGGCATGATCCACAACATCAGTTCCCGTTCTTTTGCTCCAACGTCGCGGAACGCCAGCCGGCTGACCTGCAAGGCCAGCCAGCGCGCCACGAATAACGCTCCCAGGATCCCCGCCATCAGCAGGGTGTGGCCGCGAAAACTTCTCAGGTCAGCAATCGCTCCAATCAACACGAAAAAAAATGTTCGCACCAGAAACGCCAGTTCGGAGTGAAAACTCAGCAGCGACTCCTGCGACTGGAGAGATACCAACTCCTCTTCCGTGGCGCGGAACCGCGGATCGATTCCAGGAAAGTTTGCCAGCGTCAACCCGAAAGCCAGCACCGCGATCAGCCCGCTCGCGCCCAGCGCCTCCGTTCCCGCATAGAGCACGAGCACAATCGAGAACGTCATCACCTGCCAGAAGCGCGCGTCCGACAGCGCCGGCAGCAGACGCGACCACAGAATTCCCGCCGCCGTGGCAAAGACAACCGCCACTCCCACCTGCGTGAGCACGCCTTGCAGCACGTGCCGAGCCACCGCGCCGCCCTCGCTCCCCACGCCCAGCAACAGTCCTACCGTCAGCACCGCCAGCACATCTCCCCAGGAAGCTTCCAGCATCAGCGTAACTTTCACCGGCTCACGCGCCTGGAGTTGTTGCAGAACCGGCAGCACCACGGTGCTGCTCGTGCAACCCAGCACCGCTCCCACCGCCAGCGCCGTGGTGACAGACAGTCCCAGACCCTTATGCACAATCAGTCCGACCAGCGTAATGCTGAAGCCGTAGGCCAGCAACGACAAAAGCAGGCTGCCGGGAAAATGGCGGAAGGTCCGGCGCAAGTCCAGTTCCAGCCCACCCTCGAACAGCACAAGGATGATGGCTAGAGTGCCCAGCACGTTGGTAGTCGACGAAAGATGAGCCGCGTTCACCAGACCCAGCACCGGGCCCAGGACGATTCCCAACGCCATCAGCACCAGCACATCGGGCACGCGGGTCACGCGGAAGACGCGGTTCGCCAGAAAAGCCAACATCAGCAGACCGCCGACCAGACCGAGGATGAGTACGGTAGACACAGTTTGAGCGCCGATTGTCGGCTGCGCGACCGCGACCTGTCAAACCCCTTTTGGACAAGGGGCTGTTCCCCGCGGCAACAGTCTGGAACTCGACGGCCGCAATTCACCTGGAGCGAGTCGGCTTCGGGGAGTGTAACCAAGATTGCCATCGACAAGCAGCCGCGTCAGAGCGAAAACAGAGAGCATGAGGAAAGTTGTACTCGTCTTTTGCCTGCTTCTGGCTGGCTGCGCCGCGAAAAAGACGCCGGTTGCCGCCACCCCTGCTCCCATCCGGAGCCAGCAGCCCCCACTCACTGCCGAAATCATTCAACACTGCGTAATCACCGTGCAGGAAAATGCCAATACGGTGACTTGCAGTTGCGTACCCGCGAAAACCGTGATCGATTCAAAAACCGGACACACCACGCTGGTCTGCAAGGCCATGAAAGAAGAAAAATAAGCCACGGCACGGTCTCACACTCAGACCGGCTCAGATTCGAGGAGAATTCATGACGACGGGAATGCGCGGCAAAGTCGCCATCGTGACCGGCGGGACCTCAGGCATTGGCCGCGAAACTGCCGTGCTCTTCGCCCAGGCAGGAGTCAAAGTGGTGGTCGCCGGCCGGCGTGAAGCCGAGGGAAATGAAACCGTCGACCTGGTTCGTGCTGCCGGCAGCGATGGAATTTTTGTCAAGACCGACGTCGCCATAGCCGCGGACGTTCAAGCACTCGTTCGCAAAACGGTGGAGAAGTTTGGCCGCGTCGATATCGCGTTCAATAATGCCGGCATCGAGGGCAACCTCGTCCCGATCGTCATCCAACCCGAAGCCGACTGGGACCGCACCATCGCCATCAATCTCAAAGGCACCTGGCTTTGCCTGAAGTACGAAATTCAGCAGATGCTCAAGCAGCGCAGCGGCGGAGCCATCGTCAACATGGCATCCGTCGCAGGCCTGATCGGTTCCGCGGGGTTCGCCACGTACTCCGCGAGCAAGCACGGCGTGATGGGCCTGACCAAATGCGCGGCACTCGAAACCGCGCGCAGCGGCATCCGGGTAAACGTCGTCTGCCCCGCGGTGATTGAAACCCCCATGGGCGAGCGCATCTTCGGCGGCCCAGACGTCAAGCCCTACGCCGTCGGGCTCCATCCCATCGGCCGTTTTGGAAAGCCGATGGAGGTCGCCGAAGCCGTGGTGTGGATGTGCTCGGACCGCGCCTCGTTCATGACCGGCCAATCCCTGGTTCTCGACGGCGGCTTCCTCGCAGGCCCGAATTCTCCGAGCTAGCTGCTTGTTGAGAAACCGCACTCTTTTTGTTATCCAACCTGAATGCACGGCGTGTTAGAACATTCCTATCTTTTGAACCCGATAGAAATTCCTATTGTGCGGCGACACGTCGAAGAGGTGCCGGGTGAGATTATGGGCAAATTTCGGCATAGTTCTGCTGCTGATGCTTTTGGCACTGCCAGGCTGTGGCGAAAAGGGCCATGTTCGCGTTTCCGACACGGAACTTCCGGGCACTTATGCTGCGACTTTCGAGACTGGCAAAGAGCAGCTCATCCTGCGCTCGGACAAGACCTATGAACAAGTCTTCTCGTCGCCAACAAAGAAGTTCACGAATCGTGGGACGTGGGAGACGAAATACGTGCTGCTTGAAGGAACTGACGTCGGATTAATTCACGCCAACTGCAGCGAAGACCATCCGCTCCCTACGCCGGACTGCTATCGAAACTTGAACGTGCACCGGGAAGGCGGCAAGCTGAAGCTGGCACTAAACGAGGCGGCCGACTGGTATTACCAGCGCGAGGACTGACTTCCGGACACGGGAACGTGCTCTCAGCTATTGCGGCTTCTCGGACTCGACTTTGGCTTCCTTCAGGACTTTGTTCTTGAAATCCTGCTCGACTCGCGCGACATTCTCCGGCCGGCCCAGATCGCGCCAGTAATATTCATCCGCAAGAAATGCAATGATCTTCTCTCCCTCGGCAGCGAGTCGCAAATAGCAGTCGATGATCGAAAAGGCGCCATCTTCCGTCATCCGCGAGAAAATTCGAGGGGAAATGACGTGGATGCCGGAAAAGGCCAGCGCATGCGCCTGCGCAGCGGGCTGCATAAGGCCAGCCTCTCGATCGCGGGCCGTGACCCGCCCGCGAAGCTCGCCCTCTTTGTTGAAAAGGAGGTATCGCGACGTCTCGCGCTCTTGCACCGCCAGCGTTGCCAAAGCCCCATGCTCGCGATGAAACTTCATCATCCGCTGAAGATCAATCGTGCTGATGACATCGACGTTGTGCAGAATGAAGGGCTCGTCCGAGCGGCTTGGGTCGTCGAGAAAAAAATGAGCCGCTTTCTTCAACCCGCCGCCAGTATCGAGCAGCGCCTCTTCGCGGGAAACTTCAACGCGCATCCCGAAGTTGTCGTTGGCTTTCAGATAATCGACGACCATATCAGCAAAGTGATGCACATTGATGATCACTTCGCGAACGCCAAACGTCCGCAAGCGCGAAAGCGTGATTTCGAGCAAAGTCCGGCCCGCCACTTCCACTAGCGCCTTGGGACGATCATCCGTGAGCGGCCGCAAACGCGTGCCCAGGCCCGCAGCCAGAATCATGGCCTTCATCGCGCCGTGTGCCCTAACCCTACCCTTGTCATACCGAACAGGACGCCAACCCTAACTCTTGTCATTCCGAACCAGGGGCCAACCCTAACGCTTGTCGTTCCGAACCAGGCGCCAACCCTAATTCTTGTCATTCCGAACCGGGCTGAAAGCCCGGTGAGGAACCTGCTGTTCAGCCAGCGCCCCAAACTCGCTCCCATCTCAAACGGCATCTTTCCCCTCCAACTCCCGATGCCTTACCACAACCTCCACTCCGTTTCGACCGCGCAACCGTTTCGCCAACTGCTCCGCCAGATAGACCGAGCGATGCTGCCCGCCGGTGCAGCCAAACGACACCATCAAGCTCTTGAATCCGCGCCGTTGATACTCGCTCACACTGGCATCCACCAGCGAGAGCACGCTGGCCAGAAACTGATGCACGCTCTCCTGCTGGTTGAGATAGTCAATCACCGCCGCGTCCCTGCCCGTGAGCGCCTTGAAGCGCTCCTCACGGCCGGGATTCGGTAAGCTGCGCCCATCGAAAACGTGGCCCGCCGCCGTTCCCACTCTCATCCTTCGGCCAGCCCCGGTGGAAAGAAAAACTGAAAATCCGCACTGTAAGATTGTCCGCTTCAGAGGCGATGCTCTGCAGTTTCTCCGAAGCCAGCATACTGTTGAAGGCCCCCATCAGCGTGGGCAGTGCAATCGGCAGCCTCGCGTTATGCAGCAGCCAGCGCAAGTTCTTCAGCGCGTAAGGCACGCTCTGCAGAAAGTGCGCCCTGCGCTCGTAAAAACCGCGAAATCCATAAGCCCCTAGCGCCTGCAGAATTCGGACGTAGACGTAAGCATAGTAATGATGCAGAAACGCTTCCCGACTTACGTCGATGAAGCCGCCAAGCTTGTCGATGTAGAGATCAAGCAATTGCTGGCGAAGTTCGGGAGGCAAGTCAGCCTTGGCATCATAGAGAAGGGAAGCGATGTCATACTGGAGCGCGCCCTTGCGGCCTCCCTGATAATCCAGGAAAAACGGCTGTCCGCCCTTGAGCATAATATTTCGTGATTGAAAGTCGCGGTACAGAAAGTAATCGCAATTCGCGCTTAAGAGAAAATTCGTCAAGCTATCGAAGTCATCTTCCAGCGCCTGCTCGTTGAACGGAATGCCGGCGAGCCGGAGAAAGTAATACTTGAAATAATTCAGATCCCAGAAAATGGATTGTCGATCGAAACTCCCACGCGGATAGCACACCTTGTAATTCAAATCGCGCCCCGCCTCGATCTGAAAGCGAGGCAACACCGCCACAACTTTGCGATAGGCTTCCACTACGTCGGGAGCGATGCTTTCACCTGTCCGATGCTTCGAGAGAAACTCGAAGAGTGTGGTATCGCCGAGGTCTTCCTCGAGATAAGCCCCATGGTCCAGTTCTTCCGCGTAGATTTCCGGCACAGGCAAACCGTGTTTGCGAAAATGCCTGGAGAACTCCAGGAAGGCTACGTTTTCTTCGCGCACGTTGTAAAGAATCCCGATCGCGCTCTGTCGCCCGGCCGAGAGACGGATAATATTCCGTCCCGATCCGCCCAGCTGACCCTGCAGCGGCCGTATCTGCGCAGCCACATTGTGAAAATACCGCTCGAAAAGTTTCTGGAGAACGTCCATAGCGTAATTAAAGATAACATTGAGGTCGAAATGGCAAGGCGCCGTTCTACTCTGTGAACCCCTGTGCCCTCTGTGTTTAAGAATGTGTGCCCACAGCGCAATGACTTGATAACCGTCCGTTCCATGCCTATCCTGAGAAAAGCATGACCGACCGCCTCTATTACCAGGACTCCTTTCTCTACAACTTCGACGCTGAAGTCCGCGCGGTGGTCGAGACCCCGCGCCCAGCGCTGATCCTCGACCGCACCGCCTTCTACCCCACCAGCGGAGGCCAGATCCACGACACCGGCTCGATCGTCTTTTCCGATGCGAGCCTTTCCGACGCCAAATTCCGCGTCACCGAAGTAGCCGACACCGAAGATGGCCACATCGTCCACTACCTCGATGTTCCATTAAAAAACATCCAGCCCGGAACCCGCATCCGCGGTGAAATCGACCCCACTCGCCGCCGCGACCACATGCAGCAACACTCTGCGCAGCACGTGCTCTCCTCCGCCTTCGTCCGCCTTTTTGGCATGACGACGGTCTCATTCCACATGGCGGACGACTACTGCTCAATCGATCTAGACACGCCCTTGCTCAACAAAGATCAAGTCGAAGCCGCCGAGCGCCGGGCGAACGAAATCGTCATGGAAGATCGTCCGGTGAACGTGAGCTATGTAACGCGAGATGAAGCAGAAAAGCGCGGCCTGCGAAAACTTCCGCCTGCCGAGCGCGACCAGCTACGCTTAATCGACATTCGCGACTGGGACGTCACCGCTTGCGGCGGCACCCACGTCAGCAGCACAGGACAGATCGGCGGCATCTTACTTCGCAAAACAGAAAAAGTTCGCCAGGGATATCGCGTAGAATTCGTAGCCGGCCAGCGCGCCGTCTCGACCGCGCGCCGCGATTTCTCCACGCTCACCGAAACCGCTGCGCTGTTTTCCGCCGGCATTTACGACGTTCCGCAGCAAGCCCGCAAGTCTCTGGACGAAATCAGGTCGCTCCACAAACAGCTCGAGCAATCGCAAGACGAACTAGCCGCGGCGCAGGCCGCAACGCTTCTAGCGGAAACTCCGGACACCCAAGGCCGCAAGCTGGTAGTGCGCACCTTCTCCGGCCGCGACCTCAACTTCCTCAAGCTCCTGGCCCAGAAACTGACGCGACAATCTCCGGCAATCGCGCTCCTAGCCACCGAATCGCCGCAACCGGCGCTGGTCTTCGCCCAATCCGCCGGGCAACCGCACGACATGGGCGCGCTCCTGAAAGAAACCATGGCCAAACTCGGCGGACGCGGCGGCGGCAGCAAAGACCTAGCCCAAGGCGGCGCACCAAAATCAGAAGGACTACCAGCCGCGCTCACCGCCGCCGCAGCAAAGGTCACATCAGCATTGTCATCCTGAGCGCGGTTTTTGCGCGAAGGACCTATGTAACTGGCATGCAGCGCCACGCCTCTCGCTGCATGCAAGAAAACAAAAGCCCTCATCGGACCAGGTCCAATGAAGGCATCAGAAACTCTTTGCTGCTCAACTGCAGCTACGCGACCCGATTCCGCCGCCCACCCTTTTCCCACCAAACTCTGGGATCCTCCGGGCGGTTCAGCATCTGCGACAATTCCTTCTTGATCTCGAGCAGCCGGTTGGCGCGCATTTCCACCGCCGATTGATCGATCTGGCTGTCCGCCGTCCGGGTGGCGGTGCGAGCGTTCATGTTCCGTAAGTCCGTTATTTCCTGACGAAGGCTGGTAAGGTGTTCCAGAAGTAGGGGCATGTATTGATCATACCCCAGATTTCCTCACCCACCGTTTATTAATTCCCCATTGAAATCAAGCTGTTGCCCGCGCTCTCCGCCCGCCAATCAAGCCGCGAATCGAGCCGCTAACCAGGCTCGCCCCCAAAAACGCGCTAACCAAGCCGCACCAGGCGCGTCTATTTCCCGTCCCAACCGCCATCACAGGAGCAACTCCGATGAAGCACGCAATCGCAGTCGCTAAGCTCAGTTCTGGTTCTGATGTTTTCTCTCCCCGGCCTCGCCCAAAATCCGCCGCAGCCGCCCGCGACCCTGCGCAGCCTCCTGCTGCAAGAGCTCCATACCACCCACAATCAGGCCCAATGGTTCGTGCCCATCAGCGTAGCGGTCGACGGACTCACCGCCGAGCAAGCCAGCTGGCAGCCTCCCGCCGGAGGCCACTCCGCCGGCCAGCTCACCTACCATCTCCTGTTCTGGAATCGCCGCAGCCTGGTCAAGTTCCAGGGCGGGACCAACGACAAATTCGCCGGCGACAACGAGCAAACCTTCGAAAAATTCGACGCCAAACAATGGAGCGACACCGTCAAACAGCTCGACCAGGTAATGACCGACCTCGAAAAGCTAGTCGAATCCGCCGACGACCAAAAGCTGGCACAGATGGCGCCCACCATCGCCAACATCTGCACCCACAACGCCTACCATATAGGCCAGATCGTCTACGTCCGCAAACTGCAAGGCTCGTGGAATCCCGACAAAGGCGTGAAATAAGGACTCATAAAGCCGCGGACTGACGAGAAGATAAGCGCCGGGGATGAGCCCTCCTCTCTATCGTCGTTCTTAACAAAATTGTCATCTTAAACGAAGCATTGTCATCCTGAACGAAGTGAAGGACCTCAGCGACCACGGACCAGTCGCTCCGACCCAGACGCGCCGCTAAACCCGACCCGCAATCACAACCGAGCCCGCCACTTCCTCCCCATCATCACCCACCAAGCCTCCCGCCACTTCTCAAACATAGCTCCCTTCTTGCTCCCATCCGGATAGAACCACAAATTCTTCCGCGGCATAAACGCCCGCACCGGCACCACATACCAGATGTCCCGCGAAACAATGTACCCAATCAGCACATCAATATCTTTTTCCGTCAGCCCAACAATCTTCCGCCCCACATAAACCGACGCATGCACCGCATATCCCCGAGCCCCAAACCGATCCTCCGTCGACCGCACCTGCGCCCTCCACAACCGCCCACCCGCATCGCAAACAAAGTCATACCGATAGCTGTCTCCCCAAGGCTTCGACACAATCATCCCCATCCCCATAGCCTTCCGCAAAAAATCCAGCTCCGAAAGCTCCCCCATCCGCTTAGGCGGAATCTTCCCCTGCGTCCGCAGCGATGCCGCGCTAGTAGGCTCCTCTATAAACGACTTGTCATCCTGAGGACCGCGTTCTTTGCGGGCCGAAGGACCTCCATCTCCACCGGCCTTGGCAGATTTGCCACGACCCTCACCTGTTTTTCCGCCTTTCCCTCCCTCCCCACCCGGCCAAACGCCCTCATCCCCCGAAGCCATCAAATCCCCAACCAACACCCCCATAACCACCACCCTCCTCTCTTTTTGTCATCCTGAACGAAGTGAAGGATCTCAGCGACCACGGACCTATCATTCCAAACGAAATGTCTGTCATTCCGAACAAAATTTCTGTCATCCCGAACAAAATTTCTGTCATCCCGAACGAAGTGAGGGACCTTGGTTTCGCCGCCACCGCCAAACGGCCGCACACCCGCCCTATTCCAGTATCCCCATCCCAAAACGGGAAGCAAGGTCACCTGACCATCGAAAAAAATAAACCTGTGGGAATCTTCCGGGATCCAGGATTGCCAGTGTGGGTCGGACACTCCTGAGGTCCGACGCCGTTGACGTTGATCTTGGATTTTCCGGAGAACGAGCAGGACGAATGCAGTACCGCGTAAAGCCCTCACAACCACCTGCGGCATCGACTCCCACCTTTCGAAAACCACGAAAGGTGGGGCAGCCCGCAACAATCTCCCTCGTGGGATGCCAATCCGATGCTGCCCGCGATCTACAAGCGGGCTGGCTAAGGAAAAGGACTGCCGAAGCGAAGAAACGAACTGGCACGAATCCCCCGTATCAGTCCTGTACAATTTCACTGAGATCGCCGAGTGAAATGACTTGCCCACCTGCATCTTTTGCCGCGCGTCCTCAAGAAAGCTGACGGATGAGCATGTTTTTCCGGCGGCCCTTGGAGGCAACCTTGTTTTGAAGAAGGGTTCTTGTACTCGCTGCAATCACAGCTTCTCTAGATTCGAGAAACCACTACTGGCGGGGCTTGCCCCGTTTCGCGCGCTGTTCCGGATACAAAATCGGCGCGGTGATGTCCCCGAGGTTGAAGCCACCGCAAAAACTGGGGACAAGGACTATGCGGCACGGTTGAAGTCGGATGGCTCGGTTCAGCTAAAGCCGACGGTGACCGAGGTCAGGAATCCGGACGGGTCGAGGGAGTTCGTTCATAGATTTCTGACTCCACGCCGGAGAGCAAAGTTGCTGAAGGAGATAGAGCAGAAGCGTCTTCGATACGACGACTTAGGTCCGGGTGACCCAGTAAGGGCTGAGATTCACATCGGAGGCGACTTTAACGAAATTGGCTCCGCGAACGGACTGCGGACCGCTGCCAAAATCGCATACGTGGGTCTGGCGCATTTTGCGGGTGTTGGACTCGCAGTTGGCGACTCGTTTGATCAGATTCGGAATTTCATTATGACGGGTGCCGGGCAAGCGGCGCGGCTGTTTGTGAATTACAAGTTTGCGGCAGACGTACAGCAGGGACCGCACCAGCATTCGATCATTATTGCCGGACGCCATGATCGACATCGCGTGGATGCAATTGTCAGACTATTTGGAGGGCTATCCTACTTCGTGACCTTGAGCGACTGCTATGGGGGCGCGGACTTCAACCAAATGCTGGTGTATGACGCATATCGGCACTGCGAGGATGGATTTCTGGTTTCACATATTGACACCGAAATTCAACAGATCGAAGGTGTCCTGACAAGCCCCGGTACCTTCTGGGACGATTTGCCCGCATCGGCTCGGTTCTTTTGCGATTTTCTTACGCAGGCGCTTCAGGGAATTCCGGCACCAGAATTGAAAATCCGGTAGGGTCCACAGATGACTCCTGACTCGAAAGCGTGCGCGGTTACGCCAGTAATCTTGCCAAGCGCAGCCTCCGGAACGGATTCTTGAAATAAGAGGACCGAACCCTAAAGAGGTGTCGGCCCAGCGCACGTATCCGCGCAAAAGCGGTGCCTCCTTTTGGGGAAGAAGTGCGCCCGCTGACCGGCAATGCTGTAGCCAGTAGACGTCTGGCCATAAAAACGTCCTTCCTTTTGGTGGAAGAAGTGTGCGTCCGGCATAGCCCGCGCCATGCGGGTTCGAGTTTCAAAAGACGAAGTGTGCTCGAATTTCCGCACTGACGGTCGCAAGGCCGTAGATTCCGTTTCACCCGCCAATGCGGAAGTGTGTCCGAATAGAAAGCCAAAAGAAAAAACAAAATGAAGCGGTTGTCTTCATCGGTCAGGAAGCTGACCGTGCTGGCCGTCGAGCTGTTTATCCTTGGCCACATGGTAAAGGTTTTCTGGACCATCCTTTTCCGATAGCTCTTTCGGAAAACTGATGTAGAAATCAAAAAGGCGGTTTGTCCTCCGGTCGCCTTAGAAAAGCAGATGCTACGCCTGCGCGGGGCGCGAGTGGTCTTCATTTACAATCAGCGGATAGCCGATGCCAACTCACCAAACCATCGTCGAGGCTCTCGCCCTGATCTTCGAGGGAATCGAACGCCTCAACAAGGCCTTTCCGAACCGTCAATTCACAATAGATGGTCGTCTCGTGGGCGACATCGGCGAGGTAATCGCAGCCCTTGAGTACGATGTGGAACTGGACAAAGTTTGCAAACCTGACCACGATGCGACAACACGTAACGGACGCCGCCTCCAGATCAAGGCGACCTTCAAAGAGTCGCTCACGTTCAAGACCACTTCGGACTACTACCTCGGCTTCAAATTGTTTCCTGACGGGCGATACGAAGAAGTCTTCAACGGCCCCGGCAGGATCATCTATGAGCACTTCAAGCATCGCAAGAACATCGGCGTGCAGTTGCTGTCGTTCCCGAACAAGGACCTGAAGGCGCTGTCTCGCGAGGTTCCCGCGAATGAGCGCATACCGAAACGCGAGGCTGAAGCTGTAACTGTTTCGCAGGGGAATCCCGGCGCGGGGGAGTGAATGAACCAATTGCCATCAATGCGACGCTGGCATAAGTGTCTCTTCAGAAGGTGCGACTACTATGGGTTGTACCTGAAGCTCATCGTGCCGGGAAGACTTACGCACGATGAATACCACGAGGCGATGCAAGATGCCGTAGAACACATTGTGGACGGTCCCGAGTTCAGCGCGCTCCCACGGCAGCCCTGTGAGACCTATGACGAGTGGCAGAAAGTCTGGAAGACTGAGTGACCGTATAGCGACGGTATAGCCCATATAGCCCAACTGAGGGCGGGCCGACGCCGAAAACTCATCCATTCCTCCCCGAAAAGCCAAGCCCCGAGCATTTGCTCGGGGCTCCCAGATACTAAACGCCGATCGCCAATCAACTTCTATGATAAGCCAATCCAGCCCGTAGTCAAGAACCTTCAGTACAAGCCGAGTGACCCGAGGAGGGCAAGGGAGTCGAACCCTAGTGGCTGAAAAGCCACTCGACTGATTGGCGATCAGCGTCCAGTACCCACTGGCAATGCCCTCCTAAACGCCGCTCGCACAGGTAAATTCTATCGACGCGCCAGCACCCCGGATAGAAACCTCTAAGAAAAAAACTCACACCCGTTCCCGAATCCGTCCGAAAAAAAGGCCCCACTCTCGCGAGCGGGGCCTTTGACCTTACTGGCCACTGGCAACTGACCACTGGCCACTGCCTTTAGTACATGCCTTCCATGCCGCCGCCGCCGTGTCCACCCGGCATCGGAGCTTCCTTCTTTTCCGGAATCTCTCCGATCAGCGCTTCGGTCGTCAGCATCAATGCCGCAATCGAGCCGGCGTTGGTCAGTGCCGTGCGCACCACCTTCGTCGGATCGAGCACGCCTGCCTTGACCAGATCCTCGTACTCGTCGGTCAGCGCGTTGAAGCCGTAATTGCTGTCCTTGGAGTCGAGCACCTTGCCCAGCACGATCGCGCCTTCTTGTCCGGCGTTTTCGACGATCTGGCGCAACGGTTCCTGCAGGGCGCGCTTCACGATGTTGATTCCGATCTGCTCGTCCCCGTCCTCCACCTTCAGCTTGTCGAGCACCGCACCGCAACGCGCCAGTGCCACTCCGCCGCCGGGGACAATGCCTTCTTCCACGGCTGCGCGGGTTGCATGCATGGCGTCTTCGACGCGGGCTTTCTTCTCTTTCATTTCGGTTTCGGTTGCGGCGCCGACTTTGATTACGGCTACGCCCCCGACCAGCTTGGCCAACCGCTCCTGCAACTTCTCGCGGTCGTAGTCGCTGGTGGTCTTGTCGATCTGGCTGCGAATTTCTTTCACGCGGCCTTCGATCTCCGAGTGCTTGCCCTTGCCTTCGACCAGCGTGGTGTTGTCCTTGTCGATGGTGAGCTTCTTGACCTGGCCGAGATCGCTGACCTGCACGTTCTCAAGCTTGATGCCCAGGTCTTCGGTGATGGCCTTGCCGCCGGTGAGGATCGCGATATCCTGCAGCATAGCCTTGCGCCGATCGCCGAAGCCAGGAGCCTTGACGGCCGCCACCTGCAGCGTTCCACGCAGCTTGTTGACGACGAGCGTAGCAAGTGCCTCGCCCTCGACGTCCTCAGCAATAATCAAAAGCGGCTTGCCGCTCTTGGCAATCTGCTCAAGCAAGGGCAGAAGATCCTTCATCGAGCTGATCTTCTTCTCGTTGATCAGAATGTAAGCATTCTCAAGCGCAACTTCCATCCGCTCCGGATCAGTAACGAAGTAAGGAGACAGATATCCGCGGTCGAACTGCATACCCTCGACCACTTCCAACTGCGTCTCCAGCGTCTTCGACTCTTCAACCGTGATGACACCATCCTTGCCAACCTTCTTCATAGCCTCGGCAATAATGTGCCCAATCGTTTCGTCATTGTTCGCGCTGATGGTGCCTACTTGGGCGATCATTTCGCCGGAGACGGGCTTGGAGAACTTGTCTAGTTCGCCTTTGGCGCGCTCGCCGGTTTTCTTGTCGAAGGCTCCGCAGACCAGCGAGACAGCTTTTTCGATGCCGCGCTTCATGGCCATTGGATTGGCGCCGGCGGCTACCGTCTTTACGCCTTCGCGGTAGATTGCTTGGGCCAGAACAGTTGCTGTCGTCGTGCCGTCGCCGGCTACGTCTGAGGTTTTGCTGGCTACTTCGCGAACCATCTGGGCGCCCATGTTTTCGAGGCCGTCCTTGAGTTCGATCTCTTTGGCTACGGTTACGCCGTCTTTGGTGATGGTCGGCGAACCGAATTTCTTTTCGATTACAACGTTGCGGCCTTTGGGGCCGAGGGTGACTTTTACTGCGTCGGCTAGAAGATTTACGCCGCGCAGGATTGCCTGGCGGGACTCTTCGCCGTGTACGATTTGTTTTGCCATGATTCTTTTCTCCTTAAAAATTAAGTTCTTAGTTCTCAGTTCTCAGTTCTCAATAAAAACCCATGAACTGAGAGTGCGGATCAGGTTGAGATCCTTCGCGCAAAGTGCGCGCTCAGGATGACAACGCGTGTGGCGCGCTTAGGATGACTAACCTAAAGTGCGCTCGGGACGACAAGCCTGAGCTACTTGCGCGAGCCGGCTAGTTCTTTCTTGGCCGAGTTGGCGGCGCCGGTCAGGATGCCGAGGACTTCGTCTTCTTTCATGATGATGAAGTCTTCGCCATCAATCTTGATCTCGGTGCCGGAATACTTGCCGAACAGGACGCGGTCGCCTTCTTTAACAGCCAAAGGGAAGGTCTTGCCTTCATCGTTGGTGCGTCCCTTGCCGGTGGAAATGACTTCGCCCTCCTGGGGCTTGTCTTTCGCGCTGTCGGGGATGATGATGCCGCCTCGGGTGGTGGATGCTTCTTCTACACGACGGACCAGAATGCGGTCATGTAGCGGGCTGAATTTAGCCATGGTTGTGACTCCTTTCAAGGTTGGATCGTACGGTTGACGTTCTGTAAGCCTATGAATTGTTAAGGGTTAGGGAGTGCTGTTAGCAGTCTCGCCTATCGAGTGCTAATTATAAGGATTTGAGTGAAGGGTTGTCAAGAGGGGTAGAGGTTAATGAGGCGTTTTTCGGCTTATACGTGACTCGGGCGGAATTTGCAGGACTGCAAAACCAGGACTGCAAAACTAAAGAGCCGAAAGACGACGAGCGGGTGACGAGCGACGGGCACGAAAGGTGAGATCCGCGCCCGTCCCGGAACTAACGATGCAGAGTGCCGCTAACTACCGTGTCGTCATCCGTCTCAACGGCTAGCATTTCCTTTCCACAATCCACAACCACGAAGCTGAAGTGCATTTCGGGCTGCCCCTCCGGCGTTATGGTAGCCGTGCCCCTGCAGTCCCTGTCGACCTTGTAGGAACCGGTGACGGGCGTGAACGTTAGAGTCGTGTCACCCTCGCCACCCGCTACGTGTCCGCTTATCTCTCCTTCTCCAGAAGGGTTGACCGTTAGCTTCAACTTCCCGATGAAAGCCACCCATCCTGTGACGGGCGCCCCTGCGAGGAAGACGCCGGTTGTTTCAAACCCAAAACTACCCTGAACTCCGGCGTTGGTGCAGGTCGGGGAGCCCTCCCTGACGGCGAATCCCTCCGAAAAAGGGTGAACAGCCAGGAACCCTGCTGATGTAACCACAATGGAAAAGGGACTGCCTCCCGTGGGATTACCCGCGCCGGTGCAGTTCGAGGCGACTGCGTATGTTCCGGTGAGAGGCTCGGTGGCAATCACGCCGTCGTGGGATGCCGTGGTCTCTCCGGCAAACGTGCCTGTGGTTGAGTCAAACGTGATCTGCGTCACGGCGGCAGTGGCAGGGGCGCCGTTGCTATCTGTGCCATCGTGCAGAAAGCCGTAGGTGCCGCCCAGAGAGGCGTTTGAACAAGTTGCCGCCCAGGCAGCGGAACTGAGCGCAAAGCTGGCAAGAGCAATTTTTAAAGCAATGCGAAGAGCTTTAGAAGTCATGGTTCTCTCCTTTCTTTTTGCACGTCCACTTCAGTGCCGGTCTTTTTCAGTGCCGGTCTTTGCCACCCTACTCATGTTCTCTGGGAAGCTGAACGACGCCGTGGATCGGCTGCGGTCCGAAATGATTTGTTGCCTGTGATGGGCCGCTCGAGAGATTCGTAAACACCAGCGTGATGTTCGAAATCTCGAGGTTCGGGCCGCCGCCGAGGCAGACCTGTAGCGGCACTGGCCCGGTAAAGGGAGATCCTCCATTTGCGGCTACATCCGCCATTCCGTTCACTTCCAGAACCCAAGTGTAGGTGGGAAAGGGAGTGATGCCGGTGGGGCAATCGGTTTGAGGCGGGTTCCAAACCAGCGTCGCGCCCTTCATCGTTATGTGGTGCGTGTGCTGGTGCCGGGAGTCGGTGCTCGACCCGGAACCGGATCCTAAATCGGAAAACTCCATCGTCAGAGATGCCGAAAAATCTGCCCCTCCGAACGGTTGCAGGCTCAAGGACCACGGGCCGCGAAGTTCCCACGGACCGGCAGTCGGGTTGGCTGACAACGGATAGTCATTGATCACGCCGCTGTAGTGCCTGCTTGGCCAGTTTTGCGCCACCGCGCTTGTCGCCAGCGCGAGCACGAGAACCCACGCTCCTACTGAGCAGAAGAAAGTTTTGCTTTGCATAGTCGCCTCCAGAAATTTTTGGAACATTCATCTTGCATCTTGTTCAGCGAATCATCGCCCCGCACCGAAAGCCTCCACGCGAGATCGAAGACGGGTTGGCTGGTGCAGTTGCGTCCCGGCGAATCGCACCGACGCGCCGTGCACAGGCTGAATGAGGTCGAGGACTTAAGCAAACAGCAACAAGAGGAACCGCCGATTTGCAGCCAAATGCCGCGTTTTGCAGTTCTCATCCGGGGCATTACAATCGGGGCGATCGTCTCCTGAGGGCTCAGGGGAGGGCGAATGGGCGAATCCGTCCCCGACAAAACGCTGCTCGAGACACCGTCCCAGACGCTGTCCGAGCGTCGCCTCGATTCCTGGAAAGAGATTGCCACGTACCTGGGCCGGGACGTGACGACCGTCCAGCGCTGGGAGAGGCAGGAGGGAATGCCTGTCCATCGCCACCTGCACCACAAGCGAGGCTCGGTTTATGCCCTGAGTTCGGAGCTCGACGCCTGGCGGCAAGGCCGGAAACTCCGGTCGGAAGAGGAGCAGGAACTCCGCTCGGAATCTGCCGGGGCGGGTCTCAGGCAAACGACTGTTCCCCGCGGACGACGCTGGCTCATTCTTGGCTCCTCAGTGGTGGTAGTTGCTGCCATCGTTTCGACTGCTTACTTCGCGACACGGACGCGACCCAAGGATGCAAGCCTGGCGAAAATTCGGTCTCTGGCAGTGCTTCCCCTGCAGAACCTGAGTGGCGATCCGTCACGGGACTATGTGGCCGATGGCATGACCGAGGAACTCATCGGGCGGCTTTCCAGAATTCACGGATTACGGGTTATATCCCGCACATCGAGCATGCACTTCAAGAACACGCAGCTTTCAGTGCCAGAAATTGCGAAGATACTCGGGGTCGATGCGATTGTTGAAGGGTCGCTGGTGCAAGACGGGCACCAGATCCGTGTGCACGCGCAATTAATTCGTGCCGCGACGGATGAGCACATTTGGGCGGGAGAATATCAGCGGGAATACAGCGGCGTTCTCGAGGTGCAGGAGGAAGTCGCCCGGAATATTGTTGAGCAGATCGAACTGAATCTCACGCCGGAGGAGCGGGCGCGTCTGGCATCATCCGGGCCTCCGGTCGATGCACAAGCTTACGAGAGTTACCTGAAGGGCCGTTATTACTTCAGCCAGCGAACCGAGGATGCGCTCCACAAAAGTATCGCGTCGTTTCAGCAGGCGATCGCGAGTGACCCAGGCTATGCGCCGGCCTACAGCGGGCTGGCGGTGTCCTATGCCATGCTCGGATTCCGCGGCGGCATTCCATCGAAGGACGCTCTCTCGGGTGCAAAGAAAGCGGCACTGAGGGCGATCGAACTGGATGACGCCCTGGCCGAACCGCACGCTTCTCTAGCCTTCATCGCGGAGACCTACGATTGGGATTGGCTCACCGCCGAGAAAGAATACAGGCGGGCTTTGGAATTGAATCCCGGTTACGCTCAGGCTCACAACTGGTATGCCGGTTATCTCACGTATACGGGACGTTTCGACGAGGGGATCGCTGAGGCCACGCGTGCTCGGGATCTCGACCCCCTGTCGCTTCCTCTGAACAACGCGCTGGCGGGAAGGTTGCTGGCGGCGGGGCGCTACGACGAAGCGCTCCAACAGGTGAAAAAAACCTTGGAACTGGATGAGCACTTTGCCCCGGCTCACCAGACTCTGGGCTGGGTCTACCTGCACGGCGGCAAACAGGACGATGCCATTCGAGAGTTTCAAAACGCGCTAGAACTCGCCGGAACTGCGGACACAGACATTCAGTTGGATTTGGGCTTTGCCTACGCCGCGTCGGGACGCCCGGATGAGGCAAGAAAAATACTGGCGAACCTTGATAAGCTGCATCAGCAAGGCATCGTTCCGGCCGCTTCACTGGCGACGTTATACGGTGCGTTGGGAGAATCGAACGAAGCTTTTGTCTGGTTGGAAAAGGCGTATCAGGAGAGGGACCCTCAACTGACCTATCTCAAAGCGGGACGAAGGTTCGAACCCTTGCGCGGAGATTTGCGATTCGGACAATTCGTGCGCCGCGTCGGGTTACCCGAGTAAGGCGGCACAGAACGCGACGCTATAATCGCCCGGTTCGGAATGACAACTGGAGTGGGTCTGGCTACCACTTCGGCTCGGGTTTCGGCTTGGCCAGGGAGCGGACGTAGTTGACCAGGTCCCAGTTTTCTTCGGGCTTGACGCGCTCGCCTTCGGGGGGCATGTCCTGATGACCGTTTTTGATGATGTAGAAGATCTCGCCGTCGCTGCGGTCTTTGAGAGTGTTGGGATCGGTGAAGTCGGCGACTTTTACCTTCATATCCTTGGCGAGGTCACCTTTGCCGTTGCCTTCCTTGCCGTGGCACATGGTGCAGTCCATGTCCCACCACTTCTTGGCGCGGGCTAGAGATTCGGGCGACGATTTGATGGGATTCGTCTGCCTGGCGGCCTCGACCGGGATGGCGGAATAAGATGGCGGCGTTGCTTGCTGCGGGGTCTGCGGTTGCTGCGCCGAGAGTGCAGCCGAGGAGAGGAGGGTGATCGAAGCACGGAATGCGAATCTGCGAATTTGTTTAGACATCGGAGCCTCCGATGCGGACTGCGGTTGAATTCGAGCTGATTGTAGCGCCTGGGATGTGGCTTGGATGTGATGGGGATCACAGCGGTGGTTGTTGCGAACGGCATCGGGCCAGATCAAGTGCCAAGGCCGTGAGCTTGCAAAATTTGCGGGAGTGGGGCAACCTCCAAGGGCATGGGGCGAATGAACAGGTCTCTTATTTTTTCTCTCTTGATTTTCTCGCTGGTGATCGGCGCCGCAGGGATGGGGTTCGGGCAGACAGAACCTGGGCCGGAAGAGGGCGGGCATGAGGTGCAGGTCTGGGCTGGGGGTGGGCATTCGGTGCCGGGCGGGACTTCGAACACGGGAATTTTTGATGTTGGGCTGCGGTATGGCTGGGTGATTACGGGGCCGCATCTGCCGGGATTTTTGCGGGGACGATTTGAGTATGCGGTGGATGCCGAGCCGGCGTATCTGATTTTTCAGCCGGCGAATACGGCTTATGGAGTGGGATTCAATCCGCTTGGGCTGAAGTGGAATTTTGAGCGGCGCGGGCGGCTCTCGCCTTACCTGGAACTCAGCGGTGGGACATTGTTCAGCGATCACAATGTGCCGACTTATACGAACACGGTGAACTTTACCTCGGCGGCGGCGCTGGGGACGCACGTGCTGGGGCCGAAATACAACTGGAGTTTGGAGTTGCGGTATCTGCATATTTCGAATGCGGGGCTGGCGAATCCGAATCCGGGATTGAATACGGTGCAGGTGCGGGTGGGGGTGGGGAGGTTTTGGCGGGGGCGGTAACGTGTACGAAACTTCGGCGCGGCTGTGGTGGAAAATCCTGCTAGGCCGATGCTGAACGGGAGCTGCTAGGGGTCCCCTCGGCTTCGCTCGGGGCAGGCTCTTCGACTCCGACAGTCGCTCCGCTTTCGCGGAGCGACTGTCTCCGCTCAGGATGACAGTTTAGTTTAGGCGCTCCGCTCAGGATGACAACTTGGTTGTAAGCCGGATATTCTTCTGACCTATGTCTACGCTGGTTGAATGCGTTCCTAATTTTTCCGAAGGCCGTGACAAATCCAAAGTCGACGCTATTGTTGACGCCATGAAGGTGGATGGAGTCTACCTGCTGGATCGCGAGATGGATGCGGACCATAACCGGTGCGTGATTACGCTGGTGGGCGGGCGGGAGGCGATTCAGGAGGCGGCGATCCGGGGAGCGGGGAAGGCTGCGGAATTGATTGATCTGAATGTGCATAAGGGGGCGCATCCGCGGATGGGGGCGGCGGATGTGGTGCCGTTTATTCCGATTGATGGCGTGACCATTGAAGATTGTGTGACTATGGCGCGGCATGTGGGCGAGGAGATCTGGAAGCGGTATCAGATTCCGGTTTATTTGTATGAGGCGGCGGCGACGACGCCGGAGCGGCAGAATCTGGAGAACATCCGGCGCGGGCAGTTTGAGGGGATACGGGCGGAGATTGCTACGAATGCGGCGCGGAAGCCGGACTTCGGTGAGGCGCGGGTGCATCCGACGGCGGGCGCGACGGTGGTGGGGGCGCGGAAGTTTCTGATTGCTTACAACGTGTTTCTCAACACGCCGGATGTTGAGATCGCTAAGAAAGTGGCGAAGGCGGTGCGGTTTTCGAGCGGCGGGATGCGGTTCGTGAAAGGCGCGGGATTTCTGGTGCGGGGGATGGCGCAGGTTTCGATGAATCTGACGGATTTTGAGCAGACGCCGGTGCATCGCGTCTTTGAAATGGTGAAGCGGGAAGCGGCGCGGTATGGCGTGACTCCGGTGTCGAGCGAGATTGTGGGACTGATTCCGAAGAAGGCGCTGGAAGCGGCGGCGGAGTGGTTTCTGCAGGTGGAGAATTTTGATTCGTCTTCAATCCTGGAGAACCGTTTGGCAGCGGTGATGAGTGGGAAGACGGCGGTGGGCGGGTTGCGCGCGGGAGTGGAACCTTTCGTCGAGCAACTGGCCGCGCCTACGGCTACGCCGGGCGGCGGCAGCGCGGCTGCGGCTGCAGCGGCGATGGCGGCGGGGCTCGCGACTATGGTGGCTTCGATGTCGCGAGGCAAGAAGGCTTACCTGCAATATGAATCGCAACTGAGCGCGGCGATCGGGCGGCTGGGACCCTTGCGGGAGGAGTTAAAGGGTGCCATCGACGCGGACGCCGGGGCTTATGCTGCGGTGATGAAGGCATACAAGCAGGCGAAGACTGACCCGGGCAACGGCGATGCGCTGATCGAAGCGGGACTGAAGCTGGCCATCGGGGTTCCGCTCAGTGTGGCGGAGAAGGCGCATGAAGTGGCGGAGATCACTCAGAACCTGGTTGCCATCAGCAATCCGAATATGAAGTCAGACTTGACTACCGCGCAGGTTTTGGCCCGAGCGGCGATTACCGGGGCGCTGGCGAATGTAGAGATCAATCTGGCCTCGATTAAGGATCCGGCGTTTGCAGCGGAAGTTAGGAAGAGAGCAGTTATCCTCGGGAGCTGATGTTATGGGCAGAGACGTAGCTGGCAACGCTTCGCGCTCAGAACGCAACTAAAGGGATGGAAGTGCAAGTCTCCGGGGTCCGGGAAGCGTGTTCAAACTCCAAAAATAAATTCTGGGTCGGCGAGTGGAAAGGCCGGCAGCGGGGTTTGTAGCGGAGATCCGTAGGATTGAGTTGTTTTTCCGCAAGAGGAAGTCTCCCCCATGAAGCGTCTGGCATTAGTGTCACTCTCAATTGTGCTATTTGCTGCCGCAGGATTTCTTCTGAGCCTGAACGGCTGCGGCGGAGCCAGCAACAGCGACAGCAACGGTAACCATACCCCTCCACCGCCTGGCATGAAAATTCAGCATGTGGTGATCATTTTCCAGGAGAACCGCACCCCCGATAATCTGTTTCAGGGATTGTGCATTCCGCCTTACGGCTCCGCCAGTGCCTGCAGCACAAGCCCGACCGCCTCGCAGTACGACATCGCCAGCAGCGGGGTGGATTTGACGGGCACGATCATCCCGCTCATGCCTATCGATTTGGGCACGGTCGGCACGAACGGGAACCCGGACGTCTACGATCTGGCGCACCTCCACGCCGATTTCGTGGATATGTGCAACCTGAATGCGTCCGGGGTATGCCAAATGAATGGCGCGAACCAGATCCCGTACCAATGCACGAAGGGAACGCCGGGCTGCCCCCCGCCTCCGCACTTTCAATATATGTACGTCTATCCCAATGACGTTGCGCCCTACTTGACCATGGCCCAGACCTATACGTTCGCCGATCACATGTTCCAGACCAACCAGGGGCCGAGTTTCCCGGCGCATCAATTTATTATTTCGGGGACGTCGGCGCCATCGGTGGGTAGCACTTCGTTTGCGGCGAACACTCCCGTTGGAGGGAGAAACCCCAGCAATCGCACCGGGTGCACGGCTCCCCCGATTGAATATGTCGATCAGATCAATCCTGCCGGAGTCTTAACCCCCATCTACCCGTGCTTCGAACATCCAACTCTGACCGACCTGCTGAACTCGGCCAACATCAGCTGGCGTTACTATGCGCCCCTGGCGGGATCGATTTGGACGGCTCCCAATGCGATCGAGCACATGTGCGGGCCGAACGCGACCCCGCCCCACGCCACCGCGTGCACGGGATCCGATTGGACCAACAACGTGGTGCTGGCTAGCTCGGAGAACCCAGTGCCGGTTTTGACGGATATCAGCAGTGGAAATCTCCCGACCGTGAGCTGGGTCATTCCCAACGGCCTGGAATCAGACCATGCGTTGGAGAACGATGGGTCCGGGCCCTCCTATGTAGCCTCCATCGTTAATGCGATCGGAAACAGTTCCTACTGGTCAAATACCGTGATCTTTCTTGCCTGGGACGATTGGGGCGGCTGGTACGACCATGTCGCGCCGCAAGTGCTTGGCGGGCCGAACTGTGCGCAATGGGGTTGCGGGTACGTGTACGGATTCCGGGTGCCGATGATCGTGATTTCGCCCTACGCCAAGCCGGCTTACATCTCCCACGTCACGCATGACTTTGGAAGCATCCTGAAGTTTATCGAGACCAATTGGAATCTACCGTCGCTGGGCTACGCGGACACGCCCGCCGACGATCTCTCCGACTGTTTCAACTTCGACCAGACGCCAATCACGTTCCAGACGATTCCTGCGCCGCTGACGGCGGATTACTTCATGAACGATAGACGGCCGCCGACGGATCCCGATGACGACTGAGGTGGAAGAGCGCGGAACGGTGTGTGGGATTGAGTGGGATAGGACAGCAGTCGGGGCTCCCCGATAGGTACATCTTCTGCCTGGCAACGCTCGAAATAACTCTGATTTGACCGAGTGGAAAGTTTCGGCGCGGGGTTATTGGCGCAAGGACCGGAACACGGTACTGTAGCCTTGGGGGCACCCTGCTATGAGGCGCTTGGCACTTTTATCGACTTCGATATTGCTCTTTTGTGTGGCTGGCTTTCTCTTGAGTATGAACGGCTGTAGCGGAAGCAGTACGACCACAATTACGGTCCCGCCGCCTGCCTCGAAAATTCAGCATGTGGTGATCATTTTCCAGGAGAACCGCACGCCTGATAATTTGTTTCAAGGATTGTGCATTCCGCCTTACGGGTCGAGCGGCGCCTGCAGCACGAACCCGACCGCATCCCAGTTCGACATCGCCAGCAGCGGAGTGGATTCGACAGGTGCGACCATCACGCTCAGCCCGATGGACCTGGGCACGGCCCCTACGAACGGCAAGCCGGACAACTACGATCTGAGCCACGCCCACAGCGCTTTCGTGGACATGTGCGACCTGAACCCAGCCACTGGAACATGTGCGATGGATGGCGCTGACCTGATCCCAGCTACATGCAAGCCGACTACGCCGCCGACCGCCAATTGCCCACCGCCTCCCGATCCGCAATTTATGTACGTCTATCCGAATGACGTTGCGCCATACCTGACCATGGCCCAGACCTACACGTTCGCAGATCACATGTTCCAGACCAACGAGGGGCCAAGCTTCCCGGCGCACCAGTTCATCATTTCGGGGACTTCTGCGCCTACGGCGACGAGCACTTTGTTTGTTTCCGAGAACCCCGCAAAGCAGAAAGAAGCCGCGGGCTGCATCGCTCCCGCCGACCAGACGGTTAAAGTGATCGATGCCGCAGGCAGTGAGACCAGCAACCCGGCGATTTATCCCTGCTTTGAGCATCCCACGCTAACGGATTCGCTCGACGCCGCTAATATCAGTTGGCGTTATTACGCTCCGTCGGCGGGCTCCATCTGGACCGCTCCCGATGCGATTGAGCACATGTGCCAACCGAATGCCCCGACAGGGGGAGACTGTGGGGGACCGGATTGGACCGGTGCATCGCCCAAAGTTGTCATCGGACAAACGCAGAGCAATGCCCAGATCCTCACCGACATTCAGAGCAATCAACTCCAGCAAGTGAGCTGGGTGATTCCCACTGGCCAGGATTCCGACCACGCCCTGAGCAACAACGGGTGCGGGCCGTCGTGGGTAACTTCGATTGTCAACGCGATCGGCAACAGTCAATATTGGTCGAACACCGTGATTATCCTTACCTGGGATGACTGGGGAGGTTGGTACGACCACGTGCCACCGGCGGTCGTCGCCAGCGGAAGCAGTTGGGGATCCGGCTACGTGTATGGATTCCGCGTGCCAATGGTTGTGATGTCGCCTTACGCCAGGGCGGCTTACATCTCGCACGCCACGCATGACTTTGGAAGCATTTTGAAGTTTATTGAGACGAACTTTAATCTGCCGTCGCTGGGCTACGCGGACGCTCCGGCCGACGATCTCTCCGACATTTTCAATTTCAGCCAGACCCCGGTTAGTTTCCAGACCATCACGCCGCCGTCCAATACCGCAAGTTGTCTGGCGGACGCGAGCCCGGCCACCGATCCAGATGACGACTGAAGGTGACGACCTCAGCGGGTAAAGACGCGCAACGTAGGACAGCCTTGTGGCACCCTTCGGCTCGCTACGCTCGCTCAGGGCAGGCTCAAACCTATAAGTCGTACCCTTCCCGAGCCTGGACGTGGGCGGCTCCCCTAAGATGGAGAGCCTCAGTTGATATTGCCTAGTCTCCTGCGCTGGTGGCCGGGGCGGGTTCAGATCTCGTTCTTGAATCCCACCAGGCTTCGAAGCCTTGCCTGACAAGTTTGAAGATGGTGGCGTGGTTTTCTGAAATTACCTTCCACCAGGCAAAGCGGCCAAGCATGGGAAAGTAGATTCCGCGGAAGCAGAGCCGTGCGATCAAGATGTTGACGCGATAGCCGAGGGGCTGATCGTCGAGCGAGTCCACGGCTTCGGCGATAGCCTGGGGACCGTAGGCCTGGGACCATCCGTAGTTCACTTCGGCGTGGGCTTCGGGGATGCTCATCTTCAGCGGCGTGTGGGCCATGGTGAAGGGAATGAACTCCTGCCAGTGCTTTGGTCTGGTTAAGCGGCCGGCGACGTCGAGACGTTTGTACAGGGGAGTACCGGGCAAGGGCGTGAGCAAACCGAAGATGGGCAGACCCGGCGGCCAGGTTCGGACTTGCTCGAGAGTGCGCTCGGCTGCGCCCACGGTATCGTTATCCATGCCGAAGATGAACGAAGTGATGGCGTAGACGTTGCGCTGCGCCAGGCGCTCGAGCACGGCGGCATATTCTTCCGGCTTGTTGAAGCCTTTGTTGACGTCCTTCAGGTTGGCGGGGTCAATCGACTCCATGCCGATGAAGACCCACTTGCCGCCGGAGGCGGAGATCAGATCGACGAGTTCCTGATCGCGCAGGAGGTTGGCGCTGATCTGAGCCACCCAATTGAGTTGGGCGCCGGCGGCGATGATATCGCGCAGCAGGGACTTGGTGCGTTTGAGGTTGATGGCGAAATTGTCGTCGATGAAAAACACGGCGATCTGCCCGCGTTCTTTTCTGGCTCGGGCCTTGAGCAGCAGAAGCTCGTTAACGACGCTTTCGTTGGTGCGGAAGCGGATGGAGTCGCCGAAGAATCCGGTCACGGTGCAGAACTCGCAGCCGTAGGGACAGCCGCGCCCGGATTCGACGGGAACGATGCGAAATGTTCCCCAGCCCTCGCCAATCTTCTGCAGCCAATGCTTCGCCGAATGGGGGACGAGGTTGAACTGGTGGAGATCGATGGTGTCCCAGGGAATTACGGGATAGGGCTTAAGCGATGGCTTCAGCTCTTTGCCTGCGGCATCCAGGGGCGCGTAAATCTCTTTGAGTTCGCCGCGGGCCGCGTCTTCGACGATGCGCGGCCAGGTGTCGTCGGCTTCGCCGAGAGCAACGGCGTCGGCATGGCGGGGTCCGCCATCGCGGCCCAGAGCTTCGTCGGCCATTTCCGTGACGTGAGGGCCGCCCATGACCACAGGCACGCCGACCGCTCGCACGGCGTCGGCCATGCGGTAGGCCTTGGCGATCATCCGGGTCATGGCACCGATGCCGACCAGATCAATTTTTTGTTCGATGACGTAGCCGGCGATTCCGGCTTCGTCCATGGGTTGAGCGTTGCCATCGATGAGTACAACTTCGTGGCCGGGCGGAGTCAGCGACTGTAGCAGGAACATCCAGAGGTGGGGCATGAAATTGCGTGTGACCCCGTTGTCGGGGTTGTACAGGAGGATTTTCAATATGTCCCTGATTTCTTGGTGCCTGGAAACGAGCTGCGCGGCGGTAGCGGGTCATCAATCGTGTTAGCGCTAGGTTGTCCCGATGAATAGTTTAATTGCCGTGCCGGGGAGGGAAACTGAGCAAAATTGCTCACTGTGCTAATACCTTTGGTTGGACAGATCAGTGGCCGGTTGGCTTAGAATAAAATGACTGTGGTAACGGGAACGGCGGAGGCAGCATCTAATCCGCAAGGTGCAGGCGGAATTCCGTTCATTCAGGTTAAGAAATATTTATGAGGACCGAGGCTATGAAAACCTTGAAGGCTTGTCTAAGCGCTGTCGCGATGGTGGCTCTTGCCGGTGTGGCGAATGCGATGCCGTTGAATTCGTCGGCGCGGGCGGTGGTGCCAGCTGATCTGCAGCAGTTGATCTCAGTAGATTACCGCGCGCTGCGAGACTCGCCGACGGCGACTGCGCTGAAATCGCAAATCATGGATTCGCAGGAAAGCGTGAAGCAGGCCGAGGCCGCGCTTAAGGGTGTGGGCATTAATCCTGATAAAGATATCGATACGCTCACCCTGCCCTCGTTCCGCACTCCCAAGCAGGGGGTGAGGATCATCTTTATCGCCAGTGGGCCCTTCAACCAGAAGGCTGTGGTCAAGAAGTTGACCGTGCTGAAGATCAAGGGCACGAAGTACCACACCTCGATTCTTTACCCCATGGATGGTGGGTTCGTGATGACATTTCTCGATGACAGCACGCTGCTGTTCGGGGAGCCTTCGGCGGTGAAGCTGGGCCTGGATACGCGCGATGGAGAAATTTTGAACATCGACACGAACGCCACCATGGCGGAAATGATGTCGGATGTGGATGCGGCCGCTTTCTGGAGCATCCTGGACCAGCAGGGCTCGCAGAATATGATGCGATCGGCGCTGGGGGATGCGGCCAAGATCGCAGATTATGAGACGGTGAAGAAGCGGGTGCTGGGTTCGTATTACACGATGGATTTTACCAGCGGAGTGAACTTCGATCTGACGGTTGTCACCTCGGACTCGATCACCGCGGGGACTCTAGCCATGATGATGAAGGCTGTTATCATGTACAAAAAGAGCAGCGCCTCTCCGGTTGAAAAGGCTGCCATGGACCTGGCTACGGCGGATTCCGATGGGACGAAATTTATGGTGCACTTCAAGGACAGCGATGCGCAGTTTCAGTCGCTGATGCATTCGCCGTTGTTTGCCGCGATTTCGCACTAGGCGCATGTCCCTCAGGGGCTAAAGCCCGCGTTTCCAGGGGACCTGAGCGGCACGAGTGAACTCGTGCCCTTCCCGAGCCTTATCCAGCGTGGTTTTCGCCAACGGGCTTTTATCCGGGGCGCCTTTATCCAAACCTTCTTATTCAGCACGCTCCAGAAATTTTCTCGTCTCGTAAACTACCTGGGTTTTCTTGCGGCGCGCTTCTCGCGGGCCCAGCCTTCTTTTACAACCTGTTGGGCGCGGCCGATGGCTAGCGCGTCTTCTGGGACATTCTTGGTGATGCACGATGCTGCGCCCACATAGGCGCCCTTGCCTACGCGGACGGGTGCGACCAGTGTACTGTCGCTGCCGATGAAGGCTCCGTCGCCGATTATGGTGGTGTGCTTCTGGGCTCCGTCGTAGTTGCAGGTGATGGTTCCGGCGCCGATGTTGACGCCGACGCCGATTTCGGCGTCGCCGAGATACGTCAGATGGTTCGCCTTCGATCCCTTTCCCAGCTTGATCTTCTTGGTTTCGACGAAGTTGCCGACGTGCACGCCTTCTCCGATTTCGCTGCCGGGCCGGAGATGGGAATACGGGCCGAGGACTGCGCTGGGGCCGATGTGGGCTTCGTCGAGAATGCAGCCGGGGCGAATGAGAACGCCGGGGCCGACCTCGGAGTTACGAATCACTGAGAACGAGCTGATGTGGCAGGCGGCGCCGATGCGCGAGCGGCCGAGAATTTGCACGGACGGTTCGATTACGGTGTCGGCGGCGACTTCGACCTCGTCATCGATTACGCACGTGGCGGGGTAGAAGATGGTGACGCCTTCGGACATTAGCTGCTGGCACTTTTGCATGCGGATCTGTTGGTCGATGGCTGCGAGTTCGGCCAGAGTGTTGGCGCCGAGAACTTCGTTGGGGTTTTCGGTTTTCCAGACTACGACACGCTGTTTGGAGCGGCGCAGGACACTGGCCATGTCGGTGAGGTAGTACTCTCCGTGGGGGTTGGCGGTGGAAAGTTTCTCGATGTTGGAGAGCAACTGGGGCAGAGCGAAGACGTAGAAGCCGGCGTTGATTTCGTGAATTGCCTTCTGGGCGGGGCTCGCGGATTTTTCTTCGACGATGGCTTCGACTTCGGCTGTGCGACTATTTTTGCGAATGACGCGGCCGTAGCCGGTGGGGTGGTCAAGGTCGGCGCTGAGCAGAGTGAGGGCGGCCTGCTGGTCGAGATGGAAATTGAGCAGGCGGGCGATAGTCCGGGGCGTAATCTGCGGGGCGTCGCCGGAGAGAACGATGACGTGGTCGTAGGCGGAGAGTGCGGGCTGCGCGACCATGAGAGCGTGTCCGGTGCCGCGCTGGTCGGTCTGCAGGACGAAATTGACGCCGGTATGGGCGACGACGGAGCGGACGCGCTCGGCTTCGTGGCCGATGATGACGAAGACGTCTGCGGGGGGCACGACTTGCGTGGCTGCGGCGATAACCCTGGTCAGCAGAGGCTTGCCGCCAACTTCATGCAGAACTTTGGCAAGCTGCGACTTGAGCCGCGTGCCTTTGCCTGCGGCCATGATGGCGATCGCGATGCGCGGGGCGGAGACGGAAGTAGTTCTGGAAGAAGGTGCGCTCTTGGATTTCTTCATTCGCCCCAATATACCTTGAGCCGGGACGGTACAGAAGTGGTGGCACCTTCCGGGCCAAGTGGCGCAGTTTGGCTTACGCGTTGGGCCGGTTAAGCGGGAGATCCTTCGCTACGCCTGAAAAGCGGCTCCGCTCAGGATGACAGTCTTCGTGTAATTGTCAAACTGCACCGCTACTGCCTTTTGGAGCAAGTGGCTATTTCTTCCGGTGCGGCGTAATATTTCTGGGCACAAGCCAGGAACATTCAAACCGAAGGAAGAAAATATGCCCAAATACGTTATTGAGCGGGAGATCCCAGGCGTGGGTAGTTTACCGCCAGATCAGTTTCTGGCGATTTCGCAGAAATCGTGCAGCGTGCTGAAGAACCTGGGACCACAGATTCAGTGGCTCGAGAGCTACGTAACCGCGGACAAGATTTACTGCGTGTATATCGCTCCCAATGAGGCGATGGTGCGGGAGCATGCCAAGCAGGGCGGTTTCCCGGCGAATCGTATTTCGGAAGTGAAACGGATGATTGATCCGACTTCGGCGGAGGGTTGAGGTCGCTGCAGAAGATGTTGCGCGATCGCGGAGCGCACCCTCAGGCGCTAAAGCGCTTCATGGTTTCGGAGACTTAACGGCACGACTGAAGTCGTGCCCTTCCCGAGCCCTGCCCCTCCCGAATCGTGCCCCTCACAAGCCCGTCGGGACGGATTCTCTGGGGTTCGTATCCTTAAAGACCTAGAGACCTAGGCCGCCATCTACGGCAAGAATCTGTCCGGTGATGAATTGTGGGGCGGTGGCGAAGAACAGGACTGCCGCGGCGATCTCATCTCCCCTTCCGTTGCGCAGCATCGGAGTTTGCTTGGCCATGCGGCGCATGAAAGCGGCCGCCGATTTCTCGCCTAGATCGATCATGCCGGGCGCGACCGCGTTTACGGCGATTTCTGGAGCTAGAGCTTTTGCCATCACCTTGGTGAGCATGTGCAGGGCTGCCTTGGAAGAGCAGTAATGGGCGTGCGTGGGCCAGGGGCGCAGGCCGCCGAGCGATCCCATGTTGATGATTTTGGCCTCGACTGGTTCCGATCGGTGCGATCGAGTTCGTTTTGACCCAGTTCGTTTTCGGCGCATCCATTTCAGGGCTTCGCGCGAGACCAGGAATGGTCCGCGAGTGTTGGAGGCGAACATGGCATCCCATTGGCGGACGGTGAGGCGTTCGAAATCGGCGGTGGCGTAGTTGGCCGCGTTGTTGACCAGGATGTCGATCCGGCCCAGTTCGCGTCCAGCCTCTTTCATCATGGATTTGACGCTGGCTTCATCGGTGATGTCGCAGTGCAGGGCAAAGGCGCGGACGCCGAGGCTCGTCAGGTCGATGACGGTCCGCTGGGCATCTCTGGCGGAAGTGCGAAACGTGATGGCTACATCGGCGCCGGCGTGGGCGAGAGCGAGGGCAGAGGCGCGTCCGAGGCGGATGGCGGCGCCGGTGACGAGGCAGGTCTTGCCGCGCAGAGGCTTGCCGGGATCGTTTTTGTTGCGGTCGGTGTGCATGGCGGAATTCTACCTCTTTTCATTTCTAGACAATTTCCCAGTGGAATCGGGCCCTTGAGAAGGCTACAATCCAGCCGTGCCAGAATCACGCCAAGTCGTGATTTACTCGCGGAAGGGTTGTCATCTTTGCGAGCTGGTGAAGGAGAGTCTCACGAAACTCTCCCGCCGCGGCGGCTTCACCTGGCAGGAAGTAGATGTGGATAGCGACAACGAACTGCGCCGGCTGTTCAATGACGAAGTTCCGGTCGTGTTCATCGATGGACGCAAGGCCTTCAAGTACCGCATGGACGAGCGTGAATTTTTGAGGAAGCTGGCCAGCTGACGAAGTGATCAGAACTTAGACGGTGGGGATAGATTTGCGTTTTTATACAAAGGATGAATGCGAGGGCTGGCTTCGCGACCGAGACCGGCCTAAGCCTGATCTAGTCCCCGAGACCCAAGTGGAGCGTATCGGCTATCCGACAGAACCCCATCGTGTTTTTGTCATATCCCACTGGATCGCGAGCTCGTTAACGTACCGGATGCCCACACTAGTTTGGATCACTGAGTGGAGTATTTGGGCGAGCAGCGAGAACTGGCATTTGTATTACAGGTTGCGTCAGAGCTATGGGGACCTGCGGCTGCTTCACGAAGCGCCAGGTCACCTCTTTCTGGGGCACGAATCAGAAGATCTTGCGTCTTTCCTGCAAATTGCCATGCTGAACGGCTGGGGAGGATACATCTTGACTCAGGCTGACTACGTGAATGCGTTCTTCAGCCACGACGAGTATATCGATTTCTTTGCCAAACCCAGCGGCAATCTACAAGAGGTCCGAGAGGAGCTTGGGACCAACAGGCCGGATCGATTTCGAGTTCAGCCCACTGCCCGGCCGCAGTGATCCGCTACAATCATCCCCGCCATGCTGCGTACCCTGCTTTACGCTGATCCCCACAATGTGTTTATGCACGATGCCGTGCTGGCTTCGTGCCGCAAGCATTCGGAGAAGACCGCGCTGGTCGATACTTCCTGCGGGCGGCGGCTCAGCTTTGCGGAGTATGGAGAGACGGTGGAAGCGCTGGCGCGCGGGCTGGTTGCGGCCGGATTGAAGCCGGGGGAAGTGGTTGCAATCTTCCTGTGTAATTCGTGGGAATTCTGCACGATTTACCATGCGGCGACTTTGGCTGGGGGGATTCCTACGCTGCTGAATCCTTCTTATCGCGAAAGGGAAGTGCGGCATCAGATGGGGAATTCGGGCGCTGCTTTCTTGATTACGGATGGGCCGAATATTGCTGGCGTTAACCTTGCGGGACTGGCGAATTTGCGGCGGGTGTTTTACACGCGAGAGCAGGGAGGCGGAGCCGAGCCGTTCTCTGATCTGTTAAACCCGGTTAGTGCCACGGTCCCTGAGCCTGATCAAGGGTCAGAAGAAACTCTGGGCGCGCTGCCTTATTCCAGTGGCACGACGGGGCTGCCGAAGGGTGTGATGCTTTCGCACTACAACCTGGTCTCGAACGTTTATCAGTTTCTGGGGCCGCATGGGAGTCCGCTGAACTCTAACGACAATATTCTTTGTTTCCTCCCGCTTTATCACATTTACGGGTTGAATGTGATGCTCAACCCTTCGCTCATTCTGGGGGCGACGCTGGTGCTGATGCCGCGCTTCGGGGTGCCTCAAGTCACTCAGTTGCTTACGGACGAAGCGATCACGATGATGCCGCTGGTTCCTCCGGCGATGAATGCTTTGTGCCTGGCCGCGGAGGCGGGACAGTTTCCGAAGAATCACAAACTGACCTGGGTGAAGTCGGGAGCGGCGCCGCTGGCTCCGGAACTTCCGCGGAGATTCACCGCGCTCACGGGCATTCTGGTGTGTCAGGGATACGGTATGACAGAGGCTTCGCCGGTGACGCATTCTGGTTTTCTGGAGCCCGAACTTTACCGGCCGGATTCGATCGGGCATCCGCTGGCGCTGACGGAGTGCCGGGTGATTGGGACGGAGAATCCGGCAGCTTCAGCCGAGAGTTCCGAGGAAGTTCCTACGGGCGAGCCTGGGGAGCTGGTGATGCGTGGACCGCAATTCATGCTCGGCTACTGGAAAGAGCCGGAGGCGACTGCTGCCGTGTTGCGCGATGGATGGTATTGGTCGGGGGACGTGGTCACCCGCGATGCTGAGGGTTTTTACCGCGTGGTCGACCGGCGCAAGGAGATGATCAAGTACAAAGGTTTCCCTGTGGCTCCGGCGGAGGTGGAAGCGGTGCTGCTGGAGCATCCGGCGGTGCGGGAATGTGGAGTGGTGGGACGGCCCAATGCAGCGGCGGGCGAGATTCCGGTGGCGTTCGTTGCCTTGCGAGATGGGTTTACGGACTGCAAGAAGATGGAAGATGAGTTGTGCGCATTTGTCGCCGACCGGCTGACTAATTACAAACAGCCTCGGGAAGTGCATTTTGTGGAAGCCGTTCCCAAGACGGCCTCGGGGAAGATTCTGCGGCGCGAGCTGCGGCAGCTGATTCGTTGAGTCGACGGGATCGACGGTTGACACCTCTTTCGATCTCCGAAGGAACTCAAGAAAACGATTCCGGCTATCGACTTTGGCGATCCGCATCCCATTGCTCTGCGGGTAGACTTGCTGTAGTATCTCTGCCCCATGGTCCGAATCGTGCTGCTGTTCCTGCGCCGCTTGTGGCTGCCGCTGGTGGTGTTTGCCGGCTTCAGCCTGATGTGCGTGCTGGTGTACCGGCATTTGGAGGGGCTGAGCTGGCAGGATGCGCTGTTCTGGATGATCCAGCCGCACGCCATCGATGCCAGGCGGGTGCACAATTCGACCAAGCTGTTCTCGATCTTTGTGTATGCGGGCGTGTTTGGGTTTCAAATCTGGGTGGCGGAGCGGGTCGCGGTTACGATCTTCAACCGTCAGGGAATGGAGGCCTGGAGAACCATGGTCAACGACGTGAGCATCGAGAAACTGCGCGATCACTTCATCATCTGTGGCTACGGGCAGGTGGGCCGGACGGTGGTCGACCAGCTTAACCGCCTGAAGATTCCTTTTGTGCTGATCGAGACCAATGAAGGGCTGTGCCGCGAACTGCTGAAGGACAAAGTGCTTACCATTCAAGGCGATGCCAAACGGCATGACGTGCTGCAGTCCGCGGGGATCGAGCACGCGCGCGGCGTGTGCATTGTGATCGACAATGACGCGGACAATCTTTACATCACGGTGACGGCGAAGGCGCTGAACCCGAAGGCGCGCATTATTACCCGGGCCGGACAGTCGCGCTATGCGCAGGCTATGCGGAATTCGGGGGCGGACGAGGTAATCATTCCGGAATATGAAGGCGGATTGATGACCGGACGGATGATCGCCAAGTTTTATCCGGATTCGCATCCGAATCTGGTTTGAAGGGACGCTATTTTGTGGTGCCGCTTTCGTCCGCGATTTTCTTTGTGGACAGGAAGCTCCAGATGGTTTCGTTGGCATTCAGGGCGTTGCTGGTTTTGCCGACCTCTTTTTCGCTCATGTACTGCTCGCCGCCGGGCCAGGTATTGCCGGCATCCTTGACGGCATAGAGCACCACTTGAGCATTGCCCTGGCAGCCACTGAAAGTAAAGGTTTTGCTTTCCTTCTCTCCTTTTTGCAATGGCGGGATCTTCTCTTGCGCCGGCTTTTCGTCGCAGCGGTCGAACTTGGCCCAGGTCTTGGCGCTGTCTTCGGCCGAGAGTGCGTGGAACTGGCCCGGCTTATAGGTACCGCCGCCGTAGGGAACGATGGGGTCATCGGTGCCATTGATGAACAGCGCGGGCACGGGTCGTGCCGGCAGACAAATCATCGTTTTCGGCATGGCCGCGCCTACCGGAGCGATTGCGGCGACGCGATCGGCCATTTCGCAGCCCACGCGCAGCGCCATGAATCCGCCGTCGCCCAGACCGGTCGCATAAATCCGGTGAGTGTCTACTGAGTATTTGAGGGCGAGCTGGTCTAGCATCTGGTTGAGAAAAGCGATATCGTCTGCGGGCTCAGGCTCGGTTCCTGGTCTCATCGGGATTCTGTCCTCCGGTCTGCCCACCACCGGGGTAGCCCCCGCCTCCGCCGCCCGGGTAACCGCCGCCACCACCCGGATAGCCACCGCCGCCGGGGTAGCCTCCGCCGCCCATCCCTCCGTGACGCCCGTAGCCACGGCGGGGCGCCATTGCCGGCTGCTCCGGGTGCACTCCAATATTCCACCGGCCGCGCGTGGCGTTGGGATAAACCGTAATGATGCCGTTCTTATCGGCGACGAGCTGGTCAAAGTGCGTGAGCCGCTGCATGTCGTCGGGTTCCTGGTTTTGGCCGGGCAGGAGAACCACGACTGGATAGCGCTGCTTCGAGTCGTAGCCTCTGGGTAGGTGCACTACGTAATTACGGGAAAGGGTGTCGACCTCGACCTTCTCTTGCACATCCTGTGCCCGCGAATACGGCGCGAACAGCAGGCCGGAGAGGAAGACGGTGACGCAAATCTGGCGCGGCAAGAACCTCGGGTGCAATTTGGTTCTCGTTCTTCGAAGCCTCATCTCGTTAGTGACCCTTCCTAGCTGCGTGGGCTGGTCCGCCAATCGCTAAGAACCAGTAGTTTAAGCCGAGGTTGCTAAGTGAACGGTGAGAGATTTGCAAAGTTTTGTAAGCGGATGAACTCGAGAGCGGGGGAACTTTTCCCTTGGGACCACGTAATTAGAGGTGACGATGCGCGGCGGTGTGCGCCGGCGCTCGATGGAAGCTCAGGAGGTCGTTTATGGATGGAAATATTGTGGGACTGGCGGCGGTGGTAATGATTTTTGGGATCCCGATGGCGGCGATGTATACGTTTTTCCGGGTACGCAAATTGCGTAGCGAAGAGCGGTTGGCGGCGATTGCGCGGGGCATGGAAGTACCGATGCAGGCGGAACTATCGGAAGCGGCGCGGTCGCGGCGGTCGGGGATTCTGCTGGTGGCCGGGGCGCTTGGCTACATCGCGACCTTCGTTCTCATCGGACGAGTCGAGCCTGACGCGATGATCGCGGCCACATTTGGCGTGATTCCGCTGGCGGTGGGAATCGGCTTCTTTGTGGATCACGCGCTGATCCGGCGGGACGCTAAAGCCCACTGAAGCGTGGCGCTGGGCACGGCGTAGCCGCGAGCTCGTAGATCTCGGGACGCGGGTTGGAAGCGAATACCACAGGGGCTAAAGCCCGAATCGAAGGCGCTCGGACGGCACGGCTAAAGCCGTGCCCTTCCCGAACCCATTGACGAGATGTCCTCTAGCCGATCAGAAACTTGTGCTGGGCGTCGGTCAACGGAACGACGCTCAATCGTCCTTGCCGCACTAGCGGGGAATCGGCGAAGAGCTTATTCGCTTTCACCTCGGCCAGCGTCACGGGCTTGGCGATCGGCTTGCCTACTTTAATTTTTACCTGAGGGTTCCTGGGGTCGCTGTCATCGACCGATACGACGGTGGCGGTGCCCACTGCGCTCTTCTCATCCCCGGTGTGATAGATGACCAAGTGGTCGCCCGGCTTCATTCCGCGTAGGTTCTTCACTGCGACGGGATTGGTGACTCCGTCCCAGATCGTTGTGTTGTCGCGCTGCAGATCGGCGAAGGAATACACCGTGGGTTCGGTCTTAAGAAGATAGTTCATGGGCAAGATTTTACTCGGGCTCGGCTATTCCTGCTCATCGTCTCCGATCGGCTGCCCGGGCGGGGCGGCGACATCGGTTGCCGGCACGAACTTCTCGGGATCTTTCTCGAAGGCTTCGATGCGTGCGATGGCTGCCGACCGCACTGCTTTTTCTTCGGGAGATTCCGGCGCTTTAGTCACTTTAGCCGAAATCCACGACCGAAGAGACAACGCCTCAGCGCGGGCCTGAGCACGAGCTTCCGGGGAAGCAGCAGGGTTCGCGGCCAGCGCTAGTAGATGTTCCACTGTTGACGCTTCCGCGACGCGCTGCGTCTCAGCCCCCAGACCGGTGGCGGGCAGCGCTTTCCACGTGGCCTGGAAAACAGCTTCAATGACCTGACTGAGACTGGGATTCGCTGCATTGCGGGCGTGATACTCGACCAGCCGCGAAGCGCGCTGAGGATCAAACAGGAGCGTGAGGGTGAGACCGGCGGCGGACTCTGCCGCGCCGGCCGGATCGAATGTTAGACCAGTGTGTCCCGCGAACGATTCGACGGTTCTGGGATAGCCGAAAGCGCGTGGAGGCAGGATTCGCAGCAGCGATTCGGGGAGGGTGAGCGTCTCGGGTGCGAGGGTTTTTAGCACAGCGTCGAGCGCCTTTTGCTGGTTTGCCGGGTCGACGATTTTGGTTACCAGCTCTCCGTCGCCGCGGACGGCGTAACGATAGTCGAGGCCTCCGATTTCTTTGGCTGCAGCCTCGGTCTGGTAGCGATGCAGCAGATAGAGAGGAACCAGAGTGTCTTCGAGTTCAGACATGGGCGTGTGCATCTGGATGGCATCTTCGCCAAAACGCGTGAGGGCTGCGGCTCGAACCTTGAGAATGCGATTGAGTTCCGCTGCCGGGTCCGGGCCGTTGTCCCAGAGGTGGGCGTGAGGATGGGCGCTGCCGAGGGGTCGCGCATCCTGGTCGGTGATGAAATAGAGGCCGCTGGCCTGGGCCTTGTTCAGGATGTTGTCGAGGGCCGCGCGCTCATCGGTGCCGGCAGCGAACTGCGAATAGCCGTATTCAATCGACACTTTATCCCAAGAACCGATCCCTGTCGCGTAGGCGTGGGAGAGATCGGGCTTGCCGCTGGCGTCGAGTGTGATCCAGGGATGGGGATAGTCCATGACCGAGGTGCCCGGCGCGATCGAGCTGGCGGCGAAGTTGTGGGCCAGCCCTAAGGTATGACCGACTTCATGCGCGGCGAGTTGCCGCAGGCGGGCCAGCACCATCTCGCGCATCTCAGGTGAGACGGGCTCGCCCTTTTTGTAAGGCGCGAGCAGCGCTTCGGCGATCATGTAGTCCTGGCGACTGCGCAAGGAACCGAGCGTCACGCGGCCTTGAATAATTTCGCCGGTGCGAGGATCGGAGACCGTAGTACCCATCGACCAGCCACGGGTAGATCGATGCACCCACTGGATGACGTTGTAGCGCACGTCCATGGGATCGGCACCCGCCGGCAGCACTTCGACGCGAAAAGCGTTCTTGAAGCCGGCGGCTTCGAAAGCCTGGTTCCACCAGCTTGCGCCTTCGACCAGGGCGCTGCGAATCGGCTCTGGCGCTCCTGAGTCAACGTAATAAACGATGGGCTTGACCGGTTCGCTCACGGCTGCGCTGGGGTCTTTCTTGATCAGCCGATGGCGCTCGATAAGACGCACATCGAGGGGTGAGCCGAGCGGAGCCGAGTAGTCGCGGTAGCTGGTGTCGAAGAAGGCTGAGCGCGGATCGAACGCGCGCGGCTGGTAGCCATCATCGGGCAATTGCACGAATGAATAGTGTTCGCGCAGAGTGACGGCGTTGGCATCGGGAGTTACGGTCGCTACCAGCGAGTGTTCGGCTGGGTGTTCGGTGGTAAAAGTCAGAATCGATTCGAATTCTGTGTTGAGGGGAAAGTTTTTCGTGTTCTCCAGCGCGAAGGCGCTGCGCTCTTTGTCCAGCTTGTAGGCTCCCTGCTTCGTATCCGCAAGTTGTTCGGCGACTCCGAATGAATCTCCCAGAAGAAAGTCGGTCGCGTCGATCAACACTGCGCCATCCTCTTCGGCTTCGACCTTGAAACCGGCGAGGACTGACTCGGCAAAGGACTGCCTCACGGCCAGAGTTTCCATGGGGTTGGCGGAGGACGAACGGTATTGGAGATTGGGCGCGAACAATAAGACGCGGGGGCCGACGCGAGTGAAGTGTACAATCCGTTCCTCGCCCAACCGGCCGCGGTCGAGTGCAATGTCATTCGATCCCAGCCCATAGGGCAGGGAAACGACCAGCAGGAAATCCTGATCGAACTTGTTGATCCGCAGAAAAAGTTTTCCAGTCTTTGCGTCCCATGCGGTTGGGAACAGGCCGTCTGCCGCCTTCATGCCAGCGGTGCGATCGTGGATGGGTGGAGTGGATTCCGCGTTCGCGGCGGAGGAAAGAGCGGTCGAGAGCAATACACAGACCGTCACAAAGAATAACGTGCGACGGATGGGCATGGTCACCTCCAGGCAAGGCTGGAGTACGACACTAACATTTCCTTCAACGGCGCTGCCAGAGAATTTCATGCGGGGTAGTGGTGCAGTTTGGCTGACGCACTCGGCCGGTCAAGCGGGAATCGCTCCGCCTGAAAAGTTGCTCCGCTCAGGATGACGCCACCGAAAGAAATTCAGACTGCGCCGCTAACGAGAATCTCCATCTGCCTGGAACGCTACCATCAAACGCGACCGTAATCTACCTACTGAGGTTTGGCATTGGGATCAGGAGGCGCGGGCGGCTTGTCGTCTTTTTTCTCGGCGGGATGATCCTGATAAATGGAGTACTGGCCTAGGGGGCGTTTCAACTTGATGGTGAAGTCTATCTTGGCCTTGTCGATCTCGTAGTCTTCGCCAAAAGTCTGAAATCCGGAAGCCAACACCTGCACGCGCAGCGTTCCGTAGGGAACGCCTTCAAAACTGGTCTTGCCGTCGGCGTCGGTTTTGAGTTCGAGTCCGCCCCGGCTCTGTTTTCCGTGGGAGTTGACCGGGTGCATGATGACGGCGGCGCTGCGAATCGGCTTGCCGTTCTCGTCTCTAATAATGAGGAAATTCAAGATCGCGGTTGGTTCGTCGGCCTCATCCTTCTGTGCGACTGCTGTACTGAGAAGCGCGGAAGCCGATAGCAGGCCGGCCAGCGTCCACATCTTTATCAACTTTATCTTGGCTCTCATTCTTATTCTGACCGATTTCATATTTCGACATTCTAGCGAGTGTTGCTGTTGCGGGAAAGCATGAAGTGGGGAGGGCGCAGGTTTAAGCTTCTCCATCGGACCGGCTTTCGCGCTCTGCTCTCTTGGTCCGGGCTATCCCGGTCTGGGTTGGAAGTTGCACCAAGTCGCTGGCGACGCGGGCGGTATTGTGGCGGGCGACGCCAGCCTCTTCGAGGTAGTCTCCCAGAACCGGGATCACGCCCAGAGACTCGATGGCGTCGAGATCGGCAACGATCTGGCATGCACCCTCGAGCGCGTATTTGGCTCCGAGTTCCTTGGAAACAGGCGCTCGATTGATCAGTGCGTAGTCGAAAAGTTGCTGGTGGGCGTGACGATTCAGAGCCCGGATGTGGTCGGCCGCGGTGAGGCCCAGGCTCTCGTTCGCCTGAGTCATCAGATTGCAGATGTAAACCTTGGTTGCCGGCGAGCTGACGATGGCATCGGCGATACCATGCACCAGCAGGTTCGGAATGAGGCTGGTGAACAGGGAGCCGGGGCCGATGCTGATGATATCGGCGCGGGCGATGGCGTCGAGCGTTTGCGGCATAGGATTGACGTCGGCCGGAACGAGAAAGAGTTCCTGAATGCGTCCCTTGCTGGCCGTAATCTTGGTTTCTCCACGGACACGAGTACCGTCCTCCATCAGCGCTTCGAGTTCGATGTTGGAAGTGGTCGCGGGATAGATGTGGCCGCGGGTGACCAGAATCTCCGAAGAGAGACGCACTGCTTCGGAGAAGTCGTGCGTGATGGAGGTGAGCGCAGCCAGAAAAAGATTGCCAAAGCTGTGACCTTCGAGACCGGAACCTTTGTCGAAGCGGTGGCGGAAGAGCTGGGAGAGCAGAGCTTCGTCTTCGCTGAGGGCGACGATACAGTTGCGTATATCGCCGGGAGGAAGCATGTTGAGTTCTTTGCGCAGGCGGCCGCTCGATCCGCCGTCATCGCTGACGGTGACTACGGCACAAAGATCACGAATTACCGGCGTATCTGGCGGGGCCACTACCAGCTCTGCCGGGGTGAGAGTGAAACGCTTCAGTCCTTTGAGCAGAGTCGAGAGGCCAGTACCGCCGCCGATGGCAACCACCCGAAGACCACGCTCGCGCACGGTCTTCTCCAGGGTCAAGAGATCAGTGATTCTGGTTTCCATCCGAGAATCCGGTATGCCGGACTATTGTCTGTCGATCAGAACGATTCGTCTTCCCGGAAAGAGTCTTCCGGCGAAGAAGGGTCGGCAGCAGGATCCGGGTACAACAGCTCGGTGAAGCGAGGGTCTTCGGCCAGGTTGTGGAAATCGGAGTCGTTACGCGCCTGGTAGCGGAGGCCGGAATTCAGGCGCAGAGCCTCGTCCAGATGCTTGAGAGAGTCCTCCACGTGGCCGGTAAGACAATCGAGCGCGGCTAAACCGTAGATGACAAAATCAGTCTTGGGCGCCTGCTTCAACAGCTTTTCGATGTGCTCGCGGGCGGTGACGTAGTCTCCGACGTTCATGAGAGAAACAGCGTAGTCGTAGTGCTCCTCCACGCTCTTGAACTGCTGGGTGGTCGACCGCTCGAGGTGCTGGTTGCAGATGCTGAGATGGATTGTTGCCCGGTCAGTCAGCTCCTTGCTGGGCCCGGCGAGCACCTTCTGGAACAGTGGCTTCGCCTTCTCGAACTTGTGTTCCTGCAAAGCCCGCAGCCCGGCCTCGTAATTCTGCAGAGCCTGGGTGATGCGCGGGTCGTCCGCAATGGATGACTTCTTGGGGTTAGCCTTTTGAGCCATATGGAGAATTTTTCCTGTGCTCGTCGTAATAGGGACTCCTTAGCTCCTGAAACTCGAAGAGCCAACACACAAGTATCACTCAAAGAGCGGGTATTGGGCAATTCGGGTGGATCCAGTACCTAAATACTGAGTCGCCAGTACTCAGCAAAATGGGACACGTTGAGCGCTCGACGATCCAGCTCGCGAACCTCCTCGCGCTCGCGAATCTCCCTTCAAGAGTTGAACTCGAGCGCCGGCAGGACGGCTCGATCAAATCCCAAAATGGGAAGCTCCAGCGAGAACAGGCCCATTTGGTATGAGCGAAATCCTTGTGTTCGTCACGGCGCGAGAGTTAGTTTGCGAAATAGAGTCAGGCAATCGCGGCCGCTCCGTAGCCGGGAGAAGAAGGATGAAGGTCATGAGTAGATACTGCAATTTCAGGATCTGGTTCCCAGCATTTCTACTGCTCATTCTTACCACCGGATGCTGTAGTTCGGGCGCCAACCCGGATTTGACGCCGCCCAGCGCGACTCCGGTGACTCCGCTCAGTGGTGCGGTCGCCTGTCCAAACGGAACAGTCACAGCCACCTTCAGCGTGGCGATGAATCCTGCGACCATCAATGCCACAACCTTTACCTTGACTGGGCCGGGTACTACGCCTGTGACCGGAGTAGTCACCTACGATGCGACAAGCAACAGTGCGGTCTTTACCCCCTCAAACACTCTCGCGCTGAACACTCCCTATACGGCCACGATTACAACCGGCGCCACAGACGTCTATGGCATAGGGCTCGCGAGTAACTTTGTATGGACCTTCACAACAAGTATCGCGCCATGCGCTGCCCCCACGGTGATTTCCGAAGTTCCCGCCAGCGGTGCGGTCGGCGTCTGTCCCAGCACGGTAGTGACCGCGACCTTCAGCGAAGCAATGAATCCTGCCACGATCAATAGCTCTACCTTTACCTTGACCGAGGGCACTACTCCTGTGACAGGAACAGTCAGCTACAGCGGGTCAACCGCAATCTTCACGCCCTCCAGCGCGCTCGCACTGAATCAGACCTACACCGCCGAGATTTCGACTGGCGCCCAGGATTTGTTCGGCGATGCATTGGCCAATAACTTCTCATGGAGTTTCATGACAAGTACCGCCGCGTGCGCCGCAGCCACTGTGATTGCTGTGTCCCCTACTGCGGATTCAACCGGCGTCTGCCCCAACACCTTAGTGACGGCCACTTTCAGCGAAGCAATGCAGTCTTCCACGATCAATACCACAACCTTTACCTTGACCGGCCCCGGCAGTACTCCCGTGACCGGAACAGTGAATTACGATTCGGCAAGCAATACGGCGACCTTCACACCCGCGAATCCGCTTGCGCTGGGTCAGTCCTATGCCGCGAACATTTCTCCTGGCGCCGAGGATCTCTCCGGCAATCCACTGGTGAATTACAACTGGACGTTCATGACATCGGCCACGGCGTGCGAAGCCACGGTGCCGTTGGGATCGACTTGCAATTTCGGAGGTCTGGGCGGCGCCACCCTCACCAACAGCGGGGACTCCATCATTACCGGGGAGGTTGGCGTGTGGCCAGGGGCTTCGATCACCGGCTTCCCCCCGGGCACAGCGACCGGGTTCGACGCGGGCAATGCCGCGGCCCAGACGGCCGAGGGCGACCTGACCACGGCATATAACTACGCTGCGCAGGCACCCGGAGGAGCCGTGCTGGTCGCAGATATAGGAGGGGAAACACTAGCCCCGGGCGTTTATAAGACGACGAGCGCCCAGCCCTCGCTGGGGATAACCGGGACTCTTACCCTCAGCGGCAGTGGTACCTACATCTTCCAGATAGTGTCGACTTTGACTGCGGAAAATAATAGCGATGTCGTTCTCAGTGGCGGAGCTTTGCCTGAAGACGTGTTCTGGCAGGTCGGAAGTTCGGCGACGGTTGGGACTACCGCAACCTTTGCAGGAACCATTATGGCCGAGGCGTCTGTCTCGCTTGGCACCGGCTCGACACTGGACGGCAGAGCGTTAGCCCGGTCGGGCGGGGTCACATTGCTGGACGATCAGGTGAACGTTCCTCCCTGTCAAGATCAGTTAGACGTTCAACACTGAGATCAGCATGGGGCTGGTCCACTGCCGTGCGGGCTGGAAAAGCATGTTTGACGTTGTTGAAGTTCGCAATTGAAGTTCGGAGGAATTGGCGCATGTCATCTCACTATCATAACCCTCGCGGCCGTGTTGCAGTTCTGCTATTGGCAATGGTTGCTTTCCTGTGCTCCCTTGGCACGTTCGCGGCAGCGCAGGACGAGCATCCCCCCAAGTGGGAACTCTACGGCGGATACTCCGCTTTCTATCCCGGCTGCAATGTGTACGGCCTGCTTCCGGGGGGAGTTCTTCCAGTGAACAGTTGCCTGGCATGGGATCCGCGGGGCGCCGGCGCCAGCATTACCTACGACTTTAACCGCTGGTTCGGATTGACAGTCGACGGCAGTGGTCAATGGGGCAGCGGTAACACCGGGGTAGCTGCACGAATTGACCAAGTCGAGTTCTTCAACCTTTCCGCCGGACCTAAGTTTACTTATCGCACGCGCCATTTCTCTCCATTTCTCGAAGCTCTCGTCGGCGAACATCGGCTGGCATCGGAAGTCTTCGGAAACGATTACGAAATCGGCTTGCTGGCTGGTGGCGGTCTCGATCTGAAACTGAGCCGACATTTCGCCTGGCGTATGTTCCGAGCCGATTATGTGTTTTCGAATCATCAGTACGGTCCGTCGTCGGTGGCTCCCGCCACTGATGTCAGAGGCGCAAGACTCCAGACTGGCTTGGTATTTGTGTGGGGCGGCGGCAAGCAGATCGTAACGCCCCCCAGCGCGGTGTGTTCCGTGCAGCCCGCCGAGGTTTTCGCCGGTGAGCCCGTGACGGCGACTGCCGAAGGGTCCAATTTCAATCCCAGACGTACCGTTGCCTATAGCTGGAGCGGTTCAGGGGTGAAACCCGGCGAGACCCGGGCTTCAACGCAAATTGACACCACCGGCTTGCAGCCAGGCGCCTACGAGGTCACGGCCAGCTTGAGCGATGGTAGCCAAAGTGGCGTTGTCCCCTGCAGTGCCAGGTTCACTGTGAAAATGTCGCATCCGCCGTTGATTTCATGCTCGTCCAATCCGTCGAGCGTGCCGGTGGGTGGAACTTCGACGATTACTTCTACCGCCAGCAGCCCCGATGGCCGCCTTTTGAGCTACAGCTACGCCGCCAGCGCCGGAAACATAACCGGCAACACTTCCACCACGATGCTCAACACTGCAGGCGCAGAGCCTGGAACCATTACCGTGACCTGCAACGTAGGCGATGATCGCAGTCAGCCGCTCACGGCGTCGGCTTCAACCATGGTAGAGGTGCAGGCTCCGCCACCGCCGCGTCCGATGCCCGATGTGGTTGCCCTCGAGAAGAGGTTGGCTCTGCATAGTGTTTATTTTGCGACTGCGAAGCCGACGATCGAGAATCCCGACGCCGGCTTGCTCCCCAGCCAGGAGAAAACCCTGACTGCTCTCGCCGCTGACTTCGTGAACTATCTTCAGGCTAAGCCGGACGCCCGCCTGACATTGGAAGGGCATGCCGATCCGCGCGGCTCGGTGGAATACAACCAGGGGCTCTCGGAACGACGGGTCGACCGCGTCAAGCGTTTCCTGATCGAACAGGGCGTTCCCGCCGCTAACATCGAGACCAAAGCGTTCGGCGAGCAGCGGAACCTCACCGACCAGCAGGTAAAAGACGCAGTCGAACACAATCCCGAACTGAGCCCGGAAGACCGGCAGCGAGTGCTGAATAATATGAGGACGATCATTCTGGCCAGCAATCGACGTGTGGACATCACTCTGAGTAACTATGGCCAGGCGGCGCAGCAGTCCGTTCGCGAGTACCCCTTCAATGCCGCGGATTCACTGACGCTGCTCAAGGAAGAACAAACGAAGAAAACCACCACGCCAGCGGTCAGGAAAAAAGCAAAGCCGAAGGCTCAAGAGTGAGCCCAGCCAAAGGCGCAATGAAAAGGGCCGGCCGAGTGTATCACTCGGCCGGCCCTTTCTTGTCCTTTAGCAGCCTGACCGGGTCGGGTTGCGCCACGCAATCTGGGACTCGATACACGGAACGCCCTGTTAATTAATAGCCGCGGCCGATTCCAGGTCGATCTGCTTCCACTCGCCTCGGATGATTCCGGCACGAATCTGTGCTGAGGTCTTGCCTTTCTTGTGCTGCTGATAAGAGTAGTAGAGCTCTTTCAAGCAGGTCGAGCAGCGGGCTCCGTGCGTATTCTCGTAACAGCTGTGCAGGCTGTTGTGGCCCATGCGGTCGCAATAGCAGTAGCAGGGCTGCTGATGGAGCACGGTCGGAATCTTCGCCGCCAACTCATAGGCATGCGTCTGGTAGGGATACTGCGCATCCGCTCCCCAGAGATCGGCTTTGGTCAGGACAGCCGGGAGTACGGTGCCCTTGGGCGGCGGCCCGGCGTTATAGGCGGGGATGCCGCCTTCGTCTTGCTGAGCGGGCCATTGCGCTGACACGGTGAGAGTAACCGTTAAAAGAAAAATCAGGGTCAGGGCGCGGTGAGCGTATTTGTTTTGAAGCAGCCGGGTTGGCGTCATGCACATCTCCTCGATGAGTTATTTTAACCTGCTTTCGATCTGAGTAGTGAGGGTGGGCGGCTGCGTAGAACAAGCCGCTGGGCGGAGCCAATCTGTATACAATGGAAGTCTCCAATGCCAGACAGGCCAAACACCGAAACAGGGAACCGGCAGGCGCCGTCGCTTCCCCGGACGGAGTCATCAGAGCCGAACCCCGGAGTGCAGAACCCGGGGGTGCGTCTGCGGCCGGCTTTAGGGGTTTGGCTGCGGGACCTGTTGCTTTCGCTGGCGATTTCGGCTTTCATCATCGTGTTCATCTACCAGCCCGTGAAGGTTGAAGGCACCAGCATGATGCCGTCGCTCGAAGACCAGGAGCGAATCTTCGTCAACAAGTTTGTCTACCGGCTGGAGCCGATTTCGCGGGGGGATATTGTGGTGTTTCGTTATCCGCGCGATCCCTCGAAGAGCTATATCAAGCGCGTGATCGGCGCGGCGGGGGACCGCATCCGTATCGACGGTGGGCAGGTGTATGTGAATGGCGAGGCGCTGGATGAGGATTATGTTCCGCCCGCCTATGCCGACTCGCGTTCGTATCCGGAAACGGTTGTGCCTGCGGACAGCTATTTCGTGCTGGGGGATCATCGGTCAATGTCGAACGACAGCCGGGATTTCGGTCCGGTGAACCAGAGCTATATTTACGGCAAGGCCGTATTTGGCTACTGGCCGATGGATAAGCTGGGTAGAGTGCGCTAAGAAATCTGCTTGCCTAACTTTTCACTGTATTTTTTTTGAGCTTCCCTTTCGTGCTCCGCTACACTTCCTCATTCTCTGATTTCGCTCAGAAGCGCTTATGAAGCCTCTCGCTTACACTTCGCCTTACTGCTGGCTGTTCTGGGCGATCTTCCTTTACTGTTATGGCCCAGAATTCGCCCTGGTCGGGCGTTCTCGTCCTGCGAAAGGCGAGCGGACAGACCGCGGGTCGATGGCGTTCATCATGCTCGCTGGATGGATCGGATCGATCGCAGCTTTTGCCGTGGCATCGAATCCTCGGTTTGCGATTACACAGAATCGAAAAACATGGTTTGCGATTGGCCTCGCCGTGTTATTGCTCGGGCGGCTGCTCAGAAAGCACTGCTGGAAGATGCTGGGACAGCACTTTACAGGCGACGTGAAGGCCTCCGCTGATCAACCCGTCATCGATAAGGGCGCCTATCGCTGGGTCCGGCATCCCTCATACACTGGCGGCATACTCATGTATTTCGGAACTGGCCTCGCCTTGACGAACTGGCTGAGCGCTCTGCTTATGGCGATTTCCGGCGCAGCTGGCTACATGTATCGCGTGTACGTCGAGGAGAAGGCTTTGCAGGCGAATCTCGGCGGACGATATCAGGAGTATATGCGGCGAACCAAGCGGTTTGTGCCATTCTTGTTTTGATGAATTCGTTTTTTCCACAAAAATTCCTCCGTTGGTGTTTTTCCTCGCTTGGCCTTGAAGCATTTCCCTGATAAAATCTTTAAAATCCACACACCGGAGCGAGAATGCAAGCTATCCTTGCGCTGGAAGACGGGCGAGTCTTCCGAGGCAAAGGCTACGGCGCCAAAGGCGAATGCTACGGCGAAGTCGTTTTTAATACTTCCCTCACCGGCTACCAGGAAATTTTCACCGACCCATCCTATTCAGGACAGATTGTTGTCCTGACCAATCCTCAAATCGGCAACTACGGCACTAACCAGGAAGACAACGAAGCCACGCGTCCGTGGATCGAAGGGCCTGATCGTGCGCGAGTTCTCGAAAGTGAGCTCGAACTGGCGCTCGCAGCAGGTGACCGAAGAATACCTGGAACAGTTCAAGGTGCCGGTGCTGTCGGACATCGATACGCGGGCGCTGGTGCGGCACTTGCGCGATCACGGAGTGATGCGCGGCGTGGTCTCAACCCTCGAGAGCGACGCGGAGAAGCTGGTGGCCAAGGCGAACTCGATTCCGAAGATGGACGGGACGGACTTGGCGAAAGTGGTGAGCACCAAGGGACCGTACGTGTGGGAAGTCGGCGAGCGTTCGCACGAACCGGTGGCTCAGGTGGGCGTTAAGGACGAGCCTGCGCGCTTTCACGTGGTGGCTTACGATTTCGGCATCAAGCAAAATATTCTGCGGAAGCTCCGCGGTGAAGGTTGCCGGGTGACCGTCGTTCCGGCGCAGACTCTGGCGGAAGATGTGATGGCCCTGAAGCCGGATGGAGTTTTTCTGTCGAATGGTCCCGGCGATCCTGAGCCTTGTACCTATGCCGTGGACAGCATTCGGCGGCTCATGGGAAGAATGCCGATCTTTGGCATTTGTCTGGGACATCAACTCGTCGGCATCGCGCTGGGCGGAAAAACTTTCAAGCTGAAGTTTGGACACCATGGCGGGAATCATCCGGTGAAGCAGTTGAAGAGCGGGCAAGATTGAGATCACGGCGCACAACCATAACTTTGCGGTCGATCCGGATTCGCTGCCCGAGAGTGAAGTCGAGTTGACGCATATCGATTTGAACGACTCGACTCTGGAAGGCTTGCGGCACCGGAACCTGCCGCTGTTCAGCGTGCAGTATCATCCCGAGGCCGCGCCGGGGCCGCATGACTCGCATTATCTGTTCAAGGATTTCGTGACGATGATGGAGGAGTGGAAAGGGTAGCGCTGCCGTCTAGGCGGCAGCGGGCGGGCGGGACGCCCGCCCGACGGCCGGCAGGATGCCGGCGCTACTGAAACCGAAATGCCTAAACGCACTGACATCTCGAAGATTCTGATTCTCGGTTCCGGGCCCATCGTCATTGGGCAGTCGGCGGAGTTTGATTACTCCGGCACGCAGGCTTGCAAAGCGCTCAAGTCTGAGGGCTATCAGGTCGTGCTGGCGAACTCGAATCCGGCGACCATCATGACCGACCCGGAGATCGCGGACCGCACTTATATCGAGCCGCTCACGCTCGAGTACCTGGAAGAGATTATTCGCATCGAGCGGGAAATGTCGCCGAGTGCTGGTTTTGCCGTGCTGCCTACGGTGGGCGGGCAGACTGCGCTTAACCTCGCCATTGAGCTTTCCGATGGCGGCGTGCTGGAAAAGTACAACGTGATCCTTATTGGCGCGAAGGTCGAGGCCATCAAGAAGGCCGAAGACCGGCTCTTTTTCAAGGACGCGATGCAGAGGATCGGGCTCGACGTGCCCAAGTCGGCGCTGGTGAACAGCACGCAAGGACGGACTGGAGTTTGCCGGCAAGATTGGCTTTCCTGTCATCGTGCGGCCTTCGTTCACGCTGGGCGGCACCGGCGGCGGCATTGCGTTCAACCGCGAAGAACTGGTTGAGGTGCTTAGCCGCGGTTTGGATATGTCTCCCGTGCGCGAGGCGCTGATTGAAGAGTCGGTGCTGGGATGGAAGGAATTCGAACTTGAGGTGATGCGCGACACCAAGGACAACGTCATCATCATTTGCTCGATCGAGAATTTCGATCCCATGGGCGTGCACACCGGCGATTCGATTACCGTGGCTCCGGCGCAGACGCTCACTGACCGCGAGTATCAGGCGATGCGGGATGCTTCGATCGCGGTGATTCGCGAAATCGGCGTGGATACGGGCGGATCGAACATTCAGTTCGCGAGTGAATCCTGAGACGGGGCGCATGGTGGTGATTGAGATGAACCCTCGCGTCTCGCGCTCGTCGGCGCTGGCATCGAAGGCCACAGGATTTCCGATTGCGAAGATTGCGGCGAAACTCGCCGTGGGCTACACGCTGGACGAAATTCCTAACGACATCACGCGTAAGACTCCGGCTTGCTTTGAGCCCACGCTCGATTACGTCGTGGTGAAGATTCCGAAGTGGCAGTTTGAAAAGTTTCCCGGAGCCGACGAAAACCTCGGGGTGCAGATGAAGTCGGTCGGCGAAGTGATGGCGATCGGCCGCACATTCAAAGAAGCGCTGATGAAGGGCGTGCGCTCGCTCGATACAGGAAAGCGCGTGGGCGGCGCGAAGATCGAGCCCAAGATCCTGACGCAACGGCTGGTGACGCCGCATCCCGAGCGGCTGGCTTATGTGCAGTACGCTTTGCGGCAGGGACATACGGTGAAGCAGATTGCGAAGATGACTTCGATGGATCCGTGGTTTCTGTATCAGCTCAAAGAGATCAACGACATGCAGCTTGAGCTGGAAAAGCATCCCATCGAGTCGATTCCGACCGAGGTGCTGCGCGAAGCCAAGCGCATGGGATTCTCCGATGGGCGCCTGGCCAGTGTTTGGCGGCTGGAGGGGCAAGAGAAAGTTCGGCACCTGCGCAAGAAGCACGGTGTGATGCCGGTTTACAAGCGCGTGGACACCTGCGCGGCGGAGTTCGAGAGCTTCACGCCGTATCTTTATTCGACCTACGAAGACGAAGACGAGGCTGCGCCGACCGACAAGAAGAAGATCATCATTCTGGGCAGCGGGCCGAACCGGATCGGGCAGGGAATTGAGTTCGATTACTGCTGCTGTCATGCTTCGTTTGCGCTGCATGAAGACGGCTACGAGACGATCATGATCAATTGCAATCCCGAGACAGTCTCGACCGATTACGACACCAGTGACCGGCTCTACTTCGAGCCGCTGACGTTTGAAGATGTATGGGCGATTTACCAGCATGAGACTTCGAAGGGCGCGCCGTGCGGCGTGATCGTGCAGTTCGGCGGGCAGACTCCGCTGAACCTGGCGTTACCGCTAAAGGCGGCGGGCGTGAACATCATTGGCACGTCGCCGGAGTCGATTGATCTGGCGGAGGACCGCAAGCACTTCAACAAGCTGCTGGAAGAATTGAACATTCCGCAGGCTGCGGGAGTGATGGCGACCTCGCTGGAAGAAGCCATCGAGGGAGCGAAGCAGGTTGGATATCCGGTGGTGGTGCGGCCTTCGTATGTGCTCGGCGGACGCGCCATGGTGATCGCATACGACGAAGAATCGGTCGTGCGGTATATGAAAGAGGCGGTCGAGTACTCGCATGATCGTCCGGTGCTGATTGATCACTTTCTCGAAGATGCGGTTGAAGTGGACGTGGATGCGCTCTCGGACGGCGAAGACGTGGTGATTGGGGGAATCATGCAGCACATTGAGGAGGCCGGGATTCATTCCGGCGATTCTTCTTGCGTGTTGCCGGCGGTGGATATTCCGCAAGCGCAGATGGATTGCATGCGCGACTACACCTTCAAGCTGGCGCGTGCACTGAAAGTGATTGGGCTGATGAATATTCAATTTGCCATCCCGCGCGGACGGCGGGTCTGGCACCGGCGCGGAGGCAGGAAAAGTCTACGTGCTGGAAGTGAACCCGCGCGCCTCGCGCACGGTGCCGTATGTTTCGAAGGCCACAGGCGTGCCGATGGCGAAGATTGCGGCGCGACTGATGACAGGGCGCAAGCTGCGAGAATTCCTCCCTGAGAATATCGACCGGCGCGCCGATCTCGACACGGGGAGCTGTTACTACGTGAAGTCGCCGGTGTTCCCTTGGAGCAAGTTTCCCGGTGTGGACACGGTGCTGGGGCCGGAGATGAAATCGACCGGCGAAGTGATGGGCGTGGGCGACAGTTTCGGAGAAGCCTTCGCAAAGGCGCAGTTGGCGGCCGGCCAGAAGTTGCCGACGCAGGGAACAGTGTTCCTCAGCGTTACGGAGCATGACAAGCGCAACGTTGCCGACCTCGCTCGCAAGTTTGTGGACATGGGATTCAAGCTGGTCGCTACTTCGGGCACGGCCGACGTGATCGAGGCCGCCGGGATGAAAGTGGAGCGCGTTTACAAAGTAAAAGAAGGGCGTCCGAACGTCGTCGATCTCATCAAGGGCCAGCGCATTCATCTCATCGTCAACACTCCTACTGGATTGGAGCCGTGGTTCGACGAGAAGGCGATCCGGCGCGCGGCGGTGATGGCGCGCATTCCCACTATCACCACGCTCTCGGCCGCGCGGGCCGCCGCGGAAGGAATTGCTGCCTTGCAGCGCGGCGAATTGAATATCCGGGCGCTACAGCAGCTGCACGCGGACCGGGCGGTAAAGAGCCGGTAGCGTCGATATCTCGGCTGGGTCGCGTGTAATAATGGATACGCGAGGTTCCTGTGCTACTTCACGGTATTTTCCCTCCCATAACAACGCCGTTTTATCCGGACGGCAATGTGTATTTCAAGAAACTCGAAAGCAACGTTGAGCGCTATTCGCGCACGCCTTGTGCCGGCATTGTTGTGCTGGGCTCGACTGGCGAGGCGATCCTGCTCTCTGATCAGGAGCGCCGCGATGTACTGAAATCTGCGCGCGAGGCGGCAGGTCCCAACAAGGTCTTGGTTGCGGGCACCGGAGCCGAGTCGGCGATCGAAACTTTGCGGCTCACCGAGCACGCGGCCGAGTTGGGCTACGATATTGCCATGGTGCGTACGCCGCACTACTACAAGAAGCAGATGACGGCAGCCAGCATCCTGGCGTTTTACCGCAGCGTGGCCGACCGCTCGCCGTTGCCGGTGATCATTTACAACTTTCCGCAGGCTACTGGCTACGACATCCCTGCCGAACTGGTGATCGAACTGGCGGAGCACCCGAACCTGATCGGGATCAAGGAATCGAGTGGCGATGTGGAAAAAGTGCGCAAGATGGTGGAAGGGACGCGGCACATTCAGCGCAGTGTCACGGTGACCGAAACCTTCGAAGCGGTAACGCCGCGGATGCTCGCGGTCGCGACTGCGGGCTCGAGTGGAGAAGGCGGAGAACTTGTGCAGGTCGGAGCGCTGGCGGGCGCGTCTTCGTCTGTGTCTTCGGCGAAGCCTTCTTCGGCGGCAGTCTCGATGGTCGGCAAAATGAAGACGCGACAGAAGGGAGCGGGATTCCAGGTGCTGGTGGGGGCGGCACAGAAGCTGCATCCGTCGCTTGATGCGGGAGCGGTGGGAGCGATTCTCGCCTTTGCCTGTCTTGCCCCAACGTCCTGCTATGAGATTTACGCGGCGTGGAAAGAGAGTGACGCCGAACTGGCACGACTGAAGCAGGAGCGCATCGCTGCGGCGGCGCAACGGGTGGTCGGTGATCTTGGTATTCCCGGCGTGAAGTATGGCATGGACTTTAACGGATACTTTGGCGGTCCGGCGAGGCTGCCACTGTTGCCGCTTACGGGGGAAGTGAAGAGCGAGATCGAGCGGTTGCTGGTGGATGTAAGAAACTAGGGGAAATGGCTTGCCCCCGGATCTACACGTTGCGCGCCTTGCGACAATCTGGTACAACTCACGCCCAGTGATGAGATTGGGCTGCATCTGCGCTCTGATTTTTCTCTTCGTGTTCCCGGTCACCGTGCTGGCCAAAAAACGAACCCACCATAGTCATGACGTGGCCGGCGGATAAGCCGGCCATAAAACTGACATTCGAAAGATTTCGACAGCTGGGCAACTACGCCGGGCAAAGCACGTTCATTTCCGAGGTATCTGTTCAAAACCTGACGGACAAGCAGATAGCGCGCGCTACTTTCACTGTGTACTTAATGGACAAGAACAAAGTGCGAATCGGGGAAGGAACACTTGAGGTTTCGGATCTGGAAGCGGGCCAGACGGCGAAGATTCAATTCCAATTTAACTCCGTGGGAATTCCGGCTAGCCTTATTCTCTCGGCGAAGAAGGACATGCTGGGAGCCAAAACGATTCCGCTGAGAGTTGTCTCTGTGCCGCCGGGCGCCAAGTTGAAGGTTGATGGTCAGGAAGCAGGAACTACTCCGGTTATGGTTCGGCTCACCGTGGGCACGCACCAACTAGATCTGACAAAGGAAGGCTACGCGCCGGGAGGCACTCCGCTGGACGTGACTCCCGATGAGCTTCCGGGAGGCAGCATCACTGTGGAACTGGGCGGCCTTTCGAGGGATACGGTTGAACTAAGGGATGGATCAGTGGTGCTCGGCGATGTGATATCCGTTTCGATGACCCAGGTTCTGATGCGGGTTGATGGGAGAGAGCAGACATACGATCGAAATCAAGTGAAGAAGATTATGCTGGTGGAACGCGAGGTGATCCAGCAGGCGCCGGTGACGCAGCCAGTACCGACTCAGCCACATCCATGGAAAGTCCAAGAGTTCCGGGACTTGCGATCAGGCCGCCGACGCCGTATACTGAGTTCGAACGAACGTTCGAATGGGGTCCACGCATCCTTTTCCCAAAATTCATGGCGAGCCCCTCGACAGCAGCACGAGTTCCGGCGCGGCGGCATCGCGCCGCGCCTGCTACAGCCACGCGCTTTGACCGGCGGATGGCGCAAATTCTCAGCCACGCTACCGATGTCTTCTGCGAGAAGGGATATGAGGGCGCTTCGATGCGCGACCTTTCGCGCGCCAGCGGCATGTCGCTGGCCGGGCTCTATTACTATTTCGAGTCCAAAGAGCGGCTGCTCTTTCTTATTCAGAAGCATACGTTTACCACCATCGTTCAGAGGCTAAAATCGCGACTGGAGGGCGTGAGCGATCCGGAGCAGCAGATCCGCGCCTTTATCCTGAATCATCTTGAATATTTCCTGGCCCATCCGGCGAGCATGAAGGTGCTGACGCACGAGGCTGAGGCGCTGAAGAATGGGTTTGCTTCAGAAGTGGCGGCGATCAAGCGCGAGTACTATCGAATCTGTGTGGGGTTGCTAGACGAACTGAAACGCGTTCGCGGAGTGCAGTTTTCGACGCGCATCGCGGTTCTGAGTCTGTTCGGCATGATGAACTGGATTTATACCTGGCATAATTCGCGGATCGATGCCGACGCCGAACAACTCGCAAGTGAGATGAGCGAGATCTTTCTGCGCGGCGTGACCGCGGGCGGTAAGGGACGCAAAGATGGGCGCTGACCAGGATCGTGCTGCCTCCGGCGAAACCATGATTCCTCGCTTCGCTCGGAATGACAGAGAGATAATAGATCGACACAGTCAATTGAGATTTAGAAGAAGGAGCTACAGATATGGCTACTACAACTCAGCCGGCCGCCGGCGAAACCACCAAACAGCTTGTTAACTACCGCACGGACGGCGGTGTAGCGGTGATCGAAATGTGCGATCCGCCAGCCAACACCTACACGTACGAAATGAACCGGCAGCTCGATGAGGCGATCCTGCGCGCGCGCATGGAGAATGACGTCTACGTCATTTTGCTGACCGGGGCGGGCGAGAAGTTTTTTTCCGCGGGCGCGAACATCAAAATGCTGTCAAGCGTCGATCCGACGTTTAAGTATTACTTCTGCTTACACGCCAACGAAATGCTGTTGCGGCTTGAGCACACGCCCAAGCTTGTGATTGCGGCGATCAATGGCCACTGCGTGGGCGGAGGGCTTGAGATTGCGATGGCTGCCGACATCCGGATCGCGCGCAAAGATGCGGGCAAGATCGGTCTGCCGGAAGTGAATCTGGGCGTGCTTCCCGGCACCGGCGGCACGCAGCGGCTCTCGCGGCTGGTGGGCAAGAGCAAGGCGATTGAGCTGATGGTTACAGGCAATACGTTCTCGTTTGAAGAGGCGCGGGAACTTGGCATCATCAACGACATCTACGACCGCGATGGTTTCATGGAAAATATGATGGAGTATGCCAAGCAGTTCTGTCCGCCGAACAAGGCCGCTAAGGCCGTGGGACGGATCAAGCGCGCGGTGCAGACCGGATGGGAAATTCCCATGGAGTCGGCTCTGGCGGTCGAGCGCGAGAACCAGCAGATTCTGTTCCAGAGCGAAGATGCCAAGGAAGGTTTGGCTGCTTACGTGGAGAAGCGGCCCGCGATCTTCAAAGCCAAGTAGTCGATCCGCAGGTATCAGATTGAGGTTTCTATGCCAGGCAAAGTAGCAAAGATCGGAACCTTCAGTGATTGGGAGGGCATGTTTAACGATTGGCGCAAGGACATCGGCGTCAACACGGCGGACATTGAGGCCTTTCATTTCGACACGCTCTATGGCGCGATCGATACCGAGGAGATCGAATTCGGTTCGTACAAGGGACGGCGCAAGTGGGAGAACCTGCGCCAGATGCCGACGCAGCAAATGCGCGACGCACTGATGAACATGATCGTCTATCAGGGCGATACTGAGTTCGCCAGCGTCGAGCAGCAGCGCAATCTTCTGGAGAATGCTCCGACCGACTGGGATCGTCGCGCGATCACGCGCGTCATGATTGAGGAGATGCGCCACGGCTGGCAGATGTGCGCCTTGCTGGTGGATCATTTCGGATATTCAGGGAAGGTCGAAGCGCAGAAAATGCTGGAGCGCCGCGCTTTCGAGAACAAGCGGCTGCTCGGTGCTTTCAACGTCGATGTCGACAACTGGATGGACTTCTTTACCTACACTGACTTCGTCGATCGCGACGGAAAGTTTCAGTTGCAGATGCTGAAGTACTCGGCCTTCGCGCCGCTGGGACGCTCGATGTCGTACATGCTGCGCGAAGAGGCGTTCCACATGGGTACGGGCAACGACGGCCTGCGGCGTATTGTGGAAGCCGGTGTAATTCCGGGCTGGCTGATCCAGAAATATCTCAACAAGTGGATTTCGAGTTCTTACGATTTGTTTGGCACTGACCACTCCTCGTCGGCGCATTGGGCCTATGTGTGGGGAGTCAAGGGAAGATATGACGAGCCCAAGAACGGCCACGCCCCCGACCTCGACGATTTGAACGATTACAACCGCAACCTGTATCGCGACGAGGTGGCGGGACTGATTGAGAGATTCAATGTCGCTTTGAAGCCGGGGCAACCGAAACTGTATGCGCCGCACATCAAATTCAATCGCGAGATCGGACGCTGGGCGGGGCTGAAGTTCCACGCGCAGACGGGCGAAGAGCTCGACGACCGCGCTTACGCAGAACATCTGAAGGACTACATGCCGTCAGCGGAAGACAAGAAGCTACTGCTGGAGATCATCTCCACCGAAAAGAAGTGGATTGCCGAGAAGACTGGTGCGCGGGATCCGCTGGCAAGCATTGGCGAGGTCAGGAAGTCAGCTATCAACCTGTAAGCGGTCTTTTCACCACAGAGGCACAGAGACACAAAGGAAATTATGGCCTCTACATTTGTGGAATCAAAGCTTGCCCGGCTCGTCGTGGACATCACCGGTCCACTGGCGCGAATTGCCTTGAAGAATCCTCCGCTGAACGTCATCGACATACCGATGATGGAGGAGTTGGCGCAGGCGCTGACGGAGATCGAAGCCCGTTCGGATGTTTCGATCATCATACTGAGCGGCGAAGGCAGCGCCTTTTCAGCGGGCGTTGATGTGGCAGCGCACACTTCTGAGAAAGTCGAGACCATGCTGCTCAAGTTTCATGCGGTGATTCGGTTTCTGGTTGCCAGCAGGAAAGTGACCATAGCCGCCGTGCGCGGTCATTGCCTGGGTGGTGGGGCGGAGTTGGCGATGGTTTGTGACGTCGTATACACGGCCGCTTCGGCACAATGGGGATTTCCAGAGATCAAGCTGGGCTGTTATCCACCGGTAGCGTGCGCCGCGCTGGCGACGCTGGTCGGGCAGAAGCGGGCCTCCGAGTTAATTCTGACCGGACGCACGATTAACGGTGCCGAGGCGGCGGAGATGGGCCTGGCGAATCGTGCCGTTCCTGACGAGAAACTAGATTCCACAGTTGATCGAACCGTGCAGGAGTTGCTTAGGCTGAGTTCTGCTGCGTTGGCGGTCACTAAGAAAGCGATCTACGCGTGGGATGCGATACATTTCGACAAGGGCCTGGCGCGGGCTGAGAAGATTTATCTCGAGGAGTTGATGAAGACGGCGGACGCGCAGGAAGGCATACGCGCTTTTGCGGAGAAGCGTGTGCCCAAGTGGACGGGCAAGTAAAGCCCGCGACGAGAGCATGGACTACGAGATCACTCCCGAAGAAGTGAAAATGAAGCTCGACCAGGGCGAGGAGTTCATTCTGCTCGATGTGCGCGAGCCCTGGGAATTCGAAACGGTGCACATGGCTGGGGCGAAGCTGGTACCGATGGGAGATGTCCCGTCCCGCGCGCATCAGGAATTGGATCCGGAGGATCACATCGTGGTGGTTTGCCATCACGGCGTGCGCTCGATGAACGTGACGGCGTGGCTGCGGCAGCAGGGATTCGAGAAGGCGCAGTCCATGCGGGGTGGCATCGATGCCTGGTCGCGCCGCGTGGACGGAACCGTACCGGTTTACTGAAGCGGTGTTTGCGAAGCAAGGTGTGCCGGCTGCCGCAAGCAATTTAGGGACACACGAGTGAATTCGATCGAATGATCACAGACTGCCACATCCACATCTCACCGCTGGAGATGTTTAAACCCCAAGCGTTGGAACTCATGAAAAACAAGCGGCCGAACTTCGAGCAAATTGCCGAGTTCTGCCGCTCGCCCAAGGCATTTCTGAAATATTTAGACGTCTGCGGCGTCGATCGCGCGGTGCTGATCAACTATGTAGCGCCGGAGGTAATCGGCTTCACCAACGGCGTAAACCAATTCATTGCGGATTACACGAAGGAACATCCCAAGCGGCTGCTTTCATGCGGCAGCCTGCATCCGCGGCATACTACGAACGTTTTGGCCGATATGGAACAGATTCTGCGATTGGGAATCCGCATGATCAAGATTCATCCTCCGCACCAGCTTCTGTTCCCCAACGACTACCTTAACGGCGTGAAGGAACTGGAGATTATTTACCGCGCCGCCGAAGCCAACGGCTTGCCAGTTATGTTTCATACGGGAACGTCAATCTTTCCCGGAGCGCGCAACAAATATGGCGATCCTATTTATGTGGATGATGTTGCGGTCGATTTTCCCAGGCTCAAAATCCTGCTGGCGCACGGCGGCCGTCCACTCTGGATGCAGACCGCATTCTTTTTGATTCGCCGCCACCCCAACGTCTATCTCGACATCAGCGGCATCCCGCCCAAGACTTTGCTTCAGTACTTTCCGCGCCTCGACGAAATCGCCCACAAGACTCTGTTCGGCACAGACTGGCCGGGCCCGGGGGTGCCGGACATTAAGAAGAATCTTGATGAATTCCGCGCACTGCCCCTGGATCATGGAATTCAGCAGCAGATTCTGAGCGAGACGGCGTTAAGCATTTGGCCGGCCTGATTCGCGCCCGCGAATTTCTACTTGGCTGCCTCTGCATTTCTTCTGGCTCCCAGAAGTTCGTCGGCCAGCGCGCCTGCGCCGTAAATCTTGCGCAGCGCTTCCTGGATTCCGCGCGAGTCCACGGACACGCCTCGGCCTTGCACGTCGCTATAAGCGAAGTTCCAGGGGAGCGACTCGATGTTCCCGTCGAAGACGATGCCCACAACTTCGCCCTCTTTGTTGACCATAGGTGAACCGGAGTTCCCGCCGATGATGTCAGGAGTGGATACGAAGTTCAGCGGAGTCTTTAAATCCAGATTGGACTTCATCTTGACCCAGCTTTCCGCCAGGTTGTACGGCGGCTGGTTATTGTGCTCAGCGGCATGTTCGAAGGCGCCACCCATCGTCGTGAAATACGGAACGTCCTTCCCATTTTCCTTGTAGCCTTTCACCGCTCCGTAGCTCAGGCGCAGGGTGAAGGTCGCATCCGGAGGCTGGGCAAAGCCACTCTGGTCAAAGCGGGCTTTGGCGATGAGTGTGCCGTCGCGGCGAATTACTGAGTCGATCGTGTCGTCGAATTGCTTGCGTGCAGCGAGAGCATCAGGTTCGATCGCCCTCATGGCGACGATGAGCGGGTCGGTGCTGGCGGCGATCGCAGCTTCACCGCCTTCGTAAAGTTGTTTGCGAACGGCTATGTCATCCAGTTTGGTGCCGGCGATCATGTCTTTCGCTGCTTCGGCTGGAGCCTTCCCGTTCAGTACCTTTTGGACGTCCGGGTTGTCGTTGCCCAGTTTCTCCTGCATTTCAGCGAGCGAGTCCGCCAGAATTACGGTTTCGAGGGTTTTGTAGACCGGCTCGGTTGAGAACAACTGCTGTTCCAGCGAAGGCAGCGCGGAATCGCGAAATTCGCGCAGGCGGTCCGCATTGGGCTTCGGTTTCTCCTCGGCGGCCCGCACCAGAGTGCGTGCCGTCACAGGCAATCCGGAAGATCCCAGTACAAATCCGCGCAGACGCTCCAAATACATGAGTTGGGGATAGATATCGCGTTGCAGCTTCATGGCCTGTGCAATTTCATCCCAGGGATCGGGCGCGCCGGCATTCCTAGTAGTCGTCTTGTAGTACTGCCGAAGGTGTGTTTCATCGGCAGACTTAGCGCCCACGATGGCCTGGTCGACCAGCCCGGTCTGATATCCAGTAAAAGCTTTCTGCGAGTTTTGCCACGAGAAGAGATCTTCCTGAGCAATGCGGGCGTTCTCCTCCGACTTCTTGCTGAAGTCCTGCAGCAACGCAATGCGGCGCTTCAAACTCCCCAGAACCCAAGGATAGGCCACGTCGCGCGTGAACTCCCATTGAGCGAGGGTCTGCTGGCGGCTGGTACTGCCGGGGTGACCAGAAACGAAAATCAAATCGCCATCTTTCACGCCGGTGCGTGACCAACGGAAATAGTTGTCGAGGTGCGCGGGATGACCGCCTTCGTAAACCCGGAAGAAGGTGATGTCGAGGTCGTAGCGGGGATAAGTGAAGTTGTCGGGATCGCCGCCGAAGAACGCGGCATCGAACTCCGGTGCGAACACGAGGCGCACGTCCGTATATTTCTTATATTTGTACAGGTTATAAACCTGGCCGGAGTAGAACGTGACCACGTCACAGCGCAACCCGGTTGAAGTCGCGCAGTCTTTTTCGATCTGCGACATGGCGGCGCGCTGCGCCTGGCCCGCGTCGGCGACTGACATTTCCGTCTTCACGCCGGCATTCACTTTATCGGTTACGTCCTCGATGCCGACCAGTTGGTTCAGTTCGAGATTCGGGCACTTGGCTTCTTCGGTTTGAGTCCTGGCGTAGAAGCCGGTCTTGAGGTAGTCGCGACCGGCGCTGGAAAGTTGCTGCACGCAGGCTGCGCCCACGTGATGATTGGTGAAGGTCAAGCCATCTGCGGAAACGAACGAACCTGAGCCGCCGTTATTAAACCGCACCGATGAGAGCCGTACATGATCGAGCCACTGCTGCGTCAAATCGAAGCCATACTTGGCCTTAATCTGATCCTTCGGGGCCCTGTTGTAGAGCCACATGCCTTCGTCAGCCGAAGCGGCAGTGGAAATAAGAAAGGACAGGGCAAGGCAAATCGAAAAAAAGCGCTTCATTTAGGATTCCTCCGGGAGGGTTTATGAGGAGCGATTACGGGTTCCTCGGCGAGTTATAGACAGACCTTTTACTATACGCTGCGATTGGAGGCGGCGGCAAAAACGCCCGCTCAGTCGGCTGAAAAGCTGACCATCCTCCTTCTGTTTGACGGCTGTCATGCACCGAAGTCACCCGGCAGCGTGTGGAATCGGAGCCCTCCTTTGGCGTATAACAGAAAGTTGCATGCCCCGCGCACCCCTGGCGCGGTTCGGCAACGGTAATCAATCCAATTAAGCGAGAGAATATGTCCAGCGTGACCAGCGCTCCTGCCCCGAAAGGCTTGGAAGGTATTGTTGCCACCAATTCCAGCATTTGCTATATCGATGGCGACCGCGGTGTCCTAGCCTATCGCGGCATTGACATTCACGAATTGGCCGACCACTCCACGTTCGCGGAGACCTGCTACTTGCTTTGGTTTGGGCATTTGCCGAATCGCAGCGAGCTAAAGGGTTTGCAGGAGCGTCTGGCGGAAGAGCGCCACCTGGACCCGGCGATCATCCAGTTTCTGCATACTGCACCCAAGTCCGCTCTACCCATGGACGTACTGCGCACCGCGGTTTCGGCGCTGGCTTTTTACGATGCCGATGAGAAGAAAAACGATCACGATGCCAATGTCCGCAAAGCCATCCGACTGACTTCGCAGATCGCGATGATTGTTGCCGCCTATGACCGGATTCGCAAGGGCAAGCCTTACGTCGAGGCCGATCGTTCGCTTTCGCATGCTGCCAATTTTCTGCTGCAGTTGAATGGAGCCAAGCCCTCTGCCACGGCAGAGCGGGCGCTTGATATTGCCCTGATCCTGCATGCCGACCACGAACTGAATGCCTCTACATTTGCGGCGCGGATTACGGCCGCGACCTTGTCTGACATGCACTCGGCGATCACGTCGGCAATCGGCACGCTGAAAGGGCCCGCTGCATGGCGGGGCGAATGAAGCTGTTTTTCGCATCCTGGAGTCGATTGATAGCAAGAAGACGGATCCAATCGATTATATCCGCAACATGCTGGCCGAAAAGAAGAAAGTTCCCGGCTTCGGCCATCGCGTGTATCACACCGAAGATCCGCGAGCCACGCACTTGCGTGCGATGTCCCGCGATCTCGGCCGTTCCAGCGGGCAGCCGCAGTGGTATGAGATGTCGGAAAAGATCGAGAAGTTCGTGAAGGCGGAGAAGAAACTGAACGCCAACGTGGACTTTTATTCCGCCTCCACCTACCACGTCTTGGGAATCGATGAAGATATGTTTACTCCGGTATTCGCCGTTTCCCGCATCAGCGGCTGGGCCGCGCACGTCATCGAACAGCTCGACGACAATCGCCTGATTCGCCCGCGTGCTGAGTATCTTGGGCCGGATTATCCCAACCATTACGTGCCGATCGAAAAGCGATAAAGCCGTCCAAAGTGCTCAACCACGCGCTCCTCAGCTAGAATGGAAGAGTGAGCGCGATGCCCCGGATTTACCTCGACAATAACGCCACCACGCCGGTTTTGCCGGAAGTGTTCGAAGCCATGCGCCCGTATTTTGGCGAGCATTTCGGCAATGCGTCGTCGATCCACCATCATGGGCAGGAGACGCGGGCTGCGGTCGAGCGGGCGCGGGATTCCGTGGCGGCGCTCCTTGGGTGCCGGGCGTCGGAGGTTGTCTTCACCAGCGGTGGCACTGAAGGCGACAATCTGGCTATTGCCGGATTGACAGGCTCCGGCGACCACATCGTTACTTCCGGCATCGAGCATCATGCCGTACTCCACGCCTGTAAGCATCTGGAGGAAATTGGTTGCGAGGTGACTTATGTGCCGGTGGATGGCCGCGGGTTGGTCGATCCGGATGATGTGCGGCGTGCGTTGCGGCCGAACACCAAGCTGATTTCGATCATGATGGCCAACAACGAAACCGGAGTTCTGCAGCCGGTCGAGGAGATTGGAAAGATCGCCGCGGAGGCCGATGTCTATTTCCACACTGATGCCGTGCAGGCCGCGGGCAAGGTTCCGATTGATGTGAAGGGGATCGGCTGTGACGTGCTGTCGATTTCCGGTCACAAGATGCACGCGCCGCAGGGTGTGGGCGCGCTCTACGTGCGCAAGGGGACGCGCCTTCAGCCGCTATTTTATGGCGGGCGGCATGAACGCTCGCGGCGCGCCGGAACCGAGAATGTTCCGGGAATCGTTGCGCTGGGCAAGGCTGCGGAGTTGGCGATGCAAGGCTTCGAGCGCGGTGACGACAAGAAGATGTCCGCATTGCGCGACCGCCTGCAGCAGGGAATTCTGGCTCAGGTGGAAGATGCTGGGGTGAACGGCGACGGCGCTGCTCGCGTCCCGAACACGACGAACATTTATTTCGATCATATCGAGGGCGAGGCGATGGTGATTTCCCTCGACCTCAAAGGCCTGGCGGTTTCCACAGGCGCTGCATGTTCCTCGGGTGCAATCGAGCCATCCCACGTGCTTATGGCAATGGGGCTGCGAGCCGATCGAGCGCGGGCCAGCATCCGCTTCAGTTTGGGCAAGCAGAACACGGCGGAGGATATCGACATCGCATTGGCGTTGGTGCCGGAAACAGTTGCGCGGTTGCGGGAGCTGTCGCCGGCATATCGAAAGCAGGCGGTTCACTCTTAGACATGACGAATCCGAAGACCATTGCCGTAGCCATGTCGGGCGGAGTCGACTCCTCCGCCGTCGCAGCCATGCTGCGCGCCGAGGGACACAACGTCATCGGACTGACCATGCAGCTCTGGAACCAGCGGCGTCTGGCCGGACACGAGGGCATGCCCGAGCAGGTAACCGGACGGTGCTGCTCGCTCGACGATGTTTACGACGCCCGCCGCGTGGCCGAGCACATCGGCATCCCCTATTACGTAGTGAATCACGAAGAGCGTTTCGAGCGTGATGTCGTGCGTCCGTTCGTCGCCGAATATCTTTCGGGACGCACGCCAATCCCTTGCAGCCTGTGCAACAATCACCTGAAGTTCGATCAGCTGCTCGTCGTCGCGCAGCAGATTGGCGCCGACTGCGTTGCTACCGGCCACTACGCCCGAGTGGAGTACGACGACGCAAGGGGACGCTGGCTGCTCAAGCGTCCCGCCGACCGCAGCAAGGACCAGACATATTTTCTCTTCGGTCTGACGCAGGAGCAGCTCAGCCGCACGCTCTTTCCACTGGGCGGCATGACCAAGCCGGAAGTTCGAGAGCTGGCGCGCAGGCAAGGGCTGGCTCTGGCCGAGAAGCCGGACTCACAGGAAATCTGTTTTGTGCCCGGCGGCGATTACAAGCGTTTCATCGACGCCTATCTCGCCGAGAGTGGCGAGGCTCTGCCCGACACCGCGGGTGAATTGGTCACCGCGAGCGGGGAAGTGATCGGCGAGCACAACGGCATTCACAACTTCACCGTGGGGCAGCGCAAGGGACTGGGTGTTGCGACCGGGTCACCGCTCTATGTGATACAGATTAACGGAGCCGACAAGCAGGTCGTGGTTGGCGGCGATGAGCATCTCTATTCGCGGACGCTGCGAGCGCGCCGCTTGAACCTTATCTCGGTTGATGACCTGCGTGAGCCGATGCAAGTGTCGGTGAAGATTCGGCATCGCCACGAGCCTGCTCCTGCCATGCTCGAGAAAATCGGCGACGACGAGGTTCTGGTCACATTCGATCAGCCGCAGCGCGCCATTACTCCCGGCCAGGCGGCGGTGTTCTACGACGGCGAGATCGTCGTCGGCGGAGCCTGGATCGCGTAGCCGATCACGCGCTACGCGGCCACAGTTCGGCCAGGACGAGCCCCACACCAATTCCCAGAGACACTTCCAAAAAGCGATGCGAAGCTACGATCCACGCCGGTCGTTGATGCGCGATTAAAAGAACGATGCTGAGAGTAATGGCTGCAAAACGGTAAGCGCCGCGCAGCCGGAGAAGCGCACAGAACACTCCGCACAAGAAAATTGCGACTGCATAGACCAGCGCGTTCGAGGGAAAAAATGTGGCGATCAATGCTCCTAGTGTGGCTCCCAGGGCCGTCCCCGCAAACCGCTGCCACGACAAGGTTCTCGGATCGATGGTCGACTCAATAATGACGATAGCGGAGATAGGTGCCCAGTAATATTCAGGAAGCTTTAGCGTGCGAGCCAGCAGCATAGACACGACTGCCGCTATCGTGGTTCGCACTGCGTCCAGAAGCGCGTCGCGCGTCAGCTTGTAAGTGTCTGCCATGGTCGAAGCGATTACCCGAGTTTAGGATGGACCCGAACTCCGCGCCACCCATCTTTTCATAAATGCTCAGATCAAGCCCTGACTGGCGATCGTTTGACTGGACATGGAATCTCCACAGGAAGAGAATTATAGATATGCCGAGAGCCGATATTTGCGAACTGAATAGACTTCGGCGGTCTGCGCGCGGTGGTCGCGAGCTTGGAGACGGCTGCACTCGCCCGTCACCGGTTGCGTCTCTGGCTCGAATCATGCTGCTAGTGGTCGGACCATATTTGTCTTCGGGTGTCCCAATTAGGGCGCAAACATCCGACTCCCAACCAGACATCGCGAGCAAGTCCTGGACGCGCACAGCCGATTCGCAAAGTGGCAGTGCGAATCCGACGCGCACTGTCGAAAGCCATACCCAGAGCGGAAATCGCGCGGTAGACAGTGAATCGATCCAGCGGCGTGGCGCGGGTGGAGATTTCGAACCGTACCAGGATATCGAGAAAACGACTGTGCGGGTGGATTCGACCACAGTGCGAACCACGACGCGCACCTTTGGTCGCGATGCCGATGGCGCAAAAACACTGGTGCAGGTAACGGAAGAAGAAAGGCACACGCGAGCCGGCGGTGACTCTTCTGTTGTTCGTTCGACCTCGAATCCAGATGCTGACGGCAACCTTCAGGTGGTTCAGCGCGAAATCGAGGAGACGAAAAAGACTGGGAAAGATGTCGAGGACACAAAGACCACGGTGATGCTGCCAGGCCCCGACGGCGCTCTGGCTCCAGCGATGATGGTGCAAGAGCGCCGTCAGCAGGGAGCGAATGACACGGTTGCATCGCGAAAGACCACGCTGCTACCCGATCTCAACGGTAACTGGCAAGTCAGCGAAGTCAAGCAGGCTACCACCACGCGAGACGGAAAGAATCGGAGCACCGAGGAGCGCGTCTCCCGTCCAGATGCTGATGGCAAGCTGGGAGAAGTCTCTCGCACCGTGAGCAAGGAATTCGAGGGTTCAGGGGAAAAGAGCGGTACGGTGGAAAGTTATTCGGTTGATGTACCTGGAGCGGCGCAGGACGGAAGCCTGCATCTGGTTGAACGCTCAACCACCACGCAAAGAACGAGCGCAACCGGTCAGCAAGACACCGGACGCCAAGTGGAAAAACCTGACCCCGGCGATCCGGGCGGGGGGCTGCGAGTGACTATGTTCACGACCGATTCCGTGCGAGCTGCTGCTTCCGGAGCGCAGGCCACGCAAACCATTCAGATGCGCGACGCGAATGGCAGTCTTGAAGTAGTGTCAGTCGACACCTCAAAATCTGACAATGTTCACGCAATCCAGGTTCAGATAGGGCCTTCGGAGAAGCCAAAATAAAACCGGAGAGGCGTTGCCGAGCCACTCATTACAGCAGAGTATTTCCTCGATGCTGTTTATCAATCCTTAATCTTCGCGCACAGCGAACTCAGAAAAGGCACGCCGGAGGCCTTCAACTTCTGCTCCAACCGTGCCGTGCAATCGCAGTCGCCGCAGGCCCATGGTTCGCTGCCGTTTTCGTCGCGGCACTGGCGCCGGTCGTGCGCATCCTGCACTCGCGACAGGTCGAAATATTTCTCCCAGTAAGGCCGTTCTTCCTGTAGAGGTGTAGGGCAATAGCAGACTTCCACCCAGCGCACGGTCTGGTCTTCACAAACCCGCGCTGTGCTCATATTCCGCAGATATTCACCTTCGGCAACTGAGCCTTGCCCGAGGGTTTCGTTCTCGATAGCCTGCAGCAGATCGCCTTCGCGGCCGGGTTTAACGCGGGCTCGAACCAGATATCGCATGGGGGATTTATTGATTGCTGACCTGAACGGGCAGTTGCGGACGGTTAGATATCGAAATCAGCAATCGGCAATCAAAAATCTCAGATGAACATCTCGTCCTGTGGCACGGGCCGCCGAGCTTCGCGGCCGCTCCCGTTCTTGCGGCCACGGTTGCCGAGCAGGAACTCGATTCCGGCCGTGACGCCTTGGATCAGGCCGGCGAATTGCCGTACGGGAGAGACCACGGTGTTATGCACTATGTCAGAAGTCTCTTCCACACGGTCAAGCGTGCGGCTGAGCAGTTCATCGGCCCGGATGATTTGCAGACGCGCCCGATCGACAACGTCATTCACCGTTGCATCCATGCGTTCCACCTGCGAACGTACCGAGTGCGTGGTCTCCGTCAGGTTGTCGGCGATTACCGTGAGCTGCGGGCGAAGTTCCGCCAGCATGGCTTGCGCTGTCTCGAGCGTAGGCAGAGCTTTGGTTTTGACTTCGACGGCCAGAGCTTCCATGCGGACGCTGCTCTTGCGCATGGCCACATAGATGGCCACGAGAACGCCAGCTTGCAGCGCCACTGCGGCTCCGGTCAGGGCGACGAATACAGTAATGTTTTCCATAAGCGTTCTCCCGAGCCGGACCGCCGGCTCCAAGAGATTTACAGGCTCTTCGGTGCTCCGGTCTCGGTCGTGGCTTCCTGATAGGCCTGTCTACCTGCTTCGTAGGCAGCGCGGAACTGTTCCTTTTGCTGATTCACGGCGTCACGTCCGCGATCGACCCATTCCGAAGCCTGGCTGCGGGCGTCGCGAGCGCGGCTGCGCACGTAATCGCGCCCCTCTTCGGCGCGAGAGCGGAGAACGTCCCGCGTCTCGCTGCCTGGCCGCGGCGCGTATAGAATTCCCACCACTGCGCCCAAACCGAGCCCGGCCAGGAACCACACAAAGCTATTGCTGTCGCGATCCGACATAGCGAATACCTCCCGGCTTATAAGTGCCGATAATCGGATGGTAGCACCCGCATGAGGGAAATACAATTACGGCAAAACCCCTACGGCGGGGTCCGGGGTACCGCAGCCGCGATCGCTGATTCCTGGAGATGATTCCTAGAAACGATTCCCAGGAATTCAGTCTATTTCTGCGTAGGGGGGCTTGCGGGCGCTGGGGCAGGAGTTGCTGGCTGTGTCTTAACCGGCGCGGATTTTACGCCCTGCAACACGGACTTGGGGCCGCCTTGCTTAATTGCATTGATGGAAAGCGTGACTGAAGTCAACATGAAAAGAACCGCGGAAATGGTTGTCGCTTTGGAGAGCGCCGTGGCTGCACCGCGCGGGCCGAAGGCGGCCTGACTGCCCTGTCCTCCGAAAGCTGCCGAAATGTCTCCCGCCTTGCCGCTCTGCAGAAGCACAACCACAATCAGAAACAGACAAACCAAAACGTGGAGAATGGTGACAAGAATGATCATGGAATCAAGAGATCCTAAATGTTCAACATGAGTGCATTGCTGCCGAACGGGAGACCCATCGCGGAAAAAGAATCGTGCACCGAAGTCCTGGTTCTCTCCCACTAGTAGTTTGACATCCGCCCCTTACATCGGTCAAGCGACCCTTTGAAGAATTGGAGCGGTCAGGTTTCGAAACCCGCATCGAAATCCGCTTCGAATCCCGTCCCGGGATCCCCCCGGGGCTACTGCCCTCGGTTTATCGTGGCTTGATACATCGCGTCCAGCAAGTCCTGGGATTGGCCGTCGTAGTCGGCATCGAGCGACCACATGAAGGTACCGCCCAGGTTAAGCATCCAATCGGAGTAAGAGACGCGGAGATAGGTCGAAACCGGGTCATCATAAGTAATGTAGCCAGGCTTCCCATCGGTTCTCAGCATGTAGGGAACAAGTGCAATCGGATCGTAAAACGTCTCCCATCCATGTTGATTGATACGATCCTTGATGAAAGGCGCGTAATTCTCCGTCAAGACAGAGTTATCGCAGTTTCCATCCGACGTAGTCAACGAGTTCGGGCACACGCCGAATAGAGCGCTCACGTTCCTGTAAAAATAGCCATAGAAGGGCGTTCCCATGTTCAGTTGGTCGGGCGGAACAACCTCTAGAAATATTTCGGCGGCGTCGTGGTCACTGCCTCCCGGCTGGCACTCCCAGGGTTGGGGATCGTTCGGATCCCAAAAAATCGGCGCATTGAGCTGGCCGTCATCGGTCCACGGCCCGGCGCAGTCGTACATCATGATATTGAAATAGTTGATCGAGTGTTTCAATTGTTCGAGATCGTAACCGTATCCGCCCCAGGGTGCAGCGTCAATGGAAAGAACGTAGTCGGAGTTCGTGGCGCGGAGTCCCGCCATGAGTTCGACAAGAAAATCCCGATCTTGCGTGGAAGCAGGATACTCCCAGTCGATGTCGAAGCCGTCGTAGTTGTGCTTTGCAGCAAAGGTGGTAAGTTTCTCGATCAGAGTCAGCAGGGTGCCGCTAGCCTCGACCCCGGGAAAGTCGCCCCCGATGAGAAGAAGAACCTTAACGCCTTTCGCATGCGCCTTGGTGAGCAGCGCAGGTTCGAGGAAGCCATCGGGAACGGACAATGAACCATCCGCGTTAAAAGATACGCCGTCATGGTTGATGTGGGTCAGCTTCTCAAATGGAATCTGCGCCGAGCTGTAAGGAGGAGTCTGCGTCCTGCTCCAATAACCGTAGTCGCCCACCAACCGCTTGGGGAGTGACTGCGCGGCAGAGGAATCCTGTGCATTGGTGGGCTGAGAGTAAATCGCACCGGCCAGAACGGCCAGCAACAGTAGGCAAACCTGGAACCGCGAAAGGAATCTCATTGACCTGTCCTCTGGGAGAAAGTCTCTGGGCCGGAGTGACCCGGACCTGGGCGCGCCACAGGATTCTACTACCGATGCAGCGGGTTCGCGGCCTAAATTTTATCGATCATCCACGACCCGAAGTCACAAAAGCCGCGCGGAAAGCCTTCTTTGCTGGAGCAGGTGAGAATCGGTTAATCCTTTAAAGTAACGACGGACACTGAGAAGGGCAGCAATCGGACTTTCACATCTGCAACATTTTGCGTCTTTGTGTCTGGTGAGGTTCCTCCGATGATCTGCATTGCAGCCCCTAAACATTCTTTGGGCAGTTCCACCGTGACTTCGCGATTCCGCTGGTTAATCAGCAGCACTTTTCGGTGGCCGTCTCGGGTAAAGGCCTGGGCCTCGATAGCGTCGGACTCGGCCAGGGAACCATTACTTCGCACTTCGGTGTCGGAAAGGTCGTCTCCGGGGCCGAAATTGTTTTTCAGCAACTCCAGAACAGTGAAGCGTGCATTGGGTTTGCCATTCGTCCAATCGACCAAGCTGACGCTCGGAAATTGCGACGGGTAGCCGACCAGTTGCGATTCACCGACAACGTCAACCCCAAGTTTTGCCAGCTCCGCATAAAGGTAGGCGTAAAGCGCTCCACTCAGATTCCAGTAGGCGGGCGGGATTGGTTTCTCAACGTGATTCGGCTCGCCCTGAGTCATGTCGCCGTTAAGGATTGAGCCGGCTTCGTTGACCATAACCTTAGTTGAAGGCGACAGTCGATCCCGAATCTGAAGTATGTAACGCGTCACCGCAAGAAACTCGCTTGCCTGATCGAAGAAAGTGTATTGCCAACTCTCCAGCGTTTGATCTGCTGATGGCGTGGCATAGACGTGGAAGGAAATGTAGTCCAAAGGTACGCCCGGTTTGTGGTTCTTTGGATCGAGAAAGTATGCGAAGGTTCGCGGCGCATCGGACGGGGCTGATAGAGCAAGAGCAACAAATTTCATGTTCGGCGCGACCTTCAGCACCGCCTGGGTTATGGCGTCATAGCGTTCTACGTAATGCTGAGGCGTGGTGTCATGTTCCCCGTCGACCTCGTTGAAGACCTCCCAGTAGCGGATGTCGTAATGATGGCCGGAGGCATGGAATTTCCCCAATTCGTCGGTAAAGCCACCCTGTGTGTACCAACTCGCCAGTCGTGCATAGTAGTCGGCCATCGCATCGACGTCGTTGAGTTCCGTGCCTTGCGAATAGTCCCAGAAAACTTGATTCGGATCGTCCGGATATACGACCGGCTTGGGCGTCGCGAACATCCACTCGGGGATTGTGCTGAAGCTGAAGACGGGGTTGTGACCCTCCGATGCATGCACGAAGTCCTCGACGAGAGGATCCATGTATTGGAAATCCCAGAAGGTCTGGTTGGCGTCGGGCGGGCGCAACTCTGCCACCGCCAGCTTTGGATACGGATACCAGAAGGCATAACGAACATAATCAGGCCCCAGCTTGCGGAGGGCCTCGAGGGAAGCATCGTGAATGGGCGATCCACGGCGCAGCATCGGATTAACGACTGCTTGCAAGGTGGGAACGGTGCGGTTGGGTGCTTTCTTCTCCCACTTCACAATCACCGAGGGTGCGGTCTGGGCAAGGAGGACGCTGCTCGTGATTGCGACGAACAGGGCGTGTATCAAAACGATTTTGTAGTTTTCCGTTTTCTTATGCATTGGGCTTAGGCTGCACGTTAGTAAGCGGTCGGGTTTATACAAGATTTAAGTCCAGCTTGGTGACAGACGCGGGTAGGATCTGGACAGTGATCACGCTTCCCGTCGATTGCAGGTCCTTTACCTGCGGAGTGACTACATTGCGCTGGTCGAAAGTGTTGTGCGCGTGAAGATCGGAATTACTTAGCACGGTTGTCGTCCCTGACTTTATCGACGCGCCGCGAACTGTGATTTCCGTCTCTCGGGTTTCGCTCACGCTCGGGTTCACCACGGTCAGCATCAAATCCTTGCCGTGCAGAGATGCGGAACCCTGCAATCCCCAGAATGGCGTTGGCTTGCCATCGCGCGCGTACTCGAGGTTCGGCGCCGAAATGATGGTGCGCACTGCCTGACCTCCCTGGTGGGCCGCGTACATTCCGAAAACATGGCCCACCGGCGTCACACAGAACTTATCTTCGTGAGCGAGGTAAAGGCTGTTCAGACAATTAATCAGCTGCGCGGGACTTGCCAGAGTGACTTTTTCCGGATGCCGGTTAAAGATATCAAGGGTCATCGCACTGAACACGGCGTCCCTGAGCGTAGGAATTTGCTCGAGGAAGTTATCCATTGTGAGTTGACTGCCAGGACGATACCACGGACCCCATTCGTCAACCACCAGCTTCACCTGATGTCCAAAATCAAACTCGCCCATGGTTTGCCAGTGACCCTCGATCAGAGATTCCAGTCGGTCGCCTTCGTGCAATACTTCGTACCAGTCCTGGACATCAAACTTAACCGCATCGCCCTTGCCGGCGTCCCAGTCCTTTGTCCGTCCCCGGCTCAGGTTCCACGAATAATAATGGAGCGCCCAGCCGAAAATTGAGCTGAACAGGTCTTTATCTTTTCGAGCAATCTGTTCGAAGAATCCACGCGTCCATTGCCAGTTATCGTCGTTCGGGCCCGAGGCAATCAATGCCAGAGGCTGCCCATACTGCGGCGACCAACTGGTATACCTGCGAAACTCGACAGCATATTCCTCGGCAGTAAAATTGCCGCCGCATCCCCAGGATTCATTTCCCACGCCCCAGTAGCGGACATTGTAGGGCTCAGCCGAGCCGGAAGCAGCGCGCTGGTCGGCCAACGTAGTGCTGCCTGCAGGGGAATTGCAATATTCCACCCAGCGATAGAATGCCTCGGCCGGCAAGCTGCGAACATTGGCGGCAAGATAAGGTTGACAGCCGATCAGTTTGCAGAAACGCATGAACTCATCGGTGCCGAACCGGTTTGATTCATAGCGGTGATTCGCGGGCTCCGAGCTGGGTTCGGCTTCAATCCAAAAATTCGTTCTTCGGGGGCGTTTATCCGCTGGACCAACCCCGTCGCGCCAATCGTAGCTATCGGCAAAGCAGCCGCCGGGATAGCGAACCACGGGCGCCTTGATCTTGCGCATTTCCTCGATCAGTTCTTTGCGAATGCCGCCGATATTTTGGACCTTCGAATTCTCCCCCACCCAAACGCCGTCATAGATCACGCCGCCAATGTGCTCAATGAAGTGTCCGTATATATTCGGAGAGATTGTGCCCAGAACCTCATCCGGCAAAACCTCAATGCGCGAGTCGGATGCGCTCGACATGATCGTGCTCGCCAACTTCGCGGGCGTGGCCAGAAAAAGTGCCGCTGCTCCGAATGCGCTGTTGCGCACGAACTCCCGGCGCTTGATCACGGCGCGACCCCGCCCCTGCGAGATATCTGCCTCTCGTAAGAAGACTTTTGCATCTCAACCTCTTGCGTTCTTGCCGTAGACAATCAGCTCCTGAGACTTTTTAAAACCGGGAAGAGTATATACTCCCTTGGTCCGGCAAACGTCCCTTTAGGCCATGCACCACTCCCCAAGCCTTTTTCGGCCCACCCTGTTATCGCTGGCAGCACTCGTTCTTGGCTGCAAGCTCCTGCTTCTCTGCTCCGTTGCTCTGGCGGAGCAATCCGGGCAATCGCTGGAGCTTTCACGGCCCGTTCGACCATGGGAGTTTGTTTCAGCCGTGGGCACGCGCGCCGCAATATTCGGAAACGAACAAGGAACCCTCGAAGCATGGGTCTACCCCTTGAAAATCGTGCGTAAGTTTCATTTACTTTTCCACATCGCTGGTGCCACCCTGCCTGCAGAAGCCCTTGCCCGAACTCTGATTGTTCATCCTGAGTCGAGCACAATCGTCTACACGGGCGACGTTTTTTCCGTCCGCGAAACTTTGTTCTCACCGGTGCATGAACCCGGCGCCATTATCGCTCTGGAAGTTGAAACTGCCGAGCCTCTGGAGATCGAGGCTGTTTTCGAACCCGACTTTCAGCTGGAGTGGCCCGCGGCTCTCGCCGGAGTTGGTGAAGATTGGGATCCGGCCGTGCGCGCCTTCCGTTTTGGGGAGGACTCCGGCAAATTGCAGGCCCTGGTCGGTTCTCCCTCGGCGGTCAAGGGCTCTGAAGAATATTCCACCAACTATTTTTCCTCTTCTCAAGATTCGATTCTTCTGGGCACGACGAAAAAAGGGAGCGACACCAAACTTATCGTTATCGCTGCAGGGTTCGAGGGACCGGCACCGCTGGCGAAGGTCTACGATCACCTGGCAAAGGATTATCTGGAACTGCTGCGGAGTTCCGCGGCGTACTACCGGGGCTATCTGGATCGCACGGTTAACCTGAAGCTTCCCGACGCACAACTCGAAACAGCGTATGACTGGGCGAAAGTCAGCATGCTCCAGGGCGTCGTCCAAAATCCTTTTCTGGGAGAAGGCCTGGTTGCCGGCTTCAACACATCGGGCAACGACCATCGCCCCGGCTTCGCATGGTTCTTTGGTCGAGACGCGGAGTGGACTTCGCTGGCGCTGGATGCGGAGGGCGACTTCCCAACTGCTCGTAACGCCTTGGAGTTTCTAAGCAAATACCAGCGGGCGGATGGCAAGATCCCTCACGAAATCGCTCAGAGTGCCAGTTTTACGGATTGGTTTAAGAGCACACCGTACGCATTTGCCTCCGCGGACGCTACGCCGCTGTTCATCATTGCCATTGACGATTACGTGACCCACAGCGGGGACATTGGATTCGCTCAGCAGAAATGGGACAACCTCTCGAAAGCTTACGAATTTCTCCGATCGACGAATGATGCGCAGGGGCTGGCACAGAACTTCGGCGTGGGCACAGGCTGGATCGAGGGCGGCCCGCTGTATCCCGTGCGGACTGAGCTGTACCAGGCCTCGCTGGGCCTCGAAGCTACACGCGCGCTTTCTCACCTCGCTCATCTTCTCGGTAAAGAAGATCGCAGCAAAGAGCTGGAGCAAACTTTCGAACGACAGAAGCCGATTCTGGACAAGGCGTTCTGGTCCGCTGAAAAGAAAATCTACGCCTACGCGTTCGACACAAATGGCAACCGCGCCGATGTTGCCAGCGTCCTGGCCGCCGTTCCGATGTGGTTTAAGGAGCTAAATGACGATCAGGCTCGGAGTACGATTGAGGAGCTCGCCCGTCCCGATCACCAGACCGATTGGGGCATGCGGATTCTTTCTTCGCAGGACTCGAAATACAATCCAGGCGGCTATCATTATGGGACCGTATGGCCGCTATTCACCGGATGGGCATCGATCGGCGAGTACCGCTACCATCGACCGCTCCCTGCCTACTCGAACCTGCAGGCCAACGCTTTACTTGCGTTGAATGGGTCACTGGGCCATGTGGCTGAAGTTCTTTCCGGCGATTACTTTCAGACGCTCGCGACCGGAACGCCTCATCAGATTTGGTCGGCGGCTATGGTGGTGAATCCTCTGCTGAGCGGATTGCTCGGCTTGCGGCTAGATGCTACAAGTTGTCAGTTGAATTTTGCCCCGCACATTCCAGCAGACTGGAGTTCGTTCTCCATCAACAACGTGCGTCTCGGCGCAGTGGCGTTGAATTTGAATTACCAGCGGGCGCTCGACAATATACGGATGGAAGTGCAATCTACGGGTACCGGACACTGTTCTCTGCAGTTCTCACCAGCGGTGAGTTTGCGCGCCAAGATTACGGGGGCCCGACTCAACGGACATGTGCTGCCGTTTCAAATTGAAGCGAATTCATCGGATCAGCATGTGACTTTAAATGTTCCGATTACGAGTGGGCAAAGCATCGTTGAAATCCAGATGAAGGACAACTTCGAGCTTGGCGCAATGTCGACTCTTCCACGACTGGGCGGCAGCAGCCACGGTTTGCGAGTGCTTTCCGAGTCCTGGTCGCCGAAGCGGGATACTTTAACCCTGCTACTCTCTGGCACGGCAGAAGAGAGTTATGAACTCTCGGCGTGGAATCCAGACCAGATTTCTTCCGTCGAAGGGGCTGAGCTTGAGAAGAAAACCAACACGGAAGTAAGAGTCCGCGTACAACTTCCGGCGAGCGTGCCCGGAAGCGATCCGCGAACCACCGTGGTCTTCCATTTTGCCCCGAGGTGAGGGCGCGGTGCTTTAGGTTTTGGCTTTTCCAAATTATGGAGAACGATGCGAAATGTCTCGAAACTTCAGGTGCATAGCTTTACTGCTGGCAGGTGTGTGCATTGCACTTTCCTTCTCTCAAGCGCAGGCGCGGCCGGTTGATGCCGAAGGCCACGCATGGTGGCAGCATGCGGTTTTTTATGAAGTCTATCCGCGTAGTTTCGCCGACAGCAACGGCGATGGCATCGGCGATCTCAAGGGGATCGAGTCCAAGCTGGACTACCTAAAGCAATTGGGTGTCGATGCCATCTGGATCACCCCTTGCTATCCCTCGCCGCAGGTCGACTTCGGCTATGACGTTTCCGATTACGAGAACATCGATCCGATGTATGGAACCTTGGCCGATTTCGACCACCTGGCGGAAGCCGCCAAGAAAAAGCACATTCGCATCATCATGGATTTCGTCATCAACCACACATCAGAGCAGCATCCATGGTTCCTGGATTCAAAGTCATCGCGCACGTCCGCTCATCGCGACTGGTACATCTGGCGCGACGGGAAGGCCGACAACCAGCCTCCAAGCAATTGGATATCAGGTTTTGGAGGTTCAGCCTGGAAGTTCGATCCCACAACCGGTCAGTATTACTACCACTACTTCGCCACCGCGCAGCCTGATCTGAACTGGCGCAACCCAGCCGTGGAAAAAGCTATGTTCGATGCCACTCGATTCTGGTACAAGCACGGCGTCTCCGGGTTTCGTCTGGACGCGGTTGATCTCTTGTTTGAGGACCCTGATCTGCACGACAATCCGGTTCTGCCGGGAAAGGACGAACTCGGCGATCCGAACATGCAAAACAAATACAATGACAAGCTCCCGGAGAATCATGAGGTGCTTCGCCGCCTGAGAACCGTCGCCGACGAGAGCGACGCCGTTCTGGTGGGTGAAACCTACACCGACAATGCCGCCGAGTTGAAGGAATATTACGGGGCGCACAACGATGAAATCCAGTTGCCCATGGATTTCATGTTCTGCACTGTCGACAAGCTTTCCGCCGCTGGATTCCGCAAACAAATAGCGCTCGCCGAATCCACCGGAGGCTGGCCGACCTACGTCATCGGCAATCACGACATGCCGCGATCCTTCGTGCGCTACGGCGACGGCAAGCACAATGACCAGATCGCCAAGCTGATGGCCGGGCTCTATCTGACGCTGCGAGGCACACCGATCATGTATTACGGCGAAGAGCTCGGCATGGAGAACAACGATCCCACGCGCAAGGAAGATGTGAAGGATCCGATGGGAATCACAGGCTGGCCGGGATACAAAGGCCGAGACGGGGAGCGCACTCCCATGCAATGGGACGATTCGGCCAACGCCGGATTCACCACAGGAAAACCCTGGCTACCGGTTCCGTCGAGTGCGAAGACGCACAATGTCGCGGGTGAATTGAAGGACCCGAACTCCATCCTGCAGTTTTACCGGCAGTTGCTCGTATTACATCATCAGAATCGCGCCCTTCTGGACGGAGATTACGTCGCGCTGAACCAGGACGATGCCAACGTGCTTGCCTACCTGCGGCGATACAAGAATGAGGCGGTGCTGGTCGTTCTGAATATGTCAGGGATGGCGCAGCAAGTTAGCTTCAATCTTTCCGCAGAAGGTTTCCCGTCGACCAAGGCGAAGACTCTGCTCACGACCTCCGCGTCCGCGCCGAGTGGTCGGTTGGATCAGGTCACTCTGGAGCCCTTCGCCGTGTACATCGCACAAGTCTCCCGATGAAGAGATTCGCATGAGAGGAATTAACGCGCGAAATGTTTCTTGGCTACAGATAGTCCTTATTGCCATCACGCTGGCCAGCGTCTCTCTCTGGGCTCAGTCAGACGGCACTCAGAGCACGATGCTCTCCAGTCTCGTCTCACCCCATGATTATGTTCAGAAGCGGTCTTCCAGCTACGACCGCACCGGCGGCAATGAAGATTTTTATAAAATTCCTGCTGGAGAAACGATCACATTACTCAACGACGCTGGCCCCGGAATCATTACCCACATCTGGATCACCATCGCGTCGCCGGAACAGTACCACTTAAAAAAGCTGGTTCTGCGCATTTACTGGGACGGCGAGGCCTCGCCCAGCGTGGAGACTCCAATCGGCGACTTCTTCGGCCTCGGCCTTGGCGACTACTTCCAATTTGAATCCATCCCACTGTCTGTGGCCCCGGATAAAGCCTTGAATTCGTTTTTCCCCATGCCTTTTAGGAAGCGAGCCCGAATCACGGTCACCAATGAAGGAAGGGAAGCGGTCGATTCGTTTTATTTCAACATCGACTATCAGGCTTTGCACAAGGATCTTGCCGCCGACACCATGTATTTCCACGCTCAGTACCGGCAGGCAACGCCCGCCAAAGGGTGGACCAACCAGTGGGAATCAAACGATGCGCCAGCCGTAATCGCGAAGAAAAATCTTGATGGAGAAAACAATTACGTGTGGATGGAAGCCACCGGCCAGGGACACTTCGTCGGCGTGACCATGTCAGTGCTTCAGAATCAGGACGGCTGGTGGGGCGAAGGCGACGACATGTTTTTTATCGACGGAGAGAAACGTCCCTCCATTAACGGTACCGGGTCGGAAGACTACTTTCTCGGAGCTTGGGACTTTGGCGATCATCCGTTCTCCTATGGGTTGTTCGGAGCGCCCGTGAAAGGTGCCGAGCTCGCGGGTAGCCGCTCTTCCGTGTACCGGTTTCATTTGGATTCGCCGATTCCTTTCACCAAGTCTCTCAGAGCGACGATCGAGCACGGCCATGCCAATCATCGCTCCGACAACTTTTTCTCCGTCGCGTATTGGTATCAGAAGGAACCGCACGCCGCTTTTCCCGCTCTACCCCCGGTCGAGCAGCGCCTTCCCCGAATTTATCCAGTCGGAGGTCCGGGGAACGCCGCCAAGTGATCCAGGATTCGTGGCCCACGAGGGAACGCTCGGCATGACCGCCCCCGCCATCATTCCTAGAACATGATTTTTACCACCAACTGGCCCTGCCGCGGGCCGACAGCCAAATAGTTGATCACGCCAAAATCGCCATCGCCGACACCCATATCCGGCGAGCCGAAGACCGGATGGTTGAATGCGTTTTGGGCTTCTAGGCGCAACTCCATTCGTATTCCTTCATGCGCGTTCGACAGCATAAACTGCTTGGCGATCGACAAGTCGCTGGTGAAGGAGAGCGGAGTGCGAATGTCTGCCGTGGTCCGAGGCGCGTTCCCCAGCGTAAAAGGAGCGGGAGCTTGGATAGCGCTACCCCCATTGGCGAAGAAATTATTTACCCAGACACTATCGGGGCCGTAGTTCCGCTGCGGCTTGCCGACAAAATTAGGGCGCTGCGGGCCGTAGGTTGGCAGCGGTATTCCGCCGTTGGATACAAAAAACTGCAACGGCCGGCCGGAGTGAATCTCCCAGATGCCATTGGTCTTCCAGCCGCCGATGATGGCGTCCAAAAATCGGGGCATGTCAGTCCCAAAAGCCTTGCCGCGCCCAAACGGCAGATCGTAGCTGTAGCTGAACTTCAGCATCGCGGGCACATCGAACGTCGAGAGGCTTCGCTCCGATTTCGGATTATTCGGATCCTGCAACGCAAAGCCGGATTCGGGACCATAGTTCCCCAGCCACGCCACATTGGTGTCATACATTGAGGAATCGTCGATCGATTTCGACCAGGTGAAGCTGGCGATAAGCTCCAGACCGTTGCTGTAGGCCTTGTTTGCCGTAAGCTGCAGTGCGTGATAAGTCGAATTCGCAATAGGCGGCTCGTCGGTGGTAACGCCGGTGTACTGTGGGAAAGGCATTTGCAGTTGGAACTCTTGAATCGTCGAACTGGAAAGCGTGCTGTTCGGATCGGAAATGGGGCCCCCATTTTGTGAAGAGAAGGGATTGTTGACATAGGTCAACAGGTTGTTAACCAGGTTCGGGTTCGTCTCCATTGCCGGCCCGAGAATGTCGCGATTGTTATCTCCGGCGAAGTAGAGGTGGGTTCCTTTTTTCCCAATGTAGTTCGCAGTCAGCACGACGTTCCAGGGCATCTGCCGTTCGATGCCAAAGGTCCAGCTCTGCTCGTATGGCGTCAACGCCGCATCGTGGGTGCGGAGCGGGCCGATGGCACCGTAGCCCACATCGTTCAGCGCGCCGAGAGCGTTCCCCGGCGGCTGAATCAAGCCATTGGCAAAGGGATTGCTCAGGTGCAACCACGGAGTGTTGTTCTGGTTGAGATACGTCGTAATTGCGCTGGTGTACTGGTTAAAACCTTGCGAACCGTAACTGAGCAAGCCATTGGCACCCGAGCGAGTCTGGCTGTAGAAGATGCCGTAACCGCCGCGCACCACCATTTTCGGAGTGAACTGATACGCAAACCCAAAACGCGGCTGAATGTCGGTCCAGTCCGTCAGCCAGTCGGAGCGCACGGCGGGACTATTAAAGAATTCGCCGCCGTGCAGGCTGAGAGTTGTTGGTCCGTTGAATTGATCGTCGTACGAAAGACTCCCTCCATTCAGCGGGTTGGTCGCATTCGGATTCCACCAGTTCATCCGGTTGAAGCGCTCGGTCCGAGGCAGCGAGACGTCGTAGCGTAGCCCCAGATTCACAGTCAGTTTGCTGGTGGTCTTCCAGTTGTCCTGAACGAACGCAGCGTACTGGTAGTTTTCGCTGGCCGGCCGGAACTGAATCTCGTAGAAAGCCCCGCCCCCACCCTCCATCTGCCCCATCAGGAAGCTGGCCATGTCGTCTCCGCCGCCGGTATTGCCATCGTTGCACTGCCCGGTGATCCCTGGAGCTGGACACAGAGCGCTGCCCCCATACGAGAAATTGAAGTAACCCAGCGGGGCGTTGGTCTGGATGTAATTCTGCTGGTGCAGACGGGCCTCGACCCCGAACTTGAGCTCGTGGGGACCGTGAATCTCGGTCAGCATCGCGCTAAGCTGTCCTGTCTCCTGTCCCTGCTTGTAATTGCCATATGGGTTGTTCCCCAGGTTGGGAAAGCCCGCCGCAGCGTAATCTCCAATAAACATTGGAGGAACGCCATTGAAGCCATTCTCCTGCAAATAGGAAGGGAAACCCAGCGTGCTGAGAGGGTTGGCATTCTGGCTGGAGTTGTAAGCGTAGATCAGCGTCGTTCCCCGCGTGAACCCAAAAGTCGTGGTCAGCAGCATCGTGGGACTGATGGTGTAGACCTCGTTGAGGGCAATCAGGTGCGAGTTGCCTCCGTTCGCTCCGCTGCCACAGGGATCAACAAAATTCTTGAAGCAATTATAAGGAGTCGAATTGTTCCACTCCTGAGAGTACTTTCCGCTCAACAGATTCTTCTGATTGAAGCGGTGATCGATTCTGATATCGAATTCCTCGTTGTTACTGGGAGTTGCTCCAGAAGCAATCCAGTTCTGGTACGGGGTAGCGGCGGCGTAGCCGGCGGTTGGATTGGGGAACAACTGCATCATCTTCGAAGCCACTGGGTCGATAAGATTCCCCGCAACACCGGGCGTGGGCTGGGACGCGGCAGGAGGACAGGAATTACCCGCCGGAAGAGCAGCCGGATTACAGCCCGGGCTTACGTACAGGTCAACTCTGTTGTTCGGGATAGGGGTGAGGCGCACGGCTCCGCCGTCATTCGAGTTATAGACCCCGGAATAAGGATCGTAAAGCTGCCCAGCGGTGTTGTTGCAAACGCCGTTCACAAAGATTGCCCCCGGAGCGGGTCCATTGGGACCATCCCCACCGCAGAGTTCCGAGAAATTCCCCGTGCGCTCGGCGGCACTGGGCACGCCGGCAAAATATGTTCCCATGTAGCTTTGCAGGGTCCCGTCCCAGTCGAAGAAAACGAAGGTCTTGTTCTTGATGATCGGCCCGCCGAATGTCCCGCCGAAATCGTGTCGGTGAACTGGAGGAATCGGTTGTCCGGCCTCATTATTGAACCAGTTGTTTGCGTCCGTGATGGTATTGCGAGCGAAGTCGTACACTTCACCGTGAAAAGTGTTCGTCCCGGAACGCGTAATCATGTTGACGATGGACCCGCCGGAGAAGCCATATTCCGCGCTGAAGTTCGACTGCTGTACTTTGAATTCTTCCACCGACTCCGGGTTCGGAACGTAAGTCGCGTAAGTGATGCCACCGTTGGGCTCGAAGTTGGTGACGCTGGCGCCATCCATCAAAATGTCGGCGCTGGCTCCGCGGCTGCCGTTGGAAATAAAGTTCGTTCCGTTTGTATCCATCACGCTGTTGGCGTCACTTTGGTCGGTAACACCCGGAGCGAGATAGATCAGGTTCTGCACGTTACGATCAATCAGGGGCAGGTCGTTAATGAGCCTGCGGTCGACGACCTGACCGGTGACAGCATCCTGGGTGTCGATGCTCTCGCGTTGGGCCTTAACGTCGACACTTTGTGAAGCACTCGCGACTTTCAGAGTCAGATTCGCGGTCGGGTTCTCACTGATGCTCAATTTGATGTGGGTGCGCTCCGTCTTTTGAAACCCTTGTTTCTCGGCCGTGACCGAGTACAGTCCCGGCGGAATCGAAACAAACAGGTACTGTCCCTCGTTGTTCGAGGTGGTCGTGAACTTGTATCCCTTCTCCTCGTCTTGAAGGGTGACCTTTGCGCCCTGGATGGCGGCCGCCGATGGGTCGGTCAGGATGCCGCTCACGGTCCCGAAGTAGCCTTGGCCGAATAGCGCTGCCGGCAGCAGGACGATAACGGCGATGGTTAGAGTTCGCAGTACGCGCTGAAAGTTTTCTCGAAGCGTCAGAGCGGAGAGACTCACGTTGCCCCCTTGACCGGGATAAAAAAACGAGGCCGGTGCCTCCTGATGCTGGCAGATTCTGTCGAGGAAATTTTCTCCCTCGGTTGAAAGCCCGTTTCTCCGACGTGAGGCCGGCGAAAGCGGACCAGTCCCAATTAAAACGATTTATTATGCACTTCCGAGGCGACTATGCAAAGGGATTTTTGTGCATCGTCACCGGAGGCCGGGCACCGCGGGTTTCCGACGGAGGAATGGCTTCAACTGGTGGAGACTTGGCTCGGGACGATCGCAACGATTTCGGAGTAGGCGTTCTGGAATTGCATACAACAAGGTGAGCCAGGCGGACGCATAGTGCGATGTGTAGCTCGATGTGCGAAACTAAGCCGCCTGTTACCCACTCAATCTACAGCTTTAAAATTGGTGCGGAAGGGGGGATTTGAACCCCCACGCCTTTCGGCGCCACCCCCTCAAGATGGTGTGTCTGCCAGTTCCACCACTTCCGCGCTAGAAGGAATAACCAAGAAGTTAGCTTGCATCTTATCAGATACTGCGTCGCTGGAAAACTTTCGTATCTGCTTTCTACGCACTCATGGCGCCGCATTCATGCTGAAGCGGCATCCATCACCGCGTCAAGAGTGGCGGCCGTGCTTCCCGCAATTTCCGGTTTAAGCTGAGCCTGCGGACTACGGTATGGCGCGACACAGAAAATTGTGGCTGAATGAGAACTTCCGCCATCTAAAAGGGCGAAGGTATCTCGAGAGTGAATATGAAAGAAAATACCAAGAAAGCAAAAAGTCTCTCAGCCGCTGCCGCCGGAACAATCGAACTCGGCGGTGAACTCTCCATCAACCGCCTTGGCATCGGAGCGATGCGCCTCACGGGTGAAGGCATCTGGGGTCCACCGAAGGATCGCGCCGCAGCGCTCGCCGTGCTTCGCCGAGCCGTTGAGCTGGGGATCAACTTCATAGATACTGCTGATTCCTACGGTCCCAATGTCAACGAAGAGTTGATCGCCGAAGCGCTCGCGCCTTACCCCAACGACCTTGTCATCGCGACCAAGGGTGGATGGAATCGCCCCGGGCCGAACCAGTGGACCCACGATGCCAGCCCAGGACACTTGCGCGAGGCCGTGGAAGGCAGCTTGAAGAGACTTCGCCTCGACCGGATCGACGTCTACCAGCTGCACGTTCCCGATCCTCTGGTGCCTCTCGACGCCTCGATTGAGACCCTGGCAAACATGCGATCAGAGGGGAAGATCCGATTGGTCGGGCTGTCCAACGTCACCATCGAGCACATCGACCGCGCGCGAAAGATCGTGCCGATCGCGTCGGTCCAGAACCGGTACAGTTTCGCCGATCGCGAATGGGACAACGTTGTGGATTATTGCGAGCACAATGGGATCGCGTTCATCCCGTGGTTTCCGCTTGGATCTGGGCGCGTGGCTGGCAAGCTGCTGGAACGGATTGCGAAGGCTCACAAAGTAAAGCCCATCCAGATTGCACTGGCGTGGTTGCTAAAACGTTCCCCGATTATGCTGCCCATTCCCGGCACTTCGTCAGTTGCACATCTGGAGGAAAATGTGAAGGCGGCATCTCTACAGTTGTCTGAGAACGAAAGCCTGGAACTGACCGGGATTACGGAGTTGGCGTCCTGAGCCCGGCGCTCTGTCTGCTTCGTATGTACCCACAGGAGGACTACGATGATTCCAAACGATAGCGACTCGAATCAATCACGCATCGATTCTTCCCAGCAGTCGCCGGCGACCGACGGAATGCTTTCAAGCCAGGACGTCGGTGTGAGCAGGAGAGAATTTCTCGGCATGACTGCCGCTTCCTTGTTAGCGGCCGGAGGGCTCAGTGCTGCCGCAAAACTCGATAACAAGAACGGAATTCCCCATCGAACTCTCGGGCGCACGGGCGAAAAGGTTTCGCTCGTCGGACTCGGCGGTTATCATCTGGGCAACCAGAGCGATCCCGAGGAAAGCATTCGCATCATTCGCACTGGAATCGATGAAGGAATCAATTTTCTCGACAACTGCTGGGACTACAACGATGGGGAGAGCGAAATTCGCATGGGCAAGGCCCTGCGCGACGGATATCGCCAGAAGGCCTTCTTGATGACCAAGATCGACGGCCGAAATAAGACTGCGGCAGCAGCGCAACTCGATGAATCGCTGCGGCGGCTGCAGACCGACCGAATTGACTTACTGCAGTTCCATGAAGTGATTCGCGATTCCGATCCGAACCGCATTTTTGCCGAAGGCGGAGCGATGGAGATCGCCCTGGAAGCCAAGAAAGCAGGCAAGATCCGCTTCATCGGCTTCACAGGCCACAAGAGTCCCGACATTCATTTAAAGATGCTGGCCACCGCCGCGCAGCACGGTTTCACGTTCGATGCCGTCCAGATGCCCCTCAACGTAATGGATGCCCACTTCAACAGTTTCGAAAAGAAAGTGTTGCCGGTCTTGACCAAAGACAGCATCGGAGTTCTCGGCATGAAACCCATGGGTGATCACTTCATTCTCGGGAGCAAGACCGTTACAGCAGTGGAGTGTCTGCACTACTCGATGAATCTGCCCACCAGCGTCGTCATCACGGGCTGCGATTCGCTTCCGATCCTTCAGCAGGCTCTTGAGGCCGCCCGGACTTTTCAGCCGATGGAGTCTTCCCAGGTAGCAGCGCTTCTCGCAAAGACTGCAAAGGCGGCGGAGGGAGGCCAGTTCGAACTCTACAAAACAACTCACCAGTTTGACGGCACCGTCGCCAACCCGCAGTGGCTCGGCTAGAAGCAGTTTCTATTCAAGCAGTGTCTCCACCATACCCGCTCTCTCCATGGGCATGGGATACCGAGTCCCGCAGCGCCGCGCCAGTGGCGCCTAGCCCGTTCTGGGAATCCGGCCATCGGCTCTATGCAGATTCTCTGTATTCCGCCGCCGTTGCCGCGCTCGCTGTGAAGGGTCGGCGCGGCAATGCTACCAGTACAACTCCCTGTCTCCGGTCGTGCACCAGCGTCCACACCTCTGCGCACCGGTCACACAGCCAGTAGCGCTCCACCCGCCGGGGCTGCTGGCGCATATGAGGAGCGGGAGGAGCCCTTAGCTCTCCTGACCTGCCGACAAATTCCGTCTCCACCAGAAATAGTTTGCCTTGGCGTAGTCGAAGGAATGGCCTTGAGCACGTCGAATTCGCACAGTGGCTGAGCATCGCGCCCTCCGCCGACCGCTCTTCAGCTCAGACTTTCCGGGTTCGCACTCGGTTCGGACTCGGGCTCTGAGACTTTCACCAGCAGCCAGATTCGGAGTCTCTTGCAGCTCAGATGCCAGACTTTTTTAAAAGGTGAATCGACTCGATTGCTTGGATTCGACACGCTTTTCGGCTCCGCGTCCCATCACGCGGTGCCGACTCATCGGCACGGTGACGAGCTTTCGTCGCCAACGGAACCCACCGAACGTCAGTGGGCGATCGCCCCCATCACCGCCACGACCACTCCCACCACGCTCAGCACAATCCCCACATGCCAGAAGATTCTCCGTCCAGAAAGCAGAGTGATCGAGGTCACGACCAGGCCAATCTCCAGAAACACTTCTGCCAGGTCGAAGAGGTCGGCACGATTTCTCTCGGTCGCGACCTCCTGCTCCAGCTTGCGCGCGTCAGCTTGAATCTCTTCCTTGTCGTGCTTGTAGCGTTCCGCTTCCTGCCCAGCCTTTTCGCGGAACTTGGCCATCGCCGCAGCGTCAGTGCTGGCCGCTACCGCAGCGAAATCGCCGAACAGCTCGTCTTCGTGTTCGCGAATATTCTTAGCCTGGTAATAAGCCCACTGATCGGACGATTTCGCCTGCAGCACCACTTCCTCGGTGTGTGCCCGGTGGCCCAACAAAGACACCACGGCCACGAATACGGCCAGAACCGCCATGGTCAGGGAGACTGCGGCCAAGGACCGATCCTCTCGCGCCTTTTCTGCATGTTCTCGTAATTCCTGAAGTTCGTCCGCCATAGTTGTCCGATCCTGTTTATCCAACCTAGTTTAGTGTGATGGTGCAGACTCAGCTGCCGATATTACGCAAGCGCGCGGTTTTCGCCAAGAGTAAGATTTTAGGATTAGATCAAGAAGGAATGTGCGCGACGATAGTCCTACCGCATGGTCTCTTCAATCTCCGAAATCCAGTTAGGACGCTTCAACACTTCCCGCGGCTTGGGACCATCCGCTGCCCCCACGATTCCATCCTGCTCCATCAGATCGATCAAGTGCGCGGCGCGCCCGTAGCCGATGCGCAGCCGCCGTTGCAGCAGGGAAGTGGACGCTTTCCCAAACTCCACCACCAGCTTCACCGCATCCTGATAAAGAGGATCGTCCTCGTTGCCGCCCTCCGATCCCTCAAGCCCATCGCTGCTGACACTGCCGGCCTCGCGCTCGTCCTTCGGGGCTTCCAGGAATTGCTGCTGATACTCCGCCGAACCTTGCTGCTTCCAGAATTCAACCACCGCCGCAATCTCTTTCTCCGTGACCAGCGGAGCGTGCAGCCGGTGCACCCGCGCCGATCCCGAAGGCAGATAAAGCATGTCTCCTTTGCCAAGCAGAGCCTCCGCGCCGTTGGCGTCGAGAATAGTCCGTGAATCCACCTTGGTCGCAACGCGAAACGAAATTCGCGCCGGAAAGTTCGCCTTGATGAGTCCGGTAATCACATCGACCGACGGACGCTGTGTAGCCAGCACCAGGTGAATGCCCACGGCGCGCGCCATTTGCGCCAGCCGCGTGATCGACTCCTCGACGTTCGAGGAATCGAGCATCATCAGGTCTGCCAATTCGTCGATGATGATCACGATGTAAGGAATCGGCTTGTCGTCTGAATCCTCTTCAAACAAGCTGGGAGTTCCCTGGTCGAACAGCCGGTTGTACTGGTCGATATTGCGCACGCCCTTGGCAGCCAGCAGTTTCAACCGCCGTTCCATCTCGCGCACGGCGTTGCGCAGCGCGTTTGCCGCCAGCTTTGGTTCGGTTATGATCGGCGTATACAGGTGCGGCACGCCTTCGTAGTTGCCCAGTTCCAGCCGCTTCGGATCCACCAGAATCAGGCGTACCTGGTCCGGCGTCGCCTTGTACAGGATCGACATGATGAAGGCATTGATCGCAACACTCTTGCCCGAGCCGGTCGACCCGGCAATCAGCAAGTGCGGCATTCCGTTAAGATCGGCGGTGACGATGCGTCCGTTGATGTCCTTGCCCAGAGCCATGGTCAGCTTCGACTTCGAGCCCATGAACTCCTGCGACTCAATGTTCTCGCGCAGCCAGATGATTTCACGCTCACGGTTTGGCACCTGAATGCCGACGGTCGACTTCCCGGCCATGCGTTCGATCAAAATACTTTCGGCCTTCAACGCTAAACAAAGATCATCAGTGAGGTTGGTGATGCGGCTGTACTTGATTCCGGCATCAGGCTTGAACTCAAACGTAGTGACCACGGGGCCAGGATTGATTTGCGTGATCTGCCCGTGGACATCAAATTCGGCATACTTCTCCGTAAGCACCTGGGCAAGCAGCTTCAGTTCTTCCGCATCCACAGCCTGCTGTTCGTCAGGACGCTGCAGCAAGCTGCTCGAAGGCAGTTTGTAGCCGCCCGCAATCCGCGGCATCGTAGTCTTGGCCTTGTGATCGCTGTCGGCACGCGCCGTAACTTCCGGATCCCCTGTCATGCCGAGCGGAGAATGAGATGGCGAAGCCAGCTCATTCGCAGTCGAAGCATCCCTGTCACCGCCTCCGAGCCCAGCCAGCGATTCCGCAAGAATTCCACCGGTTGAAGCTGATCCACCATCCGGCTCCAGCATGCGCTCGATGCCGGTACGGCGAGGCTCGGCAGAAGTCCGGGAGGATTCAATTGACTCGCCACTCTGCCGCGACGGGATCAGCTGCGTCTTCACCACCGGCTTCGAAATCCGGCGTTTGTCCAGTTCCTTTTGCTGGCGCCGCTTGGCCCGCTCCGCTCGCCAATCCTGGTACCGGTTCCACAACGCGGTAACAAACGCAAACCGCGTCGGCGCCCACAGTTGAATCGAAGAAAACGAGAACGCCGTCGAAAGATAAAGCGCAACCGCCAGCACACTAGCGCAAACAATATAGGCGCCAGTCAAGTTCAAGTAGTGGATCAGGACATCGCCGACCACCCGTCCCAGAAGACCTTCGACCGGAATCACATGCAGCCAGCGCAAATGTCCCGGCAGCAGCGCCAGCAGCGCCGGGACAAAGATGACCAGCCAGATTCCGCCCAGACTTTTCGCCGCGGGAGATTGAATCTTGCGCGAAGCAAACCAGCGGAGTCCAAGCATCGCCGGGAAAATCGGCAGCAGAAACGCTCCGATCCCGAAGAACTGCAGGGCAAGGTCCGAAATAAGCGCTCCCACCACGCCAATCCAGTTGCGGGCAACGTGCGTTCCGGTCAGCACAGAAGCGCTGTTGAGAGAAGGATCAAGCGGCGAATACGAAGCCAGCGCGAGGAAGAGAAGGAGCGCAGAGACGCACAGCAGAAAACCGATCAGCTCATTCAGCCGCCGGTTGCCCGTGGGCACAAATATGCTTGCCAGAAAACGCATGTGGGCCGTTTCTTCACCGGACGCCAAACCGCCGTCCCGTGGCGCAAATCGGCCAGAGCCTCATTATTATGCCAAGAAGCGGACACTCCGGCAATGCCGTAATCGGACGGGGGTATTGAGTTGGCTTCCCGGGCCATCGCCGCAACCAGCTCAATGAGTGCTATCGCCTGATTTCGTCAACAATAACCCTCAGGCGCGTCGGGAATTGAATCTCCTTGTGATTAAGTCCAACACGGGATACACGATAAAGATTTCTAGGGGCGCAATCACAGCGATCAGAATAAGCGGCACTTTTTCCATCGGGAAAAACATCAGCAACAGAATTGCGAAATGTGCTATCAACAACCCGAACCAGCCAGCCCAAAATGACCATACCATTCGTTCACCCCAGTGATTCTTGATCGCGCGTCCAAAAACCAACGCGGCTGTCGCAATCGTGACAAACCAATCGTTCTTGAAAACTGGTTGTTTGCCTGTACGTGCCATGTAAACCGCGTAACCGAAGGCGAATACAACAACCAACAGGGCAATCGCAATATAGAGCACGAAGTCCCGCCATTTATGTTGTCGGAGTGCCATCAAAGTCGCCAGCCACAACGAAGACTACCACTGCGGAAGCGGCTGGGCATCCTGATTGACGTAATATCCCCATAACGCTCATTGACAGTCCCGAGTGGCGTCGGATGTTCACAACCTAGGGGAAAGTGAGTTGTACAGCGGCGGTACAGCGGCGGAGAAAACACAGCCCTCACCGCCGGCGTTGGTCGACCGACAGCCATACGCCCAGTGTCGGGTAGCGGATCATTGGCCCAGATCACGTATGTGCCGACCGCTCCGACGCCGCACCGAGCGCCCAGTGCTGTTGACGGATACGCTGAGCAGCGATAGCGCGTGGTCGAAAGGATTTTGCCGTGAACGCCCAAGCGCTACCCAGAATATTCACAGCCCATCCCTGTGACATCTAACCTTGCGCCGTGCCAAAACTTCACCCACAATTGCCCAAGCAAAGGCAATAAATTCAGAGGCCGTGGCGGACCAAAAATCGTCCCGTAACTCCTTTGTTTTCCAGATTTTGACCCTTAAGTCCTTTGCCCTGCGGATTTTACGGGGAAAAACTCGGTAATGTGATGAATCTAAAAGGGGGAGGGGGGAGGGGGGTACCCTGTAATCAAAAGGTAAACAGTTATCAAACCATAAACTGACCTTCGCGCCGAGCAGAACTGACGGCATGTGTCAAAGCTTGGCAGCCATGGCATCGCTGCCGATTCTCGTCCATTCCTCAAAAGGCGCCGCGGACGGCCGCAACCGCCCGGGGTTCATGATGTTGTCGGGGTCGAGTCCGCCCTTAATCGCGCCCACGGCCATCACGCCCACGGGCGAAATGTCATCGGTCAACCACGGCAGGTGTTCCGTGCCGACTGCATGATGGTGGGAGAGCGTGGCGCCGTGGTCGATGAACGACTGCTGCACAACTCGTTTGGCGTGCAAATACTGCTGCATTTCGTGCCCGTCTTGCTGCCTGCAGGCAAAGGTCAAATAGAGGCTCGCCCCGCTCTGATAAGTATGGCTGATGTGGCATCCGACCCAGGGCCGTGCTCCACTCTCCTGGATCGCCGCCCGCAGCCCCGCAGTTGTCGCCTGATACAGAGGAACGATATTGCTCCAGACGGTGGAAGTCTCGCTCACATCGGAAGTAATGCCGCGATCCAGCAGAAAGTCGCGGATGTGGGGAAAATCGTACTTCGTCGACTCGAACGACTTGCCTGAACCGGAGCCCAGGTCCACCGCGCCGAAGCGCCGGTAGATAGCATTCACCTGACTGTGTTGGCGGACAGTTCCGTTTTTGCTGCCCTCGAAAGTTGTAAGCATGAGGCAAGCACGCGAATCGAACCCTTTTGCCTTCAGGTAACTTTTCATGATTTTCGTCACGGCCTGCGAGAGCCGCGACGACGGTGGTTTGAATGCTAAAGACAGTGCAGTCTTTTCCGGGTCGCTGAGGCGCAACATCGAAGGTACGCACTCTTTTCGCACGCACTCGTGCATGGCCTCGATGCCAGCCTCAAATTCGGGAAACAGGTAGCCGTGAGTGCGACGCAACTCGGGCCGAGGATGAACTCGCATAGTGGCTTCCGTAATTACTCCGAGCGTTCCCTCGCTGCCGATGCACAGATGATTGACATCGATGCCGTTAGAGGACTTTGGGACGGTTCGCGTGGCAAGCACACCGACTGGAGTGACCATGCGCAGCGCAATTACCATATCTTCGATCTTGCCGTATTTGTCGCTCTGCATTCCCGCCGAGCGTGTGGCGATCCAGCCGCCGAGCGTGGAGTGCAAGAAGGAATCCGGAAAGTGGCCGAGAGTCAGGCCATAGGCGTTCAACTGCTCCTCGAGATCAGGACCGAACGCACCAGCTTCAATGCGCGCGGTAAACGATTCTGTATCCACTTCGAGCACGCGCCGCATGCGTCTCATATCAAGCGACACCACCATGCGCCGGCCCTCGCTTCGCTCCAGGCAGCCGGCGATATTCGAGCCGCCGCCGAATGGAATGACAACAACATCGTGACGCGCCGCAGCCCGCAACGTCCTCAGCACGTCGGACTCGTTCTCGGGATAAAGCACCAGGTCAGGAGCACCCTCGGCCAATCCCCGCCGCATGCGGAACAAGTCACGAAAGCCCTTGCCATAGGCGTGGATCACGCGCTCACGCCGGCTGTCGCAGATCTGATGGTCGCCCATCCCTCGCCGCAGTTCAGTCAGGAACCCGTCATGCTGAATCGCATCACGCAAGCGCACAGCCTCAAGCGGCACATGCGGAGCGTCTATATCGTCACTGTCCACATCAAGCACTGCTTTAGCGTAGGGCCACAACCCGGGATGCGCACGAGAGTCGAAGCCAACCTCTTCATCTCCCCATCCCCACCACTTCATGTGCCTGGCTGCGTACATATCGTGTTCACCTTACCAGCTATTCAGTCCTTGACTCTTTGTATTCTGGACCTCCTGCGCAACAACCGAGGCGGAAATCGTCGGCTGATCTTCTTTAACAGGCACTCCGGCGAAGCCTCCGGTCCGCGGCTTCCGGCTGAGCCCGCGGATTCGCTGTTCAAGCAATTCGACCGCGGCCTTTCGAACCCCGCGCTCGTGCAGAGGATCGGACGAATTCGATGCGAACCTGATCGGCTCTCCGAAGCGCACGGTGGCGGATCCCAGCCGCGGCACGTTTTGCCCTTTTGCCAGAATCCTGTGAGCACCCTCAATGTATGCGGGCACGACGGGCACGCCAAGCGCAACAGCAAACAGGCCTGCACCCTTTTTAAATGCCTGCATTTCGCCGCTACTTGAGCGCGTGCCCTCAGGATAGAGGATTAAATTGCCGCGCGTTCGCTGCAAAAAATCATCGCACATTGCCAGACTCCGCTGCAGTGATTTGGGTTGGGCCTGGCGATCGATGGGGATGACGTTCATGAATCGAGACACGACGAACTTCACCCTCCGGGAGTCAAAAAAATAATCACTGGCGCCGAGCAGTGCGAAAGCCGAGAAAGACCGCCCTGAAGCGGTCATCAGAACCGCGCTGTCGATATGGCTCGTGTGATTGCTGCAGATGATGAATGGAGAAGCCGGAAGGTGCTCGCGCCCTTCGACTGTCAGCCGGCAATAACAAAAGAAAAACCACCGGCAAAAGGCTTGAAACATGGCGCTACCAGAGGCCGGCGCCAAGAACATGCCCTCCGCTTTGCCCGAGCCAGTCATGGGACGTGAGGTGTTGCCTCAGTTCATTTCCCTGAAAAAGACCAGTGGTCTGCGACGTGCCTACTGAAGGTGCCACGCGTACGCCAGGCCGATCACGACGATGCCAACGACGATCCGGTAAACGATAAACACCCGCAGAGTGTTCGACTGCAGGTAGCGAATGAGCCAGGCGATAGTGGCGTATCCCACGATCGCGGAAACGACAATGCCGACGATAAAAGGCGCCTGCATTCCGGCAGGCAAGCCTTCCTTGTGAACCTCGTACGCCTTCAGCAACGCAGCGCCTGCGATAAGCGGAGTAGAGAGAAGAAAGCTGAAGCGAACCGCGGCTTCGCGAGTCATGTTGCGAAACAATCCTGCAGTGATGGTTGAGCCGGATCGTGAAACGCCCGGAAGCAGGGCAAATGCTTGCGCTAAGCCGACGACCAGCGAATCGGCGAACGAGATGCGCGTTAGCGGTTTTTCCCGTGTGCCAACTTTTTCTCCCAGCCACATCAGAAGCGCAACTACGATCAGCGCGGCCGCAATCAGGACGATGTGTTCGCGGAAATAATCCTCCGCGGAATGCTCGAGCAGCTTGCCCGCAATTGCTCCCGGAATCGTCGCCAGAGCGAGAAACCACAGAAGCATGCGTTCATCCTTCCGCTCCTGCAGGGTCAGATTTTCGTCCGAGCCGCCAGCTTCAGAGAAACGGACGATCTTGCCTCCCAGCGCCGCGCGGATAATCTGAAACCAGGTGCGGCGGAAGTAGAAGAGCACGGAGAGCAGCGTGCCGAAATGCAGCGCGACGTCGAAGGTGAGTTCATGAGCCGGGAAAGCTCGTTCCAGCCCAGCAGACGCCGCACAATAATGAGATGCCCGGAGCTGGAGACAGGAATGAATTCCGCCAGACCTTGAATAATGGCAAGAACCACAGCTTGATAAATGGGCAAATTTAGTCCGCCGTATTTCCGTAGGTTGGAATGCCTTGCTGAATGTAGAAGATCAGCCGCTCGGTGCGCAAGGCCCAATCGCTTTGCCCATACTGGCTGACGACTTTCTGTGCCAGCGCGAGAGCGCGATCTTTGGATTCAGCAGACTTCTTCTGATTGGGCTCTGTCTTGTAAATCTCTATCAGCGCCGAGCGGCGCCAGGCCGCGTCGTACAGGGCCTCTGGTGCGGCTGGAGACTGTGGATGTTCCTTGGCGTAATTTTCGTAAAGGTCGGCTTCTTTGTCCGGACACTTCGCCAGACCTTCCCACTCGCCGCACAGCTTGTTCTCTATTAATCGAAAGGCGGCCAGGTCGGCGAACTTCGTGCCAGGGTATTTCTTGATCAATAGTTTCATCCACTCTTCATTCATCTGACCCCGCATGTAAGCTTGCCGCTCGCGCGCGGAAGGGCGGGTCATTATGTCTGCCCGCTCGACTTGCCAGCGAATATCGGCAGCGCGATACAGAGCCTCGGCGGCCAGGGGCGAGGTCGGCATCAAATCATAGACGCGGTAGTAAAGCTGCATCGCGTCCTGCGCGGCATCGCGCCGGCCGCGTCGGCTGCTGGCCGCATCTTCGGAGTCCGCGGCTTCGCCAAAAATAATGCGGTCGCCGTCCTGGGTTGTGCTGGTGATCACCGCCCTTGCCGGAACCCAGCCGGTAATCGCCTTGCCCTCCTCCTCGTCTTCAGTCGCGCCCTCGTTGTGGCTCGGCTGGCGGAGGATTGCTTCCACATGAACCCAATCCCGGCTGGTGTCGATGATGACCAACTCCCGCCCAGGCCCTACCTCTGCGAGCCTGGCAGCGCCGCTGTCTGGAGCGACGCGGATGGTTTCTTCGCTTACCAGCGTTCCGCGCAGAGCGTCAGCCCCGGCGAACGAGGCGCAGACAGTAAGAACTACGGTAATCTTGAATATCACAATCGCAAGTCGCTGTTTCATAAAATTCCGGAAGCTGCGAACATGTTAGCCCTTTTTTCAGTGCGGATCACGCCGTCGAAGTTTTTGGATGCCGAATAAATGGACGCGTTGCCCGCCGCCGATCCGGGCCGAAAAATTGGTAGGATGGTTAGCTGGTCGCGCGACGCTCCAATGACACCCTTATCGATATTCGGCCTGTTTGCAGTAACAGCGATGCTTGTCTGCTATGCGCTGGAAGCGCGGAGCCGGTGGTTCATCCTGGCTTTCGCGGGAGCATGTGCGCTCGGCTCTGTCTACGGATTTCTGCAGGGAGCCTGGCCGTTCGGGTTGGTCGAGGCCGTGTGGTCGGTGGTCGCGATACGGCGCTGGGCGGTCGCTGGACGGGCAAAATAATCTGGCAGGCCTTTGCCCTCCTAACCGCGACGGAGATCTTCCAGCATCTTAGGGTCGATGTTGCCGCCGCTGATGATGGCGACGTTCAGCTTTGTCGCGGGAAGTTGATCGCGGTGAAACAGGAACGCGGCCACGGCCACAGCTCCACTGGGTTCGGCCAGGGTGTCGGGATTTGCCGCCAGCAGACGGACTGCCTCAATAATCTCTTCTTCGCTTACGGCGACGATGTCGTTGACGTAGCGGCGGATGTGCTCGAAGTTGATGGGACCAATGCTTTGCGTGCGCAGTCCGTCGGCGATCGTGGAGGAGACTTGTTCGGCAGGGAACTGAACGATTTTTCCCGCACGAAAGCTGGCGCGCGCGTCGCCTGCCAGCTCGGGCTCGACGCCGATTACCTTAGTCGAAGGTTTGCTCAGTTTAATTGCTGTCGCCACGCCGCTGAGCATTCCTCCTCCGCCGACGGGAGCGAGAACCGTTTCGACGTCGGGCAGGTCTTCGAGAATCTCCAATCCCATCGTGCCTTGACCGGCGATGATCTGCTCATCGTTGTAAGGAGGCACGATCACGTAGCCATGCTGCGCCGCCAGTTCTTCGGCCTTGGACTGACGTTCGGAGCTGGCCGGGCCGACCAGGACGATCTCCGCACCCAGTGCCGCTGTGGCTTCGCGCTTGATCGCCGGAGCGTTCTCTGGCATGACGATGACGGCCTTCACTCCCAGCGCCCGCGCGGCATAGGCCACGCCCTGGGCGTGGTTGCCGCTGGAGTAGGTGATCACTCCACGCTTGCGGTCTTTTTCCGAGAGGGAAGCGATCTTGTTGTAGGCTCCGCGAAGTTTGAAAGCGCCGATGGGTTGCTGGTTTTCGGGTTTGAGGAACAGGCGACGGGAGTTGGATTGGGGATGATTGAATTCGAGCAGCCCCGTGCGGACAACGACTGGGCTGATGCGGGCCCGGGCGGCGCGGATGTCGGGAAGAGTGACCATTTAATTTTCACTCACTCACTCACTCACTCACTCACTCACCGAATTCCCTAAGCCTCCGCCGACCCTGATTCTATAACTACTGTCCCCGGCGAAACGGAATCGTGAACGATTGGTTCATGCAATCCGCGGTGTCGAGATCCAACCACACTCCAATCAGGGCTTCAATCGCCCGTACGAGCTCTATTTTCTGGGAGACGATCAAAAGTCCGGGGCTCGCGCGAGCACCGATGAACTCTGCGAATGCGTGTGGCATTGTCTTGCGATCATGCGAGACCAAGATCCGACCGGCGCCCGCAGCCATGGTCAGAACCTCCAAATCAGAAAGACCCGACAGTCTGGCCGTCGTTGCGGTTTGAAAGTCAATCTGTGGCTCGCGACGCACAACACCCCGGACGATATTTTCGTTGAGGTCAGCGTCCGCTTGGAAGCTAACTTCACCGGTTTAGACGATGGCTGACTTCCTGGACCTTCTCGGATTCTTCGAGCTTCTTGTACAGCTCCGGGTTGGCCTGTTGGGCTTGTGCACGCAGCGCTTCAAATTCCTGGCCGTGCTGTCGCAGGTAGGAATCTACATCCGCCCGGTGGCTGCGGTAGTAGCCAATCGCACCGTGGATCTCGTCGAGTTTAAGTACGGGGAACGATTGGGCAATGCTCTCCGCGGCTTCTCCGCGGAGATAAGCATAGACAATGGAATCCAGGGAGACGCGTGTTCCCGTGATCCATAACCCGCCGTCGCGCTGCTCTACGAATTCCGTTGCCATGCCTAAATACTACCATCCGGACAGGCTGAGTTAAATCTCCAGTATCACCGGCATGATCAGCGGCCGTTTCTGGGTTTGCCGGGAAATGTAGCGCTTCAGGTCAGCGCGGATCTTTTCTTTGATCACGCCGTAGTCGGCTTTTTCTTCTTCGCTGGAGTGCGCCAGGGTGTCTTCGACGATGCGCTTGGCTCCGTCGAGCAAGCCGTCTTCGCCGGGATTGAAACCGCGCGTAACGATCTCCGGCGCGGTTTCGACACGGCCCGTGAGCTTGTTGATGGCGATGATGGGTAGCACGATGCCGTCCTCACTCAAGTGCCGCCGGTCTTTAATAATCAGATCTTCAACCACATCCGTGCGCGACCCGGAATCGATGCAGACGCGGCCGACGTTCACGCGGCCGGCCTTGCGGGCGGTGTGCTCGTCGAATTCAAGAACGTCGCCGCTCTCAATCAGAACTACCTTGCCCACCGAGCTGTGCATGGCGCCCGCCATTTCGGCGTGCAGCTTCAGTTGCCGGTACTCACCGTGAATGGGTATGAAGTATTTCGGCTTCACCAGGTTGATGATCAGCTTCAGCTCTTCCTGGCTGGCGTGTCCGCTGACATGAATGGGGGGCGAAGTGCCGTCTTCGTAAATGACGTACGCCTCGCGGCGGAACAGGTGATCGATCATGCGGTAGATCGTCTTCTCATTGCCGGGAATGATGCGCGATGAGAGCACGACCGTGTCACCCTTCTCGATCTTCGCGTGTTTGTGATTGTCCACCGCCGCGCGCGACAGCGCCGACATGGGCTCCCCTTGGGTGCCGCTGATCATCACGCACATTTTTTCCGGCGGAAAATTCTTCATCTCGCCGGGATTGATTACGAGTCCTTCGGGAATCTCCAGATAGCCGAGATCTTCGGCGATTTCGGCGGAGTTGTTCATGGAGCGGCCGATGAACGCCACCTTGCGTCCGTGCTGATGAGCCAGTTCCACGGCCAGTCGAATGCGATGAATCGAAGAAGAGAAGCACGAAATGAAAAGGCGACGTTGGGTGTGGGCGAAAACCTCATCAAACTTGCGCCGCACGGCGCGCTCGCTCGGCGTGTAACCCTTCCGCTCAACGTTGGTCGAATCCTGAAACAGCGCCAGCACGCCCTTTGCGCCGTATTCGGCGAAGGCGTGAAGGTCGAACAGATGATTGTCAGTGGGCGTGGGATCGACCTTGAAGTCGCCGGTATGAATGATCACGCCCAGCGGCGTGTGAATTGCGAGCGCAACGCAATCCACCAGGCTGTGCGTCACCCGAATCGGATGAATGGTGAAGGCACCGACTTTGAACCTTTCTCCGGCATGAATCTCGCGGAGGTCGGCGTCTTCGAGCAGTCCATGCTCATCGAGCTTGTCTTCCACGTAGGCAAGCGTGAATTCTGTGCCCCAGACGGGCACGTTGAGTTCGGAGAGAATCCAGGGCAGCGCGCCGATGTGATCTTCGTGGCCGTGGGTGAGCACGATGCCTCGAACCCGCTGTCGATTCTCGATGAGGTAGGAAATATCGGGAACCACAATGTCGACGCCGAGCAATTCGGCCTCGGGAAACATGAGTCCCGCATCGATCACAATAATGTCATCGCCCCAGCGCACGGCCATGCAGTTCATGCCGAACTCGCCGAGCCCTCCGAGGGGAACGACCTGTAATTTTCCAGTTGGCATTGGATATTGATGATGCTAGCACAGGCGGCATTGGTGAGTGGCCGACGGGGAACGACCACAAACCGCTCTTCGCGCTGGCCTTTGGCGTCAGGCTGAGCTAAGGTTGAAGCAATGGCTGACGCTGAATCTAAATCCTGGCTTCGCCGCCGCGTCGAGAAGGCGCTGGTCAAGGGATTGACGCGCGCTTACTCCACCGTTCAGGTGGATCCGACAAGGTTTCTAGTACAACTTCGCGCCGCCTACAGGCTGCCCATCAGCGGTTATCACGGTGTGTATTCCCTCGAAATGGACGAACTCGACATGGTGGCCGACGAACTGATTCGCAGCGGCATGAAGCTTGCCGCGCTTGAGGGGGCTGGCTTCGGCCTCGGCGGATTGATCACCATCCTTCCTGATCTGGGCATCTTGTCGGCCATCACCATGCGCACCATCCAGAAGCTGAGTCTGGTTTATGGATTTCAGTTCAACACTGACAACGAAATCGCCGAACTCTGGATCGCCGCAGCCAGCGCGGCCGGGGTCGACATCAGCCGTGAGCTGCTAGAAAAAGAAGTGGTCAACAAGTTTGTTCCGCGCGTGATTCAGCGCATTGCCGCCCGGGCGAGTGCTGAGGTCGTCGAGAAGTGGGCGGGACGCATGATTCCGCTTGTCAGTTCCGCCCTGGGCGCCGGCCTGAACTACTGGTTCGTGCGCGCCTGGGGCGAGCGTGCCAAGGCTCACTTCCGCGAGCGCCATCTGCAACTTCGGCAGCAAGCTCACCAGGAAGCTTTGTCACGACAGCCACCTCAAGTTCTGCCGGCGCCGGCGCGCTAGCCGCCCGTCTTTGTGATAAAAAAAAGAATGCCCAAGTTCAGTTGCGCCGCAATCCTTTTCGATCTCGACGGAGTGCTTGTCGATTCCACCCGCTCGGTGGAGCGGCAGTGGCGCATCTGGTCACGCGAGCTGGGACTTGACGAAGAGAAAGCGGTGACCGTTGCCCACGGCGTGCGGGCCATCGAAGTGATCCGCAAAGTCGCTCCTCATCTGGACGCGGAAAAGGAATTGCGCAAGCTGGAAAGCCGCGAGGCGGCGGATTACGAGGGCGTCACCGTGATGCCTGGTGCGGTCGATCTGGTGCGCTCGATCCCTCACGGACGCTGGTGCGTGGTCACGTCCGGAACTCGGAATCTGGCGGTTGCGCGGTTGCGGCTGGCGGGCATACCAGCTCCGAATATCATGATCACTGCGGATGACGTGGAGCGTGGAAAGCCGCATCCCGAGCCATATTTGAAAGGCGCCGAGCTGTTGGGAGTGAATCCTGCAGAATGTGTGGTGATCGAAGACGCGCCGGCTGGGATCCAGTCCGCGCACGCTGCAGAAATGAAAGTGATTGCGTTGACCAGTACCTATCCAGCTTCTGCGCTGAGCGAAGCAGATGCGGTGGTCCAGAGGCTCGATCAGATTCACGTCGCCCCCGACGGTGCGGGGATGCTCGCGATGAACATCAGCTAAGGTAAAGTGAGGGTCAGCGCAGCCAATCTTCTAACTCAATCCCACGGTCGGTCTTCTCATCACGATATTTCACGATCACCGGGGTGTACAACGAGATTCCCAAATCTGCCGCGGCGCCCTTGGTTACGGCGCGCGATCCCGGCACAACCACCGCGCCTTCGGGAACTTCAAGCGGGGCTTCGGGCGTCGCCCGGTAAACTTCGTTGCGCACTAGGTCGTAGATCGGCGTTGAGCGGGTCAAGATCGTTCCCGCGCCCAGCACGGCGCGCGTGCGTACCAGCGTGCCTTCATACACTCCGCAGTTGCCGCCGACCAGCACATCGTCTTCGATGATTACGGGAGCGGCGTTGACCGGTTCGAGGACCCCGCCGATCTGCGCCGCAGCGCTCAGATGCACGCGCTTGCCCACTTGTGCGCAGGACCCTACAAGCGCGTGGGAATCGATCATCGTTCCCTCGTCCACGTATGCGCCCACGTTGATGAACATCGGCGGCATGCAAATTACTGACGGCGCCACATAAGCTCCCACGCGCACTGACGAGCCGCCGGGAACAATGCGCACGCGATCGGCGATCGAAAACTGCCGGGCAGGGAAGGTGTCTTTATCCACAAAGGTGAGCGCGGCGCAGTTCGTCTCAACCAGTTCGCCCAAGCGAAACCCAAGCAGAATGCCATGTTTCACCCACGCGTTGACGATCCAGCGGGCTTCGCCTTTCTCGTTCGGGATCTTCTCGGCAGCGCGTATTTTGCCCTGTGTGAGGGCGTCGCGGAACTCGAGAAACACCGGCCGCGCCTCGGGATTGCGCTCCACTTCGCCCAGCGCAGCGAGACGCTCGATGGAGGATTTCAGCGATTGCATTCGGGGAAAGTATACGGGATTCTACGTTGTGCTTGGACGAGATTGGCTCTCATGTTGAGCGGGTCTCAGCGAACGATCGCCCGGGCTATGTCGCGATGGGCAACTTAAATCTCAGGTCCTTGCCTTTTCTATGGTTCAGCTCAACGCGGACCTGCAATGGGTTGAACCCATTAGCGATGAAGCGAAGGTAATAGATTTGTTGCTTGGGCACTGGTGCTAGAAGCCAGTTTCCACTGCCATCGGTCGTTGTAGTGCGGAGGACGGTTTTCCAGTCCGAGGACACTTCGAGGACCTGAACTCCCGGCAACACCGAGTCACTGGGGTCGACAATCGTCCCGGTTAGCGCTCTGGCAATCTGAATCTTGCCGATTTCGACCGTCTCGACTCCGGCGAAAGCACTGGAGAAGAGGGCAATAGAGAGGACGAATAACGCGAAGCTTTTCATGCTCTGATTCCAGTCAGGCCTTCACACGCACTTGCACTCGCTGCGAATGAGTATGCCGGTCATGCCGTGCGCGGCCTCGCGCCCTTGGACCAGCGACGAATACGGTCCGTGCCAGCGCGCGTGGTTGGCGTCATGCCCAGCGGGACGTCCCTTGCCCTGGTCGCATTGCCCGCACGATCCGCGGTGCAGCACGATCTTATGCGGCCCAGCGGCCCAGTTTTCATAGATGTAGAATTGGGCTGCCTCGGGCGCAGGCGCGGCCGGCTTCGTGATCAGCCCAACCTCCGTCACAATCTTTTGCAGCTTCGATCGCGTATCGCGGCGCATGGGCAGGAGCGGCAAGCGGTAGTTTTCTTCGATTTTTCCCATCATCGCCAGCACTGCCTTCACGGGAAGCGGGCTTGATTCGATGAAGTTCGCTACCATCAACGGTAAATATTTGCGATGGATACTGCGCGCCGTGCTCCAGTCATTGTTGAGCGCAGCCCGCGTCATGGTTGCCATCTCCTTCGGAATTTCGTTCGATGCCACCGAAACAAGTCCCACGCCGCCCAGGGCGATCACGGGCAAGGTGACCGAATCGTCCCCGGAAAAAACCAGAAACGTTTCCGGCACCAGATTGATGGCTTCGGCGACTTGCGTCATGTTGCCGCTGGCTTCCTTCACGCCCACAATGTTCGGGACCTCGGCCAGTCGCGCTAGCGTAGGCGGTTCCAGGTTCGCGCCAGTTCGGCCAGGCACGTTATAAAGAATGAGTGGCTTATCGCCGACGGCTTCCGCGATCGCCTTGAAGTGCCGATACTGACCTTCTTGTGTCGGCTTGTTGTAGTAGGGAGACGCGGTGAGAATAGCGTCGACTCCGGGCCGCGCGGCAACCTCTTTGGCTTTTTCGACCGCATCGTGCGTGGAGTTCGAAGTCGCACCCGCCACGATGGGCACACGCCCAGCCGCTACTTCGATGGTTGTGTCGATTACGTGCAGCCATTCGTCGTGGGTGAGAGTGGGCGTCTCGCCAGTTGTTCCGCAGGGAACGAGAAAATCTATGCCGGACTCCACCTGCCATACCACCAGGTTGCGCAGAGCGGCGTCATCAACCGAGCCATCCTGAAGGAACGGAGTGACCAGCGCGGTACCACAGCCACGGAGTTGCATGGTAATAAGATAACGCGAACCGGCTTGTGTGGGAACGGCTGGCAGAGCTATAACTGCCGCCACACATCTTTGAAATCGTAGAAGCCCTTTTTGCCGGCAATCCACTCCGCCGCCCGCACCGCGCCATCGGCAAAGCCCTGGCGAGATTTCGCATCGTGACAGAGATATATCCGGTCGGCGGTAGAGTCGAGAACGACCTCGTGCATGCCGACTACATCGCCTTCGCGAAACGATGTGATTTCCAAAGGAGTGCCCTGGTCTGCACCGCTGGCTTCGCTGATTACCCGCTGGATCGCGAGGGCCGTCCCGGAGGGCGCGTCTTTTTTCTGAGGCTGGTGCCGCTCGAAAATCTGCCCAGAGTATTCATGCCGCAAGGCTGCGGCTGCCGCGCGTGCGACGTCGTAGAACAGATTGACTCCGACCGAAAAATTAGCCGCGTAAACGAATCCCGTGCCGCGGCTCTCGACCAACTGCCGGATGCGATCCAGTTCCTGGTACCAGCCAGTGGTGCCGACCACCATGCTTTTGCCCGCCGCAATACAGGCTTCGATATTGGCTACGATGCAGGAAGGACTGGTGAAATCGATCACTACATCGATCCCTCCTAGCTTCTCACTGGCAAGAGCTTCCCCGCAGGCATTCTCAGCCGCACCCACGGTACGAATATTGTGTCCACGCTGGCGCGCTAATTGCTCGACCAGCGATCCAGTTTTTCCGCGGCCTAGCAGAAGGACGTTCATGACTGCAGACCTCTAATCTTACGCGTATACCTCCGGATCCAAATCCGCGAAAAATGTGCGATGCAGCCTCTGGATCACGTCCGGCACTTCATCCTCTTCAATTACAAAAGTCAGATTAATCTCTGAGGCGCCCTGCGAGATCATGCGAATCTTCTTGTCGGCCAGTTCGCTGAACACGAGCGCGGCTACGCCCGGTTTATCCCGCAGGCTCTCACCTACGAGACAGACGATGGCCTTGCGGCCCTCATACTTCACGTCCGCCATCTTGGCTAGGTCGGCCGCCAGGGCGGGGATGGCGTTATTCGAATCCACGGTGAGCGAAACGCTTACTTCGCTGGTCGAGACTACGTCGACCGCGACCTTATGCCGGTCGAAGGCCTCGAAAATCGCGCGCAGGAAGCCATGAGCCAGCAGCATGCGGGGCGCAGCGACGTCTACGATCGTAATCCGTTTCTTCACGGCGATCGCTTTGAAAATGTTTTTTCCCTGAGGAGCGCGGGTGGTGATCTTTGTTCCTTCGCAAGAAGGATTTCGCGAATTCAGCACATACACGGGGATGTTCTTCTGGATGGCGGGCAGGACCGTAGCCGGATGCAGGACCTTCGCACCAAAGTAGGCGAGTTCCGCGGCTTCGTCGAAACTGATCACTTTGATCCGACGCGCGTCCGGACAAATACGCGGGTCGGTGGTCAGAATCCCATCGACATCCGTCCAGATTTCAATACGATCGGCGCCCAGCCCTGCGCCGACAATCGCCGCGGAAAAATCGGAGCCGCCTCGGCCGATCGTCGTGGTGATGCCGGCGCGATTCGCCCCAATGAACCCGCCCATCACCGGAACCCGTCCGGCCTCCAACAGCGGTTGCACCTTGTTCCGCAGCCGCTCGTTGGTTTCATCCGTCTGGGGTACGGCTTCCATGAAGCTGTTGTCGGTGACCAGAACTTCCCGCGAGTCCACATGCGCAGCTTTCAGACCGTGAGCGGAAAACGCCGCTGCCACAATCTTGCTGGAAAGCATTTCACCGAAAGCGGCCACATGATCGGTAGTCCGCGGGGTGATTTCGCCGACCGCCGAAATGCCGCGCAGCAGTTCATCGAGTCCCTCGAAATCGCTTCCCAGTTCAGAATGAAAATCAGTGAACAGGGCCGTGCCCAGCAATTCGCTGGCGGTGTTGTAATGCCTTTCCTGAAGAGACCGGCAGAGTTTGAGCGCCGTTTTGCGTTCTCCGGCTCCCGCCGCGCGGGCCATGGTGAGCAAAGTGTCAGTAACTTTGGCCATGGCGCTGACCACGACCACTGGTTTTTGCGGCAGCCGGTCTTTGACGATTGCGGCCACGCGTTCGATGGCCCGGGCATCTTCCACCGAGGTGCCGCCGAATTTCATCACGATCATCGGCGTCGCTTCCTTGCAGGAGTGCGGGAACGCCGATTATAAGAACACGGTTTGGGTTTCATGCTAAGAACTTGCGGCTAAGGACTGGCGAAGTAGCCCTTGGCCTTGAGCAATTCGGCATTCAACACCGCCGCTCCGGCGGCTCCGCGAATGGTGTTGTGCGAGAGCACGGTAAACTTCCAATCCAGCACGCCGCACGGCCGTAGGCGTCCCACTGCAGTGGTCATGCCTGCTCCCAGGTCAACGTCAAACCGCGGTTGTGGACGATCATTCGCTTCGAGGTAGACTACGGGACGCTCCGGAGCGCTGGGCAGCTTCAATTCCTGCGGCTCGCCGCGATACTCGTTCCACGCGGCGATGATCTCCTCCGGCTTGGCCTTGGTCTTCAGCCGCACCGAAACTGATTCTGTGTGCCCGTCCTCGACCGCAACCCGGTTGCATTGCGCGCTCATGGCGAAAGTTGCGGGAATGATCTTCGTTCCGTTCATCTGGCCGAGAAGTTTAAGCGTTTCCTCTTCCATCTTCTCTTCTTCATTGCGGATGTAGGGAATCACATTGCCGAGAATGTCGAGCGAAGCCACGCCTGGGTAGCCCGCCCCGCTGACGGCCTGCATCGTTACTGCCATCACCGTCTCCAGGCCGAAACGCTTTTGCAAGGGCACGAGAGCCAGCACGAGTCCGATCGCGGAGCAGTTGGGATTGGTCACGACATACCCGCCGGATTTCTTCCGCCAGGCCTGCCGGTCAATCAGCTTGATGTGCCCGGCATTCACCTCAGGGATTACCAGCGGCACATCGGACTGCATGCGCAGCGCACTTGAATTCGAAACCACAGCACAGCCGGCTTCAGCAAACCGGGGCTCCATTTCGGCGGCGATCGAAGCATCGAGTGCGGCGAAAATAATCTTCGGCGCGCCTTCCGGCGTGGCGGGTGAGACTCTCATTGCGGCTACGTTGGCGGGAATCGGTGTCTTCAGTCGCCAGCGTGTGGCCTCTGAGTAGATCTTGCCTTCGGAACGGTCAGAAGCGGCCAGCCAGGCCACTTCGAACCACGGATGGTGCTCCAGCATCTGGATAAATCTCTGCCCAACTACGCCCGTGGCGCCCAGAATCCCGATAGGAAGTTTATTACTCATAAGAGGGGTCTTTCGATTCTACAACAGCCGCTGTTTACAGAATGGGATCGAGTGGAAGGTCAGACTTCAGTCGCCTCCGCTGGTTTAAATGCCAAGAAACCGGGAAACCCGTTGGTCGGGTGCAAGAGGGGAGCGTCGAGAAGGTTGAGATATGGGAACTGCTCTACTTCGACCGCCCAATCTGGTTATCCAGCACATACTCGCTGAGGGGACCGAACTTTCTCTTCTCGGCATACAAGTGCCAGCGGCGGAAAACGATTCGCAAACTTGCCATCACTGGAATGGAAAGGAAAATTCCCAGAATGCCCGCTACTTCGGCCCCGGCCATTACGCCAAAAATCGCCGCGAGAGGATGCAATTCCATACTGTGTCCCATGATGCGAGGCGAGGACACGTAGTCCTGGATCAATCGCCAGACGCCTAGAAAGATGACTAGCGCCACCCAGTGCTGGTAGCCCATCAGCAAGGCCACGCCCACAATTGCTACCGCGGCGGTCAGCGGACCCAGCACCGGAATAAATTCCAGCAGGCCGCCCACTGTGCCGAGCACCAGGGCGTAGGGCATTCGCATCATGGCAAGAACCGCCGAATACATGACGAACGTCAGCGCCGCCAGGGTGAGTTGCGCCCGGATGAAATGGGCAAGCATCTGGTTTAAATCGCTAAGCACGCCTTGCAGTAGTTCTCGCTGAGGCCGCGACTGCACCAGAGCCAGCAGAACTTCGCTGAAGGCACGGCCATCCTTCAGAAAGAAAATCGACAACAACGGAACAATGATCAGCAGCCATGCCTGTTTTGCCGCTTCCGCTACGCGCAGTCCTACCTTTTGCGCCAATTGTTCAATTTCATCACTGTGGCTGGCGATGTAGTCGTGGAGCAGTTCGACTATTCGGGAGTTCCAGCCATGCTGTTCTCCCAGTTGTTCCGCGATCTGTCCCGAACTCAGCTTTGCCAAAGCCGGCAGCGACTGGCTCAAGCGTGCCCCTTCGTGGCCGATCCGCGGTCCCATGGAAATGAAAAACAGCACCACCAGGCCGAGCAGCAAAAGGTAAATTACTGCGATCGCGCGCACACGCCCATGCAGCAGTTTTTCCAGGCTTGAGACCAGAGGGCTCATCAGATAGGCAAAGAAAATCGCAAACAGGAAGGCAATCAAGGTCTGCCGGGCGGCGTAGAGAAACCCCAACCCCAGCGCAAACAATAGCACTGTGATCAGAACCCGCGCCGTCCGTGCATCCGCTACCGGCATCGTGCCCAATATCTCCCAATCGAATCCCGTGCCGCTGCCGCGTTCCGGCTAATCCCGCACTACCTCTGTATTATCGTCTGGAATCAGCACGCGCATTAGCTTGAACTGGTCTTTGTCGTCCACCCAGAGGACCCATGAGAAGGTTTCGCCCTTCAGGTTTAAGCGTAACAGTTCGCGCTCGGTTCCTCGAATGTTGACCTTTTCTCTCCCCACCAGCTCCAGACGCACTCGCATCGACGTCCGGTCTTGCGGCACCAGCACACCGTATTCTCCCGGATCCTTCCGGCACCGCAACTCTCCGCTCTCGCTGCCGCAATTCGTCTTCAAGTAGCGCCATGCCAACACTTCGCGGTGCACAAAAAAATTGTTGTCCAGAATCGCCGATGTGCTCGGCATGAGAAATGGCTGCTCGGCCGGCTTCGCACCCGCCGAGGGCGTGATCTTCTCGAGCAGGAAATCATCGTTGGGCGTGACTACGAGTGAGCTGTTGCCGTCGCTCCACTCGTAGCGAAGTAACTCCGCCGAGCCAGTCATCTCTAATTCCGACTTTTGGCCGGAGGAAGCGGACCCGCCGATTTCTTTTAATTGTGACTTTACTGTGCTGACGCCGTTCTCCTGCTTCACGCTGAAAGTCTCGGTCACGACACGCTGGCCTCTGACGAAGACCCCGAACGAGCCCGAATCGATCTCGGGGCTGGCCGGTTTGGGCTTGTCTTTCTTGTCGCGGGCGGATAAAACTGCCGCGCACGCTAGAACCACAACTGCTCCCCATCGCACCCGCGCCATCACAGTCACTACTTTTCTCCTCGCCGCTCTCGTCTTCGGTCTTCCCGTCGTCGCTCCAGGCCCAAAGCCTCAATCACCTCGGTCGCAATTTCCTCAACGCTCTTCCCGCCTGTCTCCTGCCTGAACGAACCCTTCAGGTAATGCCCTCGGCGCGCCGCGTAAAGCTCACCAAAGCGATCCAGGCTGCCTCGCAATGGGCGCTCCGTTCCTTCCTGCTCGGCCTGCTGCCGGCAACGCCGCCACAACTCGTCCACTCCGGCGTCCAGGAATACGGTTGGAATGGCTCCGGTTTTGATCAGCCTGGCGTTCTCCTTCTGCGCGAAAGCCCCACCGCCGAGGGCTACGATCCTCTTAGGAGCAGTTTGCAATTCCCGCATCAATTCCTTTAAAGCCGCGTGCTCGGCCAGGCGAAAACCCACTTCGCCGGAATCGCGAAAGATTTCAGGGACCTTGCGCCCCTCCCGCCGTTCTACCCGGTCATCCAGATCCTCAAATGTCCATCCCAGCCGTTCCGCCAAGGCCCGGCCCACGCTGCTTTTGCCGGCTCCCATGAAGCCTACGAGGATCACGCCCCGCGATTCGCGGCGTGGCTCCTTGATTTTGCGGCCAAGGATTTTACGGCCAAGCGCGGCAAAGCCCACCGTCTTCTTCGGGCCTTGGGCAGACCGTTTCTGCCGAACCGGTTTTCGCTTCGTTTTCTTTATTGTTTTTCGGAGCGTTTTCTGAGATGAATTTTACCACTGAAGGTGCGCAATACCACGGTCGAGGACACGGCGACTCGACCCATAGTACCTGCGAAGGCACGTCCCTTATTGATGGGAAACCAGGTGTGATTCTTCGGTTGAAGAGGAATATCGTCGTGCACTTCTCCACGCACCGAACGGGCGCTCACGTCGGCGGAGGTCCATTCCGGGATGGTGGCTTCGATATCGCCGCTATGGCTGGTCAGCCGGTATTCGCCGCTGTTGCCGAAGTCGCCAAAGTAATTGATTCTTCCGCTGGTCGAAACCACCTGCACCAGGGGGCCGGTCACACTCCTCAGCGTAACGTCTCCGCTGAGCGAATCGACCTCGACATGCCCGTTTTGGATGTTATCCAGATTCACGGCCCCGTTCATGGTTTTGACATGGACGTGGGCGTCGGAGACGTCGCTAACATCAACAGCCGCTCCCGCGCCTTCCAAATTAACGTCTCCGTGCAGTTTCTCGGCACGCAGGGAACCAGTACTGGAATGCAGGGTGACGCTGGCATCGGCGGGAACCAGAACTTCATAATCCACGCGTCCCGAATCCGCGTCGGCCCCGGCCAGGAGGTGCGATTGAATATCCACACGGTTGCCAGTCTGATTGTTGTCGACCTCAACCTTATCGGAGTGCAAAATCGCGTTGACCACGACCGTATTGTTCAACGACGGCTTGACCGAAATCGAGCCATAGGGATTCATCACCGAGACGCCGGCTTTCGGCCCAACCGAGAAGTGATACTCCTTCTTGCTCTCGGCCACCAGCGTGCCCGCCACGATTACGCCAATCGCAACCAGTTTTGCCGTGCGTTTGCTTACCATGTGCAATTCCCCCGAGCCCGCTGATCCATCATCGCCGCCAATCCTACTCGAAATTCCAACACTATTCCGCAGAGCGGTCCATGGCCAGCTCAAAAAGCATGGCTTTTTGCTGGTACGCATCCATCAAGGACCGCCGGGCGTCCTCGTCATTCGGAGTCTCGTCTACAACGCCCTGGGCATCGCGAATGGAGTCGTTCACCTGCCGGAGATTCTCCTCGTATTGCGTCTTTACTTCCGGTGCGGTGTCCGCAATTTCCTGCCTCAGGTCGTCGTCATTCAGATCCAAGGGATTCACTGCTGAGACAGCCACTGAGGCCTGTTGACCCAACTGAGCCGGCTGCGACTCACGCCGTAAAGAGATTCCTAAAGCGAGAAGCAACATCGCCGCTGCGGGAACGAGCCATCGCGCCGCCGCCCAGCGGGTGGCGAAGGAAGGGATCGGCCACCGGGACGCTCTCTGCGGACGGATCAGGCCCTCTCGAAGCAAGGCAGCTTCAATAGAATTCCAAACTCTAGGGCTGGGTTCGTTCGCCGCTTGCAGCCGCCTCGCCGCCGCTGCGATCTGATTCAGGTCTCTCACCAGCGCTGAGCAAGCCGGACACGCCCTGAGATGGGCTCGCTGTTCCACGCTGCCACTATCTTTGCCGCTGCCTTCCGGCTCCGCCAAGCTTTGCTGCAGCTCAACGCAATTCATAACCTTCTCCCCAAGTCAGCTGCGGCTCGAAGTCTGACCACAGCACTTGCGCCCCTGCTTAGGTTAAATGTCGTTCCGTGTTCGTCGTTCAGTGGTCCAACGCCTGCCTAACCTACTCGAGATTTTGCGGCCTTTTCGGCTCTATTCATCTTGAGCAGATCGCGCAATTTCATGCGCGCCTTGTGCAACTGCGACTTGCTGTTCCCAATCGAGCATCCCGCGATTTTTGCGATTTCATTATGCTCGAAACCTTCTATGTCATGCAGCACGAAAATCGTCCGGTAGCCGGGAGGGAGATTGTCCACTGCCCTCTGCAACTGCATGCGGTCAATGGACCCGGCCAGCGCAATATCGTCTGCCCCGAAATCCCTCTTCGGAGAATCCTCTTCAGTCCCCTGCGTGGTCTCTTCCAAGGAGACGATGGGAAGACTTTTCTTCCTCAAATGCATCAGCACGACGTTTACCGAAAGCCGGTGCAACCACGTCGAAAACGCCGACTCCCCGCGAAATGTGGCGATCTTGCGGAAGAGCTGCAGGAACGCCTCTTGCGCTAAATCCTCGGCCTCCGCCGTGTTTGCCGTCATGCGCAGACACAGCGAATATACCCGCCGCTTGTGCTTGTCATAGAGCGCCTGGAACGCTTCTGCGTCTCCCCGCTTGGCCCGTTCGATTAGCCCGGCTTCGCTGGGTTCAGTGCCCTCGTGTTGTCGTGGCTCGGTCAAGTTGCCTGTTCCGGGCCGCAATCACTGGGATGCGGCATAAGTAGTTTGTGTTGTATCGTTTGCACGGGTTCACCCTAATCGTGGTACCCTCCGCACTTCCAGAATATCAGAGTATTTCTACCAATCTTCGGATGCTTGCACTATTCGAATTTGCATCGTGAGCCAGGCCGGAAAACCTTTACATTCGCAAGCTTGGATGCATCGGCTCACTTCAGACTTCAAACCCGCGGCGGACCAAAGAGTCGCAACCTCCACAAATTGGTAGTTTGCCATGGTTACGCCGCATTCTTGGAAGTAGTAATCGTCTCCAAGCCATGCCCGTGAGGCCCCAGTTCCCGCTGCCGCAACAGGAACGAAAACAACACGCCGAGCAACCCCAGGACGGAGAAGATCCACATTCCCAAATGATAGCCTGCCGGGTTGCTGGCATCGGCGTGCTCATAATTGTTGGCCCACCCGATCAATAGATTGAGGCCGAAAAGCCCAATATTCTGGATCATCGTCATCAGGCCATAAGCCGTCCCTAATTTCGACTGATCGACAATGTAGGCGACCGAGGGCCACATGACCGCCGGGATCAATGAAAACGCCACCCCCATCATTGCCATGGGGACATACAGGCTGATCTGCGTATAAGCCATGATCAGATATACCGGGATCAGCAGCGAAGACCCAAACATCATCATGAGCGCGCGCTTTCCCACGCGATCCACCCACAGGCCGAACAAGGGCGTAGCAATCATCGCGAACAGGGTTAGCATGCTCGACAAGAACCCGCCGAATTCGCGCGATGTGCCGTGGGCCTCCATGAAAAACTTTACCGCGAAAGTCTGAAAAGGGAAGATGGCAGAGTAGAAAACAATGCAGAGCGCCACGATAAGCCAGTAGCTTACCCCGAACTTCCAGAGGTCGGCGAAGACCACCTTGTCGGTGGAGACTGCTCCCAGGCTGTAGTTTTTCTCGGCCCATGCTTCCATGAACCAGTAGACAAGAGCTCCTACCACGCACAAGGCCGCGAAGGCCACGGCGATCAGGAAGGGAGTTCGCCAGCTTGCATAAGCCGCCCGAGCCCAGGTCGGAGAGTTGAGCGCGGCAAAAGTTCCGAGGCGCGACGCAGTCAGATTCAGGCCAAAGGCAAAACTCAGTTCCTTGCCTTTGAACCAGCGTGCAAGCGCAGTAATCACCGCAACATTCAGCGATTCCGCGCCCATGCCGAAGACAAACCGCCCTGTGGCCATAATCGAGAGGTGCCCGGAAGCGGCGGTGATGGCCGGACCGACAAAACAAAGCACGCCGAAGATCATCAGCGATTTTCTCAGTCCGATGCGGTCAATGAGAAAGCCGCCAATCACCACCGTGAAGATGTTGGGAAAACTGTAGATTGCCTGCAGGAACCCGATGTCCAGATCAGTGAATCCAAGCTGCTGCTTGAGCACATCGGCGAGTGGACTGAGAGCGTCGTACACGTAGTAACTGCCGAACATCGCCAGACTGACGAAGATCAAGACCAGCCAGCGGTACAGGCGGCTCGGCTCTGGACGCGCAGTTTCCGTCACTCAGGCTCTCTATCTTTGAGCAGATTGAACCCCCAGGTCACGCCGGCAGAGAAGATTAGCAGATCGCGGGAGAACTTCGCATCAAGTGGCGCTTTCGGGATACAGGCCGTTCACCTTAGTACTTCAGTACTTCACAATTGCCGCAAACGACTTCGGATCAAGAGAAGCCCCGCCCACCAGCGCGCCGTCGATTTCCTCTTGTGCCATCAGGGTTGCGACGTTATCCGGCTTCACCGATCCCCCGTAGAGAATACGCATTTGCGATGCGAAATCCTCGCCAAAGGCTTCCGCAGCTTCGCGGCGGATCACAGCATGGGCTTCGGCGGCCAGTTCTGGCGTCGCTGTTTTGCCGGTGCCAATCGCCCACACGGGTTCATAGGCGACGACCAGCTTAGCGGCTTTCTTGGCCGAAATGGCATGAAAGGCTCGGACACACTGCCGTCGCAACACATCATCGGTAAGGCCAGCTTCGCGCTCCTCCAGTACTTCCCCCACGCAACAGATCGGGGTGAGACCAGATTCCAAGGCAGCCTTCAGCCGCAGGTTCACCGTGTCATCGGTCTCGCCGAAATACAGTCGTCGCTCCGAGTGTCCTACGATCACGTGGGTCACACCCAAGCTGACCAACATCGGCGCCGAAATCTCCCCGGTGTAAGCGCCGTCTGCCTTCCAATGAACGTTTTGCACTCCGATCGCCACATTCGAACCCCGTGCGCAAGCCATTGCGGCGTCCACATCCGTGTAGGGCGGACAGACCACGATCTCATCGCGAGTGTGACCTGCGACCAGGGGGAGAAATTCGCGGAAGTATACGCGAGTTTCGTCGGGGGTCTTGTTCATTTTCCAGTTGGCGGCCATTAGCTTGGTTCTCATGAGGAGACCTTCTTGATTCGGAATGGAGAAGCGAATATCGGATGGCTGATTCGACAGCCTGGCGAAGATGAATCACTTCTTGTCTGTGAGCGCTTCGACTCCTGGCAGTTTCTTACCCTCGAGAAATTCCAGCGACGCCCCACCACCGGTGGAAATATGCGTCATCTTATCCGCCACTTCGGCGCCATGCACCGCCGCGACCGTGTCGCCGCCACCCACAATGGAGATCGCGCCTACGTTCTCCGCTACGGCGTGTGCGATTTTGAAAGTCCCCCGGGAAAATCCCGGAACCTCAAATACGCCCATGGGCCCGTTCCACACAATGGTGCGCGCCCGCGAAATCTCTTCCGAGAACAGCGCGATCGTCTTCGGCCCAATGTCGAGAGCCATGCGATCGGCCGGAATGGGCTGGCCTTCGCCGATTTGCTGCACGACGGCGTTGGTTTCTGGCTTTATCGCAACCACATGATCGATCGGCAGCAGGATCTTCACATTCCGCTTCTTTGCTTCTTCCATCAATTGCCGCGCCAGGTCAACCTTGTCGGCTTCCAGCAGCGACTTGCCGATTTCCTGCCCTTTCGCCTTGAGGAAGGTATAGGCCATTCCGCCGCCGATAATAAGCGAATCGACCTTATCCATCAGGTTCCGAATCACGCCGATCTTGTCGCTCACCTTGGCGCCGCCCAGGATCGCCACAAACGGGGGCTCTGGATGCTCCAGCGCCTTGCCCATGTACTTCAGTTCCTTCTCCATAAGCAGGCCAGCCGCTGACTTTGACACGAACTTGGTAATGCCCACGGTAGAGGCATGCGCACGGTGCGCCGTGCCGAAGGCATCATTCACATAGAAATCCGCCAGAGTTCCCAATTGCTTGGCAAACTTCTCGTCGTTGGCTTCCTCTTCGGCGTGAAAACGGAGGTTCTCCAGCAGCAGGGTCTGGCCTTTTTCCAGTTGCGTGGCCACCTCCTCCGCTTCCGGACCCACGCACTCAGGGCAGAAGCCCACGTTTTCGCCACGCGCCAGTTCTTTGTCGAGCACCATGCGCAGCCGCTCGGCCACCGGCTTCAGGCTCATTTTCAGATTGACCTTGCCTTTGGGCCGCCCCAGATGCGAGGCCAGAATCAATCTCGCCCCATGGCGTAACGCGTACTCGATGGAGGGCAGGGTTTCGCGGATGCGCGTGTCGTCCATCACGCGCCCGTCTTCGAGGGGAACATTGAAGTCGACCCGCATGAAGATACGGTTGCCGTTCAGCGGCAGGTCACGAATAGAAAGCTTGGACATTGGCTGGTTCGTCCTTAACTGGTTCGTCCTTAAATAGAGGCAATGTGAAAGTAGCGCCGCCGTCCCGGCGCTGTCGTGCGGGCGCCCCGCCCGCGCTTCTGACAGCCGGCAAGATGCCGGCGCTAACTGAACTACAGACCCTTGTCGGCGATGTAGTGAATCAGATCGCGCACGCGGCAGGAGTATCCCCATTCATTGTCATACCAGGAGATCACCTTGACGCAATTGCCGCCGACTACCAGGGTCATAGGCGCATCCACGATGGAAGAACGTGGATCGCCCTTGAAATCCGACGACACCAACTCATTCTCCTCATAGCCCAAGTAGCCCTTCAGCGGCCCGCTCTCTGATGCCTTCTTCAGCGCCGCATTCACTTCCTCCTTCGTCGTTTTCTTTTCCACCCACGCCACCAGGTCGACCACCGAGACGTTCGGCGTAGGCACGCGCATGGAGAAACCATCCAGTTTTCCGGCCAGCTCGGGAAGAACGAGCCTCAACGCCTTCGCCGCCCCCGTGGAGGTCGGGATCATGTTGATCGCCGCAGCTCGCGCCCGCCTCAGATCCTTGTGTGGGAAGTCGAGAATGACCTGATCATTTGTATAGGAGTGAATCGTGGTCATAGTCCCGCTGACAATCTTGAAAGTGTCGTTGATCACTTTCGCGATCGGCGCCAAACAGTTCGTAGTACAAGAGGCGTTTGAAATGATGTTGTGCTTGGCGGGATCGTACTTCTCCTGATTCACGCCGAGGACAAGCGTGACGTCTTCATTCTTTGCGGGAGCCGAGATGATGACCTTCTTCACCGATCCCCGCAAGTGCTTCTTGGCGTCGTTCGCGTCGGTGAAGTGTCCGGTCGACTCGATTACCACCTGAGCGCCCACTGAATCCCAAGGCAGTGCGCCCGGATCTCTTTCCTTGAATACCTTGATGGTCTTGTTATCGATCGTGATGCTGTCCGCACCGGCCGTGATCTTGTTTGGCAGGTTGCCCAGAATGGAATCGTATTTCAGCAGGTGCGCCAGCGTCTTCGGGTCGGTGAGATCGTTTACCGCCACGAATTCCAGGTTAGGGTCGTTGAGTGACGTCCGCAAAACGTTGCGGCCAATGCGTCCGAATCCGTTGATGCCAACTTTGATTGCCATAATTTCTCCGTTCTTAATCTTAATGTTCTAATGTTCCTATGAGTGCGACATCAGAAGCCTTCCTGAGCCGGTAGACAGACAGATGATGTTAGCAGGACGGCGAACCGGCGTAAATGATCTGACCGCTGATTGAGAACGTCAGTTCCCATCACGGAAACCTGTGCTTCGGGTCCTTGACAGGCGGGTTATGGGAAGCTTATTTCAAGAAACGCATCAGCCCTGCTAAACGGCGATGACAACCGTGCCAGCAAATACTTGCGGTTGATGGTCTGCCGAGCATGGGTCTGTTCTTCCGGCTGCAGGATTCGCGCCAACGCGACAACCTCGGGCCCAGTTACTTTTCCTCGGATCGTGCACGGAGCAACCGTCACCTGTGGATTGTTACGAATACGCTTCGTCTTGCCCATCTTGCTAAGGGTCATCACGTAGAGCTTATCGCCGTCTTCTCCAAACCACACCGGGGTCGCGACCTTTGCCCCGGTCTTGCGGAACGTGCCGAGAGATATGTATCTCTGGCGGCGAATCGCGGATGGGATTGGCTGAGCCATGGTTGACATTCTAGCGGAGTTTACTCGGCTGTCGCGCGTGGTTCGTCTGCGGTTCCGCCGATTGATCCCGCCCTCTCTTCTGTGTTAAAAGCCTTGCATGCGTAAATGGATGCGCGAGCGCCTGCAGCGCCGCAAAAAGACGCCGGTAGAGCCCTCCGACCAGGCTGCGCCCCCGCCCTTACAACCCGCCTATTTTGATGCCGAACAAGCGTCCAACACCCCTCCCGACGCCGAGAAGACACAATCGGACGTTTCCGCTGCATCGCCGCCTACGCAGAATGTTCGACCGGCACGCAGGACGTCTTCCACTCCGGCGGAGCAAACTCCCGAAGAACCATCGTTAGAAGCCCCTCCAGCCCAGGAGTCTGCTGCAGTACGAACTCCAAATACCGGCCGCGGACGCCGCCGTCGCGGCGGACGCGGGCGAGGTGGACGCGGGCGCGAGCAGGCGGTCGCTCAAGCCTTTACCCCCGCGGTAGTGAAGGGAACCGTTCCGGCAGTCCCCGCGGAATCGGCGGAGGAAGAGTTTGCGGATGCGGGGGACGCAGAAGAGCGAACAGTAGCTCCTTCAGTCGCGGCCGCGCCCAGGGTTCCATCAGCTCCTGCTGCATCGCAACGTCCGCCGAAAGGCGTGGTCGTTCTGGCGATCGGGCTGCCTGGCTCGGGCAAGAGTTCGTGGTTCAAGCGCCACAACGTAGTCCCACTCTCCAGTGACATGGTGCGCTCACTTCTCTTCGACGATGTGCGCGAGCAGCGTTTTCAGGATCTCGTGTTTTCCAATCTCCGCTCCATGCTCAAGGCGAGGCTCATTGCCAAGCGTCCCATGAACTACGTGGACGCCACCAACCTGACGCCGCAGGAACGCCAACACTGGATCAAACTGGCCAAAGATTACCAATACGAAGTGCACGCCGTCTTTTTCGATGTGCCCCTCGAGGTCTGTCTCGAGCGCCACCAGCGACGGGATCTTGTCGTTCCTGAGGATGTGATGCGCCGCATGGCCGCCAAGCTGAAGCCTCCGGCGTTCGAAGAGGGCTTCGCGAAGATCACCGTCGTCCGGGTAAAGAAGAAGGAATCCGAAAGCTAGCCTACCTTCGGAAACAGAAACACCCCAGGCCCGACCATTTGTCATCCCCGAGCGAAGCGAGGGATCTTGGTTCTTGCCTGCGCCATCTGCGTTGCTGCTGCGAGCGAACACCAAGATCGCTCGCTTCGCTCGGGATGACAATCCCCGTGGCGTAATCTGACCGGAGGTTCATTCCTTCAGATACGGCAGTATCTCCTTGAATGCTGGCGACGACGAGGACCGCATCAGTTCATAGATCATCATCTCGGTTGAGGAAATCACAGCGCCCGCGGCGCGCATTCGCTCCAGGCCGATCTTCCAGTTCCATTCAGTTCGCGAGCTGACAGCATCCGACGCAACATGCACGAGATAGCCTTCGCGCAGAGCTGCCAGCGCCGTCTGCATCACGCAGATGTGACTTTCCATACCGCATAGCAACAGGGTATTGCGGTTTCCCGGCAGCCGCTTGAGCAGCGTGCAGAACAGATCGCTGCCAAAACAGGAGAATCTGTCTTTGTCGATGGCCTCGGTTTCCGGGAGCAGGGAAGCGATCTCCGGCACAGTCTTACCCAGCCCCTTCGCGTATTGTGTGCTCACAATTGCCGGAATCTTTAGCACACCGGCCGCGCGGACCAGCAACTGCGAATTACGCAGCAGATGTTCCTTCTGAAAAATGGGCGGGAGAAGTTTTTGCTGAATATCCACTACGACAAGCGCGCACTGACTCGACTCCAGAGGGCGACGCGCAATTTCGGCATATTCGGTGGAGATTGCAGAAACATTCTCAGAGATAGTGACCATAAACACTCCTTGGGGCAGCGCAACGGACAAAATACAGCGGACAAACAAAGTTTAGCGCGAACCGATGGACTGGGGTACAGGACGGTTGACCGCGTTCCCAACACGTTGGATAATGAGGTGACTGCCCCCTCGTTCAACGGCTAGGACACCTGCCTCTGGAGCAGGCTATCGGGGTTCGAATCCCTGGGGGGCAGCCAGGTCTTAATCCCTAATCCTTATCCTTATCCTTCTTGTCTTTCGCCGTCTAAGGAAACCCTGCTCGAGGCCTACCTCGGACTGGTATACTGTTCCAGCGACATTGCTGATTTCCTGCTTGTTTTTTATCGCCCTCCCAACGCAAGACTCCGAACAGGTGTGAATTTTGGAATCCATTGCTTCCTCTGACGTTTCTTCCGAGATCATTATCGTAGGGGCTGGGCTGGCAGGCTCTGCCCTTGCCGCCGTATTGGGCCAACAGGGTCGACGAGTGATCCTTGTGGACCCGCATTCGACCTGCCCCCCGGTTTTTAAAGCTGAGAAACTCGATGTAGATCAAGTGGAGTTGTTGCGCAAGTTCGGTCTGCTTGAAAGTCTGTTCTCGAATTCCGGGCGATGGAACGAGGTGCAGATGGGCTACGACGGTCGAATTTTCAGGACCGTGCGAGTCGAACAATACGGCATTAACTACGCTGACATGGCGAACGCTCTCCGCGCGCAAGGGCATCCCAGCGTGGAATACCGCCGGGGGCGCGTAGAACAGATCGCTAACACTGGCCACATGCAGCGCGTAAAGCTTACCGGAGGCGAGGAATTAACTGCGCGCCTGGTTGTGTTGGCTTCAGGTATCAGCGGCGGGCTGGAGGCCAGCTTAGGTCTGCGCCGCCGTATGCTCCAGCGGGAGCAGTCCCTCGTGCTCGGCTTTGACGTAGCGCCTGCTCCGGCACAGTCTTTCAACTTCGACTCGATTGCTTACTACTCCATCAGCCCGTCGACCCGCATCGGTTATCTGACGCTTTTCAAGATTCGCAACACGATGCGCGCGAACCTCTTCGTCTTTCGCTCCGTGTACGACCCGTGGGTTCGGGAATTTATTCTGGAGCCCGAGCGGATGCTGCGCCGCTATCTGCCCAAGCTAACTGGCGTAACCGGCGAGTATCGCGTGATTAGCAAAGTCGAATCCGGCCAGGCCGATCTCTACCGCGTGGACGGCAATCCTCAACCAGGCGTTGTCTTGATTGGCGACGCGTTCCAGAGCGTCTGTCCCTCGACGGGTTTGGGCCTCGACAAAATCCTGACCGACGTGGACGTGCTCTCGACGTGCGTCTCGCGTTGGCTGGCGACTCCCGGCATGGGTGCTAATAAACTCGCTGACTTCTATAACCACCCGCGCAAGCTTGCCACGGATTCGCGAGCCTTGCAGCGCGCCCATCACCATCGAAGCGCTGCCATCGATTCCTCGCTTCGGTGGCGCATTCACCGCGTCCTTTTGCATTTCAAATGGCGTTTCGAGGCTGCCGTTGAGGGCCTGCGCCGCTGGAGCCGCGGTTTTGCGCAGTCAGGGAAGCTGGATTCAATAGGCTCCGCTGAAGCCACTGATCCTCTTCTTCGCGGTTCCACCGCAAAGAATCCGCGACATTCACGCCCCTGAAAACCGCGCTACTTAGCGAGCGCATCCAAATCCGCAGCAGCCGAGTCGATGAGCGCGGCTTCGTTTTCGAGTACCCTGGCGACGCGCACAATCTCAGTATCGGCCTCCTGCCAGCGGCGTTGCTCGATGGCCTCGCGAATTCCCGGCATTGTCTTAGGCCCGTATCCGGTATAAACGCCGGGAGCATAAATCACGTGCCGGTACCAGGGTCGGCGGGGAAGACCCGCGGGATCGGTGAGCCGGCGCTCGCTTTGCAGCAGCGTCTGGTTCAGCGCGGCTAAACGTTTATCGCTCCCGGTAAATCCCGACGCTTCGGCTTTGTTAAAGGCAGCCTTGTAATGATCGGCACTCTTAGTGAGCGCTTCGAGAGCATTCTCCAGAGGCGAGAAGTTCAAGTGCGGCGGAATGTCTTCCGGCGGCGGCGCGACGGTCGGCTTGCGCGGATCGAGTGAGGCGCGAAATGCGCCCTCTTTTAACTCCAGCTCGCGTTCGCGAGCTTCGTCCTGCTTACTTTGCAGGAGCTTTTGCAGGTCTTTGTTGTAATTCTGCATGGTGTCGGCGAGATCGGTGAACTCGTAAGGCAAAACGTCGGCGTCGGCCATTCGCATCACCGCCGTGCCGATGGTCTGCGACAGCGCGACCCCGTAAGCAAAATTAGTATCGGAGAAATGCGTGTACCAATAGAAGTCATCGTAGATGGAGTGGTAGATCCCAGCGTCGTCTTCACCTCCGTATCCAAGGTTGAGAGAGGCGACGCCAAGGTGGTCGACAAATGCCGTGTAATCGGTACCGGAGCCAAGAGCATTCATGCGCAAGTCAGCACGCTGGCGCAATTCTTTGCGTTCTTCGTCAGACTTGGCCTGGGTAATGTCGACCAGCCGGTTGCGTTCGAAAACCGAAAGCTTGCTCTCCGGATCCTCGATACTGCGAGCCACATTATTCATGAAGTGTTCCAGCGAATGTGAGCCCTCCATCAACAGATAGCCGCGATCGTTGCTGTCGGAGTTGATATAGACAGCGGCGTGTTCCTGTAATTCGTGTCCGTGGGTTTCGGCCCAGGCGGTCGAACCGAGCAGCATCGGCTCTTCGCCGTCCCAGGCACAGTAGATGATGGTGCGCTTGGGCTTCCAACCTTGCTTGAGAAGTTCACCGAACGAGCGGGCTTCTTCGAGCAGAGCGACCTGAGCTGAGATGGGGTCCTCGGCGCCATTCACCCAACCATCGTGATGGTTGCCGCGCACCACCCATTCATCGCCTTCGGTCGAGCCGGGGATGCGGGCAATGACATCGTTTACATCCTTCACGTCCCAGTTCGCTTCGACCACTAAATGAACCTTTGCAGCGCCGGGACCGACGTGATAAGGAATCGGCAGAGCCCCGCGCCATTCTTCGGGCGCAAGCGGGCCGGTAAGAGCGGCCAGTAGCGGCTGAGCGTCTCCGTAAGAGATGGGCAGAGTTGGAATCTTAGTGATGCTGGGGGCGTTGCTGGCAGTCATGCGGGGCGCGTTGGGATCGCCACGATCAGGAGTGAGCGGATCACCGGGATAAGAAGATGCAAAGTCCATCACGCTGCCACGCTGCACACCTTGATCGGGACGCATCGGGCCTTTAGGAAAAACGTCGCCATAAAAATAACCGTCGTCTCTCGGATCAGAATAGATCAGGCAGCCGATGGCGCCATGCTCGGCGGCAACCTTGGGCTTGATGCCGCGCCATGACTCGCCGTAGCGCGCAATCACAATGGCACCCTCCGCCGAAACGCCCAGGCGCTGCAGGCGGTCGTAGTCTTCGGGCAAGCCATAATTTACGTACACCAGAGGCGCTGTTACATCTCCATCGCGGGAGTAAGCGTTGTAAGTGGGAAGCTGTTCGTCCTGCTGACTGGAAGTTGGATCCTCGGCTAACGCAGGTTCCTGCAATTTAGCAACGTAGCGTGTGGGCGCAATCAACTCCACCAGGCGGCGCTTGGGCGTGGGGAATAGTACCTTGAAGCTCTCAATGTGGGCGTCCAACCCCCACTCTTTGAACTTGGAGAGGATCCACTCGGCGTTTTGCTTGTCATAGGCAGATCCCACATGGTGCGGGCGCGCGCTCAGCAATTGCATATAGTCGCGTTCCTTCTGGGCGTCAGGAATAGCGCGGAATTTGCTTTCCCACTCTTTCTCAGTAACCGCGTTTTGCTTTGAAAATCCGTCGAGCGTGGCGTCTTGATTCGGTTCCGGAGAGTCTGCCACGGCCGAGTGCAGAAACAAGCCGATGATGAGGACTGCAAGGATTGAGCGCTGCATGGGCCTCCTGAGATTTACGACCAACGAGTATGCCATGGAAGGGCGTTGCTTTGATGTGCTTGGAGAAATTTGTTAGGCTGTCGCCGGTTACGGGAGGCGCATGTCATGAGACGTTACGGCCTTGGATTTCTTGCTGTTGTTCTTCTTCTTTCAATTCCGAGCAGCTTCATTCATGCGCAGCAATCCTCCGCTCCGGCTCAAAAACGCATCGCCATTCGAGCCGGACGCCTGATCGATTGCAAAAGCGACGCGCCGATTTCAAATGCCCTGATCCTCATCGAGGGCGACAAGATTATCAGCGTCACTCCGGGTGGCTCCCCGCCTCCGGGCGTCGAACTGATCGATCTTTCGAAGGCCACCGTCCTTCCCGGCTTCGTCGATGCCCACACTCACGTTTTGCTGCAGGGGGATATCACTGCGGAAGACTATGATAAGCAACTCCTCAAGCAGTCCATTCCGTACCGCGCCATCCTGGCGGCGCGCAATGCACAGATCGCGCTCTCCCATGGCTTCACGGTGCTGCGCGACCTCGAAACCGAAGGCGCAATGTACGCCGATGTCGATCTAAAGCAGGCCATCGCCAACGGAGAAATCTTAGGTCCGCACATGCAAGTCGCTACCCGGGCTATGGCTCCGACCGGCATGTACCCGCTGCTCGGTTATTCCTGGGAACTCCATGTGCCTACGGGCGTGCAGTATGTCGATGGCGTGGAAGAAGCCGTGAAAGCGGTCCGCGAGCAGGCAATGTTTGGCGCCGATTGGATCAAGTATTACTCCGACCACGGGTACTTCTACGGTCCAGATGGTGTGCTGCACAGCCATGTCAATTTTACTGACGCGGAGGCCAAGGCTATTGTCGATGAAGCGCATCGCATCGGAAAGAAAGTCGCTGCGCACGCCATCGGCAACGACGGCATTGCCGCCGCATTAAGAGCTGGGGTCGATACGGTCGAGCATGGCGACGGGCTGAGCGCTCCGCAGATGGAAGAAATGGCGCGCCGCGGCATCTACTGGGTTCCTACCATCGCGGTGGGCGCGTATGTCGCCTCCGGGCGCCAGGGCAACTGGCCGAAGATGGTGGAAACTGAAAAGGCGGCGTTTCAATTGGCTCTGAAAAAAGGAGTCAAGATTGTCCTCGGTACCGACGCCGGAGGTTTCGACTGGAGAGACTTGAACGAAGCGAAGGAATTCGAATATTACGTCGACTACGGCATGACGCCGCAGCAGGCGATTCGCACTGCAACCACCACTGCCGCTGAACTCCTCGGCTGGTCCGACAAGATGGGAACCATCGAAGCCGGAAAGTGGGCCGATTTGGTAGCCGTCTCCGGCGACCCCTTAAAGGACATCACCGAACTCGAACGCGTCAAATTCGTGATGAAGTCTGGTGCTGTCTTCAGGAACGACTACAAATGAAAGCTAATCCGCCCAACTTGGGAAGATAATCCAGGAAGCAGCCACAAAACTTTACAGCGCCGGCCAGTGCAGAGCGGTATGATCCGAACAAGACGCCGCCGGATGTCTGCACGATACTATGAGGAGTTCTGGTCTTCGCCTTTTGGGATTTGTGGTATTCAAGGAAAAGCTGCGTCCTGAGTTCGTCTTTCAGATCCTCTTCTTGCTTCACGTTGTCGTCTTTCATCCGCATTTCTTGCGGGCACAGGATGCTGCCCCAATTCCTGCGCCGGCGCCCGGAGCGAGAGCCCTGCACGGTGTGGTGAAATCTGGGAATATGCCGATTCCCGGCGCCGGAGTTTCCGCGCAGAATGCCGCCACCAAGGAACAACTCAACACGTGGACGGATGTCGACGGAAGCTATTCACTGCGAATTCCCGCCGACGGCCGCTATACCGTGCGAGTGGAGATGGCAGCGTTCTCGGCGAGCGCCCAGGAAGTCGTGCTGGACGAAACTCATCCTGACGTGCAGGCAAATTTCGAGCTGATTCTGCTCTCACGAGCGCACGAAGCTGCCAACAAAGAAGCAGCCAACAAAAATGATCAGCGGCAGGCAAACGCCGGTGGACGAGGCTTCCAGAGTCTTTCCGTGTTTCAGAGTGGAGGCGGGCAAGACGCGGCTGGCGGCTCCATGGGCGATGTCGTTCCTTCGGGAATGCCGGTTCCCGGCGTCGCGCCCGACAGCGCTACGGAATCCGTCGCGGTTTCGGGCAATACTTCGAATTCCTTCAATGCCATGAGCGCTGATGAAATGCAGCAGCGCTTCAACGACGCCCGTCAACAGGGAGGAGGATTCGGCGGCGGCGGATTTGGTGGTCCGGGAGGAGGCGGGTTCGGCGGCGGCGGCTTCGGTGGCGGAGGTTTCGGGCGGCGGGGTTTCGACATCAACCGCCCGCACGGATCGATATATTACGGGATCGGCGATTCGGCGCTGAATGCCGCGCCCTACGCGCTGAACGGCCAGGTCACGAATCCCTCGTATGAGCAGAACAGTTTCGGGGGATCGGTGGGCGGGCCGCTGAACATTCCGAAGATTTATCACGGCGGCACGAAGACATTTTTTTTCGCGAATTACAACGGCAGGCGCGGGGAGAATCCGTTTGACCAGTTTTCGACGGTGCCCTCACTGATCGAGCGGCAGGGGAATTTTTCGGCTCTGTGCCTGACTGGATTCAATGGCGCAGGTGTGTGCAATGACGTGAACAGCAGCGGCCAGACGATCGACCAGGTTTATTCCGTGAATCCGGTCACCGGGGTGAGCACGCCCTACGCGGGGAATGTAATTCCGGGTTTTGCCTCGCAGACCTGCCCGTGGACGGCATCTGGGCCGGCGGGCATTGCGGGAGAGTTGCTCCAATACATCCCTTGCCCGAATCTGCCGGGAGTTACGCAAAACTTTCACTACGTCACTTCGACGACCAGCGACAACGACGACCTGAATGTACGGGTCAATCACACGATCGGCGCTGCGGCCAAGGGCGGCGGCCGGCGCGGTGGAGGAGGACGCCGGCCGGGCAACAGTCTGACATTCGGTTTTCACTACCACGGGTCGAGCGCGAACATTACGAATCCGTTTCCGAGCGTCGGCGGCACGACGGGCGTTCGCAGCTTCGATGTGCCGATCGGATGGGTGCGAAGCATCGGGAAGCTGACGAACAGTGTGCGCTTCGATTTCAATCGCAGCCGCACGAAGACGCAAAACCTCTACGCGTTTGAAAACGACATCGACAGTGGGCTGGGAATCACGGGAGTCTCGACGAATCCATTCGACTGGGGATTGCCCAATCTTTCTTTCGGCGATCTCACCAGTTTGTCGGATACGAATCCGCAGCTGGTGCGAAACCAGACCTATACGTTCTCGGATTATGTGGTGTGGACGCACGGCAAACACACGTTGCGCTGGGGTGGAGATTTCCGGCGAGTGCAGCTCAATACGGAAGCCAGCAGCAACGCGCGCGGGGCATTTACATTTTCGGGTGTCAACACTTCTGACATCGTGAACGGCACGCAGGTTCTGGGCACGGGATATGACTTTGCCGACTTTCTGCTGGGATTGCCGCAATCGACTGCGGTCGAGTTCGGACAAGACAACTATCACTTCCACGGCAACTACTGGGATGTGTATGTGCAAGACGAGTGGAAAATGCGCGGGAATCTCACGCTGAATCTGGGCGTGCGATACGAGTATGTTTCGCCGCTCACCGAAGAAAATAATCTGATCGCGAATCTGGATCTTTCCCCACAGGTTTTTACTGTAGGCCCGTTGCTGCCAGCGACGGCGGCAGCTGTTGTTGTGCCGGGCCAGCCCACTCCCTACAACGGCAGTCTTCCTGCCAGCCTGGTGAGGCCCGATCGCAAAGGCATCGCGCCGCGGATGGGATTGGCGTGGAAGCCGTTTTCGAAAACCGTGGTGCGCCTCGGATATGGCATCAACTACAACACTGGTGCGTATCAATCGATTGCGCAACAGCTGGCGTTTCAGCCGCCGTTCTCGACGGCGGAGACAAACATCCAGAGCAGCCCCGGCGAACTCACGCTGCAGAATGGTTTTCCCGCGCCGGCGGCGGGAATCATTACCAACAGCTATGCGGTAAATCCAAATTACCGGTTCGGGTATGTGCAGATTCGCAATCTGGATATTCAACAGCAGATTCGCCCAACGCTGTTGTTGAATGTCGACTACACCGGAACGAAAGGAACGAACCTCGACATTCTGGAAGCTCCCAATCGAACGATTTCGTCGGCGGGAATTACGACGCGGATTGCCGGAGTGCAGGCCTTCACATTTGAGAATTCGATCGGCGATTCGGAGGCGAACGCGGGATCGGTCCGGTTGCGGAAGCGGCTGGCAAGTGGATTCTCGATCGGCGGCATGTATACGTTCTCGAAGTCCATTGACGACGCTTCTTCGATTGGAGGAGGTGCGACGACGTCGGCGAGCGCTCCTGGATTGGGCGCAGGCGGGACGGGGGCAGCGGGAGGCGGCGCGGGCGGCGCGACGGCATCGGCGGGCAGCGGGGCCAACAGCGTGGCGCAGAATCCGTTTGACATTTCGGCTGAGCGCGGGCTTTCGAGCTTCAATCAGACGCAAAAATTCACGGCGGATTATTTGGTCGAGCTACCATTCGGCCATGACAAGCGCTGGCTCACAGGGAACACGCCGTGGCGCGCCATTGCCGGCGACTGGCAGTGGAGCGGCGACTGGACGATTGCATCAGGGCTGCCGTTCACGCCGCGGTTGTTGAACACTGCCTGTGAGGTGAATGGCGGAACCACCGGAACACTGCGCCCTGACCTGGTTCCCGGGCAGTCGATAAGCTTGCCTGACCCGTCGATCGCAGAGTGGTTCAATACCGCGGCATTCGCTAAGCCGACCACCTGCAGCTATGGCAACGCGCGCCGTAACAGCATCATCGGCCCGGGCAGCAAAGTGTTTGACATGGCGCTCACGAAAATCTTTCCCATGAAGGAATCGCGAACGCTGGAGTTCCGGGCGCAGGCCACCAATATTTTCAACATGGTCAACTATTCCTCGATTGACACGAGCCTCAACTCGCCCACCTTTGGTCGCGTTACGGCCGTTGGGGGCATGCGGCAGTTCACGATCACGGCACGGTTTCGATTCTGAGGATTGTTATGACATCCATCCCAAACCGATTCGCTGACAGGGCAGTTGCGGTGCTGCTGACGCTGGTGCTTTTGTGTCCTGCCTTGCCTTCGCAGCAGGAGTCAGGGTACGTGCTTCACGTGGAATCGGAACTCGTGCTGGTGAATGTGACGGTGCGGGACAAGAACGGAAACTTTGTGCCGGGATTAAAGCCGGAGAACTTCACCATTCTCGAAGATAACAAGCCGCAGAAAATTCTTTCCTTTGACGTGGAAAACGTGGATGCCGTCCCCTCAGCCGATGTGGCCCAGGTGAAGCCGTTATCGACGCCTGCTGTGGGGCAACCGAGTTCGGCAGTTGCCCCGGCGAACGCGGCGGCCCAGTTTAAAGACCGGCGGCTAATCGTCTTGTTCTTCGATCTCTCTGCCATGGAGCCAGACGAGATCGACCACGCGGTCACGTCAGCCGAACACTATGTCGATACGCAAATGGCTCCGGCGGATTTGGTTTCGATAGTTTCTCTAGGAAGCTCGCTGCTGGTAAATCAGGACTTCACGACGGACCACGCGCTGCTGAAAAAGCAGCTGAACGCATTCAGTTCAGGCAGTGGGCAGGGCTTCGAAGAAGGCACCACAGGAACGACAGAAGGGACGCCCGACACGGGTCAGCCTTTTACCGCCGATGATACCGAATACAACATCTTCAACACCGACCGCCGGCTGGAAGCGCTTCGATCAGTGGCGGCAAAGCTTTCCCACATTCAGCAGAAGAAATCACTGATTTATTTTTCCAGCGGCATGGACCGCACGGGCATTGAGAATCAATCGGAGTTGCGCGCGGCCGTGAACGAAGCCGTCCGTTCGAACCTGGCTATTTACACCATGGACATGCGTGGCCTGCAGGCGCTGGTGGCGGGCGGCGAGGCGCAGAGTGCCAGTCTCCGCGGGGTTTCTGCCTACTCCGGACAGGCGACGCTCAATGCCCTCAATTCCAACTTCACCACGCAGGAAACGCTCGTAACCCTGGCCAGCGATACTGGCGGCCGCGCCTTTCTCGACTCCAACGACTTCAGCAAAATCTTCAAGGGAGTGCAGCAGGATACGTCGACCTATTACCTGCTCGGCTATCACAGCACGAACCCCGCGCGGGACGGGCATTACCGCCGCATCGTCGTCAAGAGCAATGTCCCCGGAGTAAAGGTTGACTATCGCCGTGGTTACTACGCTCCCGCGGATTTCAAACATGCCACCCAGGACGACAAAGAACGCCAGCTTGAAGAAGAGCTGGCTTCCGAAATGCCGGCCACCGATTTGCCCCTGTATCTAGGCGTCGCCTATTTCCGTCTGGATGGCAACAAGTTCTTCGTTCCTATGTCGCTGGTGGTACCGGGGTCGCAGATTCCGTTCGTGCGCTCCAGCGACGTCGACAAGGCGACTTTGGATGTGATCGGGATGGTGCTCGACAACGAACACCATCCGTTGAACAGATTCCGCGATACCGTGAAGCTTGCCGTCAACACTGCAAGCGATGTTCATAAGAAGAATGTGCAGTATGACACCGGGATGAGCCTGCTGAGCGGCAAATATCATCTCAAATTCGTAGTGCGCGAGAACCAAACTGGCCTCATGGGATCATTCGAGACCGATATCGAGGTCCCGGACCTGAAGGCACAGCCGCTGAAGATGAGTTCGGTGGTGCTGGCCAGCCAGATCCAACCGGCCAAGAAGAGTGCCAACCCGAACCCGTTGGTGCACGACGGTTCCGAAATCATCCCGAGCATCACACATGTCTTCTCAGCCTCGCAGCACCTTTTTGTTTATTACGAGGTGTACGATCCGGCACAGCCCGCGGCCGGGGCTTCCGCAGCAGGAGGAGCGCAAAAGCCTGGCATACGACTCTTGACCAATGTCGCCTTTTTTCAGGGCAAGGCAAAGGCCTACGAGAGTTCTCTGGTCGAGTTGACCGAATTGAACGCGCGCGACCGCAAGGCCGCTGTTTTCCAACTGGACGTGCCGCTGACCTCGCTCAAACCTGGTTTTTATACCTGTCAGGTAAATGTGATCGACGACGCCAGCGGGCATTTCCTGTTTCCGCGGCTTGCCCTGTTGATCCGGAAGGAACCCAAGGTCTGACGCATTTCTTAAGGCCAAGAACGGCCGCGCCACTCAACTCCCTACGTATCGTGCATACAAACTACGCGCGACCCCGGTCTCCGTCGTCCCTTTGATGATTGCCCGCCCATCGGGAAACAGTGTCATCTCATAGGGTTCACGCCAGAACTTCAGCACAAACTCGTTGTGCCGAACAACGCCGTGCACCTCCAACCGTCTCTGCATCTCGGCAAAATCAATCGGCCGCGTGCGCTCATGAATCTGCACGGAGTTGCGCCCGCACATCGTGATATGCGGACGCCCCTCACCCGCCAAATGTACAAAATCCCGTTCTCCGCACGCACGGCATCCCGGCCGAGGATGCGCCGCAGCGATTTCCGCGTGCTCGTTTTTCCACACGTCAAACGACCACAGCGTTTTCCTTAGCTGGTCCGCCGCGGCGCCCCCGACGAGCAGCTTGACCGCTTCCGTCGCTGCAATCGAGGCCACCAGGTTCACCGCCGTATTCAATATTCCAGAGGTTTCGCACGTCTCCACCATTCCGCTCGGAGTATCCGGAAAAATGCACGCCAGGCACGCGGTCTTGCCCGGCAATACATTCAGCGTCACACCATAACTGCCCACCGCCGCCGCATAAATCCATGAGATGGAGTTCTTCACGGCATAATCATTCACCAGATAGCGCGTCTCAAAGTTATCCGTGCCGTCTAGGATTACATCCATCCCCTCAAGTAATACATTAATGTTGGCAGGAACCAGATCCTCGACCCGCGCCTCCACCACGATCTCCGAATTGAAAGCAGAAATTTTTCGTGCCGCAGCGATCGCCTTGGGCAACGATTCAGCCGCGTCACTTTCTTCGAACAGCGACTGCCGCTGCAGATTGCTTGCTTCCACATAATCGCGGTCGATAATCCGCAACGTTCCTACGCCGGCGCGCGCCAGTAATGACGACAGCGCCGACCCAGTCGCGCCGCATCCGACGATCGCCGCTCGTCCCGCCGCCAGGCGCCGCTGGCCCTCGGCGCCGATTCCGCGAAACAGCATCTGCCGCGAGTACCGTTCCTCGAACTTTTCCTTCTCCCCGCCCTGCCTCAAAGAGGTCACCAGCTTTCAGCCGCAAAACCTTTATTATAAGTGTCTGGACTGCTTTAGCCGCCAGGATGCAGACAACACCGGCCTTCCGCGCTTCATCGAATGTAAGCAACAGGCCCAAGGACATTTTTTGCTGAGACGGTACGCCTCATTCGTGATGGTGATCATTGCCTCGCTGGGCCCTGCTGCCCGAGCCGGATCGCCCTCATCCGCTTCTTCGCAATCGTCACAATTGTCTAAGGATCCTCAAACCGTGCAGTCTTCCTCGGCTCTCGCCACCATGGCAGCTTACGCCGGGCGCACCGTCCAATCCATCGAACTGCCCGGCGTACCGGACTCCGACCACTTGCTGCAAATCCTTCCGCAGAAATCTGCACAGCCGCTCGACCGCGACCAGGTTCGCGAAAGCATCCGCCTTCTCTTTGCCACCGGGCGCTTTGCCGATATCGAGGCCGAAGCCGAACCTTCCGGCCCGGGTGTGCGGCTCACTTTCGCCACTTCGCTCAACTTCTTTGTCGGAGCCATCGACGTAGAGGGGGCTCCCGCCCACCCCAACACCAACCAGGTCGTCAACGCCACCAAGCTCCAGCTCGGCGAGCTTCATACTCAGGACAAACTCGAACGCGCCCTGCGAAACGTACGCCAACTCATGCAGGAAAACGGCTATTATCGCGCACGCGTGACCGCCGAAAGCACTTCCAACCCAGCGGATCAGCAGGTCAATATTCTCATCCACATTACTGCCGGAGAACCTGCCCACGTCGGCGAGGTCAAACTCACTGGCCACGCAACCTTCTCCGAGGGCCAGTTTGAGGACATCGCCAGGATGCACTCCGGTGATCGCATTACCGCGGACCGCATCACCAACTCTCTTCAGCGCCTGCGAAAAAAACTTCAGAAACAGCAGCGTGTCCTGGCTCAGGTTTCCATTGCCGAGCAGAAATACCACCCTGAATCGAACGCCGTGGACTATACCTATCTGATCGAGCCTGGCCCGGTGGTACTCATCCATGCCGAGGGTTTTCACATCAGCCACGGCGTGCTGAAAAAAGAAGTTCCCGTATATGAAGAAAACGCTCTTGACGACGACCTGCTGAATGAGGGCAGGCGCAACTTGCTCGATTACTTGCAGAGCCGTGGCCATTTCGACGCCACGGTCGACTTCCAGAAGGAAACTGCACCCGACACTCTCCGCGTCACCTACCGAATCGATCCCGGGCCTCTGCACAAGTTCGACCTCATTGAGATCACGGGGAACAAGTATTTCTCCCGGCAAATGCTTCGTCAGCGCCTGCAAATTCAGCCCTCGGGAAGGTTCCTGTCGCACGGGCGTTACAGTGGAGAGCTACTCAAAGGCGACGTTGCCAACCTTCAGGTCTTATACGTTTCCAACGGGTTCCGCGAGGCCAAGATTCAGACCAAAGTCGATGACAACTATCACGGCGCCGAGAACCACATTGCGGTTCACATTCAAATCGAAGAGGGCCCACAAACCTTAGTCGGCTCTCTTCATATCGAGGGCAACCAGAAGATCGACACCAGGGCGTTCCCTGAACTCTACACAACCGTGGGCCAGCCCTATTCCGAACAGAATCTCGCCAACGATCGCGAGTCCATCCTCAACTACTATTTCAATCACGGTTTTTCCAACGCCAACCTCGAGATCACCACCAAGCCTTCACTAGGCCAGGCGAACCGCGAAGACGTTACGTACACCATTCAGGAGGGCGATCAGTTTTTCGTGAACAAGGTGATGGTGGCAGGTCTCGACCACACTCGCGACTATGTGGTGCAGCGCGAAATTCAAGTGGTTGCCGGCCAACCTCTCAGCCAGGGAGACCTTCTTGATACCCAACGCAGGCTCTACGACCTTGGAATCTTCAGCGAGGTCGATACTGCCGTGCAGAATCCCGACGGCTCCGACGCCCAGAAGAATGTTCTCGTCCAGGCGCAGGAAGCCAAACGTTACACCTTCACCTATGGCTTCGGTCTGGAGTTCGAAACCGGCCTGCCCGCCGGCTCCACCGCTCCCACTGGAGACACTGGAGTAAGCCCCCGCGTCGGATTCGATATTACCCGCCTGAACGTCGGCGGCCGGGATCAGAGCCTGACCTTCCAGTCTCACGTCGGCCGCCTCCAACAGCGCGGCCTCGTCAGTTACGAAATCCCCAAGCTCTTCAACAACGACCGCCTCAAGCTTTTCTACACTGTCTTTTACGACAACAGTGTTGATGTCTCCACCTTCACCTCCCAGCGCTGGGAGGGCAAGATCGACCTGCGCCAGCAAATCGGCCAGATCCTGCCCAATTACTCAACCTCACTCACCTACCGCTTCGAATACCGGCGCGTGAAAGCCAGCAGCATCGTTTCAGACTTTTCCCCCGCCGAATTCAGTTTATTTTCCTTGCCCGCGCGCGTGGGTGGTCCCGGCGTTACTTTCATCCGCGACAAACGAGACAATCCTCTCGAAAGTACAAAAGGCCAATATTTCACTCTGGACGCCTTCGCCGCATCCAATTACTTTGGTTCCCAGGCCAATTACGGCCGCGTTCTCGGTCAAGATGCCACCTACTATGCCTTCGGGCGGCGCAATCACAAGTTTGTCTTCGCTCGCTCCACCACCCTGGGCCTGGAACAGGTCTATCACGGTACCGTGGTTCTGCCGCCGGGAGCATGTCAAATCGCTCTCTTGGTTAACTCGTGCCCCTCGGGCATCTCAGTCATCCCGTTGCCCGAAGTTTTTTTCGCGGGCGGCGGCAACTCCCACCGTGGTTTCGGGTTAAATCAAGCAGGACCCCGCGATCCCGATTCGGGTTTTCCCGTCGGTGGAACGGCGCTGTTCGTTAACAGTGAGGAATTGCGCTTCCCGCAGATTAGCTTGCCTTACCTCGGACAAGGCTTCGGCTTCGCCATCTTTCACGATATGGGCAACGTCTTCACCGCCGGTCACGATATGCTCACGGGCCTGATGCGCTGGCATCAGCCCGATCCATCTCAGTGTCTCGTGGCCAACCCCGGCGCGATCGTTCCAGCGTGCGAAACATACTTCGACAACAGCGGCTACGACTATACGTCCCACGCCGTTGGCCTCGGCTTGCGTTACAAGACGCCAATCGGTCCTTTACGCTTCGACTTCGGGTACAATCTAAATCCAACCAGCTACCTCCAAGGGGTTACGTTTGACTCGATGACGGGTCAGGCGCTCACGTTCGAGAGTCAGCGTATGCGTCATTTCAACTTATTCTTCAGCATAGGGCAGCCATTTTAATGAGATTTCGAATCAACAGAACGATGACCCTGACCGCGTTAGCACTCGTGCTCGTGGCGCTATGGCTTGCGCCTAATCAAGGTTCGGCCGAAGTGATCGACCGCATCGTCGCCACCGTAAACGGCCATGTCATCCTGCAGAGCGACCGGGATGAAGCTCTCTGCTACGAAGCTCTGCTCACCAACCGAACCCTCGAGCAGTTTACTGACGACGACCGCCGTGCCGTTCTGGATCGTCTAATCGACCTTGAGCTTCTTCGCGGGCAAATGAAATCCGCCGACTTCCCCCACGCCACCGATGCCGAGGTCGCCGCTCGCGTGACCGATGCCCGTAAACAGTATCCTCAGGCCACGTCGGCGGAGGCGTGGGAAGCTCTCCTGGCCCAATACCACCTGACGGAAAAAGATCTTTTCGTTCACGTCCGGCAGCAGATCGATGTGATGCGCCTGGTCGACGCCCGCCTTCGGCCCACCGTCGAGATCGATTCCAAATCCATCGAGGCGTACTACCGCGACAAGTTTGTCCCCCAGTTGAAACAGTCGGGAGCCTCCGAAGTGCCTCTCGCTGACGTCTCCGGCAAGATTCGCGAGCTGCTCACCGAAGAGAAAGTCAGCGAGTTGCTCGTCTCCTGGCTGCAAACTTTGCGTTCCGAAGGGCAGATTCGTATCCCCGGGGTCACTCCCTCCGCCAACGACCCGGGAGTCCAATCGCAGTGACCGAAGCATCCCCCAAACCAACGGTCCGCCGCTGGTGGAAATATCTGTTGGGGGTTGCTGCGGTCGGTCTCCTGTCCGCGCTTGGCTTGCTCCTTTACGTCAACACCGACTCATTCCAGTCACTGGTCCGCCGCCGTCTCATCGCCGAACTGGAGCGCATCACCGGCGGCCGCGTCGAGGTCGGCAGCATCCACACCACGCCGTTTCGCCTGCAGGCGGACGTGCGCGATATCACCGTCCACGGCCGCGAGTCTGCTTCCGACGTCCCCCTAGCCCACGCGGACCGCGTTGTCGCGCGTCTCAAGCTCAGTTCTCTTGTCCGTTCCGAGTTTGCCTTCCATGAAGTCGTGCTCGAGCAACCCGTCGTCCACGTGGCCTTCTATTCCGACGGCACCACGAATTATCCGCCGCGAAGAGCTGCTTCGGTTACCGGCAAGAGTCTCGTCGAGCAACTCTTTGCGCTCTCCATCGATCATCTCGAAATTGCCCACGGCCGCATCCTATGGGACGACCAGACCATCCCGTTAGACTTCTCAGCGCGAGACGCCGCGCTTCAGATGGACTATTCGTTGCTCCACCGGCACTACGACGGACGCCTCCGCCTCGGCATGGTTGACACCAAGCTCAAGGACTACCGTCCCTTCGCGTGGATGACCGAGCTGGAGTTCACCCTTGGAGCGAACTCCGCTACCGTCTCTTCTCTTAAGTGGAACTCCGAACACTCGCATTTCTCGGCGAGTGGGGAGATTACAGATTTTAATCATCCCCATCTCCAGGGTTCCTACGAGGCCCAGATCGATCTCACCGAGGCTGCGTCCATCGCCCGCCGCCGTGATCTTCGTGCCGGCGTGCTCGACCTCAAGGGGAGCGGCGACTGGTCGCTCGATCAGTTCGCCACCAACGGACTTCTCACCGTCCGTGATCTGGTCTGGAAGGACGAGCAAGTCTCGTTCTCCCGGGCATCGCTCAACACCGGCTACACGGTTACCGACCAGCAACTCAAACTCTCGAAACTGCAAGGAAATATTCTCGGCGGCAGCTTTACCGGCGACGCCGAATTCAATCAATGGCTCGCCTCCGCGCAGCACATCTCGCCCGCCGCCAGAAAAACCCTTGAGACCGCCGTCATTTCAGCCGCCCCACCCCAGGGTAAATCCAGCCGGAAAATCGTCAACCGAAAGCCACCGGCTATCCAAAGCGCGCTCGTTTTTCTTCGTCTGCGCGACCTCTCGGTGCAAGATCTGATCGTCGCCTTTAACGCAGTCGATCACCCCCTCGTCCGCCTTCATCCTACCGGATCGGCCTCCGGAACTCTGGAAACTCGCTGGAAGGGAACTGTCGGCGACGCGGAAACCCAATTCACTCTCGATCTGACTCCTCCCGCGCATCCCGCCGCGTCGGAACTGCCGCTCACCGGGCACGCTAGCGGCGTCTACCGGGCTGCCGACGACACCTTGGACCTGCCGCAGTTCACGCTTGCCACGCCCACCTCCCGCGTCACGGCTTCCGGCACACTATCCGACACCTCCGCGGTGCGCCTCTCCGTTAAGACCACGAGTCTTGCTGACTGGCTGCCATTAGTCGAGGTGGTTCGCGGTCCCGCGCTGTTTCCCGTCTCACTGAACGGCAGCGCCACCTTCAACGGCAGCATGAGCGGTTCGGTCTCCTCACCTCAAATTGCCGGAAATCTGCAGGTGGACGATTTCGACATCACACCGCCTGCCATAGGCAAGACTCGACTGCCTCAAACCCACTGGGATTCTCTTTCCACCTCGATCCAGCTTTCTTTCCGCGCCATTTCTCTTCGCAATGCTACTTTGCGCCGTGACGACACTTCCGCTGAGTTCGACGCCTCCGCCACCCTACTGCACGGCCATTTCACCGGAGACAGCACTTTCAACCTGCGTGGCAACGTCCAGAACGCCAGCCTCGCCGAACTCGAGAACTTCCTTGGATACGACTATCCCATCTCCGGCAACACCGATCTTTTCGTCCAGGCATCCGGTACTTTTTCCCAACCGCACGCCGAGGGCAAGATTCACCTGACCAAGGGTTCCGCCTATGGTGAGATTATCGAGCAGTTCGATTCCACGTTTCGCATCGGCCAGGGCGAAATCGCTTTCGACGACCTGCATCTCTTCCACCACGATTCAGTTACCACGGGGACACGCCGTCTACAATCCTTCCGCCCACTCTTTCAATCTCGATCTTACCGGTAGCAATTTCGACCTGGCTCTTGTCCGCCAGATCCACTCCGATCGTCTTTCTGTAGAAGGACGAGCAGACTTCGTCCTGAAAGCTTCCGGTACTTTCGAGCGCGCCCTTAATCAATGCAGATGTTCACCTCCGCCAGCTCACCCTCGATCAAGACCTTGCGGGCGACATGGACCTGCATGCAGTCACCGAGGGCAGTCAGCTGCATCTTTCCGGCAATTCCAATTTCAAACGTGGTTCGTTACTCCTCAGTGGCAACATCCGGTTGCGCGATGACTATCCCGCCGAGCTCACTTTCAAAATGGAGCAGCTCGATCCTGACGCCTTCTGGCGCTCCTATCTCCGCGGCCAACTAACAGGGGATTCCGCTGTTAGCGGTTCTCTCCACTTGCACGGCCCACTCCGCCAGTCCCGCGCAATTGGCTCTGGAGGGCAATCTGACCTCCGTTTCGCTCGATATCGCGAATGCCAAGGTCCATAGCCAGGATCCCATTCTCTTCTCGCTCGCCAATCAGTCGCTCAACATCCAGCAACTCCACTTCGTCGGGGAGGGAACTGACCTCACGGCGCATGGGTCCGTGCAGCTCTCTGGCGATCGCACACTCGACCTCACGGCCGAGGGACGCCTGGACCTCAAATTGCTCTCCAGCTTCGATCCCAACGTTACCTCCGCGGGTTTCGTCACCTTGAACCTGAAGGTCGGCGGCACTCTCGCCGACCCCTTTCCGAATGGCCGCCTGCAGGTCGCCAACGGTTCGCTTTCTTATGCCGGGCTGCCCAGTGGCTTGAGCGGACTCAACGGCTCGCTCACGTTCACTCGTGATCGTGCCCTCATAGAGACGCTTACTGCCCGCACCGGAGGCGGCACGCTCGACCTCAAAGGCGATGCCACCTACTTCAACCAGCAACTCAACTTCAATCTCACCGCCACCGGTAAGGATGTGCGCTTGCGCTATCCTCCCGGCGTCAGCTCCACCGCAGATGCCGAACTGCATTGGGTGGGCACGCGCTCCGCGTCCACCGTCTCCGGAGACATCAGTATCAACAAAATGGCCGTGACTCCGGGTTTCGACTTCAGCAGTTATCTTGAGCGCAGCCGCAATTTCTCCACCGTCACCACAGCCAACTCTCCACTGAACAACGTAAAGCTCGACATCCACGTCGTGACTGCACCCGAACTCCAGATGCGCACTGCGATCGCTCGGCTCTCCGGTGATGCCGACCTGCGCCTGCGCGGCTCGGTGGCCCGGCCCGCCGTCCTTGGCCGGGTCGATATTCTCGAAGGTCAAGCCACTTTCCACGGCATCCGCTTTACCCTCGAGCGCGGCGATATCACTTTCGCCAATCCGGTTGCCATCGAGCCTCAATTTAATCTGCAGGCCTCCAGCCACGTTCGCAACTACGAGCTCAACATCACCGCAACCGGTACACCCGACCGGCTCAACATTAATTACCGCTCCGAACCGCCTCTGCCCAAATCCGATATCATCGCTCTACTCGCTCTTGGCCGCACCAATCAGGAATCTGCGCAACTTCAGGAGCAGTCCGGTCAGAGCGCCTTTTCCGACCAGGCCAGCGCTCTCATCCTCAGCCAGGCGCTGAACTCCACCGTCAGCAACCGGCTCGACCGTCTGTTCGGCGCCAGCAACATCAAGATCGATCCTCAGGGACTTACTACCGAGACCAATCCCATCAGCAACGGCCCCCAGATCACCATCGAGCAGCAGTTCTCCAATAATCTGTCCCTCACCTACTCCACCAATGTCTCGCAGAGTTCGCAGCAGATTATCGAGGGGGAGTACTATGTGAATCGCAACGTTTCCGTCGTCGGCAACCGCGACCAGAACGGTGTGGTCAGCTTCGACCTGCGCATCCGTCAACGCAAACAATAAGATCGAAGGCGGGCGCGCCAAAGCCGCAACTCATGTCCGACCCGACCGCCGCGCGCCAACTCATGGTCGACTCGCAACTCCGGGCCCGCGGCATCTCCGACCTGCGTGTTCTCGAAGCCATGCTTCGCGTCCCTCGCCATGTATTCGTCCCCGAAACATACCAGAGCCAGGCCTACGAAGATCATCCTCTGCCCATCAGTGATGGCCAAACCATCTCTCAGCCTTACATCGTTGCCCGCATGCTTGAATCTCTCGAACTCACGCCAGCCGATAAGGTTCTCGAAATTGGAACCGGCTCGGGCTACGTCACCGCTCTGCTCGCAGAACTAGCGGCCCAGGTATTCTCCATTGAGCGCCACCTGGCCCTGGCGGACCATGCCCGCAACCTTCTCGCCGAGCTTGGCTATGCCAATGTCCGAGTTTTGACGGCTGACGGCACACTCGGCCTCGCCGCCAACGCTCCCTTCGACGCCATTCTCGTCTCCGCAGCTGCTTCTGATCTGCCTCCCGCTCTGCTCGCCCAACTCAGCGACTCCGGGCGCATGATCATCCCCGTCGGTACTCCCGGCTCTCAGCAGTTGCAGTTCATCCGAATGCAGAACGGTCAGCCCGCAATCTCCCTTCGCGAACTTGTGCTCTTCGTTCCCTTGGTACACGGCCGCGATTGAATTCGTGGCTCGGGATACCCTTGCATTTTGATTGTCATCCTGAGCAAGCGTTCTTTGCGCCGCGAAGGATCTGGGCGAGCCGCGCGACGCAATAATCGCGCGTTTGGCTCGCTTCCTTACCGGAGTTTTTCGGGAACCATCGAAGCTGTGGAAGATGGAATCTCAGGCGGAGCCTGCTGGACGAGCTGCTGAGCGAAGTCTTGAGCGAATTGCAACACGCGGCCGGGAAATATTCCGAAATAAATGGTCGCGACCAGGCAGCACACCAGCGCGAGGCCGAGCGCGAACGGAACCCGGAGTCACGGGAACTTCTTTCCGCGATTCTCGCATATACATCATTACGATGATGCGCAAGTAGTAGTACGCTCCTACGCCGCTATTGACGACACCAATGATCGTGAGCCAGATCAAGTTGGCCTTCACCGCCGCGCTAAACACGTAGAACTTGGCAAAAAAGCCGCCGGTCATCGGGATCCCGATTAGCGACAGCAGAAAGATAGTGAGCGTCGCGGCCAGCAGCGGAGAGCTGCGGCCCAGGCCTTCGTAGTCTTCGAGCGTCACATAGCGCTCACCCGCGTTGGCGAAGTGGCTGACCACTGCAAACGCACCCAGATTCATGGCGGCATAGGCCGCGAGATAGAACATGGCAGCCGAGGTTCCCAGTGCGGGCGCGGCTGCGAATGCGACCAGCGTATAACCCGCGTGCGCGATTGCGGAATAAGCCAGCAGCCGCTTCACGTTGTCTTGCACCAAAGCACCCATGTTGCCCAGCGTCATGGAGAGCGCTGCCGCAAGCCAGATGACCCACTCCAGGCCGTGCACGTCGATCACGAAAACCACGCGCAACAAAACTGCAAAGGCCGCCGCCTTGGGCGCGGTCGACATGAAACCGACAACCGGCGCCGGTGCTCCTTCGTACACGTCAGGAGTCCAGATGTGGAATGGCGCTGCAGCCACCTTGAACCCCAGGCCCACGAACATGAACGCTACCGCCACGAACGCCAGCAATGGGACTGGACCAGCCCGCAATGTGCTGCCGATCTGATCGATGTTCGTCGAGCCCGTGGCCCCGAACATCAAGGCTACTCCATACAGGAAAAATGCGGTGGCAAATGAGCCCAGGAGAAAGTACTTCAGCGAAGACTCGGCGCTCGCCGCCTCGTGCCTGCGAAATCCCGCCAGCACATAAGAAGAGATGGAAGAAATCTCAAGCGCGATGAAAATCAGCACAAGTTCAATGGCCGACGACATCAGCGCCATGCCCACCACACCGAAAAGAATCAACGCGTAGTATTCCCCCGCGCGAATCCGCTGCACCGCCAGGTACTCGTACGAACTGAGAATCACAACAGCGGCAATCGCAATCACGAGGACATGAAAGAAAACGCTGAATCCATCCACCTTAACCATGTTCCAGAACGCCAGCCCCGGAGCCTGCGCCATAAACCAGGTCGCTCCAAGTCCCGCCAGCGTGCCCACCAGCGCAATCAGTCCCAGAATCTTCTGCCCGGCCTCTTCTTCGAGCAGGGGCTCGAGCAACATCACAATCATCCCGAAAACTGAAAGAACAATCTCAGGCAGGATCCGGACATAATCTGCGCTCTGCGGCAGCGCCTGCGAGTAGCCAGAAACGAGGGACGCCATCGCTATCATTGCCCCACCACCCTGCTCGCCACTCGCACAACGGGCATGAGGGCCGCCTGAACCGCCGGATCAATCGCCCCCAGCCACAAAATCGGCGCAACTCCCATCACCAGCGCCACTGCGGCGCAAGGCCAAATCGCGATCTTCTCAAACCCGGTAAGATCGCTCAAAGAATTGTTTACAGGATGTGTGACCTTGCCATAGAACACTCGCTGATACATCCAGAGCAAATAGATTGCGCTCCAGATGATGCCAGTCGCGCCCAGTATTCCGTAAACCGCCTTGTCCTGAAACGCTCCGCTCAACACCAGGAACTCACCAATGAAGCCATTGAGCAGCGGCAGGCCCACAGACGCCAGAACAATCACCAGATAAGTTGCCGCATATAACGGCATCGGCGAAGCCAGCCCACCAAATTCGCTGATCTCATAAGTATGCCGGCGTTCGTGCAGAATTCCTGCCAGCATGAACAATCCGCCAGTAGAAATTCCGTGAGCCAGCATCACAAACATCGCGCCGTTCAGTCCCGCCTGTGTGAAGCTGAAAATTCCCAGCACCACGAATCCCAGATGGCTGACGGACGAGTAGGCGATCAACTTCTTCATGTTGGGCTGCACCATGGCTACCAGCGCGCCGTAGATGATACCGATCAAGGCCAGTATCATGATCCACCACGCATTCTGCCGCGATTGCTCGGGGAACAACCCGAGGTTAAAGCGCAGCATTCCGTAGGTACCCATCTTGAGCAACACTCCGGCCAGCAGCACCGACCCCGCCGTGGGCGCTTCCACGTGTGCATCGGGCAGCCATGTATGGAAGGGAAAAATTGGAACCTTGACCGCAAACGCCACGAAGAACCCGAGGAACAACCACTGCGCAGCCGCTGGGAACTTCGGCACAACTCCGCTCGCGATCGCATCGCGAATCACAACAAAGTCAAAGCTGCCGGTATGCGCGTAAAGCCAGAGAATCGCAGCCAGCATAAACACCGAGCCGATCATGGTGTACATGAAAAACTTCACCGCGGCATACACTTTGCGCTCGTGGCCGAAAATACCAATCAGCAGCGCCATCGGGATCAGTGTCGCTTCCCAGAAGAAGTAAAAGAGGAACAAGTCGAGAGAGGTGAAGACCCCGATCAGCGCAGTCTCCAGTATCAGGAGCAGTATAAAGAATTCCTTCACCCGCTCATGAATCGACTTCCAGGAAATCAGCACGCACAGCGGCGTGAGAAATGTAGTCAGCACCACCAGCCACAACGAAAAGCCGTCAACTCCCATGTGATAGTGGATATTCGGAGTGGAAATCCACGGCTTGTCGACCTGATACTGAAAGTCGGTTTGCCCGCGATGAAAATAAACCGGCAGGTGCAAAGACAAAACGAACGTCAGCAGAGATATGACGAGAGCGAAAATGCGGATGTCGCGATCGCGGCGCGGCAACAGCATCAACAGCAGTCCGCCCACCAGCGGTGCGAATGTCACCAGGGTAAGAATGACCGGGCTGAGACTATCAGTGCTCATCGCACCCCCATCCAGATCATGAAAGCGATCACGGCTGCCGAACCGGCCGCAATCCAACCCGCGTACGACCGAATGTTGCCCGATTGCATCTGCCGAACTTCGTCCGAAACCTGCCGCGCGCCATCTGCCGAGTCATTTACGGAAGCATCGATAATCTTTCGGTCCACATCCTGCCAAAGAATTCGAGTCGAACCCTCGATCAGCGGTCTGACGAAGACCGCAGCGTAAAGTTCGTCGATGTAGTACTTGTGCACCACTGCCTGGTAGAAGCCGCCGAGCGAATCAGCAATCTTCTGTGGTAATTCGGGACGCGCGCTGTAGAGCAGATGCGCCAACATCCATCCCGACACGGCCGCCAGAATCGAAACACCCATCAATACCCATTCAGTGATGCTAGTTCCGGTTTCGCCTGCAGATTCTCCGCCCAACACCGGCGCAAGAAAATGCTCAAAATGGTGACCCCATCCGACAAACCCGCCAACCAGCGAAAGCAGTGCCAGGATCATCAGCGGTATCAACATCACCATAGGGCTCTCATGCGGTTCGCCGTGTCCATGTTCGTCGTGACTATGTTCGTCGTGTCCGTGGGAGCCGTGTCCCTGCTCATGGCTTCCCCGGTAGTCGCCGAAAAACGTCATGTAGAACAACCGGAACATGTAGAAAGATGTAAGGAATGCCGTGAAAACGCCGATTCCCCAGTACACCCAACTAACCTGGTAAGCCTTCCACAGAATTTCGTCCTTGCTCCAGAATCCGGCAAGCGGCGGAATGCCTGCGATAGCAAGCGTCGCGATGAACATCGTGAGAAACGTCCACGGGATGTACGATCTCAGCCCGCCCATCTTGCGCATATCCTGCTCGCCGCCCACAGCGTGAATCACCGAACCTGCTCCGAGAAACAGCAGGCCCTTGAAGAACGCATGAGTCATCAGATGGAAAATTCCCGCCGAGAAAGCGCCAACTCCGCAAGCCATGAACATGTAGCCCAGCTGTGAAACGGTCGAGTAAGCGAGAACCTTCTTGATGTCAGTCTGCGCAATGCCGATGGTCGCGGCAAAAAATGCGGTCAGCGTTCCAATGATCGCTACAACCATCAGCGCAGTGGGCGCACGTTCAAAGATCACGTGCGAACGCGAAACCATGTAGACGCCTGCAGTCACCATGGTCGCGGCGTGGATCAACGCCGAAACCGGCGTGGGACCTTCCATCGCGTCAGGAAGCCACACGTACAGCGGAATCTGCGCCGACTTACCAGCAGCCCCCACCATAAGCAAAAGGCCGATCGCCGTCAGCGTTCCTGCTCCCGCCGTTTCCGCGCCCAGAGGAGAGATGCTCTGAAACACTTGATCAAAATTAAGCGACCCAAAGTGCTTGATCAGCAAAAAGAGCGCGATCAGGAACCCGAAATCACCAATCCGGTTCACGATGAATGCCTTCTTGCCCGCCGACGCCGCGGAATCTTTCGTGAACCAGAATCCGATCAGCAGATAGGACGCCAGCCCCACGCCCTCCCACCCGATAAACATCACCAGGTAGTTGTTCGCCAGCACCAACGTCAGCATGAAAAACATGAACAGGTTCAGGTAGCTGAAAAAGCGGTAGTAGCTCGGGTCATCCCACATGTATCCGATGGAGTAAATATGGATCAGAAAGCCGACTCCGGTGACGACCAGCAACATGACCAAAGAAAGTTGGTCTAGATAAAAGGCGAAGTCCGCCCTGAACCCGGCGATGCGGATCCAGTGCGCAACGAACTCCTGGTGGGGAAGTGTCAACGACGAAAACTGCCAGGCAGCCCACAGCGCCATTGCAAAAGCCGCGCCGCTGAAGAACAATGCGACCGTGCTCACGGCCTGCCGCGAAGACTTCTTCCCAAAAAAGCCGTTGATCGCGGCCCCCGCCAGCGGCAGAACCGGGATCAGCCATAAATTGAGATTCGGGTTCATAGCTTGAGCAGGTTTACCTGATCCACGTTCAAGGTCTCGCGCGTGCGATAGACCGCGATGATGATCGCCAGTCCGACGGTCGCTTCCGCCGCCGCCACCACCATCACAAAGAAAACGAACACCTGCCCGGCCAGCGCGTGCCAGTGCGCCGCGAACGCCACAAACGAAAGATTCACTCCGTTCAACATCAACTCAATCGACATGAAGATGGTGATGATGTTGCGCTTAATCAGAAATCCAACCACGCCGCAGGCAAACAAGAATCCGCTCAGCAGCAGGTAATACGACAACGGAATGTATGAGGGAACCATCAGTCCGCCTTCCCCGCAGGCGTTTCCGGCTTGCTCGCCAGAACCACCGCGCCCATGATGGCGATCAGAATCAACACCGAAGTGACTTCGAAGGGCAACAGAAAATCGTGAAAGAGAAGTTGCGCGATATCAGTGGGATGTCCCGGCAAAGCTCCGATCGGCACCGCCTCAGTCCCCGAATACCGCAGCACCACCCACCCCACGAGCACGCTGCCCGTCAGCACTCCGGGCACACCCAATAGAAGCGCGACACGGCTGCCATTCGTGTGTTCCTCTTCGCCCGCATTCAGCAGCATAATGACAAAGACAAACAACACCATGATGGCGCCGGCGTAGACGATAACCTGCACCGCCGCGACAAACTCCGCGCCCAGCAGCAGGTATTCGCCAGCCAGCGCCGCCATCACCGCAATCAGCGACAGCGCGCTGTTAATGGGATGCCGTTGCGCCAGCAGGTTGACCGCCCCAGCCACGCAAACTGCTCCGAAAGCCAGAAAAAGTATGAGATGGAAATTCATGAAATCAGTACCTGGTTGCCAGCACCCAGTTCCGAGTCAAGCCCAGTGTTCCCACTGGCAACTGGGTACTGGGCACTGGCAACTGTTCTTACCAGGCGACGGCAATCGCCGTTGCCACCAGATTCACAATCGCCAGCGGCAGCAGAAACTTCCAGCCGAAAGACATCAATTGGTCATAGCGGAAGCGCGGCAACGTCCCGCGCACCCAGATATAAAGAAAAAGAAAGCAGAAAATCTTCGCGCCAAACCAGAACAGCGGCAGCAACGACTGCAGCAGCGGAGGCCCGAATAACGGCCCGTGCCATCCTCCAAAAAACAGCAGCGTAGCCAGGCAGGCCACCGTGATCATGTTGGCGTACTCGGCCATGAAGAACATGGCAAACTTCATGGCACTGTACTCGGTGTGGTATCCCGCGACCAGTTCGGTCTCGGCCTCAGGCAGGTCAAACGGAATGCGATTGGTTTCCGCATACGCCGCCATCAGATAAATGAAAAAGCCGACGAACTGTCCGTGAAAAACATTCCACCGTGGAATGAATCCTAGAAAGCGTCCCCCCTGCGCATCGACGATCACACGAAGACTAAAACTCCCCGACTGGATCAAAACTCCAACCAGCGAGAGTCCCAGGGCGATTTCGTAGCTCACCATCTGCGCGCTAGCGCGCAGTCCGCCGAGTAAAGAATATTTGTTATTCGACGACCAGCCCGCGAGCGCTACTCCGTACACGCCCAGTGATGTAACGCCCAGAATCAGCAGCAGTCCAATGTTTAAATCAGTGATCTGGAGCGGGACGCTGTAGCCAAAAATCGTGATCGAGTTGCCAAACGGAATCACCGATATCGAAGTCAGGGCAAAGATCAGCGCCATCATTGGTGCCGCCAGAAACAGCGGCTTGTAAACGTGCGGCGGCGTCAGATCTTCCTTAAACAGAAACTTGATGCCGTCGGCCGCGGGCTGGAGCAATCCAAACGGACCAACTCGCGTCGGTCCCCACCGATTCTGCATGTGGCCCACGACTTTGCGTTCCAGCCAGACCGTATACGCGACCGCCGTGAGCAGCACGATGAGCACGATCACCGACTTGATCACCGACACGAGTATGAAAACGCCAACGGACAATGCCTTGCTCTCCAAATTGCCGGAATCCTAACGCTAACGCTCGATAATCAGTCCGCCGCAACCTCGGCGGCCTTGACCTCGTGACTTTCCATCACTGACTTCAACGTGCGCGAATAACGTCCCAGGGTTCCAGAAGTGAAAAGATCATCGTTGGCCGGAGCAATGGACTCCGTTCGATGCGCGACCCCAGGCCCAGCCTCGGTCAGCGACGTATGCTGGCTGTTTCCCGCCAGCAGATTCATGCGAGACACGTCATAGCCCGGAACCAGCCGCTGAATTTCATCCAGAATCGCCGTGGGATCGAACGGGCTGAGTTTCGGCTCCAGCCCGTGAGCCTCAAGCCACACCGCATGACGGTCGGCCTCGCCCGACTGCGCTCCGCGAGATTGCCCCATGTCAGCATAGGTTCCTCCGCCGAAAGGCACGAGCCGGCGCACATCAAATCCCATGGCATCTGCGACGCGCACGATCATCTCGAAATCAGTTTTCGTGTCCGTGACTTCGCCGGCCTTCTTCACCAGTTGCAAATCGCCGCAGGTGTTAGTGAATGTTCCCGACTTTTCATAGGCATTCGCCGCCGGCAACACAACGTCAGCCATCACCGCGGTTTCGGTCAGAAACATGTCTTGCACGACAACGAAAGCTTTGGAGAATGCAAACGGATCGATCTTCAATCGGCCGACAGGATTCGACCCCACAACATAAAGAGCCTTCAACCCGCCCACTTTCCCGGCCTCCACCATGCCATCCAGATCAAGTCCGGCGGCCTCCGGGATTTCCCCCCATTCCTGATGGAACCGGCTGCTTCCGGCGGTCGGGTGATATCCCGGCAACAGATCCGGATACAAGCCCATGTCGGCGGCTCCGCGAGAGTTCGCGTAGTCCGCCAGACACACAAACTTGGCCCCTGGGATTGCAGAACCAAACTTCACGAGGCTAGCAAGATCGCCGCCGCGAAGTTCAGAACCGAAAACGATAATCAGATTCTGCTCGCCGCTCAGCTTGTCGCGCAGCGCGATCCACGCATCTTTGCCGGCCGATGACTGGTTTTGAGATAAAACGCTCAGCGAATCTGCAGCGGCGTCGCTGCCCCCGAGAAACGCGGCAACTTGCCCTTCGCTTCCGGCCGGGATCTGCATGAAGCTCGTCGCCTGCCGCCGCAATTTGATCGGCGTGGAGTTAATCAGGTAAAACCGCGCCCGGTGCAGACGCACGTTGTTGCGAATCTGCCAGGCCAGCAGCGGGTGTTGTTCGGTAGGATCATTCCCAATCAGCAGAACAGCGGGAGCGGTGAACACATCCGCCATGCTGGCCGTGGCATCGCCTTTACCGCGAAGCGCAGCCGCCAGGGCAGGGAAGTCCGCGGTGCGATGGTGGTCGACATTGTTCGTTTTCAGCACCACGCGCGCGAACTTCGAAAGCAGGTAGGCTTCTTCGTTGGTAGTGCGAGTCGAACCGATCACCCCAATCGCCGCCCCGCCATCTTTATCGCGAATTTCGGCGAATTTCCTTCCGACCAGCTCAAACGCTTCTTCCCAGGTGGCTGGAGTCAGCTTGCCGTCTCTCCGAATCAGCGGACGCGTGAGCCGTTCTTCATGATTCGCAAAATCGAACGCATACCGGCCCTTGATGCAAAGAAAATCACCATTCGTTCCGCTCTTGTCGCGGTTATCGCCGCGCACAATCTCCATCCCGGCATCGGAGCGGCGCACGCCCAGCGTGGTTTTGCACCCATCCCCGCAATGAGTACAAATCGTGCCCACGTGCTTCATCTCCCAAGGCCGAGTCTTGTAGCGATACGCACCCGAAGTGAGCGCTCCCACCGGACAAATGTCGATGCACATCCCGCATTCTTCGCACTCCAGGTGATCTTGCTTATTAGGCGCGATGATCGAACTCACGCCGCGGTTCTGCACTCCCAAAGCCCAAACGTCCATGCCTTCGCCGCACACCCGCACGCAACGGAAGCAGAGAATGCAGCGCGGCCGGTCGAAGAACACTACCGGCGACCACTGCTGCTCATCTTTATGGTTCTTCGCCTCCATGAACTTCGATTCCGCCGCGCCGTAGGAGAACGTCATGTCCTGCAGTTCGCACTCGCCCCCGGCATCGCACACCGGACAATCCAAAGGATGGTTCCCCAGCAGCATCTCCAGCGTCGACTTCCGCGCCTGCTTGATCTCATCACTTTCCGAAGTGACGACCATGCCTTCGCTGATCACCGTCGTACACGCGGTCTGCAGCTTAGGCATCTTCTCGATCTTCACCAGGCACATGCGGCACGCGCCCTGCAAAGAAAGGTTGGGGTAATAGCAAAACGAAGGCACTTCAATGCCCACGGTCTTGCAGGCCTCAATCAGCAGCGTCCCAGCGGGAGCCGTGACCTTCTTGCCATCAACTGTAAGTGTTACGTCAGCCATGGGATTATAATTTAGTTTGGCTAAAACCGGAAGTTCTTCGACCGAAATACGCCAATACTCCTTCCTCCTCGTACGGGCAGGGTCGGCCTTCTAAATGATCTTCAAACTCTCGGCGGAACTTTTTCACGAACGCAATCGTCGGCATCGCCGCCGCATCGCCCAGCGGACAAAACGTCCGCCCCAGCATGTTTTCCGCCAGGTATTGCATGTTGTCGATGTCCTTCTTCACCCCGCCGCCGGAATGAAAGCGCGTCAAAGTTTTCTTCAACCAGTCGGTGCCTTCGCGGCAGGGAATGCACCACCCGCAACTCTCATGCTGGTAAAACTTCATAGTCCGCAACGCAAATTTCACAATGCACTGCGCGTCATCGACCACCACCACGCCGCCCGAACCGAGCATCGACCCAGCCTTGGCGACCGAATCGAAATCCATATTGACATCGATCTCATCGGCGGTAAGGCATGGACACGAAGCCCCGCCCGGTACAACAGCTTTCAATTGGCGCCCGTTAGGAATGCCGCCACCAACCTCGTAAATCATCTTCTTCAGGTTGTAGCCCATCGGCAGTTCATAAACACCGGGCTTCGCGATATTGCCGCTGAGGCAAAACAACCGAGTCCCACCATTCTTCGGCGGACCAATTTTCGCAAACCATTCAGCCCCGCCGAGAATAATGTGAGGCACGCTTGCCAAAGTTTCCGCATTATTAATGACAGTTGGACCGCCCCACAGACCCACCACAGCCGGGAACGGCGGCCGAATCCGCGGAATCCCGCGCTTGCCCTCGAGCGATTCCATCAGCGCCGATTCCTCGCCGACTTCATAAGCCCCCGCCCCGCCATGCCAGTAAACGTCGAAGTCGCGTCCGCTGCCGAAAATATTCTTGCCCAGAAACCCCTTCGCGTAAGCGTCGGCGATCGCCTTCTGCATGATGTTCAGCAGATATCGGTATTCGCCCCGGATGTAGATGTACCCGCTGCGCGCGCCCACCGCCAGTCCGCCGATCATTACTCCTTCGATCACAGAATGCGGATCATGCTCGAAGATCAACCGGTCTTTGCAAGTCCCAGGCTCGCTCTCATCGCCATTGCACAGCACATATTTCGGTTTCGCCGACTGCTTGGGCACGAACGACCACTTCATCCCAGTCGAGAATCCAGCCCCGCCGCGCCCGCGCAGCCCGGAGTTCTTCACCTCATTAATGATCGCGTCCGGCTCCATCCCAAGCGCCTTCCGCACGGCCTTGTAGCCGTCCAGTTCGAGATAGCGGTCGATATTCGTCGCACCCAGGCCGAAGCGCCGGGAGACGACCTTTACCTCGTCGGGATGGGAAACCAGTGAAGCCATTTTGTAATTTTGTAATCGAGTAATTTAGTAAGTTGGAACCTAGCGGCCCAACACAACTTCCGCGGCAGTTCTAAATTACAAAATTACCGGATTACCAAATTACAAATCCTCTATTGCGTCGCTTTCTTTCTGTACTCATCCAGAACCTTATCCATCTTCTCCGTCGTCAGGTTCTCGTGAAAATCGTAATTCACCTGCGCCGCCGGAGCCCAACTGCAAGCTCCAATGCATTCCACTTCCTCCAGCGTAAACAAACCGTCAGGTGTCGTTCCCCTGTGGCCCACGCCCAGCTTCTCAGCGCAATGATGCAGGATTTTTTCGCCCCCGCGCACCAGGCAACTGATGTTGGTACAAACCTGCACGTTGAATTTCCCGCGCGGCTTCGTAGTCAGCATCGAGTAATAACTGATCACGTTCCGCACTTCGAGTTCAGTCAAATCAAGCCGTCCCGCAAGTTCCGCGATCACCTCATCCGATAAAAATCCAACCTCGTCCTGCGCATAAAGCAGAGTAGGCACCAGCGCCGACCGCTTCGTCGGATAGTGCGGAACCATCTCCGCAAACCGCGCCTCGAACTCGTCAGAAAATCTCATAAAAATTTAGCCATTGGGCGATCGGGCGATTTTGCGACTGAAAATCTCACGCTGCATTTCTCGCCGTGCGTTGCGAGGCTGCAAAAATCGCCGTCAGTTCGTTCGCCTCTTTCAACAGCGCTTCGGTCTTGGCCGCCGAAACGATCCCGGACTCAGTCATCAGCTCCAACCAGAGAATCGCCTCGTCAGCTTCTTCAACCACGACCCCCATCTTAGCTATAAACTCCGTTTTGGACCTCGCCCGGCACACCGCGCGATAATTCGCCGCCACCGACGTCCCACAACGTAATAGCTGTTTCCCCAGAACCTGAGTGTCCGTCTTGTAAGGCAGAGAGCGATAAAGACGAATCACCCGCAAAGCGAATGCCTTAGTCCTATCACGCAACTGCTCCGGTTGACTGCCCACAACTATTCCCTCGATTGGTTTTCAAATCGCTAAATCACCCGATCGCCCAATCGCTCAATTCCTCATCGATCAATCTCTCCGAGCACAATGTCGATCGATCCTATGGCCGCCACAACATCCGCAATCAACCCGCCCTCGCACATCTTAGGCAGCGTCTGCAAATTCGCCAGGCACGCCGCCCGCATGTGCACGCGATAAGGTTTAGCAGTACCGTCGCTGACAATGTAGTAGCCCATCTCGCCCCGCGGCGACTCGACTGCCTGATACACCTCACCCGCCGGCACCGCAAATCCCTCGGTAATGATCTTGAAGTGGTAGATGAGCGCTTCCATCTGCGTCTTCATCTTCTCCCGGTCGGGCAGCACAATTCCCGGAGCGTCCGCCTTGATGCGCCCCTCCGGCATACCGTCCAGAGCCTGTTTCACAATCTCATTCGACTCCCGCAGCTCCCGCACCCGGCACATATACCGCGCGAACACATCGCCTGCCTGCGCCACCGGTACCTTGAACTTGAAATTCTCATACCCCGAGTAAGGCATGTCGCGGCGCAGGTCAATATCCACGCCACTTCCGCGCAGCGTCGGTCCACTAGCTCCAAGAGCAATCGCGTCCTCCGCACTCAACTTTGCCACGCCCTTGGTCCGCATCATAAAGATCGGATTTCCCGTGAGCAGGTTTTCGTATTCATCCACCCTGTCAGGAAAACGCCCAGCAAATTCGCGCACCCGCTCAAAAAATCCCAGCGGTGGTTCCAGCGCCACTCCTCCTACACGAAAGTAAGAGGTCATCATGCGCTGCCCGCTGATCATCTCAAACATCTTCAGCACTTCTTCGCGCTCGCGGAAGCAATATAAGAACACCGTCAGCGCGCCAATATCCATGGCGTGCGTGCCCAGCCAAACCAGATGCGAATTGATCCGCGTCAACTCGTTCAGCAATACCCGCAGCCACTGCGCCTTCGGAGGAATCTCCAGCCCCAGCAGTTTCTCGACCGCCAGCACGTAACACAGGTTGTTCGTCATGGGACACAGATAGTCGATGCGGTCCGTCAGCGGCACCACTTGCTGGTAAAACTTCGCCTCGCAAGTCTTCTCGATCCCCGTGTGCAGAAACCCAATGTCAGGCATAATCCGCACCACGGTCTCGCCGTCAATTTCCAGCAGCACGCGCAGCACACCATGCGTGGAAGGATGTTGCGGCCCCATGTTCAGGATCATCGTTCGATCCTGACCAGGTTCAAGCACGGGAGTGGGAGCAAGGTGAGCCATAGCGAAGCCTAGCGGTAGCCCTCCACCGGATAATCTTTCCGCAGCGGATGGCCTTCCCAGTCCTCCGGCATCAGCATGCGCCGCAGATAAGGATGCCCGGTAAAGCGGATGCCAAAAAGATCAAACACCTCGCGCTCGAAATAATTAGCCCCCGGCCAAAGTGAAGTAAGCGACTCAACCGCTGGGCTCGCACTATCAAGCCGAACTTTCAGCCGTACCCGCTCCTTATTTGGAATCGAAAGCAAGTGATAAATCACTTCAAATCGAGGCTCCGCCGGATACCAATCCACGCAGGTAACATCAGAAAGAAAGTTGAAAGCGCATTCCTCGTCGTCGCGCAGCAGCGCGCAAGCTTCGCGCAGGTTCGCGCGATCCACATAAATCGTCATCTCGTCGCGGTCGAACTTCACTCCTGCAACCGCCGAAGGATTCCAAGCCAGCAGCCGCGCCACTGCCGGATGACCCTTCAGCTGTTCCAGATCGGTAATGGCAGGCGCCAAAGCCATTAGCGTGAACCTCTTCGGATGTCGGATCGCACAGCTGACGGCCCCCAATCCAGAACGCCCTTCTTCCAGACATAAAAGAAACCGACCAGAACAATGCCAATGTAGACGAACATTTCCCCCAACCCGAAGTGTTTCAAGTCGCGCAGAATCACCGCCCAGGGATAAAGGAAAACGGCCTCAACATCGAACAGAATGAACAGCATAGCCACCAGGTAGAACTTCACCGAGAAACGCCCGCGCGAATCTCCCACGGGAGTCATGCCGCACTCATAGGCAGACATTTTGGCCCGAGTCGGTCTACGCTCCCCGATCCACCAGGAAAGCGTAATAATGGCAGTCGCAATCCCGCCCGCCAGCACAATATGGATCAGAAACGGCAGGTAGCCAGCGAAATAATTGTCGGGCATAGGACAGGCTATATATAATTCGCGCGAAGCATCGATTAAACATTCTAGATTAGGTGCTACTCTGCAAGAGTGTCAAGGGAACGAGGAACAATTTGGCAATTGTGCAATTTGGTAATTTTGTAATTTGAAAACCTGGCGTGAGAATGTCCACTGGACCCGAGGAATTGCGCGACCGGACGAAGGCATTTGCGATCCGTATTGTTAAGCTTTACCGCTCGTTGCCTCATACCGCCGATTCGCAGGTCGTGGGCAAGCAGTTGCTGCGTTGCGGCACGTCAGTTGCGGCGAACTACAGAGCGGCGTGCCGTGGTAGATACAGGGCCGAATGGATTGCCAAGATCGGACTGGTGGTAGAGGAAGCGGACGAGACTGTCTTTTGGCTCGAAATGCTGTCCGACTGCAGCATAGTGTCCAGCCGGCGTTGCGAGGACATCTTGAAAGAAGCACACGAACTAAGCGCAATTTTCACGGCAACGCAGCACACGGCCAGGCGAGCAAGCTAAATTACCAAATTACAAAATTACCAAATTACAAATCTCTTATGATTTTCGGATTTAACACTGATGTAAAACATGTCGACACCATCTACCACGTGCAGAGCGAAGCGCGCGAGAGCGAGAAACTGTTGCAGACCCAGGTCTTCGTGCGCGGAAGGTGCATCGGCAAACGGGCCATCTCTTATGCGGCCTCGGCTGCGCAAGTCGAATTTGGCGATCCTCAAAAAGAGCAGCAGCTCCGCGATCAGCACCGCCTCGTGCTCGAAGCCATCCGCGAAGGCAAGCTCGAAAGCGTCCTCGACCGCGCTGAAACCGATGCCTTGGCCGCCATCAAGCAACTCGACGTGCAGTGGGAAAACTCCGCCTCGGTTCACAACGACCGCAATCTAATCATGCAACTGCGCGTCACCGAAGACGGAGCGGTCGTGCCGGGCGCTCGCCTTACCTTCCGTTTTGCTCGTCCCGACGCCGCGCCTTTCTACACTCAGGCTGTCACCGATTCCGCAGGCAACGCCCAGATCTCGATCGAGGTCGAGGAATCCGCCCTGGCCGAAGCCTCCGTAATGGTGCAAGCCAACCACCAGGGCCGAACCGTAACCCGCAAATTCACCTTACGCAAAGCAGAGTAATGAATGTAGCGCCGCCGTCCCGGCGGCTTTTTGCCGGAGCGGCTACGCTGGCCCATGACGTGGGGACGGCCGCCTCGAGAGCCTGCCCCTGAGCGAAGCCGAAGGGTCCAGCCGAGCGCAGCGAGGCTTCGTCCTGCCGCGTGAGACAATACGGCTCACAGAGAGCGTCCTCTGCGTATTTTGGTTGGAATGAAATGAATCTTCACATCAACGGAGAAGAGCGCAGCTTCGCCAACCCCGCGCCCGCCGCTTTCACCCTCGCAGCGCTGATCGAATCCCTAGCCATGAAGCCCGACCGCGTAGCCGTCGAACTCAACCGCGACATCGTCCCCCGCGACCGCTGGCCGCAGACTCATCTCAAAGACGGCGACCACCTCGAAATCGTCCACTTCGTCGGCGGCGGCAGCGACGACTGAGGCCGTTTCGGAATCAGAGCATTTCCTGAGACGCACTGTCATCCTGAGCGGAGCATCTGCTTCACTCCGTGAAGCAGATGCGGAGTCGAAGGATCCCTTGCCTGTCCACGTCACGCAGGGCATTTCCACCGTCGCCCGGTTTTTCTACCCTTGGTAAGACCGGCCGCGGCCGCGGCATACTCTTTTTCACGCCGGGTTTTTCCAGCCACGCACTCTTCTAGTTAACCCTCCGTTGCGAATCTCCGTTGACACATGCCAACTCACGTCTAGAATGTTTCAAACATTCGACTTGCAGACTGTTTCAAACAGATTGCCCAGGAAATGGATCGGATTCATGCAAGATAGCTTTTCATCGCAGGAGGTGATCGCTCTGACCGGCGTAACTGCTCGCCAGCTCCAGTGGTGGGACGAGCGCGGCGTGGTCAAGCCGCAGCGGGTCGGCCATCGCCGTCTGTATTCCCTGCAAAGCCTCACCGAGATGGCGGTCATCTGCGAACTGCGCCGCAAAGGTTTCTCGCTCCAGGGAGTCCGCAAGGTCATGCGTTTCTTGCAGCGTGAGTGCGGCAAAGGCCTGGCCGAAATCGTCGGCCGCAACTCTGACGTTCACTTGCTTACCGATGGCAAGCATCTCTATCTGGAAACTTCAGCGCGGCAGATCGTAGACATCCTGAAGAATTCCAGTCAGCCCATTCTAGGAATCTGCCTCAGCGACGCCGTTCGACAAGTGCGCGCTGACGTAGTCGCCAGAAAAACGAGTACCTCCGTAACATCGCCGACGTCACGTCGACGTGCTAGAAAAGCTTCTTAGGCGAGTGCGAGTCGGGATTCGGTCGTGGTAGCGGAACACAGGAGGAATGCATGGTCGGAGAACTGGACATTCTGAACGAATGGATTCCCGAACAGATGCAGCCCGGAACAATTTTTGTCCTCGAAAATGCCGGCGAAGTTGGCGAGAAGGAAGATCCTTACTGGGCTGTGCTGGCTTGCCCTTCCTGCGGCATGCTGGGCCTGATTACGCGGCGGCAGATCAATGGCCTGATGCCAGTCATCTGCGGCTCGGAACATTGCTCGGCGCAGTTTTTTATTCGCGAGAGCGAAGTGGTTGTGCGCAAACCGTTTTAGAAAACGGGCCGCGCCCTGCGGCCTTTAGTTTTTTCCTGCCTTTACTCCGTTCAATTCCACCGGAACCTGGTCGACGATTTCGATTCCAAATCCCTCGAGTGCGGCAACACGTTTGGGCCTGTTTGTGAGCAGGCGGATGCGGCGCAGGTTCAGGTCGGAGAGGATCTGTGCGCCGATTCCGATCTCGCGCTGCGTCTGGCGTTCGTTGTCGAGCAGTGACGGCAGCTTGCGGCCGCGATGGAAGCTGAGAGCACTGCGTTCGCCTGCTTTCTCGATGGAGAAGCCCTTTGAGGTTTGGTGTAAATAAATGAGAGCGCCGCGTCCTTCCTGCGCGATCCTACGCAGCGAACCCTCGAGCGTGGCGTGACACTCGCAGCCGGTTGCGCCGAAGACGTCTCCCATCAGGCAGTGGGCGTGCATGCGGACCAGCACTGGCGCATCGTTCTTCTCGTCTTTATTTTCCACATCTCCTTTTATTAAGGCCACGTGTGACTCGCCGCCTTCCACTTCGCTCTCGTACGCGATGAGGCGGAATTCGCCGAAACGGGTGTCGACTAACGCCTCGCCTACGCGATGCACGTAACGCTCATGCGCCATGCGGTAGCGGATCAGCTCTGCGACCGTCAGCATCTTCAGGCTGTGCTGGCGGCAGAACTCGATGAGGTCTGGGACGCGGGCCATGGTGCCATCGTCCTTCATGATTTCGCAGATGATGCCGGCGGGAATCAGTCCGGCGAGGCGCGCCAGGTCTACTGAGGCTTCGGTTTGTCCGGCGCGGACCAGCACTCCGCCTTTGCGGGCGCGGAGAGGGAAGACGTGGCCGGGACGCGCCAGGTCTGACGCTTGCGTGGCCGGGTCAATCGCCACCTGAATCGTGCGCGCGCGATCGTAGGCGGAGATGCCGGTGGTCACTCCCTCGCGCGCGTCGATGGCTTCGCAGAATGCGGTGCCGTATTGCGACGTGTTCTCGGCGCTCATGGGGCCGATGCGGAGGTGAGCGAGGCGCTCCTCGGTCATGGTGAGGCAGACCAGGCCGCGTCCATACTTGGCCATGAAGTTGATGGCTTCGGGCGTGACCTTCTCGGCGGCGAGGGTGATGTCGCCTTCATTCTCGCGGTCTTCGTCGTCGACGACCACGATCATGCGGCCAGCGCGGATCTCCTCGATGGCGGTGGGGACGTCGGCGAAGGCTTCGTGATTCATGATGCGATTATTGTAGCAAGTCAGTTAATAAGTACCGAGTACCTAGTGCCCAGTACCGAGTCTTGAGTTTTGCATGGCTAGCAGCTCTTGATGCAGTTCTTCCCAAGGGACGGTTACGGCCTTGCCTGCCTTCAGGTCTTGCATGCGGCGCGCTACTTCTTCGTCCCAAGCCGCTTGAACGGATTGCTGCGGTTCTTCGAGACTGTCGAGCAAGGTGTTGGCCAGTGCCGCGCGCTCGTCGACCGGGAGCGCGAGGGCTCGCTTCAAAAGATCGGAAACTTCTGGACTCATGACGTTATTTTACCTGTGGATTTTGGCTGCAAATATCTTTTTCCGGCCTGCGTGGAGTAGCTTTCTCTGCTCCATTTGATGCTTTGATTTTGGAAAGATCGTTGATACCCCCTCCCCCCTGGGTCTCGTGGAATCATCGGGTTAGCGAGAAATTCCTCGCAAAATCCGGAGCTTAAAGAGCTTAGGGATCAAAATCTTGGAAGCAAAGGAGTTACAGCTTGGCTTCGTTCGGTTCGCTGTGCTGCCTGTGCTGGGGCAATCATGAAGGAATTTGTGATGAGGCGCAAGGTTAGATGTCACAGGAGGGCTGTGGAGAATTCACTAGGTCAGGATTGCGAGTCGTGAAATCCCACTTCTCGCAAGGAACCCGAGAAATGGGGCACCAGGAGGTTAGGGCGCATACGAACGAAGCAGGCGTTCCCGCTCGTCGGGAGTGAGCGACCTAACCTCCGCCAGAAACTTCTGCGTGTCGAAGTCCCGCTCCTCTGCACACTTATCCAGTGGCGGCGAAGGCTGTCGTTGGCTGGGCCTGTTTTTTCCCGACCCGCTTGGCGACGGGCTTAAGTTTCGGCTGCTTGGTGGCGGGTTTTTGTGTCGGCAGCTTGTGAAAGCCATAAATCGATTCTCCAGTTGGTAGGATGCTGGTCAAGGCAGAAAGAAACATGCTTTCTTGCGCGTAATTCAACGCGTGGACGGGCAGGCCCATGGCGCGCGCCTCAACCCGGTCTATTACGAAGCCATGAGACGGAAATTTTGACAGCAGTGCTTGGGAGATGGCCTTGCGATGGGGGTTCTTGGTCATCGCAAGCAGCCTGTCTCCGTATTCTTCGCCGATAGCTAGGGCTCGCTTGTATTCGCCGATTTCCAACGGATCAAGCTGCTCATATAAAGGCCGCATGATCTCGGTCGTAAAATGCAGGGACTCATGCAATGCTTCTTTTAGGCTCATGCCGGAACGGCGAATGATCAGCAGGGTGAAAATGTCCAGAATTTCGACGGCGTAATCACGTAGAAACTCGGCAGACTTGAACTCGTCCAGTGGCGAAATGCTCTTTGATCCCTTCTCGATGGGGTTTTGAATCTGCACGTCTATTGGCCCTAGTTCCCCAAATTCCCCCATATAGATCGAATCCGCCCCTAAGCACATCAGCGTCCCTGCGCTCTTGGCCTGAAGAGGCACGATGATGTTGAGCGTCTTGCAGTGGCGTCTAAAGAATCTCATTACCTGATACGCGATGTCCGCAACTCCGCCTGGAGTGTGCAGCAAAATCTCAAGAGTGTCTATGTTCTTGAAGTTATCTCGTTCAAATAGAGTGTGCCCTAGGGTGGGGCCGCAGATGTGGTCATCATCGTCCCCGCAGTGGATCAGGCAGAATATTTTCGACTTCCTCTTGACCTCCAGTTTTCTGATGGTGTTCCAGAAGGACTCAAGATGCTTTGCCTTGTCGGATGGCAAGATGACCTCCAGCGCGAGGCATCCAATATGCCACTAAACCATCTCTTGGGGCAAGGTCAGGCATCACGTCAGTCCCGGCTTATTTTCCACAATGGGCCGTCTCCACGCCAACCCCGCTGCCAGCCTTAGCTGCTGTCGGCCGCCAGTCGTGACGGAATGGAGGATTGGGTCGTCCCTGACGGGACTGGGTTCAATTTCTCGCGGCCTTACCGAGGACTTCCGTCCTGGACTATTGTCGGTCGCCCCTAGCGGGGCCGGAATCACTGCAGAGCTTCGAGCTGCGCTCGACGACAGCCGAGGACGGCTGTCCCCACATTGTTTGTTCTCAGCCCTGTTTTTCGATTTCCACAGCTTTATTCCCTCCGATGTTCACATGACCTTGCCTCTCATTCCGAAATGGGAATACTGGAATTAGCAGGCGCTGAAGCGCGGCTGGTTTTAGAGGGGACTTAACGGCACGACTGAAGTCGTGCCCTTCCCGAGCCTTCTCGAACTTGAGCGGTTCTGCCTGCTTGGGGCGAAATTCACGACAATTCTGGTAAGGAAGCGAGCCAGACGCGCCCTTCGGTCGCTTGCGCTCTCTCAGGGCAGGCTCCTTGGATCGCGCGGCTCGCTCGGATTCCCTCGGCAAGCTCGCGGCGACCTCAGGATGACAACCAAACTACGGGAAAGGTGTGAGGAGAATTATGGGTCTGGAAAATGTGAACCGGTGTCAGCATGTGAAGGTGAATGGGACGCAGTGTGGGTCTCCGGCGCTGCGGCGCCGGCGGCTTTGCTTTTTTCATGTGCGCTGTCAGGAGCAGCGGGCGCGGATTATGGGGAGCCAGTTTGGGCAGGCTCGGTTTGAGATGCCGTTGCTTGAGGATGCGAATTCGGTGCAGATGGCGCTGATGCAGGTCATGCAACTGCTTGGCACCGGTCAGATGGAGCACAAGACGGCGGCGCTGATGCTCTACGCTTTGCAAACCGCGAGCTGCAATTTGCGAAATACGGAGTTCGAGGCGCGGGATGCGACCGACGTTGTGATCGACCGCGGCGACGTGCACAGGACCTGCATGGGGGGTCCGCAGTGGTTTGAAGAGGACTTTGACGATGAGGCGGATGAGGTGGAGGACGAGGACGGTGACGCGGAGGAAGAGGAGGGGTCCGCTGCGCGGGAAAAAATGGTTGCAGGACGGGCGGGGTTGAAGGCTCGTCCGACGGGACACGTCACTACCGAGGAGGCTCGGAGGCAAGTGCGGGATGTGGTGATGGATTGGGTTGCGGAGACGGTTCGGGCGGAGGCGGGGCAGCGGCCGGGATAGCGGGCTGGGCCGAAAGCACACAGCAGGTTCCTCACCGGGCTTGGCGCCCGGTTCGGAATGACAAGGATTTGGGATGGGCTTGTGGGCTTCGCATCTTCGGCTGCTCTCGGGCTGAAGCCCGGTTCCATCCCAGGGACTCTTTTTCGCAGCGCTGAAGCGCTGCGCCACCCAAAGGCCTTGCGCGGTTGTTCGGTTTTGCGGAGTCGAGCTTCGCTCGACGGACAGCCGAGGACGGCTGTCCCCACATGAAAAATTATCCTGCCAGTTCTTTTTCTGCGCCTTGGAATAGGTTGCGCATGGCTTTGATTACGGCTCTGGCCAGCAACACTATTACTGCTACCAGGGCTAGCGCTATGGTCGCGGCGGCGTAGGGGTGGCGGGTGGCTAGCCAGGTTAGGGAGATGGCCAGGGCGTCCTCGGCTAGGCTTAGGGTGATGTTCGAGAAGGGCTCTGGGCTTGGGGTTACGGCGGCGCGGAGGGCGGTTTTGCCGGAGTGGGCGGCCAGGGCTATGGCTGCTCCCAGGGCGGCTGCGAGGAGTTGTTCGGCGGGGGTTAGTTGGCGGGTGGCTCCGTAGGCCAGGAGGGCGGCTACGGGGACTCGGACGAAGGTGTGGAGGGCGCTCCAGATCAGGTCGAAGGCGGGGATTTTGTCGGCGAAGAATTCTATGGCGAAGAGAATGGTGCTGGCTGCGATTATTGGCCAGGTTTCCAGGAGTTGTAGAGCTGGCGGGAGGGGGACGTGTCCGAAGCGGGCTAGCAGGCCTAGAGCCGCTACTGTGGCGTAGACGTTCAGGCCGGTGGCGAAGGCTACGGCGGCCAGGACGGCGAAGAGTTCGGGTAGCGGGAGGTGAAGGAGGTTGAGCATGCTCGTCTTGCTTCAGGCGGGGGCTGGCGAAGGGGTACACAAGAAGCAGGTTCCTCCACTTCGCTCGCTGGCGCTCCGCTCCGGTCGGAATGACAAGAGTTTTACAGAACAGCGGCTCAAAAGCAAAAGGGTCGCCTTTCGGCGACCCTTGAAGAATCCTTACGACTGCGTTAGAGGGTGGATTCGATTTCGAAGCCCCAGGCTTCGAGCAGTGGCTCGGGGATGTATTTTGAGTTCTTGTTGCGGCGGGCCCACTCGCGGAGGCGGGTTGAGCGCAGATACTGGTCCGGGGTGAGCTTGTATTCGCGCACTACCTGCTCGAACTCGGTGATGGTGGGGACGATCGGGCCGATGGGCTCGGGCTTGCCCCAGTTGGGATTTCCGCGACGCTTCGCCATGAACGATGCCTTTCCTACAGAAGGGGAATGAAATCTATCGATTGCTCTATGTATATGATTCTCCGGAGGCTATTGGGATTCACGGAAAACACGACCGGGCTTGGACGGCTCGGCTGGCCTCTACGTTTGCGCTCCCAACACTGTTCGGAGACTGAGTATGTTAGGGCAATATTTGCTGGAAGTCAATCATAATGTGCGCGGCATCACTTTAGTAAGCCGATTCTAAGTAGTTGTTTTCATGGTTGTTACTGCATAGGCTGGTTGGGCAACCATGGGTGAGTCGAGCGCAGCAGCCGACCTGCGATCGGGGGCTCACGACGCGCTGGGGAGGACTGGCGTTACGCTCGTAACCGGTAGCGCGAAGAGGCCATTGATCGGGCTTTTGGGGCGGCTTACAGTTAGGTAGGGGGCCGTGTCTTGCCGGGATTCCACAGGCGGAACACGCCCGTTTACAGCTCAGGTTGGGATTGCGACCGGGCTGGAAGGACTTAAGACCGGGCCATGAATCTGAAGGCGCTGCTGCTTTGTTCCGACGACAAGATTGTGCGTGTGCTGCGCCGGACTTTGGGCGATCTGGACATCAGCGTGGAGTTGTGCGCGACTTCTGAGATTGCGCTGCGTAAGCTGACGCGCGAGCGGTTTGAGGCGATCATTGTGGATTGCGCCGGGCCGGGAGCAGCAGCGGTGCTGCGCAGTGCGCGGAGTGCTCCGTGCAACAAGCGGGCGATTGCGGTTGCGATTCTGGATCCGGAGATTGGGCTGCGGTCGGCGTTTGAGATTGGAGCACACTTCATCCTCTACAAGCCGGTGTCGGTGGAGCGGTCGAAGTCGAGCTTTCGCGCGGCGCGAGCGCTGATGAAGAAGGAACGGCGGCGGAACTCGCGGGTGTCGGTGCATATTCCGGTGGAGATGACTAGCCGGGAATCGGATACGCACTTCAAGGTCAACACCACCGATCTCGGCGAAGGCGGTTTGGCGGTGACGCTGCCACCGCGCAGCCGACGGTTGGGTCGCTGGACGCTGGTGTTTACTCTGCCGGGTTCGGCCAAGGCTTTAGAGGTGAATGCAGAGTTCGCGTGGGAGGGAACGGGGAAGCAGGTGGGATTGCGCTTCCAGGATCCGTCGGTGGAATTTACGCGGCAGTTGCGGGAATGGCTGGGGAGGAATTCTCCGGATGCGGAAAAGGACGATCCGCCAGCGAGTTGCCAGCTTACCGATTTGAGTTTGGGTGGATGCTATCTCGAGATCAGTTCGCCGTTCCCGGTTTCGACGCGCGTAACTTTGTCGATGCGAGCGGGCGGAATCGACTTGAGGACAGAAGGCGTGGTCCGGATCATGCATCCCGATAAGGGGATGGGAGTGGAGTTCACCCAGAGCACTCCGGAACATCGTGCACTGCTGGAGAAGTTTTTGAGTCTGTTGACGGAGAACCGCGACGTGCTGCCGGAGATGCTGGTGGAGCCGGAAGGTTTGGAGATTGAATCTTCTAATGCGTCGCTTGTTCCCTCGGCGGATAGTGAAACCGAAGACCTGCTGCTGGGACTCTTCCGCAGCCAGGCTGCGCTTACCGCCGACGCGTTCCTGACAGAGTTGCGCAAACAGCGTGGGTTGGCGGCTTCCACGGGCGCGTAGGCTTGATTCCGCGCCGACGCGGCGAAACCTCAGGGGCTAAAGCCCGTCTTCAACGTTACCTTAACGGCACGGCTGAAGCCGTGCCCTTCCCGAGCCTTTGACTTTCGAAGCTTCGATTCCCTAGAACGTCTTGCGGAAGAGCCAGAATAGGGATCCTGAGAGCATCATGGCTACGGGCAGGGTTAACACCCAGGCCAGGGCCAGATTGCGGACGGTGGACCACTGAATTCCGGAATGGTTGGCGGCCATGGTGCCGGCGATGCCGGAGGAGAGCACGTGAGTGGTGCTGACCGGGAGACCAAATCCGTCGGCCGCGCCGATGGTTGCCATGGCGGTGATTTCAGCTACCGCACCTTGGGCGTAGGTCAGGTGGCTCTTGCCGATTTTTTCTCCGACGGTTATCACGATGCGCTTCCATCCGACCATGGTGCCTAGACCTAGAGCCATGGCCACGGCGACCTTTACCCAGAGAGGAATGAAGCGGGTGGAGTGATCGATGTGCTTCTTGTAATTGGCGAGGATGGCGGAGTCAGTCGGAGAAAAAGCCGGGTTGCCACTCTTCTGCATCAGGCGGATGGCTTCGCTGATGAGATACATATCGTTGCGGTAGTTGCGCACGCGGTCGTTGGGGATGTTCTTCATCTCTTTGTAGAGCGCGGTCTCGTTGCCGATGTCGCTGACCAGGGTGCGGAGCGCGAGCATGGTGTTGGGAGTGAAATTCTTGTCGCGAATGTAAGCGGTGACGTCTTCGTGGGCGTCGCCGATGGCGGCGTTGGGGCTGACGTATTTGGTGAGGGCGTCGGCGGCTTGCGCGGAGACGGCGATGAAATCCTGCGAGTCTTTGTAGGTGACGGCGTGGTTGAGCGCGTAGGCCGTGGGGACGGTGCCGATCAGGATGAGCATGATGAGGCCCATACCTTTTTGACCGTCGTTCGAGCCATGGAAAAAGCTGACGCCGGTGCAGGTGAGGACGAGGAGGCAGCGGATGTAGAAGGGCGGCGGCTCGGTGCCTTCGGGAGCGGTATAAAGTTTTGGATCCTTAATGAGAGCTTTGGCGAGGAGTAGCAGGAGTCCGGCGCAACCGAAACCTACGATGGGTGAGAGCAGCAGAGCCTTGCCGATGTTGGCGGCTTGTCCCCAGTCGACGCCGCTGGTGCCGCTTCTGCCGTTCATGAGCTGGTTGGCGATGCCGACTCCGATGACGCTGCCGATCAGCGTATGCGAACTAGAAGCAGGCAGTCCGAACCACCAGGTGCCGAGGTTCCAGATGATGGCGGCTACCAATAGGGCGAAGACCATGGCGAATCCGGCTTTGCTGCCGACTTGCAGGATCAGTTCGACGGGCAGCAGCGAGACGATGGCGAAGGCTACGAGGCCGCTGGAGGCGAGCACGCCGAGGAAATTCCAGAAGCCGGACCAGACGACCGCGATGTGAGGTTCGAGCGAGTGAGTGTAGATGACCGTGGCTACCGCGTTGGCGGTGTCGTGAAATCCGTTGACGAACTCGAAACCTAAAGCGACCAGCAGCGCTATACCCAGAAGCACGTAAGGCAGGACGGATTCGTTGTGGATGTTAGAAAGATCGTGAAGCAGGCTGGAGCCGGCATAGGCGACGCCGATGACCAGCACGACGCCGAAGACCAGCATCCCGATCTTGCCGGGCGTGCGCGAGAGTTTTTGGTCGAGTAGTGTCTGCGATGCGGTGGCCATGGTTTGCTCCTCAGGTCGTCGCTACTATACGGAGGGATTGTTACGGGAGTGTGAAAAGGTCGCTGCGGGTTGGGTCCTAAAACCTTAAACGCGGGTTGGGTTCTAAAACCTTAAACACAGAGGACACGGGGTCGCACAGGGTAGGTCGGGGGACGTGCTCGCCCATAGACGGGGCATTGTTTACAATAGGAGATTCGTCCTCTTTAGTGCAGAATCCCTGTGGGACGAAGCATTACATTGGAACGGTTAAACCAGGAACCGTCAAACCACTTGGAGCCTTCAAACCATAAACCTCGTGTGCCGTCCGTTGCCTCCCCTGCCGTGTACTGGCGGGTGGAAGGGAGCCTGCTTGACCTGACGGTGGTGCAGCCGGTGGCGTTCTTTACGTGGAATGCGCAGACGTTTGCGGAGCGGTTTCGGCGGCGGGGGCTGATCTTTCTGATGGCGGTGCTGCGTCCGTTTCTGTATTCGACGAACCGGAAGTTCGCGACCCGAGTCGTGCATACGACTCTGCGGGGGGTGACGCGGGACCGGCTGGATCTGCTGGGCGAAGAATACTTCCAATACAGGTTGAAGCCTGAGCTGAAGACGCATGGGGCGGAGCGGGTGCGGGAACTGGTGCGTTCGGGGGCGGATGTGGTGCTGGTGAGTCAGGCGCTGGAACACGTAATGAAGCCGCTGGCGCAGCATCTGGGAGTGAAGCGGGTGGTAGCGAACCGTCTGGAATTTCGCGGTGGCGTGGCTACGGGGCGGCTGTTGGAGCCGGTGATTCGGCCGCGGGGAGCATTTGCTCGGATTCGGGAGCAGAGCCCGGACGGACGGCGGGCGCCGAAGACGCTGGCGCGGCAACTGGATATAACGGTCGAAGAATTGCGGGCGGCGACGATTGGGTCGGAGCGAGAGCCCGTGGTGAGGGAACATCCGATCGTGCATTTCGAGGGGCAGACGCAGGCGGCGGGATTTTCGGTGCGGCGGGCTTTGGCGGGCAAGCACTTGATGCTGATCGGCGTGACGGGATTTATTGGCAAGGTGTGGCTGGCGAACACGCTGATGGAGTTGCCGAAGATCGGGCGAATTTATCTGCTGATCCGGCGGCAGAAATCGAATCCGGCGCAGCAGCGGTTCGAGAAGATTGTGGAAGAGTCGCCGGTTTTCGATCCGCTGTTTGAGAAATATGGGGCGGCGCTTGCGGAATATCTGCGCGACAAAGTTGAGGTGGTGGAGGGCGACGTCACGCGAGCCGGGTTGGGGCTGAATGAGGAAGTGGCGCGGCGGCTGCAGAGAAATCTCGATCTGATCGTGAACAGTTCGGGATTGACGGACTTCAATCCGGACTTGCGGGATGCGCTCGCGACCAACACCGATGCGGCGATGAACATCCTGGAGTTTGTGCGGGGCGCAGAACACGCGGGGCTTCTGCATCTTTCTACTTGCTACGTGGCGGGCGAGCGCGATGGGCGGGTGGCGGAGAAGCTGATTCCGAATTACACGCCGCGCCGCGTGCCGGATTTCGATGCGGAACAAGAATTGCGATCTCTGCATGAGCTGATTGCCAAAGCTGAGGCAGAGGCTCAGGGCGAGGAAGTGACTGCGGGTTTGAAGTCGCAGTCGCTGGCGAAGGAACATGCGGCAAAAGGGCTGCAGGGCGCGGCGTTGGAGAACCAGATCCGCAAGAACCGGATTCGGTGGCTGAAAACTTATTTGACTGAAGCAGGGACGCGGCGGGCGAAGGAGTTGGGGTGGCCGAATACTTACACTCTGACCAAGAGTCTGGCGGAATCCCTGATAGTGAAGCATGGAGCGGGGCTGCCGATTGCGGTGGTGCGTCCGGCGATTGTGGAGACTTCGGTGGCGAAGCCGTTTCTGGGGTGGAATGAAGGGATCAACACCTCGGCGTCGCTGTCCTATTTATTGGGGACGTATTTCCGGCAGTTGCCGTCGAATGAGAGCAAGCGGCTGGATATTATTCCGGTGGATGCAGTGTGCGCGGGGATGACTTTGATTGCGGCGGCGATTGTGGAGCGGCGGCATGATGCGCTTTACCAACTCGCGACGTCGGTTACGAATCCCTGTGACATGGGGCGGTCGATTGAGCTGACGTCGCTGGCGCATCGCAAGCATTACCGCGCGCAGGAGGGGTTGGAATCATGGCTGCGCCTGCGGTTTGATGCTATTCCGGTTTCGAAGGAGCGTTACCAACGGATGTCGGCGCCGGCGCAGAAGGCAATTGTGAAGTCGATTCAGCGGATCATGTCGCCGCTGCCGCTGAAGAAAACTCCGCTGGTGAAGGCGGAGAGGAATCTGGAGCGGCTGGAGAAGTTGATTGAGTTGTTTGAGCCTTTCATCCTGCTCAATGAGCACGATTTCGCGGCGGATAACGTGGAGAAGTTGTCGCATGCGCTGGTGGAGGACGAGCGCGAGGAGTTTGGATACAAGGCGCGGCTGCTGGACTGGTGGGATTACTGGATCAATGTACATATTCCGGCGCTGCGCAAGTGGACTTATCCGCTGATTGAGGGCAGGCCGCTGGAGGCGCGTCCGGCGCGGAGTTTGCAGAATGGAGAGACGGTGAAGACGGGGACGAATGGCGGGACGTGGTGAATGGCGATATTTCTGACGGGATCGACCGGTTACATTGGGGCGCACGTGGCGGCAAATCTTCTGCGGGATCATGGCGCGTCACTCAATGTGCTGGTGCGGGCGCGGGATGCGGGCGAGGCGCAGGGGCGGCTGTGGCAGGCGCTGCAATTGCATCTGGAGTTCCCGCAGTTTTATGAATTCCTGCAGACGCGGGTGCGAGTGTTCCGCGGCGATTTGACGGCGCCGGGTTTCGGGCTTTCGCGTGATGAATACGACCGGCTGGTGCATACGACAGATTCGGTGATTCACTGCGCGGCGTCGCTGAACCGGAAATCGGAGAAGAGCTGCCTGAATGTGAATTTGCGGGGCACGCTCGAAGTGCTGACGCTGGCGCGGAGTGCGGAGCATTATCACGGGTTGAGGCGTTTCAGCCAGGTGAGCACCGTGGCGGTGGCGGGGAAGCGGCAGAATGAAGTGGTGACGGAGGATCGGTCGATTGATTGGGAGCGGTCGGATTACGATCCTTATGCGCGGACGAAAAAATTCTGCGAGCACATGATGCGGGTGCTGCTGCCGGAGACGCCGAAGACGGTTTTCCGTCCGAGCATCGTGCTAGGAGACAGCCGCTATGCGGAGACTACGCAATTCGACATGGTGAAGGCGTTTGTCTTTCTGGCCGGGCTGCCGGTGCTGCCGTTTCGTCCTACGGACAAAATTGACATTGTGAATGTGGATTTTGTGGCGGAGGCGATTGCCACGCTGCATCAGAAAGAGCGTCCGGAGCACGATACTTATCATCTTTCGTCTGGGGTCGGGTCGCAGACGTTTCGTGAAATAACCACTGCTCTGGCTGCGGCACAGCAGAAACGCGCGCCGGTGTTTGTGCCGGTGGTGGAACGTCCGTTTGCGGGGTCGGTGAATTTTCTGGCGAACCGCTCGGGCGCGATCGGAAAAGGTGCGTCGCTGATGAAGGTGTTTATGCCGTATCTGGTGTGGAATACGGTGTTCGATAACACGCGGGTGACTCGCGAGTTAGGGAAGAAGCCGGTGGCGTTTTCGGAGTATTGCTATCCGCTGCTGAAATTCAGCCGTGAGAATAATTTCGCGTATAAGTACCAGCCCTGGCCTGCGGCGGTGGGAGGTACAGCCGCATGATGGACCTTATTTTGGAAGCCTGGGTGAGCGGGTCGATCGAGCGCGCTAAAGCTGGATGGATGCTGGGCGAGGGCAAGCGCTGGCAGCCGGGCGAGAAGCTCAAGCTTTTGTTTGCGGGTTACAACGGTACGCGAAATATGGGGTCGGATGTGCGGGTGGAAGAGATGCTGCGGCAGGTCCGGCATATTCTGGGCGCGGAGCGGGTGGAATTCAGCGTGATGAGCCAGAACTTTGACTTCTCTCGTGGATATTTCGAAGGCACAAAGCAGGTGCATCTGCCGGATATATTTCCTCCGTTTCTGGCGAATGAAGCTCCAAAGCATGATGGAGTGGTGGCGTGTGAAGGGTCGATGTTCAAAAGCAAGTTCGCCAACGCGCTGACCACGATGATGATAGGGTCGCTGGGGATTGCCGCCGCGCAGAACAAGCTTTCCGTGGGATATGGCGCGGAAGCTGGGCATATGGATCCGTTGGTGGCGAAGATGTGCGGGCGGTATTGCAAGAATTCGTTTGTGATTACGCGGAATGAAGAGTCGCGGACGGTGCTGCGCGAGCTCGGCGTGCCTACGGAGCTGGGAACCGACACGGCGTGGACGTTTGAGCCGCGTCCGCCGGAGTACGGGCAGAGTGTGCTGCGGAAAGTGGGCTGGGATGGGCGGACGCCCGTGCTGGTGGTGTGTCCGATTAATCCGTTTGAGTGGCCGGTTAAGGCTTCGGTGGCGAAGTATGCGGCGCACAGTTTGACGGGAGCGTACAAAGACAGCCACTACCGCACGGTTTACTTTCACAACTCGGGGCCGGCGGCGGAGCAGGCATACCGGAAATATTGGACGGCGATTGCGAATGCGGTGGATGCGTTCCGCAAGAAGAAAAATGTTTTTGTAATTCTTGCGGCGACGGAGCGGCTGGATGCGCGTCCGGCGAACCGGATTGCGGATAAGCTTGGCGGCGTGCCGGTGCTGACCTCGGACGAGTACAACATGTATGAACTGGTGAGCATTCTGCGGGCGTGCCACATGATGGCATCGTCGAGGTATCACGGGATTGTTACGTCCATGCCGGGGCTGGTGCCATCGGCGGGCATCACGATGGATGAACGCATCCGGAACCTGATGCGGGAACGCGGGCATCAGGATTTGCTGATGACGGTGGATGATCCGGAACTGGAAGGGAAACTGCTCGTGGCTCTGGAGAAACTGCGTTGTGAAGGTGAGGCGATCGCATCCGGAATCGCGCAGACTGTCGTCAGGAACTTGAAGGTGATGGCGCGCATGGGTGTTTATTTTGAGGAGGAAGTGCAGAGACGGTATCCGGAGTTTGAGACGCGTCGGGGCGAGTGGAGTTGGGAGGATTATTTGCCGCCGATGAGTCGAGGGCTGCGGGAGTTGGCGGCGGTTTGCAACTAGTACCTTGTATTTCAAGAATTATTGACCGGGCGGGAATGGTGGGAACTCCTTTCGGTGCCTGCGTGAGATATCTGTGGGCAAGGGATCCCTTCGGCTTCGCTCAGGGCAGGCTCTTCGACTCCGCAAAGCGCCCACTTTGTGGGCGCTTTGCTACGCTCAGGATGACAGGGTTAGAAGATGAGTTTTCTGGAGAACATTTTCGAGGCGCTAGGGAAGGCTGGAGATTCCAACGTGCTTGCCGAAATCCGCGACGGCGACGTTACCAGCGTGACCGGCGGCGAGCTTCTGGAACTTGTACGCAGGGCCAGGACTTTTATCGCTTCCAAGGGGCTGCAGAAGGGCGAGCGGTGCGGGTTGCTGGCGGTGAACAGCATTCGCTGGGTGGCCGTGGATTTGGCGCTCATGGCCGAGGGGATGATTGTGGTTCCTCTGTATTCGCGGCAAGCGCCGGCGGAGTTGGTCGCGATGATGAAAGACTGCACGCCGGCGGCGGTGTGCTGTGGCGACGCAGCGCTGCGGGATGCGATTGCGCAGAGTTGGGCGGAAGCCCCGCCGCAATTTCTTTTTGACGAGATTTGTGCGGGCGTGGAAGGCGTGCAGCTGGAGCGGCCGCAGGTTGGCAACGACAGTCCCGTTACGATCATTTATACGTCGGGGACATCCGGTGAAGCCAAGGGTGTGGTACTGACGGCGGCGAATGTGGGCTTCATGCTGGATCGGACGTCAGAGCGATTGGAACAGTTGATGTCCGGTTCGGCGTCAGGTTCGAGATCGGGATTGGGCGGACAGGATCGTATCTTTCACTATTTGCCGTTTACGTTTGCGGCCTCGTGGATCGCGTTGCTGACTTTTTTGAAGCGGGGGAGCCTGGTTACGATCAACATGGATCTGACCAAGATTGCGAATGACATGAGGGTCGTGGCTCCGGATTATTTTTTGAATGTGCCGCAGTTGCTGGAGCGGATGAGACGGGCGGTGGACGAGCAGCTTTGGCAGACGGGAGGAGTGGCGCAGGCAATTTATTCGCGGGCGAAGGGTGCGTGGGCGCGGCGGCAGGATCGGCGGGCGAAAGCGGGAGATGCGATTTGGCTGGGGCTGGCGAATGCGCTGGTTTTTCCGGCCATCCGGAAGAAGATGATCGGGAGAAATCTGAAGGCACTGATTTGCGGGTCGGCACCATTGAGTGCAGAGACGCAGTTTTATTTCATGATGCTGGGAATTCGTGTTGTGCAGGTTTACGGGCTGACGGAGACTACGGCGATTTGCACGATGGATGATCCGAACCGGGTCGAGGTGGGGCGCGTGGGGCCGGCGATTCCCGGCATGGAGATGAAGTTGGGAGAGCATGATGAGATATTGGTGCGCGGGCCGAATGTTTTTTCGGGCTACTGGAAACGGCCGGAGCAAACGGCCGAGGCGCTGCACGATGGATGGTTTCACACCGGCGATCAGGGCGAGGTGAACGCGGCCGGGAACTGGCGGATTGCGGGGCGGATCAAGAATCTGATTGTGCTGGGCTCGGGACACAAGATTTCGCCGGAGCCGATTGAGAGTGCGATTGCGAAGAATTTGCCGGAAGCGCAGCAGGTGGTGGTGGTGGGGAACGGGCGGGGATATTTGTCGGCGATTGTGACTGGCAATGTAAGAACGGAGCACGTGCAATCTGCGCTGGATGTTGTAAATCGTGAACTGCCCCACTACAAACAGGTGCGGGCGTTTTACATTCGCGGGGAGGCTTTCTCGATTGAGAGCGGGATGTTGACGGTGAACGGAAAGCTCAAGCGGGATGCGATCGCGGCGGCGATGAAGGAAGAGATTGAGGGGATGTATCGAGTAAGGCAGGCGGTATAGTGCAGGCGAGGAATGCTGAGAACGCTGAGGATGCTAGGGTGAGCAACGTGAAATCTGAGCTACAGTTTGCGGGCAAGTGCGCGGGGAGTGCGTTGTCCTGGAGTATTGCGGACGGCGTGATCGAACTGGCCCTGCATCGAGAGCCCTGCAATGAACTGGGTTCGGCGTCTCTGGATGAGTTGGAGAAATTTGCAACTGCTTTGGATAGTATGCAGGCGGATGCGCATGCACTCATCATTTATAGCGAGATGAAGCCGGGGTTTTGCGCGGGGGCGGACTTGCGCGAACTTTACCAGCGCTCGCAGACGATGGAGAAAGCCGAAGCTGCCAAGGGCGTACGGGATTTTCTGGAGCGGATCCACCGCGTGTTGAATCAGATTGATTCTGCGCCTTTGACGACAATTGCGGCGGTGCACGGAGTGACGTTTGGTGGAGGGTTCGAGCTGGCGCTGGCTTGCGATTTAATTATCGCGGATAAGATGGCGAGGTTCTGTTTTCCCGAGCTGAGGCTGGGTCTGATTCCCGGGTTTGGCGGGATTCCGCGGCTGAAGCGGGATTTGGGAAATGCTGTGGTGAGGGATCTGCTTCTTACGGGACGCAGCATTAATGCCACTAAGGCGCAGCAGATCGGGCTGGTGAGCCAAGTGGTTGGCGAAGGCGAGGCGCTGCGGGCCGCGCGAGCGACGGCGGTGCAGCTTGGGAAGTTTGACCGGGCGACTGCTGCTGCGGCGAAGAAATTTATCAAGCCGATTCCGCAGGAAGAGTTGCGGCGGGAGATTGATATTTTTTGTGAGCTGTTTGCGCGTCCGGCGGTGCAGGCTGGGTTGCGGAAGTTTGTGGAGAGTAGGGATGCACAGCCTTATTTGCCGTAGCGAGAACGGCGAGTGCCGAGGAGATGGAGATCCTTCGCTTTGCTCAGGATGACAACGTTGGCTCAGGATGACAATCTTCACTTAGGATGACACAGCATTCATGAAGACGACGCGACATATATGAAGACTGCTGAACAGACGCTTGATGAAATTCTTAGTCTTGCCGCGGCGCACTTCAAGGTGCCGCGGCAGAAACTGCGTCCCGACGACGACTTTTTCAAGACTCTGGAGATCGACAGCTTGCAGACGCTCGATCTGCTAACCAAACTGGAGAATCATTTTCACGTGGAACTGCCGGATTATGAACTGCAGGGGGTTTCCGACTTTCGCACGCTGGCGGGGAAAATTCAGGCGCGGCTCTGAGTTATAACGCCGGGGCTACGCGGGTAGCTAATTCATTAACAAGGTTTTCTCCGTGTCTCTGTGCCGCTGTGGTGAAAAGATTCCTTAATGCTCGACCTCCAAAAATATAGCTGCCTGGGCGCGGCGTTGCGCGATGCGATGGAGCGCTTTGGGGGCGAGACCTGCCTGATCGAGGCCGACCGCGAGCGGGAGAAGACGCGGCTGACTTACTCCGATTTCAAAGAAACCAGCATGCCCCTGGCGCGGGCGCTTGAGGATGCTGACTTCGACGCCGGGGATCGCGCGGCGATCCTGATGACGAATCAGTCGAAGTGGCTGATTTCGGCGTATGCGATTTTCTACTGTGGCGGGGTGCTGGTCCCTCTCGATTACAAACTTACGGCGGGCGAGCAGTTGCAACTGCTGGAGCATTCGAAGGCGAAAGTGCTGGTGGTGGAGTACTACCTCTGGCGGGCGATCATGCAATCGCCGGAATTTCACAACATCAAGACGAAGCTGGTGCTGGTGACTGAGGCGCCGCTGGGAGCGGAGCTGGCGGGCGGGTTTCGCTGGGAAGATTTTCGACGCAAGGGCGCGCCGGATTTTGTGATGCGGCAGCGGGAAGACGTGGCTTGCATTGTGTATTCGTCGGGCACGGGCGGGCGGCCGAAGGGTTGTGTGCTGACGCATGAGAATTATCTGGAGCAGTGCCGGGCGTTGACCGCGTGGTATCCATTCTGGCCGGGGGTGCGGTATTTGAGCATTCTGCCGACCAACCACGCGATCGATTTCATGGTGGGATTCATTGGGCCGTTTGTGTGCGGGGCGTGCGTAGTGCATTTGCGGACGCTGCGTCCCGAATTTGTGCGGGATGCGTTTGTGCGCTACCGGATTACCTATGTGGCGCTGGTGCCCATGATCGTGAAGAACCTGGAGCGCGGGCTGCGCGCGAAGATCGAGGAACTGCCTGCGTGGAAGCGGGCGATTCTGAATCGAATGATCGGGCTTAACAAGTTGCTGACACGGAAGAAAGCACGAGTGAAGCTGAGCCGGGCGCTGCTGCCGGGAGTGCACCGGGCGTTCGGCGGAGATTTGCTGGCGCTGATTACGGGCGGGGCATTCATGGAGCCCTCGACTATGCAGTTTTTTTATGATCTGGGAATCCCGGTGGTGAATGGGTATGGATTGACGGAGGCGGGAACAGTGCTCACCGTGAACGATCTGAAGCCTTTTCGCGCGGACACGGTGGGCAAATCGCTGCCGGGCGTGGAACTGCGGGTACTCAGTCCGAATGAAGAAGGGATCGGGGAGATTGCGGCGCGGAGCAAGACTGTGATGTCGCATTATCTCGACGATGCCGAGCTGACGCTGGAAACGATTGTGGATGGTTGGCTTCTGACCGGCGATTTGGGGCGCTTTGACAAGAGTGGGCATCTGCAGCTTTTCGGGCGGAAGAAGAACATGATCGTGACCGAAGGCGGGAAGAATATTTATCCCGAGGATATTGAGACGGTTTTCGACGGACTGCTGGTGAAGGAGTACTGTGTGTTCGCGGCGAACTATGTGTGGCCGCAAAAGACGCTGGGGCAGGAGATGCTCGTGATGGCGCTGCGGCTGGAACAGAATCAGCGATGCGACAGCGCGCTGCTGGAAGAGATCGCCGTCCGCAATCGACGGCTGCCTGATTTTAAACGGGTGGGCGGTTACGTGATCTGCGAGAAAGATTTTCCGCGAACGGCGTCGATGAAGATCAAACGGCAAGCGTTGGCGGAGGAACTGGGGAAGACGGTGAATCGGGCAGCGGTGGTGGAGTTGTGAATGGGCGGCGGGAATCGTATCTGGGGATTGTGAATCCTGCGGCGGGAGGCGGGCGCAGCCGGAAGCTGCTGGGCCCGGCCTTGGAGCGGCTGCGGGTGGGCGGGGTTTCAGTTGATGTGGTGGAGACTCGGGGCGCCGGCGATGCTACGCGGATCGCGCGCGAAGCTTACGGACGCGGTCGGCGGCGGTTTATTGCGGTCGGCGGCGATGGGACTTCGTACGAAGTGGTGAACGGGCTTTTCCCGGAGGCGAGTGGGGGTGAGCGTCCCACACTGGGGTTCTTGCCGCTGGGGACGGGGAATTCTTTTTTGCGCGATTTCAGCGACCGTGGGGTGGAACACGCGATCGAGTCGCTGCTTGCGGGACGATCCCGACCTTGCGATGTGCTGCGGTTGCGGCACCGCGGCGGAGTGATTCACTACATCAATCTGCTGAGTGTGGGGTTTCCGGCCGACGTTGCGACCTTGCGGGCGCGGCGTTTCAGCCGCCAGGGAGAATTGGGATACGTCATCTCGATCTTTCTAGGGTTGGCACGATTGCGCAGGCGGCCATTTCCGGTGCGTACCGACGGCGAAACGGAGTTTGACCGCCGACGTTGTTTGTTTCTTACTTTCAACAACAGCAAGTTTACCGGCGGAACAATGATGATTGCGCCGAAGGCTGAAGTGAGTAGTGGGCTCATTGAATATGTTCGCTGGGGAGCGATTGGGAGGCTGGGGCTGATCGGAAATTTGCCAGGGCTTTATGATGGTACGCACATTAAGCATCGTTTGGCTGAGCGGAAAGCGGTGAAGCGGGTCGAATTTGATTTGGATGCACCGGTCGATGTGATGGTAGATGGCGAAGTTCTGACGCTGCAGTGCGAGGCATTGGATGTGCTGCCCGGGGTGCTGAACGTGGTGGTGTAGTGCAGGAATAGAGCCCGAGATGCGATGGGTGTAGTTTCGAAACTCGCTAACGTGGCGCCGAGGTTAACGCAGGCGACTGGGATCCTGCTGGTATTGTTGGGCATCATCCATCTGATTGCCACGCCATTCTTGGTAGGGTGGTTGTCCCGCCAAATCCATTCTGATCAAGCCTTCCTGGTCATTGCGGCTATGAGGCTGAACCACATTCTCGCTGGAATTCTGCTGATTCCTTTGGGGCTTTCGACTTTTTGGTCGGGAAAGGCGCTTGAACAATCGTGGGCGTTAAGGCTGGCGACGGTGAATGGAGTCGTCCTTCTTTGTCTTCCAATCCTGCTGGTAACGACCATGCCTCTTGAATCGTTGGATGCGCCGCTGTTTCGGCTGGCGATCCTGGTCGTAATTGCAGCTTGTCTGGTTCAAGTGCTGGCGCTCGTTGGGGTCTGGAAGTCCAGACAGAAAGAACGTTAGTCCTGCCTGCCTAAAGGCCGTGATATAAAAAGAAATCATGTCTGAAGAGCGACGGAAGCGGCACCAGGAGCGGGTGGGTGTGCCTGAAGTGAAGGCGCAGTCGCGGAACAAACTGATCCTGGGCGGGATTGTCGTGTTGTTTGTTCTGGCTTACGCCGCGGGCTGGGAGTACAGGAATCATCGCTACGATGGTTTCGCGAAGTGCCTGGCTTCGAAGCAGGCGAAGATGTATGGACTGTACTGGTGTCCGCACTGCATCGAGCAGAAGGAAATGTTTGGGAAATCGTTTCAGTATGTGCCCTACACGGAATGTGCGATCAAGGGTTCGCGTGAGCTGACGCCGGAGTGCAAAGCGGCAGGACTGAAGCTGTTTCCTAGCTGGCAGTTTGGCGCGAATCCGCCGGTGCCGTCGGTTTTCCCCCTGGAGGTGCTGAGCGCTCAGACTGGGTGTAGCTTGCCGTGAGCGCGACCGGAGATCAAAACGCCCCGAGCGCAAGTTCTACGGACCACAACCGAGGACTGTTCGTAGCGGTTGTCGTCTTGGCGGTCGCGGGAATCGTGGTGTCGGCAGCATCGCTTGAGCGGCATTACGCGAAGTCGGCGACGACATTCTGTGACGTCGGCGAGAAATTCAATTGCGACATCGTCAACCGGAGTGAGTATTCGACAGTGATGGGAATTCCGGTGGCGGCGATCGGAATTGTCGGGTACGCAGTGTTGCTGGCGCTCGGGACCATTTACCGATCGCGGGCGGAAACGCCGACGCGGTTGTTGGCTGCCGCACTCGCGGGGTTGGCATTTGCGCTGTATCTCACCTACGTTGAAGGCTATGTGCTGGAGACATGGTGCATCCTGTGCCTGAGTTCGCTGGGGCTGATTGGGGCGATCGCGATTTTGGCGGGAGTGGTGAGGGCGAGGGAGTAGCGTGAAGGGTCGCCTGTCGCGACGGTGCCGTCCGGGACTCGATGCTGCGCGGTTCTGCTTTCCCAGCACTTACGTGCTGGGCTAATGAATGCTGTCGCTTTGCGACTTCTGCGAAATAGTCTTCTGATGGGAAGAATCCAGACAGTAAGGAAAGGGGCTGCGGTGGATTCCGCGGCGGTGCGCGCCAGCGGCGCTACCGGAGATTTGCGTCTGCATGAATTTCACAGCCGAGTCTTCCGGAATACACGTTTCCTGCGAGTGTGGCAGCCGCCGGGTTATGACGACGCGGAGAATTCAGGGCGGCATTATCCGGTGCTTTATCTGAACGACGGGCAGAATTTATTTGAAGCGGCGACTTCGTTCACGGGCGTTGAGTGGCAGGCGGATGAGACGGCGGATCGTTTGATCCGCGAAGGCGCTGTGCCGCCGATGATTATTGTGGGCATCGATAACACGGGCAAGGATCGAATTCGCGAATACATGCCGCACCGGTCGATGAATCCAATGATGCTGCGGGTGCAGGGGCGGTATTATCCGGATTTTCTGATGAAGGAAGTCATGCCATTTGTGGGGCGGAACTACCGCGCGGCTGCGGGGCCCGAGAATACAGGACTGGGCGGCTCTTCATTAGGGGCGCTGATCGCGCTGTATACCGCGATGGTGCGGCCGGGGGTGATTGGGCGGTTGCTGGTGGAGAGTCCGTCGCTGTGGGCGTCGCACCGGCAGACGATTAAGGAGAGCCGGTCGGTGAGAATCTGGCCGGAGCGAATCTATCTGGGAGTGGGAACTGCCGAGGCTGGAAGCGCGGAACGGAGCCAAAGCGTGGTGGACGATGTGCGGGAACTGGCGGCCATCTTGCGGCGAGCAGTGCTGAGCGAGAAGCGGTTGCGGCTGGTCATCAAGGATGGAGCTGGGCACAACGAGGCGGCGTGGGCGGAGCGATTTCCGGAAGCGTTGCGATTTTTGTTTGGGCCGTGAAAGCGGCGTCAAGCTGCCGGCATATGTTTTCGTGGTCTTTTCTCTTTCGATCGTCAACCTTCTGCGATCGAAAAATCTTTAACACAGGGGTCACAGAGGAGCACAGGGTAGAACGGCAGCGGATGAGTCTGGGGCGTTTTGTTTTGCGCGGTACGAGCCATCTCCAAGTTGAGTCAGCACATACAAGATGGACAGCATCACGGGAACGGTGAGCTGTAGGTGCGTCCAGCGGGCGAGCGGGCCGAGCAGCGGGAGGGCATAGGCGAGGTAAAGGAGAAGTTTGAGTTGAGGCGTTGTTGAATCGTCGGGCTGAATCGCGATCCAGTCGGAGAGCAGCAGGAACGCAGGCGCGAGTATTACCAGGTCGTAGACCGTGAGATGCGGAGCGACAAGCACGGTGGCCAGCAACAGAGCGGAATAACGCAGCGGCAAAGATAAGCGGCTTTGCCAGCAGCGAGCTGCTAACGCGAGCACGAGAAGCGCGGTGACGATGTAGAACGCAAGGGCAATGCGCGGCCACGGGAGCAGCATCGTCCAGAAAGTGCGCAGGCAATGAGTCTGGTAAGGCTTTGGTTCGAGCTGCGGGAGCAGGCTCGGAGAGACGAGAAAGAGTCTGGATCCAGGTGCGGAGAGAATCGGGGCCGCAGTAAATCCATGCCACAGCTAATTGAAGCTGAGGCTGAGAGCAACGCGCCGGCGATCACCTTCCAGCGGCGTGCGTCGACGAAAATTACGGCGGCGGCGACGCCGAGTTGGGGCTTGAAGACGAGGCATCCGAGGGCCAAACCGGCTAGGAATTCACGCTGTGCGCGCAGGGCGAAGAAGGCCAGGGTGAAGCAGGCGAGAGCCAGGGCGGAGGTTTGTCCCCAGGCGATCAGGTGCCAGAAGGCAGGGAAGGCAAGTGCGAGAATCAGAACCGTGAATTTGTAGTTGCGCAGGTTGGGGCAGGCGCGCCAGAGGACGTAGCCGCAGAGGCCATAAATCAACGAAGTCAGCGTCAGCCAACACATCAGCGCCCAGGGATAGGAGAGACGAGCAAAGGGCGCGAAGAGGATCGATACCTGCGGAGGATAAAGTGGCAGATAGTGAATGCCTGCGGCGGCAGGAACGCGTTGCGCTGCGAGTTCGGACTGCGCTCATGTCGTAAAGATCGTTGTATGGATGGGGGCCGCGGTGGGCCAGGGCTAACGAGCCGAGAGTGTAGAAGTGCAGGAAGTCCGTGCCTTTGAGATTGCCGGCGCGATCGAGCAAGCCGGGCGTGGACATGTTCCAGATGTAGACAGACCAGAGGCTGAGCGCGAGGAGCAGACCGTGTGCGCGCAGGCGGTTTGGGGTCAGCCATGCGGCGGCTTTCGCTAGGGGCATGCTCATAGATTCGCCGGTTCGCCCATAATACTCAATTCATGAACTCCGGGATGGCGAGCTTTCGCTTCTCGTGATTAGCAAGAGCGGCAGGATGAAGGGCACAAAGGGAACCAGCAGTGCCGGCAGCAGCGGGAGCTGGTTGGGAGAGCTTGTGCTTGGCGGAAACAACAGCAAGGCCAGGGAAATGATGCAGGGCCAACTCAACAGGAGAATGAAAACAAGACGGGAGAATCTGGGCAGAGTCTTCCAGTCGTGCAACAGCAGAATCGCGGGCAGAATCAGCAGCACCTGATTGAATGGAGTGAACAGCGGGAAACGCGAGCAGAGCGCACATGAAGAAGGTTGCGAGAATGGACGCGAACTGCGGCGAGTTAACCGCGGCTTTTTCGATTTTGCCAGGCATATGCCAGCAGGCCAAGCACAAGGATGCCTCCCAGGATTTCTCCCCACGTGTCACCGAGAGCTACGCGGAGTGCGGACGTGGTATGGCAATATTTTCGATAGGCGGCGAGGCCGGCGAAAAAATACCGCGGCCATCCCGGCAGAAGCAGCTTCGCCTGCGCCGATGAGCGCGGCAAGTGTCGCTATAAAGCTAGCCGGAAGACGCCACCTCCTCGGCCAATCGCCCACGGCCCATATCGGAACCAACACAAAGGCAGAAGCGCCATCTGAGGTTTGATGGTGGAGAGCGCGAGCAGCACGCCAGCCGTGCCTGCATGATTCTCTGCTGATGCACCATGCGCCCGCGGTCAGCAAGCAGTCCTTCAACGATCGCCAGTTGCTGGAGGCGCAGGCCTTGCACAATCTGCGGGCTGCTGAGAGTGAACAAGACTATCGCTGCGAATGCTTCCCAGGGCAGGCGCCAGTGCAGAATGCTGACGCAGAAGAAAATATTCAGGAGCGATCAGAGAACTCCAAAACGAATGGGGCCCAGCGTTGCACCTCCGAGAAGTCCACATATGCGAGGGGAGTCGGTGAGAAAAACTTCGTAGAGTGGGTAGGCGAACCTCTGTTCATCGATAACGCGGTGTCCTGGTTTGCGTATGTCTGGTGCATCGGGGTGACCGTAGAAAACCACCTGTATTTCGTGGCTTACTTCCGGTCGCGTAGGGGTTGCGGCGATGGAGCAGGAGTTCGCGCGTGCCCACCCAGGGCGAGTACAAGTCGCTGATTTGAGCGATCACGTAACCGTTTTGGAGATGGAGGTAGGTGGTCCACGGCACCAGGACCCGGTGCACGTAAAGCCATGAGATTCCGGCCACGAAGAAACTTAGCAGAAGCCAGAATCGAACACGCCAGAGTCGACCATTTTTCAGTCGAACATTCGTGAGTTCAACATTCCTGCCGCTGCTGGTCTCCATGTCGGGAGCATTCTATCTCCGCGCAAGGCTCTCGATCGGCGACTTTTTCGAAGAGGCCGTCGGCGTCTCGATCATCTCGTCGTCCACGATGCGGTTGCGGGAGATCGCCTCGATCAGAGGGATGGAGACGATTTTATTGGAGCGCAGGGCGGCCATGCATCCGAATTCGCCGCGGTGCACCATGTCGATGGCGCCCAGGCCGTAGCGCGTGGCCAGGACGCGGTCGAAGGCGCTGGGAGAGCCGCCGCGCTGGATATGTCCGAGAACCACGGCGCGGGTTTCGAAGCCCGTGCGTTTTTCGATTTCGTGGGCGAGGATGTTGGCGATGCCGCCAAGTTTGGCGTGGCCGAACTCGTCCTTACCCATGTCGTGCAGAACGGGAGCTCCCTGGCCGGAGGAGAACTTCGCGCCTTCGGCGACGACGACGATGGAAAAGTAGCGGCCGCGCTCATGGCGCTGGCGGATGGAATCCGCAACTTTGTCGATGTCAAAGGGGCGTTCGGGGATGAGGATGACGTCGGCGCCGCCGGCGATGCCGCTGTAGAGAGCGATCCAGCCCGCGTCGCGGCCCATGACTTCGACGACCATCACGCGGTTATGAGCTTCGGCTGTGGTGTGGACGCGGTCGAGGGCCTCGCAGACGATGTTGCAGGCGGTGTCAAATCCGAAAGTGTAATCGGTGCCGCCGAGATCGTTGTCGATGGTCTTGGGAACGCCGACGACCTTGGCGCCGCTTTCGTAAAGCTTCTGGGCGACCGAAAGAGTGTCGTCACCGCCGATCGCGATGAGAGCGTCGATCTTATTCTTTTCGAGCGTGGCCAGGCAACGGTCAACGCCGTCAGGGCGCTTCGAGGGATTGGTGCGCGAAGTGCGCAGGATGGTGCCGCCGCGCGGCAGAATTCCACCGACTGCGTCGAGATCGAGGGGCATGCTGATGTCTTCGAGGACGCCGCGCCAGCCTTCCATGAACCCGACGAATTCGTCTTCATAAGTGAAGATGCCCTTGCGTACGACCGCGCGAATCACGGCATTCAGGCCGGGACAATCTCCTCCGCCGGTTAACATGCCAATTTTCATCGTTTACTCCGGTGTATGAATTCGGACAAAACTTCCTGGGATGGACCCCGGGCGCGGGCGGGTTTAGCGGCAGCCCGAAGCGCGGGATCAGCGGTCGCCGGGAACAACAAGATTATCATTAAACGCAGGGGTTGGCCCAAGGTCCAGGTGCAGGCGCTCCAAGTGCAGGCGCCCCTGGGACGAGTCGATTGACTCGGGGCAACACGAATTTCTTAGCTCTTGAGTCCGATGGCGGCGGCTTCGAGTTGATCGTGGACTTGCTGGGCGCGGCAGAGGGCCGATTGCACATTGTCGCAGATATTTTCTGCACCCACTACTTCCTGGAAGTCCCCTTGGTGAATCAGGCTGGCGGGTTGCTCACGGGCGCCGCAAAGAATCAGGGTGCGATTGCTGGCGTGCAGTTGGCGGGCAACCTCCTCGATGGCGAATAGTCCGGTGGCGTCGAGCGCGGTCATATTGCGCAGTCGCAGAATGACCACGGGCGGGAGCGTGTGCTGGTCCTCAGTGACGACGTTGATTTTGTCGGTGGCACCGAAGAGAAACGGTCCGTGAATGCGGAAGATGGTGGCGTAGTACGGGATGTCTTTGTCCTGCAGGATGTGCATGCGGCCATCCTCGACATACTCGTCGGTCACCTGAGAGACGGTGGTGGTGGCGGCGACGCGGCTGATGAAAAGCAGGGCAGCGAGGATCATGCCGGCTTCGACGGCGACGGTGAGGTCAGCGAAGACGGTCAGGGCGAAGGTGACGAGCCAGACGCTGACGTCGGTTTTCGTGAGTTTCAGAAGTTGCGGGATCTCGCGCCACTCGCCCATGTTGTAGGCGACGACCATGAGAATCCCGGCAAGCACGGCCAGCGGCACATGGCCTACCAGGGGTGCGGCGAAGAGGAGAATGCAGAGCAGCGTGAGTGCGTGAATCATGCCGGCGACCGGAGATTGAGCACCGGCGCGGATGTTGGTGGCTGTGCGGGCGATGGCGCCGGTGGCCGGGAGTCCGCCAAACATCGGAGAAACGATGTTGGCCACGCCCTGGCCGATGAGTTCGACGTTGGGATTGTGGTGGTCGTTACTCATGCGGTCGGAGACAACCGCGGACATGAGGGATTCGATGGCGCCCAGCATAGCAATGGTGAAGGCGGGACCGAGCAGGCCGTGGATGAGGTCGGCACGGAACCGGGGTATTACGAAATGGGGCAAGCCGGAAGGGATTCCTCCAAAACGCGAGCCGATGGTTTCCACCGGCAGCCTGAACAAGACTACGGCGGCGGTCCCAAGTAGAAAAGCGACGATCGCGCCGGGGATCCGACTGGAGATGGCTCGGCAGAGGACCATCACCAGCACAGTGCCTGCGGCAAGTGCGGTCGCGGTATAGGAAAGGGTGTGGAAACTGGCGGCTAGAGATTCCATGCGCTGCCAGAAGACGCCGGGAACTTTGGCGAGTTGCAGACCGAAGAAATCCTTGATCTGGGTGCTGGCGATCAGGATGGCGATGCCGTTGGTGAAGCCGATGATGACGGGACGAGGAATGAATTTGACCGCCGTGCCCATGCCCGCGATGCCCATGATCATCAGCAGAAAGCCGGCCATCACCGTGCACATGAAAAGGCCGTCGACGCCGTGGAGGGCTACGATGCCAGCGATAACCACGACGAAGGCGCCGGTGGGTCCGCCGATCTGCGTCTTGGAGCCGCCCAGCAAAGAGATCAGGAACCCGGTTACGATGGCGCAGTAAATGCCGGCCTGCGGGGTTAGTCCGGAAGCAATCGAAAAAGCCATGGCCAGGGGCAACGCGACCAGGCCGACGGTGATCCCGGCAACTAGATCGCGGAGAAATTTGTTGGCGTTGTAGTCGCGAAGACAAAGGACAGACTTCGGGAGCCAACGCTCATCAATGAAAATACCGGCCATTCTCCTATTATGGGGCAAGCATCCGCGGAACAGAGAGAATAGGGCAACACTGGCGCACCAAAGAACATGGCCGCGCACGACGGATACAAGCCCTCCGGTGCTTGAACCTGGGTACCGGGGAAGGCCTGGGACGGTTTGAGCGGCTGGACTCAACGGCAATGAAGAGCATTGCGTCGCAGCCTGAGTTTGGGCACAATGCTGCACTGGAAATAAGGGTATGAACAAGACGCTGAAGGTTCTGGGCTGGGGAGTCGTGGCGCTGCTCGGCGCGGTGGCGGTGGGCACGGTAGCTGTCCATCGCGGGGAACCCATCAACGCGCTGTGGCTCGTGGTGGCGGCGACGTGCTGCTACGCGCTTGGGTACCGCTTCTACAGTAAGTTTATTGCGGTGAAGATTCTCGCTCTTGATGGCTTGCGCGCGACCCCGGCCGAGCGACTGGAGAATGGCCGCGACTTTCTTGTCACTAATAAGTGGGTCGTCTTTGGGCATCATTTTGCGGCGATCGCCGGTCCGGGGCCGCTGGTGGGGCCGGTGCTGGCGGCTCAGTTTGGCTATCTTCCCGGGACGATGTGGGTGTTGGCGGGGGCAGTGTTTGCGGGATGCGTGCAAGACTTCGTGATTCTGTTGTTCTCGGTGCGGCGCGACGGGAAATCGTTGACCGAGATGGCCAAGAGTGAGATCGGGCGCGTCGGAGGATTCGTCGCTTACGTCGCGGTGATCGCGATTCTGATTATTCTGCTGGGCGTGGCGGCGTTGATTGTGGTGAATGCGCTGAAGTCGAGTCCCTGGGGCACGTTCACGATCGCGATGACCATGCCGATCGCCGTGCTGATGGGCGTGTATCTGCGGCGGATTCGCCCGGGAAAAGTTCTGGAAGTCTCGGCGTTGGGATTTGTTCTGGTGTTAGCAGCGATCTGGGGCGGGCAGTATGTGTCGCAGAACCCGGCGCTGGCTCGGGTGTTTACGTTCAGCGCACCTACGCTGGCGATTCTGATCATGGTTTACGGGTTTGCCGCGTCGGCGTTGCCGGTGTGGTTGCTGTTGGCGCCGCGCGATTATCTCAGCACATTCGTGAAGCTGGGAACGATCGCGCTGCTGGCGGTGGGAATTGTGGCGCTGCATCCCACGCTGCACATGCCGGCGCTGACGCGGTTTGTCGACGGCACGGGTCCCGTGTTTGCGGGAAAGATATTTCCTTTCGCCTTCATCACCATCGCGTGCGGAGCGATCAGCGGGTTTCATGCGCTGATTTCGAGCGGGACCACACCAAAACTGATTGCGCGCGAGACCGAGACGCGCATGGTGGGCTACGGCGCGATGATGTGCGAATCAGCCGTGGCGATTATGGCGATTATCGCGGCCTGCGTAGTGCAGCCGGGAATCTATTTTTCGATTAACAGTCCGGCGGGAATTGTCGGGCAGGCGCCGGCGGCGGCCGCGGCGACTATTTCCAGTTGGGGTTTTCCGGTGACCGCGGCCGACATGCAGGCGTTGGCGCATGCTGTCGGTGAGCAGACGCTTTACAACCGGACCGGCGGAGCTCCCGCGTTCGCGGTCGGCATGGCGCATATTTTTTCGCACAGCCTGGGCGGCGAAACTTTGATGGCGCTGTGGTACCACTTCGCCATCATGTTTGAAGCGCTGTTTATTCTGACCATCCTCGATGCGGGCACGCGGGTGGCGCGTTTCATGGTGCAGGATGCGCTGGGGCATGTGTACAAGCCGCTGGGGCGGACGAGTTGGTATCCGTCGATTCTTGGGACCAGTGCTTTGATCGTCGCGGCTTGGGGATATTTTCTGTGGCAGGGAGTGAAGGATCCACTGGGCGGGATTAACTCCTTGTGGCCGCTGTTCGGCATTTCGAATCAACTGCTGGCGACCGTCGCGTTGTGTGTGGCTACAACGATCATCATCAAAATGCACCGTGCGAAGTATGCGGCGGTCACGCTGGTGCCGCTGGCCTGGCTGGTGGCGGTGACGTTTACGGCGTCGTGGCAGAAGATGTTCGACCCTAATCCGCGCGTGGGATTTCTGGCGCAGGCGCAGGCGCTGGCAGCCGGTCCAGCGACCGGCGTGACAGGGCGGCTGATCTTCAACAACCGCCTCGATGCGGCGGTCACGGGAGTGCTGGTGGTGATGGTGACGCTGGTGCTGGTGGAATCGGGGCGGCAATGGTGGGGAATTCTGCGTGGAACCAGAGAAGCGCCGGTGAGGGAAGCTCCATTTGTGAGGACGCGGCTGGTCGAGGAACTGCTGGTGGAGGAACGGGGATGAAGCGAATCATTTCTGGCTGGCACATTGTCGTTGCGGCGCTGCGGGAGATTTTTGATGAAGCGGCGTATGCGCGGTTTCTGGAGCGGGCGGGGTTGGCGTCGTCGAGCGAGGCTTATTCGGCGTTTCGGCGGGAATTCGAAGAGGCTACGGTGCGGCGACCGAAGTGCTGTTAGCGGCTCCTGTTTAGTCACCGAATTCCTTCCCTAGGAACTGTAGAGCATCCACGATAGACTGCACTTACATGCGAGTTCTGGGTATTGATTGCGGCGGAGCGTACACGGGGTACGGCGTGGTGGAGATGTCTTCTCGAGGACATCTGGTGTGCCTGACGTGCGGGGCCATCAAGCTGTCGCTGCGCGATCCGCTGGCGCGGCGCTTGTCGCGCATCTACGACGAACTGGGAGCGCTTATCGGAGAGCACCATCCCGACGAGGTCGCGATCGAGGGAATTTTCTACGCGCTGAATGTGAAGTCGGCGTTGAAGCTGGGGCAGGTGCGGGGAGTGGCTATGCTGGCCGCGGCCTCCGCTGGGTTAGAGGTCGCCGAGTATTCGCCGCTGACCATCAAGTCGTCGGTCGTGGGATACGGGCGGGCGGAAAAGCAACAGGTGCAGCAGATGGTGACGCGGCTGCTTGGGTTGGCGGTGGCTCCGGAGCCGATGGATGCCTCCGACGCGCTGGCCATCGCCATCTGCCACTTGCATACGGCGGGTACGCTCGAAAGGCAGAGGGCCGCGGCGCGGTGATGATTCCGGCTTGCCTGATTAGAGCTATCCTGATTCCAGCTTTCCGTATTCGCTGCGCCAACGCAGGTTTCGCGATTGGAGTGGTGCTTATGGCGGCGGTGATGTCGGCGCCGTCGATCGCGCAGCAGGCGGCGAACGGGAGTGCTCCATCGGTTGCGACCGTTACTTTCACCCTGGATTTTCCCCAGTCCAACCCTGAACACTACTCAATCGCTATCGATGCATCCGGACACGGGCGTTATGAATGCACGGGAAAGGTCGCGGAGGATTCCGAGGAGGATGCCTACCGGGCGGAGTTCCAGATGTCGGCGGGGAACCGCGATCGAGTGTTCTCCCTGGCAAAACAGTCGCAGTATTTCACTGGAGCGGTTGACTCGAGCAACGGCAAGCTGGCTTTTACCGGTGCGAAGGTGCTCAGTTATCAGGATGGCCAGCATTCGAACACGGTGCACTACAACTATTCGAACCTCCCGCCGGTGCAGCAGCTGACCACACTTTTCCAAAACATGGCGGCTACTCTGGAATACGGACGGCGTCTCACCTACTACCACCGCTATCAGAAGCTGGCACTGGACGACGAGTTGAAGCGCATGCAGACGCAGGCTCGGAATAACGAACTGACCGAGATACAAAGTGTGGCGCCCGTGCTGCAGGAGATTCTCGACGACGCGTCGGTGATCAACGTGGTGCGGGCGCGGGCCAAGGAGTTGATCGAGATGGGGAATGGCGTCGCGGCCGGGCACTGACGGACGGTTGTTAGAAAGAAACGCGCAGAGTTGCGCTTCTCTTTTCTTGTGTCCTGCTGGCTCACTGCACCGTAACGCTGACGGATGAACTGTGCTGGATGCTCCCCGACACGGCGGTGATGTTCACGGTGTAGGTGCCCGCTGGAGTCGCGCCGGTGCCGGAACCGCTGCCGCCACTGCCACTGCCGTTGCTGCACGCGACCTGAATTGCGACCGATCCGCACACAGCAAAACAGAGGACCAGAAAAGCCAGCCTGCGCCTCATCGATCTCAGGCGCAGGGAGCCAAATCCCATAAGAGCCACTGCAGGAAGACCTATCCATGCCGCATAGAGCGGATGCAAAGGCGTAGCTTCCGGGGATAAAGTCAGGGCTGAGGAAGGTCCCGTCGTCGTCACGGTGAGTTTGACACTGGTGCCAGGTTGTGCCGAGCTTGAAGCAAGGGAGCAATTCACGCCCTGAGCCGTGGGAGCGGAGCAACTCAGATTGACCGGACTGGTAAAGGCCCCATTCGCTGCGACGGCTATGCTAAAGACAGCCGTTCCCCCGGCAGTAACTGACGCGGTTAAGGGAGTGGGGGTCAGTGTGAAGCCTGGCGCGCAGGATGGAAAACTGAAGGAAGCGATTCTTGTAGACCAGCTACTCGCGGCTGGCTGGACGTATTGGGTCGTGTAAAAGAATGTGCAGTCGTCCGTCGGGTCAATCGACATGCCGCTATAGTCGGCCCAACGGTAGGTAGTGGTCTGCGAACCAGTGGTAATGCCCGCCGCGGACAAAATATCGATCTCGCTCTCCATCGTACCCAAGTCATCGGTGGGGACGCGGCCGGTGTAGCGAATCGAAGGGCTCATGGTCGCACTGGAAACGCTATATCCCAAAGCGATATCGCCGTCGTGGTCCATGGCGATGCTGCCCATCCAGCGATAGCTGGAATCCGGCGCGTACGTCCCTTGTTGGTAGACTACGAAACCTGTGCCGGGGTTCTGCAATTCGTACCAGCGGACGCCAGTCTGGCTGCTGCCGCTCCCGAGGGTGACCGTGTGGTTGACGACAAGAGCCTCGTAAGTTCCGAAATTGCGGTAGGCGAGCCGATACATCAGCCGGTCTCCGTAGGAGTCGAGTTTTTGCTGGGTTAGGGTCTGCGGGATGCAGGCGCCGGTCGTATAGTTGAGTTCCGCGACGGTCTCACCGCAGGCCTCAGTGAACGCTGCTACCGGGATATTCGTGGGGCTGGTGTCCGTCGATGAACTCCCGAACCACGAATTCGCCGGTGTCGTCCAATCCACGTGAAACTGCCAGAGATCGAGAGACGCATCGTTACCGTCGAAATTAAGGAAGTATTCGGGCTCTCCCGTGGGAGGCGCAGTGGTCCCATCCAAATCCCCAGGCAGCAGGACGCCGTAAGAGGTGGGGTTTGTAAAGCACTGCATGGTGGGCGCATCCGCACCCGTGAGCATGGCGCTGCGGTCTAGTGCACAGGCTGCGGCGCCCTCGAAGACGCCATCATCGCCCTGGTTATAACTCAGGTAGTAAGCATCCGGCCAGACGGCCAACTTGGGGTAGTCGTCCGTCAGGTCTCCGGGTGTCGAAAAAACATAGAGATTCCAAGTCGTATTCGCCGCGTCTGCTGTGGTTGAAACCGCAATACACAGTGAATTGGGGCTAGTCCATGCCGGCATCATCATCACCCAGACGTTGGCCAGCTTGTCGAACTGGACGATTTCGTCAGAGTAAGTTGTTGTTGCGTTAACGTAACAAGGCGCCCCGATCGCTTGCCACAACGTCGCCCCTGTGATTGGGCCAAGAGTCGCCCTGCCCGTGGATTTGTCGAACACCGCATAAGACCGGTTCACAAACTGGACAACCTGCGTTGTTCCCACGGCGACGTTGGAGTCGGGAACAATCGCTTGAGTGCTGTAACCAGGAAAACCGTTGCCGACGCCGAGAATGTTCAGTCCCGAATTTGTGGAGAGAGTGGCGGCGCTGGGAGTCGCTTGGTTCGGTCCTTGCAGCACCGAATCCGGGGCGGGGCTGGTGCCGCGCGGCCCGTGAATCAGCAACCTGTCGTCGTCGTCCAGCGAACTGCTCTCCGCTGGCGGCGCGGGAATGGACTCCATCTGGCTGAGCGGAGGCGCAACCGCATGCTTTACGGCCTTTACGACCATGGAATGAGATTGGCCCTGTGCCCAACTGAAAGATGCTCCCACAAGCAATAGTCCAGAAGCCAGAACCCAGGAAGGCCGCATTCGCATCTGTTGATGCTACCTCCTGCTGGTTTGGTTGGGCAAATGATTCAATAAGCCGGTGGTACTACAGCTTAGGCTGTAGCCGCTAGCGATAAGCCTGAAGGGTGCGATGCGCAAAGGGCTCGTTCATGAAGCCAGGTCTCCGGGACGAAGCAGCAGAAGCAGCCTCAGGTCGATGATCGCGTGCAGTGCCATGGGCAGCCACAAGCTTCCGGTAGCGAAAAAAATTACCGCCATAACCGCTCCCAGCAGGCCTGTGCCGATGATCCCGGATAATCCCTGGTATCCATGGCCCAGCCCGAAGGAAACGCTGGCAATCGCTAGTGCGATCCAAAGGCCGGCGTGCCAGGGCCCGTCGGAAAGATATCGGATCAGAAATCCGCGATATAAAACCTCTTCACAGATGCCTGCCGTGACCGAAACCAGGGCGAACCATGCGCGCTCTTCTTGAGTCGCAGGAAGAATGAAAGCCAGGCGCTGAAAGGCTCGCAAGATCTTCTCACGGGCGATTGCGCTGCGACGGACGAGAACCACTTGCAGCAGGGAGCCAACGGCAAACGCGGCGGCGAAGCCCCAGGCAAAAGACGATCCGATCTTTTGCTGAGTGGTTTCCCGGACAGCCGGCCAGGTGAAGAAAACGCTCGACCGCAAAGCGATCCAGGCGACGATGGCGCCGGTCCACAGGATGAGCAAGATTCTCTGATACGACAAGATTTTCCTGCGGGGATTTGTGCTGGCCTTCAACGCCCGGGTTTCGAGCGCATCCCAGATCGGAACGCCAACGAATAAGAACAGGGCCAGAGCGTGCTCGCAAAGAAGCATGGGGTCAATTTACAGGATCAATCGATTTATCGGATCGATCAGCAATCGTCGAAATGTTGTCTACTCATGGCTGCTAAGAAACCACCACGCCGGCATAGCCCACGACTCGGTCGCGGTCGCCGGAAATGTCGCCCGAGGTTGCGTATTTCACCAGCTCAGCCGAGGTCGCGCCCAGCTTTCTGGCGGCGGTCAGCATAGCCACGGCTGGACCGAGCCCGCACATGCTGATGTTTTCTTGCGTGACTGTATCGTACAGCGCTCGGGCGTTCACGGCGAGAATGGGTTCAATCGCCTTGTGGTCCTTCACACGCGTGATGGCGTCAGATTCGTAATGATTCATATCGCTCGAGGCTACGATCAGGACCGGATTGTTCTGCGCCGCAATGACATCCGCAATGGCTTCGCCTAGTTGTTCGAGCGCCTCGAACTGATGAGTGCCGAGCGCGATGGGGACGAACTTGAGCTGGGGTTGGCACGCTTGCAGGAAGGGCAACTCGACTTCAACGGCGTGCTCGTTGCGGTGGGCCGATGAATCTTCCTGCAGAAGCGGGCAACGCTGTTTTAGAGCGGAGGCGAATGAGTTGTCGATGGCGACCGTACCGAGTGGCGTCTCCCATGCGCCCTCGCTCATGATTGCCAGGGCACGGCCCACGCCAGTGTGGTTGGGACATAGCACCAGGCAGAGGTTCGGGATCTCTAGCCCTGCGAAGACAGCTCCGGCCACGTGGCCGGAATACATATAGCCTGCGTGCGGAACCATGCAGGCCACAGCACGAGCTGGTTTTCGCTCCGGAGTCCGGGCCGAAGTCTGGGATAGATAGGTGCGGACTTCCTCGCGCAGATCATCTGGATCGTTGGGATAGAAGCGCCCTGCAACTGCGGGATGGCGAACAGTTGCGGTGGTCATAGGCTCTCCCATTGTCGAAACAATGTTGTTGAAATAATGCTACGAGCCGTTCTGGTTGTCGCGCAAGGCACGAAACAGGGCAGCGCTTTCTTCCAGAGTCAGAGTCTCGGCGCGGGCGGCGGGTTTCACTCGGGCCTGGGCCAAGGCAGCACGCAGACGAGGCTCGGGATAGCTCGCCTTGAGGTTGTTCCATAGCGTCTTGCGCTTTTGTCCGAAGGAAAGCTTGAGGAAGTCGATGAAGCCGTCCGTCGTAGAGCCAGCTTTGACTTCTCCGTCCCCGTCGAGGCCCAGTTCTTTTTGTCGCGGCGCGATAGTCAGGCGCAGCGCCGTGGAATGCACTTTGGGCGGCGGCGAAAATGCTCCGGGCGGCAGGGTGAAGAGCTTTTCGACCCGGGCATAGAGCTGCGCGGTGGCCGAGAGCAGACCATAATCGCGGCTGCCGGGCGCGGCGGCAATGCGATCTGCGACTTCGCGCTGGACGAGAATCACGATTGTTTCAAAGTATTTGGAATAATCGAACAGGCGCAGCAGGATTTCAGAAGTGATGTAGTAGGGGAGATTGCCGATGACCTTCGCCGGCTCGGGGCGGAATTCGATTCCGGGACGGCGCAGCCCGGGCTTTGGACCGAACAGGGAATCGAAATCGATGGAGAGAAAGTCGGCTTCGATGACTTCGACGCTCGAAAACATGCCGAAGCGGAGGCGAAGTTGTGCGGCCAGCACGCGGTCAAGCTCAACCGCAATCAGGCGGCGGGCTCGCTTGGCCAGCAGGGACGTGAGAACGCCGCGTCCGGGACCGATTTCGAGCACGGTGTTCTGTGATACGCCGCCGAGAGCGTCGACGAGCTGTTGAGCAAAGCTGTCGCTGACGAGGAAATGTTGTCCCAACTTGGGCTTATGTTGAGGACGGCGCGTGGACACGACCTTCGGCACGTTGACCCTCTTTTCCCCGGACATATAGACTGAACCTGTCCCGCAACATATTCCATCATAGCGTGCCCCCGCGAAAAGCGGGTTTCCCGGGAGGGGTTCCATGCATATTGCGTTTGTGGCATCGGAAGGCGTGCCGTTTTCAAAAACCGGCGGATTGGCCGACGTGGTGGGAGCATTGCCGCGCGCGCTGGCGGCGCTGGGGCATCAGGTCAGCGTCTATTTGCCTCGATACCGGCAGACCAAGCTTGCCGACCCGGCGACCGTGGTGCGCAGCATTACCATCCCTTTCGATGACAAGTATCGCTTCGCCTCGGTGGTGACCGGTGGAAGTCAGTCTGGCGTCAAATTTTATTTCGTCGACTGTCCGGAATACTTCGATCGCGATGCGCTTTACGGTACGCCCGCGGGAGACTTTCCAGATAACGCCGAGCGCTTCGCGCTGTTCTCTCGCGCTGTGCTCGAGGCGACGAAAATCCTGGGCGTGCCGCAGATTTTTCATTGCCACGACTGGCAGTCGGCGCTGGTGCCGGTGCTGCTGCGCACGGTGTATGCAGAAGATCCGGCGTTCCGCGACGTAGGCACCGTGTTTACCATCCACAATATTGGCTATCAGGGTCTTTTCCCGCCGGAGACGCTGCCGCTCCTCATGCTGCCCTGGGACCTGTTCACCATGTCGAAGATGGAATTCTTTGGGCAGGTGAACTTTCTGAAAGGCGCGCTCACCTTTTCGGATTTCGTCACAACCGTGAGCCGGAAATACAGCCAGGAGATTCAGACTGCCGAATATGGCTTTGGGCTGGAGGGCGTGCTGCGCGACCGCGCGGCTACGGTCACGGGCATTTTGAATGGTGTGGACTATGACGAGTGGAGTCCGCAGGCGGATAAGTTCATCGCGGCGAAATATTCGCCGCAGGATCTTTCCGGCAAAGCGCAATGCAAGCAGGATCTGTTGACTGCGTTCGGGGTGAAGAACGCCGATCCCAAGATTCCCGTAATCGGCATCGTGTCCCGCTTCGCCGCGCAGAAGGGCTTTGACCTAATCGCGCAGATCATGGACCGGCTGGCGCGCGAAGAGATGATTGTCGTGGCACTCGGTGCCGGCGACAAGCAGTATGAAGAGATGTTTGTCCGGCTCAACAAGCAGTTCCCCAACAAGATTGCGGTGAAGGTGGCATACGACAATGCCATCGCGCACAAGATTGAAGCCGGGTCTGACATGTTCTTAATGCCTTCAAAATATGAACCTTGCGGGCTGAACCAGATCTATAGCTTGAAGTATGGTACGGTGCCGATCGTGCGGGCTACCGGCGGCCTCGACGATACCATCGAGCCTTGGGACGCGCGCTCGGGCAAAGGCACAGGGTTCAAGTTCACGGAATATAACGGCGAGTCTCTGCTGCTCACCATCAAGCATGCATTGCAGGCTTATCGCGACCAGACTTCGTGGCAGGTGCTGATGCGCAACGGGATGAACAAGGATTTTTCCTGGAACGCTTCGGCGCGGGAGTACGGGAAGATTTATGAGCGGGTGAAGCAGATGCGGAGCACGGCGCCGGTGCAGGAGAAGGTGCTGGTTTAGAAAAATCCCCGAGGCCTTGTCGTCCCGAGCGAAAAGGTTGTCGTCCCGAGCGAAGCGAGGGATCCTGGTTTCTGCTCGTGCCAGCAGGTTGCGGCGACGCAAGCAAGAACCAGGATCCCTCGCTTCGCTCGGGATGACAACCTTTCGTTCTGATTGCCAAGCTTGACGAGGACAACACCCTCAAGGCCGCCCGCGCAACGCCAATAGGGCATATCCCAATGCGGTCCCGAGTGCGCCGTACGCGCCCGCGTTCATGGGAGCAATCAGGAAAAAGATGACCACGGGCGAGGGATCGATCAGCATCTTCACGAAATACATGGGACACAGGGAAAGCATCAGTTGGGGATTGAGATTCCATCGGTGCGGAGCGAAATAGGTGCCGAGCGCCACGACATAGAAAATTGTCGCGAAGCTGCCGAGCAGTCTGAGGGGCACGGAAAACAAGCGTTCGTCGTCCCGGTCTGTCTTGCAGGCTTTCGCGATCCACGAGCGGGGCAGCACCGCAAGCGTCACGCTGAAAATGCCGACCAGTCCCAGGGCAACCGCAAACGGGACCCATTCGCTCTGGACCGGCAGGTCTTGGCCCTGATACATCACGTAAGGAAAGGCTGTGAAGAGCGAAATCAGCCCGCAAAGAAGAAACGCGATGCGAGCTGTAATCCTGATAGCGCGTCCGGACATCAGGCGGATTCTAACAGTGGTTCCGGGTGTGCGCACATCTGATTGCTCTGGCCGAACCAGTGCAAGACCAGGGAAAGACCAGCTGTTAGAATTCTTCGAGCATGGCGGCTTCCCACCAGCCCGCTCTCGCCCGAACGATCTTCCACGTCGATATGGACGCGTTCTTCGTCTCGGTGGAAGAACTCTACGATCCCTCGCTGAAAGGTAAAGCTGTCGTCGTTGGTGGACAGCGCAACGAGCGTGGTGTGGTTTCGGCGGCATCCTATGAAGCGCGGAAGTTTGGAGTGCATTCGGCGCTGCCGCTGCGAACCGCGGCGAAGCTTTGTCCGCATGCCATCTTTGTCGATGGGCATCCCGAGCGCTACCGCGAATGTTCGGAGAAAGTCTACAAGGTGCTCACGAGCTTCTCTCCGCAGGTGGAGATGGCCTCGATCGACGAAGCTTACCTCGACATGACGGGCACGGCGCGGCTGCATGGTCCGCCGCTGAAAGCTGCGCACAAACTGCATCAGCGGATGAAAGAAGAGACGCAGCTGAATTGCTCGATCGGCATCGGATCGTCGCGTCTGATTGCGAAGGTTTCGTCTGCGCAGGCCAAGCCCAACGGCGTGTTGTGGATCGTCGCGGGAGAAGAATCGAAATTCCTCGCGCCTCTGGATGTGCGGGAGATTCCCGGCGTTGGCAAAGTGATGGAGAGCCATCTGCACAAGTTGGGCGTCAAGAAAGTCGGAGATCTGGCGCGGCTCGAAGAAGCAGAACTCGAAGAACGTTTCGGCAAGTGGGGGTTGGCGCTGGCCGGGAAATCGCGCGGGGAAGATGCCGGGGGATGGTTCGACAGCGAAGTCGGCGCCGATACCGAGGCAAAATCGATCAGCCACGAACACACTTTCAACGAAGACACCGCGGACGTAAGCCAGCTGAGCGCGACGCTGATGCGGCTCTCCGAGATGGTAGGGCGGCGCTTGCGGGAGGCGAACCTGCATGCGCGCACCATTCAACTCAAACTGCGCTACAAAGACTTCACCACGATCACCCGCGCTCACACCTTGCCGGCTCCTACGCAGCTTGACGGCGAAATCTTTGAGCAGGCGCGCGCGCTGTTTCGCAAGAACTGGAAGCCGGGCAGGGAAGTCCGTCTGCTCGGAGTCCAGGCGTCGTCATTCGAAGCGCAGGCGGAACAGATCAACCTACTTGAAGGCGGGCGGCAGCAGCGCTGGAAAGATGCGCTGGCCGCTGCTGATCGCTTGCGCGACAAGTTCGGCGAGTCCAGCGTGACACTGGCGGCGGGGATGCGAGGAAGGTTCCGCGAACGCACGCATGAGAATCCCGCTGGGCTGCCGGGGAAAGACAAGAAGCAGTAAGACCCAGTACCTAGTACCCAGTCGCCCCCCTTCAGATACTGGGTACCGGGTACTAGGTACTGGGTACTGCCAAAAACGAAGGCCGGGTATCCCGGAAGGTGATTCCGGATCCCGGCCCTCGTCTTATTGCAACTTGCGGAGCTTGTTAGTTGCCCGAGTTTGAGTTGGCGGCAGCGGTAGCCGGTGTGGCGCTCGGATTCGTCGAGGAGCCGTAGCGGGCCAACCGCGGATAGAAAGGCGTGACTTCAAACGGCATCTTGTCACGCGCCGAGGTGATGGCGACCGGAGCCGTCTTCACCATTTCCGCCCTGTCGTCCCAGGGATTGATCTTGACGCGCCCACCCAGCGGGAGAGCGGCAACCTGATCGAGTTTGTTGTTGTCCAGCGCCGGACCCTTGGTGTCCAGAGCTGAGAGGCGTGTGATGGTCCCGTTCTCCTCGAGCGAATTGCCGAGGTGCGTGGTCAGAAGAGCGCTCAGCTGAGGCGCCCGGGCTTGCAGCGCTTTCAGGAACAAGCCAACGTTGTCGAGCTTTTGGGCGTATGGGGAGTTATTGAGCAACTCGATCGCCTTCTTGTCGGCTGCGGTTTCTTCTTCCGGAATGTGCTTGAAGCCCAGGTTGTCGTAGGTGCCTTCGTCGGAGAACAGCATGCGGTCGTTGAACGCATACTTGCTGCCGAGATTGTGGCCGAGCACGATGTGCGCCAGTTCATGCGAGAGCACCGCGGCGAGGCTGGCCTCGTCAGGAAGCACGTCGATGAGTCCGCGGCTGATGACGATGGTGTTGCCGACGCTGAAGGTTTCGAGCGGCGCCGTGAGCAGCACGCGCGTGCGTACCGGACGCGGCAAGTCGATGTTATTGGTGACTTCCAGGTTGTTGACCACGGTCTGAAGAATGTGGTCGACATCGCCTTCGGGGGCGAGCAAGCCGGCGCGGGTCAGGCGCTCAATGACGTTGTCCTCAGCCTGCTGCTGCCATTCCCGCTCAGCCTGCAGCGGAGACGCGTCCTGCGTAGTAGCGGTTTCATCTTTCACGCTGTCCACACGAATCTGCGTGAGTTCGTCGTCCTTGTCGCCTTTCTTCAGGTCGTATCCCCAGATGCGGGTCTGCGCCTTGAAGGCCAGCTTGTTCTTCACCCCAGCGCTGAAGTCTCCTTCTTCGCTGTAGATGTAAGCGGGAACCCAGTAACCCGGAATCAGGTTCAGGCGCCAGCTATCCATGTGGAAGAAGTAGGAATTCCGCGGAGCCGGAGCATAAGTTCCGTTGAGCCGGACGATGTTGAAGTCCTGATCTTCGACCCAGATGCGGCCGAGGAAGCGCCCTCCCTTGTTCGAGCCCTTGACGTTCTTCTTGGGGGTGACGTCAAACACGAGGCAACGGATATCGCCGAGAAATTCGCGCCGGATGTAATGAAACTCGTAGTGCGAGCGGTCAAACTCGGTGCGGTCGGCGTAGACCATCCAGGAAAAGCCAGTGGGCTCGTACTGGACCTTATAGAGCTTGTGGAAGCCGCCCAGCAGGCGCGTCTCCATGCCCTGCATGCCGACGCCCTTATCCTGGTCTTTCAGATAGTCCTTGCGATCGACCGACACGCCCATATCCATGCGGCCGAGAAAATAGTGGTCGCCGCTGGGCACGGGGCCGAGCTGAGGATCGGCAGTCAGGTCCTGCAGATAGGTTTCAACCACGGGAGTGCGGTTGGAGAGCGCCTTCATGAGATCGTGTTCACGCTCGATGAACCGATCCACAACCTGATCCATAGTAGTGGGTGCAGGCAGGGTCGACGGAGTCGGCGCCGGAGCGCTTCCAGACTGCGACCCTTGCGGCTGTGCCGCCGAAGCCGGTTGTCCGTCAGCCGTCTGCGACGACGCTGGCGTTGCATCAGAGGACGCAGGCGCCGCCGTGACTGTGGCAGCGTTGGGTTGCGCCGAGGGTTGAGACTCCGACGGTTGCTGCGCGGCTGCGCTCACCGAGACCAGCAGTGCGGCTGTGAACATCCATTTCCAAGTACTCATAACTCTTCTCTCCAAGGTTTCTTCTGAACCGGTTTCTTCTGAACTAATGTTCTCTTTGAATCGATTATTTCCGTGAATGATTTCCTGTTTCCTGGATTCTTCTCGCACATTGATGGCCACGAGACGAATCTTCTAACTTAAAATCTGCCTAAGCGCAGCACTGTTAGTACGCAATCTGGAAAAGCACGTGCACGATCGCTGTCGAATCCACCGGCTGGCCCATGCGCAGCGCCGGCTTGAAGCGCATCTTATTCGCCGCCGCAATCGCGGCCTCATCCAGGCCGTGACCCAGGCCCCGAACCACCCGATTTACATGCAGAGACCCGTTCGCCCCGAACATCACTTCCAGCAGAACTTCTCCCTCAAGCTTCAGGCTGCGAGCTTCGTCGGTGTAAACCGGCTGCGGCTTGAAGATGATTTCCACCGGCGTGGTTGCCGGTCCGGACCCGGCCTGTGCGATCTTCGGTCCGCCGTGAACCACCTGCTCCGAACCGAACCCTCCGGTCGAAACCCCGGCCCCGTTGCTGCGGCCGTCGCCCTTGCCTCCGTTCGCGATGCCGCTACCGAAATCGGCGCTGGCTACAGTTCCTTTAATACCTTTTGCGCCGCCTGATCCGTTGCCTTGTCCCGGACCGGCCGGCATGTCAAACGAACCTGCCTGCGCCGCATACAGCTTGGCGTTTGGCTTGCCCGTTCCCTTTAAACCGTTGTCGTCGCCGAAGCCTCCGGTCTGCACCTTTTGAACAGCTACATTCACGGTTGGAGCCACCGAGCTGCCGGCGAAGTCGCCCGTATGCAGAAGCTGAGGACGCGCCCCGCCTGCCGCGGCCATCTTCAGCTGCGGAGCAGCGAACGTGTTCACCACTACCTTCGGTGCTTCCACCGGCTCGGGAGCAAGGATGCGACGAACTTCACGAGGCACGACCAGCTTGGGCTGTTCGAAAACCGGCGCCGCCGGAAGCAGCTTCGGCTTGACCAGCGGCTTCGCCACTTTGATCGGTTCCGGCTCCGGCCTCAAGCTGGGAAGCGGAATCAATTCTGTAACCCGGTACTGCTTCAGCGAAATCCTGTCCGGAAACAAAAGTCCAATATTAATCAGGAGCAATAGCATGACCACCATGAACGTATAGCTGGCGACCAGCGCACGCCTGTCGATCTTGCGCTCCGGGAGAATGCCGAGCTTGAAACTGCTTTGATACGTAGCCATGTAATAACTCCAAGGGGACCCAAGCCGAGGGAGCGACCGGGACTGGAGGTTTAAAGATAGGAGAAAAGGGACAGGGGGTAAACGTGTCCACGGCTCTTGACCTAAGGTAACCACCTGGAGTGGCTATGGGACTCTTGCCAAAGTGGGCCAGCGCAGCAGGCTAGCCGCAGGCCTGATGCCGGGCTATAACCCCAGCCGCGCCCGACACCGCCTGCGAAACCAGAAGAAAAACCAGACAAACCAGAACGCAACCGCAAAGGCCGCGAGTTCCACTCATGCCGCAGGTCTGGAGATCGGGAAGGGCACGAGTTCACTCGTGCCGACTAACGATCCCTTTGAAGAACCGGCTTTAGCCGCTGAGGTTTCGGGGGCAATCGGGACCTTTCCCAATTCCCTATCCAGAAAATCGGAAAACGTCCGGTCCGTTCCCGGATCGCCTCCAAGATTTTTCATCCTGAGCCCCGCGTGCTCATTCGCTGCCCGCACTACCACGCGAAGAGCCTGCCCTGAGCGAAGTCGAAGGGACCTCTGCACTTTGTTTACATGATGACGAACCGGGGAAAGTTGAGATTCCCGAATTAACACTTTCGAGCTGCCCGTTGTACGCCACAATCGCGAATAGGACCCCTGGCAAATCCCCGGCGCACAAATCAGAGCCTCACGCAGGTTTGCCCTGCGCGGTACTCCGCCATGGCAAATCCCACAGACCGCGCGCCGAGAGAATGACAGAGAAGAGAGCGGTCACGCCGAGCGCGAAGAGAGTCCAGATAAAAAAGAAAGCTCCGTGGGACCTCGCGATCGCTCCGCCAACTCCCGCCCCCTTCATGTGGACCACGGGGACGACCAATAAAAGCAGCGACCCGAGGAGGATGATGACGTACCCAGATCGCTTTCCGGCCAGCACCAGCGTTCCGTACAGCTGGACGGCAAGAATGGGCAGCGGAATCAGGTCAAAAAGCGTTCCTGGCTCCATTCCCCGGACGATGTCGTCCGCCATGTGAACCGTCATAAAGAGGATCGAGAGGAGAGACGCGATGGTTAACGTAACGTTCTGTTTCACTGGAGATCTCCCTTGTTAGACCGAAGCACCCCGGTCTCGCAATGCGCGGAGGATAACACCTTTGGAAAACCGGGGACAGGCGGGACCGTTCCCAGTTCCTTGTCCAGAAAACGGGGAAACGTCCCGTCCGTCCCCAGATTGTCCTTCAGATTTGTCATCCTGAGCCCCGCGTGCTCCCGCGCCGCCCGCACCACCACGCGAAGAGCCTGCCCTGGGCGAAGTCGAAGGGACCTCTGTAGTTTGTCTGCATCACGACGAACCGAGGAAATGTGGGACGGGTGGCCCGCCTCTAATGATCTTTGCGTGCACCGTTCCCACTGTGGGTGCCATCCTTGAGTTCTTTGCAAGAGCCTGCCCTGAGCCTGTCGACGGGGTGGGAGGCGATGCGAGTTCCACTCGTGCCGTAAGTCTGGAGATCGGGAAGGGCACGAGTTCACTCGTGCCAACGATCCCTTTGAAGAACCGGCTTCAGCCGCTGAGGTTTCGAGGATAGACGGGACCGTCTCTAATTCGTTGTCCTGGAAATTGGAGTACGCCCCGTTCGCGCCAGATTGCCCTCAAGATTTGTCATCCTGAGCCCCGCGTGCTCCTGCGCTGCCCGCACTACCACGCGAAGAGCCTGCCCTGAGCGAAGTCGAAGGGACCTCTGTAGTTTGTCCAGCTCACGACGAACCGGCCGCTTGCTGATCGTCCCAAAGGGGGGGCTGGCCCATCTTTGATTTCCCGACTGCCGGCACTATCACGACTGAGGCTGCCCCACCTTTGCTTGCTTCTTTTGCAAAGGTGGGAAGCGATGCAGCCTGTCGCCAAAGGACTTTGACGTTCACTCCGGAGGAACGAATCGCGATCTGCTCACAATGATTTCCACAACCCCACCGTGACATCTGACCTTGCGCACAATCCTGACTTCGTTCCAGAATTGCGCAGCAGAGGAAGTACACCCAGCGCCAGCAAAACGGAGCCACCGACCACTAAATCAGCTCCTAACTCCTTAGATTTTGGCCTCTAAGTCCTTTGTTCGAAGGGTTTTACGGGCCAAAACATGCTTAACGGCAATAATATACTAGGCAAAATGAAGGGCTCGGGTTGCTAGGCTTGTGGTCAAAATTGACCAGTCGGACCGCGAGTCTTGGGGCCAGTATGTTTCTCGATGAAGGAAACCCTCAGCCCAAAACAAGCGCTTACTGTTCGATGTCCGACATGCGGAGCCGCTCCAGGAGAGAAATGTGAGCTAACTTCCGGGCAACCGCGCACCGATCCGCACCGTGACCGCCGTGTGATTGCTAAAGACAAATTCCAGCAACGCGCTACTTAGGCTGTGACCACGGCTAGTTTCGATTCCGTCAAGCTGCGCACGGTTTCCATGAGCTGCGAATCCACCTCGTCCGCGATGACTGCTACATCTAAGAGCAGTTGGTTCTGGTCGAGTTCGTTCTGATGGAGATTTAATGTGAGGAACGTGGCGACCTGGAGCACCCGCGACTCCTCAACGAGCATATCGGCACAATAGCCCTGCGCACGCCGTGCTTGTCCGTGCGAGGCCGCCGCAGCAGAGATGGATGGAGGGACATCCTCCGCCAGGCGCAGGCGGGAAATCAGATCGAAGAATAGCTTGGGCAGATGCTCCGTGCGCTGCGCATCGGTTAGCGGAACTTTGGTCAGTTCTGGAACGAGATTCACCCGCCTCAGCCATTCTTCGATCGTAGGCGCCAGTTCTCGCTCCAAAATATCCGCTACGCTCGTGATGGTCATGCCAGATGCCCTCACGGTAGTGTCGCACATGGCAATTTCAAAAATCTGTCCCAAACAGCACACAATGAAGGGGGCTGGCCCATCTTTGATTTCCTGCTGCTGGCACTATCACGACTAGAGGCTGCCCCACCTTTGCTTCTTTTGCAAAGGTGGGACGCGATGCAGCCTGTAGCCGAAGGATTTCGACGTTCACCCCCGGCGAACGAACCGATCTGCTCACAATAATTTCCACAGCTCCGCTGTGACATCTGCCCTTGCGCCGAACCCTCACTCCGTTTCAGAATTGTCCCAGCAAGGCAGCACGATCAGCGCAAGCAAAACGGAGGCACCGACCAGGAAATCAGCTCCTAAGTCCTTTGCTCTCTGGATTTTGACCTCTAAGTCCTTTGTTCGACGGATTTTGCGGGCCAAAACATGCTTAACCCGATGATTCCAAAGAGGGAGGGGGGAGGGGGGTACCCTGTAATCAAACAGTAACCCTGCGCCGCCGGAACCACGCGAACACCGGAATGCCGGCCAGAATTACCAGCAATCCATAAAAAGAATTCGGCCAGTCTCCGCGGAAGGTGTAGCAGAGCAGCACGGCAGCCACAAGAATGAACAGGGCTGGGACGACAGGATAGCCAAACACGCGATAAGGCCGCGCAGCTTGCGGATCGCGCCAGCGGAATACGAAGATGGTACTGCCCGCGATCATATAGAAGAGCCACTCCGCGAAGATGGCGAGAGAAAAAAGCTGCCGGAAGTTTCCTCCCAGCAGCAGAAGAATGATCGACAGCACGGCTTGGAACGCGATGGCCACCGACGGCGTGTGAAAGCGCGGGTGCACGTCAGCGAGGGCTGAGAAAAAATATCCATCGCGAGCCACGGCAAAAGGCACGCGCGCACCACTCATAATCGTGCCGTTCAACGTGACCAGCATCGAGATCGCCATGCCCGCAGACACAATGCTCGCGCCCATCCGCCCCATCACCAGCGCCACCGCGTCGGAAGCAGGCCGCGGCGAGGCCGCAATCGCGCTCGCCGGCAACACGTATTGCACGCCGGCATTCACCAGCACATACAGCAGCCCGACCGTAGCCACACCAGCAATCAACGCAATTGGAATACTGCGCGAGGGATTCTTTACTTCGCCAGCAACCATGTTCAAATCATTCCATCCGTCATACGCCCACAGCGCCGCCACCAGCGCCGCCATAAAGCCGGCGACTCCACCCTTGGCGCCAGTGAAGGTGGTGGCAAAGTTGCTCCAGCCGCGCCCAGTAGCGTCGCCCGCTCCGCTGAAACAGACCACCACGATGCCAAGAATGATCGCCACCTTCAGCACGGTGAACACAAGTTGGAATTCGCCAGCCTTCTTGACTCCAAAGTAGTTGAGAAGAGAAATGAGAACCGCCGCAGCGATTGCCACAAGCTGCCCCCAGGTAACAGCGAAAGGAACCGAGATAACGTTCGTGGGAAAAAATGAAAAGATCGAGAACGTTCCGAGAATACGAATCAGTCCGATCGCGATCGTGGCCACGGACGCAGGTTTGGCGATGACGAACCAGGTCCAGGCATAAAGAAAGCCGCCCAGCGGACCGTAGGCGTCGCGGACATAAACATATTCTCCGCCAGCCTGCGGCTTCATGGCGCCAAGTTCGGCATAGGTAAGCGCGCCAAAAAAAGAGAGGATTCCACCGACCAGCCACGCCAGATACACCAGCTTCGCAGAACCGACGGCCTGCATCATCTCGGTAGGAACCAGAAAGATCCCACTGCCGATAATTGTGCCGACGACGACCGCAGACGCATGACTGACGCCCAGGTCACGGGCCAACTCCGGACGCGCACTGGTTTGCTGGGTCAGTTCCGGCATGATGGAAGGCTGTCAGTATACGTCAGGGACGTCGGTTGTCTTCGGACGCTCTGGTTGAAACAGGCTTGCCATGTATCCAACGACGAACGTCACGGTCGTCCCAATCATCACCCACCAGGTCCATGGAACATGCGCTCGCCACAAATACAGTTCGGTGCTAAAGCCGAAGAGCATTCCGACCATCGCGCCACGCTGGTTGGCTTTCTGCGTCAGAACTCCGAGCAGGAAAACTCCCAGCAGAGCGCCATACGCTACGGAAGCAATCTGCAAACCGACCTCAACCACGCGTCCCACTTTTTGCAAAGCCAGCACTGCCAACCCGAAAAGCACCATCGCCCAAAAGAAAGTCGCCAACCGGGAAAGCTTCATGCGCGCCCGCTCATCAGTCTTTGGGCGGAAGCGCAGGAGAAAGTCCATGATCGTACTCGACGAAAGAGAATTCAGCGCCGCGCTCAGATTCGACATGGCTGCCGCGAGTATCGCGGCAATCAGCAGGCCAGAGATTCCGTGCGGCATTTGGCTGACGATGAACGTGGGATAGATTCGATCCGGCTTTCCAAAGTTTGCCGAGGGCACGCGATAGAACGCCCACAGCATTACGCCCACAGTCAAAAAGAGAGCAAACTGGAACAAGATTGCCACCCCGCTCGAAAGCAGCGCTACGGTGGACTGCTTCTGCCCGCGTGCCGCGAGCAGGCGCTGGACGATGAGTTGATCGGTGCCGTGACTGGCCGTGATGAAGAAGGTTCCGCCGATCACACCCGCCCAGAATGTGTAAGGCAACCAGAAGTTGGGCCGGAAGTCGAACACCTGCAGTTTGCCCGCACTTGCAGCCGCGGCATGAATCGCCGTCCATCCTCCAGGCACGAGATGCAGGATCGTCACCAATCCAACCAGGGTTCCGCCAACGTAGATCGCGGTCTGTACTACGTCGGTCCAGATCACCGCGGCCAATCCGCCTTCGAATGTATAGATAAGCGTCAATGCAGTAATGATGGCGATCGAGGCTACCTCGCCTGTGCCGAGCGCAATCGAGACCACGATCGACACGGCATAGACACGCACGCCTTCCGCGGCCGCTCGCGTCAACAGAAAGAGTCCGGCTGTGACCGAGCGCAACCCGCGCCCGAAGCGCCGTTCGATCAGCTCGTAGGCAGTGTAAAGATCGCCGCGAAAATATTGTGGCAGCAGCACGACGCTGATCACCACGCGTCCTACGAGGTATCCCATAACTACCTGCAGGAAGGTGAGGTTCGTGTCATAGGCAAGTCCGGGAATGCTGATGATGGTGAGCGTGCTGGTTTCGGCGGCGACGATGGAGAGTGCGATTGCCCACCAGGGAATGTCTCGTCCTGCGAGAAAGTAATCGCGCAGCGAGCGGTGGCGTTTGCGGAAGCGCAGCCCGAACAGGGTGATTCCTATCAAATACAGCGCGATGATCGCGAGATCGAGTTTGTCGAGACCCATTCGTTCTGCCGCAGGACGGTGGTCGCTACAAAGTTTCGCCTTTGAATTATGGCGTCAATCCGCCCGCTGCGCGAGTGAGTCTTTGTAGACATGGCTGGAGAGAGGCTTCAGAAGTTTCCGGCAGCGAACTTGAGAGGACTCAACTTTCCCTGTGATAGAACTAACGCGTGGCCTACTATCTCGGCATTGACGGCGGTGGAAGCAAGACAACGTGCGTTGTGGGTGACGAATCTTCACTTCTCGCTACGGTTACAGCCGGTGGCAGCAACATCACGCGCGTGGGCGAGGCCGGTGCCCGTCAAACTCTGCAACAAGCCATACGTGAGGCGTGCCTCGCTGCAAAAATTAATCCTCAACAAGTGCTCCGAGCATGCATCGGCGCTGCAGGCGCCGGGCGCTCGGAAATCGCAAGCACCGTGCGCAAGATGGTTGCGGAGATTATTCCCGGGGAAGTCGAAGTAGTGGGCGACATGGAGATCGCCTTGGCGGCGGCCTTTGGCAAGGGGCCCGGCGTGATTGTGATCGCCGGGACCGGTTCGATTGTTTTCGGCCGGGATGCGCAAGGAAAAGTTGCTCGCGCTGGAGGTTGGGGGTTCGGCGTTTCCGATGAGGGATCAGCCCACTGGATCGGCCTTGCGGCGGTTCGCGCCGTGCTGCGCTCGGCTGATGAGGTTGGAGAGGATCGAGCTGAAAGCGAGGCAACATGGCCAGCCCTTAAGCTTTTCTCCGAACTGAAGACAGCGTGGAGCCTGGAGTCACTCCCACAGTTAGCGCGCGCGGCCAATGCCGAGCCAGACTTCGCGGCCCTGTTTCCTGCAGTCTTAGCTGCGGCGGAAGCTGGGGATGCTGTGGCTCGACGGGTTACCGCGGATGCTTCTCGCGAACTGGCACAACTTGCTGGGATCGTTCTGCGCCGGCTTTTTTCTGCGCGACATACTTCTGCTTCTGCTGCCCCGATGGCCATGGCTGGCGGGGTCTTTCGTCACGCGGCGATGATTCGCGAACTTTTCTACAATGAAGTGCGCGCGGCGAATCCAGACGTCGTATTGAATCCTGAAGTGGTCGATCCGGTCCATGGCGCGTTGCAAATGGCCCGGAGAGCCACCTGGTGAACGCGGCAATCCATTTATGGGTTCGGAAGAAATCCAACAGGACCACCAACCGCTGCCCGAGGTTGGATCATCCGAAGGCCCAAGGTCGGGTGCGTCCGCGGGTTCTTCTGCTGGCGCTGACCCTGCTCTTCCTTTGAACTCGGATCTGGCTCTCGCGCTGCTTGAGCGTCGCGACCTGGCGCCGGAAACTCTCGAACAACTCGGCCGCGACCCAGCCGTGTTGAAGTCGCGAAAGGTATGTGTCGCCCTCGCCGCTCATCCGCGGACGCCCCGACACCTGGCGCTCCGGCTGCTTCGCCATTTTTACACGGCCGATCTGATGCACTTTGCACTGCGTCCGTCGGTCGCGGCTGATTTGAAACATTTCGCCGCGGAACAACTCGTGGTCCGTCTTCCCGGAGTCACGATGGGGCAACGCCTCACGCTGGCTCGCCGCGCTTCGGAAACCGTTGCGGCGGCATTGTTGCTGGACAAGGAACCCCGCGTCGCGCACACAGCCCTGGAGAACGGCAGGTTGACGGAAGCTGCGGTCGTGAAGGCACTCTTGCGTCCAAACGCTGGCGCAGCTTTTGTCGAAGCCGTGTGCCATCACCCTAAGTGGTCGCTGCGACGCGAGATTCGCCTGGCACTGCTGCGCAGTCCGCACACTCCGCTGGCCCGCGCACTGGAGTTCGCCCGCAATCTGCCTCCGCCTCTGCTGCGCGACGTTCTGCATACCTCGCGTTTGCCAAAGAAGATCAAAGCCTACCTGCGGGAGAATCTGAAGCAGAGAAGCCGGGAAGTCAGTCCTCGGAAAAGTGCTAACGCCCGCCGCCGACTTCCAGAATAGCTCCGGTCGTGTAAGAAGCGGCAGGGGAGAGCAGCCAAAGCACTGCTTCGGCTACCTCGAGTGCTGTGCCCGGTCTTTGCATGGGAATGGTGGACGTCAGCCGATTCAGCCGGTCGGGCGCGCCGCTCGCGGCATGCAGTCCCGTGTCGATTAGCCCGGGAGCGACTGCGTTTACGCGGATTCCTTCCGTTGCAACTTCACGCGCCAGCCCGATGGTGAAGCTATCGATCGCGCCCTTGGACGCGGCGTAGTGCACCCACTCTCCTGCGGACCCTATCTGGGCTGCGCGGGAGGAAATATTCACGATCGCTCCGCCGGTTCCACCGTGGCGGGTTGACATGCGGCGCACCGCTTCGCGTGCGCACAAAATTGCTCCCGTGACGTTGACTGCCATGACCTGCGCGAGGGTTTGTGCGCTCACTGAGTCGACGCGCGCAAATCCGCCGGTAATCGCGGCGTTGTTGACTAGAGCCTTGATCGGCCCCAGCTTGCGTTCGGCGGTCTCAAAGAGACGGACGACATCTACTTCACGAGCCACGCCTGCTTGAATCGCATAAGCGCGGCCACCGGCGGCGATAATCTGTTCTGCGATTGCTTCGGCTTCGGCCTTGCTAGTGGAAAAATTGACTGCCACTTGAAAGCCGCGCCCAGCTGCCAGTTTGGCTATGGCTGCGCCGATGCCGCGGCTTGCACCGGTCACAATGAGGGTGCCGCATTCGTTCTGGGATGGTATAGATTCGTGGGCCACGGATTTCAGCGACAGATTCCGCTTCGCAGACCAATGTAGCAAGAATAGTGCACTGGCGGTTACTTGCTTGCATTTCATGCCTGCAACGCCTACAATAAGTGCATGCAATACACCATCCGCAAGGTGCCCGATAGTTTGGACGCCGCCCTTCGCAGGGCCGCGCGTGAGCGGGGCAAAAGCCTGAATGAGGTGGCGATTGAAGCTCTGGCCCGCGGCGCCGGTGTTACTGGCGAACGTGACCGGCAGCGCGATCTCGCCGACATCGCAGGCACCTGGCGCAAAGATCCCGCATTCGATAGCGCATTAGCCGCGCAGGATACCGTCGACGAAGAGATGTGGCAGTGAGGCTGGCTCTTGATACGAACCGCTATACCGACCTTTGCCGGGGCAATGCGTCGGTTGTCGAAACAGTCGAACTGGCGGATGAAGTCTGGTTGCCCTTCATCGTGCTGGGAGAATTGCGCGCTCGCTTTGCTGTGGGCAGTCAAGGACCGCGCAACGAGGCTGTCCTGCGTCGCTTTCTGCTGAAGTCCGGCGTCGGTGTGCTCTATGTCGATGACCAGACGACGCACCATTACGGCGCCGTTTACCGGCAACTGCGGAAGCAAGGCACTCCCATACCGACGAATGATATGTGGATCGCGGCCCTCGTGCTGCAGCATTCGCTCGTCCTGTGTGCCCGCGACGTGCATTTCGATGCGCTGCCTCAGCTTCCGCGTGCGTAGGGGATAGAAGTGTCCTGTCCAGGGTTTCGCGAGGTTCGACTATTTCCGAAAGTGATGGCTGATCGCTTCCGCCTGTACTCGGGTCACAACCGCCGACAGCGCTGACGCGTCCGCCTGCCTTACTGCCTGCACGCTGCCGAAGTGTTCGAGAAGACGACGAGTAGTACTCTCGCCTACGCCGGGGATCTCCAATAGTTCAGTGGAGCGGTCGCGCATCTGGCGGCGTTTGCGATGGAAGGTTACGGCGAAGCGGTGGGCTTCGTCGCGAATGAGTTGAATCAAGTGCAGCACCGGCGAGTGATGATCGAGCGCGATCGGATCTTTCTCCTGCCCATAGACGTAGAGAATTTCTTCGCGTTTGGCGATGGCCGCGAGCGGCTGATTGATGATTTCGAGCGACTCCAATGCCTCGGCTGCCGCGTGGAGCTGGCCGAGGCCGCCATCGATCAGCACCAGGCTGGGCATGGGCTTTTCTTCCTGCTGCAGGCGTTTGTAGCGGCGCGTGACCACCTCGCGCATGGACGCGAAATCGTCGACGCCTTCGACGGTGCGGATGATGAACTTGCGGTAATCCGATTTCTTCATCTTGCCGTCTTCCCACACCACCATCGAGGCGACCGTCTCCGCACCTTGAATGTGCGAAATATCGAAGCACTCGATGCGCTTCGGGACTTCAGGGAGGCTGAGCACATCCTGGAGTTCCTCCTGGATGGCCTTGGCATTGGGCTTGAGCACGCGAAAACGCTGATCGTAGGATTGTTTGGCGTTGGTGCCGGCGAGATCGAGGAGCGAGCGCTTATCACCGCGCTGTGGGACGAGGATGTGAACTCGTGCCGAGCGGATGTTCTCGCCTGAGGCCTGGTCGGAAAGCAGGTCTTCTAACTCTTCTCTGTCCTCGAAATCTACTGGCACGTAGAGATTGCGCGGCACGTAGGGCTGGCCGATGTAGAGCTGCTTCAGGAGTGCGGAGAAGAACTCACCTGGAACAAAATCCGTGCTTGTTGTCCTGTCATCCTGAGGCCGGCGATGTTTGCCGGCCGAAGGAGCGGCGGACTGCATAGGTCCTTCGCTCCGCTCAGGATGACACGGAGGTCCGGAAACCTGCGGGGAAGCGGCAGCTTCAGGGAATGCGAACTCCGGTAGATCTTCCCAGAAAAATTCACGGCGGTCGACTACGCGGCCGCCTCGCATGTGGAACAGGTTCACCGCCAGCATTCCGTTTTCATAGTGATATCCGAACACGTCGGCGTCGTCGCCCTCGGCAGCGGCAATGCGCTGGCGCTCCTGCAACTGCTCAACGGTCGAAATCAGGTCTCGATAGCGAGCTGCGCGCTCGTATTCTTCGGCCGCGGCTGCTTGCTCCATGCGCTCGTGTAACGACTTGCTCAAGTCGGTGGGGCGTCCCTCGAGGAACAGCTTCACGTCGCGGACCGCTTCCTGATACGCGTCCGGGCTGGTTAAATCCTTCACGCAGGGGCCCAGGCAGCGCTTGATGTAGTACTGCAGGCAGGGGCGGGGATGAAAGCGCGTGAGATCGACCTTGCATGAGGGAATCAAAAAATTACGGTGAATCAGATCGACGATGCGGTAGGCGAGGTTGGCAGGGAAGTAGGGACCGTAGTAGACGCTGCCGTCCTTGCGCAGACGGCGGGTGACGTAGACCCGCGGCCAACGCTCGCCTAGCGTGAGCTTCACGTAGGGGTAGGTCTTGTCGTCGCGCAGCAGGATATTGAAGCGCGGCTTGCGCTGCTTGATGAGATTGTTTTCGAGCGCCAGCGCCTCTTTGTTGTTGGCGACTACGATGTAGTCGACGTCGGCGGCTTCGCGCACCAGGGTGCCGGTTTTTGAGTCCTCCCAGCGGCCTTCGTGGAAATAGCTGGCCACGCGGCTGCGTAGGTTCTTAGCCTTGCCCACGTAGATGACTTCGCCTTCGGCATTCTTGTAGAGATAGACGCCGGGCTCGGTGGGGATGGTGCGGATTTTGGCGAGGAGGTCCATTTGCGTGGAGATGAATCCATTCTATTCGATGATTCGATATCGACTTTTACAGCTATGACGGAAGAACTCTTGACCGCCACGGAACGACTAAAAATGTCACCCCGGAGTGACAAGAAGCTGAGAAAATGTGACCACGGGAGGACGATACACCCTGGGCGACAGGTCAGCTTGCCCTTGAGGTCGGTATATAAATTTTCCATCCCCTGTGTTGGCTTTGCGTTACGAAAGGGCAATGCCATTTTTTGGCATCTACGCGATTTCGACTGCAAGTGGTTGAAAACGTATATACTTAAGGCTAGTGCTGCACATTGGGGGGACTGGCACGTCCCGTGCAAAAGTAGAGGCGTGCTTGTAAGGATTGAAGAGTCCCCAGGGCCAGCAAGAGGGCAAATTCCGCGCACGGGGAGAACCCGAACGCGCTGAGACAAGAAATCTAAGGAGCTTTTCCAATATGAACCGCACTTCGTTAACGATTCTCCTCGCAGCCAGCTTGGCTGCCACGGTAGGCTGCACCACCAAGAACTATGTGAAAGAGCAGACCACGCCGCTGATCAACAAGACCAACGAACTGGACGACATGACGGCGAAGAACAGCAAGGACATCAAGGACGTTGATGCCCGAGCACAGGCCGGCATTGCGGCTGTGAATGCCAAGACGGCAGATGTGGAGCAGAAGGCGCAGGCCGCCGGCCAGTCCGCGGCATCGGCGCAGCAAACGGCTGACGCCGCTAACGGCCGCGTAGGCATGCTGACCAACACCGTCGCGAACCTGGACAATTACCATCCGGTGGCGGAAACGTCGGTGAAGTTTGGCTTTAACAAAGACAATCTGACGCCCAAAGCCAAGGAAGCGCTTGACCAGTTGGCCGGTACCATCGCCAGCACCAAGGGCTACATCATCGCGCTTGAAGGCAGCACGGACTCGATCGGTTCGGCCGATTACAACTACGACCTGAGCCAGCGCCGTGCGAACTCGGTGATCCAGTATCTGGCTGCGAAGTACAATGTGCCGGCTCACAAGATTTACGTGATCGGCCTGGGCAAAGACAAGCCAGTTGAGACGAACAAGACCAGAGAAGGCCGTGCCGACAATCGCCGCGTGGATGTTCGCCTGATGACCAACACGGTGGGTGACACGACTCAGCCCACGACGACACCAGCGACGACCGGGCAGAATAATCCGTCGTCGATGTAATTCGACCAAAACAGTTTCTCCTCCCCCGGAGAACTTTGCCAACCAGGCCGCTCAGATCCTCCCCCCTTGAGCGGCCTGCTTTTTTTGCCACGAGTTTCTACCTGCGGTGGCCGGACAGAATTGCTTCCAAACAGTCCGGCGACAACGGTAAAATAGGGGCATGCCAGGTCGGCCATATTTGCATTTGTGTTTGCTCCTGGGATTGACCGTTGCGGCGCGGGCGCAGCAGAATCCGCCGCCAGCCTCGCCGCCGCCCCCGGCTCCTGCCGAGAATCGGGACGCTTCGGGTTTGAGCCGCGATCTTTCCTTTCCAGAAGACACACCGGCGCAACCCGCTCCGGCGCAACCAACTTCGGCCAACCCTCCCGCGAAGCGAGCTCCGAGCATGGTGCCACCGCGCTCGGACAGCGTTCAGGCTGGCGATTTGGGCGCGGGTGCTGGCGAGAGTTCCAGCAAAGATACGCAAGTGGACTTGAGCCCTCCCACAGACGACGCCAAGGTGCATCCGCAAAGTTCAGCAGCCCTGGCTGAAGCAGAGGCTGCCACCTCAGGAGCCGGAGGAATAACCGAGCTTCATATTTGGGATCCGCACAAGGCGGCGAAAGACATCGAGATCGGCGATTTCTATTTCAAACGGCAGAACTACCGCGCGGCCGAAGACCGCTACCGCGAGGCCCTGCGCTACAAAGACAACGACGCAGTGGCTACGATACGGCTGGCTGTATGCCTGGAAAAGCTGCAAATCTGGGACGATGCCCGCGCCGAATACGAAAGCTATTTGAAGATTCTGCCACACGGCCCGCAGGCTTCAGAAGCGCAAAAGGCGCTTAATCGGCTGAAAGCGCAGACCGCGCAGTAGCCGCGGACGATCGACCGGGTCGTCCGCCAGAGCGGATCCCATTGACTCGGACTGCGGACTTCCGTTTCATGCGACTATCCCGCCTCGCACCGGATTCAGTCCCGCCGTCAGTTTCTCCCTCACTCACGGTGCTGTGGTGGGCTTCTCCGAGGATCAGGCTCGTCGGCCACTTCGGACCGGAGTATGCTTTACCCTTCGTGCGGCCGGCTTCTACGACAATGGCTTCGACCGCATCCAGACAGGAATGAATCATCTGGGTGCGCAGCGGTCCGGCGACACCTCCGCGGATCAGATGCATCGCGGTACCGTGCATCAGCGACCAAACCGAAAGCATGAGGCGAGTGTGTTTCCGGGGATCTCCTCCCAGGCGCTCGGCCAGACGCAGACGCATAAGATTGAATGAAGGCCAGGGCTCGTGGAGGGATGGAGGCTGCGCGAATCCATCGAACAGAACCTCGTAGGCGTGCTGATGCTCGAGGGCAAACTCCAGGTAGCGCTGGCAGGCTTGCGTGAGCGACCGGGTGCGGCTCAGCGCGGCGAACAGTTCAGTGCGGGTCCGCATGCGCACGGCGCGAAGAATATCGTCGCGGTCGTTGTAGCGCTCGTAGAGGGTGGGGGTAGTGGTGCTGGCTGCCTTGGCGACGCCGCGCATGGTGAGAGCTTTTTCGCCCCCCCGGGACCACAGCCGGCAGGCGGCGTCAAGGATGCGCTGTTCGAGTTGAGGGTCTGCTTGCCTGGGCAACGGCCCGCCTCCGTACCTTCAGAATTACTGCATGGCCCCATTGCTTTGACGATGTCTAACTAATATCGTACAACTACTCTCACACCAGCAATACAGCTAATCCCGCAGGCTGTGTGCTGCCGGCGCCCCACCAAAAAGTGGCTCCAGCAGGAGCAGGCTTCGGCAAAAAATACAACGCGGGGTTGATTTGCGCCCCGGTTCAAGCCACCATCTCAGCAACGAAAGCCACCCGGCCTATTTCTCCACGCGGATAAAGGCACCGGTCGAGGCGTCGACGGTAACCGTTAGTTTGGCAGTTTCGCGAGTTGCTCCGTAGATTACGTGCCAAACCAGTTGGTTGGTGTTGTGATTCCACTCGCAGACATAGAGCACGGGGGTGGTGGGGTCTTTTTCAAGAATTTTGTCGCCGCCGTGTTTCTGAGCTTCGGTGAAAGCCTGGTCGGTGTCCACCTTCAGAAATGCCGCATCAAAAACCTGAGTGGAGGCGTTGCTGGGGTTGTAGACATCCTCGTTGCCGGGGGAAACGCCACGAGAGGGAGCATCGGGAGCGTTGCTGCCCGACCAGAAAAAAGGTTTTACGCCGCGTTGTGTGGCCGAAGCGTAGCTGATGCGCCAGATTGCGGATTTGCCATCCTGGCCATTGCTCTCGCTCGAGGGTGTCGACTCGATGCGGAAAGGCTTTACGTCCGCGGCATAGTTGCGGGCGGCGATAAAAGTCTTATAAAAAGCCGCGCGGCCGGTGAGCAGTTCAGGAGGCTTAACTTCCGGTTTGGCCGGGGGCGTGGTTGGAGTGCTGGAGTTGCAGCCCGCAAGCAGGGCGAGAATAGTAACGGTGAAGACTGCGGCGACGAAGACCGCCGTCGCTGCAACGCGCCGATCGCTCGAGGCTGTCCCGGTCGTATCAGAAACTCCAGCAATAACATCCCTATCGACTGCGGTGGCGACGGCGGTCTCTGACGGAACGAAGTCCCGCATCTTCATGGCGACCTTCCTGTTATAAATTAAGTGTTTTGATTGTTGCGGAACATTCTACCTGAAGCGCGCCAAGACACGAGAGTACTGCAATGGATTCCCGACTGGATGAATTGAAGCAAGCTGTGGAGGCGGCGGTTGAGGGTCTGTCGAGCGAGCAACTGGGCTGGCATCCCGCGGAGAAATGGTGCGCGGCAGAGGTTTTGGAACATCTGTACCTGACCTACACTGGAACGATAAAAGGATTCAGCAAGGTGCTGGAATCGGGCAAACCGCTGGTGACGCCAGCTTCCATGAAGCAGCGTATGCGGACCATGGTGGTTGTGGGATTCCAGCACATGCCTGAGGGCCGCCAGGCGCCCGCGAACACCCGTCCGAAAGGCGTGCCGGGAGTGAAAGTTCGCGGCGAAGTGGGGGCGAAAATTGTGGAGATGGATGCGATCATCGCACAATGTGAAGTCCGCTTCGGGCGCAGCAGTCGTCTGCTCGATCATCCAATTCTGGGGCCGTTAACCGCGACGCAGTGGAGAAAGTTTCATTTTGTGCATGGACGTCATCATGTGAAACAGCTGCTCCGGCTTCGCGAAGGCATGAAGCCGATCGAGTGAGCTGTCGGCAGTATTCAGGTGGATTACTGAAACGAAAAGCGCCGGCGCAGGAGCCGGCGCTTTCTTGTGCGGTGCAAATTGAGTGACTGGGCGCTGCGCGACGCATGTACATCCGATCGAGTACCGTCTAATCGATCATGCTAATCAATCCTGCTAATCAATCATGGCAGAGGGAACGCCGTCCTTACGGGCATCCTCCTGCATATCTGTCAGTTTAGACTTGGCGTCCTCAACCGCCTTCTGTTTGTCGGCGATCTTTTGCTTGTAATCCGCGTCTTGCTTGTCCCACTGCGCCGAGTTTCGCAAGCGGTTGCCGGCATCGGCGTACATCTCAGCGGCACGCAGCTGGTATTCGCGCTGCAGCACGTCGAGTTCGCGGGTGGCCAGGTCAATTTGATCTTTCTGGGCACCCAGCTTGGTCTGCCAGGATTTCCAGCCGGCTTGTTTCTTGGCCTGGTCGTCATCGGGATTTGTCGCAGCGGCGCTCTTGTCGTCAGCGGGAGCCCCTGCGGCATTGTCGGCAGACTTCTCGCCGATGACAGAAAGCTTATCCTCGGTCGGGAGGTTGTCATTGTCGAAGACCTTGGGCTTGGCCTTGGCGGTCCCTGGATCCTTGCGGATCTTGCGGGCGTAGTCGCCGAGCGACGATTGATCCTGCGCCGGAGCTGCGGCCTGTGCGACCGCCATAGACGCCGGCAGGGCCATGGACAATGCGAGTGCTGATCCGATCAACGTGATGCGCTTCATAGATTCACCCTTTACTTGAACGTTTGTTTAGAGCTCGATCTTCACAAGCGATCTTCACCTGGTTGACTCCCGCCGCGCTGGCACGGGGTACCGTGGCTGCGGAGCGTTTTTCGGAGAGAAATCCTCCGATGTGGCGGTCGAGACGAGACGCTTCGCTGGCGATGTCGGCGGCCAATTGCGGAGCCATCTCCGGATCGCGATTCCGCGCCAACTGCTGGGCGTAACCGGCGATCGTGGCGAGAGAGGTGCGCAGCTCCAACGCCATCTCTGCGGAAATCTCACCATGCAACTCCTGCTGGTGGCGGATCCGTTCGAATTCGCTGCGGTCGCTGATCAGGCAAGCCGCTCCGAGCAAGCCGCCGTCGACTGCGGGCACCGGCGAAACCGTGACTGCAATGCGAAGTGTACGGCCCGCGGGAGTGGCGTAATCCGCCTCGAACTGCCGGCATTTGCTTCCTTCGCGCAGCACCGCATCGATTTCTTCCGTGAGACGTCCGGCGTACTCCGGTCCATCGGCATGGACAGAGGAAGAGTTTGTCGAGCAGATCGCGGCGCCGCGAAAAATATCTTCCACGCTCATGCCGGAGGGGGAATGGAAACCGAGAATCTCTTTGGCGGCAGGATTGGCTTGTTTCACCAGTCCGTTGACGCCGAACACCAGCACGCCGGAAGAAAGATTAGAGAGCACGGCCTGACTGAAATTTTCACGTGGTGCGGGCGCGGCGTTGTTCGGCCTGCGTCTGCACCTGTAGTTCATGCTTCTGCTGCTTCAGTTGCTGAATGACGGTGTTATAGAGATGGAGTGGAAGGGTTTCCAGCGTGGGGGTGGCGGCGGAATCGAGATTAGCTTCCTCGGCAATGCTGCGGCGCAAGCCGCGAATCACCCAAATGGCGAACACGAATGCGCCACCGGCGATGGCCAGCACGAGCGCGGCGGGCAGAAGGAGCGGATTGGCCAGCATCTTTACCACCAGAGCCTCCCATACCAACTCAGGAACTGATTGCCCACGAACAAGGCGAGCAACGCCATGCTGCCCAGGAAAACGCCGAAAGGCATTTGATAATGGCGATAGACCATTTGCGCGGACTGCCAGCCGCGACGGCGCGCCGACTGCAGGTTCTCAAGCCGGCGGCGGAAGCGATGAGTGCGCTTGATCCACACCACGAGCATGGTGGTCAGGCCAAACATCGAGCCGACCAGCGAACCGGCGAAGATGGTGAAGATGGTGAGTTTCATGCCGAGAAATGCGCCGACCATCGCCATCAGCTTTACGTCGCCAAAGCCCATGCCTTCAGCGCCGCGCCAGCGCAAATAGATCGCTCCCGCGCCATAGATAAACGAAGCGCCCACGGCCGCACCCAGCAGGGAATCGAGCAGGGAAAACAGGCGGACGGAGAGATCTGCGCTGAAGGGCAGGTTCACCATCCCCGGCAAGAAACTGCGATGCCATGTCATGCACGGGAACCAGCAAACTGAACAGCAGGCCAAGGGCAAGGCCGGGCAGCGTCAGCTTGTCGGGCAGCAACTTGGTTTCGGCGTCGGTGAAGATGAGACCGAGCAGGAGAAATCCGAAGACGCAGTATTTCAGCGTAGCGACCGTCAGTCCGGCGTAAGCGTAACAGCCGAGAAAGAGAACTCCGGTCAGCACTTCGATGAGCAGGTAGCGCGGCGAAATTCCGGCTTTGCAATGGCGGCAGCGGCCGCGAAGAAACAGCCAACTGAGGACGGGCAAGTTGTCGTAAAAAGCAATCGGCCGCTTGCAATTTGGGCACGCCGAACGAGGCGTCACCACCGACAGGCCCAAGGGCATGCGATAGATACACACGTTCAGAAAGCTGCCAAAGGCCAGCCCGAAGAGAAACATCGAAGATGCAAGAAATGGGTCCACTAAGTCTCGCGGGCGTTCGTCGGAAAGCTGCGGCCGCACCGCCGCGCCCATCTTCCTCAGAACGCAGGTATTGTTGGTTCTTGAGTGGATTATAAGGCGGCGAGGGTAGGGAGGACTAAGGTACTGAAGTCACTGTCCAATCGGACAATGGGTAGCAAGCTGATCAGCGGCACGGAGGCCATAACAGGTCGGAAATGAGTGCTTTCAGGGAGAGGCGAAACGCAACAGTTCCCCTTCGAGGGCGACGGCGGAAGGCTCACGGGCGGGAAGCCGTCCTTCCCACCGGGTCCAGCCGCGGGGAATGAGGCGGGTTTCGGGAGCGGGAAGCTGCAGCCATCCTTCGCTGGTTTGCTGCCTCACGAAGCACGGAAAAGGCCGATCCGTTGGCCGCGCCGCTCATGTCGGGCTCGAATGGGCGACACACTCCACTCGAAAAGGCTTGCCTGCAATCCTTCGCTGATGGATTCCGCCGGATCGAGGCAGAGAATCCAGTCGTATCGCGCTAAGTCGAGATAGTGATCTGCGGCAGGATGGGCGTCTGCCGTTACGATGCGAGCTCCATATTCGCGCGCCACGCGCAGGGTGGCGTCGGCGGAGTGATGGTCCACAATCACAATTTCGGTGCAGGGAAGAAGCATTTCGAGCGCCCGGCCCAGGCGTAAGGCATCGTTCTTCGTCTGCAGGAGCGCTGTGATTGGAGGCATGGAAATAGAATTCGCCGTGCTTCCAGAGTGTACGACGAAGCCGATCGGGACGGCGAGTTCGTCCGTGATTTCAGCGGGAGATGCGCTGATTGAGGATGTGCTGATTATTGAACAGGAGATGTAACACGTCGGAAGAGGGTTCGCAGGCCCGAATATTCTAGTGGATGAACTTGTAGTCGACGATCGAAGCCGCCAGCAGGCCCGTGCCGTCTTCCGTGTCGTTGTCCTGGGTTTCTTTGCCCTGCTTGTTCTTGGAGCGCATCACGCGGCCCTGGCAGAGCACGTTGCGATTCTTCTGGCCGGAAATTTCTTCCGGCATCTCAAACACCATCTCGATCAACGCATTCACCGGCAACTGCTGCGGACCCCGAAACAGCAGCCCACTCTGGCTCAGGTTGTCGATTGTGCCCTCGATGCCACGCGCTGGTGTTATTGACGCGATAGCGGAGCGCCACGTCGAGCTTCAGGCGCCGGGCGCGCGGCGTCCAGGAAGGCCGCTTTTCCCGCGTGTGGCTGCGCCGGGCCACGGTTTCAGGCTTGGCATGCTCCACGCGCTGGGTGCGCCGCATGGTGGTCCAGTCATACTTGTATTCGGCCGCGCACAGCAGGCAAACTTGGTAATAGTCTCCATCGGTGCCGCGCCGCGGCCAGGAGAACTCGTGGGAGCAGCGCCCGAGCATAAGAACATCCATGATTTTCTGCGGCATGATGGTTACTTTCGGACTTGACGGAGCGCCCGAAAGCCATCATCTCCCGGCGTCGAATTCTTGGGTAGGTTACTTTCGTGTCGGTCACCCGATGGACCGGAAGACAAACCGAGTTGATGCAGATACTTACGCTGTGGAAAATGTTCTGGATGCGGGAAACTGCGGTTACCGGCTCGGTTGCCAGCGTCAAAGTGTATGATCGTGCCGTGGAAAACGGCTCCGCCCGCGATGTGAGTGCCTTCATTCTGGCCGGTGGCAAGAGCACGCGCATGGGCACAGACAAAGCGTTTGTGGAGTATGAGGGCCAGCCGCTGCTGGCGCGGGCACTCGACCTGGCCCGCTCGGTTGTCTCCGGAGTGTGGATCGTGGGAAGTAAGGAAAAGTTTGCGGGGTTCGCTCCGGTGGTGGAAGATGTATTCCGTGACTGCGGACCCTTGGGTGGAATTCATGCGGCATTGCTAGGTTCGTTGACCGAACTCAACCTGATGCTCGCGGTCGACATGCCGTTTGTTTCGCGGGCTTTGTTGCAATACTTAATCACCCAGGCGCGAAGCGCGCCCGATGCAGTGGTGATCGTTCCCCGCAGTGACGGGCGCCGGCAGCCGCTTTGCGCTATTTACCGGCGAGAGTTTGCCGTAGTCGCGGAGCGCGCGCTTGCGTGCCCGGCAAAATAGGATCGACCGATTGTTCGAGAGGTTCACACGCGAGTGATCGAACAAGAAGAGTTGGAAGGCGCCGGATTTTCATCCGCCATCTTCCGCAACCTGAACACGCCCGAGGAGTTGGAGGCTGAGAAACGACGGGCCTGACCGCCCGGCCGAAAAGAGGACTGACTTTCGACAGACCCCAATGCCCGATCCTGTGCAACCCTACATCGAATTCCGCGAGGTCTCCAAAGCTTTCGGCGACAAAAAGGTGCTCGACCGCGTCAGTTTCAACGTCATGCCCGGCGAGACCGTCTGCATCCTGGGGCGCAGCGGCGTGGGGAAATCGGTTTCGCTGCAACTTATTGTTGGTTTTCTTAAGGCCGACTCCGGGCGGGTGATCGTCGCCGGCGAGGACATCACCGACTTTTCCGAACAGCAGATGGAAGCCATACGAAAAAAGGTCACCATGGTCTTCCAGAATGGAGCGCTGTTCGACTCGCTCACGGTCGGCGAGAATGTGGCGTTTCCCCTGCGCGAAAGCCGAGATTTGAGCGAAGAGCAGATTTACGAGATCGTCGACGGATTGCTGAAAATGGTGGGCGTGCAGGAGATGCGCGACTTGCTGCCCTCCGATCTCTCGACCGGCATGAAACGCTCGGTAGCCATTGCCCGGGCGCTGGCGGCGCGGCCGGAATGCGTTCTCTACGACGAGCCGACAACCATGGTGGATCCTCTGATGGCGCAACTGCTCGGCGATCTCATCAAACGGCTCAAGCTGCAACTGGGCCTGACCAGCATCGTCGTCACCCACGACATGCGTCTCGCCCAGAAGTTGGCCGACCGGGTGGTGTTTCTGTACGAAGGAAAGTCGATTTTCTTTGGCACTTACGCGGAACTGGAAAAATCCACTGAGCCGATCGTGCAGGAATTCCTTGAATTGGACGAGTTGAAGCTGGGATTCGAAGATCACGGCGGACTCGCCGAGCCCGAGTGCTTAACATAGCCGCTGCAAGTGAGAACCGGAAGCCGCGGATACTTTGCAAACCGCGAATCGGTGAATGAAAGCCCGCACTGAAGAAACATCGAGCCTTTTTCCGATGTTACGCGGCGGGCGTGGAAGCAGTCGCCGCAGAGGCCGAGATCGTTTGCAGAGATCGTTTGGTCAGATCGCGCAGTCCTGATGTTCTGCATATCACGAAACCGCATCCTGATGAGTCTCAGATGGTCACTGGCCACTGACCACTGACCACTGCCTTCAAAACCCTTGCTGCACCAGCTCTTCCACAGTGAGGGCAGGTCTCAGCAGGTTCTCTGGCCATCATCTTTTCGACATACTTTGCAATCAGATCAGCTTCCAGATTCACCGGATCGCCGGGCCGTAGCGAGTTGAGATTCGTCATCTCGACGGTGTGAGGGATGATGGCAACGGTGCAGTTCCTGCCTTCGAGTTTTGCCACGGTGAGACTGATGCCTTCAATCGAGATGGATCCTTTGTAGACCGTGTACTTCTCCACGTCGTGGGGCAACTCAATGCGCAACCACCAGTTTTCCGAATCAGCGATACGCTCCAGCGCGATGAGCTTGCCGACGCCATCGACGTGGCCTTGCACGATGTGACCGCCGAAGCGGCCATCAGCTTTCATTGGCAGCTCCAGGTTGACCAGCGCGCCTTCATGGATCCGCGAGAACGACGTACGCTCCCAGGTTTCCGGAGCCAGATCGGCGCAGAACGAGCCGGGCTGGATCTCGAGCGCGGTCAAGCAGACTCCGCTGACTGCGATGCTGTCGCCGGTCTTCAATTCACTGGCGGCGTTCTTGGCAGCAACGGTGATGCGGCGATTTTCGCCGTTTTGTTCGATGCGAGTGACGCGCCCTACTTCTTCCACGATGCCAGTAAACATGAGGACCTCGATGAGCAACCGAAACATCATAAACCCACTGGAGGATTGCAAGGATGAGCGATCTCACCCTTCGTACGGATCGCGCAGATACCCCTCTACCGCAAAGTCTTCTTCGAAGCGATGCAGCTGGAGTGCTTGACCTGCAGTGCTTCGTCCATTTGGCGGGAGCCTGCGCCGGCAGCGAATGGAACAGACCCGTCGCCCAGAATCTTAGGTGCGTAATACAGAAAAACCTTGTCCACCACTCCGGAGGCGAGCGCTGATCCGTTCACCGCCGATCCGCCTTCGATCATCACACTGGTGATTTCAAGTTGCCCGAGGCGGCGGAGAATCGCGCAAAAATCGGGGTGGCCGTCCGGCGCGTCCGATGGAAGCTGCTCGACGCGAACGCCGCGCGCCTCCAGTTCGGCCTTTTTCTTCTCGTCGGGTGAGGAACAAAAGACCAGCACGTCGTTCTTGCGGACGCCTTCATTTCCACACTCTGCACCAGGCGCGAATCCAGCGGCAGGCGCAAGTGCGAATCCAGGATCACGCGCAGCAACGGGCGTCGTCGTGGATTGCCACTGCGATCGGTGAGCAGCGGATCATCAGCCAGGATCGTCCCCACCCCCACCAGGATCGCATCGCTTTGGTGACGCTGTTGCTGTACGTTCGCGCGGGCTGCCTCGCCAGTGATCCATCCGCCGGCAGGAATTCCTGGCTGTGCGTGTCGCTACAGCCGCGGGTGGTGGAGCGATCTTGCCATCAAGCGTCATGGCAGATTTCAGCGTCACCAGGGGAACGCCGTGGCGAATATAGCGCGCAAAGGCCTCGTTCAATCTTCGAGCTTCCGCTTCCAGCCGTCCAACCTCCACGTGGACGCCCGCTGCACGCAGCTTCTCAAAACCTCGCCCGCTCACCTTGGGGTTGGGATCGGGCATGGAAGCCACCACGCGACGAATTCCCGCGGCGATCAGAGCGTCGGTGCAGGGCGGCGTTCGACCTTGGTGCGAGTGCGGTTCGAGATTAATGTAGAGCGTTCCTCCGCGAGCCTTATCTCCGGCGTGCTCGAGAGCGCGCACCTCAGCGTGCTTGACGCCATCGTAGGTGTAAATCCCTGTGCCCACGACGTTGCCCGCCTGGTCGACGATGACGGCACCAACGTAGGGATTGGGTGACGCCAATCCGACGCCCTGGCGCGCCAAGTCAAGCGCTTGGCGAAGGAACTGCTCGTCAGTGGAATGGTCCGGCATCTTAGCGGGGGCCGTGGTGATATAGGTTTATTCGAACAGCGAATCCACAAATTCTTTCGGGTCGAACGGCAGCAGATCGCCCACCTTCTCGCCGACGCCGACAAATCGCACGGGCAATCCCAACTCGCGCGAAATGGCAACGACCACGCCACCTTTGGCGGTGCCGTCAAGCTTGGTGAGCACGATGCCGGTAACGCCCGCCGACTCCGTAAACAGGCGCGCCTGCTGCAAACCATTTTGCCCGGTCGTCGCATCCATCACCAGCAGTGTTTCGTGCGGCGCTCCGGGGATGATGCGCTGGGCCGTGCGCCGCATCTTCTCCAGTTCAGACATGAGGCTGGCCTTGGTGTGCAGCCGGCCGGCGGTGTCGACGATCACGTAGTCTGTCTTCCGCGCCGTTGCAGCCTGCAATGCGTCGAACAACACCGCCGCAGGATCGCCGCCGGGCTTGGTCTTGATCACTTCCGTACCTGTGCGTGCGCCCCAGATTTCCAGCTGATCAATCGCCGCCGCGCGGAAGGTGTCCGCCGCGCACAGCAGCACGCTCTTGCCCTTCGACCGGAATACCTGCGACAACTTGCCGATGGTCGTGGTCTTGCCGGTACCGTTCACGCCCACTACCAGAATCACTTCCGGCGTGCCGTCAACTCTTTGGACCGACCGCGTATTTGCAGCATTCAGAATCGCCAGCAATTCCTCTTTCAGCAGGCGCTTCAGCTCCTGTACATCCTTGATCTGTTTCCGGTCGGCCTTGTCTCGGAGCTTGCCCAGGACCTCCTGCGTGGTCGCGGTGCCCAGGTCGGCGCCGATCAGCGTCGCTTCAAGATCGTCGAGCGTATTGCCGTCGATCTCTTTTCCAAAGGCAACCTCCTCAATGCGCTCGGCAAGGTTCTCGCGCGTACGCGTAACCGCCTGCTTCATGCGCTCGAAGAGCCCCGGCTGCGTTTCCTCGGTACTGCCAAACAGAGTTTGAATCATGAAGAGTCCTGAAACTGATTATAGCGGTCAACGCGGCCAGACCGCCGCTGGTTGGGCAGATGAGCCGAGAACAGAGATGGGCGAGAATAAGACGGGCGAGAACAGGACAGGCGAGAAGTAGTTAGACGCGGGTTCTTTCGAGGTTGGCAGCGTCAGGAGCGGGCAGCGCAAGAGCAGGCGCGGCGGGAACATCAGCCGTGGCCGCATCTGGGACTGCCACAGCTCTCCTGATCGAGAGGCGCTGGATGCGAATTTCGCCCCGTCCATAGACCGCAATCAATGCTGCTACCGGCTCCGGGATCAAGCCGTTTCCCGGCAAGGTTCTGAATGATTTTGAATGCCTCTTCCGGAGTGTGGGCATGCTGGTAGGGACGATTGGTCGTCAAGGCATCAAACGTGTCGGCTACCGCGATCACCCGCGCCAGCAGCGGAATTTGATCTCCCTGCAGGCCGTAAGGATAGCCCCGGCCATCGAGAGCTTCGTGATGCAGTTCAATGCCGGGAAGCATCTCGGCAAGCTGCGTAACCGGACGCAGAATGTTGGCGCCCTTCGTAGTGTGAGTCTTCATGACCTCAAATTCTTCCGCGGTCAGCGCGCCGGGTTTCTTGAGAATGCGGTCTTCGATGCCGATCTTCCCCACGTCGTGGAGCTGCGCGGAAATTTGCAGCGTTTCCATGAATAGGGGCCGGCAAGTTTCATTTCTTTGCCGATCAGCAGCGAGTAGCGCGTGACCCGGTCGGAGTGGCCGCGAGTGTAGGGATCCTTCTCGTCAACCGCGCCGGCCAGCATCTGGATCGAGCCCAGAAACAGGGCGCGATTCTCTTCCGCTGCCCGCTTGAGATCTTCGACGAATTGTTCAAGTTCCTGCGACATAGTATTAAAGGTCTCCGCCAGTTCGCCGATTTCGGTGCGGCTCCGCAAGTGTACGCGCTGCGAAAAATCACCACGCGCCAGAGCCCGGCCCGGACTGGGTAAGAATTTGCAGCGGATTCGTAATCCTGCGGGCCGCGAAGATGCTGACGCCGATGCTCAGCAACACCGCCAACAGCGCCAGCAGGCGCGCCGTACGCTGCATCTCGGCGACTCCGCGGTAAGCCTCGTATTGCGGTTTCTGCACCACCACCGCCCAGTCGAGCGCGGTCACCGGGCTGTAAGTGCCGAGCATCTCAACATTGTTCTTGCCCTCGCGGACGCCGAATTCCTTGGTCGCGGCCAACTGCGCTTTGTTCCCTTCATCCACAAAATTGCGGACGATCTCCAGGCTCTTCATGTCCTGCCCGGTTACGTATTGCGAGGTGCCGGCGGCCACCAGCCGCCCTTGCGCATCCACGACATAAGGAATCAGACCGCCGCCGCTTACTTCCTGCAGCCTGCGAATCAGGAATTGCAGATCCACGACCGCGCCGACCATGCCCAGAAAACGTCCGCCGTAGCTGACCGGACTGCTTACCAGCACAACCGTGCGTGCCGTCTTGCCGTCTTCCACCTGGAGGGCCTGGCCGTTGTAGGCGCGGCCATCGCGAGCCGCATCGTAGGCATGCTGTAACTCGCGCTGCAGAAAGGCGTCCGGAGCAATGCGGCCCGCCGATATTCCCTTAGCCTCAGAGTTGAGCAGGGTAGCGTAGGCGAGTTCATCCGAGGACGAAACAAAGTTCTCGAGCAGTGCGCGCAACTCCGGTGCTTCGATGTTCTTGTTGCCAATATCGCCGCCGCTCGCCACCTGAATCGCAGACGAAAGATTGGCCAGCATCATCCGCAGGGAACGCTCGTGCTGCGAAAGATCGTCGGCCAGCGAGCGCGTGACTGTGTTCTGCAGCAGCATTTCGTTGGTCTTCAGCCGGTCCCGGTTAATCGCCTCCACTTCCGCGGAGTAGAAATACATGGGCACGATGCTGATCACAGAAGCACGCCAAGGATTACATAGAGAATCGGGATGCGCGCCGGATTGGGTGCATTGGAAGACAGGTCGCTCCCCTGGCTCAGTGCGGAAGCGCCGTCGATCGAAGTGGCGGCGGATTTCACAGGTATCTATAGAATTTTAATGTCGAAGGAATGCCCGGAGGTGAAAACCGTGAGATTTGCCGTTACCAAAGTACCACTCGAAGCGCACGTCTGGTGCTGGTTTGGCACGAAAACGCGCCAGATTCGTCCAGCGCAGGCGATGCATTACGCCCCGAGACGTTTCACTTTTGCTGCTGCGGGTCATCAAGTCATCGAATCGCTTCGCGGGGGGCCTTGCCTCTCGTGCAGAATGGCGTGCATTTGCTCTGTGATGGGCATCTCGACCCCGCGAGCCCGCGCCAGCCCCACGGCCGCAGTTGTGGTAAAGATCCCTTCCGCAACCATGCCATGCATCCCGGCGAGAATTTCGGGCAGCTTGCGTCCACGGCCCAGCTCAACGCCTACGCTGCGATTGCGCGAAAGGCCGCCCGTGCAAGTCAGCACCAGATCGCCCAGGCCCGCAAGGCCCGCCATGGTTTCGGCTTTGCCTCCGCAGGCCACCACCAGCCGCGTCATCTCCGCCAGACCCCGCGTAATCAGGGCGGCTACAGAATTGTGTCCCAGGCCAAGACCCGCGCAAACCCCGGCGGCGATGGCCACCGTATTTTTCAGCGCGCCACCGAGTTCCACGCCGACCGGGTCCTCGTTGGTATAAAGGCGAAAGCTGGCGTGGCTGAACTCGCTGCTGGACGAGGCGCGCGAGTTCCTTATCCTGTGAAGCAATGACGATTGCCGTCGGGTCTCCTCGCGCCGCTTCCAGCGCGAACGATGGGCCACTCAGCGCGCCGATCCTGGGCGCTGGAATGCCGTCGCCTTTAACCACCTGCACGATCACCTCAGTCATGCGCAGCAAAGGATGTTTCTTCCAGTCCCTTCGGTCGCGCTGACGATCACGGTTTCCGCGGACAGGTGCGGCCGCATCTGCTCAAATAGTTGACGGCAGTGTTGCGAAGGCATCACGCTCACCACAATGGTCGCGCCCTCAATCGCTTCCGCCAAGTCGTTGCAGGGTGTAACGCAGGCCGGAATGCGCTGACCGGGAAGGAATATCTCGTTCACGCGTTGTCGTGAGATCGATTCGCAGACTTCCTTTTCGTGAGCCCACAGCCGAATCTCATGACTCTCTTCGCGACCAAGAACGATCGACAGCGCCGTCCCCCAGGCTCCTGCGCCGATGATTGACGATCTTGCTCATGCGCTTTTTGCTCCCAGTCGGCTTTCCGTGCCGGCCCAAAGGCGCCGCAGGTTCTGGCGATGTTTTACAAGAATGAGCAAGGATGCGAGCGAGATCAACGCGAGTGCCGTGGGAGAAAGATAAAACTGACCGATACGCCACGCTATGAAAGGAAAGGCGGCAACCGCAACGATTGATCCCAGGGAAACATAGCGCGAGATCACGACGACGACGATAAAGATGCCCACTGCGATCAGCACCGCTTTAGGAGCGATGAGCGCGAATGCGCCCAATCCGGTGGCGACTCCCTTGCCACCGCGGAATTTCAGCCACACCGGAAACACATGGCCGACAACGGCGAACAATGCCCCCAGCGCAAGCTGCTCCAAGGAGGGAATCGCCGACTATGTGGTCGGCCACAACATAGGACAAGGCCACCGCCCCAGTTCCTTTCGCCGCATCCAGCAGCAGCGTCGCCACGCCCAGCGCCGGCGATTTGCGGGAAACATTGGTCGCCCCAATATTTCCACTGCCGCTTTGCCGCACATCTTCGCCGCGAAAGATGCGCACCAGCAGATAGCCGAAGGGTATCGATCCCAGCAGGTAGCTCAGCGCGGCAATAATTAGGAGTATTCGCATAGCCATGTCGTTTTCCGTTGCAGCGACACGGCTACCGCAAATCGAAACTCACCAGCTTCGTATACTTTGATCCACCTGCAGAGGGCTGGCTCTGGTACAGAAAAAACTCGCGAGCCGTCATCGCGCCGAAATCTGGCGCCGGGAAGCGCCGCCAGCTTTTCCTGCAAATGCTGAAAACTGCGGTTCGGATGGTCGCCCTTTTGCTTGCGCGGCGAGCCGGAGCCTCCCGCGCCCCGCGCCAGCGTCAGGTGCGGGGTAAAAGCATGCTCCTCCTTCGGAATGTGGAGCCCCGCCAGCTTTTCGTCGACCGCTGCAGCCAGAGAAGTCAATTTCGGGCCGCCCTCAATTCCCACCCAGAACACCCGTGGCGCGCGGGCACCGGGAAAGAATCCATAGCCGCGAATGCTCATTTCGAAAATCGCTTGCCTCGATAGTTTCCAGCACTCCTTTGATATTCTCAACTTCTTCTTCAGACTTCTCTCCGATGAACTTCAGCGTAACGTGCAACGATTCGGGCCGTACCCAGTGCGCATCCGGGGCAAATCCGCGCACACCCTCGAGAAAGCGGCAATGCGTGCACGAATGCTGTCGTCAATATCCAGCGCGACGAAAAGGCGCATAAAAACCGCTCAGCTATTGGCTCTTAGTCAGCTTGAATCTTGAACCATTGAAATAAAGTTCCAAGCCAAAAGCGAAGCGCTAACGGCCGCCCTTCACATCAACTTCCTTCTCACCATATCCAGCGCGATGGTCGTCGCGAACCAGCGGATGCGCTTGCGATCGCCAGGGAAGTTCCGCTCGATCACTTCCGTCCCGCCATCGCTAGCCAGAGCATGAAACACGAGTCCCACGGGTTTCTCTGGAGTTCCTCCGCCCGGGCCCGGCCACGCCCGTGATGCCGATCCCGAGAGTCGACTCGCAACGATAGCGGATGCCCTCGGCCAGCGCCGCCGCTACTTCGCGGCTTACCGCTCCATGCCGTTCAATCATGTCGGCGGGCACTCCCGCCAGTTCGGTCTTTACGGCGTTCGAGTAGACGATCGCGCCCCCGGCAAAATATCGCGAACTGCCACTGACCGATGTAATCCGCTCACCCAGCAAACCTCCGGTGCACGATTCCGCCACTGCCAGAGTGGCGTTGCGCATCTGCAACCAGTAGCCCACGATTTGCTCGAGCGATTCGCCGTTTCGCGAGTACACGGCGTCATCGAGTTCTTCCTCGACCGCGTCCGCCGCTTCATCTACTCGCGCCTGAGCCGCCTCCATGGTTTCGGCGCGCGATTTGAAATGCAGCTGGATCTCTCCCGCTCCCGCCAGAATTGTGGTCTGCACGTCGCCAAACCGCTTGTAGATCGGCGCCACCCGCGCATCCACATGCGACTCGCCCAGCATCGCTACCTTCAGTACGCGCGTTGCCAGGAACGCGCGCGGCAACTTCGCCCGCAGCCGCTCAAGGCACTCCGCCTCGAACAGAGCTTTCAGTTCGTGCGGTGGCCCGGGCAACAGTATGACGATGCGCTCGCGCCCATCAAACTTGCCGCTCAGCCACTGTCCGGGCGCGGTCCCATTGGGATTGGGAAGCACGGTCGCTCCTTCGAGAACGTCCGCCTGCTTCGCATTGTTAGCGGACATCTTCCAACCACGCGCCGCGAAGCGCTGCTCGATGCCGGCTAAAACCGCTTCATCGCGCCGCAAGGAAACGCCCAAGGCTTCCGCTACTGCTTCACGGGTCAGGTCATCCTCAGTGGGGCCGAGACCGCCGCTGAAAATCACGATCTCCGACCGGAACAGCGCGTGTTGCGCCGCCTCAACCAGGCGCTTGAGATCGTCTCCCACCACGCACTTGAAAACCACTTCAACGCCCAATTGGTTAATTTGTTCGGTGAGATAAAGAGAATTCGTATCCGTGCGGAAGGGCGTCAGCAACTCAGAGCCGACCGCGATGATCTCGGCATTCACGGCTAGAAGTGTAAATGATAAAGCAGTTCTCAGTTCTCAGTACCAGTACGCAGCAGCAGTCAGGTTTTTCTGAGAACTGAGAACTGGGAACTGGGAACTGCCTTCGTTATTCCGGCAGCAACGGCCAGCCCCGGAATATTCCACGAGAGATGATGCACCGCATCCGTGGTCGCGAGAATCGCAGCTTCGTCCCGGGGCAAAGGCCAGTCCCACCAGGCCATGGCCGGCGACTTCCAGGCTGGCTTTGCCCTCTGGAGTGATCTTCACAATGCCGCGTTTGCCGGAGAGCGACGCGGCCACATACAGGTTTCCCGACGAGTCAAAAGCCAATCCCTGCGGGCGTCCCAGGCCGCGGTAGAACGTGTGGACCGTTCCCTGAGGATCAATTCGATGCACGCAGTCAAAACTCGATGTCGTCGGCCCCGTCACAAATAGGTCGCCCTGCGGGCCGAAAGCAAGGTGGTACGCCGAAACGCTCGGCTCCAGCGTGGCGAACACGAATACCTGCTGGTCGGGGCCGATCTTAAAGATCGTCCCGCTGCGATCGCCCACGTAGAGGTTCTGATTCTTGTCAAAAGCAATTCCCGTCGCGACTCCCATGCCCTCGGCATACGTGGACATGCTTCCGTTTGGCGCCACGCGATAGACCGCGCCGTCATGGCGCGAAGAAACATACATCTGTCCCTGACGATCGAAGGCGATTGAAGTTGCGTTCATCATCTCCGCCACGAATGGTTTCACGGCGTAGTTGGTATCAATCTTGAAGATCGCGACTGGAACCTTCTGACCTCGCGAACCAGAGAAGGTCACGTAGATATTGCCCTGAGCATCGAGCGCCGGATTGGTCACGGGATGCAGGTTCTCGGCGATGGGGACGGCCACCTTCACAGTCTGCGCGTTGCTGACGTGCCCATCGGCGGCCACTACCACCGGGCCCGAAGTCGCTCCCTCGGGAACGCGGGCCACGAGAAACGAATCCGAACTGATTACGACCCCGCCCTCGACTTCGCCGAACTGCACGCGTGGACGCTCGTACTGCTGCGGCCGCAATCCCGAACCCGCGATGCGGATTTCGCCTCCCGCCAGCGCCAGCACGGGCGAGACGGACTCAATGCGCGGCCCGCCGTTCACGTTTTTCTTGCCCAGGATGCGCTCGGAAAATCCCATGAGGAAAGCACTCGCACTGCTTTAGCCAACACTATCTTAGAAGACCGAAGTGCAACAAGAGATGCATTGTTCCTAGCGCGTAAAGGCCAGCGGCTACGTCGTCCAACACGATCCCCGTGCCTTCGGGGAGCGCCTCCAATTGTCGCACCGGAGGCGGCTTCACGATATCGAAGACACGAAAAAGTATAAAGGCCGCTAGAAAAGATTTCCACGCGAACGGCACCGCGATCAACGCCACCAGTTGACCCGCAACCTCATCAATCACCACAAACTGAGGATCTTTTATCCCCGAACCTCGTGCCACCTGAGTGGCCGCGGGAATTCCGATCAGCACGACCAGCAAGGCCAAAGCAATCGCGACTAGGAGTACGCAAGGCAGGCGCAAGCGCAAGGCACAACGCTGCCCACAGCAATGCGGTTACTGCCGAGGCCCAGGTTCCAGGCCCAGGCCGCAGCCGTCCGATTCCGAAAAACTGTGGCGACCAGCGTAGCCCACATGGGAGTTTGCCGGGATGCCGTCGCGCGAGCCGGCGGGGCGCCGGCGCTACTCTCGCGCTTCCGCAGTCATCTTTCACGATTCTTCGTCCACATCTTCCGGCGTGCGCTCTCGGATCGGTTCGTCCGCATCCGTCACCGGCGATGGAATTACGTAAGCGCCGCTTGCCCACTTGCCTAGATCAATGGTGCGGCAACGGTCGCTGCAGAAGGGGAACTCAGGATCACCGCTCTTCACCGTTTTCTTGCAGATCGGGCAGCGGAGCTTCAGAGTGCGTTTGCGAGGCATGGTCAGAAAAATTCCAGTCTTTCGCTAAGCACAGAATCCTTAGCCAACAGCTCGCTACAGGATCCTCGCCACCAGATCATAGTCATGCGCCTCCGTGATCTGGCAGCGATAAAACTCGCCCGGCTGCGGCTCAGTCTCTGCCGGAAAGTCGTTCACGAATACTTTGCCGTCGATTTCGGGAGCGTGCATCGAAGTGCGGCCTTCCAAGAGCAGATCGGTTTCTTCCGACGTCCCCTCCAGCAGCAGATCGAACTTCTGTCCCACCAGCGCTTTCTTTTTCTTCTTGCTGATCTGCCGCTGGATTCCCATCAGGTGTTTGCGCCGCCGCTCGATTTCGCGAACCGAAAGCTTCTTGTCCAGTCCATAAGCATCTGCGCCCTCCTGATCGGAGTAGGAAAAAGTTCCCATCCAGTCAAACTGCGCTTCGCGCACAAAATCGCACAGCTCTTCGAATTCCTTTTCGGTTTCTCCCGGAAAACCCACGATAAACGAGGTCCGCAAAGTCAGGTCAGGAATCGCCCGCCGCATCTTGCTTATCGAGCGCAGAAACAAATCCGCTCCGCCTCCGCGTTTCATGCGCTTCAGCACCGGCGCCGATGCATGCTGCAACGGCACATCCATGTAAGAGCAGATCTTCTCGGACGATGCAATCGTCTCCAGCAGCTTGCCTGTAATTTTATTGGGATAGGCATAGAGGAAGCGGATCCAGCGCAGCTCTTCAATCTTCGCCAGTTTCTCAAGCAGCAGCGCCAGACCATCCTTCAAGCCGAAATCCTCGCCGTAGCAGGTCGTGTCCTGCCCAATCAGAGTGATTTCCCGCACGCCACTCCGCGCCAGCCGTTCCGCTTCAGCCACAACCGATTCGAACCGCCGCGAGCGAAACTGCCCGCGCAACTGCGGAATGATGCAGAACGTGCAAGGATGATCGCAACCCTCCGCGATCTTAATGTAGGCCGTGGATTTCGGCGTCGCCAGAATGCGCGGAGTCTCATCGTCGTACAAGTAATTCGGCAGATCCGCAATCGCCCCGTCCCATCGCTCGCGCGAGAACCGTCCCTGCGCCGCCCGGGCGTCGCCTTCGGCTCGCGAAGGTAAGACCACGAACGGGGAATCGCTGTGCGACAAATTCGCTGCTGGAGGCGCGAATAATCCCAGTGGCCGCCAAAATGTTCTGCAACTCCCCGGTCCCAACAACGGCATCCACTTCCGGAATGCTTTTCCGAATTTCATCTCGAAACCGCTCGACCAGACAGCCCGCGACCATCAACTTCTTCGCCCGCCCTGAGGTCTTAAGACCGGCCATCTCAAGAATCGTATTCACCGACTCCTGTTGCGCACTCTCGATGAACGAGCAGGTATTCACCACAATTACGTCGGCGTCCTCGGCCCGCGGCGAGAGTTCAGCTCCAGCCCGCGCCAGCATTCCCATCATCACTTCGCTGTCGACCAGGTTCTTCGGGCAGCCCAGGCTGACGAACCCGATTTTCTGCGGACCCGCAACCTGTTCAGGCTTAGTCGACGCGCTGTCGGTCGTTTTTTCGCGGGAACGTGAGATAGTGAGGCTCTTCGAGGGCATGCAATCTGACTATTTTAACATTTTCTAGCCGAGATCCCAGGCGCAACCATCTGCCTGACTGCATGCATCTCTTCACCATCCGCCGGCCGAGACCACGAAATGCACAACCTGTGGATGAAAACTTTGCGCTTCATGCTACCCTAAGCGTTACCGAAGAAAAGTGTAAGTCCCGCATCCTGGAGGGGAAATGTCTGGGAAACAGGCCGTAATTGCAGTCCTGGCAGTGATGATGTCCATTCTGGGCGGTTCAGCAGCAGCTCAGGACGAGAAAAACGAGCTGACCGGCCTTATTGGCCGCATCTTTATCAGCGACCAGGGCATCATCGGCGCGACCAATTTCAATCCGGTTGTCCGCTCCGGTAAAGGACTCACCTTCGAAGTCAACTACGCCCGCCGGCTCTTGGGCACTCCCGTCTTTGCGATCTCAGGAGAAGTGCCCGCTGTCTTCAATCTGGATGAAGAGCTCAACTCCGGCGACGATGTTGTTCCCAAGAGATTACAAGCAGATCTTCATTACTCCTTCGGCTCGCCTGAATCTGTTTCCTGAGACCGCGGTTTCGCCCTGGGTGAGTCTCGGCGGGGGCTTCGCCCACTTCAGCGAGAACAAAGATCTTATCTACTACGGACCAAATCCCGGCAGCTCCTCGACCTCAGGGGTGATCCAGGGTGGATTCGGCCTCGACGTCAGAGTTTTGCACCAGTTCAGCATTCGCCTCGATGTGCGAGACTTCTGGTCCGGCACGCCGAGTCTGCCGCTGGCCGACACCGGTAAGACCCGCCAGCACAACTATTTCGTCAGGCGGTGGCGTGGTCTGGCACTTCTAGCGCGAACCTGGCGTCTTGCGACCTGCCGGCTGTCCGAGCGCAGATTCGCAGCTCACTTCTTACTTGCCAACTCCACCTCTTCGTACAATTCCGGCAGCCGCCGAGCGCATCGTCCGACGAATTCCCGAACCGCGCCGATTCGTAGGCGTCGGTGAATTCCCCGACCCGCGTCCGCAGGCGCTCATTTTCGATCACCGCACAAATTCCTGCGCCGTCTGCGTCTCCGGCTTCTGCATTCCTCTCCGCGCCAGATAACGAGCCATCCGTTCATACCACATCGTGGCGGCCTGGTTCGGCGATCGCTCCGGATGCGCCTGCAACTGTCTCGTGCGGATCATCCGGGTTATCCGCCCAGCGTTGCCCAGCACCAGCAGCACCAGCGCCAGGGCTAAGCTAATCGCGAACCAGCGTCCGGGCGAATGTCCCACTCTTCGCTGGCTTCGCCGCGCCCAATTCAGCAGCCGCTCATACCGCAGCCGGGCCCACATACGGCCCCGCTCCCAGAAACCCCGCGTCCCGCTCATCAACGACTGTCCTAGAACGTACTGATGCGAGGTGTCGTAGCTGACCACCCACTCCCGCCAGAACGACGCCGCAGCGTCCAGGTAGAGCATCGCCCTTCCCCAGCCTTGCGGTGACTCAATCGCCGCCCCCGGGCGTGGGATCGAACGTGACCCACCCGTAGCCCGGAAAGTAGGCTTCTACCCAGGAGTGCGCGTTCTTTGCCCGAACCACGTAGTAGCCGGTTACATCGTTGAATTCATCGCTGCGGAATCCGTTCACCACGCGCGATGGAATGCCGAGCGTCCGCAGCATCACGGCCATCGAAGAAGCGAAGTATTCGCAGTGCCCCTGCTTGCGCTCGAAAAGAAAGTTAGCCAGCGGATCGGCAACCGCTGAGCGCGGCAACTGCAGCGTGTATCCGTAATGCGTCTGCAAGTATCTTTCCACCGCAATCGCCTTGTCGTAGTTATTGGAGGCGGAGCCCGCGATCTGCGCCGCCAGACGCGGAATGCGCTGGTCGAGCTTCGGTAGTTGCAGATAGGCCGGGGCAAATTGCGGAAGATTGTTTCCCGCCGCGCGAAGTTCTGCGGCAGAAGGCGTTGAGATATCTGAGTCTGCCTCGTAAAGGCTCACGGAGCGCTGGCTGTCGAGATCGGACACGGCTCCGCCAGTATCGATCTGCAACGTGCGATACGCTCCCTCCACGCGGCGCGCCCACGGAGCCAGAAAGAAAATGTTGGTGCCGATCGGTTCCATCAGCACGCGGTAATGAATCAGGTGATAGGGCGACGTCCAAGCTCGCGCAACTCCCTGGCCGAGGAGCGGAATGCGGAAGCTTCCATCCGCTTCCCGGTACAGCACATACTGCTCACGCGGGTTAGACCAGTTCTTGCCGTCGAAATTCGCCAGCGCAACCCCGCGCCAAGCCAGCGCGTACTTGCCGTCTCGGTCCCCATCAATCTGGATGTGCATCACCACCGCGTTCGATTGCTGAATCTGCCCGATCCGGCCCAGTTGCACCTGGTCACTGAAGCCGGTCGAAAAATCCGTGCCGAACGAGTAGCCGCCCAGATAACCCGCCGACATACGGGGCAGCAGGAAGAACATCGCCGCCGCGCCGATCAGTATCATCAGCACCAGACCGGGCGTGACCCGCGCCAGCGAGAAGGCCAGATGCCGGTGCTCCTGCTTATCGCTGGAGTGTCGTGCCTGAAAACGCGCTGCCTGCCCCGACCGCCGCATCTCCATCAGGATGAACGTGGCCACCGCCATCAGCATGAATACCGCAAAGAAAAACATAAAGACGCTGTCCACCGTCAGCACGGCCGACGCCAATACCATCAGGAAAGCGAGGATCGCCAGCGTCGTGTAGTCGCGATCGCGCCGCAGTGAAAATGTGCGCACCACCACCGCGAACAGCACCAGGTGTACCGTCGCCGAAAGAAAGCTGCGAGAGAGAAGCAGGTAATCGGCTCCGTAGAAGACGAAGTATCCAATGGTTAGCGGCGTAGTCCAGTGCTCCGAAATCACAACGGTCCGCCGCTTCGCCAACATATAGCCGCGCAAGGCCAGCGCCGCTCCCGCCAGCACCACAGTTGGCAAGATCCAAGCCGCCAGTGCTTGCCAATATTCCAAAACCCACCAGCACAAGCAAATAGACAGAAAACTCGAAGTATCGGTTAATCGCCTGAGACAGCGGGTTCAGATCGAGTTGTCGGCTGGGCTGTGGCATCGAAAGTCGCGGAGGCAGGCGGAGTCTATCCGCCTCGAAACAGTTTTGTTCAAGTCGTGCAGGTTCGGTATCTGGGCTCAGTCTATTGTTCGACAAGTTCCATCAAGAAGGGAAGGCTTTCGTGCCTCTTTCTTGCACCGAAAGTCACCATCCCTTTGCGCGCGCCGCTGCGATCACGTCACTCCGCGCGGGAATCGACGCTCTTCTTTGTTAGAATCATTCAGGTCAGGCATCGGTCTCACGCGACGTACTCTCGCCAACCCCGCCAGGTCCGGAAGGAAGCAACGGTAACGGGCTCTTGCGTGTGCAGTGGGCCCCCGGTGCCTGGCTTATTTTCATTCCGCGAATCTCAAACAAGCTGTCATCCTGAGCGGAGACTTGCGTTCCGCGAAGCGGAGCGCAAGTCGGAGTCGAAGGACCCCTTTCATCTCTACGGCGTCCTCGGCTCGAAGGATCTCCCGCCACGGACTTAACTTGCCAAGGAACTCCCGCTCCAGACCGCCGCCGCGGCAGTGCGTTTCTCACCTGAGTTAGACATTCTCGCTCCAATCCTGCAAAATACTGCCTTCATACTCAGGAGCTCTAATTGACCAACCGATTCGCGCCAAAATCAGCGCCCTCGGCACCTACGTGCCGCCTCAGCTGCTCACGAACGCCGACCTCGAGAAGATGGTCGACACCACCAACGACTGGATCCTCGCCCGCGTCGGCATCCGCGAACGCCACATCGTCGAAAAAGGTGTGGCCACCAGCGATCTCGCAGTGGAAGCTGCCAGGAAGGCTCTAGCCCAGCGCGGCCTCGCTCCCAGCGACCTCGACGCCATCATCGTCGGCACGGTCACGCCCGACATGTTCTTCCCCTCAACAGCCTGCCTCGTCCAGCACAAACTAGGCGCCGAAGGGGTTTGGGGATTCGATCTTTCCGCCGCCTGCTCCGCTTTTGTCTACGCCGTACAGACGGGCGCGCAATTCATCGCCACGGGAACCCACAAGCGAGTCATGGTGATCGGCGCAGATGTGATGTCCTCAATCATCGACTACGCCGACCGCGCCACCTGCGTGATCTTCGGCGACGGCGCCGGCGCGGTAATTCTCGAGCCCGCCGAAGACGATTCCGTTGGCCTGATCGACTTCATCCACGAAGTCGACGGCTCCGGCGGATGCTTCCTGCAAATGCCCGGCGGCGGCAGCCTCAACCCGTCAACCCGCGAAACCGTCGACAAGAAAATGCACTACGTTCACCAGGACGGCCAGCAGGTCTTCAAGTTCGCTGTGCGCAAACAAACCGAAGCCTGCCTGAAGCTGCTCGAACGCAACGGCCTAAAGGGTTCCGATATCGACGCCTTCATCCCGCACCAGGCCAATCTGCGCATCATCAACGCCACCGCCGAGCGCCTGGGCCTGCGCCCGGAAAGCGTAATCGTCAATATCCAATGCTTCGGCAACACCACCGCCGGCACAATTCCATTAGCCATGAATACTGCGGTAGAACAAGGCAAACTGAAGAAGGGAAGTCTGGTGCTGATGGCCTCAGTGGGCGCCGGCTTCACAGTAGGCGCGGCCCTACTGCGCTGGGCCTTCTGACGACGGACTCGGCTTTCAGACTTCGCGTCCCGCGATTCCGACTGAGCCCAGGAAGCCGAAGCCCGAAACCCGAAAGCCGAAGCCCCGCCGTGACGTTCGTAACGATCCTCCGAGCATTTCAATATCCCGATCCGCAACCCACTGTTATGTTTTCCCGAGCGTCCGCCCCACGTGGGGATGTGGCGGACGAGCACCACCATGCTTCGTGCCACATGCTGCAGTCTTCTGCTCGCTCTCGCCTGTTGAACCAAGCGGCTGCCCAAAAGTCCAAAGACGACTCACAAGAAACCAAGCTCCTGATCATGGAACACCTGTGGAACGAAGCCCAGGTGAATCGCGACGCCCGCGTCCTCGATGCCATGATCGGCAGCCAATTCACCAACACCGAGTACGATGGCGAGGTTAGCGACAAAGCCAAGTTCCTGGCCGACATCAAAGACCCGCAGTTCAAACCGACCAGCCTGACGATCCAAGATGTCAAGGTCAACATGTACGCCGACGCAGCCGTAGTGGTAGGCATTTATCGCACGAAAGGAATGTACGAGAACAAGCCCTACGAACACGTAGGACGCTTCACTGATACCTGGATCTACACCGAAGGCCGCTGGCAATGCGTCGCCAGCCACACCAGCCTGCTGAAGAAGTAGCCTGAAAACTTAAAAAGCAATTGCTCGGGAAGGGCACGAATTTATTCGTGCCGAAGTCACCAAAACGTATCCGCGATTCAGCGCCCGAGGTCGATGCGGTGAAAACCCGTCAGTCCCCTTAACCAGGCGGGATATATCTCCTATAAGAACTTTTGATAGCGGAATTTGCTTCCCCAGCCGATCGCGATTGATCTAAGCAAAATGATTAGCAACCAGTCGGACTTCTTGAACTTGGGTCAGACTGATTCCAATGGAAGCCATGCCCCGTCCACGCCGCTGGAAGACCCTCCTGGCCTTCGCCATAATCTACTTCGTCTGGGGATCGACCTTCCTGGCAATCCGCATCGGCGTTCGCGAGGTTCCGCCGCTCCTGCTCGCCGGAATGCGTTTCTTCGCCGCGGGCATCGTGCTCTACGCCTGGACGCGCGCCACCGGCAGTGCCTCACCCTCCCGCCGCGAATGGTTATCCGTAACCCTGCTGGCGGTACTAATTTTTCTGGTGGATTACGGATTAGTCTTCTGGGCCGAACAGCGCGTCCCCTCCGGTATCACGGCCGTGATGCTGGCGACCATCCCAGCCTTCACCGCGCTCGCCGAAATTCTCATCCTGCGTACGCAGCGGCTAACCTCCCGCCTGGGATGCGCCCTTCTGGTGGGACTCGCGGGAGTAGCGGTCCTGGTCAGCCGCTCGGTAGGCTTTGGCGACGCTCCGATCGAAAGGTCGGGCGCGCTTGCCCTGGTCGTGGGCGCGATCAGCTGGTCTCTGGCCTCGGTTCTTTCCCGCAAACTGAGTTTGCCCCAATCGAAGGTGATGAGTTCGGGAGCTCAAATGCTGGTCGGCGGAATCCTGCTCTTACTAGCCGCAGCCATGTTCGGCGAGTTCCGCGTCTTTCACACACGGGACGTGTCGGCCAGCGCGTGGCTAGCGCTTCTATATCTAATCGTCGCTGGCTCCATCGTCGCATTCACGGCCTATGTCTGGCTAATCCACCACGAATCTCCCACCAAAGTAGGCACCTACGCATACGTGAACCCGGTGATCGCCGTGCTGCTCGGATATTTTCTAGCCCGGGAAGCGCTAGGCGCGCGGACGATCCTCGGAACATTCCTGGTGCTGGTGAGTGTAGTAGTGATCACAACCACACCGAAGGAGGCGAAGTCCGTGGCCCTGACGCAGGAAACTGAACTGGTCGAGCCGTAGTGCACGGTGGGTGTTCCAGAGTGGGCCCGGGAAGGGCACGAATTTATTCGTGCCGTTAAGCCGTTAGAAAGTGTTCGCGCTTCAGCGCCTGAGGTCGCCGTGCATTTTCTCCGGTCGACTCATGCAAGACCGTTGGGAATTGCTAGGAAACCCATACCCGCCGTTCTAAAATCCCTAATGCGGGACACCGAACTGGTACGCGACCTCCTCGCGATTGGGGGGGGTGTTTCGCTCATTCTTATCGGTGTGGCTTGGCGAAACCGACACCAAAGGCAACCGAACATGGAAGATCAAACTAGCCTCTACGGATTCCCCGACGCAGCCGCTGCTTTCGACCAACGCCATCCGCAGTGGTCGGCGGTGCTGACCCGACTTTGGCAAACCATAAACTTGGCATTCACCCGCCGTCAGACGATGGACGCCCCGATAGATAAGTTCGTCTATTTCTACGGGAACTTGGTGTCCGAGGATTTTATGGAGCTGTTCCTAATGGCAGTCAATGGATATGGCTTCGGTGCGATGAAGCTACTGCGTTCCATGTATGAGCACACCATTGTGCTGAAATACCTGCACGAGCACCCGGAAGATCTTCAAGCGTTCTTCGACTTCGACCGGGTGCAGCAGAAAAAGCTGATGTACCAGATCCTTGAAGTCTTCGGCAAAGATGCGCTGCCGCCCGAAAAGATCGCAGAAACGGAGCAGCGATACGCAGAGGTGAAGAAGAAATTCATCGTGAAGTCATGCAAGTCAGAGACCTGCACTGAGACCAAGGTCAACCACACATGGAGTAAGCTGAACTTCGCCGCGATGGCGAAGAAGACGGGCGCCATCGGGCAGATGCTGGTAAACGCCTACCAAGTCCCGCTGCGTCATGCTCATCCGACCGTCTGCACGATGATGGGACGACTGGAGATGAGCGACGGGCATTTAGGCTTCAGCCGAGAGTCGCAGCCGATAGAAGCTGACGAAGCTTTGATGACGGCCCACAACTGCTTGTTGGTGGCACTCGAAGTCCAGAATGAGCGTTTTCACATTCCCGGGCTGAAGGAAGCGCTAAGCAACGCCGTGATCGATTGGGCTACGATCTGGTCACCGGAGTCGGTCGAGAAGTTGAAGGCTGAGGCTGAGGGGGCAGGAGCGTAAAATGCAACATACCGCCGCTTGCGCGTACGGAGGCCTCCCAACCACCCAAGAGATTTCCACAAGCCCACTGTGACATCTAACCTTGTGCCACCACCGAAATCGCGCAATCATAGTCGAGGCCGTGACGGTTGGCAGAAGCCGACTCGCCGCGCTCCGAAGTCTTTTGCTTTCTAGATTTTGACCTCTAAGTTCTTTGACATCCGGATTTTGCGGGGAATTTCCTGCTAACGTGATGATTCTACACAAGGGAGGGGGGAGGGGGTATCCACACTTTTCAGTTCACGAGCGATCAATCCAACGCCCACCCCAACCACGCACCAAACTTTATTTTCGCGACGAAATCCACTAAGGCCGAGTCATCTTCTCCGGCTTCACCAGCTGATCAAACTCCTCGCCGGTAAGATAGCCGAGCTTCAGCGCGGCCTCGCGCAAGCTGCTGTCCTCGACGAGTGCGGTGTGGGCGATCTGCGCGGCCTTGTCGTATCCCACCTTCGGAGCCAGCGCCGTTACCAGCATCAGCGAATTCTTCACGTACCAATCGACCTTCGCGCGATTGACCTCGATGCCCTTGACCATGTACTCGACATATCCGTGGCAGGCGTCGGCGACCAACGTGACCGAATGCAAAAAGTTGTAAATGATCACCGGCTTGTAAACGTTGAGTTCGAAATTACCCTGCGACCCAGCGAATCCCACCGCAGCGGTAGCTCCGTGAACCTGTACGCAGACCATGGTCATGGCTTCGCACTGCGTCGGATTCACCTTGCCCGGCATAATCGAAGACCCAGGTTCGTTTTCCGGAATCGAAATTTCCCCCAAGCCGCAGCGCGGCCCCGAAGCCAGCCAGCGAATATCGTTTGAAATCTTCATCAGCGATGCCGCCAGCGTTTCCATCGCACCCTGCGCGAATACGATCTCATCATGCGCCGAAAGCGCGGCGAACTTGTTGCCATGCGAGCGGAAGGGAAGTCCCGTAAGTTCGGCAATCTTCTTCGCAGCCCGCTCCGCAAATTCAGCATGAGTATTCAGCCCGGTTCCAACAGCCGTTCCGCCGATGGCGAGATCGTAAAGTCCTTCGAGCACCTGTTCCAGCCGCTTGATGTCGCGTTCGAGCAAACTCGCCCAGCCACCGAACTCCTGGCCGAAGGTCAACGGCACAGCATCCTGCAAGTGCGTGCGTCCGATCTTGACTACGTCATTGAGTTCCCGCGCCTTGGCCGCGATCGCATCATGCACATTCTTAATCGCCGGAATCAGCACGTTCTTCACCTGCGATGCCGCGGCAATGTGCATCGCCGCCGGAAACGTGTCGTTCGACGACTGCGACATATTTACATCATCATTGGGATGGATTGGCTTCTTCGATCCCATCACACCGCCCGCAATTTCAATGGCGCGGTTCGAGATGACCTCATTGACGTTCATGTTGGTCTGTGTGCCGCTCCCGGTCTGCCAGATGCGCAGCGGAAACTGGTCCATCAGCTTGCCTGCAATCACTTCGTCGGCAGCCTGCACGATCAGCTTGGCTTTTTCGTCCGGCAGTTTGCCGAGGTCTTGGTTCACCAGCGCACAGGCTTTCTTGAGGATGCCAAACGCGCGGATCATTTCCGGCGGCATCGTGTCGCGGCCAATGTTGAAATGCAGCAGCGAGCGCTGTGTCTGCGCTCCCCAGTAAACGTTGGCTGAGACCTCAATCTGCCCCATGCTGTCGGATTCAATGCGCGTGCGAGCCGCCGGTTCTGCGGAGATTGCCATGTGATTCCTGATTTGCGCGATGAATGAAGTAACCGCAAATTATAGCGCGGACCAGCGTCCACCCTTACCGTTTGACCCGTCTGGAAGAAAGTCAGTTCCGGTTGCGTGCTAAAATCATCGGCTCCTGATCTGCTCGCCTCGGACTGCATGCCTCACTTTCTCAGCGCCGCGGAAGTTGAAACTCAACCGAAGCCCCAACTCCGTTCGCATCCCGAGATGCGCACTGACGTGCTGGTCATCGGATCCGGGCCAACTGGGTTGGCCTGCGCCATCGAAGCGCAGAAGATCGGCCTCAAAGTCATCGTCCTCGACAAGGGTTGTTTGGTCAATTCACTTTTCCACTATCCCGCAGGCATGACGTTTTTTACCACGCCCGAACTGCTCGAGATTGGTGACATCCCTTTCACGACTGCTCTGCAAAAGCCCACTCGCGAAGAAGCGCTCGAGTATTACCGCAAAGTCACCGAGCATTACCATCTCGATATTCGCCAGTACGAGTGGGTCAAGACGGTTCTGGGCGAAGATGGAAACTTCAGCATCACGGCCACCGACCGCGCCGGCCGGCCGCACGACTACCGCGCCCGTAAGGTGATCGCCTCTACCGGATATTACGATCTGGCCAATCAACTCGGCCTGCCCGGCGAAGATCTGCCTAAGGTCTCGCACTATTACGCAGAGGCTCATCCTTACTACGACACCGACGTGCTGGTGATCGGCGGCAAGAATTCCGCAGCGATTGCTGCTCTGGATCTGTGGCGTCACGGCGCGCGCGTCACACTGGTCTATCGCGGCGCGCAACTGCACCACCACGTCAAGTACTGGATCAAGCCGGATCTGGAAAACCGAATCAAGAACAAAGATATCGAAGCTTACTTCAACAGCTCTGTGCAGGAAATTGGAGTGGACTACGTCGTCATTGTCACGCCCCGCGGGCCCATTCGCCTGAAAAACGACTTCGTACTGGCCCTGATTGGCTATCACCCCGATTACGACTTTCTGCGCAGCATGGGTATCGAGCTTTCGGACGAGCAATACCGTCCGGTGTGCGATCCGGTCTCGTTAGAAAGCAATGTCCCCGGAATCTACGTGGCCGGCGTGATCGTTGCCGGCTCGCGGACCAACGAAATCTTCATCGAAAACGGCCGCTTCCACGGCAAGCAGATCGCCGACGACCTGAAAAGAAAGTTGTTGCCCGCCTCGTAGCTGGTCCAAAGGCAGGGCCCGCAAGCTCACGTCCACGCCGAATCCCAAAAGCTGAGTCTGATCTTTGTTACCCTAGCCATTCCATGGAACCCCAACCAGAGCTCGCGGCCCCGTCGATCTCGCTGGCATCGTATTGGCGGCTGGTGCGCGGCAATCGCAATTTTCGCCGGCTCTGGATGGCGCAGATCGTCAGCGAGATCGGCGACTGGTTCTACACACTCTCCATTTACACCCTGCTGCTGCAGTTGACTGGGCGCGCCAGTTCGGTCGCGCTGGCGCTGGTTCTGCAAGTTCTGCCGCAGACCTTCATCGGTCCCACGGCCGGAGTCGTGAACGACCGTTTGCGCCGCAAGCATGTGATGATTGCCGCCGACCTGGTCCGCTTCGTAGTTGTGCTGGCTATGCTGCTGGTGCGCTCGCGCTCCACGGTATGGCTCGTCTATCCGCTGCTGCTGGCGGAGACCGTCATGGCCGCGTTCTTCGAGCCGGCTCGCAACTCGGTGATTCCGAACATCGCTGCGCCGGGAGAAGTGCTGATCGCTAACACGCTGTCTTCGGCCACATGGTCGGTGAATCTGTTGATTGGCGCTTCGGTGGGAGGAGTGGTTGCAGCCTTCTTCGGGCGAGACGCTGTGTTCATTCTCAATGCGCTGTCGTTCCTGGCTTCAGCCGTGCTGATCGGCGGAATGCACTTTGCCGAGCCCCACGCCGAGTCTGCGGCTCCGCTGCGTCCGCGCGATTTGGTTGATTTTTCTCCTGTGCTCGAAGGGATTCGCTACGTGCGCAGTCATCGCACGCTGCTGCCAACCGTCTTTGCCAAAGCCGGTGAACTGATGATCGGGCCAAGCTGGGTGATCTTCACTGTGCTGGGTGCGCATGAGTTTGCCATGCACTGGCGCAATGTCGATGCCGCGCGTGGAGCGATGCTCGGCATGAGCATCCTGCTCGGTGGACGCGGCCTGGGTGCGCTCGTCGGCCCACTCGTCTCGGCGCGCTGGGCGGGCCGCAGCGACCGGCGGCTGCAACTTGGTATTCTCTTTGGCTATCTCATCATCGCGGTCGGATACGGAGCGCTCGGCATGAGCCGCACGGTTTGGATGGCCAGCGCCTGCGCCATGCTGGCCCATGCCGGAGGATCGACCGTCTGGGTTTTCTCGACCACGCTTCTGCAGCTTCACACTGACGACCGCTTCCGTGGCCGCGTTTTTTCGGCCGACCTGGGATTCTCCATGCTCACCATCGCCGCTGGCGCTTACTTCTGCGGACGCCTGCTCGACGCCGGCGTCGCCGCCCGCACGGTCGCGACCTGGACCGGACTGGCTATGCTGATTCCTGCAGCGTTGTGGGCGCTCGCGATGCGGATGGGGAAGGAAACGTAAACCGCTCTACGCCCCGGCAATACGATCGATCTTCGCGGCCATGATGAAGTCACTTTCGGTGAGGCCGTCGATCTTGTGCGTCCAGAGCGTGATTTCGGCTTTGCCCCAGGCCAGCAGAATGTCGGGATGATGGCCTTGCTCCTCGGCCAGAGCGCCGACGCGATTCACGAAGTCGAGCGCCTGCTTGAAATCGGGAAAGGTGAAGGCGCGAGTGAGGTGATGCTCGTTGACCACGCTCCACTTGGCGACGTTCTTGTGCAACGCTTCGAGTTCCTTGCCCTTGAGCGGAGGCACGCCGCCGCGGCAGGGGACGCATTTCTTGTCGGCTAGTTGTTCGGTCATCGAGAGTCTTCCTCCGGATTCCAGTCACCATTTTAGTTGTAATCGTTGCAGGCAGCGGCGTTAAGTAAAATACGCACATGGAGTTCTCCGTTTACGCCACCTTCGAGCAGATGCACGGTCGAAGGAGCAGCTTGGCAGAGCTCGTAGAGAGTCTTAAGCCGTTCTCACGCACGTCTGTTCTGTACACGTGTGCGGTGACGGGGATGGTCTTACGGCTTTGGGACGGGGCTGATTGGGAGCGCTCGCATTACGACCTCTTCTTAGCTACAACATTTGACAAGCTGCGGGGTGATTGGTACCGGCTCAGTGCGCGGACGAAGAGGCCCGAACTGGTCGTGCATCGTCGGCAGCTGCTTCTAATTATGAAGTTGTCGCTTGATCATTGCCCGGAGAAAGGAAGGGACCTGCTCAGCGCGGCTCCCGGGTACTTTGGCACCATCCTTCTCATGGCAAACGACCAGTTCCACTACGGGCTGTATCCCTTCCCGAAATCTGGGGCAACCGAAGCCGAGAAGGTTGCGCGAGTTTTGGCCGAATTCGTGCCGGTAACGGAATTCGGGGGATCGCGAATGGAAAACCGGATTGTTAGGGCTCACTTGATGCTGACCAAATACACACATCAACTGACTGACCATCCCGATTTCATCGACGTCGCTATGCTAAACGAGGAACTTACCGGTGTAAGTCTGACGGATCACGAAGCGTTGACCTTTGGCCTGTTCTCACGGTGCAATATGGTTACGCTTCAAGGTTTGCAACAGAACCCTTGGCTTGCCGTTCTGAAAGAAGAGAATTTTTACACGACAGCCATCCCTAGGGGCACGATACACGCATTTTTCTCCGAGCTAGCGTCAACTCAAGCGGAGCTGAGATCCGAAATCGCGCGCGGGAGAGAGATGAAACAGGACTACGGAGCGAACGACTTCACGGTTTTTCGCAAGACGCCCTTAATAGCCGACAGGTTTGGAATGATCCCCGCTGACGTGCTGTTTGTCTTGGAGAAGTTTGAGACCGGACCGTACTGGCGGGTGAGTGGGACTGACCGTGACGTGGGGGATCGGCTCCGGCGGTTCTGGGGCGCGGTTTTCGAAGCATATGTGAATGACCAGCTGTCGGCGGCGGCGGCGCGGTCTGGGGTTCTATTCCTTCCCGATCCGCGCTGGGCGAATAACCCTGCGACGCAGGTTTGCGACAGTATCCTCGTAGAGGGCGATGCACTCATTCTGCTCGAATACAAATCCAACATGTTTACCGCCCGCGCCAAGTACAGCGGCAATCATGTGGCGCTACGCGACGAGATCGTGACCAAGCTCGTCCGGAACGAGGATACAAAAAAGAAAAAGGGAGTGGAACAATTGGCCGATGCCTCTCGACGACTGCTGGGAAATGACACGCGTGCGGCAGATGTAGTCGGGCTGGAACTAGGCCGCGCCAAGCGAGTCTATCCGTTGTTGGTGACCTTGGACGACATAGGCGGCACGCTCCTCATGTCGCGCTTCCTTCAGCCGTATTTCGCGGGATTCCTGAGGGCTAGCCCGCTCCGGACTGACGTGGCGCGACCGCTCTTCTGTACGGACATAGAGAGCCTCGAACTTGTCCTACCCTTCCTCGATTCTTATCCTCTCAGTAGTTTCCTTCAGCATTGGCTCGGGCTGGATCCTTCGCTGATGTCGACGCTACTTGCGCACGTTCCGGACGGACTGCCGGAGCGCCGCAACGACACTCTGTACGGGGAGTGGGAACGGCTGTCGGCCCAGCTCGAGTCTAGGTTGTTTCCCGACGGGCATGTGCGGCGGAGCGTGATTGAGTAGTCGAGGTGATGTCTAGAACGGAATGTCCTCATCCGTAATCGGGCCCGAGCCGGCCGTAGCGTGTTCGGGTTCGGGCGTGCGCTGGTCGAAGTTGTTGCCGCCGCTGCTGCTGGATGATGCGCTTCGCGAGCTTTCCTTGAAGTCTCCGCCGCCTTCGCCGCGTCCGCCGAGCAGGATCAGGTCGCTGGCTACCACTTCGGTCATGTATTTCTTCTGTCCGCTGGTCTTGTCGTCCCAGGAACGGGTTTGCAGGCGGCCTTCGACGTATACCTTGCCGCCCTTCTTCAGATACTCGCCTGCGATCTCGGCCAGGCGCTGCCAGAGCACGACGTTGTGCCACTCGGTGCGGTCCTGCCATTCGCCACTCTTGTCTTTGAAGCGCTCGTTGGTGGCGATGGTCAGCTTGGCTACGGGCGTGCCCTGCGGCGTGTATTTAACTTCTGGATCTTTCCCAAGATTACCGATCAGTTGGACGCGGTTCAGACTTTTTCCTGCCATGGGGTGCTCCTTTGCAGGGGTTCACTATAGCAGAATTGGAGGCGTGGAAATGGTGCTGGCTGTGACAAGTGGCGAGGCGGAGTGTCGTTTTGGGCAAGCTTCCTGGGCAACCGTAATGGTTGCGGGTCAAACGATTCAGGTTATAATCGCGCCATGCCTCCTGTACCCGGCGCCACCAAAGCTGTCGGCATGGTTCCCGACGAAATGAAGTCTGAACCCAGGTCCAAAGGCCTGACCACGCCTCGGAAGAAGAAACCGAAGGAGCTGGCGGTCATCACCGAATGTTGCACGGGATGCGCCGGCTCGCCGGCCTGCGTGGAATATTGTCCGGTGGAAGACTGCATGTTCTGGGTAGCGGATGAAGACAGCACGCCGTTCGGCCGGATCGCAGTCGATCCCATCCTCTGCATCGGCTGCAAGAAGTGCCTCAGTAAAGGTCCGGACGGATGCTTCCTTGATGGATGTCCTTGGGACGCCATCGTCATGGTCGACACGGCTGAAGTGGAAAAAGAAGTCGGCGCGATGGCGATTTAGAAGCAGTGGTCAGTGGCCAGTGATCAGTGGCCAGTCACACCACGGCTGATCAGGCTTTTTGACTAGCGATCACTTTCTTTTCGCTTTCTTCCCAACTGTCTTCGGCTTGCTTCCTTCCCCGGAGTGTTCCGGGCTTCCACCCGGCTCGGGGAAGTCGCTGTCTGCCCCTTTAATCAGCGGATCCTGGTCGCGGTGTCCCAGTGGCTCGGAAAGGCCGAGATTTCCGTCGTGGTGATGCTCTTCGCCTTCTGTGGCGCCCTTGGCGCGGTCGGGATCGTTGTCGGAAATTTTTGTCATGATGAATGCTCCTGCTCGCGAAGAAAGCTACTGCCCGGACCGGCCGGTGGGCGCGACTCCCAGCTTGCGAAGACGCTCGCGGGCCTGCAGGGCTTCGTTGGATTTGGGATAGCGCTGGATTACGCGGCGCAGTTCGGCGACGCCGTCATCCTGCTTGCCGAGTTCGATCAGCGAAAAACCTTTTTTCAACTGAGCGGAAGCAGTTTTGTTTCCGGCGGGGAAGTTCTGCACAACCTGGTCATAGCTCTGCGCGGCCTGTGCGTAGTTTCCCTGACGGAATTGAATTTCGCCGAGGTAGAAGTAGCAGTTTCCGGCTAGATCAGTGTTGGGATAGAACTTGATGTAATCGGAGAATTCCTGGGTGGCGAGTTCGTTCTTGTCGCCGTTGTAATCGCGCAGAGCATTGTTGTAAAGCACATCGGGCGGCGGAGCCTGCGCTAAAGCCTGAGCCTGCGCCTGTTGCTGGGCCTGCTGCGCGGCCAGGGATTGTTGCGACGACTGCATGTCCTCGAGTTGCTTGCTCACTTTCGCCAGACGAGCCTTGAGTTCGTCGAGCGTGTCGTTGAGCGATTGGAGCTGGCCGGAGAGCTGGTCGACGTGCGCCGCTTGGTCGCCCTGCTGTTTTTGCAGCGTGCCTTGCAGGACGGTGATGGAGCCAGTGACTTTGTTGACCGCGTCGGTATCCTGCTCGACCAGGTTTTTCATGACGCCCATGCGCTCGTCGAAACTGCGCTGCATGGCGGTCATCTGCTCCTGCAGTTGCTGGACTTGAGTTTGCAGTTCAATGATTTCCTTGCTGACGCCCCAAGCCGGAGTGACAGCCAGCCATAGCACGGACAGCAGGGCGAAAAGAATGGAGCCGCGTCGTAGTGTCATAGGGGTAAGTTTCCTGCGGTCTATTTTAGACGGGTTGGGGGCAATATAGGTTGGGAAGATATTCAGGAACCTAGTTGGGAACAAGCAAAGTCAGGGGCGGAGCAGTGCTCCACCCCTGAGCGGGAAAATCTCCGGCTACTTTTGGTAGACGAAGTGGCCGCGGCGGTTCTGCTGCCAACAGGATTCGTTGTCTTCCAGGCAGAACGGTTTCTCCTTGCCGTAGCTGATGGTCTTGATGCGGCTGGCGCTCACTCCGGCGGCTACCAGAGCGCTTTTCACCGACGAGGCTCGCTGGTCGCCCAGGGCCAGGTTGTACTCAGTTGAGCCGCGGTCGTCACAGTGTCCCTCAATCGTGAAATTGATGTTGGGATGCTGGCTGAGGAACTGCGCGTCGCCTTGTGCGGAGCCTTCCTGATCGGCGCGAATGTTGGACTTGTCGTAATCGAAATAGATGTCCTTGACATTCTGCCCGAACAGGTCTTCGTCAGTAGGCGACGGAGTTGCCGCCATCGGTGGCGGGGGCTGGGTGACGGTGAGGCGCGTCGTGGCCTCCTGCGTTCCGCCAGCACCTTTGGCCACCAGGTGATACGTGGTGGACTGGGTAGGGCTGACCGGCTGCGATCCCGTGGCTTGAACAGCTCCGATGCCATCGATGGAAACGTCGGTAGCGTTGGAGGTCTGCCAGGTCAGGGTCGAAGACTGACCAGCTTGGATCGTATCCGGACTCACCGAGATTGAGGCGGTGGGTGAGGCCGGCGGCGGCGGTGGTGGGGGCGGCGGTGGCGCGGTCTTCTTCTTGCAGGCACCGAGCATGAGAATAGCGGCCAGAGCGATGACGGTTGCGAGTACCTTCCAGGTTTGATGTTTCATGTTCTTCCCCTTCACGTTTAGATCCTCCTGCGGATCGGAAAATCGAATTCAAACTGCGACGAAGCGTTCTATTTCCAACTCCAGTTTGGCTGCGTATTGCGTCCCGTAAAAGTCAGTTGATGGAGCTTGGTGCCATCGGCGAGCATCATCCAGATCTCTTCCTTCCCGGAGCGGCTCGACTGAAAGACGATGTGGCGGCCGTCCGGCGCCCAGGAAGGAAAGTCGTTGCGTCCGCCATCGTGCGTAAGCTGCACCCACTGCTTGCTGGCGATATCCATCAAATAGATGTCGGAGGAGCCGGGCTCACCGGGGCCGTACTTGCGCGTCCACGCCAGAGTGAGAAACTGGCCATTGGGCGACCAACTCGGTGAGACCGCGTAGCCCTGGTCGGTCATGCGTTGTTGATTGGTGCCGTCGGCCTCGATGGTATAGACCTGCGGCAGTCCGGTGCTGCCGCTGACGAAAGCGATTTGAGATCCCGTTTTGCGATTCCAGGCGGGCGAAACGTCCGGACCCTTGTTGGTGGTCATGCGATGGAGGTTTGCTCCGGAAGCATCGCAGACGTAAATCTGGGAATTGCCGCTGCGAGAGGACGAGAGCGCGAGCCGGGTGCCGTCGGGCGACCATGCGGGCGAAAGATTGGTGCCGCCGAAACGAGGAAAGCTGACCAGGCGGTTCACGTCGAGGGAAAATATCAGAATATCCCAGCCGCTCTTGGTTAAAGAGCTGAAGGCGATCCGCGAGCTGTCGGGCGAGATGCGGGGCGAGAGCGAGACGGAGCCCAGGTGCGTGAGTTGCTGCTGATTGGAGCCGTCGTAGTCCATCACCCAGATTTCCTTGTGGCCCGAACGGTCGCTAACGAAATAAATTTTGCTCTCGGCGATGCCGGGGATGCCGCCGCCCAGACGAAAGATGATCTCGTCGGCGAATTTGTGAGCGATCACGCGGGCTGCGTCCTCGGTAGCGACGTCGGTGTACTGCTTGCCGAGAATCTGGGGCGAGGCGGTGTTCTTAACGTCGTACAGCCATCCCTGCACGGTGACTTTGCCTGCGGCGACACCGAGATTGCCGAAGGCCAGCATGGCAGCGTTGGGCGGAGGTACGTTCCACAGGTTGAACGTGACCTCGGCAGGCTGTGCTGGCGCTTGCAGCGGGTAAAAACTTTTGGAGACGAGTTCGACGACTCCGGAATTGTCCAGGTCGTTCCAGAAAGTGTCGTTGAAGGTCTTGAGCAGAGCCTGATTCTGGGGGTCGGTGTTGGCGGGCTTGAAGTCGGGAACGGCAAGGCGGGCTTTTTCGACGCCCAGGCCGGAGCCGGTGCGCACCCAGTCCTGGGCCAGAGAACTGGAAACCAGGAACGAGCAGAACAGAACCAGGAAAGTCAGGACGCCAAGAAACGGTGCGCCGGATGAAGTAAAGGGCGGGGGCTGTCTGTGTTTATCGTCCATCCGTTTGGAGCCGTCGCGCAAACTCCGGCAAAAGGATACTCTATACGACAGTATCGTACTCCGATATGTTCTCATTGGCAAGATATGTTGATGATAGTCTCGGATCTGGAACCACGAGAATAATCAAATGGATGCTCTTATCGAGCGTTTCTATCTTCTCCATCGGAATTTTCGGCCAATGCTTTAAAGATGCCCTCACTGGCCTGTAGGTACACAAGTTTATTTCTTGCTGTAGTCGAACCAATATTCCACTGAAATCTTGCTGCCGCTGTAGTCCGAGGGTAGCGGGCCAAAAGTGTCGATCCGCTGCAGCGCGCGGACCGCCGATTGATCGAGCGAGGGCACCCCGCTGGGTTGCTCGATCTGCACGTTATGGGGACGACCGGAGCGGTCGATGTCGAAGGTGATGTAGCAGCGTTCGGCGCCCGTGATGCTACGGTCCACCTCGTACTTCAGCCAGTTTTCCGAGACCTTCTGTTGTATGACCTGAACGTACCAACCATACCTTGATCCAAAATCTCCGGTGCCGCCATTAACACCGAAACCGCCCGTAGCGCCACCAGCAGCGAAGCTGCCATAAGGTCCGCTGACCGGGCCGCCTTCGCCGAAAGCGACCTGGTTGGTTTCCTGCTCGGGCGAAGGTTCGGGCTTGGCTTTGGTCGGCGTGGGAGGTTTTTTCGGTTTTATTTTGGAGTTCTTCCCCTGAATCTCGATGGCGTCGGGTTCCTTCTCTTCCACCTTGGGTTGAGACTTGGTGATGCCTTTAGATTCATTGGCCAGAACATTCTGGGTCTGTGTGGGCGTTGCCGGCAAGGGAACAGCGCTGACTAACGTGACCCCGATCGCCGAACCGCCGCCGGGCGAGCCCCAACCTTCGCCCGAGGATCCTTTGAAAACCAGCGGGTAGAGCAAAATGACGCCAGTCACAGCAAGGTGAAAACCCGCGGACCAACTGAGAGCGCGTGCCCAGTTATCGTGTTCGAAGAATATCTCAGCGTTTTGCGCCATTTTCTTCCAGGGGCTGGGTGACGATGCTGACGTTAGTGATGCCCGATTGCTTGACCGCGTCCATGACCGTGGCAAAGGCGCCGAAGGGGACATCCTCATCGGCGCGGACGAAGATGAACTGGTTGCGGGGATCGCGAATTTTCTGGCGCAGCTTGGCGGCGATCTCGTTGATGTTGACGGTCTCATTGCCGAGGAACACGCGCTGATCCTTGTTGATGGTGATGACGACCCGTTCCTCGGTAATCTCTTTGACGGTGCGGGTTTTGGGCACGTTGACTTCTATGCCCGATTGCAGCACCGGCGCGGTCACCATAAAGATGATCAACAGCACGAGAACCACATCCACCAGCGGGGTGATGTTGATGTCGGCCAGAGCCGTCTGGGTGCGGCCGTTCGAGGAAGTGAACGCCATCAGCGCCTCACTTCTGCTGCGGCTTGCGGCTGAATGCTCTCGATTGCGTTCAGCACTTCGAGGCCAAAGTCGTCGCCGCTGGCGGCGAAATTGCGGATCGAGCTGCCAATGAGGTTGTAAGCGATGACGGCGGGGATGGCCGTAGCCAGTCCAGCAGCGGTAGTAATGAGAGCTTCGGATATACCTGGGGCAACCGCGCGCAGCGTAGCACCGCCAGCCGTGCCCAGGCCGTGAAAGGCGTCAATGATGCCCCAGACCGTGCCAAACAAGCCGATGAACGGAGTCACCGCTGCCGTGATCGCGAGCCACGGGACGTTGCGCTCGAGGCGCGTGATTTCTTCCGAGGCCCCGATCTGCATGCCGCGCTGCACCGCAGTCAGACTGCGCAGCGCCGTTCCATGTGCCGACAACTGACGCTTGTATTCCTGGAATCCACCTTCGAAAACGCCTACCAGAGGGCTAGGACGGAACTGATCCGCCACCGTCGCAATATCCTGCAGGCGTTGTGCCTTGCGAAAAGCCCGCAGGAAGCGTCCACTTTGCCAGCGCGCGCGGCGCAGCAGGTTCCATTTCGTGAGAATGATGGCCCAAGAGATGAAACTGAATGCCAGCAAGGTGAGAAGGACAAACTTGGCGACCGGGCCGCTACTGGAAACGAGTTCGACAATTTCGCCGCCGACGAAAAGTGCAATGTGGGGAAGGTGCATCGTAGTTTTAGGATACCTTGTTGCGATTATAGATGATCGAGGCGAGCTTCTTTGCAGGACGTATCCTAAGAATAACGTGCGTGTGGATCCCGGAGCGCTGGCTTCCTAATTTGTTTTGCTGATATTGCCTTTCCTGATATACCCCAGCGTCGCGCCTGACATCTAAGGGGAGCGTTTAAGTCAGTCAGGATCCCGAAGGAGGGGAAATTATGGCTAAGCACGGACTGCTGGGAAACTATCGCTTCATGGATGCCACAGAAGACATTCGAGGCTCCAAGTTATATGGACTCAACGATGAAAAACTTGGCAAGATCGACGATGTGATCTTTGATCACTTCACCGGACTCATTCACTACGTGGTGGTCGACACCGGATGGTTGACCACCAAGAAGTTCATTGTCCCCGCGGACCGGCTTCGCGTGTCCGCCGAGCACAAGGATGACTTTAGCGTCCCTCTTACAAAGAAACAGGTGGAGAGCTTCCCGCCTTATGAGGAAGTGGACCTGGAATCCGATGAACAGTGGTCGGACTATGAGGGGCGTTACCGGTCGAAGTGGGAGGCAAATCCCGTGATGCACCGGGCGGAGACAGACCGGAACATCACTCCGACGACGCAACAGATGCCGGGGTATTCGGCTGCGGACCGTGCGGCGGACGTCGCGGCGGCCGACAACACCGATACGGCGGCACTTACCGAGGGCGGCTTTGCGGCCAGCACCGATTCTGTCGTAATCAGCCAGAGCGCGAATGGAATCGGGCCACGTTGGGATGTATTCCAAGACAGGTTGCGGGAACGTCGCAAGCAGGTAATCACCACAAGTTCCACAGAGGAAAGCGCGGATAAGCACCGCAAGGCCGGCTAGTCGGGAGGTCTTTTACAGAGCCACGGCTTCGGCCGTGGCTTTTCTATTTGTTGACTGCAACCGAGGCGTCGGCAAGATTCTCGTCTGAGCACACAGCCAAATCGGTTTCGGCGGACACCGACAACTGACAACTGGCCACTGGACACTGCTTTTCATGCTATGCTGCGCAAAACTTCGACATCGTCGACCTGATCGTCGACTGAGGACGGCCTGTGCTGGTTGAATTGCGGCTGGAGAACTATGCGGTCATCGACAACGCGGTGGTTGAGTTCGCCTCCGGGCTGAACCTGCTGACGGGAGAAACTGGCGCCGGCAAATCCATACTGGTCGATGCACTGGCATTGCTGCTCGGGGAAAAGGCATCGAATGAAGTGATTCGCACTGGTGCCGAGCGCGCACTGGTGTCGGCGGTCTTCGCGTGCGAAGGCGCTGCCGAGGACGCGATCGAAAAAGTGCTGGAGCACAATGGTCTGGACGAATCAGATGACGGCTCGCTGATCGTGCGTCGTGAAATTGCTGCTGGAGGCAAAGGCCGCGTGTTCGTGAACAATCAGCCGGCCACCGTCGCGGTGCTGCGGCAGCTGGCACCGCATCTGGCGACCATTCATGCGCAGAATGAATCGATCCTGTCGTTCGATGCCCCGGCGCGCCTTGCATTACTGGATGGATTTGCCGGAAGCCAGCTTGAGCAAGTCACGGCTGCATTCGAAGCATGGAAGGGAATTCGGGCGCGCATCGACGATCTGGAACGCGGTGAGCAAGACCGCTTGCGGTTAGTTGATCTGTGGATGTTTCAAAAGCGCGAGATCGAAGAAGCCAGGCTGCAAGCGGGCGAAGACGAGCGCCTGGAAACCGAAAAGCGCGTGCTGGCAAACGCCGAGAAGATTTACAACGCCGCCATGCAAGCGTTCGATTTGCTATACGAGGGTGACGGTTCCACCACTGCGTCGATGCGGGCGGCGCAGAAGCAGATTGAAGACCTTGCGCGATATGAGCCCAGGTTTCAAGAGGCGCTGGCTGCACTCGAAACGGCGCGCATCAGCGTGGAAGATGTGGGAGCCACGGTGAGGGACTATGCCGGCGGAATCCACGCCTCCCCCGAACATCTGGCGGAGGTCGAAGACCGGCTTGCGGTGCTTGACCGGCTGAAGCGCAAGTACGGTCCGGCGCTCGAGGATGTCATCGCCTTTGGAGCAGACGTCGCACGCAAGCTTTCGGAGATCGAGAACAAAGACGAGATCCTGCGCGAGTTGCGTTCCGAGCTGGCGAAGACCGGCGCGGAATATTTGCGGGCAGCGCGGGCGCTGTCGAAAGCCCGTCAGGACGCGGCGCGCAAGCTGGAGAAGCTGGTCGAGGCCGAGATCAACGATCTCGCGATGAAGTCGATGTTCCGCATTCAGATGACGACCAGCGAAGAAGAAGGGAACTGGGCAGGAACGGGAGTTGATGAGGTCGTTTATATGATTGCGACAAATCCGGGCGAACCCATGCGGCAGTTGGAGCACATCGCATCGGGCGGAGAATTGTCGCGGGTCATGCTGGCGTTGAAAGTGAGTGTCGCGCGGGCGCCCCTTCGGCAAGCTCAGGGCGGGCTCTCACCCGCCAAGACCGGCAGCTCTCGCGCCATCGCCCAGCGCACCATGGTATTCGACGAAATCGACACCGGCATCGGTGGCCGCGCCGCCGAAGCCGTGGGAAAAAAGCTGAAAGCGCTGGCGCGTGCCAATCAGGTTCTATGCGTTACTCACCTGCCACAGATCGCCACCTTTGCCGATCAGCATTATGTAATCGAGAAAAAGGACCGCAACGGCCGCACCCGGACCAGCATCCGACCCGTCGTGGGTGAAGAGCGCACCGAGGAAGTGGCACGGATGCTGAGCGGAGCCAAGCTCACCGATACATCGCGCAAGCACGCCGAGCAGATGATTAAGGCGAACGGGTAGGTTCATTCCAGGGCTACAACCATTCACTGCTCGGAATCCCCACCCGCTGCTAATCCCCGCCGTTTCTGTGGCTTACGTTGACCAGAAGGATACTTTCCGGTAGTTTATTAGTACCGTCTCAATGGGGATTGTGTATCCTCACCGTACAGGTTTCAGGCCCAGATTTTGCATCTTAGACGGTTTGGGGACGATCACAAGAACGGGAGTTTGATAGTGCCAAATAGCCAGGGAAAGACGTTGTTGTTGCTCAAGCCGCGAGGGTTCTGCGCCGGGGTAGTGCGGGCGATCGATGTCGTCCGCATCGCGCTCGAGGCCTTCGGTCCCCCGATTTACGTGCGCAAGGAAATCGTCCACAACAGCTTTGTGGTGGATGAGTTGCGCGGCAAGGGTGCGATCTTCGTCGACAGCGAAGATGAAGTGCCCAACGGCGAGCGGGTCATCTACAGCGCGCACGGAGTTTCGCCCGAGGTGCGGGAGCACAGCGCCCGGCGCGGACTGCGCGTAATTGATGCCACGTGCCCGCTGGTCACCAAGGTGCACGTGGAAGCGGTGAAGTTTGCCAAAGAAGGCTATTCGCTCATCCTGATCGGTCACCACGATCACGACGAGGTAATCGGAACACTGGGCGAGGCTCCGCTGGTGACCCAGGTGGTGGGAAATCCCGAGCAGGTGAAATCGCTGAGCGTGCCCGATCCTGATCACGTGGCTTATCTGACGCAGACCACGCTTAGCCTGGACGAGACCAAAGACATTATTGCGGCGCTGAAGAAAAAGTTCCCGAACATCAAAGGGCCGGCGGCGCAGGATATCTGCTATGCCACGGAAAACCGGCAGGTAGCCGTGAAGGAAGTGGCCTCGGAATCTGATCTGCTGCTGGTCGTCGGCTCTGAGAACAGCTCCAATTCGAATCGTCTGGTCGAGGTGGCGCGCAATCTCGGCACGAACGCGCATCTCATCGACAGCTACAAAGACATTGAGGCCGAGTGGTTGCTCGACGTGAAAACCATCGCGCTCACGGCGGGAGCTTCGGCGCCAGAGTGCCTGGTGGAGGAGACGATGAAGTTTCTGGCCACCAAAGGTTTCGACAACGTGCAGGAACTGGAAGTGATGCCGGAAAACGTCCGCTTCGGGCTGCCGCCGGAGATTGTCGAAGCCATCGCCGCCGCTCCGGCCAGCGCCACCGCGGATTAACGGAGCCGCTCATTCATGGAGATGGAAACTAACTCCCCCGATCCCCATACTGCTTCCGCACCCCAACTTCGTTTTGGCAAGATCGACGGGCTGGCAAGTCGTGTCGGTGCCGCGATGGCGGCAGCCCGCAAGCTTCTGTTTTCCGCTCAACACGAAGACGGCTACTGGTGCGGAGAGCTGGAAGCCGACACCACCCTGGAATCGGACTATCTTGTTCTGCACACGCTGCTGGGAACGGTTGATGCTGAAAGGTTCCAGAAAGCTGCCAACTGGATCATCCAACATCAGAATGAAGACGGCGGCTGGAGCATTTACCCTACCGGGCCATCGAATATCAGCGTTTCGGTTAAGGCTTATTTTGCACTGAAGTTGGCGGGATACCCGGCGGATCATCCCGCGCTCGAGCGCGCGCGCAAAAAAATCCTGGCACTGGGCGGCGTTACCGAGGTCAACACATTCACCAAGATCTATCTCTGTTTCTTCGGGCAGTATGATTACGACGCAGTGCCGGCGATTCCGCCAGAGATCGTTCTGTTTCCCAACTGGTTCTGGTTCAACATCTACGAAATTTCGTCATGGTCGCGGGCCATCCTGGTGCCGCTCTCCATCTGTTATGCCAAGAAGCCGTTCAAGAAAATCCCACGGGAGATGGGCATCGAAGAGCTGTTTGCCGGCGGCATGCAAAAGTCTCGCATGCACCTGCGCTGGTCGAAAAAGCTGGTGTCCTGGCGGAATTTCTTTCTTTGCCTCGACCGCATGACGCACTGGTTTGAGCGAGTTCACATCCGGCCCCTGCGCTCGATCGCGCTAAAAAGGGCGGAGGAGTGGATGCTCGAGCGTTTCGAGATGAGCGATGGGCTCGCGGGAATCTATCCCTCGATCATGAACTCCGTCATCGCGATGCGCTGCCTGGGTTATTCAGTCGACGATCCGCAGGTGATCCGCGCCCTGGACGAGTTTGAGAGGTTAGGCATCGAAGAAGGCGACACCTTCCGCATGCAGCCCTGCTTGTCTCCGGTGTGGGATACGGCTTACGCCATGTTCGCCCTCGGCGAAGCGGGAGTGCCGGCGAATGATCCGCGCATGGTGAAGTGCGCTGACTGGATCCTGCAGAAGCAGGTGCGGAATCCGGGTGACTGGCAGATGAAGAACAAGACAGGCAAGCCCGGCGGCTGGTACTTCGAGTTCAATAACGAGTTCTATCCTGATGTCGATGACACCGCCATGGTCTGCCTGGCGCTCAGCCGGGTCGAGCATCCCAATGGACGTTACCAGCGCGAATCGGTGCAACGCGCAATCGATTGGGTCTTGTCGATGCAGTGCAAGAACGGTGGCTGGGCGTCGTTCGATAAAGACAACGACCGCATGGTGTTTCAGCATGTCCCCTTCGCCGATCACAACGCCATGCTCGATCCCGCGACGGCTGACATTACAGGCTCGCACGCTTGAGATGATGGCGGCCTACGGCTACGACAAGAACCATCCTGCGGTGAAAAAAGCGATCCAGTTCCTCCGCGACGAGCAAGAGCCGGACGGAAGCTGGTTCGGGCGCTGGGGCGTGAATTACATTTACGGCACGTTCCTGGTACTGCGCGGCCTGGAAGCGATTGGCATGGACAACCACGAGCCTTGCATCCAGCAGGCGGCCGAGTGGTTGCGCATGATGCAGAACCCGGACGGCGGTTGGGGCGAGTCCTGCGGTTCTTACGACGATGCGGCGCTGCACGGCGTGGGGCCGAGCACTCCTTCGCAAACGGCGTGGGCGATTCTGGGATTGCTCGCGGTCGGCGACACGCGCAGCGATTCCGTCGCTCGCGGCGTTGCCTACCTGCTGGGTGCGCAGAAAGAAGATGGATCGTGGGATGAGGCGTATTACACAGGCACGGGCTTTCCCCGCGTGTTCTATCTGAACTATCACCTCTACCGCCAGTATTTCCCATTGCTCGCGCTGACAACGTATGCCAAGGTGATGGAGAAGGCGGGCTAGTTGCCAGTACCCAGTACCCAGTCATTGCCCTTCGGCGTATTCGGTTTCTATGGCCTAAAGGAGTTGTGCTGATCGCAGATCTACCGGGTCGGTGAGGGTTCGCTCGTCCCTCCCCGTTGGGCAGGAACGATGAAAACTGGCAACTGGCAACTGGCAACTGGGTACTGCCCTTGAAAGTTTTCGTCACAGGTGCGACCGGATTTCTAGGCTCCCACGTCGCTCGTGCTCTGGCGGAGCAGGGAGCCGATTTGCGGCTGCTGGTGCGCCCCACCAGCAATCTGAAGAATCTGGAGGGCTTGCAGTGTGAGACCGCGACCGGCGACTTGCGCGATGCGGCGTCCCTGGAAAAGGCAATGTCCGGCTGCGAGGTCGTTTTTCACGTAGCCGCCGACTACCGGCTCTGGGTGCAGGATCCCGCGGAGATGTACCGCTCGAATGTGGAGGGAACGCGGGCGATTCTTGCCGCGGCGCGAAAAAACGGCGTGCGCTGCGTGGTGTACACCTCGAGCGTGGCTACCATGGGCTTCACCGGCAACGGGCATCCGGCGGACGAAGATTCTCCGGTCTCGCTGGCCGAGATGATTGGCCACTACAAGCGCTCGAAGTTCATGGCCGAGCAAGTGGCAATGGAAGCGGGCCGCGGCGGGATGCGGGTGGTGATAGTGAATCCGACAACACCCATCGGCGAGCAGGACGTCAAGCCGACTCCGACCGGGCGGATCGTCGTCGACTTTCTCAAAAGGAAGTTTCCCGCCTACGTGGAGACAGGACTGAATCTGGTAGACGTGAGGGAATGTGCGCGGGGACATATCGCAGCGCTGGAGAAGGGCAAGACCGCCGAGCGCTACATTCTCGGCGGAGAGAACCTGACGCTGAAGCAGATTCTCGACAAGCTCGGCCTGATCGCGGGCTTGCCGTCGCCGAAAGTGAAGTTGCCGTACTTTGTTGCGTACGCGGCCGGAGTGGTGGATGAAACCATATCCGGCCGCCTGCTGGGCCGCGAGCCGCGGGCTACGGTTGACACCGTGCGCATGGGGAAGAAAAAGATGTGGGCCAGTTCCGACAAGGCCGCGCGCGAATTGGGATGGAAAACCATCCCCGCGGATGCCGCGTTGCGCCGTGCCGTCGAGTGGTTCCGGGCCAACGGATATGCCTAAAGTCGCCATCGTAGCTGCGCTCGAGCGCGAAGTCAGCGGCCTCACGAAAAGTTTGAACCGCGTCGAACAGCAATACGGCGGCCGCAGATTTGTTTTCTTCGAGGGGGACGAAATAGTGATCGTATGCGGCGGAATCGGTGTCGAAGCCGCCCGTCGCGCAGCCGAGGCGGCGATCGCGTTGTACAGTCCTGCGATGCTGCAGTCGGTTGGCTTCGCGGGCGCGCTCGATGCGGACTTGCGAGTCGGGGATCTCTTCATGCCAGCGTTCGTCATCGATGCTCGCGACGGGAGCCGAATCGAAATCGAGGGCGCACCCGGCCTGGAAGGAGGAAGACAAGAACGAAGCTCGCTGGTGACCTTCGCATCAGTGGCGGGAGCACAACAGAAAGCAAGCCTCGCGCAGGCCTATGGAGCCCAGGCCGTCGATATGGAAGCGGCTGGCGTGGCAGCGGCCGCCAGAGCCCATGGCATCGGGTTCGCAGCGATGAAAGTCATTTCCGATGAGCTGAATTTTGAAATGCCTGAGACGGCCCGCTTCATCGATGCCAACGGCCAGTTCAAGACCGCGAGCTTCGCAGCTTTTGTAGCCCTCCGGCCGTGGCTGTGGCGACGCACTGCCACGCTGGCAGCCAACAGTCACAAGGCGGCAAGAGTGCTGAGCAAGCATCTCTATCATTACCGGCAGGAATTGAGCCGGCCGTCCGACACGATCCCTGCGCCTCAGGCCCAGTCGCAGCCCGAGCCGCAACCAGCGGCCACCGGCGGTTTGCACGTGGAAGGTCGCCAATGAGAATCCGCATGAAACCACTGCCGCTGCTTCTTGTAATCTCGTGTATGGCAATGCCTCTGGCCGCGCAGTCGGCCGCCACTGAGGTTTATGCGCAAAGCTTTCGCCAGGGCACAACCCGCGTTGTGGAAGACAGCTTCGACATCAAGCTCACCCCGCAGGACCCGGTTTTCCGCCAGCGCATCAAAGACCTCGCTGGCAACGATCGCTATGCCTTCTCAATTATTCCCCAGGGACCGGAGGGCGATGCCAAGATCACATCCTGGCAGGGAACCATGGCCGACCTGCTGCACCCCGTTTACACCAACGTCCTGTTGATATCGCCGAATCCGTCGGATGATCCAAAGAATGAAGCGAAGAACGCTATATGCCGGCTGTGGCCTTCGACCTTTGCGCTGGTTCCCGTGAGCGCCCGGCGAATCATGAAGGTGGATAATTTCTATGTTCTGTTGCAGGTGAAGGCCTATCACTTCACGCCTCCCGAATCCCCGTATCTGGATTCCATGACGGTTCACATCGAGTTCAGGAATACCGACCCGAGGCAGACGGGAGATCCAGCGAAATAACACACCGGACTGCTCTGAAGCGTATCGCAGCCGAAGTTCATCAAAAGAAGTTCACCGAGGCAGTCGATCAAAGGAGATCACCTAAGGAGTTCGTCGAAGCAATGATGGGAATTGCAGGACAAGTCGCGATCGAAGACCAACGCCAGTCGATTCCAGCAACTATGCTGGCGGCGGTTTACCGGGGAGTCAACGACGTCCGCCTCGAGACCGTTCCCGTGCCCCAGATCGGCGCCGGAGAACTGCTGGTGCGCGTACACACCTGCGGAGTCTGCGGCACGGATTTAAAAAAGATTGCCTCCGGCTCCCACTCGGCGCCTCGCATCTTCGGCCACGAAACCTGCGGCATAGTCGCGGCCTTAGGCGCAGGCGTGAGTAAGTTCGCGGCCGGCGACCGGGTTGTGGTCTTCCATCACATCCCCTGCCGCCAGTGTTATTACTGCCGCCATAAAACCTTCGCCCAGTGCCCGACTTATAAGAAAGTGGGATGCACCGCCGGCTTCGAGCCTTCCGGCGGGGGCTTCGCGGAATACGTTCGCGTGATGGATTGGATTGTCGAGCAGGGAACAGTCAAGATCCCCAAAGCAGTCTCCTTTGAGCAGGCCTGCTTCGTGGAGCCCGTGAACACCTGCATGAAAGGGATCGAAGCCCTGCACCTGGAACCGGGCGAGACCGTGTTGACCATCGGGCAGGGCCCCATCGGCATCATCCTGAGCGTATTGGCACGGAAGGCGGGGGCCACGGTTATTACTTCCGATTTGTATCCCGAGAGGCTTAGAATAGCTAAAAGCCTTGGTTTCGAGCTTACAATTGACGCATCCCAGGAGGATGCGGTTCGGGCTATGCGCGAGCAGACCGATGGCCGCGGCGCCGATGCGGTGATTTTGGCCGTCGGCAGCAATAGCCTAATCCGTCCCGCGATGGATGCGGCCCGTCCCGGCGGCCGGGTGTTGTTGTTTGCGCAAACGCAGCGCGGCGAGGTAGTTGTGGATCCGGCCGCGATTTGCGTGGATGAGAAGGCGCTGGTCGGCTCTTATAGCGCCTCGGTCGATTTGCAGGAGGAGTCAGTTCGGTTTGTGATGAACCGCGAGATGGATTTGGAACGGCTGATCAGCCACCGGTTTCCGTTGCAGGAGAGTGCGCAGGCGTTGGAACTCGCGGCTCATCCCCAGCCGGCATCGATGAAGATCGTGATTCAGCCGGGTACCACCTGGAACCGTGAGTCCCGGGAAGGAAGCAAGCAGTGAACGGAAAAATGACAGCTGCCGTCCTGTACGGCAAAGAAGATCTGAAGATCGAAAGAGTACCAATCCCTCGCGTGGAAAAGGGCGAGGTGCTGGTCAAAGTGCAGGTCGCTCTCACCTGCGGCACCGATCTCAAGGTGTATCAGCGCGGCTACCATGCCCGCATGATTGTGCCTCCCGCCTTGTTCGGACACGAACTGGCCGGAGTAATCGAGGAAGTCGGCGAGGGCGTGCACAGCTTCAAGAAGGGCATGCGCGTCGTCGCGCTGAATTCGGCCCCCTGCCAGATGTGTTTCTATTGCTCCAAGCACCAGGAAAATCTTTGCGAAGACTTGCTCTTCAACAACGGAGCCTATGCGGAATATATCCGCGTGCCTCGCCGCATTGTCGAAGCCAACATGCTGGTCATCCCGGCCAACGTGAGCTTCGAAGACGCGGCCATGACCGAGCCTCTGGCCTGCGTGCTGCGTGGCCTGCACGAAACCGGCGTGGAAATCGGCGATACGGTAACTATCATCGGCGGCGGCCCCATCGGATTGATGTTCGTCCAGGTCGCGCGAGCCATCGGCTGTAACGTGATCTCGGTTGTCAAACGTGACGAGCAGGTAATCGCCGCCAAGCACATGGGCGCTCATGAAATCGTCCAGACCACCAAGGTGCCCAATGTGATCGAGGCGGTTCGTACGCTGACTCCGCAGAAACGCGGCTGCGATGTTGTGATTGAAGCGGTCGGGCGTCCCGACGCCTGGGAGTGGACGGTGGAGATGGTTCGCAAAGGCGGCACCGTAAATTTCTTCGGCGGATGCGCCAGTGGATCCAAGGTGCAACTCGATACCAATCGCCTGCACTACTCCGAGATCACGCTGAAAGCCACGTTCCATCACACGCCGGAGACGGTGCGCCGCGCCTTCGGCTTGATCGCGGCCAAGAAAATTCGCCCCACCGACTACATCACCGGCGAGGCTCCTCTGTCGAGCCTGCAAAAAGTGCTGCGGCACATGCTGAACCGCGGCGGCGACATCAAAACCGCCATCATTCCCGGCCACTGATGGACGGTAGGATCTCCGACGGTCGCCAGAAAAATGAACTGTCATCCTGAGCGAAGCGAAGGATCCCATGCACGCGGGCGCCTCCTGCGGCGATGCAGGGAGTTCTCACGACGCTCAAGGTTTTGCCCGGCCGCGAGGACGCTTTTTACATGAGCCTGATCGCCAATGAAGCTCAAACTGCGCCGGCATCTTCCGCTGGCTGGAGCCGCCTGCCCGCCGAATATGCGATCCCGCACTCCGCGCCCTCTCTCGAAGAAGCCCAAGAATACTGCCGCTGCCTTGCCCGCACCCACTACGAAAACTTCTCCGTCGCGACCTGGTTTCTGCCAAAGAACCTGCGTCAGGATTTCCTGAACGTCTACGCTTACTGCCGCATCTCCGACGATCTAGGCGACGAAGTGGGAGACGCAACCGCAGCTCTGGCCCTGCTCGATGAATGGCAGACCGAACTCGACGCTTGTTACGAAGGCAACCCGCGCCATCCGGTCTTCGTAGCCTTGGCCGAAACAGTCAAGAAGTTTCAAATCCCCAAGCACGAGTTTTCCGATCTCCTGATCGCCTTCCGCCAGGACCAAACGATCACCCGTTTTGAAACTTTCGACGATGTGCTCGCCTACTGCCGCTACTCGGCGAATCCGGTGGGGCATCTAGTCCTCTACCTCTGCGGCTACAACGACCCGGAGCGCCAGCAGCTTTCCGACTACACCTGCACCGCGCTGCAACTGGCCAACTTCTGGCAGGACGTCAGCGTGGACTATGCGAAGGGCAGAATTTATTTACCTATAGAAGACTTGCGGCGCTACTCGGTGAGCGAGGAAGATATCCAGCACAATCGCAACACCCCGGCATTCCGCGAGATGATGAAATTTGAAGTCGACCGCGCCCGCCAATGGTTCGATCGCGGCCTGCCGCTGGTAAGTAAAGTAGACGGCGAATTGGCGGTCGACATCGAACTCTTCAGCCGCGGCGGCCAGGAAATCCTCAACGCCATCGAGCGCCAGAACTTCGCCGTGCTCGGCCGCCGTCCTTCGATTTCGAAGACCAGCAAGCTCGCCTTGGTGGCGCGCGCCGCGCTAGGGAAATTCTTGGGGAAGTCATTATGAGTGCGGGAGCGCAACAGGTGATGATTCCGTGGACCCCGGCTCCAGCGCAGCTCACCATGGCGTATTCGGTGTGCCGCGGCATCACCCGCACCAACGCCAAAAATTTCTATTACGCATTTCTGGTTCTTCCCAAGCGCAAGCGCCAGGCGCTGTGCGCCGTCTACGCTTTCATGCGCCGTTGCGATGACATTGCCGACGACGCCAATCTCAGTCTCGAGGAACGCCGCTACAAACTCGATACCTGGCTCGACGCCCTGCACCGCGTGCAGCAGGGCGAGCCCACAGACGATCCCATTCTGCTGGCTCTGACCGACGCGCAGCGCAGATACACCGTCCCCGCGGGACTGCTCGACGAACTCGCGCTGGGAACGGCGATGGATGTCGCCGATCCCCACGTCGAACGCCAGAACGCCCCGGCTACGAATGCCGCGGCTCCAAGCCTGACCATCCAGTATCAAACCTTCGACGATCTCAAACTATATTGCTACCGCGTAGCGTCGGTGGTGGGCCTGGTTTGCATCCACATATTCGGATATCGCGATCCCGCGGCCGAGCCTCTCGCCGAGCAATGCGGTCTCGCCTTCCAACTCACCAACATCATTCGCGACGTCAAAGAAGACGCCGCCATGGGCCGCGTGTATTTGCCGGAAGAAGATCTAGCCAGGTTCGGACTCTCCGCAGCGGAATTACTCTCGGCGCCCGATGCCGCGCGCTTTCGCCCATTGCTCGCGCTCGAAGCCGACCGCGCCCGCCAACTCTACCAGGCGGGCGACCAACTGATCCCCTACATTTCCGAAGACAGCCAGCCCGCCCTGTGGGTGCTGGTCAACATTTATCGCAAGCTGCTCGAGAAAATCGCCGAGCGCCAGTACGACGTCTTCAGCGGCAAGGTAAGCCTAACGGTCAGCGAAAAATTGCGCGTCCTGGGGAAAGGTTTTTTCCAGCGCCTCACTTGATGCCCACAAATGGCTCTGTCATCCTGAGCGAAGCGAAGGACCCCATGCATGCCTGCGGTGTTTCCGGCGATGCGAGGCATTCGCGCGATGCTAAGGATCCTGCTGCCAATCTGCTAAGAAATCCCGCATGATCCAGCACCCAACCCAACCCACTGTAGCCATAGCCGGCGGCGGCCTGGCCGGTCTAGCCGCAGCCTGCGCCCTCGCCGACTCCGGCTTCCGCATCACTCTCTTCGAACGCCGCCCCTATCTCGGCGGACGTGCTTCCTCCTACGAACATCCCGGCACCGGCGAGGTCGTCGACAACTGCCAACATGTGCTCTTCCGCGTCTGCACCAACCTGGTCGAGTTCTACCGCTGCATCGGTGTCGAAGACAAAATTCGCTGGTTCGACAAAATGACTTTCATCGAGCCCGGCGGCCGCACCAGCGTGATGCACGCGTCTCCGCTGCCCGCGCCTCTGCACACCGCTCCATCGTTCCTGCATTTTCCTTTTCTGTCGATCAAAGACAAGCTGACGATTTCGCGGGCCATCGCCGCTCTAACCCTCACGTCGCAACCCGACACCGGCCGCTCGTTTCTCGATTGGTGCAACCAGCACGGCCAAACCGCGAACGCGATCGACCGTTTCTGGAAACCGATCTTGGTCAGCGCGCTGAGTGAAGATCTCGACCTGATTTCGATTTCCGCCGCAGCCCAAGTTGTGCGCGAGTCCATGAAGTCGCCCGCCGCCCGCCACATGGGCGTTCCAAGCATACCCCTGACTGACCTCTACAATCGCGCCGGAGACTACATCCGCGCCCGCGACGGCGAAATCCACTTCCGCACGTCGCTCGAATCGTTTTCTCCCGACTCGTCGCAAGTGCGCATTCAGATGAGCGATAAAAGCGAAGCGGTGTTCGACTACCTGATCCTCGCTCTGCCTTTCGACGCCCTCGACCGCGTGCTGCCCCAGAGCCCTGAAGCCGCGCCCCTGCGCGACCAGATCACCCACTTCGAATCCTCTCCCATCACCGGCATCCATCTCTGGTTCGACCGCCAGATCACCGACCTCGACCACGCCGTACTGCTCGACCGCACCATTCAATGGCTGTTCCACAAGTCGCGACTACTTGCGACGCGGGGCGCGGCTAACCCGGAATCATCCGGCAGCTACATCGAACTCGTGGTCAGTGCCTCGAAGAGCCTCATCGACAAGTCGCGCGCCGAGATCGTCGACCTAGCTCTGAAAGAAGTCCGCGAGTTTTTCCCGCAGGGCCGCGCGGCGAATCTGGTCAAGTCCACCGTGATCAAGGAAGTTCACGCGACCTACTCGCCCCGCCCCGGCATTGACGCCTACCGTCCGCACCAGTCGACCGCGTGGCCCCGAGTCTTCCTCGCCGGAGACTGGACGAAAACCGGGTGGCCCGCCACCATGGAAGGCGCGGTCCGTAGCGGATATCTGGCGGCTGAGAGGCTCATGCGGGCGTTGGGAATCAAGGACGCGAGATTTCTTGTGGCCGATCTTCCCGCGTCCGGCCTGATGCGCCTGTTCACAAAGTGACCGTCACGCTATAAATCTGCGTGAGTATGTCCAGAAAAAAGCCTCACCCTCCGCGAAGTACGAAGAATGAGGCAGCCGGGATGAAGCGAGTTACATTCCGCTCTGAAAAACCAAAGCTTCCTTGTCGCGGCGGAAGTCGATCTCGTTGATCGTATTCTTCGCCGAGTCAGTTTGGATCGCGTCTGCTGTTATCTGGCTGTCGTTCGTCTTCAAAGTCCCCGGTACCGTCGCCACCGGCTTTCCATGGCGCAGAAAGGTTACTTGCACGTCGGGGCCGGCTCCCTGCCACTCCACTTTGTAGCTCCCGGCTTCGAGTTGCTTGCCCCCGACCTGCACGGTGCTGGGGATATCTATGGAATGCTGATTTTTGTCTCGTGCGAACGCGCTCAGCGGCGCCAGCACGGCAAGAAGCGAAAGAAATGCCACGTAGTTTCGAAGTTTCATTTAACAATCTCCTCAAAATAGGATTTAGAAACAGGTTTACCGCTGTTAAAGTTACGAGACGGTGAGTTCAGAAACTGATCTTCTTTTAGTACAGATGCGCAGCCCCAGCCGGAAGATGCAGCGATTCACGAAGCAGAGCGCAGACTAAAAGCAAAGTTTTGTAAAGGCGGGGGGGTGTAGTCGTGTTTGGTTCCGGAGGGATAAAGTGCAGGGTTCAACCGTCGGCCCAGAACTCGCACTGGACTGAGATACTAAATCTGGTGGCCGATGCGCTCTGCAATCCTGGAGACAAATTTCGGCGCGTGGTTTTTCATCGCCTGCTGAATGCCGGGCCCGAACTCACGCCACAGGTTCATCCCCGCGTCACTGCCGAGGTTCGAACCAAAGTCGCCGAACGGCCCCGCCAGAGACCGCTTCCAATATGACGTTGACGCGGTGTCCTTGGCGACTGCAGTCAAAGTTCGCAGCAAGTAGGAGGTGTTCAGCTTGGCCTTTCCGGAATCATCGCGAGTGATCAGGGTGCGCGAAGCCGCAGCCGTGGCTCGGCCCATCAAGCCGGGGTTGCTCGCGGAGTGATAACCCGATCGCGGCCTCGGCGCTGAGGGATACAGGTACTTGCGAAAAACGGTATCCGGATCTTTTTGACTCGATACCGCTGTGTCAGGATCGGCAAACACAAGTTCGCGCATCAGGCTCGCGTTACCGGCGGTCGAATCGGATCTCAAAGGCGAGCGCGCTTCCTCGACGAACCCGTGAAAGTTATGGTCCTCAGTTGTGCCTTGTACAGAAGGCGCATCGGGCAGCGAGTGACGCGGGTTCTGGCACACCGCACCGCAGGCTGCCAACATCACAAAAGAAACGAGCCCGAGAAGTGCAAATTGCTTCACCATACCGCAGTCCCGCAAGCATCAGGCTTCTACGTTGTTCTGCCCGACGGCTCGATCGCAAGCCTGCTTCGACGTTAGCACTCTGCGTGCCATACTTCTGAGCAAGAAGGCTCATGTTCGCGATGTATGGCATTAGGTGCGGAATCAAGACCCTCGGGTTGCGACCTAACTCCGCTTCCATGGCCGGTTTGCGGGTTAGGCAATACGCCCGAGTTTTATGTGGAGGTTACGGCTTGCCGAAGTTACAGGTGTCCAAATGCAGACACACGGTCCAGATCGCACCGACCGTCTTTCGACACGCGCCGCAACCCACCGCTCGCAAAAGTGCAAATTGTTGAGCAGTGTGAGCAAAGTCTTTCAGTCGGAGCCAAGGGATCATCCGCGCGAGTCCGGCTCGCCCAGCAACTTCCAGGCCTCGCGATACTTCTCAAACCGCTCCTTACCATCCTTCCTGCACCCAAACGGATAAAGATTGATGTGCAACCGTCCTCCCAGAGCCCGCACCGGAATCAGATACCAGATCCTCCTTCCCCGCATTCGCCGGCCCTGCACCACCACCGCCAGAAAATCGATCTGCCTCGACGTGTAAGGCATATGCTTCCGCGTAGTTCTCCAGCAGGCCCGCACCGCGAATCCTTGATGATGCGACGCCCCGCTGGCCTTCACCTGCACCCTCCACAATCGCCGCGGCGCATCCAGAATCACGTCATAGCGCTCGTTGTTGCCGAACGGCCTCGACACCCCAAACCTCCGCCGCGCCGCATCCAGCATGAACTGCATCTCCGCCATTTCCCCGATATGCCTGCTGTTATTCCGCCCCCTCGCGCTCTTCGCACTCGCGTTCGGCCTCGCCTTCCGACGCCTTCCCATTCGCATCCACCCCATCCCTGCGTCATCCCGAAGTCCCGGCGCACTTCAGCCGGGCGAGGGATCTCCTCTACCACGGCGCATCCCCTCCGCAGCGCCTCCCCACCAATAAAAATGGCGCAAGGCCGAAAGCCCTGCGCCACTTTTCTTACCCTCTATTATTAGAATATCAAGTTGAAGGGGGTAATTGTGTCAGGTCCCGCAAGTTTATATTCCCCTCCGAATGAATGCCTTACGCAGAAACCATCCATTTTAGGGTCTTGACAGGTTTTCGAACGAAAGAGCTTTTAAGCGGCGTCATCCTGAGCGCACCCGTTCTTCTGGCGGAGCGCGGAGCGAAGAGCCTGTGGTGGCGGAAGTCGAAGGGATCTCGCCCCATCGCGGTCACGCCCCCAATGGTCATCGGGCACCGTCTCTGGCCGGCGATATCACCCATTCAGAATTGGCCCTAGCAGGGGTCAATGAGTGTAATAGAGATGTTTCGCCAACAATCCCTTGAGCCGCCCGCCAACCCCGTTTACGACTGCAATTTCTTGCAGATTGACAAGACAAGGACCAGCGAACATAATTCTCCGCAAGTTTTGGGCACGTCCCCCCTTTCCCTACTGCCCGGAACCCAATTTACTTTTCCTGCCGCCTTTTTACTTAAGCATCTCGGGCTGCTCTGAAACCAAGTTCGATTTCCTCGAAGGAGAAATCCCATGAAGTTCCGCATCGCCGCCGTGACAGTTGCGCTCTTGTCGTTGGCTCTTTGCCTCACTCCACTCACGGTCGCGCAAACCGCCGCTCAAACCGTTTCCGCCCTGCCCCGACTCGTACGCTTCGGCGGCATAGTAAAGGATGTCAACGGCAATCCGCTGACCGGCGTGATCGGCATCACCTTCGCCCTTTACTCCGAGCAGACGAGCGCCGCTCCACTCTGGCTCGAAACCCAAAACGTAACCGCCGACAGCACCGGCCACTATATCGTTCTTCTGGGGTCCACCAAACCTGAAGGCCTGCCAGCGGAGTTGTTCACTTCCGAGCAGGCTCGCTGGGTTGGAGTGCAAGTCTCGGGACAGGCGGAGCAGTCCCGCGTCCTGCTGGTAAGCGCCCCCTACGCCTTGAAAGCCGGCGACGCAGAAACCATCGGCGGACTTCCGCCCTCGGCCTTCGTGTTGGCCGCACCAGCGGCCGTTGGCTCGGCTCCTGGAGGCAGCGCGCCTGAAACAGTTTCGCCACTGACCGCGACCGACGTAACCACGACCGGCGGCACCGTCAACTATCTGCCGATCTTTAGCGGGGCCTCGACCGTCATCGATTCGTCGGTATTTCAGACAGGCAGCGGAACCACCGGCAAGATAGGCATCGACACAACCACACCGGCCACTCAACTCGACGTCAACGGCTTTGCCACCATCCGCGGAACTCTGAGTTTGCCGGCCACGGGCGCGGCCACGGCCGCAGGAGGCAAAAATTCCCAGGGGCTGAACCTGGTGGCGTCATCGTTCAGCAGCGCCAGCAGCACCGCGTTGAGCCAGGTGTTCCGTTGGCAGGCGGAGCCGGCCGCAAACGATACTACCGCCCCCTTGGGTACTCTGAACCTGCTCTACGGACTGGGCGCAACCACGCCCGGTGAGACTGGAATAAAGATCAGCAGCAAGGGTATCTTCACCTTCGCCACGGGCCAAACTTTTCCGGGGACGGGCTCTGGAACCATTACCGGAGTCACGGCCGGAACCGCGCTCACTGGCGGTGGAACGGCGGGCACCGTAACTCTCAACCTCGATACAACAAAGGTCCCGCTACTGTCATCGGCCAACACCTTTGCAGCTTCTCAGTCCTTCAGCGGCGGTGATCTCTCACTGGGACCCACACTCAGCGCCAACAGCGGCGTGATCAATATCGGTGGAATTCCCTTTCTGCATGGATTTTCCAATGGGAGCAAGAATGTGTTCGTTGGCGGTGCGGGCAACTTCACCACCACCGGGACGGCAAATGCTGCCACCGGCTCCGGCGCCTTGGCCGCCCTGAGTTCCGGCAGCCATAACACTGCGGCCGGAGCCGATGCGCTCGCCAGCGTCACGACCGGCGGCTCCAATACTGGCCTTGGCTTCTCCGCCGGACCTACGGGCGGCGGGCTCACCAACACGACCGCCATCGGCGCGAACGCGAACGTTGGTCAAAGCAATTCGCTGGTGCTGGGGCAAACCACCGCCGGCAGTCCGGGCAAAATCCACATCAACGTTGGCGTCGGCACCGCGACGCCCGTCTCCACCATGGAACTCGCCGTATCGAGTACTGGCAACGTCGGTCCGATTCTCACCTTGACGAACCCCGGCGGCGACAACACATCCACGTTCGCCGACGGCTCCACCGCAATCGATTTCAACACCACCGCCATCTCTACCTCGGGCTCCTACAATCCCGGTGCCCGTATCCAGGCCATCGACGACGGCCTCCACTCCACTGATATCAACTTCCTCTCCAACATCTACGGTGGAGGCAGCGGATCGCAAAACAACGGCCTGCAAACCAACATGACGATCTTTGGCCTGAGTGGAACCGTATCGATCGGTACCAACGAAGCCCAAGCCCAACTAGAGGTCATCGGAACCAGCGAGGAGGGTGTCTGGGCCTTTGGCGGTACCGAGCCGGATTTTGGCATGGTTCAGGGTCTAAACGGCCTTCGCGCCGGAGGCGGGCCCAGCAGCGGTACTGATACCGGCGGAATCGGCGCATGGCTCTTCGGTGGCGATGTCGACGATGGGGGAACCGGAACGACCGGAGAAGGTCTGCTCGTGTGGACGGGCGAGACCGCAAGCGGAACCGTGGGTCTGGCAGCTGATTTCGAGGGCGACGTCTTCGTCGACGGCACTCTTTCCGCCAACACTAAGGAATTCAAGATCGACCATCCCCTCGACCCCGGCAATAAATACCTCGTCCACGCTTCCGTCGAATCGTCGGAGATGATGAACATCTACTCGGGCAACGTCACCACCGACGAGTACGGCCTCGCCACCGTCACCTTACCCGCATGGTTTCAGGCCGAAAACACCGACTTCCGCTATCAACTGACCGTGGTCGACGAACGTTTCGCCCAGGCCATCGTCGCAAAACGAATCGAGAACAATCAATTCACTATCCATACCAATGCCACGAACGTGCAAGTCTCCTGGCAGATCACAGCCGTCCGACAGGACGCCTACGCCAAGGCCCACCCGATGGTCGTCGAGCAAGTCAAAGGCGCCAGGGAACGCGGCTTCTATCAACATCCGGAGCTTTATGGACAGCCCAAAGAGAAGCAAACTCAGTGGGGACGCAACCCGGCAATGGTGCAGAAGATGGTGGCGGAAAAGAGAAAATTAAACGAGAAAGCTCTGAGAACGCGGCGGTCGGCCACCGCAGTCAACTACTCTCAACCCAACTAAAAACGCATGCGCCACGACCTATTCTACCGGCCGCCTCCCAACGTCAACAGCCTGTTAGAGGCATACACTGCGACTGCAACGACGCGGTGGTATGCTGCTCGGCGACAGGGGCAGGCGTTTGAGCGGCGATCTCCTTCATAACTGTCGCAACCAGGCGATTACACTCATTGACCGGGCGGGTGGGAGCGTCATCCGGCCAGCAGCGCCACGCCGGCAGCTACAAGCCCAGCCGCAATCCATCGCCGGCGATCCACTCGTTCATGCAAAAAGATTTTCGCGGCGACCGCGTTGCCGATGAAGGTGAGGGAAGCGGCGGCCGGAGCGACCAGGCTCACGTCTCCCCAGGAGAGCGCGAACAGCAGGCTGAAGAAGGCCACAGCCATGGCAGTGACGCCAAACAGGAAGTTGGGATTGCCGAGCGTCCGTCCGATCACGACGCCGAGACCGGCTCGCCGCCACAGCGCGCCGACGTCCCCGACCTGCTTCATCGCGCGGGCGAGCAACACGTCGCCAATGACTGAGGCGAAAACGATCGCGAGGATCGCGCTCCAAGTGTAGAGAGCTTTCATGATTCGACTCCGCTAGCGGCGGCCCGCACCGCGTCCTCACCCACATTGGTGTCCACGGTGGAATGCGCCGGATGATGCGTGAGCTCCGGCCCTCCGGCAATAAATCCCACGCCCCCCGTGATCAGAGCGATCCCCAGCCAGCGCAGCGGGCTGACGTGCTCATGCAGCACGAATCTGGCAACCAGGGCGAGCAGAACGTATCCGAATGAGGTGGCCGGCAGAACGTAAGTGAGATCGGCCCAGGAGAGCGCCGTCATGTAAGTGGCAAAGAATGCGAGCAGAAGCAGAATGCCGACCGCGACCCAGGGATTGAGCACGGCAAAAATGACGCCTTGCAGATGATTGAGAGAGATGTTGCCGGTTTGCTTCATCCCGTGCGAGAGCATGGAGTCTCCGGCCGCGGCAAAGACCGTGACTCCGGCCAGCACAAGATACTTGCGAAAGGTCACTGGAAGTTTAGGGAGCGAATTCTAAAATCCTTCACCACAGAGACACAGAGTTACCGAGAAAAAGAAAGAAAAAAAGGCAGTAGAAGATTTTCTCCGTGCCTCTGTACCTCTGTGGTGAAAAGCCGTTATTAGTTCTTGTCAGGCCTTGGCGAGCTCAGCGGCCGCGTCGTCACTATGCTGCTTGACCATCTTGTTGCGCGCCGAACGCAGCTTCAGGAAGGTTTTGGCTTCCTTGTAAAGGCGTTTACGGTCGTTGCTGTCAAAAGCGGCTTTCCTCAGGATGCGGAACACCGCCTTGGGCCGGAAGTAATATTCATCGTAAAAGCGATGCACGGCAGAAAGAATTTCATCAGCCGGCAGTCCGGGATACTGGATGTGCGCCAACTGGTGCCCGCCCTCATCGACCATCTTGTTGTCGCCGACCATGAATCCATTCTTTACTGCGTAGTCGTAAAGTTCGGTGCCAGGGTAGGCGTGGGCCACGGAGACCTGAATGGTTTCGACGTCCAGCTCTTTGGCGAAGGCAATGGTGTTGTTGATGGTTTCGTGAGTCTCGCCGGGAAGCCCCATGATGAAATCGCCGTGGACGACCAGGCCCAGTTTGTGACAGTCTTTGGTGAACTGGCGCGCCCGTTCGACGGTTGCGCCCTTCTTGATGTTCTTCAGAATCTGCTGATCGCCTGATTCGTAACCGACGATAAGCAGCCGGCAACCGGCTTCCTTCATGGCCTTCAGCGTTTCGTAATCCGTAGTGACGCGCGAAGTGCAGGACCACGTCAGGCCCAGCGGCTTCAGCTTGGCGCACAGCTCGATGGTCCGCGCCTTCTGGATATTGAAGGTATCGTCGTCGAAGAAAAATTCCTTCACTTCCGGCCAGTATTGTTTGACCTTCGCCATTTCGGCGGCCACGTCGTCGGTAGAACGCTTGCGCCAGGGATGTCCGCTCAAAGTCTGCGGCCACAGGCAGAAGGTGCATTGCGCGGGACAGCCGCGCGTGGTGTAAAGAGAAACGTAGGGGTTCAGTAAGAAAGGCACGTTGTAACGCGTCACATCGAGATCGCGTTTGTAAACGTCGGTGACATGCGGAAGCGCATCCAGATCCTGAATCTGCGGCGCGTCAGGATTATGCACGACCTCGCCGTTCTTCAGGAAGGAAATGCCGGGAATGTCTTCCAGCGGCTTGCCTTTGGCATAGTCGACCACGGCGTAGTCAAACTCTTTGCGCGCCACGAAATCGATCGCGGGACAATCGCGCAGCGACTTCTCCGGCAGCACGCTAACGTGCGGTCCAACGAAAGCAATCTTGATCTTTGGATTGCCAGCCTTAATGGCACGCGCCAGGCCAATATCGCCAGGGAAGCCGGGGGTCGAGGTGAACAGGACAAGAAACTCGTAGTCCTTGGCAATCTCGATGGTCTGCTCAGCCGAAATGTAGTGCGGAGGCGCATCGAGCAAGCGAGCCCCCTCCAGCATCCCAGCCGGATAAGCCAGCCACACCGGATACCAGTATGATTCGATCTCGCGGGTGGCGGGCCAACGGGAGCCCGCGCCACCGTCGAAGTTCTCAAAAGAAGGCGGATTCAGGAATAAGGTTTTAAGAGGCATATTGGGTGAGGTTTAATTTTACCATCCGAAGGCGGCTTATGTGTTGAAAAACCAGTGTTTATGCAGGTTCGTCGTCGGATGCAGGGTTTGATGCAGTGAATGGACGAAAAGAGGCATTGGCTGACTATTTGGCGCTGAGGGCCCAGTGTTCCAGGTCTCCGTTAGCGCGCATTAGCGCGACCTGGCTGCGTTCCAGTTCGAAACTGACATCTTGTAGAGTGATCAGGCGCTCGCTGGCCTGAGCCTGGGCATCGCCGAGATCGTGCAGATTGGCGGCGCCGGAGTCCATGCGAGTGCGGGTGGCTTCGATATTCTTCTGAGCGATCTCGTACTCTAGTTCGGCCACGTCGCGGGCAGCCTGCATCTGGGTGACAGAGCGCTGCAAGCGCAGGGTTTCTTCAGAAACTTTATTGCGGGCGGCTTCCGCTTGGGTGGTGGCTTTGCGCGCTTCCGATTCTGCCTCTTTAACGCGCTCGTGCTGGGCTAGATTTAGAAACGGGAGATGAATGGCCACGCCGACGGTAGCATTGTTAGGCTGGAAGTGTTTGTAGTAAGCCTCGTAATTGTTGTAGTCGGCGAGGTTGGCATACTGGGCGGCGAAGTCCACGCTTGGCCACAGGGACCGGTGTTCTCCCGCTGCCCGCAGGTATTGCGCGCGCGCGTGTTCGACGGCGGCCTGAACCACCGGGCTGGCGTCGATGGCCTTGACCAGGGAGTCCTCTTCGGGCTTTAACGCGGGGAGAGCCGGCACGGAATCGGGATCTATTTCGAAAGAAGAAGTTTGCAATCCGGTCAGGCGGGAAAGATGCTCACGGAGAACGTCGGCCGCGCCGCCGGCTTCAGCCAAGCGCAGTCGAAGGCGCGCCACGGACAAGCGGGCCTTGCTGCCATCGATTTCGCTGTCAACACCCTCCTTGACACGCTGAGCGACGGCTGTTTCGGTCTGTTCGGCGGCGGCCATGGTTTCGCGCAGATGGCTCAAACGCAGTTCCCATTTTGCCAGCTCGGCATAGCTCAACACGGTGTCCTGAATCACCTGATTGCGCTGGTCTTTGGTTTGCAGCGTGCTCACCACAATGTCTGATTGCGAGGCGCGAATGAAATCCTTCAAGGCGGGATTGATGAGTGCGGATTGGGCGTTTACGTTGAAGAGCGAAGGAGCAGCACCTTCGAGGCTGAGCGGAAATCCATCGGACCAGCCAATTCCGGCTCCCGCATTCAACTGGGGGATGTAGCTATTGCGGAGTTCGCGATAGCTGGCGGAGGCGTGCTGTTCCTCGGAGACCGCGATGCTCACGCCGGTGGCGTGCTTCAGGGCGAGTTCGACGGCGTGGTGAAGCGTGACTGGCTCGGCCAGCAGGGAAGCGGGCAAGAGCACGAGCCCTGTCAGTAAGAGTCTAGGAATGCGCGCGCTACTCCGTGATCGAATTGTCATTGTTATGCTTCTCCACGTTATGGTTCTCCACGTTATTGTCGCCGCGGGACTCGCTTGCATAGTAGCTGGGAAGATTCTACGGACAATCTGATGCGAGAGAAATGATAAGGGTGAGTCGGTCGGTCTGGAGTTGCGTGATCAGTGACGCCGATCGCCTTCGCTATGCCGACCTGTGAAGACTAATTTTGGCGTGGAACTGGATGGCTTCTGGTTTACCGACCCACCGTCCATAATCGCCGTGTACGCTCAGAACTCCAACCGCGCCTGGAAGGCGATCATGCGTGGACTGCTATCGCCACCCAGCCCGACGCCTAGCAAGCCAGTCGGCGGAGAGGTCGTGTACGTGAGCGCTCCAAATCCACTCTGCGTGGAAGGATTTCCTGGAATGCCGGCCTGAACCATGCTTGGAAGCGCAAAATTAGGATGGTTGAAGACATTGAAGAACTGACTCTCAAAGCGCAGCTTCACATGCTCGCTCAAGGGAAACCATTTTGTCAGGTAGAAGTCACTCCAGAGGAAATCAGGACCGCGCAAGGCATTACGGCCGAGGTTTCCGAATTGGCATGTCTGCGGGCTGTCGCCGCCATAGCACTGTCCACGTGCTGCGGATCGACGGCCGATACGGAAAGCATCCGGATTGAGCCACTGCAGCGTCCCGGCTTGCGTTACACCCGGAATCGGATGATGCATATACAGCGGAACGCCCGGAACGACACTGGCAAACTGCGGTCCACTGCCCTGCACAATTCCTTCTGGCTGCCCAGTGCCCGGATTGGCCGCTGAGTAGGGCGTGCTCAGCACCGAGAACGGAACTCCGCTGTGCCAAAACGCTGTTCCAGAAATCTGCCAGCCGTTGAGCGACGTAGCCCAGAGAATGACTGCGCACTCTGATCGGCAACTGATAGACATACTGCGCGTTGAGATTGTGCCGGATGTCATAGTCACAGGGTCCATAATCGCGGGCCAGGTCTCCCGGCAGAGGCGAGAGAATCCCTCCCGCGGAAAACGGAAGGAACCCTCCGTTCGAGACCGTATCCATGCAACGGCTCAAGGTGTAGTTAACCTGCCCTTGCAGGCCATGGCCGAGCCGTTTCATCGCAGTTACTTGGAGACCGTTGTAGTGGCTGTTCGCGCCGGTGGAGAACTGCGTCACCGCCCCGAATCGTGCATCGGTCGGCTGCATGTAGGAGAACGGCGCAAAACAACCCCGGCATACGGTCTGGTAACCGTTCACTTGGGTTGAGTAAGGCTGGTTCACGGCGCGGGTGCCGACGTACTGCGCTTGCAAACTGGCCGTCGCTCCGAATTGATGTTCCACTCCCAGGCTCCACTCCATGAAGTAGGGCGCGTGGAGTTCGCCATCTGGAATAGCCGTGATCGCAACTGGTGGAAGCGAGGACTGGCCCTGGGGAAATCCCGAAGTAAAAGTCTGATTCGCGGCAACGAGTGCGCCGACTGTACTGTTGGGCGCTCCCGGCGCGATGGCTGTGCCGCCCACAGTCCCAAGCACTCCTCCCTGGAACGTCTTGTCGTAGGGAGGATTCGTGCCGATCAGGTCAGCTACCGTGCCTGGCAGGATGTCGCTGAAAATTCCGAAGCCGGTGCGGAGCACGGATTTTGGCTCGAACTGCCACGCAATCGCCGTCCTCGGTTGCAGAATCGCTATTGGTGTAGATGAAAAAAGATTGCCGAGATGGGTCTGGATGGCTTGGTTCAGCGGTTGACTGACATCATGAGAGATGGAATTGAAAGAGCCGCGAAGACGGGCGACTTGATCATGGGGATTCAGCGGATTGGAGTTGAAAGTGTCGCGCAGACCGAACGTCCAGGTCAGTTTGCGAGTTACTTTCCAGGTGTCTTGCGCGTAGACATCGAGATTGAGAAAGTTGAACGGTTCATTTGGGTTCGAAGGGAATGTCTCCGACGCGGTATTCGCCGCTCCGTCAATAAATTGCTGCAAATTCGCGTAGGTGACGGTCGGAACCGTTCCTTCTCCGAAGTCATAGTCGTTCAAGCGGAAGATACGGGTATTGGTTCCGAATCGCAGCTCGTGAGCGCCATGGCTCCACGCGAGATTATCGTTAATGAAAAAGCGGGATGCGCGCCGGCCTTGAATCCAGGTGTTGTCCAGGCCTCCGATGGGCGTGAAGGCATTCGCGCCGGTGCCCTGTAACACAATCGGAAACGCCGAAAGTGTGCGCTGCAAATCACTTGGCCCAAACAGGCTCTCATACCAGGAAAATGCGGGATTGAAGTAGTTCACCAGGTTCTGCGAGAACACGTGCGTGTGCCCGGCCGCGAAAGAATAGAGAGGCTGCGGGGAAAAGGCATCGAACACCGGGTTGATAGGGTCCGTCCACGCGGCTTGCAGACCAGTGTCGGATTGGAACCGAAACCAGGCCGTATCTGTCGAGTTGATGTTGTAGTCGACGCGGGCCGTTTGCACCTGTTCGTGGTCGTCGCTGGAATGCGAGATGCTCTGCCGGTTCGCGCAACCGTCTCCGGCGGCGCCGAGCGGGCATCCGAGTATCGCGGTCGGTGTGCCACTGGTGTTTTCATACAGGGAAAACATTTGTTGATAGAACGGGACTGAGGCAGAAGGAAGTTGCTGCAGCACGTATTGTTGGAATGCCGGGCTGGGAACGATCGTGGGCGTGACGATCGGCAGCGCGATCCTCACCCACTCGCTGTCGAAAAAGAAAAACAGCTTGTTGTGCGCAATCGGTCCGCCGACACTGCCTCCAAAATGGTTCACGGTCGCTCCCGGCTTGCGGTTTCCCGGTGTCGCGTTGGTAAAGTAGTCGGCCGCATTCAGCAAAGAACCATTCCACAGTTCGTAAAGGTTCCCGTGAAACTGATTCGTCCCAGACTTGGTGACGTAGTTCACCTGGGATGCTCCGTACCGTCCTTGATCCACGGAATAGGAAAGAGTGTTGACCGTCACTTCTGAAATCGAATTCAATCCCAGGACAAGGTTGGTCGAGAGGCCGCTGTTGAGATTGGTGAGCGGGTCGTTCGTTTCCAGTCCGTCCACGATGTAGCCATTGGAGAGGGCGGGCAACCCGTTAAATTCCACGTTGCCATACCCGTTGGTGCCGCCGACAAAATCGTTGCCGCTGCCGGCCGTATTGATCAGAGCCCCAGGAGCAAACTGTAGAGGGTAAGTCAGGTCGCCTCCTGGATTTGGCAGGTCTTCCAGTGCCGCAGCGGTCAGGGTCGTGGATGTGTTGGCGCTTTCCGGATTGATGAGCGGGGCTTCGCTGCTTACCTCAACCACGTCATTGGACCGCGCGACCTTGAGCGTGAAATCCACAGTTTGTTTCTGACCCAGGCCCGAAATGACGTTGTCATTCTGCTGCGGATCGAACCCCTGTGCTTCCGCTCTAACCGAGTAGGTGCCCGGCTTTAACTGTGGAAAGTTGAACCGTCCTGCGTCATCGGTCCGGGCAGTCCGCTTCAGGCCGGTCTCGTGATTCGTGATCGTCACCGTGGCGCCCTGCACAACGGCGTCGGTTATATCTCGCACCTGGCCAACGATGGCACTCGTGGTTTCGCCTTGTGCCGGCGCTTTCGCCGGGAGAAGGCACGCCACGGTCAATACAAGAAAAGCAAAGGTCGCTGCCCGCGCCATGAAGACCCCATGTCTCTGCCCTGAAGTAGCAAAGACCCACCGCTCTCATCTCTTAACTGGAGATTATTGTTCATAGTTAACCACAGTTAATGCAAACAGGCAAGGATGGAAGAGAAAGGTCGTTCTTTTGCGTGGGGCTTATCAAGAGAGGATTGCGCCCTGCCCGTTGGACTTGGAAGTGAGCCGGGCGATTACTCTCGGAACTTAAGTAACATTGACCGAACTCCGACTAGTTGTAATGCTGGTTGGAATGGCCAATAAGTCCGCGAAAGCCACCCGGCATACCCGCCCGCCTCGCATTCGTGTTCCTAACAACGAGCGGGCATTGTTCACCGTGGATGCCAAGAAGCATGTTGGAGTAATCCGCCGGCTCTCGCTTACGGGAGGTTCCGCCGTTCTTACCAACGGCCCTATTCCTGAGGGAACGATGGGGGAAATGGATTTAGGCACAGTGTTCGGCAAGGTGACAGCGCAAATCGAGTTCATGCATTGCGGAGCGGATGGCATGCCGCTCGCACAAGCTTTCCGCTTCATCGACATGGACGAGATCAGTTCCAAACGATTCAGCGCGGCTGCCAAGCAAATGGAAAAAGCTGGATTCAGCGATGCCGAGGAGAAAGGAAATCCGCTCGGCAATCTGGCATCTCAGACTTTGAGCAAACTCCGCAACAGCATCGGCAACCTTTCGGGCATGATCACTCCCGGAAGCGCTGACAAATCCTAGCGCTGAAATTGTATCTGTGTAGCAGTTCCTATCTTGTTTGAGCCCACGGCAGAAGCAATCCAGCTAGCGAGTTACGCGCTTCAGGGCATCCTGGGCTGGACGAAAGCTGTGCGCCATGGAGAGCGCCGCGCGATACTCTTCGGCGGCGCCAGGGCGGTTGTTTTGTTTCTCGAGCAATTCGCCGAGCAAATAATGCGCTTTGAAGACCGGGGCCTCCTCGGCCGGGTCGGACAACGCGATGTAACTGTGCAGCAGCTGGATAGCTATAGGATAATCACGATCAGCACGAAATAACATGCTGGCCCCATCGACAAATGCTCCGGGATGATCGAGGCGGCTGGACTGCAGGCTGTGCAGGGCCTGCTCCATCTCATCGAAGCGGTTGGCGTGGCGATAGAAGCCGGCAAGGTTAAGCCAGGCGCGAGCGCCGTTTTGGCTGGCGGTGACGGCGGCGCGAAATTCCTGCTCGGCCAGGGCGGCATCTTTCTCTTTCTCGGCGATGCGACCCCTCACCCAGTGTGCCATGGACGGATTGAGCGGGACCAGCTGTTCAGCCTGGGCGCGTGCTTTGTCTTTGCCGCCGCCGACAATTGCGGGGGCTTCCACGTAAAACTCCGCGAGGTCGGTGCGAGCTTCCCAACTCTCGGGAGAGAGCTCGACGGCACGTTCGAATTCCGAGCGAACCTTTCCCGCTAGTCCTGATGCCTTCAGAAAACCAGAGCGATCCGCCTTCTCGCCGTAGATGCGGCCCAGCCAGAGGTGATACAAGCCGTTGTCGGGCGCCAGGGCGACGGCCTTCTCGCAAGCGGGGATGCCGGCATCCCAATTGTCGAGTTCGAAATGAGCGCGGCAAAGCAGGTTGTAGGCTTCCGCAGTGGGAGCGGTGCGCAGCTGCTGCTCGAGGATTTGCATGGCCTGATCGACGCGGCCAGCCGCGAGAAGGGCTTCAGGCGTCTGCGCTGCGAGAGGGAAGGACGCGAGACTTAAGAACGATAAGAACACGACGAAGAGGCGAGTCTCGAGCGCGATTTTAAAAGCAGGTTCCCTTCGGCGTCGCTCAGGGCACGCCTCACCAGGCTTGTCACCCGATTCGGAATGATAAGAGTCGTGCTCAGGATGACAATCGTTATCAATCCACTGCATGGGCTAGGGAACCACTCTTACGCGGGCGCCGTCGACCAGGGGTTTGTTGGCCTCGGCCGAGGACAGGGCGACTACGGAATTCTGAGGAAGGCCGGCCGTGATCTCGACCTGGGTAAGGTTCTGCAGGGAGACTTCCACTTCGCGCCGCTTCAGTTCGCCGTCGACGACCTGATAAACGTAAGGCTTGGTGTCGTCCATGCGAACCGCCTCGCGCGGCAGCGTAAGCACGCCGCTATGCTCGGCGGTGATGACGGTCACGCCGACATTGACGTTCGGCAACAAGCGCAGGTCGTGGTTGTCGAGCGTGCAGGTGACTTCGCCGACGTTGCGGGCGCCGCGAAGTTTCACGGTGGAAGGCACGGTGCTGACAACACCACTCCAGATGCGGCCGGGTAAGGCGTCCCAGGTAACCTCGATTTTTTCTCCAGCGGCGAGGCGGCCAATGTCGGGTTCGTCGACAAAAGCGCGCACCAGCATGTGCGAAAGATCGCCTTCCTGCAGCAGCAGATCACCGGTTTGCACGTAGGCGCCCTGCTTGACGGGCAGTGTGTAGACGATGCCGTCAAAAGGAGCGCGCACGCTGGATTTATGAAGAGCATCTTCGGCCGCGTCGTAGGCTGCTCCGGCTTCCGCCCCCAGCGCCTGAACCTTGGCGACCTCTGGCCGCGAGTACCGGTCTTTCTTTTTTTGCTCGAGCAGAGTGGTGTCAGCCTGGGCCTGCCTCAATGCGTCTTCAGCCTGCTTCACCTCGCCGGCAGAAGCCGCGCCCTGCTGCTGAAGGCGGCGAAGAGCGTCCAGATTGCGCTGGGCCGCGTCGCGCGCGCTCCGGGCTTTCACGAGTTGAGTATCGAGCGTGAGGATTTCTTCACGGGTACCGCCGGTATCCACGTCAGCCTCATCAGCCTGCGCCGCTTTGATCTGGGCTTGGGCACGGGCGGCCTGGCTGCGCAGGTCGGCATCATCGAGCTGCAACAGCAATTGACCCTGGCGAACGTGGTCGCCCTCTTTTACAAACAAATGCTTCACCGTTGTAGCCGCCGGGGAGTGCGCCTCGAAGTTGCGCATCGGCTCGATTTTGCCGTTGGTGGAGATCAGGCTGCGGATTGCTCCGCGTTCGACTGTGGTGGTGCGAACCCGCAAAGGCCCGGGGCGCGTGAAGACCGGGATGACAGCGAGAGCAACCGCGATGGCTCCGAGACCCAGCCAGGTACGGCGTTTGCTCGCGGGACGTCCGTTCGAATTGTGGTTGGTTCCTGCCAACTCGTTATCTTTTAGGCTGCGGCGGGTACAACTGCAAGCATTAATTTACCACTCAGACTGCCGCGAAAGAATGCCGTCCAGCGCAAGCCGTTGCATGGTTAGATGCGGGCAGAGCGGGGTGGATGCGAGCGCGATCAAGGTTTGACTTTCCGCGTTGGCGCCGTCTGGACACGCGCGCGCCTGCGCCCCAAACGCTACAATACTTCCATGCCAAAACCGAGCCGCTACACGCCCGAGCACGCCGCCGCCGGGCTCGACTCCAGGTTCCCCGAAATTGAAACCTGGCCGAACCAGTTTCCCGGTTATGAAATCGTGATCGACGATCCCGAGTTCACATCGGTGTGTCCGAAAACCGGCCTGCCAGATTTTGGCGTGATCAGCTTGCGTTACCAGCCCGATAAAGTCTGCCTGGAGCTGAAATCGTACAAAGAATATCTGCATCATTACCGCAACCTCGGGATATTTCAGGAGAACGTTGTGAACCGCGTGCTGAAAGATGTGGTGCGGTGGGCGAAACCGGTGTGGGCCGAGGTCAAGGGGGAATTCCGGCCGCGCGGCGGGATCTCGACCACCGTTGTGGCACGGTGGCCGCGCGGGAAAAAGACTAGTGGGCGACTTTGATTTTGGTGTAAACCAAGCCAAGGACGTAAAGAAGCGAGGTAAACCATGAGCACCGTGAGTCTAGTTATTTTCATTGCCAGTGCGATGATGCTGTTTGGAACATCCAACTTCCTTCCCAATGCAGATCCCTCAATGCACGGTCCACTAAGGCGACTGCTCATGCAAGCCATAGTTTCTTTGGCTGTTTTGGGCGCATCTCTCTTTATCATTCTTACGCACGGATTCAGCCCCGACAGTAAGCGCTGGGCCTACGGCTCGGTGGGAATGGTCGTCGGTTATTGGTTGAAACCAAGCAGCCCGCTGCCGCAAAAGCAGTAGGCAAGAAGACGAGAAATCGTCAGCCCTTGCGTGGTCTGCGGCGTTGCGGGGCAAACATGCGCGGATCATAGCTGAGCGGCTCGACTCCACGCACAACCACTTTGCGGAAGTCATGATGCCGCGGATTCAGCAGCCAGTTGTTTTCATGCGGGGCCAGAGCTGAGGGCACAACCAGGACGCAATGCTTGGCCTCGGCTGCGAATTCGTCTCCGATGCGGGCAAGTTCAACGGGCGCCGGGGAGTTCCGCCACGAAGATGGAAGATCCTCAACTGCAATGACTTTGGCCGGCAGATCGCTCGGAAGTTCGGCCGTGACCAGAACCAGATCCGCCGGCGCGTCGTCCGGATCGAGATGAACGAAATACTCGAGCATGGCCAGGGATTGGTGCTCGGAGGTATAGGCGAGCCGAGTTCCGACGCTCGACCAGCGCCCGCCGTAAAGATAAGCACCTTCACCATCGAGCGGAGAGTGCGCATACAACTTGCGCAGTACGCGATAGATTGACCTCAAAAGACTTTCCTCAAGAGATCGGCCTCAAGAGACACGCCTCAAAGACTCGCCCTAACTGACGCCGCCGTAGGCGATCCGTCCCAGCACGTTTTCGACCTCGCGGGCTCCCAGTTCCGTGTCCACAGCACTGATGGGAGCGGCGCCACCCAGCGCGCGATTGGCCCGCTTCAGCCAGCGCGCGGCACTGTGGCGGTCGCCAAGACTGTGCTGCGCCAGGGCGACGATGCGGGCCAGGCGGTAGAGCCGATCGGATTCGAAGCGCGCCAGCCGCCCACTGCGGCGCCTGCGCTGCAAGCTGCGCGGCGAGAGGTCCAGGGCATCGGCCAATTCTTTGAGGGTAAGACCGGAAGCCTGCATCAACTGTTCGACCACGGCGGGAGGGAAGCCGGTGCGGATGGCTTCGCAAAGATCGCGCTGGTTGTTGAGTTTGCGCCCCAGAACACTTCGGCCGCCGAGTTCTTTCACCACCGCACGCAATTCGTTTACCATTTGTCGTCTATGATAGCGACAATTGTCGCACTTGTCAACGGATTCGGCTCGGCAGTGTCCTAGCACCGCGCTGATGGCAGGATTTCCGACATCATCGCTCAAGAGAACCCTCCGCATGGCAGCAGCAATTTCCAACCACCTATGGGCCATAGACGGACTTCCGTCTTAGGGTTCTGGACATGACTTATAATTTTGCTCGCCATCGGCCATGGCAAATAGCCACCAGCGACGAGTTCAGCGGAGAGCTGCGGAGCGCTCGGCCGATTCGTCAGCTGAGAAAGATGCGGCAGTGCCAGAAAAGCCACGGAAGCCGAGACCAGGAGATAGCGGAGAAAAAATAGAACGTAGAGTAGTAATGCGCTCTCTCGAAATATTAGGCACCGTCGCCAGCATTTTAGGAGTAATAACTGGGATATTGTCATTCAACCCTCGCCTTACGGTATCCGACCCGATCCAGATGGATACCAGCGATTTGTTCTCTTACAAAATCACAATCACCAATGATGGACTGTTGCCGATTTATGGTGCGAAGTGGGAACTGGCGCTCAGGAGTTTGAAGGTTATGCCTCAAGAAGGAAGGCAGGGGGTGACGATGCTCCTTCCTCATTGCGCCCACTGGAAGGTCACGGCTGAATTGATGAACAAACTGCATGAAGGCGGACGGAGCGAGGGGGCTATAACCACAGGCGCGGGCTCTTTGCTGATTGATCAGGGTCCGCCGGATTACAGATTCTACTTGTCGCGGGCGGATAACGCAGTTGGGAAACTCTCACCTGGCACAGGATTCACTTTCACGACCGAAGGCCTTATCGGTGCACCGCCCGACGCGAAGTACGATACTGCCGACTTCGCCATTGCGATTCAATACATTCCGGTTTTCCCGCCGATTCCCATGCAGACCTGTTCCAATTTCAAAAGCTATCGCGACCGACAGGGCAACCAACATTGGTTTAGAGCTGGAAATAACTGTGACCGATTCCCTTGGCTGCATTGCTGGTTTAAGCCATCGACGCACTCTTAGCGCATTGGCGCGTTCCCGGTCGCGCAGCCTCGTGCTATATTCGCTCGACCCCGTGACCTCCGCGAAACTGCAACCACGCACGGCGCTGATCGTACTCACGGCGCTCAATCTGCTCAACTACGCGGACCGCAACGTGCTGTTCGCGGTGCAACCTCTGGTGCAGGACGAGTTCCACCTTACCAAGACGCAGATTGGCTATCTCACCAGCGCATTCCTGGGTTTCTACATGGTGGCTGCGCCGTTTGTCGGTCCGCTGGCCGACCGCTATTCGCGCAAGTTCATCATCATTCTGGGCGCGTTCTTCTGGAGCGGGCTCACGCTGCTCACCGCGTTCACTCATAACTACACAGAGCTGCTGATTCGACACACGCTAGTTGGAATCGGCGAGGCAACGTTCGTTACGATCGCGCCAACGTTCGTCGCCGATCTTTTTGCAGAAAAGAAACGCGGCCGCATTCTGGGCGTGTTCTATCTGGCGATTCCCGTAGGATCGGCGGCGGGATATTTGCTCGGAGGCTATCTGGCTCCGCAGCACGGCTGGCGCTTCCCGTTCTACATCGCAGCGGCTCCGGGATTCCTACTGGCGATTGCGGCAATGTTCCTCAAAGAACCGGAGCGCGGGCAGTTTGATTCACTGAAAAGCACTCCGGAGCGCACAACGGTGTTCGGCTTGGCGCGCAATCCTGCGTTCCTGACTTCCACGCTCGGCATGGCAGCCATGACGTTCTCTCTCGGCGGCATTCAGGTATGGATGCCGCAGTTTCTCTACAGCGAGCGCCACTACACACTGGAAGCCGCGAACCTTACATTCGGCCTGATCATTGTCGGAGATGGAATCGTCGCGGCCTTGGCGGGCGGCTGGCTCGGCGACTTTCTGCTACCCCGCATGAAGAGTTCTTATTATGTGGTCTCGGCAGCGAGCATGGCGCTCGGCGTCCCGGTGATGATTGTGGCCCTGTTCGTCAAAGGCCGCGCCATGATTCCGGCGATCGCGCTCGCGGCGTTTTTTCTTCTGCTCAATACCGCGCCGCTGAACGCTGCGGTGATCAACTCGGTCGACGCTCACATTCGCGCCACGGCGCTGGCGGTGAACATTTTCATCATTCACATTCTGGGCGACGTGCCTTCGCCCACCATGATGGGCTGGGTCGCGGATCGGCGCTCGCTGCAGGCAGCATTCATCCTTCCGGTTATCGCCATGGTGATTTCGTCTGTCATACTGTTTTACGGGATGAAATTCGCGCCGGCGGTGAGCGGCGCCGCTATTGAGGCAGGGAAGACCTAGCGGGGATGCATTACTTTCACTGGATTGCAGGAACGATTCTCGCGCTGGCCTGGTTTTCCCGCATCATCGACGCTGCCATCGGCATGCCGAGCGTCGCCAATATCACAAATCCTGAATGGAATCGCAATCCAGTTGCCGCATCCGGCAATCCCCTGGTTTCGATTATCGTGCCAGCGCGCAATGAAGAAGCCGACATCGAACAATCTCTGACTCGCCTGCTCGAACTCGATTATGACAATTATGAAGTGATCGCGGTCAACGACCGCTCTACCGATCGTACTGGAGAGATCATGGAGGGCGTTGCGGCTCGCCCTGCAGTGCATAGTCGCCTGCGTGTGATTCATCACCGCGAGCTGCCTGCGGGATGGCTGGGCAAGACGCATGCGATGTGGACGGCGACGAATGAGGCGAAAGGCGACTGGCTGCTGTTTACCGACGCCGACGTGCAGTTCAAGCCGGACTCGCTGCGGCGTGCTCTGGCCTATGCCGAGGCGCAGCATGCGGATCATATCGTCGTGTTTCCGCAGATGATCATGAAACGGCCAGGCGAGTTCATGATGATTGCTTTTTTTCAGACCATGTTTGTTTTTGGTCATCGGCCGTGGAAGGTGGCGGATCCGAAGTCGAAAGACCACATGGGCGTCGGCGCATTCAACCTGATTCGCCGCAGCACGTATGAAGCGGTGGGAACCTACGAAGCGTTGCGCATGGAAGTGCTCGACGATATGAAGCTGGGCAAAGTGGTGAAGAACGCGGGCTTCGCGCAGCGCAATGTTTTCGGCGAAGACCTGATCTCGATTCGCTGGGCGCGCGGCGCGCGAGGCGTGGTCGAGAACCTGACCAAGAATTTTTTCGCCGTATTGTCTTTCCAGTGGTGGCGGACGCTGATCGCGGCATTCGGCCTGGCCTTCCTGAATCTGATGCCATTTCTCGGCGTGTGGCTGGCGCACGGCTGGGAGCGTTTGCCTTACGGCATCGCGCTGGCCTCGATGTTTTTGATTTATGCGGGCATGTCCTGGCGCTCGGGGGTTCCGGCTTATTACTTCCTGCTGCATCCTGTCAGCACGGTGCTGTTTGTGTATACGTTGCTGCTCTCCATGTGCCATGCGCTGTGGAATGACGGCATCATCTGGCGCGGGACGCGGTATCCGCTGGAAGAGTTGAGGAAGGGAATGGTTTGAGGACGATTTCAAGGGGTGACCAACTGCCAAGCGAACTGATGGAATTGGGCGAGTCTGCGGAAGTCCTTTTCGTTGGCGGTGATGACTCGAATGCCCATTCGCGCAGCGCTCACCGCAATCAGTGCGTCGTTCGTGAGTCGGCCGCGTCCGATCTTCTCGTAGTCGTACTTGTCCGCCAGGAGTCGCAGCACCTTTCCGACGCGGATCCAGTCGCTCAAATTCGGCACCAGAATCCGTCCGGCCTCGCCGAAGTCCCGCTCCCATTGTTCGACCACTCGCCGATGGCGCTCACCTGCTCCAGCATAAAGTTCCTCGAGCACAACCGCACTCAGCCATAAAACTGTCCCGCCGATGAGACGGTGGAGCGCCACGGCGGACGCTTCGCTGCGCAAGGCAGAAACGTAGATGGAAGCATCAAGCAGAGCTGGCTGCATCTAATCGTCCAGGTTTCCATAGACGTCTTCGATGACGATACCGCTCTTGAGAAAGCTGGCATTGGCCTCCTGAACCAGGCGGTTGCTCCGCTCTTCGGCGATCGCCAAGTCCAGCGCTCGCTCGATGGTTTCCGTTTCGGTCTTAGCTCGCAGGGCTTTTTGGGCGCGCTTGATCTTGATCGCATCCAATTGGAAGTGTTTATGCGATCGATTTGTTCGTGTGGTCGTAGCGCGTTTCCTCTTCGTCACAAATACAGTTTAGCATGCAATGTACATATGTGCTTTGTTTATGTACATGGTGATGTCACTGCGGCGGATCTCCGCCGACGTCTGCTTCGTTGCCGTAGGTTCCTGTGGAGTTCGGCGCCGAGTAAGTTTTCGCGGGCTTCTTCGGGGGATGCAGTCGGCCGGCGCTGTAGTGGCCTTGTTTCTCGACGTCGTAGTTCTTGGGCAGCGGCGGGATCAGGGTTGAGCCGCCGATCAGCTGGCTGACGCGGTTCAGAATGATTTCGGCGCGGCCGTCGTAGAGTTTTACTGGGCCGCGAATCTCAATCATTTGTCCCGCCAGGCGTCTGACGTCGCCCACATCTTTGAGGTCATGAGGGAAGACCACGACTGTGAACGGGCAAGCCATTTGATCTTCGCAGAAATCAACGAAGTGTACGCCCCTGGCGCCGACTTTCACGCGCAAGACTTTTCCGGTCACGCACTTCGTTTCTCCGACGTGCTGTTTCGCTTCGCGGATGGGGAGGCAGTCGGAGGCGGCGGCTGTTGCGGACAGCAGGGTCGCTGACAGTATTGCGCAGAGGTACCTAGTACCCGGTACCCGGTACCCGGAAAAAACGTTCTCGAGATGGAAAAAAAATAGTTTCATCGGCCTTCGCGTTGGGGCTGAAATGTTCACGGTTTGGTAACTGTTTACCTTCTTCGAACGGGGTACCCCCCTCCCCCCTCGCCTCTTTAGAATCATCGCGGTAGCAGGTTTTTCCCCGTAAAATCCGCAGGGCAAAGGAGTTAGGGGTCAAAATCCGGATAACAAAGGAGTTAGGGATTTGATTTTTGACCCTGCGGTCCCTTTTTGCCTGTTCCGAATTTGCTCTCTTTGCTGGAGCAATTATGGGGTGGGTTGGAGGCTTGGGGCAAGGTTAGATGTCACAGGATTGGGCTGTGAATTTCTGGCGGCGGTGGGGGATCGTTGCCAACGGACGACGTCCGCCAAACTGTCTCAGTGACTCGCTTGCACCTGCCGGTCGAGTACGGTCCATTTACGGTCAAACGGCTCGCGTTGGGGTTCCTTCACAACATCGGCGCGGACCTCGGGTCAATGAGTGTAATGGCGATTTTGCGACAGCCACGCCCCGAGGCTAGAATCCCAGCAGGATGAAGAACTCCGGCTGGGGACTTAGATACTGTGCAGCCGCTCTCCTGCCGATCCTTGCTATCGGGTGCAGGCCTAAGAACCAGGACATGCTTGTGGCACACGTGCAAGGCGACGTGTTTCTGCCCCACTTGAGCGCTAGCCTCTGGAACTCCAGCGAGGTAATTGAGTGCCAAATCGCGAGCGGTACGTCCATTCCACCAGACGGACGCGGCGACTTGCTGCTATGCGGTGAGAAAACGCAGCTCGCGTGGTCACAAACCTGGCTGCGGCCTGACATCAGGACCCAGATCTACACTGCAGCCGAGAGACTTGCCGTTGAGTTTCGCAGCGTCGGGCATCCACTACTCGGTAACAGATCCAAACCTCGCTCGTGGCAGTGCAGGAAGACACCGGACCGGGTAGTGTGTGATTAGGGAAAGTCCGTTAGTTTGCCTGCCTGTTGTTAACAGCGTTGTCACTCACTGACCTTGGAACCGGGGATTCAGGTCAATGAGTGTAATGGCGATATAACGACAGTTGGCTTTCAGGCCGGTGGGATGTGGGGTTTACGCTTGGGGTCGTGCTCACTGAGAATGACGTGAATCCGGGAGATGCGCTGAGCTCGGAGTTCGAAGGCTTTAACCTCTTGCTCATTCATGCGAATGAAAACTTCGAGCAGGCGGGCCTCGGACTGCTGCTTTGTGAGGACTGTCAATTCATCGCTCAGGTCCCGGAGTTGCTGTGCATTAAGCCTAGACATTTTGGTCTCTGGACGCGCATCAGATTGCACAAGAGACCGACGCCAGACTGGGCACAGCGGTGGGTGTGTAACGCGACTACCAAGTAGAGCAGGGGCGTTATAACCGCTATATAATTGGCGCATCTTGTTCTTGACGAGGGGGTACCGCCATGGGGAAACCTGAGGGCGATAGCAATCTTGGCGGCGAAAGGCCCGCTAAGAAGCTGCCCGCAGTTGTGGAAAAGATCGTCAAACCAGTGTTTCCCGCAGAACCTGAGAAAGTGCAGATCGCGGTTCACGGTGCCGACGATTTATATAAAGAGATTCGTGTCGAAAACACGTTGGAAGATGCGACTGGGGAGAAAGTTCGATTGAAGCAAGGTGCTGAGGTCGATGTCATCATCGAGGCACCACCCGATGCGGTCGAAAAGAAACCCACATAGAGATTTTTGTCGTTGTCATGTTCCTGAGCATCGAGCGAAGCCGACACCGCCTCAAAAATAACGCCACGGTTGAGTGGATTTCGCGATTACACTCATTGGCCGTTCTGGATTCCATGTGCGATGCGGGATCGAACCGGCGACGTCCAGAAGAGGCCCAAAAGGTTCTTAGCGGTGCCGGCAAAGTGCGGAGATCCTTCCTCGGGAGTCCTCGGCTTTCGCCGAGGACTCCACTTCGTCAGGATGACAGAGTCGTCAGGATGACAGAGTCCTGTCGAGGCCAAACTGCGTCACTACCGGCGGTTGGGCATTGTTGCGAACGGACGGCGTCCGCCATGTTGTCTCAGTGACTCGCTTGCACCTGCGATTGTCCGGTCACACACCCACCCAAGATGCGGTCGATCTGCCGAAGATGGTTCAAGTCGTGTGCCGCTTCCAAGCGGACGAACTCCTCGACGGTTTGCCGTCCGCGTAGCTCGTGCACCCCATAGCACTCCACCCACCATGCGCGCGGGACCGACTCCAACAGTCGCAGGTTGCTCTCGCGCAGCGCGCGAAAAACCGCCGCCGAAAGGCTCGCCTCTTGCTGCGCGTAACCCAGGCGCTCCGCCCATACGGCCTCATCCCACCACGTCAGGGCCACGCCCGGATTCGCCAACATGTTTCGCAATCGCCACCCCATCGCCAGCTCCGCGTCCGCCAAGTGCGCTACGATCTCGGCGATTGACCACTTTTCAGGTGCAGGACGCCGGGTCAACTCTTGGGGCGCGACACCGCGCAGTCGACGCTCGAGCTGGGATGGAGTGGCTTGTTGGACGCCGAGGGGTTCCTGATCGCCAAGATAGCTCAGGACTCGGTTTCGGTATGCTTCGAACGTTTCTGCCATTGGTCCTCCCGGTAGACTCTGTATGCGGCCGAACTCCTGCTGGAGTGGATGGCTCTCGCTGCTTCGCAGCTAACGGCCTCTCCACCCGCGATTCCACGCGGCCGGCGAACAGCCCGCAGTATAGGGCGGAAATCGGGATGAAGGGAATCCGCGAGGGTGTAGTCCAGAACTCGGCCAATGAGTGTAATGGGATTCATCGTCAACCGACGCTCCGAGCCGCCCCAACTTGCACGCCTTCATTGACTTGCCCGAGCCCCGGTCCTAAGATTTCAGCCCAATGCTTGGCCAAACCATCTCGCATTACCGCATCGTCGAGAAGCTGGGCGGCGGCGGGATGGGAGTGGTCTACAAAGCCGAGGATACTCGCCTGCATCGCTTCGTCGCGCTCAAGTTCCTGCCCGATGAAGTTGCTCGCGATCCGCAGACGTTGGCTCGCTTCCAACGGGAAGCGCAGGCTGCTTCTGCGCTTAACCATCCCAACATTTGCACCATCTATGACATCGGCGAACACAATGGACGAGCGTTCATCGTCATGGAGTTTCTGGACGGGGTGACACTGAAGCACCGCATTGCGGGGCGTCCACTTGAAACCGAACTGCTCCTGTCACTTTCCATTGAGATCGCCGACGCCCTTGATGCGGCCCATTCGGCGGGAATCATTCATCGGGATATAAAACCGGGAAACATCTTCGTCACCAAGCGTGGACGGGGAAAAGTTCTCGACTTCGGGCTGGCGAAAAGGACCGACCCGGGCATAAAGCGAGAATCTGACTCGGGCTCGGACGATCCCACGATTGGGGAGAAAGACCTCACCGCGGGAAACATCGCTCTGGGCACGGTGAGCTACATGTCACCCGAACAGGTCGCAGGCAAGCCTCTGGATGCGCGCACCGATCTATTTTCCTTCGGCGTAACGCTTTACGAGATGGCAAGCGGTCGTCTGCCATTTGAAAGGGAAACGGCGGGAGCGACGTTTGGGGCGATCCTGTACGAAGGTGTGGAATTACCCAGTCAGTGGAACCCGCAGTTACCTCTTCAGTTCAACGACATCATTCGCAAAGCTCTGGAGAAGGACCGCGACCTGCGCTATCAGAGTGCAGCTGATATAAGGGCCGACCTGCAACGGCTGAAGCGGGACTCCGAGAGCGGATACAGTCCGGCGGCGAGCTCTGGCACGGTATCCGCGGCCAAGGCTCCTTCGGCTCGGGCGGGCAAGGTCTGGAAAATTGCGGTCCCCGTCCTGCTCGCCGGCCTGTTTGTGGCGGGCGGTCTTTACTATCGTTACTATCGTTCGCAGCAAAGCGAGCAACTCACCGATAGAGACACCATCGTTCTCACTGACTTTGCCAACAGCACAGGTGATGCAGTTTTCGACGACACGTTGAAGACGGCTCTCAGTGTTTCCCTGCGGCAATCCCCTTTTCTGAATGTACTCACCGACAGCCAGGTCGCGAAGACTTTGCAACAGATGACTCAGCCGGCCGGCACGAAGCTCACGCCCGAGTTGGCCCGCGAGCTCTGCCAGCGCGCCGGTAGCAAGGCCTATCTTGCTGGAGCGATCGGCCGTTTAGGCAGTGAATATGTCATCGGCTTGAAAGCGGTAAATTGCGGCAACGGAAATACGCTCGCCGAGGAACAGGTTACGGCTGCGTCGAAGGAGAAGGTGTTGGATAGTCTGGGCGGGGCAGCATCCAAGCTGCGCACCGAGCTCGGCGAATCGCTGGCCACCGTGCAGAAGTTCGATGCTCCGCTCGAACAGGCCACTACGTTTTCGTTGGATGCGCTCAACGCTTATGACCTGGCTCTTTCCACTTGGGATAAAAAGGGCGACCGCGACTCGCTTCCGATTTTCAAGAAAGCCATCGAACTGGATCCAAACTTTGCCATGGCTTATGGTGCGCTGGCAACAATCAACCACAATCTCGGAGACTCCGAGCTTGCCCGTGAGAATGCCACCAAAGCCTATGAACTTAGAGATCGCGTGACTGAAGCCGAACGGGAGGCGATTGAGGCGCGCTACTACCTGTATGTAACCGGCGACTTAGAGAAGGCCGCGGAAGTCTACGCTGTTGCAGTTCAAAACTACCCTGACTCTGCAGGCGCCTACAATCACTTGGCCGACGACGAAGCCGAACTCGGCCGCTATGAGCAGGCCGTCCAGGACCTTCGCAAGGCTCTCCTGCTAGACCCGTCGAGAGCTTCGACATACGCAAATTTGGCAGTAGCCCTGCTCGCTTTGAACCAGGTCGAAAAAGCCTCCACGGTTTTGGCGGAAGCCGACAAACGAGGCTTGCAGACCGACATACTGCTGCAAGCGCACTACTGGATAGCCTTTCTACGCAACGACGAAAAAGAAATGGAGAGCCTGGTTCGGCGGTCATCTGATCTGCCCGGAGCTCAGGCTATTCTTCTATCCGAGCAATCCAACACCGCGGCCTACTACGGACATTATGAAAAGGCCCGAGAGTTTTCGCGTGCCGCCGAAAATCTGATGGAACGTGATGGAAATAAGGAATCGGCCGCCAGCTTCCTGGTTCAGGCAGCCGTTCGCGAGAGCGAAGTCGGAGAGTTCGCCCGGGCTCAACAATATATTTCCCAGGCGCAGAAGCTCTCGCACGGGCGGGGTGTCGCAACGCTTACCGCTGTCGCTCTAGTTCAAATCGGAAGCGTCAATCAGGCCGAAGCCCTCTGCCACGAACTGGACAAACAGTGGCCCGAGGGCACAATCGTTCAGAAATACTGGCTTCCCGCGATTCGCGCACAGATCGACCTGCGACAAGCGCGACCCTCGAGAGCCATCGATGATCTGGGAGTCGCGACTCCCCTTGAGTTTGCCAATCCTGGATCAACCGCGGTCCCAACTCTTTATCCAGCCTATGTTCGAGCACAAGCCTATTTGGCCATGGGCGACGGTCCAAAAGCAGCGACAGAATTCAGAAAGTTGACTGACCGGCCGAGCCTTGTGTTGAATTACCCGCTCGGAGCGCTGGCTCATCTAGGACTGGCTCACGCCTACAAGTCCTCCGGAGACTTACAAAGTTCCCGCCAAGCTTACCTAGATTTCCTCTCCCTCTGGAAAGACGCCGACCCCGACATCTCCATCCTGAGGCAAGCCAAGGCGGAGTACGCGAAGCTGCAATAGTCAACTAACGCGATCAGGCGATTTACACTCATTGACTGTTCTGGATGACAGATGCGATGGGATCGGACCGACGAAGTCCAGAGGAAGAGCGAAGGGTTCTCAGCAGCGCCGGCAAGGTGCAGAGGTCCTTCCTGCAGAGATCCTTCCTTGGGAGTCCTCGGCTTTGCCGAGGACTCCACTTCGTCAGGATGACAGAGACAAGATCCGGACAGAAGCTTACTTGAAGGCCTTGACGGCGGCGGTTTCGTCTTCCTTCACATCGAAAACGGTGTACAGCTTGGTGATCTGCAGCAGGTCGTGCACCTTCTTGGTGAGATTGAGCAGCTTGAGTTCGCCGCCCTGGTTCTTGGTGGTGGTAAAGGCGCTCACGAGTTCGCCGATGCCGGAGCTGTCGATGTAGTTGACGTCGCCGAGGTTCAAGATAATCTTTTTGTTGCCCTTGGCGAGCAGGTCGCGTACGGTGTCGCGCATCAGGACGCTGCCTTCGCCGAGAGTGATGCGGCCGCTGGCGTCCACGATAGTGACGCCATCCACCTGCCGAGTGCTAAGTTTCATGCTCACTGAGACCCCTCCTTGACGCCCGCGGATCTTCCGTGGACGTGTTTGATCAGTTTTATTTCCGTGCCTGTCTGAGACGGGCGGATTTCCACCACGTCCATAAACGACCGCATAAGAAAAATGCCGCGTCCTGAAGTCTTGAGCAGATTTTCCGGCGCCAGAGGATTCGGAATTCCGTTCAAGTCAATGCCTTTACCCTGATCGCGAATGGTGATGACCAGATCCTCGGGCGTGCGCTCAAAGGCCAGAATCACCTTCTTGTCCGGGGCGTAAGCGTTGCCGTGCAGAACCGCATTCACCGCGCCTTCACGCACCGCCATTGAGATCTGCATTACCTCGTCTTCGCCAAAGCCCAATTCCGTGGCTATGCGGGTCGCCCTTTCTTCCGCATGGTCCACGGTTTCCAAAGTGGAATCGAGCGTATAGGAGACTGTTTGCTCCATGGCCGATGAATATGTTCTAAACCCGCTCCTATCCTCTGGATCGCCCGTAGGCGCTCGCCGCAGCCCCTAATTATGGGACGAGTCAGTTTGCCTGTGGAAGCGGGGAGTTGTCAACGCGGACGGTGGAGGCAGTTCTGACACTCTGTTGCTAGGGTTGCTGTTTGGCGGTTTCTTTGCAGTTGTGGGCCTCGAACTCTTCTCGCATACGCAGGATTATGTCGTCGGCGCGCTCTCCTGATTTCGGCTGGAGTTCGAAGCGCCGTTTGCAGACCGTACAGCGCGCCGAGGGCGTTGCGCTGGAGCCGGGAAGCTCCATGAAGTGCAAGGCTCGCTCGTGCTTTCTCTTTTCCACGCCGAACAGGTTCCCACAGCCCGACCACTACTACCATCGGCAGTAGGAGGAAGTCTATGAATGGCGGGTTCCTGATCCTCGCCGATTTCCGCTGAGCGGTTGGTGCCGGCTCGCGGCGGGTATAATGGCACGCCGGGGAACTCAGTGCCGAGTGCTGGAATCAAACGATGGCTGAAGCGAGTGGTCATCGTTGGGATTGCGTCCGCCATGGTCATTACAGCGTTGGCCTATGCAGTTGACTACGCCCTGTTCCGCTACCGGGTCGCCGCGAATCGCCAGGCCTACGGACTAATCACGGTCACCAGCTACGACGCCATACCGCAGAAAAGCGGCAAGACCCAGTTCATTTTTCATCCGCCGGAGCCGCGAACCTGCGTCAACGCGCTGTTTCCCCATGCGGGATACGTGCCCTGCTGGTATTTGCAGCGCCATACCGAACAAGTCACCGAGTTCTGAGCAAGGTTTCAGGAAAGATATGATGTGATCGGCTTACCCGCGGAACGGGACGCCGTCTAAGAACACAGGGAGAAGAATGCAATGGCAACGAACGAAACAGCGCAGCAATACATTCAGCGGATCATGGCGCACGCGGAAGGGAAGCAGCCTGTGGCAGTTCAGGCGGCGACTGCCAAGAAACTCGAGCGCGCAATCAAGGGCGTGCCCACCAGCAAATTGCGCAAGCGGCCCGCTCCGGACAAATGGTCGGTCAACGAGATCGCGGCGCATCTTGCCGACGCAGAAGTCGCGATCGGCTGGCGTTTGCGGCTGATTCTGGGCGCGCCCGGCACTCCGATCGAGGCCTTCGATCAGGATGCATGGGTAACCAGCTTGCATTATGAGAAGCGCGATCCGCGCAAGTCGGTCGAGCAGTTCCGCGTGCTCCGCGAAGCCAATCTGGCTTTGCTGAAGTCGCTTACCCCGGAGCAGTGGAAACACTACGGGATGCATTCCGAGCGCGGGCAGGAAACCATCGAGCATATCGTGCGCCTGATTGCCGGGCACGATCTGAACCATCTGCGACAGATCGACTGCATCTTGTCCCAGAAAAAGAAGTGAGCGGAGGCGCTCAGCTGGCAGCCGGGCGAATTCGATCCGGAAAGAAAAAGATCAGAACAGGGAAAGATCAGAAGAAAATCTGATCGGACGGTTTCGAAAATCCGCGTCCGCTTCCGCGGCACGCTGTGCTACCTTCGCGCTGTAACTCGTTACACCGCGATGACAACAAAAGTTTGCATGAACAGCAACTGCCGGGCCTACGCCCACTTTGTCTATACCGTGGCCATGCGTTGCGTTCTTTGCCGCTGCGACCTGATAGCGGCCAGAAGCGTCGAAGCGGCGGGCACCATCGCCCCCACGCAGAAGTCCGCGACTCCTCCTGTCGCCAGATAATCCCGCCGCTAGATTTTTCCCTTCCACTTCTGGCTTAATAGCAGTCTGATTTAGACTTGTGCGCTCGCCGTCGAGTGCCGGCAGACGCCTTGCGCGAAGCACCGCCGGATGAAACAAGTTTAAGAACGGAGAGAAAAATGCCAGTTTCCTTCGAGAAGGACATAAAGCCGCTGTTTCGGCAGATCGATGTCGAGCACATGAACAAACATAAGATTCTGCTCGACAACTACACCTATATGTCGGATGCTTCAAACGATCATGGCAATGCTCGAGCCGTCGAGGAAGCCTTGATAAACCAATCCATGCCTCCCGGTGGCCCTTACTGGAACGCCCAGCAGTTGGATCTTTTCAAGCAGTGGAAGAGCGATGGATATCGGCCATAATCCGGGCTGAATGATTCCAATTGCAGGGAGGAAATCGCATCGCAAATCGCTTTTCTATGCTGCAAGGGTTGCGGCCTTTTCAATGGTCGGAGGTATCGAAGAACCTCCTCGCGGGAGTTACGCTTGCGGCCTTGAACATACCGCAATCGCTTGGCTACACCAAGATTGCCGGTATGCCGGTCATCACCGGTCTCTACACACTTCTGCTTCCCCTGGTTGCATTCTCCATCTTTGGTTCTTCGCGCTATCTTGTCGTGGCTGCTGACTCTGCTACTGCGGCCATACTTGCGAGCAGCCTCATCGGTTTGGCCCCGATCGCCAGTCCCAGGTACGTCGCACTCGCGGGCCTTGTCGCCTTGCTGACCGCCATCTTCCTTATCCTTGCTCGCCTGCTGAACCTTGGCTTCTTCGCTGATTTCCTGTCTCAAACGGTTCTCCTCGGCTTTCTGGTTGGCGTGGGCTTTCAGGTCGGCATTGCTGTGCTTGGTGAAATGCTTGGACTCGACGTCCACAGCCGCCGCACTCCCGGTCAGATCGTCGAAGTGCTTCTATCGCTGCCACACGCTCATCTGCTGACGATGGAGATTTCATTCGCGGTTGTAGCCGCCATCGTGCTCTGCCATCGCATCGCCCCCAGGTTTCCCGGTACTCTCCTGGCAGTTGCCGGGACGGTCGCGGCGAGCGCCATCTTTCACTGGGCTGAGCACGGCGTCGCCGTCCTCGGTCCCGTGCCGGCGGGCTTGCCCCATTTAGGGTTGCCTGATCTGGGCTGGAGAGACGTGAAAACGCTTGTTCCCGTCGCCGGCTCCTGTTTGCTGATGATCGCTGCACAAAGTGCAGCGACATCGCGCGCCTACGCCACCCGCCACCATCAGGAGCTCGACGAAAACGCCGACCTTGTAGGCCTCGCTGCTGCTAATGCCGCTGCCGCTTTCAGCGGCACCTTTGTTGTGAATGGAAGTCCTACCCAGACTGCAATGGTCGAAAGTTCCGGCGGCACCAACCAGCAGGCTCACCTCGCCACGGCGGGCGTGGTTGTTCTGGTTCTTCTTTTCCTTACCGGTCCGCTGCAGTTTCTTCCTCAGTGTGTTCTGGGCGCGGTCGTGTTCACCATCGCAATGCGTCTCATCGATCTGCGGTCGCTTCGCGCCCTCCGGCGCGAAAGCCCCGGTGAATACATGCTGGCGGTCACTACCGCGCTGGTTGTGGTTTTTGTTGGCGTGGAGCAAGGCATTCTCCTCGCGATGTGCTTGTCGCTGCTCCGCATCGTCCACCAAAGCTACCGCCCGCACACTGCGGTGCTCGAACAGACTGATGAAGGCATCTGGCAATTGGATCCGGTTGTTCCCGGGGCGGTTACCGAGCCCGGTATCGTCCTCTACAGGTTCAGCGCGCCGCTCTATTACGCCAACGCCAATCGCTTTTCCCAGGAAACGCGGATGCTGGCGGCTTCGGCGCCATCCCCGCTGCACTGGTTGATCGTGGATGCCGGAGCCATTACGCACGTGGACTTCACTGCCGCGCGTGTTGTGTGCGAACTGCAGAAGGATCTCGCCGCTCAGGGTACGGGGCTCGTCTTCGCTCACGTGCAGTCGGACCTGAAGCCTGATCTTGACCGTCATCACCTGACCGAAGTCATTGGTCCGGACCGTATCTTTGATAGCTTGCACGAAGCCATCGCCGCGGTTCGTGGCCGTGTGCCCGGTGGAGGTCCTGAATCATCGTCAACCAGGCGTTAGCTCTCATGGATCTAAGCGGAGCGCCTTCCTATAGACTCAACTTCAGACGGATCGCCAGATATATCGCGACGCTGACCGTCAACAGAGCTGCAGCAAACCAGGTCGGCGAGTAGACCGGCGCGAGGAGCTGTCCTGCCAAGCCAACCAGAACGCATGCTTCGACCACAAGAGGCCGGGGCAGCATATTTCCCTCCAAAGAAAGAGGAAAAGGACGACGCTCGCAACCGGGGGTAAAAAGAAGATCATTGTTTGCCGATCATTGTTCGCGGACAATGGTTTGCCGACCTCGGCTTCTCGCGTGCGCAGAGTTAAGCGAAATCGGGATGCTGCGACGACATAATACGCCGCCTGATGACAACTGTGGCAATCAGCCGTTTACACTCATTGAAAAAATGACCGATCTCAGGTCAATGAGCGCAATGCGACCCCCCGATAACGCCCATCCTGCATAGCAAGTGCGGTGCTTGTACGACTCTTGCGAGTGAGCGCTCTTGCTCAGAATACGGCTGCGCTGAGTGCTAAGGTTCAATAGAGTTGAAGAGAGAGCGAGTCGTCTGGCTGGTAGCAGCCTGGCACTCGCTGGACTGCGGTATGGTAAAGCGAGTTGCACTCCTCGGGGTCGTTTGCTGTGCGTTCCTGGCGGCATCGGGATTCGCGCAAGGTGTGCAAATCTCTGGTGATGCCCAGCTCGCCCGTCTGCGTCCGATCCATGCGGCGGTTGGATGGAACGCTGTGTTGGCTGGGGGGCTTCGCGGGCGCGTCGGCCAACCCCGGGCACTCGCAGGACGGGCAAATGCTTGCGCCAGTGCCAGATTGATGCTGCTGCACACTTCCGCATGGGAGCGAGGCGGGCAGCAATTTCGTGAAGTGCCGGTTTGGCAATTGCTGGACCGCCAAGCCTTCTTCTTCATCTCCGGTATGACGATTGACGCAGACGGCTCGCCCAATGCTTATCATCCTAATGACGCGGCTAACGACGGAGCCGACGATGCGGGGCTGGACGCATTGGCGAATGCTGGCAAGCCGGGCGATTGGAACGGCATCATTACGGATCGGGACGGCGATCCCTTGATCCAGCAAGAGAGAGATCCTTACCCCGGTTACTACATCTCATGTACTTCGCTTTCCGACAAAACCAAGACGTTCAGTGATCCGACTCGATATGTGGATGCATCGAAGATCCCTTATGTCGTGTTGCCGCAAGAGATCGCGGATCGTGGAGGGGCGCGGTTGGGGGATTTCGCAGTCGTCGTTAACCTCGGGAATGGAAAATCGTCCTTCGCGATCTATGCCGACATCGGGACATTAGGCGAAGGCTCGGTCGCGCTGGCCAACGCCCTTGGCATTCAGTCTGACGCACGCCACGGAGGCGAGTCTGACGGGATTCTGTACCTGTTGTTTCCCGGTTCCGGCAACCGGCGGCCGCGCACGATCGGTGAAATCCAGAGCGCGGGCGAAAAACTGCTGATCGATCAGTGGGACGAAATGACGAAGGTATCCTCCTGCGTGGAGCATGACAATGCTGAAGGGAACGGAGAGTTTTAGGCGTGGTCGAGGGAGCTGGCCCGGATCGTTGCCGGCGACAGAGCGTTTGCACTCATCGAGAACTTGGCGCGTGCCGGGCCAATGCGTGTAACGGCGACGCGCCGCTAACTCACTGACGAACCGGGTAGAATTAGTGCCATCATGCCGTACCGATTCGAGTTCGACTCGGTCCATAAGATACTGCTGGCCCGGTTCGAGGGTGAACTTACGAATGACGCTGCGGCGGAATACCACGATGCCCTCGGCAGAAATTGGATCGCCACCGGCGCCCAGGCGGGCATCTGGGACTTCTCAGCCGCTAGCCACTTTGCAGTCGGCGCCGAGTTCTTGCGCAGGTTGGCAATGCGCAAACCAATCACTCCGGGTTTGACCGACCATCCCAGGTTTATCGTAGTCCCGCTGACGGATGGATACGGGCTGATGCGAATGTTCCAGATTGCCGGAGAGTCCAGCCGGCCTCTGCTGCACGTTGTTCGCACGGTTGATGAGGCGCTGACCGCGCTGGGCGTCCAATCCCCGCACTTCGAACCTCTGGAATGACCGCAGCGAGTAGTTGACGAAATCAGGCGCTCCCAAGTGAGGATGAAGAAGCTGCTTTCACTCGCTGTCAAAGAATGAGAATGCGACGGACGCAAAACGGAAACGGCCGCCTGCAATGGCGGCCGTTTCTCTTAGTTTATCGCTCCCGCTTTGGGTTTATTAGTTCCGTTCCTTAGCAGGTTTCGTCTTGTTGTTGTTGTGCTTCTCGTTGTAGATCTGCTTGCTGTTCTTGTTTTCTTCCTTGTTGGCTTGTTGCTTCTCTTGTTTGGTCAAGGCGCCGCCGTTGGCCGTGCGCTCATTGTGAACCTGCTCGGCGACGTTGGCCTGGTTCTGGTTGGTCCTGGCCGCTTCGCCGGAGGTCATCTGGCCGGTGCGCAGCCCTTCGGCGGTGCGCTGCTGCTGGTTGGCTTCCCGGTCATCGACTTCGTTCGGCTTCACGGTATTCCCGTTGTGCTTTTCGTCGTAGATCTGACGGCTGGCGGCGTTTTGCTCGCCGTTGATCTGCTGACGCTCCGCACCGGTGAGTTTGCCACCGTTCGCTTCACGATCATTGTGCACTTGCTGGTCGATGTTGGATTGCGTTTGCTCGGCGCGGGCTGCCTCGCCGGAAGTCATCTGGCCGCTGCGCAGGCCGTTGGCGATGCGCTGGTCCTGATTAGCTTCGCGGGTGTTGGGATTGTAGTTGCGTCCCACCGAGCGATCGGCAGCCGAGATGGGCTGCGATTGCGCGTGCTGTTGGGCCACCTGGTGATACGCGTTTACGTTCGCGCTTGCCATGGTCGCCGGACGTCCTCCATTTACTGACGCCAGTTGCGCGCGGTCTTGCGAGGCAAAGTGTTCGTGCTGTACCTGGTCAGCAGTGGGCTCGAAGTGGTGCTCGTTGGCTGCCTGCATCTCCAAAGCCGAGGCATGCACCTGAATGCCCTCGCCGCCGTTGAAGCTTACGTGGTTAACGTTGACGACTGTGTTTTCCGTCACGATGGTTCGGTTCTCGTACACATTGGTGACGTGCACGCTTCCGAAGTTTGCCACGGCACTGTTATAGGCGAACACTCCACCACGCCACTCGCCGCCGACAAAGCCAACACCGCCGAAGCCGAAGCCGTAGTTAACGCCACCGTAGAACCCAACGTGCGGTCCCCAGTAGCCGCCGTGCCAGCCATACACTCCGCCTTCATAGCCCCAGTAGCCAGGCGTCCAAAGAAGACCGGCCACGGGAGGTTGTGCCCACACGCCCGGAACCCAGAAGTAGCCGGCATCGCCGTAGGACCAGTAGCCGGGAGTCCATAGATAACCCGGCGCCGGCAGCGGTGGCTGCTCATAGACCGGCAGAACCGGAGGAGCAACGTGGATGTTGATAGCGATGCCGATTCCGATTTGCGCCTTCGCGGCAGGCACAGCCAGCATCGGCAGCATGATTAAAGCAGCCGCAAACAGATTGCGAAATGTTGAACGAAGAGACATAGTTCTTTCTCCTTGTGCCGGGGCCCCAAAACGGCAATATCTCCCCGTCTGCCCGCACTCCGCGGGCGTATTCATTAAAACCCAGAATAGAAATGTTTGTTGCTAACCGAAGTTCAGGTCCGGTGGATGGGTAGCTGCGGTGACTTCAGTAACCTGGAGGTTGACGCCGCGATGGGTCATCGGCGACCGCGGCCTGATTGCCGGTATCAGCGCAGGCGCCGACTCAGAGTGAAAGAAAAAATATGGCGGAGAGAGAGGGATTCGAACCCCCGATACCCGTTAAGGTATGTCCGCTTTCGAGGCGGATCGTTTCAACCACTCACGCATCTCTCCGAGGAGCAGTGGTCAGTGGCCAGTGGTTGGTGGCCAGTGAACTGCGACGACTAACGGCGTCTTTTAAAGAACGTTTGCAGTAGTTCTGCGCTACGGCCCGCCAGAACGCCGCTGCGGACTTCTACTTTGTGGTTCAGTTGCGGGTGATTGAGCACCTGCATGACTGAGTGCACGGCGCCCGCTTTGGGATCGTCCGCGCCGTATACGAGGCGTTTGATCCGGGCGTGCACCAGGGCTCCGGCGCACATCGGGCACGGTTCAATTGTAGCAAACAGGTCGCAGTCGGCCAGGCGATGGTTACCCAGAGTTGCACCGGCTTCGCGCAGGGCCACGATCTCGGCGTGGGCTGTGGGGTCGGAGTCGGTGATATTTCGATTCCAGCCGCGGCCGACGATGCGCTCTCCGCACACGACGACAGCGCCTACCGGAACTTCGCCGGCTTCGAGGGCGCGCTGGGCGGAGCGCAGAGCTTCCTCCATCCAGAGTTCGTCTTTGATTGTTAATCCGGCGATTGAGTTGTCGGGTGACACGGAGAGCTCCACGCAGCAGGGTACCACTGACTGTGTGCGGTTATCCGGTCCGAGTTGCCCGGCCAATTTACATCAGGCTTAACAACGAGCGCACCAGGTCGGGGACCACGGCTCGAATCGCTGCCGGTACCACGATGGTCACGAGCGCGTAGGCAATTGCGAGTGCGGGCACGGCCAGCAACATTCGGGCGGTGGGCGTCAAGTTGGCGAGATAGGCTCGCATAACATCCTCTGGTTTTTAGGTACGGATGATGGGCTGGGAAAGTTCCCGCGGCCCTAGTTTGCGCGGGGAGAATTCCCTTAGGCGGGGCAGGAACTGGGAACGGGGTAGGGATCCGTCGACTTCGGAACTGCTTCGCATTTGCGAAGCAGTTCCTTCGCTCAGGATGACAGAATATTGAGAGCTCTTTTCTGACCGCCGGCCACTGACCACTGGCCACTAACCACGGGCACCTGTTATGCTAGGCGCGTCATGGGGATGCAGAGCCTGCTTCGCAAAGTTTTTCTGATTGACCTTCTGCAGGGGTTGAAGGTCACGTTCCGCTATCAGGATCCGAAGGAAATCTATACCGAGCAATATCCCATGGAGCGGCCGCAGGTGGCGGAGCGCTACCGGGGCGCGCCGCGGCTGAACGTGAATCCTGATACCGACGAGACCATGTGCATTGCCTGCGACCTGTGCGCGCTCGCCTGCCCGGAGAATCTGATCGTAGTCTCGAGCGCACGCAACGAGCAGACCCGCCGCAAGGAACTCACCAACTTCACCTACGACCTGAGCCGTTGCATGTTCTGCGGTCTCTGCGAGGACGCCTGTCCCGTGGATGCGCTCGAACTTACGCAGGATTTCGAGCTTGCCAGCTATACGCGTGAGGGCTGGATCTGGGATCGCGAGACTCTGGAAAAAGGGCCGTCGCCTACGCAGTATAGGAAGTAGCCGCCAGCGCCGCGCTGTTGCCGCTGCCAGGGACAGCAGGTTCCTCGCGCGCTTTCAGCGCGCTTCGGAATGACAAGAGCTTAGCGAGTCTGCAGAAATCGAGATCCCAAGACAGAGGGAGTGGTGGAATCCCATCCTGGCCGCAAATAGCGCGACCAGGATGGGGCACCCGGCTTTTCCGGTTTTACTTCCGCTCTTACAGGATGCTACTTCTTGCCGACGTGACCGCGTCCGTCCCGCACTTCGTTGCCTTTGAAGTGATCGATCTTATCGAGATGCTTATTCGGATCGGGTCTCTCGCCACGGGCCGGCCTGGGGCCGGTATATCCGTGCTCGGGATGGAAGTGGTTGTTTACGTGGCCGTGGAAACCTGCGGGACCGTGAAACCACGGGCCAGCGCCGATGAAGATGCCACCGGAAAACCATTCTGGGCCGTAGTAGCCGTAGGGGGCGCAGTCGTAGGGAGGGGCGTCATAGTAGCCGTAAGGGCATTCGGGCGCGACGCCGATGTCGACCTGTACCTGAGCCTGGGTTTTGGGAGCAGACACCGCGAAACAGATGGCAGCAACAGCAGCTAACGCAAACAGCTTGAATCCGTTCATGCAATTATCCTCGCGATCTTGTTCTGAGCATTGTTGGGCGGCACTGTGCCGAGCCCGACGCCATTATTCTAATCAGACCAGGTTCGATCTGAGCAATATGGAACAGACAAATCTATTCAACTTTCCCGTAAAGGCACATTAGACGGCAAAACCGCAGCAAAGGTTTACGTGCGATTCTGGCTCCCGGTGGTGATGTGCTGGTCCGGTCTAAGGCGCTGGCTGCTGTTGGGTCATGCAGTGCATGGTGCCGAGTCCCCAGACCAGATCGCCGGAATAGATTGGGACGACTTCTCTTGTAGGGAAGAGAGCTGCGAGCGTGTTGAGGGCGATGCGGTCGTTGGGGTCGTTGAAGACTGGGACCAGCACGACGCCGTTGGCGATGTAGAAATTGGCGTAGCTGGCGGGCAGGCGGCGGTGCTCGAAGATTACCGGAGCGGGCATGGGTAGCTCGACAATGTTCAGCGGCTGGCCATTCTGGTCGGTCGCAGAGCGGAGACGGCGGAGATTATCGCTCAGCGGCTTGTGATTGGCGTCTTTGGGATTGGGCTCGACCATGGTGACGACCGTGTCGGGAGCTACGAAGCGGGTCAGGTCATCGACGTGGCCGTGAGTGTCGTCGCCGACGATGCCTTTGCCTAGCCAGATCACGTGCGGAGCGCCGAGGTAGTTGGCGAAGATGTTTTCGTAGTCTTTGCGCTGCATGCCGCGGTTGCGTTGCTGGACTTTGCTGAGCAGGCATTCTTCGGTGGTGAGGAGGGTGCCTTGGCCGTTGACGTCGATGGAGCCGCCTTCGAGGACTACGCGGGTGTTGCGGTGCGTGGGGCGGATTTCTTCGGCTTCCGTGGTGGTTGCCATTTGGGCGCCGATTTTTTCGTCGTGGCGGTAGTTCGAGTATTTGGCCCAGGCATTGAAGCGGAAGTTTGCGGCTTGCAGTCGGCCCTCAGGGGCTAAAGCCCCCGCGTTTTTTTGCCTCTCATCGGCACGACTTAAGTCGTGCCCTTCCCGATCTCTATTTCCTGATAGTTTTGACGAAGCTTTCGGCAGTTCTCGGACAGGAGCGTCCGAGCCACACGAGCAGAAGATGCAGCCGGAGTCGCGGAGCCAGACTCGGTTGGTGGGCCAGCGGTGGAAGTGGACGTTCTTCACCGGGGCGTTCGCTCGATCGAGCAGCTTGCGTGCCTGGCGCTCTGCTGCTGCGTCGTTGACTATTAGTTCCACGCGCTCGTGGCGGGCTAGATTGCGGATGATTTCAGTGTAGACCCAGGGGATGGGTTCGAACTTTCCCGGCCAGTCGCCGTGATAGTGGGGCCAGGCTAACCAGCTGGCCGCATGTCGCTCCCATTCGGCGGGCATGCGGTAGCCGAGGTTGGCGTTGGAAATACTTAAAGTATTACTTGAATGAGTGGATCGGGACATAGCGGTAGTTTATTGTACGGGATGAAAAATCGTGCAGTGAATCTTGAGACCGGCTTTGATCTTGACGGACGGGTCTCGCTCAATGAGTGTGACGGCGATATTAGCTCAATTTTGACGCTCAGCCGAGTGTGATGAACGGTATTTCGTCTTAGTTGCGTCCGTTGTGCCCGTCCTTCTCCCGAGTGGTTGTCCCTGGCTTTCCAATAATGTGTGGCCAGAACGCTTTGAAGGCTCCGTATGACAGCACCGCGTAGATCGGAATCACGATCATCGGAACGGTCCATGGAAGGCGCTTCATTACGGCCTCATAGATGAAGTATGGGCAAAGAAATATTAGCAACCCACCGGTGAAGACGAAAGCGAGCGACGCGCGCAGGCGATTCATTGGGTCGTTCCCATGGCCCCAAATCATAATCCAGAGTCAGGTGTTGTTAACAGGCCGTCACACTTACTGGCCCGATTTTACCGTCCATCGAGTAGTCGGTTGGAGATGGGGGCGTAGGCGTCGATTCTGCGGTCGCGGAGGAAGGGCCAGTTGCGGCGGATGTCTTCTAACGCCTTCAAGTCGACGTCGCCCATGAGGATTTCTTCGCGGTCGTGCGAGGCTTCGGCGAGGACTCGGCCGAAGGGGTCGCAGAAAAATGACGCGCCCCAGAATTCCAGTCCGTGGCCGGGGGTGGACTTGCCGCGGATGTTGCCGGTTTCGAAGCCTACGCGATTGACTACGGCTACGTAGACTCCGTTGGCGATGGCGTGGGCGCGCTGAATGGTGCGCCAGGCGTCGTGCTGGGCTGCGCCGAACTCGGCTTTCTCGGAGGGATGCCAGCCGATGGCCGTCGGATAGAAGAGCACGGACGCGCCTTGCAGAGCGGTCAGGCGGGCGCCCTCGGGAAACCACTGGTCCCAGCAGACTAGCGTGCCGAGGCGTCCGACGCTGGTGTCGAGCGCGCGGAAGCCTAGATCGCCCGGAGTGAAATAAAACTTTTCGTAGTAGAGCGGGTCGTCGGGAATATGCATTTTGCGGTAGAGGCCGCTGAGAGATCCGTTGGAATCGAAAATTGCGGCGGTGTTGTGGTAGATGCCGGGAGCGCGCTTCTCGAAGAGCGACGCGATCAACACTACGCAGTGCTTGCGGGCGGCGGCGGCTAGCCTCTCGCTGCTGGGCCCGGGAATAGGCTCGGCTAAATCGAAGAGGGAGTGGTCTTCGCGCTGGCAGAAATATTGCGTTTGAAAAAGCTCGGGGAGGCAGACTACCTGGGCGCCGCGTCCGGCGGCATCGGCCGTGCGTTCGAGAGCTTTTTGAAGATTCTGCTCAGGGTCGGGGCCGCAGGACATTTGCACCAGGGCTACACGGAATTTGTCAGGGGGCACGCTTCGTCCTCCGCCGATCAATATAGCATCCGGAAGGTGGCTGCCAGCTTCCGGACATGAGCTTGCTTTCCTGCGAAACAGCGCTATAATACGCCCGCTCTGGGGCGCGGCCAGCTGCTTGCGTGGGGCTTGAAGGACAAGCGGCAAGCCAGTCTCGCTCCATCCCCCGAAAACACAATTCAACGCTCGAAGTGTGCGCAATTCACTCCAAGGAGATAAAGAAATGACCCTGTCTATTTTCCGTCGAATGGCTTTTACCAGATCAGCGAACTATTTGATTTCGGCCTGTGTGCTGGGTTCTGTAATGATCGCCTCGGGTCAGGACCAAGCCCCCCATGCATCTTCGCGGCTGGCGCCAGAAGAACACTCTCAGATCCGCACAGAGGGAAGGTCGGCCATCACGCTTGATCCTCCCACCGGAGGGGATCTGCAGGCACACGCTTTTGATGCGCACGGCAATCTTCTGCCAGAAGCGCCAGCAAATTTCCGTCGCCTGGGTGAAGCCAAGGCAGGAGAAGCCGGTGACGTGCACACTCTAACCCTGCGTTTTTCTCAAGCCGATAACCTTCTTCACATCCAATCGACTCCGGATTTCCGCATCGAGCAAGGCGGGAGTTGTGTTGAAGGCGGCTCGTACGCTGCCGACACCACCTGCACGCTGCTCGTCCGTTTTACACCGCAAGGCCCGGGAAACAGGCTTGGCCGTCTCCTCATTACCCATTCGGCGTCCGGTTCTGCGCCTGTCCCCATGGCCTTCGGCTTAGGCGGCAACGGTTACTCGCCGGTGATCAACTTCATCCCGTCTACCATCAGCACGGTGCCAGGCTCTTACCCCTCGAGCGTGGGCCTGCTAAGCGGTGCGCAAAACCTCACGATTGACGGTGGCGATACGATGTCGATTGCTGACAGCGGAAACAAGGTAATTCGACAACTCGACTCTGGCGGAGCCTTCAAGACGCTCGCTACCACAGCCACGAATCCATTAGGGGTCGCTGTAGATACCTTCGGCGAGGTCTATTTCGATGAGCCCTCCGCGAATACTATGCACGAGATCTACGACTACGGCCCGGTGGTTCAGGTCAACGGAAGCGGCACTACGAGTTGCCCGCCTTCAACCCCCTGCACCTTCAGCTCGGAAGCACTCGGTACCCCCGGGGCGATGAGCATCGATCCATACAATCACTTGTTCTTTGTCGATTCCCACGCGGGATATGCAATGGCGACGGTGCAACCCCTACCGGCCCAGCTCATCTTCCTTTACGACCCCTTCCCATACCAGACAACCCCATCCTCCGCCGCTGCCGTAGACTCAGGCGACAACATCTATTCCGTCTGGGCAAATGGCGGGGAGTGCGAGATCCTCCAGAGCTCGCTCTACAACGCGGAGAACAGCAACGTCATATTCAACAAAATCGTCGGCGGACACACTTGTGGCTTCAACGGTGACGGTGGTCTTGCGGGAAATGCCGAAATCAATAGCCCCATCGGCCAGATCGTCTTTGACGCGGCCGGCGATATGTACTTCAGCGATACCACCAACCAGCGTGTGCGCAGGATCGACTACGATACCGGGGTCATCCGCACTATCGCCGGAGATGGGACGGCCGGATACACAGGTGATGGCGGGAAAGCCACGTTGGCGGAGTTGCATACCCCGACGGGCGTAGCCGTGAACTCTCAAGGAGACGTCTACATCATCAGCTCCGCGGCAACGGGGCAAGTAATTCGCAAGGTCGGATCCCCAGGTCAGTTGGCTTTCGGAAACCAGACCAAGGGAGTGGCCAGCACCGCCCAGCTTGTCACCGTCACCAATACCGGCAACTCGGGCATGACACTCACGAATGTCGTCTTCACTGGCGCAAACGCAGCGGACTTCAAGGTCGACAATACGACGACCACCTGTGTGCTCACGCCCGGCGCGTCAATGTATGCCGGTCAGACCTGCAGGATCGGGGTCATCTTTACACCTGCGGCGGTCGGCGCAGCGTCAGCCACGCTGACTCTGCTGGACAATACCGTTAGCGGAGCGGACAGCGTGACTCTTGGTGGGGCGGGGGTATTGCCAACTCCGACCTTCAAAATTACTGCGCCGGCCAACGGAGCATCCTTCACCTCTGGAACAGCCGTTACGTTCAGCGCCAGCGTCACGTCGACATCCGGCGCGCAGCCCACGGGCACGGTTCAATTCAAAGTAGACGGGGCGAACTACGGTAGCGCTGTCACGCTTTCTGGCGCTGGAACAGCGTCGACCAGCGTGACCGGCCTGACGACGACGACCCACACGTTATCCGCTACCTACAGTGGCAGTACGACCTACGCGGCGGCGGGTCCCATCAGCGTCTCTATCACTGTGACCGCGCCAGCAGTCGTGAAGTTCACTGCTCCGTTGACGTCACAAAAACTCCGCCCGAGGACCAGCGTCACTCTGGCGGTTACCGTCGAAGCCAACGAGGGGCCCGCACCTACGGGGTCGGTGGAGTTCTCCGTGGATGGCAAGTCTGTGGCGACGTCCCCGATCGTTTCCGGGATGGCATCAGTGAACACCCGGACTCTTGCTGCGGGTCATCACAACTTGACAGCCACATACAGCGGGAACAACTATCACCCCGCATCTACGGCGAGTAAGAGGATTACCGTATTTCGGTAGGTCTTAAGGGGAAACCTGACCTCAGCGACCGAGTTGGGCCGCCCGGAACCCCGGGCGGCCTTGCCCGGGAAAAGTAATCGTGCTCGCGCGGGCATGGCGCTCGCTGACGCTACTGTGTGCGCTTGAGTACCAAACTCAGAGTCATCGCGCCTTGCTTCCAAACGCCGGTAATTCTTGAGCTGTCCTTATCGAGGGTGCCGTCGTAGGCACACAGACCGGGCGTGCTTTCGAAATGCAAAGCGGACTTGCTATACGTGATGGTCGTGATCTGGACGCCGGAAACATCCTGATCAGGGTAGTCGATTGTGCCCCGCAGGCTGCCATCCTGCTCAGCCGAGACGTGAACCACGACGTGCTTCTTAGGCTGGCCCCCGGGATTCAGCGTTCCCGTCCATTCTCCCACGACGGGCGGTGCGTCTTGCGCGGTGAGACGCGGCACAATGCTAGGTGCGAGCATTAGTGCGAATGCCACGGGGAGTAGGAAAGATGGACGGCGAAGGTGTTTCATAGTGGAGTCTTCCTCGATTTACGAAGATTACCACGGGCAAAGACTGCGAGGCGAAAGACTGCCACGGTCGAACCGGACCGCGGTCCGCGTGTTTGCGGGCGTCCGCGTGGCATCCTTTCACGCTGTTCCTGTAAAGTAGTTCCTCGGAAAGGTTGCGAGTCGAATTGGAGGCGTCATCTTGAAACAGGGCAATCATGGCGGGGGGCATCCTGTGGGGAAGTCGCATGGGAATGCAGGGCATGCTGGTGATGGAGTGGAGCGGCATCTGCACAATCCGATTGAAGACCGGCTGATTCCACTGGAGCCGCTGGATCTCGGCAAGGTGAAGTCGATTGACGATCTGGTGCGGGCCATGTCGAAGACTGCTTTTACCGGGCGGCAACTCGGAGAAGCGGCCGACGTGCTTGAGGCTATGGCGCGCGACGAGGATTGTTTCGTGGTGATGACGCTTTCGGGCGCGATGACCGTGGCCAAGCAGGGGCTCATCGTGACCGAGTTGATTGATCGGGGCATTGTGAATGCCGTGGTCTCGACCGGGGCGTTGATGGCGCATGGGCTGGTGGAGGCTACGGGGCGGGCGCATTTTCGGGCGAATCCTGAAGTGTCGGATGAGGAACTTTACGAGCAGGGTTACAACCGGGTGTATGACACGCTCGAGCCCGAACAGAACCTGGATGATGTGGAAGAAGTGATGTCGATGGTGCTGGAAAGTTGGGACCACAATGAGGTGATGTGCTCTTACAAGCTGAATCACGCGATTGGGGCTTATCTCGCAAAGAATGTGCACGAGCGGGGGATTTTGAAGTCGGCGCATGATCAGGGTGTTCCAGTATTTGTTCCGGCATTCAGCGATTCGGAGATGGGGCTGGACACGGCTTTGAATAATCGTCTGCGCGAGTCGACGGGGCGGCACAAGATACGGTTCGATCCTTTTCTCGATCTTGAGCACTTTGCCGCGACTTTGTTGCGGCAGAAGAAGCTGGGGATTATGACGATTGGTGGCGGAGTGCCGCGGAACTGGTCGCAGCAGTTCGGTCCGTTCTGCGAATTGCGGCACCGGCGGCTGGGGGAGAATATTCCGCTGAAGCGGTATCACTATGGGTTGCGGATTTGTCCGGAGCCGGTTTATTGGGGAGGGTTGTCGGGCAGTCCTTATAGCGAGGCGATTTCGTGGGGGAAGTTTGTGCCTCCGGCGGAGGGTGGGAGATTTGGGGAAGTGTTTGTGGATGCTACCGTCGGGTTGCCGCTGATTGTGGCTGCGGTGCTGGAGCGGCTCGATAAGAAGGGAAGCAGGGCGGGTAAGGGAAAAACGGCTGCGGCTAAGAAGTGAAGTCGCTTGTGGATTTGACGGACAGCGGGCGGAGATAGAAAACGACCACCGGGGCTGAAGCCCGGTTTACTTTCTCAACCCTTTACCCAGCGCTGAAGCGCCGCTCTTCCACGGTCTACACAGGTATCTTTAGGCTTCCTGCGCGTCAGGCGATGAGCCGTTGTCTTCATGCGTCCTACGGTAGAGTGGGGCCAGGATGCTGTTTTCCAGCACCTGGGATTCTGCTTCGATCCAATCCTGCAGGGCGAAGCCTTCCGTCTGGCCTCGCTTGTCGTAGAGTTGCTGGGCGTGCAGGCGGATTTTTCTTTCCAGAAGTTCGGTGATCAGGGCTTGCTGCTTTTGTCTGCGGGTATCGCTATCCACACTATTCCTCTTGCTTATCAATGTATTTATCTACAGTTCCATGATACGGGAAGGCTGTTAACGGAAGGTTACATTTGGGAGGGCTGGGGGTTACTAAAGTGCAATTATAACATGTGGCTCATAAATCGGTCCGCGAAAGGGCAGCTCAGGGGCTGAAGCCCGCGTTCTTCGGCACGTTTGACGTGGCGCTGAAGCGCCGCTCTTCCACGGTTGCGCAAGCCTTTGTGTATGTTCCCGCTTGTTTTCTACGCGGGAGAGTGGCGACGCAGGCGGACAGCAGGTTCCTCGACTCCGCCGTCGCTGGCGCTCCGGCTGCGCTCGGAATGACAAGGTTAGGGCGACGCTGGCCGCGATCGAATCTGCGGGCACGACTGAAGTCGTGCCCTTCCCGAGCCGTGTTAATCGAAAATCAGGACCGCTGAGGCTATTACTGTGGTCCAGAGACCGCGCTTGTCGCCTACGGCGGACTGGGTGACGTTGGCGGTGCGGACGATTTTGTTGGAGAGGCGGTAGATTTGTTTTTTCTCGTCCCAGGAGCGGTCGGGGTCGAATTCTACGTTGAGCGTGGTGGCTAGCATTTCAGCGGCTAGTTCTTCGGCGTATTCTCCGGCGGCGTCTTCGGTTTCGCCGAAGGAGTGATGCTCACTGAGATATCCGTAGGTGTTTTTGTCGGCGGGGATCGCGACGCCGATCGAAGAGGCTAACAGGCGATGGGCTTCGTGGGTGGAGTTTTCGGCGACCACGGCAAATACCACTTCTCCGGGGCTGAGATATTTCACACCTTCTTTGCGAGCCAGCATCTTGCAGTTTGGCGGGAAGATGGAAGAGACGCGGACCAGGTTCTGAGCTGCGATGCCGGCGTCGCGCAGTGCCAACTCGAAGGACGTTAACCGCTCGCGGTGCTTCCCAACTCCTTTGGTGAAGAACATCCGCTTGGGGACCATGTCTTTACCCAACGCTGTTTACCTCCGGCACGAAAAAATTTGAGATTGAGAATGCACATTAACACAATGGTTTGTAAAGGAAATATGAATTTCGCGTGAGCAGAGAAAAAATGGCGGAAACCGCGGGCGCGGTTCCCGCCACCATGCCCGGTCCGTTTTAGGGGGAGGGCGCCGGGCAAATCCGAAACACTGTACCACAGGTTCGGCCCTGGTCAACAAAAAGGCTGCGGCTTTTCGGATTTCCGGACAGCCGCGAATTCTGGTCGCCACCTGGTCATCGTGAGTTGGTCGCCGTACCTTAGTCGTCGTTACTTAAACATTGCTACTTGGCCGCGACTGAACTGACGGTGATGGTGTCGCCATCCAACGTGCCGGTTACGGTGGCATTCTTGCCTGCCTGCTGGTCGAGCGTGGCCAGAGCCGCCTTGTCGGCGGTGTTCAAAATATAAACTTTGTCGCCCACCACCAAGGCGAACTTGGAACCTTTCGCGACGCAGGCGCGGGTGCAATCTGCCGCCGAGCCTTCCATGTGCTGTTTGCCGCACATAGCGTCGCCGACCTCGCCGGTGAAGGTCTGCTTGCCGGCGGCGGAGGCGTAAATGCTGCACAGGACCGTCGCTGAGAAGATGACCGCGGTTATTGCCTGGAACCACCGTGAACGCTTATGCATGCTTGATTCTCCTGGGTGCATGATTGCCGCCAATTGGTTGATATTACGCTTACCTTCAATAGATGAGCGAAGGCGCCGGAGGTTGCAGAGACCAGACGGGGGCCGTGTGTCCACAAGGTATCCCTCGTCCCGAGTGCGCGGGACTTCGGGATGACCGCCGTCGGGGCGTAGCCGAAGATTGCTCGTTCTACACGAGTTGTGGCGGTCGAATCGACAGGAGATTCCTCCGCCCTTCTCGCCGCTTGGCGCGGCTACGAAGGGGTCGGAATGACAGGTTCACTGGGTCGCCTTGGCACTGTATTGCAGGTCGACGTCGACGGTTTTGTCGCGGGTGATGGCGGTGACGTGGGGATCGACATCCCAGTCGAGGGTGGGTGGGAGCAGCTTTCGGGCCTCCGGCAGAAACTGCTTCAGGTAAGTGGCGTCGTAGATGTCGCCGGGGCGCAGCTTCCAGGCGGCGCGCAGCCTGGCGGTGAGGCTGTTGTCGATACCGCGAAATTCCAGGTCTCCCATGCGGTAGAGAGAATCCTCGTGAACGATGAGGTGGTAGAAGACGGTTCGATCGACGTCGTCGAATTCGGCGTTCACCTTGATCGTTGCCAGGATGTATCCTCGTGAGCCGTAGAGTGTCTGGACCTGGCGCAGGTCGTTTGCCAGCTGAACCGTGTTGGCTGGTTGCCCGGTCTTGGCGTGGAGGAAGGGATCAAGCTGGTCTTTGGGGATTTCTTTGTTGTCAGACCAATCCCATTGCGTGACTTTGTACTGGATGCCAGGAGTAAGCGGGAACGTCATGTCGACGTAGGTTGGCGGCTGTTTGTTGTCGGTTGAATCGGCTGCGGGTAGTTTGACGACCTTGGGTTGGGGTGTGGCGCACGAGGCCTTCAGGTATCCGCGCTCATGGTAGAGGGGCAGCACAGAGTGCTCGACGAAGTTGGCCATGTAATCGCGAGAGTATTCGCGATCGGATAATTTCTCTGCGGCAGCCTGGAGCAGGGGCAACTCGGCTGCTCCGGCGCCGGGAAACAGGGCGTGGCGGATGCGAATGCTCACCCCGGCGACGGTATAGTCGATCGACTGCAGTCGCTCTTCCTTGCCTTCGGTGCGCACATATTGGACGATGCCGGGTATTCCGTTTTCGACTAGCAGAGCTTGCAGAACGTCCGAGATCTGGTCGGGTAAACGGCCGTCGCTGGGCAATTCTCCGTCAAAAAGAGGAATCCGGTCGTGCAGTTTCTGGTGCAGCTCTTCGTCGGTGAACCAGACGAAGTCGGCGAAGTGGGCGGGGACAAACTTGTCGGCGTCGGTGACTTGAAACTCGAGCCGGGTGCCGGCTGAGGAGTAGGTGTAGGTGAAGTTGATGACGCCGAATGCTCCGGTCTCGCCGAGCTGGCGCGCGGCTTTCTTGAAATCCTCTTCATGGGCGATGGTGCCGACCGGCAATCCGCTGGCGGCTGTGATTTCCTGCTGCGTGAAGCGTTTGCTGCCGGTCACTTTGACTTCGATGAGCTTGTAGGAGACCGGCGGCTGAACGCCACCAGAGATCTGAGCACCGGCGGAGACGCAGAGCAGAAGGGAAGAGAGCAGGAGGCGCGGGCGAAATTGCTTGGAGAGTCGCTTCATCTACTTCGATCTGGACGTCGATACATCGCTGGATTTGTGTTTCTTGGCAATCTCGATGAAGGCGAGGGCGGCGCGGCTGAGGGCTTTGTCTTTTCGGAAAACCAAAGCCAGATCGCGGCGCAGCTGGGCGTCGGCCATGGGAATGGCGACCAGGACGCCGGCGCGAACGTCCTCCTGCACGTTGGAACGAGCGATGAAGCCGACGCCGACGCCTGCGGCTACGAAGCGCTTCAGGAGTTCGCTGGAGTCGAGTTCCATACTGTAGTTCGGCTTTAGCCGCCGCTCGCGAAATAGTTCTTCGAGGGCGTCGCGGGTGTGGCCGCCTTTGGGAAGCACCAATGGATACTTGGCCAGGTCTCCCACCGGGGCTGACTTCATTTTACCCAGCGGATGGTGCGGCGGGGCGATGATGACCAGCTCATCCTGATGGATGAGGACTACGGTGAGGCGGTTGTCTTTTACGGGCAGGGAAACGACACCGAAGTCGACCGAGTTGTCGGCTACCGATTCGAGAACTTTGGCGTAATCGGCGCGCTTGATGTTGACCGAAACGTCGGGGTACTGCTTTTTGAAGTCGGCAAAGACTTCAGGAAGGATGTGCAGGCAGGTGCCTTCGTTGGCGCCTACGGTGATGGCGCCGCGGGGGACGTGCTCCATTTCGGCGAGAGAGGTGAGCATGGCATTGCGGGCATCGAGCGAGTCCTGGGCATACTTTTGGAAGGACTTTCCGGCTGCGGTGAGAGCGACTTTTCCGCCGGAGCGGTCAAAGAGCTTGGCGCCGACTTCGTCTTCCAAGGAGCGGATTTGGGAGGAGATGGCCGGCTGAGTGCGGAAACGCTTCTCCGCTGCCCGGGAGAACGAGGCATGGCGGGCTACTTCGAGGAACGTTTGCAGTTGGTCGAAGTCCATGAAGCAGTTGCCAGTTGCCAGTGACCAGTTGCCAGTTAAAACCGCAACGCAATTTGAAAACTACGCTGCATTTGCCTCCGGCTGTCTTGCGAACCGAATTGTAGCAGGGCGGGCGGCTGTCCAAGGCACTGGCGAAGGGGTAAGATTCTCGCGCTGACCGTCAATCATTTATTCCGCGGAAACAGGAATGCTTCAGCGGTCGAGGAGAAACGTGACCACCCACGAGGAACGCATCCGGAGCAGCTTTTCCAGGCAGGCCTTCATGTCCACTTTGGGGGCCGAGGTCACAGCAGTGGTTCAGGGCGGTGTGGAAATTCGCCTGCCGTTTTCGCCGAAACTTACGCAACAGAACGGCTACCTGCACGCGGGCGCGATCGCTGCGGTGCTGGATTCTGCTTGCGGTTATGCAGCCTTAACCCTGGCAGCAGATGATAAGGGGATCCTCACGGCGGAGTTCAAGGTGAACCTGCTGGCGCCCGCAGCCGGTGAGGTTTTCGTGGCCAGAGCGCAAGTGAAGAAGGCTGGCCGGACGCTGACAGTTTGTGCGGCGGACGCCTTTGCCATCATTGACGGCAAAGAGAAGCTGGTTGCGACCATGCTGGCCACACTCATGGCTGTGCCGATAACGCCCACGAAATAGCACGAACAGTTGTCGCCGCCGACGATTTTGTTGCAGGCTAACGCGGACGTGCCGTAGCATCTATCCGCGGCTAACAAAGTGAGGCGACTCCGATTGACGCGACGGGATCAGGTTCTGTGGCTTGCCTCAATAGTGCTGGCGGCAGCGTTAACCGTGTCTGGCACGCATGCGAAGAGTGCCGCGGAGTTGCACCATAGTGAAGCGGGACTGTATCGCCTCATGCCGGGTATCGTCTTCGGCCTGTTTAGCGGGTTCTTTCTCGACAGTCCCACGGTCGTTTTGATGGTGACGATTGTGGTGAATGCGACGGTTTATTGCCTTGTGTTTAAGGGCCTCATTTGGTTGTACCTTAAGGTTGCTCGACATTGAGCGCGCAGGCTAGCCATTGATGAATCGCCATTAGCACTCATTCATCCGGGCGAGTTGTTGCAACGCGGAGGTGATTAGGGACGGGCGTCCGGGGAGCTGGTGGATGGATCGTGAATTCTACTGCTTCAATTGTTTCTCGATCGCTGCGATCACTTCCTTCGAATCGGGCGTGACCGCGGGTTCGAAACGCTGCACTACGTTGCCGTTGCGGTCGACCAGGAACTTGGTGAAGTTCCACTTGATTTCGCCGGTGATGCCCGGTCCGGTGTCCTTGGTCAAGTAGGCGTAGAGCGGAGCCTGGTCGGCGCCTTTGACTGAAATCTTCGAATACATGGGGAAAGTGACGCTGTATTTGCGAGTGCAGAAGGTTTTGATCTCTGCGTTGGTGCCGGGTTCCTGAGCGCCGAAATTATTGGCGGGGAAGCCGAGGATGACGAACCCCTGGTCTTTGTACTTCTCGTACGTCGCTTCGAGAGCGCTGTACTGGGGAGTGTAGCCACATTGGCTGGCCACGTTGACTACCAGAACCACTTTGCCCTTGTAGTTGGCGAGTGGCGCGGGGTGGCCATCGATGGAGTTAAGCGTGAAGGTGTAGATTCCCGATGCGGCCAATAACGATCCGGTCATGATCAGTAATGCTCCCGATAGAAGATAGCCACGAACCGTGAAGAGGAAACAAAAGTAGGAAGATTTCATTGGTCACTCCTGACTGGATTGATCTCGACTGGCGTGAGGATACCGGGCGCGAGGGGACGCCGCAAGCGAGCAATTTGTAAAATCTTTGTCTGTCTCAAGCGCTGGTGCTGAGGGATGCTGGCTTGGCGGTCTGCTTCACGATTCTGTCGACGAGCTTGAGGGCTTTGGCGGAATTGACGGGGACTGCCTCATGGTGAGTTGCGTCCATCAAGCCTTCCTCAACGGCATCGAGCGCCTGACCAGAGCGTTCCAATACGACCGAGAGATATTTTTGGGCGATAGGACGGTCGGCAGGGTGAATGAGATCCCACCACCGACGAATGGACTCCTGAACTTCGACCTCTGTCTTTTCGCCGACGACCAAGGCGTCGATTAACCGATAGACCTTGCTCTTGATGGCCTGATACGAGACAGAAACTTCCTGGGGCATGGGCTTTTGGAACTTCTTGCTGTTGCCAGGTATGCAATCGGCCAGCCAAACGTAGATGGTTGCACCGTAAGTCCTTTGGGTTGGTAGGCCCCTGTGCGAATCCTGCGAATGGAATAAATCTAAATCTTGGATATGAAATCTGGAAGGTGCAGGCCACGATGTCTTTGGTTCTCCGGATCCGTACTTTGGAATCGATTTCCTGTAGGCCTGTACTCTGAGTGGATTTGAGCCGAATCGCTACTACTGCCAGCAGGTTACAATGTTCCGCTCCCGTCCGTCCCTGACTGCTGACTTCTGAAGGTTTGGGAGGGCTTGAGAAGAGTTGCGACCGCCTGGCGGAAGGGCCAATAGGCTTTCGTCAAAGGAAAACAAAATTCTGGAGGCTGGATGAAAACGTCGGTTTGGATGCTTGCAGTTCTTCTATCGATTTCGGCTTTGGGCAGCGCACAGAGTGCAGCGTCTGCGAGCAGCACGCAGGATGCAGCGGCCCAACCCCGGATGTTCTTTCCTAAAGACACCTTGTGGGGGTGGGCGCAACTTGACCTGGCACCTCCACATAACGAAATCGATCCCAACCTCTGCGCGGGAAACGCCGGGCAATATGGCGGGGCGAACGCGCCCTGCAGCATGTTTGCGCGGTATATGTTGTCGGGCATGCTCGAGGTGCGTCCCTTCGGACGGACGCAGCTGCGGCGCTTTATGGTGTTCGGCGCACCTTCGTTTCTGTTCGGCAAGACGGTTCCGCAGACGCTCTACACCTGGTCGCCGGATGCGATTGGCATTGAGCACTCCTGGGGCGGGGCAGTCTTTATCGGCAAGGGATTTGAGTTTCGCGTGACCCAGCATTTTCTGTTCGATCGCCTGGGCGCGCGCGACACCAATCTTGGCGTGGCTGATCTGGGCAATAACGGGCCCTGGGGACGCTACATGACGGTGGGCGTGCGCAAGTCTTTTGGGACACGACGGTGGTGATGCCGGTCACATGAAGTTGTGACGCAAGAATTGGTTAGTATAGGTCCACCGAGATATTCTCTATAATCATATTCTCTACAATCGAGTTCTCTACAATCAGGTTTTCGTGAGGCGGGTGGCAAATTCATAGGAGGCTCAGGAATGGCGAGTACTTATAACGGTGTAGCGGTGCCGTCCGACGGCAAGAAGATCGGCTATGCGGGGGGAAAGTACGACGTGCCGGATAATCCTGTGGTTCCGTTCATCGAAGGTGACGGAACGGGGCGAGACATCTGGAAGGCATCGCGACGAGTGTTCGACGCTGCCGTGGAAAAAGCGTACAAAGGCAAGCGCCGCGTGGCATGGTATGAGGTGTTCGCTGGAGAGAAGGCCAAAGCAAAGTTCGATACCTGGCTGCCCGATGACACGGTTGCCGCCATTCGCGAATTTCGCGTCGCGATTAAAGGTCCGCTGACCACGCCTGTGGGCGGCGGCATTCGGTCGCTGAACGTGGCTCTGCGGCAGATTCTCGATCTTTACTGCTGTGTGCGTCCCGTGAAGTACTACAAGGGTGTGCCTTCGCCGGTAAAGAATCCCGAGCGCATGGATGTGGTGATCTATCGCGAGAATACTGAGGATGTGTACGCGGGCATCGAGTGGGAAGAGGGAACTGCGGAGTGCGCGAGGCTGATCGAGTTTCTCAACAAAGACATGTTGAAGGGCGGCAAGAAGCAGATCCGGCTGGATTCCGGAGTCGGCATCAAACCGATTTCTGTGACTGGGACCAAGCGCCTGGTAAGGATGGCGATTCGTCATGCGCTCGAGACCGGCCGCAAGAGCGTGACCCTGGTGCACAAGGGCAACATCCAGAAGTTCACCGAGGGCGCGTTCCGCAAGTGGGGATATGAGCTTGCGACCGAGGAATTTCGCGATCAGGTAATCACTGAGCGCGAGAGCTGGATCGTCGACAACAAGGATAAGAATCCGAATCTGACGGTGTCGCAGAATGCTGAACTGGTTGAACCGGGGATGGAATTTGCTCCGCCTGCGTTTCGCCAGGCGGTAGAAAAGGAAGTGAAGGAAGTGCTGGACCAGATCTATGCCACGCACGGCAAAGGTCAGTGGAAAAAGAAAATCATGATCAACGACCGCATTGCCGATTCGATCTTTCAACAGGTGGTGACGCGAGCGGATGAGTATTCGGTGCTGGCTTGCCCGAACCTAAACGGCGACTACATTTCTGACGCCTGCGCGGCGCAGGTCGGCGGGCTGGGCATCGCTCCGGGAGCGAATATTGGCGATGGCTATGCGATCTTCGAGGCTACGCACGGCACGGCTCCGAAGTATGCGGATAAAGATGTAATCAATCCGGGGTCGGTGATGCTCTCGGGGGTGATGATGTTCCGCTTCATGGGATGGAACGAGGCTGCCGATCTGATCGAGCAGGGGCTGGAACGAACCATTCTGCAAAAGAAAGTTACGTACGATTTTGAGCGACTGATGGAAGGCGCGACCAAGGTGAAGACCAGCCAGTTCGCCGACTCCATCATTGAGAATCTGGGTGCGGCAGTGCTGGTGTAGGCGAGATCAGAATCTCAAACACAAGATCAGAATCTCAAACACAGGGGACACAGAGGAACACCGGGTAAATCATGCGTTTTACCCCGTGAGACCCTGTGTCCCCTGTGTTAAAGGTCTGGCGGATTCATAGAAAGGACTCATATATGCGCAAGAAAGTAACTATCGTAGGTTCGGGAAATGTGGGTGCGACGGCAGCTCACTGGATTGCCTCGAAAGAACTCGCCGATGTTGTCCTCATCGACATTATCGAAGGTGTGCCGCAAGGCAAGGGGCTGGATTTGCTCGAAGCCATGCCGATCGAGAAACGCGACTCTTACATTATCGGCACCAACGACTATAAAGATACGGCGAATTCCGACATCGTCGTGATTACCGCTGGCATTCCGCGCAAGCCTGGGATGAGCCGCGATGATCTGCTAAATACGAACTACGGCATTATGAAGGCGGTGGTGGGCGAAGTGGTGAAGTATTCGCCGAATTGCATTCTGATTATTGTGTCGAACCCGCTGGATGCCATGGCGCAGGCGGCTTACAAATTGAGTGGTTTTCCACGCGAACGCGTGGTGGGCATGGCGGGAGTGCTGGATTCGGCGCGTTTTCGAGCCTTCATCGCCGACGAATTGAAGGTTAGCGTGGAGAACGTGACCGCATTCGTGCTCGGCGGACACGGGGACACGATGGTTCCGCTGCCTCGGTATTCCACGGTGGCGGGCATTCCGATCACGGAGTTGATCGAGAAGTCGCGGCTCGAAGCTTTGGTGCAGCGCACGCGGGACGGCGGGGCGGAAATTGTGAAGTATCTGAAGACGGGATCGGCTTACTACGCGCCGTCGGCTGCGGCGACAGAGATGGTCGAGGCCATCCTCAAGGACAAGAAAAAGATTCTGCCTTGCGCGGCGTATTTGCAAGGTGAATACGGGATCAGCGGGCTCTACGTCGGCGTGCCGGTGAAGCTTGGCGCGAAGGGAATTGAGCAGATTATCGAGATCAAGCTTACTGCGGAAGAGAAGGCTGGGCTGGATAAGAGCGCGGCGGCAGTGAAGGAGTTGTGTGGGGTGATTGGGGTGTAGACATCGCGCGAAGAACGAGCCGGGCGCGAGGAACCCGCAGGAAAAATAGCCGCGCGCACCGGCTTACCTCAGGCGCTGAAGTGCGGCTATTTCCTCGAGGTTTTGACGGCACGACTAAACGTCGTGCCCTTCCCGACCCGATCCCTTTCAGTTCAACACTTGCGACTACGCTTTCTCGATCGTGACCTTCTTCACCACCACATCCTTGGTCGGCCGATCATTGCGCCCGCGCGGGACTTCGGAAATCTTCTTGACAATATCCTGACCTTCGACGACCTCCCCGAAGATTGTGTGCTTGCCGGTCAGCCATGTCGTGGGCGCGACGGTGATGAAGAACTGCGAGCCGTTGGTGTTGGGGCCGGCGTTGGCCATGGCCAATTTCCCTGCCTTATCGAGCTTGTGGGGCGAGCCCTTGGTCTCGTCTTCGAACTGGTAGCCGGGGCCTCCCATGCCGGTGCCTTGCGGGTCGCCGCCCTGGATCATGAAGTCGGGGATCACGCGATGAAAAATCGTTCCATCGTAAAGGCGGTCTTTGGATTTGTTGCGGGTCGAGGGATGCGTCCACTCGCGCTTGCCTTCGGCAAGTTCCACGAAGTTGGCTACGGTTTTGGGAGCGTCTTTTTCGAAGAGGCGGCAGACGATGTTGCCTTCGCTGGTTTCAAACGTGGCGTAGAGTCCGGGTTGGCGGGTCATGGAGTCCTTTCAGTCGTTAATGAGTGTCGTTAGTCGTTAGCTAGGCAAGTTGTGGCTTGTTAATTCGGAGTAGTAGCAGGCGCCGGAGCGGCCGGCTTTTTCGCTGGCGTCGCGGGCCTGGCTGGCACTGCGCGGTGAACAATCGTGATGTGAACAATCTTCACTGGACGGAATGGACGGTCGTTCATCGGGTCGGTAGCCATGTGCGCGATCTGTTTCACCAGAGCCACGCTGGCGTCGTCGCACTGGCCGAAGATGGTATAGCCTCCGTTGAGATGCGGCTGGGCTTCCTCGGTGATGAAGAACTGCGATCCGTTGGTGTTGGGGCCGGCGTTGGCGTAGGCGAGACGGCCCGGCTTGTCGAAGAGCAGATCGGAAGAAACTTCGTTTTGGAACGCGTAGCCGGGATCGCCCGTTCCATCGCCCTTGGGATCGCCGCCCTGGATCATGAAGCCAGCGATGACGCGATGAAAAATGGTGCCATCGTAGAGCGGCACGCCGTGCTTGGTGACTCCGCTGACGGGATTCTTCCAGTCTTTGGTTCCGGTGGCGAGGCCGATGAAGTTGGCGACTCCGATCGGGGCCTTGTCCGGGAACAGGGTACACGTCAGCTTGCCCACTGTGGTTTCAATAATCGCAGTCGGTGGACCTGCTGCCGCGTGGTGAACGGTCGTGGTTCCGGAATGCGGCTTGGCCGCGGGCGCGGCCTGTGGGCTCGATTGTGCCCAAACGGCGAGCGCAGACATCGAAAGCAGCGCAGAAACTATAAAGGCATTACGCATGGGTGCTCCTTGCACGCGCAAAACGTGCTACCAGCCACGTTGCATTGTAACGTTGCATTGCAACGTTGAATTGTACGACAGAGAAGCCAGCAAGCGCTGTTGCTAATGGGACTGCGCCTGCATTTCGCGGCTCACGGTTTCGACCTGGCGGAAGACGCGCAGAATGTTGCCGCCCAGAATTTTCTTGATGTCGTCAGCGCTGTATCCGCGATCGAGCAAGGCCTGCGTAATCTTCGGCAGGTCTGCCGCGGAGTCCATGCCCTGCGGGGTAGCGCCGCCGACGCCGTCGAAGTCAGAGCCCAGGCCAACGTGATCGACCCCGGCGATTTTCGCGATGTGATCAATATGATCAATCAAAACCTTGAAAGGCGGACGCGGAAGTTTCGCAGTCCACTCGCGCTCGATGCGGTCCTCATCGACGTAAGTAACAGGCTGTCCCTCCGCTTTCTTTTTTGCGACGAAGGCTGCAATGGCGGCGTCGCGATCCTTGGCTTGAGCCCTGGAGGCATCCCAATAGGTCTGATCGTCGAAGCCGGAGAAGAAGTTTACCTGCACGACGCCGCCATTCTTGGCGACCGCGCGCAGCATGTCGTCCGTCATATTTCGCGGCGCGTTGACCAGAGCGCGGGCGGAAGAATGCGAAGCGATCACCGGAGCTTTTGTGGTGGCGATCGCGTCCCAGAAAGTCTTGTCGGCGACGTGTGAAATATCCACCATCATGCCGAGGCGATTCATCTCGAGCACAACCTGCTTGCCGAAATCAGTGAGGCCATTGTGGTGCTCGACTTTGGGGTCGTTGATGTCGCCCGAGGAATCGGCCCATTCGTTGGTGTTCGACCAGGAGAGCGTCATGTAGCGCACGCCGAGGCGGTAGTAATCGCGCAGCAGGTGCATGTCGTTCTCAATCGAGTGGCCGCCTTCGATTCCCATGAGCGCGGCGAGTTTGTGTTCTTTGTGGGCGCGCTCGATATCGGCTACGGAAAAAGCCATCATCATGCGGTCAGGATGGTGCGCGGCCTGCTCGTAGACCGAGTCGATGAGATCGAATGTGTGTTTGGCGAAGTGGCCCTGGTTAGTCTCTGGCTCTACCCAGATGGAAAAGAACTCCGCGCCGAGATTGCCGCGGCGGGCTTTGTCGAGGCTGATGTGCCCCGCGTCGTTGGGATCGGTCGAGCCGATGTCGAAGCCTTCGTCGAGAAAACGTTGCGGCGTGTCGGCGTGGGTGTCGACTACGATGGCGGAGTCCTGAATCGCGCGAGCCTTGGCGCTGACGGTTATATCCGGTGGGTTGGTGGATTGGGAGACCGCCGACGAAGCGGCAAGAACCAGGCACGAGAGAGGAGCATTTTAGAATGGGTCATATATGTAGCGCGCAGCGGATCGAGTCTGCGGGCAAGTCAACGATTGTATAGGCCTTAGCGCGTGGAAGAAAGCACGATTCCCAAGTAACCATTAGCGCAGAGCTGCCAGGGCCTGATCAATGCAGGCTTGCAGCGGCCGGCCAGTGTCGACCACGGTTTTCGGTAAGGTGATGGCTTCGAATCGTGACCTGACTTCAAGGTAGAGCTGGAAGTTGCGATTGCCTGCAGGATGCGATGCTGAGGCGGATTGCTCTTCGATCCGTTGCCGGGCTACTTCCTCCGAGCATACGCATTCGAGGATGCGCCAGCTCTGGTGCAGAGCGGCTGCGGCGTTCACGACATTGTCGATCTGGTAGCGGCGAGAGAACGTCCGGCCATCGAGAAAGACAAAATGGTGCGGATCTCTCTGCAGGAACTGGCCTGCGGTTTCGAGCATGAGATGGAGGCAGAAGTCATCCTGCAGGGAAGAGTACTCGATTTCGTCGGCGGAAAAGAGAGCGTGCCGGACCTCATCTTTATTCAGCACTCGGCCGTGCAGGCGACTCGCCAGTTCGCGGGCGAGCGTAGTTTTTCCGCTGCCAGGAAGGCCGGCCATCAGAACGATCATGATCCATTAAAGCACGCTCGATGTTCGGCCCGATCGATGCTCCTGCCCATGAATCTCGTTGAGAAGCAGATTCATCCATTGTCTAGCGCGACTCACAACTCCAGGGAGGGATAGATGCCGCTCATTCGAATCTCGTTACGCGAAGGCAAAACTGAAGAATATAGAAAGGCTTTGGGGGATGGAGTTCACCGAGCGTTGGTGGAGGCCATGGATGCGCCCGCGCAGGACCGGTTCCAGGTGATCACCGAGCATCCGGCTAGCGGTCTGATCTACGACCCCGCATACCTCGGCGCGCAAAGGACGGATAACTTCGTGCTGGTTCAGATCACGCTCTCTACCGGACGCAAGCTGGCGCAGAAGCGCAAGCTATTCCAGCGCATGGCGGAAATTCTGGCAGAGAATCCCGGATTACGGAAGCAGGACCTGATGATCAATCTGGTGGAAGTTGCGTGGGAGAACTGGTCGTTCGGCAACGGCGAAGCGCAATATGCGCTGTAAGGAGCTTTGTAAGGAACGTTGTGAGGAACTATGTAAGTGACTATTCGGCGCGGCTTTCGGCGCTCAACGCAGCGGGTTCGGGGCGATCGACTGGAATGATGTCCTGCGTTTCGCGCCAATCCGCGTAGTGGCCTGAGACCATGATGTGGAACACCCACTGATGCCGCTCTTCTTCGGGCTCAACCAGGCCGAGCGCCTTCATGTAGAAGAGGTAGTGTTCCATCCAATGAATCTGTTCCTGGGTCATGCCGCGCCGTTGCAAGTCCACCGTAAGACCCGCGAGATGCGACGACGCCGTATCGCCCTCAGACGGAGCCGCATTGCGATTGTGCCGGCGAAGTTTCTTCTGAACCTTGACCGTGCGCACTGCTGAATTCACCTGAATCTGTTCGTGAAAACGATTGTAATAAGCCTGGGCGATATCCTGCACAAAGTCGCGGGTCCAGGGACGGCAGTAGCGGCGCGAAGGATCAAGGCGCGGATCAAAGCGCAGCGTTTCACCGGCGATGATGGGCTGCAGCGCTCCGCTCGCCTTCAGGGCTTCCAACTCGTCGTCGTCCTGAATGCGAGGCAATTCCAGGCGGTCAACTTCTGCGTTCTGCGCTAAAAGGGATTCGTGCGACGGACGGAACATGGGATGCCACAACGTCCAATGCAGCCGCGGGAACCGGCGATGATGGGCCCTGTGCACAGCCGTAGCAGTCACCGCAAAAAGCGGACTGCACAGGCAAGCCAGCATGGCCAGAAGAATTATTTGACGCTGTGGTTTTGTTCTCAATGAGTTCCGTAGTCTTCCGTACGGGTTAACCCTCAACCGTGCGGACATTGTAAGTCATCGTGTCAAGCGTCCCGACATTTGATTGCTAGCGCCGGTTACCAGAGTTTCCGGCAGGCATTGCCCGTTTGGTTACTACTGGTTACCCGCCGCTCTCGCGAGTGCCTTCCATGTATATGGGAGCACGCGAAACGCCATCCCGGCGCGGGATTGCGGCCCACGGATGTGCTCTTGAAGCAAGCAGTTAGCGCTTGATGGGAACTACAAGAAGTGTGTTTTCAGGGCAAAAGTGACAAAAATCAGCGCCGGAAAAGGTCACCGATGGCTTGCTTCATGACTGCGCCACCCACTTCGGAAATGGCGCGGGTCAGCGGGATATCCTTGGGGCAAACTTCGACGCAGTTCTGGGCGTAGCCGCATTCCTGAATGCCGCCGTCGCCCATCAGCGCCGCGAGACGCTCGTGCTGCAGCTCTTTGCCTGTGGGATGGGTGTTGAACAGTCTCACCTGCGCGATAGTGGCCGCGCCTACGAATCCCGTCTCTTCGTTGAACTGCGGGCAGGCCTCCATACAGCAGCAACAGGAGATGCAGCGCGAAAGCGGATACGCGGCTTCCTGCTCTTCGGGCGACAGGCGCGGGCCAGGACCGAGGTCATAAGTGCCGTCGATGGGAACCCAGGCCTTGACGGTTTTGAGATTCTCAAAGAGAACGCTGCGATCGACAGCGAGATCGCGCACGACAGGGAACTTCGAGAAAGGTTCAAGCTTTACTGGCTGTTCGAGGTTGTCGATCAAGGCCGAGCAGGCCATGCGGGCGCGTCCGTTGATAAGCATGGCGCAGGAGCCGCAGACTTCCTCGAGGCAATTCGAATCGTAGGTGATGGGCGTGGCCGCCTTGCCCTCGCGAGTGACGGGGTTGGCGGCGATCTCCATGAGCGAGGAAATCACGTTCATGCCCGGATGATGAGCTAGTTCGAACTCTTCCCAGTACGGCTTGGAAGTTGGGGTGTTCTGGCGCTTGATCTTGAAGAGAACGGATTTGTTATTGGCCATTACAGGTTCTCGGTCATTTTCTCTGCAATCCCTGGGCGACGAGCAACAAGCCGCCTAATCGACACCAAAAGGATAAGGATCCATAAAACGACGATCGGCCATCCGAAAGCCCGGTGTCGCACGACGTCTACTGCGCCGTAAAAAATCCATGCCGCCGAAGTTGCGACTCCGAGCCATGCAGGCTTCTCCGTCTTCTGAGGCTTACTATTTACCCATTCGAACATCTGCATTCAACCTTGCTCACCGGACGTCGAATCGGCGCTCCTTAGATTCCTATTTCACTGCGTCATACTTCCTCGGTCGCGGTGGAATCAGCGACACATCCACCGGCTCGAACTCAAACCTTGGCTCGTCCGCATCGGGCGCAAAATATGCTTTCGTCGTCTTCAGGAAATTCTTGTCGTCGCGGTCAGGGAAATCCGGCTTGTAGTGCGCGCCCCGTGATTCGTCGCGTAACCGCGCACCCTGCGCAATCACTCGCGACAGCTGCAGCATGTTGTAAAGCTGCCGAGCGAAGACGACGGTGGTGTTTGCCCACTGCGTGCGGTCGCTCAGATTCACCTTGCGGAAGCGCTCCAGCATCTCGACCAGTTTCGCATCTGTTCGCTGCAGATTCTTGTTGTAACGAATAACCGTGCAATCTTTGGTCATCAACTCGCCGAGTTCGCGCCATAGCCGGAAGGGATTCTCCGTGCCCTGGTTATTCATCAGCCGAGCGTTGCTTTCTTCCTGCTTCTTCTTTTCGGCCTCGAAAACTCCGCTGCCGTCAGGCAGCGCCTGCAATCCGCGCGCGTACTTCACCGCGTTGGGCCCGGCAATGCTCCCGCCATAAATGCACGATACCAGCGAGTTCGCGCCTAGGCGATTCGCGCCGTGATACTGATATTCGCATTCGCCCGCGGCGTAAATGCCCGGAATGTTCGTCGCCTGCTTGAAATCGATCCACAGTCCGCCCATGGTGTAATGCATGCCTGGGAAAATCTTCATGGGCGTGTCGCGGGGATCGTCGCCCACAAACTTCTCGTAGATTTCGAGAATGCCTTCCAACTTGCGGTCGAGAATCTTGCGATCGATGTGGGTCAGGTCGAGATACACCATTGGCTTGCCATCGATGCCGAGGTTGTACTCATAAACGACCTTGAAGATCGCCCGCGTAGCTACGTCGCGCGGAACCAGGTTGCCGTATTTGGGATACCACTCTTCGAGGAAGTACCAGCGGTCACACGGCGGAATCGTTTTCGGGTCGCGCTTGTCGCCTTGAGTCTTCGGAACCCAGACGCGTCCACCCTCGCCACGCGCGGATTCCGACATCAGGCGCAGCTTGTCTTCGCCGGGAATGCAGGTGGGATGCACCTGAATGAATTCGCCGTTTCCGTAGAAGCAGCCCTGCTGATAAAGCGCCGACTGCGCCGAACCTGTGCAGACTACGGAATTTGTCGATTTCCCGAAGATCGCGCCAATACCGCCGGTCGCAATGATAATCGCGTCAGCAGGGAAGGTGCGGACTTCCATGCTGCGCAGATCCATGGCACAGATGCCGCGACAGACGCGGTTTCCGTCGAGTACGGCGGAGAGAAATTCCCAGTGCTCGTATTTTTTCACCTTGCCTTCGGATTCGTAGCGGCGGACTTGTTCGTCGAGTGCATAGAGCAACTGCTGGCCCGTCGTCGCGCCTGCGAAGGCGGTGCGGTTGTACAAAGTTCCGCCGAAGCGTCGAAAATCGAGCAGACCCTCCGGCGTGCGGTTGAAGGGAACGCCCATGCGGTCGAGCAAGTCGATGATGCCGGGCGCGGCCTCGCACATATCTTTGACCGGAGGCTGGTTGGCAAGAAAGTCGCCGCCGTAAACCGTGTCGTCGAAATGGATCCAGGTTGAATCGCCTTCGCCCTTCAGGTTCTTGGCGGCGTTGATGCCGCCTTGCGCGCACACGGAGTGCGATCGCTTCACCGGAACAATAGAGAAGAGATCGACGTTCGCGCCCATCTCCGCGATCTTGATGACGGCGGAGAGTCCTGCAAGACCGCCGCCTATCACGATAATTTTCGGAACCGCCATCGTTGGTCTACCGGCCTTCCGTATTCTTTACAGGCTGATTCTTTGTAGCCTGATTCTTTTCAGCCTCATTCTTTGTACCCTGATCATTCGCAGCCTGATTGTTCATAGCCTGGGTCGATTGCCATGCCGAGGTCCCAGGCTCGTAGGGTTGTTGCGGACGCGAGCGGAACGAAGCCAGGCTGGCTAGTCCCGCGCCGGACAAGACAAAGAAGAACACCACACACACCGCCAGAAACCGCTTCTGCGCTTTGTCTCCGGAAACGATGCCCCACTTTGCCGAGAACAACCAGATACCATAGGCGAAGTGCCATGAAGCCGCGATCAAGCCTACAACATAAAACAGGAACAACGGAGTCTGCAGAACCTCTCCCTGCACCTTGCCGAACGAAGCGTTCGGGAAAGCGTGCAGATCGACTCCGGTAAAGCGCATAGTCCACGTGTGCCACAGGATGTAGGCGAACGCAATTCCGCCGGTCCAGCGCTGGGCCGTGTACATCCAGTTGCCGGTCCAGGGATATTCCATCGTATTTCCGTCTCCGCGGTACCAGATGTAAAAACCGTAGAGCGCGTGGAAAGCAATCGGCAGCCAGATGCCAAACAATTCAAGAAAAAAGACCAGCGGAAGATTCGCCAGAAAACTCACTTGCCGGGCGTAGGCGTCAGGCCCGGTGATTGCCGTGGAGTTAGAAACCAGAATGTGCTCGAACAGAAACGCGCCCACGGGGACGATGCCGGAAAGCGAATGCAGGCGGCGCAACAGAAATGAAATACCCTTGCCCGCGCGCAGAGGCGCCACGCCGTGTACCGCTTTTTCCCCGACGTTGTTCGCCACAACGGGAGCAGTAGAACTGGCTGCTGACGCCACGAATCGCTCCTTATAAGTTCGTATGATTCTGCTGGATGACCCGACCTTGATGGTTCGACACTGACAAAAGAACTTTTTATTATCCAGCCGCGGGAGAAACGAAGTCAAGAAGGAGTCGCCACGTCGTCAGCCGTCAGCAAGAACGCCCGCACCATTTGAGGAACTCACGGAACGCCGCGCCGCGGTGACTGTACTTCGACTTTTCCTCGGCAGTCAGCTCGGCAAATGTCTTCTTAATCTCTGGAAAATAAAACAAGGGATCGTAGCCGAAGCCATTCGCGCCGCGCGGAACGTCGAGGATGATTCCTTCCGCCGTGCCGCGGAATGTCCCCAGCGTCTTGCCGTCGCGAGCAGCCACGAGAACGCAAACAAACCGGCCAGTGCGTTGGGCGGGAGGAACGCCCTTCAATTCGCGCAAGACCCGCGCATTATTCGCCTCGTCGTCAGTGTTCGCGTCGGCCTGGGCGGGCTGGTCGGCGGCGTAGCGGGCAGAATGCACGCCAGGCGCGCCCTTCAACGCGTCAATCTCCAATCCTGAGTCGTCGGCTACGACCAATTCTCCTGGAACATATCGGCTATAGGCTTCGGCTTTTTTTCGTGCGTTCGCTTCGAATGTGAGTCCATCTTCAACCACCGCAGGCAGGGAAGAGAAGTCAGGAATGCCAGCGATTTCGACCCCGTGGCGCACAGCAGCACCGGCAAAGTCGCGCAGTTTGCCCGGATTCGACGTTGCAATGAGGATTTTTCGCATCACCATTTCATCGTGGCACTTCCAGCGGAAGCCTGTCCGTTGGAAGAGGGAAGCTTCCATAGCCCGAAAGCCAAAATCAAAGCGAGCAATGAGATCCACCCACCCGCCGTGCGATCCCAGGTGCGAACGAAAGTGATCCGCACTTGATTTGCGCCCTCCTCCACGGGAACCAGCATCTGTCCCGTGCCCTCACGCGCGCCGGGCTGTACCTGACGACCGTTCACGCTAACCCGCCATGCCGGATAGTTGAACAGCCGCAACGAAAGATTGTCGGGCGCTGACATATACGCCGTGAAGAGTTTGAATTCCGGAGTCCACTGAGAAACATGAATCGCAGCGTGGGCCGGTCCGTCCACCGTGACACGACGGGCGTCTTTCGAGACAGATGAAGGATCGGCGCCAACCGGCGCGTACTCGTCGACGCCCTCGTAGCCGTCGCCCGCTGCCATGTTGTCCCGCATTTCGCGCAGGTCGCCGGCATTATCCCACCAGGGCGGCTGAAAGTGGTGCCATCCGAAGGCGACCACAGCCAGCAGGGCCAGGTAGAACGCAACGCGAACGGTCCACCGCCGAATCCCGATCACGACCAGCAAGGTGAAGGGAATGCCCAGACATAGCATCCAGCGCCAGGGGAATTGCATGTACTGCAGTTTGGGGAGAATCTTCCACATCGCGTTTGTGATCGAGAGCATAAGCACCGAGCACGCCGCAGCCCACACCACAAGCGAATACCAAAGCGTACGATTGCGGCTTTGCCAGCCGCGCGCGGCCCAAGCCGCCACAACCGTCAGCAGGATTTCGCCCACCGCAATCCAGGAAATCAGGTGGTTGAAGGCATCGTGGTCCGCATCGGTGGTGTGGATAAACAGAAAACTGTCTTGCGGTCGGGACCCGGCAGAAACCGCCTGCGCAATAGTGACCCACTTTTCTTCATAGACCGCAGGCAACAGATAAACCGCGGCCAGCGCAGCCCCAAGAATCACCGCGGCGGTTCCCACCAGAAGAACGCGACGCGAACGCCGCTGCCAGGCAATCAGCAGCATCAACAAGGCCAGAGAATAATGGATCATCACCGCTGCGGGCGCGTTGGTCAGCCACGCGCAAGCAAGCAACAGCGCGAGATAAACGGTGACGCGCCGGCCTTTTTCATCTGCCCGCAATAACAGCAAGAGCAACAAGGGCAGCAAAGAACTAGCCAGAAGTTCGGCGAACGCGCTCCGCCAATACACGATCACCAAATGATAAGGATTGACAGCGTAAAGCAGAGCCGCGAAGGTCGCGTCGCGCCGGTCGAGCCACTGCCGCGCCAGCAGAAACATGGACACGCCCGCGGCCAACAAGGCTAGCCAGATATAAATGCTGGCGGCCAGCGTCCAGGGAAAGATCGCGCTAAGGAGCGCCCCCAGCGTCCACGAAGCCGGAGGATAGAAGATGAAACGCGGCTCGCCGTAGGCAAAGTTCGCCAGGGCCGCCCAGCGCGGATAGACGATGCCCAGCTTCCACTGCGAGAGAACTTCCAGCCACGAGTACAAATGGAATTCGACGTCGTGTCCGGAGGGTGTGCCAAGGAAAAAGAAAGGAATTTCAACCGCAAAGGCCGCAATTGCGATCGACATAAGCGGCGCCCATGCCAGGCTGCTGCGGCGTGCATCGCGCGAGGCGTTACTCGGGACATTGCCCGAGCCGAGCTCACTTCCGGATTTCATGTTTGCCGCCAGCTTCGCTCCCACCAGCCTCCCCGCCGTCGATGTCTCGTGCCGGGTACATGTTCGCACAAGGGCGAAAACAGTGCACGGAGTTAATCCCCAGGACCTACACACCACGGGAACTCGCACTTCAGGCGGAGCTGGACGAGCTAACTGCCTACCGCATTTAACCTAGATTTAATATTTCTGAAACCGTGACGCAACAGCGATCAGCTAACCTATTCGCACTGGGGTGAAACAGACCATGGAAGGCGGAGGGCCCGCGTCAGAGACGGGGCGCGGGTTCTTCGCCCTTCGGAAACAGTTCGCCTCAGCCTCTCGCGCGTTCCGCCACCCTCTACTGCCCAGTGTTTTCCTGTCCTTGCGCTGCTACCTTAAGTCCCCAAGCCACCTACCGCGAGAGGTGTGTCTTAAAGTGAAAGTTGAATATAACAGTGGAATGATGGATCGGTAAGAAGACTCGGAGGGGACAAACGGTGAGCTACGTCGCGACGCTCTCACCGGAACGTTGTCGGCGAAGTTCGTCGAGGAAGTCGTCCTGTTGCAGAGAAGACCCTTGGCGCAGCAGTTCGAGCAACGGATCGTCGAGCGGCTCCGCGTTCGAATCTCCTGGGGTTTCCGCGGCGTGCTCAAATTGGCTGAGATCAGCGGTTAAAGCGCGCGGAGAAATAATCAGCTCCGGCGTGGAATCCGGACAGCTGCGAAGAAAGTTAATCAGATTTTCCACCTGGGCTCGCTGTTCCGGCGTGCGGGAAGGGAATTCCAATCCCATGCCATGTGCCGGATGCGTGACCAGCACCATGCCTTCGGTGTGGACCGCCACGTCTCCGGACTTGAGGCAAAGGTCGACAAGAGCCCGTTCCGGAAACGGCGATTCGCTTTCCAGGTAGCAACCGCCCAGGCTTAGATCGGTGAGCTTGCAGTGCGGAACAGCTTCCGAGGGATCTGCGCCGTTCATCACTGCGGCGGCATGCAGCCAGACCTTGAGCTCAGCCTTTACCGACTCTTCTAAATCGAGAAAATGTACTCCGGTTTGACCGTTCGGGTTCGCCCACGCCACCTGCCCATGAGCGTCAACTTCAAGGCTTCCATCAGGCAACTGAAAGCGGAAATTCAGCAGCGATCCCGGAGCCTGGGGTTCAGCCGTGAGAACGTCCATGCCGGTTTCGCTCAGATCAAGCAGAATACCTTCGGCTTTACGGGCATCGGGCAGCGTAATTTCCACCGGAGCCTGGACGGGAACGCGGTAAGCGCGCCGCCGTTCGCGATTTAACAGCGCGGCTACGGCACGCAGGCCGGCTTTGGCCTTGTCATCGGAGAGTGGCTTGTACAGCACAAAGTGCGCGCCGTTGCTGAGAATAGCGCGCGCCTTCGCAGGTTCCGCAACCAGGGCCACGCTGACCTGCGAAGCGCCCGAATTCAACCTGCGGGCCTCATCCAGCACCTGACCGGCAGCGTCGGGATCGTCAAAGTCGACCACCAGAGCATCGAACCTCTGCTGCTGCAGACGGTCGATCGCGGTAGCGAGATCACTGAAACGCTCCACCACGATCCCCATGGCCGGCAGAACCCGGCCCAGGATCTCGGAGGCAGAATCGTCAGTCGAAACCAGCAATGCCAGAAGGGTCATAACTAGATGCCCGCCCTACAACGGCGAGATTATGGCCAGCGAGGTGCCGCAGGCCGGGCTGCCTTTGATGCCGCCGCGCCCGAACCAGACGCGCCCGCCTTGGCCGCCAGACTGTCGGAAGTCTCATCGACTTCCATCAATACTGCGTTATCCTCTTCGTCGTTTTCCGCGAGCAGGGGAGCCACTTCACGCAGCTTCTCCGCCGCCTGCTGGAGCATCTCAATCTGCTTCCCCAGTGCCGCGTACTTGGTCTGCTTCTGCCGCAATACTTCATGAATATCCTTCATACGACCCCCTGTGGAGAATGTAAGGACGCGGACCAGTAGGGGTCAACGGTAATCCCGGCTTAAGGGTTACTGCGGTAATCGCGGATGCGGGCGGTCTAGCCGTCTCGTGCCATGACGTGGCACAGAAGCGCAATTCACAAACGCGGTCTGCGGTCGCTAAGGTAGCTCTGAACAGTTCTTGGGGAGGGCTGTTCGGGCGTCCTGAGACTCGGAAGAGTTCCGGGGCGCTTCTTATTTTTGGGGGGCCACTCGCTCGTGCGGCCCGGCCCGGCAAAGTTCAATCTGCTCAACCCTGACGCAATAAAAAAGGCGGGGAGCCTCGTAGGAAGCTCCCCGCCCCGGACTGGTCTTCACGGCCCTAGTCGGTGGCCGTCATCACCACAACTTGCGGGCTCGCGCCACCGTTGTCGAAGATGTTGAGGTCGGTGGTGAAGGCCGTGGTTCCACCTGCGAAGGTGAATTGCACGGTGTAGGTGCAAGTTGCGTTTTGAGCCAGAGTCACCGTTCCGTTCAGGCAGGTGCTCTGGGGCCCGGTAGAGCTGTAGGGCAGAACGATGAAGTTCGTGCTCCCGGTGCCGGTTATGGTTGGAGCTGAGGTAAAGCTCAGCGTTGTAGTGCCCACGTTCTTTACTGTCACCGACATTGCCTTGCTTCCCGAAGCCACTGTTCCAAAAGCCAGCGTGGTCGGGGTCAGGGTCACCTCGGTGCCCGTTCCCGTGAGCGCCACCAGCTGCGGGTTCGTGGGATCGTTGTCGTGGATGATCAGCGTATTTTTCTGTCCACCCAACGTTGCCGATGTCGGAGCGAAAGTTATTCCAATTGCGCAGCTCGTGGTGATCGCGCCCGTGCAAGTGTTGCTTGCGATGGTGAAGGCCGTGCTCCCGTCAAGCGTGGCCGACGTGGCCGAATAGGTCGTCGCTCCTGTAATCGTCACTGTCTTGGTTACAGGGGCCGCAGTGACGAGCTGGGTGCCGTAGGCCAGTGACACCGGGCTGATACTGAGGCCCGATGCTTCGCCTTGCAATGGCACCACCAGCGACGACGTGAAGAACCCGTTGTATTTGATGGTTAGCGTACCGTTGATCACTCCATCCGTCGTTGGCGAGAAGCGGACATTCACCAGGCACGTCGTGCCGCTGCTCAGGGCCGTGGGGCAATTGTCCACCTCAAGGAATCCCGCGCTCGGCGTGATGCTGGTGATGTCGGCCGTGCCGTTGGCACTCAGCGTCAAAGCCACCGCATCACTGGTTGTCTTGATCGTCTGCGTATCGAAGGTAATGCTCGGCACTGAAGCATTGAGTGTGATCGGCGCAGTAATCTTTCGCACGAGCCAGTTGTTGTAGTCGACTTCGTAAACGTTACCTGAGGGATCGACGTTCACTGCCTCCGGAGAGTAGAGCTCGGCGGTCGTCGCCAGAACGTCGTTGCCGCTGAAGCCGGCGGTTCCGTCCCCTGCGATCGTGTGGATGAGCCCTTCGCCATCCACTAGCCGGATACGCTGGTTGTCGTAATCGGCAATCAGAATATCGCCGGCCCCATCGACTCCCACCCCTTCCGGATAGTAGAGCGAAGTATCCGTAGCGAAACCGCCATCGCCTTCATATCCGGTGGCGCCATTTCCGGCGAACGTCGAAATGACTCCCGACGTATTCACCTTGCGGACCCGCATGTTGTACGCGTCGACAATGTAGACATTTCCCGAAACATCCACAGCCACGTCGTAGGGATAGTAGAGCTGGGCGCTTGTTGCCGGGCCGCCGTCGCCGGAGTATCCGGCTCCCTTGGTGTTGTCGCCGGCGAACGTGTAGATGTCGCCCTTTGTCTGGCCGGCCTTGGGAGTGCAGGCTCCGCCCGTGCTTGTCACCGTCAAGCACGACACCATCCGGACCACTTGATTGGCGTAGTCCGAAATGTAGAGGTTCCCCGACTTGTCAAGAGCGACACCGTCTGGTTGATTGATTTCGGCGGCCGTAGCGGACCCGCTGTCGCCGGAATAACCACAGGCCAGCGAGGGGCTCTTACCCACGACGCTGGTGATGGTTCCACCGGAGGTGACTTTGCGGATCAGGCAGTTGCTCTGGTCTGCTATGAAAACGTTGTCCGCGCTATCCACTACCACTCGATAGGGACGGTTCAAATTGGCGCCGGTAGCCAGCCCGCCATCACCGCTATAGCCGCAAGCTCCGGCTATGCCGGCAAACGCCGTGATTACTCCCGTGCTGGCTGTCACTTCCTGCACGACGCAATTGTCATAGTCGGCAATGTAAATATTCCCCTTGGAGTCCGAAGCCACTCCGGTCGGGTAATACAATTCCGCGCCGGTTGCCGGAAGATTGTCGCCGTAGAACGTCGTGTTCCCCGTTCCCGCGACGGTGTAGATGAATTGCTTGGTCTCGCCAGTTGGAACCGTGCAGGTGAGTGTGCTTACGTCACAGGGCACTTCGCGGATGCGATAGTTGTTTTCGTCGGCGATAAATACATCCCCCGCACTGTCCACCACCACTCCCACGGGCAAATTTAGATCAGCCCCCGTGGCCGACTGCCCATCATCGTTGTAGCCTCCCGATCCCGTGCCCGCCACCGTGAAGATTTCTCCGATGGTCTGATTGGTCGAAGCCGTGCATTTCGACCCGCTGCTGGTCGTAGTCGCGCAAGACACTTCGCGTATCCGCACGTTGTCATAGTCGGCGATGAACAGATTGCCGGCATTGTCCACCGACGCAGTTGTCGGATAGTACAAATCGGCCGTGGTGGCAGCGATGCCGTCGCCGTTGTAACCAGCCGTCCCGTCTCCGGCTATGGTGTAAATGTCGCCTTTGGTCTCGCCCGACGGAACTGTGCAGGAACTGATGCCGGTTCCGCACGCCACCCGGCGCACCCGGTGGTTATACTGATCCACGATATAAAGGTTTCCAGCGGTGTCCGTAGTCACGCCGTAGGGATTGTAGAGTTCGGCCGTGGTGGCCGCGATGCTGTCGCCGTTATAACCAGCCGTTCCGTCCCCCGCTATTGTGTAAATGTCACCAGTCGTCTGTCCCGAATTGGGAGTGCACGTGGCGCCAGTACTGGTCACCGTGGCGCAGGCCACGATTCGAATCTGCTGATTGGCCTGGTCTACGATGAAAAGGTTCCCGTTCTTGTCGAGGGCCACGCCTGTTGGGTTATACAGCTTGGCGAGCGTCGCCTTACCGCCGTTGCCGATAGTGGACCCTGTTCCAGAGCCGCAGGTTGAGGTTGGGGGAGTGGTAGTCGTTACCGTTGTTCCAGCCACCGTGGTGATGATTCCAGTGCTGACCGTCACTTTGCGAACGAGGCAGTTGGCCTGGTCCGCGAAGAATACATTCCCAGCGTGATCGACCGCCATGCCGAGCGGGTTATGCAACAGCGCGTTGACCGCGAGAGCGCCGTCGCCGCCATAACCGTAAGAATAGGTTCCGGCAAGGATGGTCAAGATGCCCGTCGATTTCGTTATCTTCCAGATCCGCTGCTGGTAGTTGGAGTACTGCGAACTGAAATAGATATTGCCGGAGCTGTCGAGCGTGATATTTGTAGGCTGGTACACCGGCGCGCTCGTTGCCGCAACATCGTTTGGTCCGCCCCCGGCGAAAACGTTGATATAGTCTTCCTGCGCGCTGGCCGCTCCCGCTAGGAGCAGCATGACTCCGGTGCAAACCATCAGCTTGAAGTAACGCATATTGATATCCCCTTCTTCTCTTTTATCTTTTCTTCGGCGCAAAGCACCGGCTGAAATCGCTTTTGTTAACAAACCTGCTTTTCTCCAACAGGGGGCGGGTCTCGGCGGCTCACTTCGTAAAATCCGCCACCGCGTCCTTCTAGGGAGCGGGTGCCATGTCGATTCTGAAGGTCTGTGGCTCTCCCGCTGCATCCTGGTATGCGATCACAAATCGCGGACCAGCGCCCTTTTTCCAGTTCTCATATTCGTCAGCCGGAATAGAAAAGCTGCCCACCAGCGGAGGCCCTACGATCTTGACGTGCGGGTTAAAGGGCAGGGTCACATTCGTGAATGGAACCTCGTCCTGTTCCCAGTCGAACACCGGCCCCACCGGAAGGGTCATCAGGGAACTCACCAACGAGATCGTTGCGCCCGTGATGTTGGCCCCGGTGTTGTTGAATACCCGCAGCGACACCCGCACGTCCACGTGATCGCCGTGTTCCACGACGTTCAGAATCTGGTAAGCGGCGCTGAACTTGTGCGGACCGCTGGCCTGCGCTGCGAGCGCCAGGCAAAGCACAACAGCTGGCAAACAAAAATACCGAAACGAGCGTAAAACCCTGTGTTGCATAGTTCCTCCTGAATTTTCTATCCGGCAGTTAGCGGACAGCGAGAATCTGCTCACGCGCATTTATTTATCGCTGGTGTATCGCTGGTTCTGTGAAATCCGCTCTGAGCGCAAAACAACGCCGCGGCAATTCAAAGCACTTTGGGGGGAGGAAAAGCCCGATGGGTAAGCGCTTAAGTGAAGACGCCCACGCGAGCGGCGCCAATTGTCCGCTGGCGTCGCAACCTTGTCAAGATGAACGTTTTTGCACAGTGGGCTCGGAACGCGTGCCGATCACATCCCTCAGACGCCGGGACAGGTTCGTGGCCAGAGACCTGTAAAAACGCGATGCCAGGTGAGGAAACAGCTCAAACAGGCTTTGCAACGTGGGTTGGTCGAGATGATAGGCTTCCACCTCGCCGTCGGCGACTACGTTCGCGCTGGCCGCCGCATCTTCGAGAAATGACATCTCTCCGCAAATTTCTCCCGGCCCAATCACCGGAGTCGGAGTCTGCGGAGGAATCTGCACTCGCGCGGTTCCTTTGAGCAGAAGAAAGACTCCAATCTCCGTCCTGCCCTTTTGCACCAGGACCTCGCCCTTCTTGAATCGGACTCGGCTCGCCTTATCGGCGATGAGAGCCCAATCGTTGGCCGTGAGATAGATCAAACCTTGTTTTGACGAGGACAGGATAGATAAATCCTGCTCGTTCACTTTCGACATGGCGCGCGACCCGAGTTCCGGAGAGTTCCTCCGGTCAGTAACAGAAACAGAGTGAAAGGCAAAGCATGAAAAAACAACAGGGCAAACCAAGACTAACAGAAAACGCCAAGGACGCAACCCACCCCGCCGCACGCCTGTTATCTATGAGGACACCGCCCCATCCCGCTGCTGGCTTGCAGTGCAATCGGATGAATCGGATGAGAGATAAAAAGATGAGAGGTAAGAAAATGGTGCGCCCTGAGAGATTCGAACTCCCGACCTTCTGGTTCGTAGCCAGACGCTCTATCCAGCTGAGCTAAGGGCGCAGACTTTATTTTGGCAGGAAAACTTGCTGAAGAATTATAGCGGAAGTCCGCTCGTGCTGCGAACCTCGCCGCAAATGCCCCTGTAAGGTCTTCTGCTTATACGCGCGGAATGCCCCGGCAATTCGCCAGTTCGACGCTTTCCACAGGCAGACTTCCTCTTCACTTAAGTCGCTTCCGCTCCCGAAGTAAATCTTTCCCGGCCCAGAGCAATTCCTACAAAGCGGGGCAGGGAAGGCGCCTGTATTTTGAGGGGCTTAGAGACGGCACGCTATGTGCTTATAAAAAGCCAGACGAAGTGGCGCGCAACGGGGCGTTCCAAGAACGACTTCGGCCAGAGGTTCTCTTGGGCGCCCCTTGCATTCACCAGATCGCGCCAGCGGAAGCCCTCCCCCACCCTCGCTTTCGCTGGCAGCTTCAGGCCAGCGTCAAAGGTTCGCGTACATCCACTCCAGCCTGGCGCAATAGCCGGGCCACAGCTTCCGTCTTCAGGCGAGAAGCGTCAAACTCCACCCGCACGGTTCGCTCCGCTTCGCTGAAATCCACTTTCCGTATTCCATACACCTCGCGCATGCCGTCGATCGCCCGCAATTCGTTCTCGCCGGGCGCCGCTCCGTAGCGAAAAACCACGTCCAGATAAGTCATGGGATAATCCTTTGCTGCCAACGAGTCATGAAAGCAGATGCCCGGTCAACCTGCCAGGCTGAATCCAATATAAAGGATTATCCATCGAAGACGTAGTGAGCTGGCCTGCCGGAGTGCAGTTACGTGGAGGACCGTCGCTTCAGCGCCGCGTAGACTGTGCACATCCATGTGGGCTTTAGCCCCTGAAGAACAAAGCGCCTGAATGTCCACGAACCCATCGGACCAACCCGCCGCGCTCGAACGCGACCCCGTCTGCGGAATGGACGTAAATTCCGCAACCGCCAAATATCTTCACGAGCACAGCGGGAAGAACTACTACTTCTGCTGCGCGGGATGCGCGGACAAATTTAAAGCAGACCCCACGAAATATCTGACCATCCCACCTGCCCGCGCCCCGGGTCTGGTCACGCTGGGTGCCGCGAAGTCCGCCCCACCCGCCGACCATCAACTCCACTCACTCGAGCCTCAGCCCTCACAGCAAACGGCGTCCGCAGCCACAGCCACAGCTTACGTCTGCCCCATGTGCCCCGACGTCCGCGAAAACAAGCCTGGCGCCTGCCCTTCCTGCGGAATGGCACTTGAACCGGATGTTCCCCTCGCCTCCGCGCGCGCCGAGTACACCTGCCCCATGCATCCGGAAATCGTCCGGCCCGCGCCCGGCGCGTGTCCGATCTGCGGCATGGCGCTCGAGCCCCGCACGGTAAGCGCATCTGCCGAAGAAAATCCGGAACTGCGCGACATGACCCGCCGCTTCTGGGTGAGCCTCGCCCTAACCGCTCCGCTGATGGCAATCGCCATGGCTAGCATGATGTCGCCGGGCTCCTTCATGCTTATGTCGTTATTTCGCAGGCGGGGAGATCACCTGGCTCGAATTTGTGCTCGCTACGCCCGTGGTCCTCTGGTGTGGCCTACCCTTCTTCCAGCGCTTCTGGACTTCGCTCCTGAATCACAGCCCCAACATGTTCACCCTGATCGGCATGGGCACCGGAGTCGCGTACGTCTACAGCGTCATCGCGACCATCGCCCCAGGAATTTTTCCCCGTCTCTGCGCGGCATGGGTGGCTCTCCCGACGTTTACTTCGAAGCCGCGGCCGCTATCACGACCCTGGTGTTGCTAGGCCAGGTAGTGGAGTTGCGCGCCCGCGGCCGCACCAGCGCCGCCATTCGCGCGCTGCTCGATCTCACGCCCCAAACTGCGCGCCTGCTCGGCCCTGACGGCAGCGAGAAGGATGTCCCGCTCGCGCAGGTCAAGCCCGGAGACCGTCTCCGCGTGCGCCCGGGAGAAAAAATCCCCGTGGATGGCGTCCTCCTCGAAGGCCGCAGCACCGTCGATGAATCCATGATCAGCGGAGAGTCCGCTCCGGTTGAAAAGTCACCGGAGAGCAAAGTCATCGGCGCCACCATCAACGGCACCGGCTCGTTCGTCATGCGCGCCGAGCGCGTTGGCAGCGACACTCTGCTGGCGCGCATCGTGCAACTCGTCGGCCAGGCGCAGCGCAGCCGTGCGCCCATCCAGCGACTCGCCGATCGCGTAGCGAAATGGTTCGTCCCCATCGTGGTCGCAGTCGCGGTAATCACTTTCGTTGCGTGGGCGCTGCTCGGTCCGCAGCCGCGCCTTGCGCACGCGCTGGTCAACGCGGTCGCCGTGCTCATCATCGCCTGCCCCTGCGCCCTGGGGCTCGCGACCCCCATGGCAATCATGGTCGGCGTAGGCCGAGGAGCGCGCGCCGGCGTCCTCATCAAGAACGCCGAAGCGCTGGAGATTCTCGAAAAAGTCGATACGCTCGTCGTCGACAAAACCGGAACGCTGACCGAAGGCAAGCCGAAAGTCGTGGGAAGTACGGCCGCAGCGGGGCTTGATCCGCGAGAGGTCCTTCGCATTGCCGCCAGCCTGGAACGAGCCAGCGAACATCCCTTGGGAACGGCAATCGTGCGCGGCGCACAGGATCGCCAGCTAAAGCTTTCCGAGCCCGCGGAATTTCTTTACTCAGCAGGAAAGGGCATTCAAGGTACTGTGGATGGCAAGCCCGTAGCCGTCGGCAATCGCGCTCTCATGGTTGAGGTCGGAGCCCTCGGGCAAAACGAGACGGCAACCTTCCAAATCGGTGCTCCAGGCGCCACACAGATTTTTGTGGCGATCGATGGCAAATACGCCGGAAACATCTCCATCTCCGACCCGATCAAGCCATCCACTCCCGACGCGATTCGTGGACTCCGCACCGAGGGCATCCGCATCGTCATGCTCACCGGGGACAATCGCGCCGTATCCGACTCGATCGCGAAGGCCCTGGGCATCGATGAATTCGAAGCGGAAGTCCTGCCCGAAGGAAAGCTGGAAATCATCCGCAAGCTGCAAGGGCAGGGAAGAGTCGTTGCGATGGCCGGCGACGGCATCAACGATGCCCCCGCGCTCGCTCAGGCCGATGTCGGCATCGCCATGGGCACCGGCACCGACGTCGCCATGGAAAGCGGCGGCATTACCCTGGTAAAAGGCGATCTAACCGGGATCCTGCGCGCCCGCAAACTAAGCCAGGCCACCATGCGCAACATCCGGCAGAATCTTTTCTTCGCCTTCATCTACAACGCCATCGGAGTCCCCATCGCCGCTGGCGTCCTCTATCCATTCTTCGGCCTGCTGCTCAGCCCCATTTTCGCCGCGGCAGCCATGAGCTTCAGCTCAGTCTCGGTCATAACCAACGCCCTGCGCCTGCGCAACGTAAAGTTGTGATCGTGCGGATGGGCACGGATCGTGTGGGTCGGACACTCTTGTCCGACGCTTTTGACCTTGATCTTTTTCGCAACCCGAAACGAGACCGGCAAGTTTGTGAACGCCAGCAGTACCGTGCCAGTACCGTGGAAGAGCGGCGCTTCAGCGCCGCGTAGAGGGGACACGTCACAGCCGGGCTTTATCCCGCGCGGGGAGCTTATAGCTTCCCCAGAAAATCCATAACCTCCGGATCAGTCCAGTCCACCGCGCCAATGAACTTCCGCCGCACCACGCCATTGCGGTCAATGATGTAGGTCTCAGGAAACTTGAAAGTTCCGTACAATTCGTTGCTCTTCTGGTCGGCATCGCGCACCGCGAGCAGATTCACATTGTGCTCCCGCAGAAAGCGTCGATAGCTATTCTCGTCCGCATCGACGCTCACTGCCAGCACGGTCACGCCCTTCGACTTCATTCGTTCCTGCATCTGCACCAGGGACGGCATTTCTTCGATGCATGGCGGGCACCAGGTCGCCCAGAAATTCAACACCACCACCTGCCCCTTCAACTGGCTCAGCGTGACAGTGCGCTCAGAGTCGCGCACCGTGAAGTCCGGAGCATGGGAACCGATCCGCGACGGGTGCGACCCGCTCCAGCAGCCCGACAGCGCCCCGGTCATAAGAGTCGCAAGGAGAATAGTAATGAGGGAGGCCGGTGCAACCGAGCCGGAAAACCGCGTAGACCAAAAGATGCGTCGCACCCAGCTATAATAAAGGATTCGGCGTATGCCTGCGACCCTTCCAGCCTCCGCTCGGCCCGCGGTATCGGTGATCGTCCCGGCGCGCAACGAAGAAGCCTGCCTGGGTGGCTGCCTTCAGTCACTGGTCAGGCAGAGCGGCGTGCCACTTGAAATCATCGTAGTCGACGATCACTCCACCGACCGCACCCGCGAGATTGCTCTCTCATTCTCAAACCAGCAAGTGCGCGTCATCGAAGCCGGCCCACTCCCCGCAGACTGGACCGGCAAAAACAACGCCGTCACCGCCGGATCCAAAGCCGCCACCGGCGAGTGGCTGCTCTTCACCGATGCCGATACCATCCACCTCCCCGGCTCGCTCGCCCGCAGCCTCGAAGAAGCGAAGCGCCACGGCGCGTCCTTGCTCTCCTACTCTCCCGAACAAGTAGTAAAAAGCTTCTGGGAAAAGGCCATCATGCCCGTGATTTTCGCCGAGCTGGCCGCCAGCTATCGCCCATCCGCAGGTCAGCGATCCCAATTCTCCCGCGGCAGCCGCCAACGGCCAGTACATCCTGATCACGCGCGAAGCCTACGACGCCGTCGGTGGACACGCCGCCGTAGCCTCAAACCTGCTCGAAGACGTAGCTCTGGCCCGCGCCGTAAAACACTCCGGCAGAAAAATATTTTTCCGCTACGCCGCCGATGCCGTCCAAACCCGCATGTATCGCAGCTTCGCCCAACTCCGCGAAGGCTGGACCAAGAATCTGGCGCTCTTATTCCCCGCGCCCGCAAGCTTAGCTGCACTGCGCGCAATCGAGTTCGTCCTGATCGCAGCCAGCGCTCGCCATCGCCGATCTCCGCCACTCTGCGCGGACAGCTGGCAACCCGCGATCCTGGCGGGAACCTTGGCCGTAATCATGTACGGCTTGTTTCTCAAGCGAATCCGCCGCGCGCATTTCGCCTGGGATGCAAACCTCCTGGCCCTCTTCGGACTTCCTCTTTTCTCATATCTACTTGCTGCGCTCGAAGAGCGCGCACGCGAACGGGCACGGTCGCCTGGAAGGGCCGCAAATATTCTGATGAAAGGCGTTTACTGGCAACTGGCCACTGACAACTGGCAACTGTTTTTATGGTCTATCTCACGCGCAAAGCCGAATTTTCCGCATCGCACTACTACCACAACCCGGCGTTCTCTCCGGAAGAAAACCGCCGCATCTTCGGCAAATGCAACAACCCCAACGGCCACGGCCACAACTACACGCTGGAAGTCACGGTAAAAGGAGAGGTCGATCCGCGCTCCGGTTTCGTAGTCGACCTCAAACAACTCAAAGAAGTCATGCACCGCGAAGTGCTCGACGCCATGGACCACCGTTTCCTGAACAAAGAAGTCCCCGAATTCGCTGCATCAAATCCCCACCACGGAAAATATCGCCATCGCCATCTGGCAGCGCCTAGCCACCAAAACTCGAACGCGCAAAACTCCACCGGGTGCGGGTTTACGAAACCCCAGATCTGTTCGTAGATTTCTACGGAGAAGCATGAAGCTGAGACGAGAGTCCACGATTAGGCAGCGAAGGAAGCTAGAAGCTGAATTATGAAAGCCCACCTCTCACGCCGCTATCTCTTCTCCGCCTCGCACCGTCTGCACAGCGAAGCCATGTCGGACGAAGAGAACCAGTCGACCTACGGCAAATGCAACAACCCCTACGGTCACGGCCACAACTACACTGTCGAAGTAACGGTCAGCGGCCCGGTCGACGAGAAAACCGGCATGGTCTGCAACCTCACCGATCTCGATGGCTTCATCGAAAGGGAAGTGCTCGCCCGCTACGGCCACGAGAATCTGAATACGATGAAAGAATTCACCAAAGAGGTGCCCACCACGGAGAATCTCTGCATCCAGATCTACGAAATAGTGCAGCGCGGCTTCCACTACGCGCATCTGGAAAGAGTGCGACTCGAAGAAACCATGATGAATTCCTTCGAGTACGCCGGCAATTCAGAACCTCTGAGATGACTGCGCGATTATAGAAAGACGATTATCGAAAGACTGGAACAAAGCCGATGAAAACCACCGAACACCAAACCCTAACCAGCGCCAGCTTCGAAGACCTGGTCCAGGAAATGCTAGTCCGCCTGGGCGAAGATCCGCAACGCGAAGGCCTTCAGCAAACTCCCCAGCGCGTGCGCAAGTCGCTGCAGTTTCTGACCCGCGGCTACACCGAAGATCCCGAAGCCCTGCTCAAAGGCGCGCTCTTCACCGTCACCTACGACGAAATGGTTATCGTCAAAGACATAGAAATGTTCAGTCTCTGCGAGCATCACCTGCTTCCATTCTTCGGCAAAGTGCACGTAGCCTACATTCCCAACGGCAAGGTGATCGGGCTAAGCAAGGTCCCGCGCCTGGTCGAACTCTTCTCGCGCCGCCTGCAAATTCAGGAGCGCCTCACCACCCAGATCGCCGAAACCATTCAAAAGGTAATCGAACCCCAAGGCGTAGGCGTAGTCATCGAGGCCCGGCATCTCTGCATGATGATGCGCGGCGTAGAAAAGCAGCACTCCGCCGCCGTAACCTCTTCAATGCTAGGCTGCTTCCGCAACGAAGAAGAAACGCGCTCGGAATTCCTCTCGCTGATCCGCCAGCGCCCGAATGGGCTGTAGCGTCCGTGACGGGTTATGTGAGGGCACGGGCCGTGTGGGTCGGACACTCCTGTCCGACGCCTTTTGACCTTGCCGTTGATGTTGTCCTTGACTCAGGGTTCAAGAGTCAAACGGAGCACCATGAAACAACGCAGCGCGCTAGTCGTCCTTGCAGCAACTATCGTTCTAGCTTCAACCACGCTGCTCTTCGGCGGAAAGGCAGCGACGCCGCTAACCGATGAAACCCTCTGGCCAACCAAAGGCTGGGCAACCGCCAGCCCCGCCAGCGTCGGACTGGATGAGCAAGTTCTCCTCAGGCTCGATAAGGACATGGCCTCGGGGAAATATTCGCAGATGATGGACAGCTTTGCCGTCTTCCGCTGCGGCAAGAAGGTTTTCAATCGTACCTACCCGCATGACTACGCAAAAATCTATGCCAAGGCAAGCCGCGGAACGCGGGCCGTGGAACATGCGCCTCACCGGGCGGTACAACTATTTCGATCCCTACTGGCACCCTTATTATCACGGCACCGATCTGCATACCATGCAATCCATCAGCAAGACGGTGACTTCCGTGATTATCGGCGTGGCCATGCAACGTGGTGACTTCAAAGCCGGTCTTGATACGCCAGTATTGAAATACTTCGACACATCCAAAGTGAAAAATGTGGACGACCGCAAGCGCCGCATCACCTTGCGCGATCTGCTGACCATGACCGCGGGCTTCGATTGGGATGATGATGGTTTCGACGCCGGCGATCCACAGAAACGATACGAGCATGATGGAAGCCAGCGATGACTGGGTGCAGTACGCGATCGACAAGCCCATGGCTGCCGAACCGGGCACGGTCTGGAACTACAACAGCGGCGCCACCATGCTGCTCGCCTATATCTTTCAGAAAGAAACCGGTCAGGACCTTGACGACTACGGCCAGAAATATCTATTCGCACCGCTGGGGATCAGGCACGAATGGAAGCGCACGTATCTGGGAGTCGTGGACGCCGAAGGCGGCCTGTATCTGAACGATAGCGACCTGGCGAAGATCGGTTACTTGTATCTGCACGATGGCATGTGGGACGGCCAGCGGATCGTTTCCAGTGAATGGGTGAAAGAATCTCTGACGCCGTACTTCCAAACCAAAGCCGAGCCGCAGTTCAAGGCTGGATTCAAGTACGGATTCAAGTGGTGGTTGTTCCCACTGCCGGATTTCAAAGAGTACGTCTGGATGGCCCGCGGGGTCGGCGATGAGCACCTGATGGTTTTTCCAAACGAGGGTCTGATTGTCACCTTTACCATGTGGGACATTCTCCCCAGTTCGACCGGTACAGATCCGACCCCCTCCGACTTTCTACCTCTAGCGAAGACGAACACCTGCACAAGCAGCGTCCAGTGACTTAGCCGCCAAATAAAATCAAATAACAAAACAGCCCTACCCTGTGAACCCCTGTGCCCCCTGTGTTAAAGAATTTATTTCACGGTTCTACTGCTCCGGAGTTTACACAAACCAAAACGCAGACTAAGATTGCGCTCGCCGATCAGACAACACCGGAGGAACCATGCGAAACAATTTGCTGGTCACAGCCGCACTGCTGGCCACAACCATCCTCACCGTCCCGGCCCACGCGCAAGATGCCATGAAGGCGCCAAAAGCTGTAAAGCCCGCCGACGGACCGTCGCAAGCCGTGCTCTCAGCCTGGAACGACATTGGCCGCAAACTAATCGCCATGGCCGAAGATTTTCCGGAAGACAAGTACGATTTCAAGCCGACCCCCGCCCAGCGCACCTTCGCCGAGCAACTCCTCCACGCTGCCAACGCCAATTATTTCTTCACCAACGCGGCTCTAGGCCAAAAGCCGCCGGCTGAAGAAGATCCCAAACGCGACCAATACAAAACCAAGGCCGACGTTGCCGCATTCGTGAAAAAAGCTTTCGCCGACGGCGCCGCTGCCATCAAAGCCAAAGGCGATAAAGGAATGTCCGACCTCGTCGTCGACCCCTTCGCCAACCAGAAGGTCCGCATCTCCGATTTCGCTTACGGCTTCATCGAACATTCCGGCGAACACTACGGCCAGCTGGTCGTCTACTACCGTCTGTCAGGACTCGTCCCACCGGAATCGCGGCCAAAGAAGTAACCAAGCGATTATTGTCGTGAAGAAAAAAGCCGTGTCATCCTGAGGCCCGCGCACTTTGCGGGCCGAGGGACCTATGCAACTTGCCACCACCTCACGGCTCCCGGTAGGCGCGACCAGACGCCCGCGCGTCGCTTTTGACGTTGATTTTGTTCTTGGGTTTGCCCTTGCACGTGTGGGTCGGACACTCTTGTCCGACGCTCTTGACCTTGATTTTGGCGCTAGTCCCGAACCCTGGCCTAGCTTCTGCTTCTGGCCGCGCTCTTACTGGTAAGCATACGGATACCTTCGCGACCGCTCCGGAAACAGCTTGATGATCAACGCCCCGGAGATAAATCCTCCCACATGTGCCCAGAACGCGACGCCTCCCATGCTCTGCCGGTGCACGGCAAGTGCGGTTTCGGTGCCGCTCAAAAAGTTTCCCAGGAACCAGAGTCCCAGCCAGATCCATGCTGGTATCCAAAGAAACAGAAAAATAAGCTCGAAGAACCAGGTCAGCACTCGCGCCCTGGGATAAAGAACAAAATAAGCTCCGAGCACCCCGGCGATCGCGCCGCTGGCGCCCACAGTCGGAATCGGCGAGTGCAAATTGACCAACACCTGCGTACCCATGGCAATCAATCCGGTGAGAAGATAAAACACCAGATACTTGAAATGTCCCAGGTAATCCTCGACATTGTCTCCAAAGATATAGAGAAACCACATGTTGCCGATTACGTGCAGCCACGATCCGTGCAAGAACAGCGAGGTGAAGAAGGGAAGCACGACCGCAGGAAGCGGATACCGAGGTGAGCCCGCAAGAAACGCCGCCACATGCGACGGCACCACGCCAAACTGCCGAATCAGCAGATCCAGACTCCGCGGATCCAGCGTCGCCTCAAAGAAAAAAATCACCAGATTCAGCCCGATCAAAAAGCTGTTCACCCACGGAGTGCTGTACCGAGGCTGGTCGTCGCGAATGGGAAGCATAAGGAATCTGTTAGTTTGGTAATTGAGTGATCGGTCGACCGCGCAATTGAAAAGTAAAGATTTTCAATCGCCCAATGACCCGATGACTCAATCACATAATCCTCTCATGAACGGCGTCATCATCATCGACAAGCCCGCCGCCTGGACCTCGCACGACGTGGTCAACCGCATGCGCCGCATTTTGCGGCAGCGCGCCGTCGGCCACCTAGGCACTCTCGACCCGTTAGCCACCGGAGTCCTCCCACTCGTCACCGGCAACCTCACCAGACTGGCGCAGTTCTACACCACATCCGAGAAAACCTACGAAGGGGTGATCCGCTTCGGCTTCGCCACCAACACCTACGACGCCGATGGCGAGCCCGTGGGCGAACCGCAGTCCATCACTCCCAGTCTGGAGCACCTCCAGAAACTAGCAGTCCAGTTCCTCGGCATAATCGAGCAAGTCCCGCCGCCGTTCTCCGCCAAGAAGATCCACGGCGTCCCGGCTTACAAGTTGGCAAGAAAACAAAAAGAAGTAGTCCTGCAACCGGTCCAGGTCGAAATCAAGGAATTCGACGTTCTCGCCGTCGAAGGCGACCGCGCCCGCTTCCGCGCCCGCGTAGCCTCGGGCACCTACATGCGTTCGGTGGCCCACGAGATGGGCCAACTACTGGGCTCAGGCGCCCACCTCGAATCTCTCCGCCGCACCGCCGTAGCCGAATTCGACATCACCCAGGCCCACACCCTCGAACAGATTGAGAGACAAATAAATGAGGGACGACTAAGTGAGGAACAAGTAAATGAGGGAGAACAAAAGGATTGTCATTCCGACCGGAGCGTTCCTTTCCCGCAGGGAAAGGAATGCGGAGTGGAGGAACCTGCTGCTTTTAGCCACGAAGACATAGCCGCCTTTTTCGTCCACTCGCGCCAACTGCTGCCGCAACTGCCATCCGTCACCGCCGACGAACCCACCGCCGCCCGCATCCGCAGCGGTCGCACCGTCAACCTTCCCGATGTCTCCCGCGCCCGCCAGGTAAAAGTCTTCCAAGGCCAAAGCGACCTAATCGCCATAGCCACCCGCATAGCCGGCACACTCTTCCACCCCAAAATTGTGTTCTCGGAGCAATACCCCTGACTGAAATGGAAATGTGGGACAACTCCTCGGCCCGAAGGCCCGTCTTAGCGGGGGCTGCATCTGGAACAGACGGCATTGCGGCTTGCCGCTAATGCAATGTCCGATAACAGGTATTATGTAAAGCGCGAGGGAACTCGCGCGCAGCGCGTCCCACCGGATTTGCTCCCGCAGAAAGCCGACAGCCGAGCGCCGCCAGCCTACATCTTGTACTTCCCCAAATCCTCGTCGTTCAACCCTTCCAGATACTTCCGCAATTCCTCGGCAGTAACGCGATCCGACATGTTCGCCGCCTGCTTCGAGTTCTTCAGCACGATTTCATCCACAAATATCGGACAATCCACCCGCAGCGCCAGCGCCAGCGCATCCGACGGACGCGAGTCCACGCTGATCACCTCGCCCCCGCGCTCCAGCCAGATCACCGCATAAAACGTATCTTCCTTCAGCTCCGTAACCACCACCTTATGCACCTGCGTCTCCAGCCCGGTCAGCACATTCTTGATCAAATCATGCGTCATCGGGCGCGGCGTGTTCACCTTCTCCATCTCCAAAGCAATCGCATTCGCCTCGTAAACCCCCACCCAGATCGGCAACACACTCTCGCCGGCAACGTCCTTGAGGATCACGATCGGCATATTACTAACTGGATCCATCAAAAGTCCACGGATCGTCATCTCAACCTCCATCGTGACCTCCTTGGCGGGCGTCCGCCGGGCATTCTTCGCTTCTTATACCACCATTTCGCCTACCAGGCTGTTGGGAAAGCTGGCCGTGGCCCTCACTGGGACGTAGCTTCCCACCTTGGGAGCAGCCGCTTCCGGCGCCGTGAAGTTCAGCGTCTTGTTCTGCGAGGTGCGGCCGATCCATTGCCCGCGGGATTCATTCCTACCTTCAACCATTACTTCTGAAATTGTTCCTACGTACTTCTTATAGCGTGTGATCTGGATATCCCTTTGCTTCGCCATCAGCACTTCCAGACGCCGCGCTTTCTCTTCATCTGGAATCGCATCTTCCAGAGCCAACGATGGCGTGTTCGGTCGCGGAGAGTATTTGAAGGTAAATACCGAGTCGTATCCGACTTCCTCCAGCAACGACAAAGTTTCCTCAAAGTCCGCTTCTGTCTCTCCCGGGAATCCAACGATCACGTCGCTGGTGATGCCGATCTCGCGCTTCGCCGCCTTCATCCAAGAAATTCGCTCGAGATATTGCTCGCGGGTGTAGAGACGCTGCATGGCGTTCAACACGCGGTCTGACCCGCTCTGCACCGGCAGATGCACGTGGTCGCAGAGTGTAGGGACGGCGTCGATGGCTTCGATGATGTCGCGGCCGAAGTCCCGGGGATGCGAAGTCGTGAATCGCACCCGCCGAATCCCCGGCACTTCGCCCACCGCCGCGAGCAATTCAGCGAAGCTTTTCCCTCCACCCAGCTTCCCTGCCGGATCTTTATACGAATTCACGTTCTGCCCCAGCAGCTGGATCTCCGCATACCCCAGATCAGCCATCTGCCGCGCCTCGGCAAGCACCGATGCTGAAGTCCGGCTGCGCTCTTTCCCGCGCGTAAACGGCACCACGCAGTAGGCGCAGAACTTGTCGCAGCCTTCGATGATGGTGATGTATCCGCGATGCGGATTGGTGCGCGCCGTGAACTCGGTCTCAAAACATTCGTCGGTTTCGCGATCGTCGAGGCCGGTGATGCGCACCAGGCTTTCGGGCGCCGGCTTTCGGGCTTCGGGCTTCGGCACTTCCAGTTGTGCCAGCATCTGCGGCAGTTTTCGATAGCTGGCCGATCCGCAGACGAGCGACACATGCGGAGCGCGCTCGAAGATCTTTTCGCCTTCCTGCTGGGCCACGCAGCCCAGCACGCCAAACTTCTTGCCCTGGGCTAGCAGCTTCTTATAGTCCGCCAGCCGGTGAAAGACTTTCTGCTCCGCCTTATCCCTGATGGAGCACGTGTTATACAGAATCAAGTCAGCCTGCTCGACGGTTTCCACCTGCCGGTAGCCTTCATGCACCAGTGTGCCAATGACTTTTTCGGAGTCATGCACATTCATCTGGCAGCCGAACGTTTCGAGGTAGAAGGTCTTGTGCGCGTCCGCGGACATATTCACAAGTATAACCGCCCCTTGTCATCCTGAGGACCGCGTTCTTTGCGGGCCGAAGGACCTATGGACTTGTCAGCAGCGCCACCGCTTCTGGCGGGATGCACAGGTCCTTCGTTGGGAGATCCTCGCCTCAGGGCGAGGATCTCCGCTGCCTCAGGATGACAGGGGTCGGGTGGTGCAGCGGGGGCGTTCGGTATTTCGGGAGCCTACTTGTCGAAGACGAAGCGGCCTAACTGATTGCCTAGCTGTTTGACCTGCTCCGGGTCATCGGCGGCGCGGAAACGCTCGGCCAATTGGAAGAATGCTTTTTCTTTCTGCTGGCGGGCTTCAATTCCCTGCTCGATGAGTTCCATCAAAACCCCATGATGTTGGCGTTCGTGGAAACCCATCCTTCGCGAAGTGCGCGAAGGATGGCGCACCCGGCACAGGATCAGCGCGAAGCATCTTCCCGCCTATCTCGCGGAGATGGAATTCCGTTTCAAGAGGCGGAAGAGTTCGACATTGTTCTTGGACACTCTGTGTCATATGGTCACTGCTTCACTCCTCACATTTGAGAAACTTACTACTTAGCCTCTTGCGTCTGTGTTGCTGACTTCATGTTTACGTGGATTCGGATATTGGCATGACAGTCAGCCCCAGGATTGGAAAGAAATCGAACGACTCTCATCAACAGCCTAACCTGTTCTAGCGACACAGAACCGTTTCTCCCCGCTGAATCGTGACTCAAAGTAAACAGATTCGCATTGCAATTTGGACATTGCTGGGCGATGCGTTCCTGATTTTTTTCGCGAGGATAAGCAATCTTGGCGCCGCACTCTCGACACTCAATCTCGATACTAGAAATATCGGCTCGATCGACCATGATTCTGGTCTCACTTGTCATCTTCAGCCTCCGCGTTGTTTATAGGCTGCTCGGGTAGTCCCAAAGCATCGGTCTTAACTATAACCTCGCCAGCTGGAGGCGAAAGCATGGCATCCCATCTTTCAAGTTCGTCTCTCTGGTTGCTTCGGAACACTTCTAACATCTCCTTCGCGTTAGAGATTGAGTCTTTCAACTTGTCATCTGGAGTGCTCAGGCGAGCTGCCGCAAGCAAGAGTTCGCTGATGTCACGGTCAGACTGGGACAATAATTCTGTGATTGCCTTCACGCGTTTCCAATCTACGGCCCCGCTGCTTCCATCTTCCCGAAGAACCACGATCTGGCTATCACCGCCGCATCCGTCAACGTGCTCCTTAGATTGAAAGAGAATATATGCAGCCAAGATGACACACTGGTGGACTGGCAAGTATTCCGAGTACATCCTAGATGCCAAAAAATCTGCCATATAGTGGCCTACGCCCCCACAATCGTAGCCAGATTTTTCATTCACAATCGGCCCCACGGCAGAAAATAGACGACTTTTATGATGCATTTTCACGCCAAAAATCAGCTGGACTTCTGGACAGAGGCCTTGCTGGTAGATCAAGCCAAATTCTCTGTAGGTTCTCTTAATGCTGTTCTCGATGGCTTCACACGCTTCGTCTATTGATGTAGCTACGGAAGCATCTTCCCACGCAACGCTCGCCAATTTGTCGATAAATGGGCCGTCCCCAGCTCCACAAAAGGCAACGGCAAGATCGTCTGGACTAACCTGTTCGGGGAATCCATGTTGGTTCTTTGGCTCAAATCTAAGCTTGGGAATGTTGCGTTTGGCATGTTCCAGCGTTTCTTGGGTATCCGCGCAGAGAACAACGCCCTCGTAACATTTGAACCCGGCGATAATAGTCACGGCTTTCCTCCTGACCGAAAGCCGCTTTTCTAAAGGAGATACGTCTTGGTGCGGCCCAGGGTACATTTAACACCCCCTAGCGTCGCTTTTGTGAAGTGAATAATCTTGCTAGTTAGTAAATACAAGGGCGCGTCCCCAGCCGTGAGCCTCAGACCTGCCGCTTTGGCCACGGCGAGGCCAGCAGGTTCCTCACCGGGCTTGGGGCCCGGTTCGGAATGACAAAATGTTGGGAGGGGGCACGGTCTCGCGGCACGGCTGAAGCCGTGCCCTGATACGAATCCCGCGTTTGGCGGCGCCTGTTCATACTCCGGAGCTTGACGCGGCGCTGAAGCGCCGCTCTTCCACGGTGCTGCCGGCTAACGGCACGACTAACAGTCGTGCCCTTCCCGATCCCGTTCGCCTCGGAGCCGGCTCAGCCGCGTTCGGGGCATAGGGCGCAACGGATTTCCAGGTTTTTGCTGCGGCAGCGGCGTGGGGCGCCTTTGCGGACGCGGACGTTCAGGCGGGAATCGAGGAGGCACCAGGCTTCGCGGTATTTTTCGAACATGGCTTTCGACTGGCGGCGGGTGGTGGGATAGAAGCGGATGTTTTTGCGATGGCCGACGGCCTGAATAGGGATTATGTACCAGAGGTTTTCGGGGACTACGTAGCCGACGAAGAAGTCGATTTCTTTGCTGGTGTAGACTTTGCCGCTGGCTCCGGTGGTTTTGACGCGGTAGCGGGTTTCGGCGTAGCGAGTGGCGGATTTGACCTGGACGCGGAGGAATCCGCGGTCGAGTTCGACTACCGAGTCGTAGCGGTCGCTGTCTCCCCAGGGGATGCAGACGCTGAAGCCCAGGTAGGTGGCGCGGGCCAGGAAGGCGGCTTCGGCGGCTTCTCCGCGACGCTTGCGGGTGGGCTCGGCGGAGGCTTGAAGGGTGATTGTGGGTTGGGCGGGTTGGGGGTGCTGCTCCGGGTTGGTGATGTTTTTCTCCATAGACACGAAAGGCGCAGCCTGGGGCTGCGCCTGAGACGCTCCTTGTTGTGAAACGTGGTGGATCGAAGTCAAAAACTAAAGTCAAAGGCGTCGGACAAGAGTGTCCGACCCACACGAGCATTGCTAAAACACAAATGGCGCAGACTGGAAGGCCTGCGCCACTGATTCGACTCTATAGTTTCATTATATCATACTGCAAAGGGTAAAAGCGCCACATTAGCCAACTTTATTTTTCCCGCCGAATCAATGAGTTAGTCCAAAAAGTCTGCTTTTGGGGGCTTGACAAGATTTGACTACTTCTTTCCATCCGCAACCAAATCTAGAAACGCCTGATGCACGCGCGTATCCTCGGACAACTCGGGATGGAAGGTTGCGGCCATCGCTCTTCCCTGCCGCACGGCGACCGGGTCTATCCCTTCGGTCGCGATCACTTCCACGCCGGCGCCCACGCGCTCGATCTTGGGGGCGCGGATGAAAACCATTTCGAGCGCCGAATCTCCAGCCTGCCCCGGCAGGAAGCGGCCTTGGCGAATGGAGCTGTCGAGCTGGCGTCCGTAGGCGTTGCGGCGAATGCCGATGTCGATGGCTCCCAGGCCGGCTTGCCTGGGATTTTCCACTTCGCTGGCTAACAGAATTGCGCCGGCGCAGGTGCCGAACGTGGGCTTGGCATGAACGAATTCTTTTAGCTTTTCGAAGCCTTCGTTGCCCAGCAATTTCAGGAACGTGCCACTCTCGCCACCGGGGATGACGAGGCCGTCGATTTCGTCCAGCTGCCCGGGCTTTCTTACGAGCACAACCTTGGCGCCCAGCTCTTCAAGCCGGCGGCGGTGCGCGTCGAAATCGCCCTGCAGGGCAAGGACTCCGATGGTCATTTGAATCTGATTTTACCGGAACCGCGGAACACAAAGTGGGCGTCAGGACAACGGCTTCGGATGCATCGCTCGAAGCCATCGTTGCATCTGTTAGTTCCATGAACTCTACCTCGACCACATTCAGTCTTCACAATTCTTCACTTCAATACGAGGGCGACGCTGCCGGCCAGGATCGCGCCTGGGCCACCGCCAGCAAGGTTCCGCAGGTTGCGATCGCTTTCTGGATTATTAAAATTGCCGCCACCACTTTGGGCGAAACGGGTGGAGATGCGCTCTCCATGACATTGAACCTGGGGTATGCGCTGAGTTCGATCATTTTTCTGCTGTGCTTCATCGTGGCGGTCACCGCCCAGATGAAGGCGAAGTCGTTTCACCGGTTCTTATATTGGACTGTCATAGTGGCGACCACAACACTCGGCACCACTATGGCGGATTTTGCCGACCGATCGCTAGGGGTTGGCTATAAGGGTGGGTCGCTGATCTTGTTGGCGGCTCTGGCGTTGGTGTTGGGGTTGTGGCGGCTGTCGGCGGGATCGATTTCCTTCCGCGACATCACTGCACCGAAAGTGGAAATGTTTTACTGGATCACGATTTTGTTTTCCAACACTCTGGGCACGGCACTGGGCGACTGGCTTGCAGATACGCCGGGCGTGGGATACGAGCGCGGAGCGCTGGTTTTTAGTGGAGCCCTTACCCTGGTTGCCGCGGCCTATTTCTTCACCAAAATGTCACGCACGCTCTTATTCTGGACGGCCTTCATTTTAACCCGGCCCCTGGGCGCAACCTTGGGCGACTTGCTCACCAAGCCGGTGGCCAGCGGCGGGCTCAATCTCAGCCGCATCGCTTCGTCTTTGGCGATCGCTGTGTTTATGGTTCTTTGCATTTTGCTCACCTCGCAGCAGGCGGGTCGACATCCGAGAGGAGATCAAAAAAGTAGCGGATAGAGTCGGCTGGAACTGAAATAGGTCTCGCGATATTTTTCAAACATACCCAGCCCCATTCGGCCAAAGCGGGATCACTTGATTCTAAAAGGACCACGGCACCAGATAATATTGGTCGAAGGAGAATGGTCCATGCAGAAGATCACGCCGTTCTTGTGGTTCGACAGCAATGCGGAAGAGGCGGTTAACTTTTACACCTCCATTTTCAAGAATTCGAAGATTGGAGAGATTCAGCGCTATGGCGACGCCGGGCCGGGACCGAAGGGATCGGTGATGACAGTAAGATTTCAGCTCGAGGGACAAGAGTTCATGGCGCTGAACGGTGGTCCGTATTTCAAGTTCACGCCGGCGATTTCGCTTTTTGTGGATTGTGAAGCCCAGCAGGAAGTGGATGAATTGTGGGAAAAGCTCTCCGCCGGCGGAGCATTCATGCAATGCGGCTGGCTGACAGACAAGTTTGGAGTTTCATGGCAGATTATTCCCAAGGCTCTCGGCGAATTGCTGGGCGACAAAGATCCGCAGAAGTCGCAGCGCGTGCTGAAGGCCATGATGAAGATGGTCAAGATTGATGTAGAGGGGTTGAAGCGGGCTTACGAGGGGAGAGAGTAGTTTGGGCGAACCCGCTCCCGTCTTCACCTCCGCCAATTGGCAAGACAAAGCCCCACTTCTCGCCAGCGCGAAGTGGGGCTCAGTTGGTGACGACTTGCGAACCGCCGGAGCTAGTGCGAGGTGCCGGCGCCCTCACAAGTCTTGGAAATGTGTTTAAAGGTGCTGACCTCGAGCGTTGGATTGGCTTCGCTCATCGCGCCGTTCGACGATGCCGGGGCCGAACCTTCAGTGCCGGTCACCTTAATCTCGTGGCCGACATGCTCGCTCAACTTCGAAGTATCTCCGGTTAACTGGAAAGTCTTACCGCTTTTGTCGGTCAGCATGTAGTTCCCGCCGGAGCTGCTCAAACAACCCTTGACGGTCTCCTGGCCTGTGTTCCCACTCGTTCCCTGGCTCGCAGGAGTTTGCGCCGCAGCCCATGAAACGCCGAGCAGCAGCACCGAAAACAGCAGTAGATGTCGCATAAAAAACCTCCTAATTCATGATCACGAAGCGGCGCAAGATCGTTTTTGTAACGTGAATCAAGCTTCTGAATCCTGATACAAATTCTCGACCCGGGCTCGGGTACGCGCAATACAGGGTTCGCCCGAGGGCTGAGGGAAAAGGTTGCCCCATACGCAGGCAATGAGAAATCAGAGATGGGCCAGCCCCTATTCCTCGTCGTGCAGGACTGACTCGATGTCCCGCGTGCCGTGCAGAACCCGGACGATCTCCACTCCCTTAGGAGTCGGCGCGTAGAAGATTACGTAGCGGCCGACGGGGAAGCTGCGAAGGTCGTTTGCCAATTCCGGTCGGCTCCGTCCCAGCTGGGGTTGGCGGGCTAAGACACGAAACTCACTGTCAATCAGCGCGGCGAACCTATCGGCGTGCTTCATACTGTCTTCGGCGATGAAGGCCCAAATGTCGGCGAGATCGGCGAACGCTCTTGGGCGTACGACAACACCAGGCATTATTTGCGGCCAGAGCCGGTGCGGGCGGAGAGCCGTTTGCGTCCTTCACGTTTCAACTCAGAAACGCTCCACGGACGTGCCGGGCCGCTCCGTAAGCCTTCCTGGACCTCATGCCGGAGCTGATCCAGCTTCGCAGCACGCAGTCGATCCTCCGCCTCCATCAGACGCAGGGCCTCACGCACCACCTCGCTGGCGGAGTTGTACCGGCCCGAAGAGACCTTCTGACGGATCAAGCCTTCGAGTTCGGGGGTGAGGTTGACATTTATAGGCATCCGAAAGAAATAGCACTCATGGCAAAGACTGTCAATGATTGACAATCGAAGCACACGGGCCCCTAACCGGCTAGCTCGCGGTACCCACCTTCCGAAAATCGCGGATGGTGGGGCAGCCTCGTCGTGATGGCGCAAGCAATGAAAATCAAAGGTGGGCCAGCCGCCTGCCAACAGCCCGATGGATTACTACCTTGCGGGCGCGCCGGCGCGAGCGGGTGAATCGCGGAGCGAAGCGATATTCACCAACCCCTGGTTTGCAACATCTGCGCTTCGTCCAGGCCGGCCACAGCCAGCCCTTTCATCGCGCCTTGCAGATCTTCGCTGACTTCAAGTAATACTTTAGGGTCGTTGAAGTGCGTCGCGGCTTTGACGATGGCGCGGGCGCGCTTTTCGGCTTCTACCGGGTCGGCGAAGGTGGTGGAGTCTTTCATGAAAATGCCGCTGCCTACGAAGACGGCTTCGGCGCCTAGCTGCATGACGAGCGAGGCGTCGGCGGGGGTGGCGATTCCTCCGGCGGAGAAATTCGGGACGGGCAGCTTCCCTGTTTTCGCGACCATCTTGATCAGTTCGTAAGGTGCGCCGTGTTCTTTGGCTTTGGCATAGAGTTCCTCTTCGCCGAGGACCGTCAGGATTTTCATTTCCTGCACAATCTGCCGGATGTGCTTCACAGCATGAACAACGTCTCCGGTACCGGCTTCCCCCTTGGTGCGGATCATGGCCGCGCCTTCCGCAATACGGCGCAAGGCCTCGCCAAGATTGCGCGCGCCGCATACGAAGGGGACTTTGAAAGCATGCTTATCGACGTGGTGAGCCTCGTCGGCGGGGGTGAGCACTTCGGACTCGTCAATGTAGTCGACTCCGAGTTCCTGCAAAATCTGCGCTTCGGCAAAATGTCCGATGCGGCACTTGGCCATGACCGGGATGGAAACCTCAGCCATGATCTCGCGAATCTTCTTAGGCGAAGCCATCCGTGCCACCCCGCCCTCCGCACGGATCTGCGCTGGCACGCGCTCAAGCGCCATCACCGCCACGGCACCAGCTTTCTCGGCAATAGAAGCTTGCTGGGCGTTGGTCACGTCCATAATCACGCCGCCCTTTAGCATTTCGGCTAGGCCGGTTTTCAGGCGGAGACTGGTGGAACCGTTATTTTGGGAGGTGCCGTTGTTCGACATGTGTGGACTCTTTTCTGGACGAGGCTTTGGCTTTCGGGCTGCGGCGAAGCTATAGTTATTTTACAGTGGGTTTGGGATTCGCGGTACCCCTTTTGGCGCGCTTTCACTTTTGGCAGCGGGAAGAAAAACCTCTAACACGGGGGGCACAGAGGGACACAGGGTAGATCTTAATCTGATCAGCGTTCTACGTATTTGGCGAACATTTTTGCGGGGTCGATGGCTATGAAGGTTCCGCGGCTGCGGGCCAGGACTTCGTCCTTTTCGTTTAGGATCTGGGCGGCGTTGATGTGGGTGCGGCCTTCTACACTGACTTCATGACCCTCTACGCGCAGGGGTTTGTGGAGTGGGACTGGCTTCAGGTATTCGATGGTCATTTCGCGGGTCAGGGCGATTACGTGGTGGAGCTTGTTTACTTTGCCCATGGCGTCGTCGAGGATGCAGGCGATAACGCCGCCGTGGCAGTGGCCCGGGGGGCCGGTGTAGCGCTTGCCCAGGCGGAAGCGGCAGATGAAGGTTTGCCGGGCTTCGTCGAGTGTGAACTTGAGGCGCATGCCGTCGGGATTGTTCATGCCGCAGACGAAGCAGTTGTTTTTTTGCATTTTGACGTAGCGGGTGTCGTGGCCTTGGAGCTTGGCTGGCATGGAGTGATTTTAACCTGCGGGACTTCTCTGGGGCGCTGGACTGCTCCGGTGGACGTGGAAGAATCGTGGCGCGATGTGTGGAAACGCCTTACAAAGCTGGAGGCAGCGCAGGGGTGCAAGGGGTCCTCCGGCTACACAAGAGCTTGCGCTATGCGCGCAATCTCTTGCTTCGCTCAGGATGACAGAGCTGAGTAGGATACTAGAAGTCATGAAACGTATTCTTTTATCTTGGAGCAGCGGGAAGGATAGCGCCTGGAGTCTGCATTTGCTGCGGCAGCGTGGCGAGTATGACGTTGTGGGGCTGCTGACTACCTTCAATGAGGAGGCTGATCGGGTGGCTATGCATGCGGTGCGGCGGGAACTCGTCGAGCGGCAGGCTGCGGCTGCGGAGCTTCCGCTTTGGGCCGTGCCGTTGCCTTGGCCCTGCTCGAATGCGCAGTATGAAGCGCTTATGGCTCAGACCTGCGCCAGGGCGGTCGCCGAAGGGATTGAAGGCGTGGCGTTTGGGGATTTGTTTCTGGAAGATGTGCGGTCTTACCGGGAAAAGCAGTTGAGAGATACTGGGCTGCAGCCGGTGTTTCCAGTGTGGGGGTTGCCGACGCGCGCGCTGGCCGAGGAGATGATTGCATCGGGCACGCGGGCGAAGTTGACTTGCATCGACACGGGAAAACTTGACCGGTCGTTTGCTGGCCGCGAGTTTGATGAAGAGCTTCTCGCAGCCCTGCCGGAGGGAGTTGACCCTTGCGGCGAACGCGGAGAGTTTCATTCGTTTGTTTATGCCGGACCGATGCTGAATGCGGTTGTGCCGGTTTCGGTGGGCGAGACGATCGTGCAGGATCAGTTTGTGTTTGCGGATCTGGTTTCGATGTGAGGTTTTCTTTCCTGGTCACTGCGCCGTGGCTGTTTTCCTGTTCCGCTGGCCAGTACTTCCGCACTCGACGCTCTGATTTATAATAAAAGATTCGGCAGGGCTCGCTGAAGACGCCGGGAACACTCTCGGTGGGAATAGAGTCTGTTGCCGGACCTTTTACCTTGATGTCTGACTTACTACCCACGGAAAGCATTATTGTTCGCGGCGCGCGCGTTCATAATCTCAAGAACATTGATTTTGAAGTGGCGCATAACACCCTGACCGTGGTCACTGGGGTCTCGGGTTCGGGCAAGTCTTCGCTCGCATTTGACACTATTTATGCTGAGGGGCAGCGGCGGTACGTGGAGTCGCTCTCGGCTTATGCGCGGCAGTTTCTGGAGCGCATCGAGAAGCCGGACGTGGATTCGATTGATGGCATCGCGCCCGCCGTGGCGATCCGGCAGAAGAACACGACGCGGAATCCGCGATCAACCGTGGCGACGGCGACCGAAATTTATGACTACTTGCGGTTGCTGTTTGCCCGCATTGGGCGGACTTATTGTGTGAACTGCGGCCGCGAAGTGAAGAAAGATACCGTCGACGAAATCGCGGACGCGGTGTTAGCGCTGGATCCCGGAACTCGCGTGCAGGTGGTGTTTCCTTTGCAGCCTGCCGTGGCTGCGACGCAGCAAGCGGAAAAGAAGGCCGCGCGCGGACGCAAGTCGGCCAAGAAAGCTGTGGCGGCGGACTCGGGACTTACGGATCAGGTGAGGACTCGGCTGTTCGAGTTGCGCAAGGCGGGCTTTAATCGGCTGTATCAGGCGGGGCAGGTGTTTGAGTTTTCGACCCCGGAATCGTTGCTGGACATTCGCTTTGACCAGCCAGTGTTTATGCTGGTTGACCGGCTTACGATCTCGGCAGAGTCGCGATCGCGCATCGTGGATGCGGTCGAGACGGCGTACCGCGAAGCAGGCGAAGTTATTTTCGATCTGCCTCCGCGTGACGATCAGCCGGCACGGCAGTTGCGGTTTGCGCAGCGCTTCGAATGCAAGAGTTGCAATCTGCGTTATGAAGAGCCAGAGCCGCGGCTGTTTTCTTTTAACAATCCTTACGGCGCTTGCCCGCGGTGCCAGGGGTTTGGGAACACGATCGACTTCGATCTCGACCTGGTCATTCCTGACAAAACGAAATCGTTGGGCGAAGGTGCGGTTGATCCCTGGAACAAACCCAAGTACCGGCCCGTGTTTACGGACATGAAGCGGTTTGCCAAACAGGAAGGCATTCCCCTGGATGTGCCCTGGGCGGCGCTTGGCGAGGCGGAACGAGAACTCGTTCTTGCCGGGGATGGAAAATTCCTGGGCGTGCGCGGATTCTTTCAGTATCTGGAGCGGAAGAAGTACAAGCTGCACATTCGAGTGTTTTTGAGCCGCTATCGCGGATATTCAACTTGTCCCGATTGCCGGGGGACGCGGCTGCGGCTGGAAGCGCGGCAGGTGAAGATCAACGGGAAAAACATTTGTGACGTTTGCGCGATGACGGTGGAGGATGCGGCCAAATTCTTTGCTGGGGTTCAGTTGAGCCCGGAAGAAGCCGACATTGCGGAGCGGTTGCTGCAGGAGATTCGCGAGCGGCTGCGCTTTCTCAACGATGTGGGCCTGGAATATCTGACGCTCGACCGGCTCTCGTCTACGCTCTCTGGGGGTGAAGCGCAACGCATTCAACTCGCTACTTCGCTGGGATCGCGGCTGGTGGGGACGCTCTACGTGCTGGATGAGCCTTCGATCGGGCTGCACAGCCGCGACACGCACCGATTGATCAAGATCTTGCAAGACCTGCGCGATTTGGGGAATACGATTCTGGTGGTGGAGCACGATCCGGACATTATGCGGACGGCCGATCGGATTCTTGATCTCGGTCCGGGAGCTGGGGAAAACGGGGGCAGAGCTGGTGGCTGCGGGAACGTATGAAGAGATTTTGCGGAATCCCGCATCGCTAACCGGGCGTTATCTGGCGGAAGATTTGCGCATTCAGATACCGGCCGTGCGCCGCCAGCCTGGCGTGCAGCAAATCAGGATCAAAGGAGTGCGGGCAAACAATCTGAAGGGTGTGGACATTTGCATTCCGCTGGGAATGCTGGTCGCGATCACGGGAGTCTCGGGGTCGGGGAAATCGACGTTGCTGCATCAGGTTCTTTATCAGGCGCTGGGGGAAGCCAAGAAGCAGCAGAGCCTGGGAGCGGCGCGCGGCGCAGCGACATGGGAAAGTCTGGAGGGCGATCAGTTCATTGACGAAGTGGTGCTGGTGGATCAATCTCCCGATCGGGCGGACGCCGCGATCGAATCCGGTGACTTACATCAAGGCGTTTGACGCCATCCGCGAACTTTTTGCCTCGCTGCCTGAGGCGAAGAAGCGCGGCTTCGCCTCAGGGCATTTTTCTTTCAACATTCCTGGTGGGCGCTGCGAGACTTGCCAGGGCGATGGCACGGTTACGGTGGAGATGCAGTTTCTCGCCGACGTTGAACTCATCTGCGAAGAGTGCAAAGGGACTCGCTATAAGTCGCAGGTGCTCGACGTGCGCTACCGCGGAAAGAATATTCACGAAGTGTTGAACCTCACGGTGAAAGAGGCGCTCAAGTTTTTTGCCGAAGTGCCTAAGCTGACAGACAAGCTGCGCGTGCTCGAAGAAGTTGGTTTGGGATATTTGCGGCTGGGGCAATCGGCGACAACTTTGTCGGGAGGAGAGGCGCAGCGCATGAAGCTGGCGGCGCATCTGCAGCCCGCGGGTCGCGAGATTGGGCGGCCGGCGGCGGCGCGGCCGGAAGAAAGAGCGCGACGGCGGCGTGTGCTTTATATTTTTGATGAGCCCACGACCGGGCTGCATTTCGATGATGTCAGCAAACTATTGGCGGCCTTCCGCCGTCTTATTGATGCAGGGGGATCGATCCTGGTGATCGAACACAATCTGGAAGTGATCAAGACTGCGGACTGGGTGATCGACCTGGGGCCGGAGGGTGGAGCGCGCGGCGGGAAGATTGTGGGAGTGGGTCCGCCAGAGGCGATCGCGAAGGTGCCCGGGCTCTTATACCGGCAAATATCTGGCTCGAGTGCTGAACGGGAATAGCGCGGGCAATGGTACATGGAGCGGCGCGGTCCAATGGGAGCAAGTAGAGTTTTTGCGGGCTGCCTGTTGATGTTGACGGCGGGCTTGTGCTCGGTGCGCACAGGATGCCAGCGCGCCTTCGGGACAGGATCCATCACAGTCTCCATCGCAATCGTCGTCACGTCTCGTCACAGTCTTCATCAAAACCGCAGGGCCACCGGTCGGTGCATCACATTCAGGTGGAGGATGAAGATTCTCCGGCTCAACCTGCCGAGCTTACCGAGGCGGAAAGTGCGATTGAAAAACGGGATTACGCTGCCGCTGAACCTTTGCTTCGGAAATTGCTCGATCGCCAGCCTGCGAGCTACGTGGGATGGTTCGATCTTGGCTTTCGTGGAAAATGAGCTGGGCAGGTTGGACGACTCGATTGCGGCTTACCGCAAATCGGTAGCGGCTAAGCCGGACGTTTTTGAATCGAACCTGAATCTTGGGCTGCAACTGGCCAAGACCGGGCAACCTGAGGCGGAGCAATTTCTGCGGGCGGCGACTCAGTTGAAACCCACCGCGCACGTGGCCGAAGGTCAATACCGGGCCTGGCTTTCACTGGGGGAGACGATCGAAAAGTCGAAACCTGAGGAGGCGCTCGCGGCATACCAGCGCGCGGCAGCGCTGCAACCGAAAGAGGCTGAGCCGCATCTTTCCGCGGGGCAACTTCTCGAACAGGAAAACAAGTACGCTGCGGCTGAGCAGGAATACAAACAGGCGCTGGCACTCGACTCGCGGTCGACAGATGCGGTCATGGGTTTGGCCAACATCTACATGCGCGGGCGCCGCTTTCCTGAAGCGGAAGAATATTTGCGAAAGCTGTTGGCGGCAAATGGGGATTCGGCTGCGGTGCACATCCAGTTGGGGCGCGTGCTCGCGGCCGAGGGCAAGACCGACGCCGCCATCGCGGAACTGCAGGCCGGACTGAAGCTGGCGCCGGGTGACGATGCGGCGCAGCGCGATCTTGCGGACGTGTACCTGGCCGCTGGAAAAAATGACCTGGCCGAGGCGGCCTACCGCGCACTGCTGGTTGCGCACCCCAACGAGGCGGAGTTGCATGATGGGCTGGGCAAGGCTCTGTTGTGGCAGAAGAAATCGCCGGAAGCCCAGCGGGAGTTCGTCACGTCAGTGACGCTGAAGCCCAACTTCGGAGGCGCATATTACGATCTTGCATTTGCGGCCAACGACAACAAGGATTACCCAGTCATCATTCGTGCGCTGGATGCCCGAGCCAAACTGCTGCCGGAGACTCCGATGACATATTTCATGCGAGCCTCGGCCTACGATCACCTGCGGGACTTTAAGAAAGCTGCCGCCAACTATCACCTCTTCCTTAACAACGCCGGGGGGAAGTATCCTGATCAGGAGTGGCAGGCGAAACATCGGCTGATTGCCATCGAGCCGAAGAGATAGCCTGTGGGAAGCCAATGTTGTTGGGGACGGGACATTCACGATTCTGGCTGGCGGTAGCGGCAGGCATAGCATTATCCGCGCTGGTCGCGCCTTCCCTGCTGCGCGGCCGCTCGGAACCTTCGGTCGAAGAACTGAAGGAGCGCGTGGCGAATGCGTCTGTCGGCGATCGCCCCGCGCTGTGTATTCAAATATCTGAGCGCCAACTCGGTGATGCGGACCGGTTGTATATTGCCGGCGACAGCGAGAAAGCACGGGCGGCACTGGCCGACGTGGTCGCGTATTCCGAGTTGGCTCGCGACTATGCGATTCAGTCGCGTAAGCATGAAAAGCAGAGCGAGATCGCGATTCGCAAGATGGTGCGCAAGCTCAATGACATGAGTCACGCCGTCTCCCACGAGGACCAGTCGCAGATACAGAACACGATTGACCGCCTGCAGAAGATTCGGGACGATCTTCTGGTGGCTATGTTTCCGAAAGTTGACAAGAAGAAATGAGAATCTGCCGATTTCGAGTTTGCGCTGGTTTGGGGTTGTTCCTGATGATGGCGGCGCTGGCTCCGGCCCAGCGTCACCGGGATCCCTTTACCCAGCCGGAGATTGACCAGATCCGCGACGCCAGTTGGGAGCCTCAGCAACGGCTTTCTCTTTACGTAAAGTTTGCCCGGGCGCGCCTGGTCGGTCTGGAGCAGATGCGCAGCGATCCCAAGACGAAGGACCGGCCGCAGCAAACGCATGACAAGCTGGATGACTTCCTGCTGATCTATGACGAACTGAACGACAACATCGACACTTATGTCGATCGCAAGAATGATATTCGCAAACCCTTGAAGATGATCATCGACGCCGACACTGAGTTCCAGGCCAAGCTGCTGGCGCTGAGAGACGCGGCCGGTGTTTCCGCGGAGGAAGCCAAGCAGTACGAATTCGCTTTGACCGAAGCCCTCGACACGCTGGATGGTTCGGCGGAAGACCATCGCAAGCTGCTGGCCGACCAGGAAGACGCGGCTAAGCACAAGAAGAAGTTTGCCTCGAAGTCCGCCGCTGACAAGTCTGAGTGAACGTCGTCGTGCTAATCATCTCGTGCTAATCTGGCCTCACCGTGCGTGAGGGACTGCTCGAAATCTTTCATGAGGAACACCGGCAGTTGCGGCCCAGTGCTGTGACGCCTGAGCTGAAGATTGAGTTTTTTGCTTTCGCGAATGTCAACAATACAATTCGTTTGCGCGAAGGCAGACTTCTGGTGAGGCTCTCCGATCTGCTGGAAGGTGCGCCGGATGCCGTGGTACGGGCCATTGCCCACATTTTGCTGGCGAAGATGTACCGCAAGCCGATCGACCGGGGCCACGCGGCTCGCTATCGAAAATATGTGGCCAGCCACGAAGTTGTGAGTAAGGCCCATCTGGTGCGGCAGATGCGCGGGCGCAAGCTGCTGCGTTCTCCTCAAGGCCACGTCTACGATCTGGACGCTGTGTTTGAGGATCTGAACCGGCGCTTCTTTCACGGACTGCTGGGGCGTCCGCGCATGAGCTGGAGCCCCACGAAGACCCGACGCATTCTCGGGCACTATGATCCCGCGCACAATGCGATTGTCATCAGCCGCATCTTTGACCAGGCTTCTGTGCCCCGCTACGCGGTCGAGTACATCGTCTACCACGAGATGCTGCATCTGAAGCATCCCGTCAGGCTGCGCGGGAGCCGGCGCTGCGTGCATTCGGCGGAGTTTCAGGCGGAGGAGAAACTGTTCCCGCGGCTGGATGATGCTGAAGCGTTCTTAAAGCGGATATGAGTGAATTCTCTCGCAAACGGCTCCTGGATGTCTTGACTACACCGGCCGACCGTGCCGTGGTCTCCGTTTAATCCCGCGATTTCCCCGTGTGATGCAGATCACGCTCGTTTGTGACGCCGCGGATTGACGGGCCCGTCGCTGGCGGCATATCCTTGAAGTTGAAATTGAAATTCATTTTCAAGATCATTTGTAGAATAGTTTCGAGAAACTCAGGTCACTTATAAATGCTTCAGGCGTTCATCATCACGCTGCGCGAAGGGGTTGAGGCTGCCCTGATCGTCGGCATTACGCTGGCTTATCTGGCCAAGATTGGCCGGAATGATCTGCGCAAGACTGTTTACGCCGCGTTGGGCGCTGCTTTCCTCGGCAGCATCGGCGTGGCGATCGTGATTTCCCGGCTGAACTGGAATGAAGACGTGTTCGAAGGCTGGGTCATGCTGGTCGCCGCCTTCTTCGTCGTCACCATGATTATTTTCATGATGAAGACAGGGCGCAAGCTGAAAGGCCAGATTGAGGGCAAGGTTGGCCTGCTTGCCGGTAACGATGCCTGGGTAGGCCTGTTCTTTTTTGTGTTTCTGATGGTGCTGCGCGAAGGCGCTGAGACGGTGCTGATCCTTTCTGCCGTCTCGCTGAACTCGACGGAGCTGATGAGCTTTCTGGGCACGTTGCTGGGCGTGTTGGCGGCGGTTGCTTTCGGCGTAATGTTTGTGAAGGGTAGCGTGCGGATTAACCTGCAGAAGTTTTTCCGGGTGACGACAGCGATCCTGTTTTTGGTGGCCCTGCAGTTGGTCGTGGCGGGTTTGCACGAGCTGTCGGAGAGCGGCGTGATTGCTTCCTCGAAGCGCGAGATGGCCATCATCGGGCCCATCGTGCGCAACGATTTTTTCTTCTTCGTCACGATTATCGCGCTCGCGGCGCTGATGGTTTTATTCGATGCCAAGCGTCGACAGCCCGCTCCCGAACCCGCTTCGGCGGCGGAGCGGCGCAAGGCCGCCTGGACGCTCGCAAAGAACGCTTGTGGATGGCTTCGGTGTACGGCTTTTCCTTCCTCTTCATCGCGTTGGTCACGGCGGAGTTTATCTATGCCAAGAGCGTGAGCGCTCTGTCGCCGGCTACCGAAGTTAGCTTCACGAACGGACAGGTGAAGATTCCGCTGGCACAGGTTTCGGATGGCGACCTGCACCGCTACCAGGCGCAGGAGAATGGCACGGAGATCCGGTTCTGGCTCTATCAGAAGCCCGACGGCAAGGTCGCTACGGTTTTCGATGCCTGCGAAATCTGCGGCGCGGTTGGTTTCTACAAGTCGGGCAACCTGGTGGTTTGCAAGAACTGCGCCGCGCCGATCAATCCGCAGTCGGTGGGCGCGAAGGGCGGATGCAATCCGGTGCCGCTCAAGGCGACGCAGACTGCTGACTCCGTGATTATTCAAGAGGCGGACATTGCGGCGGGTAGCCGCATGTTCGAGAAGCAGTAGAGGATGTTCGCCCGGCTCGTCTACGAATCCTTCCGTCGCCAGAAGCGGCGCAAATTGCTGGCGGGCGCAGCCATCACACTGGGTGTGACTGTGGCGACGGCGATGATTGCGGTGGCCACCGACATCGGTGACAAAATTAATCGCGAGCTGCGCACCATCGGCGCCAACCTGTTAGTCACTCCCGAAGAAGACACGCTGGATGTGGAGATCGGCGGCGTGAACCTTAAGCCTCCGAGCGATGGCGCGTTTCTGAACGAAGCCGACCTGCCGAAGATCAAGGGAACTTTCTGGCATAACAACATCACCGGGTTTGCGCCGATGTTGCCGGTGAATGTTGCGCTGCAGCGCGACGGCGGCACCGAAAATCTCACGTTGCTCGGAACTTACTTCGCCAAACAAGTTTCTTATGGCAAGGAAGAGTTCACGACCGGGGTGCGATCGACGCATCCCTGGTGGAAGGTTTCGGGCGCGTGGCCCGATGACAATTCGCGCAATGTACTGCTCGGAGAGCGGCTGGCGGCGCGGCTTTCGGCAAAGGCTGGTGACGAGCTTACCGTCTCAGGCCGCCAGTTGCACGTCAGCGGAATTCTTTCCACCGGAGGCGGTGAAGACGATCAAATCGTCGCGCCGATTGCGGTGGCTCAGGAGATCCTGGGCAAACCGGGTGCGGTTCGCCGCGTCTACGTCAGTGCGCTCACCAAGCCCGAGGACGCTCTGGCGCGCCGCGACCCCAAGAGCATGTCTGGGCCGGTTTATGACCGGTGGTACTGTTCGCCGTATCCGCAGTCGATTGCGTTTCAGCTGCAGGAAGCGATTCCCCACTCACATGCCGAACAGATTCGACAAGTTGCGCAGAACGAAGGTGCGGTGTTGACGCGCATCGAGGGTCTGATCTTTCTGATCACGCTGGCGGCGCTGTTTGCTTCTGCGTTGGCAGTTTCTGCGGCTATGGCTACGGCGATTTTTGAGCGGCGTGCGGAAGTGGGTCTGATGAAGGCTCTGGGCGCGGGAAAGCTGGCGATTGCCTCGGTCTTCTTTGCGGAAGCGACGCTGCTGGCTTTGCTCGGCGGCTTGGTGGGCTTTGTTGCCGGTGGATTGCTCGCGCATCAAATCGGCCGGTCCATTTTTGATTCGCAGATTACGATTCCGCCGGTGCTTCTGCCCGTGATTCTGTCGATCGCGGTGGTGGTTACGTTCGCGGGAAGCGCCGCCGCCATTCGCAAAGCAGTTAGGCTCGACCCGGTGTTCGCCTTGCGAGGTGAACTATGAGCCTCTCGCATTCGGCGCAGGGCGTAGCCGCCAGCCGCGCGCAGGCGCCGCACACTTCCATGTTTCTTCGGATGCTGGTGCGGGCTGCCGTGCTTCGCCGCGGACGTGCGCTTTCGGCGCTGTTTGCCATGGTCGTGGCCGCTGGCGTTACCACGGCGATGCTGAATCTTTACGTTGATGTGCAGGCCAAATTGCGGCGCGAATTCCGAAACTATGGAGCGAACATCGTCCTCGTCGGAAAGGATGGCGCTTCCCTTCCCGCGGACGCGCTCGCGCATGTGGAATCCGTTGTCGCTGGCCGCGGTGTGGCTGCTTCGTTTGCCCTGGTCGTGGCGCGAACCAGCGATGGACGTCCAGTCGTCGTTGCTGGTACGGATTTCGAGCGAGTTCGGCAACTCGATCGCTGGTGGTCGGTGAGTGCGTGGCCTTCTGCGCCCCAACAGGCGCTGGTCGGCGTGCGCGCTCTTTCGGTCGTATCGCCGAAGAATCAGCCCTTCGACCTTACCTTTCAGGGACACACCATTCACCTCACGACTGCTGGTACGGTGCGGACCGGCGCTGCCGAAGACAGCCGCGTTTATGTTTCGCTGGCGGATTTCATTTCCTGGACCGGTGTGCAGCCTTCGACCATCGAGGTCGCTGCCAGCGGTTCGCCGCAGGAAATCTCCGGCATCATGCGCCAACTCGAGCAGGCGGTTCCGGCTGCCGAGGTACGTCCGGTGCGGCAAATCATGGAAGGCGAAGCGCGTGTTCTGGGCAAGACTCGAGCCACGCTGCTCGCCGCAGCTGCGCTGATTATTCTGACGGCTGCTTTGTGTGTCCTCTCTACCTTGATGGGATGGGTTTTCGACCGTCGGCGCGACTTTGCCATCATGAAGGCGCTGGGTGCGTCCGACCGGTTGCTGAATGGCTTTTTCGCTGCGGAGGCAGCGGCTCTGGGCGCGAGCGGCGCTCTGATCGGATTTGTTGTGGGCATCGGCATCGCGGCGTGGATCGGGCGGGTTAACTTCCATGCTTCCGTGACGCCCCGTTTCGGTGTGCTGCCCTTTGTTCTGGCTGGTAGCATAGTGGTGACGTTGCTTTCGGCAGTTCTCCCGATCTGGCTGTTGCGCCGGGTGCAGCCGGCGGTCATCCTGCGGGGAGAGTGACATGATTGAGATCAAGAATGTGATTAAGCTCTATCCCGCCAAGGCCGCGGGGAATGAGCACGGGAAGGGAGAGCAGAACAGCGCGATTCATGCGCTCGATGACATCTCTTTGCACGTGGCGCGGGGGGAATGGCTCTCCATCATGGGCCCATCGGGGTCGGGAAAATCGACGCTGGTGAATCTGATCGGCTGCCTCGATCGCGCAACGTCCGGTGAAATCTGGCTCGATGGTCAGAACGTGGCCAGGATGTCTTCGGCGGAGTTGAATCGAGTGCGCGCCGAGAAGATTGGATTTATTTTCCAGCAGTTTCATCTCATTCCCTTCCTTACCGCCGTCGAGAACGTCATGCTGGCGCAGTACTTTCACAGCATGACCGATGAGAAAGAGGCGATTGAAGCCCTGACGCGAGTCGGGCTGGGCGACCGGGCCCATCACTTGCCGTCGCAGCTTTCCGGCGGCGAACAACAGCGGGTGTGTATCGCGCGGGCGCTGATCAATGATCCGAAGATTATTCTGGCGGATGAGCCTACCGGCAACCTCGACGCCGTCAATGAAGAGATTGTACTGCGGCTGCTGCGCGAGTTTCACCAGCAAGGCCGGACGATCGTGATGGTCACGCACGATCCCGTGGTGGCACGTCTGGCCGACCGGCGCATCGAGTTCCATCACGGCAAGATCGAGTCGCAGGAAGTTTTTGCCATGGCCGACGAAGAGCAGTTCGATGAGGTGCTCGAAGAATTATGGGTGCTGGCCGAGCACGGTGAGATCGCGGAAGTCGAGCGCATGGAAGTGCACGGTGCGCTGCCCGTGAGTCTGGCGATTGAGAAAATGATTCAGATGGGATTTGTGCTCTCGGCGCCTCATCCGCCTCATCCTCACGATCACAAGCCGTTCGTGAATCCCTGCCACGATGCACTCAAACCTGTGGCTGCTTCGATCGGCGATGGTACTTTGGTCGTCGAACTCACGCCCCGCGGGCGCGAACGGGCCGGCAGCATCATTCGCCGCCATCGCCTCGCCGAAAGGCTTTTTACCGACAGCCTGGCCATGGACAGCGAATCGGAAATCGAGCAGCAGGCCTGCAAGTTCGAGCACATCCTTTCGCTGGAAGCGACCGACAAGATTTGTACTTTCCTTGGACATCCTCGTACTTGCCCTCATGGGGCGCCGATTCCGCCGGGGGTATGCTGCGGAAGAAGTTCTGAGTTCGAAGGAACTGCGGTTTCCCGCTCGACAGCTACCTAGCGTTCCTAGCTCCCTCCGAGGAACATCGATGGTCATCCCTGAATGTCGTTCCCATTCTTCCGCGCTGCTATGATCGGAGTGCGGTTCTATCGCACCATGACCCAGCGTCGTCCCACCATCGGCGTATTTGATTCCGGCGTCGGCGGCCTTACGGTCCTTAAAGCTTTACTTGAACTTATTCCTGACGCCGATTACCTCTACTTCGGCGATACCGCCCGCCTGCCCTACGGCTCGAAGTCGGTCGAAACCGTGGCGCGTTATGCCGTGGAAGCCGCCCACTACCTTGAGGCTCACGGAGCCCAGTTGCTGGTGATCGCGTGCAACACGGCAACTGCACTCGCTCTCGACCGCATTACGGAGGCAGCCCATGTTCCCGTCGTAGGGGTGGTCGAGCCCGGGGCCGAGGCTGCCGCTTCGGTCAGCAAGAACCGGAAAGTCGTTGTCATGGGTACCGAGGCCACCGTCAGCAGCCACGCTTACCGCAAGGCTCTTGAGGCGCGGGGGCTCGAGGCGCGGGAAAAGGCTTGTCCGTTGCTGGTTCCGCTGGTCGAAGAGGGATGGATCGAGCATCCCGTCACCGAGCAGGTCGCGCGCATTTATCTGGAGGAAGGCTTTGCGGATGGCTTTCACGACGCGGACGCTTTGGTTCTTGGCTGCACGCACTACCCGCTGCTCAAGCCGCTTCTGCATCGCGTGGCGCCGCCGCATGTGAGCATCGTCGATTCCGCCGAATCTACGGCTCGGGCCGTCGCCGACCTTCTGGAGCGGCTCCTCCCGCTGACCCGCGCCGTCCATGAAGAACGCCGAAAGCTTCCGCGCCTGAAGTTCTTCGCTACCGATTCGGTGGAGAAATTCCGGCGCCTGGGCGAGCGCTTCCTCGGGCACGCGATTGAGGATGTTCAGCATGTGGACTTGAAGGAATAAACAAGAGCACACGATTTGTCTTTGTCCGCAAGGTTCGGATAGCGCAATCCCGCATTTCAGAATTACTGTGTCCCAGCGAGTCTTCGATCGCTCCAATCAGGATGTCAGGCGGACGGCAAATGCATCCCCTCGATAACATCATCTGGAAGGCACTGACCACGCGGCAGGCTGAGTTCGCTGAGTCCTTCGACCAGGCGCGCAGGTTTGTGCCGGAGGTCTCGCCGCTGGCCGCGTTTCGTGCGCCCACGCCGGAGGGCTATGAATCGCTCGCCGGATTGGTGAGCCCGGGTGAGACGATCGGATTGTTTCTGGAAGCGCCTTACCAGCCGCAGGCCGGCTGGAATTTTGTTGCCGGTGCTCCGATGCCGGAGATGGTTTACGAGGGAGCCAGCGTCCCGACCCGACAGCTTTCTTCTGATCCAGAAATCGTTGATCTTAGCGATGCCGACTCGCCCGACATGATGGAGCTTACGGCGCTCACCAAGCCCGGCCCGTTCGGCAAACGCACGCACCAATTGGGCACTTACCTGGGGGTTCGCCGCGACGGAAAGCTGGTTGCCATGACGGGCGAGCGGCTGAAGATTCCCGGCTATACCGAAGTGAGCGCGGTCTGCACGCACCCTGAACACACGGGCCACGGTTACGCGCGAATCCTTATGGCTGAGGTGATGCGGCGCATCTGCAGCCGCGGGGAAACTCCGGTTCTACATGTTCGGGGCGACAATGTGCGGGCGATTGAGCTGTACGAGAGGCTGGGTTTCAGCCAGCGCGTGCTGCTGCACTTTGCGGTGTTGAGAAAGGAATAGGTTTTCGTTGGGAATTGAGAACTGAAAGCTCAGCGTCTCAGTACAAATGAAAATCGACTTCCACGGCCATCTCGACCTTCACAGGGTGGCCGTCTTTCATCCCAGGCTCGAAGCGCCAGGTCTTGACCGTCTCAAGAGCCTTTTCGTCTAATCCCATGCCCAGAGAGTTCACCACGCGAAGTTGGGTGGGGCGGCCGTCGGTATCAACCACAATCATCAGAGTGCAAACACCTTGATACTTGGCCTTGCGAGCTTCCTCGGAGAACTCGGGATCCGGCGAGAAGATCGGTCGCGGAGGAGTCACTCCCCGGCCTGCGCGGTAAACGCCGCCACCCATGCCCATCCCCTCGCCCGGCCCTACGCCACGTCCGTTCCCTGAACCAACGCCACCGCCCTCACCGGAGCCGATACCGCTGCCGCCTCCCGTGCCGTTCGACGGGATCACAGCCGTGGATTTCGGGTCGCCAAGGTTCGGCATGTTATTCATCGCGGTTACTTTAATATCGGGCGGCACCATCACGGTGGGCTCAACCGCCAACTTTGGATCCAAATTTCGGATCACTGCGGCTGGCGGCGTAATCTGCGGCTTCATCGAGAACTTAGGCAGCTTCCCCTGCGACGCCTTCAGCACATCGCGGTCGCCTCCGCCACCACCGCCACCAGCCTGCGTCTTGGCGGGCTTCAGCGTGTAATCGCCGGGATCGATCAACTTGGTTTCGACTTGCGGTTTGGCTTCGGCCTTGGGCTGGAGGCTGCGCACGAAAATAGTGCCGCCGATGATCAACGCAATCACCACCACATGAGCCATCGTGGAACCCAGAGCGCCATTCTTTTTATAGTTGTAAAAGCCCCAGATATCCTTTACCGGAATGGGCTTCGATTCCAGCTTGAGCGGCGGAAGTTTCTTAGGAAAGAAGAATTCGTCCAGGCCACGGAAAAGCGACTTATACAGGGGCTCAAAAGTGTCGGGGGCCAGCAGGAGATGAAGCTCCGGCTCGTCAGCAGTTTTCGGAGCGACGTTCGGATTGACTTCAGTAGATGCCATTGTTCCCGGGTTCGGTGTTCCCTGTGGGTTAGTGAACAAGCTTTCCTGAGCGAACTATCTTGGTGGAGACGTCCCACCTACACAGATGAGCCGTCTTTCCAACGAGTTGCCTCTATTTTTCTTCTCTTGTTTCCATAGTCGGGTCGGGCCGCACCCACAAGTGGCGTCAAGCTCCCGAACCTTGGCTTGTACCTGAAATTGTACCCCTTCTCTGGCTCTTTACGAAGTGTATTTCAAGTTCCGGTGGGGAATGCACTGTCTTCCGTCCCTACCGGTAAACAGACTGGTTCCCCCGGTTCTTCGTCCTGCCACGATTGCGATCCCGGCGCGCATGGACGTTCCCGGCCCCGCTCCCTATAATGAAAAGATTCAATCATTTGGGAGAGTCCAACCGAGTGCCGTTCGACCTGAAAGCTACCATTAACCTGCCTAAAACCGCCTTCCCCATGAAGGCCAACCTGCCCCAGAACGAGCCGAAAATGCTGGCCCGCTGGGAGGAAATGCGAATCTATGAGCGCATCCGCGAGGCCCGCAAAGGATCGGATAAAGGCGCCTACATTCTGCACGACGGCCCGCCTTACACCAGCGGACCGATCCACATGGGCACGGCGCTGAATAAGTGCCTGAAAGATTTCATCGTCAAGTCCAAGAACATGGCGGGATTTGATGCGCCTTACGTGCCCGGTTGGGATTGCCACGGCCTGCCCATCGAGATCAAGGTAGATAAGGAACTCGGCGGCAAAAAGCTGCAGATGCGTCCTATCGACGTGCGCGCGGAATGCCGCAAGTACGCGCAGAAATTTCTCGACCTGCAGCGCCAGCAGTTCAAGCGCATCGGCGTCTTCGGCCGCTTCGACCGGCCTTACGCCACCATGAACCCGCAGTATGAGTCAGTCGTCCTGTCGACATTTTTCTCCTTCTACGAACACGGCTTCGTCTACAAAGGCCTGCGCGCCGTCTATTGGTGCATGCACGATGAAACTGCACTCGCCGAGGCCGAGGTCGAGTACGAAAACCATACCAGCCCCACGGTGTGGGTTAAGTACGCGTTGCTTGATGATCCCGCGAAGATTGATGGAGCGCTCGCCGGGAAAAAAGTTTCCACCATCATCTGGACCACCACCCCTTGGACTTTGCCTGCGTCCATGGCCGTAGCCTTTCATCCCGATGAAGAGTATGTCGCGCTCGAGTCCGCTGGCGAGGTCTACATCGTTGCCTCGAAGCTGGCGAAAGACGTTGCGGAGAAATGCGATCTTTCAGATCCGCGCGAACTCGCCCATTTCCCCGGCCGCAAACTCGAGCACCTGAACTTCCAGCACCCGTTTCTCGACCGCAAGATCCTCGGCGTGCTGGCCGAGTACGTCACCATGGACACGGGAACCGGCGTTGTCCACACCGCGCCTTCCCACGGCGCAGAGGATTTCATCACCGGCGTGAAATACGGTCTTGACGCGACCAGCAATGTCGACGAAAAAGGAATCCTGCGCAACGGCCTGCCGGAGTACACCGGCAAGCGCGTCTGGGAAGCGAATCAGCCGATCATCGACCTGCTCAAGAGACGCGGCGCTCTGCTGCACGCGGAAAAGACCGAGCACTCGTATCCGCACTGCTGGCGCTGCCATAACCCGGTCATCTTCCGCGCCACCGAGCAGTGGTTCATCTCCATGGAAACCCCGATGCCGGGTGGGAAAGCGAAAGATGACACTCTGCGCACCCGCACCCTCGAAGAAATCAAACACGTGAAATGGGATCCCGCCTGGGGCGAGGAGCGCCTTTCGAACATGATCGCCACGCGCCCCGACTGGTGCATCTCGCGGCAGCGGGTGTGGGGCGTTCCCATCGCGGTTTTCCTTTGCGAGAGCTGCGGCAAGCCGCTCAACGATCACGCCATCAATCGCAAAGTCGTCGAGCTTTTTGCGCGCTCCGGCGCTGACGCCTGGTTCACGTCCGAATCAGATACGATCCTTCCCGCTGGAACGAAGTGTCCACACTGCGGCAGCACCAGGTTCGAGAAAGAAACCGACATCTTCGACGTGTGGCTGGAATCTGGAGCGAGCTATCTCGCACTAATCGCCGACGAGCCCACATATCCCTGGCCGTCCGATCTTTATCTCGAAGGCGGCGACCAATACCGCGGCTGGTTCCAGTCGTCTCTCCTGTGCGCCATGGGCACGCACGGAACGCCGCCTTACAAAGGCGTCGTCACGCCGGGGTGGACGCTCGATGAAAAAGGGCAGGCCATGTCGAAGTCGCGCGGCAACGACGTGGACCCGGTCGATATCGCCGATCGCATGGGCGCGGAAGTGGTGCGCCTCTGGGTCGCATCAGTTGATTTTCGCGAAGACGTGGTCGGCTCCGAAGCCTTGATGCAGCGCGTGGCGGAAAATTACCGCAAGATTCGCAACACCTTCCGCTACATTCTCGGGAACCTCGGTGACTTCGATCCCCAGACGGACGCCGTTCCTTTCGAAAAGATGGAAGCGCTCGACCAGTACATGCTGCGCCAGACCTCGTCCTTTGCTACGGACGTGAAGAACTCGTACAACGACTTTGCCTTCCACAAGATCTATCACCGTTTGAACCATTTCTGCATCGTCGACCTGAGCGCCTTCTATTTCGATGTGCTGAAAGACCGGCTATACATTTCCGCGCCCAAGTCGCAGGCCCGCCGCAGCGCGCAGACCGCAATCTGGCGCATCGGAGAGGCTCTGGTGCGCTTGCTCGCCCCCATCATGAGCTTCACCTCGGAAGAAGTTTGGCAATACCTGCCGAAAGCCACGCAACGCGAGGAAAGCGTGCACCTGGCGCTATTCCCGACTCCGCGCGAGATCGCCCCGGAAGCTGATTCCAGGTCTGACGAGGATTGGACCACCCTGCGTTCGGTGCGCGACGAGGTTCTCAAGGTGCTCGAAGAAGCCCGCAACAACAAGCTCATCGGCACCGGCCTCGAGGCCCAGGTCATCTTGAGTGCGCCCGACACTGTGTATTCAGTGCTGGCTCGCCACGCCGGCGAGCTTCGCTACCTCTTCATCGTCTCCGCCGTGACGCTTGTCCAAGGCTCGGGCAACGGAACCGGACAGGTCCGCGTCGAGGTGAAGAAGGCGGATGGAGCCAAGTGCGAACGCTGCTGGAATTACTCCGTCCACGTTGGCGAGGACAAAACCTATCCCACAGTCTGCGAACGTTGCAGCGCCGTGCTGAAGGAACTCGAGACTTCCCGCTAGCTGTATCCGCCGGGTGAACTTGGGAAAGTTGCCGGGGCGTTGCGAAATCGTTGTAGCTTTCGCGCAGGCTCCGTGCATCACTAAGGGGAAGGTATAATTTACCCGCTCGAGCGAACTGTGAACTGGCGAAAGCTACGAACGTTCTTGCTGACCGTGCTGGCTCTGTCCCTGATCCCAGCCACCCGCTACTATCAGATCGACGTCCCGCTACTGCGTTGGCTGAGGGGCTCGCGCCACGTCGATGCTCTGTCGCTTCACCTGGCGGGAGAGTTCGTTGAGAATAATCTCGGGACCCAGCAGGATCCAGATGGCTCGGTCACCGTGCGAATGATTGCTCAGCAGTACCTGTTCATCCCGCATTGCATTCTGGTTCCGGCTGGGGTTCCGGTTCATCTTCGCATCACCAGCGCCGACGTGGTCCACTCGCTTACCTTCGATGGCACTGACTATAAAGTGAAGGTCTTGCCCGGCACCATCAGCGAGGCCCAACTTCAGTTTCCACATCCGGGCGAATATAAAATGCCTTGCCGCGAGTTTTGCGGGGCCGGACACTACGCCATGCGATCCGAGTTGAAAGTCGTCCCCCGCGAACAGTTCCCTGTTTTGCAGCCGGAAGAAAGGAGGAGCTGTGCAGCGCAATAGGCGCCGGTCTGCCAGGCTCGTTGGCGCAATCGTTGTGGCGTGTTCGCTCCTTGTTCTAGCAAGCGACAACCTTCCGGATCACATCCCTTCCTACGTGGAATGGACGCCGGCAACGATCGCTGCCGCCTCGAGCGGAGACGCCTTTCGTGGGATGCTACTCGCCAGGCGTTGCAACCACTGCCACGGAGCGGAAGGCTTCAGCGCCGTTGGTTACACGCCGAACCTCGCAGGCATCGATAGGCTGGCAATCTGGAAGCAGTTGGAGGATTTTCGTTCTCATAAGCGGCTATCCCGCGACATGAATCCGATTGCAGAGTCGCTTTCGCCCCGAGACGTAGCGGACGTGGTCGCGTATTTCGCGAAGCTGCCCGCCTTCGCCGACCCTGGAGACAAGCGAATCTTTCCGGAGTCGCGGCCTGATCCCGGCCATGCCGGCATCGCATCACGTTTGGTTTCTTTTGGAGATGGAGAACGCGGCATACCGCCGTGCCAGGCTTGTCACGGTCCGGTTGCCTATCGTCCTGGCGCTCCGTGGCTGGCGAACCAGAACGCCGAATATGTGCTGAACCAGTTGGAAGCGTTCGCCAGCGGGAGCCGCGCCAACGACATCAACATGCCCATGCGCACTATTGCGGGGTTGCTCACAGAAAACGAACGCCATGCCCTCGCACAATATTACGGCGCGGGTCTGGGGCTTGAGCCCGCAAGTTTGACGGCGCCGAAGTAGACCGCGGACTTGGCAGCAAAGGATGCGCTGGCTTAGTGGCTGTCAGCGTCCAGTTATCTAAAGTCCTTGTCATTCCGAGCCGCTCGCAGCCGCGCAACGCGCGGAGAGAGCGAGCGAGGAATCTGCTTTTCTGCTGCTTGCGAGAGAACAACAGATTCCTAACCTCTGAGCCGGTTGGGAATGACAAGTGGTATCCCGAAGCCCGACAGCCGAAGTCCGAAGCCCGGGCGCTTACCGCAATTCGTCCATCGCCGCAGCCAGCACTTCCCTGCCCGGCCGCGTTACCGATTCCGGCAGCGTAGCCAGCGGCTCATCCACCATGTTCAGCATGTCGAGAAAGCTGGGCGACTTCGTATTCACGTAAAACAGTCCCGTCAGTACTTCGCCTTTATCGTGCGCTTCGGAGAGGCGCGTCATGGCAGCGATTCTGTCGGTGGGATCGTAATCTTCTTCCAGCTTTCGCAGCCGCAAATGAGAACCATCATGCATGGTGACGTTGACCGTCGTTCCCGGGTCGTACTCGACGTCAATCTCTTCGAAGTGCGGAACGAAGCTCATTTCCTGCAAGGCCTCGTCGTGGTCCTTCACATATTTGTAGGACTTAGTCGATCCCTCGTGATCGTTAAACGTGACGCAGGGAGAGACCACATCAAGCATCACCGTGCCGTGGTGCGCGATGGCGGCCTTCAGCAGCGTGCTCAACTGCCGCTTATCGCCCGAGAACGACCGGCCGACAAACGTAGCGCCCAGCTCGATGGCCAGCCCGCAGGTATCGATCGGCGGCAGGTCGTTGATCACTCCCGATTTCAGCTTCGACCCCAGATCGGCAGTGGCCGAGAACTGGCCTTTGGTCAGGCCATATACGCCGTTGTCCTCGATGATGTAGATGAGCGGAAGATTGCGGCGCATCAGGTGAACGAACTGTCCGATGCCGATCGACGCCGTGTCGCCATCTCCGCTCACGCCCAGCGCAATCAAATTGCGATTGGCTAGCATCGCTCCGGTGGCCACCGACGGCATGCGTCCATGCACCGAGTTAAAGCTGTGCGAGCGGTTCATGAAGTAAGCGGGGCTCTTCGACGAACAGCCGATTCCGCTCAGTTTCGCCACGCGCTCCGGCTGCACGCCCATGTCATACATGGCTTCGATGATGCGTTCGGAAATCGCATTGTGGCCGCAGCCAGCGCAAAGCGTGGTCTTGCCGCCCTTGTAATCAATTACGGTGAGGCCGATGTGGTTTGTTTTGGGTTCTGCAGCAGGCGTGGTCGCCATCTTACTTGCCCTCCATGGTGCTCAATTCGTCGGTCACGGACCGTGCGTCGAGCGGCAGCCCGTCGAGATGGCTGATGCTCCGCAGCCGCGTAGTCAGTTCCGGTTTCAGGTCCAGCTTGAGCAGGCTGAGCATCTGCGCATCGCGGTTCTGCTCGACCACGTAAATCCGGTCGTGCTGCTCGATAAATTCATGCACTTCGCGCGTGAAAGGATAGGCCCGCAACCGCAAGTAGTCAGTCTCAATCGCATACTCGGTGCGCAGTTGGTCGCGGCTTTCAATGACACCCCAATGTGAAGTCCCATAGGCGATGATCCCTATTTTTGCATTCGCACCCTTCAGAATCTCCGGCCGAGGCACGAAAGAGCGAGCGCTCTCGAACTTGCGGTTGAGCCGCTCCATGTTGTTTTCGTAATCGTCGGGACGCTCGCTATAGTTCGATTTATCATTATGGCCGCTGCCTCGCGTAAAGTAAGCTGCAGCAGGATGATTCGTTCCCGGCAGCGTGCGGTACCCCACGCCATCGCCATCTAAATCTTTATATCGGGCAAAGCCGCCCAGCTTATCGAGATCTGCCTTGCTGAGAACCTTGCCCCGCTTGATCGGCGTAGTCGGATACTCGAAGGGATCGGACATCCAGTTGTTCATCCCCAGATCAAGATCGGACATAACGAAAACCAGCGTCTGAAACTGCTCGGCCAGGTTAAAGGCATCCGAGGCCATGCTGAAACATTCCGTTACCGAGCACGGGATGAGCATGATGTTCTTGGTATCGCCGTGCGAAAGAAAGGCAGTGGAAAGAATATCGCCCTGCGAAGTGCGCGTGGGCAAGCCGGTCGAAGGACCGACGCGCTGGATGTCCCAGATCACGCCCGGAATTTCCGCGTAATAAGCCAGACCAGAAAACTCTGACATCAAAGAAATGCCCGGGCCCGCCGTCGCGGTCATGCTGCGCGCTCCCGCCCAGCCGGCGCCGATCACCATGCCAATCGCGGCCAGTTCATCCTCTGCCTGAACAATCGCAAAAGTGGCTTTGCCGTCAGGACCGATGCGATACTCCTTCATATATTCGATCATCGTCTCCACCAGCGAAGACGACGGCGTAATGGGATACCAAGTGACCACGGTGCATCCGGCAAACATGCAGCCGAGAGCCGCGGCCGAGTTGCCGTCGATAATGATCTTGCCCGCAGTCTTGTCCATGCGCTCGATGTAGAACACTCCGCGCTTTTGCAAGCTGGCTTTGGCATAGTCGAACCCAGCCTGAGCCGCAGCCAGGTTCAGGGTGGCAGCTTTCACCTTCGCAGCAAACTGTTTCCGGATTGCCTTCTCCACCTCGCCCATGTCGATGGTAAGCAGCTGCGCGACGACGCCCACGTACACCATGTTCTTGACCAGTTTGCGCAGCTTCGCCTCCGGGCAAACCGTCGCGACCAGCTTGTCGTAGGGAACCGAATAAAAAATCAGGTCGTCGCGCAGCTTCTCGAGGGCCAGCGGCTCGTCATACAACACCGATGCGCCCGCCGCCAGCGACATCACGTCGTCCTGCGCGGTTTCCGCATTCATGGCCACCAGGAAATCGATTTCCTTCTTACGGCCAATGTAGCCATCTTTATTGGCGCGAATCGTGTACCAGGTGGGCAGACCGGCGATGTTTGAGGGAAACAGGTTTTTCCCCGAAACCGGCACGCCCATCTGAAAAATCGCCCGCAACAATACGGTGTTTGAACTTTGCGAGCCTGAGCCATTCACGGTTGCAACCTGAATGCTCATGTCATTGACGATGCGCTTGCGCCCCAATTGCCCGCCGGTACCCTGAGGCGCAACATCCGTAGTGGCCATCCCTGCACCTTCCTTCGATTTGCGGCGGAATGATCTCCCTGGAAATATTCCGCCCGAATTTCAACTTGGAGGAAACAGATTATTATACGGCGATAGCGCCCTCTCGGCACGCCAAATCGCCCGCCCGAAGCCGCGAGGAACCTATATGGGAACGAGAGGCAAGAAATAAGGCGAGTGCGGATTCACTATTCGCTCTTGAAGAATTGCGCGATGGTGCGAAACTTGTCGTATCGCGAAACGATTAAGTCTGCCGGCGGGATTTTCTTCAGCTCCGAGAAATGCTTTTGCAGGCTGACGTCGAGTAAGTTCGCCGCCGCCTCGTAATCCCGGTGAGCCCCACCTTCCGGCTCAGGCACGATATCGTCAATGCAGCCCAACTCGCTCAGGTCCGTGGCTGTAATGCGCATCGCCTCAGCAGCCAGCTCTTTCTTGCTGGAATCCCGCCACATGATGGCCGCACAACCCTCCGGCGAAATCACCGAGTAAATTGAGTTCTCCATCATCAACACGCGATCGGCCACGGCGATCGCCAGCGCTCCGCCGCTGCCACCAACTCCAATCACAGTCGCGATGATCGGCACTTCAAGCCGCGCCATCTCTCGCAGGTTGTAGGCAATCGCCTCGGCCTGCCCGCGCTCTTCCGCGTGAATTCCGGGGTAGGCCCCGTCGGTATCCACCAACGTGAAAATGGGTTTGCGAAATTTCTCCGCGACCTGCATCACCCGCAGCGCCTTGCGATACCCCTCGGGATGAGGCGTTCCGAAATTGCGGTACACGCGCTGCTTCATGTCCCGGCCTTTTTGCGTGCCGACCACGAGAACTTCCTCGCCATGAAAGCGCGCCATCCCGCAAACAATCGCCGGGTCGTCGCCGAACCCGCGGTCGCCATGAATCTCGCTCCAGTCCGTGAACACGCGTTCGATATAGTCGAGCGCCTGCGGACGCTGCGGATGCCGCGCCAGTTCCGTCTTTTGCCAGGCGGTCTGCAGACTCTTCATTTCCTCCCGGAGAATGTGAACGCGCTCGTGAAGCTTCGCCAGTTGGCGCTGCGTCTCGTCATTTTGCCCAGCAGAAGCCTCGATCAGCGCCACCTGGCGTTCGATCTGCTCCAGTTCCTGCTGCGCCTTATCGCTGGCTTCCATGTCTGGATAAATACGGTTTTGATGGATACGCTTTTGCTGAATATGGTTTAGCTGAAGCACGCTCGGCCGATTACAGTCTCAATTGATTACGCGGACACTGCCCCGCCCGCACAACTGCTCGACCTGAGCGATGAAACTGCGATCTGGCAGCACATTATAACCTTCTACTTCCATCACCACCATAAAATCCCCAGCACGTTCCACGTCAAATAACACCTGCGCAGCGCCCTTGCGCTGCGTGAAAAGTGTGTAAAGATCGTCCACCGTAGTCTCGCCCGCAGTTTCGAGTGGCACCCGAATCCGGATCGCGCGCGGCAGCGGAACTTTAGCATCCTCCAGCGGCATGATCTCAGCTGCCGTAATCTTCGGATTCGTTCCTTCTTCGATTCTTACCCCCGCCCTGACCAGCACTGGAACTTCAAGTTTCACCTTATCGCCAAGTCGCTTGTAGGCCTCGGGAAAAACAATCATATCGATGGAGCCGGACATATCCTCAAGCGTGGCCTGCGCATAAAACTCCCCGCGCTTCGATTTCTGCACGCGCACGTTGCCGATAATGCCGGCTGTCGCGATGGTCTCATCCTTACCGGTGGATCTCGTCATCGCGCCGATCTCATCGATGCGCAGCGCCTGCAAATCGGCCAGCTTGTCTTTGTATTTTTCCAGCGGATGCCCGCTGATAAAGAATCCGAGGATTTCCTTTTCCGCCGCCAAACGCGCCTGCTCATCCCAGTCCGGGATATCGGGCAGCCTGTCGTTGTTGACCTCGGACTCCTGCTGAAACACGCCGAACAGCCCGTGCTGTCCCGATTCCGCATCACGCTGCGCCTTCTGAGCGCGCTCCATAGCGCGATCGAGCACAGCCATGACCTGCGCCCGCCGGCCGAGCGAATCCATGGCTCCGCTCTTGATCAACGATTCCAGTACGCGCTTGTTGAGCAGCCGCAGATCAACGTTCTCGCAGAATTCGTAAATTGATTTGAATCGCCCCAGATTCTTCCGCGCCGCCACAATCGATTCAATCGCATTGCCGCCGACATTCTTCACCGCGGCCAGGCCAAAACGAATAGCTTCACCGTGCGGCGTAAAGTTCGCGTCTGAAACATTGATATCCGGCGCTTCGACGGCAATGCCCATCTCGCGGCATTCGTTGATGTATTTCACCACGTCGTCCGTACTGCCCGTAACCGAAGTGAGCAAGGCCGCCATGAACTCGACGGGATAATGCGTCTTCAAATACGCCGTGTGATAGGCGAGCAGCGCGTAAGCGGCCGAATGCGACTTGTTGAAGCCGTATCCCGCAAACTGCGCCATGAGATCAAAAATCTTCTCGATCTTCTTCGGCGGAAACTTGCGCAGCGCCGCACCCTGAATGAAACGCTCGCGCTGCGCCGCCATTTCTTCCTGTTTCTTTTTGCCCATCGCCCGCCGTAGCAGATCGGCTTCGCCCAGGGAGTAGCCCGCAAGCTTGTTCGCCGCCTGCATGACCTGCTCCTGATAAACGAAGACGCCCAGCGTCTCTTCCAAAATCTCTTTCAGCTCCGGCAGCTCATACTCAATCTTGCGCCGTCCCTGTTTCCGCTCGATGAAGTCATCGATCATTGCCATGGGTCCTGGACGATAGAGCGCATTCAAGGCGGTAAGATGTTCGATCGAGTTCGGCTGATAGCGCCGTAGCACGTCGCGCATGCCATGCGATTCAAACTGGAAGACGCCGGAAGTCAGGGCCTTGTGAAAAACTTTCTGGTAGGTTTCGGCATCGTCGAGAGGAATCTGTTCGAGCGCAATCGCCGTTCCGCGCGTCTGAACGATCAGTTTCAGCGTGTCGGTAAGAATCGTAAGCGTGGTCAGTCCGAGGAAGTCCATCTTCAGCAGGCCCATCTTCTCGATGGCAACCATGTCGAAGGCAGTGACGATTTCCTCATTCTTGGTTCGGTGCAGCGGGACAAGTTCCGTCAAGGGCCGCGGTGAAATCACCACGCCCGCGGCGTGCACCCCGGAGTTGCGCACCATCCCTTCCAGCTTCTTTGCGGTCTGAATCAGCTCGCGAATCTGCCCATCTTTCTCCATGGCCTCGCGCAGTTGCGGAGAGTCTTCGATTGCCTGGTCGAGCGTGATGTTGAGCTGCGTAGGAATCATCTTCGCGATGCGGTCGACATCGCTGTAAGGAATGTCCATGGCGCGGCCGACATCTTTGATCGCAGCCTTGGCCGCCATCGTTCCAAAGGTGATGATCTGCGCCACATTGTCGCGCCCGTATTTCTGCGTGACGTAGTTGATGACTTCGCCGCGCCGGTTCATGCAGAAATCGATGTCGATATCCGGCATCGAAACCCGCTCCGGATTCAGAAAGCGCTCAAACAGCAGCTCGTGTTGCAGTGGATCGAGATCGGTGATGCCGAGCGCGTAGGAAACCAGCGACCCAGCCGCCGATCCGCGTCCCGGCCCCACGGGAATGTCACGTTCCTTCGCGTAGCGGATAAAGTCCCACACGATCAGGAAATATCCGGCGAACTTCATCTGCTGGATGATCGCCAGCTCTCGCTCCAGCCGCTGCTCGTAGTCTGAAATCGGATGCTTCAGCTTGCCCTGCTCGTGCAGCGGCCGCAGCGCCGCCATTCGCCGCGCAAAGCCCTCGCGTGTAACATGCGCAAAATAGCTGTCAATCGTGTAACCCGGCGGAACCTCAAATTGCGGGAACGGCGTCGCCACCTTTTCGAGCCGCAAGCTGCAGCGCTCGGCGATATCGAGCGTCCGACTCAAAACTTCAGGTGAGTCTTTGAACACGCGGTACATCTCATCGTGGCTCTTGACAAAGAACTGCGTCCCCTCAAACTTCATCCGCCCGGTATCGTGAATCGATTTGCCGGTCTGAATGCACAGCATCACGTCCTGGGCATGCGCATCGTCTTCGCAGAGATAGTGGCTGTCGTTGGTCGCCACCAGGGGCAGCCCCAGATCTTTTTCCAGTTGGAAAAGACCGGGATGGATCTTATGCTCCATCGCCAGTCCCTGATCCTGAATCTCGAGATAGAAATTGTCCTTTCCGAAAATGTCGACAAACGTTCCCGCGGCCGCACGCGCGGCATCGTATTTCCCTTCCATCAATCGCTCCGCGACTTCACCTTTCAGGCATCCCGAAAGTCCGATCAGCCCGCGAGAATGCTCCGCCAGAAATTTCTTGCTGACCCGCGGCTTGTAATAAAAGCCGTGCAGCGAAGCTTCCGACGTGATCTTCACCAGATTGCGGTAGCCCTCTTCGTTCTCGGCCAGCACCAGCAGATGGTTGTAGGTATCTCCGTCGGGCGGCGTGCGTTCGATGTTGTGATCGTCCTTCTTGCAGATGTAAAGTTCGCAACCCACGATCGGCTTCACGCCCGCATGATTTGCCGCGTTCACAAAGTGCACGGCGCCAAAGATGTTTCCGTGGTCGGTCATCGCCACGGCAGGCATGCCCAGCTCTTTCACACGTTGGCAAAGTTTTTCGACGTCGCAGGCGCCGTCCAGCAGGGAGTAATCGGTATGCAGGTGCAGGTGGACGAATTGGGACATAGGCCTCAGTTTTATTGTACGGCGATGAGCGACCGTTGGCGTCATTCTAACGGGAAATGCGCGCCCACAAGCGCGAAGTTATCCACAGAAATATTAGGTGTGTGCAACCGGGAGTCGCGTCCGAGACTACTGCCCTTCGTGTGCGCCGGGAAGCTGGAAATCCACACCGCGCGCGTCGTTTGCCTTCGTAGTGGCTGGCAGGTCGATATCAGTGAGCGGAATCTTCTGCGTATGCTGCAGATCGAAGACCCACAGCATCTGCCCCACGATCGCGTAATTCTTCACTTCCTGCTTGTGCTCATCGCGGAAAACGAGCACCGTGGCCGGCGCCGCTTCGTTGAGTTCCGAGTGCTCGCTTCGTTCGCGCGGCGGCGAAGGCGCCCACTGCGCATAAAGATCCTGATCGTTCTGCTGGCGCATCCTCTGCTCATCGAGGCTCTGCTGGTTCATCTCGTTTGCTAGGCCAGTCTGGTACTGCTGGTCCGAGTCGTCAGACGAACCGGAATCCCACCACCAATACGGATCGATCGCTCCCGCGTATCCCCATGGATACCCATAAGCGCCCACACATCCGTAGCCGTAGTAATAGCAGTTGCTTCCGACGCCGTAGGCCCCGAATCGCCCGCCACCGTAACGGTTGAAGCCACGGTTGTAGCCCCGGTTAAACGATCGCGAGGAGAAAGCTGGCGAAGAGGAGCGAGGCGCGAACGAACGCGCCGCGGAACCAGAACCCGAGCGTGCACCGCCGAACGCCGGAGCGCTCGCGTGGCCGCCGAAACCAGCGCCGTGCGAAGCAAACCCAGCATGCCCGCCACCGGACGCATGGCCTCCGCCGCCGTGCTGCGCCGAAAGTGGCACAGCTGCCAACAGCAGCACGAACGCCGCGATCAAAAGCGATCGATGCATAACCCCATTATATGCCCGATTGAGGCCGGAGAAGCGGGAAATTGGTACCTGCCGGAAAGCGAATTAGGACAACTATCCGGTGCGGAAATGACCCGGGAAGCCCCTACCGCTTCTTGCCCTTTACCTTCGGCTTCGGCTTGTGAGCCTGTTTCTTCGATTTTGCAGGATGTTTCGCAGCCGGTTTGGAAGCAGCCTTCGCAGCGGCTTTCACGGCAGCTTTCACATTATGTTTTGCAGGTTTGCCCTGAGCTTTGACCGGCGTCGGTGCCACCTTCGACTTCCCTTTCGCAGGCGGCGCAACCACCGGAGCTGGAACTGCCGGCGCCGCAGCCGGTCCCTTCCCTTTGCCCTTCGCTACTTCGCCCTTTTTCCCCGCCGCAGGCGTAGCCGCAACCGGCGCCGCCGCCGCCGCAGCTTTCGGCCCGCGCCCGCGCCGCGGCGGCGGAGGTGGAGGCGGAGGAGGTGGCGCAAACGGCTTCAAGAACTTCAACGTCTCCGTGCGCGAGCGCAGTTTTCCGTCGAGCAGCAGCATGAATACGTCGCGAGCGATCTTCGGATATTCGGGCAGCGCCGGAGTAATCAGCAACTCCGTCATCTCCGGCAACGGAATACGCTGCTGCACCTGCCGCCACTTCGTCAGGAAGTTTTTGATCTTCTGCGCCACCGTCTGATGCCGCGCCGTCACCGCCAGAAACAAAATCATCTCCGGCCGCGCCGACGACAGCAGATTCCACGTCCGCGACGGCGTCGCCGCTTCCTTCCCGGTCAATCGCTTCGCCAGCTCTTTCGCGTGATCCTCGATATCGCGCCAGGCTTCGATCAAATCCTTGCGCGGAATCTGCCGCCGTAAATCAGAAATGTCTTTGTCGGAGAGCCGCGCGGTCAGAAAGTGCATCACCGCCGGCGATGGATCGACCGTATAACCCAGGTCCACCATCTGCTGCCGCGTCTTCATCAACTGCCCCAGCCCGTTCGTATCCACCTTGGCCGACGACCAGTGTGGATGCAGCACCTTCAGCCAATCTTCCTTTTCCAGCGCTTTCACCACATTCAGCGGATCGTCTTCATGCGCCAGTTGCGCAATTTCATGCCCCACCGCGCTCCGCGAGATGTGCTCGATGTAGTTCTCTTCTTTGGCCGCGTTGTAACGAAGCTGCGTGCGCTCCTCGAGCGGCCAGTGAAAGCGCGCCGCAAATCGCGTAGCGCGAATCAGCCGCGAAGGATCCTCCACAAACGAATAGTTGTGCAGAATGCGCAGCAGCTTCGCCTCAATATCCGCGACCCCGTTGAACGGATCAAGCAGCAGCCCGCGCGACCCTTCATTCAGCGACAGGGCCATGGCGTTCACCGTGAAGTCGCGCCGTCGCAGATCTTCCTGAATGCTGGCCGGCGCAATTACCGGCGCCCTGCCCACCTTCTCATAGACCTCGGTCCGCGCCATGCCAATCTCGGCCCGCACATTTCCCGGCAGCACCAGAAACAGCGTGCGCACGTCTTCATCGTGGCCCGCCACCTGCGCGCCCGCCCGCTCGAAATCTTTTTGCAGTTTGAGTGGATTGCCCTGAACCGTGAAGTCCAGGTCGCGGATCGTGAACCCGCTGATGATGTCACGAATCGCCCCGCCGGTAAGGTAGAGAGTGATTCCCGCGGCCCGGGCTATGTCCTGCACCAGATTGACGCCCTTCATCTGATCCGGCGTCAACCGGATTTCCATCGTGTAAATGTAATCAGCCATTCGTCTTCAGACAACCGACTTCAAGCGTTCCAACCCACCGCAGTTTCCTGCACATATCAGACGCGGCCAGGCGGGACGAAATCCAACGCTTTTCCACAGGATTTCCACAGACTGCTGGGGCCCACACTCGTTCCTTCGCCACCGGCTGATACTCAAGCCGTTAAATATAAAGCACTTAAACAGAGTTTAGCTGAGACCAGGTAACTTAAAGGAATACCACAAGGTTAATATTTTGGCTACTGCCAACGTGGATTCCAGCGATTTCTTCCCATTTAGTGCGAGAATGAGGCGGCTGTTGGGCTTCAGCCATCGGGCTCCAGCTGAACCAGCCAGCCCTGCCGAAGCCCGAAAGCCGAAGCCCGAAGCCCGACCATGCCCTCGACCCACAAGAAAGTAATCGTCCGCAAGATGGACCGTGACTCCGTCTCCGGCTACGTCTCTCACGCGCAATTCATCACCGAAGGCAAACTCGAATTGCTCAACACCTCCGGCACCGTAATCGCCATCGACCTGCGCGAGATCAAAGGCGTCTACTTCGTCCGCGAATTCGGCGACTCCGAATCGCTAACCCGCAAAACTTTCACCACCCGCCCCCGCTCCGAAGGCCTCTGGGTCCGCCTCCGCTTCAAAGATAACGAAATCCTCGAAGGCCTAATGCCCTCCGACCTCACTCAAAACTTGCCCGAAGGCTATCTAGTAAATCCGCCAGACCAGCGCTCGAACACACAACGCATCTTCGTACCCCGCACCGCCCTCGAATCGCTGACGGTGCTAGCCGTAATCGGCGCGACTCGACGCCCAAGACGCGGCCCCACCGACGACCAACGCCAGGTCCCCATGTTCGAAGAATAAGTCCAATGTTCGAACGCGATTTGTCATCCTGAGGAAGCGGAGGCCTGCGCGCCAAGCGCAGGACTCCCGACGAAGAGCCCACCTCTTGCGTCCAGTGCGAGAATCGGGATTCTACGTCCCCGTCCTTCTAGCGGAGCGCAGACACTCGAGTGAAAATTCTTTCACATTGACGCCCACCGCAATTGAGGGGACAATAGCTTCCGCTTCTGGGGCGTAAAGAAAATCTCGCTCTAATCCCCTAGTAGTTGCGCGACAACCTCCCCCTGCAACACGTCGTCACGAACTTCAAGACACAAGGAAGGCGGACTGGTAATGCGATACCACCCGGTAGTTCTTGGGTTGCTAACGGTAGTTCTCGGCGGATGGAATATGGCCGCTGGCCAAGCATCGGAAAATGTCATCCCTGCGTCTGCCCAGGTGACGCACTTCGCCATTGGCCAGCGGGTCTGCAAGCTGGCCAGGCCCAGGCACGCGACCTGCTTTGCCATGCGCCGAGTTGAGGTGGCGGAAGGCACGCCCGGGGCTTTGCCGTACAAACTCGCCGCCGGGGCAAACCTGAGCGACGCCACGACCGGCCCGAAAGTGACAATCGGACCGACCGGTGGACTGACGCCAAGCGACCTGGCGACAGCCTACGCCTTCACTTCGACTGCGACGGCGACGGGACAGACGGTCGCTATCATCGACGCCTTCAACGACCCCAACATCAACTCTGACCTGCAGACCTTTGACAAGCAGTACGGTCTGGCCACTTGCAGCGAGGCGAATGGTTGTCTGAAGGTTGTCAACCAGACAGGCGGCTCAACCCTGCCTCCCAACGATACAACCGGCTGGTCGGTGGAGGAATCCCTCGACGTCGAAACGGTACACGCGGCGTGCCAGAGCTGCAAGATCATCCTGATTGAAGCCACCAATGACTCAATCGCAAATCTCGCCGCGGCCGTAAACGAGGCGGTTGCCCTGAAGGCCACCGTAATCACCAACTCATATGGCGCCGCCGAGGCCGGAATGACATCGACTGAGGAAGCCGCTTACAACCATGCCAGCATTGTCATCACCGCCTCCGCTGGCGACGACGGATACTACGACTTTGACCAGCTCGGCGGCGCGATTCCCTCCCCCTACAACCAGCCCAATGCTCCGGCATCCCTCAACACTGTGGTGGCTGTCGGTGGCACCTCGCTATACCTCGGCCAGACCGCAACTCGCGAGTCCGAGACAGTGTGGAACGACAACGGTACCGCAGACTACTACGAGTCGCTTTTGGGGTTTCGGCTCGGAGCCACGGGAGGAGGTTGCAGTCACCTGTTCGCCGCCCAACTCTGGCAGAGCAACGTGAGCGATTGGGCGAACACCGCCTGTGGCGCCAAACGCCTGGTGTCGGACGTAGCCGCGGTTGCTGATTACCTTACCGGCTTCGACATCTATGCCTCGTACAACTGCGGGTCCACTTATTGCCCCGTGCTGGGCTGGCAGACAGTCGGCGGGACATCGCTATCTTCGCCCCTCATCGCCGCGATGTACGCCCTGTCCGGCGGTGCCCATGGTGTTAAATATCCGTCCCTGACACTCTACGGCCATCTTGGGACCGCCTCTTTGTATAACGTGACCAGCGGCGGCAACGGCTGGTGCGGTGGCGAGGGCGCCGCTGCCTGCGGTGACCCGAACACATTCGGAGAAGGAATCCTCGACTGCGACTACCCGGCGAGCGGAACCACGCCGAGCGTCGGCGACCTCGCCTGCGACGCAGGCACCGGCTACAACGGTCCTACCGGGGTCGGCACCCCGAAGGGCCTCAGCGCCTTTGCCAAGACCGGACCGAAAGCCACCATCGCAGGTCCAACCTCGGTGGCAAGCGGCGCGACCAGCACCTGGACCGCGACCACCACCGATCCATTCCCCAAAGGCAAGGTCACAAGCTATTCATGGAACTGGGGCGACGGCACCGCCGCAACGGTCACCACCACCGGCTCGGCGAAACACGACTACGCAACCGGCGGCGTGACCAGAACGATTACCCTGACCGTCACCGACAATTACGGAATGACGGGTACCATCACATTTTCCGTGACCGTGACAACCTAAACGAGCGCTCCAGGGCCACGACGATAGTGGCTGCTCCACTCCTGCGCATTCTTTGCGCAAGGGTGGGGACGACGCAGCCGCCAGCGCCGATCTTAAATCAGCTGAAGGCGCCGCGGCAGCGCGATCTAACTGGTTCTGGCTGTGTCGCTCGCTTTGTCCTATGGCGCCGGTTCAAAGAATACGACCGGCGAACTCCAGTCCATTACCATCAGCCCCCACCGACGGCCAGCGCCCGGTCCCCATGTTCGAAGAGTAAAGCTCCAAGTTGTCATCCTGAGCGGAGCACGACGGCGAGCCCCGCGAGCCGTCGCGCGTAGTCGAAGGACCCCTAACGCCTTGCAGAACCCTCGGCTTCGCAAGGAATTTCCGTCCGATGCCATATTTCCTCCGCTTGCGAGAGCAGCTTCGGATTTGTCACCCTGAGGAAGCGGAGGCCTGCGCGCCAAGCGCAGGCCTCCCACCGAAGAGCCTGCCCTGAGCGAAGCCGAAGGGACCCCTGTACTTGTTGGCACCGCATCGACCGATGGTGCCCCACTTCTCGCTTCCTTTGCGAGAAGTGGGATGCCACGTCCCACGCCTCCCAATTGCGAGGCCTCGAAAAAAAAGTCCAGCGATTGTGACATCTGACCTTGTCATCCACAGCCCCAAAAGCCCATCCTGCTCTCGGAGGAGTCGCGACCCCACGTTTCACAGACCGCGTGTCAAAGCTAAGTCCTTAAGTTTCTAGATTTTGACCTCTAAGTCCTTTGTTCTGCGGATTTTGCAGGCCAAAACATGCTTAACTCGATGATTCCATTAGACCCAGGGGGGAGGGGGTACCCTGTTACGAAAAGGTAAACATCAGTCGATGGACCACTTTGGAACTGGTGTACGATTTACCCGCGTCCCATCCATCGACCATGAAACTCTCAAAGATCGCCTCCGCCCTCAACGCGCGCCTCGACAACAGCACAGCCGACACCGAGATCACCGGCCTCAACGGCATCGAGCAAGCCGGCCCCTCGGAACTCACCTTCGTCGCCAACCCCAAGTACGCCGCCGCAGCCCGACTCACCAAAGCCGCAGCCGTAATTGTTGCCGAGGACTTTCCTGCCATCCCGACGGCCATGCTGCGCGCCAAAGATCCTTATCTTGCCTTCGCCCAGGCCCTCGAACTCTTCCACAAACCGCTGCAGTATGCCCCTGGAGTGCACGCAACGGCGGTCGTCCATCCCACGGCGAATATCGGACGCGGCGCCCACCTCGGCCCCTACGTAGTTGTCGACGAGCAAGTCGAGATCGGCGACCACGCTGTACTGCTGGCGCACGTGGTGATCTATCGCGGCACAAAGATCGGCAAGAATTTCTTTGCCCACGCTCACGCCGTAGTGCGCGAGAACTGCCGCATCGGCAACAACGTTCTCTTGCAGAACGGAGTCGTCATCGGCTCCGATGGCTTCGGCTTCGCCAAGACTCATGAAGGACACTGGCACAAGATTCCCCAGCCCGCCCCGGTCATCATCGAAGACGACGTGGAAGTTCAAGCCAATTCCTGCATCGACCGCGCCAGCGTAGGCGAAACCCGCATCGGCCGTGGAGTCAAGATCGATAATCTCGTGCAGGTCGGCCACGGCTCGCAGGTTGGCGAAGATGCTCTGCTGTGCTCGCAAGTAGGCCTCGCCGGTTCCACAGAAATTGGCAAGCGCGTGATTCTAACCGGCCAGGTCGGAGTAGTCGGACACTGCAAGATCGGCGAGGCCGCAATCGTCACCCCGCAAAGCGGCGTGGCTCACGACATTCCGCCGGGAGCGCTGGTCAGCGGCGCTCCCGCTGTAGATCACAAGCTATGGTTGAAGTATTCCGCCTTGCTGCCCAAGCTGCCAGAGATGGCGCGGGCTCTGCGGGCCAGGACGCCGAAGGAATAAAACGTGAAGCACTCAAACCGACGCGCTGCACTGCCGATACTCTTCCGGCAACCCTCCTTCGATCACCGCCCGCACTTTTTCCATCAAACACTCCCGGCTGCCGAAATCGCTCGGCTCAATCGGCGGATGGAAGATAACCGTCGCAACTCCCGGCTTGATCCCGAACCTTCCTTTGGGCATGAGGTAATGCGTGCCCGTGATGGTCACCGGAACCACCGGCACTCCGCACTCCATCGCCAGGTAGAACGGACCTTTCTTGAACGGCAAGAGCTTGCCATCGAACGAACGATGCCCTTCCACGTAGACGGTCATGTTGATTCCCTGCTGTACGACCTGCTTCGAGAAACGCACCGACTCGATTCCGGCATCACGATTGCCGCGATCAACCGGCACCAGCGACCCAATGCGCATCGCCTGACCCAGGATCGGAACGCTGAACAGCTCTTTCTTCACCATCACCGAAGTGCGCCGGGGAATCAAAGGAATCGTAATCGGCGGGTCCAGATTCGACACGTGATTCGACATAAAAATGTAAGTGCGCGCCGGGTCCAGCTTGTCGAGTCCGACAGTCTCCACTTTTACTCCAGTCAGCCGCACTCCGTTCCACGCGCCAAACATGAACATGCGATAGAGCAGGCTGACATCGCCGGAAATAAACGTCCAGGGAAACCCGATCAGCGCCGCCACGGGCGCAGCCACTGCCCAGAACGCCAGCATCGCGATTGTGCGAATCATAATCTGGTGCGGATCATATTAGGTTTGCCCCTTGAAGCTTGCCCCTTAGAGCGCCGCTGCTTCTACTATGGGTTGGTTTCGCGCGGAATCTGCGCCTCGCCCTTCAACCACGCCGACCGCCGGGACTGCTGCTCCGCCGTAAGATTATCTACGTCTCGGAGTTCGTATGAGATTTCGTCACGGCTTCCCACCTTCCACTTCAACTCACGTTCGCCACCGCGCCGGCTCTTTACCTTAACCGTGATCGTATCGCCTGCGGAAAGCTGGGCTATTTCCTGGGAGAATTCGTCCGCGGCGGTCTTGCCGTTGACTTCCAGAATCGTGTCGCCGGTTTGCAGACCGGCGCGCTCCGCCTCGCTGCCCGCAGTGACCGACGCGATCATGGGACCGTCAAAGTTTCGCGAGGCGACAAATCCCGCGTCCGCGATCGTGTTCTTTCCCTCAATCAATCGCAACCCGACGCTGCGAAAAAAATCATCCCACGGAATTTCATCGGTCCCGGCAACATACTTGGCGAAAAACCATCCGAGATCGGCATGCGTCACGGCCTCGGCAGCCTCGCGAACGCCGTCCGAGTCAGGAAAGAACCGATCCTTCTTCGCATAATTCCGATTCATCCACTGAAAAACTTCGCGCAGGGACGCCCTTCCGTGGCTGGCATCGCGCACCGCCAAATCCAGAGCAACGCCGAGCAACTCCCCTTTGTTGTAATAAGAAATGCTCCGCTCCGGACGCCGATAGTACGCGTCACCCTCGAGCCACGCATCCAGACTCGACTCTTCCGCCGACTGGGTCAGATGCGCTGGACGGCGTTCGAGTTCGGCGATTCCTGAAGCCAGCTGCCGTTCGAAGTGGCGCTCGTCGAGCAGACCGGCGCGCAACTCGATAATGTCGGCCGCGGTACTCGTGCATCCCTCACTGAACCACAGAGCCCGCGTGTAATTCTCCCGCGTGTAGTCGACCGGCTCAAGGGTCCGCGGACGGATGCGCTTCACGTTCCACAGATGAAAAAACTCATGCGCCGTCACCGACTCCAGCACCTCGGGAGCCTGCAGCGGAACATCCGCATGCACGGCAATGGCGGTGGAGTAAGAATGTTCCATGCCGCCGCCGGCTGGTCCGCGGGGAAAGTGATAAAGAAACATGTAGTTGTCGAAGGGACGGTCGTCCATCCAACTGGTTGCGGCCGCCACAATCTTTTGGAGCATGCCGTCGATCTTCCCCATATCGTAGTCGGCGGCCTCAGCATCGACGATCACGCGATAATTTCCACCACCTTCGTCGAAATCAGATTCCTTAAAGTCGCCAATCTCAACCGGAGAATCCACGAGCCGGTCATAATTCTCCGCGCTGAACGTTACTTCGTTGAATCTGCCCTCAGGCATTGACGTTAACGGGGTCGCGACGCGCCATCCCTGCGGAACTTGGGCGAAACGCACGACCATCGGAGCGCTTCGCGCCTCCACGGGATACATGAGAACCTGCGCCAGATTGAAGAAGGCGTGATGGGAGTTGAACTCAGCGCCGAAGGGTCCCGGCGAATTGACAAAGATCTGATACTCCACCACAGCGCCGCCCTCGGCACCGGTGATCTGCCAGCGGCTCGGGTTCAATGCGTGCACGGCGAGTGCGTGACCGGCGCGGTCTCTCGCGCGCATCCAGTTTACGTATTTCGCGAAGTCACGCACTTGGTACAACGCGTTCCAGACTGGAAGCTGCAACTCCCGCTGCGCCGGTCCTTCCGGAAGTATGACCTGCACTTCGACCAGATGCTGCTCGGAGTTGGCAAGAGTAATGGTGTAGTTGGTGACGGCGTAGGATGACGCCGACGCCAACATCCAAAGCAGCAGGACGAAGCGAAGCGTTTGGCGCGCTGAGCCTCCCGTCGCGACGGAAAGCTTCATCGCTTCCCCGCCACGTTCGCGGACTCGACGTTGCCAGATTCTCCAGCGAGCGCTCGCAGGCGCGCTGGCAGTTTTTCGTAGATTCCACCGAATCCGCCGTTCGAAAGAATCGCCACCACATCGCCGCGGCGCATCTCGGGAGCCAGCGTCTGAACGATCTCATCCGCGCCGGCTAGCAAGCGCGCACGGCTGCCATTTTTCTGAATATCCGCCGCCAGCTCCGGTAGATCCAACCGTTCATTTTCCGGGAGCGCTTCCGAGCGGAACACGCCCGCAACGATCACTTCGTCTGCGAGCGCCAAACTCCGCGCCAGGTCTACCTGCAGAACGCGGCGGCGAAGCGTGTTCGACCGCGGCTCCAAAATCGCCCACAATCGCGAACCCGCATACCGCGCCCGCAATGCTTTCAGCGTGCCTGCGATCGCCGTGGGATGATGTGCGAAGTCGTCGATGATCGTGATTCCGTTGACCTGCGCCTTCACTTCCAGGCGGCGTTTGACACTCTTGAAAGTTTTCAGTGCCGCCCCGATCTCTTCTTTCGAGATGCCATAGGCGGAAGCGAGCGCTGCCGCTGCGGTCGCGTTCCACACGTTGTATTCGCCGGCCAGAGGAAACTCGAGATCAGCCCAGGACTTGCCATCCCGCTCGACCGACCACGAAGTGCGGCCGGCTTCAAATTTCAGGTTCGTCACTCGCCAGTTCGCGCGCGGCCCGGCGCCATAGCGCTCCACCGGGCAAAATGCTTTGCTCAGGCAGCGTTCAAGGCTGGCGCTCTCGACCGCATCTCCAGCCTTTGCATCTCCAGCAATTCCGTCGAAAGCGATAATCCGCCCGCGCCGCGGGATCAGATTCACCAGCCGCTTGAAAGCGGTCTCCACCGCATCAAGATCCTTGTAAATATCAGCGTGATCGAACTCGACCGAGGTGAGAATGATGGCATCGGGAAAGTAATGCAGAAATTTCGGTCCCTTGTCGAAAAATGCCGTGTCATATTCGTCGCCTTCAAGAATGAAATGCTTCCCCTGGCCCAGATGGAAGCTCGATCCGAAATTCTCCGCAATGCCGCCGATCAGAAACGAAGGCTGCATGCCGGCGGTGTGAAAAATCCAAGCCAGCATTGAAGTGGTCGTCGTCTTACCGTGCGTTCCTGCAACCACCAGCACTTCCCTGCCACGCAGGAACTCATCGTGGAGCAACTGCGGCAGCGAGCAGAATGGAATGCGCTGGTCGAGCACTTGCTCGAGTTCAGGATTTCCCCGCGACATCGCATTGCCCACGACCACCAGATCGGGGCGAGGCTCCAGATTCCGCGGATCAAAAGGCTGAGCTACCGGAATCCCTAGCTCGGCCAGAAAATCCGACATTGGGGGATAGGCTGCCGCGTCTGACCCAGTGACGCGAAAGCCACGCTGCTTCAGCATGCCCGCGAGCGACGCCATTGCTGTGCCGCAAATGCCGATCAGGTGAATGTGCCTGGTTGCGTTCATGATCGTTTCGTTCATGATCGCGGCTGGCTCTTTCCGGCCGGGGTTACCGCCGATTCGAGGATCTTCAAACTTACTTGTCCACCATGAACGGTCAAGCCGGCCCGCACGCCAATCGGCAGCGTGATGTTTCCGGACGTCACATGTCCTGATCGCACCCCATAGGCCACCGGCACTCCCAATTTGCCGACGATCCGCACAACTACTTCTTCGAGCGCGTATCCCTGATTCGCATTCTGCATGCAATCCCGCATCTCGCCGAAGACAATTCCCCGCACTCCATCCAGCTTACCGGCGAGCTTCAACTGCACGAGCATGCGATCGATTTGAAACGGCTTGGCCGCCAGGTCTTCGAGAAACAGGATCGTGCCGGCGGTCTTGATTTCATAGGGTGTTCCCAGCGAAGCTACCAGAATCGAGAGGCAACCACCGTAGAGAACTCCCTTGGCCGCACCGTCTACCAATCCTTTCGCTCCAGAGTCCGCGTCCAGACGTGGTTCCCAAGGCGCAGTTCCTGCGAGCGCCGCCTGCCAGGAAGCGAGATCCACGCCGTCCTGGTGCAGCCAATCTTTTGCCACCATGGGTCCGTGGAAAGTAACTAATCCCGCTTTGTCGAAGAAATACGTGAGCAGCGTGGTGATGTCACTATAGCCGACGAAAATCTTGGGGTGCGTCTTAATCTTTTCCAGATCGAGGGCTTCGAGCAGGTAGTTCGCGCCGTAGCCGCCGCGGGCACAGATGATCGCTTCCACATCTTCGCGCACAAACATTTCTTCCAGTTCGCGAGCGCGACGTTCGACCGACCCTGCGAAGTAAAGGTCTTTCTCATGAATGGTGCCGGAATAAATCGGGTGGTAACCCGCGCGCCGCAGCCCCTCGCATCCCGCCTCAAGATCGCCGGGCTTGAAGTTGCTGGCGGGCGCCACAATGCCGACTGTCGCGCCCGGTCGAAGGGCGGGCGGCTTGATCCGAGGAGTGGTTGAAGAAGACATGGGTCGAGAACCAGTTTTGAAAGCAAGCGCGACCAGTACAGATGGGATTGCGAATCAATAAGCTGTGTTCACTAAACTCAGCAGCCTAACTTAAATAAAATTCTCCCCGGCACACCAACCGAGCCGTCCCACGCAAAAATATCAGATCGTTTTCTATACGTACCGTTTGTATCCCGCCCGGTGTATGCACACGCACCGGCGATTCTGCCTGGCTCGCCAGAATCGCCGCCACTGCCGCGGAGCAGGAACCGGTGCCGGAGGATTGCGTCTCTCCGGCTCCGCGTTCGAAGAAGCGCGCCGTCACATCGTGCTTTCCATCAACCGCAACCTGTACAACGTTCACGCCGTCTTTGAACTGACCACTGCGCTGAACCTCGGCAGCTTCGTTCTGCCAATTCCGGGAAAACTCCGATAGGAGCATCACGTAGTGAGGATTTCCCATCGAAACAGGAATGCCGCGCACCTCACCTGTGCTGAGCTTCAACGCCAACTCTGGTTCCACGACCGCCTTGCCCATGTCGACCTCGAACTCATAATCGAGTTCACTCCGCCCGATCAGCGTGCAAGTCTTTATTCCAGCTCCGGTCTGGATCGTTATGTTCTCTTTGCCTTTGTCGGCGCAAACATACGCCGCTACACACCGTGTGCCGTTGCCGGAAATCTCGGCCGCGGAGCCGTCGGCGTTGATCAGCCGAATTTCCAAATCCGCGGCGGTGTGTGGATACATCCACTCCACCCCGTCGGCGCCTATGCCTTCGTGACGATCGCACATGCGCCGCGTGAGTGCTGCCAGATCGGCGGGAACCAGAGCGTCGTCAATGTTCCGGGAATCGATCAACAGGAAATCGTTTCCGAAGGCGCAGGCTTTCACAAATGGAATCAGCACTCGGTTCAGATGGGCGGATTTTATCACTGCAATAGGCTCTCCCCGGCGAGTTCCGGCGTTAACCTGCTAGATTACCGCGTCTGCTGTTGTCCGCGAGTCTGCACTCGTCCTTGAAATATCGCCGCCGGTGGCTGCCCGGTGGTGTGGATTTCGACCAGCGCCGTCAAATGGTGGGTCTCGGCCGCCGTCCAGACCGGGTCGTCGTCGAACCCGACAAGGTAGTCCGCATACTGTGGCGGATCTGCAAGCGCACGCTCCCACAATCCTTGCGGATCAACCGGCTGCTTCCACACGCGATGGTTGCCTTCGTTGATAACCCGCCGCAACGGAACACCGGCTTGCTCGAGCGCGCCTACGTGCTCGCCCAGGTACATCAGCAAGGTGGAATCCGGTGGCAGCGATTTGATCCAGCCCGCAAGTTGACGATCCAGCGCGACGCGTCCGCGCATGTTGATTGTGGCTTCACGATAACAAATGGGATCCGCGCGCCAGATCATGCCATAACTTGCAACCACCAGCAGCAGGATGGCGACGAATGTTACCGCATTGGCCCAACGGTTCCAGGAAGGCTCGAAGCGCGGGAGCTTCGTCGCGGATTGGATAAGGCAAGCAATCCCGAGCGGCACAAACACCGCAAACGCGGGCAGAAGCTGCAGTCCATAGCGCAGGTTGTATTGGGAAAATGGCCACCACGCGGGAACAAAAATCGGGATGCTGCCATACGCGATGGATAAAGCGTAGAACGGCAGAGGAACCCAGAGCAGCAGCGCGACGCGTCCACGTCCGCCGAAAGCCGCGGCCAGACTGCCCAGTAGCGCCAGCGCCACCCACAACCGGCCTTGCCAGTTTGCCTCGGCGACGTCCAGTTCCGCGGCTTTCAGAAAATACGAGCCGGCAGCCAACAGATTGCCTTTCGCGGGATTCACCGTCGCCGTTTTTTGTTCGATCGCTTGTGCCGAGTAGGGGCCGTTCGCGAATTCGAGGGGGTTCTGGTAGACGATGGCGTTGTACGCGATCCAGAGCACTGGAGCGGATGCCACTAACAAAACAAATTTCACAAGAGCCGGGCGCGATGAGGCAACCACGGATCGAGATGCCTGATCCTCAGGCAGTTTAGAGGCTCGGAAGACGATGAACACAGCTCCCACCACCAGAACGCGGCCAGAAACCATCCGTCATAGCGGGTTAAACACGCCGCCGCCAGGCACAGCCCGCACTTTGTAAGCGCCTTTTCCTTTCCCCGTGCAAATTCGGCGAAGTACACCACGGCCCATATGAAGAAAGCCAGATACAGCGACTCTCCCATCGCGGTCGATTGCATGTAGATGAGATTTGGATTCGTGCCGTAAACCCACGCCGCGACCCAAGCCCCGATCATCGCCACCAAATCTAGTTGGCCATTGCCCTTCAACACTCCGCGCATCAGACGAAATATTCCCAGCACGCCAAACACGAACCCCACCATCGACGGAATCGAGCCGCCAGAGCCGTTTTGCCACATCTTCATCGACACGATGAACGGGATGATCAGCAGGTGGGGCAGCGGGAGCCACACTGTTCCCAACTGCAGCAGCCCAGGAGTTTTCGAATCAAATACGCGGCGTGCGATGTTGATGTGCGCCACGGCATCGCCGTAGAGCAGCACGTCTCCATGCCGGTAATAAAAGAGGAAGGAAAATACCGAGACGAAGATCGCCAGCCACACAGCCGCACGGTCTCAATTGCAGGATGTGCCTTCGGTGGCGGAGGTTGCGGCTTCATTCGAGGTGGGTGAGTTCACGAAAAATCTGAAAGCGCTCGTCGATTTCTTCGCGGGTCAGCGACTGCAGCCGCTCCGTGCCAAAACTTTCCACGGCGAATGATCCCATCACGCCGCCGTAGAACAGCGCCCGCTTCAGCACTTCGCGATTCAGTTCTTCCTGCGACGCCACATATCCCATAAATCCGCCGGCGAAAGAATCTCCTGCTCCTGTGGGATCTTTCACTTCATCAAGCGGCAAGGTCGGCGCGCGAAAGGGATGACGTCCAATCCCGAATGCGCCTTCGCGAAAGAAAATGGTCGCACCATATTCGCCGTGCTTGATGACCAGCGCCTGCGGCCCCATGGCCAACACCTTCTGCGCCGCCCGCGGCAGGTTTGTTTCATCTGCCAGCATCTTGGTTTCGGTGTCGTTGATCAGCAACACATTCACCAGCTTCAGGGTTTCGGCCAGTTCCTTGCGCGCGCCCTTGATCCAGTAATTCATGGTGTCGCATCCGGTCAGCCGCACGCCATTCATCTTCGCCGCACATTGGCCTGCAACGTCGGCTGAATGTTTGCCAGAAACAGAAACTCCGTGTCTTCGTACTCCTTTGGGATTCTGTGGCTGGAAGTTCTCAAAAACATTCAAATCGGTGAAAGTCGTCTTGGCCTCGTTCAGGTTCTCGCCGTAAGTTCCGCCCCAGCGAAAAGTCTTGCCCGGGGCGCGCTCGATGCCGCGCGTATCGACCCGCGCTTCTTCAGAACGTTTTCATGTTCCGCGCCGAAGTCGTCGCCGACCACGGCGACCACGCGGACCTGGGTGAAATAGCTGGCGGCCAGCGAGAAGTAAGTCGCTGCGCCGCCGAGAATGCCTTTCACGCTGCCCGAAGGCGACGCGATGTCATCAAACGCAACCGAACCTACGACGACAATGCTCATATCGTGTCTATCTTCCAAGCATACTTTCCAATAATCAGTTTCAACTTCTTCTTCGTGCCGCCGGAATGTTTTAGGATCGGTCAAGATTGCATGCGCCAGCGCCGATCCGCATTTGCACGACCGCCCGCGGGGCATTTCCGCAACAGTCTCGCGCACTACTTTCGTCGCGTTCTCGGCATTCTTCAGCAGCACCGCCACAATTTGATCTACCGTTACCGAATCGTGATGGGGATGCCAGCAGTCGTAATCCGTGACCATGGCCACCGTGACGTAGCAAAGTTCCGCTTCCCGCGCCAGCTTTGCCTCCTGCAGGTTGGTCATGCCGATCACATCCATGCCCAGGCTGCGATAGACGTTCGATTCCGCCCTGGTTGAAAACTGCGGGCCTTCCATGCACAAATACGTTCCGCCGCGCTTGCCGGTCACGCCAATCTTCTTGCAAGCATCCTCGACCACGCCTGCGAGTTCTCCGCAGACTGGATCGGCGAAAGCAACATGGGCCACCACTCCACCACCGAAAAAAGTATCCACGCGGTGCCGGGTGCGATCGAAGAACTGGTCGGGGATCACGAAATCCAGCGGCTTGTGTTCTTCCTTCAACGATCCCACTGCTGAGACCGAAACAATCCTCCCGACTCCAAGTTGTTTGAAGCCGTGGATATTGGCGCGGAAATTCAGCTCGCTGGGGAGAATGCGGTGTCCGCGGCCGTGCCGCGCCAGAAACGCCACCTTGCGTCCTTCGAGCGTGCCACACACATAAGCGTCGGACGGCGCGCCAAAGGGTGTCTTCACCCGGACTTCTTTCGCCTTCATCAACCCCGGCATGGAATAAAGCCCGCTGCCGCCGATAATTCCAATTTCCGCTTGTGCCACCAACCCTCCGGAGTCCGCGCCCTGCAGGAAGCTCTTCGCGTGCAAGTCGAACTCGTGATTATACAAGACCGTCTGTGCGGGTCTTTGCAGCCTGGGTTTCGGGTAGTGTAAATTCAACCAGCCTGTTTAGGGTTCCCCGAGTCTGTTGGAGCATCGCCGATGGCCGCTGACAAGCGTGTTTTCCTCGCGATCCGCGGCGGCGTGATCTGCGCCGTCCTCGGATCGCTGCTCGGCGGCTCCGCCGTCCTGATAATCTCCGCGATCCGCGGAAACTTCGGACTGGCGGCGCTCTCCCTAATTCCGATCGCCTTCGTCTACGCGGCAGTCGCCGGCGCTCCCTTCGGGCTTGTCGCGGGCACGGCCGGCACTTTGTGGATCGCTGCTCGCGCACAGCGCGTCTCCGGAAAACGTCTTTACTACGAGGCAGGGGGGGCCGGTGCGCTAATTGGGGCCTTATATCCGCTTGCTCTGGCGGTTTTCGGATGGGGCCCCCTGGAAAATCTCCTCTCCGAGCTACCGATCTCGATCGGGGTCGGCGCCGCATGCGGACTGGTGCTTGTCCGAGAAGTGCAAAAGGGACTGCGGCAGGGATGAGTTGGCTACAATCTCCCTATGCGAAAGGCGGGGTCTCAGCTCGCTCTCGTTCTGTGCGCCATGCTCTGCACTGCCGCCCTCGCGCAAAACACCGCCAAACTCGCGTCCCAGCCGGAGCCCAAGTCTGTCACCGTTCCCTTCAAGCTCAGCCACAACCGCGTCATCATCGATGTTGACCTTCGACTCTCGGATGGAACAACTCAGCGTGTTCTTGCCTGGGTTGACAACGGGAATCCCGATCTTTACATGTCGCGGCGGTTGGCGGTTGGAGCTTTTTCGTGTGACGGACAACTGTGCTCTGCCACTCCTCCGTTGGAGATGAAAATCGCCGGCATGGCGATCCCTCTTGGCGGAAAAACTCCCGGAACGGGGATCAAACAGGCTTGGGTATCGCCGATCGACAAAGCCCCAATCGCTCCCGGACTCGAGGCCGAGATCAACATGCCTTCTTCCATTCTGCGCAACTACGACGTGCTCATCGATTTCCCCGAGCACCGATTCACCATCGCTCAACCCGGCAGTCTGAAATTCAACGGCGTGAATACGAAGGTGATCGTGAACCCGCAGAATGGTCTCGATCCAGGTGCCCAGCCAGATTAACCGGAAGAAGTACAACCTCGGCCTCGACGTCGGTAGACCCGATTAGCTTTCTTACAGGGGAATTATTCGACAAGCTGTCCGCGACTCACCCCGACTGGCCACACCTGACAGGCGCGATCGGTCCGGCCAATGTTTCGGGATCGGGTGATGAGGCGAAGCGGAAGCTGATGCGCGTGGACCGCTTGCAGTTCGGTCCGCTGTTTCTGACCGACGTGGTTGTGGCCGAATTTCCGGACGACCAGATGACGCGTTTCGAAAATCGCTTCGGCGGCCCGACTGCCGGCTTGCTGGGTTCGGAGGCTCTGCTGAATTATCGCGTCGGCCTCGACTATGCGCACTCGACCGTCTATTTCGACATTGGCCGGTTGTTCGACGTTCCGGATTTCGACGTCGTCGGGCTGATCCTGCGCCCCGAGGACGATGGGCGATTCACCATCCTCGGCATCGCAGACTTCGAGGGCAAACCTTCCGTGCCGCAAGGCGATGATGGAGTTCAGGCGGGCGACTTTCTTATCGCAGTCGATGGCATCCCCGTCCGCGGGTCCACTCTGGGGCAGGTCTGGTCCATGCTCGGGGGTTCGCCCGGCACGGAACGCACGCTGACGGTTGAGCGCGCGGGCCGGCAATTTACAATCGCCGCTCGAGTGCAGCACTTCCTGGGCGATGCGCCGGAGGAAAATCAGGCCAAAAAGAGGTCGAAGAAAAACAATTGAGGTCGGGGACCGTCGGGCTTACTTCGGGAAGACTTCCTTCTCCAGCGTCTCCGTGGTTGCCGGATCCAGGCTCTCGCTGACCAGCACGGTGTCAGCCTTCTGTTCGATCACTACGGGACCTTCTTCGGTAGTCCAGACGTGCCGCCCTTTCAGCGGCTCGGCTTTATTCTTCGGGTGCGTCGAATCCGATGTTGCGGATGAGCGATCGATTACCTCGTCCGTCTTCTTATACCGTTGCGCGAGCGACCGGGCATAAATTCCGGCAAACTCTGCGGCTCGCTCGTCACTCGACCAGCGCGATACGTAGAGCAGGCCGAGCGGCGCCGTCGGGTCGTTTTTCGGCCGCGCCGCGTAGTAGTAACCGCCGCGCCACTCCGGACACATCAGCTTGGACAATTCTTTCCCTGCATACTGCTCGATCAGCACCGCTACGTCGAACTCGCCCATGGCGCCGATATCAAACTTAATGTAATCCTTGAAGTCTCGCTTGAACTCCGGCACCGGCATGGGCTCAATCCTTTCCCCCGAAAGATAAGTTTCCGGCTGCATGATCTGCCGCGTGGTGTGCGGAGGATTCGCGAGCACGCCGGCGAAGGCCTTCTCTTTGCCCCCGGCCGCCATCAGCTTGACCACAAACTCCATGCCGTAGCTGTAGGGAAACGTCAGCGACTCTTTCATGAAAATGGGAGCGTCGTTGAAGACCTTGGTGCTTGGCGTCCCGGTCAAGGTTTCCGATTCCATGCTTTCCACCAGGTCCGGTGAATCGGCAATCGAGCGTCCGGTTGGGGACAGGGCATATTGAAACATCATGGCTTGCGCCTGGCCTTCGATCACGGCCTCGCGCGCATCGTCGATCTCGTCGTTCTCGATATCTTCGGGCGTGGGATCTTTCTTGATCTCACCAAGATCCTTGTCACCCTTCTTCATCCATTTATCGAGGCCGATCGACTGATCCTGCAGTGCGTGCGTGAGTTCATGCGCCAGCACGGGCTCCTGCTCTTCGAGCGGGACCCAATCCAGAAGATTCACGGTTTTCGTTTTAGGATCGTAGTAACCCGCTACTTCTTCGCGCAGCAGGTCGACCAGCAGCTTCTCCATGTTAAATTCGCGCGGCAGCAGACCGAACTTCTTCAGCACCAGCTCCGAGCGCTGGAGCCGCTTTACGTCTTCATCCTTCATGTGTTTGGTGAGATAGGCAACGACCTCGTCGCGGCTGGTCAGCCTGCGCTTCACTTCCTTCTTGATCGGCAATCCCGTCTGCTTACTGTCGAAGGCAAGAATCTCGTCGACGGAGTGGAAGAGTTCCTCGGCTTCCTCCGGCGTGATCTTGACTTCTTTCTCTTCCGGGGCAGGCGTTTGTGCGGTTGGTGATGTGGGAGCTGCCGACGGTGGAGGCGCACTCTTGTCCGCTGGCTTTTGACTTTGCGCCTGGTTTGGCGCTGGGCTCGGCTGTTGCGATGCCGGTACGGAGGGCTGGCCATTCTGGTCCTGCGCGCAAACCACGCCACTCAACCCCAAGAGCAGAACAACCGCGAAAAGCGGCTCAACAGACCTCGAGCGCAGCAACTTAACGATATCCATTAGGAACGAGTCTACCCTGTTTGCCTATACTCTCTTCAAGGACAAACATGACTCCAAACATAACAACGAATGCCCCCGTCAACCTCTGGACTTCCACCGGCCACGTTCGCGACTATCTGGAGCGCGCCGATTCCATCCCTCATCGGACGGAAGGCGAATCCGTGCTGCTGGAGTTTATTCCGGAGACGGCGCGCCGCATCCTCGATTTGGGCACCGGTAACGGCAGACTGCTGGCCCTGGTCAAGTCCCGGCTGGACGCGGCTGGAGTGGATTCTGTGGCTGTCGACTTCTCGCCTGCCATGCTGGAAGCGGCTGCCGAGCGCTTCGCCGGAGAGTCCTCAGTTAAAGTGGTTGCCCACAATCTCGATCAGCCGCTCCCTGCGTTGGGAAAGTTCGATGCTGTGGTATCCAGCTTCGCCATCCATCATGTCGTGCACGAGCGCAAGCGCGCGCTTTATGCCGAGATTTACAGCTTGCTCAACCCCGGTGGCGTGTTCTGCAATCTGGAGCACGTGGCCTCGCCCACTCCGCGCCTGCATGAAGAATTCCTGCATCGCATTGGCTACACGGTCGAAACTGAAGATCCTTCGAACAAGCTACTGGATCTGGAAACGCAGCTGCAATGGCTGCGCGAGATTGGCTTTGGGGATGTGGATTGTCAGTGGAAGTGGCGGGAGTTGGCGCTGCTGGTAGGCAGGAGGGCCTAAAACTTAGCCGCAACTAACGCGTTTGCGACCCAGTCGCCAACTTCCCGCGTTCCGAGAGTTCCGCCGATATCCTGCGTAGTCTTCTTCTGGCGCACGGCTTCGAGCAGTGCGGTTTCCATCTTCGCGGCTTCTTTCGTCAATCCTAAATGCGCCAGCATCATGGCCGTGGTCAGAATCGCGCCGAACGGATTCGCCACGTTCTTCCCCGCAATCGGCGGCGCCGAGCCGTGCACCGGCTCGAACATCGACGTCTTCCCCGGATGAATGTTGCCGCTGGCGGCCATGCCCAGCCCGCCCTGCAGTCCGGCGGCGAGGTCGGTGATGATGTCGCCAAACATATTGTTGGTCACGATTACATCGAACCCGCGCGGATCGCGGACCATCTGCAGGCACAGCGCGTCCACGTACATGTGCTGCGCCGTGATCTGCGGATGCTCGCCGCTTACCTCCTTGAAGACCCGCTGCCACAAGCCGCCTGCGTGGGTCATGGCGTTCGATTTGTCGCACATGAGGACGCGCTTGCGCGGGGAGCCGTCGAGCCTGGTGTGGCGCTCGCAATATTCGAAGGCGTAGCGGATGATGCGCTCTACGCCCTTGCGCGTGTTGATATCTTCCTGAATCGCGATCTCATCTGGCGTGCCCTGCTTGAAGACTCCGCCGGCATCGGTGTAGACGCCCTCGGTGTTCTCGCGGATGACAACGAAATCCACATCCTTCGGTTCGATCCCCTTCAGCGGACACAAGGCCGCATCGAGCAGTCGCACCGGCCGCACATTGGCGTAGAGGTCCATCTTGAAGCGCATGCCGAGGAGGATCTCCCGGGCATGGATGTTTGTGGGGACGCGGGGATCACCGAAAGCGCCGGCCAGGATTCCGTCGAAGTCGCGCTCGAGCATGGCGAAGCCGTCGGGAGGGACAGTCATGCCGTCGCGAAGATAACGGTCGGCGCCCCAGTCAAACTCGGTGAGCTGGACGTCAGCCCGCGACGCCCGGATGACCTTGAGGGCTTGCAGGATCACTTCCTGGCCAATGCCGTCTCCGGGGATGACGGCGATGCGTTTTCGGGAAGGCGTTTGCGGGTGCTCAGTAATACGGTCCACGGCAGAAAAGCTAACACAAGCCGAGCGGAATGAGTAGGTTGTCAACGGCTCGCGAATGAATCGCAGGGCCGTTCGCTATAATCAATACTTCGATGGTAACTACTCCGCTACAAGACGCGCTGCGGGCTCAGCCGGGGAACCGAGTGCGACCGCTCGCGCTCACGGAATACCGCGGGGCCAGGACGGCAGCGAGGTTTGCCGATCCTCAAGCGGAATTTGCCGCTCTGCTCAGTGGTTGTGGAGTTTATGACCTCGGTTTCCGCGCCCGGATTTCGCTTACCGGAGGAGATCGCGTGCGCTGGCTGAACGGCATGGTCACCAACAACATTCGCGATCTTGCCGCGGGACGCGGGGTATATGCCTTCCTGCTCAACCCGCAGGGCCGCATCCTCGGCGACATGGTCGTTTACAACCCGGGGGAGAGGCTGGTCGTCGAAACCGATCGCAGCCAGGTCGAGAAAATCCTGGCCACGTTCGATCATTACATCATTATGGATGACGTGGAAGTCGCGGACATCAGCGCGGAGCAGACCGCTCTCGGCTTGGCGGGACCAAAGTCACGCGCCGTGCTGAATGCTGCGGGGATTGAAGTACCTGAGCTCCATCCTCTGCAGATGATCACTCCGCAGTGCAAGTGCGACTGTGGTTGCCTCGAGTGCACTGTGGTGCGGATCGAAGACGCGGGGCACGAATCTTACGAAATCTGGCTTGCCCCCCAGGATGTTTACAAAACGTGGCAGGCTCTGCTTGCGGCTGGGGCCACGCCAGCGGGCAGCGAGCCGCTGGAAATGCAGCGCATCGTGGCCGGGGTTCCACTTTATGGCGTCGACATTCGCGAGCGCGACCTGCCCCAGGAAACCGAGCAGATGCGCGCGCTCAACTTCAACAAGGGATGCTACGTGGGGCAGGAGATTGTGGAGCGCATTCGCTCTCGCGGCAACGTGCATCGCAAGTTTACCGGGTTTCTGCTGGAAGGCGCGGCGGCAATCGCGGCGGCTGCTAAGATCACTTCCGACGAAAAAGAAGTGGGCGAAGTCACGAGCGTTGCTACTTTGCCTGTGCCGTCCGGCGGTCGGACGGTTGCGCTGGGATATATTCGCCGCGAAGTGGGAGTGCCGGGCCGCGAAGTGACGATTGGAGCCGCCAAGGCTACCGTAGTCCAGTTGCCGCTGGATAGCGCCGGGCTAACGCAGACTGAGGATTCGTTGAACCATTCCGTGGCGCATTGATAGGAACAGACATATGGCTGATAAGAGACAGGAATCAGGTTTCACCGTAACCGACCGGCGCTTGTTCACCGAGGACGGAGAGTTGCGCAAAGATGTTCCCGAGGAAGCTGAAGCGCCGAAGGTGGTGGCGCCCGCGCCCCCGGCTCCGACCTCCGGCAAGGAAACCATTGCCAAGGAAACCGCGCCTGCCGGCAACACCGTGGCGGGTTTTCCGGCGGAGGGAGATGGAATGTTGGGGGAAGCTACGCCACCGCCCCCCACCGCTGCCGAACAGCAGGCGCAGGCCGATGCCTACCGGCAATCCGCGCAGGAACTCGACTCGAGAGTCGAGCTGAGTGGACGCTCCGCCAAAGAGTTTGAGATGACGTTTGAGCGCTTCCTGGCATCGCTCTACATGACGGCGATGCTGCAGCTTGGACTGATGCACCAGCAAGGAGAGCAGCCGCGGATTGACATTCTTGGCGCGCGACAAACCATTGATACTCTCTCTCTGATTGCGGAAAAAACCAAGGGCAACCTGACCGCGACCGAAGAAAACTTTCTGCAGAACAGCCTCTATGAAGTGCGCATGGCCTATGTGGAAGTGACCAACGCCCTTTCGCGGCCTCCGCAGCCGGGACCGGCCACGGGAACAAGCGGACGATGAAGCTTCCGCGTAAAGATTCAAACCTGAAGGTCCCCGCATGAAAGCCACGCTCACGGTGCTCGGCAGCGGCACATCCATGGGTGTTCCTACGCTTGGCTGTGACTGCGCGGTTTGCCGCTCCAGTGATCCCCACGACCGCCGCACCCGCCCATCGATTATGCTTGAGTTTGCGGGCAAGGTTGTGCTCATCGACACGGCGCCCGATTTCTACGCTCAAGCCATCCGAGAAAGAATCACGCGGGTGGATGCGGTTCTTTACACCCACACCCACGCCGACCATATTTTAGGCATCGACGACCTGCGGCCGCTGAGTTTCCGTCACAAGCCGGCGAAGTTGCCACTTTATGCGCGGCCGGACGCGGCCGCGTTTCTCCGCCGCATGTTCTCTTACATCTTTGATGCCGATTACAAATACGGAAGCTTGCCTCAGCTCGAGTTATGGCCGATTGATGGTCCCGTAGAACTGTTTGGGGCGCGCTTTGAGCCGGTGCGCTTGATTCATGGCGAGGCCGAAATTTACGGCTTCCGCTTCGGCAGCGCGGCTTATCTCACTGACCACAGCGAGATTCCGGAACCATCGTTCCATCAGTTGCAGGGGCTGGACATTCTTTTCCTGGATGCGCTGCGGCACAAACCTCATCCCACGCACTCGACGGTGGAGAATTCGCTGCGTATCGTGGACCGGGTGAAGGCCAAGCGGGGATTCTTTACCCACATTTGTCACGATTTGCCGCATGAGGCGACGAATGCAAGCCTGCCTCCGCATGTGCGGCTGGCTTATGACGGAATGAAGCTGGAGTTTGAAATCTGAAGTTCAGTGGCCGGTGACCAGTGATCAGTGGTCAGTAAAACCCCAGCGGGGCACTGGCTCTCTGACCACTGGCCACTGAACACTGACCCCTGCCATGCTGGTTTTTCACAAACTCGAGGATGTTCCGGCGGGATTCGGGCCGTCGCTGGTGAGCGTGGGTAATTTTGATGGCGTACACCGGGCGCACGCCCATGTGCTCGGCGAGATCGTGCAGCGGGCGCGGCAGCGCAAAGCCAAAGCGGTTGCGGTGACGTTCGAGCCTCATCCCGCGCGCATTCTGCGACCCGACTCCGGAGTGAAGCTGCTTACCCCTCTGCCTGAGAAACTGCGTTTGCTCGAAGGCACGGGCATTGACGCCGTGCTGATCCTTCCCTTCGGACGCGATCTTTCGCTGATGACGCCGCGGCAATTCGCCGAGCGCATTCTGAAAAAGAAACTGCATGCAAGCGAGGTGCATGAGGGCTTCAACTTCCGCTTCGGACACAAGGCTGCGGGCGACGTGAGCGTGCTGGCGCAACTGGGGCAGGAGATGGGCTTTGCTGTGGAGGTTTATCCGGAGCAGACTCTGCGCGGCGAGCCGGTTTCGAGCAGCCATATCCGGAAATTAGTCGGCGAGGGACGGGTCAGCCGGGCGCGGCATCTGCTGGCACGTCCGTTCTGCATTCTAGGCGCGCCGGGACGCGGGCGCGGGCTGGGATCGAAGTACACGGTGCCGACAATCAATCTGGCGCGCTATGAAGAACTTGTGCCGAAAGACGGCGTCTACATTACTTGTACGAAAGTAGACACGGAGCAGTTTGAATCCATCACCAACGTGGGCAATCGCCCGACGTTCGGCGTCGATTCATTCGCCATTGAGACGCATGTACTGAACTTTCACCCGATTGATCTGACGCCGGAGAGTGAGGTCGAGATCTGCTTCCTGAACCGCGTACGCGACGAAATCAAGTTTCCCTCGGTGGAGGCGCTGCGCGAGCAGATTACGCATGATGTAACGAAGGCGCGAAGGTACTTCCATTTGCTGCGGAGCAAATCTTAGCCGCGCGCTCTAATGCGGCAGATAGCCTGATTCCATCGGCAATTTACCGTCCACCCGCACCACGTTGATGGTGTTATCGACGGAGCGGACATCTACGAGGCCAATGGCTCCGGGGTTGGATTGCACAATCTTGAGCACCTCCGCGTCGGAGTCTGCCATCACGATGGAATCCTTGTGAGCGGCGACCAGGGCCTTCAGCTCATCGCCGGTCATCTTGTTCAGGCGCTCCAAGGTCTCGGTTTCTCCCTCGGAGTCCCGGTGTAGAACCAGGACTACGCCCTTGCCATCCGGCCATTTCTTAACTTCAGAGCGGAGAATCCTTGACAAGTGCACAGCTGTGACGTTCCCCACGTTGTTTTCCTTGTTGACCACAACCGCCATGTGGTGGGCGAAGCAAGGGGTGAGGAAAGTCAGGAGAAAAACAAGAAGCACGCCAACTCGCTGAAATCTCATAAGCACATCCAGCTTCAGACCTTTGAGACCTGAAAGTGACATCACAAGGCTAACCTAGAATCGTGGCTGGAGAGGTAAAAACATTGTCAAATGCCGGCGAGGGTACCGAATGAGAAAACATTCAAATCCAGCGCAGAAATTGGAGGGACAGCTACTCAATCGGATCCACCGCTGCCGATTCTTCTGCTACACCAAGGCGTCCCGGCCGCTGCACGATTACGATAGCCGCCAGCACAAAGACGATTCCCACGGTCTGGACGGGGCGCAGCACTTCGCCTAGCAGCGCAGCGGCAAGAAGAATGGAGAACACCGGCTCCAGACAGCTGGCAATGATGGCGCGAGTGGGTTCGAGATGCTGCAGGCCGAGGAAGTAGAGAGAGAACGCTCCCAGCACCGAGATCATCGAGAAAATGAACAGGAATACCCACTGCGCCGGTGCGTAATGGGCGGCGAGGATTTTCCACGGAGGGTTGACGACCAGCCAGAAGGCTGCGGCAGCAGTAAGCGTCCAGACAAGCACACGCCAGCGGTCGTAACGGGCGAGGATGCGATGTCCCGCGACGTTGTAGAAGGCGAAGGAGAATGAGGCCAGGAGAGCAGCGATCAGGCCATAGGAGTCGAGACGAAGCGCTCGGCCGTCACTCGGTTTGGTCCCGACGATGCCGATGACAAAGGCGATACCAGCAACCGCGAGCGCTACGGCAACCACTTTCTGCAGCGAGAGCTTTTGCTGGCCGCGGGCTACGACATAGAGCAGAACCCAAACGGGAGCGGTGTATTGCACAATAATCGCCGTGGCGACATTCGTCCTTTGGATGGCAACATAGTAGAAGTAATTCGAGACGGCGACGCCGAGCGTACCCAGAAGGAAGCAGTATGCGAGATCACGCGCGGGCAGCTTGATGCGCTGCCATCCCTGAAGGCGACGAGGAGCGGAAGCAACACCAGCAGAGAGAATGTGGTGCGAGTCTGCGAGAGAATCAGCGGGTCGATGGGACGGAGCGCAGCGGCGCCCAGAGGGAGCTTCCCCGTGAAAACGGCGCGGCCCAGAGCGGCTGAGACTCCCCAGAGAAACGCCGCTGAGGCGATAAACAAATAACCGCGCAAAGAATGTGGACGGGCGTTTTGCGGACTTGAGTTTGAGATAGTGAGCCTCGTGGAATCGCTTTCGATGGAAATATTTCGATAATCAAGCAGCGGAGAGGAACCGGTCAAGGCGATCGGGGGGCGAAACTTTCTAGCGCTTCTGAGCTGATCTGGGTGAAGAGGAAGATTCTCCAATGCATCAGTTCGACCCGTTCTACGCCTCCAGATATTCGATCTCAGCGGTGATCTTCGCCGTCTTCTCAAGCATGGCTGAGACTGAACAATATTTTTCTTTTGAGAGGCGAACTGCGTCCTCGACTGCCTTGCGGGACACTTTACCGCCGACGCGGTAGGTCAGCTTGATCGCCGTATAGACCAAGGGCGGTTCGGTGGCGCGCTCGGCCTCAGCGCGAACCTCGATGCTGGTAAAAGGCTCGCGCTTCTTTTGCAGGATGGAGACTACGTCGTAGCCGGTGCAGCCGCACAGAGCGATCAGGACGAGTTCCATCGGGCTATGGCCTGTGGCTTTGTCGCCATCGACGACGATCGAGTGGCCGCTGTCGGCGACTCCGTTGAATCGTTGCTTTTCGATCCAGGTGGTCTTGGCTTTGGTCATAGAACTCACTTCTCTAAACTTCACCGGCGATTATCCGTGCTGGGTTCGGGATGAATCAATACGCGGAAGAGTTCGGGCTGGGCCTGCTTGAACCGGATTTCGAGTTCGGTCTGGATGTCATGGACCCTGGCCAGCGATAGATCGTCGGAAAATGTGCAATGGCAGGAAACGTAAAGGCGGCCTCGCACCTTCTTAATCTGAACGTCGTGCATGTCGACGATTTCCGGGAATTGGCTGGCCAGCGATTTCAGCCGCCGCTCGAGTTCCGCATCGCGGACCAACTCGTCGCCAGTTTCAATGGTGGCCGGTTCGCTTTCGATGTGAGTGAGGATGTCCGCGATCTCCGGCACGTCGTGGCGCATGTCCGCTTCCAGCTCCGTGACTTGATCGTGCGCACTTTTGAGGGTCATGCGTTCGTCGAGTTCAACGTGCTGCTCCACGTGGAGCCGCCCGGCTAGATCCTGCACGCTGATGTCATGGACGTTGAGGTTGTGACGCGTGGCAACGGCGCGAATGCGGTCGAAGATATTTTCCGAGCGCTGGGCCCGCGGTAGCGGTTGCACGGTTACGTCAGCTTCGGGAAGGATGTCGCGAACCGCGGCCGTCACCGCTTCCACCAGTTGCTCGGAACGCTGGAAGGTCACGGTGCGTGCCAAACCGACGGCGAGATCGGCGAAGTAACGGTTGCCCGCGCGACGAATTCGCACTCGCCCGACTTCGAGCACACCATCCACGTGAGAGACCGCATCGGTGATCTGGGCTCGGACTCCGGCGGGAGCGGCGTCGAGCAGGGCGTCAGTAGTGCGCCGGGCCAGGCGCCAGCTTACGGAAACGATGACGCCGGCGACAAATAGAGCCGCAATGGGATCGGCGACGCGAAGCCAATTCAGACGATAAATGCGGCCGAGCAAAATGAGCACCAGACTCAGCACGACGACGCCTGATGACCAGATGTCAGTAGAAAAGTGCAGCGCGTCGGCTTCGAGAGCCTGGCTTTCATACTTAGTGGCAATGCGGCCGAGAGCGCGGGAGCGCCACCAGTCCACGGCCATGGAAATGAGCATCACGGCAAAGGCCCAGACCGAAGGCTCGACTTCGACGTGCCGGTAGAACAGGCGCATGACCGCTTCGTAGATAACCCAGGCGCAAGTCAGCAGAAGCAGGGCGGTTTCAACGAAGGCTGAGAAATTTTCGATCTTGCCGTGCCCGTATTGGTGGTCGGCATCGGCGGGCTTGTCAGAGACTCCGACAGAGAAATAGGTGAGCAGCGCCGCAATCAGATCGAGGGCCGAGTGCGCGGCTTCGGAGAGAATTCCAAGGCTGCCCGTGGTGACGCCAACCGCGATCTTTCCGGCAGTGACCAGAACTGCAGCCGCAACCGAGTTTCCAGCCACTGCGCGTTTCTCGGCGCGCATGGCATTGGGCGAATAAAGGGCCGGGGTCCCGGACATGATGGGATTATCGCCGCTTCAGCGGGATCGCGACAAGGGAATCGCAGCGATGCGGGGTTCAGGAGAAAGTGGCTCTGTGCTACGATGCTAGGTTCGAGCTGTGCAACTTCCTGATCTACCAATCCTGGAGGAATCTTTTATGCATAAGAGCTGGTTGCTGTGTGTATTTCTGGGAGCGCTGGCCTGGGGACAGGCGCAGCCGGGGACTCCGCCGGCTCCAGCCCCGGGCGCCGCGAAGGCCCCTGCGCCCGCCTCGGAAGTGGCCGAAAGTGCGGTCGTGCTTACCATCAAGGGCGTGTGTCCGGCAACGCCGAGGACAGTTGCCGCGTCCAAAACCGGCGCCGCCAAGACGACCACGGCTGCAGCAAGAAAACCGGCAGACTGCAAAACGGAGATCACCCGGGCCCAATTCGAGAAGCTGACTGCAGCGCTGCAACCGGGGGCGAATCCGCTGACTCCGCAGCAACGGCGGCAGCTGGCCGGCCAGCTGCCCCAGCTGATGGCCTTGTCAGAGGCGGCGAAAGCAAAGGGCCTTGACAAGACCGCCCAATTCACGGAGACGATGAAGTTCGTCAAAATGCGGGTCCTTACCTCGGAATTGCAACGCACTGTGCAGGAAGAGGCTGACAAAGTGCCGCCGGAAAAGATTACGGAGTATTACAAGAATAATCCTGAGGCATACGAGCAGTTCTCTCTCGACCGGTTGTTCATTCCGCGCTTCAAACAGCCGGAGACAGAGAAGAAGGAAGAGGGGAAAGAACCGGAGAAGCTGACCGAAGAACAGCAAAAGGCGAAAGACGCCGCCGACCAGGCCAAGCGGGAGCAGGGCGAGCAGGAAATGAACAAGCTGGCCGATACCCTGCGAGCGGAAGCAGCAGCCGGTGAAGATTTCGCAAAACTGCAGAAGGAAGCGTTCGAAGCGGCCGGCACAAAAGTTGCCAATCCGGTGGTGAACCTGCCCAAGATACGGCGTACGGGACTGCCTCCGGCTCACGCCTCGGTGTTTGATCTGAAAGTGGGCGAGGTATCGGCGGTCATCAGTGACAATGGCGGTCATTACGTCTACAAGGTGGTGAGCAAAGAAATTCTTCCGCTGGATCCGCAGATCGAAAGCGAGATCCATAACCGGCTGAAGGCCGAGCGCCTGAAGGAAATGATGGATAAGTACATGAACTCGTTCCAGGCGGTGCAGAACGAAGCGTATTTTGGACCGGCAGGGCCCGAAGGGCCGATGGGAGGGCGTCCTCCCGGACTGCAGCCGCGCGTGCCGCGTCCCCAGATGACTCCGCCCCCGTCACAGCCGCAGGGCACGCCGCCGGCTGCGAATCCACCCGCGCAGCCTCCACCGGCCACGCCACCCCCATCGAAGCCAGACTGATGGCAAACGCGAAACCTGTCGTCGTGGTCACCGGTATTGCAGGGAACCTGGGCTCGCGGCTGCTCGCGCTGCTCGGGGATTTCTCGGTGATTGGGGTAGACCTGAGTCCGCCCCAAACCGATCTTCCGCTGCAATTCGAGCGTCTGGATCTGGGCGAGGAATCTTCTACGCGCGCGCTTTTCGAGCTGCTGCGCGACACCCAGCCGGTTTCCGTGGTTCATCTTGCGTTCGTGATCGACCCGGTGCGCACCGGGGTGCTCGATAACGAGCGCATGTGGCAGATCAACGTGGCTGGAACCGCCCGGGTGATGGAGGCTGTTACCGAAGCGAATCGCACCGGGGATTTTGGAATCAAGCAATTTATTTTCCCCAGCAGCGTTTCCGCTTATGGATCCAACTTGCCCCGGCCGGCGACTGAGGAGTCGGCGATGGCGGCGCACACGCTGCCTTACGCGATTCATAAGAAACAATCGGATGAAGTGGTGCAGCAACGCGCACCGGCCTTGCGAGGATGCAGCGTGTACATTCTGCGTCCTCACATTTTTGCGGGCGCCAGCGTGGAGAATTACCTGCTGGGAGCTTTTCGGGGCACGCCCAACGGCAAAGGTACGCGGGCCGAAAAAATGCGCAGTGAGGGTAAACGGCTGCCCTGCATGCTGCCGCGCGGGCAACAGTACCTCGATAACAAGATTCAGTTCGTCCATGTGGACGATATGGCGCGACTGATCGCGCACATCCTGCACCGCGATCCGGAGGCGCAGCGGCTGACCATCCTGAACGTGGCCGGACGCGGCGAACCGCTTACCTTCGGGCGCTGCATTGAGATGGCACAGGCGAAGCTGGTGCGCGTTCCCGGAAAGTGGGCTATGCGGCTGGTGCTGCAATTTTTATGGAATCGCCAGATCTCAGCGATTCCGCCGGAAGCAATGTCTTATATGACCGGTGAGTACATCATGAATACGGACCGGCTGCAGGGCTTCCTGGGCGGGGAGTATGAGAACGTGATTCATTACACGATTGCTGACGCATTCGCGGACACCTTCAAGAACACTCCTGCATCGACGAAGAGCGCAAGCACTAAATAGCTTTCCCGCGAACGACAACTCTCACTTCTTTCCCCGATACAAACCTGCAATGCCGAACGTATAGGGTGTCCAACTCGCTTCGCGGAAGCCGGCTCGGCGCATTCGTTCGAGCATTTCCTGGGGCTCGGGGAAGCGCTCGACCGAGTTGGGGAGATAGGCGTATGGTCCGCGGACACCGGAAAGCATGGTACCGACGCGCGGTAGTACCTGCTTGAAATAGAGCCGATAGAGACGACCCATGATTCCCTTGGGCTCGCTGAAGTCGAGGATGCCGCATTCCCCTCCCGGCCGCAGCACCCGGGCGATCTCCCGCAGCCCGGCGTCGTAGTCCGCGAGATTGCGGAAGCCGAAAGCTGAGGTCACAAGGCTGAAGTGCTGGTCGGGAAATGGGAGAACGAGCGCGTCGGCTTCGACCCAGTGCGGGGAGGCAAGGTGTCCGTTCGAAGGAAACTTATCGAGACCCTTCGACAGCGCGCGCCGTAACATGGCGTGGGAGAAGTCGGCGCCGAAGATCTGGGGGCTGGAGTTCCCTGCCTGCTTGAGCAGGGCAAAAGTCATATCCCCAGTACCGCAGCAGAGATCAAGGACACGCGAGTCAGGCTCCGCGAGGATCCGCGCGAACGAGCGCGCGGTGCGGCGCCACCAGAGGCGATCCACGTTGAACGACAACGTGTGATTGAGCAGATCATAGCGCGGAGCGATCGAGGTAAACATCTCCCGAACAGCGCGCGCCGCTGAAGCAACATCACCGGTGCCGTCGGGAGCGGCGCCCACCACGGTCGGTCTGCGGGGCTCGGCCATGGCGTTTTAGTTTCCCCATCCGCCATGGGACAGGCGGCGCAATTCTTCAACCGCGCCGATCACCACGCTGTCCGGCACATCGGAGGCGATTTCAACTTTCCCGATTTCCCGCGGCAGCACAAAATGCACCACACCGCCTTGCGTTTTCTTGTCGGCCTGGAGTCGCGCAAGAATCTTGCGCGCGCTCACTTTCAGCTCCGGCAGGCGGCCCAGGCTGAGCACGGCGTCGGCGATGCGGCCGGCGGTTACACTGTCAGTGCGCCCAACGGCGAGGGCGATGTTGGTTGCGGCAATCATCCCCCAGGCGACTGCCTCGCCGTGGAGCAGGCTGCGGTAGCCGGTTTCCGCTTCGAGCGCGTGTCCGATGGTGTGCCCGAGGTTAAGTACGCGGCGTAGCCCTCCTTCCCGCTCGTCAGCGGAAACGACTTCGGCCTTCAGCTTTACGGATTGAGCGATGAGACCTTCGAGCTCCACTGGATCACGCTTCAGGATTTGTGCCCGCTTCTGTTCGAAGCGCAGAAAAAGATCAAGATCGCCGATGATGCCGCACTTGAGCGCCTCGTACAATCCGGCGCGAAACTCCCGGTTGGGGAGCGTGCGCAGGACTTCCGGATCGATTAGCACGGCGCGGGGATGATGGAATGTTCCGAGCAGGTTCTTCCCTGCCCCGAGGTTCACTGCGGTCTTGCCGCCGACCGATGCATCCACTTGGGCAAGAACCGTGGTGGGAATCTGCACCAGCTCCACGCCGCGCATGTAAAGCGACGCCAGCAGCCCGGTAACATCGCCGACTACGCCGCCACCTAGCGCGATCAAAACGGCTTTGCGGTCGGCGCCCAGGCGGGACAATCTCTCCGCCAACTTTTCTATCGTGCGCAGTTTCTTGGCGGGCTCCCCGTTAGGCATCTGGATAACCTGGGGCTTGAACCCTGCCGAGGTGAGAGAGCGCACCAGCTTTGCGCCCCAGCGCCGGCGCACCGGCGGAACTGTGACCACAAAAACTTTGCTGGCTTGCGGCAGCAACTCCGCCAGCAAGGTTCCAGCCCGTGAGAGCAAACCGTTTTCAATCCGGGCCTGATATGGCCGCGGCGGAACATGGATGGTGACCTGCGCCATGGGAATTCCATAATAGCCTATGGAGCCGATGCGCTCTGGCCGCTAGGCTCGGGAAGTTTTTCCCGGGAACATTACCGATGCGACAACTGAAGCTGCGAGCACCCCCGCCACGACCGCCAGCGTCACCTGCGTCGGGACCGGGAAGCGCTCTGAGGTGACCATCTTCAAGCCTACCAGAATCAGCACTAGCGCGAGCCCGGTGTGAAGGAAGCGGAAAGCTTTCATCAGTCCCGAGACCGCGAAATACATCGAACGCAGTCCCAAAATGGCGAACACGTTCGAGGTGTAGGCGATGAAAGCGTTGAGCGTGACGGCCAGGACCGCCGGGATGGAATCCACGGCGAAGAGCACGTCTGTGGTTTCGATTACGGCCAGAACGATTAAGAGCGGCGTGGCATAGAGCCCGGGATTCCCTTTCCATCCCCGCACGAAGAAGCGGCCGCCCTGATAGTCATCTGTCACCGGCATCCACCGGCGCAAGACTTTCACTGCCGGATTGGTTGCAGGATCGATTTGATGTTCGCCGTAAAACCCCACCCGGACGCCGCTATAAATCAGCAAGCGCTCCAAGAAGGTAGAGGATCCAGTGGAAGCGGTGGATCAGGCTGACACCGGCAAGAATAAAAAAGCCGCGCATCAGGATTGCCCCGAGAACTCCCCAAAACAATACGGAACGCTGATGCTGCTCAGGCACTGAGAAATAACGGAAGATCACGAGAAAGAGGAAGAGATTGTCTACACTGAGCGAGAGTTCGAGCACATAGCCGGTGACGAACTCCAGAGCGACCTGGCGGCCCTGCCAAAAGAAAACCAGTCCGGCAAAGGCGGCGGCGAGGGCGATCCACATCGCGCTCCAGGCAAGTGCCTCGCGCGAACGCATAACCCGGCCGCCGCGGTGGAAGACGAGATTGTCCAGCACCAGCATGCCCAGCGCGAGCAGGTTGAAGAGAATCCAGAAGTAGAGCAACGGCGTCCCTGGAGGATCAAGAATTATTGATTGCTGATTATTGATTGTTGATTGAAGCGCCGATCGCAAAACTGCCAATCAACAATCAGCAATCGGCAATAGCTTTACTTCTGGCGGCCCACGCGTCCACTCTGCCAGGCGTCCCACATGCCGGAGGACTTAAGCATTTCCTCGCCATGGGTTTCGCGCAAGCTCTGCTCGATCTGGGCACGAGTAAAGCGCGGACCGATTTTTTCCGGAAGGTTGGCCAGTGCGAAGCTGAACTCGGCGGCCTCGGCTACATTTTTCTTGAGCTGCACGAAGTCCACCTTGTCGTAGGTGTCGGAGACGGCGTGGTAGTTTTCCAGATAATTCGCCTCCTCCTGATCGGCGACAAATGTCGGAACGCCTTCCAGCATGAAATCGAAGTGATCGGTGCCCTCTTCCATGTCGGTTTTCATATCGGTCAAGCCGAATTGTTGCAGCGGCGCGACGAGGCGCTTGGCGGCATCGATGACATCCTTGCGGCCGCCGTCGGAAAAGCCGGTGGTCTTGCCGGTTCCTGAATCGTAGATGATGACTCCGGCAGCTTTGTCCAGTTCGAACCGATGCTGTCGAGAGTAAGCCCGCGAGCCCAGCAATCCTTCCTCTTCGCCGGAAAAAAGGATGAAGCGGATGGAGCGGCGCGGCTTCAATCCAGACGCTTTGATTGCACGCAGCGCGTCGATCACCAGGGCCGCATTGCAGCCGTTATCGAGTGCGCCAGTGCCGAGCTCCCAGGAATCCAGATGTGCTCCCAGAATGACAAACTCGTCGGGCTTTTCACTGCCTTTGATTTCCCCGATCACGTTCGCCGATTTGATCGGCCCGCCTATCTGGTTGGGGATACTTAGATCGACCCACACTGGATGCCCAGAAGCCAGCAGCCGGCTCATTCGTTCGCCATCCTCGCGCGCCACCAGCACCTGGGGGATGCGGTCGATTTCTCCCTCGGAAGAATTCGTATGCCGGTAAAGGATGTCGTGCTCCCGCGTGGCGATGAACGCGATGGCCGTGGCTTTTCCCTTAACCGCCGCGTCGATCACTGGCGGCGCGTTCGAATATTCGGCGAAGAGATCGTCCCAGGTCTTAAGGACTCCTGAATGAACCAGCACCAGCTTACCGGAAATGTTCCCGGCCTTCGCGAAGTCGGCGGCACTGCCATTGCCGACGTCGACCACCGGCAGGTGCTTCGCCGGAGCAAGCGCCGGCGCCCATGCCACCGACACCGCATGCGCGCGGAACACCGTCGGCAGGAGCCCGCCGACCTTTGCATCCCCGACTTCATAGAAGGCAGTCACCGTCATTTCGGTCGCGCCCTCGGACCAGGAGTTCGGGATGGTGAAACCTTCGGTGTGAACGCTGTCGGCCCCAGCCACGGTAAGCGCTCTTACGCCCCACTCAATGGCATGTTGCATTGCCGGAGTGCCCGGCACGCGGCCGCCGATTTCATCGGTCAGGTGGTGCAGATTGCTTTCGAGCGGAGAAGGTTGCAGGGCAACCTGAATAATGCGGGCCTCATCGTCGGTTTCGGTGGGAGGGGCGGCGGCAAGACCGATGGCGCTCAGGAGGAAGCAGACCCAGAAGGCTTTCAGTTTCATATCGGGTGAATTAGAAACGAAATGCTGGAAAAGAGCAAAGAGCGAAGAGCAAAAGCTTATCGCGAAAAGCGCGGAAGCCCTGGCTTCACTTCGGCGGCAGCGGGTCCATCCTGTCGAGAATGCGGACTGTCTCCAGCATGGTGACACCGACAATTTCCAGGCTCTTGGCGCTGAGCTTGTCCACTGTGTCTTGAGTCGTGTGCCAGAAGACATCGTTGTAGCCGTAGTCGAAGTCAATGAAGTCCGCACAGGCGACGCCGCGCTTCATGAAGGGAATGTGATCGTCATCCACTGGCATGGTTCGTGCGAAGAAATGCGACTGGTAGCCGACCCGCGTCGCAGCCTCGTATACAACGTCTTCGAGCCACGGCGTGGAGTTCGAATCGTGTTCGATGTTGAGATCGGCGTCTCCGACCATATCCGCCAGCAGGAACGCCTTAATCTTCTTCAGGGTTCCGTCGGCTTCCCATTTTTCTGCGAGGTGACGGATGCCGTAGAGGCTGTCATCGAGAAAAGGGACTTCGGTATCCGGCTTTATCGCCTCCTCGGCGTCGTCCCACACCAGCCAGATGCTGTATCCGTCGAGAGTTTTGCCGCGGAGTTGGTTCGCGAATTCGAGCAGCAGCGCGCTCGAGGAGCCGCCATCGTTGGCCCCGACGAAGGATGTTTTGCGGAGCGGATAATTCGTGTCGTAATGGCTGGCGATCACGATAATCCCGTCTTTGGTCCCGGGAAACTTGGCGACAATGTTGTGGACGGGAAACTTCCCTTCCGGGGTGTCAGCGATGAACGCATCGTTCTCGACTTGGTCGCCCCGGAGATGGCCGAGGAGATAGTCTTCAACCTTCTTATGATTTGCGCTGCCCACCGGACGCGGTCCGAAGGCTACGATTTCTTTCACGTACTGGAAGGCGCGGGCGGAATCGATCGCGGGCGGCGGACCGGTGTCGGGCGGCAGGGAAAGTTTTGTGGCAGCTGTGTCGGCGGAAGTAGTTGGCGCCGCGGTTTGCGCTGTCGTTAAACCCGTATCCTTGTCATGGCCGCAAGCCAATAACGTGACGGCAAATGAGAGCAGGAGGATGGGAAGAAGGCCTATCCCGCTGGGCTTACCTTTTATAAGGACTGTCCTCATTTCTTAATTCTTCACCCTTCTGTTTTCCTATGTGGCCGGTTTATCTCTGCGGGCCTGCCGCTGCTTGGGATGGACGAGCCAGGCGATGCCAATACTGAGGCCGTACAACGCAACCATGGGGGCGGCGAAGATGCACATGCTGCCGGGATCAGGACTCGGCGTGACGATGCCCGCAACGATGAAAATAATCAAGATAGCGTAGCGGAAGTTTTTCCACATGAAGCTGGCGCTGACGATGCCCATCAAAGCGAGAAAAAAAATCAGAATCGGCATCTCGAAGATCAGCCCCATGCCCAGGATAATGCTGAGAAACAGCGACGTGTACTCGGAGATGGTGATCATGGGCTGGAACTGGCTTCCAAAGCCGATCAGGAAATCCAGAGCCCGGGGATAAACAATGCGGTAGCCGAAGTATCCTCCGGCGCTAAACAAAGCAATCATAGACGCCATGAAGGGAACTACGTAGCGCTTTTCGTTGCGGTAAAGGCCGGGCGAAATAAACATCCAAACCTGATAGAGGACAAACGGTGAAGTAAGGAACAGGCCAGCCAGCGCGGCAATCTTCAAGTAAAGGTTGAAGGGATCGATGGGATTCAGATAGACGAGTTTCTCCGTCAGGCCGTTGGCTTTGAGGGCGTCCATGATCGGCTTCTGCATGATGGCATAGATTCTCTCGCGAAGACCCCAGCAGGCGAAAAACCCCACAGCCACGGCAGCAATCGAGTACACCAGGCGGCGGCGCAGTTCCTCCAGGTGATCGAGAAAGCCCATGGTGGGCATGGCGTCGCGCTTGGGGTCCTCGCCGGAGGCCTCGGCGGCAGTATCAAACATGCGACTCCTGCGGCGCCGCGGGATCAGCGACGCTCTCGGCCGCCGGAGTTGAAATCGCTGCGATGTCAGGATTCGCACTGGCCGGCGCAGCCTGGCCTTCGATGGAATGGCCTGCTTGAACGTCCGGGCTGACAGGCGATTCCAGTTGCTGCGGAACAGGGTCGCTCGCTGCAGGGTTCGAACTCACGCTGGCGACAGTGCCTTGCGGCGGTGGGCTGGGCGGCAGCGTCGTGGGTTTCTCAGTTTCCAGATGTGCGATTTCGGTTTCGATCTGCGACTTGAATTCATTCGACGCCCGCCTGAGTTCGGCAAGCAAGCGGCCGGCTTGGCGAGCCATGCCCGGCAACTTCTTCGGCCCAAAAAGAATGAGGGCCAGGAAGAACAGGAAGATGGTGTCGGAAAAGCTCATGGCCTCATCATAATGCGGCGCGGCAAAGGCGGCAACGCGGCGCCATGATCCCGGCGGTTTCAGTATGACTTCGCGGCAGCATCGCTCCGGACTATGCACAACTCCTCCACTGCCTTTAACATGGTCGGCCATGCAGCTTTGGTTCGCACGAGGAAGCGAAGTTAGCATTCGCGAACAGTTGGTGACACAGGTCGTGCTGGGTATTCTGGGCGACGACCTTGCTCCGGGCCAGCGCCTGCCCAGCACACGGGAAGTGGCGCGGCGGTTCCATCTCCATCCCAACACGGTGAGCGCGGGCTACCGGCAATTGGCGCGGGACCGCTGGGTCGAGAACCGGCGGGGCAGCGGTGTATTTGTGCGGGCCAATAAGCCGGCGGTCGCACTCTCATCCGATCTTGCGCTGGATCAGATGATCGCCAGCCTCTTCCGCGCGGCGCGCAAACAAGGTGTCTCTCTTCCTGTTCTACGCTCTCGACTGCGGCAGTGGCTCGAATTGCAGCCCCCCGATCACTTTCTGCTGATCGAGCCGGACGAAGAACTCAGACGAATCGTGGCGGCGGAGATGCGACAGGCTGTGAATCTTCCCATCATGAGTTGCGGACTTGAAGATTGTCAGAGAGCCCTGGATGGCAGTATTCCAGTGGCGCTTTCGAATCGAGAAGCCACGGTGCGGCAAACGCTGCCAGGGGGCGCCGAACTTCTGGTCCTGGGTTTTCGCTCCGTACCATCTTCCCTGAGACAGTGGCTGCCCGCTCCCTCGGGCGCTCTGGTGGGTGTTGCCTCGACGTGGCCGGATTTCTTGAAGCTGGCGCGCACCATGCTGAGTGCCGCTGGTTTCCATCCTGACAGCCTGGTCTTACGCGATGCGCGCAAGCTGAACTGGCAAAGAGGACTGAAGCAGACCGCTGCGGTGGTGTGTGATTCGCTCACGGCCAAAGAATTGCCGACAGGTTGCCGCGCAATTCCCTTCTCGTTGGTCGCCGAGTCTTCTCTCGAAGAGCTGCAGCGCTACGTGGAGTTCGTCAGCAAGCCGCTCGAATCGTTGTGACACTCCAGAAAGTGTCCCAAAACTGCCAGACCAAGCGTGCGATGAGCGCTACTCTGCGCTCATGAGACACACAAAATACATTCATCTTCTGCTGGCGTTGGTTCTGGCGGCACCCGTCGCATTTGCGCAAACAAGGGACAGGCAAGCCGCGGACAGCGCCCCGGCGGAGGACGCAATCGCAGCGGCGCGGAGTCAATACACACCGGCCGCTGCCATCTCAACCGATGCTAGCGATGCCAAAATGTTAGCGCAGCTTGCCCAGCGGAGGCCGCGCCCTTCTCTTCCACCGCGGCATGGATATCCCGCCGGAGGATATCAAACACCAAGGATGGATCATGGCAGCCCCGGTCACATTCTGATCGGAGCGGCGATCGGGTTCGGTGTTGGAGCGGCCCTCGGCGCGCACCAGAGCGCTCGCAACGGCACCCCAGTCAGCGGCGGAATACTCATCGGGGGCGGCATCTTCGGCTTCCTCGGCGGATGTGTCGGGCAGGCTGTCTCGACGTTCCCTGGCGTCCACTATTCGTCTGCACATCGCAAAAGCCGTTCCCGAGCAACCTGGCCTGAGGACGATGAGGAGAGCGATTTTCGTTCGCACTCGAATGCGACGGAAGGTCACCCGGAGACCTCCGGGAAAACCGCCTTGACCGGCCAACCAGCCGCTGTTGAGGCAATGGCTGCGGCTTCGCCGGGCCAGGATCATGACTAAGTAGCCGCCCGAGGTACCCTAACCGTACCCGTTCGCATCTCACGGTAAGGACGTTTTCGGGATGGTTACCATTGGTAACTATCCCGGTCCGGGACCGTCTAACGTGGTGATATACTTTGGTCATTCAGCACGGTAGCTGGGGTGGTCCGACAACCCTCAATCGAAGGAAAAATTCAAGATGGCACGTAGTTCTCGCCGCTCTCTCTTTCTCGTAACCTTCTTTCTTCTTGCCTGTGGCTTTCTGGGGATTCTTTTCGCCCAGCGGACAGGCCAGCAGTCGTCGCTCGACAGCGACTCCGACGTCAAAGACAGCCTGAAGCAGTTCGCGGATGTCTACTCGATTGTCGAGGAAAACTACGCGGAGCCGGTCAACGCGGACAAGGCCATCTACAACGGAGCCATCCCGGGAATGCTGCACGCGCTCGACCCGCATTCGAATTTCTTCGATCCCAAATCCTACGCGCTGATGCGCGAGGACCAGCGCGGCAAGTACTACGGCGTGGGCATGACGGTGGGGCCGCGCAACAACCAGGTCATTGTGATTTTTCCCTTCAACGGCACGCCCGCGTATAAAGCAGGGATTCATCCGGGCGACGTGATCATCGCTGTTGACGGCAAGTCTACGGAAAATATGGGTACCACCGACGTCGCCGACATGCTCAAGGGGCCGAAAGGCACGACCGTGCACATCAGCATCTCGCGCGAAGGCGTTGAGAAGCCGATGGAGTTCACCCTGGTGCGCGACGAGATTCCGCGGTACAGCGTGGACGTGCATTTCCTGATCAGGCCGGGAATCGGCTACATGCACGTGAACGGATTCAACGAGACCACGGAAGAGGAAGTTTCGAGAGCTTTGGATGAGTTTGGCGATCTCAAGGGTCTGATTCTCGACTTGCGCGGGAATCCTGGCGGTCTGCTGAGCGAAGGCGTGGGCGTAGCTGACAAGTTCCTCAAGAAAAATCAGCTCATCGTTTCGCATCACGGACGCGCTTCTGCGGAGAAACGTTACGTGGCGCAGCATGGCAACGGAGGTAAGGATTATCCGCTGGTGGTGCTGGTCAACCGCTTGACTGCATCTGCGGCAGAGATCGTCTCGGGTGCGATTCAGGATCACGATCGCGGATTGATCGTGGGTGAAGTCACGTTTGGCAAAGGCCTGGTACAGACCGTGTATCCGCTGTCGGAAAACACGGGACTGGCCCTCACTACGGCTCACTATTACACGCCCAGCGGACGCCTGATCCAGCGCGATTACAGCAACATTTCCCTTTACGATTACTACTACAACCGCGAGGCGGAATCTGGCAGCAACGCCAATCGCGAAGTGAAGTTGACCGACAGTGGACGCACGGTTTATGGCGGCGGCGGCATCACGCCGGATGTGGTGATCCCTCCGATCAAGAGCAATCACTTTCAGGACACGCTCCTGCAGCACTATGCGTTCTTTAACTTCGCCAAGCGCTACGTGGTGAACCATCATCCGACCAAGAGCTTCGAAGTTGACGACGCCATCCTGCAGGATTTCCGTAAGTCGCTCGACGAGGCCAACGTTTCCTATACCCAGGCGGATCTGGTCGATAACAATGACTGGATCAAGTCCAACATTAAGGCCGAAATCTTTGTGGATGCGTTCGGTCAGGATGACGGCATGAAGGTACGCGCAGAATCGGATCCGGAAGTGCTGAAAGGGCTGGAGCTACTTCCGCAGGCGAAGGCACTGGCCGACAGCGCTAAGCGCATCGTGGCCGAGCACAATGCAGCGGGAGCGTTCAACCGGTAGGATGAGAAGAATTCCTGAAGGCCCGGACAGGTTCCGGGCCTTTGCTTTTGGTGTTCCAGAGGGGCTGACGCGCCCTGTCGATAAATTGACTTCGGTATCGGCCTATGTGAAAATCCGCGGCAGAAGGCCATCTGGCTTGGTTTTTAGCATCTGGTTGCGCGGAACAAGAGCCGCCTATTTCCCCCATGGAATTGTTGGAGGTTGAGCCTTTGCATTCATTCCGGGAAACTGCTGTGAGAAGAAGACGCTCCCGGTGCGAATCGGGGTCTGTTTGAAAGCGGTGGTGCTGGGATTGGCGGTCGCGTTGGCGCTGATTGCCGGGTGGACAGACTGGCGCAGCCGCCGAATTCCGAACTGGCTCACCGTGCCCGGATTCCTGATCGGAGTTTCGGTGAACGTGATCGCAAATGGTTTGGCCGGGCTCAAGGTTTCCCTGCTGGGCGCAGGCTTGGGTCTGCTGGTGCTTTTGCCATTCGTTTTTCTCCGCAGCCTCGGCGCAGGTGACTGGAAATTAGCTGGAGCCTTGGGAGCTTTCGTAGGTTGGCAAGTGCTGGTGGACCTGCTGATGGGTTCGGTCTTCGTGGCTGGTGTCATGGCCCTGGGATTGGTGATTTACAAAGGACGATTCAAGGAAACGCTGCGCAACATCGGCAGGCTGCTGTTGTCGATGTTTACGCTTCGGATGCCTGGGACCGAGGTTTCGCTGGATAATCCGCAATCGCTGAAGGTCCCCTATGGCGTAGCATTGGCCTTAACGACGTTGCTGTTCGGCGTCGGCAAGATGTGGGGAGCAAGGTAACGATGAAGCATTTGGGCTGGACAACATGGCGCGACTTGGCGCAAAGCGCGGACGCTTCTGAGATCGCGGAAACGGCCATGATCCTGCCCCTGTTCTTCATGATTTTTCTGGCCATCCTTTGGTTTGGGCAGGGCTTCCGCATTTATGGAACGATTACGCGCGCTGCCCGGGAAGGCGCGCGTGCGGCGGTAGCTCCGGTCTGCACGACGTGCGGAGGTTCGAATAATCCGTCGGCAAACGCCTGGACTGCGGTGCAAAGCGCCATGCAGGCTGCCAATCTTAACCCCGCTCAGCTACAGCAGCCCACCACTCTTCCGGGGCTGTGCGCCTGTTCCTCCACCGCAGGTACGAGTTGCAGCGGCGCGCACGTCGTCAGCTGTGATAGTAGCGAGAGCAATATTTGTGTTCAGGGCGTAAGCCACCCAAGCGGCAATGGCAAGCCTGCACAGGAGGACAATATTGAGTTGTCGGCTCCCGCGAACGGGGGTGCTGGAGAGTGCGGCGTCTCCGTCAGCTTCCAATATCCCTACAAATTTTGGCTGCCGTTCAGTTCTCTAAATAATCAAACCGTCAAACTGCGGGCGCAGGCCCAGATGCGGGCGGAAACTCAATGAGAAACTGTCTTCATCGTTTCGTTTGGAAACTGCCTGTATTCCGGCGGCTCTGGGCCGACGACCGTGCTTCCCAAATTGTAGAGTTCGCGCTTTCGCTGCCCTTGCTGGTGCTCTTCGTGGTGGGAATTTTTGATTTCAGCGGCGCGATTTCCTTGAAGCAGAAGCTGACGAACGCGGCGCGCGAGGCCGCCCGCGTGGCTGCCGCTGACCCCGCCAATGACCTCGGCAGTCCGTCAGGTGCGCAGCCCGCATCTGTGCTCGATGCGTTCTACGTGGTGGATAATTACCTGGTATCCGAAAAACTCAACGATTGCGGCCTGAGCGGCACCCTGCCAACGCAAACCGGTGGCACTCTCATCTGGGTCTCAACCGTCACGGGATGTCCCGGCGGCGGGCCTAGCGGCACGCTCACACTCACCATCAACCGAGGCTGCGTCAAGACACAGACAATCAACGGTAACACGGTAAATCTGGTCGGCACCTGCGTCACCATTCTGTACCCGTACAAGTGGCAATACAGCAGCGTCACTGGTCTGCTGGGCATCACGTTCATCGGTCCGACCGGCATTACTACCACGGCAACCGCATTTAACGAGAATTGAGGGATCGCGCATGCTGCCGCCGCTAATCGAACGCCAACGAACTCGCCTGGACCCACGCTCACGCGAGCGCGGATTCACGATGGCGCTGGTGACGGTGGCTTTGGTTACCATCATTGCCATGGCTGCGCTTTCTATCGACATTGGCACGCTGTACCAGGCCAAGGCGGAAGCCCAGCGGGCTGCGGATGCAGCGGCCCTGACGGCGGCAAGGATGATCTCGGTCTCAGGCATCACCGGAGACCCGACGAACCAAAGCAGCTCATGGCAGGCGATCTGTGGCGGCGCCAGCAGCCCAGCCACGCTGGCCGCAATCAACGTAGCTCAACAGAACTTGATCAGCGGCGTCGCGGCCACCAGCGCTGATGTAACTGTGAAATACGGCGGCGGAAGCGCAGGCGCTACCAGCACCAATTGCACGGGTGCCGGAGCGGCCTTCGGCGTCAATCCTGTGGTTACAGTGACGGTTACAAGCGGCAAACTGCCAATCTTCTTCGCCCGCGTTTTTACGTTGTTCCCTCACGGCACCTTTTCTAATACCACCGCCGTCGCCACCGCCACCGCCGAGGTATTCAATTCGTCGAATTCCGCCAGCATTGCCGGCAGCATGATTCCGGTACAACCGCGCTGTGTGAAGCCGCTGATCATCCCGAACAAAGACCCTACGCCAGGCGGTGGGGCATTTGTTAACCCGGCGAACGGCGCCATCAGCAACACGGGGATTTATCCGACCGGAGCGATCGGCGAGAACTTTATTATGGCTGCCGACTGTCACCGCGGCCGAGCCAATTGCGAAGGCGCGAACATGATCGCCAACCCGCCGACTAGCACCGGAGGCACCATCCGTTACCTGCCGGCTCTGGTCCAAGGCAGGCCCGTCGCGGTGCCTTCTTGCGCGAATTCCGATACCTTCCAGGAGGCGATCGCAGGGTGCGACCAGAGCACGAATTACGCATGCGGGACTCCAGCCGGGGCGCAGGTCGACCTGACAGAAGACCCGATAAGTCCGTCGAGCGCTAATGGCGACACGGGCACCGCCGTGCAGTGTTTAACTCATGCCACGGCCCAGGGGCTGGGCAACGGGCAAGACCAGATTGATACAGGGACTTTCCCGTTCCAAATCCAGGCGGGTTCTGACAATCCGCTGGTCAAGGATGGCTTGGTTTCCAATAACGGCATCGTCACCTCCAGTGACTCCATCGCTACGCTACCAATATACGACGGCAGCAACTTGGGCACGGGCAACCAACCCCAAGTCACGATCGTCGGTTTTCTGCAAGTCTTCATCCAATACCTCAACGGTAATGGATACCCCGTCGTATACGTACTGAACGTCTCCGGATGCAGCAACAACGCCTCAGGGAATTCTACTGTCACTGGAACTTCCCCCGTGCCCATCCGTCTGATCACGCCGCCGTAGTCTCGGCCGCCTCGATTGACGCGCAAATCCGCGAGGCGAAGCAATCCCGTCGAGCGATCTCTATCGAACAATCAGTGGAAAGCGCCCCAGAAAAACTCGCTGTCTAGTTGGGAGGATCGTTATTTGGCGGGACGTCCGCGGGATTCGGAGTCGGCGGCAACGTACGGGTCGCGGGTGCGGCTGCGGCTGCGGGCTGCACGTCGGCTTCATCTTCGTCATTGGTCAGTGAGCGGGCCTGCGGCAAAGGAACCGGCATCGGTCCATCCGGGCGTGCGGTCAGAATCACGCGGTCCAGGCCGCCGGGATTGGTTGGCGAACTCAGGATCAGGAAATTGAATTGGGTACCATTCAGCAAGTGAGCCAGAACTTCTGGAGCAGGAGCCGGGCCGAGCTCGGCCATGACTTTTTCCTGCTCCGCGCCCGCCGGGATCGCGATCTCCGCGCCGGTGCGCTCATGCACCGCCGAAAGAATTTCGGACAGGCTGGCTTTGTTGGAACTGATCGACAGCAACCCCCTCTGAAACGAAACTTCGAGTGGCGGCTTCACCGGAGGCGGCGTTGGCGCAGATGGCGGCACGGCATGGACGGCGTAATTCGCATTCACCAGAGCTGCCCCTGAGGAAGCGCTGAATTTAGCTTCTTCTGTGCCGGTTCCTCCGACTTTGAGGATCACAGTTCTACCCGAAGGAAAAACCTGGTAGCGTTGTGGACCGTTTAAATCAAGGACAACCCGGGTGACCGGTGGATCCGAAGAGAACAAACCCACGCGCAGGCTTTTCACTTCTCCACGGTTCACCGGCTGATTGCGCAACTGGGGCCCGGGAACCGCGTTGACAAAATCCACCACCAGACGATCGGGTCCAGTCAATACGTTGACCTGTGGAACCACACGATCGCTGGTTTCGATCTCGATTTCGACCGGGTTTCGGGAATCGAGCACTCGCACTCGCCGAATCGAGGGCATGACCGCAGCCTGGCTGGAGAGCGGAGCGGGCGAACACACCGCTGCCCACAGCAGCAAAACCGCCGCGGCTCTGAGGGAGGGAACCATGAATGCCTTAAATACTTGTCTACAGTTGCGCTTACGCCGATTTTAGCAGCGTTAGTGAGGGGAAACCCTTACGAAAGGATTACAACCTTTGGCCCTCCTGCCGCGGCTATGGTGTTAGCGGCTGGAGCAGGGCATTGAGCAGATCGGGCTGGCCGGGAACGCGCTCCAGGTGCGGGTTCTGCTCGCCATCGTGGTACGAAATGGAATACGTCCGGAAAAACTGGGCATTTTCCACAAGCAATTCAATCGGCGCAGTGGTCCCGTGCGCCGACTTGATCGCCGCATGCAGAGCTCCGGGAGTCCACTTGCGGCCGTTGACGGCGACTAACTTCATGCCCGGCCCGAGCCCGGATTGGTAGCCGGGCGAACCTACGATGACGTCAATCAGTTTGCCATCCTTATCGACGCTGAACCCCAGCGAATACGCGTAGCTCGCAGATTTCGATCGTTTTTCCCCGGCTTGGTTGAAGGCGTTCGGCCGGTCGTTGTAGACCAGCTTCCAGCCATCACGCTCAATGCCACCCAGCGGTGCGTGAGTGCTGGTCGCGCCAACCCGCTCGCGCAGCAGACCGGCCCAATCATAAGCAGCAACGTCGTTCAGCGTGTGCACCACGTCGTCAAAGGTATAGGGCGCGACCATGGGAGGTCCGCTCTGGCCGCCCTCGAAGCGGCGGCAAAAATCATCCAGGGACCGCTGGCCGTGAGTCTGCTGCCGAATAATGGCGTCGACTTCAAGCCAGATCAATTCCCCTTCAGGATAATAATCCGGGCCACGGCGCCAGTTTGACCACTGCGGTCCCATCATCCGCAGAATCTGCACTGACCGCGCCGTGTCTTCCAGAGGCCGCCAGGTGCGCCCGGAGCGGTGGTCGAGGCTGGCGGCGGTTGCCGCCAGCGCTTCGCGATATTGCTCGGCAGATAACAGTCCGCTGCGCTCCGCCAGTAGATTGCCCAGATACTCCGTAAGGCCTTCGTAAACCCAGAGAAGATCCCCGATCATCGGCTCCTGATAGTTTTTTGTCGCCAAGCCCGCCGGCCGGCGATACTTGCCGTTCCAGGAGTGCGCAAACTCGTGCGGTAAAAGATCCGCATCCAGCATATGCAGGTCAGGGTCCAGCAGCGTGCGTTCAGCTGCGACGCTGTCGTTCGATTCGTGATGTTCCACTCCGTGCCCGCCAACCTGATCGCTAAGCGTGTACAGAAAGTGATACTGCCGGTAGTGGCGGGCGCCGAACAGCGCGCCGGTTTCAGCCACCAGCTTCCGGTAAGCAGCGAGGTCCTCCGGCTTGATCACCAGATCCTCTTCGCTGTCGGCGACTAAATCCATTACATGCTTCGGTGTATCCGGCGCGGTGGTCAACTCGATACGACGGTAATGCTCACCGGCGATCAAAGGCGAATCCAGCAGAGTGGTAAGCGAGACCGGAGCGAACTCAACGTCATCGCCCGATGTGTGCGACGGTGTCAAAGCCGTTCCAAATTTCCATCCGACAGGAAGCTTAACGCTAGGAACGAATTCGACCGCGCCGGAATCGGCGCCCTGCGGATAAAGAACAACGGCATTCCAATTGAGATCGAGAAGATTGCTGGAGGCGGCAGGACCTCCTCCGCCCGCACTGTCATTCGAAGTGATTGCATCCAACGATACGTCAATCGCGCGCGCGCCTTCGGGCACCGTAACGTGAAAGGCGTACATATCAATATCGTCGCGCTCCCACGCAACCGGCTTGCCTCCAGCCTCCATATGAATGCCGGTGAGGGCCGCGATCGGCCCGCTAGGACGATGATTGCCCGGAATCCACTTGGGAAATACCAGAGTCATCGGGCCGGGCTTGGCGGGAATGCTCAGCTTCGCATGATAGAGATTCCGCGGAGCGTCGGTGAGGTCCACATGCAACTGGATGGATTGAGCAAAGACGAAACCGTGCGGGCTCCCTGAACCTAGCGTTCCCAGAACCAGCAAAATCGAAAACCCACGAGCCAGACGCAAGAGCACCGAGCAACCTCCACGAGAGCCGACACCAGCAGCCAAGGATAAAATTGAGAAGCAAGAGCCTACCGAAAGAGGAACATCTTCGCAAGAGAGGCTCGGCGCAGGTCAGGCTAAGTGCAGAGTGAGGGAAGGCAGTGCGAGTCCCTCTACTTCAAAGGTCCAGAGATCGCCGCGGGTGGTCAAATGTCCAGCAGTAAGCGTACCCGAACTGACGATCTCTCCTGCGCCAAGCGGCTGGCCTGGAAAGCGCTTCGCTACGGCCGCGCCGAGTTCTGCCAGGCACAGCGCGGGGCTTTTCAAAGAGTTTCGGCCGGACCCTTCCTCCACAAACACCCCGCTCTTCGACACTCGCACTTTAAACCGTGGCAACTCGTCCACCAGCTTGGCGATGAGATCGGGGCGCACTTGCAGTCTTTCGCCGACAACGAGCGCCGCGTGAAGTCCATAGGACGCGACGAAATCGCTGGGCTGAAATTTCCAATCTGGAAAAGGGCAATCAATGATTTCGAATCCCAGCGCCAGCCAGTCGCTCGCTTCAAGCGCAGCCTGGGCATCGGAACTCTCGCCCGTCAGAGATTGTTTCAAGCCGAAAACGACCTCAGGTTCGACCTTCAACGAACGGGGATGAGCGATTGAAACGGCGCCGGAGTTGCCGTCACTGAAATGCACCGTGTCGTTGTACATGTGGGCCCAAACCAGCGTTTCGAGTTTAAGCACGCGCCACATGGCCTTGTTGGCATAACCAACCTTGCGACCGACAGCCCTGTGACCGCGACCTTCACGGAACTGTTTCAGCATTGCTTCGACCTCGTAGGCCGTAGCGAGATCAAAACCCGGGCGCGCAGAAGGAAGGCTCGCAACCATCTGGCCAGACTCATGCGCGGACTGCAGTTCGCGCGCTAAAGATTCAACGTCATCTCGCGACATAATGGAGAGTCCAGACTTCCAGCATCTTAGCACCCGACGTTTGTACGGTCGGCGGTTGCTCGGCCATGTCGGGATCAGCGCTCGCAGCTATCTCCAACGACGGCAAAGGTTCGAGCGATGACCGTTCCTACTCTGACAATAACTACTGCATCTCGACGGACGTGTGCACTCAAAACAGTGGTAACTTACAATCGTGAGCCAGTCTCAGTTCCCCGGCGGCCACAACGATGCGTCGGTTTAACGCAAGTCCAGCTACAACCGGGAGGAACTCCGTGAAGGAAACGGCAAGATCGTCGGCTTCAGGCCCGGGCCAGCTACGTTCCGCTCTCGTCGTTATCTCTCGGATCTGCCTGGTGTTGCCTCTTACCCTTGGGACTTACAGCCTTCCAGTCGATGCGCAAACCGTCGTCGTGGTGGGTTCCGGTTCGAGCGTACCAGCGCCTCTCTACAGCCGCTGGGCGCAGGAGTATGGCAAGCACAACCCCAACCTTCAGATGCGATACCTGCCAGTCGGCACCAGCGAAGGGATCGCGCAGATTTCTCACGGAGCGAGTGACTTTGGTGCCGGGGAAGCTCAACTCACCGAGATGCAACGCAAAGATGGTGGTTTGATCGAATTGCCGGTCGTGCTTATTGGAATCGTCCCGATCTACAACCTTCCCGAAGTCCGCACGGAGCTGAGGTTCTCAGGCGAGGTGTTGGCCGGGATCTTCCTCGGCGACATAAAAACCTGGAACGCCCCGCAAATCGCGAAGCTTAATCCGGATATTGCCTTGCCAGCTCTTGCGATCCAGGTGGTCAATCGCCCCGCGGGAAAAGGATCCAATTATGTGTTCACTGATTTTCTCGCCAAGGTCAGTTCCAGATTTCGCACCCAGGTTGGAGTCAGCCCCTCCCCGAAATGGCCGGTGGGCGAACCTGCCGATCGCAGTTCCGATATGGCCGACAAAGTCAAAAACACCCCTGGTTCCATCGGTTACGTCGAGTATCAATATGCGTTAAAGAATGACATTCCACAAGCCGAGGTGCTGAACCCCGCCGGCAAGTTTGTGAAGGCTTCCCCGGAGACTATGGCGGCAGCCTGCAAAGGAGCGGAAGCGCCGCAGTGGAATAGCTTTTCCGCGTCGCTGTCGAACGCTCCCGGAGCGGAGTCTTTTCCCATCACCAGTTTCACGTGGATCTATCTGCGACCTTCGTCGTTTGATTCTTCTCGAGGGGCCGGATTGAGCGATCTGCTCGATTGGATATACAGCGACGGCCAGCGCTATGCGGTTCAAGAAGGCTACGCCGAACTGCCTGCGCCGCTGCTCGAGGCTGTACGGAAAAACATCAAGGAATTAAAGAGATAAGGTTCCGCTTATGTGTACGTTGGCTGCAAGTCTGCGCGCGATTCGCAGTAGTGGATATGGAGGATTTGTGAAAGATTTCTTCGTCTTAGCTTGTATAGCGGGGCTCGCGTCTGTGGCTCTTGCGCAACAGCCCGCAACGCCGGCTAAGACTGCCGAGAGCGGGCCATCCAGCAAAGTTTCCACCGGTTCGCCTCTGAAGGATTTGTTCGACGCGAAGATCAAAGTTGAATGGGAAGCACTGAAGAACAAAGACAAAAAGGCATACGGCGACCTGCTCGCTGATGACTACCAGGGCGTCGAGGCCGATGGCCAAGGAGAGCGGACGAAGATACAGGCCCTGAACGAACTGGCAGACACGAACGTATTCAACTACACGCTGTGGGGCCTGAAGGTGATTCCACTTGGAGCAGACGCCGCGTTCGTGATCTATGAAAGCACAATCCAGTTCCCGCCCAAGTCAGTCATCCGTTACTCACGCCTGTACATCGGTGAACTCTGGGTGAAGCGCGCCGGGATATGGAAGGAACTCCATTACCAGGAAACTCACGTCAAGTAGCCTCTCTGCCAGCGCGCAGATTGATTGCAACCGGCGCCATGGCCGGATCATCCCATCCAATAAAAGGAGGGCGAAGTTTCCATGAGAACATTATTGCTACTGTTTGCTCTGCTGCTTTCCGGCACTCTTCTTCTGGCGCAGGATAGCGCTCCCGGCAACTCGAAGGATTCCAAAGGTCAGGTGACCATACAGGGCTGCGTCGGCCGATCCAGCGGCGATTACATATTGATGCAGCAGGATCCGGGCGTCAGTTATGAACTTCAGGCTACGGGCAAAACAAAACTCCACAAGTACTTGGGGCAACAAGTGGAAGTGACCGGAACGGAGTCCCCGACCCAGAGCACAAGCTCCGACCTGTCCAGACGAGCGGGGTCATCCGTGACCTTAACGATTACCTCGATCAGGACCGTGGCCAAGGAATGCCAGTCGCGCTAAGGTGAGAAACAGACATTCGACAGGGCTTCACTATCATTCGCTCGGAGACCCTCAGTCACAGTCCGGCGGCATGGCCATGATCTCGGATTCGGAATCGCAGGGCGGTTTTTTCTTGGCCGGCTCCAGCCGGGACGGCCGATTGTAGCGGAGAACCCATAGGCCGTCATCGTTAGTCAAATAGACCAAGCCGTGTCCGCCGTCGGGAAGAAGGCTGGTGACTTTGTTAAACGTCTCCAGCGTCTTGGGATTCTGCGGGTCGCTCAAGTCGAGCACGCGAACCGTTTCGGTGGGATGGTTGCTGCTGGTCAAGGTCGTAGGAGTTTTTTCCGGAGCTTGTGCGATGGCCACATCAGGGCTGAGCATTTCCAGATTGCCTGAGGTCGATTGATTCGATTCCGCGGTCCGCTTTAAGAGGCTGGGCTTCTCCGGGTTGGAAACATCCACCACCATGAATCCTTGCTTCCCGGCCTGCTGCACGTACAGGTAGTGTTTGCCGTTCTCTCTCTGCAGCACCATCTGGTTTCCGGTCGCCTGCGGCAAAGCCAAGTGGGCGATCACGGTGGCAGGGACGTCGGTCGGCTTCGTCGTGCTCTCTTCGCCAACCAGAAGCGCAGGCAACAGAAGAAGCGACAGTACTGGCGAATAAATTCGCAGAGCTCTGAGAAAACTCTTCATAAATTCCTTCAGCAGCACCGACGCGAAACCTCAATTTCCGCTTCGCGTCTATGGCAACTATACCACTGGACGTGCGCTCCTCACTGCTCCGCCGCAACCCCCACGCAACCCGCGTCGGCCAGGGTCGAACAGATGGTTCCGGCTTGAAGCGGCACAAACGCATGGTTATCGCTGGGATCGACCGAGATGCTATGCGCATTGGATCCGGTCGGCATGTTGTACAGCCACTGGTTCGTGCCCGCATCAATCACGCCCATCACTGCGTTCGGCTGCATGTCGCGTGCCGCGAGATAGTACTTGTTGTCGCCCGGGTTGTACCAGGTCTCGTCCACGCCTCCGACCTGTGTGATTTCCACGCAGTTGATAAATAAGCCCTGCTGTGGCGCGCCCGGTACTGCATTCTTCGGCGGTATGCAGGTTATATTTCCGCTGGTCGTGTTGTTGATGATGTATTCATTCGCTGGAAATGTTTCGCCATCATGGTCGGCACAGCCCACGAGGAAGTTGTCTCCCGGCCCTTGTGAGATGCCTGTAGGCATGCAGTCGTACATTTGAAAACTGTTCACCACGACCGGTCCGTCGGCAGTAATTTGAATTGCGTCAAGGCTGCCGATCTGGGTGGTAGCGACGGAGTTCTCGTTGGTCAGCAACCAGAGGTTGCTGTTCGGATCGTAGGTCATCCCACCTAATCCGGCCGGCGCTATGGCCCCTGCGCAGGTGGGATCCGCAAATGGCGGGGTTTGACTGCAAAACGCTCCGGTGGCGTAACTGATGATGGGGCCATGATGGCAGGGGATTGTATAAGAGACACCGCTCGGAGTTGTGCCTATGCCGGGCAGACCAGCTGGACCATCAGCAGCCGCCGATCCCGATACGCCGCTGAAGACGTGCGGATTGGAAGGATCGGGGCATGGGAATGTGTTTCCAACGGTGTCCACCGGGATGGTGGGGGTGAGCCCGAGCCCGCCTGACGCCGCACCACCAGCGCCGTCATAATAGATCTGCCCGATAATGCACCGAGGAGGATTAAACGAACCGCCGACGCCTGGGTCCAACGCCGGCGACGGGAGGGGGTTCCCGTCCGGTCCGGTTCCGGTTCCCACGATTCCCGTTCCCGTTCCTTGTAAAGGATAACCAAAAACCCCGGGTCCGACGCCCGGGTAGGGATAAGAGCCAAAGGTGCCAGTCGTCGCATTAAATGCGGGACTAAATCCGACAGGATACGGGCCGTAAGCGAGATTCATGTCAATTGGCAGGCAATGCAAATCTCCCTGACCCGTAGGGTCGGCGACCGACGTCCTCGGTGGCGTCGCACCCACGATGTATTCCATGTCGATGAAAGTAATGAATGGCAGTCCCGGATCGCCGTTGATGACCGCAAGAACGTGATGAGTGGGGTCATAGGCCATTTCGTCAGCGCGATCGTCGCCGCAATCGGCGGCTGAACCGGCTTCGCCGTTCCATGAAGCGATGCAGCCCGAGATTCCTTGCGGTCCGTCGTAGTCAGCGGAAACTCCCGTGGGAATCGTGGCAAGAATATTTGGCGGAGTGGGAGGGTTGGTGTTCAGCTTCATCGAAGTCAGGTCGAAAACTATGACGTTGGAGCTGCCGTTGCCGACAAAGAGGACCTTGCCATCGGCAGTGGTGGTGTTGCCGTCTGGACCGGACATCGGGTTTACGCCGTTGGCGCGCGAGGCGCAGCACTGGGCGCCGGGGAATCCTCCGAGGTTTCCGCTGGGTCCAAAGCCCGTGTTCAAATGGAACCTCGAACCGTTCGCCCAAGTCATATCGGTTCTGCAGGCATACCGGACGAAATTGCCAAACACGTCAGCAGTCGGCGGAATAATCTCCACCGTGGGAGGGTTCGTGGTGACGCCGGGCTGCGGCTCTGTGGGGCAAGGGCTCGCGCCATTACCCGCATCGGAGACACCATTCTGTCCTTGAATTGAGAATACAGCGAGATCCTGCGAAGTATCGATCACCTGCATGGCAATGCCGATGCGGTCGGAAATGAAATCCAGATAAGGCCCTCCCGACCCCGTCGCGTTCGGCGCAATCGTGCTGATGTCGAAAGAGTTGAATGGACCGCCGGGCTCGCCGGTGGGATTGTGCTCGGGCACGGCGATGACGTTGATGATCGCGTAAGCGCCGTTAACCGTGGTGCCGCAAGTGGGGCAATTCGGCGTGGTGCCGCAGCCGCTCAGGATCACAAACAACGCGGTGAGAAGAATAGTAAGAAGAATCCTCGGTCTCATTCCAATTCCCTCCTGCGATTTCGCCTCGGAACCAGCCTTTGACCAGCCCCGGTCTTTACCCAACTCGTTGACCACTCCAACCGCAATCGATCCCTGGCGCGAACTAGAACCTGAACTGAAGCTGCTGCAGGACCACGTAATAATTCTGCGGCACTGCCCCGATCGTGCTTGGATCCTTCAGCTGATCCACACCCAGATTGACTGAGTACTTCACCCAATAATTCGGATACCACGTGACTCCAAATGTGAACTCATCCGTGTGGTAATTAAACCCGGGGACAAAACCAGGGGTGTAATAGTTCAAAAAATTAGACTGCGGTTCGTCGGCCTGGATGCCCATGTATCGAAAGCCGACTCCCCAAGCCCCGAAGCCGCGCCCTTTGCCGCCGGGAGTGTCGGGTCCAAACGTAGGGTTCTTTACTCGCGGAGTACCGTTTTCCGGCTGCTTCTCTCCGGTCAGCAGATAAGTCGCACTGATGTCCCAGGCCTTGGCGATGATCGATGGAAGACTTAGGAAGCCAAGTCCACCCGCCTGGAGTGAGCCGACGTTGTTGCGAGACATATTGAGTTGATCGAATTCGCCGCGCAGAGCGAACGCCGACTTGAGGTAGGTAAACTCGCCGTTGTAGCGCTGGATCGGTCCGTTGATGGCAAACTGCGGGAAGAAGTCATAAACCTGATCAGGCAGCGTGCCGTTAAAGCTTTGATCCCCGGACAAGCCCCGAGAGCGCGCACGATCGGCAGCCCCGCCGAAGGCAAGTCCCTTCAACCACTCACTCTTGGATTTGCGCCATGGATAGAAACGGAGTCGTCCAATCACCTCCGGTTGATTGGTCGTATTGACCGAGGCATATCCCTTGCCATTGAACGCGCCCACCCAGTACTGCACCCTGCCGCCGGCGATATCGCCATGTATAGCGGCGCCCGGGCTGCGGAAAGCCGATGCCGCTGATGGGTACAACATCGCCTGAAACCCGCGCTCTACAAAGTCCAAATTGGTAGCGCCCATTCCGCCTTCCTGCGCAAACGGTGTCTTGAACTGGCCGAATTGGAGTTGGAACTCGGGCCGGACCCTTATATTGAGATAGACATCGCGCACGATCGATCCCGTAGTGCTCGCAGCGTCCGTTAGCAACGCAAAATCGAAGTGCGAACCGTAGTTGCCCTGGAAACCAAAACGGGCGCGGCGCAAAACAAATGTGTCAGAGGGTGCGCCATCGCCCTTGTAGGCCCGGTAGTCGGTATCCACATAGCCGTAAGGGCTTATGCTGAACTGTCCGTCAGGGCTTCGGATGAAAAAATGCTCGCCGTTCCATCCCGCCGTCAGCGGAGCATCTTTCTTCGGAGCAACCTCGGGTGGCGCCTGATCGACCATGGCCGCTTCAACACCTAAGCCAGGTTGCACCAGGACCGCATTCGTGAGGTGAACAGCACTCGCGCCGGGAGCGTTGGGCGGCTGTGCACTGGCTTCCGCCGGCGCTGCCGCCACAGGCCGAATCTGGACGGCGCCGTTGACCGAACTGCTTGCCGGCCCAATGTCCGATGCCCGCGCCTGTCCCGCTGCCAGCTTCTCCACCAGAGCCTTCAGCTCCTCGATGGTCTGGCGCTGCGCCGCCACCTCGCTGCGCAACTGGTTGACTTCTGCCTTGGTGGCAGTCTCAGAGGCCGCATCGCCCGTTTTGCTCGTGGGCGCCGTGCTTTGAGCGCGGGCAAGCAACCCCGTCACCATGAAAACAACCAGAAGCGCGAAAGACTTCGTGAGTGAGCGCATGTGCTTCCTTTCCCGGGACGATTTGCAACGCGAGCCTGCCGTCAAGGCATGCGGACACGAAGGTTGCGAAGGCCGCGCACTCCACTGTCCGTTCGGGCGGCGAACCAAAAGTTCTCCAGATGTTGCGATTGGGTTCTGGTCCGGTCTGATGAGCAGACCAGTCAACGCGCGGGTTTATCACACTAAAATGCAGCCTGTCAAGAAAGACTTTTCCTCAGCATGCGGACCACGATAACTCTGACAGTACTCCGGCGCATCCAGAAGTTTAGTCAGGAGTAATCGTTACGAGTCGCGAGAAAGGGCTTGGCTCCCGCAGCCGAAACTTAACTCCGGCCGAGTTCCCTGCGATCCAATCTGACTCCGAATTTGACTCCGCTACAGCGCGCTGCCATGATGTCGGCATGCCCGACCGCAAGCTCAGAATCGTCCGCTTCATCGGGAGCACGCCGAACACTGCGTATTGCGATGTTTGCAAACTGGCATTCCGAACCCGGCGGGAATTTATTGTCGACGCCGATAAAGCGAAAGCCCAGCTGCAATCCGATTTCGAGAAGCATGAGTGCCGACCCGAGGAGGGCGCGGTCAACGACGCTCTTGAGCACATCCGCTGAGTTGATTTGATCCTATGGCATCGCATACCGGAAACACCGCCTCGCAATCTATGAATCACGCGCCTGCGGGATTGAATCCGCTCAAGGATCTCCCCAAGGGATTCTTTGAATTCCTCTTGCCTCTTCATCAGCAGTTCACTCCATGGCAACAGAAGTTGGTGGCAAAACGCGCGCAGGCCTTGCAGTCGTCGCATCGCGGAAACCCGCCGAACTATTTAGCGACTTCAGAAGCAACCACCTCAGACTGGCAGATCGAACTGCCCGATTGGTGCGTTGATCAGCGCAACCAGATGACTGGCCCAGCCGACGACGCCGAGTTGACAGTGAAGCTGCTGAACTCCGGATCGCCTGCGGTCATGATCGACCTGGAAGATTCCATGGCGAACGCGTGGGATCAAACCATGCTGGGCGTGAGCAATACTCTCTCTGCCTACAAGTATGAACTCAGCTATGACGACAAGAAGCGGAAGAAGAAAGTCACGGTACAGCGCTCGAAAACCGTGACTTGGGTTCGTCCGCGCGGTTTGCACGTCAGCCAGGGCGGAGTCATCCCGAACGAGATCATGTCCGCTTCCCTGTTCGATCTGGCTTTGATCTGGTATCAGATCGATCCCGCTTCGCTGCCGCACAACTTCTCCGTGTACATCCCTAAGAGCGAGTCCGCCGAGGAAGCCTTCTGGTGGCGTGACCTGTTCCAGGTGTTCGCCAAACAGAAAGGCCTGCCCAAGGATTACATCAAGTGCATGGCGCTGGTGGAAGCTCACCCGCTGGCTTATCAGATGGAGGAATTTCTCTTCAATCTTCGCGAGCATTGCCTCGGATTGAACCTGGGCCGCTGGGATTACATGGCCTCGCTGATCGATTTCATGATCGAGGATCCGAACTGGATTCTGCCTGATCGCAACACCATCCCGCACGACGTGGCATTCTTCCAGAACTTCCGCACACTGATGCCGGAGGTTTGCCACAAACACGGAGCGTTGGCCATCGGCGGAATGACTGCGCTTTTTCCCAGCCGCACCGACCCCGAGTTGAATGAGCGCGCCTTGAAGGTGCTGAAGCAAGACAAAAAGAACGAAGCCGACTGCCTGATGGACGGAGCCTGGACGGGGCATCCCGACCAAAACGAAATCGCGGTTGCGCAGTTCCCATATCCAAATCAGATTTCCAAACGGCCCAAGCTTCCCAATTCGCATCCCGACCTGCGGCCCATCCCCAAGGGTGTGGGCGGAATCACACTTGCTGGAACGCGAGCGGCGGTCCGCACCGTGATTCGTTATCGCAACGGCGTGCTCAACGGAAAAGGCGCGAGCCTGCTCGATGGCTACATGGAAGACCTGGCTACCGACCGCATCTACCGCCTGATGATCGCCCAGCGCGTGCGGCACAAGGTGAAGGTCGCTGGCGATGATGGCAAGCCCGTCGAACATTCTCCCGCCCTGGTGACCCGATTGTTTGACGAAGAGTTGGCAAGGATCCAAAAGGATTTGCCGGCAGAGATCGACCGCAAGGCATCGGCGACGCTCCCCGAAGCGCGCCGCATTGCTGAGGAACTGATTGTGCAGGGACACCACTCGCCGATTTGACCATCGCCCATTTAACCAGTCGCCGATTTGAACCCATGTGAGGCTGAGGCGCAGTTCCGTTCGGGCTGTTGATTTCTCCTTGAAATAAACTTTTCTCGAACTGGTTGAAGCGGGATGGACGTCGCGCTCCGGGAGGTAAGGTCTCGATACCCCCTCCCCCCTGGGGTCTAGTGGAATCATCGGGTTAGCAGGAAATTCCCCGTAAAATCCGGATGTCAAAGAACTTAGAGGTCAAAATCTAGAGAACAAACGATTTAGGGGCGCGGCGAGTTGGGTTCACCCAACCGTCACGGCCTCGACCATGATCGCGCGATTTAATTTTGGGCGCAAGGTTAGATGTCACAACGTCGGTGTGGAAAAATTGGCCTCGAGACGCCCACGTCGGTCGCGTCCGCTTGGTGATAACCTTGCGACATGGCTCACGATCCTGATGCGGGCCCACGCTCGGCAAAACCTGTTCGATCGAACGCGCGGGTTGTGTTTGGCCTCATCGTCGGGATCTTCCTCGGCGTACTATCCGTCGGCTCGATTGGATGGGTGATGCTGTCGCACAGTTCCGGGCGAGAACTGTTGAGCCATGTGTGGTCGGCGGTGACAGGCAGAACCCTGAGTATCGATGTAAGCCAGCCTACGGTGGTCGATCGCATTCAGCGTTTGCAGCGGCTGGAGACCGTGGTTTACACCATGGACAAGCTGGTGACCGGCGCAAGAGAAAACCCCATCTTCCCGGATTTTCTGGCGGGAGATCGCCTGTTAATGCTGGTGCATGGCGAGGTTGTCGCCGGGATTGATTTCGCGGATCTGAAGCCGGGCGATGTCAGAGTGAATGGGAAGCAGATTCAGTTGCATCTTCCGGCGGCGCAAGTGTTCCGGACTCGGATCGACAGCGCGAAGACGCGGGTCTATTCCAGGCAGACCGGGCTGCTGGTGCCGACTGACCCGAATCTGGAAACGCAAGTGCGCCAGGAGGCGGAACGTCAGCTGCAAGAGGCCGCACTGGCCGATGGCATTTTGCGAACCGCCCAGCAGAATGCGGTTACTACGATCAGCAGTCTGCTACAGGGTTTGGGATTCGAGAAGATTGACTTCGACTAGGCGCGGTGCCTCGGTGGTGTAGGCCCCCTTTCACGAGAAATTGTCAATGAGCGCTATCGCCTGTTAACGTCAATCATTTCTACGCAAAATCCTTCACATTGACAACGTGTCTATACGGGGCCAACATGTTGAGGCGCGCCACGGACGCGAAGGGGGATTATCGTGAAGCTCAGACTCGCATTCGGCATTGTTCTATGGCTAGCTTTGGCTTCCGCAGCTGTGGCCAGCAACGCGTGGTACGTCGACGGTGTAAATGGCAGCGACAGCAACAACGGCATGTCACCGGAAAACGCCTGTAGGACTATTCAGCATGCCATCAAACTCGCTGCCTCGGGCGATTCCATCGTGCTCGCCCCAGCGGGCTACTCGGGACCAATCGTAATCGTTCCTAGCGTGAACATTGTCGGTGCCGGTGCCGGTACGACGTTCATTAGTGGTGGTGATGGCGACGCAGTAGTCAGTGTACCTGCCGGCAGCACTGTCACTGTTTCGGGAGTGACGATTCAGGGCGGTGAGAATGTTGTTGGCTATGGCGGTGGCGTCTCAAATTTTGGGAAGCTGATAATCAACAGCAGCGTTATCAAGGGGAATAGGACCGAATCGGGTGGGGGCGGGGTGCTCAACTCCGGCGTGCTGACGATTAACACAAGCACCATCAGCGGTAACCTCGCAGACTTTGGGGGTAACGGCACAGGCTTTGGAGGTGGCGGCATCTGGTGCTCTCCGGGCGTTCCCTTCAAGGTCTCGATGATTATCAACAAAAGCACCATTAGCGGGAATAATGGCGGCGAAGCCGGCGGCGGCATCTACGCGTTCGGTTGCCCAACAACAATCACGGACAGCACGATCAGCAACAATACGGCGGCAGCTGAAGGCGTCGGTGGCAGCGGTGGCGGCATCTGGGCAAAAACTGCACTGACCATCAACAACAGCACCATCGCCGGGAATACGGCATTCAACGGCGCCGGCATCAATCTCTACCCCATCGGCTCAACGGCGACGTTCCGGAATAGTATCATCGCGAACAATATCGGGGATTCCGGGGAAGCAAATTGCGGCAGCTACGGTCCCGTGACATCCGACGGCTACAACCTGAGCAGCGATGACAGCTGCAATTTCAGAAGCGTCGGCGACCTGAACAGCACCGATCCCAAGCTCGGGCCTTTAAGGGATAACGGAGGGCCCACCGAGACGATGGCTCTACTCTGCATGAGCCCGGCAATCAATGCGGGCAATCCAACTGGATGCACCGATGGCCACGGTCATCTGCTGCACGAAGATCAGCGCGGCGACAAACGTCCCGGCGACCCGGCGCTAACCACGGGCTGTGACATGGGAGCCTACGAAGTGCAGTTCCCAAAGTAGGCCAGGCCCAAGGCATCTCTCTTCCGCAGTTGGCGAAACATCGCGATTACGCTCATTGACCCGGAGCCGGCGCGCCAGATTAGCTTCTCCCTCAACAGGCGTGGGCCGCGTCGTCGGTGACATCCGTCCGCTCCGTGCCATAATATCTAACTGTCGCTACGACGGGCTCATCGTCAGCTTTGGGCGGACGACCGGGCCGTAAGAGACTAAAGCCCAAATCGTTTTGTCAGCCGGGCGGTACGGCTTGAGGCTTGCCTTTCCTTAAGACATCCGCGGACGCAATCCAGTACGAATCGAGAGGACTATGAGCGCGATCGAACAGCCAAAGCCGCAGCCCGCTGCACTTCAGTTCCCTGCCCTGCAACCGCCTCGCCGGTATTTGTTCGGCCCGGGACCCAGCATGGTTCACCCCCGCGTCTACGAGGCGCTTTCGAAGCCGATCGTCGGACACCTCGACGCCTACTTCATCCAGGTCATGGGAGACGTTCAGCAATTGCTCAAGACAGCTTACGGAACCAGCGAGGGCGCGACGCTGGTGATTTCCGGTACGGGCAGCGCGGGCATGGAAGCTGCCGTCACCAACTTCGTGGAGCCTGGCGCCAAGTTTGCGGTTTTCGCCAATGGATTTTTCTCCGACCGGCTCACGGAGATGGCCAAGCGCAACGGCGCGAACGTGGTGCGCTTTGAGAAAGCGTGGGGTGAAACCTACACGGAGGATGAAGCGCGAGAGTTCATCGAGCGCGAGAAGCCCAAGGTTGTTGCTTACGTTCACGCTGAGACTTCGACGGGAGCGTTGCAATCGGGCAAAGCAATCTGTGCCGCCGCGCACGATGCTGGCGCTCTGGTGATTGCCGATTGCGTCACCTCGCTCGGTGGAGTGCCGGTAGAGTTCGACCGCACTGGCATCGATGTTGCCTACAGTTGCACGCAGAAGGGACTGAGTTGTCCGCCGGGACTGTCTCCGATGGCCATGTCGCCGCGGGCTATGGAATGGCTGCGGGCGCGCACTACTCCTTCGCGCAGCTGGTATCTGGATCTGAAGCTGATTCACGACTACTCGACCGTGTCGCATCGCTATCATCATACGGCGCCGATCTCCATGTTCTACGCTTTACGCGAGGCGCTTCTGGTCATCGCTGAAGAAGGGATTGAGAACCGCTGGGAGCGGCATCGCCGCAGCAATGCGGCCTTCGTCAAGGGAATTGAAGCGATGGGGCTGCGCATGCATGTTCCCGCGGAGCACCGAATCGCGACGCTGAATACCGTGTGCGTGCCCGCCGGCGTTGACGAGGCCAAGGTCCGCAAACTTTTGTTGGATGGTCCGGGCATTGAAATCGCCGGCGGGTTTGGACCGCTTGCCGGGAAAGTCTTCCGCATCGGGGTGATGGGACCGTTGGCTACGGAGGATAATGTGCAGTTTTTCCTCAAGGAGTTCAAAAAAGCGCTGAGTGCAGCGGGCTACTCGATTTAGTCGCTGCTCGATCTGGTGCTTGATCCAGTCAACGAACCCGGAGCTAGAGGCCCCGAAGAATGACACTGAAGTCAGTCGACACACTACTTGACGTTTTACATTTCGCGGACAGCCACACCGCAGTCATCATTCCCGAGCTCGGCCTCCACGTCACTTATGATTCGCTGCGGCGGCAGGTTCTTGAGATGGCGAACGCTTTGGCTTCTGCCGGCATTCGCCGCGACGACGCCGTGGCGATTGCATTGCCGAACGGTTTGCCGGCAATCGTGAGCTTTCTGGCGGCATCGATCGCGGGCAAGGCAGCCCCTTTGAATCCGGCGTATCCCTACGAGGAGTTTCATTTTTTTCTGGGCGACACCAATGCCAAAGTTTTGCTTTGCCCCCCGGTAGGCGCGGAGTTCGCTCGCACTGCGGCAGCAGACCGCAAGATCCCGGTGTTTTCGGTGGAAATGGATGAGCGAGGCAACGTGCACCTGGTTGGTGCGCCGACCGGAGCTACCGCGACCAACCCGACGGCGGACGACATTGCGTTGATCCTGCATACGAGCGGAAGCACGGGAAGGCCCAAGCGGGTTCCCTTGCGGCATTTCAACCTGGCAGTATCCTCGGCAAACATTGCGAATACCTACTCGCTGTCTGAAGAAGATGTTTCGTTGTGCATCATGCCGCTGTTCCACATTCATGGCTTGATCGCTTCCACGATGGCTACGTTGCTTTCCGGAGGAGCCGTTGTGGTTCCGACCAAGTTCAACGCGCTTTCTTTCTGGCGAACAGTGCGGGAGCATCGCGTGACCTGGTATTCCGGAGTGCCAACGATGCACCAGCTTTTGATGGCTCGAACGCACCATAAGCCTGCAGAGGCCGACCACGCTGCGCTTCATCCGATCGTGCAGTGCGCCCTTGTCGCCGGAGCTGATTCATAAAATCGAGAATGAATTTGGGGTACCTTTTGTTGAAGCGTACGGGATGACCGAGGCTTCTCATCAGATGACTTCGAATCCGCTGCCGCCGCGCCATCGCAAGGCGGGATCGGTGGGAGTGGGCGCCGGGCTTCGGGTCCGGATCATGGACCAAGCTGGTAATTCTCTGGAAAATAACCAGCGCGGCGAGATCGCGATTCAGGGGGCGAACGTGTTTCGGGGATACGAAAACAATCCTGAAGCCAACGCCCGCGCCTTTGTGAACGGATGGTTTCGCACCGGCGATCAGGGCTTTCTCGATGACGATTGTTACCTGCACCTGACTGGGCGGATCAAAGACATCATCATTCGCGGCGGCGAGAACATTGCGCCGCATGAAGTCGACGAGATTCTGTTACGCCATCCTGCAGTCGCAGCTGCGGTCACGTTTGGCTGCGCCCATCCCACGCTGGGAGAGGAAGTGGCTGCTGCCGTGGTTTTGCACGAGCCTCACGGCGCCACTGAATCGGTGCTCATCAAACATTGCCGCGAATCGCTCGCAGAGTACAAATGTCCGAAGAAGATTTATCTGGTGAAGAGTATTCCGACCACGGCCACGGGAAAAATTCGCCGTCGCGCCGTCGCCGCCGCGCTCGTGGACGATCAACAGGGGAATAGCCGGCGTGGGTGAATCAAACATGAGATTCCTGGTCGCTGGAGCGGGCGCAATCGGTGCCTACATCGGTGCACGCATGGCGCAGGCAGGGTTCGACGTTACGCTCTTTGCGCGCGGCCCTCATCTTCGCGCCATGCAGGAGCACGGCGTGCAGGTGAAAAGCAGCGAGGGGGATTTTGTGGCGCGTCCCGCGATCGCGGGCTCGCTCGAAGAAGTGGGGCCTGTCGACGTTGTCTTTCTCGGGGTGAAGGCTCACGCGCTGCCGCAACTTGCGCCGCAGTTGAAGCCGGTTCTGGGTCCGGATACCACCGTCGTCAGCACGCAGAATGGAATTCCGTGGTGGTACTTTCAGGGTTTCGGCGGCGAGTACGAAGGATTAAGACTGGAGCGCGTCGACCCCGGCGGCGTGATTTCGGCGGCGATCGCTGCTAAAAGCGTGGTTGGGTCGATCATTTACTTCGCGACTGAGATTCCGTCGCCCGGCGTGATTCAGCACACCGAGGGCAACCGCATTACGCTGGGCGAACCGGACGGTTCACGCTCCGATCGCGTCCGGGCAATTGCGGAGGCCCTGGTCGCCTCCGGCTTTCGGTGCCCGGTCACTACTCGGATCCGGCACGAGATTTTCGTAAAGCTTCTGGGCAACGCGTCCTTCAATCCGGTCAGTGCGCTCACGCGCGCTACGCTGGTCCAGATCGTCCGCGATGCGGGCGCGGCTTCAGTCATCAGAAACATCATGCAGGAAGTGGAAGCCGTCTCCAACAAGTTGGGGATGGAGCTGCCTATTTCCATCGATCAGCGAATTGCCGGCGCGGAAAAAGTTGGCGAGCACAAGACCTCAATGCTGCAGGATCTCGAAGCTGGCCGGCCCATGGAACTGGAGGCGCTGGTGGGCTCGGTCGTCGAGTTGGGAGAACGCGTGGGGCTCCCTATGACCTGCACCCGAACCGTGTACAACTGTGCGAAATTACTGGCCCAAAGTGCCGCTCAGCAACCCCGTTGACATTGGCTGCATCGACCATTTTTCATCCCATCCATAAAAATATTTGCTCAGGGGCTTGACAACGGGGGTATACTCCGTGCGTTGGCTGGTCCACTTATCGGACCAGTTGGAAATTCACCTTGCCCGCCGCGATCAAATCCGACTTCGAAGTTGTCCGCAGGAACAAAGTCTACGAAGAAGTCGCCAAGCAAATCGAACGTCTGATTCTGAAGAAGCTGCAACCCGGAGACAAGTTGCCGTCGGAGCGTGAACTGGCGGAAACGCTTCGCGTGAGCCGCAGTTCCATCCGGGATGCGATTCGAGGCCTGGAGTTGATGGGCCTGGTTGAGCCGCGTCAGGGGGCTGGAACCATCGTTCGCGAAATTTCTGCTGAATCGTTGGTCAATCCATTTGCCGACGCCCTGAAGCGCCGGCAAGAACTGGTCAGCGAACTTCTGGATTTTCGCAGGATGCTCGAGCCGCCGCTGGCCGCGCGCGCCGCCACGCATGCATCTCCCGAAGAAATTTCTGAGATGGAAGAAATTCTGGTGCGGCAGCAGGAGAAGCAGTCGCAGGGCGACGCCGCGGTTGCCGAGGATACGGAATTCCATTACAGCGTTGCTCTGGCTTCCGGAAACAGTGTCGTGCTGAAGGTGCTCGACATTCTTATGGATCTGCTGCGTGATACGCGGGCACGCTCGCTGCAGGTGGAGGGGCGCGCGCAGAAATCGCTCACCGGCCACAAGCGGATATTGGCTGCCATCAAGCGTCACGATGCCGAAGCTGCCAAGTCTGCGATGCGGCGGCACATTGAAGATGTCGAGGAGATCGTACTCAACAAATTTTGATGACCAAGTTCTGATCAACGGAGGATTTGTCATGGGCCGGTTATTCGCAATCGAGATTATCTACCGAGGAATTTTTCAGAAAACCATGGCGGGCAGAATAAGCCGTGCCATCGTGCTCGCCGCCCATCATGAAGGCAAAGTGGGCATTTCTTTTGGCCGTTACGGGGACAGTCCTGAGCGCAATGGGATTCCCGCGAAGGGCTTCGCGATCGTTGCCACTGACGAACAGACTCTGCAGGAAGGCATGGCGAAGTACGAGCCTAAGGAAGTTGACGTCACCATTTGCGTCGATGACACGCTATGCAAAGGCGTCGAGTCTTGGGCCTGGTATGGCCTGCAACCGGTCAATCGCCTGCTGAAGCCGGGCGGCACGCTGATCGTCACCTCGCGCGAGGGTCCGGAAGCCATCATTGCCATGGCCCACCGCAAGGAGGCGCCTTACCAACTGTCGATCCTTAAAGGCACGGTCAGCTTCTCTGGTTTGTGGGTTTACAAAGACGATCACACCGACGTGCGCATTCTGGGCGCGGTTGCCAAGATTCTTCCTGAGCTGTTCAGCTTGAAATCAGTCCAAAAAGCAATCGTTGACGAGTGGAAAGACGAACTCAAAGCTACGTCAGCGGCCAAGTCCTACGACCGGACCACCAGTATCACCGTGACTCCCGACCAGGGCAATCCTGAAGTGCCGTACAAATTTGATTTGCCGAAGTGGCATGAGATGGGCGAAGGCATCGCGATCCCCAGCATTCCTGCCGGACACAAGATGGACGATCCCACGTCCCATGCGCACGGCGGATTCCAGCCCGACCGCAATCCGACGTTTCTGAAATTCAGCACTCGAACCATGCGTCCGGTGGTGAACTTCGATACCTGCATCAAGTGCACCCTGTGCTGGCTGCAGTGTCCAGACTCATGTTTCGATGTGACGCCGGAAGGTTTGTACGACGCAAACATGAAAGCATGCTGCGGATGCGGCGTCTGCGAAGCGGTCTGCCCGGTGAAGGAATGCGTCACCATGGTGAGTGAAACCGAGTTTAAGGACAACAGCAGCCAGTGGGAAGACTGGCGCAAAGACAAAGACGGTTACAAAGTGTGGCTCGAAGAGAAGATCAAGCATCCGCCGGAACGCTCCCACGGGTTCCGCTATCGCGGGCAATATGAGGAGCAGATTCCGGAGATGCTCGAGATCGCACAGGGGAAGTAAACCATCATTCATAGCGCCCTTCACGAGGAGAGTCCGTCATGGCAGTGGCAACCGTAATCGAAGAGCAGAAAAAGAAAATTGAAGAAACCGCGCTGATCACGGGCAGCGAGGCCATTGCAGTGGCCTGCAAGCTGGCCGACGTTGACGTGATCACAGCTTATCCAATCCGCCCCTACGACACCGTTATGCAGTATGTCTGCAAGCTGGTGGCGAACGGCGAAATGGATTGCGAATATATCGTTGCGGAGGGCGAGCACTCGCAGTTTGAAATCGTAAAGCATGCCTCGGCATGCGGCGCGCGGGTGTTCTGCGGGTCGAGCGGCGTCGGCTGGATGTATGCCATGGAAGCGCTGACGGTAACTCCCGCGCTGCGCATCCCTATGATCGCCATGGTTGGAAACCGGGCGCTCGATGATCCTGGGGCATTCGGCGTCGAGCACAATGACGCATTGGCGGTCCGCGATCTGGGCTGGCAGCTGGTCTGGGTCGACAATGCGCAAGAGGCTCTGGACACGGCCCTCATCGCCTATCGCGTGGCTGAGGACCGGCGTATCTTTCTGCCGCTCGCCATCAGTTGCGACGGCGCATTCCTGACTCACTCGCAGGCGCTGGTAAAGATTCCGTCGCAGGAGAAAGTGAACGAATTCCTGCCACCATATGATCGCGGAGATCTTTTACTTCACCCGGACAACCCCATCACCGTTGCGCCTCAGGGCAACGAAGACTGGGTCATGGAAATTCGCCGCCAGAACTACGCCGCCATGGAACGCTCTTACGGCGTGATCAAAGAGGCCTATGCCGATTTCGAGCGCATCTTTGGCCGCTCCTACGGCAATCCATTCTTCGAGGAGTACATGACCGACGACGCCGACATCGTTCTCATGGGGATGGGAACGCTGTCGATCTCGGTGAAGGTGGCGATCCGCGAGATGCGCAAGCAAGGCAAGCGGGTGGGATTTGTGCGCATGCGATGGTTCCGTCCGTTCGCTGCGGAAGAATTGTCGAAGTCTCTGCAGCGTTTTGCCGCGGTCGGAGTGATTGATCGCGACTATTCTTTTGGCTCGCCTTATCTCGGCGGCGTGCTGGCCGGCGAAGTTCGGCATGCACTGTATCCGGGGCCGGGCAAGAAACCGCCGGTGGTGGGCTTCATTTGCGGGCTTGGCGGGCGCGAAGTAACCGTGCCTGATGTGCAGAAGATGGCCGACGCAGTATACGCAGCTGCCGATGGCAAGGCAGCTCCCTTAACGCAATGGATCGGATTGCGAGAGTAAATGGATGCGATCAAAGAACGCTTGCTCGGAATGACCGGCAGGATAACGGGTTTTAGAAATTAGAGAGGATAAAGAATTATGGCTACCTACGTACAGATCGATCCGACCCAGAAATTAGATCCGTTCAAAGCGGTCAAGAAGATTCCGCTGGAGGAGTATTTCACCTCCGGACACCGTACCTGCCAGGGTTGTGAATCGGCGCTGGTGATGAAGATGATGGCCAAGGCCGCTGGCCCGCGCACCATCGTGCTCGGCAGCACGGGATGCATGTACGTGGCGAACACAACGTATTACAGCACCTCGTGGGTGCTTCCCTGGATGCATACGCAACTGGGCAGCAGCGGCTCGGCCGCTCTGGGAGCGTCTGCGGCGCTGAAGGTGCTCATGCGCAAGGGAAAGATGAAGCAGGAGCCCATCAACGTGATCGCATTCTGCGGCGACGGCGGCGGGGCCGATATGGGCGTGGGAGCGATTTCGGCTACGCTCACGCATCCCGATTACAACTGCCTGATTCTGATGTATGACAACGAGTCATACGCAAATACCGACATACAGCTTTCAGGAAGCACGCCGTGGGGAGCCAACACCACGTTCAGCACACCCGGCAAGGTGAAGAGAATCATGCACCGCCGGTGGAAAAAGAATATGGCGGGCATGATGGCGGCGGGCCATCCTACGTGCCGCTATGTTGCAACTGTTTGCATGTCCTACGGTCTTGCGGCCATGAATTCCATGCGCAAGGCTTTGGCTATTGGCGGCCCTACGTTCATTCACTCGCTCGATCCTTGCCCAAAGGGTTGGGATTACGATCCTTACATCTCCCATGAACTGGGCGAACTGGCCGTCAATACGGGGATTTGGCCGCTCTATGAAGTGGAAGATGGCGTGCTAAAACTTACTGGCAGGACGCAGCAGATTGCCTCGAAGAAGATTCAGAGGCAGCCCGTGCGGGATTACCTGCTGAAGCAAGGAAGGTTCGCCCACTTCACCAACGACGACATCGATTACTTCCAAAGCAAAGTCGATGAGATGTGGGAAAAGTGGCTGGTTCCGGGCGTGATCCCGTTCCGCACAGAGGTAGAGGCCGACGTCGCTCCATCGAGCTAGATATGCGGCCGGGCAGGATTAACTGGCACTGGCCATCGTGCGGCACGGAGTCACGGGCAACGCGCAGATTCTTGCAGCGCTTTGTACAGCTTCCGCCGTTAGCGTCCGCTGTTCAAGTCATCGGTTGACGTCAGACGTACCGTCACGGAGGTATCGCCATGGCCGCATCCAGCGTATCACCAGACTCTCTTATTCACCCTTCGCGTATTCCCAATCGTTGGGTACAGCTAGTCGCTGGCATCGTCGCCATGATGGCGATTGCCAACCTCCAGTACGCCTGGACCATTTTCACCAAGCCTATTCAAGCTCATCTGCATGTCACGCTGGTGGCGGTGCAGTGGACTTTCACTTTATTCGTCGCACTTGAAACCTGGCTCGTACCTTTCGAAGGATTCCTGGTGGATGTGATCGGGCCTCGATTAATGCTGGGCGCTGGCGCGATCATGATCGGATTGGGCTGGATCGGGTCGGGCCGGGCGGAGACCATAAACGCGCTCTATTTCTGGTACGGCGTCGGCGGAATCGGCGCCGGAGTTGTTTATGGCGGAGCCATTGGGAACGCGTTGAAGTGGTTCCCTGACTATCGTGGGCTGTGCGTGGGCCTGACGGCCGGAGCTTTCGGAATCGGGACCGCAACCACTATCGCTCCCATCGCTGCCATGCTGAAAACCGAGGGCTACCAACACACATTCATCGTCTGGGGAATCATTCAGGGCTTTGTCGTGCTGGTTGCTTCACTTTTCCTGGCCAGGCCACCGGTGGGATGGACGCCGCCCAACTGGAAGGAGAAAGAAGCCAAGATCCGGGCCAAGGTAAATACGTCGACGGTCAACATGACGCCTCTGGAGATGCTCCGCCAGCCGTCTTTTTACGTTATCTATCTGATGATGACCATGCTGGCTTTCGGTGGTCTCGTAGTTACAGCACAGCTCAACCCCATGGCTTCCTCATACCACGTCGATAATGTAGTCGTCGTCTTCGGTATGACGGCACTGGTGCTGGCCATCACGGTCGACCGCATTCTCAACGGATTGACTCGTCCTTTCTGGGGATGGGTTTCGGACCACGTTGGCCGCGAGAACGCCATCTTCGTTGCTTTCATCCTGGAGGCGGCGGCTGTGTTTGCCCTGCTCCAACTGATCAACCGTCCTGTGTGGTTTGTAGCGTTGTCAGGCCTCTGCTTCTTCGCGTGGGGCAACATTTTTTCTTTATTCCCCGCGATCACCGGCGACCTGTACGGAAACAAGTGGGCGACCACCAATTATGGAATCGTGTACACCGCAAAGGGCGTGGCCGCCGGCTTTGCCGGGCCCGGAGCGGCCTGGCTGTTTGCCAAGACTGGTTCCTGGACGAAAGTCTTCTGGGCGATGATCGTCTGCGATCTCGCCGCTGCGTTTATGGCTCTACTTTGGTTGAAGCCTTTGGCGCACCGCACGGTCGAACAATCCGAAAGCGGGCTTCTGGCGCCGAGTCCGCCCGCGGCCGACGGGGCGAGAACCGCGGCGTAGCTGGCAGTAACAGCTGCGCCGCAAGATTGGCCCTCCCGCTGACTCATAGCAACCGCCGCACGCGACTAGCCCGGTAAGCGCTGGCCGCGTGTTTCCGCGCCGAATGGAATCAGGAGCAGCCCGAGCGCGAAGGCGATCGAAGTCAGCGCGACCGGAGTTCCGAGCGATCCGTAATGGCGTACGCCGCTTCCCACTAGAAATGTAATTCCCGCCCCGCCGAATCGCGCGAATGAAGTGGAGAAAGCGAAGGCGCTGGCGCGGCATTCCGTGGGATATTGCTCAGGCAGCCAGAGCGTGTAGACAGCGAAGTTAGCTCCTCCGAAGCCCAAGAAGAAAAGACAGACGAAAAACCACGGCAACGCGCTCGGTCCAAGATAGAAAACCTTCCCGAACGTGAGCGCGATAAATACCATCATCAGGGTAAAAAAAATCGCCAGCGCCCCGCGCCGGCCAAGGCGCTCCGCCAGCCAGGGCATCGCCAGGCAGCCGAGGATCGTGGCAAATGAGACCAGCATGACGCCCCAGGAAGCCAGTTGCGCGGCGGCCGGGCCCACGTGCCCGCTCGCTTCAGCGAGAGCGGTAATTGCGGCCGGAACGTAAACAGTTCCCGCCCACAGGCCGCAGATGGAAACCAGCACCAGTAAGGCGTTGACGATGGTGCGGCGGCGCCAGGCGTTAGAAAACAGAGTCGCAAACGGGCGCCAGACGGCCCACGAACGGACCACACACTCTTTGTTTTTCCAGGCCGCGGGTTCCACGACGCCGTGCCGAACCCACGCCAGCACCAGCGCCGGCAGACCGCCGACAATAAACATGGAGCGCCAGCCATAGTGGCTGCCGATTCCGTAGTTGGCCAGTGCCGCGAGAAAAAAGCCGACGTAGTAGCCAGTGTGCATGAACCCGGCGCCCATGCGGCGGCGATGCTCGGGCCATTCTTCGGCGACGAATGTGCCGCCCATGGCCCATTCGCCGCCAATGCCGATGCCAGCCAGCAAACGCAGAACCGCCAATTGCCAGACGCTGGTGACGAATGCGCTTAGGAACGTGAACACCGAATACCAGACGATGGTCAGCATCAGGGTGCGCACGCGGCCGAACTTATCGCCCACTGGACCCCACAGGAAGGCCAGTCCCCAGCCGATCAGGAATAGCGCGAACAACAGAGATCCGTAGTAGCCGATGTTGCCTTTGGTGGCGGCGATGCCGGAACGCGGCAGCAAGTCGCGCAACGCGGGCACGAGTACGAGCGCGTAGATGACCGAGTCCATGCCGTCGAGCGTCCAGCCGCCCCAGGACGCCCAGAAGCCGCGAATTTGATTTCGGGTTAGAGGCGGAGACGCGATCGAGGTGGGGTGCGTTGTTTCGTCCGCAGCGGATGGCGCCATGATAGGGGGGAACTATATCAAAAGGCGGCGACGGTACAACGAAAAAGGATGCCTCGGCCGGTTTCGGTTCGCCTGTGAATTCCTCATGAAAATAAATCCACGCGGCTTATCGATTCGAGGGCTTTTGAGGTGCGCTCCGGAGTATGTTTTCGGTACCCCCCTCCCCCTGGGGTCTAGTGGAATCACCACGTTAGCAGGAAATTCCCGGCAAAATCCGGATGTCAAAGGACTTAGATACTAAAATCCGCGAAGCAAAGGACTTAGGGGCGCGAAGATGTGGGTGCACCCGACCGTCACGGCCTCGACCATGATCGCTGATTTGAATTGAGCGGGAAGGTTAGATGTCACAGGTTGGTTGTGGAAAAAATCAGAACCAGAAGGCGAGGTCCGTGGTGCCCAGCTTTGCAAAACCAGCAAAGCTGGGGCAGCCTCAGTTCGTATAGCGCATGGCAAAGAAGGATCGGCCGCCTTCTTCAATTCTTTGAATTACTTCAGCGCGAGTTGGGCGCGGCGATAGACGACCGTGCGGGCGGGGAATATGCGCCAAAGTACATAGGTCCTTCGCGTGTGGCTTTCGGCGGCGCTGGAGCTCGCGCGGCTCAGGATGACAAATGTTTGTGGGGCGAACGGAGACGCCGTGCACGGTGCTCAAGTAGGTCAGCAGACTCACTATTTCACCAGTGGCAGCTCCAGCGAACTGGGGTGATCGGCGTCGTGATAAAGGGTGACGTTCGCGGTGTGCGCGTCCTTACCGGATTCCTCCGCTACGACTCCGGCGCTGTTGTAGTTCTTCTCCATGTAGATGCTGTTCGGTGAAGTCAGCACGAGCCGCAGGCGGCTCCCTTTCGCAATTCGTCGTGAGAAAAATGTGAACCCGCTGAATTCGTAACGGACAATCTCTCCCGGCTTTACTAACTTCTCGGTGCTGGCCGAATCCCGGTAGCGGGCACGCAATGCGTCTGCTGTGAGTTGGATGCTCTTGCCATCCGGCATAATTTCGAAGAGATTCACGCTGAAATCGGTGTCGGGCACGTCCATCGACATCCACACTACCAGTTTCACGAAGCCGCTGATTTCGGTGTCTTCGGCAAAAGGCTGGCTGTGATACACCACTCCGTTCCCGAATAGATTCAGTTCATATCGTTCGTCGGTGATGTTGTTCTTGATCTCTTCCTTCTCGAGTTCCGCTGGGCGCACGTCGAGGGGATCGTAAACGTATTGATCGGGCTTTGTAGCGCCGGGTTTCGCCTCAGTCAGACTGCCCGAGTGGAAAGCGTCATTCGCCTCGCCGTTGCTGGAATTCAGATACAGAATTTTCTTCGCATTCGAAATGGCTTCCAGACTGTCGGAATACTTCCATTGCTCCGCACCGGTCACGTAATACGCAACGCGTTTTTTTAAAAAGTCCGGCGGCTTCCCTCCCTTCATGGTCCAGTTGTACCAAGCTACATGCAGTTCATTCATGTCCAACATGCTGGCATCACCGAAGGTCAAGCCGCCCACTTCCTTTCTCGGGGTCCGCGTGCCCGCGTGGTCCCAGGGTCCGATGATCAGGTAATGCTTCGCTTTGGCCTCCTCGGTTCCGTACTTCATGTGATCGCGGTAATACGTCATGGCGCCGGGCTGATCGCCATCGTAGTCGCCGGTAATGGTCAGGATCGGGATGGTGATCTTTTTATATTGCTCAGGGCTAATGTCGAGTTTTTGCCAGTACGCGTCGAACGCGGGGTGGGCGATCCACTTCTGGAACACGGTGCTGTCGTCGCCCACAATCTTGTCGAGGTCTTTATAGGGACGGTGGCTTAAATAAAGTTCCCGGAATTTCTCGATCCAGAACGACGACTCCTCGAATAGATTCTGCTGCGACGTCACTCCGCTCGTGAACGTTAACCACTGCATGTCATAAGTGGCCCAAATGCCCTTAAACATGGGGAAATCGACGCCCGCGTGGGCTGCCGCTGCGGGCACAATGGTCGCCAGGTGAGCGGGAAACTCCCGCAACGTCAGCCACTGGTCGTAGCCAGCGTAGGAACCACCCCACATCGCCACTTTGCCATTCGACCACGGCTGCGTGGCCAGCCACTCGACCACATCGTGGCCATCTTGCGGCTCCTGCTGGAAGGGGTCGAACTGTCCCTCGGAATTTCCGCGTCCACGCACATCGACGAGAGCAAACACGTAGCCGTGTTGCGCAAAGTAATACGCACGGCCGTGATAGTTGTCGCTGATGTAAGGGGTCAGCTCGAAGATCACGGGCAGAGCTTCTTTTTGATCGTTCGGACGGTAGACTGTGGCGTTCAGCTTGACTCCGTCACGCATGGGGATCTTCACGCCCCAGGTCAGGTGCACTGCTTTCGGCGGATCGGGGTCATGCTGTTCCTGCGCCAGTAAGGGCAGGCACGCCAGAATTAATGACGCAACCAGCACAGGGGATGTGCGGGTCATGCTGACGGGGATTTTCATCTTGGATCTTCGCTCCTAGGGCAGGCGGCATTCTACCACTCGCACTCGCGAGAGCCTTCTCTATCAACTGGAGGATGGGAAATCCAGCGGGCTTTCGCCCGCTATCGGGCCGGCGGGACCCTTCGGCTTCCCCCTAGGCTTCGCTCGGGGCTTCGGCGAAACAGGGCAGGCTGCCGGCGCTACTTTGCTTGCAAGCGCTCTTCGAGCGCTTTTACTTCAAGATTTAATGCCTCGGGAAGACGGGCACCGAACTGGGCGAAGTGCTGCTTGATCGACGGCACTTCGGCTAACCAGCCCTCGATGTCGACGCTGAGCAGTTCCTCCACGTTGGCGCCGCTGATGTCCAATCCCTTAGTGTCGAGATCCGCGACCTCTGGAATCCGTCCGATCGGAGTCTCGTTCGCATGAACTGTGCCATCGCAGCGGTCGAAAATCCACTTCAACACGCGGCTGTTTTCCCCATAGCCCGGCCAGAGGAATTTGCCATTCTTATTCTGGCGGAACCAGTTGACGTAGAAAATCTTCGGCAATTTCGCAGCGCTGGATCGTGCTCCGATGTTGAGCCAGTGCGCGAAATAGTCGCCCATGTTGTAGCCACAGAACGGAAGCATCGCCATGGGGTCACGGCGTAACTGTCCAACTTTGCCGGTGATCGCGGCGGTCGTCTCACTGCTGACAGTCGCGCCCAGGAAAGTGCCATGCTGCCAATTGAAGGCTTCCGTGACCAGCGGGACGATGCCCGCGCGCCTGCCGCCGAACAGGATGGCGTCGATGGGCACGCCTTTCGGATCTTCCCACTCGGGCGCGATCACGGGGCATTGCGATGCGGCGCAGGTGAAGCGCGCATTCGGGTGCGCCGCTTTGCGTTCGGAAGCCGGAGTCCAGGGCCGGCGCAGCCAATCCACTAACTTGGCCGGCTTCTGCTCGGTCATTCCCTCCCACCACACGTCGCCGTCGAGCGTCGCGGCGCAATTGGTGAAGATGGTATTCCGGGCCATCATCCGCATGGCGTTGGCATTCGACGTCATGCTCGTTCCCGGGGCCACGCCGAAAAAACCGTACTCCGGATTGATGGCGTAAAGCCGGCCATCGGAGCCGAATTTCATCCAGGCGATGTCATCGCCGATCGTCTCCACCTTCCAGCCCGGAAGCGTTGGGATCATCATCGATAAGTTGGTCTTGCCGCAAGCCGAGGGAAACGCGCCGGTAAAATACTTTGACTTGCCCGATGGGCTGGTCAGCTTCAGAATCAGCATGTGCTCGGCCATCCAGCCTTCGTCGCGGGCCTGCACCGAGGCAATACGCAGCGCGTGGCATTTTTTCCCGAGCAATGCGTTGCCGCCGTACCCGGAGCCGAACGACCAGATCTCACGCGTTTCGGGAAAATGGCAGATGTATTTGTGTTCTTTGTTGCAGTTCCATGTCGCGTCTGGTTGATTCGGCCCGAGCGGCGCGCCAATCGAATGCAGCCCGCGCACAAACTCTCCGTCAGCTCCGAGCGCGTCGAGCACGTGGCTCCCCACGCGGGACATGATATGCATGCTGACCACGACGTAGGGCGAGTCGGTGATCTCCACTCCAATCTTCGAGATCGCTGACCCGATCGGACCCATGCTGTACGGAACTACGAACATGGTCCGGCCGGTCATCGAAGCGGTGAACAATCCCGCGAGCTTCTGCTTCATCTTGGCGGGATCTTCCCAGTTATTGGTCGGTCCAGCCTCTTCCCGAGTTCGCGAGCAGATAAAGGTGCGGTCTTCGACGCGGGCTACATCGGCTGGGTCGGAGCGGACCAGATAGCTGTTGGGCCGCTTCGCCTCATCCAGCGGGATCGCGGTTCCAGTCAGCATCAGCAGCCGCAGCATCGCCCGGTACTCCTCAGGCGATCCATCGCACCAGTGAATCCGGTCGGGCTTGCACATCTGCGCCACTTCTTCGACCCAGCGCTCCAGCCGGGCATGCCTGTGGCTGCCCGCAGCTGTTTCAACCTCTATCGTAGTAGTGGCCATGAAGGTGATGTCTCCATAAATGATACGCGGATTGCAGCGCTGGCCGCGGAATGCGGTCACAGGGGTCGCACGGTCGTCAGGTGCCAGGCTCGCTGCCTGCCCGATACAACTCTAATATTCTCTCGCAGTTGTGAAGATTATTCCAGCAAATGATTCTGGTGGTATGGCTCTGATACACCCCTGTGTGACGGTCGTCACACGGGAGGAGAAGCGGTTCCAAGCACGCCGACGAACTAACCGAAAGAAGCAACGGCCTGTTGCTGGTCTTGAAAAATCTCGAACAGGTCGAGCAGGCAGATCATCTTCAACGTCTGGACGGTAAATTTTGAAGGATTCAGGAGCTTGATCGATCCGCCGCGCTGCTTGGCGCTGGTCAGGATCTTGACCAGCAAGCCGATTCCGCTGGAATCGATCCAGGGAACTTCGCTCAGGTCGAGCACGATGCGGGTGTCGCCGCTGTTCATCAGATCGTCGAGAGTTCCACGGAAGCGATCGACCGCGTCGCCCAGACTCAGCTTGCCGCGCAACTTGACCAGCTTCACCTGGCCCAAACTGCGAAGTTCGATTTCCAAAGTGGTCTCACCTCAAATAATCTGGGAACGGATTGGGGGTAGAATGCGTTGACAGCTTCCCGACCCTCTGTTAAAGTGCACGCTCAACTTAGAAGAAGCTCCGCGAATTTGCAAGTTGGGACTTCTGCCTCCCCCAAGGCTCAATAAGAGTACTATATTCCTCAGCGAGCTTCATGGCAACTCAGAGCCCCAATCTGGTTCTCGACATTGCCGCGATTTCGGTGCGTCTTCTGGAGGCACAGGAGGTCGCCCCCAGGGCGCGCACGGTTGCGCGCGATCTCGCCACCCTGCTGCCCGCTTCTGCCGTCAACGTCTACATGGTTTCGGAGACCGACGAGGGAGAAGTCTGGACGGTGTACGGTACGGTGGGCGACGCCGCACCGGATAAAACCGTTCCCCTCGATGCCGGCACTCTTGGCATCCTTGCTGCCAGCCGCAAGCCTCTCCTGTTCGCGGGCAGAAGCCTCATCCGCGAGCAATACGCTCATCTCAATGTCCGCAAAACCCTGCACTCTCTTGCCTATCTTCCGCTGGTGGGCAACGCCGCCTTGATCGGCGCCATTGAGATTCTCAGCTTCGATGAACCGCTGGCGGAAGCGCACCTCGACATCCTGCAAGGAGTGGCCGAGGTTGCCGGTCCCGCGCTGAATGCCGCCCGGCAGTACGAACTCGAGCGCCACCACTCTCTCACTTCGATCACCCGCCTCACCCACTTCTACGACATCGAGAAGGTTTTCAGCTCGACCATCGAGATGGATCAACTCGTCCCCCTGATTGGATCGAAGATTTGCGAGACGCTCGAGTGCCGCGCGGTCAACGTGTGGATGGTGCAGGGCGATGGCAGCCTTTTGCTGATGCATCAGGCAGGTCACGATCCAACTACCCGGCAAGGCATGACACAAAAAGGAGGCGAGGGGATCGCCGGTGACGTCTCCGACGACGGGGAACCAGTGCTGATCGCGGATCCGAGCGACGAACGGCTGGTTCGCCGCAACCTGAATATAGAAGAGGGTCGGGTCGAGTCCGTCGTGGTGGCTGCCCTGCTCGATAAAGAATCTCTGGTCGGCGTGGTGGAGGCGGTGAATCCTCTCGACGGCAAGCCTTTCGATGAAGACGACCTCTTCGCGCTCAGCAGTTTGAACGAGACCGCTAGCATTGCTCTCCGCAATGCCGGCCTGCTGTTGGCTGAGCGCAAAGTGGAGATCCTCGAAATGCTGGTGACCGTCAGCCACGAGATTACCTCTACGCTGAACCTGGAACGCGTTTTGCAGACCATCGTCAACGCGCCCCAAGCGGTGATTCCCTACGAGCGTGCTGCCGTCGCACTCGAGCACGGCGGAAAATACAAGCTCAGCGCAATCACTGGCGTCACGCAGGTCGATGCGGGCGCACCGGACGTCGCCCCACTCAACGATCTGCTGCGCTGGACGATGCTCTCCGAAGAAGTGGTGCACGTTCGGCAGCACGGCGACAAAATTGATGCCGCGCGGGAAGAAACCCGAGCCAAATTCCAAAGTTACTTCGCGACTTCGGGGATGCGGGCGTTTTATGCCATCCCGCTGACCGACGACACGGGTCGGGTCGGTGTGCTGGGCCTTGAAAGCGCCGATCCAGATTTTCTTTCACCGGCTCATATTGAAATCCTGCAGGTACTCGCGGGGCAGGCGACCGTGGCGCTGCGCAATGCGCAGATGTACAAGGAAGTGCCATTCATTTCCGTGCTCCAGCCGGTGCTGGAGAAGAAGCGGAAATTTATGGCACTGGGCAAGCGCCGCAGAACATTGACCGTTGTGGCAGCAGCCGCGGTCCTGATCTTCCTGGCGGCGGTTCCGTTGCCGCTGCGGGTGGATGGAGATGCAGTCGTGGCTCCTTTGCACTCCGCGCAGATCCAGCCGGAAGTGGAGGGAGTGGTCAGCAAGGTATACGTCCGCGAAGGCGACCATGTCACCCGTGGGGAAGTCATCGCGAGCCTCGCGGATTGGGATGCTCGCTCGGTGCTGGCTCAGGCCCAGGCCAAGTACCAGATGGCCCTGCTGCAGATGAATCGTTCTCTGGCAGCGAATGATGGCAGCGAAGCCGGGGTGCAGCGCATTCAGGCTGACTTCTGGAAGTCAGAAGTGGCCCGGGACCAGGAACTCCTGGACAAGACGCAATTGCGTTCACCAATCGATGGCCTGGTCGCGACGCCTCATATCGAAAACATGGTGGGAAAGCGCCTGCAGTTCGGGGACAGCTTCGCCGAAATCGTTGACACCTCGCGGGCGATCGTTGATGTCGCCATCGACGATACCGATTCTGCCCAGTTGCGCGCCGGCGAGCACGCATCGGTCAAGCTCAACAGCTTCCCTACCAGAATTTTTCGCGGCGACGTGATGGTGGTCAGTCCGAGAGGAACTTTGCAGGGTGATTCCCGCGTGTTCTTTGCCCGGGTTGCGGTCCCGAATCCTGACGGCGCAATTCGCTCCGGCATGGAAGGACGCGGCAAAGTGCGGGTGGGATGGTATCCAGCCGGCTACGTCCTGTTCCGCAAGCCATTCTTGTGGACCTATTCACGAGCCTGGTCGTGGTTTGGAATATGAAGGTTTGGAGAGTGAGTGGTTGGAGTGTGCGTGATGCAAACTAGAAAACCGAATGCTTTTGCTTTGATCCTGCTGTGTGCGGCTCTGACGGCCGGGTTGGCTTGTTCCGAAAAAGGCATGGAAGTGTCGGCCGCTCCCGCTCCATCGCCAGCGGTCGCAGTGTCCCCGGCTGCAGTCGCGAGCGTTCCGGCAAGCGACAGCAGCTTCACCGTTTCAGGTCCGTTGATTGTGGAACATCAGCTCGACGTGCTGGCGCAGCGCGATGGTGTGATTTCCGAACTGCGGTCGGAGGCGGGCGCCCACGTTCATGCCGGAGACTTACTGGCGCAATTCGATGACCGGCAACTGACCGCCGACCTCGAAGCCGCGCGAGCCAAGACCCGCAGCACCGAAGCTGACTTGAGGAACTGGGAAGCCGAAGCCAAAGTCATGGAGTCGGACTACGAACGCGCCCAGAAAATGTGGGACGCTCACATCATCAGCAATGAGCAGCTCGAGCATGCAAAGTTCAAGGCGGAATCGGAAACCTGGGACGTCCGGCGGGTTCGCGAACTGCTCACCGACGACACCCAGACGCAGCGTTCCCTTGAACTCGAGCTGGAAAAGACTCAGATCCGCGCACCGTTTTCTGGCGTAGTAGCCCGCCGCTACGTGCGCGAGGGGCAGCAGGTTTCCAAAGGCGAACGGCTGTTCTGGGTCACGGCCGAGGGCCCCCTGAACATGCGGTTCACTTTGCCGGAGAAGTTCATTGGACGAATCCAAAAAGGTCAGGTGCTACCCATGACGACTCCCGATCTGCCGGGCCAGAAGTATCAGGTCAGGGTTGTGGAAGTCAGTCCCGTGGTCGATCCCGCCAGCAGCACTATTGAAGTGGCGGTCGAACTAGAAGGCAAATCCGGCCCGCTGCGTCCTGGCATGGATGCGAGCGTCAGCCTCGAAAATCTGCGATGAACATCACTGAAGCACTGAACGAAGTCCTGCCGGAAATCCCGGCGCGCATGATCGATCAGCGCTACCCTCGAATCCACCCCGAGATTGTCTTCAAAGAGCACCTTCAGAGCGGCCAAACCGTAGTTCGTGTCTTTGTGCCCGGGGTGGAGGCTCTGTTCACCCTGACGCCTCAGAATTGGCAATTTGCCCGCCTCTTCAACGGCCAGCGGTCGTATGAAGAGATCTCGGACCTGTACTTTCAGGAGACGGGGATCGCATACACGGAGCAAGAGGTTCGGGACCTCGCGGACAGCCTGGAAAGCGCCGAGTTCTGGTACAAGACACCGCTGGAAAAAAACATTGCCCTCATGCAAAAAACCGCCGAGGAACGGCGGAAACTGTTTAAGAAGAAGAAGAAATTCGGCGACCTCTCCATGATCGCTTTCCCGGCGGTGAACCCTGACCGTTTCCTGGATTGGCTGCACCGGCGTATCGGGTTCGTGTATACGTGGTGGTTCACCTCGATTACGTTGCTGGCGTTTGCCTTCATGGCCGGCATCTTCATCACTCACTGGACAGAAATCGGTCGCGACACTTTACAGTTTTACAATTTTGCTGACAAGACCTGGTGGGACGTGGCCGTATTCTGGTTCTTGGCATTGGCGCTGATGCCAATCCACGAAATCGCTCACGGTCTGACTTGCAAGCATTACGGCGGTAGGGTTACGGAAATGGGATTCATGCTCATTTACCTGAGTCCCGCTTTCTTCACCGACACGACTCAGGGTATGGTTACCGGCGACCGCCGCCAGCGACTGATGATTAGCGTGGCGGGCGTTTGGAGCGAATTAATCGTTTGCTTCATTGCGACAACCCTCTGGTGGGGCACGCCGCCCGGAACCGCGGTACACGACTTCGCCTACACTATTATCCTGATCACCGGCATCGGAGTTGTTCTCATCAACTGGAACCCATTGATCAAACTCGATGGCTACCACATGCTCTCCGAAATCCTGGGCATGGTCGATCTGAAGGAGGCTTCCACACTGTATGTCTCCTCCTGGGTACGGAAACATGTGTGGCGGCTTCCTGTGGAAGTTCCGTACGTGCCCAGGCGGCGGCGACTCGGTTTCTGCATATATGCAATTCTCTCTGGCCTTTACAGTTACACAGTGCTCTACGTCCTGGCCCGCTTCGTGGGAAACGCTTTCCGCAACTTTAATCCCGAGTGGTCCTTTATTCCCGAGCTTGGCACGGCGGGACTAATCTTTCGCTCACGCATCCGGACTCTGGTGAACTTTATGAAATTCGTCTACTTGGATAAGAAGGACCGAGTGCGAGCCTGGTTTAGTCGCCCCCGATCAATGGCTCTAGCGGGAATCGCCATTGTACTCACGCTCCTGCCGCTGTGGCATGAAACGGGCGATGGCCGCTTCGTGCTCGAGGCGGCGAATCGAGCCGTAGTTCGCAACCTCGTGCCGGGGACCATAACCCACGTTTACGCCGACGAAGGACAAACCATAACCGCCGGTGCCCCTCTGGTCCAGTTGCGTAACGTGGCCTTGGAAGCCAAGTTAGCTCGGAACCGGGCCGACTACCAGGTTGCGAACGCTCGCGCAGCGACTGCCCTGTTGCACTACGCCGATCTCGGCGCCGCGGCTAGGGATCGCGAGCGTCTGGCAAGGCAAACCGAAGAACTTACTTCCGAGGTCGCCAAATTTGACCTGAGAAGTCCCATCTCCGGCGTTGTGCTGACGCCCCGGACGCGTGACCGGCTGGGAACCTACGTGATCGAAGGCACGGAACTGGTTGAAGTGGCCGACCTAAATACCTTGAGGGCACGCATCTATCTCTCTGAGCACGACATGTACAAACTACTACCCGATTCCTACGCGCGACTTCAGATTGACGGCGTATTCGGGCTACGGGAAGCGCGACTGCTGAGCGTGGCTCCAGGATCGGCGCAGATTCCACCTGGCCTGATCGACCTCACAAAATACAAAGGGTTGCGCCCACCCAACTTCTACGCGGCGGACCTGCTGCTCAGTAACCCGGATGGCAGCCTGAGATCGGGGATGATTGGGACAGCCCGGGTCTATGGCAAGAGAACCAGCCTCGCTCTCCTAGCTTGGAGGAGCGTCGCGGACTTCATGGGTCGCAAATTCTGGTGAAAAAGCAAAAAAGGCTGCGTCCCCCGGCGCAGCCTTTCTTGTTCCGACCGTACAATCGCCCGAAGGCATCCCGGCTTGATCGCTTACCGCTTGGTGGCAGCGCGGGTTACAGCGGCGCGAGTCACCGCGGCGCGAGTCACCGCGGCGCGAGTTACGGCGGCGCGAGTTACGGCGGCGCGAGTCACCGCGGCGCGAGTCACCGCGGCGCGAGTCACCGCGGCGCGAGTCACGGCGGCGCGAGTCACGGCATTCTTGGTGGCGGGGGTTACTGACGCGGTCGCTGCCAGGTTACCGGCAACCATTGCTTTCTTGGTGGTGTTCAGGGTGCTGATCAAGGATTTCTTCTGGATGGTCATGGGGACGCTCCTCAAATTTTTGTTTTCGATTGAATTCCATCACTCGGCTTTCCCTTTAGCACGCGCCATGCCAAACCAGGGGCCTGCCCTCAAGAAGCGCTAAGTCCAACAATCACAAATTCTTAGCAGCGGCTTGGCCGGATTTAGAATCCGGAGCCGGCGGTGAAGAATTCGCTCTCGATTAATAATTAACCGACGACAGGTTAATTTTTAACCTTAGGTTTCCATCCAGCGGCTAGAGATGCAGCTTCCTGCAGAGATACTTCATGCGCTGCGGGTCCATGTTGAGAAGAGTCGCGGCCGCGGATTTCCTGCCCTCCGTCCGGCGAAGCGCGGCGTTGAGGTACGCAATCTGGATTTTTTCCATCTCGGCGTCAAAGTCCACGCCCTCTTCGGGAATCAGGATGGCCTCGTGGCTGGCCGCGCTCGAGCGCAGAAGCTGGTGGGGCAGGTGTTGAGCGGTGATTACCGGGACGTCGTTCATCACCACCATGCGCTGCACGACGTTCTCCAGTTCCCGAACGTTGCCAGGCCAGGAATAGTCCTCCATGATCTGGATCACGTCGGGCTGCAGCTGCTTGATCGGTTTCTTGTTCGCTGCACAGTAGATGCGCAGGAAGTGTTCGGCCAGCAACGGCACATCGCCATCCCGCTCGCGCAGCGGCGGAATCAGGATCGGCACGACGTTAATGCGGTAGTAAAGGTCCTCGCGGAAACGGCCTTTGTGCATCATGTCTTCGAGATCGTCGTTGGTCGCCGTGATCAGCCGGAAGTCAATTTTGCGGGACGACCGGCCTCCCAGGCGCTGCACGGAGCGGTCTTGCAAAATGCGCAACAGCTTGCTCTGCAGAGGATGGTTCAGCGTCGTGATTTCATCCAGAAATAACGTGCCTCCGTGCGCCATCTCAATCAGCCCCGGCTTCGCGCCCTCCGCTCCGGTGAACGCTCCCCGTTCGTATCCGAATAGTTCCGATTCGATCAGGCTCTCGGGCAGGGCCGAGCAGTTCAGACAGACGAAGGGCTTGCCCTGCCGGTTTCCTGACTGCACGATGGCATGGGCGACCAGCTCCTTGCCCACGCCGCTCTCCCCCCGCAACAGCACGCTGGCGTTGCTGTCGGCCACGGCCTGGATTGCTCCGTAAACTTTCTGCATGCCCTCGCTGCCGCCAATCAGCCCGCAAAATGCCGACTTACTTTCCACACGGTCAAGCAGCCAGCGTCCTTCAAACTGCAGCGCGCGCTTCTCGATCGCTCCCAGAAGAACGCCGGCCAGCTGACTGAAGTCCATGGAATCGAGGAAGAACTCGTCTGCTCCTGCCTGGCTGGCCTTCAGCGGTATCTCGCTATTGCTTGATTCCGTGATCGCCACGAGCACAACGTCTTCGCGCAGCTTGCGGATTTCCTGCAGCACTTCAAGGCCATCGGCCGCTCCGTCGCCGATGCAGTCGAGATCGAACACGATCCCGTGTATGCCGGGATCATGCACTGCGGCCTGGATCTGCTCTTCCGTGCTGGCCAGCACGGTCCGGAAGGTGAGCGCAAGGTATCTGCCGACATCGCGAAAGGACGTTCCTTTCGCAGTCACGATGGCGACGGAATACTTTTCTGATCCGGGTTGATTTGCGGGCAGCTGAAGCGATGCAGCCATGGCGGGCGCTCCGGTTGCGGATTATAGGTGAATTTCTCACCCATGGGAATGCAAATAATCACCTTGTTCACATCCCAGGCCTTTTAGGGAAGGCTTACCCGGATCGCGAAGGCTCTCGGCTCTCCATCACGTTTGGCTTGACTTCGGCCTCGCCCGGAGTATCGTAGTGGCGTCGAGTCCGGCCCCATCGGTGAGGGTGATTGGGGTGAGACTGAACCCGCGCATCCACCCCCAAGAGCGCAGCTTGTCGTCCGCAGATTCCCGACTAAGGAGGCCTGTGATGGCCGCAAACCCCATCCCAATCTCAGAATTAACCCTGGAAACGGTGAAGGCACCGGATGAGACCATCGTCCGCTGCGTGGGCAGAATCAATTCGAGCACCTCGGCATTGTTCCAAACGACAGTCCGCAGTCTCATTCCAGGGACCGAAAGCATTGTGTTGGACTTGACCGATGTGAGCTATATGGACAGCTCTGGGCTCGGCGCCATCGTTGGCCTCTACTTGTCAGCCAGGAGGCAGAACTGCACCTTGAAGCTCGTCAATCTGAACCAACGCTTGCGGGAGCTGTTTCGTATCACGAAGCTGGCTTCGGTGTTCGAGGGGCACGAGGAGTTTCTCGGCCACACACCCGACTGATGGGCGGGATTGGCCGAAGCCCTGCTTGGCGCGACGCCGCGGTGGGGATGGCCATGGGTTCTGACGCGGGGGAAAGTTGTCACCCTGACCAAACCCTCTGGGCAACTTCCGGCCTAAACCCGGAAAACACCGTTTTTCGCACAGTAACAGTGCATTCTTCTCTTGACAAATCGCTAAACCCGGAACAAAATGCTAGGCCGGAAAATTGGGACCCGGCTTAAAAGGCGCGTCCAGCCTTGAGTTCAGGGCGCTGACGACGAACGAGTCGAGCCGACTCAGGTTGCAACGGAGAGCAAATGGAAACGACAATCGGAGTATTCGCTTCACGCGACGAAGCCGAAGGAGCGGTTAAAGAGTTACTGGAACGAGGCGTGCCGGAAGAGTCCATCGTTTTCCTGACCCGTTCAGAAAGCGAAGCAAAAACCATCGCCAAGGAGCTCGGCACATTTGTCGGAGGCTTTCTTGGAGGAGCTGCCGGCGTAACCACCGGCGTAGTGGCTGCGTCACTGCTTCTTCCTGGAATCGGAACAGTATTCGCGCTGGGGATCGGCGCCGCCGCGCTGCTCACGGGTGCCGGAGCGGGCGCGGGCGCAGGCTCTGCCCTCGGCTCGGGAACACATGGCGACGACGCTCCGAAACCGACTGCTGTCGAAGATTGCGCTGAAGACATCACGTTCTTCCGCGAGGTTCTCAAAGAGGGACGCTCGCTGATCGTGGTTCGCACGGAATCGCAGGAGCTGGCGACCGCGGCCTGCGCAATTCTTGACCGGCGTGGACTGGGTATGCAAGGATCGGCTCCAGTCAAGATGAAGGCAGCGACGCGCCAGGTGGGGCCAGTGACCATCCTCGACATCAGCGGAAGAATCACACTGGGCGATGGAAATATCAGGCTGCGCGAGATTGTTCGCGATCTGTCAGAAAAGGGACAGAAGGCGATCGTGCTCAACCTGGGCGAGGTCAACTACATCGACAGTTCCGGGGTCGGCGAATTGGTCAAGGCTCACACGACGATTCGCAACCAGGGTGGGCATTTGAAACTCGCCAACCTGACCAAGCGAGTCCACGACCTGCTGCAGATGACACGGCTGTCTGCGGTTTTCGATATTCAGAAAGACGAGGCTAGCGCCATCGAGTCCTTTGGCGACTCGTCGCAAGCAGTGGCGTAGCAGTAAGCTGTGATGAGTTTAGTACTAAGCGACTCAGCGGGAAAAGATTCATAGCGGCGGGTCCCCCAACCTACTGCTTGAATCGGGCTCGAAATCCGAGAAAATTGCTAGCGATAGGTCCCCCACCTGTCTTGCATCTTGAAAAGCACGAAGTGATGAACTGCAATCGCCCAGATCAAGTGTTCGCCGTCGTCCGCAACGGCCGTCAGCGAGGCCCACAAAGATTCGCAAGCCCGAAAGCGCGACTGGTAAGAACCAGCGTGCAGAAAATGAGGATATCTATGAAGCCAGCAATTACGAGGTTCGTTATTCTTGCCGCGATCGCGGTTTTGGTGGTGGCTGTCGGAAGTACCGCCGTCTGGGGACAGACGCCCTGCCCCAATTCTCCCAACTATAGCCCAGATTTCACGGGCGCCACTTTCACAATCGTCGGCGGAGCGCCAGGATGCCTGACGGCGAACAACAACGGCGACGCAGGGTACCCGGGTTTGTACCCTGTGGTCAATCCTCCAGACGCCTCCGCCGGTAGTAGCAACAGTACTGCGGCTTACCCCAAATTCGGTCTACACGGCGGGGTCTGTCTGGTACAACACCCCGCAGCAGGTTTCCGCTGCCTTTTCCACCACCTTTACGTTTGAGTTGAGTGGGTCGAACACGGGTCCGTGCCCGCCGACGGCATTGCTTTCGTGATTCAAGGTTCCGGAACGCTCGCCTTGGGTCCTGACGGCTGCGGGATGGGGTTTGCACGGGCAGCTGCTCAGCGGGCCCTCCTGCGGGCATCTCGAACAGTCTGGCGGTGGCTTTCAAAACCTACGATGATGGCGATAGTTTTAACAACGGCAACAGCGTTCTGATCAACAGCGAAGGGACTGATCCGAACTGCATAGGCGACTCATGTACGATTCAGTACAACAACAACCTGCCGAATGCTCCCAACTCGGAGACCCCCATCAACCTCGCGGACGGGGACTCTCATACGGCCACGATTTCTTATACGCTCACGCAACCACTTGCAACGGGGAGTTGCCTGTCGAACCCATGCCTTGATGTTGTTCTGGATGGCAACGACTTTTTCAATGGAGGAGTGCCGTTGATCAATCCTGAGCACCTTGCTGTACTCTGACCAACGGCAGTGCTTACGTCGGCTTTACGGCGGGAACGGGCGGCGAGACCACAATCAAGACGTCCTTAGCTGGACCTTCACGCCGCAGCAGGTTCAAGGTGCGCCAATCAATACCTCCACTCCTGCGAGTCTGGTTCAGACGGCTTCGATCATCGTCGCGGGGAACCCAGTTACGGCTACTTTTGACTTCAGCAACGTCCCCCCGACTAATCTCGTGGTTGAGACCGGCACGATTCCCTACTTCGGGTTTAATGGACTGACTCAGCCGCAGTACGCAGCGTTAGTGGCCGAAGACAGCGCTGGGTGGAACTATTTGCCTGCTTGCTCAAGGACTCTTTGACTCAAACAATGACCCGCTGTGCGAGGTCAATACCTTCACGGCCACGACAACGGGGAATCCAACACAAAGCGGTGCCAATCTCCCTCAAAGCACCACGTCCCAGTACATACGAGACATTGTGTTTACTCAGACATTCAACCTCAACCCAGACCAGGGAGCCCCGGTCAATGGTAACGGTCTGCTTGTAATACCGCCTGGCACGGCCCCGGGGGTTGCGGAGTTCAACGACTCTGTCACCTGCCCTTACCCGATGGGCGATCCGCTGTACGGCCAAGTTTGTCCGCGTAGCATTATGACTTCGATCATCGATGGGCCGACGAAGCCTAGTGGAACTCCCAAGCCCGCTGGATCTTCTCAAGTCTTCTTCTGTTGCGAACCTGAGTGGGCTACGACGCCTACAATTAGTTTGTGGACGAACCAGCCTGCTTCGATTCCTGTGTCGTTCCTAAGCAACCCGCCAGCGCCAACCCCGCCCACCTTCGAACCAGCGCAGGGTTTGGGCGTCAGCTTCGGGGCCGTGGCGAAGGGCGTAGTGCTGGATCCTGTTCTGTCATTCCCGACTGAGCAGACCGCGATCACTTCTGCTGCATGTCCCGGTACGTGGGCGTCGCAGCTAGCAGTGTCTTACAGCGTCTCCGGCAGCCTCACCCAGTACGATAACGGCGGAACTGGTGCGGGCTTTACAGAAGGCGCGTACAGCCTTCTCTACGCCCCGCTTGACTGCGATGAATTCCTCGGGCTGGCGTACCCTGCGTCAATCGATCTTAGCGGCACTGGGACGAGTCCGAACCTGGCGAGTTGGAACACCGCACCGTTCAATGTGGACTTGACGAAGCCCAATGTGGGCCCGATCACGCTAAGCCCGGTTGTTGCGGGTAGCTACTATGCTGTCGGCGCCACGGTAAAGGCCTCGATGACTTGCACTGACCCTGTCAGCAACAGTGTCGCGTCAGGCATCGCGTCGTGCGGCGGGACCTCGGTAACGCCGTCGAATGGGACTGGGCCTGGATCGTTCACTGCCAGCGCCTTGGTTCCGACTACCCCGACTGGCCCGCATACGTTCACCTTCGCAGGCGCAACCGATGTGGCCGGAAACTCCTCCAGCGCTCCGACGCCCGTGTCCTACACGGTGGTTGGCAACGCTGATCTCGCGATTGGGATGCTCGGAGGGTTACTGGCCAAGACCGGGCAGACGGTAACCTACGAGATTGGAGTAGCGAACGCGGGACCGAGCACCGCTGAAGATGTGACAGTGGTCGATACCGTTCCTTCCTACGCCACTGCCGCGAGCGCGACCTACGCTACGGGCTCCTGCACCCTTAGTGGGACGCCGAGTTGCTCGGTCACGCCGAAAACCGCCTGCGCAATCAGCGGGAACACGATTACCTGCAACATCGGTGCTCTCAACGCCTGGACCAAGGGGAACCCCGTCGGTGCAGGAATCCAGGTTACGGTCACGGTGAATTCGAAAGTGCCATCTGATACCGTGATCATGAACTCGGTCGTGGTGAGCGGCGTCGCCAATGCCGATCCTAACTTGAAGAACAACACTGCAGTCTGGCCAACGCTGATCACGAACTAGGGGGGTCAGCGTTCTGCTACCTGATGCCGGGCCGAAAAGGCCCGGCATTTTTTTGTCAACGGGGATGATGCACGCCGCCGCGAGAGATCACGACGTCACTTTTGAACAGCGGCAAATTGCAAGGCTTGCGTATACAGGGCTTTCAGATCGGCGCGGTCCAGTAGTTTCTCGGCACCCGGATCTTTCCGCATCTCATCGAGCAGGCTGACGGCTTGCCGATATTGTGCGGATGCATCGGCGGTATTCCCGCTCAGGCGGAGCGCGTTGCCCAGTAGATAATGAACTCGGGCACTTTGATATCGCGATCCCAGTTTTTCGCTGGCGCTCAAATCGGTCTGCAGCTCTTGCTGAGCGTGGGTGTAGTCTTTGCTGCCGATCATGGCTTCTGCCAGGTCCAGCGAACTCTGAAGCGAGAGATACCTCAAGCCACGGCTGTCCGCCTGCTGGGCCAGGGCACGAAAATCGCGCACGGCGGACTGCCCGTGCCCTTCACCCAGCGCCGCTTCGGCAATATGCAATTTTGAAATCAGAAGCTCGTCCGGATCGGTGCCGCGCACTGCGGCACGCAAAGCCTGGTCGTAGAAACCCTTGGCCGTTTTCCAGTCACCGTGATAACGCTCAACATCCCCTTCAGTGTTGAGGATTTCGGCTTGAGCGATTTCATTCTTCAGCGTGGTTGCCATCTTCTCGGCTTCCTGCAGCAGGGGTCCGGACTCGGACCCGCGTCCAGCCTGAGCCAGAGCTTCGGCAAGATCATTGAGCAAGTCAACCATGTAGCTGCTGTGGTCACCAACCGACTCGTAGCCTTTCACGGCATCTTGCAGGCCACTTACTGCGGCCCCCAGGCGGCCCTGATATTCGAACACCATTCCGACGTCATGCGATTCTTCAGCTACCCCTCGAGTATTTCCATCCTGGCGCCGGAGGTCCAAGGCGCGCATGAACACCGGCAGCGCCTCCTCGTAGCGTCCAGTGTTGGTATAAACCTGGCCGATACTGGCCAGGGTTTCGGCGATGCCGTCCGACGACTTCAGTTTTTCGCGCAATTGCAGCGCCTGCTGCAGGTAAATTAAGGCGTTGTCGTTGTCGCCCTTGCCCAAATAGACGTCCCCAATATCATTCAAGCACAAAGCCTGAATGCTTTCGCCTCCGGCCTCCCGATGGATCTGCAGCGCTTCCTTGAAATTCTGCAGTGCCTTGTCGTAGTCGCCCTTCGACTGGTAAACCGCTCCGATGAAGATCAGAGTATCGCCCACTTCCCTCTTCATGCCGATCTCGCGCTGAATCTGAAGCGCCTGGTTGTAGCCGGCAAGAGCGGCGTCAGGTTTCCCCTGCGAGTCCTCGACGCTGGCTATTTCCAAAAGATTGGTGGCCAACCCGCGCTTGAGACCCAGCCGGCGGTTGATGGCCATCGCGTCCTGAAAATTACGCATGGCATCGTCAGGCTTATTCATCGAACTATACGACAGGCCGATCGCATGGAGAATCAGCGCTTTCATTTCCTGGTTATCCATCTCCACCGTAAGCGAAAGGCCCTTGTTCAAGGGTTCGAGAGCGGCCTGGGGCTTGCCATCAGTGATTTCGATAATCCCCATCTGCCGCAACGCTTTGATGTTCTTCGGGTCCGACTTGAGAAGGTTTGCGAGTTGGGCGCGAGCCTTGTCGTATTCACCGGCCTCCGTGTACAGAGTGCTCAGAGCAAACTCCACGTCGGCATTATTCGGCATGCTCTTGGCCAGGTCCTCGTAGGCTTCGATCGCCTTTTTGTTGTCTTTCGTAACGCGCGCATGGGTCGCCTGAATGAGGTACTTTTCGGCGATGGGTAATGGCTCGCTAAGGTCGACTGCCTTGCGGGAAGCCTGCTCAGCATCGCCGTCGTATCCGAGCGCAGAGTCCGCATCGGCGAGGCGGGAGTAAGCCAGGGCAAATTCTGCATCCTCTTTGATGGCAGACTGGAAAGCTTTAATAGCGTCCAGGTTCCGACCATCTCGCAGCAGCTGAACCCCCTGGTTGTAATCTCGCAGCGCTGGCGCCGAGCGGGAACTTGGCTGGAAAGAACTAGCTTTAAGTTCCTTAATAACGTCGGTCGAGAACGCCAGATTGTTGCGGATCGAGGCGGCCAAACGGTCCACCGCGCCGGGAATATCTTTTTCATCGACCGCGTCGATTTTAATGGGGACGCTGCGATCATGCTTAAGATCCTGCAAGGTCGCGTCGATGCGTATCTGTCCGCCGAATCTCGCATATTGTCCAAAGACCATGGTGTCGGCATTACTGAATTCGGCAATGCGCCCAACCATAGTGGGATCGATGGAAGTTCCAGGAGTGATGCGCAAATCGGAAAGGACTTGATGAAGGCGGTCGGGCGCAATGGTGTGCAAATGCGCTGACTGGCCCACGTCGGTGCTCAACATCTCGGCGAGACTCGGTCCCAGCCAATCGACGCTGGGATCGCCGGAGGCATTGCGGAAAGGCAGAATGGCTAGCGAAACCACCGGCCCGGTTGCGGTCGCCGCCGCCTTCTTGCCCGGGGCAAACAATTCCGCGCGCAGCAGGAAGCCGATGATCGCCAACGCCAGGACCGCGGCTGTGCCGCCTATCCAATGCCAGGGGATGGTTTGTCCCCAGGGCTTTTCGCTGGTCGGGAAACGTAATGTCGCCGCGGCACTCTTGCCCTGCCAGACTTCCAGATCCTGTAAGAACTCGTTGGCGGTCTGGTAGCGCAAGGCGGGATCGCGCTCCAGGCACTTGGCGACAACGTTGCTGAGTGCGCGTGGAATCGTCTGGTCGTGATCGGAGACCGGAGTGGCCTGCTCCTGGTTCCGCTTGATCAAGCTGGCTACGGCACTCTCGGCCTTGAACGGCATTTTGCCGGTCAACAGCTCGTACAGAATCAATCCCATGCTGTACAGGTCGGAGCGTTGATCCAGATTCTTGCCCAGCGCCTGCTCCGGCGACATGTATTCCATGGTCCCGACCAGGGCCCCGGTCTGGGTCATGCCGTCGCCTTCGACCATGCGTGCCAGGCCAAAATCCATCACCAGGATCCGGCCAGTTTGGTCGCGCATGATGTTTTGCGGCTTCAGGTCGCGGTGGATGATGCCGAGGGTGTGCGCGGCTTCCAGAGCGCGGCAAACCTGTTGCATCAGTTCGACCGCCTCTTCCGGAGGAAACTTTTTCTTCTCCTGGATCAGCGAGCGCAGGTCCTGGCCCTCGACGAATTCCATGGTGATGAACTTCACACCATCGGCATCGCCCAGATCGTAGATACGGATAACGTTTCTGTGAGTGACTTCGCGCGAGAGCAGAAGCTCCTGCTTGAATCGAGCCAGGATCGAGGGATTGGCAGCCAGTTCGGGACGGATCAGCTTCAAGGCGACGAAACGATCGAGTTCCCGGTCGCGGGCTTTGTAGACGGCACCCATTCCACCCTCGCCCAGCATCTGGAGGATCTCGTAGCGGCCGCCAAGGACGTCACCGGCTTGCAGCATGGGCGCGGCAACCTGGAGCCGGGCGTTTCTGGGGCCGGAAGGCGGAGTGGGTGAACCGCGAACGGACCCGGCATCCACCACAGTGGCATCGACATCCACCAGGGTGGCATCCAAGTCAACGAACGTCGCCTCGGGATCGGAAGTCGCTTGGGGGGAGTCGACTAAAGTAGCTTCGGGATCAACCGGAAAGTGCGAACCCGAGCTGTCGCCCTTTGCAGGAACGCTTAGACCGGGCTGGTTTGTGGAGTTCGGCCGATCCTGAGGATCGGACCGGAGATTCCGGTTCTGCATGAGTTGCCCGCCCTGAGGCCAGAGTCAGGAGCCCCAATACCCGCACAAAAAACAGAACTGAAGTATATACCGGCTGCAGCCCCGGTGTCCCTAAAAACGGCTGGTTTCGCCGATAATTTTGTTTGTCTTCGTGGTGCCGGGAGGCCCTGATTTTACTGGGGGTTTCGAGTGGTAGCGCGGAGGGGGAGCGAGGCGGCGCTCTGGTCGTTACCAGCGACCGGTTACGCCTAAACTGAGGCGACGACTCTGCCAGTGCAACGGCCGGGATTCCATCGATCAGGAGTTTGTGAAGGAGCCGTCTCTGCCCAATCACAGTTTCGGGACTTACAGACGCGAAGCCTGCAACATAAGCCCGGCTTTCTCATATCCGTGCTCTGCGGCTTCTTTGAACCACTTCCTGGCTTGGTCAAGGTTAGTCGGAATTCCATCTCCGGCGACATAGCGGAGAGCGAGGTTGTACTGCGCGGCCGAATTACCCTCCTCCGCGGCAACGGCGACCCAGTGGGCCGCTTGCGTGCAACTTTGCGGGACGTCGTGCCCAATCTCATAGGCCATCCCCAAGGTCAGAGCCGCGACGTCATCGCCGTACTGCGCTTGGCGGTTCACCGTTTGCATCTCATAACGGCTTAAGCCTGCCACAAGCGACGAGGCCGCAGCGTCCGTTACTCGCAGGTGGCTCGGTTCGAGCAATGCTGAAGCAGGCGGTTCAAGCGCAGGTGGCTTAAACAGAGGCAGGGTTGCAGGGTCTCCACTCCCCATGGCTGTAGCGGATTGGGCCTGCCCAACATCGGCGCGCGCCGGCGAGTCAGCGAGTGCCACCCTGGGGACTCGATCAGCGGCTTTCACCGCGGTGAGGGTGGGGCCGTGAATTCCCAGCAACGAAGATACGAAAGCGACGATGATCGCCAGCACAGCCACGGGCCCAGCGTACGCTGTCGATACTCTTGACGCACGTTTCACAACGGATGCGGTCCGCTTGGCTAGCGCGTGTTCCTTGCCTTCATATGTATCTCTGACCGGCACGAGACGGAGAGCGACTCGATATTTAGCTCCGGACCGCACGAGACGGAAAGCTACTCGCCGGTTGATCGGGATGCCGGCTATCTTCCCTCGCACGGCCTTCGCGAAAACATCGGGCGCCGGCAACGGGCCTGGCTCGCCAAGCGGTGAGCAATGGCTGTCTGCCGCCAGGGCCAGCGCTCCCGCAACTTCAGCCCGCTGGTAAATTGGCGCGACCGTCAACCGGTTCGAGACGACACTCGCATCTCCACTCGCACCTGCAATTTCGCAAATCTGTGGTGTGTGCGCTTCGGGGATCGCTCTGGCCGGTTCAAAAACATTGCCCTGCGACGGCAGCGCGAGGGTGGTGTTCCGTTCGTCTTTGTCGGAGGAAACCGCGAGGGTAGTCACTTCCCGGGGCGACTCAATCTGGGGAGACTCAATCAGGTGTGACCCAATCACATGTGATTGAATCATGCGCGATTCACTCAATTCACGATCGCGCTCACACTGGAGTACCCAGGCAGCCTCCAACAGCTTTTGGAAGGAGGAAACATCGAGGGTGAATCGCTGATTCATGCGATGGTTCTTTACCGGCGGCCTAGCCCATCTGGAGAATATTGTATCCGTCCGCCCGGCAACTGTCGAGAACAGGCGTTGGACGGCCATTTGCGGGCGGTCAGCATTCTGATGCCGAGTAGTTTAAAAGAGTTGGTGGAGCTAGTCGGGATCGAACCGACGGCCTCGTCGTTGCGAACGACGCGCTCTCCCAGCTGAGCTATAGCCCCACGTGCTGGATGGACTTCTGGTTTACGCACTCATTTTACCAGCGTTCTCATCTCTCCACCAAAGCCCCGGAGCAATTCCCTGCCCGTTGGAATCGTGACAGTTACCTGGGTTGGGGCAAACTGAACAAACCACCTTGACGAACTCCCCCTCCGGGCGTCTAACCTTAGACCAACGCTCACGCGGGCCGGGGGTTTGCTGGAAGATGTTTGCGCAACTGAATCCCGCAGGATCAAGAAGTCAACGCAGGATCTTGATGGGTTCACTTGCGTTTCACGGCCTGCTGTTCGCCTGGCTGCTGCATAGTTCGGAACCGCAATTACTGACTGCATCTTCCGTCGCTGTGGGACGCAACGGCAAGGTGCTCACGCAGCTCTATTTCCCTACCCAGTCCCCCGACGACAGCACCACCAGTTCACCGAGCCGCGCAACCGAAATCTATCGCCATCAGCGCCTGGGTCACCAGAAGCTGGCGTGGACGCCAACTTCGGCGCAGCCCAAGCTTCCTCTGCCGACCTCGCTCACTCCATCGGAAGCTGAAGACAATTCGAAGACGGCAACGCTTTCGAAACTGGGCCATGGGGCGCCAGCCGGACTTCCCTACGGAAATCTTCCCGGCGGTCCAGTCTATGGCGACGAGATTCGTCCGGCTCTGCCGATCACGACTTCGGATCCCCTGGTTTACCCGTGGCAACGGCCGGACTCCGAGGGCAAAGAGGTCATCGAAATCACGATCGACGAAAGAGGGGAAATCGTGCGCAAAACGGTGCTGCAGAGCCTCGGCTCGGAGATCGACGAAAAGTGCCTGGCTGCACTCGACAATTGGCACTTTCAGCCGGCCACTCACAACGGAGTTCCCATTCCTTCGAAGCAGGACGCTATCTTCCCCTTCAAAGCACGCGGTTGATTCGTCATCCAGATCGAGCCATCTTTGCCCAGCGGTGAGCTTCCGCCCTGTCGCGCAGCCGCTATAATCAGTTTGTGACCGCCAAGACAATTCAACCCGTCGCCTCCGCGGATTTTCCCACGCGCTGGGGCGCGTTCCGCATCTATGGGTTTCGCGGAGAATCCAACGGAGGTGGCCCGGCTGAAGAAGCGGTCGCCCTGGTAATGGGCGACGTTCACTCCGCTCCGCCTCTGGTGCGGGTTCACTCGCAATGCCTGACGGGCGACGTTTTTCATTCCTTGCGCTGCGACTGCCGCCAGCAGCTCGAGATGGCACTTGCGATGATACGCGACGAGGGCGCAGGCATCCTGATTTACGAGCAGCAGGAGGGCCGCGGCATCGGTCTGATGGCCAAACTGCAAGCCTATGAGTTGCAGGATTCCGGCCTCGACACGGTTGAGGCTAACGAGCACCTCGGCTTCAAGGCTGACCAGCGCGACTTTGCTCTGCCCGGCCAGATTCTCAAAGCGCTCGGCGTAAAGAAGGTGCGCCTGCTCTCGAATAATCCGGAGAAGGTCGAGGCTCTCGAACGCGCGGGCGTCGAAGTCATCGAGCGCGTGCCCTGCGAAGTCGAGCCCAGCAGGCACTCCGAAGAGTACCTGAAAACCAAGAAAGAAAAGCTCGGCCACTTATTCAGCTCGTGATAAGAGTCCCCTCAGAGCGCTGCGATTCTTCGCCGGCAAATCGCGCAACGCAGCCCGGGCCAGAGCAACATAGATTTCCCGAACCTCCGGAACTTCAAGTAACACTTTAAGGTGTTTCCCGACCGTCGCCACATCCCCGCGAGCGATGGGACCGCTGAACGACGCCGCCGCGCCGAGCCTCGCGTAGTTCGCCAAAGTTTGCCGGAGGATCGGAAGCATTCTCCGGCCTGCCGATTTTCGACGGATCCCGGCGGCACCAGCCACGCGCTCGCCGGCCACCAACAAGGCAGTCAACAGGGGCGAGGCAAACATTCCCCAGGCGTGATAAGCCTCCTTCTGCTGCTTGGCGATCGGAAACGGCTGCCCGCGCAATCGCACAACGATGGCCCGAGCCGCCCGCACCGCCTTCGGATCTCCCTCGATCGCGAAAGGCACTCCTGCAAGCGATGGCCGCGAGCCTCGTACAAACGTCATCAGCGGATGCACCGAGGCAACCGCTGCCCCCCGTTCCCGAAGAAGGGCGAGCTCGTCGCTGGTCAGTGCTCCGCTGGAATGCAGCGCGACTTTGCCCCGCCAGTCAGCCGCACCGGTAAGGGACGCTGCCGCGCCGGCAATCGCTGCATCAGGAACGCAAAACCAGACAATCTCAGCTCGAATCTGCACCCGAGCCGCCACCACAGCCGCGGCCCCAACTTCGCGGGCCAACCGCCGCGACCTCCGCAAAGACGCTGCCGACCTCCGTGAAACAATCTGGTCGATCCTGTACCCGGCTTCGCGCAGCGCTACGGCCAGCGCGCCTGCCAGATTCCCCGCCCCGACAATTGTGACGAGCGGCTTGGTCGACTGCTTCGCAGACATGCCCGGCAGAATAGCAGTCTGCTGAGAAATACCGGCTATCTTATTGATTCTCTTAGACATGTATCGCTTGCTTCCAGACTGTTTAGACTTATAATGGCGCGTTCATCGGAACGAAGTCTAGGACGAAACGCACAGAAAACAAAGGAGAAAGTATGGCCATGAAAACACTCACGCGATCACAGCAGAAAATCGTCCGAGACAGGGCGAAGGCCCAAGACGGCCAGGTCGATCTTGCCGGGTTCGAGAATCGTCGGGAGCGACGGGTCAGAGAGCAAACTGGGGTTGAAGTCGAATACGCAGATGGCTGGTATTGCAGATACTACGCTGACGATGCTGACGGTAACCGGATCAGGGCACGTCACAAGTTGGGCGGGTTGGACATGGAGAAGGTTGATCGAGTCAGAGCACAACGGGCGTTTATGGATGAAGTCAATCGAGCGAACCGCCGTCACGTTGCTGTGGCGACAGGTGCTGCTGATCCGGCAGACGTTCTCACGATCGGTCAATTCTATGACAGCTTTTACAAGCCGCACATCGACGAAGGTCAAGCGAGCACGGCAGGTTCGTATGCAAAGATTTGGCGCGAGAATTGCTTGGAGAAGCTGGGCAATAAGCGGATCAAGGCTTTCGGCACAGAAGATGTGCTCGAATTCATCGCACCGATGTACAAGCGGCTAAATCGGAACAGTCTTAACAACGTTAAGAGCGTTATGAGCGGGTTGTTTACTTACGCGGTCACGCTTAAGAAGATCAGCGCGAACCCCTGGCGTGCGGTGCAACTCGACAAGAAGTTGGCGCGAAGGCCAGCAGAGCGGCCTGTGTACACAGTTGCGGAGCGCGATGCGGTGCTTGAGGCAATAAAGAAGAACGGAAAGGCCGCTCACAAGTTAGAGGCGTGTGTCTGGTTCGCATTGCTGTCCGTTGCAGGCTTGAGGCCGTCTGAGGTTGCAGCGATGCGATGGGAGAACATCGATATGAACGTGAAACCGTTCCCCACAATGCGGGTCACAGAAGCGGCTGTATACGGGGTCATCGGGAGAACAAAGACAGAGCGCAGTCGGCGCGAGCTTGTGGTAGTCGAACCGTTGCTGTCGCTGCTGCGGCAATTCAATCATCTGCGGAGTTCGCTCGGTGGTTATCTATTTCAGAATCGCGGCAGCGAGTCTGGCGTGTACGATTCGACGGAGTTCGCTCGGCAGTACATCAGACCGTGCGTGATGCAGAAAGTCGATGGGAAATGGGTGAATCGGCCAGGAGTCGTGTGGAAGCGCTCATACGCGGGGCGACACGCTGCGGCAACGAACGTCTATCGGAGCACTCGGAATATCTTCATTGTGGCGAAGATGCTCGGAAACACTCCAGCAACTGCAACCGCTACATACGTGCATGCCAATCAGGATGAAACGCATCGGGCGCAGATCGAACAGGCGGAAATCGAGCAGCGCACGAGAGCGTAAACAGGTGCAGTACCACAACCCTCAACTCTCGTTGGGGGTTTTTTCAGGCGCAGATTTTCTAGCTGTTTCCACTTGTCTTATCTCAGTTCTAGAGCGCAAAACGGGAGCGTTGGCAGCTCTTGGGAGCGACGCCTACACTAGCTTGCGTCTGTCAGCTCGTGAGCTGGGCAGAGCTGCCAGAATCGATCTAATTGCACATCGGATTGTGCAATTCGAGCGCAAGGCGAGCTTAACAGACTTCTTAACAGTCTGGACTTCTCAAATACTCAATATCCATGCTCTTTTGCGGCAGTCTATCTCAACTGCCGTTTTGATGCAGTCTGATCGTCGCGCTATGAATTGGCGCTCACCAGAATCGCTCCCTGTGCGTTTTCCATGCTCTCCGCTCGTGCTGCTAGACGATGGCAGAACTATTTAACACGTTAAATAGTTTTGGAAACGCGCGCGTATAAATCGTTTCCATATGCAGGCTATGCTGGCGAGGCGCAGGGAAGTGGACCGCTCCATCAAAAACAATTCAGCTGTCAGTGTCATACAGCGTGCGCGTGCGAATAACACGTAGCTGCCGCGCGCGCACACCGGGTATGACAGCAGCAAAATTTGGTGGTGATGAGAACACAAGACTTAAATCTGTTTTGCTGTCATACGACTTTTATGACTTTTCTCGGAGCACTTCTCAAGTCTCACTTCTTGTATGACAGCAGCGTAGATTTCACTGAGTAGATTACGAAAGAAGTGATTACGAAATATAACGCTGTCATGTGTCTACCGTGTACTGCTTTTTACTAATGACTAAGCGTATCGTCTCTAGTGTCGAGTTGGTTAGCTGGAACGAAAAGCGAATGGAGACGCACTTTGCAAGACCCATTACAACTCACCGAGGAGGATGCTGAAAAAGTCCGAACTTGGATTTGTGAGCACGAAGTATGGTGTCCAAGCTGCGTCGGTATTGCCGCTTCGGTTGTCGAAATGCCTGCGCTGGTGAGTCTGCCGATCGGCGCTTATACATTGCCTGAATACGTGTACTGCCTTGCCAACAAATACCATTTTTCCGCAGCCGACATTTTTAACTGCAAGACCCCTGCCGGATTGCCCTTCACATACATCGTGTTGGTGGACAAGAACTTGCGACCACATGAGAAAACTAAATAAGTTCGACCGATTACTGGATGCTCACGGTTTCGGTGAGGATTTCATGGATCTTGTTCTCGGCGCTATCACAGACAAGAACGATCCGGGATTCATTCTGATGCTCGGTGACGAAGAGAAATCGACCGAAATGGTCGGGAATATACAACGCGTCCGGCCTGATCTCGACCAGAAGCACTGGTTGGCTGTACTACCTCCATTGCAGCGCAACGGTGCTGCAATCCAGCCTAGCCTCGCTAGCGAAGAGTACACCAGACACATTATTGATGTCGTCAATAAACGTCTGAATGCTCGTGAGGCAGGTGATGATTACAATTTCCAAGGTCATATCAAACTGATAGTGCTGTTCGGTCACATTGGCAAGGAACAACACCTGCTGCATCTGCTGGAATCCTGCCGGAATCTCACCGTCGTCCGTGTAGTTGGCGACCGCGCAAACGGGCGTCTCGAAATATCAAAGTTCCAAGGTTGGGAAGCCGTTCCTGATCGTGTCGATTTGACGCTGTCGAACAGTGCAGAGAAAGTTGAGCTTACAGAAATCCCCGTTGCCGCGATGTACGGCAAAGCCTATGAAATAGCGGACCAGACGTTAGCCGCAAAAGGCTTTGCATACGTGGCGGTAATTACAACCGCCAGCCTGGGTTTGACAAGTACCTGTCCAAATATACGGTCAACGATGTACGGCGGTGAACTAGGCACTGTCGGCAGCGGCAAGAGTGTGGCGATTGACAGGACAAAGGCGCTGTTCGGTCTTACGGAACAAGATAACCGCCTGCTCAGGACGCCGTATTCGGATCGCGGATTGGCGAAGATTTGTCCCGGTACAGAGTTTAAGAAACGCATGATCTGTATTGATGAAGGCCGCGTGATGATGGCCAAAGGCAACATTGAAAACTCTTCGCTGATACCCCTCTTGTGCAGCCTCTGGTCGCACAATGTTGAAGGCGGTGCAGACAAGCATGGACTTGAAGAGGTGAATGTTGAGCTGTCGATCCTCATGAACATAAAGGTGCGGGGACCAGAGGAATTCCCGGAGGTATTCACGCACAGCACAGCGCACGGTTTCTGGGACCGTTGCATTTTCGGTGTTCTCGGTACTGAAAAGTGGGACTTCAAGGAGTGGGAGTTTGACCCGGCGCAGGACGTTTGCTTGCCGGATATCACGCAGCCAGTTGTGAGCGCTGCTGTGTATGAGGCAGCCCGTGAATGGCAGGCCGGAATCGTTGAGCGCAAGCGGTTGCGCGAGATCGTGCTGCGGATTGCCTATATAACAGCGAGCCTGAATGGCGATATGGCCCTCACCAAAGAAGCGCTGGAGGCAGCGATGTGCTTCTGTGAATGGCAGGAGTCGATTCGCAGAGAGTACCAACCCGCGCAGGGGGCTGATGATTATCAGGTCGCCTACAACGCCATCGAAGAGGCCTTCAGGAAAAGAGACTGGCACGCGAACTGGCGGGAATTGAGTCGCAAGAATAACTGGAATAAGTACCACGGTCGCGTGCTGACCAAGCTCAAAAGCAATTTGGAGAGTGACGGCACGCTCGGTTACATCAGGGATACAAAAGAACATTTTTGGAGGGGAGGTAACGAAGAATGATCTTAGCTGAAGAAGTCAAGGCGATGCGGGCCATAAGGCTCAAGGTCGGGGTGCTGAGCTTCCTCACCAAGAGTCACACTGGCATGAGGTATGTAGTCAATACCCGTAACGTGTTTCGCTGGGCGTCGGACGAAGAGTTCGCGACCTGCGTAGCCACCTTAGTTGAACAAAGCCTTATCACACAGACCCAAGGGAGGCAGGGCGGCCCTAGGCTGACACTTGTTGAAGGAGAACCTTATGGAAAATGAAGCAGCGGGAAGTGCGCAGCGCACGGCACCAGATGATCTCGTACCACAATATGGCCGTCCTTTGATGGCGGCCGATCCTGTTCGCTGGCTCGATGGTCGCTACACGAGCTTTTCCGGCGTGCCGCTTACCCGCCCGCAGCGAGCGTTAGATTACCGGGTGTTGCAGATCATCAGCAGGACTCACGTCGATCACGACAACGATCTTGCCGCGAAACTGGGCGTAGACCCAACTGATCGGGACTTTCGCACCTGCCTTGAGCGTATCGCCACGAAAGGGTGTCTGATCCGCAAAATTCACGAATGGCACTACAGTGGGAAATGGGTACCCATCGACAACCCAAGTTTCACGCTCACGGCTGCCGGCGACCACCTGGCTCACGAAAAGTGCCCCGAAGACTGAGTAATAACCGCCATGCCCACTAAATCTGAAACCGCGCAACTCGTCGCCAAGGCGGCGGAGCTTCGAGCGACTGGTGCATATCAGGCAGACATCGGGGCAGCGCTCGGTGTGGATCAATCGACGATAAGCCGAGCACTTGCAAAGGCACCAAACTATATGGACCCAGCTCAACTCGATGTTCTCGCGTCGGACCAGTTCTTGCGTATCACCCGTATGTGGTGTGAGATCGAAGCCGACAAAACGATGACAAGTGCCGAAAAACATCGGGCCTGGGCGACGTGGATGCGATTGGAAATAGATTTGACCGGCACCGCCGCACCAAGCAAGTCGATACAGGCCCACGTGAGCAGCAAGGATTCAGGCTGGAGCCACGCTGATCGGGAAGCGTGCGCCGGACTAAACGAGGAGCAGCGTGAATCTGTGCGTGTGTTCGCCCGATCTATTCCACGCATTGAGCTACCGATGCCAGCAGGACCGCCGACGCTGTTGTTAGAAGGCGAGGAGAAATGAGTTTATGGGAGTTCTACAAGAAGTTCAGACCACGAACATATACCGACAACTGGCACTTGGAGCAGATTTGCTGGGTTGTATCGCGCTGCCTTGCGGAAGGCAAGAATGGCATCGTCGAAGCACCGCCCAGGCACTCGAAATCAGAGTTGCTGAATGTCTACGCGCCGGGTTGGTGGTTATTAGATCACCCGACCGCACACTTTGGACTGGTCTGCAATTCCGATAGCTTGGCGACGAAGTTCTCGACCGCTTGCAGGGCTGTGATCATGTCCTCGCAGTATCAAGAAATGGCCCCGTACAAGTTGGTCGAGGATCGTGGCAAACAGTGGAAGATCGAGTCCCCGGACCAGACATTGGATTTCAGTTACATGGCTGCTGGAATTTCCGGCCAAATTACTGGATTCGGATTTGACGTACTCCTGCTGGACGATCTGCTCAAGTCTGGCCGCGAGGCGAAGTCAGATGTAGTCAGAGAAGGGACTTGGGATAACGTCGCCAGTGCCGCGATTAACCGACTCAGCCCGAACGGGATAGTGATTGCTTGCCAGGCCCGACTCCACACGATGGACACAATCGGGCACCTGTTGGCCACGGAGGGAGAATGAAATTCCTCCAGTTGCATCTTCCAGCGACGAACAACTCCGGCGCAGAGGCGTGGTTCCGGGACGGATACGACGGCATCATTACGCACATCGAAGCCTATCCGGCACTTTGGCCAAGCCGCTACAGCGTCACCAAGCTCGAAGAAATCTTTGGCGTGATCCACCCCTATTACAAGCGTGCCCAGTACGACCTAGTTCCAAGCCTCGGAGAGCTTGGCTACTTCGATGTCAGCAAGCTCCTCCGCTACAAGCACCATCTCGTGGAGCAATGCTGGATCGCGGTCGATGCCGCTCAGACTGCAACAGCGACAGGCTCTTACACCGCGTTCGTCGCTGGTGGGAGTTTTGAAGGTGTCATTAAAGTCTTAGCTGTAAGGCGCGGTCGTTGGCGGCAAGATGAGATGCACGCCCAGCTCAAGGAGTTTTACCAATATATTTTCCGGCTTTCCGGCGTGATGCCCGAGGCGATTGTCGTCGAGCAAGCCGCTGCCGGGTTCGGGATCATTGACATGCTGAGTAATTGCCTGCCAATAGTTCCCCTCTACCCGCGTGGCTCGAAGGAAGAACGGGCCAGTGCGGTCTGTTGGCTCGTGAATACTGGCCGGGTTGCAGTACCAGAGTCCGCGCCGTGGCTCAAAGCGTTCCTTGAGGAGATCGAGAATTTTCCCTTATGTGCGAGCAAGGACATGACGGATGCCTTTGTCCATGCTTTGAGCTACGCGTCGCGGCCCGCGGAGTTCAAGCCACGGGCGCAGCCTGCGGAAATTGTCACCTACGATTCTCTCGGCGATGGGAGCCGCGCGATAGACCGCGAGATGGATGAATTTGACGCCAGCATGACTGACATTGAGAACCGTGGTGCGTGGTAAATGATGTCCGCAACCAGACTAGAGAGGCTTCAGCAAGACATGAAGAAGCGCCAGCCAATCAGGCGTGGCCGTGTCGCTGATCAGCTTCGCCCGGTCGAGGACGTGCCTATCGATCAGCGCATATTTTCGGCGATGCATTTGTTGCGTCAGGGGAAGAGCGCTGCCTTAGTTGCGATCGATGCGAGAGTACGACTCACGATTCAGCGGGTCAAGCAAATTGAAGCGACTCTTGAAGCTGTTTCGTTGTTATGAGTTGCGGCGAATTGAACACGGAACCGTGACCCGCGACATAGACTGATCTCAGCTTGAGAGCAAATACCCATTGCTTCTAGTTCCGTTCCCTCGGGTTGCTGACAGAGCTGTCCTGGCGTTCCAGCCTCGCAAAAAAGAACGGAACTGTGGCTGAGGGCAACAAACGCCGGGAAACTATTAAGGAGCCTATGCGAATTACCGAAGAAATGAGACGTGTCGGGTACGCGATGATCGACGGCAGGAAAGTACCACTACAAGAAAGTTCCCCCAAGCGTCAGACTGAACTCCGAGAATCGCTGATCCAGTCCTTCGTGGCGTGCGGCCATACTTTGGAAGAAGCCCGGATTGCGGCGCGAGGTCGGGACGGCAAAGAGATCCTCGATGCTTTCGCCGTGGTCGAAGGCCAACGTCTGCCTGGTGAGCAACGCACGCAAGAACTTATCGAGACCGCCCGGCTGGGCGGCAGAAACGCCGGAACGGTCCGCATAAAGCGCACGCCAGCACAAACGAAGGCTGATCTTATCGAAGCCTACATGGCAGCCGGCAATAGCCGCGAGGAAGCGGAGATGTTCTACGAAATTGGGCACCGTGGGTAGCGACACGAGAACTTCGCTGATCGGTCTGTTCATGGATTTTGGACTCAGTCGTGCCGAGGCGGAGATCGCAGCGGTCGGCGACAGCCGCAACCCGGCCAACGGCAAAGGCAGCCGCAACGATCTTGGTGAGGTGTTCGAGCCAGTCGGTCGAGGCGGATATCGAGATGTTCTAAAAACAAAAAGGAGATGAAATGGAGTTGCTTACTGTGAAAATGGAACGTCAAGCACCGTGTGACCTGAGAACGGGGGCGGAAGTCGCCGCGGTGCATCGCCTCAAAACAGAACAAGTCGCGATGTACGCAGCCAGCTCGAAAGCCGCAGCCGGGGACGTTGCCACGCTGACTGGTGAACTTAACACTGCTACGAAAGCCGTCGCAGCGCTTGCGAAGGTCGGCGGCAGTGTGCCTGCAAACGTCACCACGAAACTGGACAAGTTGCAGTCTCGACTGGACGACGCCGTCCGCGATGAGGACATTCAGAGCCGCATCTGGAACGCAAAGAAAACGGAACTGGCATGCTGGCTTGAAGAGGGCAGTCCGACGAATGCCAGCCTTCTGGAGAATGATTCGCTGCTCGACCGCGCTCTCGACGCGTGCCGTCGCGTATTTGCGTAAAACCTTTGCCAGCTTCCTTGTGCCCGTTCAATGAGTCGGAACGGTTATGGATGTGTGGCAGCTCGGGTGGTTTTTCGAACCTGTAAACCACCCGAGTAGTTAATTCAAGATGGCACCGAGTACATCTTGAATATGCGGGTTGAGCGGCCTGCTCACGGGGTTGGCTGCTCACCGCATTAAGCTTCGCTGCGAAAACTCTCCGCAGCGATCCGGGAGGGTCGGGAACATGAATGAGGGCGAAAAGTAGGCTCTTTCGCCTGAATCTCCGCCCGACCCTCCCACAGGATTGCGGGTCAATGAGTGTAATCGCCTGATTACAACAGTTGTGACTGGGGCGCATAATATCGCCGTGAGCAAACGAGCGTGGATAGTGTTCGCTACGATTCAAACCACGGGCTGCATCCTTGCAAGCTACGGGACAGTGTATTCGGAATCGGCATTTGTTCGCGGGTCATGGCTAGTCGGATTTCTCATACTCCTGCCGGGCAATCTACCTGCGATGGCTGCGGGACAGACGTTCATTCACGTCCGACCTGCCTACATTTTCTTCCCCATAGCGATTACGTGCAACGCCATGATTTGGATCGTCTGTTCGACATTGTGGCGGACGCTTCGGCACGCGACGCCAAGGAGCGGCTCGCACATTTACGGCGTCTCGCTGGCTGCAACGGGTCTAGTGTTCGTGATAGCTAATACGATCCACTTCCTTCGCCCAGCTATGTGTGCGGACTGCTTCTTCCCATACGGGTTGCCATTCACGCTCTACCACGAAGGCGGTTATGCTGGCGGAGCAGGTTTTGTCTGGGGTGGGCTAGCAGCAGATGTTGGCTGTGTCTTGGGCGTTGCTCTACTTGTTGGTCGCATTTGGGAACAAATCGTGAAGCCACGAATAAGCGCGTAGTTGTCGTAACATCCCGATTACACTCATTGACCTCGACCGGGCGGCGAGCTCAATGAGTGTAATCGCCTGTTCTCGACAGTTGAGCTATCTTTCTGGCGCGGGGCCGGTGAGCGCAACAATTGTGCTTTGGCAGGAAGAGGCTATTGGCCTCGCAAGTGCCCATTCACGCTGGATACCCGGTATTGAAGGTCGACCTTCTTTATTTCTTCTTACCTCTTGTCGCTGCTATTTTTTGGGTTGGGAGGTGCTTAAGACGGAGGAGGCGACCAGGTATTTGCCTTCGTCTCCGTTCAAGGGTTCGAGGTCGAGCGAGAAGTTCGAAGCTCCACCCGAGCCGCCGTACTCCGCGATGCGGGCGCGGAAATAATAAACCTTTCCCGGATCAGCCGTGAAGCCCGTGAACGCAGCTTCATTCGAATACCGCTTCCAGCGCGATTGCCAGCGGGTGCAGAGGTGGTGCTCGCCGGGATCGACTGAGAACGATATGTAGGAATCGCCCTTAGCGGCGCCAACCCACGCGCCGTCAAGCCCCACTCGCAAGGTTGGTCGGCTGATTTGACCTACCACCTTGTCGAACACTTCGACCACAACGACCAAGCTCTTGCCGGCCTCCAATTGCGGGAGAGGCTGGTTACTAGTCGCTTGAGCGTCGAATTGGACTTCCTGCGGGCCGCACGCAGCCAGCGCGACGGGGTTAGATGGGTTTTGAGCGAATGAGAATGTTGCGAACAGGAACACGAGCGAAGCTGCCTTCATGACGTTCCTCCCGCTGGTACTGCGTCGCTGGAGTGCGAGTCTTGGGGCCTTGTTCTACTGGTGCCGCTACTGGCGCAGGATCAGCTGAGGGCAGTATATGCCGAGGAATCGAGGGTATGTGTAGAGATTTGTCAGGTGTTTCGAAGATTATGTCAAAGCTAAATACCGTATGTTGGATGCATCGGGCGGGATGAGCGATTTGGCGCTTCGCAATCCACGCACGAAATCGGTGGTCCGGCCGATTCCACCAAGCGGGGATTAGGAATCGGTGGGCATGCGTGATTGCACTCTCAACTGTTGATAAATCGCCATTACACTCATTGACCCCAGTCGGTCATCCTCAATGAGTGTAAACGCCTGATTTCGACAGTTACACCGACGCGTCGGGAATGCGGGACTTCTCGCTTGCTTCCAGTTCCGGTTTGAGCCTGTCGATGACCTGCGCTTCGGTCGTGCGTAGCCCTCCGAATGAAAACGTAGTAGGCCAATAGAATCTTCTGAATACGAATACGACTGGAAGGCAGCGCTCCAGCCGAAATGGTTGGGGACCAAGGAAGGAATAGAAGCGGAATACCTGGGCAGCGATTGACCATCGGTTCCACGTTTTCCGCTTTGACCAGTTCAGAAATTCCGAGCGGGAATTGATAAGCGGCAGTATTTGCTCCATCCTTCGTTGGCACGAGGGAGAGTCCGCAAATACCGTCAGGACATCTTTGCCGAACCTGCGCCATTCACGGCCAATTCTCCAGCACAAGAAAGACCAATATATGGCGATGAATGGCGAGAGAACGAGGCAAAGCGTAAGCGACACGAGAAGAGCTCCGTAAAAGAGGACTCCCGCCAGCCATAGCGGTAGGTACAGTCTCACGGGAGTGATAGTGCCACAAGGGTCGCAACTCCCGCAATTGAGTCGCGATTCGCTCTTGGTTGTCGTAACATCCCGATGTCGCTCACTATTCTGCCCTGCGCATCGCCGGGGGCAGGACGTTTCGACTTCCAAACCTATACGCCCATTTGCATCGCGGGCTAACGACGGTAGCGATTGCCATGAATTCGAAGGGCCATGTGAAGAAGATGATCACTGGCCAAGCGCCGTCAGCCATCGACACGGTTTGCTGGATTCTCGAAACCGAAGGATGTGAGGCCGAGTAATACGCCGTTATGTTTTCACCCGCGATACAAGAGACCCTACCCTCGTGCGGGCAGTAGGCGGATGTCGTGTACTCGTTTCCATTTATGCGATAGCGGTAGCCCACACTTCCGTGTTCGCGGATATCGGTGATAGCCGCTTTGACTTGGCGACCATCGCGCAACAGCCAGTAGTTCGTCCAAACAGTGCCGAACGGACTTACTAAGCAAAAACTGCCCAGTGCCAGCCCAAGAACCAGTCCCTGCAGGCGCTCCGGGATCATTTCAATGCCAAATCGCCGGAACCACTGGGTCTGAGTGAACTCATAGGCGATCACGTAGAAGGCAAGCACGGAGAGCACCATCCACGCCGTGTTCCAGCGACGCAAATAGGCGAGAGCGAAGTCAAACAAATCCCTACCGCCCACCAGGAAAACTGCTCCAAGGGTGCTGCTTACAGCCGCGAAAACAAACCCGAGGAGTGGCAGATACTGCACAAGACGACCGCGCAGAGTACGCTTGCTTGCTCCGCCGCCCCACTCGGGCTCATCGTTCGCAACCACCACTTTGCGGAGGTTTACCATCACATTCCGGCGGTGTTCCAATCGGCAGATTTCAACGGCATATAGAGGCAACTTGAGGCGGTAGAACCAACCTCTAGCCGAACTCGTACATGCGAATATCATCTCTCGCATTTCGACCAGGGCCAAGACGAAAACAGCCGGACTGAAAACCAAAGTGTCGATTGACGAAACATCTCTATTACACTCATTGACCCGGAGGCTGGAACTAGGGCCTGCCGATCTTCGTCCAATTGGACCGCAAGAACTTCCGACGGCTCTGGATCAGAGCGGCTTGTGAAATGAGAGATCCTCTCTCATCCTGTTGTGCAATGATGATCGCCACGTGCCGACGGTACTTATAGCTGCAACATCCGACGTACAAAGGGAGCCATTTCCTGCGTGTGCTCTGGTCGAACACTTGCTCGGTGAAATCGGGCTCGATATTCGAAAATTTACGAGGAGTCCGACATACAACCGTCTCTTGCAGCGCGAGCTGATAAAAGCTCTTCTGGTATTGAACGATCCTCAAGGCTTCAGGTGAGGGTGCCTCGTTGGAGGGAACGCAGTCTGCTGGAAGGGGCATCAACTGGACCGTGGTCGGCCAAAGGTATTCGCCCGTGGCCTGAATGACGCCGAGTGATCCGCCCCATAGCAAAGCCAGGCCGAGTGTAATTACGACTAGCGCGACCCGAACCCACCTCGACCCCATGCTCATCCTCAAGATTGGAAACCAGTACAGCTGCCAAAGACAAGTTCCCCCGGTAATACGCGCATGGTCCTCCGTGGGACATGTCTTCAGCGTCCGGCCTCCGGGTAGTCGACGTAACATCCCTATTACACTCATTTGACTGGGACTCCTTGTTCCCCAGGGGGCAATGGGTGTAATCGCCTGTTTACAACATTTAGGGCCGGTAACCTCATCTATCGGCTACAATCCGGCGGTGGCATGTCATGACGCCCTCTGAGTTGCTAAGAGACTCACCTAGTTCGACCGCTTTGAAACCATCGGCCCAGATCGTGGCCGTCGCGGTCGTTCAGTTCGCGGTGAGCGCACTCGTGTGGGCTCCATCCGCACTACTCTTGTTGGGTGACGCGATCTCTAACCACAGATATGCCGCCGCCGCTGCCGCGCCTCACCCAACTATTCTCCTTCAAACCCGGTCTCATGAGTTTTACGCCGTCGTTATCGGGGTTCCACTCTGCCTCTCTCTGTTGGGCGTGGTGACTGGCAGGGGGCTCTTGCGGATGCGAAACTGGGCGCGAAGAACAACGCTCTACATGGCAACTGTTCCCGTGTGTGGCTGTGCTCTTTTCCTGCGTCTATATCATCCGAAGAACGTTGCAGAGGGCGCAATTTTCGTGATCGGAGACTTAACGCCCGTCATTGTCGGAGCCTTGCTTGTGGTCTTATTCCCGGTAAGCGTCTGGTGGTGGATTCTTCTCACCCGCAAAACTGTGCGCTCCCGGTTTCGATAGGAAGCCCGCCATGCATGGCCGCTGTGTTCGTTGGCGTAATATCGCCATTACGCTCATTGACGCTTACCTAGGGCGAAGACCTGAACCGGGGGTTTTGAGTGTAATCGCCTGGTTACAACAGTTACCTTCGGGGTTGCCCGTCATCCGCTCAGAAATGGTCGGAACGCGCTGATCTCGCGTCCAGCTTCCCTCGCATGTATGAAGACCTCCAGCGTAAAACTAGGTCAATCAAACAACCCACGCGAGTAGAGCTTCTCGTAGGTCTCGATGTCGCGTTCTCGTCCCGGTGCCAATGCCCGGAAAATCTCAGCTGCGAATGCAAAAGGAGCCATGCCATTTGCTGTGATGATACGTCGATCTCCCACCGCTGGCGACGCCCGATAGAATTCTTCCCCGCGATACTCGCGGACATACTTCCCGATGAAGTTCTCGCCGTTGCTCGTATGCAGGCGATCATCGAGCAGCCCACAGTGAGCCAGGACTAAAGTCGCAGCACAGATCGCGGCAACAGGCCGACTCAGAGTGACCATAGTCCGCACCACTTCAGAGACCTGAGGCACTTCGCCGTCCATCCAAGACTCACAACCAGGGAGAATCAGAATGTCTGCTGATTCGGGCACAAAGGCCGACAGAGGGAGCTCCGGAATTACTTTGAGGCCACCCATGCTCACGACCCTTTCTGCCGTCAGACCTACGGTCTTCACTGCGAATCCAAACGTCCGTCGCAACTCGGCTAGGGCGGAAGCAGCTTCCCAATCGGCGTAGCCGCTCCGCAGAAGAACGTAAGCTGTCTTCATGATCCAACCTCAGGGCCTTCGATCTTTGAGCGACAACACAAATCATAGCCTGAGACGAGGTTCTCCACTCGCTTGAGCAGCAGCGCACATCAGAATTCTGAGCGAGCGGTCGGCTAACCGAAAGATATCTGAGCTAGCAGGAAATCATTTTAAGTGGTGATAAATCCCCATACACTCATTGACCAATGGTCATGCTTGACAGCCCTTCATCTCGCGTATACGCTCCCAAACTTGGAATGTTGTGGCGCTGCGGAACCACGGTGTTCCTTCAGTCATGCCCCGGCCTAGGCTCTAAAAATCCGCATCAGGCCGGGGCAGTCAGCTAACCCCTCAACGTTGGTTCTGCTGTTGAAACTCTCGCGGTGCACTTCAAAAAATAAAGCCCTGCGTCTCGCGCTCAGGGCTTGTGTTTGTTCATTGCGTCCCGGCCCTCTGCTCTTCCGAGCTGGTTGTGGCGCCGACTGGCGGTTTCGGTCCTGGCGGTTTCGGACCAAGCTCTACGTCGCCTTTTGTCGCAAATTGTCGCCCTGCGATTAGGAGGAAATCTGTAGCTGCGGCGCTAAGGTCAATGTCGTGACCTTCACCGATAACAACGATTTGTGCGACGAGCTTTTCAATTTTCTGAAAGTCCTTGTTGATTCCCTCGTAACGCCGCCTAAGCAGTGGAAAGGGAGGCACATATTGTGGCGTCGTAAACAATGCAGTTCTTAGCTTCTCACGATGTGTGTACTTCCCACGGGCAAACCACGAGCGGACGGTGTTGTAATTCAGACCGAGGATGTTCGTAAAATAGTACTCGACGGTAGGGAGTCCCAACGGTCGGTCCTTCAAGCCTGGCCTTTTGAATCGTTTTCTCATTTCTTCGCAACGTGGAATCAACCTCTGACGCACGTGCGCCTGGGTCTTCGCACAAAACATGCGAAGAACATTACGGGAGCTGACCAGCTCTTTATGTAAATCCTGATCTGTCATGGCAGAGATCGCAGCCGCGTCGGATGGAGTCAGCTCTACGGCACGCTCTTCGGCATCAAAAACAGCCTGGTCAGACTTGTTGTGTGCATTCGCCTGCTCGACCTCCCGATCTCGTTTCGCTTCCCACATCTCAACGACTTCCGACTCAAACCTCTGCTGCGTTGCAACAGAGGTTTCATTCGTTGGTGGTGGTTGTGCCGCGCTTGGCGCGGCGTTCGTATTAGGTGAGGGTGTGGTCTGCTCACGAGTCGGCTCGGCCTTCTTGCTCTTGCTTATCCTCATAAAGCGGCCTCCTTGTCTTTGCGCTGCTTGATGGCATTCAGCGAATTCCAAAGGTCGGTTACCGTGTCTGGTGCTTGCGCTTCCCAGATAGCCATATCAGTGGACACCCTCTCCCCTGCCTCTGGCCCGACAAGCATGTCCAGTTCTTCGACCAATTCGCCAATCTCCTCGACGATACCAGCGATGCGAGCTGCGCGCTCCGCTGCTTTCGGTGCTCCCGGAATGTGATCAGCTAATGCCATAACTATTGTTACCTCTCCGACCCTTGTACATGCAGCAGGTTGGGTTGGCTAGACTCGTGTCCTACAAAATACGACAATTTCCTACGAAGTTCGTTTTGCCATCCTACGTGCGCTTCGCACGTGGTACAACGAGGTGATGGGCCCCTACGGCAACACGACCAGACGTGCGCGAATTAAGGAAGGCGAGTGCCAAGACTGCGGCGAGCACATGTGCATCGTGTGCGGCAAGCCTGAGAAGCCTGAGAACAAAGACGAGCCTCGTCACGCGAAAACAGGGTTGTGCGGCAAATGTTCCTCGCTGCGATTACTTAAAGGGGTGTGGAAACATCGCAGGTGCTCTGAGTGCAACGGCGATATGCGAGACTATGGGAAGGACATGCGGGAAGGAAAGTATGCGAAGGACTTCGCCGCTCACCCGATAGTTGTAAGGAAGCTGGCGCGTGGGGTGTCGCGGCTACACGGCAAATGACCGTCCGTGCGGTGTAAAGTAGCAGCACATGAACACAGACGACAAGCGAGAACTGAAGATTGACAGCCTTCTGGCTGTTATTCTCACGCTCGCTCCGTTCGGATACGAAAACCTAAATTTTCCTCACAGCAAAGCGGTCGGCCTCGTCAGTTGGGCGTTCTGCGTTCCTCTCGGCTTCCGAATCATCTGGATTATCTGGACGGTTTTTGTAAACGCAACGAGCGTAACATTTAAAGACGCCTCAGCATTTACTTGGTGGAGGCGGCAGGTCATCAAATACGACATTGCGGGAATGCACACGTATTTCAAGGGGCTCGAAATACCTGTCCCGGCCAGCATCCCACCGGTAACGGTACACGAGGAGAATCAGGCGATTTTCAGTCCCCCGCAAGTATATCGCGGAGAATTAAGGGTTCCGCGTTTACAGGTAGCGAACCGAAAGGTCGTCACGCACATATATGCCACTTACGTATTCCAACAGGCATTTCCGGATCCAACGAAATCTCCGGAGTTTTGGAAGGACCCAATTAAAAACTCGGTCCAACTGAACCTAACGACCTTCTTCTCTACTGACCTAAGGAGATATTTCCATGCGAGCTATTGGAATTCGATGGACCCCGATAACCCGCCCGGCGCACTGCTGTTATGGAAAATCCGAGAAGCGCTAGGTCGTAAATTTGCCGACAAGTTGGCAAGTAAGGTGTACCGTGTTGCGTCGGACTCGCTCACCGAGATTGCCGATCCCGACATAAACGTGGCCTTTGCTAAGGCCTTGAAGATCGCGGATGGTCTTATCGAGGCGTATCGACAGAAGTGGCCAAAGATTCAAGTGATTCTTGACAACAACCGAATTGACGTACGGTTTGAACTAGAGCTAGGCGTCCTCCCGCGGGGCGAGATCCTCTCTGACGAGAACAACCTTTAATCCGTCGTCTCTAATCACTTTTGCAAAACTGTTTTCTGATCTTCGAATTGAGCGCTTTGAGCGAGTCTGGGTGTAACCACGTGGCCCTATTTCGAAGGTGCGAAACTCTCACAGCACTTGGGACATTTCATCGTGTCGAAGTCTACGCGGCGAATCTCAGCGGTTGGGATTGAGTAGCCGCACGCGGGGCAGAGAGTGTTGAGCGCGGCCTAGCATCCGCTGCCCACGCGTTTTTCTCATTGCTGCTCATGCGGCTCTTAAGCGCAAATTGTCAGCAACGCACTTTCTGTCTGTGGCATGATGGTGCCGTGCCGGATGAATCCCACTCCGAAGAGCTCCGCCGCGAATCCGATGAACTGCTCGCAACCGCTGCCAAGTTAATTGAGCACGCGGAAACCCTCAAGGCACAGGCCGCTGAATTGAATAGGCAAATAGCGATCTTGGAAAGCAACGTTCCAAAGCGCAACGGAAGGAAATCCTAGCTGGCCCGGAGCTTCTGGCTCCCTGCTTTGAGTCTATCAATGTGCTCGTGCAGGGCATCTCTAAATTCCGACAGGAGACGTTCCACCTCGGCAGAATCGCTGGCCGCTGCCGCCTTTAACCACAACGTCTTAAGCCGTTTTTCAGGTGCAGAAAGCATTCGACAGTTAGGCTACCCCTCGCAGTTGGGGCTTGCTGTCCAATTTTGCACACGGACAGGGAAATTTCAGCAAAGCAGTCAATCCTACTGAATCGCTAGCGTATCGCTAACGCGAATGGAAAGCGAAGACAACAGGGTGCAAAACACGCCAGTCCCGTATCCAGTCGAATTAGTCGAATAAGCTGTTTTTCGGGCAAAACGGGGGAAATCTAGCGCTTTGTCCTCAACGATCTTCTGTGGAAAATCGTGGTGAAATAGCAGAATGCTGAAAACCGAATCCCGTGCTTTATATTGTTGCCATGGCAAAACGTCCGCGCTCCAAGACAAAGAAGACCAAGTCCATCAAGGCTCACATGGCAACGCAAGATTGATTTCCTCCCGCACGGTGTACCGTGGGCCAGTCTTCTGGGTGACCACCGACGACGTCCAGGAACCCGGGGGCGTCCGCGCTCATCGCGACGTGATCCATCACAGCGGCTCTGTGGTGATTCTGGCAGTCGATGAATCACGTTCCGCGCCGCATGTCCTGCTGGAACGCCAATATCGCCACGCCGCGAACGGCTATCTGTGGGAGCTGCCGGCCGGCCGCATCGATGCCGGTGAAAAGGCTCTGCACGCGGCCAAGCGCGAGCTCCTGGAGGAAACCGGATACACCGCTAAGAATTGGCGCCGCATTCTCAATTTCTATGCGAGCCCCGGATTCGTTGCCGAAACCATGTCGGTATTTCTAGCCACAGGCCTCAAAGCCGGCCCCGCTCATCCGGAAGCCGATGAAGTAATCCACAAGCGCCTGGTCCCGCTCGCAACCGCACTCCGCATGGTATTGAGGGGCACGATTCGCGACGCCAAAACCATCTCGTCAGTCCTCTGGCTGGATCACCAGGCTCGCAAAAAGTAAGATGCCCTGTGGGAAGGTTGCCTGGGGAACGGGCGCCTTCGCGAGCCTGCCCTGTTGCCGAAGCCCCGAGGAAGCCGAGGGGGAAGCCGAAGGGTTCAGCCGAGCGCAGCGAGGCGTCGGCAGCGCCTCCGCTCTCAGCCCCCGCCGTTTCGTCTTGACACCCCAAACCCAATCGCTCCAAAATGCATCCTATGCGGGCACGTCTGGGGCCCCCCCATGCAGGACGTGCGGAAAGAAGGGGGTGTACGTGGAACGTCTGAAAGGCACCGTCAAGTGGTTCAATAACGCAAAAGGCTACGGGTTCATCGGGCGCGCGGATGGTCCCGACGTTTTTGTTCATTACAGCGCCATCACTTCCGAGGGCTACAAAAGCCTGCAGGAAGGCGATACGGTGGAGTTCGAAATCACCGAAGGACAGAAGGGGCCACAGGCCGCGAACGTCAGCAAGAGCGCCTGATCTGGTCAGTCGATCTGCTTTCTCCGGCATCGCACGGCCGTTTAGCAGCCGCACGGCCGAATGCGTAATTCTATTTTCCGGCGCTTCCCTCTTTTCCTCTGTCCGCTGGCACTCCATTCCAATCTTGTTTAATCTTTAGTCCGTGGACAACAAATCCATCGCCAACATCTTGTACGAAACCGCCGACCTGCTCGAGATCGACGGCCAGGATTCCTTCCGCATCCGCTCCTACCGCAACGCCGCCCAGGCCATCGAAAATAACACCGAGCAGATCAAAGACATCATCGGCGAACCCAAGAAAGTGCTTGCCATCCCCGGCATCGGCAAGGGCATGCTGATGAACCTGCAGGAACTCTTTAAAGATGGCAGCCTCAGCGTGCAGGCCGACCTGCTGAAGAAATATCACCCGTCGATGCTGCAGTTGCTGAAGATTCAGGGCCTCGGTCCAAAGACGATTGCGCTGATCTGGAGCGCCCACAAGGTCTGCGACGTGGATGGCGTGGAGAAACTTGCGCGTGAAGGTAAGATTCGCGAACTGCCCCGCATGGGCGAGAAGCACGAGCAAAAGCTGCTGAAGGCCATCGAAGACTACCGCCGCATCTCCGGCCGATTCTTAATCGACGCCGCCGAGGCCGAGGCCAACAAGCTGACTGAATATCTAGCGAAGTTTCCCGGCATCGACCGCATCACTCCCGCCGGTTCCCTGCGCCGCGGCCGCGAAACCGCGGGCGATCTGGATATTCTGGTGACGGGCACCGCTTGTTGTGACGATAAGCAACGTGCAAGCGCCATCGAATACGTCGCCAAATATCCCCCTCTCATGGACGTGATCGCAAAGGGCGACAACAAAATCAGCTTCCGCCTGCGCAGCGACATGCAGGTCGATGTTCGACTGCTACCTCCGGAGTCATTCGGTGCGGCGATGCAGTACTTCACTGGATCAAAAGCTCACAACGTTGCCCTGCGCCAGCGTGCCCTCAAGATGGGTTACACGCTAAACGAATACAGCCTGGCCGACCTGAAAACAGAAAAGCCCGTCGCCGGCAAAACCGAAGAAGAAATCTACGCCAAGCTCAAGCTCGATTACATCCCACCCGAGCTGCGCGAAAATCTGGGCGAGATCGACGCCGCCGCAAACCATACGTTGCCGGTTCTGATTACGCTCGACGACCTTCAAGGCGACGTGCACATGCACACCGTCGAAACCGACGGCAAGAACACCATCGAAGAAATGGCCGAAGCCGCCAAGGCGCGCGGTTACAAATACATGGCTATCACGGATCACTCGAAGAATCTGGCCTTCGCCAACGGTCTTGATGACAAGCGCGCCGTCGCTCACATCCAGCGAATTCGCGCCGCCAATGAGAAGATCGACGGCATCACGATCTTCGCCGGAATCGAAGTCGATATTCTCGCCGACGGCGATCTCGATCTTTCCGACGACGTCCTCGCCCAGATGGATCTAGTCATCGCCAGCGTGCATTCCGTCTTCAATCAGGAGCCGGCCAAGATGACCGACCGCCTGCTTAAAGCGATCGCGAATCCGAACACTTCCATCATCGGTCATCCCACCGGCCGACTGCAGCTTCGCCGCGACGCCTATCACTTCGACATGGATGCAGTGCTGACCTCGGCGGCAAAACACAAAGTCGCGATGGAGTTAAACTCCTACCCCGACCGTCTCGATCTCAACGACGTGCACCTGCGCCAGGCCAAACAGAAAGGTGTAAAGATCGTGATCAACACCGACTCCCATCACACTTCGCACCTCGACAAAATCCGCTACGGCATCCTGCAGGCGCGGCGTGCGTGGCTCACCAGGAACGACGTACTGAACACTCTGCCCACGCAACAATTCGCCAAGGCGATGAAGCATGAGTGGAATTGAATTCCCAGGCTAGGAGTACAATCCGAAAGCGCGAACCCTTCCATGCCCGATCAAACACCTAATCCTGCTCCCGCTCCTCCGCCGGCGCCTGGCGCACCGGCAGACAGTGCGGCCACCAGCCCGCAACGCGGTCCAACGATCAACATCGCCGACGAATTCGGCACCGCCAAGCGCAACCTGCCCCCGCTCAAACCACTGCTGCTGACCACGGCAGGAATACTCATCATCGTCGCCATCGTATCGTTTTTCCAACGCGCCAAGCCGCAAGGCGCCGGATCGCTCGACGCCGTAACCGCAGTGGAACTCCCGGGGCAGAACGCATCGCTCGTCGCCCTCACCTTCACCTTGCACAACTCCGGCAAGAAGTCGCTCTGGGTGCATGACATTCAAGGAAAGCTTGTAACATCCAGCGGAGAAGCAAGTAGCGATGCGGTTTCCGCCATCGACTTCGATCGCTACTATCAGGCCTTCCCGGCGCTGAAAGCGAACACGCAGCCGGCTCTCTCTCCGGAAGACAAGCTGCAACCCGGCGAGGAGGTCAAGCGAACGGTGATCGTCGGCTTCCCCGTGAGCCTGGAAAACTTCAACCAGCGCCGTTCCGTAAGCGTAGTCATCCAGCCTTACGATCAACCCGTGCCGGTGACTCTAACCAAGTGACCGCCAAGAACTGAAGAAGCGTGCGCACTTGCGCGAAAGGTCCAGATGCGATTCTATAAAACCATGAAACCAACTCGGCACATTCTCCGCGGCATCGCAGCCTTCCTCATCTTCGCTTTCTCGGTTCTTTGCGCGGAAGCGGCACCCGCCTCGCACAAAAAGTATTTCGTATACGTCGGCACCTATACCGCCGAAGCCGGCAGCACGAGCAAGGGCATCTACGCCTATCGTTTCGATTCGGACACGGGCGAGTTAACCTCCATCGGCGTGGCCGCCGAGACCACCAATCCATCGTTTCTCGCCGTGCATCCCAACCACCGGTTCCTTTATGCGGTGAATGAAACCGGAAACTATCAAGGCCAGAAAAGCGGAGCGGTCAGCGCCTTCTCGATCGATCGCGCGACCGGCAAACTAACTTTGTTGAATGAAGTCGCGTCCAAAGGCGCGGACCCTTGCTACATTACGGTAGATAAAACTGGAAAATGCGTTCTGGTGGCCAACTACACCGGAGGCAGCGTCGCGGTATTCCCGGTGCTTGAAGATGGACGACTGGGTGAGGCTTCAGCATTCATCCAGCACACCGGCCACGGCGCAGATCCCGAGCGTCAGGAAGGACCGCACGCTCACTCGATCGATCTGTCGCCCGACGAGCGCTTCGCCATCGTGGACGATCTCGGCCTCGACGAAACGCTGGTGTACAAATTCGACAGAGCCAAGGGTTCGCTCAGTCTGAATGATCCGCAGATTTATACGACGCTCGCCAAAGCCGATCCAGGGGCGGGTCCCCGGCACTTTGCTTTTAATCCCAACGGCAAGTTCGCCTATGTGGTCAACGAAATCCAGTCCACGGTTTCCGTCTTCAGCTACGACGGATCTGCCGGAGTCTTGCGCCGCTTGCAGACGATTTCGACGTATCCGAAAGACTTCTCCGCCCACAACGATGACGCTGAGATTCAGGTCCATCCCTCCGGCAAGTTCCTCTATGCCTCGAACCGCGGCCATGACAGCATCGCCGTATTCGCCATCGACCCAGACAAAGGCACCCTGACACTGATCGAGTACGCGTCGACGAAAGGCAAAACTCCGCGCAGTTTTGAGATTGCTCCGGGAGGTTCGCTGCTGTTTGCGGCCAACGAAAAGTCAAACAACATCGTCGTCTTCAGCATCGACGCCAAAACCGGCCGCCTCACGCCAACCGGCAAAGTTCTGGATGTATCGGAACCGGTCTGCGTGAAATTCGTGCCGATCGACTAAGCCGCCGTTCAATTCGCCGGTCACCGGCACGGGCGCGGCCTTCGGAGTGCTCAGGTAGCCCGTCGCTTTCTTCTTGTCCACCGTCCACACCACCAGCTCAAACAGCAAGTGATCCCGTCCCGAATAGAACTGAATCGGCTCGGCGATATTGCGATCCTGCTTCTCGATGGTCCTGTCGTCCGAAGTCACATTCACCGTGAACTTGCCGTGTTTGGGATCGGTCTTCTTAAGCTGAAGGCTCACCGTCGCCACCGGCTGCGGCTTCGCCCCTTTGAGCAGAGTGAATTCGTAATAATTGCGGTCGCCCTTATGCTTGAGAATTTCCAAATCGCTGCGCGTATTGGCGATCAGGCCACTCTGCACTCCCAAGTCGCCCACTGCACTCTGCAGCTTCGCTTTCGTGGCTTCAAGATCAGCCTTGGTGGAAGCCACGTCGGTCTTCACCCCGCCCACGTCGGTCTTCACCCCAGCCACTTCCCCGCTTACCTGCCCGATCTGCTCTTTCGATTCCTTCTCTTGCTGCGCCAGCCGGGACTCATCAGCCTTCTGTTGCGCTTGCAGCGCGGCGGCGCGCTCCATCAGTTCCTTCTTGGTCATGCCCAGCTTTTGTGCGATCGTTTCTTCCTGAGCTTCTGAGGATTGCACTCTCTTTTGCAGCTCCGCAACCTGCGCCTGGCTGGCGCTCAGGTCCGTGGTCAGCTTCTGTACGTGCTGTTGCGTGGTCACATACCCATACACCGAACCCGCGACAAAAAGAATCGCCAGGATCACCAGAATCCACTTCCCTGCAGTCGACTGCTGTTCAACGTGTATCTGTTCGCCTTCGTCCGGCATGTGGTTCCTCCGAGGATTAACCGCCTTAACTGCGGGGTCCAATCAATTGTTTAGCACAAGCGCCGCAGTGTCAAACGGGCTCACGCAATTTTCCGCCGGTACAAAACATACCGATGAATTTCGGAAAGAATGCCGCGGGCGGGGCCGAGTTAGCGGCGAAGCGCCAACGCTTCCTGTAGAACGGGGTCGGGATCGCGCCGGATTGCAGCCGCTTCTGAGCCAATCCGGCCTTCGGCGCGCTTGCTGGCATCGGCCAGGAACTGCTTTTGCGATGCGTCAGGCAGAGCGTTCTCCAGCCCGGACTTCACAAAGCAAGCGTAAGCCAGTCGAGCGCGGAAACCCAGAGTTATCAAGAAAGCGTCCATAAGCCAGCCAGTCTTCCGCACTCGACTCCTTGTCGCCAATTGAATCATCCAATTGCAGCGCGTGCTGGTAAAGCTGAAGAGCCCGATCCAGTTTGCCGGCATCCGCCTGCAGCGCCGCTTCATTCACGTCGGCGACGCTCTCGAGCTTAGGCTGCTTGGTCTGATCCGCAATGGTTGCCGCCAATTCGTAAGACTGAATCGCCAGCGTTTTCTCAGACGCCCGTCGCTGGCAATCTGCCATGCGAAGCGCAATCGCAATAACCTTCTCCGGCACCGGACGTTGTCCCACCGGCTGCCGGGCAACTGCGTTCAGAAACACTTCGTAATGCCCGGCCGCAGCGTGAGCCTTGCCTTCGTGATCGAGTTCATTCGCCAGGTAAAGATGCGCGGCCATCTGGCCCGGATCGACAGAAATCGCCCGCTCCCAGCTCTCCACAGCCTGATCGGGCTGACCCAGGCGCAGCGCCAGCAGACCACGATCCACCAAAAGATTCGCATCTTTGGGGGAGTACTTCAGCGAAGCATCCGTCAAACTCAGAGCTTCATCGATCCGGCCCTGCCCGATGAGGAATCGCAGCAACGCCTGCCGCGGAGCGGGATCGGCCGGGTTCACAGTGAATGGCCTTTCGCCACGCCGCTTCCGCAAGCCGCGCCTGGCCTTCATCCAGCTCTCGCCGGGCCAGACGCATCTGCACCGAAGTATCGAAAGAATCCATCGCCGCCGCACGCTGCAAGTCCCGCAGATTATCGGCACGCAGCGACAGATAGTATCGCGCCTGATCCACCGTTCCCCACAACAGCAGCACGAGAGCAGCGCCGACCCGCAACTGGCGTGCGCCAGCAGTTGCGCCGGTAAGCCAGCTCCACGCCTGAGATAGCCGACTTCCGGCTCCCGACGCGGCAGTCGGAAATCCGCTCCCGCGAACTCAACAGAAGTGCTGCAATCTTTCCATCGCGCAGCTTCCAGATGGCGCCGTCCAGAAGAAAGTGGTGGATGTTTACCAGCGCAGTGAAGATCAGGAAACTATTCGTGAAGTCATGGTGGAACACACGGCTCGCGAGCCAGGGTCCGGGAACAAACAAGGCGATGCCCCCGGCAATCAGAACAGCGAAATATCCCCACGCCCGCCAAGGGCGACTGCCCTCACCGGCAGCCTCGCGCCGGGCGTAGTAACTGGTAATCCATAGGTATTGCGCGGAGTGCATCACGGCCAGCACGCCAGTGCTGTAACGGCTCTGCGGAATTTCCCAACCTTTAATCAGCGAAATACCAGCCGGCAACACGAACCACAGGAACTGCGACGAGAATAAAGTCAGCGAAGGCAACAGCTTTCGCCAGCCCGTCTCCCGCGCCAGGCGCGACAGCCCAAACCCTGCGAGCGCAACGAACGCCACAGCCAGCAGAATCTGCTCCCACCGGCTTACGATCGCAGGAATTCCGAGAGAAATGAAAAGCGGATCAGCGGAAGCCCCGGTATGGAAGCCCAGAAACAGAATCAGATACGAAGCGATGAACGCGCCGTAGAGCGCGCGGCGTACCGCCTCACTCGGCTTCGCTCCCGCGCGGCGCGCGAACATCATGAACAAGCCGTAGTTCTGCCCGCTGTAATGCCAGGGGCTCCAGGTCAAATAGATGGTAAAGATCCAGGGCAAAATTCGAACCCAGGAATGCGCCAGCACCAGCGTCAGCACGATCAGCGCCGTAATATGCACCGTGAAGATTCGGTATTTGTGAAAGTCTTCTTCGCGGTGGTAGGCGCGATAGATGGTCGCCATGTAATGCGGATAATTGAAAAATAGCGCCAGCACGTAAAAGGCAACCGCCCAGGCACGCGCGCTCGAAGCAATCGAGAAGTAAGAGATCAGCAACAGCGGAGCCGACCACGCTCCGCATCCGACGATCAGATCAAGCCACGGACCATAAATCCACGGCGAAGCCGCGGCGGTTCCCTCGCTCGGGTTGGGCTTATGTTTGGCCATCATGATCTGTAGGTTTGATCGGATTATAGGGGGCGGAAGGGTAACCACACGGGTAACGAAAGTAACAGAGTCTTCTACAATGCGGAGGTGAAGAATTGGGATGTAATCGTAATCGGCGGCGGCATTATCGGTCTCTCGCTGTCGATTGAGCTTCGGCGCAAAGGCGCGAGCGTCCTTGTAGTCGAGCGCGGCGAGCCCGGTCGCGAAGCGTCGCATGCCGCCGGCGGCATGCTGGTCGATTGTCCGCTTGAAACGCCCGCCGCTCTGCAACCGCTAGCCACAGCCAGCGCGCGCATGTATCCCGAGTTCGCCCACGAGTTGGAAGTGGAATCGGGCATGAAAGTTGATCTGAGAGACCAGGGCACGATTCTCTTCCCATCGGCCGAGCATCTTTCTTCTCCGTGCTTAAAACAAGCAACGCTTCCCGCCCCTCTGGCTGAACTCGAACCAGCTCTCGCTGCTCTCAACCGGCCTGCCTTCTATCTGCGCGAGCGCAGCGTCGACCCGCGCGCCCTCACCGCCGCTGCTCTGCAAACCGCAAAGCGCCGCGCTGTAGATATCTCGTCGGGCGAAGAGGTAACAGCCATCAATCTTTCCGACGGACGCGTCGCCGGCGTCATCACGACCAAAACCTCATTCCATGCCCCTAAAGTCGTCAACTGCGCAGGAGCATGGTCGGGCCAGATCGCCCCCTACGCTTTTCCCACGCGGCCGGTTAAGGGACAAATGCTCTGCCTGCTCTCACCCTCCCACAACCTGCTTAAACATGTGATCCGTGCGCCAGAGGTTTACCTGATCCCGCGCAGCGACGGAAGAATTCTGGTTGGAGCCACCGTAGAAGAAGCCGGATTCGACAAGCGCACAGACGTCGAGACGATTCAGCGCCTGCACCGCGCAGCGATCGCTATCGTCCCCGAACTGCGCAATGCGAAGATTCTCGAAGACTGGGCCGGCCTGCGCCCCGGAACTCCCGACGCATTGCCGATTCTCGGCCCCACCGCAACTCCCGGCTACTACGTTGCTACCGGCCATTTTCGCGACGGAATTCTCCTTGCCCCAATCACAGCGCAGGTGATGGCGGACGTAATTACAGGCAAAGAGCCGGCGTTTGATCTTGGCGCCTTCTCTCCGTCCCGCTTTTCGACGAATTCTTCGAGCGCCTGTAAATAGCCCTGCTAAACTTACGTGCATGCAGCAAAAGGTGGTCGCAGTAATCTTCACTTTACTGCTCTTAGTGTTTCTTTCTCCAGCTGGTGTGCATTTGGGTTTAGCGGAGGATCGGCCAGTTTCAACCAGCAGCCAAGTTTCTGGAGCGTCGAGCCCGGCGCCAACCGCACCCGGCTCAAGCTCGCCGGATCCCAGCGAAGGGTGCAAGCTTGCTCCCTATAGCGGCGCTATTCCGCTTAGCCAGATGCAGAATTATTTTGCTGGCGAGGAAGATCTCCGCGGTGGCATGACGTGCACCTTTCGCATCAATTCGAAGCTGCCATTATTCACCTTCCATTTTTCCGGCCAGCCGGATAATACTTTTGGCAATCTCGACATCACTGCGGGAAGCGGAACCGAGGTGATTCAAACCCTCGAGGATACGACCGATCCCGGTTTGGTAACGCCGGCCCCTATCCGGAGTGTGCTTACTACGGTGGACGCTAATTTCGATGGCTACAAGGATCTGCAGCTACTAAGCCAGTGCGGAGGGACAGGAAATTGTTCGTACGATTTTTATTTATACGATCCGAAGGCGAACGAATTTATTCACAACGATTTTTTGAGCAGCCTCTCGACCCCTTCGTTTGATCAAGCAAAGAAGCAGGTGACCACCAGCTCAAACGGAAGCGCGTCCGATAGAAAAAACAAAACCTATCAATACGAAAATGATGGTCGATATACGTTGATCCACAGAGAGGTATCGACATGGGATAGGGATAAAGGCACTGTCACAGTGAGCTCCTACGAACTCCGAAATGGAAAAATGGAATTGGTTGACTCCACAACCAACTCTCAGTAACTATTGAATGGAGTTCGACTCGGCACGATAAGATCGCTCGCCTTCGCCACCCAGCGGTATACTGTTAGGGTTTCCGCCCTAACCTGCAAGCATGGCTCTCACGAGAAAGGATCAACCCATGGCGTCCCCCGCAGTAGATTTCGCCCGCAATAATCAGCAGCGTTTTTTGAACGAACTCAAAGATCTCCTCCGCATCCCCAGCGTCAGCACGCTGGAAGAACACAAGCCCGACGTAGAAAAAGCCGCTGACTTCGTAGCCAACGAACTCCGCCGCATCGGCATGGAAAACGTTGAAGTCATTCCGACTAAGGGCCATCCCCTGATCTATGCCGACTGGCTGCACGCTCTCGGCAAGCCCACGGTGCTCTGCTATGCCCACTACGACGTGCAACCGCCCGATCCGCTCGACGAGTGGGTGACTCCGCCCTTTGATCCCACGGAGCGCAACAACAATATCTACGCTCGCGGCGCAGTCGATGACAAAGGCCAGCTCTGGATGGAAGTGAAGGCTCTGGAGTCGCTGATGAAGTCCGGCGGTGGCAAACTGCCCATCAACGTGAAAGTAATTTTTGAAGGCGAGGAAGAAGTAGGCGGCGAATCCATCACCGAGTATGTCCACAAGCAGAAAGTCAAGCTGAAAGCCGATTTCGCCCTCGTCTGCGACACCGAACTTTTCGCCCCAAATCTTCCCACGCTCTGCGTCGGGCTTCGCGGCCTGGTCTACACCGAAATCGAAGCCGTCGGTGCCAAGGTTGATCTGCACTCCGGCGTCTACGGTGGTGCTGCTCCCAATCCCTTCTTCGCGCTGATTGAAATCATCAGCAAGCTGAAAGACGCGAAGGGAAAAATTCTCATCCCGGGGTTCTACAAGAATGTGAAAGCGCCAAGCAAAGACGAACTCAAAGCCTGGAAGCGTCTGCCCTTCAACGAGGAGCACTACAGAAAAACTGAAGTTGGCTCCAAGGTTCTAACCGGCGAGCCCGGATATTCGGTTCTCTACCGCACCTGGGCCCGTCCTACGCTTGAAGTCCACGGCATGCCCGGAGGATTCATCGCCGCCGGCGCTAAAACCGTGATCCCTGCCAAAGCCTCGGCCAAAGTCTCCATGCGCCTTGTTCCCAACCAGGATCCCAACGACATCCTGAAGCGCTACACCGCTTTCGTGAAGAAGCTCACGCCAAAGGGCATCGAAACCAAAATTAAAGTGTGGAGCAAAGGCCCAGCCTCCGTAGTCGGTACCGACAACCCATATATCAAGGCGGCCACGGAAGCGCTGCACGACACTTTCAAAAAAGAAACCGTGTTCATTCGCAGCGGTGGATCGATCCCCATCGTCAACGACATCTATCAGGCTTTGAAAATCCCCAGCGTGATGATGGGCTTCGGACTGCCCGACGACAACCTCCACGCCCCCAACGAAAAATTCCATATCCCCAATTTCCACCATGGCATAGAAACCATCTGCCTGTTCTTCGAAAGGCTGGGAGGCAAGTAAGCCTCAGCAGGAAACGTGCGGGGGCAGCCTCCTCGGCTGTCCCGCCAAGCACAGCGAAGCCCCTTTTCCCGGAGTAGTAAGTCCGGAATCGTTGTCTTAGATCGCCAGTTGCGCTACCATACTCCTGCTCTCGCGGTTCTCCCACCTCGTCCTTCCCTCACCCGTAGACCCGGCAGCTGCTGCAATGCATGTGCAACCCAACGCGCTCGCTCTTAAGGTCATACAATATATAGTGTTATATTGCTTGACCCCGCCCCGATTTCACCGTTACAGTAGCTCTAATTTGTGCTCACCCGATCCAGTCCGGGACAGCCGAAGTCTGGGCAAGCGCCGTTTCAGCGCTAGAGGTATCAGTCTGGTAAACAGACCGGCAAGCAGAATAACGAAAGACCGGCGACTGACAACTGGCCACAGGCCACTGCTTCTCCAAGGAGTTCACGTTGCTTAAACTGAAGCGGCTTCAGATTCTCGGCTTCAAATCGTTTTGCGACCGCACCGACCTCAAGTTTCACGGGGACGGCATTGCCGCCATCATCGGCCCCAACGGCTGCGGCAAGTCGAACATTGCCGACGCCATCTCCTGGGTGCTCGGCGAGCAGTCGGCGAAGACGCTGCGCGGTTCGCGCATGGAAGATGTAATCTTCGCCGGCACCCGCGACCGCAAGCCCACCGGTATGGCTGAGGTCTCGCTAACGCTGATCGATCCCCAAGAGTATCCCGGCGCCGACGCTGGGGCGGCGACCGAAATTGATATTCAAGATGAATTGCCCGTGAGCGCTGAAGTGTCCCGACGTCCAGCCGAGGACTGGGATGAAGCCGCCGTCCGCGCCCGCGCCGCTGAAGAGACCGAACGCGCCGTGGAAGAAGCTCAGCCTGGCAAAACAGAAGAAGTAGAAGTTCCACGGTCGAAAGTAGACACGCTGGCAGTCGCCTTCCCGGACGATGAACCGGTCTTCGCACTGCCGGTGCATGGAATCGTCCCCATCGCGACTTCTGCCGCTGTCAGTGGCGCAACCCAAGTCGTGCTCAAGATCCGCCGCAGGAAATTCAATCAGCAACAATTCCGCACCGGAGAAATCGTAGTCACGCGCCGCCTGTTCCGCTCAGGTGACAGCGAATACCTGCTCAACGGCAAGCTCTGCCGTCTGCGCGACATTCAGGAACTCTTCATGGGCACAGGCCTTGGACCGGAGACCTACGCTCTGATCGAACAAGGACGTATCGGCCAGATTCTCAGCAGCCGGCCGACGGATCGCCGGGCAATTCTCGAAGAGGCGGCTGGAATTACGAAGTTCAAAACCAAGAAGCGCCTCGCCGAAGCTCGCCTCGAAGATGCCAAGCTGAACCTGGCCCGCGTAGATGACATTTTCGACGAAGTCACGCGGCAGATGAATTCTTTGAAACGCCAGGCCTCGAAGGCCGAGCGCTACGCCAAGCAGCGCGACGAGATGCGGGCCCAGCTGCGCGTGGTGCTAGCAAGTAAGTTCGCGACAATTGAACACGAGAGCGCTGAACTCGACGCTCAACTCAATGCCCTGGCGGAAGACATGCAGCACCGCGCCGGAACGCTCCGCCAACTCGAGTCCGAGCATGGAGAAGGCACTGGGCGCGGCTATGCCATCGAGGCCGAACTGCGCGAGAATCGGGAGCGCCTCAGCCAGATCGATCTGGAGATCGATCGTGCCCGCGCCCGCCGACGGCACAACGAAGAACGCTGCGCCGAACTCGTAGTCCGTTCCGCCTCGGCGGAGGCGGAGTTAGCCCAGGCCCGTCACCGCCTGACCGCGCTCGAAGCTGAGCGTGATTCCAACCGGCAAGTGCTCGAATCAGCCGCCGCCGATCTGGCTGCAGCTCAACACGAACTCGCACTGTCGGAGCAGGAAGCCGCAGCAACCGCGACGGCGCTGGCCCAACTTGAACATCAGCAGGAAGAATCGCGCGTCGCCATTTTTGACACTGTGTCGGCGGCCTCGCGGTTACGCAACCAACTGGCGCAGGCTGAAGAGCGCCTGGCCGGTGCCGATCGCGAAGCCCGGCGTCTGCAAACTGAAATCACAAGTGCCAACCTTCAGGTGGAAGCGTTTGGCGGCCAGCGCGGACAACTCGCACTCGAATTCGAAACCATCACGCAGCGGGTCACCGGCATTACCGAAGAGATCAGTCAGCTTCGACGCCTGCTTGAAGCGAAGCGCCTCGATGAGACGAAAGCCAAGACCCATCTCGACCTGCTCCGCGCCGAATTCGCCACAGCTCTTGGCAAGAAGGGATCGCTCGAAGCGGTGATCGCGGAACATGGATACTCAACCGAATCTGTTCGCCGACTGTTCCAATCAGGAGTGATGCAAAGCGGTTTGGCCCCGGTCGGCGTGCTCGCCGATTTCCTTGAAGTCGAGCCGCGTTTTGAGCGTGTGGTCGAAGACTTCCTGCGCGACGAACTGAACTACATCGTCGTCAAATCCTGGGACGCCGCCGACGAGGGCCTTCGTCTGCTGCGCAGCGATGTCGACGGCCGCGCTACCTTCCTGGTTCATCCCGAAGACGCGCAGGCCAAGTTCTCTTTCATTCTTGATGAAGCTGCGCACTGCGCGCCGCCCACGGCTTCCATCGTGCCGCTGAAGTCCACCATCCGCGTGCTCGACGGATTCGGGAAGTCGCTGGAAGTAATTCTTCCCAAGCTGCGTGATGGCTACATTGTCCCCGGATCAGATACCGCGCGGGGCCTCGCCCTTGAAAATCCCGACGCGTTCTTTCTTTCGCAAACCGGAGAATGCTTTCACAACGTGACCGTTACTGGTGGCAAACAGCGCGCCGAAGGCCCGCTCTCGATGAAGCGCGAACTCCGGGAAGTTCTGCGGCAACTGGAGGATCTGGAACGTGCGCTGCGCGAAGAAGAGATGCGAGTGCTGACGCTGGGCCGGGAAATTAGGGACTTCAGTTCCCTGCTGGAGCGCCTCGACGCGGAAAAGCGCGAAGCCGAGCACCAGTCGATGACTTCCGGCCATTTGCTGCAGCAACTCGATTCAGAAATGATGCGCATCACGGAGCGCGTGAGCGTCTCGCAAGCGGAGTTGCAACGCCTGTCTGCGGAGCGATCTGAGCAGGAGTCGATTGTCGCTGCGCGTCACTCAGAGATCAATGGCCTCGAACAGACTCGCGCCGAACTCGAGGAGCGGATTGCGGCCGCTCAAGAGTCTCTCGGAACGCTGCGTCAGCGTCGGGAAGACGCGGCCCAAGCCAGTTCGCAGCGCGTGGCCCGCGTCGCGGCGCTCGAAGAGCGGCATCGTTCCGCAACTTCCGTGCTCGGGCGCATCGATTCCCTGTTCGCGGAAATGAATGAGCGCCTCCATGCTCTGGTCTCACAGATTGAAGCGGCTGCCGCAGAGAAAGTGCAGCGCGAAACCGAGAACCTGCAACTCGACCAGCAAGCCACGGACTTCGTAGCCGAACGTAATGCGGGCCAGGCTCGTGAGGGTCTGCTGCAATTCGAAAAAGACCAGCTGCGCGCACGCCTCGGCGAAATCGACGAACTGCTCCGCCAGGCTCGCCAGCTTCTCGACCAGGCTCGCGACCGGCGTGGCGAATTGCAGGCGGCAGCCGCCAAGCTGCAAGCCGATGCCATGTACATGTCGGATACTTGCCTGAACGAACTCGGAATTGAGCGCGCCGCTTTGCTGGCCGACACCACCCTGGCGCTGGTTACCGGGGACGAACTGGCCGCCCGTGACCTGGCTCATCGCGAGATGCGAGCCAAGCTCGAAGCCATGGGCCCGGTGAACATGATGGCGCTTGAAGAGTATCGCGAGACCGCCGAGCGGCACGGCTTCCTCGATGGCCAGCGCAAAGACCTGATCTCCTCCATCGAGAATACGACCGCGACCATCCGCGAGATCGACGAAGTCTCGCGTCAGAAGTTCAAAGAGGCTTTCACCAAGATTAACGAGAACTTTGGAGTCACGTTCAAGAAGCTCTTTGGCGGCGGCCACGCGTTCATGAAGCTTACCGACGAGGAAAATTCTGCCGAGAGCGGCATCGACGTGGTCGCATCGCCTCCTGGCAAGCGCCTGCAGAGCGTCTTGCTGCTTTCCGGAGGCGAGAAGGCGCTCACCGCGCTCGCCCTGCTGGTCGGCATTTTCCAGTACACGCCCAGCCCGTTCTGCATCCTCGACGAAGTGGACGCGCCGCTGGATGAGGCGAATATCGGGCGTTTCACCGAACTGGTCAAAGAGATGAGCATCAAGACCCAGTTCGTCCTGATCACTCACAGCAAGAAAACCATGAGCATCGCGCCCGTCCTCTACGGTGTGACGATGCAAGAGCCCGGCGTTTCAAAACTGGTTTCGGTGCGATTCGGAGCGGCCTAGCTCAATTCGCATACGGAACGCCGTAATCTTGCGTTCTATTTTGGAACCTTTCGACAGGGAAACGAATTCCTTAGTATCCACGGCATGGAATTTGGCATCCAATGGTCTGCGAGGAGTTGCGATGTCAGTTTTCGACGAGAAATATCGAGTCGTTGGCGTCGAGCGCGACCGACTGCTCTTGCGTGGAGTTCACAGCGGCGATGTGCTCACGATCGTCAACTCCGAGCCTACGATTCCTCTTACGCAGGAGGAGTATCCGGTAGGCAAACTGATTGCTCTATCGGACCCATCCAACACTCCGCTGAATTAAGTAGCCATCCGTAAGATCCCAGCCGACAAACAATAAAGCCGCCAATGCGTCTTTTGTGACCTTCGAAACCTGCCGAATCAGCATCGTACTCGCGAAACCAAGGTCAGTAGAGTTAATCTAAATGACAGACTAGTCGAGGAGGGTGCGTGCGCTGCGGACGCTGCGGGAACGAAAATGACGGAGCCAACCGCTTTTGCGGAATGTGCGGGGCTTCCCTGGTGGCAACAACTGCGCCTGCCGGGCGAGCGCAAGCCGCTTCGGCGCCACCGGAGAGCGTCGCGGCGCCGAAGGCAGCCTCGGTTCCCGCACCGCTTGTTCCAGCGCAGTCCGCGCCCCGGCAAAGCGAAGAATCAGCCAACCCTGAGCCTGCGCAATTCCGCCGAGCGATAGTAGAGCCGCGTTCGGCGCCGCTTCGCACCGAAACTGGCCCAAACGAGATTCGGACGGGCGAGATTCGCCCGACCGACGCTCGGCCGAGCGCCGGACCGGTGATCACGGGGCACTCATTTCTTGGCTTGAGCTCTCCAGGACCGGCTGGCGATCGCAGGGCTGATCCTGACGCTCTGCGGCCGTCTTCGAATGTGGACTATCTGCTCGATGATGAGGAAGAACCGAAGCGGGGCTGGGGCAAGCTGGTTTTGATTGTTGTGGCGCTCGGGCTTGCGGTGGGATTAGGTTACTTGCACTTTAAGGAGGCGGGCTTCGACGGACTGACCGTAGGGGATAAGAAGTCAGTGGCGACGAAGCCAACGTCGGACGCTCCGCAGACCCCGGATTCCGGCGCTGCCGCGGTGCCGGCAACAGCGAACAGCGCGCCTTCACCAGCCGGGGTCAGCAATAACGGGTCGGCTTCGGCCGCCGGCAGCGATGCTGTGAGTCCAGCGCACTCAGCGGCACAGCCGCCGGCGCAGTCCGTTCCGTCCCAGACCGCTCCCTCGACTTTGCAGCCCGCGCCTGCTTCGCCGACTCCTGCCGACAGCGCCCCGGCTCAAGCGGTCCCGTCGCCAGTTCAGCCTGTCGATCCCAACTTGCCTGCGGGGAATGCGCCGCCAGCGGCGTCTGGTCCCGACCACCGACCGACTCCGACGGCGGAGGCACCGCCCGCGGCGAAAGCCGCAGTCCCCGCGCCGGTGATGGCGAAACCTACGGCCGCGAAGCCAATCGATCCAGTGACTAACGCGGAACGCTACATTTATGGACGCGGGGTGCGCCAGGACTGCGATCACGGCCTGCGGGTGCTGAAGCAAGCGGCGGAGGAGTCCAATGCGAGGGCGATGATTTCGATGGGCGCGCTGTACTCGACAGGAACCTGCACGCCGCGGGACCTACCTACCGCCTACCGGTGGTTTGCGCTAGCTCTGCACAAGGAACCAGACAATCAGGCGCTGCAGGATGACCTGCAGAAATTATGGAGTCAGATGACGCAGCCGGAGCGGCAGCTCGCCATCAAGCTGAGCCAGTGAGCGAGGATCGCTCTTGTATGCTCTTTCCTGGCGGCTTCCTTCTTGTCTAATTCTCTTCTGTCTTCGATTCCCTGTGTTGCCGCGAACTGTCGCTTGCCCTGAGTAGCATCCGGCTGCTATGTTTTCGCCACTGCGTTAGGTGGTCGGTGCCGCGGAGGCAATCCGACAGGGCACATTTTTTCGTATATCCATATAAGGAAGAGATATAGCGTTTGGTGAGTCCGCAACCACAAGGTATTTCGGCGGATCTGGCCCTGGTGACGGGGCTGAAGTCCGGCGATCAGGGGGCGATGGCGGCGCTCTACGACCGCTATTCTTCGGTCGTGTATGCAATTGCATTGCGGGTGTTGGGCGATACTGGAGCGGCGGAAGATGTGCTTCAGGAGGTCTTTCTGCAATTGTGGCGCAGGCCGGCGGCGTTCGACGCCGCGCGCGGCAGTCTGGGAAGCTGGCTGGCTGTGATTGCACGCAACCGTGCGATTGACTTCCTCAGAAAGCGGCGGCCGGAAACCGATATTGACGATGTGGTGTTGTCAGTGGCGCCGGATTTGGCCGGAGATGCGGAGCGGGCGCGGGCCGCGGAGAAAGTTCGCGGAGTGATGGGGACAATGGCTCCAGCGCAGCGCTCGGCTCTTGAAATGGCTTATTGGGAGGGCATGAGCCATTCTGAGATTGCGGACAAGACGGGTGAGCCGCTGGGAACGGTGAAGACGCGGATTCGCGCGGGGTTAATTGTACTGAGGAAGGCGTTTCAGGATTGAGAGAGTAACGGAGCTGTGCTCCGCGGACAGCCGCGGGCGGCTGTCACCACTTTAGATGAGCGAGCACGAACAATTCGCCGACGACCTTGCACTGTACGCGCTGGATGCACTGCGGGGAGAGGATCGCGCCCGGCTGGACGCGCATCTGGCGACGTGCGCGGTTTGCCGCCTGGAGTTGGAGCAACTGCGCGCCGATACGGCGTTACTGGCGTTGACGGCAGTTGGTCCAAGGCCTCCGCAACGGGCGCGGCAGCGGCTGCTGGCTGCGGTGGCGAGGGAAGCACGGGTGCCACGGGTCACGCAGATCTCGCCGCGCTCTGCGCGGTGGGTATGGCTGGGATGGGCGGCTACGGCAGTATTCGTGGTCTCCATCGTGTGGTTGTCACGGGAGAATTTGACGCTGAGAGAGAGTGTGGTCGCGGCTAGATCGGAAGCGGCGAAGAACGCACGCGAACTGGAAGAGCTCCGGCGGATCGCGGCGCCGATTATTGATCCAGAAGCGCAGCGGGTTACTCTAGTTTCGTCGAACACGCCGCCGCAGCCGCAGGGTAAGGCATTTTATCTGCGGAACCGCAGTAGCCTGGTTTTTCTGGCGAACAACATGCCGCCGCTGCCGCCGCGCAAAGTTTATGAGTTGTGGTTGATTCCGGTTAGTGGCGCGCCGATTCCGGCGGGAGTGTTCACGCCCGATGCACGTGGCAGCGCGAGTGTCGTAAATCCTGTGCTGCCCGCGGCGGTTGAGGCCAAGGCGTTCGCCATCACCGTCGAGAACGAGACCGGAGCAGCCGCGCCGACTATGCCCATCGTGATGATGGGCGCCGGCGAGTAAGACGAGGGTTCTAAGCGTCCGTCATTGGGCAGTGTATAACGGCATTGAGAGCCAGCGCAGAACGCTCCGCTGCGCCTGGCAGACAGTCGAGGGCAGCTGTCCCCGAAACTATCTTTTTCCGCGTCGACCCCAGATACACACTCCGCTTATTTGTCCAGGACTACCGTGGCTTTCGCTGCCTCGGCGTGTTCCTTTCGGTAGGCGCGGGCCACGTCGCCTAGAGGCGTCTCGTACGGGAGTGATCCTAATTCGGCCAGCGGAACTTCACCCTTCGCGTAGGAGTAGGGTGACATGCCGCTGAGCAGGCTGACTTCCGGCGCCAGGGCGTGCTCAGAGGCGTGCACCGGGTGCTCCGCCATCACGACAGGTGCCGGGGTGTTGCTCAGGATGGGGCCGTTTTGTGCGAAAGCAGCAGTTGCGCAGAGAAGGCAGAAAACGATGATTGTGGTCTTCATAAGATGATCCTATCCGGGGGAAACTGCATATTGTTGCCAAAGAACTCACGGAATGCCCGATTGGCGCGGCTTCCGGAGGTATTATGGCAATCGGCATACCAAACCGGCGCGCGTGGGATTCGAGTTAGAGGCAGGAATTCAACTCTAGACGCAAGAATTTGCACATGTGTGGAAGATGGGGGGTCTTCACACGCGAGTGTCAACCAGGCTCAGTCTCCCACTGGGGTTCGGTCAGTTCCGTATCGCTTGAAGACCGAGTCGCGGGAGACTATGCCTTCCAACTTGCGGGAATTGGCTCGATTCACCACCGGCACCAGCGGGTAATCGTTCACGTAGCGCAGCGCGGAATCGAGCGGAAGATCAGGATACAAACTGGGAAGCGACTGCGCTGGAAGTACCGAGCCCAACGTGTGTTCGCCTTTGCCTTCGAGGAAAAGGCGCTGGAGTTGGTCCCGGCTGATGGTGTTCCAGCCGCTGGGATGCATGCGCACCAGGAAGGTGGCGTCGGTGGAATCCTGCACGCGGCGAGCGTTGGCGTCTACGTAATCCTGCGCATTAAGGATCGTGGCAGGAACCGCGAAGCATGGCATCTTCGACGCGGAGGATAGCTTCTTCGCGGTCTTCTTCCAGCGACGGAAGGACGAGGCCGTCCTGGCGCGTAAGCATGTCGAAGATGGGAACATCCAGCAGGCTGCGCGAGATGAGATAAGAAAACGTATTGGCAACGATGACGGGTACGATGATCTCGTAGTTGCCGCTGACTTCGAGAACCATGAACACGGAAGTCATGGGGACACGGAGAAATCCCGCGAACAGGACGCCCATGCCGACCAGGACGTAGGTGCCGGTAGATCCGGTGAGTTGAGGAAAGTAGAACCGTTCGATGTCGCCGACCGCCCCGCCAAGCATGGCTCCGATGAAGAGCGTGGGAGCGAACATGCCGCCGGGAGCGCCGCTGACGAACGAGAGCGTAGTGGCAACGATCTTGAGAACGGCCAGGATGGCGAGGATTTTCCAGGCGTACTGGCCGTGCATGGCCTGGTCCATGGAATCGTAACCGGCGCCCATAACCTGAGGCGCACCGAGGAAAGCGATGAGGCCGATGAGAAGTCCGGCAACCGCGGGCTGAAAGTATTGCGTCCAGCGCGGCAAAGCTTTCAGGCGGGGACGCAGATAGCCGACCGATTTGGCGAAGGCGACGGAAGCCAGGCCTCCGACGATGCCGAGCACGGCGTAGGCAAGAAGTTCGCTGGGCCGCTTGAAGGTGGTGACAGGAATGCGGAACAGCGGCTCGCTGCCGAGAAACCAGCGCACGATCACGACGCTGGAGACGGCGGAAAGCACGACTGAACCGAGGATGCCGGCGCTCCAGCGGCCGATAACCTCTTCGATGACGAAAAGGACGGCGGAGATGGGAGCGTTGAAAGCGGCGGCGAGGCCGGCGGCCGCGCCGACCGGAGCCAGGAGGCGGAGTTTGTCCCGCGAGATTTCGAGCTGGCGACCGAGGGCCGAGGCAATGCCGGCTCCGATCTGGAGAGAAGGATCTTCCGGACCGAGGGATTGGCCGGAACCGATGGCGATGCCGGAGCAGATGAACTTTCCGATGGCGGTGCGGAAAGGGATGAATCCGTTGAAGATGTAGAGCGCGGCCTTGGTCTGATTCACCCCACTGCCGCGGATGGTGGGAAACACATGAATCACCAGAGCCGCTACGACCAGGCCGGCTAGCGCTGGGACCGCGAACAGCCGCCAGCTGTGGGTTTGGGGGAGTGGCCCGAGCAGAGCCAGGTGGATCCAGTCGATGGCGAGGCGGAAGCAGACTACTGCGAGGCCGGAGAAGATTCCGATGAAGACGCAGAGAATGAGGAAGAATACTTCTTCGTTGAACACGCCCTCAAGAGACGAAAACAAACGGCGGGGCCCCTGGAAGCGCGACGGTGACAGCAGTGGAACCAGGAGGGACGGTGCTCATTGGTTGGCGGCCTCGCGCTTTTGAGAGATCAGAAGCAGTGCGAGGTCAAGTCCTTGCGGCTGGCCACAGGTCGCTGCGGTCTGTTGTTCGATTTGAAAGACCACGTCCATGATCGCATCCGGGAGATCGGTTTCCGCGGGCGAGCGGAGACGGGCGAGATCTGGGTTGGCTTCGGTCCACAGAGACTGCAGCGCAAGCAGTGGCGACGGAGCGGGAGCAGGCGCAGATGCAGAGCTGGAGCCTGCGACTGGAGTTGCTGCCGTTTTCAGGTCAACGCTCTTCTGCTGAGCACATTCGTCGAGACGTTTTTCAGCCTGGGCAAAGGCGGCAGCAATGCGGCGATTGCGTTCGGCGTCGGAGATGTGGCCGACGAAAGGATCGTTGCGGAGAATCAGTTCGGTGGTTGCCAGGAGCTGACGGGAGTCTTCATCCTGCGGATTCGCATTCACTGCCTCCTGCAGATAGCGCCGGGCTTCGATGTAATTGCCGGAGCGGTAAGCGGCCTGGCCGGCTCCAGCCAGCGCAGCGGCGTTGGCGGGGATCGAAACGGAGAACTTCTTCGTACTGAGCCAGCTCGCCGGCGTAGTCCTGCGCCTGGGCAAAAAGCTGGGCAGCCTGGAGATGCGCGTCCGGTGCGGGCGGCAAGGGAGGTGGCGAGCGCCATGAGTTCTGATTCGGCCTTGTCAGGAGCGCCTTTCTTGAGCAGGAACTGGATCAGCTCGATGCGAGCTTTGCTGCGGTTGGCGTCGGCGTCGGAGTTCCAGACTCCGTACATGGCGTTGTGGTAGTAGCGAGTAGCATCTTCGATGGAGCCGCGATGAGCGGCTACGCGAGCCAGAGCGAGATTCACGGCGGCGTCCTGCGGGGCGCGCTGCCACAGGGCGATGAGGTAGGATTCGGCTTCGTCGAGACGGCGGGGATCGTTGCTGTCGCGCAGGGCGCGGGCCAGGCTCAGCTGGTACTGCGAATTGGTGGGATCGCAGGTGAGGGCGGCGCGGAAAGCGTCAATGGCGTCATCATAGCGGTTGGCAGCGGCATCGGCCTGGCCCAGCTGGTAGAGTTTGCGGCCGCGGGACTGCTGATTGGCGTTGTAGCGGGCGACGAGATGGCTGACGGCGGCGAATCCGGTAACGGCGGCAAGAGTAAGAAGTAAAAGGATGACGGGCGCGGAGCGCGGGATCAGTTTTGGGAGCCTCCACGACATATCTCGTATCACGATATCATTTGCGGGCTACGCAGCGGCGGAATTGAGCACAAAAATGGTCTTCGCGGGTTCCCCTTCAGGTAAGATACTTCGTCTGCCGGGACTGCCGAAGAATGAATCGCGAATATCACAAAGGATACAGCCAGGAACTGCACCGGGAGATGGAGGCGCTCGTTTTTGGACATGCGGGGACGCCTCTGCTGGTGTTTCCGACCTCCATGGGGAAGTTTTTCGAGTATGAAGATCGCGGCATGATCGGCGTGTTGGCGCCGAAGATCGAACGCGGCGACCTGCAGGTGTTTTGCCCGGACGGCGTCGATACCGAGAGTTGGTACAACAAGAGCGTGCATCCCAAGGTGCGGGTGCTGCGGCATTTGCAGTATGAGCGCTACATTCTGCACGAGTTCCTGCCGTTCGTGCGGTGGAAGAATCAGACTCCGCGGCTGGCGGTGACCGGGTGCAGCTTCGGCGCTTATCACGCGGTGAATTTTGCCTTCAAGCATCCCGACGTGGTGACGCATTGCGTGAGCATGAGCGGGGCGTTTCGATATCCATCAGTTTCTCGATGGCTATTACGACGATGATTGCTACTTCAATTGTCCGCCGGATTATTTGCCGAATCAGCACGACGACTGGTTTCTGAGCCGCTACCGGCAGATGAAGATTGTGCTGGGGTCGGCGGATTGGGATATGTGTCTGGACCAGAACGTGAAGCTGTCGGCGATTTTGAATGGCAAGGCGGTGCCGCACTGGCTGGATATTTACAACGACAATTCGAAACATGATTGGCCGCTGTGGCAGAGGATGGCGGGAAAGTATTTTTAGGGCAGTGGCTGTTGTTCAGTTGTGAGATTGAAAGCTGAGGATTGGAGAAGGCTGTGAAGAAGATTGGGATTTTGTTTGGGATGGAGAATACGTTTCCGCCGGCTGTCGTCGAGAAGATTAACTCCCTCGGCGTGGAAGGGGTTTCGGCGGAGTTTGTGAAGATTGGCGGGATTCGGATGGATGAGCCGAAGAAATATGACGTGATCATCGATCGCATCTCGCAGGACATTCCCTTCTACCGGGCTTATTTGAAGAATGCGGCTTTGCACGGAACGATCGTGGTGAACAATCCGTTCTGGTGGACGGCCGATGACAAGTTTTTTAATTATGCGCTGGCGCACAAGCTGGGCGTGGCGATTCCGCCGACCGTGATTCTGCCGCACAACAAGCATCCCGAGGGAACGACTGACCAGTCGATGCGGAACTTGATGTATCCCTTGAACTGGCAGGAGCTGTTTGATTACGTCGGCTTCCCTGCTTTCTTGAAGCCTTATTCCGGTGGAGGATGGAAGCATGTTTATCACGTGCATTCGCCGGAGGAATTTTTCCAGCATTACAACCAGACCGGCGATTTGTGCATGACGCTGCAACATGGCGTGGTGTTTGAGGAGTATTACCGGTGCTACGTGGTCGGGCAGGAAAAAGTGCACATCATGAAGTACGACCCGCGGGCGCCGCATCATGAGCGCTATGTGAAGGGGAATCCGCCGCCGTCATCAGAAGGCTTTAAGGGCCAGAATCGAAAAAGATGCGCTGACTTTGTGCCGGGTGCTGGGGTACGACTTGAATACCGTGGAGTTTGCAGTGGAGGGTGGAGTGCCTTATGCGATTGATTTTCTGAATCCGGCGCCGGATGCGGAGATTACGTCGGTTGGCCAGGAGAATTTTGAATGGATCGTGAATGCCGTCGCGGAGATGGCGGTGAAGATGGCGTTGAGCGGGGAGAATCCGGCGAAGGAGTTGCGGTGGGCGGGCTTTCTGAACGGGCCGTCGTGAAGAAAACTCGCAAGCCGGAGCCGGCGTGGGTGGCGGAGCGGAAGCGGGGGAAGGCGGCGAGGTAGATCCAGATTGCGTGCGTTACTCCAGTTTGGATCGTCTCACTGTTTCATTCCTGTCATTCGTTATACTGTTTAAGCGTTCCCTGCGAGTCAGCGCAGGGGCGCTGCCGGCGAACAGCAGATTCCTCGCTTCGCTCGGAATGACAAAGCCTTTTAGAGCTTATGCCTCCTACTTTCACTATCGGGATTGAAGAGGAATATCAGACCATAGATCCCGAGACACGGGATCTGCGGTCGCATATTCAGGCCGAGCTGCTCGAGAAGGGCAAGCTGATCCTGCAAGAGCGGGTGAAGGCGGAGATGCACCAGTCTGTCGTCGAGGTGGGGACTGCGGTTTGCACGAACATCAAGGAAGCTAAAACCGAAATAAAATTGCTGCGGCGCAATATTATCCGGCTGGCCGCGGAGAATGGGTTGCGGCTGGCGTCGGTAGCAACGCATCCGTTTGCGGACTGGAAAGTGCAGGAGATTCATCCGGACCCGCGCTACAAGAATATTGTCGAAGACATGCAGCTCGTGGCCCGGGCAAATCTGATTTTCGGTTTGCATGTGCATATCGGGATTGAGGATCGCGAGACCGCGATCCACATGATGAATCATGCGCGGTATTTTCTGCCGCATCTTCTTGCGCTGTCGACCAATTCGCCGTTCTGGCTGGGGATGAATACTGGATTGAAGTCTTACCGCTGCAAGGTGTTCGACAAGTTTCCGCGGACCAACATTCCGGATTATTTTCCCAGCTGGGGCGAGTACGAGAACTTCATCAAGCTGCTGATCAAGACCAACTGCATCGATAATGCAAAGAAGATCTGGTGGGACATCCGGCCGCATCCGTTTTTCAATACGATTGAGTTCCGCGTGTGCGACATTCCCATGCGCGCGGACGAAACGATCGCGCTGGCCGCGTTGATTCAGGCGACGGTGGCGAAGCTGTACAAGCTGCATACTGCGAATCAGGGATTCCGGCTTTACCGGCGGGCGCTGCTGATGGAGAACAAGTGGCGCGCGGCGCGCTACGGCATGGAAGGCAAGCTGATCGATTTTGGCAAGCAGACGGAAGTGCCGGCGAAGGATTTGATTCTCGAGTACCTGGAATTTGTGGACGATGTGGTGGATGAACTGGATTCGCGCGAGGAACTGAACTACATCCACAAAATGCTGGAGACGGGCAGCGGGGCCGACCGGCAGCTGCGCGTGTTTCAGGAAACGGGAGATTTGAAGAAAGTTGTCGATTACATTATTGAGGAGACGGAAGCGGGGCTGGCCGAAGACGAGCCGGCTGCCGTCAGAAAAGTAGGATGAGCATTCTGTAAACGAAATAATTCTGCAGGCCAAGTCAAAGTCCCCACCCTCTCGCGCACACCGCGAGAAGGATGGGGCACCCGCCATGCAGATTTCTTTTGATCCTGAATTCACTCCCGGGTGCTCGCAATGCTGTGAACGTGTGCATTCGGGTGCAGCCTGACGAGAAGGTCTGCGTGATCACCGATGAAGTTACGCTCGGGATTGCGGCGGCGATTACCCATGAACTCGAGAATCGTGGGCGCGCCCTACCGCGCCTGGGTGCTAGAGGATTTGGCGGCGCGTCCGCTGAAGGATTTGCCGCGGGAAATTATCGAGGATCTGGAGACCAGCCAGGTTTCTTTCTTCGCGGTGCAGGCGCAGCGCAATGAACTGCACTCGCGCATGCAGATGACCGACGTGGTGAACCGGCGGAAGATCCGGCACGCGCACATGGTGAACATCAACCCGCAGATCATGCTGGAAGGCATGCGGGCGGATTTTCAGAAAGTCGACCGGCTCAGCGCAAAGATTATCGCTATGGTGCGCAAGGCGCAGCGGGTGCGGGCCAAGACTGACGCAGGGACGGACCTGACCGCGGATCTGAATCCGAATTACAAGTGGCTGAAGACCAGCGGGATTATCACTCCGGAAAAATGGGGAAACCTGCCCGGCGGGGAGATCTTTACTACGCCTGGCGAAGTGAATGGGACGTTTGTGATTGACGGCGTGGTGGGCGACTATTTGTGCGCGAAGTTTGGCAGCTTGCGAGAGAATCCGCTGACCATCCACATGAAGAAGAATCGGCTCACCGAGGCGCATTCCGAGAATCGCGAACTGGAAGAACGACTTCTGGAAGTACACGCATACCGATGAGAACAGCGACCGCGTGGGCGAGTTTGCCATTGGAACCAACATTGATTTGAAGGAAGTGATTGGGCAGATTCTGCAGGATGAGAAATATCCCGGAGTGCATATCGCGTTTGGGAATCCTTATGGAGCGCACACCGGGGCGGAGTGGGATTCGTCGACTCATATCGATGTGGTGGGGCGGAAGTTCAACATCTGGGTGGACGATGAGCAGATCATGCGGGATGGAAAGTTTTTGGTGGAGGCGTAGGGCGAACTGTGACGGTCGAAGAGTCCAAGGTTGCTGTTCTCTCAGAACGTACAAGGCGTTCAATGCCCGTGACTTGACTCCGCTTTGGCGGCCATGCACCCCGATGTGGAGTGGCCCAACGGGATGGAAGGCGGGACGGTTCATGGGCATATTGGCGTCCGTGAATACTGGACGCGGCAATGGGGCATCATAGACCCGCGCGTGGAGCCGAAGAGTTTCGATCTGGATAAGACGGGCCGTGTAGTGGTAGGGGTTCACCAGTGGTTCGCGATCTCGCTGGAAAACCTTGCTCGATCGAATGGTCGAGCATGTGTATTCAATAGAAGACGCCTCATCCGCAATATGGAAATCCGCGAGTGAAGCTCCGGACAGCTGCTTCTGGTTATGATTCCCTCCCTTCGAAAGCAGTTCAACGCCAGCTTTACTCCCGATAAATATCAGACATTCTTGCGGCGGATTGATGATGCTTGCGGAACCCATGTGTCGTTCCGGCTGTCGGAGACTCCTTGCTTCTTTCCCAAGTCATTGCTGGACCGGATGGCTGAGGATGGCAAGGAACTGATCCGCCAACTGGTGGAGAGTCCCGAGTATCGGGCGCGGTCGGAGGCTTCGATCCCGGCGGAATTTCGGGTGCCGAACGAGCCGGCGCATCCGCATGTTTGTGCAGGTGGATTTTGGTCTGGTGCGCGATGCTGGCGGCGAGTTGCAGCCCAAGCTGGTTGAGTTGCAGGCCTTCCCTTCTCTTTACGCGTATCAGGTGACGCTGGCGCAGAGTTACATCGACGTGTATGGACTGAACCGGTTCGAAGGCGGGGACGAGCTGCAATTTTTCCTGGGCGGGTCTGGATGAGACAGTCTTACCGTGAACTTTTGCGGCGGGCGATTGTGGGCGCGCATGATCCGGAGAACGTGGTTCTGATGGAGATTCATCCGCAGGAGCAGAAGACGTTGCCGGATTTTCTCCTGACGGAGAAGATGCTGGGGATCGAAACGGTTGATATTGAGGCCATCACGAAACAAGGATCGCAGCTTTATTACGAACGCTACGGTGCGCGGGTGCCGATCCGGCGGATTTATAACCGGGCGATTGTCGACGAGTTGCAGCGCAAGCAAGTGAAGCTGGCTTTCGATTGGCGCGACGATCTTGATGTGGAGTGGGCGGGGCATCCGAACTGGTATTTCCGGATCAGCAAGTTTTCGATTCCCTATCTGCGGCATGAGTCGGTGCCGAAGACCTGGTTTCTGGATAAGTTGGAGCGGGTTCCGGACGACTTGCAGAACTACGCTTTGAAACCCTTGTATTCGTTCGCCGGGTTGGGGGTGGTGATTGCGCCTACAAGGAAGACATCGAGGCAATTCCGGCGGAGAAGCGGGGAGAATACATTCTGCAGGAGCGGCTGCATTTTGAGCCGGTGATTGAGACTCCGTTTGGCGGGACTAAGGCGGAGGTGCGCGTGATGTATGTGTGGCTCGATCAGTTGCAGGCGGTGCTGACGATTATCCGCATGGGGCGGGGATTGATGATGGGCGTGGATCACAATCGGAATATGGAGTGGGTGGGGGCTTCGGCGGGGTTGTGGGTGATAGAGCTAGATTCCACAATCGCGCCGGTGGTGACAGAAATGCCCTGCGGAGCCTGCCGCGCTGCCGGGCGAAGTAAAGGGTCCTTCGACTGCGTGACTGCTTCGCTTCGCGAAACAGTCACTCCGCTCAGGATGACAAGAGTTTGCAGTCAGCCGATTCTTTTTACGATGGTGGTTTGGAGTTCCTGGCCGTTGGGACGGCGGAGGTAGAGTTTGTCGCCGGCGAGGCGAACGGGGACGGGATCGCCTGGCTTCCACTCGCCGGGGGTGTAGCCATCGGCGGTTGTGGAATCGTATTCGCCGGTGTAGACCACGCCTTGTACGTTGACAATGACGGCGCGGCGAACCAGGTGAGGGGCCGACTCGCGAAGGATCTCGGCTTCGGCCTGGTACCAGTTTTCGTAAGTCGTGGCCTTCGACGGCTCCCTTCTGATGGTAGAGCTCGGTGGCGCGGCGGCGGATGGCCTCTTGCATTTCAGGAGAGTAGTTCCCGGAGCCCCGCGCCATATCAGAATCGCCTCGCCCATTCAGAGTTGATAGCTTCATAGTAGTCGTCGCTGGAACAACCCGGAACCCCCGCAGCGACACAAAAGGACAGTGTATTTGTCAGTTTGGGAACGATTACGATCAAAACGGGCCAGTTGACCGGAGCCGCTGGCGGGCCTACCATTACCGCGTTCGGGAGTTGGGTCTTCTCATGATCGGCCAGACCGTATCCCACTATCGCATCCTGGGCAAGCTCGGGGGTGGTGGTATGGGCGTGGTTTATGAGGCCGAGGACCTGAAGCTCGGACGGCACGTTGCCCTGAAGTTCATCCCGGAAAACCTTGTGGGCGACCCCAAATCGCTGGAACGCTTCACGCGCGAGGCGAGGGCGGCATCGCTGCTGAACCATCAGAACATCTGCACGATTCATGGCATTGAGGATAACGGCGGCCATCCCTTCATTGTGATGGAGAAGCTGGAGGGCGAGAGCCTGAAGCAAGCCATCTCCGGGCAGGCGATGCAGACCGAGCGGGTGCTCGATATCAGCATCCAGGTGGCGGACGCGCTGGCGGCGTCGCATGCCAAGGGGATCGTGCACCGGGATATCAAGCCGGCGAACATCTTCCTGACTCCCAGCGGACAGGTGAAGGTGCTCGATTTCGGGCTGGCCAAGCTCCTCCACAACGTTGGCACCGACAGCGATGGAGGAGCTGGCGGCGGACAATTCCTTGACCGCTGTGGGGGTGATTCCGGGGACGGCGGTTTACATGTCGCCGGAGCAGGCGCGCAGCGACGAAATCGACTTCCGCAGCGACCTGTTTTCCTTTGGCGTGGTCATGTATGAAATGTCGACCGGGAAGAAACCGTTTACCGGCAGGAACTCGCTGATGACTCTGGATGCGGTGCTGCATGAGAAACCGGTTCCGCCAGGAGAATTGAATCCAACAGTGCCGGTGGAACTGGAAGGCATCATCGGCAAGGCGATGGAGAAGGACCGCAAGGAGCGGTACCAAAGCGCCACGCAGATGAAGGCCGATCTGCTGCAATTGAAGCGGGAGCAGGAGTCTGGGCAGGTAAAGAGCGGGCTGCACCCGGCCAAGCTGCGGGTCGCGAGCAACACGTTTGGCCGAGCCAGCGCCAGCCGGTGGCAGTTGTGGGTGCTGCTGGGGACGGCGGCGGTGCTGGTGACGGTGTTGGCGGCAGTGGGAGCCTACTGGTTTAAGCATCGGTCGGTGGTGAGCCTGCAGGAGGCGAATGCGATCGCTGTTTTGCCGTTGCAGAACATGAACGGCGATTTTGCAGTGGATTATCTCCGCTACGCGCTGGCGGACGAACTGACCAGCGTGCTGACCTATTCGCGATCGCTCGAGGTGCGGCCTTCGTCGGTCACGCGGAAGTATGTGGAAGTGGACCTTGATCCGCGCAAGGTTGGGCAGGAATTGCATGTGGGCAAGCTGCTGACCGGGCACTTCATGCGGCAGGGTGAGCAGTTAACCGTGACGCTGGAAGCGATTGACGTTACCAACGACCGGCTGCTGTGGCAGGCGAACGTCACGTCTGGAGTGAATGATGTGATTTCCCTGCAGAATAAGCTGACCACGCAGGTGGAGCAGGGGCTTTTGCCGGTGCTCGGCGCCGGGGGAGGAGAGCTAAGCACGGCATCGCGTCCGAAGAGCCAGGAGGCTTACGATTTGTACCTGCACAGCCTGGCCCTGCCCCATGACGTCGCGCCCAATAAGGATGCCATCGCCGTGCTGGAACATGTAGTTGGAGAGGATCCAGGCTACGCGCCGGCATGGGAGGCGCTGGGGTATAGGTACTATTACGATTCGTATTACGGCGGGGGCGGCGAGGAGAAATTCCAGCGCTCGAACCGCGCCTACGAGAAGGCGCTGGCCCTGGATCCGAACCGGGTTGACGCGGCGAGCAGTTTGATTGCCCACCGCGTGGAACGCGGCGAACTGGGCCGGGCCTACGCCGCCGCCACAGACTTGGTACGGCGTCGGCCGCAGAGCGCCGATGCTCATTTCGCGCTCAGCTATGTGCTGCGTTATGCGGGCATGCAGGAAAAGGCGACACACGAGTGCAACACCGCGCGATCGCTCGATCCGGGGAACTCCAACTTCCGATCGTGTGCATGGGCGTTTTTGGAACTGGGTAAGACCGGACAGGCGATGGATTTCGTGCATCTGGACCCGGGCACGGAGTGGGCGGCGTGGGTGTCGACGTATGATTATCTGGCCTCGGGGAATGTGGCGCAGGCGCGCGAGAGCGTGAAGAACATGTCGAAGAATCCGATCTACCACCGGGAGTTGCTGGCGGCGTGCACACAAGCGCAGCGGCCGGCTGACATGGACCGCATCGTGCGGGAGGCGGAATCGTCGGTCATGATGGAACCTGATCCGGAGGCGTGGTATCACGTAGGCGCGCTTATGGCGTATTGCGGGCAGAAGGATCCGGCTTTGCGTTTGCTGAAGGCCGCGGTGCAACAGAATTATTGTGCATATTCGGCACTGCTGGAAGATCCACTCCTGAAGGACTTGCGTAAGGATACCGCGTTTAATGAGGTGCTGACCGCGGGCAGCACTTGCCAGGAGGCGCTGAAGGAAGCGCGGCAGTAGAGCAGTTCTCAGTTCTTGGGTCTTGTTCCCGTCCTGCGGGGGTTACTCTTTATTCTTGCCGGCGTCTAATTTGATCGAGGGGAAAGAATTTGCGTCGGAGCGGGGGTAGGCCCCATCCTGTTAGGGTGAAATCTGCGAGAACTCACTACCTTGCCGGGCGTGTGGGACGGTTCGTTCAGCCTTTCGTCCACAACTTGATCGCTCGGTCCTTATTCATATTTCTTTTCGCCGTGCTGCCCGTTTCTGGTGGCTTCGCCGCAGCGGACTGCGGAAAGCTCGACGCGGCCGGTTGCAGCGGCTTCGCATCCGAATCAGCAGCCTTTGGCCACGGATTTTCCGCAGCTTCCCTACCAAGGCACTCCGCCTGAACTCCCTCAAGATCGAGGAATCCTCGGCCTGCGGCTGATGCTGCGGCGGCTGGGCACGACTGCGCGGCTGATGCAGACGGTGGCGCATCCCGATGATGAAGATGGCGGAATGCTCACGCTCGAGTCGCGCGGGCGCGGAGCGAGCGTGCTGCTGATGACCCTGAATCGCGGCGAGGGTGGGCAGAACAAGGTCGGCAGCAATTTGTCGGATGTGCTGGGCGTGCTGCGGACTCTGGAACTGCTGGCAGCGGATGAATATTACGGAGTGCAGGAGCGCTTCTCGCGCGTGGCCGACTTTGGATTTTCGAAAAGCCCGGACGAGACGTTCGCGAAGTGGGGTGGACACGACATAGCGCTCGCCGACATGGTGCGGGTGATTCGAACGTTTCGTCCGGACGTGCTGGTGGCAAGGTTTTCCGGAACATCGCGGGATGGGCACGGGCATCATCAGGCTTCGAGCATCCTGACGCAGGAGGCATTCCGCGCGGCGGCCGATCCGAAACGGTTTCCTGAGCAAATCGCGCAGGGGCTCCTGCCATGGCAGGCGAAGAAGCTTTATATCGGAAATGTTTGCGGGTTTGGGGCGACGACTTGCCCGGATGCGAACTGGACGGTGAAACTTAATACGGGACAGCCGAACGCGGATCTGGGCGGGTCGTATGTGCAGTTCGCGATGCAAGGCCTGCGGCATCAGCTCTCGCAGGGATCGGGGAACTGGACTGTGGAGCCGGGAGACCGGTTTACGTTCTACAAGCTGGTGGATTCGGTAGAGCCTGCGAAGCTGGATAAGGATGGGCACGAGAAGGATTTCTTTGATGGTCTCGATACGACTTTGCCTGGGCTGGCGGCAGGCCTCGGGACGGAGGAATCGAAGGTTCCGCAGTTGCGGCGGGAACTGACTGAGATCGCGAAGAAGATCGCTGTTGCCAGCGAAGATGCCAAGGGGAACGATTCGTCGGCAGCCGCGGCGCCTTTGATGGGAGTTGTGGCCGGGTTGGAGCGGATCCGTGCAGAAGTTAGCAAGAGTGCGCTTAGCGTTGGGGCGAAATCCGATTTGCTGGCTCGACTGGAAGAGAAGAGCGAGCAGGCAGAGACTGCGCTCAACGAAGCCTTGCATGTCACGCTTGAGGCGACAACCGTTTCTCGCGTCGACGCGAACGGCACGCCGGTAAAAGAGGTTCTGAAAAAAGAGGCGGATGCAATGACGACGGTTTCGCCGGGTCAGGAGTTTCTAGCGGCGGTCGATTTTCACAACGGATCAAAACAGTCGCTGGTGATGGATGGCCTAAAGCTGGAGGTGCCCGAAGGCTGGGCGACGATTTCCGGCAAGACGAAGCGGTTTTCCGTTCAGCCCGGGCAAGATGCGCGAGTGGTCTTTCGTCTGAAAGTGCCGAAGAAGGCGGAGTATACGCGGCCGTACTGGCATCGTGATGATCCCGATACTGACAGTCTGAATCACGTCGACAACGAGAAATATGCGACTTTGCCGTTCCCGCCTCCGGTGCTGCGAGCGCGCGCAGATTATTCGGTTGCCGGCGCAAGCGGAGCGGCGATAAAGAACAGCATCGGGGCGACCGTGGTCACAGAGTTCGTGGACGATGCTGGCAAGGCCAGCGCGCGTCCGCTGGCCGTGGTGCCGGCGTTTTCAGTTGCACTCGAGCCGGGGACGCAGGTGATCTCCACCCACAACGGCGCAAGTACGACCGTGACGGTGGGCGTGACCAGCAATCTTACGCATGGAGCTCAGGGCATGCTGCAGCTGGAATTGCCTGAAGGATGGCGGTCGGAGCCGGGCCAGCTTGCGGTGCACTTCGCACGACGCGGAGACAAACAGGATTTCCAGTTTAAGGTCTTCCCTGCCGGATTGCAGGAAGGTCGAGCGAAGATTCGGGCGGTGCTGGAGGCGGACGGCGAGAAGTTCAGCGAAGGTTACACGCTGGTGACGCGCGAAGACCTGGGCAGCTTCTATTATTACCAGCCAGCAGTGCAGCGCGTGAGCATGGTCGAGGTCCAGGTGCCGCATGATTTGAAGATTGGCTACATCATGGGCGCCGGCGATGACATTCCCACGGTGTTGAAGCAACTGGGGATGGATGTGACTCTGATTCCGGCGGAGAAACTGGCGAGCGAAGATCTGAGCGCGTACGGAACGATTGTCCTGGGGATTCGCGCTTATGACACGCAGCCAGATGTAGTTGCGAACAATAAAAAGCTGCTCGATTATGTCGCCGCCGGCGGAACGCTGGTCGTGCAGTACAACACCGGCGTGGGGGATTTTAACAATGGGCATTTCACTCCGTATTCCGCGGAACTGAGCCGGGCGCGGGTTTCGGTGGAAGAAGCTCCGGTAGAGATTCTCGCGCCGAAGGATGGAGTGTTTCATTATCCGAACTCGATTACGGCTCGCGATTTCGACGGCTGGATCCAGGAACGCGGGCTCTACTTCATGGATAAATGGGATGAGCATTTCAAACCGCTGCTGAGCTGCCATGATCCCGGCGAGGACGCGCAGAAGGGCGGGCTCCTGCAGGCGCAGTATGGCAAGGGAACTTATATCTACACGGGATACGCATTCTTCCGGCAGTTGCCGGCGGGAGTGCCAGGAGCAGTGCGGCTTTATGTGAATCTTTTGAGCGCGGGGCATGAGAAGCAGTGATCAGGGGTCAGTGATCAGTAAGCCAAGGGAACAATTGGCGACGAGGAAGGCTAAACAAACCTGATGCACGCCATTCGCATTCACGCCTACGGCAGTCCAGAGGTGATGCGCTGGGAAGAACTTCCCTTGCCGATTCCCGGGCCGGGACAGGTTCGGGTGCGCGTCGAGGCTGCGAGCGTTAATTTTCTGGATGTGCAAAAGCGGCGGGGCGAACTTGTGGGGCAGGCTTTCTACCGCCGTGCGGGCAACAACGAGCCTGATTTCCGGCAACTATGGGCAGCCAGGGAGTCGGGATCGTAGAAGAGCTTGGTCCCGAGGTCAACAATGTTCACGTGGGAGACCGCGTTGCCTTCGTTGGGGATTCTTACGCGACGCATGCTCTTGCTCCTGCCGCGTGGCTGATCCCAGTACCGGATGGCATCAGCTCGCAGCAAGCGGCGGCGGGAATGAACCAGGGATTTCTCGCTTACGCTTTCACGCATTTCGCCTATCCGGTGAAACCAGGAGACTGGTGCCTGATTCAGGCAGCGGCTGGAGGCATTGGACTTTTGCTTTGCCAGATGGCAAAGATCCGCGAGGGACGAGTGATTGGGGTTACATCAACGGCGGAGAAGGCCAAGTTTGTTCGAGAGGCGGGCGCGGATGAGGTCATCGTTTCCACGCAGTCTGACATTGCGAAGGAAGCGAGACGGATGACCGGGGGGCGGGGCGTCAACGTGGTTTACGACGGCGTCGGTAAAGATACATTTGAGGCAAGCCTCGACAGCCTCGCTCCGGGCGGATACCTCGTGGTTTACGGTCAATCCAGCGGATACGTGCCGCCGTTTGATCTCATGAAGCTGCAGGAAAAAGGATCGGTGTTTCTCACCCGCACGAACGGAAGTCCCTACTTCAAGGAATATCCGCACTACTTGCAGCATTTCGTTGACTGGGTGAAGCAGGGGAAACTTTCCATCAGAATCGACCGCACTTATCCAATGGCGGATGCGGCCAAGGCACATGCGGCGTTTGAGCAGCGGCAGGTCAGCGGCCGGGTATTGCTTCTTCCATAGCGGAACGACGCACATTCAGCTCAACGAAAAATGCACGCTCCATCTCAAAGCGATTCGAGTTCGCCCGGCCTGATCCGCGGCATGGGCCTGGGTAGCGCCACCGCGCTCAACATGATCGACATGATCGGCGTGGGGCCGTTCATCACCATGCCGCTGGTGTTGGGCGCAATGGGCGGACCGCAGGCCATGCTGGGCTGGATCGCCGGCGCGCTGCTCGCGGTGTGCGACGGTTTGGTGTCGGCAGAACTCGGCTCGATGTTTCCCGGGTCAGGCGGATCGTACCGCTATTTGAGCGAGATTTATGGGCCGAAAAAGTGGGGACGGCTGATTTCGTTTCTCTTTATCTGGCAACTTTCCTTCAGCGCTCCGCTTTCGATTGCCAGCGGATGCATCGGACTGGCCGGCTACGCTGCTTATTACTGGCCGAGCCTGGAGACGGTTTACGCCGCGCACACGGCGGCTTTGCCCCTCCCCGGAGCTGGGTCACTACAGGTCAGCTGGATCGTGACGCCGGGAACGGCCCTCGCGATATTCATCTGCCTGTTCACGGTTTTTCTCCTCTACCGGCGCATCACCGTAATCGGCCGGCTTTCGAAAGTATTGTGGCTGGGCGTTATGGGGACGATCGGATGGATCATCTTCGCCGGGCTCACTCACTTCAACGCCGCTCGCGCCTTTGATTTTCCTCCCGGCGCCTTTAGCCTCTCGCCTGCGTTCTTCAGCGGCTTGGGCGGAGCGCTTCTGGTGGCCACCTACGATTACTGGGGCTACTACAACGTCTGCTACCTGGGCGATGAAATAAAAAATCCTACGCGGAATATTCCGCGGGCTCTTCTGCTTTCTATTCTGCTGGTCGCCTGTCTATATCTAATGATGAACGTGTGCATTCTGGCCGTGGTCCCATGGCGCGAGATGCTGCAGGCGGGGCATAACAACAGCGGGCTGTACGTTGTGTCTCTGTTTATGCAGAGGATTTATGGGCCGTGGGCGGCGCGGCTGGTCACGGGACTGGTAATCGTGACCGCGTTTGCCTCGGTCTTTTCGCTGACGCTGGGGTATTCGCGGGTTCCTTACGCGGCGGCGCTCGACGGAAACTATTTCCGGGCATTTGCCAAAGTGCATCCGGTGTACCGCTTCCCGTACGTTTCGCTGGTGGCGCTGGGAGCAGTCGCGGCGATGTTCTGTTTTCTCAGGCTGCGGGATGCGATTGCGGCTTTGGTCGTGATTCGTCTGATTTTGCAGTTTCTGGTGCAGGCGGTGGGGTTGATTGTGTATCGGGTGACACATCCGGAGGTGGTGCGTCCATTTCGGATGTGGCTGTATCCGCTGCCGGCGCTGGTGGCGATTGCAGGATTTCTTTTTATTCTGTTCGGTCGCGAGAACTGGCAGAAGGAGATGCGGTACGCGGTCGTGATTTTGCTGGCCGGGCTGGCGATTTACATGATTCGTGCCTGGAGAAGCCGCGAGTGGCCGTTTGGGGTGGTGGATTCTTCAGCGTAGCTTGCCGGATTCAAGATCAAAACCTCCAACACAGGGGGCACGGGGGAACACAGGGTAGAATTCCAATGGCTGATCATATTTCAGTTCCGGCAGTGGAGGGCATTGCGGTTCAGCACGCCGATGCGGCATGGGCGCCTCTGCGGGAGCCTCTATTTCGGTCGTTGTGGATTGCGGCCGTTATTTCCTACACCGGAACGTGGATGCAGAATGTGGGCGCGGGCTGGCTGATGACGCAACTCTCGACCTCGCCCTTAATGGTTAGCCTGGTGCAGGCGGCGGCCGCGATCCCAGTCTTCTTCGTGGTGCTTCCGGCCGGTGCGCTGGCTGACATGGTCGACCGGCGGCGGTTGCTGTTGTTCACCCAGAGTTGGATGGTGGCAGCGGCGGCGGCGCTCGGTGTGCTGACTTTGCTGCATGCGGTGACTCCATGGAGCCTGCTGCTTTTTACTTTGGTCTTGGGAGTGGGCGCAGTTTTGAATGATCCGGCCTGGCAGGCGATTACACCGGAAGTCATCTCGCCCCAGCGCCACGCCTCGGCTGTAGCGCTGAATTCAGCGGGATTCAACGTGGCTCGCGCGGTGGGTCCGGCATTGGGCGGCATCGTGGTGGCGACGGCGGGGTCGGGCTGGTCGTTCATGCTGAATGCGGCGTCGTTCTTCGGAGTGATTCTCTTTTTGTGCCGCTGGCGGCGCGCGCCGCACGAAGCGCTGCCGACCCGCCGGGTGCGCGATGCGATTATGGAAGGTTTCCGGTACGTGCGTGGAGCACCGCAGGTGCGATCGGTGCTGATTCGCACGGGAGCGTTCAGCGTGGGCGCAACTTCCCTGCTGGCTCTGCTCCCGCTGATTTGCCAGCCGCATGGAGCGCAAGGCTATGGATTCCTGCTGACCTGTTTTGGCCTGGGAGCACTGGCTGGTGCCGCGTTGCTGCCGCGTCTGCGCCTACGCTATTCGGTGGATGGTCTGGTTGCGGCGGCGACCGTTGTGTTTGCGGGAATGACTTTCGCGGCGGGGCAAGTGGATGCCTTCGAGTGGCTTTGTGGAGTATTATTCACCGCGGGCGCGGCATGGATCGGAATTCTGGCGTGCTTCAATGTCGTAGCCCAGACAATGTGCCCGTCGTGGATGCGGGCGCGGGCTCTGTCGATGTACCTTCTGGTGCTACAGGGAGGAATGGCGATCGGCAGCGCGGTCTGGGGGGAGCTGGCTGCGCGCAAGGGAGTGTCCGTGGCGCTGGCATGGTCGGCGCTCGCAATGGTGGCAGGGTTGACTAGTATCTTGCGGCACCGCTTAACCGGGCATGAGTTGAACATGGCTCCGGCGGTGGTCAGGGATTAAAGGAGGACTCAGATCATGACGAAGAGATTGAGCTGTCTCGCGCTTTGCTTGCTGGCGCTCGCAGCGGTGGGCGCGTCGCAGGGCAACATGGGCAAGGATGAACATCGCACGGTCACACAGGTGCTCGACCATTCTGTTTCCGGAGTTGAGAGCGAGTTTGTTTCGGCCGCCGACGCGATGCCGGCGGATAAGTTCGCGTTCGCTCCCAGCAACGGGGAGTTCAAAGGGGTGCGAACCTACGGCGAACAGATAAAGCACGTGGCGGCGGTGAACTACATGTTCGGCGCGGCCATTCTGGGCGAAAAAGTTCCGGTGGACGTGGGCGATGAATCCGGGCCGGCATCGCTCAAGACCAAAGCAGAGATCATGACTTACCTGAAAGATTCCTTTGCCTATGTGCACAAGGCGATCCTGACCATCAACGAAAAGAACCTGGTGGAACCTATGAAGAGCCCGTTTGGAGAAGGAACGGTGACGCGCCTGAGCCTGGCCACTAGCGTCTCAGCCCACGCTTCCAACCACTACGGGCAGATGGTGGAATATCTGCGCATGAATGGGATCGTGCCTCCAGCCAGCCGCTAGATTGGGCGTCGGCCTGATTACGGGCGATCGGCGCGGGGGTCGCGGCGATGGTCGCGAGCCGCTGCGAATACGCTGCATAGATGCTGGTGAAAGCTGAGGCGGGGCTCCCGGGCGACGCGGGCGGGATAGGAATCCAGAGCCTGAAGAAAATTCTGGATCTCCCGTTGAACCTGCATACTGCGCGATGACGCGATCGTTGGCCGGGGTTGATTTGACTGGGTTTGACTCGGCTGGGTTTGACTCGGCTGGGTTTGACTCGGCTGGGTTTGACTCGGCTGGATTTGACCGTGCATTTTGGACTTCCTACTCACCCCTTAGAAGCGTAGCTTCCAACAAAGCCTGGCCGTACATGACGCCGCAAACACGTGCGCTGCGGGTTTAGCTTTGCCTTTGGGGGGAACGGCAAAATTATCCGGCATGGCTCTCCCCTGTAAATGGCACTTTAGTGGTATAGGGAGAAATCCTGATCAGCGGTGCCCACCGCGCGGCGTGATGGAAGTGAGAAGCAGTTCGGCGTGCAATCCTCGGCCAGCAAGGTGCGCGGCGACTAAGGTTCGCGTTCTCTTGGTAGGAGAAGCGGGATCTAGGAAAACGATGACCGAGGGGCCTGCGCCGCTGAGCGCTGCGCCTAGGATGCCCGGTCTCCCGCTCAATTCCTGCAGGCATGGCAGCAAAGGGCACAATGGAGCGCGGTAAGGCTGGTGGATGCGGTCTTCGAGCGCGACGGAAAGCAGTTTGTGATTGCCTTGCGTGAAGGCTGCGAGCAGGAACATGGAATTCTGAATGTTCGCCACAGCATCGGCGCGCGAATACTGCGCCGGAAGCACGCGGCGCGCTTCTTCCGTCGACAGGGCCTGATCGGGGATGGCAAGAAGAAGCGGCCACTTCCCTTTCGGGCGGATGCACACCACCTGGGCTTCGGCCTTCCCATACATTCGAGCGATGGTGAGACCGCCCATCCAGCAGGCGGAGGCATTATCCGCATGGTGCTCGCGGCGCGAGGCTTCGCCGATGATCTGGGAATTCGTCCACTGCAAATGGCCGAAGTGATTGGCGAGGGCGATGCCGGCGAGGCGCGCGGCGGCAGACGATCCGCAGCCTTTGCCGATCGGGATGTCGTTGTTAATGCGGAGTGAGAGAGGAACGATTTTCTGGCCTTGCGCCTGCAGAATTTCACTGTAGGTCCTGAGGATGAGGTGATCCTCGAGGTTGCGGCAGATTTCCTGGTCGCGCCCGGTGACCGTGATGGAGAAGGCCGGCGCCGGGCGAGCATCGATGGTGATGTAGAGATCCATCGCCAGGGCCGCGGCATCGAAGGCCGGGCCTAGATTGGCGGACGTGGCCGGAAGCGCGAGATGCAGCGCGGCTGCGTCGGCGGGTCTTCTTCTTGCTCTTGCTTTTCTTAGACATTCCTCTTTTATTACTCATCCGGGTGCGTGGGGTTGGATTTTTCGGACTGCTCCAGAGTCTTGATCACGGCGTCCAGCGTAGCATCGAGAACGACGGGAGGGTGGCGGAAGGAATTCAGCTTCGCGCTCTCCTGCTCGAGCGCCGTGCCCTTAAATAAATCGCCGCGGTGGAACTCCATGGTGTAGTCGGGATCCTTGAGCAGGTTTCCAGTGAGAACCAGCACCACGGTTTCCTCGGACTTCACGAAACCCTGCCGCAGCAATTTCTTCAAGCCGGCCAGAGTCACGGCAGAGGCGGGCTCGCAGCCAATGCCTTCGGCGCCGATTTCGGCTTTAGCCTGTGCGATCTCGAGTTCGCTCACCTGTTCGCACGCGCCGCCCGTGGCCTGAAGAACCTTTACCGCCTTTTCCCACGAAGCGGGGTTGCCGATGCGGATCGCCGTGGCCCGAGTCTCTGGCTGCATGCTGACCAGACGCTTGCCCTCGAGTCTCGCGCAAGGTGCGAACCAGAGCATTGGCGCCCTCCGCTTGAATCACCGACACCTTCGGCAAGCGGGTAATCAAGCCGACGCCTCGCATTTCGAGCAATGCTTTGCCGATCGCGGAACTGTTTCCGAGATTACCTCCGGGCACGATGATGTGGTCGGGCGGCTCCCAGTCGAGTTGCTCAAGCAATTCGAAAGTGAGAGTTTTCTGCCCTTCAAGGCGAAACGGGTTGATGGAATTTAACTGGTAGACCGGGGCTTTCCGGACGAGTTCCTGCAGCAGGCGGAGACAGCCGTCGAAGTCGGTGCGGAGTTGGCAGGTGAGCGCTCCGTAATCGAGGGCCTGCGAGAGTTTGCTCCAGGAGATTTTGCCTTCGGGCACCAGAACCAGGCTGCGCATGCCGCCGCGCGCGGCGTATGCCGCCATGGATGCCGAGGTGTTGCCAGTGGAGGCGCAGGCTACCCAGCGGTATCCGGCTTGGCGGGCGAAGGTGGCGGCGACCGTCATGCCCGGCGTCTTTGAACGAGCCGGTCGGGTTCAGGCCCTGATGTTTGGCGTAAAGGTGTGGCACTCCGGTGACGCGCGAGGATTGCGGAAGTTCGTAGAGAGGAGTGTTGCCTTCGCGCAAGGTGACGATTTCCTGCTCGGATTGTGGCGTGGGCAAGAACTCCCGGAATCGCCACACGCCGCTCAGGTCGATCGCTTCGTTTAATGTACGGCGTTCCCGCCACAAGGTCTTCAGAGCGATGGGGTTTCGTGAGTTCCAGGACGAATCGGTGATCTCAAGCAGGTTGCCGCAGTCCGAGCAGCGGAAATCCTGCGCGGCTGAGGCGTTGACCGAACCGCACCCGATGCAGCGGAAACGAAACGTGGCCTGGCCGGGGGCAGAGCCTTTTTCAGAAGTGGCGGAGGGAGGCATGGAATGAAGAATTATTTCCGCCCTCGAAGATATTGGTCGGTCTTATTGATCCAATCAGCGCGCGGAGGATTGAATACGTCGAGGTCGACCGTGTCTTCGAGCGCCTCAGCTTGGTGCGGCATGTTCGCCGGAATGCAGAGCACTTCGCCGGCATGAACCACGATTTCCCGTCCATCGATCGAGAACTTCAACGCGCCTTCGAGAATGTAGGTGAGTTGTTCGTTGTGATGGCTGTGCTCGGGTACGATGCAGCCTTTCTTCAGCAGCACCCGCGCCAGCATTATTTCCTGACCGACCACGAACTGGCGCTGCAGAAGAGGCTTCAGGTCCTCGAGCGGGATCATGTGCCAGGGAATGTGTTGCAGTTCGATCCTGCTGGCCGCGTGTTTGGTGACGGCGCGCTGAGCACGGGAGTGAGAGCGCGTATTTTTTGCTTTCCTGCCGGCGGCAGTCGTCCGGTTCTTCAGTTTCTTTGCCATAGAGTGATAACCGTTTCCTGATTGTACGGGAAACAATCCGTAGCAAGCAGCCTCCCAGAATCTATAAGCCCTTTGTACATGCCACCATCGACCAGCACGGTCTGGCCAGTGATGTAGGAGGCCCGCTCCGACGCAAGCCACACGATGGTCTCAGCGACTTCGCGGGGCTCGCCCAGCCGCTGCAGTGGAGCGTCTGCAGCCCAGCCCTCAGAAATCTGCTGCTCGCTCTTGCCTGAAGCCGATGCGCGGGCTTTCGCGAGCTCCTTCAGCCGGTCGGTTGCCGTGAAGCCGGGACCAACATTGTTGACCAGGATTCCATCTTTGCCAAACTCGTTGGCCAGGCTCTTGACCAAACCAACCACAGCCGCCCGTACCGCATTCGAGAGCACAAGATCAGTGACCGGCTGTTTGGTGGTGATCGAAGTGATGGTGACGATGCGGCCCCAGCGTTTCCGCTGCATGTGGGGAATAACTTCGCGCGCGAAATAAACCGTGCTGAGGAAGTTCAGGTCGAGGGCGCGTTGCCATTCTTCGAGCGTGGCAGCGAGAAAACCCTTGGCCGGCGGGCCTCCGGCATTGGTCACGCAAATGTCGACGCTGCCGAATTTCGCAGCCACGGCGGCGACGAAGCCGCTGACGGCCGCAGCGATCGCTAACATCGAAAGCTTCGGCAAGAACTTCAGCTCCGTGCTGCTTTCTGATCTTCTCCGCTGCGGCCTGCAAGGTCTGCGGGTTGCGGGCGCACATGGCGACGCGGCAGCCCTCGGCGGCGAATGCTTCCGCCGTAGCGCGGCCAATCCCCTGACTGGAAGCGGCAACCAGTGCGACTCGATTTTTCAGGCCCAGATCCATGGAACCGGAATTATAAACGGTGCCCCAGAATGGACGCGGCTTGCGAGAGTGCTCGCGGGCAATTAGTCTTGGCAGGGAACGAGGTATCCATGAAACGGCAGTCGCAACACTCCGAAACCAGGGCGGTGCGCGGCGCGGCGGACCTGGAGAAGAAAAACGCTCCGCTGGGTACGCCCATCTATCAGACTTCCACGTTCCAGGTGACCGACAACGAAGAGCAGGTTCGACTCACGGGCAGCGACCATTACTACACTCGTTATGGCAATCCAACGAATACGGTCGCTGAACAAACAATCGCCGAGTTGGAAGGCATGGATGCCGCGCTAACCTTCGCCTCCGGCATGGGCGCAGTCACAACCACGATCATGGCTCTGCTCAAAAGCGGCGACCACGTCGTGGCGCAGCGCGATATTTATGGCGGCGTAAACAAATTCCTTTCGCAGTGGCTGCCGAAGATGGGTATCGAAACCACTTTCGTCGACACCACAGATTATGACCAGCACGCGCGGGCGATTCGTCCCAACACAAAGCTGCTTTACCTCGAGTCGCCGACCAACCCCACCTTGCGCGTGGTTGATTTCAAGAAAGTCGCCGCCGTGGCTCGGCAACACAAGCTGCTCAGCATGATCGATGCCACCTTCGGCACGCCCATCAACCAGCAGCCCGCAGAGTTCGGCATCGATCTGATCATGCATTCCGGGACCAAGTATCTGGCCGGCCATTCCGATCTGCTCTGTGGCGCCATGGCTGGTCGGCATGAGCTGATCAAAACAATCTGGGATACGCGGACAACGCTCGGCAACTGCATGGATCCCCACGCCTCATGGGTGCTCCTGCGGGGCTTGAAGACGCTCGCAGTGCGCGTGGCGCGGCAGAATGAGAATGCCCTGCGCGTCGCCGAGTTCCTCTCGGAACACGCCAAGGTGCGAAGCGTGCATTATCCGTTCCTCGATAGCCATCCGCAGTACGCCATAGCCCGCCAGCAGATGAGCGGGGGCGGCGGCGTGGTCACGTTTGAGGTCGAGGGCACAGGCGAAGACGCGCGCCGCGTAAGCGAAGCCATGCGCCTGTTCACACTGGCGACGAGCCTCGGGGGAGTGGAATCCCTGGCGTCGATTCCAGTATTAACCTCTCACGCCATGATTCCAGCCGAAACCCGCGCCAGGATGGGCGTCACCGAACAAATGATCCGGCTCTCGGTAGGCATCGAGAACGCCGACGACCTGATCGCCGATCTGGAGCATGCATTGGAAGCCGTGGCAGCCCCGCAGCATGTGCAGGTGGAGTAAGCGGCTCGAGGCTCGCTTTGGAACAAGAAATCCCGGCCGTTCTGGCCGGGATTTTTCTCGCAGCTGAAATCTGCAGTTCAAACCCTGCAGCTGAAATCAGAACGTAAATCTCGCTCCGAACTGGAACTGGCGCGGAGTGTTGACGTTACCTGTGATCAATCCAAAGTTCTGCCCCGGCTGCTGGTTGGTGACAACGCTGATCACGTTGGGGTAGCCATACTGTGCAAAGTTGGTCATGTTGTACCCGGAGATGTCGAAGCGCAGCGCTTTCGTTTCAGTGAGCTTGAACGTCTTGTAAATGGAGAGGTCCAAATCGCGCGCTCCCCTCGTGCGCACGTTGGAGAGATAGGCGGGCGCGGTTCCCGGAATGTAGGGATTGGGCGCGCCTCCGTTCTCGGTTCCCGGCTGAACAAAACAATTAATGTTGAACCAGTTATTCGCAGTATGCGGAGCGGCCGCTGCGGGATTGCAGACCTCGTCGGCGCGCTGAGTGAAGGGCGACAAGGCTGTTCCCGAAAGCGGTGAAGCGATAGGAACACCGTCGCTGAGATAAAGAATCCCGTTCACCGTCCAGCCACCCAGAATCGCGTTCCCTGCACCGTTCAGATTGACTGCCCGCCCTTGGCCCACCGGCAAATCGTAGGACGCCTGCCCTGTGAACGAGAACTTCAGGTCCTGCGGGCTGACCGAATGCTCATACGACAGATCTCTCCAATCCTGGGCCGCACCGTTATGAGTGCCGACGAAACCAAGAGGAGGATTTCCGTCGTCAGTCATCAGCTTGCTCCAGGTAAACGTAGCGAGAGTGGTGAAGTGGCCGGTCAACCTCTTTTGCACTTTGGTCTGCAAAGAGTTGTACTCGGAGTCGCCTGCATCATAGCCGCTGATGATCACACCGCCACCGCCGTAAGAGCCGTCGCCGAACTGCGGGAATTGCTGGAGCGTAAACCACAACGGTACCGTCGCGTAACCGTTGAATGCACCGGGAAGGGCAGCATAAGGGTTGGGTGCCGTGCTGCAGCTCGGATCATTCGTGATGCACAGCGCCGCACCGTTCCGTGCGATCGTGCCCAAGTCGGGTTGATTCAGGTCAACATTCCCGAGGGGCATGAAGAGCCCACGGCTGCCTACATAGGCGGCGCTGACGACCACCTGGTGTGGCAACTCATACTCCAGGTCGAAGTTGTAATTGTAGGTAGCGGGCGTGCGCTGCGAACGCAGCACGGAATGTAGGGTCGTTCCCAAATTATTAGCCAGACCCGTCGGCGGTGCGGTGAAAATCGGCACGATTCCTCCGGGTGTGCCAGGAGGTACAGGGAAGGGGTTGCTCAAAGAATAAGGGCCATCGAAAACATCTGTTGGACTTCCTGCATTCGTTCCGCAGTTGGCGCTGGTGAAGATGGTGTTTTGGTCCGCGCCGTTATAGCAGGTTCCCAACCACGTCGACTGCGAAGAGAATCCATCGGTGTTCATGCCTGGAGCACCAACGTTGTGGGTACTCGGCCCGTAATAGATCCCTGCGCCAGCGCGCACCACAAAATGCGTCACAGGCTGGTAAGCGAACGCCAGACGAGGCCCAAAATCATGCAGGTTCGTGGTATATGGGGAACGGCTGCCACTGTTGACATAGATTTCAGCCCCCGTGTAGGAGTCGCCATTCAAACTGTTGGTCGCGTTGGGATCGAAGTACTCCTGGCGGTTGAAACGCTCGTTGCGCCCACCGAAGATATCCCAGCGCAGGCCTGCAGTAATGGTCAACTTCTCCGTGGCGTGATACGTATCTTCGACGAACGCCGCGTAGTAGGGGTTGGATTCGGCGGCGAAGACGTCTTTGGTGAAATTGGGATAATCACTCGACTCGTTGCCGGGGGTTGTTCCCATGCCGATGAGTGTCGAGGCATAGTCACTGCCACTACCGTTGGGATTGGGGACGGACTGTTCTGTTGCAGTGACGTCAAAGAGGTAAGACCCGGCCGGCGCTGGTGGTTGGCCGACGTTGAGGTAGCGCTTCATCCATTCGAAGCCGAACGAGATTTCGTGCTTGCCATGGATTTTTGTGATGGTGGCATTGGCATCGCTGTTCTCACTGGCATAGACGAAATTGTTGTAATCGGCCGTGCCACCGACGCCCCCGCCTACGTCGCCAAAAATAATAAAGGGAAGCTGTTTGAAGACCTGTTCCGCCGCCAGTGAGGCCGGAAAACCAACCGGAGTACCGTTCACGTTACCGAGATCGGTAATGTCGGTATTCAGTAACGAAGGTGGACCGCCCTGTTTCTCGTAATGCCGGGTAAACGAGTAGCGCAAGTTTAGAACGGTAGAGGAGTTCAGGGTTATGTCGTCTGCCACCAGGGCATTTCGTCCGTTCGTAGTGTTCAGAGCATAATCGGGGTCCCACCCGGGACTCGGAAAGACGTTGGCGGTAGAGAACTTCAATTTGTCGTAGGAAAACCTAGTGAAGACCCTCTGCTTTTCGCTCGCAACCCAATCCACACGAACATCGAATCGGTGTGCGTTGAACGGATCCAAGCCCGGCAGGGCGAAGTTGGGATTGACATCGCTGGTCGCCTGATCGCAGGTCGCAGGATTGGGATAGTTGCATTTCGGCATATTCCCCAGAAACAGCAAGCCGATGGGATTGGGGTTGGGGATTATATTTCCGGGAAATGGCTGCCGCGTCCCGTCTGGGTTATCGGGCTTGGTCGGATCGTAGATAACAACTGGAGCAGGATTACCGTTGCTGTCCAGATTGTTAAGCAGGGCCGAGAAGTCGCCGGTCCTCTCGGCGCTGGTGGGAACCGAGTAGGTCTTGAGGCCCTCGAGTTGTACCTGCTGCGTGTCCTCATAGTCGGCGAAGAAGAACAGTTTGTCCTTCTTGATGGGTCCGCCGATTGCGCCGCCCTCCTGATAACGGTGGAATGCGGGTGGAGTATTGGACTCCCCGTTCTGGATCTGACTCTGCTTGTTGAAATAGTCGTTAGCCGCCAGGATGTCGGGCCGGAATACACCGAAGCCGTCGCCATGGAACTTGTTCGTACCCGATTTGGTGACCAGGCTGATAACTCCCGCCCCGCCACTCAGATAAGATGCGGGCGTGTTCTGGGTCTCGACCCGAACCTCGTCGACACCATCCTCGGGCACATTCATCGCTGGAATAATCGCGGCGGAATTGTTCTCGGCGATGCCAATCGGGGCCCCATCGATCATGTAGTAAACGGACCCGACGAGCGAGCCGTTGATCGTGTCGGCAGAGACATCGACACCCGGGCGGCCGATCGAAATGTTCTGAACGGTCTGCATCGAGTCGCTCGAGTTGGGTGAGCCGTTGACTGCATTCACGCCCGCACTCAACTGGATGAGATCGTAAACGTTGCGCGACACCAGAGGCACCCGGTCGATGGTGGCGGACTCAATCAACTGGCCGACGGTAGAGTTGCTGGGCTCAACCAGTTGGATTCCCTGTGTGACTTCGATGGTTTCGGATATAGCCCCGACCTGCAGCGTGATGTTGACCTCGGTAACCTGATCGACGGTGACCGTGACTTTGTCCTGGGCGATGTTCTTAAAACCCTTCTGGCTGGCGGTGACTTGATAGACACCGGGGTTGAGAGAAATGAAGGTGTAGAGTCCCCCGGAGCTGGTGACGGTGTGCTGCGCCACTCCAGTAGCCTGGTTCAGCAGGACCACCTTAGCTCCGGCAACGACGGCGCCGGCTGGATCGGTGACCAGGCCGCTGACGCTTCCGCGCCCGGCCTGGGCGAGCGCCAGGGAGGCCGCGCAGATGCAAACCATAGAAACAGAAAGAAAATTCCGCACGATCTTCGCAATTGCATTTCTGCTTTTCATGAACGACCTCCCGGTACCAACAGGATCATCGGCAATATGGCACGATCAGATTTCATAGTCAGGCTTCTCTTCCTCTGCACGACAAAAAGGCAGGTCTCTCCCCAGTCCATGCTCTGCATCAGCAGTATGGCAACAAATTCCTTAATCATCCGTTAAGGCAACTGCGGGTGGGCTGAGACCCCGAGACCGCATATTAAATCGTATGAATAGTGCGTTTATTGGCCATCTTATGTCAAGAAAAAAGCACGTGATGCGCCCGCTGCGAACCAGCTCGACTTGGCAAAACTGCTTTCCTGCCGCATGTCCAAACCACCTACGGCAGGCTCCGAGTCGACTCCCGCGCCACCAATTCGGGCGCTACCTTCCGATGGTGAGCGGCGACCTCCCGCTTTTCAAGTACCAAGTTGATGCCTTCGAGCACAATCCCCACCGCGCCCGCTCCCATCGCTTCCATAGGCTGCCGGATGGTCGTGAGCGGCGGAGTACAGAGAGCCGAGGCGGCGACATCATCGAAGCCAATCACGGAACAGTGCTCGGGCACGCGCAGGCCTCCGTTGCCCAGGGCGCGCATGGCACCGAAGGCAGTCATATCGTCGAAGGCAAGAATTGCCGTGAACGGCCGCTTCCGCTTGAGCAGGTCCTCGGTGAGTTTTTTCCCCGCTTCAAAGCTGGAAAGCGGATCGCGCGACTCGGGCAGATCGACGATGAGACGGGGATCGAGTTCAAGGCAGCGTTCCTTGGCGCTATTGCGAATGCCGCGCCAACGTGGTGAACTGTCACCCAAAGTTTTCGGTCCGCGGATAAAAGCGATCTCGCGATGACCGAGCGAGTGCAGATGCTCAAGCGCGAGATAGCCGCCGACCTCGTTGTCGACGATGACCGAACTCATCGCGTCGCCTTTCAATTCGCAGCCGATAATCGCCGTGGGGATGCTGCTCTTTTCCAGATCAGCGAGCAGGTTGATATCGAGAAAAAGCCAGTTGGCAAGCACGACCAGTCCTTCCACCCGGCGATCGAGAAGCATTTCGAGATAACGCTCGAAGCGGCTGCGCTCGTTATGCACGTCGGTCAGGATGGGCAGGTATGAAGCCTGGTAGAGCGTGTTCTCAATGCCGCGCAACACCAGCGTGCAGTAGGGATCGGTCATGTCGAAGACCATGACTCCGACGGTGTGGCTGCGCTTGCTGCGCAGCGCGCGGGCAAACTGGTTGGGACGATAGCCAAGTTTCTCAGCAGCGCGCTCAATGCGCTTCTTGGTTACCGCCGGAATGTAGCGCGCCAGCGGGGCGTCGTTGAGGACGATCGACACTGTGGTCGAGGAAAACCCGCTCTCCTTCGCGACATCGCGGATCGTGACCATTGAATTCTTGAGCCTGCTTAGCGAACTCCGGAGCGCCGCGCTGCCGGATTCCGGAACCGTCCATCCCTCGCGCTTGAATTCAATGCGCAGGTTGGCCGACACTACAGCAGAGAGCGAGACGGGTGTCAAGAGCGCGCGTCCGGCAAGGGACCCGCGGGAAGGACTGGTACCGGCCCGCTGATTGGCCCGGCGGTTGGCAGGATCGACAAGTCTAGTCTAAGATTCTGTCTGGGATTCTGTCTGGCGAACTCTGCTGGAGGTTCGTCGTAATCTACATCACTTTTGCAGCTGATCAGCCGGCAGCATTGTTTTGGGCCGGCTCAGGCAGCTTTTGCGCCGTTGGAGGAATCGAAGGTAGTGAGTTCTTATCCGCTCATGGTGAATCTCAGGCAGGCTGTACGCCCAATCATTCTCGCGTCGTTGCTGTTCGCGCTCTCCGCCGCATCTGTGTCGCTGGCTTACGGGCAACAGTTCACCCTGTCAGTCTCGCCCTTCACGCCGAAAATAGGCGTGGATCCTGGCGGATCCGCGACAGCCACCATCGACCTTGAGCCCATCGGAACCTTCGATGAACCGGTTTCGTTGAGCTGTGCCGTAACTTCGAACCAGTTCACCACGAATCTGCCGCAGTGCCTGGTCAGTCCTGGCTCTGCGATCCCGCCTGCCGACGGTCCTGCGCTCACGATTACGACCACAGGGGGCACGGGCAATGATGCCACGGCGGCAGGTACTTACCAGGTCACGGTAACGGGCACGGGCGGCACCACCACGCAAACCGTCAAATTCTGTACTTGAGCGTGGCGGATTTGACGGAGGACTACACGTTATCGGTGTCGCCCACGACCGCGATTCCGAGCCCTCTGCCTGCGGGAAGCTCCGCCACCACCACCGTGACCGTGCTGCCGATCGGCAGCTACTCGGGTCAAGTCACGCTCGCGTGCCTTTCGGTTTTTCCCATCGTCACCGCCGCGCCTTATTGCACGTTCGATCCTGCGACGGTCAACATCAGCAGCAGCACTGGAGCAACTTCCACCCTCACCATCCGACCTTCGGAGCACGTCAACCAGCTCGAGGTTGTGGAACCCTCGCATGTTCTATGCCTTCTGGCTGGCCGTTCCCGGGCTGGCGCTGGTGGGAGCACTGCCGACCCCGCAGCTCCAGGAAAAAGCTGCTGGCCGTATTTTTCTTAATGTTGGTCGCTGGAAGCTTATTGTTGCTGCCGGCCTGCGGGGGCCATGTCGGCACTCAAGCCCTGAATGGCCAAATCACTCCGAAGAATACCTACACCTTCACGCTGACCGGCGCGGATGCAAACGGCGCGGCGCCCAGCAACGTCCCTCCCAACCCGACGTAGCCACGTCACGCTGGCGGTGACGACGGCCCACACGGCGAACTGAGTTACGCCGTGAACTTTCCTGTGTTTTCTTTGTTAGTTCTCTGCCCGCAGTGAGGTCCGGGGCAGCTCGGCCAAAAGCTAAGACCGGAAGCCCGCTCTCAGGAGGCCCGGCGTTTCTGGCGTTCGAGTTCGGCCGCCTGGCGCAGGACGATGTCACGCAGCGAAACCAGCCCTTTCAATTCCTTGCCCTCCACAATGGGCAGGTGCCGGAAGCCGAACTCGTGCATGATGAAAAAACATTCCTCGATGGTCTCATCCACATTGACCGCGCGTGGGTTGGCGGTCATCACTTCAGAGACGGCAGTGTGACCGGGAGTGCGGCCCGCGGCTACCACGCGGTTCATGATGTCGCGCTCGGAAAAGATGCCGGCGAGTTCTCCGTTGCGGAGCACAGGCAGCGCGCCGATGTTGTGTTCCATCATGAAGCGCGCCGCTTCCAGCACGGTGCGTGCGGCGTCGATGGAGTAAACTTTGCGGTCTTTCACAAGGTCGCGGAGGGTAGGCATGGCAGGCTCCTTTGCGAAGCGGCGAGTGAATTGGCGCCAGAGCCCCACGCCCTGGCCAATTCGTGGGCGGCACTACTTTACCATACCTGCGCCCAGTGCGCTCTTGCGGGGCATCGGCGGCGAATCTGGCGCACTGGCGGAAGCGGACTCGCGGACTGAAGCGCGGAGACTGCTCAGCGCTCGACCAGGCTTTCCAGCGCGGAAAAGAATGCCGGATAGGAGATGGCTGCGCATTCGCTGCCGCGAATCAGGGTCTCGCCCTGCGCGCGCAGAGCCGCGATGCTGAAGGCCATGGCGATCCGGTGATCGCCGAAGGATTCGATCTCCGCGCCGTGCAGCGACTGTCCGCCGGGAATCTTCAGGCCGTCTTCGCGTTCTTCCACTGCGGCTCCCATGGCGCGAAGATTGGTGGCAATCGATGCGATGCGGTCTGACTCCTTCACCCGCAACTCTTTCGCATCGCGCACCTCGATTCCCTGCTCGGTATAGGGAGCGATCGCGGCCAGCACCGGAATCTCGTCAATCAGCGCAGCCGTATCGGCGCCGGCAATGGTCGTACCTTTCAGCCGCGCACCCTCGACCTGCAGCGTGCCCACCAACTCGCCATGGACGTCTTCCAGCTCGGTAACAGAAATGCGCAGCCCCATCTGCATGAGGATATCGAGCAGGCGCGCGCGCGTCGGATTCATCAGCAGGCTGGTGATAGTCAATTGCGAACCGGGAAAAAGAGCGGCGGCGCAAAGAAAGAACGCAGCACTGGAAATATCTCCCGCAATTCGCACATCGATGCCGCGCAAACGCTGGCCGCCGCGAATCCGGACTTCGTTCCCCTTGCACTCAAGATCTGCGCCGAATGCCCGGAGCGCCACTTCTCCGTGATCACGCGTCCGCAGCGGTTCTTCGATGCGCGTTTCGCCTTCGGCCAGCAACCCGGCAAACAGCAGGCACGTCTTTACCTGCGCGCTGGCTACCGGCATCTTGTAGTCGATCCCTTTCAGCTTCGCGCCGGTGATGCGCAATGGCGGACGGCCGTTTTGCGATATGATCTGCGCGCCCATGGCCGTGAGCGGCGTGATCACCCGCTCCATGGGCCGGCGCGAGAGCGATTCATCGCCCGCCATCTCGCTTGAAAACTTCTGCGCAGCAACGATGCCGCTCAACATGCGGATGGTCGAACCGGAGTTTCCGCAATCCAGCGGCTCATTTGGAGCCGTCAGCGACAGCCCGCTTCCCTGCACTTCGATGACGTTGTCGAGGTCGACCATCTTTGCGTTCCCACTTCACCCCCAGCGAACGCAGGCAGCCGAGCGTGCTGGCACAATCGGCGCCGGTCGAGTAGTTTTCGAGGCGCGAGGGCCCGTCGGCGATCGCCGCCAGCATGGCGTAGCGGTGCGAAATGGATTTGTCGCCCGGAAGACTTACGCTGCCGCGCACGTTCCGCGCCGGCCGCACGATCACCTGGGACTCGCTTTTCATCCTGAGATCAATATAGCGGAAGGAAGGAACGCCAGTTGGAAGGAACGCCGGTTGCGGGCAGACGCGGTCTCAATCAACCATCAGCAATCATCCATTCACAGCAGACTTTCGTTGCTGTGGCTTGCGCTGTCGCGCCTCGTTCACGGACGCTTGAGGAATCTCCAGTAGAAAGCAGCGAACACCATGACAATTCCAATATTCACTGTCAGCCGCTCCCAGAACCGGTTTCTAAAGAACACGAAATCTACACCAACGATGACGGCCGCCATCGCTACCACGTAAAGCACGCCAGCTACCTGTCTGCGCATTTCAGTTAATTCCTGCGATGAATTCCTAAGGCAACACTTTGGCGTCACGCGAAGCCTCGCGCAGCACGTCCGCGGGAATTTCTTTCAGCCTCACTCCAAACTCAAACATCGGGGTCTCGACGCCGCGTCCCCACCGCGCCACGTCCCAATGCGCGCGCACGAACTTCACATCCGGATGCGCCGTCAGATCGAGCAGCAGCAGGCGACTCGCCACGATAAAACTTCTGCGGAAATGCGGCCACCGGCTTCGCTCCCCACGCGGCGCCGTCCGCCGAGCCATAGACGCTGACGTCGAGCGATTCCTGTTCGATGATCTGCGTAATCTCAAGGGTCAGCAGAAACACGCGGCCCGGCCGCGCCGCTCACGTCCACCGTGGGGCCGTCACCCTTGGCATTCACGACAGTCTTTGCTGCGACCAAATCCGTATCAATCATGCCGGGAGGATTGTAGCAAATCGCCGGGTCGCTCGTGCCGCGGCTGCTTGACTGTTCTGAACCGATAATCAGCGTATCGAAGCCATTCGTTTTGAACTGAATTTTCAGCAGGCAAAATCGCGCCGCAGTCCGACAGTGACAGCCGTTCCCTGCCCGCTTATATTGTTCGCAACATGTCAGCTGCGCCAACGCTTGCCAGTACCGCGGAATCCAGATCCGCCAAAGCGCCTTCCGAACGCCTCCTGTGCCTCGACATCTACCGCGGGCTCGCGGTCGCGGGCATGATCCTGGTCGACAACCCCGGCAGCGACGACCTGGCCTACGGGCCGATCAAGCATGCCGATTGGAACGGCTGGACCTGCGCCGACTTCATCTTCCCGTCTTTCCTGTTTCTGGTTGGCATCTCGATGGTGTACTCGTTTGCCGCCCGCCTGCGGCGCGGCGAATCGCGAGAACAGATCTTGTGGCACGCCTTCAAGCGCAGCCTCATCCTGATCGCGATCGGCCTTTTCGTGAATGCCTCTCCCATCATCGGTCTGGACGTGCACACCTGGCGCTTCGAAGGCGTGACCCAGCGCATCGCTCTCTGCTATTTCGCGGCGGCAATTCTGGTTCTGTGGTCAAACCGCCGCGGAGCTTTGATCGCCATGTGCGTCTGTCTGCTCGGCTACTGGGCCCTGCTGCGTTTCGCCCCGGTTCCCGGCTTTGGAGTGCCCGGCCGCGACATCCCATTCATGGATCCCGGATCGCAACCTCGCCGCCTGGCTCGATCGCAAGCTCTTCATGGGACATCTTTACAACGGAACCCGCGACCCCGAAGGAATCCTCAGCACCATCCCGGCAATTGCAACCACATTGATCGGCGTGCTCACCGGCTATTGGCTGCAATCGCAGAGAAGCCCGGGCGCCAAGGCCCTCCGCATGCTGTGCGTTGGGATTCTCGGCCTGGTGGCAGGTGAGGTTTGGAATCTCTGGTTCCCGATCAATAAGAATCTCTGGACCAGTTCGTTCGTGCTCTTCAGCGGCGGCTTCGCGCTGGTCTTCCTCGCCTTGCTCTACTGGATGCTGGAAATCAAAAAGTGGCGCGGCGCCTGGACCATGCCGATTCTGGTCTTCGGAATGAATGCGATTGCCGGATTCGTGGCCGACTCATTCGTGTACGGTCCCGGTTACTCCTTCACGGTGAAGGGCCCCAATGGTCCGGTGATGTGGCATGACGCGGCGCAGGCGAGGCTGGTGTCTCTAGGCGCGAGCCCAGCCAATGCTTCGCTCATCTACTCGCTCGGTGCTGTTCTTTTCTGCTGGATTCTGCTGTGGTTCCTCTGGAGAAAGCGGATCTTCCTCAAAGTAGACTCAAAACGTAAGACCACGCTCACTCCGTCGGATGCGGCCCGGTGAAATCGTTGCAGCATGGCTTCTGCGTGGGTTTAAACTCCATCAGTTCCACCCGCGAGAAATCAGGATCAAACACGTCGAGCTGCCATTTGCCGTCTTTGCCGATCTCCGCTTCTTCGTCGCCATGCGGCTTCCAGCCATGCGATTCCATGATCGACTGTGCCTTCTTCATGTCGGCGACTCCCAGCGAGATGTGATTCATCACGCCTGTGAGTTGCAGGTCCATGTGTTCGGGCTGGTTCAGCATATATTCCAGCCAGTCGGTGCCATCCGGAACCTGCATCGCCACCCAGTCATCCGTCGTGCCCGGCTTATCGTGGCCATGCCAGTAAAGCCGGAACCCGAGAATATCGCGATAGAAGTGGTCTTCGGCGTCGCGGTGATAAACCACGAAACCGGTGTGAATCATGTGGCGCGAAACCGCGGAATCGGTCGTTGGAGCGGCGCTTCAGACTTGTCACGCTCGACAAACTCGATGCGATGGCCCTCCGGGTCTGCCATGGTGAAGCTCAGGCTGTGGTCCGCATGCCCCTCGACCGCGGGCACTTTCAGGCCCTTCGCAATCAGATACCTGCGCAGCGCCGCGACGTTGTCTGTGGTGAACGCAACGTGATCCATCCGGTCGGTCGCTTTGGGATCGGGCGCGGCGCTGTAGCCGATCCACTGCCTGCCCACCATGTATCTCACAAGCCCGCCAGACTCCACCGGTGCTGCGGAAGCAAGCCCAAGCGTGCCGCTGTAGAGCGCCTTCACGCCATCGAGGTTGTGGTGTAGAACGAAACGTGATCGATACCCAGTATGCGCGGACGAGCGACGGTGGGGCCTCGCGCGTAGGCAGAGATAGAGATCGCCGATATCCCGAGAACAAGCACTGCAAAAGATTTCTTCATAGCGCCCTGATTCTAGCCCAGGCCGCGACTCGGAAAGCACTTGTTCCTAAAGCCGCTCCAGAAATTGACGCAACAGCTTGGCCGCTTCCTCAGGCTGCTCCCACGGCGAGTAATGGCCGGCTTTCGGAATAACGCGCAACTGGCTGCCGGAAATGTGCTGGCGCATCAGTTCGGCTTCGTTCACGCCGGTCAGGATATCTTCATCTCCGGTTACGAGCAGCGTAGGCACATTGATGGTCTTCAATGTATCCACGGAATCCGGACGCTCGGCCATGCCGCGCTGCACTTGCGCCACATCTTCGGGAGACATCTTCCGCATCATGCGCAGCGCGCCGTCAACCAGATCAGGCCGCGTCTCGCGCGTGGTCTTGCCCAGCAGACGGGGAATCATGCTTTCGAAAAACGGTTCGGTGCCGCGCTCGAGCACGTCGTTTGCGGCCTGCAGGCGTCCGGCGCGGGCTTCGGCGGAATCGGCCGGTCGCCTTCGTATTGCAAAGACCGAGCCCAGCCACGCGTCCGCGATGCCTCCGCCAGAATTCGAACAGTGCATATCCGCCGATCGAGACCCCAATCAGCGGAGCGCGGCCGATATCGGCATCATCCATCACGCGGGCAATGTCGCCGGCGTGCTTCTCCATGGTGGCTGGGCCCTCGCCCACGCCAGAATCTCCGTGCCCGCGCAGATCCGGCAAAATGATGCGGTAGCGCGTGGCCAGCTCCTCGAGCCACTGGCAGCCAGAATTCATGATTCGCAGGAAAGGGATGCAGCAGAACTACGGGAGGGCCTTCACCCAGCACGCGATAGACGATCTCGGCGTCGCCGCTTCTGATTTGCCGAAGGGCGATACTGTGCATCAGGGAATTTAATCACACCGCGGCGCATCGCGTCCCATGCCGGGGTTTATGGATTCGCCTACGGATTCGCCGCGCGCTGCGCGCCCGCCGGCGCCGTCAACTAGCAAAGGCTCTTCCGGCATCACGATCCACGCGATGGGATAGGCGAGCAGCCCAACGCCGGTCAGGCATGACGCGAGCAGCCACACCAGCCGTACCACGGTAACGTCGATGTCGAAGTACTCGGCGAACCCGATGCAGACCCCCGCGATCTTCCGTCCCTGCCGGGGCCGCACCAGCCGCTTGCGCGCGACCGATGCTCCCACGCGAGTACCGCAATAAGCACAAACCGCCGCATCGTCCTGAATCACTTTGCCGCAATAGTTGCAATACATGACTCTGCCTCCAAGACGACCTCTATAAAACAATACGCAATTCTAGACGGAAAGTTCCAAGGCAGCGTAAATAGGACGAAAACGGTTCGTCTCGGCGCTTGTTCAATACACATAAATATGCAATACTTACACATCGGAGATGTCAACATGCGCACAAACATTGATATCGACGACCGCTTGATGCGCCAGGCAATGCGGCTACAGCGGTGCTCCCACTAAGAAAGCCGCCGTGGAAGCCGGGCTGCGGTTGCTGGCGGACACGCACTCCCAAGGCGCGATTCGCCGGCTCCGGGGAAAAATAGATTGGGATGGTGACCTCAACCAGTCACGCTCGGCGCGGGTTGGGGAGTAACCGATCCAGTGGTCATTGTCGACACCACCGTGTGGATCGACTATCTGCGCGGCAGCAGAAAACCCGGAAACGCGTTGGCTGGACCGTGAACTGCAGCGGCAGCGGCTCGGGCTAACAGACCTCATCCTTTGTGAAGTGCTGCAAGGCATTCGGGACCAAAATGCGTTTTCGCGAGCCGCAGTCCGAACTCTTGAAGTTTCAGGTTTTTCAGACCGGAGGCAGTGGCTTGCTGTCGCTGCAGCCCAAAATTATCGCGACCTGCGCGCACGGGCTACACCGTTCGCAAGACCATCGATTGTCTGATTGCCACGTTCTGTTTGCAGGCCAAGCACGAACTTTTGCACCGCGACCACGATTTCGATCCTTTGAGACGGTAGCTGGGACTGCAGGTCGTGCACGCAGCCTGACGCGCTGCGATCCCGCTCACTCCCGGTACGCTTCCCTGATATGCTCCCGGGCCTTTTCCGCGGGAGGAGTGGCGCCGTTTTCGGCCAGCACAGTCTCATACTTCTTCATCGCCAGATCGCGCTTCTGCAGCAGGTCGTACATTTCGCCGGCAGCCAGGTTGGCCTTCTGCAGCGTCTCAGGATCGGGTTCCGGAGCCTGGCCCACCATGTTCATACGCGGCCGCGGCTCCGGCGTAATCTTTCTGGCTGCGCAGCAGCTCACCCAGACCCCACGCCGCCATCTCGTAGTGCAGGTTGCCGTACTTCCCTTCCCGCCCATTCTGCCAAACCTGGCGATAGCCTGCCGCGGCCTCCGGCGCATGGCCGCTGGCGCGCAGCAGATTGGCTTCCTCCAGCGGAAACAAATAATTCCTGGGATACCGCGCCGCCAGATCGTGCATAAGCACGCGCGCTTCATCGTAGCGATGCTCGCGCCGCAGGAAGAGGCTCAGCACCACCTTGGCATCCACGCTGTTTTCTCCGTTGCTGTCGGCCACCTCGCGCAGGTATTCGAGCCCCTTTTCTTTTGTCCCGCTCAGCCCCACCAGCGCCACAGCCACCTTCACGCTCCAGGGCAGGCTGCCCATCACATAGTTGTGCGTGCCCACCACCAGCTTGGCATCCACGTAGTGGGGGTCGAGTTCCAGAACGCGTTCGTGATCGCGGCGCGCACCCACGGCATTGCGCAGCGCGGAAAACCAGGCGCGCTCTAGCAAGCCGGTATAAAGCGCGAATTGCGCACGCGTGACGCCGCGCGCGTAGAGCGCGTCCACGTTGTTGGGATTCACCTTGAGTTGCTGCTCTTCCAGGCCTTCGGCGCGCTCCACCAACTGTTTGATCCGCTCCGTAACCTTGGGATCGGCAGTTCGATGCGCCTCGCCGATAAAGCTGTCGTTGGCATACTCGCCGCTGTTCATCGCGCCCATGCGGTAAAGCTCGCGCATCAGAACCGTGGTCAGCAGGTGGTTTACCGCCGAGGGGTCGCCCGGATGCCGATCCAGCACCTTCTCGAACTCCTGGATCGCCCGGTCGTAATTCGAGGTTATAAAAATGGTCAAAAGCGGCCTCGACCAGCGGATCGTGTTCCGGAGGGGCAGCCGCGGCCGATGCGAGAGCCTCTTCCCGGCCCGGCTTGAGCGACCGCGGAACATAACAGGCAACATAACAGGCAAAAGACAAAAAGGATGACGAGGCAGAACACCGCCTCCCCACCGTCCCTCCGTTTCACTATCAGACTCGACTGCATCCCGACCGTTAGCCTTTGAACTTTAGTCTAACCGAATTTTCCCGAGCACGGGACGAACCAAAAATGTCATCGGGCGAACCTAACAATTTCTCGAAACATTGTACGACTTGAACCCTATAATCCGCCCAACCAGACCGGAAAAAACCAAGGTACTGGGGCATCTTTACGGGTTTGCGGGTAATAATTGCGCGGGACTTACTTGCAACACCATGGGGGAAAAGTTGCAAGTATTTGACTTGAAAACACCTTAGTCGACGATGCGCTTTGGTTGTCGGCTTGCCTTTCAGAAATTAGACGTTTCCTACCTATGGCAGAAGTTGTTCAAGATGCTCCGCAGGAGTTTTGGCGGTCCCCGCTCGTGCTAGAACCACCGGCGGTCGCAGCTCCCCCGGCTGCGGCCCCGGATTGGCGGATGCCTGTGCCGATTGCGGCACCGAGTTCATGATCGGAGCCAGGTTCTGCCATGCCTGCGGGCTCAGCCGTCCGACCATGCACGCCAGCGCGGAGCCTACTATCATGAGTGGCCAGTTCGCCCAGACGTGGCGCGGGTGGGCACTGGCTTCCGGTCGTCAATGCGCTTGATCGCCGCCGCTTGGCAGGAGATTTCCTTTCCTGACTGGCTGCACTATCTGCATTTCCATGAGATCAAGCGCTGGATCGGTCTGCCCACTGCCTCGCTCATCGCCTTCATGATCGGCCTCGGCTGTGTGGTGGGAGCAATCGGCGTGAGCCTCTTTTATCGTGCATCGAATCTGGCAGAGTTCCAGGCCATCCAGATGTGGCGGATCGAATGGCTGCTGGCCGCAACCGCATCGTTTGTAGCCGGAATTCTGCTGAAGAAGCCCGCAGACCACGAGTAGCGTCGGCGTCCCGCCGGCTGTCGAGCTCACCCTCCGACCCAAAGGAAAGACGATCTAACTAGATCTAAGAACTCGGGATCCAGGAGTTCGGAACCTTGGAACTCGCCGCGAATTGCCGCCCCGACCTTTACGACTCGCTTCCCGTACCCGCCGCCCGCCGCTGCTGATTCATGCGATAGAGATGATGAACCGGTCCGGTTCCGTGCCCCAGCGGATGTCCGGCGGCAATCGCCGCAGTCACAAAGGTCTTCGCCAGCAAGGCAGCTTCGGCTAATCCGCGATCCAGCGCCAGATGGCATGCCATCGCCGTAGCAAAGGCGCAACCCGTGCCGTGAGTAGAGTTCGAGCGCTGCCGCTCCGCCTTGAATACTTCTTCCTCGACTCCGCTCTTCGTGGTGAAACTCAACAGATCGGTCGCCTTCTCCAGATGCCCGCCGGTGATCACCACGGCCGTCGAGCCCATCTGATGCAGCTTCGCCGCCGCCGCCCTCATTTCGTCGAGATCGGTCACCTTCAACCCGGTGAGGACTGCAGCCTCCTCCACATTCGGAGTAATCACATCGGCAAGCGGGATAAGCTTCTCGATCAGCAGCCTGGTTCCGGCCGCGTCCAGCAGGTCCGCACCCGAAGAAGACCTCAGGATCGGATCAAGGACGACGTTGGGCAGCCTGTCAGGTCGCCCAGCCTTTCCCCACCTCCGGCCAAGGAACTCCGCCACAGCTTTGACCACCTTCCCGGTACCCAGCATCCCGATGTGGACGGCTGCGATGGGAATATCGGCGGCAAGCTCCTCCAGGGTCTCATAGACCAGACCCGGCTCCAAGGCCTCCACCCGGCGAACCCCGGCGGTCGACTGCACCGTCAGGGCGGTAATGCAGGCCACTCCGTAGCAGCCGTGGGCGGCGATGGTCTTAATGTCGGCCGTCACGCCCGCTCCGGACGACGGGTCAAAACCGGCGATGGTCAGCACGACGGGTGGTTTTTCGGCCATGATCCTCGAAAAAAATAAGGCTTACTATATGCAACCTTGTACCTAAAATGCTCTCCGTAAACAACTTAGAAAGAATTCCCCGTAAGTCGTTGAATCTATTGAGGATGAAAATTCTACCCGACTACACCCTTCTGAGTATTTACCATATGATAAACATGTAACCTAATTGTTTTGAATGACTTGTTGCCGATTACTCATGATTAACAACAAGTTACGTGAGATATCGATAACTATCACGTCACCATAGGCCATGCACTTTCGGGTTGACAAGCCCCTCCCAGCCCCCTACCATTTACATAACCTTAACCAACACAGCCTAGCTAGGACGACTTTTGAGTATGCGAGGAGAACTGAATGCGTGGACGTATAGCTCATGGACTGATGATCGCTTTTTTGGTCGTCGGACTGGGAGCGGCTCAGGGACCGAACAACTCGGAGGCCAGTTCAGCCCAAACTAGGGCAGTTCCAGCCAAACCCGAAAACCGCAACCTCAACATTAGAAACCAACCGTATCAAGTTGGGACAGCCTCCTGGTACGGCGAATATTTCGTCGGCAGACCGACCGCCAGCGGCGAAGATTTCGACATGTATGATATGACCGCCGCCCACCCGACGCTTCCCTTGGGAAGCTACGTGCGAGTCACCAACCTGCGCAATGGACGAGCCGTCGTGGTCAAAGTCAACGACCGCGGTCCGGTCGTACCGGGCCGTATTATCGACCTTTCCTTCGGTGCCGCCCAGGTGCTCCAGTTCGAGCAGCGCGGGCTGCAGCGAGTTCGCCTGGATCTGGTCAAGCCCCGGACCGAGCACCGGCAGGTCTACCAGACCGTAGCCTACAACCATCCTATGGCGGAACTCCAGTAAACCAACTACACTGTTCGGGATGCAGGCCACTCTGACCAACCGCATCCCGAACAATCCAGGCGTCAATCCGGCGCGCGAGAAGCTGATCGTTGCTCTCGACGTTTCCACGGCGGCGGCCGCACAAAAGATTGTCGCGGCCGTCGGCGACTCCGCCCTCACCTATAAAGTCGGCATGCAGCTCTACACTGCCGAAGGCCCGCAGGTCGTACGCGATCTCGTCGCCTCCGGCCGGCGTGTCTTCCTCGACCTCAAGTATCATGACATTCCCACCACGGTAGCTGCAGCCGTGCATGAAGCCGCGCGTCTCGGAGTAAGCATGCTGACCGTGCACGCCGCAGGCGGCGGAAAAATGCTCCACGCCGCCGTCGAAGCCGCCCACGCCAACAACCCCGCACTACTGGTACTAGGAGTCACCGTGCTCACCAGCCTTGACGAAAACGAGATGGAGAAAGTCGGATTCCGGGGCACGGTGCGCGAGGAAGTGTTGCGCCTGGCAGCACTGGCTCTGGACAACGGATGCAAGGGGATCGTCACCTCCGCCCGCGAAACGGCGGCTGTGCGAGCCGAACTCGGCGACAATTTCGCCGTCGTAACCCCCGGCGTCCGCCCCGCCGGCTCCCGCCACGCAGATCAAGCCCGCGTGGCCACCCCCGCAGACGCCATCGCCGCCGGAGCCAGCCACATCGTAGTAGGCCGCCCCATCACCGAAGCCGCCGACCCGGCAGCGGAAGCCCGCGCGATTCTGGACCAGATCAGCAAGTAAGCACGTCAGCTAATAAGCTCATGAGGTCATGTGGGAGACGGACGCATTCGTCCGTCCATCGAGCGCAGCTCGATTGCTTTTCTCGCCTCCACCACGTTGCCAAATCCCAGCCTCCAAGTGCAAGCTGATACAAATGCCAGAACTACCCGACATCGCCGCCTACATCACCGCGCTAGAACCGCGCATAGTCGGCCAGCCCATCGAGCGTATTCGCCTGCAGAGCGCCTTCCTCCTGCGAACCGCACAACCGCCCCTTAGCGAAGTGGAAGGTCGCGTAGTCCGCGAACTGCGACGCGTAGGCAAGCGCATCGCAATCGGTGTGGACAACGATCTCTGGCTGGTCCTTCACCTGATGATCGCCGGCCGCCTGCACTGGCGCCCTCCACAGGCAAAGCTGGCAGGCCGCCAGGCTCTGGCCGCATTCGACTTCCCCAACGGCTCCCTCGTCCTCACCGAGACCGGCTCCAAGCGCCGCGCGTCCCTGCACCTTGTGCGCGGCGAGGAAGCCCTTCGTTCCTTCGATGCCGGAGGCATCGATGTTTTTTCGAGCGATCTCGATTCCTTCCGCGCAGCGCTCACCGCCGAAAATCACACACTCAAACGCGCTCTCACCGATCCGCGCCTGTTGAGCGGAATCGGCAACGCCTATTCCGACGAAATCCTGCACGCCGCCCAACTCTCCCCGCTCACCCTGACGCAAAAACTTCAGCCGCAAGAATGGGAAAGATTATTCGCCGCCACCCGCCACACGCTTCAGTTCTGGATAGACCGGCTGAGGAATGAAGCACGCGCCGCCTTCCCCGAAAAAGTCACCGCCTTCCGCAAAGGGATGGCAGTCCACGGCCGCTACGGCGAACCGTGTCCAAGGTGTGGCGACAAAGTATTACGAATTCGCTACGCCGACAAAGAAACCAACTACTGCGCCCGCTGCCAGACCGCCGGCAAAGTTCTAGCCGACCGCAGCTTGTCCCGGCTTCTCGGATCAGACTGGCCAAGAACTCTGGAAGAGCTCGAAGCGCTAAAGCACCGCCGGTCCTTGCCGACGCGAAGCGTATCGTTTACATATTCGAGGGTGCCCCGTCCTTGTCTCTGCGCCCTTTGCAGAGACAGGGCGGGGACTTTGACTTTTTACGTTCTTCCCAATATCGCTTCGCTCATCACTTCAGCAAACTCCGCAACACCGCTACCTCCGCCGTAATCCCGGTGTGCAGCGCCGGATCCACATCCGGCGCAAACAGCGGAGAATGATTCGATGGCAGCATAGTCCCCGCAGCCTTAGCCTGCGCCAGCTTCACCGGATCCGCGCCTCCCAGCCCGAAGTAGAAACCCGGTATCCCCTGCTCCACGAAATAAGAAAAGTCCTCCGACGCAGTCGCCGCCGGTTCCGTGATCACACTATCTTTACCAAGCGCCGCCTCCAGCACCCCACGCATCCTCTCCGCGAGGGCAGGATCGTTGTACACCGAGTCCGTAGCCTCATAGTGCTCAATCAATGGAGGACGCAGCGCACCTCCCGCTTCCGCCTCCGCGTTCGTGATCCGCGTGATCGCGGCAAGCACCTGCTTGCGTACTTCCGCCTTGTAAGTCCGCACCGTCAGCCCCAACTCAGCCTGATCCGGAATGATGTTATTTTTTGTCCCCGCCCGAATATAGCCGACGGTCACCACCGCCATTTCTCCCGGCTTCACCTCGCGCGAAACAATCGTCTGCAGCGCCAGAATCGTTCGCGCCGCAATCACAATAGGATCAATCGCCGTATGCGGCGCCGAGCCATGCCCACCCTTTCCATAAATCGTAATCCGCAGAGAATCCGCGTTCGTAGACATAACTCCAGGAGTGACCCCAACCTGTCCCGCGGGCAGCCCATTGCCCACGTGCAACGCCACCACCACGTCCGGCTTGGGAAAGCGCGTGAACAATCCATCGTCGATCATTCCCTTGGCGCCAACAATCGTTTCCTCCGCCGGCTGCCCGATCAGCATCAGCGTCCCGTGCCAGGTGTCTTTGCTATGCGCCATGATCGCCGCCGTCCCGATGATCGACGCCATGTGCAAATCGTGCCCGCAGGCATGCATCACCGGAACCTCGTGCCCGGCGTCATCCTTGGCGTGAACTTTGCTCGCGTAAGCCAGCCCAGTCTTCTCCTCCACCGGCAGCGCATCCAGTTCCGTGCGCAGCATCACGGTCGGCCCCGCGCCGTTTTTCAGGATGGCCACAATTCCCGTCCCGCCGACATGATCCGTCACCTCATAACCGAGCCCTCGCAATCGGCCTGCCAGCTTCGCCGCGGTCTGCGTTTCATGCGAAGAAAGTTCCGGATTCTGATGAATATCCAGATAAAGCGCATGCGCATCAGGATAGACCGCATCAACTTCGCGGGTTGTAGGAGCTTGGGATGAAGCAGCCTGAGCCAACAGAGAACCGACCAGAGCAGCAAGAAGCGGGAGATTTCTTAGTTTCATGGCTCACGGATCATATCTGGACCAGCCCCACGCTGTAAATTATTCTGGAAGCTGTGCGGTGTGATTGTCATCCTGAGAGAGCGCGTTCTTTGCGCGAACGAAGGACCCATGCGAGCCGCGCGATGTGTCGCGCTCTTCGCGACACAATAATCGCGCGTTTGGCTCGCTTCCTTACGGAACTCCCTCACCAGAATTATTTTGCCCAAAGCTTCTCAGCTCACTCACCAATTCCCAAAACCGTCGAACTGTCCAATCACTTTTTTCGATTGCACCCTTCCACTCTTCTGCGGGTGTACAATCGCCAAAGAAAGCACTGGTTTGCGCGTCGCCGTCTGGCAAGCTTGAGGTGCTCATGAACGTTCACGTTAGTTACCGCCTTCATAAAACTCCCGCCGTCGAAAAAGATATCCAGCATCAAGTCGAAAAACTGCGAAAACGCCTACAAGTCTTTCGCCCCGAACTGATTCATTTGAAAGGCATGGTCGAGGAAATTTCCGCCCGCGAAGGCACCAGCGTTTCCCTCAACCTGCGCCTCCCTTCAGGACAGATGGCAGTCCAGGCCAAAGCCTCAACCGCCGCCGCCGCCGTGAAGAGCGCTTTCGAAGATCTGCTGCAGCAGGTCAACAAGCACAAAGACCTGCTGCGCTCCTCCCACAAGTGGCCGCGCCGCCAGCACGAGACCTCAGCCCGGCGCAATCTTTTTGTGCCGTTTGAGCAGACTCTGGCAGCGGTATTCCCTGCGACGGTTTCCGCCGAGGACGTGCGCTCTTACGTCAACGTGAATCTCTCCCGCCTAGAGCGCTTCGTCGAACGCGAAATCTATTTCCGCGAAGCGTCCGATCTGGTGGCACCTGATTCCATCAGCAAAGAGGAAGTCATTGACGAAACCATCGCCGCCGCTCTCGGCGAGGGCGATGGCAATAACAAAGACAAGCCCGAGCGCCTCGCCCTCGAGCCCTGGCTCTACCGCTTGGCCATGAAGGCTCTTGACGAACTCTCGCGCCCCGAGGGCAGCAATGGCAGCGCCGTGCACCTCGCAGATTCCGCGCGCAAACAAAATGTAAAGGCCACTGACGAAGCCGAACTCCAGTTCCATCAGCCCGACGAAGCCATCACTGAAGAAACCGTCATCGCCGACGATCGCATAGCCACGCCCGAACAGATCGTTGGCTCCGATGAAATGATGCGCCTTATCGCCTCCGCTCTGCACGATGTAAACCCCGACCATCGCGAAGCTTTCATCCTCCACGCCCTCGAGGGCTTTGGCGTCGAAGAAATCTCCGCCATTACCGGCGCTCCGCCCGATCGCGTATTGATCTCCATTGCAGCGGCCCGCGAGCACCTCCGCAAATCGCCCCGGCTCGTCCGCCAATTCAAGGGGAGGTTCGCCAACACCGGCACCGCATGAATCACCTTTCCACTTCTTCGGAAAGGCTGGTTTCAAAGGAATGGTTCGAAAGGACAGAGGTTACGGAATGATCACTCGGGAACAGATCCACGAATTGGCAGAATTTGAAGATCCCTCAGCCTGCGCTCTCAGCTTCTACTTTCAGCCCGCCACACCCCGCAACAAAGCCCACAAAGAAGAAGCCATCCTTACCAAGGATCTGGCGCGCGAAGCCATGCGCCTGTTGGAGACCAGAACCACGAGCAGCAACGCTGGCAACAGCAATCATGAGGGTAAAAACAAAGATAAAGACAAGTTCGAATCAGCCCGCGCCGATCTCGATCGCATTGTGCGCCTGTCGCAAGATCTTCGCGGTAGTGGCCTGCGCGGTAACGGTGCTCGCGCCAAAGCCGTGTTCGCCTGCAGCGCGCAGGGCTTCTGGCGCGAATACGACCTGCCCGCACAATTAAGTAGTACGCAGCTTCTGGTGAACCGCCATTTTCATCTGAAACCACTGGCCCAGTTACTCGGAGCACTTCCTACCCTCGGCATCGTGTTGATCGACCGTCATCGCGCCCGCCTGTTCGATCTGCGCCTGGGCGAATTAACCGAACGTATGGATTTCTTTCATGCTCAAACCCGCCGCGGCCGTGGCGACGGCTTCGGCGGCTACGATGCAGGCCACGCCCAGCACCGCGTAGCCGATGAAGCCCGTCAGCATTTCAAATTCATCGCTGAATTTCTTAAGGATGCGCTGGGTAATGGTGAGAAAGACAAAGGTCTGTTCGCAAACTGGATCCTTGGCTGCCAGGACGTTCACTGGTCGCAGTTCGAACCGCAACTGCATCCCTACGCCAAGCAGAAATTGCTGGGCCGGTTTACCGCCGAGGTTGCTCACGAGAGCAACGAAGAGATCCGTTCGCACGCGGAAAACATTTTTGCCAACGCGCAGGCGCGGCGCTGTGAGGAAGTAGTTCTTGAAACTCTCAATCAGGCTCGCCACCAGGCGCGTGGCGTCACCGGATTGCGCCGCGTGCTCAACTCCCTGGAGCGGGGCGAAGTGCAAACCCTGCTCGTCGGGCAAAACTATCACTCCCAGGCAGTCCAGTGCTCCGGTTGCGGCCACCTTGACGCCCACCTCGTCAGCTTCTGTCCAGTCTGTGGCCGGCAGACTCGAGAGGTGGTCGACGTAGGCGAAGCCATCCTGCCCTGGGTCATCCGCCACGACATCGAACTTTTTTACGTCAAGGACGATCCCGAGTTCGACAAGGTAGGAAACATCGCCGCCCTGCTGCGCTTCCGCTCCGATCAGAACGTCAAGAACAACCTGCGCTCCATCGCCGACGTCCCACCGAGGTCCTCCGTCAGCCGCCGCGCCGGCTAGTCGGACACTATCGCGAACTTGCCAGGGGAAGATTTTGACGGTGGCCTCTGCGAAGATCGCGAGACGAAGACTACAAATGCGGTTTATAGGGGCGTCTTGCTCTCTGGCGGCGGGCAGGATGGTTGGGGTCGGTGAATTCGAGCAGTTCGATGGGCGCGCCGTTTTCCACTATGAACGCGACGCGGACGCCATCGGATGGGCTGTTGGGAGCAATCAGGATTTCGCGGCCCGCAAGCTCGGAGGCGAGATCAGCCACTTCAAACGCGACGTGCGGAACTTGCCGGACCAGATCAGGAACCGCCGCGTCCGCTTCGAAACGCATCCACTCCACGCCAAATTCGCTTTTCTCGTGGCTGACGACAAAGAGTTTCAGGTGTTTCAAATGGGTCTCGCCAGGCTTCGCTTCAGTGGTAGGAATTCCGATGTGATGGTACCGGCGCATTGTTCTTCGCTCTCCGTGGAACTGGCACAAATTCTACGCTGTCGTCACCGCGCTCGGTCCATCTTTCGCGTTTCTTGGCGCGCGTTCTTTGCGAAAGAGACTGCCCCGAGCGCGCCGAAGGGTAGAATTTCACTGCTCTTAACCCCGTTGGAATTTTCCGCTTCGGCTTGTCGCCAGGCTGACCGTGCAGGCGTTTGACCTCTCGAAGTTCTCCACAAGCGATCCATGTGACATCTGACCTTGTCCGTCATCTCAAGTTCGTTCATGATTGCCACAGCAGAAGGCTAAAGAGCAGTTCATTGAAAACTGAATTGAATATTGGACAAGCCCTTCCCCCACAAGGTTTTGCCGCCAGAGTCCAGATGTTTTCGCTCCCGACAGAAATCGCATCACTGATTCCAAATGGCTTAGCTGATGCGGACGCGTCTAACTCCTTTGTCCACAATATTTTGCGGGCAAGTTATCTGGAATCAATATTTTAACCTGACCACGACCAGATCGATTCCTCGCAAGTCACTGATTTCAGATATTTAACCGGATTTGATCTGTATTTTTTTTCGATATCCAATCTGGCCAACGACAAAGCCCCAAATCCCCACCGTGCCGCGTGATATCCTTCCCCGTTTCCTACAAGCAGGAGGAAGTCATGACTTTCTCGCGCCGTGATTTCGTCAAGACCTCGGTCCTGGGAGCAGTCGCCGCCGGAGTAGGAGCGCAAGCCCATGCCGAAGACTCCAGGCAAGCAGCGCAAGTGCACGCTGCTCAAGAGAGCCAGGGACCATTCAAGCGCCCCATCATCGTCTGCGCCAATAACGGTTTCAACTATCTCGACGACGGCTACGCGTTCCTGAAGAGCGGCGGCGACACGCTCGACGCCGCGCTAAGGGTGGTAAAGGGACCAGAAGACGATCCCAACGACACCAGCGTCGGCCTCGGCGGACTTCCCAATGAAGAAGGCGTGGTCGAACTCGATGCCTGCTGCATGCACGGCCCCACGCGCCGCGCCGGTTCCGTAGGCGGAGTGCGCAACATCAAGAATGTGTCGTTGGTCTCGAAAGCCGTGTTCGAGCACACCGGCCACGTCATGCTGGTGGGCGAAGGCGCCGAGCGCTTCGCCGTGGCCGTAGGCTTCCCGCGCGAGAACTTACTCACCGAGCACTCCCGCAAGGTCTGGTTACTCTGGAAGGAATTTCATTCCAACCAGGACTGGTGGGGACCGGGCCTGGCCGACCCGCACTGGCAGGCTCCCGACTCAAGCGCGAATCCGGACAAACCACAAGCGAAACTGTGGCAGGAACGCATCCAGAACCTGCAAGCCCGCTCCGCCGAACTCGGCATCGAGTCCAAGCTGCAAATGACGGCCGTACGCCAGGTTCTGTTTCCACCAACAGGCACCATCCACTGCTCCGCGTTGAACGAGAAAGGCGAAATTTCCGGCTGCACCACCACCAGCGGATTAGCTTTCAAGCTTCCCGGACGCGTCGGCGATTCGCCCATCATCGCCGCCGGCTGCTACACCGACCAGGATGTAGGCTCAGCCGGAGCAACCGGCAGTGGAGAGGAAAACATCAAGGTCGCGGGCGCGTACACCATCGTCGAAAACATGCGCCACGGCATGTCTCCGCAGGAAGCCGGCATGGACGCGCTAAAGCGCATCGTCCGCAACTACAACGGCGACATGAATAAGCTGCACTTCGCCGACATGACGTATTACATCCTGCGCAAAGACGGCGCCTACGCCGGCGTTTCGCTGTGGGAGGGATACTCGAAGGGGCATCCCCATAAGATCGCCATCCACGACGGCACTCGCCGCAGCGAGGTGACCGTGAGCTTGCTCAAAGGATACTCGCAGGAGTTCCCACCGGTCCCCGAGCTTCTCGATGATCCGAAGAAAGGTTAGGAGTGTGTGAAAGGAGTCCCTACATGAACCGCACCTTCACATCCGGACCTTTTTCCAGGTGAATGCTCTCGATGAAGCGCACCTTGCCGGTAAGTTGCGTAAGGATTACAGACGAAGTCCGGGTGCCTTCGCCGAAGAAGCGGACGCCTTTCAGCAGCGCGCCGTCGGTGACGCCCGTGGCGGCGAAGATGAGTTGCTTGCCGGGGGCAAGATCTTCCGCCTCATAGATACGACTCTTGTCTTTGATGCCCATGCGGGCGAGGCGCTCTTCCTGGTCGGACTTGACCACCAACCGGCCGAGCATGTAGCCGTTGAGGCAGCGGATGGCCGCGGCGGTGATCACACCTTCCGGCGCACCGCCCGATCCCATGACCGCATGCACACCCGTGCCGATCACAGCAGCAGCGATGCCGGCTGAGAGGTCGCCGTCGCCGATCAGGCGGATGCGCGCGCCCGCAGCGCGAATATCGGCGATCAGCTTTTCGTGACGCGGACGATCGAGGACGATCACGACCAGATCTTCCACATCGCGCTCCATCCGCTTCGCAATATTCTTCAAATTGTCGGCCACGGGCGCATCGAGCTCGACGGCATTTTTGCACGATGGCCCGACCACGATCTTGTCCATGTAACAGTCAGGAGCGTTCAGCAAGCCTCCTCGCTCAGAGGCAGCCAGCACGGTGATCGCTCCGGGCGCGCCGGTGGCGCAGAGGTTCGTGCCTTCGAGGGGATCGACGGCGATGTCGACCTCAGGCACCTCGCGGCCATCGGGAAAGTCGGCGCCGACTTTCTCGCCGATGTAGAGCATGGGCGCTTCGTCGCGCTCGCCTTCGCCGATGACGATGGTTCCGCGCATGGGGATGGAGTCCATGGTCTGCCGCATCGCCTCGGTGGCGACCTGGTCAGAGAGCTTGCGTTCACCTTGACCCATGGTGTGAGCCGAGGCGATCGCCGCCACTTCTACTACACGTAGAAATCGCGACGCCAGGTCACTTTCAATGTTCTCCCCGAAGCTGCGGGCTTTGCCATCTGAACGAGTTTGCGTACCCATAAGATCTCCCAACAGGCCTAACGACCAGCTATTTCCGACCGGCCTGAGAATATATCCCAATCGTCACGAGATTGAAAGAAACGGCTGGAGACATGGGAATAACTCATACTCCAGCAGGCAGCGGCCGTGATATTCTCTCAACCCTGTTACAAAAAGGGATCCCATGCCGGAATCGCGTCCCCTGACTTTCCTGTGCATTACGACCTATGAGAAAGGACAGGAATTCATGCGCGAGTGCAAGCGGCAAGGTTGCCGCGTGCTGCTGCTTACCGCGGAGAAGTTGCGCGAGGCCGATTGGCCGCGGGAGAGCCTGGACGACACTTTCTATCTTCCCGTCGAGATTTCCCTGCCCGAGATTGTGCAGGCTGTTACCCACCTGGCACGCGAGCAAAAAATTGATCGCATCGTCGCACTCGATGAATACGACATGGAAACGGCCGCAACTCTTCGCGAACACCTGCGCAGTCCAGGGATGGGTCTGACCACCATGCGCTATTTTCGCGACAAGCTGGCCATGCGCATGAAGGCTCTGGATCGCCATGTGCGCGTGCCCGATTTTGTTCCAGTCTTCAACCACGACGACATCCGCTATTACCTTGAACATGTTCCGGGACCATGGGTGTTGAAGCCACGCCAGGAGGCATCGGCGATCGGGATCAAGAAGATTCACACCGCTGAAGAGCTGTGGCCGGTGCTGGAGCAACTGGGGGACAAGCAGTCTTCGTTCCTTTTGGAAAAGTTTGTTCCAGGCGAGGTCTATCATGTGGACTCAGTGGTTTCAGAAAACGAAGTGCTGTTTGCCAGCGTGAGCAAGTACGGCAAGCCTCCGATGAACGTGGCGCAGGGCGGAGGAATTTTTACCACCTGCGTTATACCGCGAGGCAGCGATGCGGACTTGGGCTTACGTCGAATCAATCGTGATCTGATTGCCGCGCTCGGACTGGTGCGCGGTGTAGCCCATACGGAATTCATACGGGCACATGCCGACGGGCACTTTTATTTTCTGGAATGTGCGGCGCGCGTAGGCGGCGCCTACATCAACGAAATGGTCGAGACTGCTACGGGGATCAACTTGTGGCGGGAGTGGGCCCGCATCGAAGTTGCCGGCGGCGATGGAACTTATAAGCTTCCTCCGGTGCGCGAGGAGTATGCCGGAGTGATTCTTTCGCTGGCGCGGCAGGAGAATCCGGATACTTCGGGCTACAACGATCCGGAAGTGTTTTTACGGATCAAGAAACATCACCATGCTGGACTGATCTTACGATCGAAAGATCCGCAACGCACAGACGCGCTGCTTCAAGATTACAGCCAACGATTCGCCGAGGAGTTTCTCGCAGTAGAACCGCCGCGGGATAAGCCAACAGCGTGACGATTTAGCGGGTTCCGGTAATCTTTTCAGAAAAACACTTCCGGTGAGACATGAAATCGCAGGCTAAGCCGCCGGATGTGTTCTGTGGTGAGCTTGCGTTTTCCGCGCAGAACTTCCGAGACAATGCTCGGTGTGGCGAACACATCTACAAGGTCTTTCTGCTTCAAGTTGTTGGCCAACATCAGTTCGTTCAAGACTTCGAGCGCGCTGCCAGCTTCAAGCGCGTAATGTTTCTCTTCAAAGTCTTCGATGAGTAAAGTGAGCAGCTGAGCCAGACGCCGTTCGGCCGCGCTCATGCGGCTGCCTTTATGGTCGAGTTGTTCAAGCACGCCGATGTAGCGCTCGTTCTCAGCTTCACTTCTGATTACCGAAGGCAAAGTGCTAGTCAATAAAGAAGCGTATTCGGACCTGACTGCGCTTGCGCTCATTGCTTCCAACCTCCCCGGTCATACTCGGCGTGGGTCAGCACGTGGCGGACGTAAATCCGGCCAAATGTGTAGTTGATCTCCGCGATCAGCCTGAATCGGTTCCCCTTGATATTGAAGACCGTCCACTTGCCAACGGCATCCGTGCTCGAAAAAGTCCTTCGGACGTCTTCGAGATTCCTCCAGGAAGCTGCCTTAGCGACCCGAAACCATGCGTCGAGCGGGGTTTCCAGCTCGCCGCGCCGGGCAGCTGCTTCCTTGAGTTTCTTGCGGCTGATAACGTGCACGCCGCTCCTTGCTAGTTCGCAATATGCGAAGATTATACTTCGCAAAACGCGAAGATGTCAAGAGCGCTAGAACGCGTCAATCCCCGTCACACTTTGCCCGATGATCAGCGAGTGCACGTCGTGCGTGCCTTCGTAGGTCTTTACCGACTCCAGGTTCATCATGTGGCGCATGATGGGATAGTCGTCGGCGACGCCGTTGGCGCCGAGAATGTCGCGCGAGAGGCGAGCGCACTCGAGGGCCATCCAGACGTTGTTGCGCTTGGCCATGGAGATGTGCTGGTGCTGGACCTTGCCTGCATCTTTCAGGCGGCCGACCTGTAGCACGAGCAGTTGCGCTTTCGTGATCTCGCTGATCATCCACGTAAGCTTGTCCTGCACGAGCTGGTGCGAAGCGATGGGCTGGTCGCGCCACTGCTTGCGCAAGATGGCATACTGCAGCGCGCAGTCGTAACAGGACATGGCCGCGCCGATCGCGCCCCAGGCGATGCCGTAACGGGCCTGATTCAGGCACATCAACGGCGATTTCAAGCCGTCGCTTTTTGGCAGCAGGTTCGACTCGGGGATGCGAACATCTTGCAGGGAAAGCCCCGAGGTGACGGAGGCGCGCAGCGACCATTTACCGTGAATGTCGTCAGCCTTGAAACCGGGACGGTCTTTCTCGACGAGGAAGCCGCGAATCTTGTCATTTTCGTTTTCCACTTTTGCCCAGATGACGGCAACGTCAGCGATGCTGCCGGAAGTGATCCACATTTTCTCGCCGTTAAGAATGTACTCGTTGCCCACTTTGCGGGCGCGGGTGCGCATGCCGCCGGGATTGGAGCCGAAGCCGGGTTCGGTGAGTCCGAAGCAGCCGAGCTTTTCGCCCTTTTGCATGGCGGGCAGCCAGGTCTGCTTTTGCTCTTCGCTGCCGAAGGTATGGATGGGATACATCACCAATGCAGACTGCACGCTGACGAAGCTGCGCACGCCGGAGTCGCCGCGTTCGAGTTCCTGAGTTACTAGCCCATATTCGACGTTGCCCATGCCAGCGCAACCATAGCCCTGCAGCGACGCGCCGAAGAAGCCGAGATCGGCCATGGGCTTGACCAGTTCGCGCGGGAAGCGCCCAGCCCGGTTGCACTCTTCGATGATAGGGATAAGGTTGTCTTCGATGAACTTGCGGGTGGTGTCGCGGACCAGGCGTTCTTCTTCCGTGAGCAGCGAATCAAACTGGATGAAATCGACACCGCGAAATTTGATGGCAGGCATGATGAACCTCCTTGGAGGGCAAACATATGACGGTAGCAGGGGCGAGGAACGGGGTCAACGCCACACTGAGCGCGCAAGACAGGCGGCACGATATTACTGTAAAATGACCTGTACGGAAGAGAGACAAGACGCAGCTACAAGAATCTTCCAGAGTGGATTTTCTGGTTAGGCTTTCTGAAATATCCCATCCACAAATGTCCGCTCGAGGAATTCAGCGGATCGCTGCGCACATATTGAAGAGATCAGGAGAAATGAACCATGGCGGTGGGTGGCAAGATCGCAAAAACAGCGGACCGTAAGAAGGTGATGGACACGAGCAAGAGCACGGATTGCCCGAAGTGCGGCAAGACGACGCGCATTGTCAAGCGCATGAAGGACCGGGAGCGCAACATACCCGGCGGGATTTATATTTCCTGCTCGGCGTGCGAGTTTTACGAGAAGTTGTAAGGAATGCTTTAAGTTCTGCGGGTCTTGCTTCGAGAGGCTGGAAAAGGGAGATGACTTTCCCTGCTCCGGCCTTTTTGTTGTCCGAGAGGTCTCTCTAAAGTTCTATACCGCGACTGTGACCGACGTCTCAGTGCGCGTGACGGGCCGGTAGAGGGTGTCCCGCTCGATTGGCTCGCGACCGGCGGCGCGGATGAGGCGTTCGAGTTCTTCACGGCGCATACCTTGCGGCGTGGTCGCACCCGCATCGTGGTAAATCTTTTCTTCGATCACCGTTCCATCCATGTCATCGGCGCCGAAGCGCAGGGAGATCTGCGCGATCTTGGCCGTCATCATCTGCCAATAAGATTTGATGTGCGGGAAGTTGTCGAGCACGAGGCGGCTGACCGCGATCTGCTTAATGTCGAGCATGCCGGTCGTTTTCGGCAAGTGCTGCAGCGGGGTGTTGTCGGGATGAAACGCGAGCGGGATGAAGGTCTGGAAGCCACCGGTTTCATCCTGCAGAGCGCGCAACTTAAGCAGGTGGTCGACGCGGTCTTCGTCGTTCTCGACGTGGCCGTAGAGCATGGTGGCGTTCGATTTCAGTCCGATCTGGTGGGCTAATCTGGCAGTGTCGAGCCATTGATCGCCATCGATCTTGTGGTCGCAGATGATGTGGCGCACGCGGTCGGCGAATATTTCTGCGCCGCCGCCAGGAAGTGAATCCACGCCGTTGGCTTTGAGTTGTTCGAGCGTCTCGCGAATCGAGAGTTTGGCGCGCTTCGAAAGGTACGCGACCTCGACCATGGTGAAGGCCTTGAGATGTACTTGCGGAAAGCGCTGCTTCAGGCCGGAGCAGAGATCTAGAAAATATTGAAAGGGCAGGTCGGGATGCAATCCGCCGACAATGTGGAATTCGGTGACGGCCTCGCTGTATCCGGAGGCAGCCGTTTCAAACGCCTCGTCGAGCGCCATGGTGTAGGCACCCGGAGCGTCCTTCTTACGGCCGAACGCGCAAAGGCGGCAGGCCGCGACGCAGACGTTGGTGGGATTGATGTGGCGATTGACGTTGAAATATGTCTTGTCGCCATGCAGGCGCTCGCGGACGTGGTTGGCCATCCAGCCCACAGCGAGAATGTCTCCGGTGCGGTAGAGGGCGAGGGCATCGTCCTCACTGAGACGCTCGCGAGCCATCACTTTTCCGTGAATCGGCTGCAGGCGTGGATCATCAGTCTGGAACGAATGCTGCTGTCGCGTTACAGGCATTCCTTTGATGATATCGCAGGAACCCGCGGGAAGTCACCGAAAGAGAGTCTTACTGGTCAGCGCTGATTCGGTCGCTGATCCGGGCGTATTCGGCTTCGGGGAGGACGTGGCGCTTTACGAGGTCATGGGCATCGGCGAATGGGCGGCCGGCGATGATCCGGTCTGCCTCATGCTCGGTCACACCCGGCAGGCTCAAGAGGTCTTCGCGGGAAGCCTTGTTGATGTTGACGGTCTTGTCGCGGCTCATGCCTTCCTTCACGCCTTCGACCACGGCCTTGGTATCGCGCGCCACGGTTGCAGTCGCGTCGGCGGCACGCTGCCGAATTTCGTCGGGATTGCCTTTGTTGTTGTCGTTGGAGCAGGCAGTGAAGCTTGCCAGTAGCATCGCGCATGTAAGAAGCCGAGCTGATCGGAAGGTTAGAGGATGCATGGGATTCTGATGCCGCGACGGTATCGACGGTTGGCGACATTCTGCTGAATCCTCGCGGAAGCCTTCCGCCGAAGGCATCATCCAGCTCTTGGCTCGACGCATGTCCTGTACAATTTTGCTTCCAGATGAATTGGCACCCAAAATGGTGGCTCTGTGTCGCCGGCGCGCTGATGCTGACTCTCGCAGCACAGGCCGAACCCGTTTCCCAACTCAAAGCCACCGACTACGTCAACGACTTTGCTCACGTTCTTGACCAGAATTCGATTGTGCAGATGGACAACATCTGCCGGCAGGTCGATGAAAAAGCTCACGCCAAGATTGCGGTGGTGACCATCCACTCGCTCGACGGCTCGGATATTGAAAGCTACGCCGTCGCTCTATTTCAACAGTGGGGCCTCGGAACGAAAGCGACCAACCGCGGAGTACTGATCCTGTATGCCATTGACGACCATCGCGACCGCATTGAGGTCGGTTACGGGCTGGAGGCCATTCTGCCCGATGGGAAGACCGGGGGATTTGCGCGGGAAGCTGTGCCACTTATGCGAGCTCAGCAATATGGCCAGGCTCTTCTGCTGGTCACGTCGCGAGTGGGGAAGGTCATTGCCGATGACGCCGGGGTTCAGCTTACCAACCTGCAGGCGGAGGCTCCGGTTGAGCCCGATAATCAGCGTGGCGGAGGGATGTCGGCGGGCGGAATAATTCTGCTGATTATTGTCATACTCATTGTTCTTTTTACTCCGCTTCGGAGCCTGCTTTTCTGGATGCTCTTTTCCGGTATGTTTGGAGGAGGATCCGGGGGCGGCGGCTGGAGTGGCGGTGGATTCGGTGGCGGTGGCGGCGGTGGGGGTTTTGGCGGATTTGGTGGGGGCGGTATGTCCGGTGGCGGCGGGTCTAGCGGCAGTTGGTAGCGAGGAAACAAATGGTTCCCGAAAAGATCATTAACGACTTTGTCGACCGCCTGCGGAAGGCGGCTGGAACGAACCTGGAGAGCGTGATCCTGTTTGGATCGGCGGTCGCGGAAGATTTTCATCCTGAGTTTTCGAATGTGAATTTATTTTGCGTGATTCGCGACAGCTCCTTTGCAGCGCTGGAGGCGCTGGCTCCTGCCGTGAAGTGGTGGAATGGGCAGAAACAGCCTCCGCCACTTTTCATGACTCACGACGAGATCAAGCGCTCCGTCGACGTGTTTACCATTGAGTTATTGGACATGCAACAGCACCACCGCGTCCTTTTCGGTGAAGATGTTGTGCAGGGGCTGTCGATTCCGGCGAACCTGCATGGCATTCAGGTGGAATACGAGCTGCGGGAAAAGCTGGCTCTGCTGCGCCAGCATTTGCTGCTGGCCGCGGGTAAGGATTCCCGCATGTGGGAACTGCTGCTGCGATCGGTGTCATCGTTCGCCACGCTTTTCCGTCACGCGCTGATCGTACTCGGCCACCATGCGCCGGCTGGAAAGCGCGAGGCCGCCGAGGCGTTGTCAAAGCAGATTGGGTTTGATGCCTCGGGCATCCTGCAGGTGCTGGATGTAAGAGAGCGGAAGGCCGACCGCAAGAAGTTGAACGTGGCCGATGTTTTTTCCCGATATCTGGCAGCGGTGGAGCAGGCGGCGGCCGCAGTTGATAGAATGCTGGACTCAGGCAGCCCGGGTCGCGCGTGAAGTTTGCGTACTAATTTTTCAGGAGAAATGTCATGAGCAAGACACTGATCGTTGTAATCGTTATCGTGGCAATTCTATTGCTAGGTTGCCTGTTTGTTTTTGGCCAGTACGTGAGCGTAAAGAACACGCTCGTCAGCAAGAATGAGGCCGTGAAGGCCGCCTGGTCGCAAGTTGACATCGTGCTGCAGCGCCGCGCTGACCTGATTCCGAATTTGGTGGAGACGGTGAAGGGTTATGCGCAACAGGAAGTCACCGTGTTCGGGGATATCGCCAAGGCGCGCTCTGCGCTGCTCTCCGCGGGCACGCCGCAGGAAAAGATCGCGGCCAACGGGCAGCTCGATGGAGCGCTGGGCCGCCTGCTGCTGGTGGTGGAGAACTATCCTCAGCTGAAGTCGAACGAGAATTTCCTTCGTCTGCAGGATGAACTTGCCGGCACGGAAAATCGGATTGCGGTTGAGCGCAAGCGATACAATGACACGCTGCAGGATTACAACACTTACGTGCAGCAGTTTCCCAACAGTTTTTTCGCAGGGATTGCGGGATTCAAGCCGAATGAAGCTTACTTCGAAGCATCGCCCGGATCACGTGAGGTGCCGAAGGTGAATTTCTCCAGTCCGGGCGCGGCCGCTCCTCAGACCACGCCGCAGCCTGCGCCGGTGCATTAACAGATTACGGAAAACTAGCCGCGGGTGAAAGCGGCCCTCGGGCGCTAAAGCGCGGACACTTTCTGGACGACTTAACGGCACGACTAAACGTCGTGCCCTTCCCGACACGCTCGAACCAGAGTTTTCCGCAGCCTGCGAGAGTGCCAACGGAAGCTGACGATGAACTCACTACTGAGGACCGGTAGGCAGTTCCCAGCCTTCGTTCTTCATCTTGTTGTTTGTCCAATGCTGTAGCTGCTCGAAGAGAGCAGGGTCGATGACGGCGAAGCGAAGGCCGACCCGGCCTTCGCCGCCGAACCAGACGATGCGAGCCTTCGCTCGAAAAACAGTCTCACTATCAGGGAGCGGAAAACTGACGTCGAGCAGGCCGGTAAACTTCATCGGTTCTTTCAATCCGTCCACGCCCATGCCGCCGGTGCTGAGGTTCACACCCTGAACGCACACTTCTTCACCCTGCTGATTCTTCAACGCAACCGCAAGCTGGATGCGGGCGCGGAAAAACTTCTGCTGCTGGAGGCTGACGTACGCCAAAGAATCCGCAGCGTCGGCGGAATTCATGTTGATGTTGTATTCCTTCAGCTTGCGGCTGAGCGTGCGTCGGGAGATGCCCAGTTGTTCCGCGGCCTGGCTGCGATGGCCGCCACTGCGCTCGAGAGCGCGAATGATCATTTGCTCTTCCATGCTCTCGAGATTGCCCACCGGCATGGAAGCAGCATGACGCTGCGCGACCGGATTGCCTGACATGGCGTCGGTGATCTGCGATTTCTGGATCTCAGGACTGCGCGATTCTACGGCAACGCGCGCGATGAGGTTGCGCAGCTCGCGAACATTTCCCGGCCAGGAATGCGAGAGCAGCGCGGAAACCGCGTCAGGAGTGAAAGAACTGCCGGGATTCTTGAGGCTGAGGAAGTGCTCGGCCAGCGCGACGATATCTTCGGGACGCTCCCGCAGCGGAGGCACGCGGAGCTGAAACTGCCCGAGACGATGGAAGAGATCCTGGCGAAAGCGGCCGGCGCTAACAGCGGCGTCGAGGTCCTGGTTCGTGGCAGCGATGATTCGGACGTCAACCGTGATTTTGCGGTGCCCTCCCAGGCGGTAGAAGGGAGATCCATCCAGCACGCGCAGCAACTTGACCTGGGTTTGAAGCTGCAGTTCTCCGATCTCGTCGAGAAAGAGCGTGCCCTTGTCGGCGAGTTCGAACAGGCCGGGCTTGGACGCATCGGCGCCGGTGAAGGCGCCCTTTTCATATCCGAACAACTCGCTCTCGACCAGATTCTCGGGAAGTGCGGCGCAGTTGATATCGACCCAGGGCCGACTGCGCCGATTGGAGGACTGGTGAATGGCGTGGGCAATGAGTTCTTTGCCGGTTCCTGTTTCACCGGTGACCAGCACGCTCTCGGCATGGCCGGCAACGCGGTCCACCATGCGCATGAAGCGGTGCATCACGGGACTGGCGAGGATAAGGTTGGTGCCGTCGATTTCACGCGAAACAGTGTGCGCTGAGTCGTCTTCATCCGCAGCTTGCTGTTTGGCGCCTTGCGCTTTGGCTGGCAGTGGGCCGGAAATCGATTTCTCCTCGACCACGGAGAGTAGGGCGATGATTCCTGCCGGTGCGGATTTACCGTTGCGAAGCAGTGTCAGCGTCAGTTCGGCAGTAAAGTTCTTACCGGCCTTGTTGTGGCACGGTTGCGAAGATCCATACTGACCGTGCTCCAGCACCGCGGTGAGCATGGTCTTCAGCAGTTCGGTCTGCTCGGCGCCGTCCTTGCCTGAGATAAGAGCCGGCAGAATTTGGCCGAGAACTTCCGCGGCGGTACAGCCGAAAAGCTTCAGGGCACTTTCATTGCAGCCAGTTATCTTTCCTTTGAGATCGGCGGATAAGACCGCGATTCCGCCGACTGTGCCGGGATCGGGCGTTGGCCTTTGGGGCAGACCCTGTGGCTGCGAATTGAGATTGACTGGTGGCATCCCGCGCGTTTGGAGTTGATCTTGCCACAGTGAACAGCGCTTGGACCGAGTATGCGGTTTCAGATGATCACGAAAGTAACCGCGCACGCTGGAGAGCGCATGAGTCAGTCCCTCAGGTTACTGAAGTAAGCTACTTAAAACCCTCTAATCGCAATAGCATTTCCCTGAACAGGCTCGTCTTGAAGTGTGCGCGGGAAGGACTTCTCGCGCCGTGGACGCAGTCTGCCGCCTCCCCCTGCGATAGCAGTAACGACGCAATGTCGACTCGGACGAAACTATTTGTCGGGATCACGGTCTCGCTCGGAATGGTCGTGCTGGGCTCCGCCCTATGGCACTGGCAATCCGCGGACCTGACTCGGTTTCTGTGTTATCTGGCCGTCGCCGTCCTGGCTTCCAGCCTGAAAGTGCAGTTGCCCGGCATCGACGGCACGATGTCTGTGAACTTCCTTTTCATTCTTCTGGGCGTGATGGAACTCAGCCTGCCCGAGACGCTGGTGATCGGTTGCATGGCCACCCTGATCCAGAGCGTCTGGCACACAAAGAATCGACTGGATCCGGTTAAGGTCCTGTTCAATGTTTTCGGCATGATGGCGAATGCCAGCGCGCTCTGCTACGTCAGTTATCACTGGCTGGAACCGAGAGTCGGTTCGAATAAACCTATTTTGCTGATGATGGCGGCGCTGGTGTTTTTTCTGGCGAATACGCTGCCCATCTCTGTGGTCATCGCACTGACGGAAAACAAATCGAGCCGCAAAGTTTGGAAGGAATGCTACTTCTGGTCGTTTCCCTACTACCTCGTAGGAGCAGCAGCCGTTGGGTTGGTTGGAATCATCAATCAGCGCGCCGGGTGGCAGACTTCGCTGCTGGTGCTGCCGGTGATTTATTGGGTGTACCGTTCCTATCGGCTGTACCTGGGACGACTGGAGGCCGAGAAGGAGCGCGTGGAAGTTGAGAAGCGTCACGTGGAGCAGATTGCTTCGTTGAACATGCGAACCATAGAGGCATTGGCCCTGGCGATCGAGGCCAAGGACCATACCACTCACACGCACCTGCAGCGGGTGCGGACCTATGCGGTAGAAATCGCCAAAGAGATCGGTCTATTGCCGGATGAAATCGAAGCGCTGCGGGCAGCGGCGCTGCTGCATGACATTGGCAAGCTCGCCGTGCCGGAGCACATCATCAACAAACCGGGGCGGCTCACGCCGGAAGAGTTCGAGAAGATGAAGGTGCATCCGCTGGTGGGCGCTGAAATTCTGGATCGCGTCGCCTTCCCTTATCCCGTGGCCCCGATTGTGCGCTCGCATCACGAGAGATGGGATGGGTCGGGCTATCCCGCTGGGCTTAGCGGCGAGGCGATCCCCATCGGTGCGCGGATTCTCGCGGTCGTGGATTGTCTGGACGCGATCGCCTCAGACCGGCAGTATCGCCAGGCGATGCCGCTCGATCGAGCCATGGATCGAGTGAAAGAAAGAGCAGGAACCTGGTTCGACCCGAAGATCGTGGAGGTACTGGAGCGTCGCTATGTGGATCTGGAACGCATCGCGCAAACCTATGATGACGGCTTTATTCCTCGCGGATTATCCAGAGAACTGCGGGTCGAGCGCGGACTTGCTCCTGCCGCCGGGTTCGAGAAATGGGCCGACACCTCGCAGAACGACTCCGACTTTCTGACCTCGATCGCATCGGCGAGGCAAGAGGCGCAAGCCATGTTCGAGTTGAGCCAGGATCTGGGAAACTCGCTGAGTTTGAGTGAGACTCTTTCTGTGCTGTCGATGCGGCTGCGCAAGTTGATTGCGTATGACTCCATTGCCGTATTCGTGAACCGGAATGGCTGGTTGCTGCCGGAACTGGTGAGCGGCGAAAACTTTCGCGTGCTGTCGTCTCTGAAAATCCGCGTGGGCGAAGGGTTGTGCGGCTGGGTAGCGGAAAATTGCAAGCCCATCATCAACGGCAACCCGCAGGTAGAGTCAGGTTACGTGGCCGATCCGAAAACCGCGAGCTTGTCTTCGGCCCTGGCGGTTCCATTGCAGGGACTGAATGGCGTCGTGGGCGTGCTGGCGATGTATCACTCGACTCAAGACGCTTTCACGGCAGACCATCTCCGAATTCTCTTAGCCGTAGCTTCAAAGGTGGCGCTCTCGGTGGAGAATGCCTTGAAATATCAGCAGGCGGAAAGTTCCGCGACCACGGACTTCCTTACCGGGCTGCCGAACGCGCGCTCGCTCTTCGTGCATCTGGCGCAGGAAGTGACGCGATGCCGGCGCATGAAGACTTCGCTCGCGGTGATGGTCTGCGACATCGACGGCCTGAAAAAGATCAACGATTCGTTTGGGCATCTGGAAGGCGACAAACTGCTGCGCGAGTTCAGCACGCGGCTGAAGGATGCTTGCCGCGGTTACGACTACGTTGCTCGGATGGGCGGCGATGAGTTTGTGATCACGGCTCCCGGCCTCACAGTGGAAGCGGTCGAGGAGAAGACAATCCGTTTGAATGAAGCTGCTGTTGACGCGGGACGGCACACGTGCGGACGCGACGTGGTTACCCTGAGCGTAGGAACGGCCTTCTGCCCCGAAGACGGCTATGACGTGGAGGCATTGCTGGCTGAAGCCGACCGGCGCATGTATTCCGTGAAGCAGACCCATCACGCGAAAGGTGCCGCCGGCAAAGATCCCCTTGCGCGCGGCGCCTCCGGAGAATAAATGCGACGCCTGCGATGGAAAATTGCCGGGCACGCGCTGGCCCTGCTGGCAACGGTTTTTCTCGGAGGACTGTTTTCCGCAAGGTTAGTGCGCCTGGCACCGGGCTTCAACGTCGATGAACGGGAGTTGGATCCACACCTAAATGCCCAGAGCCTACAGGCGCTGCATGATGCCCGGAATCGAGATAGCAACGTCCTCCAGTTTTATTTCTCTTACATGAATCGAGCAGCGCATGGCGGTTTGGGAACCTCGCTCGCGCTCGGTCAGCCGGTGCGCACGCTGCTGCGCGATCGCGCGCCGCTCACACTGCGATTGCTGGCTGTGGGTCTTGGACTCGCGTGGATGCTGACCCTAACTCTGGCATTGAGTGCGGCGTGGCTGCGGCTTTCGGTTTACGACACACTGACCACGGTGGTAAGCGGAACATTTCTGTGCCTTCCGGCCGCCGTGCTGGCATTGCTTTCGGTGTCGTGGAATGTGCCCGGGTCGTTAGCGATTGCGCTGATCGTGTTCCCGCACACATACCGGTATGCGCGAAATCTTCTGGTGAAAGCCTATTCGCGGCCTCACATCATTACTGCAAGAGCAAAAGGCCTGGGCGAGGCTCGCATTCTTTTCTGGCACGTCGTGCCGGTGGTGACGCCGCAGCTGCTGGCCGTTGCTGGAGTATCGGTGAGTTTGGCCGTAGGCGCGGCCATTCCTGTCGAAGCTTTGTGTGGGCTGGCGGGAATCGGACAGCTCGCATGGCAAGCTGCGCTGGCCCGCGACCTTCCGCTGCTGGTTAATATCACAATCCTGATGACACTCGTAACCTTGCTGGCTAATTCCGGGGCGGATGTAATCAGTCATGTGGTTCGAGGCCAGGAAGCATGAACTTCTGGCGCAAACTGGCGTGCGCAGTTTTAGTTCTGGTAATCGGAGCATCGCTCGCCGCGAACTGGCTGGCTCCCGCGGGATACGCCAAGCAATACCGGGAAGCGACCAATGCACCGCCATCGCGCACGCACTGGCTCGGAACCGACGAGATTGGGCGCGACCGCTTTGCCCGCGTGCTCTACGGGACGCGGATTTCTTTGCTATTGGCTCCGGCCGCGGCTCTGCTCTCAACGTTGATGGCTGCGTTGATTGGAGGACTCGCAGGATATCTGGGCGGAATCTGGGCGCGGATGGCAATGTCGGTGACCGACTTGTTTATGTCGCTGCCCTGGTTATTTCTCCTGATCACGGCCCGGGCACTGATGCCGCTGAATGTATCTCCGTTGGTCTCGGTGCTGGTCACATTTTTGTTGCTTGGACTTCTGGGCTGGACTGCCGCAGCTCGCGTGTTGTGCACGACCGCGGGATCGCTGCGGGCGTCGGATTTTGTGAGGCAGGCGCGGGCAGCGGGGCTTCCCGGACAACGGCTGTTCTGGATCCATGTAGTACCGAACTTGAAACCCGTGCTCTACGCGCAGTTTTGGATTTCGATTCCGGTCTTCATCCTGAGTGAGGCCAACCTCGGAATCCTCGGGCTGGGTGTAGCCGAGCCCATGCCCTCGTGGGGAAGTTTACTGAAAGAGTTAGAAGGATTGGTTTCAGTCGGTGAAGAACCATGGAAGTTTGTGCCCCTGATTTTGCTGGTGGTGGTGGTGACGTCGTTTCAGGTTTTGCTTTCCAGGCAGGAGGAGTTAGCCGCATGATCCGTCGCGGAGAAAAGCAAAGGAAGTTCGTGAATCGCTGCGGACGGGCAATCGCAGTCGCAACGCTCTGTCTAGGACCTCTGCTAGGGCGAGCGCTCGGTCAAGACGGCGGTCAATTGAGATTTTGTCTGCGCTCGGAACCGAAGACGTTTGATCCGCTGAAAGTTGAGGACGATGCCTCCGGCGCCATCCGTTATCTGACCGGAGGGGTTCTGGTTCGGGTGAATCGTCAGACTCAAGACCTCGAGCCTGGTCTGGCGATCTCATGGAAAGTCTCGAAGGATGGTCGTCAAATTTCATTTCGCTTGCGTAGCGGCATTTCGTTTTCTGACGGCACGCCATTTTCCGCCGAAGATGTGGCTTACACCATTCAGCAGTTGATGGACCCGGCGCTGCATTCGCCGACCGGCGATGCGTTCCGTTCGGGTGCGGGGAGTGTCGAAACCAAAGTGATTTCTCCGAGTCAGATTTCGATTCGGTTTCCCGCTCCAGTGGCCGGACTCGATCGCCTGTTCGACCAGGTCGCGATTCTTTCCGAGCGTTCGCCGAAGAAAGAAATGGCCGTGCTCGGTCCGTTCATGGTGTCCGACTATAAGCCGGGATCCTCGGTCCTTCTGAAACGCAATCCCAATTACTGGAAGACCGACGAACAGGGCCGGAGACTGCCTTATCTGGATTCCATACAGCTCGATATCCAAGCCAACCGCGATGTGGAGCTGCTGCGCTTCAAGCGCGGCGAGGTGGACTTGATCAACTCTCTCGACAGTGAATATTTCGACAAGCTGGCCGCAACGTCGCCGCAACTTGTGCACGATGCAGGACCATCGCTCGATAGCGAGCAGCTCTGGTTCAACGAGGTCGCGAAGTCTCCGATACCAGACTACAAAAAGAATTGGTTCCGCTCGGCCGGCTTCCGGCGAGCAATTTCGGAAGCGATTAACCGCGACGACTTAAGCCGCGTCGTCTTCCACGGTCACGCGCAACCCGCGGCGGGACCGTTCTCGCCGGCCAATAAATTCTGGTTCAACAGCAAACTGAAGCCTCAGACCTACAGTTCCGATGCCGCTTTAAAGGAACTGCAGGTCGAAGGCTTCCGCATGGAAAATGGGACGCTCAAGGACAAAGACGGCAACGCGGTGGTGTTTTCCATCATCACGAACTCCGGAAATAAAATACGCGAACGCATGGCAGTCCTGATCCAGGACGATCTGCAGAAGATCGGCATCCACGTGAACGTGGTCACGCTCGACTTCCCTTCCCTGATCGAGCGCATGACCCAGACTTTCGATTACGAAGCGATTCTCCTGGGCCTGACCAACGTTGATTTGGATCCGAACGGCGAGATGAATGTGTGGCTGAGTTCTTCGGAGAATCACCAGTGGAATCCGCAGCAGAAAGCTCCGGAAACCCCGTGGGAAGCCGAGATTGACCGGCTGATGCGGGCTCAGGCGTCCTCGAGCGATGTGAAGAAGCGAAAAGAAGCCTTCGATCGCGTGCAGGAAATCGTTGTCGAGCAGGAACCATTCATCTTTTTGATTAATAAGAATTCGCTTTCTGCAGTTTCAACGGCCGTACACGGCGCCGCCCCGGTAATTCTGTCTCCGCAGACTTTCTGGAATGCGGAATGGCTTACCGTGTCGGGAAAGTAATCGACAATTCTATGCCGCGGATGTTCACGGATTGCACGGATCTGAACTTTTAGGAACAGTACAGGTAATTAACGATGGCGTCTGAGGTTTTGCAAAGCGAGATTCTGCTGTCGGCGCAGCTTTCGGTGCGCTATGCCGGCAAGCCGGCCGTTCTGCGCGACGTGCGGCTGGAAATTCAGCGTGGCGAAGTGCTCGGACTGGTGGGACAGAGCGGTTCCGGCAAGAGCACACTGGCCCTGGCGATCCTCGGGCTTCTCGACAAGAGAGCGCAGGTCGAAGGCACAATAAGGTTGCAGGGATCCGATCTGTTGCAGCTTTCAGAACGCGAACTGCGCTCTCTGCGGGGACGCGCCGTTGCCCTGGTGTTGCAGAGTCCTCTGTCCTCTCTGAATCCTGCGCTTAAGATCCGAACCCAGCTCAAAGAAGCATGGCGGGCTCATGCTTCGGGCACGACAGCGGATTGCGCGAACGCGATCCGCGCTTCCCTAGAGAGCGTTTCCCTGCCCACGGATGACGATTTCTTGCGCAAGCATCCTTCGCAGATGAGCATGGGACAAGCTCAGCGCGTGCTGATTGCCATGGCGGTGATGCATCGTCCAGCGCTGCTCATCGCCGATGAAGCCACCAGCGCTCTCGATGTGATTACGCAATCCGAGATTCTGGCGCTGTTTCGCCAACTGAATCGCTCTACCGGAATGGCCATCCTCTACATTTCTCACGATCTGGCTTCGGTGGCCGGGATTTGCGACCGCATCGCCATTCTTCATCAAGGCGAGATCGTAGAGTGCGGAGCGACCGCGCAGATCTTCTCCCATCCGACGCACGCCTATACCCAGCAACTCATGGCGGCGATGCCGCGACTACAGCCGTCGGCCGCGCAGTTGCCAATGAAGGCCGAGACCGCAACCGCGCGATAGAGTTCTCCGCCCTTGAACTTCAGAATCGCAATTCCATCTCTTCAGCTAACTAATTCCAGTCCAACCGCGTAAGTGCTGCGACCGAAGCAGCCGGGACAAACTGTCCCACGCCCCCAGTGCAAGGACAGAGTGGCCCAAACGCTCCCCGCGCGTAGTCTCCGATCTTCAATGATAACAATCACTTGCGGGCGATGAATTGGCATCCCTCGTGCACAACCGAAGGTGGGTACAGCACAATTTCGCTCCACATTCGTTTGCGCCAATTTCGTTCGCACCAGACAGGAAAGGTGAGACTTATGTTGCACAGACTGAAACTGAAGAGCCCGGGTCGAGACCAGCGTCATAGCGCAGCTTGGGGAAAGCGCCTGAGTTTGCTGCTCGTTTTGGTTGCTGGAACTGCATTCGCCCAAACTCCTGGAGGCGACGGCCACTTCCTGGGCAAGTTCGCGCCGGACCTCGCGCCCATTGCCGCGCGTGCGCACCGTGCCGCGGCTACCGAGACCGTGAATGTCATTGTGCAGTACAAGCAGGTTCCTCAGGCGGAGCAGGAGGGTCGAGTGCAACGCCTCGGCGCCCACTTGAACCACAGGCTCCATGTGGTCAAAGGCATGGCCCTCACCATTCCGGTGAGCGCGCTGCCGGCTTTAGAGGCGGACTCCGAGATTGTGTCCGTAAACATTGACCATCCTTTGCGAGGACTGGACGAAACCACGGATCAGGCTACGAACGTGGCCTCCGCCTGGAACGCGGGCTACAACGGAGCCGGCATTGGCGTAGCCGTGATCGACAGCGGCATCAACGACAACCATCCCGATCTGTGGAATTCCAACGAGACTCACTCGCGCGTGGTTTATCACCAGGATTTTACCGGCACTGCAACTTCCAATTGGAGCGGCGCAAATTATGACCTGTACGGTCACGGTACCCACGTCGCCGGAATCGTTGGCGGCAACGGCTACCTCTCCAGCGGAAACTACGTTGGGGTCGCGCCCGCCGTTAACCTCGTGGACCTTCGTGCCCTGGATGCGTTTGGAGCTGGCACCGACAGCACCGTAATCGCAGCCATCGAGCAAGCCATCGCTCTGCAGAACAAATACAACATCCAGGTAATCAACCTGTCGCTCGGGCGCGGCATCGCCGTCAGCTACACTCAGGATCCCCTCTGTCAGGCAGTGGAATCGGCCTGGCAGGCCGGGATTGTGGTGGTAGTAGCGGCGGGCAACTACGGCCGCCTGAGCGTCGACGGCAGCGACGGATATGGAACTATCACAGCTCCGGGCAACGATCCATTTGTGATCACGGTGGGTGCGTTGAATAGCACGGGATCTTCTTCGCCATCGGCCGAAATCATGACCAGCTACAGTTCCAAGGGCCCCACCACTTATGATCACGTGGTAAAGCCCGATATTATGGCTCCGGGAAACAACATCGTGTCCCTGTCGGCTCCTGGCGCTACCCTGGAAGCCTTATTTCCGGCTCAACTGGTCACGGGCAATAACGGAAGAAATTCCTACTTCACGCTGAGCGGCACGAGCATGGCAACGCCGGTCGTCAGCGGCGCCGCTGCATTGCTTCTGCAACAGAACGGCAATCTGACTCCAGACCAGGTAAAAGCGCTGTTGATGCAAACCACCTACGGGAATTTTCCAACCTCAACCGTTGTCTCGGTTCCCGGTCTCAACCAAACCTTCACTGAGTATTACGATGTGTTCTCCGTCGGCTCGGGCCTGCTCAACCTGCAGTCCGCACTGTGGGACAACAACCTCGCTCCGGGGAACGTGGGCGCGGCCTTGTCTCCGTCAGTGGTCTATGGCGCCTCATCCGGCAACGTTTCCCTGGTTAACGGCAACAGCAGCGTCTCCGCGCATAGCGTGGTTTGGGGGTCGTCGAGGGCATGGGCCTTTTCCTCCATCTGGGGCGACGTAACCGGTAGCTCAGTGGTTTGGGGTGCCTCGTTGCCATGGAATGACAACATGCTGACTGCTTTTAGCGTGGTTTGGGGAGCGAGCACCGGCACAGGTCCTGAAGGCACAAGTGTGGTTTGGGGGGCGTCACAGCTCAACAGTGATAACGGATTGATCCTGATCACTGGAGATGCGCAGTAGCAGCCGTGTGGAATAAAAGTATAAGAAAGGAAGAGAGCGTGAAGCGCGACCCACGGCTGGCGAAAACATTTATCGTGGCGATGGCGCTGGCCGCGATAGCCGGCACCCTGTGCGCCAGCCTGGCAAGCCACGCTGTGCACCCCGCGTACGCGCTGGCCATACTGGCACTGGCCGCAGCAACCTCGAAGATGAAGATCAAGCTGCCTGGCATTGACGGCAACATGTCAGTCAACCTGCCCTTCTTGCTGATGGCAGTGGTGAATCTGAGCGCGCTTGAAGCCGTCTCGATCGCCTGCCTCTCCACCGTCGTACAGTGCTGGCCGAAGTCGGGCAGCAAGTTCCGGCCTGAGCAGATGCTGTTCAATGTCAGCATGATGACGTTTGCCGCCAGCATGGCTAGCTTGATCTGGAATGCGGGCTGGCTGGGAAAATCGGCTTGGGCTTCCGAGCCGCTCATGCTGGCTTCGGCAACCGCCGTGTTTCTTGTTGGACAGACCGCTCCGGTGGCCGGCATCATCAAACTTGCCGAGGGCACAGCCATGCGCCGCGTTTGGCTGAGCATCGTCCAACTATCATTCCCTTATTACGTACTTAGCGCGGGCATGACCTCAATGGTGAACACGGTCAGCCATCATCTGGGTTGGCAGGCAGCGTTGGTGGTCTTTCCGGTGATGTATGGCATCCACCGCTCTTACTGTCTGTACTTTCGCGAGGCGGAGGAAGCTCCGCGGACCGTGCCACTGGCCAGAGCAGCCCGCGCCGGGGCGTGAGCGCCGAGAACCAGCTGGAGCAAAGGCCGCCCTCGCAGGCGGCCCTCGCTTTGCTTCCGTGTTCCCCTCGAAATGTTTCGCTCGAACCCTAGTTGGGCATAACAACTGTGTCGATCACGTGGATCACGCCATTCGATTGAAACACATTCGGAATGGTCACCAGCGCGGTTCCACCCTTCTCATCTTTCAGCATGATGTGGGTACCGTCATGCAGAGACGCCCAGAGCTTGCCACCTTCCACCGTCGTGAGTTCCGCCGTCCCGTTCCCTGCCTTGATCTGCTTTTTCAGGTCCGACGCGCTCCATCGACCCGCAACCACGTGATAGGTGAGCACCTTGGTGAGCTCAGCTTTGTTCTCCGGCTTCAGCAGCATGTCCACGGTTCCGGCAGGAAGCTTGGCGAAAGCTTCGTTCGTGGGTGCAAATACGGTAAATGGCCCGGGACCTTCCAGGGTTTCGACCAATCCAGCAGCCTTCACTGCAGCCACCAGAGTCGTGTGATCAGCGGAATTCACCGCATTCTCGATGATGTTCTTCGTGGGATACATTTCCTGCCCGCCCACTACCGGATTCTTCATCCCGGCCACGGCCGAAGTTACAGCAATGGCAACCATTGCCAGTAGAACTGCAAATTTCCTGTTCATCGTCGTTATCCTTATCGTTTCAGAGTTGGGTTTCTCGACCCTCACCAACAGTACGGACCCACTATGATTTTGGATTTGTCCGAGAGCCCGCTATTTGGCTGAGCTGCGAAATTTGCTTTCGTAATGTAAAAAGCCTAGATTGGCCCGCGTGGACGGTTCGACATGTTTCGTTAAACAGGTCGCATCGCGCCAAACGGAGTGTGCTCCATGCGAAACCTCTGGTTTCTGATCTGCATCCTTGGAATAGCCTGCGCTTCGTGGGCACAAGGTGATAAAGATTCCTGGACGAATTTGGGCGTCCTGCATCCGGGGCAGAAAATTCAAATCGTCGAGATGAACTCGAAGAAGCATTCGGGAACCTTCGTGAGTTTTTCCGAAGTCGCGATCTTGTACGAGGACAACGCAGGCGGTCAAACCATTCCAAGGCCTCAGATTCGCCGGGTAAAGCTCATGGAAAACAGGCACCGTTTGCGGAACATCCTGATCGGGGGTTTGGTGGGCGCCGGTGTGGGAGCGGCGATCGGCGCCGGCGCATTCCACGGATGCACCGTAAATGCCTCCTCCAGTCAGTTTCCAAACTGTCTGGGCCCAAGCATTAGCCGAGGCGAAGGAGCTGCAATCATCGCACCGATCGGCTTCCTGGCGGGCGCACTGATCGGAGCTTTTGTTCCCGGTCACCACACCATCTATCGCGCAAACTCGCCGTAGCCCGCGGAGGGACTTCGTTTAGAATCGAAGTCCATGCAATCGATGAAAACCACGCCCCTCAGCGTGGCTCCGCTTAAAACGCGCACCGCCGGCCCCGCCGATGCCGAAAATATTTCGCATCTGGTGAATGCTGCCTTCCGTCCGGAACGCTTCTTCATTGATGCCGACCGCACTAATCCAGACAAAGTGCGGGCGCTTCTCGAGAAAGGAAAATTCCTGCTGGCCGAGGACGCCGCCGCGCTGGTCGCATGCGTCTACGTTGAGCTGCGCGGTGATCGGGGATATTTTGGCTTGCTGGCAGTCGATCCCGCCAAGCAGCGAGCCGGCATGGGATCTCGCCTGATCGACGCCGCCGAGGACCACTGCCGGGCCGCCGGCTGTCATTTCATGGACCTCACGATCGTGAATCTCCGGAAAGAATTACCCGGATACTATCGGAGCCGTGGATACGTGGAAAATGGCATCCTGCCATTTCCCGACGATCAGCATCCTCCCAAGATGCCTTGCCATCTCGTCAAGATGTCCAAGCCTCTGCCATAGGCATGTCGAGCGAGATATTTCAGCGAGTCGCTCCTTTCCTTTCGCTTTCCACATTAACCAATGGTTGTCATTCTGAGCGCAGCGAAGAATCCGCTGTCCGCCCCGGCAAATGCCGCTTTAAGAGGCAAATTTATTAGCCGAAATCCTCCCGCTTTGGCGCTACAATACCACTGCGAGATTGCAGGCTTGCGTGTTACTTAGGCAGGGTGAAGCTCTCGGGACTTTCACTCAGAAGGAAGATGATATGACGAACCGCACACTCACAACACTGCTGTTGTCGATGGGCCTTGCGCTGTCCGCTTTCGCGCAACAGACTACTTCGAGTTCGAGCGCGCAGCCGGCAACATCCGCGAGCCAAACCGCTCCTGCTTCCGAGCCCGTGACGGTCTATCATAGTGAGCCCTTGCAGTCGCCGCCGCGTCAGGATTTCTGGGATGGCGATGAGCCCAGCCTCACGTGGCTCGTCCTGCATCCCTTCGCCAGCAGGCAGTACGTTCGGCGGCATGTTCAGCCCATCCAGGACCGGGTCAACGAACTCGATGAGATCACCGCGGAAAGCAGCCGCAGGATCAAGGACGTCGACGCCCGCGCCCAGCACGGCATCCAGCTGGCTTCCGAAAAGGCGAGCCTCGCCGATACACACGCGCAAGACGCCGCCAACAAAGCTCAAATGGCGCACCAGACAGTAGCCACGCTCAACACCCGCGTCGCTACTGACGAGACCGTGGTGGGACGCCTCGATCAGTACAAGTCCGGCGCCCAGACCGAGATTCGGTTCCGTCCCGGCCAGACCGTGTTGACCAAACAGGCCAAGGACGCGCTCGATGAACTAGCCGCGCAAGTGAAAGGTCAGCACGGTTACATCATCGAGGTGCAGGGCTTTTCCGCAGGCCGTGGCCAGGCCGCCATCCTCAACTCCAAAAAGATGGCGGACTCCGTCGAGCGTTATTTGGTCCTGAACCAGGAGGTTCCGGCCTACCGCATCTATGTGGTCGGGATGGGCAACGCGGCTGAAGAAAAGCATACCGTGGGCTCACGCATCGAAGTCAGCGTCCTGAAAAACGATGTCGAGCAGACTGCCAAGCAATAGCGAGAGCGCAGTACTTGCCGGCAAGGCGAAACAATCAAGCACCCCATAACCCGCTGGAGGTAGCCATGCGAAGAGTGCCTCAATCCTTCTGCATCGTATTCTTCCTGTTAACCTGCTGCGCGCTCTCCGCGCAGAACACAAACCAAGACCATCGCGTTCGCAACGTCGTTCTGGTGCACGGCGCCTGGGCCGACGGCTCCGGCTGGAAAGGCGTTTACGACATTCTGGTCAAGGACGGCTTCGACGTCAGCATCGTCCAGGAGCCCGAGACATCTTTCCAGGAAGATGTCACCGCTACCAAGCGCGTGCTTGCGCTCCAGGATGGACCGTGCATTCTGGTTGGCCACAGCTATGGCGGAGCCGTGATTACCGAGGCTGGAACGGACCCATCGGTAGTCGGCTTGGTGTACATCGCCGCCCACATGCCAGATGCAGGAGAAAACGAGAGCGACGATGGAAAGCGGTTTCCCAGTGACCTTAACAAATCCAACGCGATAAAGAAGACGCCTGACGGCTTCACTTACCTGGACCCGGCCCAGTTTCATGAGTACTTCGCTGCCGACGTGCCGGCTGAGCAGTCTGCTTTCATGGCGCGGTCGCAAGTGCTGAACAAAGCTGACAATTTCAGAGGGGTCATCACCACGCCCGCGTGGAGAAGTAAACCAAGCTGGATGTTAGTCGCCGGAAGCGACAGAGCCATCAATCCTGACCTCGAACGCTGGTACGCCACACGAGCCAACAGCCACAAGGTTGAAGTCGCAGGCGCCAGCCACGCGGTGTACGTCTCGCACCCCAAAGAAGTCGCAGCCCTGATCGAGGGAGCTGCGTCGCACGCGCCTTAAAGCCCAGTGTTATCAGGCAAACCAACAGTTCCGCATCTCCCCGACCTCCGCATCTCTACAGAAACTTGAGATGACGTTAGTGACCAGCCCAGCACTTTCGGGCCGTTGTTTTCTTGCCCGATTAGAGGAGAATGCTGAAAACGGCGCGACCTGGGCCGCGACTGCAACATCCAAGCTGTGTGGATGAAAAAGCTGTGAAGCGAAAAAAGGGGCCAGCATGAATTTCGAGGAATCTGCGGATCACCAGAAGAATCTACCTCTGGCTGGACAAAAAGCGGTAGCGTCGCATGATGAAGATCAAGAGAAAGACGAGGCCCGAAGAATCCGCCGCCTCCAGGTCATGATGAGCATGGTAACGTCAGTGATCAGCCAGGACCCCGGCCTCACCGTGGAAGAGGCCTCCGAGCTTGCCGCCGGCGCCAAGCGCGCCGCGCTCGCCATGTTTCCCGACAAAGAGCTGGCCTACGATCTGCTCTACAAACCGCGCCTGCAGCGCCTGATGAGAGAACGCTTCCGCCTGCAGTAAAAAGTAAAACTCACAACGCGGACTTGAGTCTTCGCAGTTTACCCTGTGCTACTCTGGGTCCCCTGTGGTTGAAGATTCTGCCTACTCATCCACCACAGAATTCCGCAGCGTCCCCACGCCCTCCACGCTGATCTCCATCACATCCCCCGCCACAACGGGTCCCACCCCCTGCGGCGTGCCGGTCGCGATTAGATCGCCCGGAAAAAGCGTCATCACCTGCGCGATGTACCGGACAACTACGTCGAGCGGAAAGATGAAATCCCGCGTATTGCCCGACTGCCGCACCGCGCCATTGACCCGCGTCTCCACGCCAACCCCGGCCCACGGATCAAGATCAGCTGCCTCCACCACCACCGGCCCCACCGGACACGACGTGTCAAATCCCTTGGCCCGCGCCCACTGCCCATCTTTATTCTGCCAGTCGCGCGCCGTGACATCGTTCAGGCAGGTGTAGCCGAGAATGTAGGGACGCACATCTTCATCCGCCGGAGGCTGATAGCAAGTCTTGCCGATGACCACGCAAAGCTCGCCTTCATAATCCACGCGCTCCGAACTTTTCGGCCGGCGCACCACGCCCCCCGGCCCAAGCAACGCCGAATTAGGCTTGAAGAACAACAGCGGCTCCTTGGGCACTTCGTGACCAAGCTCCGCCGCATGTTCCCGATAGTTGCGGCCCACGCACACGATCTTCGAAGGCCGCACCGGCGCCAGCAGCGTAGCCTCTTCCAGCGCAACCGGTTCGATCCGGCGCGTGCGCAAACCTTCCACGTCGCCATCGGACTCTTCAGGAGCCGTCAGCAGAATCCGCAGAATCGACTCGCGTCCCGCGACCGACTCGACCAGCCCGTAGTGAGCTTCCCCACTAAGTTGAAAGCGGCAATATTTCATCGTCCCCTATCTAATCACGAGAGCCAGGAATTCCCGTAAACTTTTTTACTGTCATCCTGAGCGAAGCATGATCGTCCGATAGGACGGTCATGCGCAGTCGAAGGACCCCTTGCCTGACCGCGCTGCCAGCGCCCTCGCAAGGCGTTTCTCTACCACTCCCCGCGTTCTCATCCGGCTGCTGCCAAATATCCTACGGCACCCTCTCGCTAGCTTCCTCCGATGGCGCACTCTCATTCCCCCGCAAATCCACCGCCGACACCGAATAAAAGTACCTCTTGCCCGAAACCACCTGCATATCGCGATACGCTGGCATTTTCACCAGCTCCGAATTTACTTTGACCGGCGTACCACCTTCCTCATGCCGATAAACGTTGTACCCGTCAAGGTCCGCGTCGGGAACTGGCGCCCAGATCAAGTCGATGAACGGCTGCTGCCCCGGCCCGGAAAAGACCGCCTGCAACCCCGAAGGCACAGCCGGCGGAAATACATCATCGGCAAACACCTTCACTTCCGGGGTATCGTCGCCCTCAATCGACACTTCCGGTTTTCCCGGCTGGGCGATGATCGTGTATGTGGTTACGCGGTAGTAGTAGGTTTTCTCCCACTCGAAACTCTGGTCGGTGAGCGAAAGATTCTTCTCCGTTCCAGCGTCCCGTTCACCCACGAGGATCTCTTGTCGACTGCCCTCGATCCGGCGATAGACGCGGTAAGTGCGGCGCAGAGAGTTGGGAGCCGGCAGCGACAAAAGTACGCCGCTCCACTTGAGCACCACGCCCTGCGCCGTAACCTCGGCGCTGAATTCCGTAGGCGCCGGCAGAGTCTCAGCCAAAGGAACATGCACCTGATTCGACAATCCGGCTGCGCGGCCGTCCCGGTTCAATACGTCCACTGCATAAGTCGCCGAGCCGAAAGGATTGTGGAGCAGGAGGTCGAGCGGCAAAGTGTCGGTATAGCTTGACGTCATCTTCTGGCTGCCCGGCTCATTTTTCTGCGCGAAATCGGCGCGTGGCGCTGCCTCGCCCACGGGCGTACCGCACGCGGTAAGAGTCGCGTTCAGGCTGCGGCAAATATTCGTCTTCCCTAAGTAGCGCACCCGCTGCCGGTCCATAGTCCGCGGAGGGATGGTCCAGGTAAGCGTAACTTTGTCGCCTTTGCGCGCCGCCCGCAGGTCCTCTGGCGGCCGTGGCAGCTCCAGCGACGGCGGAAGCGGCGCACCGATCGATGCGCAGCCGGTCAACCAAACCAACGCCGCCAGCCCGAGCCATTGTCCTCGTAGAAGCTTCATGCGCGGAAACTACAGACTACATCAGTTGCCCGGCCCGTGGATGTCGGCAATCCTCTCACTTCGCCAGCCGGTTGTACTTCTGCAGCACCTTCCGCAGTCGATCATGGGGCAGCGCCACCACGGTATGCCCGTCGACCCCGGTCATCGTTTTCGCCGCGATCATCGCATTCACCACGGCTTCCTCTGTCGCTTGCACGGTCGCCAGAAAAACTGGATTGATGTCATCGTTCGGCAGCATCGTGATTTGAGTGGCATGGCTCGCCAACGCCGCTCCCGCATTCGCCGTCGAAAACGCAATGAAGATGTCCCCCGATCCATCGCCGGAATAACTCCCGTCCCTCCCCAGTCCCAGCGACACTCTCTTGGCCACGCGTTTCAACTGGGTCGGAATCAACGGAGCATCCGTCGCTACAATAACAATGATCGAACCCACGTCGTCATCCCAGACCTTTGCTCCCCCAATCTCTCGGCCGACCGGCACACCCGCAATCCGCAACTGATCACGCTGCCCATAATTGCACTGCACCAGCACGCCCACGGTGTATCCACCATGTTTCGCATCGAGCACTCGCGAAGCCGTGCCAATACCGCCTTTGAACTCGTTGCAAATCATTCCGGTTCCACCGCCCACGTTCCCTTCTTCCACGGGACCGCCGTGTGCGCTATCCAGCGCATGAAAAACGTCTTCGGGCTTCACATGAAATCCATTCGTGTCATTCAAGTAGCCATCCCAGGTTTCAGCCACGACCGGCAGCGACCAAGAATAGCCATCCTTGTCAGGCCCGCCATGTTTCAAGCGCCACGCGATCACTGAATCGCGGACCGTACCCACGCTGTGCGTATTCGTGATCATCACCGGGCCCTCAAGAAAACCCGATTCCTCAACCCATGTCGTACCCGTCATCTCGCCATTGCCATTCAGCGTGAACCATCCGGCAAACACCAAGTCGCTGGAATCCTTTCCGCGCGGGAAAACCGCAGTCACCCCCGTTCGCACCGGTCCCACGCCCACCTTCAAAGCCCCGTCGCCAGAGATCAGCGTAGTGTTGCCAACTTCTATTCCTTTGACATCGGTAATCGCGTTCAGCGGCCCCGGCACACCATCAAAAGGCACGCCCAAATCCCGCGCCCGAGGCTGGGTTTGAGCGCATACCAAACCCGTGAAGACTAGACAAACGAGAAAGACATGAACGTGATTAAGGTCGGACTTGGGCATCGAGCTTTCTCCAGTCTGTGCGATCAGAGTATCCGCTATCGTGCGCGGACCGCGGCGCGCTTCACCCTAGCGAGGATATCCTCACCGTCTCCCGAACAAATCCGCGACGTCAAAGTTCTCGAAACAATTGTCGGAGGAAAAATAGTCTGGGACGCAAGCGCACCCCAGGCAGCATCGTCGAACTGATCGTCACTGCCCCTGCCTCTTCACCTTCTGAGCATATCCAAAGATCAAGAAAACCAGAGCCATGCCCATCAGAAAGCCGCCGGCAAAATCCGAATAGCGCCCATGCGTGAAGTGCTGCAGAAAAATCCCCGCTACCAAAGCGATCAATCCCACCGGAACAAACGGACTAATCGTGCGCCCACTCATGTCGCCCCCATCGCATCAAGATTCCCGTCAGCGAATTCGGTGCCGAATTCTCAAGGCTGGTGCCGGGAGGGGGAATCGAACCCCCACAGAGCTTTCGCCCCTGCGGATTTTAAGTCCGCTGCGTCTGCCAATTTCGCCATCCCGGCTTGTATCACTGCACCGCACACTACGCCGCTCGCACCATGTCAATATCGCACAGGCGCTGCACAGCTGCCAATTTGTGTTTGAGTGTGAAGGGTCTTTACAGATTCCTAGCAGACTTAGGAAACTGTCGCAAGATTTTCCGCTACCGCACAACCTGACTACCGGAGTTCACGCCAAAGCCGTCCGCTTCTGTCTCCACAGGCCCACGCCAGCCAGGCAGTAAACCCCCACCGCAACCAGTAACAGCGCCCGCATTCCGAACAACAGCGAAAGAGTTTCCAGCAGTCCTCCCGCCACAGCTCCTAGCATGTTTGCCCCCAGCGCAGCGCTCGGCGACGCCGTCGCACGAAATTCCAGAGCAAACAGGATGCCGGCAAACACCACCGGCACCGAAAACACTACCACCGCAATCGTCCCCGCAATTGACGGCGATCCGCCAATCCGCTCAAATGGAAACCAGTACGCAATCGCCAGCCCCGCAATCAACGCCGCCCAAATCCGGAACCGCGGCCAGTCTTTCCTGCTGCGTTCGACCACGGCATTCGCCAGCAACAAAGCGATCAGCAACGCCGAAATCACAATCCCGTTGACCTGCCAGACCGTTCCAAAGAACAGCGCCAGCCGGCTGATCACCTGCGTTTCCAGCAAAAGAAATCCCGCACCCATGCTGAAGAAAAACAGCGACGGCGCACTCCGCCGAACTCCGCCAATCTGCGCATACAGCCCAATCGCAATCAGAATCACCAGCACTGCAATCGAATAATAAGTCCGCGGAATCCACTTCCCTTCCTGATACAGATAAGGCCAGTCGTCCGTGGTTACCGGAACCGGTTCCGCAGGCACGGCAAACGGATTCCTGCGAACAAACTCCGCGAGCCGCGGATCTGCGCCCAGAGCCTCTTCCACCCGGCTCCCCTGCGAAATCACAAAGCAGGTCGCCGACGCGCTGTAATTCGACTCCGCCAGAAACACCACCGGAGCCTTCCCGAACGTTTGCTGCAGAATCTCAACCAACCTCGTTCCCATCCAGCGATGGTCAACCTGAAACTTCACAAAGATCACGCCGTTCGGCGTCAAGTGCCGCGCCGCCTCGCGAAACGACTCCGCCGTGTAGACAAAGTTATCGATCCGCATGTTGGCGTAATCAGAAAACTGCCCATGCGAATCGAGCAACCCGAACAGGATCAGATCGTAGCTTTGCTTCGTCCGCTTCAGAAATGCGCGCGCATCGTCCAGATGAATCGACACCCGCGGCGAGTCATAAGGATGCTCCGGATGTTCCCGCTTCCCCAGCGCCAGAATCGCCGGATCAATTTCCACCGCATCCACCAATCGGCTGCCATGCCGCAACGCCGCCGCCACATCGTTCCCCGTTCCCGATCCCACAACCATCACCGCCGGGTTCGGCACCGCAAAACGAAACGGCAGGTTGTAAGGATTCTCGTCTGCCGCCTCCTTCATCGCACGCGGATGCCGCGCCAGAAATGCATCGGATAAATTCACGATCTTCTGGTAGAGCGCATGGTTCACCCGCATCAATCCGCCGTAGACCTCGCCATCCGGAGTGCGCGCCGGCGTGTATTGAACTTGCTGGTACGGAGTCCACAACACCGTGGTATCGGGACCGGCTTCGCCATGCAACAGCAAAACCAGAGGAATGACGAGGCTTGCGACCAGCACAATGTCACGCCGCGAAGTCTGCAGAAATGCAAAGCCGACGAGCACCGCTCCCAGCCAGACCGCAGGCGGCAGCATCAACAGGCTCACGGCAAAAAACGCCACCACGCCCACCAGGCTGCCCACCAGGTTCCACGAGTAAGCCCGCAAAGCGCTGGGCGCAAGGTCCATCTGCCGGCTCACGGTTTGCCCCAGCGGCACAAACACAGAAACAATCAACAGGAACAGCGCTCCCGCCACCAGCACTGCCATCCCATACTGCAACCAGTTCGAGTTATTTCCCGTAGCCCAGATCGCAATGTCTCCAGCTCCTCCCAAACTTTCCGAGAGTCCCTCCAGCAATTCCGCGCCGCGCCAAGGCATTCGAACGATCAGCAGCAACCCCAGAAAAGCCAGCAGCGCGGACTTCCACCGCGCTCGTTGCCCAGCCAGCGCGCACCCCAGCCCGAATCCGACAAAGCAAAGCAGCAGTGCCAGGTTCTTGAAGTAAGCGAAGACCCGCACCTCCACCGCAATCCAGCGAATGAAAGCCAGCTCCGCAAAGAGCGTGAGAAAGCTGGCCAGCAAAAGCTGCCCCGTACTCGAGCGCTCGACCGCGCCTCCCTCCGCTTCAAGAAAAGGACACCCGCCCCGCTTCGCCGCAAAAGCCGTGATCCAAACAACAATCAGGATCGCGACCGCCACAAAAAAAGTAAGAGGCTGTGAATTCATAGTTTGACGACCAGGCGAAAGTTCTCACCCAAGACAAACGCCGCATTATATCTGTTTGATGGAGCAGCGACTCAGATCCCTTTTGTCATCCTGAGCCCCGCGTGCTCCAGGGCCGCCGAAAGCCACCACGCGAAGGACCTATGCATTTTCTTGACTTGGTCCGCTGCTCACGCCCAGAGTTGAGACCAGGAAGGGGCTTCCGGCGAGTCGACAGGACTATATCCCCCCTCTATTTCTGCTGTGCATATTCGTTCGCACCCATAAAATGCAGCGAGACATAAGGCTCATCTCCCACCACCCAGCTGTCGTGCCCCGGCGCGATATAAAATAAGTCTCCCGCATTCATCTCGATGACCCGGTTATCGTCCATGGCAGCCGTCGCCCGCCCAGAAACCACCAGCCCAACATGTTCCACCATGCAACTTTTCGCACCGGCAGCCTTCCCCACATGCAGCGACCACTTCCAGCCCGGCTGGTAAGTCGCGCGTCCAATTGTCATTCCGCCCACCTGAACAAGTTCAAACTTTCCCTTTTCAAAAGTTCGCACCTCATCCGGATTCTCAAACCGCTTCAGAATCACTTCGTACATGAGTTCTCCTTACCGCTCACTCCGCTCCAATCACTTACCCTCGTAAGGTTTGAGGTCGCTTCGCTTTGGCGTGTCGTAATTTGTTCTTCTTGTCCCACCCGCCGAGATTCAGAGCAACGGCAGCGCATGCGTCGCGCAACTCGTCTGCCAGAGCGCGATCCACCATTGTTCGCGCTACCACCATGCCTCCGATCGACAATGCAGCTATGCTCTGCGCTGTGGCGCGGCGCTGTCGGCCATTCTGCGCCAGGCTCCGCTCCAACACACTCACCATTGCTTTGAATACCGTCTCGAAAGCTCGCCTCGCACTTACTCCGCTGCGCGCGACGTCGGTCGGTAATGCCACCATCGGACAGGAGTTCTCGACGTCCTCGAAATGCTGGCGCGATAGATAGGCGCGAACCACCTGCGACCCCACGTCAGTCGACGACAGATCCACATGCACCCCTTCCCAGCAGCTTTTCCATTCCGGGTCGGTGAAAAAGCATCCGAGTACCTCGGCATACAGATCGCTCTTGCTCTTGAAATAGCTGTAGAATCCGCCGTGCGTAAGGCCCACACCAGCCATGATCTGGTTGAGAGAAACACTCTCAAAACCATGGCGATTGAATAGCCTGCGCGCGCTGTCGATGATGTCTCTCTTTACTGCGGCGCGATGACCCGCGGGGTAAGGCATAGATCCTCCTCGCTCTCCTGGCGCATAAGTATGACTCGCAGCACGTTCGCCTGCCTAGAAAAATATTATCTTGAACATATTTTCCCGCGCGGCTCTAATGCCGTGACGGTTGAAAGCAAGAATTCAGGAGGAACGACGACCATGACAATGCCAATACCGAGGATGAAGCGCGACAGGAATGATCTGGCAACGCTGGCCGACCCAACGCGGCGGCAAGCGATCGTCACCGCCGCAATCGCATGCACTGGACTCGCTCTGGTCCCAACTAAGGCTTGGGCCGAAGCCGACGGCGAGATTTCCCATACCGAGGAATCCATTCACCAGGAAGTCGACTTCAAAGCAAACCAGAAACGCATCTACGAAGCGCTCACTGATACCAAACAGTTCGACAAAGTCATTCAGCTTAGCGGAGCCATGCAGTCCATGCGCCTGGGAAGCACGCCCACTGAGATCAGCCGTGAAGTAGGCGGCGCGTTCACCCTCTTTGGCGGACACATTACGGGACGACACGTAGAACTCGTGCCCAACCAGCGCATCGTGCAGGCTTGGCGAGCGGGCAACTTTCCCCCCGGCGTTTATTCGATTGCCAGGTTCGAACTCGTGGAACAAGGCTCCGGCACCAGGATCGTATTCGACCATACCGGCTTTCCGAAAGGCGACGCCGAACACCTGGCCTCAGGCTGGAAAGCCAACTATTGGGAGCCGCTCGCGAAACTCCTGGCCTAAGAGAAAAGGCCACGACGAGCATCGTGGCCTTCATGATTCGTTTGTTTTATCTGCGTGAATCGTGTAAATCCGTGGCAAACAGTTTCTAGTGTCGCCCGCCGCCAGGCCCACCACGTCCGCGATCCCGCCCGCCACCACCAGGCCGTCCACCGCGCCCCCCGCGTCCACGATCGCGCCCGCCGCCACCGGGCCGCCCGCCGCGTCCGCCACGGTCTCCGCCATGCGGACGATCGCCGTGAGGCCGGTCACCGCCGCCCCCAACATGCGCAACGCCGTCGCGATTGAAGTTCGGCTCGCTTTCAGCTTCGTCCGGAAAATCGCCGCCGCCCTCAATCACCACCGTGCCCGTCGCCGCCGCAACCGGAGCGAACTCGCCCTCAGCCCCAGCCGCCACAGGCGTACCTTCCGCAACCACGCCGCCGCCCATCTTCGCGCGCTGTTCTTTCAGAATCGCCTTACGCGACAGCCGGATGCGGTTGCCTTCCACCGCTAGCACCTTCACCAAAACCTGATCGCCTTCTTTCAACTCGTCGCGAATATCGCCAATGCGATGTTCCGCCACTTCGCTGATGTGCAACAACCCGTCGGTGCCCGGGATGATCTCGACAAACGCACCGAAATCCGCCAGCCGCGTGACTTTGCCGAGATAAGTTTTCCCGACTTCCGCCGTAGCCGTTAGATCGCCAATGATCTGCAACGCCTTCGCCGCCGAAGCCTGATCGCTCGACGCAACCTTCACCAGCCCGGAATCCTCTACGTCGATCTTCACTCCGGTCTGCTCGACGATCGAGCGAATCATCTTCCCACCCGGCCCAATCAAATCGCGAATCTTATCGACCGGAATCTGCACCGTATAGAACCGCGGAGCAAAGTCAGAAATCTTCTCCCGTCCCGTAGAAATAACTTCTTCCATCTTCCCCAGAATATGCAACCGCCCACGCTTAGCCTGCGCCAGCGCCTCTCGCATGATCTGCGAAGTAATGCCGGCAACCTTAATATCCATCTGCAGCGCAGTAATGCCGTCGCGAGTACCGGCAACCTTGAAGTCCATGTCGCCGTAATGATCCTCAGCGCCAGCAATGTCGGTAAGGATGGCATACTGCTCGCCCTCCTTTACCAATCCCATCGCCACGCCCGCCACCGGAGCCTTCAACGGAACTCCAGCATCCATCAGCGAAAGCGATGCCCCGCAAACCGTAGCCATAGACGACGATCCATTCGATTCCAGAATGTCCGACACGACGCGCATCGCATAAGGCCAAGCCTCTTCAGTAGGCAGCACGGCCGACACGGCGCGCTCCGCAAGCGCCCCATGTCCAATCTCTCGCCGCCCAGCCCCGCGCAAGAACGCAACCTCACCAACCGAGAACGGCGGGAAATTGTAATGCAGCATGAAGCGCTTTTTGGCTTCGCCTTCGAAGCCTTCGAGGCGCTGCATGTCGTCGGACGTTCCCAGCGTTGTTGTGACCAACGCCTGGGTTTCGCCTCGGGTGAAGATGGCGCTGCCGTGGGTTCTTGGCAGGATTCCGGCTTCGATCCAGATGTCGCGGACTTCGTCGAAGGCGCGCGCGTCTGGTCTCCGCTTCTTTTCGATTACCTCTTCGCGGAAGATTCGTTCGCGGAGAATCTCGAAGTATTGCTTTAACTTTGCCTGCGCTTTCTCGTCATCCGCAGGGATTTCCGCTTGCAGCTTTTTCTTTACCTCTTTAGCCAGCGTGTGGCTTTCCGCCTTCGGATGTTTCTTGGTGTCGAGTGCGTCAGAGAGGTCCGCGCCTGCTTTTTTCTTCAGTGCATCGTAGTAGGCCTGATCGAATTCCGGCGGAGTGACTTCCCTCTTTTTCTTGCCAGCTTTCGATTGCAGGTCTTTGAGAGCGGCGCAGATCTTTTTGACTTCGGTGTGGCCGAACTCGATCGCATCGACGACTGTCTCTTCGCTTACTTCCTTCGCGCCTGACTCGATCATCACAATGAAATCGGACGTGCCTACGACCATGATGTTCAGCAGGCTCTCGCGCATTTCATCGTAAGTGGGGTTAATGATAAAAGCCCCGTTGATCTGGCCTACGCGCACGGCGCCGATGGGGCCGAGGAACGGAATGTCGGAAAGCGTGAGCGCGGCCGAGGCGCCATTGATGCCGAGCACATCGGGATCATTATTTGTGTCGGCGGAGAGCACGAAGGCGATGACCTGGGTCTCGCACTTGAATCCCTCGGCGAACATGGGACGCACGGGACGATCGATCTGGCGGCTGGTCGAAACTTCGCGCTCGCTCATGCGGCCTTCGCGCTTGATGAAGCCGCCGGGAAAGCGTCCACCGGCGTAGGTGTATTCGCGGTAATCGACGGTGAGGGGGAAGAAATCAATTCCCTCGCGCGGGTCGGCGTTCGCGGTCGCAGTGGCGAGCACGACATTGTCGCCCTGGCGCACCACGGCTGAGCCATGGGCTTGCTTGGCTAATTTTCCAGTTTCAAATGAGATTTGTTTGCCGCCGGCGAGGTCTACGGTAACGCTGCTAACTTCTGGTTTCATGTTTCATCCTTATGGAACAGCTATCAGCTTTCAGCTCTTAGCTGTCAGCTTCCGGCTCCAAGCAGATTGCGAGAGAGACGCGCGTCTGTACTTTCATCGATCTCGGATCGAGATTGGTGTGGTGGGATGCGCTCAAAAGATGCACGATGCAGAAGATCCTCAATAGTCAGCCGGCTTCGAGCGGAAGGCGGCGTTCTCAGATACGTTTAAGGGAACAATTTCCCGGGTTTATTTCGCAAGCCTACTTGCGGATGCCGAGCTTCCCAATGACCGTCTTATAGCGCTCGGAATCGTATCTCTTGAGGTAGTCGAGCAAGCGACGCCGCTTGCTGACCAGCATGAGCAGGCCGCGGCGCGAGCCGTGGTCCTTCTGGTGCGTCTTGAAGTGGTCCGTCAACTGGCCAATGCGTTCACTGATGATGGCGATCTGAACCTCGGGACTCCCCGTGTCAGTCGCGTGCGTCTGATACTGGTCAATTACGGATTTCTTTTGCTCTCTGGCTAACACTAACCTGGTGCACTCCTGTTCTGGTTTCGATTTATCTTGGTGACATGGTGAGGATAACAGGCGGGGGGGGGGGGTGTAAAGGCGGAGTGACACGAGGGTTCGCATGCTCTCGCGTCCTGACGCCAGCGCTATTGGGTCCCGCTCGTGATCAGCGGTAGATACTCGGTCTCGTCGACCCCTCCCAGCGCATAGGGGATGGGAAACGCCGAGATCCCGTGGGATTCGAGGTATCGGCAGATTGTTTCGGCGGCTGGATCTAGCACTGCGATCCTCAGATGTTTATTGCTTAATTTGGCGGACTTGAACCTCATAAGAGTGTCGTAGTCCCTGAACGAGTAACCGATCACCAGACACGAATCCGCCTTATCCAAGCACTGCTCCAGGTAGTCGTAAGCGGTGAAGAACGGATCTTCCGTCGCGACCTTCCTAGTGGCGGGGTAAATCATCACATTTTGGTAGTCGGGATCGCCGACATCGTATGTCGGCAATCCTTTGATTACTCTGCCGTGATCGCGATGCCAATTTGCAGAGCCGTGGAGTTTGAAAAGAACAAGCGACCCGACGGAAGAGCCGGACAGCTCGTCGAATGCGGCCCTGTTCCAGACGTACTCCTGTGCAAGTTCGTCGTGACGGAACCCGTCGGTCAGATGCATACCCTGAGCGGAACAAAAGTTCTCGACGGCGGGATCGTAGTTGGTCGTGAATATGACCGTGGGGTGAGAATCGGTCTGCAACAGGCTAATTGGCTTGGCGAGTATTGAGGTCTGGGTGGGGTCGGGAATGCGTCGGTATTCCAGATACACTTCCCTCTTGAGCGAAGCAAGCAACGCCCGTGCCTCCGCAGCGAGCTTCTGGAAGTCCGGCCATCTCCAGTTCCGCATACCGCCGCCCATCCCCGGAGGGTTCGGGTCGAAGGATTGATTTTCCAGATATTCCCTGGAACTCAGGGCGTCCAATTCCTCAATCAAGAACTCAAGATCCTCCTGCTTTGCGCAAATTGCGTCCAGAAGCGGCGACGGGGTCGCGGGGATTACGCGGGGGAGCCCCCTCCCACCTTCGAGCTTCTTTCGAAATGAGCGAATGAACTCTCCCATCAGCAGCTTTCCATAAGGCCTGCTAGCACCAGCTCCGAGGAAGAGAAGTTTGCGTGCTCCGACAATCACGTTCGTCTTCACGACAGGTCGAGCCTCCGGGTGCCGGCACTATCTTAACTGAGGCCGCCCCGTCCGTCGCGGCTTTGATGGCGGCGTCCAGTCTAGGCAATCGCATTCGAGGTTCTGCTCTCGGCCTGGACCCGCTCGACATACTCCAGGAACTCTTGATGGCACAAAAACTCCGCCCTTAGGGACAGCCACTCCCTCTGCAGGAGTGGACTTCCAATCATTCTCTTAAGGTCACATTCCCATATCCGCCACAGCGACTGGGACAGGTAGTGGTGTCTGGTGAGATAGAACTCTTCGGAGCAGAGATTCAAGTACTTCAGTGCAGACAGGGTCAGTTCTGCACTTTCGGCGGGAACGGCCTTTGTATCAAATCGGGCGGCAAGCGCTTCCTTGGGGAATTGGTCCAGAATGCGCTCGTACCGCTCTGTGTATTTCATGAGTATCTGCACGTTCATCTGTCGACGATAGCTGTTGACCGTATTGATCAGGCCCACAAAGCCGAGGATCAGCGATATCAGCGTCGCAATCTGAATCGCGAGTTGTAGGGTGATGTGCAATGGTGTGCTTTTCCCGCCCTTTTGCCAGCGCGGATGAGAAGCGTAGCACCGGCGCGAAGTAGTTCGGTAGGTGAAATCGGTTTGTTCGGTTTTCGTAACTGGAGGGCGCTTTGCGGCACGGCTTAAGCCGTGCCCTTCCCGAGCGCGCCCGTGGCAGGGGTAGTAATGGCGGAAGCCGGTTGCATAGGTCCTTCGTCGGGAGTCGCCCGCTTTGCGTGCGACTCCGCTTCCTCAGGATGACAAGAGCACAGCAGGTTCCTCACCGGGCGTTCAGCCCGTCTCGCAATGACATCCTTAATTATTTCCACAGCCCGACTGTGTGACATCTGACCTTGTGCGCGCTCTCGAATCGCGTAATCATAGTCGAGGCCGTGACAGTCGGGTGAACCCGCATCGCTCCGCGTCTAAGTCCTTTGTTTCACGGATTTTAGTATCTAAGTCCTTTGTCATGCGGATTTTGCGGGGAATTTCCTGCTAGCACGATGATTCCATTAGACCCCAGGGGGGGAGGGGGTACCCAGATAACGTGCCTGCGTCCAACGAAAGCAAAGAAGCGGAACGTGCTTCTTTAGAATTTATTTTTGGGAAAGACCGCCTTGGGAACCCTGGTTAGCCTCAGTCGCAGGATGACTCGACAAACTATCCACACGAGAATTACTGCCGCGGCTAGGAGGCCCAGGAGCGGCCACTTCAACTGGGTGACGATTTGGCGGGCGGCTTGCAGTTCGTCGAAGGAGGTCCATTCTTCGCGAATTTTTCCGTCGACAATGCGCCAGACCGTGATGCCGCGCAGTTCGATCCTGGCGCCCGTCGGCGGCAGTCCGTATCCGGCGGCGGTGTTGGTGCCGCGGAAGGTCCAGACCACGGTGACCAGGTCGCCCTCGGCCACCATCTGGTCCACGGCGATCTTGAGATCGGGAAACGCCTTTTTCTCGGCATGGACGGCCGCCTGGTCCGCTTGCAGGTCGAAATTCCTGTGGAGGCCGTGATTCACGAAATCGCTGGCGTAGATTTCGTCTGCCACCTGGAATTTTCCCTGGTTGAAAATCTCGTCGAACACTCGAGCGGCAACGGCTTTGTTTCGGGCCTCCTGAGAAGTTGCGCCTGGCGGGAGCGTGGGCTTATCGGCTGCGAATAGCGTGCCTGCGGCCGCGAGTGTCACGAAGAGCAGCAGCGACGTTTTGCCCATAATCCTCCTTGGGAGCTCGACTGTAGAGCCAGGGAAACGTGAGAGGCACGATCTTAACCCCGGACTGGGCTGTCCGTCGCAGTTTTCGGCGAGCGGGTCGTTGACCCATCGTGCATCGGCGAGGCCGGTTTTTGGGCGTAGCATGTAGCTAATGGTACTGCCCAGAACACCTCTCGGGAACGACGACCGTGCGCGGCGGGATGCAATTCATGAGGCATCCCGCGCCAGGCAGCGTGCCGCCGAGGGCGACCGTCAGTACCTTGCCGAGCACATTCGATTCATTCCGCATCACGGGAAACAGATTCTTTTGCTTGACGTGTCGAACTGTTCGGCGATCGAGGTCGAAATGATCTTCCGCGCGACTCCCGAAGTTGTGAGTGGCTGTCCCCGCGGCTCAGTCTTGATACTTTCCGATTTCAGCGGTGCGTCGATTGACGAGGAAGCCATTCGGGTGATGAAGGAAACCGCCGTCTTCGACAAACCCTATGTGAAGAAATCGGCATGGACTGGGGCACAAAGCTTTCCTCGGGTGTTCTTTAAGGAATTGTCCAGCTTTTCCCGCCGCGAATTTCGCATGTTTGAGAAACGCTTCGAGGCTTTGGAGTGGCTGGCGAAGGAGTAATCGGAGTCTGCGGCACAACTTCGCTTCTAATTATCAGGAAGTGGGCAAAAAGGAACAGTTTGAATGAAATGGTTCTGCGACACTCGCAGCCATGAGCAGTCAAACGATCGAAGAATACCTTGACGAAGAGCGGAAGAAATACGCCGCCAATCTGCTAAGGACAGAAGAAGAAGCTGCGCGCATCCAGCCGCTGCAGCATGGCCACCATCGCATGGGGAAACAGACTCAGCTGGAACTCGTGCCTGCAGTTAAATCTACAACCAAGAAAAAGAAGAAAAAGAGAACTGTCGCCGTAGCTGGCGCGAAACCGCGTGCCGCGAAACGGATCGTGGCGAAAATCCGCAGGAGCGCGTGATTGCTTTGCGTCGCTGGTGCGTAGTTTCGAGAAGCGCATGACCAGTCGTGTTTGAATTCGGGCCATCTACCCTGTTCACCCGATGGTTTGCGCGGGATACATGCGTAGGATTCAGGTACTGGATGACATCAACTGCATTCAGCAGAATTCCGCAACTACACAGGTAGGAGGAACTTATGAATAAGGATCAGGTAACGGGCAAGATCGATCAGGCAGTAGGCAAAGTGCAGCAGAGCGTTGGACAAAAAGTTGGGAACGACAAACTGGCCAACAAAGGGGTGGTCAATCAGGCCAAAGGCGCGGCGAAGGAAACCTGGGGCGACGCGAAGGACGCCGCGAAGCAAATCCAGGAATCGCACAAGCAAGCCGCTTCCGAAAAGGCCGCCCAGAGCCGGCAGAAGATCAGCCAGTCCGTGGATGATACGAAAGAGAAGGCCAAGGAGAAGATCGAGGAATTCAAAGAACGCCACTCCGCGTGAGATTTGCTGGTGCCGATCTTAGGTCGCGTCACCACTGCGGAGGGAAAAATCAAAAAGCCCGGCCTGATCAGGGCCGGGCTTTTTTCTGAGCTTGCCAAAGTGCTAGGCAGACGCGGCCCTTTTTGAGCGACCTTCCGTGGCGATGGGTTGAGCTACCTTGCGCACGAGGAAGGGTTGCGGATTCGGATCAGAACCAGCCCACTCCAGGCTGACAATGGAGTGTCCATGCTGGCACGTTACAAAGTAGCGCTCTCCGGTGGGGCTGGTTACTTCAAATTTGCCGATCTCGCCCTGCAGAGCCTCGGCAACGTCATAGGTCGAAATGCTGTCATTGAGTTTCATGGGGATTTTCCTCCACTTTGTGTTGCAGTTATTGACTGGTTTCCTACGCCTGCGAGACGCCTCACCTCCATCGTAGGACAGGGTTGGAGGGAGTCAAGAGTGAGGCACTAATTTTTCTGCGGTAGAGTTCATTTTGGGAAATTGGGCGTGCTGGTGTGAGGTTCACACTCCAGAAGCGAGTGAGGTCACAAGGTGTGCGATGCCCGCGTGCTTCCCGACTAGACGTTCAATTCGCGTTATCGGCTCTCTTTCACGACGCGTCCGTTGAGGGGCTGAATGGGACGGACATCGTGGGGATAGAGGATGGCGAAGGCGCTGATCTGCTCGGCTGAGATCTCGACCGGAGTCTTCAGCACAAACCACGCCACGCCTTCGGTGCACGGCGGAGCCGTTACCGAGCCCATATACATGTAATAAGAGGTGTCGGTGTCACTGGGCAGCAGGCCGGCCGGATTAATGTCGACTCCTGGAACCGCCTGCTCTTCGTGGGAGAAGTCAGACAAGACCTTGCTTTCGGTCTTGGGCATGTGGTCCCAAATCTTCTGGATGGTGGGGTTCGCTTTGCCGGCCTGGAGAAGAACGGCGACTCCCACAACCTTGCCGTCGCTATCCTTGTACATCAAGTGGGCCACCATGTCGTAGGCCTTGCCGTGAATGTACTCTTCGCTGGGGCGGTGAAAATGGAATTGCGTCAGCTGGTAGCGCTGGTCGCCGACGGTGAGAAAGTTGCCGGTTCCCGGGGCATCGTGGTAGTTCACGCGGATGGTGTATCCGTTGTTGAGCAGGTATTGGAGCGGGCCGCTTTTTGAGTCGAAGCGCAGTGCGGGCAGATCCGCTCTCTCTGCATTTTGAATGTCGATGGGAGATTGTTCCTTGCCGGTGTTGCAGGCGGCGTAGGCTGGATCCAGTTCGCTCCAGTTTTCGGCTCCTCTTGGTCCTTCGTAGGCCCATGGTGTTTTCCATTGGGCTCGGGCGGCTACAGGCAGGAAAAATGCGACCGACAACGATATTAATGTCGTCCATCTTGTTCGCATACGTCTCCTCGCTTCGGGCGGCACTATTTTAACTTGAGAATGGTTTGTCCGTTGTGGTTTTCAGTGCGTGGGCGCGGTTGAGTTCGGTCACTTCGGCAGCGTCTTAACGGCTGGTGGCAGATCGAAGATTGAATCCGCGAGTGGCGCGTAGCTCACAGACTTGAAGGTGAAGGTGCGCACGCGGTCGCCGGTGCGCGAGATTAATTTTGTGGCCACCATGGGGCCGCCGAAATTCTTGTAATCCTGAAGCACGAGGGTCGAAACCGCCGTGGACTTGTCGTCGGCCTGAAAGCGGTAGCCGGCGAGCAGGCCGGTTTGGACGTCGTAGAACTGGTTGTTGTCCTTGCCCCAGTGCGTGGTACCGTGAAGCCAATAGCAGGAGCGGCCGTCAAAATCCGTCACGCCGGCGAGGTCGAGGCTCTTGAAATAGTCGGGCTGGTGGAGCGCGTATTGCAGGTCGGCGTCGCGGCGCACGGCTTCGAGGGCCGTATCTTTGTCGATGCTTGGTCCCTGGGCATCGATCGACCGCGAAACTTCGCCGTCAAATCCTGAGATGACTTCGCTACCGTCGGCGCGCATGACCTTAAAGATCCACTTGAAGGGCTTGGCGTAGGAAACGAAGGTCGCTTTGCCTGGCAGGCCCATGCCTTCGATCTCTCCATACACGGTTTCGGACTGGACTTTGGCTATGGTCTCGACACCGCCCAGGGCCTGCTTGTAGCGATCGAGAACGGCTGGGCGGTTTTAAGCTGCGCCGCCTGCGGCCAAAGCTGCTGCGACCGGATCAACGCGGCGCAAGCAATCAGAACAAATCCGATCCTGATCAGACGCATGTCCGTTAGACGAGTGCTCCATCCAATGGTTAACACCTTAAGGCCGGTGATTGTGCGAGCGTCCGTACGTGACGTCTGGAGTTGGATACGAAAGCCCGGCTTGATCGGACAACCTGAGTTCTTGGAGACAGTGGCCTTAAAGGTCTGTCTTTCTAAAGATCGAGTCTATCTAAAGATCGAGGAAGCGGCTGCGATCCTGATCAGGGGGCGGCATGCAGACTTCGGAGCGGCCGCAGATGCGGTAGCGGCGACGGGCCAGGGCGTTGTAGACGGCGTCCCGGAAAGATTTGGGGAGGACTTGCAGGAGGGATGCGGATGCGCGCCATGGGCCTGCCAGTTGCTTTAAGACGAAGAGGACGGCTTCGGAACGAGAGAGCAGATATTCGTCGGGGAGTTCATGGTTGGCGACCACGAAGACCGTATCCAGAGCGGTGGGGCTGGCGCCGTGGCGGGTGAGGATGGCCGCGGCGAACGCGCTTTGCAGCGAGGCGAAGCGGAAGATGGCGTTGCGATCGTGGCGGAGGATGAATTGGACAAAGCGGTTGCAGAGGGCACAGACGCCGTCGTAGAGGAGGATGGGGTGGGGCATGGGACTGAGAAGACTTTAGCAGCTTGCGAAGCGGCCCGAGCCTCGGCTTTTCTCAAGGCTTCGTCGGAGCAATGAGCAGAAACGGTGGCGAGAAGTTGCATAGGTCCCTTCGCGTGGTGGCCTTCGGCGGCATTGGGGCACGCGGGGCTCAGGATGACAAGTCATTTTGAGCCTAACTGGAGGAGTTCTGATCGGAGGCGCGGGTGGTGTTGGCTTTGGCGCAGGTAGGGCATTTCGGTGCTTGCACTCTTGGCGCGGATGATTTTTATCAGTTGATGTTTCTCTTCAGGCATCCATCGGGTTAGGTTGGGGATTTGAGCGAGGACCAGAGACCAGTTTTCCAGGGACTGCTTTTGAGGAGGGGTCCAGCGGGTTGGGTTGAGGTTTAGGGCTTGGGTTACGGCGGCGGAGGAGGCTTGGCGGATTCTCTGGATGTCTCCGTGGAATTCGCGCGACATGCGACGGTTGATTCGCAGGCCCAGATTGCGGGTGGAGAAAGTGTCCCAGGGGCCAACCTCAGCGGCTGAAGCCGGCTGAAATCTGGCGGTCTTTTCGGCACGACTGGAAGTCGTGCCCTTCCCGATCGAATCGCTCTCGACAGCGGTCTTCGCAACTTTTTTCCGATTCAACTCGTAGAACATGTGGGCTTCGGCCAGGCGCTTCAGGGTGCGGGGTGGGGTGCGGTATTTTGGGTTGGCGGCGATTCTCTTCTCTTCCCTTTCACACAACTTCTGGAGATCGGGGCGGCCGGGGCGGAAGCCTAGTTTGCGGTAGAACCAGAAGGCGCCGCTCTCGATGGCCTCGTCGTTGTTCTGGCCGATCTGATATGGGTAAATCGAAATACACTGCGCGTTGGTGAGGGCTTGGAGACAGCGCAGGGCCTGGGCGTAGATCCAGGCGGTTTCTCCCTGGCGGTAGGTGTAGAAAGTGTTGAAGCCTACCTCGATCCATTCGCAGAGGCCGATGGCTTCGATGTAGTTGATGGGGACTCCGTTTTTTTGGGTGTAGCCGGCCACGTAGGCGCGGAGGGGGAGACGGCGGGTTGGGGGCAATCCCCACAAATGCATGGTTACGCCGCGGCCTAGGTCGGCTTTGACTACTGTGCTCGGGTCGCCGAGCGTAGTGCCGTAGAGTTCGCGGTAGCGGACTACCATGATTTCGCGGATTTCGTGCATCACGGATTCTCCGGCGGCGCGGGAGAGTTTTTGTAGTTTCGGTGCTGGCTTCGATAGTTCTTGAGCCAGATTAACTTCGCTGCGCTGGATTAGAGGGGATTGGTGGAAGTAGAAACGGCGGGGAGTGGTCCAGTTGCGGGTGCGGGAGAGTTTCAGGTTTTCGAGTTTCCAGCGGAGCGGGAGCCGGAGGGAGTCGTAGAGTTCGGATTGCTGGCGGGCGGGGAGTGGGAGTTTCTCGAATTGATTTAGCAGCCAGGGGAGCGCGTTCTGGCGGCCTCTCGCTGCGTCGATCCAGGTTGACCACGGGATGTTGGCTTCTACGTCGGCGTCTTCTTCTAAGAGCGGAATGAAACGAGGCCAGGTGTTGCCGCGGGCGCGCTCGGCCTGGTAGTCGTCCCAGTAATCGTTCCACGCGATTTCTATATTTCTGGGGACGCGATGCGCGAGCCATTGCGCTACGTCGAAGGAGAGCGTGTCTTGCATGGTGGTGCCGGCTATGCCGGACGTATCGAAGTCGTCGAAGACGGACACGTCTGCGTTGGCGTTGTGGAGTTTTTCTATGCGCTGGTGGAAGGTGTTCAGGAGATTTTCTATCCGCGGGATTTCGGAAGGGCTGTGGGGGAAGGCGCGGAGGAATAATAGCGCTTCATGGAAGCGGATTAACTGGTGGGGATCTAGTTGGAAATTGGAGAGTTGGGTCAGGAGCTTCTGGATTTTCGTGGGCTGGCCTGGACTGAATTGGTTTTTGGCGGCTTCCAGATGAGTCAGAAGTTGGTTCGGATCGTGGGATCTGGACGGCATGGCGGCGAGATAGTGTAACGCAAGGGCACCTCAGGGGCTAAAGCCCGGTTCCACATGTTTGAGCTTTTGATGCAGGCCTGGAAGGCCTGCTCCACCCGCTTGCGTTGGTCGAGATTCGAACATCGCGGGGTCTGTGGTCAAGGCGCCTCGCTTCGCTCGGCGGGACGGGCGAAGGCGCCCGTCCCCACGCGAACGTTGGGATCAGGGGTAGCCTTTTTTCTTCCAGACGTTCCAGTCTTCGCGGGTGGCTTGGAGCATTTGTTCGGCGGCGTGGTGCAGCGATTTTGGCTTTTGCTTGTTGATGTGGCGGAGGATGGTTTTGCGGGCTGTTGGCGTGCCCAGGTGGATGTTGGCGGTTTCGTATCCCATGGCGTGGAGGAGGCGAAGCTCGTTATCTGGAGCGCTCAGGGAGGCAAGCAGGATGCGGGAGCAGTCGGGGGCGAGGCGGCGGACGATCCAGCGGCCGCGGAGCTGAACGAAATGATCGGGACAGCGGACGGCGCGGTTGATGATGGTCTGGTAGAGGATTTCGGCGGGCCCGCAGTCCCTGTTGGCTTCGATCCTTTGAGCCCAGTGCGAGGACGACGGGACCAGCGCTTTGGCTTCGCGTGCAATGCGGCCACCGCGCCAGTCGGCAATGGCTACGTAGCGGGCGTGGCCGAGGCTGCCGAGTCCGGCAACGCGGTGGGCGAGGCGGTAGGACAGGCCGGGAGCTGGCATGAGATGCTCGAGGGCATCGATGGCGCTGATGGGGCACTCGGCTTTGAGGGTGGGAAGCGCGTCTATTTTCTGCCAGAAGTGGACGGGGTCGCGGAGTTCTCCAGTGGCGATGCGGCGCAGCCATTGATGGCTTTCTCCTAGAACGAAGGGGCAACCTTTTTGCAGCATGGATTCGCGATAGCCTTCGAGAATGGCTCCGCAGATGTCTTCGCGCTTGACGGGGAGATGTCCGGCTTCGGCGGCGAGGTGAGCGCTTACGGCCAGGCGGACTAAATCGATGGCGTATGACATGGGCCAGGCTTCGTCGAAATCGTTGACGCCCCAGATCAGGCGGCCTTCGATGTCGCGCCAGGTGCCGAAATTTTCTACGTGGAGATCGCCTATGGCTAGAACTTTTGGGGCCTGGGCCAGGTCGGGACAGACTTGCGGCCAGAGTTGCGCCCAGCGGTAGTAAGTGGCGCGGAGGAACATGAAGACATCTTTTTTCATGTTCGTGTGTTTGAGGCGCAGGTCTTTCTGGTCGATGCGGGTGCGCTGGGCGAGCCAGGCTTCGAACTGGCGCGTGGCTTTGACTACGTTCATGCGGGCAACGATAGCGGCGGCGGGAAGCGGAAGTCAAATGGCCGCTGCAAAGATCTTTTCACCACAGAGGCACAGAGACGCGGAGAAAACAACGACGAAAGAGAAGAACTGAGATTTTTGTGTTTGTCTCTGTGGTGGAGGCTTCGTGATGATTAAAGATCACGCAGAACGGTGACCGCGGTCACGGAAATTGAGAATTCGCCATGGGAAAATATTGGCACTGAACTAGTTCTTACTAGTTGAAGATCGCCCGGCTCCAACCCACAGAACCCCACAGAGCCGTAACCCCAGACGGCAGGGGCCGGGCGCCTTAAAAATCATCCGACTCACCACCCGCGTTCGCTGTGTCCGTCTGAACACACTGACCTTAGAAATACACTCCTCGCAACCGCAGTGCTTCCTGTAAGTCCTTGTTTTCCAATCCGATGAAAATTGGTGTTCATCCTGCGATGAAGGCTGGGTGTGCGGCACGCACGCGGGAGGCTTTATGCAGATGGCGATCACATTTATGGCGGTGGTGGCGGGCCTGATTTTTTCGGTGGCGGTGGCGTTGCTGGCGGAAGAGCTGATTTTCGGGCAGGTGTTCCGGCTGTTCTTTGTCCAACAATCTGGCCCGCAAACTGCGCAACAGGCCGTCGCGCAGACCGTGCCGGTGAAAGCAGAGCAGAAGCGCTGAGGCGCACAGGAGAACTATGATGCTGGCGTTGCGGTATTTGCTGATCACTTGCGGCGTGGGGATGATGATCGTGGCGGTGTGCATTCTCACCTACGATTTGTATCGCGAATTTCTGTACCGGAGAGTGCTGGCTACTCCAGGAGGAGCAGTCAGTGCAGCTCCGGTGGCAGTCCGGTGGCGAACTTCGCTGGCTTTGGCGATGCTGGCCTGGGGTCCGCTGCTGGTGGCTTTCAGCATTGTGGTGGTGCCGAGTGGGATGGCTGGGGTGCGGATCAGCGACGTGAGCGGAACGGTGCCGGGGACGCTTTATCCGGGAGCGCACATGGTGATGCCGCTGGTGGAGGACGTGGCGCTGTTCGATACTCGGGATCAGATTTTTACTACGGGGGATTCGGAAGTCCCAAAGCCTTCCGCGGGAGGCCTTCCTACGAGGCCGCAGCTTCTCGATGTGCAGGCCAAGGAAGGACTGACTTTGGGGCTGGCGATTACGGTAAGGTACCGGCTGGATGCGAAGCGGCTGGATTATATCCAGGGGAATTTGCCGCGTCCGGTGGAGAAGGAAATCGTTCCGCCTACGGTGGCGAGTGTCTGGCGGGAAATTGTGCCGAACTATACGGTGCGCGATGTTTTCTCGGCGAAGCGTGAGGAAGTGCGGCAGCGAGCCTCGGCGACGATCACGCAGAAGCTGGCGGCAGATGGGATTGTGGTGAAAGAGGTGATGCTGCGGGATATACAACTTCCTCCCGAATATGCCAAGGGGCTGGAGACTTTGCTGCTGAAGGAGCAGGAGAATGACCGCATGGGTGTCGAAACTGAATTGAAGACGAAAGAAGTCCGGATTGCCGAACTGGAAGCCGAGGCTGCAAAGGTGCAGCAGGTTAAGCAGGCGGAGGGTGAAGCGCAGGTTCACGTTTTGCAGGCGAAGGGTGAGTCCGACGCGATGCAATACACCCTGCCGCTGAAGGAGAAACAAATCCAGCAGAGCCGGCTCGAGGCGCAGGCGCGCAAGGAAGCTACCATCCAGAATGCGGAAGCAGAAGCGCAGGCGAAAGAGATCGACAGCAAGGCTGAAGGGGAACGCAGGAAATTGCTGGCGGATGCGGAAGCACAGGCCAAGGTGATGGACAGCAAAGCGGAAGGCGAGCGGCGGAGGTTACTGGCAGAAGCGGAGGCGGATCGCATCCGGGTGACCGCTGTGGCGGATGCGGAGCGGCTGCACGGCGAGGCAGCGATATTGAAAGACAATCCGCTGCTGATTAATAAGATCGTGGCGGAGCGTCTCTCGGACAAGCTGCAGATCATGATGGTGCCGGCCGATGGGAAGTTCTTTTTCGCCAATGATGTGCTGCGTGGCATGGATTTGGCTAGCCAAAGCAGGCCGGGGAAATAGTGGGCAGTGATCAGTGGTCAGTGGCCAGTAGTCCTCTTGTCCACTGGCCATTTTCTTTGGCTAGGGGAATACTCACCGACAATTGGGGAAAGTCCGTTCTGAGAGCTCTGCGGTTGTTGCGGCGCGGCTGACGTCGCTGCCCTTTCATTTCATGCCGGTGAAGCTGAAGGGTGAGATATCATCCAAACGATTCCGTGGCATCCTACAGAATCTGGCTGGGATGGAGCCGATGCGGGCGGAAAAAGAAAGGCAATCATGTTTCGCCGTAAACTGCTGGCCATGTTCGCGCTGACGGTTTTCTTGTCGATGGCGGCGGTGACGTTGTTGGTGTCGGCGGTCACGCGGCGGGCGTTTGAACGCAGTGAGGATGAACGAACTGCGGCGCTGGTGACGCAGTTCCGGAGCGAGTTCAGCCGGCAGAGCGAGGATGTGGCGCAGCGCGTAGAAGCGATCGCGGCGTCGGAAGATGTGGGACGGATGGCGGTGAAGTTGAACCGTCCGCAGGCGGATGCGGGGCCGTATTTTGAGTTGGCGAAGACGACCGCGGAAAATAGCCGGCTCGACTTTCTGGAATTTGCGGAAAGCGATGGAACTATTATTTCTTCGGCGCAGTGGCCTGCCAAGTTTGGATATCCGGACACCGGGGTTAGGAGCTTTGCGGCGTCGGCTGATCAGAGCGCGTTTCTTAAGCAGGAAGAACTGCAGGACGGAACGGCTTTGGGATTGTTCGCGGTGCGGGCTACGCGGGTGGGGGAGCGTCCGGTGTATGTGATTGGGGGACGCCGTCTGGATAAATCGTTTCTCTCGGGCATCGATATGCCGGTGGGAATGCGAGCGTTGCTGTATCAGAATCGGGGTGAACGGTTTGCGGCGGAGTTGCTGGTGGATCCGTCGGAGTCTGGCTCCGAGACCGGGCGGCCGGCGGAGAAGCTGGAACCTTTGGTCGACGCGGTGCGGCAGTCTAAAGAAGAAGCGAGCGGCTTGGTGCATTGGTCCGGGGATAAAGAGGAGGATGAAGTGTTTCATGCAATTCCGCTGCTAGGCGCGGGTGCGGGCAAGGATCGTCCAGTGCTGGCGATATTGTTGATCGGGAATTCTCGGCAGAGTTATGTGGTGTTGATGCGGCACATACGCTCGGCGGCATTGATGGTGGGAGGCGGAGGGATTCTTCTGGCGATTCTGCTGAGCAGTTGGGCCGCGGCGCGGGTGACGCGTCCGGTGGAACAGCTGGCGCGTGCGGCGCAGGAAGTCGCCGCGGGTAATTGGAATGTGCGAGTGGATGTGTTGGGGGACGACGAACTGGGGCAACTGGCCGATTCTTTTAGTCGAATGACCACGGAGTTGCTCGGGCAAAAGGAACGGTTGATGCAGGCCGAGCGGGTCGCGACCTGGCGGGAGCTGGCACGGCGGCTGGCGCATGAATTGAAGAATCCACTTTTTCCGCTGCAGCTTACGGTGGAGAATCTGGTGCGGGCGCGGCAACAGACTCCGGAGCAGTTTGAGGAGGTGTTCTGCGAGAGTTCACGGACGCTGTTGGCGGAGATCGCGAACCTGAAGGGGATCATTGCGAAGTTCAGCCAGTTTTCGACGATGCCGCATCCGCAATTGCAACGGGTTCAGGTAAATGAAGTGATTCGTGGTGCGGTACAACTCTTTCAGGCGCAACTCAACGCACCGGGACGTGCGAAGATCAATTGCGACCTGCAGCTCGATCCGCACCTGGGAGCGATTTCGGCAGATGCGGAGTTGTTGCACCGGGCGATTGCAAACCTCGTGCTGAACGCAATGGATGCGATGCCGCAGGGCGGAACTCTGACGCTGCGGACGCGCGACGATGTCGGCGGAATCGCGATTGAGGTTGCGGATACGGGAGCGGGGTTGGCGCCGGAAGAGTGTGAGCGAATCTTTACTCCTTATTATACGAGCAAGGAGCATGGAACCGGACTGGGCCTGGCCATTGTGCAGTCGGTGGTAAGCGATCATGGAGGAAGAATCCAAGTGCGGAGCTTGCCGGGGCAGGGGACAACGTTTGTGATTGAGTTGCCGCGGAATGCGGCGTCCGCGCAGATCGCGGGATGAGGTAATTCAGAAAGTGGAGGACGGTTGCCGACAAAAGCAAATTTGCTGATTGTGGACGACGAGGCGAACACGCTGGCTTCCCTGTCGCGGGCATTCCGGCTGGCGGGGCACGAGGCTACGGTGTGCGACAACGCGGCGAAAGCGCTGGAACTGGCCAAGGCGCAGAATTTCGATGTAATCCTGTCGGATGTGGTGATGCCTGGCAAAGGTGGACTGGCGCTGCTCGAGGAATTGAAGGCACAGGGAGTGACGACGCCGGTGGTGATGATGTCTGGGCAGGGGGACATTGAAACGGCGGTGCGGGCTACGCGACTGGGCGCGCTGGATTTTCTGGAGAAACCGATCTCCACTGAAAAACTTTTGCTCACGGTGGAGAACGCTCTGAAGCTGCAGCGGCTGGAGAGTGAAAACCGTCAACTCAAGCAGCGGCTGGGCAAGCACGAGATCGTGTGGCAGGGCGCGGCCATGCAGCGGGTGATGGCGCAGGTGGAGCGCGTCGCGGCGAGTGAGACGAGGGTTTGCATCCTGGGAGAAACTGGGACGGGGAAAGAGCTGGTGGCGCGGACGATTCATGAGCGCAGTGCGCGGGCCGGCGGAGCATTTGTGACCTTGAATTGCGCGGCGGTTCCGGCGGAACTGATTGAGTCGGAACTTTTTGGGCATGAGAAAGGATCGTTCACGGGAGCGGCGGGCCGGCATATTGGAAAGTTCGAGCAGGCGGATCATGGCACCATCTTTCTGGATGAGATTGGCGATATGCCTTTGGCTATGCAAGCCAAGCTGCTGCGCGTGCTGGAAGAAGGAGAAGTGGAGCGCATTGGCGGCGACAAGCCGGTGAGCGTTGATGTGCGGGTGGTGGTGGCGACGCATCGCGATCTGGAAGCGCGGGTAGGGGAAGAGAAATTCCGCCAGGATTTGTTTCACCGCATTTATGTTTTTCCTCTGGTGCTGCCGCCGTTGCGTGACCGGCGCGAAGATATTCCGTTGCTGGTGGAACATTTCGCAGCGCAGGTAAGCGCGCAGAATGGATGGAAGGCGATTCCGTTTAGTGCGGAGGCGATGGCGGCGTTGCAGTTGTATACCTGGCCGGGTAATGTGCGGGAGTTGCGCAACATGGTGGAACGATTGATGCTGCTCGCTACCGACGGGCAGGTCGATCTTGCGACAGTGGCGACTGCATTGCCGAAAGGCGCGGGCAGCGGGGCTGTGGGGTTTTCGGCATTTTCGTCGGGGGCACTGGCGGAGCGCGTGGACGCTTTCGAGCGGGAAGTGATCCTGGCGGAGTTGAAGCGAAGTCACTCGAACGTCAGTCTCGCGGCGAAGTCGCTCGGGCTGGAGCGGAGTCATCTTTACAAGAAGGCGGAGCAGTTAGGGATTGACCTGCGGGCGATGCGGCGGGAGCAGGGGTCGCAGGAGTAGTTATCTTTCCACACACACGTTTAGGAGATACCGTTGATCAGAACGGAACGTCGTTGGATGGTCTGGGCTCTCTTCTTCAGTTCACTTACATATATTTTCTTTCCGTCTGCGGCTTTTGCGATTGAGCCGCCTTCTCCGCCGGTGTATGGAGTTCGCATGGAGCAGGCTTGGATTCCAATGAAAGATGGAGTGCGACTGGCGGCTACGCTCTACATGCCTGACGGTGCGAAGGCGGGAGAGAAGTTCCCTGCCCTGCTGGAATATTTGCCTTATCGAAAAGATGACGGCACGGCGGCGGGAGATTATCCGAAGCATGCTTATTTTGCGCGGCGCGGATATGTGAGCGTGCGGGTGGACATTAGAGGATTTGGTGCGAGTGAAGGTGCCCCGCCGAAGCGGGAATATTCGGAACAGGAACAGGTCGATGGCGAGCAGGTGATTGCGTGGCTGGCTCATCAGAGTTGGTCGAATGGGAACGTGGGAATGTTCGGCATTTCGTGGGGAGGGTTTAATTCTCTGCAGATGGCGATGCGGCATGCGCCGGGGTTGAAGGCGATTCTGGCGACAGATGCCACGGCGGAATTGTTTCATGACGATGTGCACTATGTGGATGGCATGGCGCACATCGATGAGTTCGAGTTGAATATGGATATGGCGGAGGGATGGACGGGTGCACCGGATTACACGCTTGACGAAAAAGTTCTGGGGCCGAGGTTTGAGACGCCGCCTTGGTCGCTGCTTTATTTGAAACATCAGCGTGATGGGCCGTTCTGGCGCGAGCGGGTGCGTCCGTTAAAAGACATTACCATTCCGAGTTTTCTGATTGGCGGATTGCTGGATGGCTATCGCGACAATGTGACCGATATGCTCATGCAGGCGAGCGGGCCGGTGAAAGCGATTGTTGGGCCGTGGAACCATACGTTTCCGAATGAAGCAGAGCCCGGTCCGCAGATTGAGTGGCGAAACGAGGCGGTGCGCTGGTTTGATCATTGGCTGAAAGGTCGCGACACCGGCGTGGAACACGATCCGCGGCTGGTCATTTATATGCAGCACTGGCATGCGCCTGATCCGAGTCTGGAAAATGTCCCCGGGGAGTGGAGGCGCGAGGATGTTTGGCCGCCGAAAGACGCGAGGGCATCGACTTTATTTTTTCAGCCGAATCACTTGCTAGCGGAGAGTGCCGGGCAGATCGATACACATCAGCTCAAGTACGTTCCATCGATTGGCGTGGAGGCTGGATTCTGGTGGGGCGAGCTGTTGAGCGATGTTCGGCCGGTAGATGCGTTCAGCCTGGTTTACGATTCAGCGCCGCTGCAGGCGGACGTGGCTATTCTCGGACGTCCGCATGCCTTGTTGCGGGCCTCAGCTACGGCGCCATTGGCGGACTGGTTTGCGCGGCTCTCGGATGTGGCGCCGGATGGAACGGTTACGCAGATTACCGGAGCAGGGATCAACGGCGCGCAACGAGACTCGATGAGCGAGCCTCGCGATCTGGAGCCGGGCAAGGTTTATCCACTCGACATTGAAATGCATTTGACTTCGTGGGTATTTCCCAAGGGTCATCGCATTCGCGTGGCGGTTTCTAATGCGTTGTGGCCGATGATGCTGCCTACACCTTATTCGATGACCACGTCTCTGGAACTCGGCGGGAGCGATGGTTCGCGCGTTGTGGTGCCGGTTGTGCCCGAGCACGGACTCGCTGCGCCTGCGTTTTCTCCGCCCGAACCATCCGAAGAACGGACCGATCTCAAGAGCGAAGGATTTCCGTGGCCGGGAGAATGGACTGTCGAGCGCGACGAAGCTCGCCACAAGACTACAGTTCACTGGAAGGGACAGGAAAGCGGCGAGTATCCCTGGGGGAAAGAAATCGATTACGAAAATCTGACCTACGATGCTGAGGATGCGCATCCGGAGACTTGTTCGGTGCGCGGTGAAGCTGAGACTGTGTTCACTTTAAAAGGACGCACACTGACCTGGCGTGGGCACTTGCTGGTGACGACCGATCAGAAGAACTTTTATTACAAATATACGCGGGAGTTGCTGAAGGACGGGACGATGGTTAAGTCAAAGACCTGGCAGGAGACGATTGCGAGAGATCATCAGTGAAAATGGGCTCGCCTCAGCGGCTAAAGCCGTATTCATTTTTCGGCGACGATGGCACGACTTAAGTCGTGCCCTTCCCGAGCTCATTGTTTGTAGACTTTGCCTTCTTTCATTACGAACTGAACTGTTTCGAGCGCGCGAATGTCGGTTAGCGGGTCGCTGGTTACAGCGATGATGTCGGCATATTTCCCTGGCTTGATTGATCCAATCTCTTTGGAGTGGCCGAGCAGGTCGGCGGCGTTGCTGGTGGCGGCTTGAATGGCCTGCATGGGAGTCATTCCGTACTTCACCATGAAGGCGAACTGCTTGCCGCTGGTGCCATAGGGACAGACTCCGGCGTCGGTGCCGAACGACATTTTTGCTCCGGCGGCGACGGCTTTGCGGAAATTATCGCGCTGGATTTGGCCTAGCGCGGCGTCATGCTCAAGGAAGTCCTTGGGCATGCTCCCGTTTTTTCCTTCTTCCTGAATGCACTCTTCGTCGTAGATATCCATGTCGAGATAGGTGCCGTGCTGTTTGGCGAGAGCAATGCCTTCGTCGTCGATCATGGTCGCATGTTCCACCGAGGCCACGCCCGCGCGGATCGCGTTTTTGATGCCTTCGGGCGAGTGGGCGTGCGATTCGACTCGCAATCCAAAATGGCTGGCTTCGTCTACCGCAGCCTGAAGTTCTTCGAGCGTGAATTCCTGCGAGTGAGGATTACTGCCGTGAGCGAGGACGGCGCCGCTCGAAAGAATCTTGATGTGGTCGACGCCGTCGTGGGCGAGCTTGCGAATGACTTGCCGCACTTCCCACGGGCTGTTGGCTTCCCCGTAGTGCATGTCCCAGGGCAGCGTGATGTCGGGAGCGAGGCCAGTATCGGCGCCGGCGCCGCCGGTAATTGTGACGTACGCGCCGGCGACGTACATGCGTGGACCGATGATGTCACCGCGGTTGATCGCATCGCGCAGAGCAATATCTCCCAGAGCGCGGTACGTGCCTACATCGCGCACAGTTGTGAATCCTGATTCGAGCGTGACCCGCGCGTTGGGCACGGACTCGAGCGCCAGTTCCGCAGCCGTTTTTCTGAACACGCCCATCGGTTCGGAATCGTGCGCGCCATCGGCGAGATGAGTATGGCAGTCGATTAGACCGGGAAGGACGGTCATTCCGCTAAGGTCGATGATTTTAGCGTTGGACGGGATGGTTATGTTGTTGCCCACGGCTTCGACTTTGTTGTCGCGGATCAGGATGGTTTGGCCGGTCAGAACTGTGCCGGATTCGGGGTCGACCAGTTTGCCGGCGTGGATGGCGGTGACCTGGGCAGTGAGGATTGCCGCAGCCAGGAAGGCAGGGATTACGATCAGGATGTTTCGGAGGATTTTCATGGGTTCGTAGACAACAATTCTAATCGGCGGCGGCGGCCCTGGGCTCCAAGCCGCGTTTCAGATCGGCCGCCAGGAGGCGGTGAAATAATAGTTCTCCAGCTTCGCGGCGGACCGAAAGACGTCCGGAGCGATAGGCTCGCGATTTCAGGCCGCGCTGCACGTCTTCGCAGATGCCCAGATCTTCCTCCTGCACACGGTTGCCCACGTTTACCGACTGCTCATTGTATTCGCGGCGCACGTCGCTGATGTCGCCGAAATAAAAATCGAAGATCACGTGGCAATGATCGACGTCGACGGGGATCACTAGATTGGTGTCCATGTATCCCTCGTAGCAGTTGATCATAAGGTTGGGATGCTGCCAGAAATACCAGGCGCGGTCGCCCTTGCGCACCGCTCCGGTCGCAGCGTCCTCATCAGAGGCAACCATGGGGCTGGACTGCAGGCAGTAACGGTCTTCGTTCTCGATGGTGTACTGCTTGTAATCAAGGACTGTATTCAAACCTTTGTGCAGATGCGGGACGTGGTAGCCGCCGTCGAGGTAGTTATCGACGAAGACTTTCCAATTGCAATTGATGTCGTAGGTGCGGCGGTCGAAGTAATGGAGTTTGCTGATGCCCAGCGGGGCGATGCGTTGCACGACACCGCCGAGAAATTCTGCGAGCGGGGCGGCGTGGCTGTCCAGGTTGATGAAAACGAAACACTCCCAGGTTTCGACTCGAATAGGGACGAGCCCGTTTTGCGCGCGATCGAAATTCTCGACGCCTTCGAACTCGGGCATGCCTTTCAAGGAACCATCGAGGCCGTAGTTCCAGCCGTGATAGGGACAATGCAGGAGAGCAGCCTGGCCGCAGGGTTCGGTCACGACGGCGGCAGCATGATGGCGGCAGACATTGTAGAAAGCACGCAAAGCACCGTCATTGCCACGGACCACGACGACCGGCTCACCGGCGACTCTGGTGCTCAGGAACTGGCCGGGCGTCGTCACCTGTTCCGTGCGGCCGACGAGTTGCCAGGTTTTGCTGAATACGCTGAGGCGTTCAAGTTCCGCAATGCGCGGATCGACGTACCAGGCGCCAGGAATGGTCGAAGCCTGCGACAGCGGCGCGTGATCGTCGTAGCTAGCGAGAATTTGCTCGATGGAAGTTTGCATCATTTGCATTGTTCTCATTCTGAATTTCCATACTCATCTGCGCCGCGCCAGATCTGCTTGCTATAGCGCCTTCGGTCTGGCGATCAGCTCAACCGGGGCGATCTTGCGTATTTCACGCTGACCACGAATCGCAGGCGCTGGAGCAGAGCCGACGGCGCCCCGCAAGAGCGAGAGAAATTGCCGAATGCGGGCTTCCTTCTTTTCTGGGATCTCGCCCTGCCTGCGGAAAAGCCCAGGGTCGAGTTCGGCAGTGAGCAAGGCATCCTGGAAGCGTTCAAAAGTCCAGTCGAGCAGGGAGACAATCATTTCAATATCCATATCGTTGCGCAGTTCGCCACGCTCGATGCCAAAGCGCACGAAGGCAACCGTGCCGTAGGGATCTTCGGTGGTGAGGAAGCGATTGATCTCACGCTTCAACACCAGATCGGTACCGTAATTACCGAGCAGCGAGATGCGGTACGGAATCCAGTCTTCGCGAAGGAGGTGTTCGGTACGGACGAGCCAATAATACAGAACCTCGAAGAAGCCGGCGGCACGCACGTCGGCGGGCGCATCCAGATATTTCGAGAAAGAGCGCACGGCACGTTTGTAGACTTCGAAGAATAGGCCGTCCTTGCTGCCGAAGTGCTGGAAGATGGAACCTTTCGCGATGCCGAGTGCGGCTGCAATGTCACCGACGCGTGCGGCATGGTACCCGTTCTCGGCGAAGTGTTGCATGGCAGCGTCGATGATGCGAGCACGCTTGGCCTCGGATCGCGGACGGGGTGCGTGCTGCCGCAGGTAACGTGGAGGTGCGACGGGATTGCTGGCGATTCCGCTCATGAATGACTCCAAGTCACGAGAGCATATAGCAGATGGTACTAAGTTTCAACTTCATTTTTAGTGGGTAGTACAGTAATGTATGGTTCCGCGCCGCATTGCGGCGTGACTTTGAGTCAGTGTTCTTAGAGGTGAGAGTTCGTCCTGGTGAAAACGGCTTCCAACTTTATTTATGACGCGATCGTCGTTGGCGGCGGTCACAACGGCTTGACCGCGGCGGCGTATCTCGCGCGTGGCGGGCTTTCCACGCTGGTGCTGGAGCGGCGCGAAATTGTCGGCGGATGTTGCGTGACCGAGGAGATCGCTCCGGGCTGCCGCGTTTCGACTACGTCTTATATTGCCAGCATGCTGCGGCCGGAAGTGATTGCGGAACTGCGTCTGGCCGATCACGGGTTGCGCATGATTCCCTGCGACCCGGCGATTCAAGTTCCCTTCCCTGATGGACAGGTGGTGCCGTGGTGGGTGGATCGGGAGCGGGCGAAAGCTGAGTTTGGAAAACTGTCGACGAAAGACGCTACGCGGTTCGTCGAAGTCGACGATCAACTGAAGAAGCTCGCGCGCTACCTGCAGCCGTTCTTCATGGAGCCGCCTCCGGAGATCGATGCAACGACAGTGGGCGGCTGGAGTGATTTATTTCGCGTGGGCAAACGGTTTCGCGGGATTTCAAGCGCGGAGATTGCGCAACTGATTTCGTTTCTAACCGGAAGTCTGGGAGAGTTTCTCGACCATAACTATGAATCCGAAAAGATGAAGACGATGTTTCTGGCGAACAACGTGTACGGCAAGCATGGCGGCCCGTACCAGCCGGGAACGGCGATCGGGCTGCTGTTTCATTTATTGAGTGGCGGAGAGCACGAACTGCAGGGATTTTACGGACACGTGATGGGCGGAATGGGCGCGATCACGCAGGCGCTGGCTGCTGCCGGAAAGAGGCTGGGAGTGGAGATTCGAACTTCCGCTTCGGTCGCGCAGATCGAGGTTCGCAACGGGCGCGCGAGCAGCGTTGTGCTGGAAGACGGGAGCGAGGTTCGGGGGCGCATGATTCTGTCGAATGCCGACCCGAAGCGGACTTTCTTGAAGATGGTTGCGGCGCGCGAACTGCCGGAAGATTTTCTCGCTGCTGTGCGTGGTATCAAGATGGATGGGCCCTGCGCGAAGGTGAATTTCGTATTGGCCGAGGAGCCGCGGTTTACTGGGACCTCGCCCCAGGCAACGCCTTTGGAGCGCACGTTCTATACGCTGGTGCCATCGCTGGAATTCGCAGAGCGCTGTTATGACATTGCGAAATTTGGCGAGATTCCGGAAGAGCTGTGGGTGGATTGCGTAGTTTCCTCGAATGCGGATTTGTCGTTGGCGCCACCGGGCAAGCACATCCTGACTTGCTTTGTGCAGTATGTGCCTTACAGATTGCGCAAGGGAAGCTGGGATGAGAAACGGGACCTGCTCGGTGATCGTGTGGTGAAGAAGATTGCCGAGTATGCGCCCAACGTCCCGCGCGCGATTGTGGCACGGCAAGTTCTTACTCCGCTGGACTTGGAACGAACGTATGGATTGACCGAGGGGAATATTTTTCACGGAGATTTGCGGTTGGAGCAACTTTTCTTTATGCGTCCTGTGCCGGGCTGGGCGCAGTACCGCACGCCGATTCGCGGACTTTATCTGTGCGGAGCGGGAGCGCATCCGGGCGGCGGCGTAACGGGGGCGCCGGGACGGAACGCAGCCAGGCAAGCTCTGCGGGATTGGAAGAAGGGACAATTCAAGGCGGCCGCGTAAGTGCGTAGTCGTGAGTACGTCCTCAAACGCGAGCTCTGTATCGAGAAAGGAAGGAAAATGAAAAAGAAAGGGATTCTGGAAAGGTTGAAAGAAGGGCCGGTATTGGGCGATGGCGGATATCTACTGGAACTGGAGAAGCGAGGGTGGGTGCGCGCGGGTCCGTTTACTCCGGAGGTTGTGTTAACGCATCCCGAAGCGTTGCGCGAATTGCACGTGGAGTTTCGTGAAGCGGGATCGGAAGTGCTGCAGGCGCTGACCTTCTATGCCAGCCGGGACAAGCTGGCGACGGTGGGACTTGAGGATCGACTGCAGGATTTGAATCGCGCGGCCGTGCGAATTGCTCGCGAGGTTGCGGGAGATCAGTGCCTGGTTGCGGGGAACCTGAGTCTGACCTGGATGTACGAACCGGGCAGCGCGTCGGCTGCCGACCGGGTGCGCCGAACGTTCGATGAGCAACTGGCAGTGCAAGTTGAGGAGGGCGTGGATTTCATCATCGGGGAAACTTTTTCTTTTCTTGGAGAGGCGTTGATCGCAGTGGAGCGCGGGAAGAAGACCGGGTTGCCCACCATGGTCACGATTTGTTTCGAGAATCAAGATGAAACCACCGACGGCAAGAGCGCCGCCGACGCCGCGAAAGCGCTATTCGATGCCGGCGCCGACATTGTTGGCATGAACTGCCTGCGGCCGCCGGAACATATTCTTGGGCCGATGGAACAGATGCGCGAAGCGGTATCGGGCTATCTCGCGTGCCAGCCGGTCGCCTACCGCACTCCGAAGGCGAAACCTGATTTCACCAGCTTGCCGGAGTTTCCTTACGCGTTAGATCCGCTGCAGCTTACGCGGAAGGAGATGGGCAACTACGCGGCTCAGGCGCGCGATATAGGGATCAACTTTATCGGCGCGTGCTGCGGCACGGTGGCGATGCACATCCGGGAAATGGCGCGCGTGCTGGGCAAATTGCCCGAGGATTCGCGCACCTGGAAAAAGGGCGGCGAAAAACCGATGTCAGCCTACGAATACTACGATCACGACAATCTAAAGGCAGGCAGCCGGACTTAGCCGACCGGGACCAAGAACCGAGGAACAACTTACGAGCAGGCTCCACGGTGAGAGCCTGCTCGATTTATTCGTGACGGGTTAGCTGGCGCTGCGTAAGCGCGGCTGTTCTGCGTGCACTAAGGGCGCGTCGACCAGGTGTTCGCTTAGGAACCATGCCTGTAGCTCATTGGTGCGCAGCACGTCGCTGACGACCAGATCGTTAGTGCCATCGTCTCCGATGTCAGAGGCACGCCGGGCCAAGGTGCGGCAGTGGCCGATGATGATCTGGTGAGCATCGAGCAGGCGGGAAATCTGCACCGGCACTTCTTCCCTGCCCCGCGGCGGACGCTCAATGCGCGTGGTTTCGGCCACATCAGCGGCCATGGCAATCGAAACGCCACCGAGGAGTTGTATGCGCTCGGCGATGGTGTCGACGATTTCTGACTGCTCCCCGTAATGCTTGTCGAACAAGAGATGAAGCTGATAAAAGGTTGGTCCGGCAACCTGCCAATGCGATTTCTTGTAGAGATCGCGCAGGGTCATGGTATCTGCCAGCAACAGGTTGAGTTGCTCGGTCATTTCCAGGCGAACTGGCTCCTCGAGATCAAGAGGCAACATGTGCGAAACCGTGCCGTACTCTTGAATTGCATTGGCCCGCTGGTGAAGACGAGGCTGGGCACTTACGGTCCCTCGCTCGCTGGTGGGTGCTTTCGGATTGAGATCCTTCTTGGCCATAAATAGTGTCTCCTTGCGGCGCGACTATCCTCAGATTCCTAGTTTACTAGAATCCCGATGAATGGAACCTCGGCCTTTGTTCGATGCGGGGAAACGGGGGTCGGATACGTCAAATGTTGAGATCTAAAGAGCTGAATTCCGGTCAGCGGAATCCGTCGGACAAGCGGCGGCTCTGGGGCTGGAGGTTTGACGATGCCGAAGGCATTGTTTATGATCAAAATGCGGGGTGGAGCAGTCTGGTAGCTCGTTGGGCTCATAACCCAAAGGTCGGTGGTTCAAATCCACCCCCCGCAACCAACGCAATCATAGAGTTACGGGCCATTGGGCACTTGCAGCAACTGTCCAAAACTGTCCAATAAGGGGAACTGCCACACAGTTCCCCTTATTTATTGAATGGAGACCTCTTGATTGGCAGGCCTTTGCAAGAGGCGTTGCACGATTGGGCGATTGGCCTTGCGCTTGGCCAGGGCCGAGGCATTGCCGTACTGGTCCATTGTGGTTGAGACGTGCGCGTGTCGCATGAGTTTCTGCTGTACGCCCACGGGTGCTCCGGTCTCGTCCAGCCAAGCACGATATGTGTGACGGAACGTGTGAAACCCGATCCTGCCAAGTCCCAATTTCAGACCTGTAGGAACCAGGTAGTCGTTGCGCATCGAGTCGGCATGATACGGTCGACCCGTCACCGGGCTCGGGAAAAGCCAGTGCTCTTCGGTATCGAGACAGAGCGCTTGCCATTTCTTGAGTTCGAGGATAAAGCCCCGTTCGATTGGAACCTCGTCCTGCGAATACTCCGTCTTCAACTTGTTGAGCCGCTTTCCGACCGCTGATCGTTGAACCAGAACCACCGATCGCTTGAAATCGAAATCCGTCCAGCGCAAACCCAGGATTTCGCTGATTCGCAAACCGAAACACAGGCCAATTAGCACGATGGTTCGAAAGGGCTGAACCAGCGCGTCGAGCATTTGCCAAGCATCCTTCACCTGAAGGACGCGAGGACGTTTCTTGCGCTTGCTGATGCCCTTCACTTCGACCAAGTCCATGGGGTTTCGTTCCACATTCAGCAATTCCCAAAGCATCGCCTTGTCGAAAAGACGATACATCAGGGATCGAATATGTCCCTTGTACTTGGGCGAGAGGACGAGCTTGCGAAGCCAATCCTGTACCAAAGCGGGCCGAACGTCTTCGAGATGGGCGTCGCCCCACTTGGGTCGGATGTGTTGACAAATCATACTTCGGTAGGAGGCTATCAGTATGCGGCTGATGGAGGGAGCCAATATCTATCAAATCGCTAAGAACTGTCGTACGAGTGTCGGAATGATCGAGAAATATTACGGGGTGCATGTCAAGAACTCGCTCAACGCCGCTGCCATCAATGTGGTTCGCTCGGGTAAAGACGAGATGGCGGAACAATTCGAATACTTGACGGACGAAGAATGAGCATCCACGGTATAGCTATCGGCCGCTCTTCCAAAATCAGGCTTGCCTCGGTCCTGGGTATCGGTAGCCTAGTATAGTAGGTTATTTAGTTGTAAGCATCAAAACGACCTTATATACTAGGTTAATGTTACCTATGTCTGAACTGGGTGAGCAGATCGCCACAAGGCGCAAAACGCTCGGCCTGACGCAGCCCACGCTTGCAAAAAAAGCCAGGGTTGGACTCTCCACTCTCGACGCCCTGGAGAACGGACGGTTGGGCGAACTCGGTTATTCCAAGATTACAAATATTCTCACGGCGTTGGGGCTGGAGTTGAAGCTTCAGGAAGCAAGCGCGGGCCGGCCGACGCTTGAAGAACTCATGGAAGAGGGACGGAATGATCAAGGTCTGGACCGACGCCGCTGAGGCGGGACTACTCGATCGTCACGGCGAGCGCGGCAGCACGTTTGCTTACCTGCCTAGTGCTCCGTCTACGCGGGCGGTCTCGGTGACGATGCCGTTGAGGCTTGAGTCATGGAGCGCGCCGTTCGGCCTACTTCCGATTTTCGAGATGAACCTGCCCGAAGGCGCACTGCGGGAGCGGCTTCGCCTTGCCTTTGCGAAAGCCACCGGCACCTTCGACGAATTCGACCTGCTGTCCATTGTCGGTCGCTCGCAGATCGGACGCATCCGCTATACCGGCGACAAGGAATACCTGCACGAGGACGTGCCTTTCCAGTCGGTGGACGAGATTCTCGAACGCAGGCGCGGCGGCGACCTCTTCCGCTACCTACTGGAGAAATTCGCGTCCTTCTCCGGGATTAGCGGCGTGCAGCCCAAAATCCTGGTGCGCGACGAAAAGGCTTTTGCCGAGATGGAGCATACGGGACACCGCCTCTCACAAAGCTACAAAGGCGCGACCCACATTGTGAAGCTGTGGGAGCCCAACGAATATCCGCAACTGGCCGCCAACGAGTATTTTTGCCTCAGCGTGGCGCGCAAATACGGACTTGACGTGCCCCCCTACCGCCTGGCCGAGGACGGCATGGCGCTGGTTATTGACCGGTTCGACCTGCGCCTGGACGGGACCTATCGCGGAGTTGAGGATTTCTGCGTGCTGAACGGCCGCAGGACCGACGAGAAATATCGCGGCAGCTATGAGACCTCGGTCATGAAGCGATTCGGGCAGTTTGCAAACTCGACGCATCTGGGCGAGGACATGGAAAAGCTGTTCGCCCTGATTGCCATGAATTGCGCGCTTCGCAACGGCGATGCACATCTCAAAAACTTTGGGATTGTTTACGACGACGTTCAGGGAGAAGCGAGACTCGCACCTGTCTATGATCTTGTGACCACCTCCGCCTATCTGCCGAAGGACAGCATGGCGCTGACCCTTAACGGCACGACGAAATGGGCGAGCGCGAAGGAATTGCAGCGACTCGGCGAGACGCGGATGGGAGGCACTCCTGCCCGCGTCCGGCAGATACTCGAACGCATAGAGGCTGCGATTGCTGACACCTCAAAGGAACTGCGCGCCCACGTTAAGGCTCACGAGGAATTCAAGGAGATAGGCAATCGCATGCTCCAGCAATGGGAGGAAGGTGTCGCGCTTTCGCTTAAGGCGGCCTGAGCAAACCGTCTGCTCTTCAAATCCACTCCACTCCACCCGTCTGTTCCCGATTTCTCCGCGGCTCGCTTTCGTTCTATAATCACGGACGGCTCACTCGGCAGATTTTGTGCCATGTTTCGTGGCATTTGAAGCGAACGTTAGACCCTATGCTCTGCATCGCAATATGCGACGTGATTGCAATGAGAGATGTCGCATGTATCCGCAAAAGAGTGCCGAGTGGGCCACTATCCCTCTTCCTTTAAGTAAGTAATGAGCAAGCTCGCCACTCTCAAGTCAGCAGCTACGCTAAGCGACTTAGCGCCTTTGTTGGACTTCCAACCCTCTAAACTTGCCTATGTAGTATTCAAGCAGGCGGCGGCGACAAAATATAGAACTTTTGAAATTCCCAAGCGAAAGGGCGGGACTCGCACCATCAATGCGCCGATTGATGCCTTGAAAACTGCTCAACAGAAACTCTCAACACTACTTCAGGATTGCGTTGATGAAATCAACGAAGCCACAGGTCGCAAGGACCGGGCAGCCCATGGCTTTAAGCGCCAACGATCCATCATCACGAACGCTAGAAAACACCGCAACCGTCGGTACGTCTTCAACATCGACCTAGAGAACTTCTTTCCTTCCATCAACTTCGGTCGTGTGCGCGGCTATTTCATCAAGGACAAGAATTTTGCACTGCATGAAAGAGTGGCGACTACAATAGCGCAACTCGCATGTCATAATCAATCTCTGCCACAAGGAAGCCCCTGCTCTCCCGTTATATCCAACCTTATCGCCCACATTCTGGATATGCGTCTTGTACATCTCGCTTCAACAGTCGGATGCACGTACTCGCGATACGCGGATGATCTAACGTTTTCGACAAACAAAAAAGAATTCCCTCTAGAGATTGCGGAACCCTCGAAGGCGGAGCCCCACCTTTGGACACCGGGTATACAGTTACAGAAACTCATAAAGTATTCTGGATTCCAGATAAATCCAGCAAAAACCCATATGCAATATCGGACCTCGCGACAAGAAGTCACCGGGTTGGTCGTGAATCGAAAAATAAATGTTCGTCACGAGTATCGGCATACTGTGCGAGCCATGGTGCACACCCTCCTTAGAGACGGCTCGTTTAAAACGTATGCGGCAACGGTTACACCCGGAAATACAACTCTTGAAAAGAAAGACGGAACGCTTAACCAGCTTCACGGAATGTTGGGCTTTATCGACAAGATCGACCTCTACAATAGAGCGCGTGCAAAAGGAGCGAAGGACGCCGAACCTCTTTCCAAGAAGGAATTGATGTATCAACGGTTCCTGATCTACCGGAATTTCTTCGTGGCTGATACGCCCGTTGTGCTCTGCGAGGGTGAGACCGACAACGTGTATCTGACGCACGCTATACGAAGCCTCGCGAATGACTATCCTGAGCTTGCAAGTAAAGGTTCGGACGGAAAGATACACCTCAAAATCAGGCTTTATAAGTATCGGCGGTCGAGCACGGCCCGAATACTGGGCCTTGGTGATGGTGGCAGCGGTGTTTTAAGCAAGTTCATCCCGATGTACAAGAAAGAGACTGCGAAATTCAAGGCGCCGGGACAAAAGCATCCAGTCGTCATTCTGTACGACAATGATTCAGGAGCATCTCCCATTCGCAGTGTCGTGAAGCAGGCTTGCGGTACCGCGCCAAACGGTACCGAACCTTTTATCCAGGTCGTTCGGAATTTGTACGCGTTGGCGACACCGCTACCTAATGGGACCACGCAATCGAAGATCGAAGACTTCTTTGAAGCGAAACTCAAGGCCACAGTCATCGACAATAAGACCTTTAATGACCAAAACCAATTTGATACATCGACGCAATACGGCAAGAGCGTTTTTGCGCACAAGGTAGTCCGCCCGAATGCGGACACGATCAACTTCAACGGCTTTCGACCTCTCTTGACCAATTTGGTGTCAGCGATCAAAGCGCATGCCGTGGCGACTTCGGTATCTACTCCCACAGGTGGTACGGGAGGGCAGTCTCCACAGCCGTGATCGCCAAAACCGAGCTTGATGATCTTCAGAACTTCCCGGCAAGCTTGTGCGGGTCACCACGGGAACGTGATTTCGCGCGAGAATGGCCACGCCGTTCCACGAGCGCTCCCCTTGCCAGACCCCTTCGTACCCGAGAGTTCGAAGCGCGTTCACGGGAAAAGCTTCCTGCTCAGCCTTGAGCTCTTGGAGACAAACCACGTCCGGTTCAGCTTTCGCTAACCAAGCCAGGAGGTTGTCGAGCCGCTTATTAATGTTGTTAATGTTGAAGGTGGCGACTTTCAGCGGGTCCCCTTTACCCAACTCTCGAAGTGCCCGCTCTCAACGGCCTTTACGTTTTCGAAACCAGCTTCCTTGAACTGCCTCGCGATGCGCTGCCCCTGACTGCCCGACACTATGGTGACTTCGGCGGAACGGCTAGGAGCTTTCAGTAGCAGCTCACACGCACGCTCATCGACGGGCAACAGACTGTAGCCGCACAGCACGAGCCTTTCGGCGCGCTTTAAAGCATAGGCAGCTTGCGACCAGAGCGAGTCGAAGAACTCCTTGTGCTCTGGCCCAAATGACGTGCCGTAATGAAATACCTTCGTTCGACCCGGCAAGATGAGACTAGGAAACCCACCACCGCCGGGGAACGTTCCCTTCATGTCTTCATACCCAAGGAACTTGAGAAAATCTGTAGCGATGCAAGGACATCCTCCGAGGGAACTGAACCCGCTAATTGCGAAAGCACCAGACGTTGCCCCGTTGAAGATCGACACAAGCCAGTTCATGCTGCCGTGAAGTTTCAACATGACGACGGCTGACGGGTTTGCAGAATTTGCAATCTGAAAGCCGTAGCCCTGCGACACATCCCATTTGCCGACGCGCTTCAGTTCGCGTTCAAGCGAGTCATCGTAGTTAAACGTGATGATTACATCGTCGGGTTGAACGATGTTCTCAGCAAACTGTTGGTAGGCAGGGGCAGAGTTGCCGTGTATCTCTACGAACCATTGCGGCAGAACTTCGGCGAGCTCGCTGCGCTGGTGAGCAGCAATCGTGCGTCGCTCGCGGTCTTCGAGTCCTTTGGCGTCTTCCAGCGACGCGATGATGTTGTCGAGAGCCGTTATCACGTCTTCGATGTTGGGTGCAGCGCCGAAAGTTTCCTCGATGGCTTCCGCAGTGTCTCGATACCTGTCTCGCGTTGACATCCACGCGAGCATCTCTTCTCCCATTGTGGAAGCCAGCGGGTAGCCGACATGCTTCGATGCGCCGGCGCCCAACACGTAGACGGTCTTCATGGAGTATCCCTCAGAGCTTCGCAAAACGCGCAATGTCTGAAATGTCGCCAACTTCTAGCTGAAGATGATCTAGATTTTTAGCTTCGCGGCCTGGAATCCATGCAAACCTGATTTCTTTCTGATACCAGAATCGAAAATCTTTCGAACAGAACAGATCAAGATCACCCTTCGGTGGCCGAAATGGATCGATGTATTCAACACTTCGGAAGATGCCGTGCCACCACGATGGAAGACCCTTTTTCGCCGCTGCGAACATGCGCTTTGCAAACTCCCTGTAGTCAGTAATAACAATGCAAGAATCGGCGTCAAAGTCGTCGAACAGCCGCAAGTCTAATTGTCCGGTCAGGCAACTCACATAGTAGTCAGTCGTAAGCTGGGACGTGACTTTGATGTTCCCTAGTGACTCTCCATCACCTTTGAACTTTCCAGTTTTGCCATCCCAGAACTTCATTTTCGATTTTGGCAGGTAGAGGTTCATCTCCAGTTCTTTGTCGCGTTGAGCAGTGTTGAGAGACGGGTCGGCATAGCTCGACGCGGGTGAGATACGCCAGCGCCCCTGTTCGAAAGCAGGCTGAAGGTATTTCGCTTTTCCGAGTTTCACCACGTACCGCTGATTTCCTAGATCCGGCCCAATCTGCCGCACCAGACTCTTCGCCCTTGGGTCGATTGGGAAAGAGGGCTTAGGAACCGCTGCATCCTTCAAGAAGCCGTCTTTGAAACCGGAACTACGCGCTGCCAGTTCTTCCAAAACGTGTGTGAACAATTCAATCCAAAATGCTCCACCTTCGCTGGGTAAGATCATCCCGATCTTGCCGTCATACGTCAGGTCAGTGATGTTGCTGATGATGTCGCGCGCGCGGTTCATCAGTTCTTCTTCAGTCGCTTGCTCAAGGTAACGATTCCTTCGATACGAAAGACGCCAGAATTCGTGCCTTCGCATCGGGAAAACTAGACCGGGAAAGGGAACGATTAGGCGGCGGTCAGGAACCCAGATCATTGTGCCGAGTTTCTCATCTTTTTTAGGCGAATACAAGGCGAAGCTGACGCTAATCCACCTGACGAACCGGTCTTGCCTCGACACAATAAGATAAACATGGTACAACCTAATAGAATAATAATAGTACAGCGCAATAGTATAAATACAGATCAACGCAATCGGATAATGGAAACACGAAGCCTGAAGGCATCCGGCTATGGCCAGACCCCCTGAGAAACTCGCGCAGTCCCTCGAAATCCTGCGGAACCTCCAGACCGCCGAAGGGGCCGGGGCAATCCGGGCGCGCGACCTGTCACGCACGCACCGGGAGCGCCTCCTGCGCAACGGCTTCCTGCAGGAAGTCATCAAGGGCTGGTATATCCCGAGCCGCCCGGACGAAGTGAAAGGCGAGAGCACGGCCTGGTACGCATCGTTCTGGCGTTTCTGCGGCGCGTATCTGGAAGCACGTTTCGGCGTTCGGTGGTGCCTTTCACCGGAGCAATCGCTTTCGCTTCATGCCGGCAACTGGACCGTGCCCGGCCAGCTCGCGGCGCGGTCGCCGCGCGCGGGCAACAAGGTCACCAAACTCCCGCATGGCACGTCCCTGCTGGAGCTTCGCATCGCACTGCCGGGTGTGGCGGACCGGAAGGAAGAGGCCGGCCTGCGGCTGTTCTCGGTGGAATCAGCACTGATCGCGTGCTCGCCCAATTATTTTTCGAACAACACGACGGATGTCCGCGCAGTGTTGCCGATAATACGGGACGCCTCCGGCCTTCTCCGTCGACTCCTTGAGGGCGGTCACACGGTGATCGCCGGACGTTTGGCCGGTGCCTTCCGCAACACCGGACGCGACCGCATCGCGGACGACATCGTGAAAGCGATGACGGCAGCTGGCTATGCCGTGCGGGAGAACGATCCCTTTACGGACAGGCCCTCCCTGGTCATCGGAGCCCGCGAAGCCTCTCCTTACGTAAACAGGCTGCGGCTGCTCTGGCAGAAAATGCGCGAGCCGGTCATCGAACGCTTCCCAATAGCGCCGGGCCCACCGCGCAATATCGGGGCATACCTCAAGCGCGTCAACGACGCCTATGTCACGGACGCCTACCATTCGCTCTCGATCGAGGGCTACCGCGTCACGCCAGACCTTATCGAACGAGTTCGCGGGGGGGCGGTGGAACCCGGAAGCTGACGAGGGCGACCGAGATCAACGGAACGCCATGGCGGCGCGGGGCTACTGGCAGGCCTTTCAGGCCGTGCAGAAAAGCCTAGGTAAAATTCTGAAGGGGGAAAATCCGGGAGAGGTCGCGGACGCAGACCACGGCACGTGGTATCGAGAGCTGTTCGCGCCGAGCGTCACCATCGGCCTGCTGAAGCCCGCCGATCTCGCCGGCTATCGCAACGGCCAGGTCTATATCCGCAAGTCGATGCATGTGCCGCTGAACCGGGACGCGCTGAGGGACGCCATGCCGGCGTTCTTCGACCTCCTGCGGGAAGAGCCGCATCCGGCCGTCCGCGTGGTGCTCGGGCATTTTATCTTCGTCTACATCCATCCTTATATGGATGGCAACGGCCGCGTCGGGCGCTTCCTGATGAACACCATGATGGCGTCGGGTGGATACCCGTGGACGGTCATTCCGGTAACCGACCGCAACACCTACGTGAACGCTCTCGAAAAAGCGAGTGTCGGCGAGGATATCGCGCTCTTCGCGGACTTCCTCGCCAGGCTGGTGAAAAAACGACTGGCGGGCGAGCCGTTGCCGGCGGTGCCGAAAGCTTCGCTCGCAGACGAAGGCTAAAACGATTCTCGATCTGCATGGAGCGCGCATGTACGAGTTGCCGAGAAATGATTCCAGACGCGAGGATGCATCTAGCGCCGGAGAATCTGGGGTCAACGATCCTCTCCCTCTTGAAGAAGTGGATTTCAAAAAGCTTCAAGGCTAACGGTGCGATCGTTCACTGTCCTTTAACTGTCCAATAAGGATTCCTTAGCGCTACTTACAAGGGTTTTCAGGGGCCACCCGCGTCTTGTAAGTTGTTGAAAATACTAGTATTTGTGGGCTCATAACCTAACGATCCTTAGGATTCCTTCTTGCTCCCTCGGTGACTCTCGCAGACAGCACATGTATCGTGCGCGTCGATCAATGACCACCATTTGGCGCACACAGCAAGGGAAGTATGCGACTGGTTGGGATCATCGTTGCCGACAGATGTTTCATTGATTGGGCAAGTTCTCCGAAAACGGATCTGCACGTCGACTGTCCGATGGCTGTCCAATAAGGAGTTCCAAATCGGAATGGGATGACAACCCAAAGGCCGTGTGGGTCCGCGAGGTTGGGATTGCATACACTGGGTATCAACGTTGTGCGGTACGTCGAGTGAGCACTGTTTCCACATAATCCAGGCGCATGCAAAGCATCTCCCGCTTCAATGAGCTGTGGCGATCGGCTTAGCCGCGACCGAGCTGGCTGTCAGGGAAGCTACCGAGTGAATCAAGAGCAACCTCGAAGATAGTAATTATTCAGAGCTTCCTAAGCTTTGCCGCCAACTCAAGTGCATTCGGAATTGCAGCGCCGAAAGCGGTGTTGTCGAAAATACACCATACACGCGCCCTTGCACCTAAACTTGCCGCTTGCGCGACGATCATATTCAGGGAGTCGCTGGAGTAGGCAGAGAAATATCGGCGGGGAGACCCGTGGAGCCGAAAGTAAGCCAAGCTTGCCAGACCACCGGGCCGGGCGGCGGCAGGTACGCACGCCGGGTCGGCGACTACGCGGGCAATCTGATATTCCATCAGCAAATCATCAACGTGGGGTTCGAACCAGCTGCCGTGGCGTGGCTCCCATACAACGTCCCCTGAAAAACTCCCACGAATCAGTGCGAGGAACTTCCTTGCGCGGGCATAGTCGAATTCCAGACTAGGCGGCAGTTGTATGAGGACCGGACCAAGCTTTTCGTGCAGACAGTTGATCTGTTCAAGAAACGCCGACAAGACCTCCGAACTACAATTCAGCCTCGCCTCATGGGTGATTGCCTTGGGGGCTTTGACTGAAAAGCGGAATTCAGCCGGCACCGACCCAGCCCACCTTTCCCAAGTTTCTTTCTTGTGCGGGCGATAAAAAGACGAATTGATCTCGCAAGAGTTGAACGCCTGCGAGTAACGCTCCAGGTGGCTTCCTCTGGACGCGAAATGCGCAGCGGCCAGTCGTGGAATACTCCACCCTGCGCATCCGATTCGAACGGGCTGCCGCGACAAATTGCGACTTTCTTTAATCGAAGCGTCGGATACGCAAGGTTCCGTCATTTCCTCGGGGTAATCCAATCGTGGAGGATCTGCTCGTCAGCGGGGTAGAGAGGTTTCAAACGTACCGGATCTGCCAGCCCGTTCTTCTTGCCCATTTCGAATTGTTAATCTCCACTCTACTGAGTCGAGTTGCTCAAGCTGCTCAATCAATCTTGCCGGCACATTGTGCGTGCCCGCATTCGCAGGCAAGCTCAGGACCGGTCTTTAGCGTTTCGCAGTGTGGGCTGCAATATCGGCTGTCATTTCCAACTAAGCAACTGCAGCCGGTGTGCGCACATCGATTTTTCTTATTGTCGTCCATTGGGAAATCCTTTCAGTTTGGTTGTTGGGAAATCGTTCTTGTGACGTATCGTTTTGTGTGAAGCGAATGATTGTCGCCTCAGCGAAAACCCCCAAGGAGGTAGGCGATGAGCAGGATCAACAGAATGGTGCCCAGCCCAATACCAGCACCACCTCCATAACCCCAGCGGCTATGACCGTAATAACCTCCACCGCCGCCCAACACCAAAATCAGGATAATGATCAGGATCAACATACGATTTCTCCGTTTCTGTTTACCTTGTCTGGAATTTCACCATATTTTTCGCGTAGAAGCGTTAGAAGCAATCCGCTGTCACGCAACCGACACATTCGGTCCTGCCTTAGGCCAGAACCCGTACTGACTTTTCCCGGTTCCATTGTCTTGTCTTAGCTGCAGTGATAAACGCATTCTCGTCGTTGGCGCTGACCACGCCGCCGTCTTTTCCGATATTGGCCACTTTCAAAAGTGATTTCGCACCCTCGTCGGCGGCAATGGCCTTGAGATGACCGAACGCATCCCGCACAAAGTCAACTGCGGCACTCTCTAGCGACAGTGCTTTCGCGCCCTCATCGGAAAGAACTATTGCGACTGCGTCGAATAGCACAGAAGGCATGCCGGCCAGTTGGCCGTCTGCCGACATCATCGACCCGCCCGCGAGCTTTGCACCGCCCACTTTGGGCGCAATGATCTTAACGGTGGCGCCCGCTTCAATTGCGGCCTTCTTGATCTTCTTGATGAGATCGTCGTCCGAACCATCCGCAATCAGGATGCCGATGGCGCGGCCCTGCAGCGTATCTTTCATCTTTCCAATAATCTGCAACGCAGGCGAGGGTTTCAGTTTCTGTACGGGTGCAGCGGGCTTGGGCGCGGTTGGCACTGTCTCCAATCCCAGACCGTCGGCTACGCGATGGGCAAGGTCCTCTTCAATATTGCGCAGGTGGCCGACCATCGCTTCCCGGACGTGCAGGTGCTCGACCTTTGAAAGCTCAAACACCAATGCGGAGGCGATATGCGCCTGCTCGTAGACCGTTTGGCTGAGATAAAACTGGCGAGCCTGACTATAGTGATCGGCGAAGCTCTCGGGCCTGACTCGGCCTTTATCTCCGGTTTCGTTGATCGCGACACTGCGAAATCCGTTTACAGGGCTCTCGCGTGGTGAATTCTTCGACAAGGAATTGGGCTCATAGGAAACCCGGCCCTCGGGTTGCTCCATCTGCATGTGCCCGTCGCGCTGCTGGTTACCGAACGGACACTTGGGAGCATTGACCGGAATCTGGTGGAAATTAGGCGATCCCAGGCGCGAGAGCTGCGTGTCTTGATAAGAGAACAAGCGACCCTGCAATAACGGATCGTTTGAAAAATCGATGCCAGGCACGATATGAGAAGGACAGTACGCCACCTGCTCGGTTTCGGCGAAGAAATTGTTCGGCCAGCGATCCAGAACCATGCGCCCAATCACTTTCAAAGGCACCAGTTCTTCGGGAATCAACTTGGTCGCGTCTAGATGGTCGAACGGGAACGCGTCCGCTTCCTCTTGTGTAAACAGCTGAACCGCAAATTCCCACTCAGGAAAGTCGCCGGCAGCGATGGCGTCGAACATGTCGCGCCGATGAAAATCCGGGTCAGCGCCCGAAATCTTGACCGTTTCGTCCCAGATGGTCGATTGCAAACCCAACTTTGGGCGCCAATGGAACTTCACGAACGTCGATTCGCCGGTAGCATTGATCAGTCGAAAACTATGGATACCGAATCCCTCGATCATCCGCAGCGACCGAGGTAGGGTGCGATCGGACATAATCCACATCACCATGTGCATGGATTCCGGCGTGAGGGAAATAAAATCCCAGAACGTGTCATGCGCCGTCGCGGATTGAGGGAAGCCTCGGTCAGGCTCCATTTTCACGGCATGGATGAGATCTGGGAATTTGATGGCATCCTGAATGAAAAAGACCGGAATATCATTCCCCACCAGATCCCAGTTTCCTTCTTTCGTGTAAAACTTCACCGCAAACCCGCGTACGTCCCGAGGCGTGTCCACCGAACCTGCGCCCCCTGCAACGGTTGACAATCGCGTGAAGACCGGCGTCTTTTCCCCGACCTCGGTGAGTATTCTGGCGGTTGTGTATTTCTTGAGTGAAGAGGTCAGCTCGAAATATCCATGCACACCTGTAGCTCGTGCGTGAACGATACGTTCGGGAATACGCTCGTGATCAAAATGCGTGATCTTTTCGCGCAGGATGAAGTCTTCGAGAAGCACAGGGCCGCGCGGATTGGCCTTGAGTGAGTTCTGATTATCTGACAGGGCGACGCCTTGGTTGGTGGTCAGCGCTGGGTGCTGGCCCCCAGCAATCTGATGCACTTCTCCGCCCGCGACTGGTTTTGTCTCGGGATTGCCTGCCGATTGCTTTTTCGGGCTGCGCGTTCCAGAAATACTTTTCGTTGTCTTTCTGACCATCAGGGCTCTCTCTCGTTTCTGCTCGGTTAATCAACCGAGGTAACGGATTCTTATGCGATCTTTACCGACTCGTTCGCCTCGGCAACCGATACCCTGTCCTTAATCGCAGCGTATTCGTCCGGCGACATAACCATGCGGGAGACGAGTTCGAGCTTGGTGCGATACGGACGGTTTTCAATCAAACGCTCTCGGGTCTCTGCGGAGAGCCCCAGTTCCGTAAGTTGGTCGGTGTTGGCGGAATTTAAATCGATCAGGTGTTCGGAAACGAGTTCCTCGGGTGAGTGATCGGAATAATTCAGGTCGTCGTTGGTGAGATGAAAATTTCGAATTCTGCGGCGCCCGTAATACCATCGCCAGCCGTAAATAAGGATGGCACCTGAACAGAATCCGCCAATGATTGCCTTCGTGGATCTTTTCATCGTTGTTTCTCCGACGCGGGATCACCTTGACCAGCCGTAATTGGATGTTGTGTGAGTCCGTTGGGTTGTGATCGGCAAGCTCATGCCTGCCAAGCGGGGCGGCCTATGTATGCCGACGATTTCAGTCCTTTACTTCGTGTATGCCCAGTGATCCCCAGTCATAACCAAGGTCGCGTTGTCCGAAGGATTCGAGCCTAGTGAGGACGCGACACCAGGGTATGCCGTCTTCATCTCTGGTGAATTGGCCCAATCGGCAACGTTGGCGATTTGATAGTGGTAAGAGACGGCGACAGTTTTGGCACCTTCGCTATTCGTGCCCAACGTCGAATTGTCGATTGACGTGACCTCTCGATGTCCATAGCAGAAGTTGCCATATCCCGGCTGCGTGGAATCCGGGGTCCACGACGTCCGACCTTTCTCTGACAGGTCGTAATTGTTCACCTGCTTCGAGGCAACGATTAGAACCTTCTTCTCCGCGGTAGTCCGGGTGAGCAGGCCCTCCTGCGTCAATGCGTCGTATCCCTCAGTCTTAGCATCGTCCGACGTGGCTGCCTGGACGGGGAACTTCTTCGGCTGGGACCAGATGCAAACGGGATAAGCCTTGAAATGGTCGTTGATCGCCGCTTTATAGCTTATGTCCGTCTCGCTGCCGTTGTTACATGCTGTCGACACTAGCGCGATCAGACCCAAAACTGCTGCGTAACCCATTCGCTTAGTGAGCATAGGGACTCCCTTCATTCCAGATCTCATGAAAAACCCAAACGCCGCCCCTAGGGAGCGGCGTTTCCGCGATGAAAGATAAAGAATTTTAGGCCGCTGCTTTCTGCGGCGCGCCGCTCAATAAATTCGCGGCAATCTTTCTCAGTTTGTTTTCTGCTCCCTGTTCCTCGGCCAAGGATTTCTTTAGCAAGCTGACGACTTCCTTTTCACCAATCTGTTCCGCCAGACTAATTGCAGTTAGATAACCAGCTATTTCATAGTGCTCAACCCGGCTGCCAGCGCCGATGATGCCTAGATCAAGGACGGTTTCGTTCCCGTCCTCGCTCAATGCCTCCGCGCCTTCCTTAATGCAGCCTTCCATGCCGACGCACTTTTTCCCGCTCGGCTTGATTTCGAGGATCCCCGCGATCTGTTCGAGCCGCTGCACCTGCGCTTCGGTTTCCTTTAGGTGCCCTTTAAACGCATCCTGAAGAGCGGGATCATTCGATCCCTTTGCCATTTTCGGAATGGCTTTGGTGAGTTGCTTCTCAGCGGAATACAGATCTTTGATTTCGTCTTCCAGTAGATCCTTCAAGACTTCTTTTTCAGCCATGTTTAAACTCCTCATTGTGGAATCGTTCTAGTGCCACGCAACAGACCTTGGAACTTGCTCGTAAACTTGACGTGTTTTCACAGTCAGTGACTCAGAAGCGCGATGAGAATAACAATCGGTATCGGCACGCCCAGAAGCAGAAGCAAAATTGAACGCATATAGCCTCCTTAATTATTCAGTTCCTCATACAGAATCTAGACAGGGACGTGATCCCGCTGCTTTCCACCGATCGTTCCTGCGTAGCTTGCACAGAATGCACCACTGAGTAGGGCCACAAATAGCCAAAGTGAAAGATGAGCGATCCCTTTTCGCACACGATCGGCCGATTCCTGAGCTTGGCCGAAGACATCGGTCACTCGCTTCTCCGCGTCGGATGCATTGAGTCCAGTCCGAGCCGATACCAATTGGGCCAGATATGACTGGTCCCCACTTGGCAGCGTTCCTTGGTGGAGGTCGTGAGCAAATATCCTCGATACCTCAGCTCGCTCGGACACATCTTGCTTCTCGACGGCAGAAGCGTTGCCACGAAGTAGCGTGTCGACGAAGTATGCGGTGGGATCGATCGCGGATTCCTGAGGGGAACCGGTCGTTGCCACAGCCTTCTGCGTGCCTGCAAAAGAGGCCGCTGAGGATGCCAGGAATCCGGCTGTAATCACCATTCCTACCGCCCACACTAGCAACCCGTGCGCGGTATCACGAAAATAGACTTCGTCGGTGTGAACCCCAGTCCATTTTGTTCGTAATCGGCCTCCCAGATAACCGCCAAGAGCAGAAGCCAGGATCTGAGTCAGGATGAGCCACACGATGGCCCCGCTTCCGATGGCCGCTGCAGAAGCTCCGTTATTTGACCAAGGGGATATGGCCGAGAACCCAAGTCCCGTTCCCAAGGACAACAGGATAAGGGAAAGAGCTGCGGCCACAAAAGCGCCTCCAACTACCGCTGCCCATGACACGGCTGAAGTGTAGGCCTCGTTTTTTGCGACGTTCGAAGGTAACTCCCGATCTACAGCAGGGCGCAAAGGTTGTGCCGCCAAGAAGTGCCTCCTCAATTAAGTACGAAACTAAGACTCGGTTCGCTCCTTATCAGTTGCTTGTTAACTTCAGATTTTTCAGTTATTTGGAGGAGCTCTAATATTGATTGAAATTGAGAGAAGGGATTAAGATGAAGTCCAATGAACACTCCGCGAACCCGCGGGGGCAATCCGGTTTTCAAACCCATTGGGGGCATTTTTGCGAATGCTCTACCAGCCGCCAATCATTCGATCAGGACAAAATCGCCGTCGACCACGGCCGCTTCTATGGCCCTGACAAGCGCCTCGCCAGCCTTGCTTTTCGCGACATAAGCCTGAGCGCCGCTCTTCTTGGCTTGCTCGATGAAATGCTTATCCGCATGCGATGAAAGAATTACGATCGCTGTTTCCGGCAGCTTCGCCGTGATTTCCCGCGCCGCAGCGATCCCGTCTAGCACGGGCATGGTTATGTTCAGGACGACCACGTCGGGTTTCAGTCGCTGCGCTTCGTCGACCGCTTCGGCGCCGTCGCGGGCTTCGCCGCAGACCTCGAAACGCGGATGGGAATCCAAAATGTGCCGCACGCTTTTTCTGATAACCGGATGATCATCCGCCACGAGAATTCGCAGGCGTCGATCATGCAGCGGTTGCGGGCTTGTACGCAGATCGCGGGCGGACACAAAATAAAAATAAGGAGGTAGAACGCGGCAGGCCATACAGCGCAAATCGTATTAGCTAAGAAAAAGATGCCTAGTTCAAAGCGGCAGAGACGTTGCACGATCAAGCCGCCCCAACGTGGTTGGGTTGTGCCGGCGTCTCATTATCAAGCCGTAGTGATAACGCCTGGCACGCTTGCTTGTAGAGCCTCAGTCTTGCTCTTGTCCTCGGGCGATGCGCTTTTCGGGAGCGGGATGGTCGCGAAAATGCGGGTTCCGGAGCTGTCCGACTCAATCTTCATGATCCCTTCGAATTGACGCAGGCGTTCCCGCATACCCCCTATTCCAACACCTGAGCGTCCCGATTGAATCTCAGCCAAACGGGCAGCGGACATGCCCTTGCCTTGGTCCCTGATGACTAAAGAAATTTGATCCGGTTCCCGAGCAATCCGGATCGAAGCAGTCTCGCTCTCGGAATGCCGGTGAATGTTCGTCAAACATTCCTGCACCAGTCGGAAGATCAGAAGTTCCATATCATGCGGCAGTCTCCCAAACTCCTTCGGAACGTCAAGGTGAACTTCAAGACCACTACGTTCTTGAAGTCCTTCTAGGTACCAGCTAATCGCGGAATATAGCCCAGTCTCATCCAACAGAGGCGGATGTAACAGATAAGAAGCTGTGCGTATCTCGCGGTGCAGTTGTTGAACTGTCTCTTGAATCTGTTCAGTCTCAGTGGCTAACTCGGGGGCATTGCGCCCAGTCTTCTGAGCAAGCTGCGCGAGGCTAATGCCAAGCACAGTCAATGTCTGACCAGCGCTGTCGTGCAACTCGCGAGCGATGTGCCGGCGTTCTTCATTCTGAGTTGTCAACAAGCGCCAGGAAAGCTCTCGAACTTGGTTCGATTGCTCCTCTAATTCTCGAGTGCGAGCCCGCACCTCTGCATCAAGAGTTTGAGCCAGCTTGCGGAAGTTTTCCTCTGCCTCTTTGCGAACAGTCACATCACTGGCTGCACCGAACCACTCCAGGATCTCGCCGTTTACATTGAGTAGTGGAACCGCCCGCGAGTTCGTCCAGCCCAGCGTGCCGTCGGTTCGTCGGATACGATGTTCTAGCTCGAACATGCTTTTCGTCCGCACTGCCTCAAGGATCGTCTGCAACACGATCGGTTGGTCGTCGGGATGAATATATTCATTCAGCCAATCCTTTCTTGGGTTCCCCGTATTCGCGATGAAATCCCTACCATCGAGCTCGCGCATTTCGCTCCAGTCGGGACTCATGCGATAAACCACGTCAGAACTGGCGTTTACCAGTGCGCGGAACCGTTCTTCGCTCGTACGCAGCAGCTCCTCCGCCTGCTTCCGTTCGGAAATGTCGGTCGTAACAGCAAGATGCACTACGGTTTCATCCGGATTTCGCAAGGGTGCGGCGTGGGTTTCCATGTGGCGCCGTTTACCCTCTAGTCCCACGATGTCGAAATGTAGCGAACCCTGTTCACCGCGGCAGATGCTCTCATTGAAAGCTTTAAACCGGTCTCGATCCTCTGGCGCAATCAGGTCGTAAACATTCTTGCCGACTACTTCGTCCGCAGAACGAGCGCCAACCATCTGCAGGCCGGGCCTATTCATTTGCAACAACGTACCATCTGAGGAGACAAGTTTGACGCACTCAGGCGTGGTTTCGAAAATCGCCCGGAAGCGTTCTTCGCTTTCTCGCAGTGCCACTTCAGTCCGTTTTCTTTCACTGACGTCTCGGGCTACCTTCGATGCTCCGATGATCCTGCCTGCCCCGTCCCGAATGGGAGAAATCGTGAGTGAGACATCTAGACAAGTGCCGTCTTTCCGTCTGCGCACCGTTTCGAAGTGTTCGACTTGCTCGCCTCTTGCCAGACGCCTGAGAATGTCTTCTTCTTCCGAACGTCGTTCCCACGGTACGATGAGCGTAATATGTTGACCGACGGCTTCCTCCGCCTTATATCCGAACAGTCGCTCGGCGCTGTGGTTCCAACTTGTTATTGTTCCATCGAGCTTCTTGCTGACGATGGCATCATCTGAAGAATCGACAATGGCAGCCAATAGTGAGGTTGTCCGTTCTGCCTGCTTTCGCTCGGTGACGTCGTGGAACGTGAGAACGATCAGAGAATCCCCGGCTCCCGCCAATCGGCGCGAGTCAAGCACAAGCGTCCTTCGACCGACAGGGAATTCGCGGTCGATCTCGAGAGCTTGAAACTCACTAGGATCAGAAAGAGTTTTTTCTACGGATTGCCACACTTGGGAGGTTTCCCATTCGTTGTTTCCCAATTTGCGGATCGAAATGCCCTGCGACTCATCCCGCGAAACCCCGAAAATAGTGTGGAAGGCCCGGTTCGCCGTCTGTACCCGTAATTTGGCGTCGAGAACAACCACGGGATCAACTACCGTGTTGAGGATCGCCTTCGTGTATTCCCGATCGAAGATGGCTTGCTCAATGCTCGCGCGAAAGGCCGTGATATTCGTGAATGTGAGCACCGCGCCCAGAATTTGACGATTTATTCCCGTATAGGCAGCTATTCGAAGAAGAAAATATCTATCGCCATCGCGTGTTTCGACCCGGTGTGGTGCTCCGTCTGTGATCACCCGCGTGCAGATTCTATTGAGATCCTTCACGCCCGCAAGTGTGTTGCTAAGAGAACAACCGAGGTCCGAGGCGGTTAAACCGAGTACCGTCGTGGCAGCACGGTTGATGCGTGCCACTTTGCACTCCCGACTGATTACAATTGTCGGAAGATCGATTGCATCAAGCACACCGATCTCGTTGGCGGCTATCCCGCCCAAGGTGTTGCCATCGCCTGACTCAGTGCTAGCTAGAAAGAACTTGTCATCCTGGGCCATGGAGTATCTCTAACTCTTAACCAGTAGCACGATACAGCGTGCGACTCCGTTGCAGCACATCATCGGCTACAAGTGGGAGAGTCTCACGCAATGCCAAAAGCAACGCCTGAGAGCGCGGCATGTGGAACGAACTGGGATGCTTCGACAAAAGTAGGTCCTCTAGAACGCGGGATTCGTCCGGACCCACGGCGTCTCGAAGTGCCTCCGACACAGCTCGCTCAAGCCGAGAGTAGTCTTCAACGGGAATAAGATGGGAGTGATTCTCGCTGAGTCGCGGCAGCATACGAGCGTGTACGTCTCCGTTGAAGTTATCCATTAAGAACGAGCAGAAGATCGCAATGTCCTGCTCATGTGCCAGTTTGTCGAATAAATCTTCGAGGTTCATGCTAGCGGCAACGTCGCCGCGCTCCCAAAGAAGGTTAACCATCTCACCCCACCAGCGTACCTTCGGATAGCGACCGTCTCCGCGAGCTTGTGAGACAACATTTGCAGCTAAGCCTAAGAAAACGGGCGAATCCGGCATTCCGTCACGCATGAACGTCGGGAGCAGATTGTTCGCGTCAACAATTGTTAGTTGTCCCCGCTTTTCCGCAGCTTTCACATCCACGCCCTCGCTTTCCAGGCGGGGCCGGAAAGCGTCCCAATGGGCGATCGTCGGAACTAGAATTACCCCTTCGCCGTTGGCAATCGCCGCAGCCGCAAAGCGACAGACGGCCCGATTGAGAAATTGCTGATCCTGATAAAGCTGGACGATGTGATCGCTGGGAGCAGCGCCGGCTAAAAGACCGGACCAGGGCTCGCCTTTAGAGGCTGCGTTTTTTGTCTCGTCTACGCTCCTATTGTTTTCCATTACCATCCTCCCCATCTCCGGAAGCAACCCTGATCAGCGTTAACGGTCATGATTATCGTGGACGGTAAAGATGCTATAGCCCTGAGACCCAAAAATCAAGAAAGTCTTATGCGCTGCATGTTGGGGATGGGTTGAGGGTGTAAAAAGCCTCTATGAGGTATCGTCTCTTCCTGCCCACCACAAGACCCTACCCACAATGCGCCAGTGCGACCCGTTGGACAATAAAACGGACTGGTGCCCGCGCTGATCGGAGACAAGGGCCTCCGTATGGTCAAATCTTATTAAGCGGGACAACAGAAGCGCCTTTTCCTTGGGGTTCCAGGCAACAACAATTTTTCCAACCAAGTCGTCCCGGGAGGCAGGTGAGGTATCAACGGCAACGACGTATCCATCGAGGATCAATGGCGACATCGAATTGCCAGCAACGCGAAGGCTGATCGTAGCGCTTGGATTCGGACACCACTGCGCGGGGGCCGCCCATATCGCTTCTGGTTTGAGCTGCTCGAGATCGGTAACTTCGTCTCCGTCGGCTCCAGGCGTCGCCGCACGAACGGGGAGAAGAGGAATGGCAACGAAATCTTCCGGTTTCAGGAAACTGGACACTCCAGCATGAACGAGATTCACGCTGGCAATTCTGCCTTGACGCAATCGCCGGTCTGCCGTCGGAAGGACGCGCATAACGTCCGCGGTGCTGAGACCTGCGCGTGCCCAAAAGAACCAGCACAGCGGATCACCCGCCAGGTTACCGAGACGGATATACGATTCAGCCGCGGGCTCGGTCTCGCCACGCTCCCATCGGGAAACCGCCATGGCGGATATTTTCAGTCTTTTGCCCAGTTCGCCTTGGGTCAGTTTCAATGCCTGGCGAAAATCTATAACTTTGCGGGACCATTCGGGAATGGCCTTGGCAGAATTCTTAGGCATGCGTATTCCCCGGCGATTTCAGCGCTACCGGTGTACCCCAACGAGAACAATTTTATAACGACGGGATAGCTAAATGCCAAGCCCGGTATTGGATTCCGCGCGGAGTCTTCAAGCGACAGAGCATCAGTTTTTAACGGGAATCAACCCACGAGGGTTGACATCCAGTCTCGGCGCTTTTCCAGAGCCGCCGGGTGCCCGCATGCCGCACTCGAATCCATTCGAGGGCTAAGGGATACTCCAGAAAGAGGGATTAACTTAGCCGTAACCCTCCGTACCATAAACGGCATCAGAGGATGATGTGGCAAGCCATTGAAACCCGACAGCAAGAAACCCGCATCTTGGTTGTTGATGACAGCGAGCCGATGCGACGCAGCCTGCGGATGTTGCTGGAGGGCCAGGACCACTGGAAAGTGTGTGATGAGGCCTCAAATGGTCAGGAAGCTGTCACGAAGTTCAGTAAAGAGAAATTCGATGTCGTCGTG
>CAWDBN010000012.1:0-168594 GCA_963800575.1 uncultured Acidobacteriaceae bacterium
ATCGATCACTACCAGCTTCGCGCCTCTGCGCCGCGCCTCCACGATGAAGGGCCACAGGTGAACATTATTTCCATGAATGTTCGAAGCCCAGGCAATGATGTAACGGGAGTGGATGAACTGCTCGGGTTCGGTGCCGAGCTTCACGCCCATCACAGACTCAGGCCCAGCCTCGCCCGCCGAGGAACAGATCGTGCGCTCCAGTTCCGAAGCGCCGAGGCGATGGAAGAATCTGCGGTCCATCGAACCGCCGTTCAGCGCTCCCAGCGTTCCGCCATAGGAATATGGCAGAATCGCCTCGCTTCCGAACTCAGAGATGATCGCGCGAAAGCGCGACGCGATCTCATCGAGGGCTTCGTCCCAAGAAATGCGCTGCCAGACTCGTGTGGCGCGGGCGCCCTCGGCCGCGTTTGCAGGGCCAGGTCCCTTCGGCACAATCCTCCGCATCGGATATAACACCCGATCCGGCGAATACACGCGGTCCAGATACTTCGCCACTTTGGCGCACAGAAATCCCCGGGTCACGGGATGCCCCGGATCGCCCTGAATCTTCGTGGCGCGGCCGTCCTCAACCGTGATCAACACTCCGCAGGCATCGGGACAATCGTGCGGACACGCGGCATGGACAACGTTCTTCATATCTTCGGCCATTTGATTATAAGGTGGGTGACCCTGCAGCACAAAGGGCATCCGCACAGCTTCGGATGCCCTGAATTCCCATCGACAAGAATCGAGTGTTTCTACTTCAACTCCAGAACTTCTTTTTCTTTCGCCTTGCTCATCTCTTCCATCTTCTTGATTTCGTCGTCGGTGAGCTTCTGGATTTCGTCGAGCGAGCGCTTTTCTTCGTCTTCGGTGATCTTCTTATCTTTCATCGCCTTCTTGATGGCGTCGTTGCCGTCGCGGCGGATGTTGCGCACGGCGGTGCGGTGCTCTTCCAGCACTTTGTGCAGATGCTTCACCATTTCCTGGCGGCGCTCCTGGGTCAGCGGCAGGCACGGGCACGCGGATCAACTTGCCGTCGTTCATGGGATTCAAGCCCGAGTTCGGCCGAGCGAATCGCTTTCTCAATCGCAGCCAGCTGCGAGGGATCGAAGGGCTGCACCGTGATCAACTGCGGCTCCGGCGCGTGCACCTGCGCGATCTGGTTCAGCGGCATCTGCGAGCCGTAATAGTCGACGCTCACGCTATCGAGCATGTGCACCGAAGCGCGCCCGGTGCGCGTGGCCGCCATCGCCTTGCGGAAATCTTCGACCGCCTTTTCCATGCGCGTCTTCAGTTGTACGTAAGTTTCTTTCAGGCCAGGAATGGCGGCCATGATCTTGAGCCATAAGGTCAGCTCCGTAAGACATTCAGAATCAAAACGTTGAATTATAAACCCAACAAGCAATCATGCCACGGACTTGTCGCGGATTGCCACGGATCAGAACACGAAATGAAGTCGAATCCTTCGTGAATCCGTGCTTCGTGATATTCCTTGGCCAATATTTCTACGCGCTGACCCATCGATCCGATTTTCTCGCCGCTACCACCCGCCGATGTTCCCATGCTGATTCAGGTTGAACACGATGATCGGCAGATTGTTGTCTTTGCACAAGCTGATGGCGGTCGAATCCATCACTTTCAGCCCCAGTTTCAGAACGTCCATGTAGGTAATCTGGTTGAACTTCTTCGCGCCGTCGACCTTCATCGGATCGGCGTCGTAGATGCCATCGACTTTGGTGGCTTTCAGAATCACGTCGGCTTTGATTTCCATGGCGCGCAGCGAAGCCGCCGTGTCGGTCGAGAAATAAGGATTGCCCGTTCCTCCGGCGAAAATCACCACGCGGCCTTTTTCCAGATGCCGGATGGCGCGCCGGCGGATGAACGGCTCGGCCACTTGATTCATCTCGATCGCGGATCTGCACGCGCGTGTAGACTCTCTGCTTTTCCAGCGCATCCTGCAGCGCCAGCGCGTTGATCACCGTGGCCAGCATGCCCATGTGATCGGCGGAGACGCGGTCCATATCTCTGCGCCTGCTCGGCCACGCCGCGGAAGAAATTTCCGCCGCCCACGACGATCGCGAGCTGCACGCCCAGCTTGTGCACGTCGGCGAGTTCGGCCGCGATCTCGTGAATGCGCGCCGTATCCACGCCAAAGCCCTGGTTCGCAGCCAGGGCCTCTCCGGAAAGCTTGAGCAGAACGCGTTTGAAGGCAGGGGTAGCAGTAGTCATGGTTGTTGTAGCGCCGGCGTCCCGCCGGCGTCGCGAGCGTAGAACTCCCGCAAGCAAAAAAAGGCGCCCGCAGGGCGCCTGAAATTACTCGCTTTCTGTTCTGTCGGCTTGGTGATGGCGATGGTCTCGCCCGCATCGCCCACTTTGAAGCGCGCGAAGCGGCGGACGCTGATGTTCTCGCCCAGCTTGCCGATTTTGGCCGCGATGAGTTGCGCGATCGAGATGGTCTGGTCCTTGATGAAAGGCTGCTCCAGCAGGCAGACTTCCTCGTAGAACTTTTCCATCTTGCCGGCGACCATCTTCTCCGCGATGTTCTGCGGCTTGCCGCTGGCAATGGCCTGCGCCAGAAAGATGTCTTTCTCGCGCGCAAAGTCCGCAGCCGTCACGTCTTCCTTGCGGACGTACTTCGGATCGCTGGCCGCGATGTGCATGGCGATATCGTGCACCAGTTCCTTGAAGTCGTCGGTGCGCGCCACGAAATCGCTCTCGCAGTTCACTTCGACCAGCACGCCAATCTTGCCGCCGGCGTGGATGTAGCTGGTCACCGCGCCTTCGCTGGTCACGCGCGTGGCCTTCTTGGCCGCAACCGAAACGCCCTTCTTGCGCAGAATCACAACCGCCTGCTCCATGTCGCCCTTGGCTTCGGTCAGGGCCTGTTTGCAATCCATCATCGGTGCTCCGGTTTTTTCCCGGAGATCTTTCACTTGTGCTGCGGAAATATTCGCCATAGTAGTGCTCATAAATTAGATTTCTCAGTTTCTGGTTTCTAGTTTCGAGGTTTCTAGTTTCGAGTTCAAGATGTGACCTCGACATTCAGGCTACTTGAAACTGGAAACCTGAAACTTGAAACCTTGCTCTACAAAGTTTGACCCGCGCCGGGAAACGACCCGCGCGGGTCTGATGTCCTCAAGAATGCCCGGTTTGTTCGTTACTGGCCACTGACAACTGAGAACTGACGCACTGCTCTTCAAACCGTCTGGCTCTCCACCTTATCGGCACGTCGGCTTCTTCGTTCGCCACCGGCTTCTTATGCGTTCCCGGACCCAGCACTTCTTCCATGCTGATGTCTTCGCCGATATCCGCCAGATCAGAGGCTGCCGCGGCTTCCTGGGCGCGAATCTCGAGCGCCGCCGCGGCATCTTCCGCCTGCTGCATTCCCGAGCCTGCGCCTGTTCGGTCGCCGCCGTCATGTCGGCAACCTGCTTGTCGGTCATCAACTGCGCGCCTTCGGCGATCGACTCCGAAATCTTCGAAGTGAACAGCCGGATCGCGCGCAACGCGTCGTCGTTGCCCGGAATCACGTAATCCACTTCGCTGGGATCGCAATTCGTATCGACCACCGCGACCACCGGAATGCCCAGCTTGCGGGCTTCGCGAACCGCAATCTGTTCCTTGTTCGAATCGATCACGAACATCGCATCCGGCAACCGGCTCATGTTCTTGATGCCCGCCAGGTTGGCCTGCAGATGCTTGCGCTCGCGCTCGAGCTTGATGACTTCTTTTTTCGGCAGCAGCTCGTAGCGGCCATCCGTGGCCATCTCGTCGAGTTCCTTCAGCCGCTTCACCGACTTCTGCACCGTAACCCAGTTGGTGAGCAGTCCGCCCAGCCAGCGCTGGTTGATGTAGAAGCCGCCGCACTTGGTGGCCTCTTCGGCAATCGCGTCCTGCGCCTGGCGCTTGGTGCCCACGAACAGCACAATCTTGCCGTCGGCCGCCAGTTCCTGCACGAATTTCGACGCCTCTTTGAACATCTTCAGCGTCTTCTGCAGATCGATGATGTAAATCCCGTTGCGCTCTCCGAAGATGTATTCCTTCATCTTGGGATTCCAGCGCTTCGTCTGATGCCCGAAGTGAACACCCGCTTCGAGCAACTCCTTCATGGTGATAGTAGCCAATGAACCTCCTTATTAAGTCTGCATCGGGAACTCAAGGTTTCAGAGTTTCAGGTTGCAATGTTCAAAGTCCGGCGCCGCGCGCCTCTCTGAAACCTTGAAACCTTGAAACTTGAAACTTGCCTTCCCGATTGCCATTCCCGTCCCCGCGCCGCGAGGCTCGGGAAGAATTGAACACCTAAAACCCAGTTGTCAAGTTTCAGCGAGTCGCCGATCAGCCGAGACGAATCTCGATCTCCTGAAACCTGGAAACTCTGCAAACCTTACCTCTTGCTGAACTGGAAGCGCTTGCTCGCGCCCTTCTGTCCGTACTTCTTGCGCTCTTTGCCGCGCGAGTCGCGGGTCACCATGCCCTCGGACTTCAGCTTGCCGCGCAGTTCCGCGTTGAACTGCATCAAGGCGCGCGCGATGCCAAGCTTCACCGCATCGGCCTGACCGCGCACTCCGCCGCCCAGCACGCTGGCGATAATGTTGAACGAAGCCGCCGTATCGGTGGAAGCCAGCGGCGCCTTCGCCGCCGAGCGCTGCGCCGGAGTCACGAAATATTCTTCGAACGCGCGTCCGTTCACCTTGAAGTCGCCGCTGCCCGGACGCAAATACACCCGCGCAATCGCCCGCTTCCGCCGTCCCGTTCCGTAGTATTGAACTAATTCTGCCATGCTAGCTTTTAGCTCCTAGCTCTTAGCTTCTAGCGAATCCCAGAAGCGAGCCTTCATCTGTAACCTTGTCATCCTGAGCGCAGCCGCTTTTCAGGCGGAGCGAAGGATCTCGCTCGCTCGAAACTGCGACTACCCGCCTACGCCCGCACTTCCAACTTCAAATCCTGCGGCTTCTGCGCCTCGTGCGGATGCTTGTCGCCCTTGTACACATTCAGCTTCGACAGCATGTGCGCCGCCAGCTTGTTCTTCGGCAACATGCGCTGCACCGCGTCTTCAATAATCTTTTCCGGCTTGCGCGCCAAACGCTTGCGGTAATCTTCAGTGCGCAGCCCGCCCGGATAGCCGGTGTAGTGGTGATACTGCTTCTGCTCCGACTTCACGCCGGTGGTTCGAATCTTCTCGGCATTAACCACGATCACGTGATCGCCGGTATCCAGAAAAGGCGTGTACTGCGGATTTTCTTTGCCCATGAGGATGCGCGCCACTTGCGAGGCCAGACGCCCGAGCGTCTGCCCATCCGCATCCACGACGTACCACTTGCGCACAATTTCCCCCGGTTTGGGGAAATAGGTTGACATCGGAACTCTCCCAGAATGAAAAAATGCGAAACGCGATTGAATATAACAAAGAAGACCGCTCGTTGATTCCCCGGCGAGGACGCCAGACCATCAGGCGGGCAACCGCGAGACTTCCCAAAGTCTTTAAGATACCGTAGCCTGCGAGGAATTGTCAACGCAGAGTTAACAAAGTAGACTGCCCATGCGAGGACATCAGCGGTGAGATCCATGTGTTCTATTCGTACGCCAGCGCCTCAATCGGATCTTTCCCCGCCGCCTTGAAGGCCGGATAAAGCGCTCCTGCAATTGCTCCCAGCACGGCCACTAGCATCGACCAGCCAATCCAGTCCGCGCTCACCACTACCTGCACCAACGGAAAGCGATGACGAATACCCCAGCTCGCCGCCAGACTGAAAAGAATGCCCAGCACAATTCCGGCCGCGGCCAGCAATCCCGTCTCCCGCAGAATGGCGGTCACGATGTAACTCTTTGATGCGCCCATGGCCTTCAGGATCCCGATCTCGCGCGTGCGCTCCATCACCGCCGCATACATCGACTGGAAAATCACCAGAAAGCCGATGATCAGGCTCACCCCAATCACCACGCCGATGAATGGCCGGAACCCCGGCAGATGGCTGGGCGTCATCATGCTGAGGTACTCGTCAGTCGACTGCACGGTGTATTTCTCCATGCCGGGCTGACTCTTCACTTCTTTCACCACCTCATCGGCATTGGCCGGGTCGTCGAGTTTCAAATAAAAGACCGAGGCTTTATCCTTCGCTCCAATCAAATCCTGAAGCGCCGCGATCGGCAGGAACTTGCGCGCGCCGCGGCCGTTCTCGACAATCCCCGCCACGCGAAAGTTATGGTTCAGAACCTCCATGGTGTCGCCCACTTTCACGTGCTTCTGCCGCGCGATGTAGTTATCCACCAGAATGTCATTCGGACCTCGAAACGGCCCGCCCTGCACATATTGAAACGGCCCGCCCAGAGCCTCAAAGCTCGGCGAGATCGATTCCGTCGATCACTTCCAGCGCTCCCGCAGTCGAGAGTGCCCAGATCACGGACTCGCCACCTTGACGTGAGGCATCCCGCGCAGGATGTCGGCCAACCTTGACGGGAACGGGCGCGCCGCTGATGCCGGCGAGGAAAGAAGATCCCGGCGGCTGCACAATCACATCGGCGCCAATGCCCGCAGTCCGGTTCTTCGAGTCATTCAAGATGCCGTAGCACAGTCCGGCGATCAGCAGAATCAGCGCCACTTCCAGCGCAATGGCCACAATGCTGATCAGCGACCGGATCGGCCGATGCACCAGGTTGGCGACAATCATTTTGTTCATCATGTGGATAGTACAGACGTGAGCTGTCACCGGCGAGCCCGAACGACGCTTCCGAATATCTACTGGACGATCCTCCCCTGGTGGCGGTGCGGCGGCGCGCGGCTGCGGCTGATCCAGATGCACGACCTCCGCCCCGGGCGGCTGCTCCAGCGCAAACTGATCATCCCGTAGCGGCTGTGTTGATTTCCAGTTTCAACATATTCAGGGTGATGTCGTACTCCTCCTGCGGCCGGAAAATCTCGATGCGCGAAGGAAAGCTGATGCCATCGTAATCTTTGTAGTCCGCGTAGCGGGCGTCGGTCACCAGGTTGCCCTGCTTGTCGTAAATGTACTGGCGATGCGGCTTGAGATCGGTGCGGCTGAAGACGATCTTGCGCGCGAGCCTCCATCCCTGCTCGTCTTTTCGAATCACGACCAGTTCGTAGTCATCCTGCAGAACGCGATGGCCCTTGGCGTCATGCAGAATCTCCTCGCCATTCTCCAGCACCGCGATCTCGTGTTCAGGATCGATGGGCCGGATCAACAGCGCATCGTAGATATCTTGTGGCCGGATGCTTTCCATGGGCTGGTCCGCGTTATGCGTTTGCACGTCGTTCCGCCCCATCACAAAGCGGTTTTTCGGCGGGATCCACAGTTTGAACTCCTGCCCGTTGCTCACCATGTCGAAGGCAGTGGTCCGCACGATCGGCAGCAATCCGATCATGTGCAGCATCGCCGGCTTGCGCGCCAGCACGTAGCCGCGAATCTCTTTGTAATCGGTGTTGGTGGCCTTTCTTCGCGCCACCAACGGACGTATCTATATCCACCGTCGCCTTCAGCGACTGGATCTTCTCCGCCTGCTGATTGATGCTGTCAATCAAGGCTGACTGGGACGATTCCTGAAGCGGAGCCTTGGAGTACGTTTCCTCCACCGGCCGCGTCCGAAACAAACAGCCCGTCGTGGGCAGCACCGCAAGAAACAAAGCCAGAGGCCCAAAAGGGCGAGAGTACGTCTCATGAAGGATCAGATAACTCCCAGAACATTTGAGTATACCCCGCCGGAAAGGGTGCAAAACTCGCGAAGACCCCAAATCGCTAATAGTGGGCCGCGGGACGTCGCCGGGGCAGCCTGAGTTCAACATCTTACTAAAGTCAGCTACGCAGGCCTTCCCCTATCATCTAAACTGTCGCCATCGTGCGTAAGATTTTCGGGCTCATCTTCGTCGCGGTGCTCGCGTTCGCCGGTTGGTTCGCCTGGGCTGCTGCTGACTCCCGGTTGAACCTCCCGGGGAAAACCTTCGTGATGCTGCGCTCGGGATATTCCACCCGCCGCATCGCCGCCGAGCTCAAGTCCGCCGGAGTGATTCGCAGCGAGCAAGCATTCATTCTCTGGCACTACTTCCATCGCCACCGTTCGCTCAAGGCCGGGGAATATCTCTTCGAGAAGCCGGCGAACATCATCGACCTGCAAAAGCGTCTGCGCCGCGGCGACGTTTATTTCCGTACTGTCGTCGTTCCGGAAGGCTTCACCATGTTCGACATCGCTCGCGCCGTCGAAGCCGCAGGGCTCGGCCCCGCGGATGACTTCCTGAAAGTGGCGCAATCCGATACCGCGCTCATCGCCGACCTGGCGCCGGACGCGCCTTCGCTCGAGGGCTACCTCTTTCCCGACACCTACGAGTTCAGCCGCATGCAGACCATGCACGAGATGGCGGCAACCATGGTCAGGCAGTTCCGCCAGGTCGCAAATCAGATTGGATTGATCCGCCCGAAGGTTGCCCATCGCAAATGTCGCCTAATACGGCGGTCAGGTCAGCTTCTGCCGATCTCACATGCAGCCCCGACCGATCGAACGCACCGTGATCATGGCCTCGATCATCGAAAAAGAAACTGCTGTCGCCGAGGAGCGCCCGCTAGTGGCCAGCGTTTACTACAACCGTCTCGCAAAGAAGATCGCGCTCGACGCCGACCCCAGCATCATTTATGCCGAACTCTTAGCCGGAACCTACACAGGCGCGCTGCATCACGACGACATGCGCTTCAACTCGCCCTACAACACTTACACGCACACGGGACTTCCTCCCGGCCCCATCGGCAATCCCGGCAAAAGCGCTCTCGAAGCGGCCATGCATCCGGCCCAAAGCGACTATTATTATTTTGTCGCCGACGCCGCAGGGCCACCACCGTTTCGCCCGCACGATGGAAGAACACAACAAGAATGTGGCCGCTTACCGCCGCGCCATGCGCGGAAAGTAGCGTAAGGCGAAAACGCTCGGCGGAGACTGCCCTCCACACTGCTGCGGTGCCCCGATACAAACACCGTAGTACAATTCACACCTCAAGTCGCCTGACCCCGGCGATCCTGCACTGGAGGCTACACATGGCAGCCCCGCCGACTGTTACCTCGACCCAGACCGCACCGGCGCCAGTGCCCGCTGCCGCTGGCGGCGTGTCGGACCGTCTCACCTCTCTCGATTTTTTCCGTGGAGCCACGATCGCCGCCATGATCCTGGTCAACAATCCCGGAAACGACCACGCCTATTGGCCCCTGGAACATGCCGAGTGGAACGGCTGGACTCCCACCGATCTCATCTTCCCGTTCTTTCTGTTCATCGTGGGAGTCTCGCTGGTATTCTCCTCTGAAGCGCGACTCAGTAAGGGTGATTCGAGAACTACGCTCGTGCGCCACACCTTCCGCCGCGCCGTCATTATCTTCGCCATCGGATTAGCTCTGAACTCGCTTGTGGATTTGCTCTCGTCGAGAGGGGTCCGCATTCCGGGAGTCCTGCAGCGTATCGGCATCTGCTACTTTGCGGCGTCCATCCTTTACCTCTATGTGCGGCCGCGAACCCGGGCATGGATCGTTGCGGTCCTGCTGATCGGTTATTGGATCCTGATGCGCTTCGTCCCGGTCCCGGGCTTGGGAGTTCCAGGTCGTGACATCCCGTTCCTTGACCCCGACGCGAATCTGGGGGCGTATCTGGATCGCAGGTTCTTGATTCATCTCTGGGGTAGCAGTTCCCGCCTCTATGAGATCACTCGCGATCCTGAGGGACTGTTGAGCACGCTGCCGGCAATCGCGACCGCCCTGCTGGGAGTCTTTACCGGCGAATGGCTGCGATCGAAACGCAGCCCGCAAAATAAGGCGCTCGGCATGTTGGTCTTCGGCGTAATTGGCCTGATTCTTGGCAAGACCTGGGGCATATGGTTCCCCATCAACAAGAAACTCTGGACCAGTTCCTATGTGCTGTTCACCGCCGGGTTCGCCCTGGTCTGCCTTGCTCTCTGTTATTGGGCCGCCGACATCAAACGCTGGCGTGGAGCCTGGACCAGGCCTTTCCTCATCTTCGGAAGAAACGCGATCACGGCCTACGTAATTGCCGACTTCTTCGCCATATTGCTGTACGCTGTCAACGCCCGGGTAAACGGCCAGATGATGAGCGCACAGCAGTACATCTTTCAGCGTTTCTGTGCGCCGCTGGGAAGTCCGAGCTTCAGCTCGCTGCTGTTTTCCCTAGCCTTCGTCCTGTTGTGTCTGCTACCCATTTGGCTCATGGACCGCAAGAAGATTTTCCTGAAGATTTAGGAACGTGAATCTACCACGGAGGACACCTGAATTAAGAAACCCGAATTATCTTCTCCGCGGCTCCGTGCCTCCGTGGTAGATTCTGATTTCGATTTCACCCGACCCGCCGGCTCTCCATCCACCCCTGCAGAATCAGGACCGCCGCCATCCGATCGACTGCCTTCGCCCGTTTTTCGATCGACAGATCCGTCTCGCGCAGCAGCCGGTTCGCTTCCGCCGAGGTCAACCGCTCGTCCCACAAGTGCACCGGCAGCCGGAATCGCTTCCGCAGGTCTTCCGCAAACACCTGCATCTTTTCCGATTGCGTGCCTTCCGCGCCACTCATGCGCAAGGGAGGCCGACCACTATTTCCCGCACGGCATAGTCGCGGATCACCTGCTCCAGCGCAGCCAGATCGTGCCGCTTGTTCCGGCGCTGCAGGGTCTCCAGGCCTTGAGCCGTGATCCCCAGCGGATCCGAAACCGCGATGCCAATCCGCCGGGACCCTACGTCCAGCCCCAGGATTCGCCCGGTCGGCCCGTCGGATTTTCCCTCTTCCGAACTCACGGCGCGATTATAAGCGGTACCCTCCGGATCCCGCCGGTGACAACCCTTCCGAGGATCGGTCCAGGGAACTGACTCCAACCTCAGCGAAGCTTGTAACCGTCATAAACACAGCAACTTACAATCTCGTTCTTGCCGGTCTAAGTCCACATGGACCCCTCCCGAAAATATTCCATAGCCCCTAGCCCGCACCAATCTTGCCTTTCGGCCGGCTTCGGCGTAACCTGTTTATAGTAACGACAACGCTTCTCCCCACTAGACCCTAACTCCTTCCCGGGTGCCTTTTATGAGTAGTGCGGACCTGAATTTTCACATCGGCGACAAGGTCGTCTACCCCAACCACGGTGTCGGTGTCATCGAACAGATCAGCAGCCGCTCCATCGGCGCCACGGTGGAGAAGTTCTATCTTCTCAACATCAAAGCCAGCAGCCTGAAGGTTATGGTGCCCTGCAACAATGTTGGGAGCGTGGGCATTCGCCGGGTCGTCCGCAACGGCGAGGTGCAGAAAATCCTCGACTTCCTCGCCATCTCCGACGATCTCAGCACCGCCGACTGGAAAGACCGCTTCAAGGAAAATTCCGACCGCATGCGCACCGGTTCCCTCTTCGAGGTCGCCGGAGTCCTGAAGAGCCTGATCGCCCTCCACCAATCCAAGCCTCTATCCTTCCGCGAAAAGAAGATGCTCGAACGCGCCCGGTACCTGCTGGTCAGCGAACTCGCCATGTCCCGCAACTGCGAAGAGACCAAGATCGAGGAACTCCTCGCATCTGGCTCTCGCAAAGTGCAAACTCCGTTTCCCGGAAGCCTCCGAGTTCCAGGCCTGATTCAACTTTCCGAAGTGGGAACAACCACGTGGGGACGCCGCCTCGGCTGTCCAGCCAGACGCACCGAGGCTGGTCAGCGTCAGAGGCTATTCAGGGCAATCAATTTCTGCCAGCCAGTCCGATTCATGCGAACCCGCTCGCCAGTTGTTAACAGGACCCATCCCTCGGCCCGGCCATCGCGATGAATCTCGCGCACGTGGTCGATATTGACAATCGCCGACCGATGCAGCCGCACGAACTTGCCAGGATCCAGCTTGGCACTGAGCGCTTTTATGCTTTCCCGCAGCAAATGTTTCTTGCCTCCCGCGTGCAGGCACACGTAATAGTCCGCTGCTTCGATCCACTCGATCTCGCTTACAGGCACAACCGAGTCCTTGTTCCCACTCTTCGCCAGCAGCCGCTCTGGATAGCTCGGCCTCGCCGCCGGCCCCTGCAGAGCCTCGAGGACGGAATAGATTTCCTGGCGGGCGGCAAAAGTTTCCTGCAGCCGGACCCTTTCTTTTACTCGCGACACAGCCTCTTCGAGATGCCGCCGCTCCACCGGCTTTACGAGATAGTGCAAGGCATGCACCGCAAATGCTTCCACCGCGAATTGGCTGTGCGCGGTTACGAACACAGTCAGGGGCATATTCCGCAAACCGACGCTTTCGATCACATCGAAACCGCTGCTGCCCGGCATCTGAATATCGAGAAAAAGCAAATCGATTTGAGTTCCCTTCAGCGCGGTGACGACCTCATTACCGTTCCTGCATTCTCCCGCGATTTCTATTTCCGGGTCCGGCGCAAGCAGTTGTTTCAGCCGCTCCCTGGCTAAAGGCTCGTCGTCGGCAATCAGCGTCCTCAACTTCACGGGGTCCTCAACTTCACGGGGCTTTCCGCTCATAAGGGATGGTAATCAGAACCTCGAAGCCACCGGACGTGGGCTGGCTGGCGCGAAGCTCAAAGTCGTCCTGATAGAAATGGTTCAGCCTCTCTCGCGTGTTGCTCAGGCCTATACCGAACCCGGGATGTGACTTTCCGTTCAATCCCGGCCCGTTGTCGCGCACTTCCAATTGCATGTGAGTTCCAACCCGCTTTGCCGAAGTCTGGATGCACCCATCGTTCTCGCACTGCGCGATGCCGTGCCGAATCGCATTCTCTATGATCGGTTGCAGAAGAAAACAGGGAACGAGTCCATCCAGCGCATTGGGATCGAGATTCATATCGACGCGAAGCCGGTCGGCGAAACGCACACGTTCTATCGCGAGATAGCTCTCCACAATCTCCAATTCCTGGGCCAGCGGAATCTTGCTGGGAGTGTTTCTCTTCAACCCAGTCTTGAGGATGGTATTCAGGTGCTCCAGGGTGTCGAGGGCCTCCTGCTTGCGGTCGAGATCCATCAAGGCGGCTACGGCATTCAGCGCATTGAACAGGAAGTGCGGCTCCAGTTGCATCTGCAAGGCGCGCAGATGTGCGCTCGAAAGCTGGCGCTCCAACTGCAGGGACCGCATCGCATCCCGCTGCGCGGCCAGTTGCGTGTGCAGTGCTGCGCAAGCGAACCACACCAAGCCGTACATTAAAAACTCGACGCCGATGCGGCCAAGGTTGAAGAAAGACAGTTGGCCGTATACTTCTCTCTGGGCATCCGATCCCACGTGCGCGATCCAGTGTGCCGTAACCTGCAAAGTCGCCAGATGCAGCACAGCCACAATAGCCGCGGCGACTAACTGCACACCCGCATTGGCCGCAGACACTTTTAGAGCCGACGGCCAGCGTTTACCGGCTCGCCATAAAACCTCCGCTACACCCGCCCACCACAACCACAGGACCGCCCCGTAAAGCAGCGCTCGAAACCACGATGCAATGGAGAACGGAGCATTCAACGGTCGTGGCTAAAGCCAGCACACCGGCGATAGCGATCGGAATGACTCCAGCCTGCGGGAAAAGGCCGCCGGTACCCGCTTTAGGAGGCGCTGGCGCAACCTCGGCGGAAGATAGGGTCTCAACAGAACTCACAAGGTTCCTCCTATCGGAAGGCCGCGACGTTGATGGTACAACTTACGCATTGGCTGCGATAAAAATCTTTCTGAGCCTGCTCTGCTGCGGCTCGCCATTGCGCCGCCTGTTCCCTCAATCCAGCTTGATCCAGAACCGCGGCATAAGCAATCTGGGCCACAAAATATCTGGGATTCTTGCGGCCCAACGCCTGCTCCATAATGACAAGCCCATCCCGCATGTCGACGAGCGCCTTCTCGGTATCTCCAGACTGCGCATAAGCCTTGCCTCGGAGCATGTAGTCCCACCCAGTCTTCCAATGGTCTTCGCCGTAGATCCGTTTGCAAAGTTCCAGTGAGCGTTGATAACCCGCGACCGCCGCGGAAGAATGCCCCTCGGCCCGCTGCAGCCATGCCTGCGTCTCATAGATGAAAACCAAATCGTCATCGATCATGTCGTGAGTCAATTTCATTTCCTCGGCTGCGCTCTGTAAGTACTTCCTGGCGCTGGCGATCTGGTTTTGCGCAAGTGCCAACCCAGCTAGGTAAGTAAGAGACCGGGCAACGCCCGCGTGGTCGCCAGATTGCTGGAGTAAATCGAGTGCCTTCCTCCACATCTTCCCCGCAATCGCCCTTTGCCCGCTATCGTTATAAAGCTCTCCGTAGTTCTGCAGGGCTGCGGCATAGTCAGTCACGAATTGCGGTTCCTGGCCAAAAATCTGGAGCGAACGCTCGAAAGCATTCTGCGCTTCCATCAATTTTCCCTGCTGCGTGTAGACCACCCCCAGCACGTTCCAGGCTCTGCCAAGTTCGACGCCACTCACGCGGCCCGAGTCGGCAAGCTCTTTGGCTATGGCGACGGCTTTGTCATACTGCCCCTGTTTTTCAAAGACATAAGCCTCGTGCAGAGGATCCTGCGGGTTCGCTTGCGCCCAAAGCTGCGCCCCTGCCAACACCAGCGTGAATAAGACTTTCTCGATCGGTTTCATGCCCTCAGAATGGGCACGAAACCCAAATCAATCCATTCAAATTCCGCCAGCCCGGATATTCCTGCAGGGAGCTCCAGACTTCCTGCCGGGAAACTCCGCGCAGCCCAGCAGATTCGCAACAGGTTTATAATCTGCAGAGCGGTACCGTACGCATGACTGACCAACTCCGAAAGAAACTGCAGGAAGAAGTCGACGCGCTCGAGCACGAACTCGTCCACGAGCTGCCCAAAGAAATCAAGCGGGCCGCGGCTCTTGGCGACCTCAGCGAGAACGCCGAGTATCACATGGCCAAGCAGCGCCAGGAATTCGTCAAGGCGCGCTTCCGCCAGCTCGGCAAGCGCCTGGCCGACCTTTCCCTGACCAACATGAACAACATCCCCAAGGACAAAGTGGGCCTCGGGTCCACCGTCAAGGTCTACGACAGCTCGAAGAATGAAGAGATCGAGTACAAGCTGGTCACGAGCGAAGAGTCCGACGTAGGCGCGGGAAAAATCTCGACCACGTCGCCCATCGGCCGCGCACTGCTCAATAAGAAGGTAGGCGACGAAGCCACCGTGATCACGCCCAACGGCAAGCGCGAACTGGAAATCCTGAGCCTGACCACCATCCACGACGAGGCCGAGCCCGAGAAGGCGGGCGCCTGATGTCTGCTGTGCTCGACAGTTGGACCAGTGCCTTCGGACGCTCCTGCGGCGTACTGCTCGATACCATCGTCCGCTGGCTCGCGCTGTCGCGCATCAATCCCAACGTGCTCACCTTCATGGGGCTGGTGGTGAATACCTGGGCTGCGATTCTGTTCGGTTCTGCCACGGCTTTGACCCAGCGCCGCTTGTTCTTCTACGCGGGTCTGGTGATCATCGGCTCAGGATTTTTTGATCTCGTGGATGGCGCAGGTGGCCCGTGCCAACAACCGGGTCACGCGCTTTGGAGCGTTTTTCGATTCCGTAGTCGACCGCTACAGTGACGCGTCGCAGTTCCTGGGCCTGCTGGTCTTCTATGCGCGCGGCGACCGCTTCTTCTACGTCGTGCTTACCGCTTTCGTGATGGTCAGCGCCATCATGGTAAGCTACACGCGCGCCCGCGCCGAATCGCTGATCGGATCCTGCCGCGTCGGCTTCATGGAACGTCCGGAGCGACTGGTGCTGGTGATTATCGGCGCGCTATTCAACCGCATGGCGCCGGTGCTGTGGGTGATCGCGGTGCTGTCGACCCTGACCGTAATTCACCGCATGCGCTACACCTGGACCCGCACCCAAGATCCGCCCGAATGCCGCAGCCAAGGCCGGGCAGGCAGCGTAGCCCGCCCGTCCTGTTTCGTGACCTCTTCGCAGTGCTAGACTATCCGGTCATTTCACTTCCTTCTGAGAAAATTTTTGCCGACTGATCCCGTACTCGTAGTGCACGGTGGCGCCTGGGCCATGCCGGACGACATGGTGGAGGCGCACCTGCGTGGCGTGCGGAACGCACTGGCGACCGGCTGGCGCGTGCTGGAGCGTGGCGGGGCCGCGCTGGACGCAGTCGAGGCAGCCGTTGTCGTCATGGAAGATGACGAGACCTTCGACGCCGGGCGGGGGAGTTTTCTGAATCGCGATGGCAAGGTGCAACTCGATGCGCTGATCATGGACGGCGCGACGTTGCGGGCCGGCGGTGTGGGGTGCGTGGAGCGGTTGCGGAATCCGGTGCGGGCGGCGCGGAAGATTTTGAGTGAGAGTCCGCATGTGTATTTTGTGGGCGAAGGAGCGGAGCGATTTGCGGCCGAGCATGGCGTTGAGTTGTGCGCGAATGAAGAGTTGGTGATTGCGCGCGAAGTGGAGCGGTTGCGCGAGTATCAGGCGAAACAGGCCGGGGGTGGAGCCGCGAAGGACGGGAACGACTTGTTCGCGCCGGAGATTTCGCACGACACGGTGGGCGCGGTGGCGCTCGACCGCGCCGGCAACATTGCGGCGGCTACTTCCACGGGAGGCACGTTGAACAAGGCTCCGGGGCGGCTGGGGGATTCGTCGCTGATCGGATGCGGTTGTTATGCGGACAATTTGAGCGCTGCGGTTTCGACTACGGGTTGGGGCGAGCCGATTATGAAGCTGGTGCTGGCCAAGTGGACGGCCGATCGCGTCGCGGCGGGGAATTTGCCGGAGTGGGCGGCGCAGGAAGCGATGAATTACCTGAAGCAGCGATTGAATGGCCATGGCGGCATCATCGTGCTGAACGCGCAGGGACAGGTTGGGATCGCGCACAATACGCCACGCATGGCTTGGGCCTTTAAGACAGCTAAAGAAGAAGAAGCCGGCATCGAGCGCGCGAGCTAGCCTCAGGGTGAGAAATCCTACGCCGATGCAACCGAAATGTCTTCGATAGCAACTTGGTCGCGACTCAGGGTTCGGCAGTTTTGCTTTCGGGCTTGTTACGAAATCCGAACAAACGCGGCGAAATTCCAACCAACAAGACGGACAGACATTGCGGGAACTTCCGATGACGATATCGGCGCTTCCCTTTACCGGCGCCGGGTACAGCCTGTTCTGAAATCGTAACAAGCGACGCCTGGTGAAAATTCTCGCACTATTCATGACACAGAACTGCACGTCCTGCTATGATGTCGGGCACTTGGAGGCGCGTCATGCTCCCCGCCGGTAAAAGCCTTCGCACCCTGCGAGAGAAACTCGGGTTGACCATGCGCGACGTCGAGACTTCCAGTGCGCGCATGGCGGAAAAGTATCGTAACGAGGAATTCTCCATTCCTCCGAGCCGTTTGTCCGACATTGAAACCAAGAACGTTTTGCCCAGCATTTTCCGCCTTTATACCCTGGCGGTGATCTACCGGCGCGACCTGCGGGAACTGCTGGCTTGGTACGGCGTCGACATGAACAACATGGCTAGCGATCTCGGCATGATCGCCCCGCCACGGTCGCACGTCTCCGAAGCGCTCTCCGGACTGTCTTCCGTGCAAATGCCGGTCCGCATGGATCCTGCCTTCGATCAGCAACGCACCGCCAATCTGGGCCGGATGGTCGAGCAGTGGGGTCTCGTGCCGTTAGCCTATCTGGCCCAATTTGCCCACAGCGATTTTACCTACGGATACATCGGCCACCAGGATTTCACCATGTATCCGATTCTTACGCCCGGCAGCTTCATTCAGGTGGATGAGACGAGGAATAAGGTCGTGGAAGGCGCGTGGCGCTCCGAGTATGAACGCCCCATCTACTTCGTGGAAACCCGCGATGGACACACCTGTTGCTGGTGCAGCATGCGTCGCGATGACATCATCCTGCAGCCGCATCCCTTGTCACCGGTTCCGATCCGGGTTCTGCGTCATCCTCAGGAAGCCGAGATCATCGGCCAGGTTGTGGGGATCGCTATGAAGCTGACGGAGTGGCAGCCTTTCGGTTCTTCTCCAGGCTCGAAAGCGCAATCAGCACTGAATTAAGGTGACGGGCGGTGGGCGCATCCTGCGGTGAGGGAAGCAGCGTGCTCAATTGTTCGCGCATGCCTTCGACGTAGGCCTCTGCGGTTTGCTGATTGTCCTGGCTCGACTCGCGCAAGTCTTCCACCAGGTCCGCTATCGGTGGTCCGCAGGACAGTAGACAATACTTCGGCGTGAGCCGCCTTCAGCGCGCGCTCCGACGACTCCTCCCCATGCACCAGCGACATGCCCCAGTGCAAATACCCGCCCTCGCGGCGGCGCAGGGAGCCTAGATAAGCCAGCTTCGCCAGCAACCCGGAAACGGCAGCCAGCGTGGTTTCCCGAAGATCCTGCATAGCGGATTTCAGTGTCATCTGGTTACGATTTCTGTTACGAATTCCGAACAGTCAAAGCCCCAAAGTGATCTATCCCAGCCGGGCTAGGGCCATGAAAGTATCACGGTTCAATTTTCCAAAACAAGGAGAAAACAACCGTGAAGCGCATCCTACTCGTCGTTGCAGCAGCTGTGATGTTCCTCAATACTTTGGTAATCCCAACCGTCGCTCATGCGGACGGAGCCCCCATCGGTACCAATTGTGGCGGAACAAGCGTGTGCAAGCCGTAATTTTTGAATAGCGTTACGAAAACCGGACACGATTAGCGACTCCCTTGTCGCCTGCAGCAGGTCGCGGTATAGTGCCCTAGCTACGGCCATGCTGCAGGCGCACTCATTGCTTTGGCATTATCTCTGGGTCGCGCCCAATCTTCTCCTTCTGCTCCTCGCCGTCCTGCTCTGGCGGCGTAAGTTTCACAGGCAGTATCCCGTCTTCCTGCTTTTCGCTGTTGTGACTGCGACCGAGTCATTTGCGGTTTACGCCGCCGATGTGATCCCGTCAGTCAGCGGCATCACGTTCTGGTACATTGCTTGGGCCAATCTGCTGGTTGAGGCTCTCGTAAAGTTCGCCTTGATCGGCGAGATATTCGGCAGAGTGTTTGGGCTATACCCTTCCCTCGCCAAGCTCGGCAAATCATTCATCACTGGGGTAGGCGTGATTCTTGTGCTCCTGGCCACGGTGGCTGCTGTTGGTACGCCCAAGGACAACATTAATTTGATCGTCTCCGGCGCCCATCTTCTTGAACAGACGATCTACCTGATCGAATGCGGGCTGATTTTATTCCTCTTTGTTTTTGCGGCTTACTTTAAGCTCGCTTGGAGCCGTTCGGCCTTTGGCATCACTCTGGGGCTGGGTGTCTCGGCCTCCGTGCATCTTGCAACTTGGGCATTGATGGCGAACGGGAAATTTCCTGCGCAATATCGCATTTTTCTCGATTTCCTAAACATGGCCGCCTATCACGTCTCCGTGCTGATTTGGTTTTATTACCTTCTTATCCCCGGCAAGAATATTTCCAGGCCAGGGGATCCTCCGCCATCGGGGCACGACCTCGAGATTTGGAACCAGGAACTGGAGCGCCTGCTGCACAAATGACTCTGGCCATCGTTCTCGTCATCGCCGCTGCGGTTGCCTTGGGCATAATCTTGCGCCTGGCCGTAGCCCGGACCTTACAGGCCAGGGAACGGACTCCCTTAGCGGCAACGATCCGCCCGATCGACATCGAGGCTTTCCGCAATCTGATCAACCCTGCCGAAGACGAGTACCTGCGGCTGCGCTTGCCACCGGCGCAGTTCCGCGCGGTCCGTCGCGAGCGCTTGTATGCTATGGCGGCGTACGTCCATGTCGTTGCGAGCAACGCAGCCGTGCTGGTGCGCGTGGGCCAGGTCGCGGTCGCCAGCAGCGATCCTGCGCGTTGCCGGAGCGGCGCAACGAGTGGTGAATGATGCACTGCTGCTTCGCCGCAACAGCACGGTGGCGCTGCTGCGGATTTATCTGGCACTGGCCTGGCCTAACTCCGGATTCGCAGCCGTGCGCGTGGTCGATCGTTACGAACAACTGAGCGGCGCAGCCATGCTGTTGGGCAGACTTCAGAATCCCTCTGTACCGGTTCGTCTCTCCGTACTGCTTTAAACGTGACGTCAATCAGAGACGGGCAGCGGCTTCGACCGGCGTCGCCTGCCCTGACCAGCCTGGTTTACTTGCGCACTACCCCTGCTCATTCCTTTCTTGTTTTCGTCACCCTTTCTGATGTAAAAACCAGCGGGGACGTGCCAGCCTGCAGACCCTGTGCCTGTATTTTGTGCGTGTTTCGCTCGGCCACCATTGGACATTTGCCGCCGCTTTCGACTGGGCGGAGTCAAGGGAGACTGTATGACCCGCGGAAGCATGATTAGCAGAACCGTGATTGACAGAACGAAGATCAACGGAATGAAGATCAACGGAGCAAAGGTCAACAGAACAAAGATCCGCCTGAAGACCTTCTCCGTCTCACTGCTCATCCTGTTGCTTTCCTCCATCGCGCCCGGCCAGGGCGGCGTTGCCACCGGTGACCTGCACGTAACCGTGAAGGATCCCGCGGGCAATGTCGTGGTCAACGCAACAGTGAATGTAGCCGACGTTGCCAGAGGTGTGGAACGGACCGCCACCAGCGACGGCCAAGGTGGCTACAGTGCCCGCCTCCTGCCGCCGGGTGGCTATACCGTGACTGTGGCAGCGCCGGGCTTTGGCAAGGCCGAAGCCAAGGATGTGATCATCACGGTTGGCGGCCTGGTAGACCTTCCGGTCGCACTCGCGCTTGCTTCCGGACGCGAGGTTGTCGAGGTCAGCTCTCAGGCAGATTTGGTGGAAACATCGCGCACCTCGACCACGGATACGATCGGGCAACGTCGCATTGACAACCTGCCCATCAACGGCCGCAATTACATCAATTTTACGTTGACGGATTCCCAGGTGGTCCGCGACAACGCCCCGTTCCTCGGCGCCGCACCCACGTCGGGACTCAACATAAGCGGACAGCGCGGCCGATCCAATCTGGTGAACGTGGATGGCGCCGACGCGACGGACAATTCGACCGACGGCGTGCGCTCCACCGTTTCCCAGGAAGCGGTCCAGGAATTTCAGATCATCACCAACGGTTACGCGCCGGAATATGGCCGCGCGTCGGGCGGAGTAGTCAATATCATTACCCGTTCCGGATCGAACGACTTTCACGGCGACGTCTTCGGCTTTTTGCGCAACCGGAACTTCCAGGCCGTGAACCCGTTCAGCACGGTTCCTAATCCTGCTTACACCCGCGTGCAGGCTGGGGCAGCTTTCGGCGGACCCATCAAGAAGGACAAGACATATTTCTATTTTTCCTACGAAGTCACCCGGCGGCACGAGACGGGATTCTCCCAGATCGGCCAGGACAACTTCGGATTAGTCCCCTTCGATGCCTCGCCTTTCTTTGGCGCTCCGGCTGGCACGTTTGACATCCAGGTGACTCCGGAACAATCTGCCTTCCTCAGCACACCCGGGCTACCGCTCTCGTTGCTACAGCAATATTCGATTTTGACCGGAGCGGTCTCTGGCATCGCGCTTAACGGCAGCTACCCGGCAGCCTTTGGGTTGTTAGTGGGTGCTCCAGGCGGCCTCCCGGCTACTAGCGGAAATCCCCTGACCCAATTTATTACTTCGTGCAGCGGTGCAACCCCGATATGCGATGGCCTGCCCGCATCCTTCGCGTCGCTGGGTTCGCAAGCCGGCAACTTCCCCGTTTTCGAGGGGACAAGCCTCTACTCACTTCGACTCGACCATAACTTCAGCAACAGCAACCGCCTGACTCTGCGGGCCAACGTGAGCCCGAGTACAGTCACCGGTCTCGAAGGCAGCGGCGAAGACCAGCCTTTCGGGCAGAACGCCTACTCCCGCACCTCCGAGCAAACCTACCGGGATGTCACCGGGGTCTTGAAAGACACCTGGACCATTGGGACCAACCGCGTGAATGAAGTGACTTTTCAGTACGCACGCCGCGGACTCTCTTACTTCTACAACACGCAGATCGCCGCGGGAGCGAATCCGGCGGTCAACATCCCTGGCACTGGATATTTCGGCCGCGAGCCCTATTCCTACATTCAGCGCGTCGAGCAGCGCTATCAGTTCAGCGATAACTTTTCCTGGACTATTGGCCGCCACGATACCAAGTTCGGCGTGGATTTTAACTACCTTCCGCTCACTGCCACTTTCACCGTGAACTACGGTGGGAATTACGACTTCGGTGCCGTCAGTGCCGCCGAGGTGGGATTCTCTGTTCCCGGCCTCCCGATCCCAGGGCTTTCGCCGGTGCAGGCTTACGGCGCTGGCATCCCCGGAGATTTCGTCCAGGGCCTCGGCAGTCCGAGCGGCACGTTCCATAACATAGCCATTGGGGCGTTCTGGCAGGACTCGTGGCGAATCCGCCCCAAATTCACCCTCAACTATGGCGTGCGCTATGATGTCGAGGTTCCGCCCTCATTGAAACCGGTGACCCCGCTAGCGGAGGCTGGATATAACTTCCTGGGACTGCAGAAGGGAATTCAGACCGGCTGGGACCATATCCAGCCCCGCGTGGGTATGGCGTGGGATCCCGCGGGTAACGGGAAGACGGTAGTGCGTGCTTCTTATGGCCTCTTCTACGACCATCCTCTGTTGGGTCTTTATTTCCTGGGGAATGCATCCGACGGCTCCTCCAGTGGCCAACTGGCTTTCCCGGCGTTAGGCGTATGTGCCGGAGCAGGAAATCCCGCCAACCTGAACGCGATTCCTATTTTCCAGGGTTTGGTCAACGACCCCAACTGCACTCCCGGACCCTCGGCGCTCCTTCCCGCGCTGGGTTATCTGCCCAACCAGCAGCAGTTCACCTCGATCAACTTCCCGAATTCCCTGTTTCTCAATCAGAATTACCTTACGGACGGCTTTCCACTGTTTTTTCAACCATTTGGTTATCCTATCGGCAAGAACTTTGTGTTCGCCTATGCTCAGCAGATCAACTTCAGCATCGAGCGCGACCTGGGCAAAGGTTTTGACTTCAATCTCGCCTACAACTTCAACGGCGGACGCCATCTCAATCGTCCAATCAACGCCAGCGCCCAGCGCGGCGATCTGTTGCTGGCAAATTTCAACGCGGCCCTGACCGATCCCAGGTCTTATGCAGCCATCGGCGGACCTTTGGGAGTGGGAAGCGGCCCCACTTCAGATGGCTTTGCCCCTTGCGGGCAGAATCCGAGCGGGCAGCCTTGGGTTTCGGCCGCACTCATGAATTTCTTCCGCCCCAGCGGTTTAAATGCATCAATCGGCAACGCTTTGCTCAGTAATCCTGCCGCCGCTCCCTGTGTAAACATCGTCGCCCCAGCTGTCTTGCAGTTTCTCCAGGCATCGGGCTACAGCACGACCGGCTTCAATACCTCCTGCAATCCTGCGACGCTATCCGGCTGCATCCCCTTTGGCGACATGGACGCCAATTACTCGAATGGCAGTTCCGTTTACCACGGCCTCAGCGCCAATCTCCGCAAACGTTTCGGCGCACACTATGAATTCCTCGCCTCGTACACGTGGTCGCACGCGATTGACGATTCCACCGATTTGCAAGCGACGCTCACCCCGCAGGACAGCTACTATCCTTCTCTCGATCGCTCCAATTCGCTGTTCGACCAGCGCCATCGCTTCGTCTTCAGCGGTGTATATCAGACGGGCAAATTCGGCGGCCACGGCTTCACCCGTAGGCTCTTTAGCGACTGGACCGTTGCCCCGCTCATCGAATTCAGTTCTGGGCGGCCCTTCAACATCATTACCGGCAACGGTGATAACTACCAGGAATCGTCCCTTACCGGTCGTCCCAACACCTTCGTCAACCCGGCCTGCACCGCACTCGGATATCCGGCGATTCCATCGAAGTATTCGCCGACGGGAGTATTTCAGGAGCCTTGCATTGCTGATTTCAACGGCACGCTGCTCTCGCTCGATGGCAGCCTGGGACGTAACGCCGGCGTCACGCCCTGGACCGTGTTCGATGATCTGCGCGTAGCCAAACGCATTTATTTCGGCGAGCGCTACAACTTCGAACTGATCACCGATATGTTCAACATTGCGAACCGCTACAACGTCTCCGCCGTCAGCCCGCTGTTTACCAATGCCGGCCAAGCCACGGCCGCGTACGATCCTCGGCAGTTCCAGTTCGCTCTGAAATTCAACTGGTGAGCCGGATTCTGCAAGTCGCCGCCACTGGACCCAGTTGCCTGGGTTTAGCCGGAGCTCGAAGCCCGCTTCCCGGTGTTACACTCTCCCTTCACCCATCCTTGGCGCTTGCCGGAGTTCTTCCTCGAATGTCCCAACCCTATACGCCCAGCCCGCAGACTCGTGTGGTCCGTGAGGCTCATCGCGCGGTCTACGATCGTGAAGCCGCCTACCGCATTCTCGACGAAGGCTTCCTTTGCCACGTCGGCTTCGTCGTCGACGGACAGCCTTTCGTGATTCCGACTTCCTACGGACGCAAAGACGCGAACCTCTACATTCACGGCTCCGCCGCGAGCCGCATGTTGCGCCAGATGAAGGAAAGCATTCCCGTCTGCATCACCGTGACGCTGCTCGACGGGCTCGTGCTCGCCCGCTCGATTTTCAATCAGTCCATGAATTACCGCTCGGTGGTGGTCCTCGGAAAAGCGACTCTAGTGGATGAGCCCGCAGAAAAGCTGGAAGCCTTGCACCTTCTTTCCGAACACATTCTTCCCGGCCGCTGGGCCGACACCCGCCAACCCAACGCAAGCGAACTCAAACAGACCTCGGTCTTGCGCTTGCCCATCGAAGAATTCTCCGCCAAGGTCCGCGTAGGGCCGGCCATCGACGATGAAGAAGACTATTCGTTCCCCACATGGGCTGGAGTCATTCCTCTGGAGATGACTGCAGGTGCGCCGATTGACGATTCGCGGCTCGATCCCGGGCAAACAGTGCCGGAATACGCGCGCAATTACACCCGCAGGCGTTAACTGCCGATAGATCAGGCTAGAAGATGAACTATTCGTGCGTTGTTGACAATAGGGGCCGGGTACGGTGCCGCGAGAGCTGCGCCGCGGGTTGGGGTTGGTTGCTGGGGTCCGCGTGGCATTTGTCGTCGAGGGCGAGCAGGTTGTCCTTCGGTACTCGGCCTCCACAGGCGTGTCTAAGAAGCCCAGAGCGTTGCCCGATGCGTCTCCCGACAGTAAGAAATGAAGTTTGATCCGCCTATCACGCTTTTTACGGAATCAACAGCAGCTTTCCCACGATCTTCCGCGCCTCCATGTCCCGGTGCGCTTGCGGCGCTTCTTTCAGCGGATAGGTTTTGGCAATCCGCACTTTTAACTTGCCCTCGGCGATCATGCAGAAAAGTGCGCTGGTGCGCGCCAGCAACTCCTCGCGGGTAGCGGTGAAATGCGCGAGTGTGGTGCGAGCCATGTAGAGCGATCCTTTCTCCAGTAGCCTTGCCGGATCCACCGGCAGGACCGACCCGCTCGACATTCCATAGAGCACCAGCATCCCGCGCAGGCGCATGACGTTCAGATTTTTCTCGAAGGTCGCCTTGCCCACGCCGTCGTACACCACTTCGACGCCCTTGCCGCCGGTCAGGCGCTTCACCTCGGATTCAAAATCCTGCCGGGTGAACACAATCACTTCATCCGCGCCCGCCTCGCGCGCCAGTTGGGCTTTCTCTTCGCTCGAGACCGTGCCAATCACCCGCGCCCCGATCGCCCGCGCCATTTGCACCAGCAAGAGCCCGACCCCGCCTGCGGCCGCGTGCACCAGAGCGGTCTCGCCACTCTTGAGCTTGTGGGCATCGTTCACGAGATAGTGCGCAGTCAGGCCGTGCACCATCGCAGCTGCGGCCTGCTCATCGCTGATAGCCGCCGGCACAGGCACTAGAAGCTCCTCAGGCGATACCACGAATTCCGCATAGGAACCCAACACTCCGCTCCACGCCACACGGTCGCCCACCTTCACCAGCTTGGCCTGGTCTCCCACCGCCGTAACCAGTCCCGCGCCTTCCTGCCCAGGAATGAACGGCAGGGGCGTACGGAACCTGCCATCGCGGAAGTAGCCATCAATCGCGTTCACTCCCGCAACCGATACCTTCACCACCGCCTCGGCGACTTTCGGCGACCGAACCGGAACCTCCTCCAGTTCCATTACCTCCGGGCCGCCTATATGTTGCACGCGGATTGCTTTCATAGTTTTCTCGGGGATCCGCCCTCGATTACGGGATCAGCAGCAGCTTCCCAGTCGTCTTCCGTGCTTCCAAGTCCCTATGCGCCAGCTGCGCCTCAGACAGAGGATAGCTATGTTCAATTCGCAGCTTGAGTTTTCCGGACGTGATCATAGCAAACACGGCGCTCGACCGCGCCACCAACTCTTCGCGCGTGGCAATGTAGTTCGTCAGCGAGGGCCGGGTAAGAAACAGCGATCCCTTTTGCGTCAGAATGATTGGGTCGAACGGCGGCGCCGCCCCGCTCGATCCGCCGAACAGCACCATCATTCCGCGCGGCCGCAGGATGTTGAATCCCTTCTCAAATGTTGTCTTCCCCACAGAGTCGTAGACCACATCCACGCCCTTGCCGTCGGTCAGGCGTTTGGTCTCAGTTTCGAAGTCGTCTTGCGTATAAAGAATCACCTCATCCGCGCCGGCCTCGCGCGCGAGCTTCGCCTTCTCCTCGGTAGAAACCGTCGCGATCACGCGCGCTCCAATGTTGTGCGCCATCTGCACCAGAAGGAGTCCCACACCGCCCGCCGCGGCATGCACCAGCGCCGTCTCGCCCTTCTTCAGCGGATAGGTGCTGTGCGATAAATATTGCGCCGTCATGCCCTGCAGCATTGCCGCTGCGGCCTGCTGATCACTCACGCCCGGCGGAATCTGCACCAGCCGGTCCGCCGGCACCGCCTCGTTCTCCGCATAAGAACCCAGAAGTCCGCTCCATGCCACACGATCTCCCACTTTCACGGACTTCACGTCTGCACCGATGGCGCTCACCTCACCCGCGCCCTCTTGTCCCAAGACCAGTGGCAACGGCGCCTTGTACCGCCCCTCCCGGAAGTAGACATCGATAAAGTTCACGCCCGCGGCGGCCAGCTTCACCACCGCCTCATTCGCCTTCGGCTGTGGCACCGGCAACTCCACCAGTTCCATCACCTCCGGCCCGCCCACCTGCTTCACTTGAATAGCTTTCATGGTTGCCTTGGATTCTATCTCCCGAAGAAAGGATTCCGAGGGATGGTTGCACTGGGCACTGAGAACTGAACTCCTCTGCTAAACTTGGCATTCCGCTACAAGGAGCCCTTCGTCATGGCTGAAAAGAAACCACAAACCTTCGCCAATCACGCGCGTTATGATCCGCTCTTTCACTTTTTCGTGCTTCCGGTCTTCGTGCTTTCGACGCTCGCCGCCATCGTCCTGTTCTTGTGGCACCCCAGTCTGCATTCGGCGTGGTGCTTTGTCCTCATTGCTGCGGGCACCGTTGCCGTATTCAAGATCCGGCTGTACGCGGTCCGCGTCCAAGACCGCGTGATCCGCCTGGAGGAACGTTTGCGGCTGGCTTCGCTTTTGCCCGAGTCGTCGCGCTCGCGCATTCCAGAACTAACCGAGAGCCAACTCATCGCGTTGCGCTTCGCATCCGATGGGGAAGTCGCCAAACTGGCCGAGCGGGCGCTCGCCGAAAAGCTTTCTGGGGCGGACATCAAGAAAGCGATTCAAACCTGGCGTCCCGACTACTGGCGTGTGTGACTTCGTCCCAATCGCGCGATAGGCAGCCGAGCAACTGTATGGCCCGGTGCCAAAAGTAATCGCGCAGCTCGGTTTCAGCGTTGACCCGAGGCTCACCGCGGGGTACGATTTTGATAGAATTCGGCAGATTCTAACCCCACGGAGCAGTCCGTATCTCCTAGATAAATATGCGTTTTGCAAAACTCCATGTGTGGATCGCGATGCTGGCCGTTCTGGCTTTAGCCGCTTCCTCCTGCCAGACAGCTCAAAAGCCAGCGTCCCTGGTGCCAGCGACAGCGCCGGCAAAAACAGCCCCGACCCCGACCGATACAGAGGCTGCCACTCAGCAACCGGCGCCGCAGCAGACTCGTCCCGCTCCTAGATCGGTCGCCGCTGAAAAGCCGCCGCAAGCCCAAACTCAGGCCTCGACTCCAGCCCCCGATCAAGCCCAAGATCAGGGGAAGACCATGCCAGAATCCCCGTCACCGACACCCAACCCCGATGCTGTCGGTAATCTGATCGCCGGCGTCGAAAAGGATTATCAGGCCGGACTCGACGCCTATAAAGCAGGACAAACCGACGCCGCCAAACAGGATTTCGACAACGCCATCAACGCGTTGCTCGAGAGCAACCTTGACATCCGCTCCGACGACCGCCTGCAGCAGGAATTCGACCGCATCGTGGCAGGCGTCAACGGCCTGGATCTCGCAAGCCTCGGCTATGCCTCCGACTCCGACGCGCAGAAGTCCGAGCCCGCTCCCATCGATGAGACCAACGGCATCACTCCCTCCGCCGACCCCAACGTGAGAGCCAAGGCCCAGGCCGAGATCAAATCAACCCGCTCCGACCTGCCACTCATGATGACCGACCAGGTCGCCGGCTACATCAGCTATTTTTCCAATCGCGGACGCGGCACCTTCGAGCGCGCCTTCGCCCGTTCCGGCCGCTATCACGACATGATGGTCTCGATTCTCAAACAGGAAGGCGTTCCGCAAGATTTGATCTACCTGGCTCAGGCTGAGTCGGGATTTCATCCCCTCGCTGTTTCCCGCGTCGGAGCCCGCGGCATCTGGCAATTCATGGCCAGCCGCGCCCGGGGTTACGGCCTGCAGCACAACCCCTGGGTCGACGATCGTCAGGATCCTGAAAAATCCACGCGCGCTGCCGCCCATCACCTGAAAGATCTCTATGCCCAGTTCGGCGACTGGTATCTCGCCATGGCCGCCTACAACTCCGGGCCCGGCACCGTGCAAGCCGCGGTCAAACGCACCGGCTACGCCGATTTCTGGGAACTCTACCGCCGCAACGTTCTCCCCAAAGAAACCCGCAACTACGTTCCCATCATCCTTGCGATGACGATCGTCAGCAAGAATCTTTCGCAGTATGGCTTTGATGACGTTTCCATGGACGAGCCAGTAGCCTACGACGCTGTAACCGTTGACTACCCCGTGGATCTTCGACTTGTGGCGCAATGCGTGGACGCGACTCCAGCCCAACTGCAAGATCTCAACCCCAGCCTATTAAGGCTGACCACGCCTCGAGAAGGAACCTTCGTGCTCCACTTGCCTTCGGGGACGAAAGATCAGTACCTGACCGCCATCGCCGCTGTCCCACCTGATATGCGCCTGTGGTGGCGCTATCACAAGGTTCAGCCCGGCGACACCCTCGCTTCGCTCGCCCGTTCCTATCGCGTCACCGTCAAGTCCATCGCCGCTGCGAATCACCTCGATGAGACAGATAAAGACCTCGATGGCGATGCCAGGCTGGTCATCCCGCTGGCCGTCGGCAAGCATCCCGCTAGCGATACCGCCACCTACGCGCGCCGCATCACCCGCTACCGGGTTCACAAAGGAGACACGGTCGAGAGCGTAGCCGAGAACTTCGGCGTCTCCGCTCAGATGGTCCGGCGCTGGAACGGCCTGCCCCGTGGCTCCAGCCTGCGCGGCAGGAAAGTGCTGGCTCTGCACCTGCCAGTTTCGCCCAGCACTGAAGCCGTCGCCGACAAGCCCGCCGTGCACACCCGAAGAACCACCCAAACCGCCAGCGCGAAACTTCCGGCGGAGAGCTCAGTAAGCGACTCCGCTCCAGATACTTCCGGTCAACCCGCCGTGCTCCGCCACACAGTGAAAAGCGGCGAAACGCTCTACTCGATTGCCACCACCTACAAGACCACCGTAGCCGCCCTCAAGCGCAACAACGGTAACGTAGCCGTGCTCCACCCCGGCATGATCCTGATCGTCGAACCCAGCCGGTAGGCCGGCCCGTAGACCCCGACCCAACGAAGACCAGCCGCCAGCCCCCGTCCCACTTCCTTTTTTCGGCCTCGTTCCGTTCGAATCTTCTTCCCTTCCTCCGTTCACTGTGGTAACAGGATAGGCAGGGTAGATGTGATCACGGCCCTTGCCGTCTGCCGCAAACGTCGTGCTATAATCGCCCGCCGTTCCAGCATAAGTTCTGGTGGTCTTTTAATTTCTCGTGCCCGGCAGCCTTGCGCAGCCGTTCCTGCGCCCGGAAGCCAAAACAAGATCAGGAGGAAGAATGACGTTCTACGATCCCACACTCTACGGCCGTGATGAAGAAGAAGAATTCGGCGACAGCGGCGCCTACAGCGAGTCGCTCGAAGAAGATTTCGAAGAGGAAGAAGAGGAGGAGGAAGAAGCTGGCTTGCCCGAACCAGCAATGAGTGAGCCGGTAATTCCCGCTCCGCCGCCTCCCGCACCGAGACCCTCCGCTCCCGCCGGAGGAGGCGGTGGCAGCAAGCCCGCCGCCAAGAAGAAAGCAGCCAAAAAGAAGGCAGCTAAAAAGCCTGCTAAGAAGAAGGCAGCCAAGAAGCCGGCGAAGAAAAAGAAAGCCGCGAATAAGAAGCCCGCAAAGAAGAAGGCGGCCAAAAAGCCGGCGAAAAAAGCCAAGAAGAAAGCAGCGAAGAAACGCCGCCGCTAAGAGCTAAGACGAACATCCACATTCAGGAACCGCGGCCCACAGGGTCGCGGTTCTTTTGTTTGTGTTCCTGTTCACCAGGCCCGCGAACGTTCAATCTGCCCATGGTCCGCGCGATTCTGCGCGACCGACCGTTGAATGATGGTCTTGAGCCGATCCTCATCATCGTCGGCGAGCGCCACGAAGCGAAATGGCTGCAAGCTCCAGGAGATCGGGCTCAGCATTTCCGCCGAACCCAACACCATGCCGGCCCCGGTCAGAAACATTAATTTTGCGCTGGATCCCGTGTTGACCGGATGAGGCACGGAGAGCAACCCGCCAGTCAGGGAAACAACTTTCAACTTGCCTGAGACCCGGCGGCCGTCACCAAGTCGAAGCACCGCTGGAGTGCGCTCGGTAAAGTGCACCCGCGTGGCCCGTGGGGCGGGCTGCGATTGGGGAGGGAACACCATTGGATCAAGTATCTTCCCTAACCCACCGATTCGAGCAGATTACGGAAGGCCTTGTCCGCAGCCGGTTACGGCCCTTACTTCTTCCCCTCCACCGCCGCCCGGCATTTCCCATACAACTCGAGCAAATGCGCGGCATACTCCTCGGGCTTCGACGCCGAGCCCGTGCCCTGAAAACCCACACCCGACGAGGTAGTCCGCCCATACCCCGTGGTCATCGCAACAAACTTCATCAGATCGAGCGCAATGTCCTCATTGCGGCGCGCGCTCCCATGCACAGCTGGACCTTCATCCATAATTCCTTCTCCTGAACCCGAAATATAAGGAAGTCCCTCGTCGTCTTCTAAATCCTGCATGATGCTCACCAGCACTCCGCCAAAGATGATAGCAGGCTCGACGCCCCAGGGACCCACTGGTGGTGGTGCAGTTGATTCGTCATCCTGAGCAAGCGTTTTTTTTGCGGCGAAGAGCCTGCCCCGAGCTTGCCGAGGGGACCCGGGCGAGCCGCGCGATGTGTCGCGTTCTTTGCGACACATCGCGCGTTTGACTGGCTTTCCTTACTAAACTTTCGTCACTGCACCCACTTCACTCATCAGCGCCAGCAGGTTTCCTTCCGAATCGCGGAAAAACGTCATCCACAAATCATGTGTGGGCATTTTCGCGACTACATGCGGTTCGTCCTCAAAATGCACTCCGCTTTCCTTCAGTTTGCCGTATGCCGCTTGAATGTCGGGCACGGAAAAATACAGAACCGAGCTCAGATGATCGAACTCCGCCTTCTGCGCCCGGTCCAGCATCAGCCGCACCCCTCCGCAATCGAAAAATGCCAGGCTCGGCGGAGCCTTGAACAGCAGCTTCAGCCCCAGCTTGTCCTGGTAAAACGCCGTCGCCCGCTCCACATCTTTCGCGTTAATAGCGATCTGGCCGAGGCGGGTGATTCCAATTCCAGTTGCAGTCGCGCTCATGTGTTTGACTCCTGAGTTAGCTTAGCAGCATGGCCGTTCCAGAAGCTCTTCGCAGTGAGCGTGATGGTTCCATAACGATGTCGGGATGTCGCGCCAACGGACCCTTTTAAGCAAGATGACGTTCAGCGATTGCTGCGTGCCCCCTAACTGCCCGAAATGGCGCGCGCCCCGATTTGGCACCCATATACGGCTGCATCAAGATTTCGTTGGTTAGTTTTAGTGCGAGGGGAGCGCATACTTGCCAGATGAAGATCTCGCCGCCTTGCGAGATTACAAACCTGCAATGCATCGAGGAAGGTGAAGCAATGGTTTCCAGCACAGAGAATGATTGCCAATCGCACCTGTTACTTGTCGAGGACAGTCCCCATCACGTCCGGTTGATGCGGGAGGCCCTAAAAGATGTCAATCCGTCCCTCCATCTGCACGTCGCCGATGACGGCGTCGAGGCTATGGCATTCCTGAGGCATGAGGGAATCAAGGCCGATGCCCCTCGCCCCGATCTTGTTTTGCTAGACCTGAACCTCCCTCGGATGGATGGGCGTGAAGTTCTGGCACAAATCAAGCGCGATGACGATTTGAAGACCATCCCCACCATAATCCTCACGACTTCCGTTTTTGACGGCGATGTATCGACCAGCTACCAGCTTCATGCCAACGCCTACCTCAAGAAGCCGTTAGGGTGGGATGCCTTCGTGCAGATGGTGATGAACTTGAATAATTTCTGGCTGGCACAGTCGCAGTCACAGTTGGCGCTTCCCAATCGAAACCGATCCAGCACTTGGGACTGAGAACGGCCCGCCCCGGGAAGGTCGAACGTTACCAACGTTACGTCTCGCCTCATTGATATCGGAACGCGCCCCTCCATCGGAGTAAAGATAGAAGATATGAGAGTAGAAGTGCTTTCGTTTGTGTGGCGACTTGATTGCTTGTCTTGTGTGTTCACTGTTTTTTCGACGATTCTGATCGGCAGAAAATGCCGGATGGGATGGGTGCTGGCGGCAATCAACAGCCTGATCATTTGCGTCATCGGGTTAAGAACCGGGCAACTGGGCTTCATTCCGGCAAATCTGTTTTGCATCGTGCTCTACGCGGTCAACCTTCGAATGTGGCAAAAGCCCCAGTTCTCCTGAACCGCGCGGCTCGAAGATGAAACTGTTGCCCCGTTGACTGGGCCTCAGTGTTTTCCCGTTCGGAATGCGACTGATGAATTTCATAGTGGTTAGCGACACGCCTTTGGCGGATGGCCCATCTTTAACGACCTTTGCATCCACCGTTCCCACCGAAGGTGCCCCATCCTCGCATTCTTCGCAAGGGTGGGAGGCTATGCTGCCGACGCAAGCCTTCCCGTTCTGCACAAGCCCCGTTGCGTATGCGCTCGAGGTTCCCGCCCATCGCCAAGAACGCGAAGGACGGGACAACCCACCGTGTCGGGAATGCCCGCAAGATCAAAAGCCTGGGCCAACCGCCATCTCGTCAAGCCTCTATCAACTATCCTATCGGGACCCCCTATTTCCCGGAAACCAGCTTGCGTTGCCCGTTCCCGAGGCCTAGACTTTGGCCGTATTCTCTGGCGGCGGCTTCAATCGTGACAACAAAACCTTGTGCATATTTGATAACTGCTGGCCTTCTTTGCGCACTTATTGTGGGCTGCGGAAGCAACGGCGGTGGAGGCACAACTCCCCCTCCAGCTGCCGGTTTCACCGTCACGCTGTCTCCGGGCACTGTGACATTGCTTCAAGGCGCCAGCCAGAAAGTCCAAGTTTCTGTGACGGCGCAAAATGGCTTTACCGGCGTGGTGTCCGTTAGCACCGCTGCGTTACCTACTGGTGTCACCGATTCGCCCACGTCCCTCTTGCTCGCGCCTGGTGTCACCGGAACCTTAACTTTCACAGCATCCAGCGCCGCCCTGATCGCGCAACAAACCCTGAGCGTGAACGCCATCTCAGGAACGCTTGCGGTAAACACGCCGCTTCAACTCACGGTGACGGGCGCTGCGGTTTCAGACCCTTTGCACTGGATTGGCGGAACCCTGATCCATGGCTTCTACGATGAGACTCGTCAACTCCTGTTCGTTTCGAATCCCGGCCTCAATGAACTGGACGTGATCTCCGGCCGAGATTTCTCTGTCACGGCGCGAGTGTCGGTCCCCCAACCTTGGGGAATCGATCAGATGGCGGACGGAAAAACGTTGGTGCTCGGGACTCAAGCGCAAGACATAGTCACAGTCAATGAGGACAGCCTCGCGGTGACCCTGAATCCGTGCTCAGGTCTGGTTCCCCCCGATTATGGTTTGTATTTTCCCGTCGTTGTTGCTATGGCGAATGGAAAAGTCCTGATGAGCGGCCTGGAGCCCGGAATCGACTCCGATGACATATATGAGAGCGGCGAGTATTTATACGAGTGGGATTCCAATGCGAACACCTGTTCTCGAATCGAGCCGTCCTCAGGGACCGGCTTTGAAGTCGACAGCTTGGCCCGCAGCGCTGATCACAAATGGGCGATTTTCTCCGCCGACAAGTTTTATCTCTACAGCTCCGACACCAATACAATGCAAACCGTTTCCCTAAACACAGTCAATCCGCCCAATGGTGAATTCGACGTCCGAGGCTATGCAATCAACGCGGATGGGTCGGAAATAGGTGTTGCCTCTGCTGATCAGGTTACCTTTTTGAATAACTCACTTACGGCCCTGGCATCGACGCCGATTCCCGACGCGTTTCAAACGGCCAGAACGGCCGTTCAATTCAGTGCAGATGGGCAGACGCTGTACCTTCAATACGACATGCCACTCGAGATTGAGGAAATCAACGCGAACAGCTATAGCGCTCTCGGTTATATCACGGGCGACGCAGCGATCCTGGGTGATAACAACCTGGAAAGGCTGCTCACAACGGACGCGGAAGGACGCGGTTACACCGGGATCGGCGGTGAGTTGCGCGTAGTGAATCTGACCCAATCCCCGGTCCCAAATCCGTCAAATGGCGACGCCCCAACCAGCCCTAATTGCCCCCCTTAAACGTCGCTTTACCCTTGAACACTCCTCAGCAGATCCAACTCCTCGATGATTTCGCGGGTTCGACTGTCTATATTGGCGGCCAGCCGGCGCCATGGCTTGATGGGGGGACCACGATCAGTATTCCGGCATCTTCCATTGTGGGACCGGCTGACGAAGAGTGCATTGGCGCCGATGGAGATACCTTTGCGGCGCAAGCCGCGGTTTCCTACGGGGTCCAGCCTCTAGCGTTGAGCGCAAACCTATTGCCGCCTACCGGCGATCCTACCGTTTATCTGTTCGGTTACGGCTTCTCGGCGAGTCCGGGGGAGACGCCGTCCGTGACAGTCGGAGGTTCTCCCGTCGAGGTAACTTCTCTCAGCTATGGCGGACCTACCCTTCAGGGTGAAGCCATCCAGGTTCCAAATGGAACGCCAGGCGAATCCGCCAATGTCGTGGTTTCCAGTTCCGTGGGGAGCGGAACACTGACGGCAGCGGCGACCTACTACCCTGCGCCGACCATTTTACCTGCGTCTGGTTTGCTCCAGCTCCTCTATGACACGCATCGCAATCTCCTGTATGCACTGAAGGCCACCGAGGTGGACGTGCTGAATCCGGCAACGCTGCAGTGGCAATCTCCCATCTTGCTGCCCCAGCCTGCAACCCCAGTCAGCTACGCAATTATGGCGCTGAGCCCTGATGGGTCATGGCTGGTTGCAGGATCCTCTGATTCTCATATCGTCGTCCTCAATCCGGATCAACCTTCTCAGGCACAGCTCCTCACATCCAGCTTAACCAGTTCTCTCAGCTCCCTAACTATTACGGAATTCGATAAGGTAATTCTGGCTGGACCTCAGGTGGTCGAACTCGATCTTTCCTCGCTGACTTTTACCGCTCTGCACATTCTTATGGGAGCACTCGTCAAGTCGTCTGCGGACGGAACTCATGTTTATGCCGTAAATCTGAGCTATAACTTCGAAGTCTATTCGATGGATCCGTCCACCTACGTAGTACAGACTGTCAATTTTTATCCGGATGCCTGCTGGACGGACATTGCCGTTTTGCCGAATGGCAGCCAGTTTGCCGCCATCTGCGCCCCACCCTATGCTGCGGGGGACTACGTAGGCTTCTACAACTCAAGTCCGCAGTACATCAATGCGAACGTGTATCCAGACTTCAGTCCTCCCGACGACACAGGCGTCATCGGCGCCACATTTAGCCCAGCAGGAAAAGTCCTGGTGGTGCCTCTCGGAGACTCGATCGAGTTCTGGAATGCTGCTCAAGGCACACTGCTGGCTCGTCTGATGACCCCCGAGGAACTGCAGGTTTGGGCCTATCCTGAGGTCGCCGTATCGCCGCTGATGGCGCTCGACCCGAGTGGCCAGACGATTTACGCCGTCTCCGCTTCCGGCCTGACAATACTGACATTGCCAGAATCTCTGGATCAGATGCCTGCCGTGCACTGGCCTTCCATTGCCACTGGTGGGGCCCGCTCTAGATTCCAGGGGTTTTTCGCGTCACGCAAATCGGACATGCACAGTAAACGTAAGAAATGAGGGTTGGGGGATTCCCGGGACAGACAGGATGTTCCCCTATTTCCCGTAAGTCTATGTAATCAGCACTCGCCTCCCACGACTGCCAGCCTCGAGCGCCGATTTTCAACGCCTTCTCTTCGCCCCACGTTTTTCGTGCCGATATTTCGGCACCTGTCCAACTCCATCCCCCTCAGCCGCTTGCCGACAACCAACTATAGCTTTAAGGTGGTTTCCCGAGTTTTCCGAAATTTCCACAGTGTTCCGGTGAAAACAACGTTATGTTCCGACTGGAACATTCAGCCCAACGTTCCAGCGGGAAACATTAAGCCGCTCTCACCACCGGTGACTCCCGCCAGAAAACTTTGGGCTGATCCCTCAAGTGTTCCCCCGCCCCGCCGATGAAGCCTGAGGTGAAGTAAAGCTCCAAACCGAGTAAAGCTCCGCACTTCACCTCGGAGGCTCAACAACAATGTCCCGCCTGTCATCCGCGTCCATGCAGCGTCGCGTCTTCTCATTTCTAACCTTGATAATTTTCTTCTCGCTTCTTTCTCTCGACCTTCCCGCCGCAGTCCTCGCGAAAAAAGCCCAGCCCGCGGCCGATCCCACGAATCTTCCGCTCATCCAACCTCCGTTCGTCCAGGTAAGGGACCGCATCACCTCCTCCATTGATGACGACCAGCGAGTCACGCTGCACGGCAACGTGCATCCCCTGGCCCAGGCCCAATACGATGCCGGCGCAGTCGCGTCCGACTTCCCCATGGAGCACATGCTGCTCACGCTGCTGCCCGACTCGACGCAGCAGGACATCCTGAATCAACTCGTCGACGCGCAGCACAACTCCGAGTCGCCTTACTACCATCAGTGGCTCACGCCCGAGCAGTACGCCGAGCGCTTCGGCGTCTCCGATTCCGACGCGGCCCAGATCGTGGCCTGGCTGCAAGGTCATGGCATGGAAGTGGAAGAACTCACAGCCGGCCGCCGCTCCATCATCTTCACCGGCACCGCCGCCCAGGTCCAGGCAGCATTCCATACCGCGATCCATACATACAAGTTTGGCGATGAAGTCCATCACGCCAACGTGAACGATCCTGAAATTCCCGCGGCTCTGGCTCAAGTCGTTGGAGGCGTGGTTTCGCTGCATGACTTTCACAGCGAACCAATGCACGGCCCGGTCCGCAAGCCGGCGCCTGACTTCAGCAGTGGCGGCGCGTACTACCTTGCCCCGGCAGACTTCGCCACCATCTACGACCTCGATCCGCTATACCAATCGTCCGTCAATGGCAATGGACAGTCCGTAGCCATCGTCGCCCGTTCCAACATCAACCTCGCGGACGTGCGCCAGTTCAGAACATTCTTCGGCCTGCCCGCCAACGATCCCCAGATCATCGTCAACGGAACCGACCCCGGCATCTGGAGTGCAAATGAAGAAACCGAAGCCGATCTCGACGTGGAGTGGTCTGGCGCCGTGGCCAAGAGCGCTGCCATCAAGTTCGTCGTGTCGAAGTCTACGAATTCAAGCGACGGTGTGGACCTGTCGGCGCAATACATCGTCAACCACAACCTCGCGCCCGTGATGAGCACCAGCTTCGGCCTGTGTGAAGCATATCTCGGTTCTTCCGGAAACAGTTTTCTCAACAGCCTGTGGCAGCAAGCAGCAGCGCAGGGCATCACCGTGTTCGTTTCCTCGGGAGACAGCGGCGCGGCCGGCTGCGATTCCGCTTCGGCTTCAACCGCCACGCACGGACGCGCCGTCAACGGCCTGTGCTCCACTCCCTACAGCGTTTGTGTTGGAGGCACTGAGTTCAATGACCTGTCGAACCCCACGCTCTACTGGTCGCCCTCGAACTCGCCGGGAACGCAGGCATCAGCGCTCGGCTACATTCCGGAAGTGGTCTGGAACGCCAGCGGTCCCGACTACGGGCTGTGGGCGAGCGGCGGCGGAGCGAGCATTGTTTATCCGAAGCCATCGTGGCAAGCCGGCACCGGCGTTCCGGCGGATGGCAAGCGCGACGTCCCCGACGTTGCGCTCAGTTCCGCAGGTCACGACGGGTACCTCATCTATCAGAACGGTGAACTCTATGTGGTCGGTGGCACCTCGGCGGCTTCGCCGTCATTCGCCGGCGTGATGGCGCTCGTGGTGCAGAACACCACGGTGCACCAGGGCAACGCCAACGTTGTGTTTTATTCTCTGGCCAACAAGCAGAGGGCGGGCGGAGCAGCCGTTTTTCACGCGATCACCATCGGCAACAACAGCGTGCCGGGACAGGCTGGCTTCAACGCGACCGTGGGATACGATCAAGCTACAGGACTCGGCTCGATCGACGGCGCGGTCCTGGTGAATCACTGGGCCAGCGCTACAACTCCGCCCGCATTTCACGCGGCTGTTTCAGCGAATTCGCTTTCTGTTACCGGCGGATCGAGCAACGGCGTCAGTCTGAATGTCACGGTCGGCGGAGGCTTCAACGCGGCCGTGGCCTTCTCGATAACCGGATTGCCCAGCGGAGTCTCTGCGGTATTTACTCCGGTCAAGCTGTCTGCCCCGGGATCAGGCAGCAGTATCCTCAAGCTCGCTGCGACCAACGCCGCCAGGGCCGGCACCTATTCGGCAACGGTGTCGGCCACCAGTGGCGCAACGAAGCAGCAGATGCCGCTTTCAGTCACGATAGTGCGCTAGGCTGTACGCCAGGTCTTCCGTCCTGCAACCGTTCCGTCCTCTTCTCGAGGGCTCATCCCGAAACCCGGCGCAGTTCAGCCGGGTGAGGGATCTCCCATACGCAGACGCATGCGGCGTCGGAGATTCTTCGCTCCGCCTGAAGAGCGGCTCCGCTCGGGGTGGCGCCACCGAAAGAAATTCCAACTGAGCCACTGCCCAAACCCCAGCCTGTGGTTGACGCATCTCAATTGACGCGCTTATCATTTTTGTTTGGCCCGAACCCCGCGCACGGCTTCGGGGAGCCGGCGCAGAATTATAGAAGTGAACTTATGGATAAGAAGAAGTTAGAAGCATTCAAGAAGCGGCTGGAGACGCGGCAGCAGGATCTGCGCCGCACGGTGTCGCGCACGCAGGCCGACGGCCGCTCTGCCGACGAAGATACGGCGCAGGACATTGCTGACCGCGCCGCGAGTTCCTACACCAAAGAGTTTCTGTTCAGCCAGAGCAACAACGAGCGGCAACTGCTGCAGATGGTCGAGAGGGCGCTGGCCCGCATTCGCGAAGGCAGCTTTGGCGAGTGCATCCACTGCGGCAAAGAGATCAACGCCAAGCGACTGGAAGCGGTGCCTTGGACGCGGCACTGCATTGAGTGCCAGGAAAAACTGGAGCAGGGTTTGCTGGAGGAGGCTCCGCGGTAAAGCGAGCGCTCAGGGGCTGAAGCCTCGGATTGAATATGGAAGATTTACGCGGCGCTGAAGCGGCCGCTCTTCCAGGTCACTGCGCGCTTCGGCGGCACTGCTTTGACGGTGCCGTTTTCCGGCTGATAAACTAATAGTTCGTCCCACCTTAGACAGTAGAGTCATTACAGAGATTCAGGAAATCGACTCCAGAGACTGAGATTGGAAGGTAGTCTTGCGCGCAGAAACCCGCCATCAACTTAAACAGGATGCATTCAGCCGAGCCACCATTGGAGCCGCCGAAAAGACGGCTCACTGGAGCGTAGAGCACAGGAACACGCTGGCGGTCGCCGTGGTCGTCCTCGTGGTGATTGCCGGCGCGGTGGCGGGTGGCTGGTATTACCTGAGCGCGCAGGATGAGAAGGCGAGCTTCGATCTGGCGCAGGCGGTGCGAACGCTCGATACGCCGCTGCGTCCTGCGGGAACGCCCGAGCAGCCGGACTTTCCCAGCTTCGCTTCGGCGAAAGAGCGCTCGGATACAGCCAGAAAACAATTGCAGACGATCGTCGAAAAGTATCCGCACACGCGCACTGCGGATATGGCGCGTTATTTGTTGGGAGTGACGGCTGCGACCGCGGGCGACAATGCGGTTGCGGAAAGCAACCTCAAGGCGGTGATTTCCAGCGGCAGCAAAGAGCTGGCATCGGTGGCGAAGCTCGCGCTGGCCGGAATCTACGGCAACACCAACCGCACCAAGGATGCCGCGGCCCTGTATCAGGAACTGATCAGCCAGCCCACGGTTTCGGTGAGCAAAGCAACGGCGCAGTTGCAACTGGCGGAACTTTACCAGAGCAGCAACCAGCCACTCGACGCCAAGCGCCTCTACGAGCAGATCAAGAAAGACAATCCCAGCGAGACGGCGGTTGAGATCGCGACCCAGAAACTGACGGAACTGAAGTAGGAAGAGTTGTGCGTTTACGGTTTCAGCCTGCAGTTTCATTCCAGCTTGTTGTATCGATCATCATTCATGGCCTTGTCGCCGAGAGCATCCCCTCCCATTTCCACGAAAATCAAGCGAGAGCAGTGGTGAGGAAGCCCTGCGAGGCCGGCGGAAGCCGGTGAGACGCAAGGGATCCTTCGACTGCGGCCGTGCTCCGCTTTCGCGCAGCACGTCCTCCGCTCAGGATGACAAATCGTCTGCCATTTGCTTACTTTCGTAAGGCCAATCTGGACTTTTTACGGTGAGTTGTAGACCTGGCTCAGGGAGAATTGCGGGGAGTGCATTTTTCTTCCCTGAGTGAGGGTTCATGAAGGCGTTTCGGCTACGGGATGGATTCCTTGCGGTTTGCTTTCTGACATGGTTGGTGTTTCCCGCCTCCGGGCAGCAGGGGGATTCCGGGCAGAGCCTGGGAGACGTGGCGCGAAAGCTCCGCAAAGACACGACTGACGAAGTGAAGATGACGGACGCGGATACGAAGAAACTGTTCGAATCTGTGGACAGAATTTTTGCGTTTGCTGCCGAGGACACCGGCATGCCGCAGCACGCGGCGGTGAAGCGAAGGCTGGTGAGCAAGGCCGACGTGGAGAAGCTACGCCGCGGGGCAAATGGCCAAAGAAGAGTTTACAAAAAGATTTGCCCAGCAAGAGTTGAGCATGAAGAAGCTCGGATTCTTTCCGCGGGATTTCAATCTGAAGGAATTTCTGGTGAAGTCCACCGGCCAGGAAATTGCGGCTTATTACGATGACGAGACGAAAACGATTTCGATGCTGAACTGGGTGCCTCCTGACCGCCAGGAACCGATCCTGGCGCACGAACTGACGCACGCGCTGCAGGACCAGAATTACGATTTGGCGAAGTGGATGAAAGCCGGGAGCAAGACGGAGAATCGCAGCGCCATGGGCGATAGCGCGATCGCACGCAAAGCTGTAGTCGAGGGTCAGGCCATGGTGGTGTACGTGGATTACCTCCTCAAGCCGGTGGGGCGCAGCCTGGAAGACACTCCGCAGCTCGTCTACCAGATGGAGGAGCCGGCGGTGAAGGCGGCGGTCGATTCCCAGCTCATGCACGATGCGCCGATGATTCTGCGCGAAGCCGGAACGTTTGCTTATAACCAGGGCCTGATTTTTGAAGGCGAGTTGCTGCACGCGGGCGGGAAGAAGATGGCGTTTGCCGGTGCGTTTGCGCGTCCGCCGCGGAATTCGCACGAAGTGTTGCAGCCGCAAACTTACATTCAGGGCGAGAAGCTCGCGCCGGTGCGTATCCCGGATATGCAGGGAGTGTTGGATAGCCAGTATGAGGTTTACGATTCGGGCGGAATTGGCGAACTGGATGTGCGCGCGCTGTTGAAGCAGTACAGCGGGCGAAAAATCGCAGACGACCTCTCGGCGGCGTGGCAGGGTGGAACGTTTGTGGCTTTTCGGCGGAAAGACGCGGCGGCCGAAGTGTCGCCCAGCACCGGAGATCTGGCATTGCTCTACGTGTCGCGGTGGAAAACGCCACAGGCGGCCGAGCGCTTCGCGCGCTTCTACACGGAAGCGGTGTCACAGCGCTATCACAGCGCAACGGCGGACACGGTGCCGGCGTGTGCGGGAGCGAATTGTCCGGTCTCGACCGCGCAGATTACGACCGAGGAAGGCCCGGTGATCGTGGAGCATTGGGACGATAACCGCGTGGTCGTCTCGGAAAGCTTCGATACGGCGACAGCGGCCAAGCTGCGCACGGCTCTGCGGGATGAAACAGGCGAGACGCACGCGGGGAACCTTCCGCAGGAAGAAGTTGGGTTGCGGCTGTTTGAGATTCCGGCGTTTCAGACGTTTGCTAAGGAGGTTGGGAAGCGGGTAGTAGAAGAGATGAACCGAGAGGCTGGACGGTAGCTAAGAATTCGAAGCTCGGCGGCCGGTGTGAGGAAGCTTAGTGTTTCGGAGCCGCTTCATCGTGTAAAAGGGTCTGTTCAACGGCAAGCTGACGGCATGTGGACCGAATCACTTCTTGCGCGGCACCGGAACCGATGAACTGAAAACCGTAGCGGAAGCAATCCCTTTGGCGAACCATCGCAGGAACATTCACTCGGCCGATCGGAACCATGAAGCCCAGCTCCACGATCTCGGACAAAGGAACTTCAATTTTCAGAATGGCTGAGATGCCGGATTCGCTGATATCCACGGTGCGGCCCGCCAGCACACCGTGGCTCCGGGTGCGCACGCTGATCTCCACCTGAAGTTTGAAGCGGGGTTCGTGTCGCGCGGCAGTAAAGCCAGGCGCGGAACCGGTCGCCGATTCATTCTCAGCTTTCAATCTTGTCTTCTCCACCGAGGGCCGCCGGGCCCCACCTGAAGGACCGACTGGCGACAGACCCTTTGCCTTTTGCAGGTCTACGAAGGTCTCAATCTCTTATCGGCAGTGCGTCAGAAAACTTCAGTCGCTAGCGTGCTCGCGCTAAGCACCATTCCACTTTTCCTGCCGGTTGAGTAGGATGATTGTCCAGGTTCTAATTGCCTGGGAGACATATGGCCGAATTCACATTGCGAGTTAACGGTAATGATAAGAAAGTAAGCGTCTCGCCGGAGACGCCGTTGCTCTGGGTGTTGCGAGACACACTGGAGCTCACTGGGACGAAATTTGGTTGTGGCGCCGGACTCTGCGGGGCCTGTACGGTGCACGTGGAGGGATCGGCGATTCGGTCGTGCTCGACGCCGGTTTCACAGGTTGCCGGGAAAAGCGTTACGACCATCGAGGGGCTCGGAGCGAACGGGCTGCACGTGTTGCAGCAGGCATGGATTGCCGAAGAAGTTCCGCAATGCGGCTACTGCCAGACGGGGCAGATTATGAATGCTGCGGCTTTGCTGGCGAAGACGCCGAATCCGAGCGATGAACAGATCACGCAGGCGATGAACGGCAACTTGTGCCGCTGCGGGACGTATGAACGGATTCGAAAGGCGATTCATCGTGCCGCCGGTGCAGGTTCGGCCGGTGCGGGAGGTGCGCGATGAGCCCGCTAAGCCGGCGTGAATTTGTTGCTGTTGGAGTGGCGGCCGGAGCGGGGCTGGTGGTGGGCTTCTACCTGCCGCATGCGGGGCGCGGAGGCGAGGAAGTTTTTTCGCCGAACGCTTACCTGCGGATCACTCCGGACAACAAGGTCACCATCGTATGCGCGCGCTCTGAGATGGGGCAGGGTGTGCGCACGGCGTTGCCCATGATTCTGGCGGAGGAATTGGAAGCGGACTGGAAGCAGATTGAGATCGAGCAGGCGGGAGCTAGCACGCTCTATGGAGATCAGGGCACCGGTGGGAGTGCGAGCATAAAGACGACGTGGGATCCGATGCGGAAGGCGGGAGCGGCGGCGCGCGAGATGCTGATTTCGGCGGCGGCGCTGACGTGGGGTGTGCCACGATCGAGCTGCGCGGCGGAGAACGGAGCCGTTGTCCACGGAGCGACGAAGCGCCGGCTGAGTTATGGGGAACTCGTGGAGAAGGCGGCGACGCTGCCAGTTCCAACGGATGTGCCGCTGAAGCTGAACAAGGATTACAAGATCGTCGGGCATCGGCTGGCGCGCGTCGACACACCGTCGAAGGTAAGGGGTGATGCCGTGTTTGGCATCGACTTCCGCATGCCGGGGATGAAGTACGCAGTTTTGTCGCGGAGTCCCACGATCGGCGGGAAGGCGTTGAGCTTTGATGATAAGGACTCGAGAAAGATTGCGGGCGTCAGCTACGTGGGAAAGATCAGCGACGCGGCTGTGGCGGTGGTGGCCGATAGTGTTTGGGGCGCGATGGAGGGGCGCCGGGTGCTGAACGTCAACTGGGACGATGGTCCGAACAAAGACTTGGACACTGCGGCGGTGATGGAAGGGTTGAAGCAGGCGGCAGCGAAGAAAGGCGTGAGTTTGTATTCCGCCGGCGATGTTTCGAAAGTGACGGGGCGGCGGATCTCTGCCGAATATCATTTGCCCTTCATGGCGCACGCGCCGATGGAGCCGGGGAACTGCACCGCGAGTTTTCAAGGAAGCTCGTGCGAGTTATGGGCTCCGACGCAGGTCCCGCAGGACTGCCGCGACCAGGTTGCCAAGGCGCTGGGCCTGGATCCGGACCAGGTGAAGGTGAACGTTACGCTGATGGGCGGAGGCTTTGGCCGGCGGCTGGAGTTTGACTACGCGGTGGAGGCGGCGCTGGTGTCGAAAGCGCTGGTTGACTCGAAGACGGGCGGCCCGGTGAAAGTGATTTGGACTCGGGAAGACGACATGAGGTTCTCGACGTACCGTCCGGCGAGTTTGCATCAGCTGAACGCGGTGCTCGATGGGGCGGGATGGCCGGTGGCGTTTTCGCATCGGATCGTTGCGCCGTCGATCAGCGGGCAGAAGGGGCAGCCGGGACCGAACGGCATTGATCCTGATCTGCCGGATGAAGCGGCGTTCATCTACGCGCCGCCGAATGTTTTGCTGGAGTATGTGCCGGCGGAGACGCCGGTTCCTCTTGGCTGGATGCGGTCCGTGTATGCGCTGCAGGCGGCGTTCGCTAGCGAAGGCTTCATCGATGAACTGGCTGTCGCGGCGGGGAAAGATCCGCTGGAGTACCGGCTGCACATGCTGGGGAAAGATCAGAACATCCAGTACTTCGACACGACGTGGCGCACGGCGCGAATGCGCGGCGCGTTGCAACTGGCTGCCGACAAGGCTGGATGGAAGAGCGCGTTGCCGCCGGGGCGCTTTCGCGGCATCGCCTGTTTCGGATGCTTTTCTTCTTATGCGGCCGAGGTGGTGGAGATCAGCATGGAGAACGACGTGCCTCGAGTGCATCGTGTGGTGGCCGTGGTGGATTGCGGGCAGGTGGTCAATCCCAGCATTCTGGAGCAGCAGATTCAGGGCGGGATCGTTTTTGGTCTGGCGAATGCGCTGCGCGCGAAAATCACCATCGAGAAAGGGCGCGTGGTGCAGGGCAATTTCGATGATTACGCTCCCCTGCGCATGGAAGAGACACCGGTGGTCGAAGTCTATGCCGTGCCCAGCACGGAGGCGCCGACCGGGATTGGAGAGCCCTCCGTGCCGCCGCTGGCGCCGGCTCTCTGCAGCGCAATTTATGCGGCGACGAAGAAGAGAATCCGGGCGCTGCCAATTCTGAGCTAGAGACCGCATGCAATGTCTACGAATCATGCGTTGCGCCGCACTGCTGGCTCTTCTGGGCGGCCTAGGCCTCGCTCTGGCGCAGACCACCGCACCCGGCACTCCGATCCCGCCAGCATCTCTATCTACCGTTCCTTCATCTGCGGTCCCTGCGTCGCGCCTGGGGCATCTGCAGCGCGGCATCAACACCAGCGGATGGTTCGCGCAGGTCTACGACAAACGCGGCTACACCAAGGAACACTTCCAGAGCTGGACTACGGCGGAGGACATCGCACTGATCAAATCGATGGGATTCGATCACGTGCGGTTGAGTGTTAACCCGCAACCGATGATGGCGAATCACCGGCCTGAGGAGCTTCCGGCGGAGTATCTCAGATATCTTGACGCGGCCGTCAAGATGATTCTGGATCGCGGGCTGGCGGTGGTGATCGATCTGCATCCGGACAGCGAATTCAAGGCGCGGCTGGCGAAGGACGACAGTTTTGTGCAGGAGTTCGCCGATTTCTGGCGCGCCCTGGCGCGGCATTACTCGACGTGGGATTCGGAACGGATGTTTTTCGAGATTCTCAACGAGCCCGAGATGTCGGACCGTTACCGCTGGTCCGGGGTGCAGGCGAAGCTGGCAGCGGCAATTCGCGAAGGCGCGCCGCAGCACACCATGATCGCGACCGGGGCGCGATGGTCGGACGACGACGATCTGGTTTTCAACGAACCGCTGCGCGATCCCAACGTGATTTACAACTTCCATTTCTACGAGCCGCACATCTTCACCCACCAAGGTGCGAGCTGGGGCTCCTATTTTTGGCAATGGGTGAAGGGCTTGCGCTATCCTTCGTCGCCGGAATCGGCGGCGAAAGTAGCTGCCGGCGTGCCCGATGCGGTGGACCGGCTGGCGGTGATCCGCTATGGAGCGGATCACTGGGACGCGGCGCGCATTGACGCTGAAATTACGCAAGTCGCGGAATGGGCCCGGCAGCACGGAGTTCCAGTAGAGTGCAACGAGTTCGGCGTATACCGCGACTATGCCGACCCACAGGATCGTGAGGCGTGGATTCACGATGTGCGCACGGCGCTGGAGCGGCACGGCATCGGCTGGGCGATGTGGGATTATTCGGGCAACTTTGGAGTAGCGACAAAGAAGGATGGGCGCAACGTTCCGGATGAAATTACTGTGCGGGCGCTGGGGTTGGATCAGCAGGCGCGGAAATGATTGTGCTTGCCGGAATTGCGCTTACTCAGTGGCCGCCGGAACCGGCTGGCCTACCGTCATCTTGAAGATTTTGATGTTATTGCCGAACGAGTCGAAATGCAGGTCGCGGAACTCCGCGAAGTGCTTGCGCAGGTCCTCGGGGAGACAGATTCCCCATCCCATCTGAACAATCCAGACCGTGTCCCCGGGCTTAAGGTTGTAGGCTTCGACGAGTCGCTGCCAGTTCTGGGGAAAATCGTCTGCCGAAAGCATCCACGCGGTTTTGTAGTCGGTGGAAGCGACTTGATAGCCTTCGCAGTGAAATTGTTCGAAGCCAGCTGGAGCTACGTCCAAGAAGATGGGACGCTGGCGGCACAGATAGTGACCGAGAATAAGATCGCTCTGATAATCGGTGAAGATGAGACCGGAGGGAGCAATATTTTTCCTTACAAAGTCCATCGCCTTCGCCATGTTTGTGCGGCTTTGATCGGCGCGCTCCATCCAGGGCTGGCGCGGTTTGCCGAAGACGAAGCAGGCCACGACGACGAGCGCTGTGATCGTGAGTCCGCGACCCCATCTGCCCTCTGCCAGACGCGCGATTGCAACACTCACGCCCGCTATCGCCGGGATTATCAGGAATGCTACGTGCCGCGTGCCACCGTAGGGATAAACGTGAGCCAGGCATGCGCCACCAATAATGGCAAAAGGCAGGAGCAGAAATAATCCCAGACGGCGCGAAGATTTTAAATCCAGCGGGGGGCCTTTGCCGCCGAGCAGGAGCACGACTCCCAGCACGAACAGAAGCGTCATCGCATCGCCCACTGCGAGTTGCCCGAAGAAATATTGGAAGACTCCAAAAGTGTGGCCGATCAAGAACAGGACCGGGTTGTCATGGGCGCGGTCGAAAAAAGAGCGGCGGAGATAAGGTTCGTTTATTAACCATTGCAGCTGACTTGTTGTGTTGTTCGCGCTCAGTTTCGAAAGATGCGTCTTATACGAAAATGCAGCGAGTGCCAGTCCACCGAATTGGCTGAGTGCCCAGGCTGCCACCACGCGGGTGGGCGGGCGTTCCGTAAAGATTCGGAAAAGCGCATAAAGACCAAGCGCGGCGGCGAACCAAAATGCCGAATAGTGAAACAGCATGGCGAGGTAGAGGCAGAGGGAGAAGGCTGCGATCCGGCTCGCCGAGTTTTTCGCGAAAGCTTCGTCCAGAAAATACAGAGCGCTCGCTAGGAATGCCAGCAGCAAGGAGTACTGCCGCACCTCCACCGCGAGCCGGATGATGGGCGGAAGAAACGCCACGAAAAGAAGTCCGATGAAACCAGCTAGGCTGCCCGCAGCTTTGCTCAGCCATTTATAAAACATCCAGCAAAAGACTGCGCCAGCAAGCACAGAAGGCAGGCGCAGCCAGAGTTCCGAGGTGCCGAACGCGCGCCAGTAATAGAGCAGGACGATCAGCAGCGGAGGATGCGCGGCAGTCAGGCTTTCTTTGTAGGCGAGAGCCAGAGAGACTTGGTTCGCCAGGCGAAAGTGCAGGGCTTCATCAGGATTGAGGAAGGTTCCATGGGCGGCCCAAAGACGGGCGAGAAGGCCGAGCAGAGTTATGAACAGCGCAGCGAAGCGGGCGCCGCTTTGGGGCCAGCGATTCGTGTTTTCTGTCAACGATCCCTGTCCTTGCGGATCATCTCTTCAGCGGTAGGATAGGGACCGGGTCCCTCGGGCTGACGGGCGCGGAGTTCCGCCATGCGTTCTGAGAACTCGCGTCGCCTTTCAAACTCCTCAGCCGTAGGCACAATCTCATCCACCCGGGAATCTCTCCGTAGAGTAGTTTATCGGTCCTAGTTTATCCCGCCTTGACACTGCTTTCTATCAACCTTTATTCTTGATTCTTGCTCCTAGCGGTACTTGCGCCTTCCTGGCGTGCTTCCGCGGGCCTGGGGCGGTAGCTAGACGGTGCGCGGAGGTCTTCCGATGTTTTTCGAGATCAAAGATTTGCAACTTCATCCGGTAGAGTTTGCGGAGAAGTTCGAGCCGGGCGTAATCGACCTAGGAGCGGATTATCGCCAGGTGACGCCGATCGAGAGCAGTGGGCGGGCCGACCTGGTCGAAGAGCATCACGGCAAGCACAAGATAATACAGGACATACGGATCCAGGGCCGACTGGCAACCAGCCTGGAACTGAGCTGCGCGCGGTGCCTGGAACCGGTTATGCAAGACGTAAAGCGCGAATTCGATCTGCTCTATCGTCCTCAGGGTGCCGACGCGGGGCGCGACGAGATGTCGGTGACCGACGCCGAAGCCGAGATCAGCTATTATGAGGGTGAAGGGATTCTGCTCGACGACGTGGTGCGCGAGCAGGTGCTGTTGGCCGCTCCGTTAAAGGTGACGTGCCGCGAAGATTGCAAGGGATTGTGCCCGCACTGTGGCACGAACCTGAACCAGGAACAGTGCTCATGCGCAACGGCGCAAGAAGAGCCGCGGTGGGCCGCGTTGAAGGAAATCCGCAGCAAGCTGGCGCACTGACTTAATTAAGATTCATGTGGGGCCGAAGGCCTCAGTGAGAGGAATTTTACAGACCATGCCGAATCCGAAACGAAGACATTCTCAGAAGCGCACCTCGACCCGGCGGGCGCACGATGCCCTGAAGAGCCACTCGCTCTCGGAGTGCCCGAACTGCCACGAGAAGAAGATGCCGCATCGGGCTTGCGTCAAGTGCGGCTACTACAAAGGCCGCGAAGTTCTGGACATTCAAGAAGCCAGCTAATTCCCTGCCACAATGCCTAGCGTGATCGCGCTGGATGCGATGGGTTCGGACCGGGCTCCCAAGCCTGAGATCGAAGGCGCAATTCACGCCGCTCGCAGTTACGGCGTGCGCGTGCTGCTGGTGGGTCCGGAAGCCACGATCAAAGCGGAACTGGAGCGCCACCCCTCGGCAGCGCGGCTGCCGATTGAGATCATCCACGCCAGCGAAGTCATCACCATGGAAGATAAGGCGGTGCAGGCGGTGCGCGCCAAGCGCGACTCCTCCATGCGCGTAGGTCTGAGGCTGGTGCGCGAGGGACGCGCCGCGGGCTTCGTCACCGCCGGCAACACCGGGGCGGCGATGGCTACGGCTAAGATGGTGCTGGGAGCGTTGCACGGCGTAGACAGGCCGGCGCTGGCGGCGGTTTTTCCTACGGCTCCGGGAACAGCGGCGATCCTGCTCGACGTTGGCGCGAACGTGGATTGCAAGCCGCGCAATCTCGAACAGTTTGCAGTGATGGGCGAAATTTATTTCCGGTCGATGTTCGGGCATACCATGCCCCGATCCAATTTTTCGGCCGGGAAAAGACCGCGCGTAGGATTGCTCTCGATTGGCGAAGAGGAAACCAAAGGCAATGTACTGACGCGCGAGTCGTTCCAGTTGTTGAAGCGATTGCCCTTGAACTTCGTGGGGAATGTGGAAGGCCGCGATCTGTTCAATGGCCACGTCGATGTCATCGTTGCCGACGGTTTCGTGGGCAACGTGGCGCTGAAAATTTCCGAGGGGGTGGCCAACCTGGTGCGCACCGTGCTGAAGGAATCGCTGAAGGCAACCATCACCAGCCAGGTCGGTTACATGCTTTCACGCAGCGCGTTTGCTGACTTCAAGAAGCGCATCGACCACACCGAATACGGCGGCGCGCCTCTCTTGGGTGTGAAGGGCGTCTGCATTATTACGCATGGTTCTTCCAATGCCAACGCGATCAAGAATGCGGTGCGCGTCGCAGCGGAATTTTCCGAGCGGCGCATCAATCAGTCGATTGAGCAAGGACTGGCCGCACTGCGTCCCGCACCGGTGGAAGCGGAAGTCGCTCCGGTTCACTGATTCCCGAATTTCCGCAAGATCAAAATCATGACCGAACCGAACGACGCAACACGGAACGCCGAAACACGGAAGTCCGAAACGCCGAACGCCGAAACAAAGATTGCATTTATGTTCCCCGGCCAGGGATCGCAGGCCGTAGGTATGGGCAAGGATCTCGCCGAGAAGCATCTCATTGCCCGGCTGACGTTTGAAGAAGCGGACGAAGCTCTGGGCTACAAATTGTCGCAACTCTGCTTCGAAGGCCCGGAAGATCAACTGCGCTTGACCGAAGTTACCCAGCCGGCAATCCTCACCGCGTCGATTGCGGCCTTGCGAGTTCTCGAAGACCACGTCCCCAAGCCGAGTTTTGTGGCTGGTCACAGCCTGGGGGAATATTCCGCGCACGTTGCCTCGGGCACCATCAGCTTTGCCGACGCGGTGCGGACCGTTCGCAATCGTGGAAAGTATATGCAGGAGGCGGTTCCGGTGGGAGTTGGCGCCATGGCCGCAATCCTGGGCATGGACCTGGAAAAAGTTGCCGCGGTCTGCGAAGACGCAGCCCAGGGCGAGGTCTGTTCTCCTGCCAATATTAATTCGCCGGAACAGATTGTGATCTCCGGCAACACTGCGGCGGTCGAGCGGGGAGCGAAACTCGCCGACGAGCGCGGAGCCAAGCGCGCCAAGTTGCTTCAGGTAAGCGCTCCGTTCCATTGTTCGCTGATGAAGCCCGCGCAGGACCGCCTGGAAGTGGATCTGAACGCGCTGAAGATGCAGAAGCCCGTGTACCCTGTCGTCTGCAACGTAGAAGCCTCTTTGGTGCGCGATGATCTGCGGGCTCGCGATACGCTGGTTGCCCAGGTAACCAGCTCGGTGAAGTGGGACCAGAGCATGCGCCTGCTGATCGCGGAGGGCGTGCAAACCTTCGTGGAAATTGGGCCCGGGAAGGTGCTGTGCGGATTGATGCGGCAGATTGACCGCTCGAAGACGTGTTTGAATGTCGGAGACGAGGCGTCGTTGACTAAGGCCCTGGAGTACTTCGGGAGCTAAGACCTAGCGAAATTCCAGATCGCAGGGCGGCGTGCTGACTGTCTTATCAGTCTTATCCACGTACAACTGGGCGTGTTGCGCGCGATCATTCACGATCAGGTCGACGACCACGCCGCTTCCACCGCCGGGGCAGCTGCTGGCCCCGTAAATCTTATAGCTCTTAACGACGCCCCACTCCCCGCCCGGTCCCCAATCTTGCCAGAACTCGTTGAACGGATACTGCTTGTGATTCTGCGGATGCTGCTTCCATGCGGGATCGGCAAAGTAAATGCCGTAGGCTGTTTCGAAGTCCTTTTTTTGCAGCGAAGAAAAGAATTTGTCAGCAACGCGCTTCTCCGGCCAGAAGCGATTAAACCAGCCTACGACTGCCAAAATCAGAATCAGAACGATCGCCGAAACAATCCGCGTTCGTCTCTTCCGTTCTTTTTCGGGGTGGTACTCTTTCGCGTCCAGTAGCGTCATCACTCTCTAGAATACCGGACACCGGTGACAAGTCAAAGGTTCCCGCGGAGAATTGAGTCATCGGGCGATTGAGAGATTGGGCGATTGAAGGTCAAAAGTGCAGGTGCCCAAACAATCGCTCAATCGCAAAATCGCTCAATCTTCTACAGCGTGCGCTTGAACAGCGGAATTGCGATCCCCAGGGTAACAGCCGCGAAGATCGTCAGGTACAGCATGTCGCCCCAAACCGCCGCCAGTGTTGTTTCTTTGAGCAGCAGACACTTGAAGCCGTCAACTGCGTAGGTGAAGGGATCGCCCTTGGCAATCACACGCAACCACGGCGGAAAAGCCTGAATGGGATAGATTGCGCCGCTGGGAAAGAACAGCAGCGTATTCAAAATGCCGAACATCGCCCGCGGCACCAGCGGGTCTTCGATGCGGACCATCAGCAGAAACATCATGGTGTTGAACGCAAGTGAGGTGAGGACGATCATCACCAGCAGTCCCAGCATGGTGAGCGGATTGAAAATCGTACTCACACCTGCCATCAGCGAGCCGATCACGCAAATGATCACGCCCGTCATCACCGCCTTGATGGCACCCGCGAGGTTGAGCCCCAGCACAAGTTCAAGCTTGGTGATCGGCGTGACCAGGTAGCCTTCATGGACGCCGCGCGCCTTGTCGTCGATGTACAGCATGCCTCCGCCGATCATCACCGAGACGAACATCGCCAGCGCGAGCGAACCCGGCAGCAGATATTTCATGTATTCGATATAAGGGTAGAGTTCGACAATCTGAAGTGCGGTCTGCTGCAGGATGCGCGGCTCGACCGTCGGCTGATTCAGCGAGTTCACCAGGTCGGTAAGTTCCGATTCCAACGCGGAACTCATGAAGTTGTCGCTGTTGTCCACCACCACGGCGACTTGAGGATGGTTATCCTCGTAAACGCGCCGCGAAAACTGCGGCGGAATGATCACGGCGCCATCCAGTTTGCCGTTGCGCACGTCTTCCATCGCCTTTTTTTCGTTGTCATAGTAGACGGGCACGAAAGTGCGAATGTTCGCGCGAACAGAGTCGAAAGCTTCATGAATCCGCAGCGCTTGTGGGCCGCCGTCCTCATCGACAACCGCCAGCCGGGCATCGCGAATTTTTCCACCAAAGGCGTTGCCCAGGATGACGAGCTGGACCAGAGGAAAAATCATGGACGCCAGCATCAGCGCCGGGGAACGGAAGAACTTGCGCATTTCGCGCTCGACAATCGCCATCATTCGATTCATAAAATCCAATCCGGACGGCTCACGGCTGCAACCCCGGCCGCTGCGGCATAATGAACGCATAAGCTTTCTGCAATTCGTCACGCAGCTGTCTGCCGGTGTAATGCACAAATACGTCGTCGAGCGTTGTGTTCTGCACCGAGAGCGACTTCACCGCAACCCCGGCTTCGACCGCCATCTCGACCAGTTCCGTGGTGGTTCGCGATCCGTTGCCGGTGAGGATTCGATACATGCCAGCGCCTTCATGCTGCACCGAGGTGACGTCGTCCATGGTGTGCAGGCGCTGCTCCCAATCGTCCGGTGGATTCTCGAACTGCGCTTCGATCACGTTCGATCCCGGCACACTCGCCTTAAGCGCCATGGGCGCATCGAGCGCGACGAGTTTGCCGTGGTCGACAATCGCGATGCGATCGCAGAGCCGGTCGGCTTCATCCATGTAATGCGTGGTGATCAGGATCGTCAGTTGCCGCTGGTTCTTGATGTTGCCCAGCATCTCCCACACGGCCACGCGCGAGACGGGGTCGAGTCCCGTGGTGGGTTCGTCGAGAAAAAAGATTTTGGGATGATGCACCAGCCCGCGCGCAATCTCCAGCCGCCGCCGCATGCCGCCGGAAAGCGTCTTGGTCTGCGCGTCGCGCCACTTGGTCAGGTCCACCAACCCCAGCAGTTCATCGATTGAGCGCTTCCGCTCCTTCGCCGGCACGTCGTAGAGCTTGGCGTAAATATTCAGATTCTCCTCAACGGTGAGATCAAGATCGCTGGTCAACGCCTGCGGAATCACGCCAATCGTTCGCCGCACCGCATCCGGATCTTTCGCAACATCGTGACCGGCAATCCGCGCTATGCCGCCAGTGATTGGAATCAGCGTGGTCATCATCCGGATCAGCGTGGACTTCCCTGCGCCGTTCGGCCCCAGCAGGCCGAAGATTTCACCGTCACTAACATTGAAGGAAATATCGTCGACGGCGGTGAAGTCACCGTACTTCTTGACGATGTGCTCGACCGCGATGGCATAGGTTTCGGGCACTATTGCTGCCCCGCCGCCGCCGTGCTCTGCGGATTGTTCCCTTTCAACTGCTGCGGCGACACCAGCACTTCGGCCGTCATCCCCGGCACGAACGCGCCTTTGGGATTATCCAGCCTGACTTTCAAGACGATGGTGCGGATATCTCGCTTACGCCGGCTCACATCGCGTTGCGTGGCAAAATCGCCTTCCACTCCTTTGAAGAACACCTTGCCGCTAGTGATCGTTCCGCCGGGGAGACGGATACGCAACACGTCGCCGTAGCCGATATGGTCAGCATAAGTTTCCGGAATCGCCGCACGCGCCCACGTGTCAGTCAGGTCAACGATGGTCACGATAGGCGCGCCGATGTTGACCACTTCTCCCTGCCGCGCCGCACGCACCGAAACCGTTCCCGTGACCGGCGCGTAGACGTTGGTATAGCCGAGCCGCACCGCGGCTTGATTTTTCTGCGCGATGGCATTCTTGAGATCAGCCTCGGTCGATTGCACCGTGCTCTTCGCCGCGTTGGCTTGCTGGGTGCGCGCAATGGCGGAGGTCAAATCGGCTTCCGCGGCTTTAACCAGTTCTTGTTGAGCCTGCACGGTTGCCTGCGCGGCCTGCAGGTTGGTTTCGGCCTGTACGCGCTCCTGATCGGACTGCACGCCGGCCTTGGCCAGCTCGATCATGCGGCGGCTGTCACTCTCGGTACGATCGAGCGCTGCCTTAGCCTGCAAGAGTTGCGCTCTGGCGGATAAAAGCTTGGCCTGTGCGTTGGCCACGTCGCTCGACGTGGACCCCGACGTGGATTCTTCCGTGTGCTCCATCTCAGAAACTTTGTGTTGCATGCTGGTGATGTTTGCCGAGGCCGCGGCTTCCTGCGTTTGCAACTCGGAGGGATCAAGCACGGCGATCAAGTCGCCTGCCTTTACCGGAGTGCCTTCGTCCACCAGCAGTTTCTGGATGCGCCCCTCCACCTGCGCGCTGACAATCACCTGGTTGGAATCGACGGTGCCGATCAGCACCAGGTCCCTGGAATGATCGACGGAGAACCCATAGTAAATGGCGGCAATCACGAAGATGATGCCGAGCAGAATAAAAAATCGATTACGAGCGCTCATCGGCTGACTCCTGAATTGCGAACCGCTGAACCCGCGTGGGCGCGGGGTTGAAACAGCGCGGCGGAAATAAAATCGAGAACTGCGGCCCGCCGCTCGGCAATGCGCCGCGGCGTCAGCGGATTGAAATGCACGATCCGCTGCATCACCGGGGCGCTGCTGAAATAAAAAATGATCATCGCCACCATGGAGGGAATGAAGTGTATGGGGTCGACTCTGCGGAACTCGCCTTCCGCGATTCCCCTGTGCAAGAGCTCTCCTACCCGCTGGTAGATGGGCTGGAAGTAAGTCTTGACCAGTCTGTCGATGTGCTCGGAACGGCCTTCGCGCGCCCGCATCATTTCGCGCTGCATCAACTTGGGATAAATCTGGCTCGAGGCGATGAAGTCGAAATATGCGCCCACGTAGGCGATAATCTTTTCGCGCGGCGGCAGGTCGCTGTCGAGCACCTGGAAAACTCTTGACCGCATTCCAGAGAAGGCATCGTCGAGCACTGCGCCGTAGAGCGTTTCCTTGTCCTTAAAGTAGTAATAGAGAAGGGCTTTGTTGACCCGCGCTTCGCGCGCGATGGCGTCGGTGCGGGCTCCGGCGATACCGAGTTCGGAAAACTCCTTCGCAGCGGCCTGCAGAATAGCAGCGCGACTCTCCTCCGGCTGTCCGCGGGAGCCCAGGGGACGGGACCCGTGTCTGCGCTCGCGCAACTGTTTGCGGAGATCGCGGAGCTCCCGGCGGCGCCGGCGAACCTCTTCTCGATGAGCCTGAATCATGATTAATTAACCAGTTAGTTAGATTATACAAGACACGGCGAGATTTGCAAGCGAATGAGCTTTGAAGGGAAACCGCCGAGATTTTACTCTGCTCCGCCGGCGATCGAGGGCACCAGCAGCACTTCATCTCCGTCCGTGAAAACGTAAGCTGGCCCGCCCAGAAAGCGAATATCTTCCTCATTTACATATATGTTGAGGAAGCGGCGCACTTGCCCGGCCTCGTCACGAAGGTGAGGTTTGAGTTCCGGGAACTTCTCGTCAAGCACGGAGAACAGCTCTCCGAGGTTCGTGGCCGCGCACGCGATCGAACCTACGCCCGCCGTGTGCCGCCGCAGAGCTGTTGGGATTTGCACGGTGATCGCCATCGTATGCTCCCGTTCCTACACGCCTACCGTGGCCGCGGCTTCTTTGGCGACCTCAACAGTGTCGAGCGTTTCGTTCAGATACTTCTCGAACTCAGCCAGCTTGGGCGCGATCGGCCGCTCGATCTCATAGACACCAGCCAGAACATCGGTGGTCTTCAAGCCGTTGCCGGTGATGCACAACACGGTTGTCTCTTCGGGAAGGATGCGATCCTGGCGATAGAGCTTGCCTGCAGTACCCACGGTCACGCCGCCGGCGGTTTCCGTGAAGATGCCTTCGGTTTCCGCGAGCAGGCGGATCGAATCGATCACTTCCGGATCGCTCACGTCTTCGCTCCATCCCCCGCTGTTCTTGATCGTCTTGATGGCATAGTGCCCGTCCGCGGGATTGCCGATGGCGAGCGAACGCGCGATGGTCGCCGGTTTCTGCGGATCGATCTCCGCGCTGCCGGTCTTTACCGCAGTCGAAATCGGCGAGCATCCGGTAGCCTGGGCACCGAAGAATTTCACCGGCTTTTCCTCGACCAAGTCGAGTTTGATCAGCTCGTCGAACGCCTTTTTGATTTTAGTAATGAGCGACCCGCCAGCCATCGGAACGACCACGTTGTCAGGCAAACGCCAGCCGAGTTGCTCGGCAATTTCAAAGCCGACGGTCTTCGACCCCTCGGCGTAGTAAGGCCGCAGGTTTACGTTAACGAATCCCCAGTGGCGCTCTTCTGCGATCTGCGAGCACAAACGGTTTACCTGGTCGTAGTTGCCGGCGATGCGCACCACATTGGCTCCGAACACTTGTGTGCCGAGAATCTTTGCAGGCTCAAGATCGGACGGGATGAAGATCCAGGCCTTCAGGCCCAGTCGCGCCGCGTGCGCCGCAACAGCATTGGCCAGGTTTCCGGTGGAAGAACACGCGACCGTATCGAAGCCGAAGGCCTGTGCCTGAGCGAGCGCCACGGCCACAACACGATCCTTGAAGCTCAGCGTGGGCAGGCAGACGGCATCGTTCTTGAGGTAAAGATTCCGCGCGGCAGTTTTTGCTTCGTTACTACTGGCGTCTTGGGTATCGGCAAGCCGCTTGGCCAGATGCGGCGCCTGGAACAGCGGCGTGAAGCCGACCGGCAGCCGGGGCTCAAAGCCCGCGGGCAGGGGCAGCAATTCGGCATAGCGCCACATGTTCGGCGGCCGCTGAGCGATGCGCTCGCGGGTGAATGTTCCCTGGGCAATTGAGGCCCGGATGGCGTCATAGTCGTAGGTGATTTCGAGAGGAGAGAAACACTCGTCGCAGATGGATCGGGGCTGGTTTCCCCAGCTTCGGCCGCATTCCCGGCAGCGCAGTTCATACTGAGTATGTGCGTCGTGGTTCGACATCGGGCTACTCGCTTTCTTCGTTCAGCGAATAGCTGGGGACGAGCCGGGAAAAGAGTCCTAAAATACAAAGCCTCTTTTCCAGGAAATAAGGAAAAGAGGTATCGGAATGCAAATAGAAATCAAGCTCGCATCCGAATCTCATGTTCCCCGTTTCCGGGCGGGAGTTGGCACCTGGCGGTCGAGATATATGATCCCGATCCGGTTGCCGTGGCGTCACAGGGCTCGTCCCTCAGCCACTCTGCATGAAATCCTGGTCTGCCCCGAAAGGCAAACCTGTCCCAACAATGCTACAACGCGGGATGTGGTTCGTCAACCAGCAATTTTAAATCGACAGCAGGCCGGGACGATTCGTCCGCTAGCGGCGGTCGCGAAGCATCATTTCACGGGCCAGTTCGGCGGAGGTCGCCTTCAGCCTCCGCATCAGCACCAGCGCCAGCGACCGGTAAAAGCGGGAAGCAAGCCTGGGGAAGGCCTCCAGAATCTCGCGCAGCGCGTGCGCCTTGATTTCGTCGACTTCGACCTCTTCGTCCTTCGCCACGACGGCGGCCGTGCCCTCACCTTGTTCCAGAAATGCCATATCCCCGCAGATGTCGTCCGGCCCCAGCGCGGCCACGATCGCTCGGGAACCGGTCCCGGCCAACTCGACCGATGCTTGTCCCCGCCGGATGATGAAAATGCTGCTGCCCCAGCCACCCTGCCGGATGATTTCTTCCCCCAGTTTGAAAGTGCGCCGCACCGCCCTGGCCTGTATTAGAACCCAATCATCCGCGGTCAGATAGCGAAGGCGATTGCCAGACATGCCTACCCCATCGGCAAAAGCAGTGTATTTCAACAGCTTTCCCTCTACCGTGATCTGGTGGTGTGTGGCGATCGGAACCGCTTCGGTCATGTCGTAACGAACACTAGCCACTAGGAAACTTTGTCATCCTGAGCGGAGGTTGTGGTTCGCGAACGCGAACCACAACCGCAGTCGAAGAGCCTGCCCCGAGCGAAGCCGAGGGGACCCCTTGCACTCTTGCGCGACCTCCGGCCAAGCGACTAATTTCTACCACTGCCCTCCCCTGCGACCTCATCGCGAGTACTGATTTTTCTTCTTATCCGCGTGCCGCTCCAGCCCCAGTTGGATCAGCCGGTCGATCAGGTCTGAATAATCCAGTCCCGAAGCCGCCCACAGCTTGGGATACATGCTGATCGCCGTGAATCCCGGCATGGTATTGATTTCGTTCAAATAAATCTTCCGCGACTTCCCTGAACCAGATTTCCCTGACCCAGGTTCCATCAAAAAATCCACGCGCGCCAGGCCGGAGCAATCCACCGCTTTGAACGACTGCACCGCCAGGTCCTGAACTTTCTTCGTTTCCGCTTTCGTAAGCTTCGCCGGAATAACCAGTTCGGAGCCTTCTTCGAGATACTTGGCGTTGTAGTCGTAGAACTCCTTGACCGGAACAATTTCGCCGGGGACGGAGGCGACGGGCTCGTCGTTACCGAGCACCGAGCACTCGATCTCGCGCGCTTTGTTTTTCTTGCCACCCACGCCCTGCTCGATGACAATTTTGCGGTCAAACTTCGCCGCTTCCTCGATTGCCGGCCCGAGTTCCTTGCGGTCGTGCGCCTTGCTGATTCCCACGGACGATCCCAGGTTCGCCGGCTTCACAAACACGGGATATTTCAGCTTGCTCTCGACAAACTTCTCAACTTTCTTCGGTTCTTTGTCCCACGCACTGCGCAGAATAGTAACGTGCTTCACGATGGGCAGCCCCGCCGCACTGAACAGAGACTTCATAATGTCTTTGTCCATGCCCGCAGCCGAACCCAGCACGCCCGCACCCACATAAGCGATGTCAGCCAGTTCGAGCAGGCCCTGAATGGTTCCATCCTCGCCGAAAGTTCCATGCAGCACGGGAAAGATCACATCCACATTGATAGCGCGGTCGCTGGCGCGCCGCGTGAGCGCGGCATCAGTCTGAAAAGGAACAAGCCCACTCTGCCGGTGCACCGGCTCCGGCGGCACCACCACCGACTCTCCGCGTGCGAGTACCGCCGCGGCCGGAGTGGTTTCCGGATCGCCCGCACGGAGCTGTCGCGGCTCGAGTACCAGCTTGCCCTGCAGCAGATTCTCAGCGTCGCCCGCCGTAAGCCAGCGACCGTCTTTGGTGATGCCGATGGGCACGACCTCATACTTGTCTTTATCGATGGCGTTGAGAACAGACGCAGCCGAAAGCAGGGAAACTTCATGCTCCCCACTGCGCCCGCCGAAAAGAATGCCGACTCGAAGCTTCTTCATAATCTCTTACAGTATCTTCTTCCCAAACGCCGACAGGGCGAGCTCGACCGCCAGGTCCGCGGTTCGGTTGTGTTCGTCGATCACGGGATTCACTTCCACGATCTCGAAACTCACCATGCGTCCGTGGTCGGCAATGATTTCCATCGCGAGGTGTGCCTCGCGGTAGGTGGCGCCGCCGCGCACGGGAGTGCCCACGCCGGGCGCGTCTTCTGGATCGATCCAGTCCATATCGAGTGAAATGTGATAGCCGGCGGTCCCGCGTCCCGCCATGCGCAACGCCTCTTCCATCACCGTACGCATGCCCCGTTCGTCGATATCGCGCATGGTGAAAACGCCGATGCCGGCGCGGCGCACATTTTCTTTCTCAATCGCGTCAATGTCGCGCACTCCCACCAGCACACAGTTCTCCGGTCTCACCTTGGGAGAAAAGTCAAAGATGTTTTGCAGTTCGGCCGGACCCAACCCCATCAGCGCGGCAAGCGGCATCCCATGCACATTGCCGCTCGGCGACGATTCGGGCGTATTGATGTCGGTATGCGCGTCGATCCAGATCAGCCCGACGCGCTGGTTCTGCCGGCGGTAGAATTCGGCCACTCCCGAGACCGTTCCCGCAGCCATCGAATGATCCCCGCCCAGCGCCAGGGGAGTCTTCCCCGCTTCGAGCGTCTTGAGCACCAGTTCCGCATGCTTGGTGCAGGTCGCAGTAATTTCCTTCAAATACTTGGCATGAGTGTCGCCTTCTTTTTTCTGCTCCGGAATGGCGACCGCAACGTTGCCGCCGTCCTCAACTTCATGCCCTAGCGCCTCAAGCCGCGCCTCGAGCCCCGCCACCCGAACGGCCGAAGGCCCCATATCGACACCGCGCCGCGACTGCCCCAAATCAAGCGGCACACCGATCACCCGAATCTTCTTGGGGCTGATAGTCGAGGTGGTGTTGGTAGTCATAGGATTTTGCGATTGGGCGATCGGGTGATTTGGCGATTAAAAAACCGAAGTTGAGAAACTTTGGTCTTCCAATCGCCCGATGACTCAATCGCCCAATGGCTCAATTCTTCACGGGTACAGCCGGTGCAGCATCCGCGGGAACGGAATCGTTTCCCGCACATGTTCGAGCCCGCAGATCCAGGCCACGGCCCGCTCAATGCCCATGCCGAAGCCGCCGTGCGGCACACTGCCGTACTTGCGCAGATCGAGATACCACTTGAACGCTTCTTCCGGCAATCCGTGCTCATGAATGCGTTGCACGAGCAATTCGTACGATGCCATGCGCTGCGATCCGCCGATGATTTCCCCATACCCTTCTGGCGCCAGCACATCGACGCACAAAGCCAACTCGGGCCGCTGCGGATCCGGCTCCATGTAGAAGGCCTTCACCTTCGCTGGATAACGATGCACCATCACCGGCTTGTCGAACTGCGCAGAAAGGTAAGTCTCATCAGGCGAGCCCAGGTCGCCGCCCCATTCGAATTTCGCTTCCAGCGCGCCTTTGGCAAACCCTTCCTGCAGATTCTTCACAGCATCGTCGTAACTGATTCGCGGGAAGGGCGGCTCGATCTTTTCGAGCTTCGAAAGGTCGCGGCCAATGGCCTGCAGATCGACGCGCCGCCGGTCCAGGCAACGCTTCACGACGAAACTGATCAGTGCCTCGGCCAGATCCATCAGGTCGTCGAGTTCGGCATAAGCGACTTCCGGTTCGACCATCCAGAACTCGGTAAGGTGGCGGCGCGTCTTAGATTTCTCCGCGCGAAACGTCGGACCAAACGAATACACCTTGCCCAGCGCCATCGCCGTAGCTTCGATATAAAGCTGTCCGGACTGCGTGAGGTAAGCCTGCTCGTCGAAATAATCGACGGGGAAGAGCGTGCTCGTACCCTCGCAAGCCGCCGGAGTCAAAATCGGTGGATCAGTAAGCGTGAAGCCGCGCTCGTCGAAGAAATCGCGCACTGCTTTAATAATTTCCGCGCGAACGCGCAGAATCGAAGCCTGCCGCTGCGAGCGCACCCACAAGTGCCGGTGCTCCATCAGAAACTCGGTGCCATGCTCTTTCGGCGTAATGGGATAGGGATCAGACTCCGGCACACGCTGCACGACCTGCACATTCACCACATCGAGTTCGTACCCGCCGGGCGCGCGCTTGTCGGCGCGAACCTTGCCTTCGACGATTACGCTCGACTCCTGCGTTAGCGTCTTGATCACCTCGAACACTTCCGGCGTCACGGCATTTTTCGGCACCACCCCCTGAATCACCCCCGAGCCGTCGCGGAACTGCGGAAATAGCAGCTTCCCGCTCTCGCGCAGGTTATACAGCCAGCCGCGAAGCGTAACCGCTTGCCCTTCGTGCTTCCCGATTTCGGCAATAGTAGTTACAGGCGAAGACATAATCTGATTTGTAATCTGGCAATCGGGCAATTTGGCAATTGAAAATCCTGGTGGTTCAAATTACCCGATTGCAAAATTATCCGATTACCAAATGCTCTACGCCGTTTCCAGCTTCTCGAACGTCGCTTCGAACTTCTCCAGCGGATTCACCTTCTCGTCTTCTGCTAATTCAAGCATCAGGGGCGGTTTTTGCGGAGCGGAGCGCAACAGTTCCATCGCTTCTTTCCAGTCGATCGTCCCCTGTCCCGGCCACAAGTGCGAATCGTGGAGTTTGGCATTGTCGTGAACATGCGTAGAGCAAACTTGCTTTTGCACCACCTCAAAGGCTTCGCGCACCGAACCCATCATGTGGGCGTGTCCAAAATCGAAGCAGATTCCCACATCGTCAAAGTGCGCGGAGTGAATCATCTCCACCAGTTTTTCCGGAGTCGAAAGCTCGTTGGGAATATTTTCCAGCAGAATCCGCACGCCCAGCGGCTTGGCGAACGCCCGCAGGTGCTCGATGGCGGTCATCGCCGACTCAAACTTTTTCTCACTGAAACTTTCGTTCGGAAGTCCAAGGTGTTGCACCAGAAAACGAAACGGAATCTGTTCTGCAATTTCCAGCGCCCGCTTCACCTCATCCATCGCCTCCACAAGTCCGGCGCGGTCGGTCGATGCCAGGTTTACCGGAGGCGCCCCAGCTCGGCCCCACTCATAGTCGGCGTACAGCGGCGAGTGCACCGAGCTCAGCGGAATCCCGCTCCCGCGGAACCATTCGGCAATCTCTTTCACGTGAGCTTTGCGGTTTGCGTAGTCGAGGTGCTGGCGCGCCGCAAAAATCTCGATCGCCTGCACTCCGCTGCGAGCCAGCCCGTCCAGAATCCCCGGATGCAGCCGCTCTTTCACGTACAAATAAGTTGAAACCGCTCTCTGCATCAGTACCCCACTGCCTTTCCGTCATTCCGGTAGTCGCTGGCTCCGAGCCGTTCACCACTCCGTGGATCGATGGCGATGCACTCCGCATCGCTCCAGTAAGGAACCGCAAACTCCCCGTAGCGCAGCCCGATCTGCACGTCGTATCCCATCTTCTGCAGCGCTTGCACCGTATCCGGCGAAAACCATTGCTCCACGTTCAACGCGTCGGGCATCCACTGGTGGTGAAAACGGGGAGCATCCACAGCCTCCTGGATATTCATCCCGTAATCAATCACGCCCATCAGAACGTTGGCTACGGTCGTGATGATCTTCGAGCTGCCCGGCGAACCCAGCACCAGAAACGGTTTGCCGTCATGCACAACAATGGTCGGCGTCATCGACGAAAGCGGCCGCTTTCCCGGCCCGATGGCATTCGCCGTACCTTGAATCAAGCCGTCGGAATTCGGCACGCCCGGTTTGGTCGAGAAGTCATCCATCTCGTCATTCAACAGAAATCCCAGGCCGTCGGCCGTGACCCGCGCTCCGAACCAGCCGTTGAGGGTCGTAGTCACGGCAACCGCGTTTCCCTCAGCATCCACGACGGAATAATGCGTCGTGTTGGGCGATTCGTGATTCCCCGAAGGTTGGGGATGGAGGGCAGCGTACTGCTCAAGCTCGCTGAAAATTGCCGGCCGCTTCAACTCTTTGCTGGGGCTGGCATAGTCCGCCTGAATCGACTCCCGCCAGGCGGCTCCATATTTCTTGTCGATGAGTTGCGCCACGGGAATCTTCGAGAAATCCGGATCTCCCATGAATTCCGCTCGATCGAAAAATGCCCGCCGGAACGCCTCCGTCGTGAAATGAATGGACTCGGCCGACCGGTCTCCCATCTTGGCGAGATCGTATCCTTCCAGAATATTCAGCGACTCAATCAGCACCGTTCCGCCCGAAGATGGAGGCGGCGAGCTGATGATTTCGTACCCGCGATAGCTGCCCCGCACCGGCTCGCGTTCCTTCACCTCATAATGCGCCAGATCGTCGGCGGTGATCAGACCTCCGCCTTTCTGCATCGCAGCGGCCAGTTCCTGCGCCAGTGCGCCGTGATAAAAGTCATCAGGCTTCGCCGCAATCCGCTCCAGAGTCCGCGCCAAATCAGGCTGGCGGAAAATTTCTCCCGGGCGATAGTAGTTGCCGTCGCGCTGGAAGATACGCCGCGACTCGGGAAACTTGCTCAAATACTTATCCCGCTGCATGTCGCGAGCCTCGCGCCAGCTCAGCGCGTAGCCCTCGCGCGCCAGCCGGATGGCCGGAGCCATCACCTGCTGCAGCGTCAGCTTGCCATATTTCTGCTCGGCGAAAACCATGCCCGCAACCGATCCCGGCACTCCGATTGACTTGTATCCAATCTCGCTCGCGCCTTCGATCACGTTGCCCTGCGCGTCCAAGTACATGTCAGGCTTAGCAGCCGCCGGAGCTTTTTCTCGGTAATCAACAAAATGCGTCTTGCCGTCGGCCATGCGGATCAGCATGAATCCGCCGCCGCCCAGATTTCCCGCCGCCGGATGCACCACTGCCAGCGCAAATCCCGTAGCCACCGCCGCATCCACCGCGTTCCCGCCCGCCCGCATGACCTCGACTCCGGCGCGGGAAGCCAATTCGTGAACACTCACCACAATTCCGTGCGCCGCGTGGACTGGCTCCGTGGAGGCATAAGCACAAGCTGGGCCAAACCTCGCCTCAAACATTGCGCCGAACGTCGCCCCGGCCGCCATCAGCAGCCAAATCAATGTTTTGTTTCGGAATCGCATGAGGAATCGAACGCGTCCACCCACCGGCGGACTCTTGAGGCTAGCCGACCGCGGCAAGCAGAGTCAAATCAGGTCGAGCGGATTCTCAGGCCCGCTTTCTTTTCAACCGCGTAGGCTTTGAGACGCTCCCCTTTTTTCGCAACTTCTTCCCTGGAGCTTTGGCGGCCACCATCTCATACGACTGCCGGATCAAGTCCTGCAATTCGCCCCAGCCAACAGCGTCCAGCCGGTCCAGCTTCACCCACTTGTATCGCCCGACGTACGGCGAGGGGTGAATGTCATCGCGTTCAATCAACTCAGCGAAAGTCTCAGGGGTACATTTAAATGTAAACCGCGGATTATCCAACCCCAGCACGGCGAACATTTTTCCCTTAACTTTGAAGCACAGAGCATCGCCCCACTGCAGCTTCTCAGTTGCATGCGGGAAGGACAGACAGTAAGCGCGGATGGCGTCGACGCTCATTCGAATCGCCTGGAGGCAGGACCGCTGCCTCGTCAGACCTGCTCCCTGGCCTCGCCCAGGGCCACGCTCACATCCATCTTTTTCTTATTGCGGTAGATCGTAACTTTCACCGTATCCCCGGCCCGGTGGTTGTTCATCATCTGGGAAAGATCCTGCTCGTCTTCAACCTTCTCGCCATCGATGGCGACGATCAAATCTCCGCCCAGCATAATAGGAATGTTGCCCAGGTAAGCGCGCTCGGTGCCCCCGTGCAGTCCGGCCAGATCGGCCGAGCCGCCGGGAGTGACTTGGACAATCAGCAGGCCATAATCCACGGGCAAACCCATTTCATCGGCCAGTTCCGCGCTGATCGGAATCGTGCGTACGCCCAGAGCCGGCCGCCGCACCCGGCCAAGCGTCATCAGATCGTTCAGCACAGCCTTCGCAGTGTTGATGGGGATGGCGAACCCGATCCCGGCATTCTGCCCGACGCTCGAGAGAATCATCGTATTAATACCGATCACTTCTCCATGCCAGTTCATCAGCGGCCCGCCTGAGTTCCCCGGGTTGATGGCAGCATCAGTCTGAATCGCCTCATCAATGGTCGCCCCGTTCGGCTCGCGCACCGGGCGAATCGAACTCACGATGCCACGCGTCATCGTCCCCGCCAGCCCAAACGGGTTGCCGATGGCATAAACCTTCTGCCCTACTTGCAGGTTGCGCGAATCGCCCAGCACCGCGGGAACCAGGTCCGGTGCCTTGATCAGGATCACAGCCAGATCATGCGCCGGATCGGTGCCCACCACAGTCGCCTTGTATTTCTTGCGATTGTGCAGCGTCACCTCGACCTGCCGCGCGTCGGCAATGACGTGATAGTTGGTGAGGATGTGGCCATCCTTATCGATCACAAAACCCGAGCCCTGCCCCTCCTGCGGCACCAGCCCGTAGAAGAAGTCAAAGGTCATAGCGCGCGACGTGACGTTCACCACCGACGGAATATTCTTGCGATAGACGCTGATATTGTTCTGCTCTTCGCTATCAAGCGCCTCGCCGCCGGAAGCCTCGGTAATCTCCACGTGCGCGGGGTGGCTGAGATGACTGAACCACCCCACCGGATTCGCCCCGGCCACTCTCCCATTCGAACGCCAGGTGGTGAAGTAAAAGAACGCGCCGGCAATCATCAGTGCCAACAATGCAGGTCGTATAAGTCTCATAAGTTCAAACCTTGAAGAGCGCGGACCGCATCAAGGAACAGGTCCACAATCAATTCTACGTTCGATTCTAAACAATGTTCCGCCATGAGGCACGCGTTGAAAGGCTGTCATCCTGAGCGGAGCGGGGTAAGCGAAGCGCGCCCCGCGCAGTCGAAGAGCCTGCCCTGAGCTCGCCGAAGGGACCCCTGCACCCTCCGCAACAACCAGGACAGCCGCCAGGCATTCTCTAGACCGGACCCTGCCCACTTAGCCTCGCACGCACCCCTCCCCAGCCGCGAAGCAGCGGAAGAATTCAGCCCAGGGCGCAAGCCCGCGTAGATAAGGTGAAATGAAAACAAGCCCCAAAGGAACGAAAGAGAAGTTACGCCACACAGCGTATCCTGCCATGAACGCTCCGCGCCCAATCACATTTTCCACAGCCCCAATGTGACATCCAACCTTGCCTGCCCAAATTAAATCAGCGATGATGGTCGAGGCCATGACGGTCTGCTCCAGAGCAAGTCGCAGCCACCTAAGTTCTTTGTTGTCTAGATTTTGACCTCTAAGTTCTTTGTCATCCGGATTTTGCGGAGAATTTCTTGCTAACGTGATGATTCCAGTGATGGGAGGGGGGAGGGGGATACCCCGATTTCTCGTCGTCGGAGCGCAAATCTCAACCTCTCGCTAAGGTCGTAGCAAACTTTATTTTCGCAGGGAACTCCACAGGCAGACAGACTCAGCTCGCCAGAATCCCCGAGCTTCGCTTCAACATCAAAAGACCTCGCAATCAGAGGCTTAAATGTCCATTCGACCGGTTAAACAAGTCATCAAATCGAAGCCGACTCTTGAAGGAGCAGGTGTGCATCTCCGCCGCGCCTTTGGCTTTGGAAACACCAAGGAGACCGATCCGTTCCTCCTGCTCGACGACTTCCGCAATGACGTTCCCGAGGATTATCTGGCGGGATTCCCGTGGCATCCCCACCGCGGCATCGAAACCATCACCTACGTGCTGGCAGGAACGGTCGAACACGGCGACAGCATGGGAAACCGCGGCGCCATCGCCGCCGGCGACGTCCAGTGGATGACGGCGGGCAGCGGCATCATCCACCAAGAGATGCCCAAAGGCGACCAGTCGGGACGCATGCATGGGTTTCAGTTATGGGCAAATCTTCCGGCGTCACTCAAGATGACCGCGCCGCGCTATCAGGAAGTGAAGGCGCTCGACATCCCCGAGATCAAAGACGATGACGGCACCCACGTACGAGTCGTTTGCGGAAGCTTCTGGGGAAAGAAGGGCCCGGTAGATGGCATTGCCGCCGACCCGATTTACCTCGATGTGTCGGTCGCTCCCGGCAGGAGGAAGACGCTTCCGGTGGAGACGACGCGCCACGCTTTCGCCTATGTTTTCGGAGGAAGCGGGAAGTTCTGCAACGCGTCCGGTCCTCTGGCTGTGCCAACCGAATCCGTGAAGTGGCTCGACACAACTCCTCCCGTCGATGCCGACAACCGCTCGCTCATTCTTTTCGACCGCGGCGACGAAGTCAGCGTGCAAGCGGGAGACGACGGAATCCGTTTCCTCCTGGTCTCAGGCAAGCCGCTGGAAGAACCGGTCGCGTGGTACGGCCCGATCGTGATGAACACGCAGGAGCAACTCCAGCAAGCCTTCAAGGAACTTGAGCAGGGAAAATTTCTGAAGAAGTCTTGAGTACGCACGTAAATTCGTCAGCGTTTGTTCGTCGCCTCGCTGCGAAGCTTCTCCCACAAACTGCGTACCTGCTCGCGCGTATGGTCGAGTGAGCCGGAGTTGTCGATGACGTAATCGGCTGCTTTGACCTTCTCGCCTTCGGGCAGTTGCGCGGCCATCCGACGCTCGACCTCCTTGCGCGCGGCCTCAAGCGCCAACTTATGGCGAGCGGCGAAGCGGGCGACGCGCTGCTCGTCGCTGCAAGTGACCACGATCAACCGGTCGAATCGTTTCGCCGCGCCCGCTTCGAGGATGAGCGCAGCTTCCACGATAGCGACCGCGCGCGGATCCTGTCGTCCCGTTTCTTCCAACCACTCTTCCTGACTTCTCAGCACTGCGGGATGGACAATGCGGTTCAACTCTTGAATGCGAGACGCGGTTGCCGGAGACGCGGCCTTTGCCGCAGATCCGAAAGCAGCCTCTGCCAGCTTGGCGCGATTCACGCTGAGGTCAGGATTGAGAATCGCGCCGCCGAAATGGCGCACCACTTCGTTGTAAACGGGTTGCCCAGGAAGCATCAACTCGTGAGCAATGCGATCGGCCTGGACCAGATGCGCGCCGAGCGCGACGAACATCTCGCCGACCGCCGATTTTCCCGACGCAATGCCTCCAGTGAGGCCGACTTTCAGCATAGATTCAGTGGCCAGTGTTCGTAAGCAGTTCGTCCATCATGGAAATTCGTATGGAAGCAGACAATAATTCTCGAGCCGAACTCACTGGCCACTGGCCACTGACCACTGACCACTGCCTCTCCGCATCTTCGCCGCTTTCACGGTGTTATACATCAGCATCGCGATGGTCAGCGGACCTACGCCGCCGGGAACGGGAGTCAACGCTCCCGCCACTTCGGCTACGTCCGGATGCACATCGCCGACCAGCGTGGATCCTTTCGCCCGGAAAGCCGCTTCCCGCTTGGCGTTGCTGGCCGAGCCTCCGGCGAGGCCGCCGCCGAACAGGCGCTGGAATTCGGCGGGATCGGTCACCTGGTTCATGCCGACATCGATCACGGTTGCACCGGGCTTCACGAAATCGCGCGTGATCATGCCGGCGCGGCCGATCGCGGCTACCAGAATGTCGGCCCGCCGACAGACTGCCCACAGATCGCGAGTTTTCGAGTGACAAACCGTGACCGTGGCGTTGGCATTAAGCAGAAGCATGGCCGCGGGTTTGCCGACGATGTCGCTGCGTCCGACCACAACGGCTTCCTGCCCGGCAATGGGGATCTGGCTGCGCTTCAGAATCTCGATGACTCCCGCAGGCGTACACGGAACCAGACCGGGACGTTGCGTCGAGAGGAAACCGACGTTGACGGGATGGAAGCCATCGACATCTTTGGCAGGATCGACCGCCATCAGAACTTTTTTCGCATCAACCTGCGGAGGCAGCGGCAACTGCACCAGGATGCCGTCGATCTCGTCGCGGCGGTTCAACTCCTCGACTAGAGCGAGCAAGTCAGCGGTGGTCGAGGTTTCCGGTGGCGTGTGCTGTTCGCTGTAAAGGCCGACCTCTTCGCAGGCCTTGACTTTGCCGCGCACATAAATCTCCGATGCCGGGTTATGGCCCACCAGAATGACAGCCAGCCCGGGGCGGATGCCGGCGGCGGCCATGGTCTTTGCCTCCGCGGCCACTTCGCTGCGAATGTCACTTGCGATCTTGGTGCCGTCTAGAATTCGGGCGGACATAGCGGGCTCCGGGCTTCGGCTCTCGGGCGTCGGCTAGGAAATCTTACACTGCCGGGCGGGCGCTGCGCCGAGAGCGCCTCCGTGGTGGATCGATTTTGAGTACAATGCCCTTGTCATGATTGCTAAGGATCTGCTGGAGATTCTGGTTTGTCCGGCGTGCAAGCAGGCGCTCGAGTACCGGGAGAATCCTGAGAGCTTGAAGTGCAAGCGGTGCCACCGGGTGTATGCGGTCAAAGACGATATCCCTATCATGCTGGTGGATGAGGCCAAGATCGAAACGTAGCGGCCTTCGACGACCGAATCCTCTGCCTCGCTCCTCAAATCCTCTACTTACCAGGGCTAATTTTTCACAGCCAATTCACAACCCTGACAGCTTCCGTCTGCATCTTTCTCGCACCGGCGGTAACTCGGGATATTACCGCCCCGCGTTCCCGGAATGACACTCTGTGTCAGTTATTGAGGCGACAGGGGTTACCAACGGCACTTGGGTGAAGCGCACAGCCCTGATAGGGTTGGCTGCAACTTCAGATATTCACTGGTGTTAATGAATCTAAGGCGGCCTGAATTCCGTATATGGAAATAGAGGGCCGACACGGCAACCGAATTGCATGCAACTTGTATGGCTGCCGGTGAGTCTAATAAGCACAAAGTGGGTCAAGGTCGGAGTCGGAGGTGATGACGGCCATGTTTGAAAAGATGAACGAGAAAATCAATAACGACAAAGACAGATTCACCATGACCGAACTAGCGGCATTGCGCAGTGATTTGCTGCAAGGCGGCATGATCGATTCTTACGAGGCCGCCGAACTGCTGCAGGTGTTCCTGATGGGCCGGGGCTATGGAGTTTCGCCCAAGGCCGCTCTGGACGCAGCGGGTCGGGTGGAGATGGCAGGGTGCGCCCTGCCGGTATTGCAGTATGAACTGGAGAACCTCGCGATGGTGATGTAGGAAATGTTCGTGGCGCGGGACGGTGACCCCGCGGCACGAGCGGCGAGAGCTTCCTGATTTTGACATTCTGATCCGGCCGTCGAAACAAGATTGACCGAACCAGTTCCACAAGAGAAAGCCGGGCTAACCAGCCCGGCTTTGTGGTTTTTGAGGATGCGGAATCGCTCTAAATGTTCCAACTGGAACATTTCACTTTGCCTGCGACCGCTCGACCATAGGCAGCCAGCCAAAGTCATGAGGGGATTTTTCGACAGATCACTCGATCGAAACAGGGCAGCTATGCTCCGACACCTGTGGCGGCGGGCCCGATTGATCGGTTGCTTCGGTGGAGGCGCAACGGATGACCCGATAATGGTCTCCGTCGAAGCTCCACATGGCGAGACTTACAGGGTGATGACCGGTTGCGGTCACTACATCAAAGTAGTGATGCTCATGAGACGGCAAGATCTGGTAGCCCCATCCGAAATCTTCGATTAGAACCTTGCCCGAGGTCTGGATGACCCAGATCGGGCATCCGGCGGTGCCGCAAGCAATACCTGGGCTTCGCAATATGACTGCGGTCCGCCCCTCCGTGGTGATCTTCACCTTCGCTAGGAACAAGCTCTCCGGGCATCGCAGCTTTCAATGTTTGCGCCCTGACATCCTTTTCCTTTTGCTAAGTCATCAAGCGCAGCACGCACGAGTTTCAGCTCAGCCGGTGACAGTCCTGCTTTTTCTAGCGGTTCACCCGCACCGGACTTAATATCGTTGACGTTCGGCCATTTCGCAGCGTGGTTTGCCTCCGCTGGGCCACCGCCTACGATCGCGCGCCCGAGAATCGCCAGCACTATTGTTATCCGTCTCATAACGCCTCGGTTCAATACTTGCGATCATAGTTGATAAAGATTGGTCTTAGCGACTCATCGAGAATTTGCCGCCTCTGCTCTCGACGGGCGTTCGGCACCATAAATTCACTTCGAACCGACGTTCCTAGGGATCTGGGTTCGTAACTCCGACCCTTCGCACAAGACGCGAAGGATGGGGCATCCTCCGACTGCCTCTGCGCGCCTATCAAAAGTCAGAATCCTACTTCTTCTTGCTGCTGCTGCCGCGGCGGCGCGCGCTGCACGGTCCTGAAGGGCCAAGGTTACAACCTGCATCATGTCATCTTGCGGAGCCGGCTTCCCGGTCCAGATCTCGAACTGGCGGGCGGCCTGGTGGACGAACATTTCGATGCCGGGGATGATTTGCGCGCCCCGCTCTTTCGCCAGCTTCAGCAGGCGGGTCTCGACCGGGTCGTAGATCATGTCGAAAACATAGCGCGCGTTAATCTCTTTTTCCTGCAGAGGCGTCTCGCGGGTATTGCCCATGCCGACCGGGGTAGCGTTGATGATTACGTCGAAGACATACTTCTTGAGGTCGGCTCGCTTGATCGAACGCGCGTGAGCGCGGCGGGCCAGCTTCTGCGCGGCGGCTGCGCTTCGGTTCAGGATGTAGACTTCCGCGCCACGTTCCCTCAGGCCGAAGACCGCGGCGCGGGCTGCGCCTCCTGCTCCCAGCACGAGGATCTTCGCGTCCTGTAACGTGCTCAGGCGGCGTTCGAGCGGGCGTACCACTCCGGAAGTATCAGTGTTGAAGCCGTAGAGTTTTCCATCCTGTGCGCGGACTACCGTATTGCACGCGCCGATCTTCGTGGTGTGAGAGTCGGTGTTGTCGAGGTGAGGAAGGATGGCTTCCTTGTACGGCATGGTGATGCTGAGGCCGTGGATGGGAATCTCGCGCACGCAGTTCAGCAGGTCTTTGAGAGTCTTGGCGTGCAAGGCGAGGTAGACGGCGTTGACGTTCTCGCGGCGGAAAGCCGCATTCATGATGGCGGGCGAGAGTGAATGTGCGACCGGATCTCCGGCAACGCCGTAGACGCGGGTGGCGGCGTCGACAGTGTCGATGCGGTAGACGCTGCGCAGTTCCTGCGCGGTGGCTTGTCCGGGAGCCGTTTCTTCTCCGGCGCTGACTGCCGCAAAGGTAAATATGCTGCCGGCGCGGACTCCGAGCACGCGGCTGATGATCCCTTGTTCGCCCATGCACAAGCCCACCAGAGAATGGTTGTCGCCTTCGCGCCCCAAAAACTGGATCATGGCAACGTTGTCAGAGAGAGTCGCGGCCGTGCTGACTACTTTGTAGAAGTCGGCCGGAAAGGCGCGCATCTTCTCCAGAGTTTCGTCGAGCTTCTTGGTGCCGCGGAAGTCGTGAAAGGAAAGGATGAGTGCAGAGCGGCCGCGCAACTTCTGCAGTTGTGCCGGCTTGCACTTCAGTGCGGTTTGCAGCTCGACATCGACCAGCTGGCAGCCCGCGGTCGAGGCCTTGGCTAGAATGTCGAGCTCAGAAGCGATAGAGCCGCGGAATCGGCCACCGCTCGCAACCCGGCGGCAGGTGGCGATCACCACTGTACCGGGGTGAGTCTCCAGAAAATGCTTGATCTTGGGAAGCGCCAGGGTGGGCTTGGAAATATAGTCCAACCTGAACTCCAGGAAGGAGTTATCCCGTGTCAGAGCCTCGGCCTTTTCGACCAGCTCGGCGGCGTCTGGCGCAGTCACCGCCACGCACACCCGCGGCAAGCGCAGAGGCAACAGGCGGGGCGGGTAACTCCTGGCGGCAGAAATCATCTTTGAGTCATAGTCCGGAGCGATAGGTTCGGCGCGAATCTTACAGGGGCTGAATTCCAGATGCAACTGCGTATTCACAAATTCCGCGAAAACCCGGTTTCGCAAACCGTCTAACACCCTCGTAACCTTGACCCCCTCTTACCCCCTTGTTACCTTCCAGTTGGAGCCTAGCTTCCGTGGGATTTTGCTGGAGAGGAGGCGGCGTGTGTCTCTTCTCGGAGGTAACATGAAGAAAATAGGACTGTTAGTACTGTTGATCGCCAGCGCTGCATGGGCCCAATCGACAGCCGATGCGGCCCCGGCCACCCCGGTCACCCCGGATGGAACCGTTTTCACTTCGGCCAACTTTCCCATTCAGCGGGTCATGATGCCCACTTATGCGGATATTTACTGCGCTGGTTTCATCAACCGGCAGACCCTGCCCGACGCCAACTATATCGCTGGTGGATTGGACTCTCCCGCTAGCACGAAGTTTGTCAGGGGCGACATCGTGTTCCTGAAGGGCTCAGGTTACACTCCGGGCGCCGAGTACGAGATCATTCGCGCTTTGCAGGACATCAACAAATATGAAATGTTTCCCGGCCAGATGAAGCTGCTGGCCGCTACCGGGCAGCCCTACGAGGAAGTCGGACGGGTGCGCATACTCGATACCCGCAGCAAAACGGCGGTGGCGCAGATTGAATACTCTTGTGACCCCCTCAACCCGGGAGATACGGCAATTCCGTTTGCCGAGAAGCAGATGGTGCAATTCCATCCGCCGCTGCGTTTTGACCGTTTCCTGCCTGCTGGCAGCAAGGTCTCCGGGCGCATCGTGATGGCTAAGGATTTCGACTCGCAGCTGGGTGCGGGACAGAAAGTTTATTTCAACGTGGGATCAAACCAGGGCGTGAAGGTCGGCGATTATTTCCGCGCCGTGCGGAACTATGAGGCCACTCTGGATGATCCGGTCGATTCGCTTTCGTTCCGGGCTTCGGTCAGTGAAGACACGCAGAAGAAGCAACCGTCTTTTGATCCCGGCATGTTCGAGAAGAGCAACGGCCCGGTGATTCACGTTAGAGATCTGCCGCGCCGGGCGGTTGGCGAGATCGTGGTTATCGGAACCACGCCTACGACTGCAACTGGAATGATCGTGTTCGCCATGGAGGATGTACACCTCGGCGACGGCGTGGAACTGGACGAACAGGCACAACAACAGCAATAACCCTCGCAAGCATCACAGACACCGGGGACGGGCAACCGTTCCCGGTTTTGTTTTGGAGCAGTGGTCAGTAGCCAGTGATCAGCGGCCAGTCCAAACCGAAGGCCCATTCGCGCGTTCTTACTGGCCACTAGCCACTGACCACTGGCCACTGGTTTTAATCACTGGCCAGTTTTTTCGCCGAAAACTTCCGCGGTGAACGCCTCGATGCTCGCGCCTTTTTGCCATGCGTCCGGGGGTAACCCTGCCTTGCGGCAGGTTTGTTCCAAAAAGATTATGCGGTCCCACGCACGCTCGACCGGGACTTGCGGCAATAGCAGGCCGCGGCGGCCCTGCCCGCTGATCAGCAGACCGTGGCGGCCGATTTCGATTTCTTCGGGCTCGATCGATTGCGGAGGCGATAGAATGCTCAGCTCAATTGCTAGATGAGGAGCTTCTTCCCGTGTGACCGGCGGAAAGCGGTTGTCGTCGAACGCTGCGGCGCGCGCAGTTTCCGCGACCGCCCGGTAGACCGCGCAGGTGGGCAGCACATAGCCGACGCATCCGCGCAATTCTTCTGCTGGCCTGTCGTGTCCAAGCGTATCGTGGCTCAGATAAATTGAAGTGAAGACGCCGCGCGGCTCGGCGAAATGAGGCGTTGGCGGTTCCATCGAAATCTCGCGATGCTCGAGGGCCGAAGAAATGGAATCGTGCGCCAGGCGCAGTAGTTGAGTGCGTTCCTCGCTGGAGAATTCCTGGACGGAAGCCACCGCCGAGGCCGATTTATGTTGTGGGGGCGACATCGGCATCTGCCGGTCGGGGCGCTGGTTGCGGCTTTCGGCGACGGCTCAGAATGAAAGCGCGGCGCCTGCGCTTGGACACTTGCCGGTCAATCTTCGACCAGAACGCGGCGAAGTAATCGATACCTGAAACCAGCGAAACGCAGACCACAAACCAGATCGCTGCATAGGCGATCCAGTGCACCGGGAAGACGAAGTTTCCGTAAACCGGCCACTCTTTCCAGCGGTGATCGAGGATCACTGCGACCACGGAAACGATCTGCACGACCATCTTGAACTTGCCCAATTCGCTGGCTTCGATGGTGAAGCCCTCGGTCGCAGCGATGGAACGCAAACCGCTCACTAGGAATTCACGGCCAATGATGATCACCGCGATCCAGGCCGGAACTAAACTGGGATTGAACTGCACCAGGGTCACGAACGCGGCAGCAATCAGAAGCTTGTCGGCCATGGGATCGAGAAGAATCCCTATAGTCGTAATCTGCCCGCGTTTGCGGGCCAGGTAGCCGTCAATGCCGTCGGTCATGGAGGCGGCGATGAATACTGCCGAGGCCAGTAATTCCTTGGCGCCGTGCGCGCTGCTGAATTGGTTGGAGGACAGAATCCAGATAAACAGAGGAATGCTGCAGATGCGGATCAACGTGATGGAATTAGGCAGGTTCACCGCGGCTCAGCATTGTTTCCGGAGGGCAACCGGAAGACAACTTGATTATCCTCCACGGTGGAAGGGAACGCAATGAGAGGAAGCCGCGATTAGGACACGAAGGTTCCACAAACGGAAACCTGGCCTGAAGTCCGCCAGCTCAACTATTTCGTCGCCGGCGCTGGTGCTCCCGGCTTCGGCTGTTTGGCGATGATCTGATCTTTGACCTTGTCGTAAGTCGCCTGAGGGATGATTTTTCTGTGGACTAAGTCGAGCTTCGTCCGATACGGACGGCCAGCGATGATTTTCTGCGAGTAAGCGTCGCCGATGCCCGGCAGTGCCTTGAGCTGATCTTTGGTCGCCGTGTTGATGTCGAGCTTGTCGCCCGCAGCCGCATTCGCCATTTGAGCCGGCGACGCCATCGCCTCGGGCTTTGAGGCCGGTTCCTGCCCGGCAACGACGATGCATGCCAACGAGACCGCGAAAAGCAGCGCGAGCGCAGCAGCAAGATTTCTGTAAATCGATCTCATCGGTCCTCCTTAGGCGTAAATTCCGCGCTGGCGGATGGTATAAGCCACGCGATCGATCGCCAGCATGTAAGCCGCGATGCGATTGTTCACCTTATGGGTCTCGGCATAGCGGACCACGTCGCCGAAAGAGGAAATCATGATCTCTTCCAGTTGCTCGTTGACCACGGACTCTTTCCAGAAGTAGCCCTGGCGGTCCTGCACCCACTCGAAGTACGAAGTGGTCACGCCGCCGGCGTTGGCCAGAATGTCCGGAATTACGAAGACTCCCTTGTCAGTTAAAACATCGTCGGCGGCCGAAGTGGTAGGACCGTTCGCGCCTTCGGCCAGGATGCGGCACTTCACCCGATCAACGTTGCGCGAGGTAATGACATTTTCAGTCGCGGCGGGAATCAGGATTTCGCAATCCGTGATCAGCAACTCGGCTGCATCATATGGCTCCGCGCCGGGGAACCCGAGCACCGTACCATTTTTCTGGCGGAATTCAACCAAAGCATTCAAGTCGATTCCGTTCTTGTTGTAGAGGCCGCCACCAACTTCGGCGATGCCGACAATCTTATAGCCTGCCTGGTGCATGAGGTGGGCGGCGTTCGAGCCCACGTTGCCGAAGCCCTGCACAATCACGCGGCTGCCCTCGCGCGACAGGCCCAGCTTTTTAATGGCCTCGTCGCATACCACCATCACGCCGCGGCCGGTAGCCTCGCGGCGCCCGCGGGAGCCGCCAATGTTGATCGGCTTTCCGGTCACCACGGCCGTCACCGTCTGCCGCATGTGCATGGAGTAGGTATCCATCATCCATGCCATGATCTGTTCGTTGGTGTTGACGTCGGGAGCAGGCACGTCTTTTTCCGGCCCGATGAATTCAATCAGTTCCGAGGTGTAGCGCCGCGTCATGCGCTCGATCTCGCCCATCGACATCTTGTGCGGATCACAAATCACTCCGCCCTTGGCCCCACCAAAAGGAATGTTGACCACCGCACACTTCCACGTCATCCAGCTCGCCAGGGCTCTCACTTCGTCGAGCGTAACGTCAGGCGCGTAGCGGATGCCGCCTTTGGCCGGACCGCGCGCAATCGAGTGCTGGACGCGGAATCCGGTGAAGACCTCGAGATGACCGTCATCCATCTGCACCGGGATGTAGACCGTCAACTCGCGATTGGGATAGCGCAGAACCCGCCACAGGCCGTCATCCAGATTGAGCTTCTGCGCGGCCAGGTCAAAACGCGCCCGCTGCGATTCCCATGGATTGCTTTCCTTGTCGACATGCGGTGGGGCAGCCATCGTGGTCATAAGAGTGGTCTCCGGGATGATTGCGATTCAAGATGTTAGCCGACGCCGGGACGAGTTCCCAACGTGATCAGGCAAACGTTCAGAGTATATGAGCCGGGAAGGCCGGGAAGCAAGGGTGGAGGGGTGTCTGGCGATGTGCCACCGTGACGCAGGCAGCCGGATCGTAGCGCCGGCATCCTGCCGGCTAGCGCTTTCCGTTTTTCAGGTTAATCTCCATCCCCTCGGCGGCCGCCCGTACTTTGGGATAGTAGTTCCGCGCTTCCGTCACCACCTTGTCGATTACCACATCGGTGTGGTCGGGATCGTGGTGGAACAACACCAGCTCTTTAGCGCCGCTCTCCATCACCACATTGACGGCTTCGCGCCAGTGGCTGTGTCCCCATCCCCGGCGCCGCGCTTCGTATTCCTCGGGAAGATACTGTGCATCGTAGATGAGCACGTCCGCGCCTTCGGCCAGCTTACGCACGGCTTTGTCGAATGCCGCATCCCCGGGTTCGTTGTCGGTGGCGTAGACGAGAATTCCATCCTTGGTTTCCAGGCGGAAGCCCATGCATCCCTGAGGGTGATTCAGCCACGCGGTCTGCAGTTGGACACCGTCCTCGATCGTAACGCGTCCGCTTTCGATGTCGTAAAAATCGCGCTGGGCCTGCATCTGCCCGATGTCCACGGGAAAGTAGGGCGCGGCCATCTGGTCCCCCAGGACTTGCTTCAGGCTGCGAGTGCGGCTCGAGCATTGGAAGAGGAACCGATTCTCCGCGTTGGCATATAACGGCCGGAAGAACGGCATGCCCTGAATGTGGTCCCAATGAAAGTGTGAAACGAACACGTGCGCCGAAAATGGCTTTTCCCCGAACTCGCTTTGCAGTTGCTGGCCCAGCACGCGGAACCCGGTTCCGCAATCGAAAATGAAGATGCGGTCGCCGAGGCGCACTTCCACGCAGGAGGTGTTGCCTCCATAACGCATGTTCTCGGGTTGTGGGGTGGGCGTGGAACCGCGTACGCCCCAGAACTTGATCCGCATAGGCTCCCCGGCCGCACGAGGGCTGTTTTCCGGCTTATCCTTGGTATCTTGCGACGATGCGCCGCGTCCGTCAATTGCCGTGTTGGTTCACAGACTACTATTTCGCAGTTTTTTCGCGGTAAGTACGAAAGTACTCTGGGACGACCTCTGAGACGGAGACGACCTCTGGGACGACGGCCAGCGTCACAGGCACCCGCGCCCAGGTGGCGACTCTCCTATACCGAGTCCCCTATAATGAACCGCGAGGCAGTGCCTGCGTCTGGCGAGTCTCGTCCTTAACTCTTCGCATGCCTTATCCCGAATTCAAGGAATTTTCCCGCCTGGCCCGGTCGGCCACGCTGGTGCCGGTGGTGAAGTCAGTAAGCGCCGACCTGCTCACGCCCGTCTCGGCCTTCCTCGCCATCGCCGACAAGGAACCACACGCGTTTCTGCTGGAGTCGGTCGAGCGCGGCGAGCAGATCGGCCGTTACACCTTCCTGGGAGCCCGGCCTTACATGTGCCTGCAGGCGCGGGGTTCGGCCATCGAGATTGAACGCGGACGGCACCGCGAACGGCACCAGGGAAACGTGTTCGAGTTCGTGAAGCTGTTGCTGAGCGAGCACCAGCCGGCCGCGGTTCCCGGCCTGCCTCCGTTCACTGCCGGAGCGGTTGGTTATTTTTCCTACGACGTAGTGCGGCAACTGGAAAACATAGGCGAGCATGCGAAAGACGATCTCTCTCTGCCGGATTGTGAACTGATGTTCTTCGATCGCCTGCTGGCGTTTGACCACTTGCGCCACCAGATTCATATCATGGCCGCGGCGGACGTTTCGCGGGAGAGTCCCCGGAGTGCCTACGACCGGGCAGTGCGCGACATTGCCGCGCTCGAAAGAAAATTGGCGGCTGGATTGCGCCCGGCGATGTGGCGCAAATCCGTCAAGGCAAAGCCGGGAAAGCTCAAAATCCATGCCGGAACCACGCGCGCGCAGTTTCTGCGCAGCGTCGAGCGCTGCAAGGAATACATTGCCGCAGGCGACATCTTTCAAGTCGTGCTCTCGCAGCGGCTCGACTTCGTCCCCGGTATCGAGCCGTTCGATCTTTACCGCGCCCTGCGCCAGGTGAACCCTTCGCCCTATCTTTATTTCCTGCGGATGGGAGAGACACAGATTCTCGGCTCTTCCCCCGAGATGCTGGTGCGCGTCACCGGACGCAAGCTGGAATACCGCCCCATCGCCGGCACCCATCCCCGCGGCCGTGACGAGGCCGAAGACCAGCGCCTCGAGCAGCAGATGCGCACTGACGAAAAAGAACGCGCCGAGCACGTCATGCTGGTCGATCTCGGGCGCAATGATCTCGGCCGCGTCAGCGAGTACGGCTCAGTCAAAGTGAAAGATCTGATGTATGTGGAGCGCTACTCCCACGTCATGCACCTGGTCTCGGCGCTCGAAGGCACGCTGCGTAAGGGTCTCGGCGCAATCGACGCGTTCGCGGCCTGCTTCCCCGCGGGCACGCTCAGTGGCGCACCCAAGGTCCGCGCCATGCAGATCATCGAAGAACTGGAGCCGGTGCGCCGCGGCATCTATGGGGGATCAGTGCTCTACGCCGATTTTGCCGGAAACCTCGATTCCTGCATCGGCATTCGCACCATGCTCATGCAAGGCAAGCACGCCTATCTGCAGGCGGGAGCAGGGATTGTAGCCGATTCTGACCCGGCAAAAGAGTTCGAGGAATCGATGAACAAGGCGCAGGCGCTGCTACGAGCGGTGGAGATGGCCAGGGGCAGTGGTCAGTGATCAGTGGCACTTACGTCGTGCAGAAAGTTTGCCACCAGCTTCTTTCCCGAATCCGTTAGCACACTCTCAGGATGAAACTGCACCCCTTCAACAGCGAACTTTTTATGCCGCAGTCCCATGATTGTGCGGCTCCCGTCTTTCTCCGTCGTCCAGGCGCTGACCTCTAATACACTTGGTAGATCTTTCTCTTCCACGATGAGCGAGTGATAGCGCGTGGCCGTCATAGGCATGGGCAGGCCGTGGAAGATGCTTTTGTTATCGTGGGTGACAGCGCTGGTCTTGCCGTGCATCAGATGAGGAGCCCGCACGACGTTGCCGCCAAAAGCCGCGCCTATAGCCTGATGTCCGAGGCAGACGCCAAGAACCGGCAGTTTACCGGCGAAGTGTCGGATCAAATCAATGCTGATGCCGGCATCCTGCGGCGTACACGGACCAGGCGAGATCACGATGTGCTCCGGCTGCATAGCCTCGACCTCTGCAACGGTCACCTGGTCATTGCGGCGAACCTCAACCTCCGCGCCCAGCTCCCCGATGTACTGGACCAGGTTGTAGGTAAAAGAATCGTAGTTGTCAAGAACGAAGACCACGGGCACCATCCGAGCTACAGTTTAGCCGGAACGGGCCATCCCCGTCCCCAACGGTGGTATTGACGGAACACGCTGCCCCAGTCATTCTTGGGATAAGTTGAAAGCCACTTTATTAGCTTTGGAGTAAGAAATGGCAGAAGCCCAGCAAGAAAAAAGGGCTGCACGACGCTTCGCACTGCGGATCCCGGTAGCCGTAGCCCGCGATGGAGACTCTGGCCACGGTGAACCGGCTCAAATCCGCGACGTCAGCGCGCGCGGCATCAGCCTTTACCTCGACTCACCCATCGCGCAAGGGTCGCCCATCGGTTTCACTCTGACCCTGCCGCCGGAAATCACGCTAACAGAGAGTATCCGAGTACAGTGCAAAGGACGCGTAGTCCGCATCGAAGACGGCAGCACAGACGGCAAAATGGCAGTGGCCGCGGTCATTGAAGAGTACGAGTTCCTTCCGCAGAGCTAAAGTCGGATCCTGGGAAATCGCCCAAATTCCCGGGGGCAGCGCTCCGGCACAGGTCGCGCTGTGGGGCCCGACTTCTTGACGAAATGATCGAGATCGAGCATTGGGAGCATTCCCACGCCCTGCCACTCGTTTCACACACCGCTTCATTCCCTTCCTGACAAGTGATAAGGTTCCTTCAGGGGCCCGGCACTACTTCGATCTTCGCGAGGATTTGCTTGCCGCGATCTGGCATTCAAGTTGTTAGCATTATGCTGGCGGCGCTGGCGGTCGCAAGAGCATGGCCGCAGGCTCCGGAATCTCAGACGACAAATCCTCCCAACCCGGAAGCCGCCGTCGTCAGCAGTGTGCGCGTGGTGCATGAGGGGGGCGTGCCTGTAGTTGAAATTGTTTCTACTCACCCCCTGGTACCCGCCATTCAATTGCTGGATTCGCCTCCGCGGCTGGTCATTGATTTATCGAATGCACGCCTCGGACAGTTGCACAAGCGCATTCCCGTCCTGCAGGAAAACATTCTTACCCTCCGCACCGAGCAGTACCAGAAGGATCCTCCCATCGCCAGAGTTGTGCTCGACCTCCTGGTTCCATACGCTTACACCTGGGACGCCGCAGGCAACCGGCTGATGGTGCGGCTGAAACCTCGCCCCGACCCGAACGCAGACCCCAGCGAAGACACAAACGCAGCCAGCAAGAAGCCACCCTCCCAGCCGCCACAGGTGCTGTCGTTGACTCCATCTGCCACGCCGGCGGTCGTGCCGGTCAGCAGCGGGATCGGCGAGGTCGTGCTGGCGGGCAAGCGCCTCGCGGCAGGTTCATCCCTGACTGCTGGCAGTGATACCGCGGTATTGTATTTGTCGCGAGGAGGCGAGGTCCGCGTTTGTCCCGGGACCACGGTTTCCATGACGCCTTCGAAGAACGCCGAGGCTTTGATGCTCGCCCTGAGCACCGGCGCGCTGGAGACGCACTACGCACTCGAGGACTCAGCCGACACTTTGCTCACTCCCGATTTCCGCATCCTGTTCGCCGGCCCGGGAGAGTTTGACTACGCCGTCAGCGCCGACGCGCACGGCAACACTTGCGTGCGGACACTGGCGGGCAACCGCTCTTCAGCCATCGTTTCAGAGTTGATAGGCGACCGCATCTATCAGGTGAAACCCACCGAGCAGGCGATGTTTCATTGGGGGCGCATCGACAAGGTTGACACCCAAGTCCCCGTAGAGTGTGGTTGCCCGGCGCCGGTCCCAGTGATCCAAACAGATAAGTCTCCGGCGATCGTTCCGGATTCTGAGATGCCGGCCCAGTTACCAGGGAAGACGACCCTTGACGACGGCGTTTTGCCTGCGACCGGAGCGAAGCCCGGCAACGACGCGCCGCAGACACTTTCCAGTGGACCCGAAATCCGGCCCCTCCCGCCTTCGCAGCCGGATGACATTCACGTCCTGGTGGATGCTCCGTTTGTTTTCCGAGGCAAGCAACGCTCGGCAGCCCCAGTTCCTATTGACGAGGCCGCAGCGCTGCCAGTGATGGAATCTTCAGCCCGGCCCGCCCGCCTTGAAACCGTTGCACAACCGCCGCCCGCGCCCAGCGCTCAAGAGAACTCCGAACACCATCCCGTGCTTCGGCGGATCGGAAGGTTTTTCGCCGCCATCTTTCACTAGAGAGAACTGAACACATGTCATCCCAAGCGAAGCCTTGTCCCGAGCGAAGCCTTGTCATCCCTCGCGTCGCTCGGGACGACATTTTCGTTGTTACCCCCGATTGACAGCCCGGCGCAGCGGTTCCACCTTCTCTCGCGCAGCGTCCCGCAGGTCTCCGGCCATTTCGACGCCGCGCTCGGCCACGTCTTTCACCCGTTCCTTGGCGTCGCGTGCCCGGTCTTTGGCTTCTTCCGTCCAATCCTGCAGCGTGTCCTTGGCTTCGTCGTAGCCGTGTTTCAAGTCGCGGCGGAATTGCTTGCCGGTCTTCGGAGCAAGCGCTAGCGCTGCCAGCGCTCCCGCACCCAGTCCAACCAGAAAGAACGTAACCGCAGTTCCTATGTTGTTTCCATCTGAAGATTCATAACGTCCAAAGCGCATGATGTGACCTCATTTCCACTTGGCGGGAGCGCCGGACATCCTTCCGTCCGGCTGCAATATCTCGCCAAGCGCAATTCTAGTCCTCGGCAAGGTTGGCGGCGAGCCCTACCCAAGTGCGACGAATGCCGCTCGCTTACGATGAGTGCAGCTCTGGGAAGGTTTCCTTTCCCGTGACCTGAGTGTAAAATAACTTTTCGGCCCTTGTGCGGCGGAAAATGTGGCCTGCCCGCCTTCCGTCAGCCCTGCAAACTGCACTTATTTTTTGAGGAGATTGTTTCAAGCGATGTCGATCCCTGCCACACAACTGCGTCCCGGCATGATCATCAAGCACAACAATGATCTGCACTCCGTCTTCAGCGTCGAACACCGCACGCCCGGCAACCTGCGCGCTTTCATCCAGGCCAAGCTGCGCAACCTTCGCACCGGAGCCATGTTCGAACACCGTTTCCGCTCGCCCGATCCCATCGAGAAGGTTAACGTGGACGAGGTCGACATGCAATTCCTCTACGCCGACGGCGACAACTACTACTTCATGGATACGGCGAACTACGAGCAGACGCACCTGACCAAAGAAGTTCTGGGCGATGCCGTCGATTACCTCATCGCCAACCTCGAGATCAAAGTTGAATTCTTCGACGGCAAGGCCGTGGGCATCGAACTCCCGCAGACGGTGGAGCTTACTGTGATCGAGACTGAGCCCGGCCTGAAGAGCGCAACCGCATCCAGCGTGACCAAAGCCGCGAAGACTGAAACCGGGCTAGTGGTGCAGGTGCCTCCGTTCATCAATGAGGGCGAGAAGATCAAAGTCGATACCGCCGAGGGCGTGTATTTGTCGCGGGCGTAATTGTCATCCTGAGCGTAGCGGGAACCTCGCAAAGCGAGGTTCTCGCGGAGTCGAAGGATCCCTGCAGTGCCGACTGGCCACGGACCTTGCGAGGCATTCTCCCGGTCGCGGTCGGAATTCCTTGAAATTGCAGGAAGACATTGAGATCATAGGGATCCTTCGACTGCGACTTAGCTTCGCGTTCGCGAAGCTGATTCTCCGCTCAGGATGACAAGATCGTTAAGAAGCATGACCTCCACCGAAAAAGCTCTTGAAGCCCGCCGCTTCGTGGTTCGCGGACGCGTGCAGGGCGTTGGTTTCCGCTGGTTTGTGGAGCACGAGGCGCACATTCTCGGCATCGCGGGATGGGTTCGCAACAACGCTGACGGCAGCGTCGAGGTGCTCGCCCAGGGAACCCGCGATCAACTCTTCAGCCTGCGTTCGCGCCTGCGCGAAGGCCCGCGCGCCGCTCGCGTGGATGCGGTCGAAGAATCTGAAGCCAAGCCGGCCGGCGGCGTCACTTCATTTCGCATTGAAGGAGCGTGGTGAGGCAGGTTTCAACGTTTCAAAGTTTCAAAGTTTCAAAGCGTCAAGGCAAAATCCCCCGCACTTGTCTTTGAAACCTTGAAACACTGAAACTCTGAAACCTCGAAATAAAGGAGCGTGGTAGATTGTCCCTCAACTCAGGCATGAATGCCGGCCAACTCAAGAAGCTGATTCGGGAAGTTCCCGATTTCCCCAAGAAGGGGATCCTCTTCTACGACATCACCACCCTGCTGAAAAATAAAGTCGGCCTGGCCACGCTCGTCGACCGCCTTTCCGAGCACTACGTCGACCAGAAGGTCGACCTCGTCCTCGGCATGGAAGCCCGCGGCTTCATCTTCGCCCCTGCGCTGGCCTACCGCTTGAACGCGGGATTTGTTCCGGTCCGCAAGGTCGGCAAACTCCCCGCCGAAACCGTGAGGTTCGATTATGCCCTCGAATACGGCACCAACTCGCTTGAGATGCACAAGGACGCCATCCAGAAAGGCCAGCGTGTGCTGATCGTCGACGACCTTCTCGCCACCGGAGGCACCGCCGAAGCCACGGCCAAGCTGGCCACTCTGCTCGGCGCAGAGATCGCAGGGCTGGGCTTCGTTGTAGAGTTGGATTTTCTGAAGGGCCGCGAAAAGCTAAAAGGTTACGAGGTCATGTCGCTCCTGCACTACGACAAGTGACGACAGCGAGAATATCTCGAGAAGCTGCGCCGGCCTGACCCTTACTTCCAGAAGCGAACGATCACCAGCCCCACACCCACCCAAAAGCCGACGCTGACGGTGGTTGCCAGCCCGAGTCCAGCGACCAGACTCCAGTTGAAGCGGCCGCGGGGTGGGGTGGTCTTCAGGCCGAAATCGTAGACGAACCACGAACGGAAGAACTTTGCATCTTCCGGCCTCAACTGCGGACCGCCCGACGGTTCAGCCAAGGGCTGACCTGCGCGCGATTCGCGAGTGCCGGATGTGGGGAAGGGCTGCAATCGGTAACTCATCATCCGTACCTCAGAATTTTATGTACAAATTGTTGGCCACCCCTTTGGGGGATCCTCTTATCCTCTGAAAATAACATACCCGGGCAACTCCACCGCTCTCGAAAGTTCTGAAACGGGTAAACTCTTCCCATTTTGGAACCGCGGAGCAGACAACATCTCATGCGGATACCTTGGGCGGATCCTCAGATTTCTTCCAGTAACAACTTAGAGTCCTTGGGGAGATAACTCTTGCGCCGGAACCAGTCCTCCATCGCATCGCGGAGCTGTTCTAAAGGAACATTCTTACCAATCTCCATGCGCCCGTCGCCGGCCGGCAAGGTATCGTCGAACACGCTGGCGTTCGTGAAATTGCGCATGGAGAAACTGTCCAGCCACTTCAGCGGACACGGCAGCCTTTGGCCATGGTCCTCGTACTCGACGCGAATCTTGCGGGCAAACATAACTTGATTTAATCACAGACAACACCGCGCACAGCAGCCGCGCTTGACAGATCCGCTCCTGCTCACTAGTCTGCCCCTCACACGCTTGCCGCGGCAGCGTGAGCCGGCCAGACATCCCGAATTTACAGGAGGATCACATGCTCACAAACTTGATTTGGTGGATAGTGGTTGGACTGATCGCGGGATGGGCTGCCGGGAAGATCATGAAAGGCGGCGGCTACGGCGTAGCGATGGATATCGTCCTCGGCATAGTCGGCGCGGTCGTGGGGGGGTGGCTCCTCGGCGCGCTCGGCATCTACGCCGGAGGATTGATTGGCACCATCGTGGTAGCGATCATCGGCGCCATCTTTCTGATCTGGCTCAGCCGGCTGCTCAAGAAAGCCTGAGCAGCAGCGCTGCTCCGCACTCCCACGCGAAAGAGTTCCCGCTGAAAGCCCCAGCCATCTCAAAACACGCGGCTTGCATCCACCGCTCCAGAGACCTCCGCTCAGGTGTCTAAATCCCTGCAGGGGCCGCGCCCAGCGCGCAAGAACGACCTCACGCTGCGTTCTATTTAGGACGAGCGGCCCCCCAGCTCAACGGAGGAGCCATGCGTTTTCTGAAAACTGCAGCATTGTTTTTCTTGCTCGCGACACTCTCATCTGGCCAGCCTTTATCTGGTCAAGATTCGGATTCAGCCGCTGCCGCCGGTGCCGCGGCACGCCTACCGGTGACCCGCGTAATTCTCTACAAGAACGGCGTCGGCTACTTCGAACACGCCGGCCAGGTGCGGGGCAGCCAGGACGTCAACGTAGATTTCACCACGGCTCAGCTGAATGACGTACTGAAGTCCCTGACTGTGCTCGATCTCGGCAAGGGACGCATCACCGGCGTCAGCTACAACTCCAACGCTCCTCTCGAGCGCCGTCTCGGTTCTCTGCATGTCGCCGTAGGCGAGAACCCCACCACCGCCCAGTTTCTCGACGCCTTACGCGGCGCGCGCCTCGAAGTGCGCAGCGGATCTGAAAGCGCCTCCGGACGCCTGCTCAGCATCGATGAGCGCGAAATTCCCATCAAAGGCGACCAGAAGATTACCGTCGATCAGATTTCCATCGTCAGCGACAGCGGAGAAGTACGCGTCTTCGATCTAACTCCCACCACCAGCGTCCGCGTGGCCGAGAAAGATGTGAACGATGAAGTCGGAAAATACCTCAGCCTCGTCGCCTCCACCCGCGATCAGGATGTCCGCCGCATGACCATCTCCACTGCCGGCCAAGGCGAACGCAATCTGCTGGTCAGCTACATCAGCGAAGTGCCGGTATGGAAGAGCACGTACCGGATCGTGATCCCAACCGATGGCAAGCCCTTGCTGCAAGGCTGGGCCATCGTGGATAACACCGTCGGCGAAGACTGGAAGAACGTCGAACTGTCGCTGGTGGCAGGCGCCCCGCAGTCGTTTGTCCAGCAGCTATCGCAGCCTTACTACGCCCGGCGTCCGGTAGTTCCGCTGCCCCAGAATGCAATGATCACTCCGCAGACCTATGAAGCCACGTTAGAAGAAGCCACTCCGGCGGTCGGCGTGGTCGGCGGCGTTCCGGGCGGAATCCCAGGTGGCCAAATCGGAGATTCTATGGGCGGAATGGTCAGCAGCGCCCCTATGGCACTCAAGGCTAACGGCGGAGGCAGCGGTGGCGGCTTTGGGGGTGGGACGTCCCGGCCCAACGCCGGAAACTCCAAGCAGTGGCTCAATGCGGATGTCGAACAGCTCGAAGCCGCCACGACGACTGCTCAAACCCGCGACCTCGGCGACCTCTTCGAATACAAACTCCAGGACCGCGTCACCATCCGCAAGAACCAGTCCGCGCTGGTCCCGATCCTGCAGGCCCGCATCGACGCGGAAAAAGTTTCCGTCTGGAATCCTTCGCAAAGTGCGGTCCTGCGCGCTCTCTGGCTCGACAACTCGAGCGAACTCACCCTCGACGGCGGCAGTTTCAACGTGCTCGAAGGCGATGCCTTCGCCGGTGAGGGCCTGATGGACCCGATCAAGCCTGGCGAGAAGCGATTGCTCTCCTACGCCGCCGACCTCGGAGTCCTGGTCGACGCCAAACAAAAATCCGAAAGCCAGCGCGTCACCAAAGTATTCATCGCCCACGGCATGATGACGCAGTCGACGCAAGAGCGCGAAGAAAACACTTATACCATCCGCAACCGCGATACAGCGCAACGGACCATCGTGATCGAGCATCCCGCGCGCCCGGGCTGGAAGCTCGCCGATGATGAGAAGCCGGCGGAAAGCTCCGCTTCCTTCCACCGCTTCCGCCTCACCGTCGACTCCAAGAAAACCGAAACCTTGCTGGTGAAAGAATACCGTCCCGTCACGACCAGTTTTCAGCTATTGAATGTCACTGACGATCAGATCAAATTCTTTCTGGCCCAAAAGATGATCAATCCGGAGATCGATCAGGCCTTGCGGAAAGTGCTCGCGCAGAAAAACAGCATCGCCGCACTGGATGCGGAAATGGGCGCGCGCAAATCAAAAATTTCCGGGATCTCCGAAGATCAGCAGCGCCTCCGCGAAAACATGAAAGCGCTGAAAGGCAGCGCGGAAGAAAAAGTGCTCCTGGCCCGCTACGTCCGTGAGCTCAATGAACAGGAAGACCACGTCCAATCATTGCACCACGAGGTGGCCGACTTGCAGCAGAAGCGCGACGCCGCCCAGAAAACGCTCAACGATATGATCGAAGGCCTGCAGATGGAAGCAACGTTATAAATGCTTATGTGGAGGCGGCGCTATGCGGAGACTGCGGCCTGCATGGCGGCCACAGCAGCGTCCAGATGCGCGAGCGTCTCCACGATGGTGAGCGAGTACATATCCCGCCCCAGGCCTTCGCCGGCCTGCAGCGCGGCTTTCAGGTAATGCCCGGCAATCTCGACGGCGAGAGAATCCGTGATCGCCTTGCCCGTGCGGTTCTTGTACTCCACCCACGCCGGATGCGGCAGCGCCACCCACACGGTTCTTCCGTCGACCAGAAACTTGACGTCGACGGCATCAGCATGACGTGTAGCGATAGCCACGATCAGCGCCTGATAGACACAGTGCACCGGCTTCTTGGTCCAGCGGTCGGTAGCAGTGAAATCCTCAAACATGGCTAGGAAAACTATAGCGGAGCAGTGCGGCTCGAGCAAATGAATCAGGCGAGACTTGCGAGACGGCGATCCAGCCACGCTGGCAGGGGCTCGGGCAGGAATGCCAGCCTCAGCAGTTCTCGTGCGACCTCGCCATCCGTCCAGTCCGGATGTTCTTGACGAATACGCTCTTTGGCAAGAGTGCGAGCGAACAAGCTCATCTCCAGTGCCAAAAGGAGGCGCTGTTCTTCAGTCATTGCCCGGTGAATCTGAAGCTGCACAGCTTGAGCCTCTACGCTGGTATCGGTAATAGGCACAAGTAAAATGTTAACACGGAGAGTTGACGGTCAGCCTCCAGCAATCGCTCCGATGATGAGAAGCGGTTCCGCTCCGGAAGCCACTGCGTCAGGAAGCGCAGCATCCGGCGGCTCATGTGAAAGATCTTCCTCGCAAGCGAAGAACCGCAAAAACGGCCGCCGCTCCTCCGTGACCTGATCCCGAATCGTCCCGCGCAGCATGGGATAGCGGGCTTCCAGCGCGTCCAGCACCGAGCGCTGCGTAATCAGTCCTTTGACTTCGAGCGTTACTTCGCTCCCAACATGCGCCAGCGTTCGCAGATGCTGTGGAAGTATGACTCGGATCACGCGAGCGTCTGCACCTCAACCGATAGCACCGCCGGAAGATCCCGCACAATCGGAGCCCAGCTATCTCCAGCATCCGACGATGCATAAACCTGCCCGCCGCTGGTGCCAAAATAAATTCCGCACTTATCCAAAGAGTCCACCGCCATGGCATCGCGCAACACGTTGACGTAGCAATCGCTCTGCGGCAAACCTTTGGTCAGCGCCTCCCACTCGTTGCCGCCGGTCCGGCTGCGAAACACGCGCAGCTTGCCGTCGGGTACAAAATGCTCCGCGTCGCTCTTGATCGGCACCACATAAATTGTCTCCGGCTCGTGCGCGTGCACGTCGATCACGAATCCAAAGTCAGTGGGCAGGTTGCCGCTGATCTTCTGCCAGGAATCGCCAGCATTATCGCTGCGCATCACGTCCCAGTGCTTCTGCATAAAAAGCACGCCAGGGCGCTTCGGATTCATCGCAACGTGGTGGACGCAGTGCCCAACTTCGGCCGTGGGGTTCGGAATGTATTTGGAATACAACCCGCGATTGATCGGCTTCCAGCTCCCGCCTGCATCGTCAGTGCGAAACGCGCCCGCCGCCGAAATCGCAATCCACATCCGCTTCGGATTGCTGGGATCGAGAATAATCGTGTGCAGGCACATCCCTCCCGCGCCCGGCTGCCACTTGGGTCCGGTGCCGTGCCCGCGCAACCCGGAAAGTTCCTGCCAGTTCTCGCCGCCGTCAGTCGAACGAAAAATCGCCGCGTCTTCCACCCCTGCATAAACGGCGTCAGCATCCGTAAGCGAGGGCTCCATATGCCACACCCGCTTGAATTCCCAGGGATGCTGCGTGCCGTCATACCACTGATGCGTGGTGAGCGGCTTGCCGGTTGCATCAGACGCGTCGTAGACGAACTTGTTGCTGGCGGCCTTCGGAGGCCCCGGCGCTGCCGGTTCCCCGGGCGGCGTTCCCGGCTGCTGCCAGCTCTTGCCGCCATCGTCCGAGCGCTGGATGATCTGTCCAAACCATCCGCTCGACTGCGACGCATACAGCCGGTCGGGATCGGCAGGCGATCCCTTCATGTGATAAATTTCCCAGCCCGCAAAATGCGGACCGCTCACCTCCCACTTGTCCCGCTTGCCATCCGCCGTCAACACAAACGCGCCCTTGCGCGTACCCACCAACACCCGCACCTTACTCATCGTCTGCTCCCATCTTCAAATAAACCCACTCCGTGATCACCTAGTCTAATTCCTCCTCCGACTTTCGAAAAAGCCGTCCCGCGATGCCAGGTTGGACTCACTCGCTTTGCTAATCCGACTTGACCGGGTCCGCCGTTCCATCCGACCACCAGCCTGCGGGAATCATGAATACGTCGATTGGTTCCGGATTGCCATGGAACTGCGGATTCAGCATGACGGGAGTGTGGGGCAGATCCGCGCCCCAAACGGAACCATCCATGAATGGCGTGTAAAACATCAGGTGGGCCATCCAGCTGGGGTGAGCGCCATCGCTAAGGTGCTGCTCTTTCGACATCATGTAGGACATGGCTCCAGGCTCCAGGGGCGGCAGCCCTTGCTTTACGAATGCCTTCATGCCTTCGAAGATCTGTGCTTTGGATTGACCGGCCAGGACCATCTCCGTCCTTTTAATGGTAATTGGCAGGATGGAGCGGGCAGCTGGCGGATTGAAGCAGACCGGCCCTCGAGTTTTAGGGTTCCAAAAGCCGTCGGAACCATCGCCCTCGAATGGGCCCATCCAATTTCGCTCCACGACGCACACGAAACCGTTCTTGCCCTGGACCGCGATTTCGTAACCATTCCGTCCGAGGACCATGACCTCGGCATCCCGTGAGATGGCGTCCGGAGCCGCGCTGCGTGCCAGTGCTATCTCAGCATTTCGATCCGCCATCAGATACTGGTCAACCGGCGCCATGATCGGATACGATGCTTTAGCGTCCTGCGCCGGCGCTTGCCTCCACGCCCCCAGTACGCCAACCAGAACGAAACTTCCCAGTGCGATTGTCCTGACTATCTTGCGCCTCATAGGTTTTTCTCCTGTGATTCGGGGGTGAGTTCCTCGAGGGCTACCAACATGCCCATCGCCACCAAGCCCTCCCCTAGTGCTTATGTGAATCTAGTGCTTATGTGAATCCCCAGTGGAGTCACCCTGCGACGGCTTTTCCGCGGCTACGACCAGCAATGATTCCGGCCCCACCCCGCTCCCCGTCAGATAAGGCACCATTGTGGGCGATACCGAGTCATATCCCACGTCTTTCGCGGTCTTGTAGGGCGCATAGAACATTAGATGCGGAGGCACGAAACCGCTTTTCTTGGACTGGTCATCATAGACATAGTTTTCGTTCGACATCATGTAAAGGAAACCCGGGCCGGGAACTTTGAAGCGGCCATCCTTATATCCCTCCGCGATGTCATCCTTGACCTCTGCCTCTGACTTGCCCTGTGCCCGCAGTTCTTCTCTACGCAGGTAAGCAAGCATAATCGTTCGGCTGCCTTCGGCGTCGAAACAAGCCGGCGCTGACGAAGTTTGCGTTGTCCCCTTAAATGAACGCTCAATCAAACAACTGAAACCGTTAGTGCCTTCGCGAACTTTCTCGTAGCCTTTGAGCCCCAAAATATAGACTGTGGCCTTACTCGATACCTCGGCTGGGGCTGCGCTCAACGCGAGTTCGACCTGCCGCTCGCGCGGTGTGGAAGCGTCTACTGTATGCACTTCCCTCGCGGGTTCCTTAGGCTTGTCTTGAGCTGCTGCACTGCTGGGTAGGACGGCGATTGACAAGACGCAGGCAAAAGTCGTTTTCTTCCATCCCATAACCTTCATGTTCGTGTCTCTTGCTTTCATAGTCATTCGTCTCCGCCACTTATCTATGCCCTGCGGCGCAGCGAACAGTATTCACATTTAACTTGCGAAGTGCAAGTAAGTATTTCACAATATATTAAGAATGACCCGAAAGAAGCCAGCCCCAAAGCGCAGGTCCGGATGTCCGCTGAACGCTTCCGTGGAAATGCTGGGCGATCGCTGGTCCCTATTGATCGTCCGCGACATGATGCTTCAGGGCGCCCGCACCTACAAAACATTTCTGGAATGTTATGAGGGGATCGCAACGAATATCCTGGCCGACCGCCTGAAGAAGCTCGCCGCCTACGGAATCATCACCACGGAACCGGACCCATCCGACCGCCGCAAGGTGATTTACCTGCTCACCGGGAAAGGAATCGATCTCGCGCCAGTTCTTACGGAGATGGTGCTCTGGGCAGCCGCTCACGAAGATACTGACAATCAGGCACTGGTAAGGCAAATGCGTGCCGACAAGGAAAAGTTTCTCGCCGGGGTGCGGCGACGCTGGGCCGACGCACTCAAGCCGCGTTCTAAGACTCCGTCAGCCGATACCACGCCAGCCCGGCTTTCACACCCAGCCAGCGGAAAGGCTCGTTCGGAACGTAGTCGAAACCGGCATTGAGAAACGGATACTGCTTCCACAGTTCTTCACGCCCAGCTTCCAGATCGGCGATGATTCTGCCGAACACCGAAGTCAGGTTCACTCCATGCCCGCTGTAACCGAGTCCGTAGAAGATATTTTTATACCTCCCAATGCGGCCAACCGAAGGCGCCTCGTCGATCGACCAGTCAACCACTCCATCCCAACCTGCTTCGAACTTTATGCCCGACAGCTTGGGGTAAATTCTTATCAGCTCGCTCCGGAGCTGCGCAAAATGGGAAGCATCCTTGCTGGCATCAGCCATCCCATTATTGAAGACGTAACGGGGACTGCCGCCGCCGATGTGGATCCGATTGTCTCGGGTCAGGCCCAGATAGAAGACTTCAGTACGACTGTCGTTAAACGGAACTCGCTTGATCCATCCAATCTCGGCGAGCTTCGGCTCGCTCAACGACTCTGTGACGGCGACGTACTCCCGGACCGGCACAATCGCGTTTGAAAGGAATCCCAGCCGCGAAGTGAAGGCGTTGGTTGCCAGTACCAGCGATTTCGCCTTGATCGAATGCCCGTCTGCAGTATGCAGAACGTGCTCTGGCCCTTCCACGATGTTCTCCACCGGAGTGTTTTCGTAAATCTCCGCTCCGGCGTTCTCCGCAGCGGCCTTGAACACGTGCACCAGCTTTATCGGATGCACCTGTCCGCCACTGGGGTCAAAGAAACCGCCTTCATAAGCCTCGGTGCCGATCACGCTCGCGAGTTGCTGTTTGTCCCAGAACTCAACCGGCATGCCGAGTGATCGCGCTTGCTGAACATAGTCCTTTGCCGCCTTTACGTCGTCGGCAGTGAGCAGCACTTGCAGCGCGCCATTGGTTTCCAATTCGCAGTCGATCCCGGTCTCAACACTGAGCTCCGCCAACCTCCCGATATTCTCAGCAGTCAAGTCATAGATCAGCTTGTCAACGGCGGGCGCAGAGCTGAACTGCATATACCGGTCTTCCGTCATGGTCAGCACCATCGCCCCGTTGCGTCCTGAGGCCCCGTTTCCGCAGCCACGGGCTTCCAAAACCACAACGCGCTTCTGCGGAGACAACTGGCGGATGTAGTAGGCGGCGGAAAGTCCGGTTAAGCCGCCGCCGACCACCGCCACATCCGCGGCAGTATCTTCCATCAACGGCGGATTTTGCGGCGGCTGACTTCGCGCCCAATAACTGCGGTTAGGTTCAAACCCCGACGGTTCACGCCAAATCCTGGGAGAAATCTGGTTCAGTCCAGCGACGCCGAGCAACCCGCCCCCTCCCGCCAAGGCTGCCCTTTTCATAAAACGGCGGCGATTCAAACGCTCTCGCATGCGTGGAAGTTAAAAACTCAGCGTAGCCTATCAGATGAAGCCCACGAGGATGATTTCGGTCCGCGACGGCTCCCCCCGGTTGCTTCGGGTAACATGGACGGGTGCCGACCCCGGTTTCCAAGCGCGTTCCCAGGCAGATCCCCAAGAAAGTTCCCAAGCAAGCCAAACTCAATATTCTTCACGCCGCCAACCTCACCAAAATTCCCCGGCTCGTGCACGGATTTTCCACGCGCACGGGAGGATCTTCGCGCGCCTACGGCGGCCACGCACTCAACCTGGGATTCACTCCTGACGATTCCAAAACCGCCGTCGAGCGCAACCGTGCCGCATTCTCGCGCGAACTCGCCGCCGCCAACTGGCCGCTGGTCACCCCGCGCCAGATTCATTCCGACGCCATTCTGTTCGTCGAGGCTCATTCCAAATCCCAGCTCGTTGGCGACGGCCTCATCACCTCGACCCCAGGATTGTTGCTTGCGATTCAGACTGCCGATTGCCTGCCCATCGTTCTTGTTGACCCCAAACGCCGCGCCGTAGGCGTGTTTCACGCCGGATGGCGGGGGACGTTGAAGCGCATTGTCGAGAAGGGAGTAGGCGAGATGCGCCGCCGCTTCGGCACCCGGCCCGGGGATCTCAGGGCCGCGATTGGCCCCGGCATTCATGGCTGCTGCTATCAGGTTGGCAAGGAGGTTCGCGACCAGTTCGAGTCGCAGTTCGGCTATGCCGCAAAATTATTCCGGGAGGCCGAAGAGCGCGATCCGGTGCGCGAAAAATATCCCATGCTGTTCCTCACAGCTCGTCCCCCCGGCCACAGTGAATTGCCGAAGAAGATTTTTCTCGACCTAGTGGAAGCCAATCGTCAGCAACTATCGGCCGCGGGTGTGCCGGCAAGAAGCATCGAAGCCTCACCGTTATGCACCAACTGCCGCACCGACTTGCTGTTTTCATACCGCGCAGAAAAAGGCAAAACCGGACGAATGATGGCGGTGGTGGGAATCCGCGACGAGCAGCCTCCTCTTAGAAAGGTCAAGGGTCTCTAATAACCCGTGCCCGTCAAACGAAAGTCCCAGGAGTAGAGATAGCGATATGTTGCGACCAACAAATGCAAGCTTCCTGCCCCTGCTGTGTCTGCTCATCCACGCAGCTCCAGCGCATAGCCAAGCATCGTCCGGCCAAGTATCGTCCAGCCAGATCGACGCTGTATTCGCCAGCCTGAAGTCCGGCACAGCTCCAGGTGCTGCCGCCCTGGTAGTTCATCACGGCCAGGTGGTCTTTCGCCGCGGATACGGAGTCACCGACCTGCGCACGCTGCAGAAGATCGATGAACGCACCAACTTCCGCCTCGCCTCATTCACCAAGCAATTCACGGCGGCGTGCATCATGCTGCTGGCACGCGACGGCAAACTCAGCTATGACGATCACCTCACCCACTTCTTTCCCGAATTCCCCGCATACGGCAACTCGATCACAGTACGCAATCTACTGAATCACACCTCCGGCCTTCAAGACTACGAGGACCTTCTGTCGCAGCAATATCCCGACACGCCACCGGAAAAGATTCCGCAAATCCACGATGCCGGTGTTCTCAAGCTACTCGAGCAGCAAACCAGTGTGAAGTTTCCGGCAGGCACGAAGTGGGAGTACAGCAATTCAGGCTATGCCGTGCTGGCGATGATCGTCGAAAAAGTATCGGGCAAACCCTTTGGCGAATTCCTTCAGGAGAGAATCTTCACGCCGTTGAAAATGACAAACACACTGGCCTACGAGAAGGGCAAGAACGAAGTGCCGCACCGCGCCTACGGCCACACGAAGAAGGAAGACCGCGCCTGGCAAGAGACCGACCAGAGCCCCACATCCGCCGTCCTCGGCGACGGAGGCATCTACTCTTCACTCGATGACCTGACCAAATGGGATCGTGCTCTGCGCCTTCACTCTCTGTTGAGTGAAGCCGAGATGCAGCCGGCCCTCACTCCAGTGCAACCCACAGATGGACCGGCGAAATCTCCCGAGGGCACAACCGTAAGCTACGGTTTTGGATGGTTTCTCGATCCCTACCAGGGCCACAGGCGCATGTCACATAACGGCGAGACGATTGGCTTTCGTACCACAATCCAGCGTTTCCCGGATGACCAGCTGACCATCATCATCCTCACCAACCGTGCTGACACGAATCCCGAGGAGCTAGCTCTGAAGGTTGCAGACTTGTATTTAGTGGAGCAGCGGCCCGCTAAGCAGTAGGAGCCGTCGAAGGCGGAGCCGCAGCCGCATCGGCGATTCCCTCATTCACCAGATCCTTCAACTCTTTGCTGGGCTTGAAGAAAGGAATCTTCTTGGCGGGCACTTCGACCTTTTCGCCGGTCTTGGGATTGCGGCCCATGCGCGCCTTGCGCTGGCGCGTGCGGAAGCTGCCAAAGCCGCGTATCTCAATTTTGTCGCCTGCCCGCAACGACCGCACCACGCTATCAAAGATCGCTTCCACGATTACTTCGCTGTCTTTGCGCGTAAGTTCCGCTAAACGCGAGACTTCATCAATCAAGTCGGCTTTCGTCATAATGTCCCTTCGCTTGCCGGCGACGGCGTCGGTCCCGTATCGGAACCCTGCATAACCTTCTCAAATTTCAGGGGTTGTACGCAAGTCATCGGGGAGAGTCGGGTCAGGTTTCAGGCGTCAGGCCCTGGGCCGCATGAGGGCAGAGTGGGCCCGGAACCTACCACCTGACATCCAAGACCTGTTTCCTTACTTCCACAGGTAGAAAAATCCAACCTGCTCCTCCAGCATCTTTTCGCGGCTGGGGATCCACTGTGAAAGGTCGCCGGTCAACAAATCGAGCATTGTCTTGCGATCTTTATCCGGCCGCACCAGTACCGGTTCCCCTGAGATGCCCACCGATTTCGCCGTATCCTTCACGGCCGCCTCAAAGTCGCCGGTGTCGTCAATCAGCTTCATCGACAGAGCTTCCTTGCCGGTCCAAACTTTTCCGGTAGCAATGGCTTTGACATCGTCGAACTTCATCCCGCGCCCATCGGCCACGGCTTGAATAAACTGCCCGAACATATTGTCGATCAGCGACTGCATGTAAGCCTGCTCGGCCGGAGTGAGATCGCGGACAGGACTGCCAGTGTCCTTGAATTCGCCGGTCTTGATCACGACACTCTTCAGCTTCGCCCACTTCAACAGGTCGCCGTAGTTCACCCACTCCGCGATCACGCCGATCGAACCCACAATGCTGCCCTGGTCGGCATAAATCTTGTTCGACGCGGACGCCACGTAATACGCGCCGCTGGCGCCCACGCTCTCAATGGAAACCACCACGCGTTTCTTTTTCTCCTCGCGAATGCGTTTCACTTCGCGATAAATCTCTTCCGAAGCCGCCACGCCCCCGCCCGGTGAATTCACATGCAAAATGATCGCCTTGATGGAAGAATCGTCGGCAAACTTCTTGAGCTGCCCGACCACCGGCTGCGGCGACAGGATCACACCGTCCAGGTCCACCACCCCAATGCGGTCGCCGAAGCCGCTGAATCCGGCATCCGTGGTCCCGGCATGCAGCGTCAGGTAAACCAGCGAAAACACAGCCAGCACAAAGAGGAAGAATGCTCCTCCCCCGATCAGAATCCAGAGCAAGGTGTGGGAACGTTTCTCAGACATGAGGAAAGTTTAGCACCGGCAAAGACCGCACGGGTGAAAGACCGGGCGGGTGAGAGAGCTACTCCGATCCCTCCAACTTCCAAACCCGCACATAATCGACCGCCATCTCCTGCGGAAATACAGTTGTGCCGTCGGGATTCCCCGGCCAATCCCCGCCCACCGCAACATTCAACAGAAAGAAAAAGGGCCGGTTAAAAACCCAATTCGTGCCCCGAAGAGACGCGGCAGTCACGGTTTCATACGCAACTCCGTCGACCAGGAACTCTATCTTGTCCGGAGACCACTCGATTGCGAACTGATGAAAGGCCTTGTACAAGGGACGTCGACTGCGCAATTCATACGCGGCCGTGATGCCGGCAGCGGGGTAATTCGGCCCATGGAGCGAGCCATGATTGAGCCGTGGCTCGCGCCCAATATTCTCCATGACGTCGATCTCCCCACAGGCCGGCCAGCCTACGGAGCCTATGTCCGCGCCCAGCATCCAGAATGCCGGCCAGATCCCCTTCCCCCGTGGAAGTTTTATGCGAGCTTCAATCCTCCCATACCGAGTAGAAAACTTGCCCTCAGTCTTGAGCCTCGCCGACGTGTACTTGCCATGAGCACAGCGCAGGGCCCGAATTACAAGATGGCCCTTGCCATCGAGAAAGGAATTTTCGCGGCTGTCGGTGTAACTCTCAAGTTCCTGGTTTCCCCACCCGCTCGCGCCCAGGTCATAAGTCCACTTAGTGGGATCGGGCGCTGCTCCCGCCGCTCCGTTGAACTCGTCGCTCCAAACCAGCTTCCAGTGCGTTTGCGCATGAAGCGGCGCCAGGGTCATCGCCAGCACCAGCAGCAATTGCGGGAATCTGATCATAGCCTGAAACCATGCAGCGAACTGATGCGCCTGTCAAACAAGCTCTCGACTTTTCGAGCCAACAATTACGCGCAGCGCAGCTGGCGCAACGCTTACCTCAACCGGCGTCCGGCAAACATATTCGCCATCGGCATACACGTCGAACGGCGTCTCTGTTTCCACGCGTACCCGCGCCGCCTGGAAGTACTCCACTTCGCGGATGCCGAGATGCCGGCCAAAATAGACCGTAGGAAACAGGCAAGCAAGCTTAAAGGGATCGACACCGCCAATCACGCAGACATCAAGTAGCCCGTCATCCATTCGCGCCCCCGGCGCAATCTTCATTCCGCCGCCGTAGGTCGAAGTGTTGGCAAACGCCGCGAGCATCGTAGGCTGATTACTACGAGCAGTCCAGCCCGTGCCGTCGTCCGAAGTCGAAATTTTCATGGGAAACGCGGCGAAGCGAAAAAGAGTTGGAACCAGGGTCAACGCATAACCCCCGTGCCCGCGCACCCAGCGCGGCAACGCGTTAGCACGCCGGGCCACTTCGCCGTCCAGCCCCAGACCAGCCACGCTACAGAAATAGTGTGGAGCGGGCGCCCCGCCCGCGTCAGCGCCGAGGGGCGAAATAATTCCAAGATCGATCGTGCGCAAATTGTCGCGTCCGGAGCAGAAGCCCCGCCAAGCCGCGAGCGAATCGCGCACGCGCCGCAGCCCAAGTGCGCCGGCAAAATCATTGCCGCTGCCAGCCGGCACAACCAGCACCGGCACCCCAAGCTTCAACAACTGACTAAGGTGACGATGAATGGTTCCGTCGCCCCCGAAGAGCAGAATGACGTCAGCCGAATCGGCACCCGCGGGCATCCCGATGCGCCAGTCGATCGTAAGGTCGGTTTGAAAGGGCTTGAGGTTCTCCAGAGAACATCCCAGCCCGAAGATCGCAGCAGCGCGCATGTGCGCGGTCGAGCCTAGCACAACCCATGTAGGGGCAACCGGCCCCCGGGGCGTCTGCCCTAACTGAACCGCTGAGATGGGTTCGCCCTACCTAACCTTCGCCGAAGCCCCCAATGACCGCAGACTTCACCTTCTTCCCGACTCGGATGACCAATCTTATGTTCATTGGATAGAACCTGATGGGAAGATGAGGTGCCTTGTAGATTTCTCCATGAGACCCATCTTGCTTCAGCAATTCAACGGAAGAGGCTTTGAGTTTCCTCGCTGCATCAGTATTTGAATCTGCCAATCCGCAAATGACTAAGAGTCGATCTAACCGAATCACAACGAACCAGTCCGTTCCCGGTGTCGGCGAATCAGGTGCTCGAATGGTATCGAAAGAAACTCTGACCTCTTCGATGTCGTCGGGGACATTTTCCGGCGTCAGTTCACGACCGCGCAGCTTCGCCCAATCCTCCGCAGCCTTCGCAGCCGCCTCCGCCGAGTGAAAATCCCCTACAATCCTCCGCGCCAACTCCTTCTTAGCCTGCATCGGATGCGCTTCCCGCTTCATCTTCTCGATCTCAGCCACCTGCACATCGGTCAGCAGCTCGTAATACCTCCACATCATCTCGTCGGAAATACTCATCACCTTGCCATACATTTCCAAAGGCGCCTCGTGAATTCCAATCGCATTCCCCAAAGACTTCGACATCTTCTGCACACCGTCGAGCCCCTCCAGAATCGGAGTAGTCAGCACGACCTGCGATTCCTGCCCGTAAGCCCGCTGCAACTCGCGCCCCACCAGCAGATTAAATTTCTGGTCGGTCCCGCCCAGCTCCACATCGGCTTCAAGCGCAACCGAGTCATAGCCCTGCACCAGCGGATAGAGCAGTTCGTGCAGCGCAATAGGTTTCTCTTCCCGAAAGCGTTTGTGGAAATCTTCCCGCTCCAGGAGCTGCGAAACGGTGTACTTCGCCATCAACCGGATGAAATCGTCAGCAGTAAACTTGGCGAACCACCGCCAGTTAAAGTCAATCACAGTCTTCTGCGGATCAAGAATCTTGAAAACCTGCGCCTTGTAAGTCTCCGCATTCTCCTCAATCTGCTCGCGAGTCAGCGGAGGCCGCGTAGCCGAGCGCCCCGTAGGGTCGCCGATCATCCCGGTAAAGTCGCCAATCAGAAAGATCGCGGTGTGCCCGAGATCCTGAAAGTGTTTAAGCTTGCGCAACACAACCGTGTGCCCAAGGTGCAAGTCAGGAGCAGTCGGGTCCATGCCAAGTTTCACGCGCAAAGGTTTGCCGGTAGCACGCGACTTCTCCAGTTTGGCGCGCAGGTCGGCCTCGCGGATAATTTCCGCCGAACCCTTCTTGAGATACGTCAGTTGTTCGTCGACCGGTGCGAAGTTTGCCATGGGAAAGGACATTATAAGGAACGAAGCCGCAAAGGCCGAATCAGCCCATCTAGACCCCATTTAGAATGTCAGCAATTCGCCGGCAACAGAATGAATATTCACATTCGAAAGGCAACGACGGCAGATGTTCCTCGGCTGCGCGAAGTAATCGAAGCCTCGGTCCGGGGCCTGCAGGCGCAGGACTATTCATCAGCCCAGATCGAAGGCGCGCTGCAGTCGGTCTACGGCGTGGATAGCCAGCTCATTACAGATGGAACGTATCTGGTAGCGGAAGTTACCGATCCACAGAAACCCGAGATCATAGCCTGTGGCGGATGGAGCCAGCGCAAAACTTTGTATGGAGGCGATCAGTTCGCATCCCGTGAAGATTCACTGCTCGATCCGAAACAAGATGCAGCAAAAATCCGCGCCTTCTTCGTGCATCCCAACTGGACGCGCCGCGGCGTCGGCAGCATGATCCTCGAAGCCTGTGAAAACGCAGCCAGGGAAGCAGGATTCACCCGCCTCGAAATGGGAGCAACCCTGAGCGGCGTGGCTTTCTATCGCGCCAAGGGGTACGCAGAGATCGAGCGCCAGAACGCCCCACTGTCGAACGGAGAAACGCTGGAGGTTGTGAGAATGGCGAAAAAGTGGTCGCAGGATTAACGAAGCACGGCTAACTTTCGAATTTCTCCACCTTCAGTCTTCGGCCAACGATCTCAAAGTTTCCCTTTAGAACGATGTTGATCGCCTCGGTATAAGCAATATGTTCCTGCTCCAGAATGCGCGCGCCGAGGGAATGCTCGCTATCGCCGTCGAGCACGGGGACAGCCTTCTGCACAATGATCGCTCCATGATCCAGTTCTTCATCCACAAAATGCACAGTACACCCGGAAACCTTCACCCCATAGGCAAAAGCCTGCTCCTGCGCTTCCAGCCCAGGAAACGCAGGCAACAGCGAGGGATGGATGTTGAGAATCCGCCGCGGAAACTGCTGGACGAACCAGGGCGAAAGCAGCCGCATGTACCCGGCAAGGCAGATGAGGCTCACATGATGTTGCTTAAGCGTCCCGACAACTTCGCGGTCATGCTCTTCCCGCGTCCTGCCCTTCGACGCAATCACCACCGCATTCAATCCGCGCTGCCGTGCAGTAGCAACCCCAGGCGCGTCCGCCCGGTTCGAGATAACAACCGCAATGCGAGCGTCCGCGATGCGGCCCGCGTCAATGCTGTCGGCGATGGCCACAAAGTTCGACCCGCGCCCAGAAAGAAGAATGCCAAGGGAATGCATTGGAGTTCGAATGATAATTCACTACAGAGACAGGCAGGAGGAATTCCAAACCGACAAGCTCAAGATCAGGCCGCAAGGCTGGCACGGCAACTTATAAAAGGTTTTCTCTGTGTCTCTGCGCCTCTGTGGTGAGCTAGCTCAGTTGTAAATCACCTTGCGCTCACCCTTCACGATCCTGCCCACGGTGTAAGCTTTCTCGCCCACGCGCTCAAGCACAGTCTGCGCCTTCTTGAATTTCGCCAGAGGAACGACCATCAGCATGCCCAGACCCATGTTGAAAGTACGTAGCATCTCGTCTTGCGGCACATTGCCCAGAGTCCGCAGATGCTCAAACAACGGCGGCACCGGCCACGACCCAAGGTCAATCGCAGCCGCAGTCCCACGCGGCAGCACCCGCGGCAGGTTCTCCGTAATCCCGCCTCCGGTGATGTGTGCCAAAGCCGAAACGCATTGCGCATCCAGCAGCTTCTTCAGAGCCGGCCAATAACTCTTGTGCGTGCGCATCAGTTCGTTGCCCACTTTATTTTTTATTTCGTTGACGTAATCTTCCGCCGAGTAGCCCGCCACCTCAAACAGCAGCTTGCGGGCCAGCGAATATCCGTTGGTGTGCAGGCCGTTCGAAGCCATACCGAGCACCACGTCGCCGATCTGCACTTCCTTGCCAGTAATAATCCTGTCTCGCTCGACCACGCCCACGATAAATCCCGCCAGATCGTATTCGCCGTCGGGATAGAAGCCCGGCATCTCCGCCGTCTCCCCGCCAATCAGCGCGCAGCCGTTGTGCTTGCAGGCGTCCGCAATCCCTTCCACGACTTTCTCCGCAATCGTGGCCTCCAGCTTTCCGGTCGCAAGATAATCCATAAAAAACAGCGGCGCAGCACCCTGCACAGCAATGTCGTTCACGCAGTGGTTCACCAGATCAGCGCCCACGGTGGAATGTAGCCCCATCTCGAAAGCAATCTTGAGCTTCGTCCCGACCCCATCCACGCTCGACACCAGCACCGGATCGACATACTTGGTCTTGTCCACCGCGAAGAGACCGCCAAACCCGCCAATTTCACTGAGCACGCCGCGAGTAAAAGTCTTATGCGCCAGGTACTTGATGCGCTGCTTGGTCCGGTTCGCGCGGTCAATATCGACCCCAGCATCGGCGTAGGTGATGGGTCCAGAAGCGGGTGTGGAGTTCTTGGCCACGGCTTTTCGCGGTGTCCTTTTCTCAGTGCTTCAGTGTGGGAAAAACGCTGGGTTCCTGGCGAAGCAGCAATTCCTAAGGCCGCTAATTGTAACACGTGTGGGGACAGCCGCCCTGACTGTCCTGTCGAGCGAGGCTCAATGCCTTCTTCGTCAACGCTGATTTAACTAGTGAGCAATAAAGTCCGAAAAGAAATAAGCGAAAAGCCCGAAAAGCGCCAGCCCGGAAATACCATAGGCAGTCAGCACCCAGGCACCGCGACCTTCGCGATGCTTGCCCGCCCCTTGCGATATCGACTGTTGAGAAACCGAAGAAGAGATGTCAGAAGCCCGATCTTCCATGCCAGAAACCCTCCGCGGAAAGATCGTGGCGCAAGCACATTATGCGTCACGCTGCCCGGCTTCGTGGCCAGGCAAGACCATCTGAGCGGGGATTTTACTACGGTTTTGCAGCCCCTGAACAAGGAAATGTGATCCCGATCACAGATTTCCCAAACGGTAACCGCGCACGTTGGTGACCAAAGTGCCATCCTGCAATCGAAACCACGCCCGCCGATCAAGCCCTGAACGCACGCTGCACCACTTTCTGCCATGGGCTACAAACGCTGCACACTTTACTTTACTATTAACCAATGCGCAGTATCTTTCTCTCGCTCCTTTTCGCCAGCACCCTGGCTGCACCCTCAGCCGCCCCAGCCCAAATATCCCAAACGCCCTCAGCCCAGGCTGTTTCCGCGAAAGCGACCACGGAGTCCCCCAAGCACGACTATTCCCAGGAGGCCTTCGTCGTCGAGCAGTACCACTCGCGCTATCGCTTCGAAAGCGACGGCACCGGCCGCAAGGAGACCATCGCCCGCATCCGCGTGCAGAGCGAGGCCGGAGTCCAGCAGTGGGGCGAGATTCAAGTAGGCTACAACTCCGCCAACGAACGCGTCGAGATCGCCTACGTCCGCGTGATCAAAGCCGACGGAACGGTGGTCAAGGCCGGCGACGATGCCGTGCAGGATCTCAGCGCGCCCGTCGAGCACGAAGCTCCCGTCTACACTGACTACCGCCAGAAGCACATCACCGTGCCCGGCCTGCGTCCCGGGGAAGTCCTCGAGTACGACATGGTCACGGTAATTCACACGCCTCTCGCCGCCGGCCAGTTCTGGGCCGACTACGATTTCGACAAAACCAGCATCATGCTCGATGAGCAACTCGACGTCGATGTCCCCGCCGACCGCCCGCTCAAATTGAAGAACAAACCGGGCATGGATCCCAAGGTCACCGAAGAGAACGGCCGCCGCATTTACCACTGGGCCAGCTCTCACCTGGAGCGCGAAGACGACTCGAAGGATAAAGACAAAGACAAGAAGAAGAAAAAGAGACCCGACGACGATCGCCCCGACGTCCAACTGACCACCTTCGTCAGTTGGGAACAGATCGGCCGCTGGTATGCCAGCCTGGAAAAAGACCGCCGCGCTCCCTCGCTCGAAGTTCGCGCTAAAGCTGACGAACTCACCAAAGGCCTGAACACGCAAATGGACAAGGTCGAGGGCCTCTACGACTATGTCGCCAAGAATTTCCGCTACGTCAGCCTGTCGCTAGGCTTAGGCCGCTACCAGCCTCACGCCGCCGCCGATGTCCTCCACGACCAGTACGGCGATTGCAAGGACAAACATACCCTGCTCGCTTCCTTGCTCGAAGCCGAAGGTCTGCATGCGTCTTCTGTCCTCATCAATTCCAGCCGCAAGCTCGATCCCGACGTGCCTTCACCCTCGCAGTTCGATCACGTCATCACCATGCTCCCCATGGGCCAGGACGAAGTCTGGATGGACACCACCAGCGAAGTCGCTCCCTTCCGCCTGCTGGCCTTCAGCCTGCGTAACAAACTCGCTCTCGTCATTCCCGCCGACGGTTCCACGCCGCATCTCGAGAAAACGCCCGCCGACACTCCCATGCCCGACAGCGAGATCTCCGAGATCGACGGGAAAATAAATGAGATCGGCAAGCTCGAAGCCCACGTTCACTACACCTTCCGTGGCGATGAAGAACTGCTGCTGCGCTCAGTCTTCCGCCGCGTCCCCGAGGCGCAGTGGCAACGCGTCGTGGAAAACGTCAATGCCGGAATGGGCGGCGATGTCACAAACTTAAAGATCAGCGATCCCGCCGCGACCCGCGAGCCGTTTACCCTGTCCTACGACGTAGCCCGGCCGAATTTCCTCGACTGGTCCAAGAAAAAATCTGACCTGCTCCTGCCCCTCTGCCAGTTCAATCTGCCCGACCTCGGCAACAATAATGACAGTGACAGTGACGATGCCAGCGCCGACGCTGAGTCGCTCAAGCTCGGCCCCAAAGCGGAGTACGTCTACAAAATCAAACTCGAACTCCCCGCCACCTACACTGCGCACGCCCCGCTCGCTCTTTCCGTGAAACGCGACTACGCCGAGTACCAGGCCACGTACCACCTCGACGGGACCACTTTCACCGCCGCCCGAACGCTCACCGTCCGTCAGGACGAGCTACCCGTCCCCCGCGGCCCCGACTACCAGGCTTTCCGCCGCACCGTTAACTCCGACCTCGGACAGTTTCTTTCCGTCGAGAACACAGTAGCCGGCACGCTCACGCCTCCGGCCGACATGAAAGCGGATGACCTCGTCGAAAGCGGCCGTGCCGCCTTTACCAGCAACAATTTTCCACTGGCCATTCAACTTCTCAAGCGCGCCACCGAAGTCGACCCCAAGAACAAGTACGCCTGGTATGCCCTCGCCGTGGCCTACATGGGAATGCGTCAGGATGACGACGCCATCGCCGCCCTCAACAAGCAGATCGAACTTAATCCTTACGACGAGTTTGCCTACAACGCTCTGGGACGCGCCTACTGGCAGGAGCGCAAATACGACAACGCCGTTACCGCCTTCAACAAGCAGATTGAAATCAATCCCCTCGACAAGTTCGCCCACGCCGGTCTGGGCAGCATGTATTCCGAGTGGCACAAGTACGCCGAAGCCGCTCCCGAGTTGGAGAAAGCCGCTTCTCTAACGCCCGATAATCCCGAACTTCAAGTGAGCCTCGGCGATGCCTACCTGAACCTCGGCCAGGACGACAAAGCCCTCGCCACTTTCGACCACGCCGTCGAACTCTCAGCCACGCCACTCGTCTGGAACAACATCGCCTACCAGCTCTCTCTGAAAAACTCTCACCTCGACCGCGCCCAGCAATACGCCGAATCGGCAGTCTCAGCCACCACCGCTGCCTTGCGCAATGTCTCGCTAGACCGGCTCACGGCCCAGGACTTGCCTCTGGTCCCATCGCTGATCGCGTATTGGGACACACTAGGCTGGGTATATTTCGGCGAAGGCAATCTCGATAAAGCTGAAAAATACGTCGGCGCCGCCTGGCAACTCGGCCAGCACGGCGAGGTAGGCGACCATCTCGGACAGATTTACGAAAAACAGGGAAAGAAAGATCAAGCCCTGCACACCTACGCGCTCTCTCTGAATGGCTTGCGTCCAATCCCCGAAACCCGCGACCGCCTCGCTTCGATAGCCGGCGGCAGCGCCAAGGCAGACGCCGCGGTCGCAAAGTATAAGAATGAGCTCCAGCAGTCGCGCACCATCGACCTGGGCAAAGTAGCAAAAGAGACCGGCAGCGCCGAGTTCTTCGTGCTGCTAAGTCGCGGCAAAGGCGCGGACGCAACCGTCGAAGCCGTAAAGTTCGCCAGCGGCGACGAGAAACTGAAGGTCTTCACCGACGCCCTCCGCACCGCCGAATACCGCCTCAGCTTCCCCGACGACACCCCAGTAAAAATCCTCCGCCGCGGAATCCTCTCCTGCTCAAAAGCAACCGGAACCTGCGCCTTCGTCCTAATCCTGCCGGACGACGTGAGAACCGTAGACTGACTTGTCATCCTGAGCGGAGCATGTGCTTTCGCGAAGCGAAAGCACATGCGGAGTCGAAGGACCCCTTACCAGCATGCGCCCACCCCGAACCTCACACGGAGTTTCTGAAAAGGTATGATGCTCGCTAGTGAAGATGCTTATGTGGGGACAGCCGTCCTCGGCTGTCCGTCGAGCGAAGCTCGACACCTTTCTCACAACATCGGCAGGCCCTGGATCTTTTCCACAACCACCCTGTGACATCCAACCTTGTCCCGCAATCAAAATCGCGCGATCATAGTCGAGGCAGTGACAGTTGAGAGCACCCAGAGTGCCCACCCCTAAGCCCTTTGTCCTCAAGATTTTGATATCTAAGTTCTTTGAAAACTAGATTTTGCGCGATACGGCTTTGCAAAACCCGCGCGGGGCAAGACTTTCAGAGATATCGAACGAAAAAAATTAATCTGGAGATCTGCCCGGTCAAGCCGCTCGATCCACAATTCGCAAGCCGCGCCAAAAATTTATTTCACTCAGAAATCCACCGCCGAGAAGATGCGGCGAGAGCTTCAGACCGGACGCCGCTTATGCCACGCGGTCGCCGACTCATAAGCATGAGCCAGCCGTAGCACCAAATCCTCCCGCCAGTGCGGCCCAGCAATCTGCAACCCAATAGGCAGCCCGCTTTTCGTAAAGCCGCAAGGCACCGAGACCGCCGGCAATCCCCAAACATTGAACGGTCGAGTGTTGCGCAGCAACTTAAGCTCTGCCGGACGCAACGCCTCGGGATCTTTTTTCAAATCGGCTATCACCGGCGCCGGAATCGGCGTCGCAGGCGTGACCAGCAAATCCACATCGGCAAAAAAGTCACGAGCCCGTCGCCGTTGCCGATCGAGTTCGCGCCGGCGCCGAATATATTCCGCCGCAGAAATGTTTTCTGCAGAGCGAATACGCCGCAGCGTCTCCGGCTGATAAAGCTCTGGAGTCTTAGCAACATGATCGGCGTGATAAGCAAAAGACTCGGCGGCCTGCACGATTCGGTCCGAAGTCACTTCAATCTGCAATTCATGAATCTCAGCCACCAGCGTCCGGATCACAACAAGCGCCTGCTCCACCGCCGCCCGAACTTCATCATCAAGATCATCAAAAAAATAAGCCCGCGGAACAGCAATATGAAGATTCTTAGTCTCTTCACTCAAGCCCGAAACATAATCAGAGACCGCGACGTCGGCGCTGCCAACGTCGAGCGGATCGTATCCAGCAATGACTTGCAACACAGCAGCCGCATCGCCAACAGTCGCAGCCAGCGGCCCGACATGATCGAGCGACCAAGAAAGCGGAATCACCCCACGCGCAGAAACGCGCCCATAAGTCGGCTTGATCCCCACGCACCCGCACAGCGCAGCCGGCTCGCGGATCGATCCAGCCGTATCAGTCCCAATCGCCGCGTAACAAAGCCCGGCGGCCACGGCAGCCGCCGATCCTCCAGACGATCCACCAGCAACATGCTCCACGTTCCATGGATTGTGAATATCGCCGAAAAAGCTGACCAGCGAACTCCCGCCATAGGCGAACTCATGCAGATTGTTCTTGCCCAGAATCACCGCACCGGCCTGCCGCAGCCGGAGTACCACGTCAGCATCTTCAGCAGGCACACGATGCTGGTAAAGGCCGCTGGCGGCCGTTGTCCGCGTGCCCGCGGTATCGATCAGATCTTTCAATGCGACGGGAATCCCGTGTAGCGGCCCTCGCCACTCCCCGCGCGAGATTTCGATTTCGGCCGCGCGTGCCTCCGCCAGCGCCGACTCGGCCGTCACCGTGATGAAGGCATTCAGAACGGGGTTAAGTTTCTCGATCCGATCCAGGCAAGCCCGAGTCAGTTCGACGGGAGAAACTTCCTTCCGTCGCAGCCGCGGACTCAGTTCAACGATAGTTTCCAAAGCAGCCATGGGCACGAGTTGCTCATTGTAGTCGACCTCAACGGTCTACCCTGTGTACCCCTGTGCCCCCTATGTTTAAGATTCTTGCCGCAAGCAAAAAAGCAACCAACCACCAAGGCCTATAATCAAAATCGCTGTCTGCACACGGGAGGCAAAAATGGCGGAGATGACGATCGCCCCAGTCGCAACTCACGGGTTCTTTGTCGACGGCCGCTGGATGGAAGACGGCGACATCGTCGAGGTCCGCGCCCCCTTCGATGGCAGCATAATTGGGCAAGTCATCCAGGCCCGGCGCGAGCATGCCGAAGCTGCGATCGCCGCGTCCGTCAAGGCTTTCGGCACCACCCGCCGCCTGCCTGCCTTCGAGCGGCAGCGCGTGCTGCGCCGCGTAGCGCAGTCAATCGTCGAGCGCCGCGACGAGTTCTCACGCACTTTGTCGCAGGAAGCCGGCAAGCCCATCAAACTCGCGCGCATCGAAGTCGACCGCGCCGTCTTCATCTTCAATGTTGCCGCGGAAGAGACCACGCGCATCTACGGCGAGTATCTTCCCCTCGACTGGCAGGAATTTACCGCCGGACGCTGGGGCATTGTGAAGCGCTTCCCCCTTGGCCCCATCGCCGGGATCACGCCTTTTAATTTTCCTCTGAATCTCGTCGCCCACAAAGTGGCGCCGGCCATTGCGGCGGGATGCTCCATGGTGTTGAAGCCCGCGCCGCAAACGCCGCTATGCTCGCTTCTTCTGGCGGAGTGCGTGCAGCAGGCGGGATGGCCCGATGGCGGACTCAACGTGCTGCCGCTTTCGAATGACGACGCCAGCCTTCTCGTCACCGACGAGCGCATCAAGCTGATCAGCTTTACCGGCAGCGTGCCCGTGGGTTGGGACATCAAACGCCGCGCCGGCAAAAAGAAAGTCGCGCTCGAACTAGGCGGCAACGCGGGCGCCATCGTGCACAGCGACGCCGATCTCGACTATGCCGCCGAGCGCTGCATTGCCGGAGGCTTCGGCTACGCCGGTCAGACTTGCATTTCCGTCCAGCGGATTCTGGTCGAGCAGTCAGTCTATGGCAAGTTCACCGATCTTCTTGTCGACGGCGTCAAGAAGTTGAAGACCGGCGATCCCTTGGAGGAATCGACCGACATCGGTCCGCTGATCCGTGAGAGCGATGCCATCCGCGTCGTGAATTGGGTGGAGGAAGCGGTTCGGTCCGGGGCGCGTCTGCTTTGCGGGGGCGCACGCCACGGTTCTATCGTTCTCCCAACAGTGCTCACCGGCACAAAACCCGATATGAAAGTGAACTGCCAGGAAATCTTCGGCCCCGTCGTGACGGTCGAGCCCTACCAGAATTTTGATGAAGCGCTTCGCCGCATCAATAATTCCAACTATGGCTTGCAGGCAGGATTATTTACCCGCGATGTGAAGCTGCTTTTCCAGGCATACGACGAACTGGAAGTCGGCGCTCTGATTGCAGGCGATATTCCTTCGTTCCGCATCGACCAGATGCCTTACGGCGGGGTGAAGGACTCCGGCCTCGGCCGTGAAGGCCTGCGCTACGCGATTGAGGAAATGACCGAGCCGAAACTGCTGGTGATGAATCTGCGGTAGCGGCCTTCGATGTCCGGCTGGGGAAAAAGATCACACGATCTTTCAGCAGCGTTTAGCGCTTGGAATATTTTTCCGCTCCCCGCGGGAAAGTGCGCGACAATGGCGCGCGAAATATTTATAATCTCCAGTTCCTATAGCTGGCGCGAAAAAAATCAGTGGGTGTTTTCTTTTGCGTCGTAACATTGCTTCCGTCAAACGGGAATCTTTTGGGTCTCATTTTAACTTTCTGAAGCTCGCAAGTAAGCATGCCGCAGATTTTTCATCGCAGCACCAACACCCTGTCCCGGGCCACGATTTTCGGCGCGGTCTTCGTGATTGCTGTGCTCAGTTGGGCTGCGCTGGAGGTGCAGCGCTCGCCTTACGTTACCTACGCCGGAGTGCGCAAGCCGCAACCAGTGCCCTTCAGCCACCAGCATCACGTCTCCGGACTCGGTATTGACTGCCGCTACTGCCACACGTCGGTCGAAGTTTCAAGTTTTGCCGGCATTCCTCCCACCAAGACTTGCATGAACTGCCACTCGCAAATCTGGACGAATGCCGAGTTGCTCGAGCCCGTCCGCGCCAGCTTCAAGACCGGCCAGTCGCTGCAATGGACGCGGGTGAACCAGCTTCCGGACTTTGTTTATTTCAATCACAGCATTCATATCAATAAAGGTGTGGGGTGCAACACCTGCCACGGTCCAGTCGACCAGATGCCGCTGATGTACCAGCAGGAGTCGTTGCAGATGGAGTGGTGTTTGAGCTGCCATCGCGCGCCGGAAAAGAATTTGCGCCCGCGCGATCAGGTGTTCAATATGCGCTACCAACAGCCCACCGGGGCGAATCCGGTGGTGGTCGATGGGCAGAGTTATACGGATCAAATTGATTTAGGAGCAGCGCTGGTGAAGAAATATAGCGTTCGCAGCGTGAAAGACATTACGAGTTGCAGCACGTGTCATCGGTAGGAACAGCATCGTGAGAACGCCTTGCGGCGTCCGTTGCGCTGCCGGAGTTGCAGGGGTCCTTCGACTGCGCGAGAGTTCGCTTTGCGAACTCTCGCTCCGCTCAGGATGACAGAGTGTGTGATGCGTGACCAATGAAGACGAAAGAACAAGACGACCGCGCGAAGCCCGAAGACGTTTGCCCTAGCAAGAAGGGCAAGCTAGATCTGGACTCCGTCCGCGAGCGCATTGACGCGGCCCTTGCGCACGATGCTGCTGAAAAGACTGGTCCGGAATACTGGCGCAGCCTCGAAGAGCTTGCCGGGAGCCCCGCGTTCCAGGAAGCCTTGCACCGCGAATTTCCCAAGGGCGCTTCGGAGTGGGTCGATTCAGTCTCGCGCCGTGGCTTTCTGAAAGTGATGGGAGCGTCCATGGCGCTGGCTGGCATGACCGGCTGCGTGCGCCTGCCGCTTGAACCGATCGTCCCTTACGTGCGTCAGCCTGAGGACGTGATTCCCGGCCGGCCGCAGTTCTATGCCACGGCGATGACGCTTGGCGGCTACGGCAGCCCACTGCTGGTCGAGAGCCATCTCGGCCGTCCGACAAAGATCGAGGGCAATGACAAGCATCCCGCGTCGCTTGGCGGCACGGACATTTTTGCGCAGGCTCACATTCTCGGCCTGTACGATCCGGACCGCTCGCAGAGCGTGGTGTCGATGGGGGATCAGCAGTCCTGGCAGGCGTTTCTCACTGCGCTTCACGGGCCGCTTACCGCGCAAAAAGCGCTGCAAGGCGCGGGCGTTCGCATTCTTACGCCGACGATTTCTTCGCCCACGCTTGCCGATCAGCTGCGCGGCTTTCTGAAGATTTATCCGCAGGCCAAGTGGCATGTGTATGAGCCCGTCAATCGCGACAACGTGCTCGAAGGCGCGAAGCTGGCCTTCGGGCAGCCGGTCGAGACGCGCTACGATTTCGAGAAGGCCGATGTAATCGTCTCGCTCGACGCCGACTTCCTGTACGCGGGTTTTCCGGGAAATGTCCGCTACATCCGCGACTTCGCCAAACGCCGCAATCCCGATGGCAAGATGAACCGGCTGTATATGATCGAGAGCACGCCGACCACGACGGGCGCGAAGGCGGATCATCGACTGCCGTTACGGGTGAGCGAGATTGAAGAGTTTGCTGCCGGGTTGGCGGTGCGCAATGGCCTCGAGGGCTCAGGAAGGTTGTGGACGGACGATTCTCAGGTAAAGTTCTTCGACACACTGGTGAAGGATTTGAAGGCGCACCGTGGGTCGAGCGTGATCCTTGCTGGGGATCACCAATCGCCGACCGTGCACGCGCTTGCGCACGCTCTGAACCGAGCCCTCGATAACGTTGGCCAGACTGTTTCTTATACCGATCCGGTCGACGCGAATCCAGTCAACCAGACCGAATCGATCAAAGAACTTGCTGCCGACGTGCGCGGCGGCAAAGTCGATTTGCTCGTCGTCTTGGGCGGCAATCCAGCGTACGATGCGCCCGCCGATCTCGACTTCGCGAACGTCCTGAAGAATGGCAAGGTTCCACTGCGCGTACACCTCGGCCTTTATCAGAACGAGACCGCTGAGCTGTGTCAGTGGCACATCAATCAAGCGCACGAACTCGAAGCCTGGGGCGATACTCGCTCGTACGACGGCACGGTCAGCATCACCCAGCCGCTGATTGCGCCGCTGTATGCGGGCAAGAGCGCCCTGGAATTCGTCGCACTGCTTTCCGGCCAATCGGATGCCGCAGGTTACGACCTCGTCCGCAGCTATTGGCAAAAGCAACATTCCGGTTCTGACTTCGAGCAGTTCTGGCGCAAATCGCTCCACAATGGTTGGACTGAAGGCGCGGAGCTTCAGCCGAGGTCAATTGACGCAAAATCTGCAAACCAGGTCTTGCCAAAACCAGAGGGTGGCCTCGGACTTCTCATTACACCCATCACCATCGAGCTCAACATCCGTCGCGATCCCACCATCTACGACGGACAATTCTCCAACAACGGCTGGCTGCAGGAATGTCCCAAGCCGATGAACAAGCTCACCTGGGACAATGCCGTGCTCATCGGTCCTGTGATGGGCGAGCGGCTGCAGATCAAGACTTGCGACGTGGTTGAACTTGAGCTGAATGGGAGAAAAGTTACCGGCCCGGTTTGGATTCAGCCCGGGGTTCCGGACAACTCGGTCACTGTAACTCTTGGCTATGGACGCGCGCGCGCCGGCCGCGTCGGCACCGGGCAGGGGTTCGACGCTTATAAGCTGCGCACGTCGGCAGCACCCTGGTTTGCGACTGGCTTGCAGATACGCAAGACCGGCGACAGATATGTGCTGGCGTCGACTCAGGGCTATCAGTCGATGGATACGCCGAATGGCGACCATCGTCCGCTGGTGCGCGAAACTGCGCTTGAGGAATATCGCAAGGATCCAAATTTCGCCAAAGAACAAAGCGAAGAGCCCGCGCCGGGGCTCACGCTTTACAAGCCTTATCCCTATAAAGAGGAAGAATACGCGTGGGGCATGGCGATTGATCTGAACTCGTGCGTGGGCTGCAACAACTGCATGCTTGCCTGCCAGTCGGAGAACAACATTGCGGTCGTGGGTAAGGAGCAGTGCGCCATTGGCCGCCACATGCACTGGATTCGCATCGACACTTACTACCAGTATCCAGATGAAGCGTCGCGCGACCGCGATAATCCGAAAGCGTTCTTCCAGCCCGTGCCGTGCCAGCAGTGCGAGAACGCTCCGTGCGAAGTGGTTTGCCCGGTGGGCGCGACCAACCACTCGACCGAAGGCCTGAACGACATGGTTTACAACCGCTGCGTGGGGACGAGGTATTGCTCGAACAACTGTCCTTATAAGGTGCGGCGGTTCAACTTTCTGCTGTTTCAGGATTGGACGACGCCGCAGTACAAGATGATGCGCAATCCTGACGTGAGTGTGCGCAGCCGCGGCGTGATGGAGAAGTGCACCTACTGCGTGCAGCGCATCAACGAACACAAGATCGATGCTGAAACTGCGTCGGTGCGCGAAGGCAAGCAAATCAAAGTGGGAGATGAATTGCAAACTGCGTGCCAGCAGTCGTGCCCGGCGGGCGCGATTATTTTTGGCAATCTCAATGATCCGAACAGCAAGGTTTCGAAGTTGAAGGCGCAGACGCGGAATTACAGCCTGCTGGGCGAATTGAACACGCGCCCGCGGACTACTTATTTGGCGGAAGTCGGCAACCCGAATCCGGAGTTGAAGTCGTGATGGTCGACGAGAACTCGTTGTGGAAGCGGAAGCGGAAGCGTACCTCAGCGGCTGAAGCCGACGTTGAGTGCACGCGATTTTCGGCACGACTGAAGCCGTGCCCTTCCCGATCTCGCTAGTTCGCTTGCACGAGCGATACAAATGAACGAGCCCTACAAAGCGACGGTGGACACGCAAGCTCCGGTGATGGAGCCGGGCTATACCTTTGGCACGGTCACGGAAAAGATCAGCGCGATTGTGCTGACGCGGCCGGCGTCGAACGGCTGGTTCGTGGGCTTCGGCATTGCGTTTCTGCTGACAATGATGATGCTCTATGCCATCGGATACCTGTTTCTGAAAGGTATCGGCATTTGGGGCGATACCATTCCGATCGGCTGGGGCTTCGCGATCGTCAACTTTGTGTGGTGGATCGGAATTGGGCACGCCGGTACGCTGATCTCGGCGATTCTATTGCTGTTGCGGCAGTCGTGGCGCAATTCGATTAACCGCTTCGCCGAAGCCATGACTTTGTTTGCTGTGGCCTGCGCGGGAATTTTTCCCGCTATTCACGTTGGGCGTCCGTGGCTGGCTTACTGGCTATTTCCTTATCCCAGCACCATGGGGGTGTGGCCGCAATTCCGCAGTCCGCTCATGTGGGACGTTTTCGCGGTCTCGACTTACGCCACGATTTCAGCTCTGTTCTGGTTCATTGGCCTGATTCCCGACATGGCCACGCTGCGCGATCGCGCGACGCATCCCGCGGCCAGAATTATCTATGGAATGCTCTCGATGGGCTGGCGCGGATCGGCGCGGCACTGGCATCGTTATGAAACCGCCTATCTGCTGCTCGCCGGATTAGCTACACCGCTTGTGCTCTCGGTTCATACCGTCGTCAGCTTTGATTTTGCGATCGGCATTGTTCCGGGATGGCATACGACCATCTTCCCACCCTACTTCGTGGCTGGCGCCATCTATTCGGGTTTCGCCATGGTGTTGATGCTGGCGATTCCGATCCGCAAAATCTATGGCCTGGAAGATTTCATCACCGAGCGCCATCTGCAGAACTCGGCGAAAGTCATGCTCGCGACTGGACTGATCGTGGCTTACGGCTACGGCATTGAGGCGTTCATGGGCTGGTACAGCGGCGACCGCTACGACGCTTTCACTCTGTGGAACCGCCTGCATGGGCCTTACGCAGTGCCTTACTGGGCTCTGCTCACCTGCAACATTTTCATTCCGCAATTGCTCTGGATCAAGAAAATGCGGACCAGTCCGGTAGCGCTGTTTCTGCTTTCGGGCGTGATCCTGGTGGGCATGTGGCTGGAGCGCTTCATCATCGTTGTGGTCAGCCTTAGCCGCGACTTCCTGACCTCGTCGTGGGGCATGTACTATCCCACGCGCTGGGACTGGATGACGTACATCGGTACCATCGGCATGTTCCTGGCGGCCATGTTCCTGTTCCTGCGCCTGTTGCCGGCCATTTCGATATTTGAAATGCGCACCCTGCTGCCGGAAGCGGAGGTGAAGGAATGATGGCGAGGTTCATGATATGAAGCGCGATCCGGTCTACGGCATCATGGCGGAGTTCGATTCGGCTCAGGCGCTAGTGGACGCCGCGAGGCGTACGCACCAAGCGGGCTATCAGAAAATCGACGCCTATAGCCCGTTTCCCATCGAAGGGCTGGCCGAGGAAATTGGTTTTTACCGCGACGAAGTTCCGCTGGTCGTGCTGATCGGCGGCATCGTCGGCGGCCTTACAGGTTACCTGATGCAGTACTGGATGTCGGCGGTTGATTATCCCATCAATGTGGGCGGCAAGCCTTATCATTCCTGGCCGGCATTCATTGTGATCACGTTTGAAATGACGATTCTTTTTGCCGGGATCTCCGCAGTGTTCGGCATGCTCGCGCTGAATGGCCTGCCCATGCCTTATCATCCCGTGTTCAACGTGCCACGTTTCTCGTCGGCATCGAAAGACCGCTTCTTTCTGATCGTGTTTTCTTCCGATCCCAAGTACGATGCGGCCGACACGCGCGGCTTCCTGCAAGGCCTGCAGCCGCGCTCCATTTCGGAGGTGCCCAGCTAAGATGGTGCGTCTCCGCCAAATTTTCGTTGCCGGATTGTTGACGGCGGTCGCTTTACTTTCCGGCTGCCGTCTCGATATGCACGTGCAGCCGCGAGAGAATCCGCTTTCCCGCAGCGACTTCTTTGCCGACCAGCGCTCCGAGCGGCCACCGGTTGAAGGCACGGTCGCCCGGGGTAAACTCCAGGAAGATACTTATTTCTATACCGGAAAGCTCGGCAACAATCCCGGCGACTACATGCCGTTTCCTGTGACCATGGAAGTTCTCGAGCGCGGACGCGAGCGCTACAACATTTATTGCTCTCCCTGTCACTCGGAGCTTGGGGATGGCAACGGCTTCATTCCCTCGCGCGGCTTCGCGCGCAAGCCGCCCTCGTATCACATCCCGCGGCTGCAGAAGGAACCCCTCGGCTATTTTTACGACGTGATCACGAACGGCTTCGGCATCATGCCCGATTATGCGTCGCAGATTCCGCCGCGGGACCGCTGGAACATCGTGGCCTACGTTCGCGCGTTGCAGTTGAGTCAGAACGCGACCATTGCGGATGTGCCCAAGGGACAGTCGGTGCCCTCGGAGCCACCGAAGTTCCGCGGCCAGCCGGGCTCGGGCGCGACGCTGCCGATGATTGATTCCGAGATGAGTTCGCAATCTGAGGAACATAAATGAGCGCCGCTACGACCCCACATCTCGATCTGACGGCGCCCGCGGTGGTTAAGAAAATATCGCAGCGGTCGCTCGTCGTGGGTGTTGTCTTCGCGGTGATCGCGGTTGTTCTGGCCTTCGTCCGCCCCGACGAGTTCTATCGCGCTTACCTGCTTGGCTTCATGTGCTGGCTGGGCGTTGCCCTCGGCTCCATGGCGATTCTGATGATCCGCCACCTGACTGGCGGCGGCTGGGGTACGGTGATTCGCCGCATTCTCGGCGCGGCCATGCGCACGCTGCCGCTGCTCTTCGTGCTCTTTATTCCCATCTTCTTTGGAATACACAGGCTCTACATCTGGGCGCAGCCTCTGAGCAATATTCAAGATAAGCATCTCCGCGAGCATCTGGAACAGATCACGAAGACTTACCTGACCTGGAACGGCTTTGTCATCCGAGCCGATATTTTATTTCGCGGTGTGGAACTTGCTCTCGTTTCTGCTCTCGTATTGGTCGAAACAGACCGACACGCCGGGCGCTCCCGACAACAGCGGACGCTTCAAGGCAGTGAGCGGCCCGGGCCTGATTCTTTACGGATTCACTATCTCGTTCGCCGCCATCGACTGGATCATGTCGCTCGATCCTAGCTGGATCTCGACCATCTTCGGCTTGATCATCCTCATCGGCGAAGTGCTCTCCGCTATGTGTTTCGCCGTGGTGGTCGAGCGCATCCTGTTCAACTACAAGCCGATGTCGGAGATGTTGAAGCCCGACTTCGTCCACGACCACGGCAAGTGGATGCTGGCCTTCCTCATGGTTTGGGCCTACTTCAACTTCTCGCAGTGGCTGATCATCTGGGCCGGCAATCTGCCTTCTGAAATCACCTTTTATCTTCGGCGCATCAACGGCGGCTGGGGATGGGTTGGGCTGTTCCTCGCGGTGTTCGGGTTCGCGGTGCCGTTCGCGATGCTGCTTTCGCGCCCGTTCAAGCGCAACATTCGGCACCTGGTGTGGCTCGCGGTTTGGCTGCTGCTGATTCGCTACCTCGATCTGTTCTGGATCATCGAACCGAATTTTTCGAAGACGATCGCTTTGACTCTGGCTGACATAGTTGTGCCCATCGCCATCGGAGGAATCTGGCTCTGGTATTTCTTCCGTAACCTGGGCTCGCTGCCGCTTCTGCCGGCTTATGACACTGACGCCCACGAAGTTCTGCAACCGGCGCATGAAACGCATGTGTGGAAATGGATATGAGCGACGAGACCAAACACGAGAACGCGTCAGGCCACGGTGGCTTCGAGCACCAGGACCTGCAGCCGTCAGGCATTCTTTATTTCCTGCTGGGCCTCGCGATTTTCCTGCTGCTTTGCATTCTCGGCATCCGCGGAGTCTACGCATTTCTTGATCATCGCGAAAAGGCGTTGCAGCCTCCCATGAACCCGCTGGTCACGAACGTTCCAACTGACACACGCCACATCGCTCCCGGCTATCCACAAAGCGTCTTTCCCAACCCGAAGCTCGAGGAAGACGAGCGTGGCCAACTGAATGGAATCGTTTTACAGGAAGAGAACACTCTCTACAGCTACGGCTGGATCGACGAAAAGGCCGGCACCGTCCGCATTCCCATCGAACGAGCCATGGATTTAATTGCACAGCGCGGGCTTCCCGTGCGCCCCCAAAGCGCAGCGGACGAAACTGCCGCCACTGGGGTGAACTCAAACAAGACCAGACCTGCCACCAAGAATAACAAGGATAAAAAGAAGTGAGCTGTCAAAAGAACAATTCGATTTCCGCCGCGCGAGTTTTGTTTGCGCTGACGCTTTTGGCGTCTTCCGCATGGGGCCAGATGAATAACGGCGTAATGTCTCCCCCGGCGAACACGCGCCCTCCGCGGCTTGAGAACGTTGGCATCGAGCAACATCTGAACGCGCAGGTGCCACCCGAGCTCACCTTCCGCGACGAAACCGGCAAGACCGTAAAGCTCGGGGATTATTTCGGACGCAAGCCGCTGATCCTCAATCTGGTTTATTACAACTGCACCATGCTGTGCGGCGAGGCTCTGGCTGGGCTCGCCAGCGCCATGCGCCTGGTGAAGTTTGACGTAGGCAACGAATTCGACGTGGTCACCGTGAGCTTCGACCCGCGCGAGACCCCCGAGATGGCCGCCGCCAAGAAGAAAGACTACGTTGGACGCTACGGCCGCGCTAACGCCGCGGCGGGCTGGCATTTTCTTACCGGCGATCCGGATTCAATCAACGCTCTCACTAAAGCTGTCGGCTTCCAGTATCAGTATGACCCCAAGACCAATCAGTACGCGCACGCCACGGCCATCATGGTGCTGACGCCGCAAGGCCGCATCTCGCGCTACTTCTACGGCGTGGATTTTCCGCCCAAAGATTTGCGCATGGGATTGGTGGAAGCTTCACAAGAGAAGATCGGCAACGCCGTGGATGCAGTGCTGCTTTTTTGCTACCACTACAATCCAGAGACCGGAAAATATGGCGCGATGGTGGCTAACATTTTGCGGTTGGCCGCGGGCGCCACGATTCTCATCCTGGGCACACTCTTCTTCATCCTGTGGAGGCTAGATCGTTCGGTAAGCAGAAGGACGGCAACGAAGACTAAGACTCGGTATGCTCAATAATTTTCCATTATGGCCGGAGCAGGCCTCCACGACGGCGGGCCACGTGGACGCTCTCTATATTTTCCTGCTCATCGTCACCGGGATGATGACCCTGCTCATCTTCATCTGCCTGGTGTACTTCGCTGCCCGCTTTCGCCACCGCCCGGGCGTTCCCGCCGAGCAAATCGAAGGTTCCACTCCGCTCGAAATCACCTGGAGCACGATTCCGTTCCTCGTCTTCATGGTGATTTTTGCCTGGGGTGCGGTGGTGTATTTCAAAGAGCGCACTCCACCGGACGATTCCACCGAGGTTTATGTCGTAGCCAAACAATGGATGTGGAAACTCGAACACGCCGAAGGCCAGCGCGAGATCAACGAACTGCACGTCCCCGTGGGTCGCGACGTGAAACTGATCATGACTTCGCAGGATGTGATTCACAGCTTCTACATCCCAGCTTTCCGCATCAAGCAGGACGTGCTGCCCGGCCGCTACACGGTGGAATGGTTCCGCGCCACCAAACCCGGCACCTATCACCTGTTTTGCGCGGAGTATTGCGGCACTCAGCACTCCGGCATGGTCGGCGACATCGTGGTCATGCAGCCGGCACAGTACGAAGCGTGGATGAATGGCGGCTCGACCGGCCCACTCTCGGCGACCGGCGAGAAGATCTTTGCCGAACTCGGCTGCTCCACGTGTCATCGCACGGACACGCAAGGCCGCGGCCCCAACCTGCAGGGAGTTTTTGGGAAGCCGGTGCAACTCGAGGATGGACGGACAGTCACGGCCGACGAAAATTACGTTCGAGAATGCATCCTCGATCCCGGCGCCAAGCGGGTAAAGGGATTCCAGCCCATTATGCCTACATTTCAGGGGCTGGTCAGTGAAGAGCAGGTAAACGCCCTGGTCGCCTATATCAAATCGATCTCGCCGACCAAGGGTGAGGCGGGCAAGACCAGCGCCAGCACGGCCGCGCCCGGAGTTCCGGGAAACGCTCAACCGAATGGAAGTCAGGTGCAATAAGATGCCAACTCCAATGCCTCAACCCGAGCGCGAGAATTACCTGAACAAAGAGTACGGCGTGTGGTCCTGGTTGCTTACCACCGACCACAAACGTATTGCGCTTCTCTATCTCGCCTCCATCACGTTCTTCTTCTTTATCGGAGGCTTTTTCGCGCTGCTCATCCGCCTCGAGTTGCTTACTCCCGCGGGCGACCTCGTCCAGGCCGATACCTACAACAAGCTCTTCACCATGCATGGCATGGTCATGGTTTTCTTTTTCCTGATTCCATCCATCCCCGCGGTGCTGGGAAATTTCCTCGTGCCGCTGATGATCGGTGCCAAGGATCTGGCGTTCCCTCGCGTCAACCTGCTGAGCTGGTATCTCTACATCATCGGCGGCGTGATGATGCTGCACTGCATGCTGACGGGCGGCGTCGATACGGGTTGGACCTTCTACGCACCCTTCAGCACAAACTTCACCAACACGAAGATCGTGGAAGCGGGGCTCGCCATCTTCGTAGCCGGATTCTCCTCCATCCTCACCGGCTTGAATTTCGTCGTCACCATCCATCGCATGCGCGCGCCGGGCATGACATGGTCGCGCCTGCCGTTGTTTATCTGGGCGCACTACGCCACCAGCATTATTCAGCTGCTGGGCACACCGGTCGTCGCCGTTACCATCGTGCTGGTGGCCGCTGAACGCGCGTTGCACCTCGGCATCTTCGATCCTAAACTGGGCGGCGATCCGCTCTTGTTCCAGCATCTCTTCTGGTTTTATTCCCATCCCGCCGTGTACATCATGATTCTGCCGGCGATGGGCGTCGTCACCGAAATCATTGCCTGCTTCTCGCGCAAGCGCATCTTCGGCTACAGTTTCGTGGCTTTTTCATCCATCGCGATTGCCGTCTTCGGCTTCCTGGTCTGGGCGCATCACATGTTCGTGGCCGGCATGTCTGTTTATGCCGCGCTGGTGTTTTCTCTGCTGAGCTACGCCGTCGCCGTTCCGTCGGCTATCAAAGTTTTCAACTGGACGGCCACGCTCTACAAAGGCTCTATCCATTACGACGCGCCCATGCTGTACGCCTTCGGCTTCCTGGGACTCTTTACCGTCGGCGGCCTCACGGGACTATTCCTCGCGGCCCTCGGCATCGATGTCCACGTCACCGACACCTACTTCGTCGTAGCCCACTTCCACTACATCATGGTCGGAGGCGCGGTCATGGGCTATCTGGGAGGAATGCATTTCTGGTGGCCGAAGATTTCCGGCAAGTTGTATCCCGAAGGCTGGGCGCGCCTGGCGGCGCTTATCGTTTTCATCGGCTTCAACCTGACATTCTTTCCGCAGTTTTTGCTCGGCTACATGGGCATGCCGCGCCGCTACTACGATTACAGCCACATGCCCGAATTTCAGGTGCTGAACGTGCTGTCGACCGCAGGCGCCACGGTGCTCGGCGTGGGATATCTTCTGCCCATGATTTATTTCTTGTGGTCGATGCGCTACGGCAAGCCGGCATCCGTACAATCCCTGGAATGCGGCCGGGCTCGAATGGAAAACCGAGTCCCCGCCGCCAACTTTCAACTTCGACGAGGAGCCGGTGGTGACCTGGGAGGCCTACAACTACGACGAACTGGACGCGCCGCGCGACGACGCGCCGCACAGTAAGGAGGTCCCTGTTGCCCGATAGCTCCGCTGCCGGTTTCAGCCAGGACGCGCACACCGAGACGCACGACCCGGCGCTCCTGCACCACTTCGCCGAGCCGCAGCAGCAGCGCGATGCCGCGAGCCTGGGCATGTGGGTCTTTCTGGCCACGGAAGTCATGTTCTTCGGCGGCCTCTTTGCGCTTACCTGGTTTACCGCCGTTTGTACTTCGGAGATTTCGCCGCCGCCAGCAAAACGATCAACATGGGCCTTGGCGCGACCAATACAGCCGTGCTCATCTGCAGCAGCTTGACCGTAGTCCTCGCCGTCTGGGCCGCACAGACCGCGCGCCGCACTCTGCTGATTGTCAGCCTCATCATCACCATGCTGCTCGGTGTCGCCTTCCTGGGCATCAAAGGCATCGAGTATGCAGAAAAATTTGAGGAGCATCACGTCCCCGGCGCATCTTTCAGTTTCGATCACGTGCCGATCCCCGGACATGCCGGCCAGTACGCCGATCCGCACCACGCGCAGCTGTTCTTCTCTCTTTACTTCGTCATGACCGGCCTGCACGCGCTCCACATGATCATCGGCCTAGGCATCTTTCTCTGGCTCTTGACCATGGCGTGGAAGGGACGCTTCACCCCTGAGTGGCACACTCCAGTCGAAATCGGCGGCCTCTACTGGCACTTCGTTGACATCATCTGGATTTACCTGTTCCCGTTGCTTTACCTGATCGACCGGCACCCGTGAGGCATGCATGTCTGAACACTCGTCAGCTAAATCGCCCTTGAAAGGTTACGTCGCGGTTTGGATCGCGCTGCTGGTCGGCACCGGCCTCACCGTTTACGCCGCGACCCTGGACCTGGCTCCCTACAACGCCGCAGTCGCTCTCGGCATTGCTACCATCAAAGCAACGCTGGTGGCTCTCTTCTTCATGCATGTCTGGCACGCCAGCGAGAAGCTGACCAAGCTGGTCGTGATTGCAGCATTATTCTTCCTGCTCCTCCTGCTCGGACTCACCATGACCGACTACGCCACCCGGCTCTGGAGTTAGTTTTTCCGTAGCGCGGCGTGCCGGCGGCTCTTCGTCCGATCTGCGATATACTCGCGCCGAGCCACCGCTCACCGCCGCCACATGCCAGGCCAATTCGTAGAACTCGCGCCCGCCAGGTCCGCGTCCGTTGACGCTGCAGGTCTAGCCGAAGCTCTGCGCGCCCAGATCAGCGGCGAGGTCCGCTTCGACCGGGGCACCCGCGCTCTCTACGCCACCGACGGCTCCAACTACCGCCAGGTTCCGATCGGCGTCGTGCTCCCGCGCAACACTGACGATGTTGAAGCCACTGTCGCACTCTGCCGCCAATTCGGCGCGCCGCTGCTCTGCCGTGGCGCCGGCACATCCCTGGCCGGACAATGCTGCAACGTCGCGGTCATCCTCGATTTTTCCAAATACATGTCGAGGATTCTCGAAATAGATCCTGTCCGCCGCATCGCCCGCGTACAGCCCGGAGTCGTGCTCGACCGTCTGCGCGCCGCCGCCGAAAAACATCACCTCACCTTCGGTCCTGATCCTGCAACTCACGGCCGCTGCACTCTCGGCGGAATGATCGGAAACAACTCCTGCGGTGTGCATTCTGTCATGGCTGGCAAGACCGACGACAACATCGAGGCTCTGGAAATCCTCACCTACGACGGCCTCCGCATGAAGGTCGGCGCCACTTCGAGCGATGAACTCGGGCGCATCTGCGAAGCCGGCGGCAGCCGTGGCGAAATCTATTCGAGACTGCAGGGCATCGCCGCCACTTACGGCGATCTGGTCCGCCAGCGCTTTCCTAAAATTCCACGCCGCGTCTCCGGCTACAACCTGAACTTCCTTCTGCCCGAGAACGGCTTCCATGTGGCCCGAGCCCTGGTCGGCTCCGAAGGCACCTGTGTCACGGTTCTCGAAGCGACCTGCCGACTGGTCGAGAGTCCTCCCGCGCGCGTGCTGCTGATCGTTGCTTATCCCGACATTTATCAGTGCGCCGACCATGTTCCCGAAATCATGACGCACAAGCCCATCGGCCTCGAAGGCTTTGACGATCTTCTCGTCACCTATACGCGAATGAAAGGGATCAACTCTGAAGGCCTCGCGCTGCTACCCGAAGGGGGCGGATGGCTGATGGTTGAGTTCGGCGCCGAAACCGCGCGCGAAGCCGAATCCCAGGCCCGGGGCTTGATGCAGACTCTCTCTCAAGGCGCTCATCCGCCGAACCTGCGCCTCTACACTAAGAAACAGCAAGTGAAGCGCGTGTGGGAAGTTCGCGAATCGGCTCTGGGAGCGACTTCGCACGTGGCCGGCGAAGCGATGAGTTGGGAAGGCTGGGAAGACGCCGCGGTCGCGCCCGAAAAACTGGGAGGCTATCTTCGCGATCTGCGCAAGATGTTCGCCGCCTACGGCTACAAAGGCTCGCTCTACGGCCACTTCGGCCACGGCTGCGTCCACACCCGAATCAATTTCGACCTGCAATCGAAAGACGGCATCGCCAAGTTCCGCAAATTCATGGAGGAAGCTGCCGATCTTGTGGTCGGCTACGGCGGCTCTATCTCCGGCGAACATGGCGACGGCCAGGCCCGCGGCGAACTGCTGCCGAAAATGTTCGGCCCTGAACTCGTCCAGGCTTTCCGCGACTTCAAATCGGTCTGGGATCCCGAATGGAAGATGAACCCCGGCAAGCTGATCGACCCCAACAAGCTCGACGAAAATCTCCGCCTCGGCGCGGACTATGCTCCCTGGGAACCAAAAACGAATTTCAAATTCCTCGCCGACCACGGCAGCCTGGCCCAGGCCACTCTACGCTGCGTAGGCGTAGGCAAGTGCCGGCACGACGAGGGCGGAGTCATGTGCCCCAGCTATCGCGCTACGCGCGAAGAAGAACACTCCACCCGCGGCCGCGCCCACTTGCTCTGGGAGATGACGCAAGGCCAAGGTCGAGAGGATGGGATCATCCGCGACGGCTGGCGCAGCGAAGAAGTGAAACAGTCGCTCGATCTCTGCCTCGCCTGCAAGGGATGCAAAACCGAATGTCCGGTAGGCGTGGATGTGGCCACGTACAAAGCCGAGTTCCTTTCCCATTACTACGAAGGCCACACCCGCCCGCGTAGCGCCTACGCCTTCGGCAACATCGATTTCTGGGCGCGCCTGGCATCGAACGTGCCCGGCCTCGCCAATCTGACCACGCAACTCCCATTCCTGCGTGATCTCTCAAAGCTAGTCGCCGGAATCCCAAGAGAGCGGGCAATCCCAGCCTTCGCCCCCCAAACCTTCAAAACCTGGTTTCACCGCCGTCGCAAAATAGTGCAAGATCCGGAAGCTCCGCCTGTTCTCCTCTGGCCCGACACCTTCAACAACTATTTCCACCCCGGCACGGCCAAAGCTGCCGTCGAGGTCCTCGAATCCGCCGGCTTCCCAGTCGTCGTCCCCAAAGCCAATCTCTGTTGCGGACGCCCGCTCTACGACTTCGGCATGCTCGACCGCGCCCAATCGCTCCTGCTTCAGATCCTCGACGAGCTTTCCCCGGAAATCGAAGCCGGCATTCCCGTCGTCGGCCTGGAACCCAGTTGCGTAGCCGTGTTTCGCGACGAACTCTTAAATCTTTTTCCCCACGACGAACGCGCCCAAGCCTTATCCCGCCAGACTTTCCTGCTGAGCGAATTTCTCGAAACCCACGCCAAGGATTTCCCCTTGCCCCGGCTCGGCGGCAAAGCGCTCGTCCACGGTCACTGCCACCACAAATCCTTGATGAAGATGACGGCGGAGGAGTCGGTCCTGCACCGCCTGGGCATCGACTTCCAGAGCCCTGCTCCGGGCTGCTGCGGCATGGCCGGCTCTTTCGGCTTTGAGAGGGATAAATACGACGTCTCGATGGCGATCGGCGAACTCGAACTCCTCCCCGCAGTCCGCCGGGCGCCGCCCAGATTGGCTGATCATCGCCGACGGCTTCAGTTGCCGCGAGCAGATCGCTCAGGGAACGCCGCGCCGCGCCTTGCACCTGGCCGAGGTCCTGCAAATGGCGCGCTCCGCCGCCGTCGTCGGCCCAGGCCCCGGGGTGCTCGATTCCCGCCCTACCCCGAATCCGCACGCAGCCAGCAACGCGAAGCCGAGGTCCTCCAGTCCATGAAGCACGCCGGTCTCGGCTTAGCGGCCTTGGCGGCAGGCAGCGTTCTATTATGGGAATTATCCAGAAGGCGCTGATTCTAAGGGATTTATCTAAGTTTTATAGCTCGATGCTAACCCTCATCCCTCGCCAGATCGCTTCAGTTCTGGGACAATAAGACGTTCGCCCGCTCTTCCAAAAGGGGCCCTAGACAAAACACCACGGCGAGCCGATTCTAAGTCCGAATTCTCAGTCAGGGATGTCATGGAACCCGAAGTACAAGTAATGGAGCCTTCGGCTTTAGCCAGCGAACCTCAGGGCATCAACGTCATGGACCGCGAAACCACCATCACCGCCCCGGTCGTAGGCAAGGTTCCGGCCGAGGCCTTGCCCACTCTGGTGGCCGCCAAGCCGCCGGACGCGCCCCTGTGCGGCTCCGTGCTGGTTCTGATCCAGTTCGACGTTTGCGAGGAGATCCGCCTCGACCAGTTGCGCCAGATCCTGGGCGCCCGCACTGCCGATGCCAGCTTCAAGCATCTTGCTCCCGGCTACGTCCGTTACCAGCGTCCGCCGGTTGAAGAAGTCCTCGAACCGCTGATTCTCGAGAGCGGCGAACGCCTGCAGGGCGACATCAAGTATTTCGACTACGGCGTGGTCAGCGTGGTCTTCGAGCTGCCCTTCTCCGGCGACTGGGACAAGCTGATCCAACTTTCCAGCCGCTGGGTTTGGGACACGAACTTCGAAAGCCTGGCGACCAGGATCGTCAAGCAGAAGCTTGAGCGCGCAGCGCCAGCGCTGGTTAAACCCTACACCGCCGAGTGGCTGCAGGAAGACTATTTCATCTTCCACTTGCGCGAGATCGCTGGCGCACCCTCGGCTACGGATATCCTCGCTTCTCAAGGCGCCTGCATCGCGCAGGTCGTGCGCGGTGAGAGCCAGCCGCTCTCCGATGGCGAACGCCAGGAAATCCTCCAATCGCGCATTTCCTACTATCCCAACGACCTTGCCGTGATCGGCTGGAACGCAGCCTTCATTTACGACAGTCCCGCCGGGGCCGAGACTGCCATCCAGCTCCTGCAGTATGCCAACTCGCAGCTGCTGGAGTTTCGCCACTACGACGACCTGCTCACCAGACAACTCGAAGGAGTCTACGACTTCCTCGATCGCGGAGGCCGCGGCCTCTGGTCCCGCTGGCGTACCGCGAAAGCCGCCTCGAAGCTCCACACCGTCCTGCTCGACGTGAGCGAGTTGACCGAGCGGGCCGACAACGCCATCAAGTTCTTAAGCGACATGTTTTCCGCCCGCCTCTACAAACTAGCGGCGTTGAAAGTCGGTGTCCCGGACTACAAAGATCTGGTCCAGCAAAAACTGCAAACCGCCGAAGAGCTGTACCGCTTCATGGTGGACGAATTCAACCAAAGCCGCGCCTTCGTCCTCGAACTAATGGTAGTCATCATCCTGATCATCGAACTCGTCTACTTCTTCCGCGGCAAACCCATCTAGCGGAAACCGTCTCAAGCGGCTCCTACTTGGCCTGCGGTGCGGGCGGCGCGGGTTGTCCGGCCAGCCCGCCGATCAGAGATAGCAACTCGTCGTCATTCCACGGCTTCTGCAGAAAAGCCCTGGCTCCAAACCGCAGTGAGCGTTCCCTGTTTCCGGGAAGGTCGCGCCCGGAAACAACGATCACGGGGATCAGTGAGAGTTGCGTGTTGGCCCGCAATCTCTCCAACACGACGAAGCCGTCCCCGGCCGGCAGACCGAGATCCAGCACGATCACATCCGGCTGGCACTTGCGAGCTTCGCTGATCGCGCACATGGCATCGGCGGCGAAGAATGCGTCGTAATGATTGGCCTTCAGCAGGACGTTATATCCCAAACGCACGTCGGCATCGTCCTCAACAACGAGAATCTTCTTGTTAGCTCATGACCCACACCCTCCGATAAGATTTGCGATTTAATCGATTCTTCGAGACTCGCCGCCATTGTGGTCACCATGTTTTCCAGGAGCTCGCCACCCTCCTGCGGAAAAGGTTTCAGCATGGTGTAGGTAACGGAAAGGGTCAGGTCCATTCGCTTCAGCTCGGGAATGCACTCGAATTGGTCGCGAATCCTTTTGGCGAGTATGGACGCCCCTTTTTCATCGGCAAACGCCGCAACAAAGATGCGCTCTCCCTCTGCGCCGTAGCTCGCTCTGGGCAGAACCACATCCAGATTGGGTAGCAAACAGCGCTGCACCAGGTCGCGGACTTCCCGGCGCCACTCCTGCTGGAAGTCGGCACTCCCGCCTCCCTTAAAGCAAATCTCCGCCATCACCAGGGCCACCGATTCTGCCGGCCAGCGGTCGTCCTTGAGAAGCGGAGCGATTACGTTGTTCAGGGAAAAAACCGGGAGCGTGAAGGAGAACGTGCTGCCGGCCAGCGGCTGGCTCTTCACCCAAATCTTTCCGCCTTGTCGCGTCACCAGCTCTTTGCAGATAAACAGGCCCAGCCCCAGGCCCTTGCGGCTGGCTTGGCTGGGCTGCTCCACCTGGTAGAGGCGTTCAAAAATCCGCTCGCTGGCTTCCGCGTCTCATTCCGCAACCGGTGTCGCACACTTCGAGAACCACGAACTCGGCGATCTTCCTCCTGCAGCCTCGCCCGAACTTTTACCGCCCCACCCTTGGGGGTAAACTTTATGGCGTTATCCAGCAGGATGATCAGGATCTGGCGCAACCGTGTCTGGTCCGCATGAACCGGAGGCAGGTCGGGCGGCAGTTCTGAAACCAGACTCACCCCTTTCGCTTCGGAGCTTACCCGCAGCGTGTTTAAGCTGTCCGTCACCGCATCCGAAACCGAAATGCTCTCCGGGTTTACGCCGAGTTTCCCAGCCTCGGCCCGAGTGACGTCCAGTAAGTCGTCAATCATCGCCTGCAGTTGCCGGATATTCTTCAGCACGATCTGCTGGTACTCGCGTTGCTCTTTATTCAGCTCGCCCGCCAATCCGTTCAGCAGGATGGTCGTAAATTGCTTGATGGCGGTGAGCGGCGAGCGCAGCTCGTGCGAGACATGCGACAGGAATTCGTCTTTGAAGCGAATCTGATCCTTGCCGCTCTGCGCCAAAGCCTCCTCGGCCCGCTTCCGTTCCGTGATGTCCATGTTGACACCGATCAACCGGCTTACTTTCCCGTGATCATCGAGAACTGCTTTCTGAATCACAGAAATATTTCTCACGGAACCATCCGGCAGAAAGATGCGGAATTCTGCGGATCCCTGACTCCCTTCCTCTACGGTTTCTTGCAGGTTCGCTTCCGCTCCCGGCAGATCCTCGGGCAGTACCGCTGCCGCCCATTTTTCATATGGCAGCGGAACCACCGGCGCGAAGCCATAAATCTCAAACATCGTGGCATCCCAGATCGACATTTTGCCGGCCAGTTCCCATTCCCACACCCCAACCTTCGCAATCGCGGTCGCCAGCGAGAGCCGCTCCGAGAGCGACTCGGCGCTCCTGGTTCGTTCCGCAACCCGCCCTTCCAGCGCAGCATTGAGTTCGCGAATTTCTATCTCCGCCCGGCTGCGCTGGTCATACTCTTTATTCAATCGCCGGGCGTTCCACCAGACCAGGGAGGCGAACACGACGATGTTGACGGTGGCATGCAGCGCCAGGCCCAGTTCTATTCCATACATCCCAGCGATTTCTCCGCGCAGGCAAATCCAGCCCAGAAGGATCGGGATCAAGAAAACCGCGGGAAGAAATCGGCGCGCCACCACGCTTCCCGCCCCCTCATTGGTGAGATCGCCGGCCAGCCCGGCCCGCGGGCCGGGCGAAGAAGACTGCACCGCTCAGCAGAAATAAACCAATCGCCGTATTCAGCGCCACCTGGGTGTAGAGAAATACCCTGGGCACGACGGTGGCGTGATACACGTAACCCGTGACGGCCATCATGCCGATGAGCCCGGACCACAAACTCAGCCCCTGCGCCGTCGCGCTTCCTCGCCACGTCTTCCCGTCCAAAAGCAACAGCGCCAGGCCGATGGCGATGAATGCAGTGGCGGTCGTGGGTGCCGAGACGGCCGGGCGAGGACGTCCCAATCGATCCTTTTAGGTCATCAAACAGCAGTTGGTCGATTCCAAGATTTGTGCCAAACGAGTATTCCGCAAGGGTGGCCGCACCAATCACCACCACCAGCGCAGCGAAGAAATGAGCGATATACCTTGTTCTCCGAGTAGACTTGCCAGGCAGTTGCAACCACACCGATATCCCGGAGAATCCCAGGCCCAGCGCCGTATTTACCTTCATGGTGACGAGCCCAGGAAGAACAGACTTAAGAATTTCCACCCGAAGGGCCCAGCCATAGAGAACCACACACGCCATTCCTGTCGCGGCAATGGCGGAGCCTTCACAGTAGATTCGCAGGAGCTTGAACCGCCGAATTCCGGAGTCAGACACGATTCCAGCGGCTTCACCCGGCACGGAGTTATACAACATAGCCCATCATGAGGCTCGAGACGCCTTCTTGCTTCCTCAAGGCTATTAGAAGGAACCGAACGGCATCCATCCACTTTGGTACGGGGGGACCATTACCGGCGGCTCAAAGCTTCCCGCTATGGGAAGTTCCCATTCTGTCGCCGCACATTTTGTCATTCCGAGGAGCGAAGCGACTAGAGCCGCCCTGAGCGAAGTCGAAAAAGGGATTTGCTGTTTGTCTGCGTCACTACTCTCCCGAATGGAGAGCCTAGGGAGGCTTTTGCCGTTCTCGCATCGTTCTTTTATAAATGAACATCTATAATATATAGTTCCATTATACAAGAACGCGATGCTATACTTGTTCCTATAGAAATGAACTAAAGGCCTAGCGGGATCATGAAACCTGAATTTAGAGAGTTACGGATTGAGCAGCTCGAGCGTGCATTGAAGCCGTTTCTAGCGCTACGGGATCTGCGACGACCGCAAAGGGGATGGGTTCGCGCCATTCGTGAGGCGTCCGGTCTGACCGTGCGCGGACTCGCGAAGCGGATTTACAAAACCTCGCAGGTAACGCCCTCTCGCGTAGCCCAGCTTGAAAAATCTGAGGCTGAATACCGCATCACACTGGGCAGCCTGCGGGACGCTGCCGACGCGCTCGGATGCCAGCTCGTTTACGCCCTCATTCCGAAAACCGGCAGTGTTCGGGAGCTATTGGAGAGAGATGCGAGAACCCAGGCCGCAGAAAATGTCCACGCCGTCGAGCACACGATGGCCCTCGAAGATCAGGCGGTAGGTGGGGTTGAAGCAAAGATTGAGGAGGAGACGAAGCGGATTTTGAAGGGAACCTCCAACAAATGAACCTGCTGATCCCTGCAAGCAACGGCAATACTCCTCTCTCACCGGAAGAGCTTGCCGAATTGATTCCTAATCTCGCCACAAAAGGAGAATTAAACGAGTGGGAACGGGAGAACATTCTGAGCGCCAGAGTATGGGCCCTTCGAGCGCGTACCACCGCGAATGACATTGTTCGGGACGAATATATTCGAAAATTGCACAAGCAGATGTTTGGTCAGACCTGGAAGTGGGCTGGGCGCTACCGAAGAACCGACAAGAACATTGGTATCCCTTTTCCTGAGATCCCCGAACAACTGGGCGTCTTGTGCGGGGATGTTCGTTACTGGATTGACCATGCGACCTATTCTATCGACGAAATAGCCGTGCGGTACCATCATCGTTTAGTGTTCATCCACCCATTCCCCAACGGAAATGGCAGACATGGCCGCCTCGTGGCTGACTTGCTTGTAATGAGGCTGGGTCGACCAGTGTTCACGTGGGGAAGTTCTGACCTTGTGAAGCCAGATGTTTTTCGTGAGAGATACCTGGAAGCCATCAGAACTGCCGACATGGGCGACATCCGGCCAATACTCGAATTCGCCCGGGCATGACACGAATGTCGCGCCGCATCACTAAAGCCTGCGCCGTATTAAAGTCAGGCATAACTCTATCCGAGGAGAGCCCATGCGAGGCCTGAAAGACAAACGAGTCCTCATCACCGGCGGCGCCAGCGGCATCGGCGCCGCCACCGCCGCGCGTTTTCTCGAAGAAGGCTCGCAAGTCTGCATCTTCGACCGCGATTCCACGGCATGCGCCGCCCTTCGTCATCAGCTGCCGGCCATCTCCCAGGCCATCATCGCCGACGTCACTCACCTGATGCAGGTGGAAGCCGCATTTGCCGAAGCGGTCCGCGTCATGGGCGGAGTCGATGTTCTCATCAACAACGCCGGCATCAGCATCCGCCGCAGCTTCCTCGAAATCACTCCCGAAGAATGGGACCAGGTGATCGCCGTAAATCTCACCGGCGTCTTCTACGTGGCGCAAACCGCCGCGCGCCACATGTGGGAGCGTTTCTCGCCCGAGCGCGGCAGCGGAGTAATCCTGCAAACCGCCTCGACGAACGGCATCATGGGCTATCCCTACTACGCCGGCTACAACGCCACCAAAGCGGGAGTCATCGAGCTGACGCGCTCCATGGCCCTCGAACTAGCGCCCAGAATTCGCGTCTGCGCCGTAGCTCCCGGATACGTCCTCACGCCGATGCAGCGTGCCGAGTACACCGACGCCATGCTCGAAGAAGTGAACCGCAAAATTCCCCTCCGTCGCCACGCCAAGCCAGAAGAGATCGCAGCCCTGTTCGCCTTCCTGGCCTCCGACGATGCGGCCTACGCAACTGGCCACGTGTACACCATAGACGGCGGCGAAACCGCCGGCGGCCTGGCCAGCCGCTAAGGGTGTGGGAAGGGTGTGGGCCGGGCCCGCAACAATTTGGGGACGGCCGCCTTCGGCCGTCCAGCCAAGCGCAGCGAGGCGCCGGGTGGAGCAGGCCTTCAAGCCTGCGTCAAGACGCTCGACTGCGAATCGGGCTTTAGCCCCCGAGGTGCCCAGCCAAATTAAGATCGCTACCCCCGCGCGAATCTCCCCGCCAGTCGCACCACGCGCACCACCCGATAGAGAGGAACCAGCGCCCCCGGCAGCCGAACCGCCTCCCACTCCCCGGGCCCAGGAGTAAACATCAAGCGCGCAAGAAATCGCAATCGATCCGCCTTCCGTTCGCGAAGCCGCATCATCAGCCGGAAATAAGATGTCCGCCCTGTGTCGTGGGAAAATCCAGCCGCCAAAGCCACGGCAATCTCCTCAGCCAAGCTCCGCGCCGCCTGATCCGCAAGCACAGCGCTTTCGATCGCCACCGGAATCGCAGTTCCCAAAAGCTGGTTTGCCAGTAAAAGCGTGACGCGCAGTATTCGCTCGATCCCGAATTCCCTAGTTCGAGCCTGCACGCGATCCCAATTCAGATTCTCCCGCTTCAAAATCTGCGCGATGTCGCGCAGCCAGATCACTCGTCCCCAAACATGTTTCGCCGCATGCACCGAAAGCACCAGCAGCAGATCTTCCGGGGAAGGCGCTTTCACCGAATGGCCCGCAACTGTGACCTTCACCGCCCGCTCAAATAAACCATCCATATCGAAATCGACAGCATAGAACCGCGGCTGCAGGGCCCACTGGAGTTCCAGCAGGTTTGGCCCGGCAGGGCTGTCGAAGGTCCACTCATAGCCCGCAGCAATGTAATCCTCCAACACCTCTTCAGGGATCACCAGCCGCGTCGTATATTCCAGGTCCCGCAGAGCGCTCTTGATGCGCCCCACATCGCGCTTGCGCACAAACAGGTCCATGTCGCCGGACTGCCGCAGCGCCATGTCGCCGTAGTAAACCTCCGACATGACGACACCCTTGTAAGGAACGGCGTCAATGCCGAGCCCCTCAAGGCAGTCCACAATGCGCATCAATTCTCGTGTCAGAAAAAGAGACTTATAGATGTTCCCCTCATAGCGCTGACGAAGCGATGCCAGCACGGGCGAAGGAATCATGTTTCCCAAAGGTAAGAGGTTCTGATACAGCAACGAAGATGTGCCGTGATGCTCCGCCAGGCCCAGGACCATCTCCCAGTCAACAGGCTTCTCCAGCAGCCGCTGGATGCGGTCAAGCGTGCTGCCAGCATCGGCCGAACTCGCGGCCAGCAGAAGATCCCACTCGGGGGCAACCGAAGTAGTTGGCGCATTGCTCACGGATGTCGGCCATCTTAACAGGCAAGGCAGCTCCCCTCGAATGCGGCCCAGCGGCTGGGCGCTTCCCCTTAGGCACCGCGGACGGTTACTTCCGTCACCTCCGTCAGCCCTTTATTAGGCGTCGATCCAGCCTCAGTTCTGTCAAACTAAGATGTAAGAATCACTCTAAGGACAGGATCGATTAAGCATCCCAGATGGAAGTCTCCACACCCACGACGACGCGACGCAGCACCCGAGTGCGGGTGGAAATTCCCATCACCGTCACCAGCCTTGACCGGAAACACATGTTCGCTTCCGAGTGTGTGGCCCTGGTAGTGAGCCCGCAGGGCTGCGGATTCCGCACCCCGCAAGCCTTGCCGCTGGAAACTCCTGTTCTGCTGAGTAATCTGCCTGGCGGCGGAACCGCTTCCGGCCGCGTAGCCAATTGCCTACCGCTGGGCAGCGAAGGAAAGCAATTTCTTATCGGAGTAGCGCTCTACAACCCTGCAAATGTCTGGGGAATCGCCGATCCGCCGACGGATTGGAATTGTGCCCCGACAACCAGCCCTGCGTCAGCAAGTGCAGGCAAAGCTGCTCCCGCCAGCAAGCCGGCCAGCAAAAATGTCTGGCCCTACAATGTCTTCTCTGGCCAGCGCGAGGCCCATCCCAGCAGAAAATAGTGGTTAGTGGCCAATGATCTGTGATCAGTGGCCAGCAGACCAGCTCCACCGCGCACGCAAATTTCTTCCCCAGGGATCCATTCTGGCGACTGACCACTAACCACTGGCCACTGATTCTTGCTTCTTTCGTAACCTCGTCCGGATGGTTGCGAAATGCCATACTCTAGCCGATGTCCGAGACTCCAGAATCGGTCGCGCAGGCCTCACCGTCCGTAGCCTTTCATGTCGGCAAGGACCGCCCGTTTCGCGTCAAGTTGCGCGGCTCCGTCTTGTCGCTCATCCGCCTGCCCAACCGGCGCCAGGTGCGAGGCAAAGTGCATCAGCTTTCCACCAGCGGCGGCCTCATGCATTTGGAAAAGCCTCTCGACGAAAAGCTGCGAGTGGAAGTCATCTTCCACCTCGGCGAGACCACCGTCCGCGAAAAAGCGGAGATGATGTTTCCCATGTGGGCCACGCAAGGCTGGCTCCAGCCCTTCCGCTTTATCGATCTGCCCGAGGCCACCAAAAAGGCCCTGGAAGCCAACCTGTTGTCGTATGTTCAGCGCCTGCAAGACCGGAATTCCTAAGCACAAAGAATCGCCACCCAACCACCCTGACTGACGGAATCCCTGTTGTCTGCAAACAACCTAGTGGTGGCCCAGTTCAGACAATCTGAGCCACCACCAACAACGTCCAGCCCCAGCCTCTTGGTTTTTTCGAGCGCTTCCGACTATTTCACAAAATCAATTACACCAAACGTGCCCGCTAGATTGTTGAACGGACCGGCGGTAAAAAAGAGCTGGTTAACCCCGCCGTTCACGTTCTTTGGCGCGCCTCCGCCAAATTCAATCCCCCAGAGCTGGTCGATAACGATTTCCTTTCCGCTCGTGTCCTTGACCCGGCCCACGAACTGGCCGCTGTCGAGGTTAAAGCCGTTGATGGTGCCGTTGTTGGTGTTGTTCGAGACCAGCAGAGTGTTGCTCAGCGGCCCGAAGCCCTTGGGAGCCACCGCAAAACCCCAGGGCTGGTTCAAGGGCGGGCCTTGTGCGAGCACTTTTACGAATGTTCCGTCCTCCTCGAAGATATCGATTTGGCCGCTCGGCGCTGTCGACGTTAAGGCAAAGGACACGTAAACCAGCCCGTTGATGTCGGCGATGCCGAATGGTCCATAAGTCGGCCCCAGCGTGGGATCGGTAAATGAATTGACCAGATTGAAGCTTCCGTCGTACACATCGACTACGTTGTTCGCCAGGTCGGCCGCATACAGAAGATTTCCCGAAGGCCTGTTGGTGACGGCGAGACCGGTGAATTGCGACCCAGCCGTCGAGTTATTCACCGCGATGATCGCGTCGTTGCGATTGGTCTCTGGAGCCCAACCGCTGATGGTTCCGTCCAGGGTCGCGAACAGGAAGAACGTGGGCCATCCTCCTAACTGGAAATCCGGCGACGCGTTCGCCACAATTCCGGTTGGTTGCCCCGGTCCTGCGCCGGTTGCCGAGGGAATTAACACTTCCAGGCCCTGTTTGATTCCCGCGCCGTTGTAGAGTGTGGACCAGCCCGAGCCTTGATCGCTGACCCAGAAGGGTCCGCCTGTGCCGTAAGCCAGACCCCAACCGTTTACCTGCAGAGGGTCTACGTGTTTTGCCGCTCCTACCTGATTTGAATCCAAGTTTGTGAGTCGATACTGCGCCAGGGCTGCGTTCGAAACCAGCATCAACGCGAGCCCAAGGCAAACCGTGTAAGCGATCCTGCAACGCTGCATAAAAGTCTCCTCTTAATTTGCGAAGTCAGAGGCAGGGGTGGGTCGGCAATCCGCATTCGAAAGGCTTGGACCGAAGCTTCTCTGACCGCTGTTGAGGGATGCTAGGTTTGCCCGAGCGTCAATTTGTCACCGCATTGTCACGAGTTTGTACAATTGTTGTTGGAGAGGGCGGAAAGGCTATGGCATCTCGCGACGTTATTTTCTGGGAGGTCGACACGCAAGCGGACTTCATGCTGCCCGGGGGCAAGCTCTACGTTCCCGGCGCCGAACGCTTGCTCCCGAATATTCGCCGGCTCACCGACGCCGCTCGCCAGGGCCGCGTCTTCCTGGTCTCACACGGTTGCTTCCACACCGAAGGTGATCCCGAATTCAAAACCTTCCCGCCGCACTGCATCAAGCACACAGCAGGATCCGCCTACGTTTCTGAAGCGTTGACCGGGAAAGTTGTGACGGTGCCAAACGAGCCGGCAGCGGCCCTGCCCCGCGATCTTGCGCAATACCAGCAGATCCTCCTGGAAAAACAAACGCTCGACATTTTCGAATCCCGGCACGCCGACGACCTCGTAAAGCGACTAGGAAAAAACGCCGAGTTCGTCGTCTTCGGCGTGGTAACGGAATACTGCGTTCGCTTCGCCGCCAAGGGATTGCTCGAGCGCGGCCGCCGCGTCTCCGTGGTCAAAGACGCAATCGAAACCCTGAAAGCTGAAGACGGGGCCCGCACCGTGGCTGAACTGCAGGCCCTCGGAGCAAAATTTATCACCACCGACCAGGCGCTGGCACTACTCGACAATCCGAAATAGCAGCTCGAGCTTGCAACTTTGCCGTCCTTCGCCAACCTGTAATCCCCCATGCGATTGACTCCCACTGGTTTGCGTTCGAGACTGGATGTGCACTTCGCCGTTATCGACGGCTATGATATGTCAGCATCACGTAGTCAAATTTGTGTCTGGTGATAGACCGTTCGAGTGGGTAAAGCAGAGAGAATGCGAGATAGGGGTAGGCGTGCGCCCAACGCCGGTCCGCCGGCCCCACAACCGGGCCGTTGGCAACTGCGTCCATGGATGCGTATCGCCATCGCCGCGGCTGCTCTGTGCGCCCTTGTGCTGATCGCCTACGCCGGCATCCTGAACAACGGCTTCGTATGGGACGACAACCAGCAAATCGTGATGAATCCTGACCTCCGGCCTGATGCACCCTGGTCGCACTTGTTCTCAGCCGACGTTTGGGGCTTCAGGCATCCCGATCAACCCGGGCACACGAATTATTACCGGCCGTTACAAATGGTGTCCTATCGCCTGACGGCGGAGTGGTTCGGACTTCAGTCGCAATCTTTGCACCTTCTCAGCGTTCTATTCGCCTTGGCCGCGGTTCTCGCCGCGTTCACGGTTTATTTGAAATTGACTCGGCGCCTTGCGGTTGCGTTCGCCGCTGCAGCCCTGTTCGCAGTCCATCCCGTCCACTCCGAGGCCGTTGATTGGATTTCCGCCCTGCCCGAGCTTGGATGCGCAACCTTCGTTCTCATCTCGTTCTCCTCATTTCTTTCTACCCAAGATCCCGCCTCAAACCCGACTCCGGCGCGGCGTTTCCTCCCCAGGCATTGGGCCCTGCTGTGCCTATCTCTGCTGGCGTTCGCCGCAGCGCTGCTGTGGAAGGAAACGGCGATGGTTCTTCCGGTAATCATCGCAGCCTACGCAATTTGCTTTCGACCGGGCAATTTCCCGGGCCATTTCAGAGAGCGGATTCTTTCTTCTGCAAAGCTTAGCGCCCCCTTCTGGTGTGTGCTGGCGGCCTATCTCGTTTTGCGATTTCGCATGCTTGGCTCTCTCACCACGCGCCAGCGAATTTGGGATCTGACGAACTTTCAGGTGGGCTTGAACCTCTTCCATCTATTGGCACTGTACTGGTGGAAGCTAATCGCTCCTCTTCATTTGAATGCCTATTATGTGTTCTCTCCAGTGCGCTCCATTGCGGATCCCCGGGCGATAGTCGGCATTCTCTTAGTGGCTCTCGCCTCTGTCGCAATCGTCTATGCCTTTGGCCGCGCTCCATTGATCGCGTTCTCCGGGTTGTGGGTCTTCATAGCCTTGTTGCCGGTGATGAATATTTATGCGCTAGGCCGCAATGCCTTCGCCGAACGTTATCTCTACCTTCCGTCGGTCGGCTTCTGTCTCCTCGCGGCAGTAGTCGCGGCTTCAGCTGTGCAGCGATTGCCGCAGAACATCCGGAAGCCTCTATCCGCTCTTATCCTGGTGGCCGTCTTAATATGGTTCTCTGCGGAAACGTTCGCCCGCAACCCGGACTGGCACGATGACGCGACGCTATTCCGTACGGCTCTGGCTTTATCACCCGACGCGCCTTTTGTGCATTTTATGGTCGCGGCGACGCAAAGCGACAGCGATCATCCCGCTGACTCCCAATCCGCCGAAGCCCACTATCTGCAAGCGATCGCCTTGGCGCGCGACGAGAATCCCCTCGACTTGCTCGACTTGGCACGCAGCTACGAAGGTTTGGCATCTCTTTATTCCGATCGCGGCGATTACGCCCGAGCCCTCCAGATCCTGCGCCAGTGGCGCGATGCTATGCCGAGCGATTCCGAACTGGATGTCGAAGAGGGTCTCATCCTTCTAAAATCAGGACGCTGGCAGGAAGCCGAGCCGCTCTTGAATAGGGCCTACGCGGCTCACCCCAGGGACGAGAACGTCCTCAACGCACTCGGCCTTCTCGCCTGGGAACACAAGCGAAATCTCGATGAAGCCAAGGGCTACTTCACGCGCGCGCTCGCCATTCACTCCGCGAAAGACGACTTCCAGGCTTCGCTGCACAACAATTTAGGCGGCGTCTACGGCGATCTCCAGCAGTTTCCCCTAGCGCTCGAGCAATTCCAATCCGCGATCGCCATTTCTCCGGAGGACGCGGAATATCACACGAACCTGGCGGTCGCGTTGGCGGAAATGAATCGCTACGAGGAGGCAGCCGTGGAGATTAAGATCGCGCTGCGAATCGCTCCTGGTTATCCCCCGGCTCGCGCCGTTCTCGAACGGCTGCAACGTCGCTAAGCGTTCAGCCGGCCAGAGTCTCAATAGCCTGCACCGCATTGGCACCCAGTTCCAGCGCCGAGCTGGCCAGATCCTGCTTCATGTGCTCGCCATCGGATGTGCCGGTCAGCGGCAGCATCCCCACCGCGCGAGCAAAGGCAAACACAATCTGCGCTGGAGTGGATTTCGCGCGCGCCGCAAGGCCTGCGACCACGGGATGCCGAATCACTTCCACATTCGCGGTCAGCAACGAAAATCCCTGATAAACGATCTTCCGCTCGCTGCAGAACCGTCGCACCTCGCGGTCCCAGCCAAAGCGCGCATAGCACCGATTCTGCACGAATGCCGGAGCCTCTGAATGGGCAGCGACCATCTGCTCAAGATGCCGCAAAGAAACGTTGCTCACTCCAAGCAACCGCGTGCGCCCCGCATCACGCTCCTTCTGCATCGCTTCCCAGACCTCGGCATCCGCATCGGTCCAACCCTGGCCGGAAGAAGGTCCGTGCAACACGTAGCTGTCAACGTGATCCGACCCCAGATGTTCCAGCGAGCTGGCCATCGACTGCGCGACCTGCTCGCTGAGCTTGGCCTCAGGATCGTAGGGCAGTCGGTGGTCCTGACTGGGCCGGTAAGTGAATTTCGTCTGCAGGAAAAGATCGGCCCGCGTCACCACGCCCGCGCGATAAGCCGCCGCCAACCCCTGCCCCACTCCCGCCTCGAAGTAATGCCGCCGCTGGTTAGCTGTGTCGATGCCCCGAAATCCCACGCGCAGCGCCAGTTCCACCTGCGCCGGAGTCCGCTCTTCCTTCCACGCAGTCCCATAAAGAAAATCGGGACGAATCTCGGCGAGTTCGGTTGACTTCACTTTGCGGACTGCAGCTGTTGCAGATCAGCCAGCACTTCCTCGCTGTGACCCTGCGGACTCACCTTCAGGTACACCTTCCGGATCACACCCGTGGGATCGATCAAGAATGTATTGCGCGCTGCAAGTGTCGTCCCCTCGTGGTCCATGGTCGAGCCGTATTCCTGCGCGACGGAGTGGCGGGAATCGGCCAGCAGCTTGAAGTTCAACCCTTCCTTGGCGCAGAAGCCCTTATGAGAATCCACCGTGTCCACGCTGACGCCAACGATCACGGCATTCTTCGCCGTGTATTGATCGATGTCGCGCTGAAAATTGTGCGCTTCGATCGTGCACCCAGAAGTGAAGTCTTTCGGATAGAAATAAAGCACAACCCACTTACCCCTGAACTGATCAAGCGACACCTGCGCCCCGTCCTGGCTGGGCAGGCTAAAAGCCGGCGCTGGACTGCCGGCAACCGGCGGCTGAGGCTGATCCGCGGCGACGGCCGAAACCAAAGCCAGGACTAAAGTCAGCAACAATACCGAAAAACTCTTCATAAAAACTCCTCCAAACTAGCAACAAGCATAAAGACCAGCGCAAGCCTTTGGCAAGCCGCCCGCGACCAGTGCGATAGAATGTTCCACAGCACCGCGGGCCCGTAGCTCAGTGGTTAGAGCCGTGGACTCATAATCCATTGGTCCCAGGTTCGAATCCTGGCGGGCCCACCAAGCGCTTCCCAACGCAAATCCCCTGTAGGACACTTCTTCGCGGCCGTCCTATACAGAACATGCGTCCGCCACAACTTTCGATCGGAGTTCGTGTTTTCGTCCTGCAACAGGAGAACCTTTATGCGGAGTTGCTACCATGTATCGCTCGCCTCGACCGTCGTTGCTTTTCAGTGTGTCCTCGCGGCTTTGTCTGTCAATGCGAATGCGCAAGAGGTCATTCCTCTCTGCAATCCCAGCATTATCGCGAACAAAGAATTGGTCACTCCAGCACAACGGAAAGCCGCTGGGGACAGAGCGTTGCCGCCGCTCACCGACCAGGCCGATGGTTTTGCCTGGCCGGATACGGAGTTGGGGGTGATAAAAGCAGATGGCGGCTATGTTTTCTTCGGCAGTGACGGTGGGCACCATGCCCGCCAGTTCTGGGAGGGTCGTTACTACGGCAACAACAAATATGGATCGATTACGCGGACGATTGGAACGCTGGAAAATCCGCTGGGGACTGAACCTCCGATCGATGTCACGATCAATCCCAATCCTGACCCTTCAGTGAATCCGTTTTATTCGAGTTATGACTATATGGGGGGTGGGCCTGTGTATATGGTTCCACAGGGAATGCCGGGAGCGGGAAAGCTGCTGCTGGTGTACCACGCGGAGATACCGACGATTACCACGCAAAGTTTCGATTCGCTTTTCGCGCTGGCCTCGTCCTCGGATGGCGGAATGAGTTGGACCGACCTGGGCGAGATCGTTCGCATCAACCAGGGCTACCGGTCTGATATGGACGGCTACGATATCGGCGATGCCAACCTTGTGGTTTCGCCCGACGGCAAATACTTTCTGATCTATTTTTCGGATTGGCTCGCGAACGGAACGACGCACTGGGGAACACCGCCCACGATCACGGTTTTGTCGGTGGCACGGGCCACGATCTCCTCTGTGTTGAATGACGCGTTTGGTGAGCATCCGCGCGCGGCTGCCTTTCAGAAATACTATGAGGGCTGGCATCTTGATCAGGGGCTGGGAGGGTATTCGCAGGACCTGAATCCTAACGGGGCTTATGCTGGAAATATGCAGGTCGCCTATAACTCCTACCTGAAGCGCTACCAGATGTTTATCAACCAGGGGGTGCTGATTGCATATGCCGAATCTCCGGATGGGATGAAGTGGTCGATTCCCTCAGTGCTGCACGATTTTCGCAAGGATCCGGGCATGCCCTCCGTTTACGACGTCCCTGTAGGTATGGGCGAAAACCCGAGCATTCTGGACAAGCAGTTTTACATCCTCTACACGCGGTCCCCGCAGGGACTAGGGTGGGCCGGCGCATCCGTGGATCGATTCACGGTTTCATGCCAATAAGTCGCGGACGTCATCGATGATCTCCGGTTTGCGGAGATTCCCTGGCAATGTGACAATGGCAGTATGCAAAAATCGATCACCTCGGCGGTAACTATATTGGCGGCTGGGATGCTGCTAGGGAATGCCCTGGCGCAGCAGACTCCGGCAGCGACGACTCCACCAGCTTCCCCAGCACCGGCTACTTCCCCGAAAGCGAAGACTCCGGCGGGGACGGCGCATTCCGCCACTGCCGCAAAGAAAACCGCGGCGGCTCCTCTGGTTCTCAAAACCCAGAAAGATAAGTTCAGCTACGCCCTCGGAATGAATACGGCAAAAAGAATGAGCGAGGGTCTCAAGAAACAATCGGTTCCGTTCGATTCCGCAATCTTCGTTCGAGGCCTGAGAGATGGCTTTGCCGGGCGGCAAGACGCTGCTCACCGAGGAGGAAGCTCAGGCCGTGATGAGTGAAATGCAGAAGCAGATGCACGAGCAGCAGCAGGCCAAGATGGCCCAAGCCGCGGAAGGCAACAAGAAAGAAGGCGACGCTTTTCTCGCCGCTAACAAAGGCAAAGAAGGCGTCGTCACGTTGCCCAGCGGGCTGCAATATAAGGTTCTGACGGCAGGCACTGGGCCGAAGCCCACCACCAGCGATTCCGTGGTCTGCAACTATCGCGGCACGCTGATCAATGGCACCGAGTTCGACAGCTCGTATAAACGCGGACAGCCAGCTACGTTCCCCGTGACTGGAGTCATCAAAGGATGGACCGAGGCGCTTCAGCTTATGCCGGTCGGTTCGAAGTGGCAGCTCTTTATTCCGGCCGATCTGGCTTATGGAGACCGCGGCGCGGGCGCCGACATTGGCCCTGGGGCCACTCTTATTTTTGAAATCGAGCTGCTCTCCATCGCCGACAAGAGCAAGGACAAGGCTCCGGGAGCAGGCGAGGACAAGAAATAAAGGCTAGGCCATCGGCCTTCGGGCTTCGGGCTTCGGTTTTTGAGAGCCTTAGCCGAAGCCCGACAGCCGAAGCCCGTACAATAATTCTTAGCTGAACCAGGTTCTGACTAAAGGACGTGTATGGCGCACACTGTTTTCTGCGTGAAGTTGAAAAGAGAAATGCCCGGGCTGGACGAGCCGCCTTTCGACAACGATCTTGGCCGCAAGGTCTACGACAATGTGTCTCAGGAAGCGTGGAGAATGTGGACCGAACACTGCAAGATGCTGCTCAACGAGTACCGACTGAACCCCGCGCGGCGCGAGGATCAGGAAGTCATCGTAAAGCAGATGGACCAGTTCTTCTTTGGGGAAGGTTCGGCGCTGCCTAAGGAATACGTTCCGCCGGCACAGAAGTAAAGATTGTTTCGTGAAGCTGCGACGAATAGCAGATTCCTCTCTTCGCTCGCTGTCGCTCCGCTCCGGTCGGAATGACAGGGCTCGTTCAGAGTTTGCCCTCGGCGATCCAATCGAGCCCGGCCCGCCTGCTATCATTGCGACCATGTCCACGGCACAAACCTGGGATCCAGCGACCTATGCGCGCAACGCGAGATTCGTATCCGATTTAGGATCGCCTGTCCTGGAGTTGCTTGCACCTGAGCCCGGCGAACGGATCCTCGACCTGGGTTGCGGAGACGGCGTTCTAACGAAAAAGCTGGCGGATATGGGTTGTGAGGTGGTTGCGGTCGATTCGAGCGTGCCGCAGATCGAAGCCGCGAGGAAGCTCGGCTTGAACGCGCACCCGATCAGCGGCGAAGAGCTGCCATACAAAGAAGAATTCAATGCCGTGTTCAGCAATGCCGTGCTGCACTGGATTAAGCGCCCGGATCTGGTGATCGCCGGAGTGTATCGTTCTTTGAAACCGGGCGGGCGATTCGTTGCTGAATGCGGAGGCTCCGGTTGCGTTCGCAAGATCCGGACTGCTCTGGTTCAAGCGCTGGACCGCCGCGGGCTTGATGGCGAGGCTCGCGTTCCGTGGTATTTCCCCACTCCCGGCGACTACGCTACCAGACTCGAGCGCGCGGGTTTTCGCGTCGATAGCATTGCGCTGATCCCGCGTCCAACTCCCTTGCCCGGCGACATCGTTGGTTGGTTGGAAACTTTCGCTCTCAATTTTTTCCAAGGCTTTTCCGACGAAGTTCGCAACGACTATCTGCAGGAGGTTCGGATGGTCCTCGAACCACAGCTTCGCGATGCGAGTGGCACCTGGGTAGCCGACTACGTGCGGCTGCGATTCGCGGCAACCAAAGCCCGCGACTGAGAGGAACTCAGTCGCCTCTGGCGGGTGACGAACCTGCATCTTCTCTTTTTTTTGCTGGTTCGTTGTGCAATGGAGTGATTTCATTGACGGCGATCGTCTCGGCGCATTCCCCTTTTTCGTCGTAATCGCACACTCGACCGGGGTGGGCTTGTTTGCATTTCTCGCATAGTTGCGTAGCCATTTTCGTTTCCTCCCATTACGCGCGGGCGGTGCGTGTCAACGCCGCGCATCTTCGCCTCGACTATCCCTGCCAAACGTGATTACCGCACCCACACGTTACAGTTTCGGTAGGGCGTTGCTTGGTTAATTGCTTTTTGCAGATAGGGCATGGTTTGGTCATGACGTACGTCATAGTCTTGCTCCTGGGCTGAAGCACTCGATGGGGAGGGCCGGTTACAAGTTCACAGTTTCGTGCAGCAAGTTACCTTTGGGATGAAACTATGAAAGATGAAACCATGAAAGTTGATGTTACCAGCCCTGGGTCCGGCCTGTCTGGTCAAGAATGCTCACAACAAGGCTCGGGATGGCACAATAGAAGACTATTGACTCGACCTTCTATGCCCGGAGGAATTGCGTGAGCTCTGCGAATCGATTATTCGCCTTACTTGTCCACGGCTTCTTGCTTTTGCTGCTCTCGAGCGCTGGCATCGCCGCTGGCGCTCACTCTGATCTCTATGTCTCTACCAACGGCGACGATTCGAATCCCGGCACGATCGAGAAGCCGCTGCGAACCATCCAACATGCCGCCGACATTGCGAAGCCCGGAGATACGGTTAATGTGCGCGCGGGTACGTACTGCCAGCAGCTCGCGGTGAAGGTCTCAGGCAACGCGGAGCAAGGGTTCATCACGTTTCGCAGCCAGCCGGGCGAGCACGCGATTCTCGACGGCGGTTGCCTCACCCCTCCGGCAGGTGAGAGCAGCATGGTGCTGCTCACCAACGTGAGCTTTGTGCGCATCGAGGGACTTGAAATACGCAACCATCGAACCAGCGAATTTCGCGGCGTACCGGGCGGAATCCGCGTATTTGGAGGCGGGTCGCATATCGAAATCCTGCATAACAACGTACATCACATCGAGCAGAACTCGCCGCGGCGGTTGCGGCCGGGCAGCGGGGCCAACGGTTTTGGGATTTCTGTTTACGGCACCTCCGCCACCACTCCGATCAGCGACCTGGTCATTGACGGCAACGATGTGCACCACCTCAAGACGGGATCAAGCGAGTCGCTGGTGGTGAACGGCAATGTCGCGGGGTTCCGCATTACGAAGAACACGGTGCACGACAACAACAATATTGGAATCGATGTGATCGGCTTTGAACACACCGCGCCCGATCCGGCCGTCGACCGCGCGCGCGATGGCGTCGTGAGCGAGAACCTGGTTTACAGCATCACCGCGAGAGGCAATCCGGCGTATGGCGAGACCCCTGATTCCGACGGCATCTACGTGGATGGCGGAACTCGAATTCTGATCGAGCGCAACGTCATCCACGACACTGACTTCGGGATTGAGCTGGCCAGCGAACACCGCGTCGGAAGCACTAGCCACATCATCGCGCGCAACAATCTGATTTATTCCTGCCATGCTCCCGGATTCGCCATTGGAGGCTACGACGAAAAGCGCGGCACTACCGAGGACGTGGTGATTGTGAACAACACGCTTTACAAGAATGACACCTGGAAAACAGGACAGGGTGAGATCCTGATGCAGTTCTACATGCGCAACAATATCTTCAAGAACAACATCGTCTATGTGGGCGACCACGGACTAGCGATGACCAGCAAGTCCGGTCGCATGGATGGCGGTGCTCCAACGGTGACGATGGATCACAACATCTTTTACTTTCCCTCAGGTTCGAAAGCGGTGAAATGGTCTTTCGACACGAAAAATTACTTGAGTTTTGAGGAGTACGTTGCAGGGTCGGGCAATGATCAGAAATCACAATTTGCAGATCCGCAATTTGTCGACGCCAATGCGCACGACTTTCATCTGCGGCCGGACTCTCCCGCGCGGAATGGCGGCGAGGATTTGGGATCGGCAATGGTCGGCGATCAGGACCTTGACGGTCATCCCCGGGTTCGCGAGAAGAAAATTGATATCGGTTGTTATGAGAGGCCCTGACACTGACCGCTGGAAAGCCGTTAGCCGTCTTTGCGGTAGAGCAGGTCGCGCATGGCTTGCCTGCGGGCCTCGTTCGCTTCCTTCAAAGTCTTGCGCTCATCGGCGTCTGTGCTGCGCTTCGTAGCGGCCTCGGCATTTTCGGGCGCGCTGCAAGCCGGACAACGGTTGGCAAAGCCGGGCTTATCCGGCCTCAGTTCGAATTCTTCTGAACAGACCGCGCAGACTCGGATGGGGAATGCCATGCTCAGCCTCGACTAAAAGTGTTCTGTCTTCCCTTCCAGCAAATCGAGCCCATGCGGAATCAGGTCCATGACTGCTTCCAGAGATTCGACCGCGCCGCCGGGGCTGCCCGGCAGATTCAAAATCAGAGTTTTTCCCCGCACTCCGCACACCCCACGGCTTAACGCGGCGAACGGAGTTTTCTTCACGCCCTCGAGCCGCATGCGCTCGCCTACACCATCAATCAGACGATCGCAAATCGCTTCGGTCGCTTCCGGCGTGACGTCACGTCGGGCAATCCCTGTGCCACCGGTGGTTACGATGAGGCGCACTTCGAGCGCGAGGTGAACCAGGGCATTCTGAATCTGCATGGAGTCGTCTTGCACGATCTGGGTAGCGATCACTCTAAACCCGAGCTTCTTTAAGATCTCGACAACTGTCGGCCCCGAAACATCCACGCGTTCGCCGCGGGCGCAGGAATCGCTGACTGTAACCACGGCAGCGGTGAGAACAACCGGCCCGGGCGTCCCCTGCGACGATGCCTCAATTATCGAGGAGGACATCTTCTTCCTCTTCCCGCCGGCCGCTGCTGCCGCCCGAACCAGAGCCGCTGCTGCTGGCCACAGCGCTCGCGCTGGCGCCGCTGTCTTCAGAGATGGCAGGCTCGCCGCCGCCATCGCGCTGCGATTCGTCGAGTAGGCGCAAACCCTCCATAAGCAGGCCCTGGGTGTTGAGCTTGGTGGTTTCCTGATCGGTCTTGCCTTCGAAGTTGAGTTCGAAGTTGCCGCCGGTCCAGCGCAGAACTTTGAAGACAGCCTCGTCTCCTGATAAAGCTCCGTAGGTTGCGTGCTTCACCTGGCCTTCCACAAAGAAGACCTCGCATTTATCGCCTTCGTTGTTCAGCTTGAGCTGGCAGCTCTTTCGTCCCATTTCGAGCGACTGCATCAGGTCAATCACATTCATCTGCGAGAGGTTGCCGCGCACCACGCCGTCGGAGGGCGCGGTCTTCGCCATCTTCTCAAGCGCGATGCGGTCGACAGTGCGCTTGATGCGGCGCGTGGCTTCTTTCAGGAAGAAAGGTTTGGGCAGGTAATCGTCGGCAGCATCCTGCGGCGAAAGCCGCTCATCAATGTCAACCCGGCTCGCCATCAGGATGGCAGAAAAATTAGCCGTAGCCGGCCGGCTCTTCAGCCGCTCGACCAGCTGGCGTCCATCCATGCCCGGCATGCGGTAATCGCACACCACCAGGTCGGGAGGATCGTCGACCGCCTTGAGCAAAGCATCAGCCGCGTCTCCAGCAGCCACCACGCTCGCAAACGGAGTAAGCGCCTGCTGCAACATCCCCAACACCATTGGGTTGTCGTCGACAAGGAGTAGTTTTACGTCGTTTGCCATGGAATCGGTTTGAGGGCGCTACTTCTTGGAGCGCCGGTAGTCTCCGCTCTTGCCTCCAGTCTTGCGCTGTAAGACAATCTCGCGAATCTCGATCGCCTTATCCATTCCTTTCAGCATGTCATAAATCGTTAGCGCTGAAATACTTGCTGCTACGAGGGCTTCCATTTCCACGCCGGTTTCAGCGGTGGTTGCCGCTTTGGTGGTGATAGCGACGCCATTTTCGCACAGGCGTATGCCGACGGCAACGTGGGCGAGCGGGAGCGGGTGGCACATCGGGATCAGCTCTGCCGTGCGCTTGGCGGCCATGATTCCGGCAATGCGGGCTACTTCGAAGGGGTCGCCTTTAGGATTATTTGGCAGCGCCTTCAGGACGGCCGCTTTGATCTGCACGAAGGCGCTGGCCTCGGCTTCGCGGCTCGTCGGCGTTTTGCCGGAAACATTTACCATGCGGGCGCGGCCGGCGGCGTCGTAGTGGGAGAGTTTCTTCGGCATGCGGAAGCTCTATCTTACATGGGATGCGGGCGCGGTAGAGGGGAGCACGGCGGCTAAAGCCGCTTTGATTTTTTGTTAGGTTTTTGCGGCGCGGCTGAAAGCCGCGCCCTTTCAAGCCAGACTCATCGCAGCATCACCGGTACCCACTCGCCTGCTTTGATTTGCTCGTGATCGGGGGGGATGACTGCGTAGCAATTGGAACGGGCTTGGGCCGCGACGTCGCCTGAGCCTTGCCAAGGCACGAGTTCGACCTCGGCCTCTTCGTACTGGCCGGAGAGAATTGCGGGGAGGAAGCGTTTCAGTCCTGGCTTGACTCGGATTTCAGACTTCAGGCGAGCATGCAGGAAGGTGAGCGGGCTTGGGGACATACCCGCCAGCGCTTGAAGCATGGGCTTGGCAAACAGTTCGAATGTGACCATGGTCGAGACTGGGTTTCCGGGGAGGCCGAAGAAGTATTTGTGGTGCGTCGAGATTCGGCCAAATACTACCGGCTTGCCCGGCTGGATTTTTGCTCCGGTGAAGAAGAATTCGGCTTGCATTTCTGCCAGGACCTGTTCGACGAGATCGTAGCGTCCCATGGAGACGCCGCCGGTCATTATCAGCAGGTCGGACTGCAGGCCTTCTTCCATCAACTGGCGGAGGCTGCGCGGTTCGTCGGGAGCGATTGGCAAGAGCACGGTCTCGCCGCCGGCTTGCTGGATCTGCACTGCCAGTGAATAGCTGTTGGAGTTACGGATTTGCGTGGGGCCCGGTTCGGTATCGATGTCGACGATCTCATCGCCTGTGGTCAGCACGGCGACGCGGGGCCGAACGAATACTTGGAGCCTTGATCTGCCTGCCGAGGCCGCGAGGGCTATCGCCGCTTCGTTGAGGCGGACGCCGCGATCAAGCAGGAGACTGCCGCGTTTGGCTTCGGCTCCCTGCGCAACGATGTTTTCGCCTGGCGCAACGCCTCTTGCGATTTCGACAAGATCGCCTTTTTGCGATGTGTATTCGACCATGACTACGGCGTCTGCGCCCGGCGGCACCGGAGCGCCGGTCATGATGGAGAAGGCTTCGCCTCGATTCAGGGCGGATGGCGGTTGCGTCGGGCCGGCTTTGATTTCTCCCATTACTTTCAGCTGGGCTGGGAGCGTTGCCAGATCGGCGGCGCATACTGCGTAGCCGTCGCGCGTGGAGCGTGGGAACGGAGGGATGTCGCGATCGGCGGTGACGGGCTCGGCGAGGACTCGGCCGGCGGCTTGGAGAAGCGACAGGGTTTCAGTGGGGCCTTCAGGCGCGTGCGAGGCATGGTCTTCGACTGCTAGGCGGGCTTCTTCGAAAGTTAGGACCAGGGATTGGGTTGGCGGCACCATAGGGAGATGATAGTGGAACGGAGGGCTATCCGGGCACCCGGGAGCGCCGTTGGTCGTTCAAGGATCCGGTCGATGAGCGTAATGCGGCACGGTCGGACGCGGCCGAAGAGAGATACTACTTCGCCAGGATAGGTCGGCTGGAAGAAATACGCGCCGAAGTCGCTCAACTACGGGCCGCCTAAGCGAGTCACTTCTGATTGTCGCCAAATGGCTTCTCTGGCTGGCATACCTGAAGCCGGGTTGGGAGTAATCGACACAACGTAGCAGAAGCCGTAATCAGCGAGGTCTTCCGCGACTCGCACAATGCGACCATCTTCTTGCGTGACCCTGTTATGGACAATGTCTTCAACGGTGAACCGCGTGACAAATCCGGTGGCCTGTCTTAGGAGCTCTTGTAGAGGAGCGCTATTCCCCACCATTTCCTCAGGATCTTGACGTGCGGGATTACCAGAGTTGGGACGACGCTTTCTAGTGGTTCTGGTTCGAACTTTGGCGTTGCGGCGGAGGGTATCCCAGGAGGAATCCGTCGGCGCCGTAAGCTCCTCGGATGAAGGCGTGGTGTCTAGAAGCTGAGCGACTATCGCGGCGGCACGGCGTAAGAACTCAAGTGTTGCACTCGTCCTGGGAATGACATGCAAACTGCCGAACCCGATGGCTCCCAGTTTGTGACGACTTGTGGTCAAGGGAAAGACATAATAAGTATGCACGCCGAGTCGGCGAAGTGACTGTAGGAAAACGGGCAACTTTGGTTCGGCGTCCAAATCTTGGAAAAGTACGGATCGTTGATTCTTCCAGACCCAACCGCTTGAAGAAGCCTGCGTTGGAAGGGATTCGGATTCCCTCTCCGTCTCCCCTACCTTGCAAATGCTCAGGCGGCCGCTTTCCGCGCTTGAGTCGTAAAGGCCCAATGTGACAACGCCAAACTTCAAAGCATGATGCAGACGGAGAGCCAGCATGGGGACAAAAGTTTCCATCGTGCGTTGACTAGGTGCGAGCTGTGCCAGATCAAGTAAATTGAGATGCTGGCCGACTGACAGATCTGAGGAATGAGCGGAATCGAAGGCCAGTCCCTGCTCCGGCATACTCTCTGCACCCTATGGATTGACTCTTCGGATCGGACCGCGTTTCACGGTGTCGCCTTTCTGGGCAGCGACGAAAACCGCAACACCTTGTCCAGGAAAATGTTCTATATGGTCGATCTTGACAACGATTTGGGTGAGTGCTAATTGTAGCTAACAGTAAGCTAACCATCCGGGTGATGATGGTCCAGTCACTATCTGGGAACGTCACGACAAACGCCGCCTGAATGCGGAGATTCGAATGACAGGGCGGTGCCCGAAATATCGGCACCGTCGCCAAGCGGTCGTCATCTCTGCGCCCTGCTCTCATTGAATGACCATTGGCGTGTTCGTGGACTGTGCTGCTAGAGTTCGGAATCAGTGTCAGGCGGCCCGGGGCACCGCTTCTCACGATTTCTTGCGAGGCGTTAGTGCAGTTGCCTCTGCCACAAAGTGAAAGCTCCCGTCTCGAAAGTCTCCGTAGCTTTCGAATCCTAGGAACATCTCGCGAGCAAGTGTTCGACGATCTTGCCCGTCTGGCCGCTCTTATCTGCGATACTCCAGTTGCCGTCGTCGCTTTCATCGATGAGCAAAGGGTGTGGTTTAAAGCGACAATAGGCCTTGAGTTGGATGAGATTCCGCGAGACGGCTCGTTCTGTGCCTATGCAATCTTGCAGCCTGATGTCCTGATCATCCAGGAACCGCTCTCTGACGAAAGGTTCATGAGCAGTTTGCTGGTGAAGCAAATAGGGATTCAATTCTACGCAGGAATACCGTTAGTAACCGATGACGCCCACCCCCTTGGTGCGCTAGCAGTAATGGACCGGGTGCCACACATCCTGACCGAGGAGCAGCGCGATTCGTTTCGCATACTAGCTCGACGGATGATGCGTGAGCTGGAGCTACGACGCACAAGAGAAACTCAATCTCCGCAAGCGCGGCTTCACCTTCCACCGCACCCCCATCGTAGCGTGACCATCTTGCTGGTCGAGGACAACGACAACCTTCGAAACCTTCTGCAACGTACTCTGGAAGCAGTTGGGTTCTCCGTCCTTACTGCCGCCGACGGCGTAGAGGGACTCCGCTTGTGCCAGCAACACGATGGCACAATAGACCTTATGGTGAGTGATGTTGTCATGCCCCGACTCACCGGCCTTCAGCTCTCGGAGGAAGTTCGTGCCATTCGCCCCGAGATGAAGTTCTTGTTTATCACTGGCTTTGCTGACGAATTTCCCGAATTGCATGAACTGATCAAGATCGGCGCAAGCATTCTGGAAAAACCTTTTCTCCCTTCGGAACTCCTGTCTAAAGTGGAGGACACGCTCGACCCGATCCGTGAACAAAAGAAACTGCCCTACGTGTAGTCGAACAGGGTTCGAAAACAGATGGCGAAATATTCTATCGTGACCACTGCCCGGACCTACTTCTCTCCTGCTGTCATAAAGCCGGGGGCATAAACGAAGCCGCTGAGTGTCAGTTGGCGAAATCACGGGTTTACCCTCATTGATCGATTCCTTAAGCAATCCACTCCGCTGCCCGGCGCCGATCGCCTTTTGGCACCTCTGACAAGAGTGGTAAGAAGCCGCGTACTATCGGGCGAGTTCCTGGCCTAGAACGGTGGGGTTGCTGGCGTAGGAGAGGCCGACTTCGAGGTCGACTACGCGGTCGCGGACCAGTTCGGCGATTTCGCCATCGAAGTGTTGCATGCCTTCGGTTGCGCCTGCCTTGATGGCGTCGAGCAGCGTCTTGCCGTCGCGATCGCCTTTTTCGATGCACTCGCGGGTGCGGGCGTTGACTTTCAGGATTTCAGCTACCGGAACGCGGCCGCTGCGATCGGCCTTGGGCAGGAGCCGCTGGCAGATGATGTAGCGGAAGCTTTTGGCGAAGCGTTCGCGCGCGTTTTTTTGTTCGTCGGGCGAGAACGAACTGACGATGCGCTCGACAGTTTTGGGTGCGTCCATGGTATTGAGGCTGGAGAGTACCAGGTGGCCGGTCTCGGCGGCTTCGAGGACGCTCTCGATGGTTTCGCGATCGCGCATCTCGCCCACCAGAATCACTTTGGGCGCCTGGCGCAGGGCCGAGCGGAGCGCGTGAGCGAAGCTGGGAGTGTCGCTATGCAGTTCACGCTGATGAATGGTGGAGCTTTTGTGGTTGTGCAGGAACTCGATAGGATCTTCAATCGTGATGATGTGGTAATTTTTCTCGCGATTGATGCAATCGAGCAGTACGGCGAGGGTGGAAGATTTGCCCGATCCGGCAGGGCCTGTTACGAGCACGATGCCATCGCGCAGCTTGGCTACATCCGAGAGATGCGCCGGCAGACGAAGCGAAGCGAAGTCAGGGATGGCGGTGGGAATCACGCGCATCACGACGGCGCAACTGCCGCGCTGGATGAAGATGTTGACGCGAAACCGGGCCACGCCGGGCAAGCCGTAGGAAATGTCGCAGGATCCGTGTTCGCGCAGAGTGGTAACCGCCTGCTTGTTATCGCCAATCAGATCGGCGGCGAGATGGCGGGTGTCATCGGGCGTTAGCGTGGTAAGTCCAGGAACCTGTACCGGGATGAGCTGGCCGTAGACCTGCACTTGCGGAGGCCGTCCGGGAGAAAAGATGAGATCGCTGATCTTTTCTGCGGCGCGCAGCATCGCGCCCAGCAAGGCGGGCGTAGCCACTTTGCCGCTGCCGGAATAACCTTCCAACGAAACTGCAATTGCCGCGATGCCAGGTGTCGCCAATTCCACCCCTCACACAAATCTGTGCTTATTCTTAGGGAATTGCACACACCACAGACGGGAGTCCGGGCCAACCGAGGTCGACCGAGTACATATACTTTATCGCGCGGGCGGGCGAAACGTAAGGACGGTTAGGACAAGGCCCTTAGTAACCAAGTGGCAGTACCCAGTACCTGGTAGCCAGTTCTCAGTAAAACTTTACGGTCTGCGGCCGGGCGCCTGGCCGACGAAAAAAGGGCGGCCGTCGGGCCGCCCTATCGATCTGAATCCATTTAACTTAGTTTTTGGCACCCTTCTTTTTTGTGCCGAAACCGGTCTCTACTGGGGCGCCGATGCTGGCTAGCATCTGCTTGGCTACGTCGGCGTACTGGCCGGTGGGCTCGAGTGCGAGGTACTTCTGGAAGGCTTCCGCCGTACCTGGGGGCGCAACCATCTTGTCGCCCTGCAGCGTGGCCTTGCCGATCAGGTTGACGCCCTTCTGGTAATAGGCGTCTGCTTTGTTAGGGTCGGCGGCGATGGATTTGTCGAAGGCGGCGATGGCGTCATCGGCTTTGCCGGCGTTGGTCAGCACCGCGCCGATATTGAAGTAATAGGCTGCGCTGCCCTCAGGATTAAGCTGGGACGCCTGCGTATAGGCCTTGACGGCGTCGTCGACCTTGCCCGACCTGGCGGAAGCATCCGCCATGTTGTTGTAATACGCCGCCAGCTTCTTGTTATCCTCGGCATCCTTCTTCGTCTCCATGGCTTTCTGCTTGAGATCGATCGCCTTTTGATAATCGGCGACGGCTTGCTGCAGGCGCTTTGACTTCTCCGCGGGATCGGTCTGCTTAGGCGCGGAGCCGCGATAGGCATCGGCGAGTTGCGCCCAGATCACATCGCGGGTGTCATCGATCTGCGTGGCTTCGGTTAAAGTGGCGATGGCAGATTCGAAGTCTCCGGCCTTGATAGAAGCATTGGCGGCAACGATCTTGTCGTTTAGGGTCTTAATCGTGCTGTTTTCCTTCTTTACTTTCTCTTCCGCCTCCTGCTTCTGTTTGAGTTGTTCCGGAGTCAGTCCCACGCCCTGAGCGGCCTTCTGCTGCTCCTTCTGGAGATCGAAGTCGAGAGTGTTTTCGTCCAGCGTGACGGGGAATCCTTTGACCGGAAAGAGTTCTTTGTTGGCTTTGAGGTCATCGGCGTTCCTGTAGAGGACTACGTTGTACTTGCCGGCGGCAATGCCCAGGGAGAAATACTCGCCCTTCTTGTTGGTCTTTAGAGTGTATTTCTGGCCATTGTCCATGTTGGTGTAGACGACGATGCCATCGGCGATGGGCTTGCCATCAACATCCTTGCAAACGCCCTTGACCGTTCCAGACTGGGCGAAGACCGGGGAAGCACAGAGTCCCAGCATTAAGAGAGCAAAAGCGAACACGGCAAACTGTTTCTTCATCTTGGCCTCCCGGCGCAAAACATTCTCGATGGATCGATTTCTGATGGTTGATGGAAAATCGGCATGAGCGGATCTGTTTTAATTTTCGTCAACCGTCAAAAGTCACAAAATTCAACGATCTCTATTCAACGATCGCTTTCTCGACCTGCGATCTCCGCATACGGAATTGGATCGGCGGCTCCCGCAGCCGCAAACGCCCGCAGCCGCAACACGCAGCTGTCACAGACTCCGCAGGCCTGATCCTGGCGGCTGTAGCATGACCAAGTTAAATCGAAGGGCGCGCCCAATTCAAGGCCCAGGTGCACAATTTCCGCTTTGCGCAGGCGGATGAGCGGGGTGACGATCTCGATGGTTCCTGCTTTCGTCCCCGTCTTGATCACCTGGTTGAACGCTTCATAATACGCCGGACGGCAATCGGGATAGCCGGAACTGTCCTGTTCGACGGCGCCGATATAGATCTTTTCCGCTCCCAGCACCTCAGCCCAGCTTACTGCGACGGCCAGGAAATGGGCATTGCGAAAGGGGACGTAGGTGACCGGAATGTCGTGGCCAGGAGCGTGAGCGGCTGAGTCGCTGGTGGGAACGGCGATGCTTTCGTCGGTGAGCGCGGAACCTCCGATGGCGCGCAGAGCCTCGATGCGCACCGTGAGTTTCTCCTGAATGTTGAGGCGCCGGCAGATTGCCAGGAAAGATTGGCGCTCGCGGTCTTCGGTGCGCTGGCCGTAGCTTACGTGCAGCGCGGCAGCGGCATAGTCGCGGGCCGCGAGCGCGGCGCAGACGCAGGAATCCATGCCTCCGCTGAGCAGAACGACCGCACGGGATTTTGTTGGGTGCGTCATGTGTTGCGTGGCTGATTGTCGATGGCTGATTGAACAGCGCTGCAGGCCGAGGGCTTAATCAGCAATGAGCGATCAGCTATTAGCGATTCTTTAAACTCCTTTTACCGCCGGGTCCCAGATGAATTTGTGCAGTTGTAACCCCAGACGGGCTGGGACGTCATCGGCGAGCATCCACTCGGCTAATTCCTGGGGGTCGAGCAAACAGTGCGAACTGTCGCGCGACCCGGTCGCGTCCTTGCGAAAGGCCGGGGAGAACAGGACTGCGTTTACGCGCTCCGCCAGACGATTCCGGTTGGTGAAATCGCGGGCAAATTCGTAATCCGCGCGGCCGCTCAGCACAAACTTGATTTCATCGTGGGGGGTGAGGGTTTCGAGATTCTCGAGGTGGAAGGTGTCGGCTTCGCCAGAGTTCGGACACTTCACGTCCACGATTTTGATGACCTCGGCGGGCACGCGCTCGAGCGGGCGCTCGCCGCTGGTCTCGAGCAGGAGTCGATAGCCGGCATCCAGCAACTGGCGCATCAGCGGGAGCAGTTCGCGCTCCTGCAGCATGGGCTCGCCCCCAGTAATTTCAACGAGGCCGCCGTTGGGGCTGAGATGCTTCACCTTGTCGCGGACTTCTTCGGAAGTCATCTTGCGTCCGCCCTGGAATGTGTACTCGCTATCGCACCACGAGCAGCGCAGGTTACAGCCAGTGAGGCGCACGAAGACGCAGGGCAGGCCGGTGTGGGTCGATTCACCTTGCAGCGACTTGTAGATTTCTGTTATCTGCATTTGCGAGTAGCGCCGGCGCCTTGCCGGGCGCGGGCGGGACGCCCGCTGGACAGCCGACGGGACGGCGGCGCTACGATTCCGAGTACTTTGCTGTCGTTGTGTCGGTTTCAAACACCGTCACGTCTTTTACGCGGACGCGGCCGTTCGTCACGCTTTTCAGCCGCGCGTTCGACTCGTCGTAGAAATACTTGGCCAGGTTCTCGGCCGAGGGATTGATGACCGTAAAGGGTTCGACGTCGTTGATCATCTGGTGATCGAGCCGTTCGATGACGTGCTTCATGACCTCGCGCAGGTCCTTGAAATCGAGGAGCAGACCGGCTTTGTCGAGTTCGGCACCAGCCAGCGTCACCCGAATCTTGTAGTTGTGCCCGTGCGGGTTTTCGCACTTGCCCTTGTAGTTGCGCAGGTAATGGCCTGCTGCAAACGTATCGTCAACCGTTACTTCGAACATGCATCCCTCAGCGACTGGGCAGCGAATATCGGCCGTGCTGCGTTCCTTGGCGAAACATCTATTGTAACGCGCATCGACCGCAATGCAGCTTGACTCCCCCCGGCCCGTGAAGGTAGTTTGCCTATTCGTTTCTTCTCTCGATCAAGGAGCACCTATGCGTCGCAATCTTTCGGTTCTGACTTTGCTCACGATGGCGTTAGTCGCCAATCTTGCGGCCCAGACCAAGCCCGATACGCCGGAGTACGACGTCAAGGAACATTACACGAAGTACGAGTATAGAATTCCCATGCGTGACGGCGTGCATCTTTTCACCTCGGTATATGTTCCCAAGGACGCATCCCGTACCTACCCATTTCTGATCAACCGAACTCCCTACAGCGTGGCGCCGTATGGCGTGGATCTTTACCGCACGCGGCTCGGACCGTCGCCCGACTTTGACAAGGCGGGGTACATCTTCGTCAACCAGGATGTTCGGGGTCGCTACATGTCGGAGGGTACGTTTATCGAAATGCGCCCGCACATCGACAACAAGAAATCCAAGCAGGATGTGGACGATGCGAGCGACCTCTACGACACCATCGACTGGCTGCTGAAGAACGTGCCGAACAATAACGGCAAGGCCGGAATCTGGGGCATTTCTTATCCCGGATTCTTCACTTCGGCCAGCATCATCGACTCGCATCCGGCGCTGAAGGCAGCTTCCCCGGAGGCTCCGATGACCAATCTCTTTATGGGTGACGACGCCTACCATGGCGGGGCGTTCATGCTCAACGCCAACTTCGGTTTCTACGTATCTTTCAAGCCGCAGGAGAATCCCCAACTGCCGCCGAAGACTCCTGTGCCCTTCGATTACGGCACCAAAGACGGCTACGAGTTCTATCTGAATGCCGGTCCGATTGGGAACCTTTCAAAATATCTTGAAGGCAAGAGTGCGCTGTTCGACGACCAGATGCACCACGACACTTACGACGACTACTGGAAGGTACGCAATCTGGCGCCGCATATGAAGAACATTCACTGCGCGGTGCTCACCGTGGGAGGATGGTTCGACGCTGAAGACCTGCAAGGTCCGTTCAGCACCTTCCACGCCATCGATAAGAACAATTCCGGAATCTTTAATGCACTTGTGGTCGGCCCCTGGGTACACGGCGGCTGGTACCGCTACGACGGCGAACATCTGGGGCGGGTGGAGTTCGCCGCGAAAACCGGAGACTATTACCGCAAGAACATCCTTTTCCCGTTTTTCGAGCAGTACCTCAAAGGCAACAGCGACGCGAAACTTCCGAAAGCCTATGTGTTCGAGACGGGCACGAATGTGTGGAGACAATATTCCGCGTGGCCTCCGAAAGAGGCTGAGGCGAAGACTCTTTACTTCACCAGGGGCGGCGGACTGTCGTTCGATCCTCCCGCTTCCGACGAGACCTCTTTCGATGAATACGTAAGCGATCCGGCCAAGCCTGTGCCTTTTGTGAATTACGTTTCGACGCGCGTGCCGCAGGAATACATGCTCTCAGATCAGCGCTTTGCCTCCAGCAGAACGGACGTTCTGGTTTATGAAACTCCGGCACTGCAGGAAGATCTGACCATTGCCGGACCCATTTCGCCGCGCCTTTTCGTTTCAACCAGCGGCACCGATTCCGATTGGGACGTAAAGCTGATCGACGTTTACCCCACAGACTATCCCGACAGCAAGTCCGATGCGCCCCGGCCGGAGGATAAAGACAAACCGTCAACCGATGTAGGTCCACCCAGTTTCACCATGGGTGGATATGAGCAACTGGTGCGGGGCGAGCCTTTTCGGGGAAAGTTCCGCCACAGCTTCGAAAAGCCCGAAGCCTTCACGCCAGGCAAGGTCGAAGAAATCAATTTCACGATGCAGGACGTGAATCATACCTTCCGTCGTGGTCACCGCATCATGGTGCAGATCCAAAGTTCGTGGTTCCCGCTCACCGACCGCAACCCGCAGACCTTCGTCGACATTCCTAACGCGAAGCCGTCGGACTTTGTGAAAGCTACCGAGCGGCTGTATCACGCCAAAGGCGAGGCTTCGGGGATCGTGGTGGGAGTGCTGCCTGGTCAGGAAGTGGTGGAAGAACAAAAATAGAAACTAGGGTCCGCCCAAGACATGGTCATTTCCACCGGACTCTGCGGTACAATGGCGGCCATTCGCCTCGCTACTGGGAGGTTCGACCCGCGCCTGCGGATTATTGCGGGGCAATGAGGACTGGTCACGATGAACGTCCTGTTGCTTTCCATGCCTGATTCCTTCGAACACATGCCACCGGTCGCGATTCGCATGCCGAATGGTGCGCTTACGTCGCTGGCGGGAAACGTTGATCCCCATCACCGCGTGGCCGTGGCTGACTTGATTCTGGTTCACCGCCGGGTTCGCGAGACTGTCACTCGCCTGGTCCGCGAGCTTGACCCGGAAGTCGTCGGACTTTCCATCATGACTTTTCAGCGGCGGACCGCCGGTCGCATAATCGACCTGGTGCGCAAGCTGCGTCCGGGTGTGAAGATTGTGGTCGGCGGGTATGACCCTAGCCTTGCGCCTGAAGCTTACGAGAACATGGGTGTCGACTATCTGGTGCGCAGCGAGGGGGAAGTTACCTTCCGTGAATTGTTGCGGGCGCTCGAGCAGGGCTATGGATTTGAGAAGATTGGCGGACTTTCTTACCGCAAGGGCGAGGGCTGGGTGCACAACCCCGCCCGTGCGCCGCACCGGCTGGAAGACAGTGAGATCCGCTTGCCGAAGCGCGATGCCCGCGTGCTCGACGGATACACGATGCTCGGACGACAGGTGGATGTAATTGAAACCTCGCGCGGGTGCACGTTCGATTGCAGTTTCTGCTCGATCATCGAAATGCGCGGTCGCAACTTCTATACTTACTCTTTCGACCGCGTCCTGGCCGACATTCGCGACGCTTACGATCACGGCGCTCGAACGATTTTTCTGGTCGACGACAACATTACATTGAACGTGAGGCGATTCGAAGCGCTGTGCGAGGCCATCATCGCCGCCGGATTGCACAAACTCGACTACTTCGTGCAGGCCATGACCTCGGCCATCGCCAACCACGGCGAGACGCTAGCGCCGCTGATGCGGCGGGCTGGGTTCCGCTACGTGTTCCTCGGTATTGAAAATATTCTGGAGAACGACCTCGAGTTTTTGAAGGCTTCGGCCAAGAACACGGAGCGCAGCAATGGCCATAACACCGGTAACGCCACGCTCAAAGCCATCGATTACATCCGTCGCAACCAGATGTACGTGGTCGGTGGATTGATTGTGGGTAGTCCCGGGGACACGCGTGAATCGATTGAGGCGAATCTGGAATTTGCCCGGCGCTACGTGGACTGGCCCTACATTCAGCACCCAACCCCGTATCCGCGAACGCCGATGACGAAGAACTTTCGCGATCAAGGTTTAATCATGAATGAGCGGCTCGAGGAATATGACGGGACGACAGCCGTGGTGCGAACCGAACATTTGCCGGCTGAAGAAGTGGAGTTCCTGCGCTGGAAGGCCGAGCGCTGGATGAAAGTTCATCACATCCCTGTGGCACTGAAGCATGACCCGAAATTTGTTCTGACGACAGGGTGGAAGATGCTGGGCCACACTTTCCGGGGAAGCTCGATCCGCTCGGCGCTGGGGCTGGAGAGCGATCGGAAGGTGTTTGAACGGTATCGGGAGATTCGGCGGGCGGAGCGGGAGTACGCGTAAGGGCGGATCACGATTGACGCATCGCTGCTTCCTTACTATAATGTAAGGAATGTAAGGTTGGGAAAGGATTCGGCTATGGCGGCAGCGACCGTAACCTCCAAAGGGCAAATCACAATACCGGCGCGGGTCCGCACGGCGTTGGGAGTTGACGCCGGAGATCGAATTGAATTCGTCGAAGTGGGGAAAGGGGAGTTCAACATTGTTGCGGCCACCCGCTCGGTGCGGGAACTGAACGGAATATTGTATCGCAAAGGAAGGAAGCCGGTGTCGATTGAGGAGATGAACGCCGCCATAGCGAAAGGAGCGTCCCGATCCCGATAGCGGGCGGAGATAATGATCGGCCTCGATACAAATGTTCTCGTCCGTTACCTTACTCACGACGAGCCCAAGCAAGCCGCCGCGGCGATGAAAGTGATGAACTCGCTGTCCTTCGAATCGCCCGGGTTTCTTTCCCTGATCGTCATTGCAGAGTTAGTTTGGGTACTGGCCATCTCGTACCGTTATCAGAAGAAGGAAATCGAGGAGGTCATAGAAAACTTGTTGCGCAGCAAGGAACTGGTTATCGAGCGCGCAGATATCGTCTCGCAGGCGTCGCGGGCGTTCCGAACGGGCCGCGCCGACTTCGCAGATTACTTGATCGAACGCTGCGCCAATGCGGCCGAATGCCAATTCACCGTCACATTTGATCAAAAAGCGGCACAGGTGACGGGCATGCAACTCCTTCACTGAGAGCCGGTTTTCATAGCGCTGCTCCAAAAGAACTCTTCGACCACGCGCAGCTCTGTAGTCTTCTTGTAATTCGGCAGGCTTTCGATGAACACGCGGCCGTACTGCTTTTTCAGGATACGGTTATCGAGCAGAACCAGCAGGCCGCGGTCATGCAGCGAGCGGATCAGGCGTCCGAAGCCCTGTTTTAGCGTGATCACCGCGGCCGGAACCTGATACTGAAAGAAGGCGTTGCCGCCATCGGCGTCGATTGCTTTCACGCGCGCGGCAACGACGGGATCGCTGGGCACGGCGAACGGCAGGCGGTCGATGATCACGCAACTCAATTGTTCACCCTGCACGTCGACACCTTGCCAGAAGGATGAAGTGGCGAACAAGACGGCATTCGGTGCGAGCCGAAACTCTTCGAGCAGCGCGCTCTTCGGTGCGTCACCCTGGCGCAGCATGGGGAATTCCAATTCTCCCAGCAACCGCTGGTACACATCGTTCATCTGGGCGTAGCTGGTGAAGAGCACGAAGGCTCGCCCGCGCGTGATCTCCAGCAGCTTGCGAATTCGCTCCGCCGCCTGCGCCGCGAACTGCGGGGTCCGAGCATCAGGCAGATCGGGCGGGACATAAAATAAAGCCTGGCTCTCATAGTCGAAGTGCGAAGGCAGGACTGACTCGCGCGCATGCTCCAGTCCCAGCCGCTGCCGGATGTATTCAAATCCTCCGCCAACCGCGAGCGTCGCCGAGGTGAGGACTGCGCTTTCCAGCTTCGACCACAAGCATTCGCGCAGGATCGGGCCGACATCGATTGGAGTGGCCTGCAGGAAGACATTCTGTCTTCCGCTTCTTTCAGCGTCTCTTGATCGTTGAAGTGAACTCGGAGGTGAACTCGCTCTTCCCCGGCCGCCGCGCCGCTCGATCCAAAAGACGGTATTACGATCGTCGGACTCCAAGGCGAAGGTGAGCTGCACTCGAATCTCCTGCACGCGGCGCACGAAGTTGAAGATTTCCTCCGGCTTTTGTGGCAGGCCTTCGAGTTCGCCCGCCAGCCGCGTCAGAGCCTGATTGAGCGCAAGGAATTCGTCTCCGTTTTCTTCGAGAAACTCGCGCCGCGTCTCGAAGGCGAAGCGTCCTTCGCCCGGTGGCAACAGCGAAAAAAAGAACTGCGAGCGCTCCCGCAAACTTCCCAGCGCACCAGAAAGCGACGCTGAAAACATCCGGTTATGCTGCAGCGAAGTTTCTACGTCGCGCGCCAGGTCTTCCACGCGCAGGTTGCTCACCGAGATCCCGAAATAGTTTCCCGCTACATCTTCCAGTTCATGCGCTTCATCGAAAATCACTGCCGCGGCTTCCGGCAGGATGCCCGCGTCGGGTGCTCCATCTGCCTGCAGCTTGATGGCAAGATCTGCGAAAAACAGATGATGATTGACGATAATAATGTCGCTCTCCATCCCGCGGCGGCGCATTTCGGTGACGAAGCAGCGTTCGTACTCGCTGCACCTCTGCCCGATGCAGGCATCGGCTCGTGCGTCCAGTTTGTGCCAGAGCGCGCTGGCCTCGGGAAGCTCCGCGAGTTCGGCGCGATCCCCTGTTGCAGTTGTCTTCTCCCACGCGGCAATCGCACGATATTGCTCGATCTCTTCCAACCCGCTGAGCACTGGCTGATCGGTAAGGTCATAGAGTTTCTTGCGGCACAAATAATTGTTGCGGCCCTTCATGTAGCAGACGGAAAGCCGCCCTGGGCCTTGCCCAAGCTGGGCAGCCGAGGGGGATGCTCCCGCGTTGTCTCCAAAAAGAGCGTGCTCCAGAAATGGAATGTCTTTGTAGAAAAGCTGTTCCTGCAGATTCTTGGTGCCGGTTGAGATGATGATGCGCTTGCCCGAGCGAATCACCGGCATCAGGTAGGCCAGAGTTTTTCCTGTGCCGGTGCCGGCTTCCACAATCAGGTGGCGCTTTTCTTCCAGTGCCTGCTCGACGGCCTGCGCCATCTGCAACTGCCCGCGACGAAATTCATACGCCGGATGCGTGCGCGAAAGCAGACCGCCGGGAGCGAAGAATTGATGGAGAGACGCGTCTTTCACGCTGGTCGCGGAGCCGCCTGGCGTTACGGGAGACACGGGTTGAGAGCTTAAAGCCACAGGAGTCTCTATAATAAGGGTTCCCGGCTTTCAGTAGTCGATTGCCCTATTTTGACCCAGCCCACCTACAATTCGACCAGCACTGCCGCCACCACTGCGGCAGGGGTTCCGACGCTTGCCATCGTGGGCCGGCCCAACGTAGGCAAGTCCACGCTGTTCAATCGCATCGTCGGGTTGCGGCGCGCCATCGTCGGCGACGAGCCTGGTATTACTCGCGATCGCCTCTACGGTGATGCCGAGTGGCGTGGGCGGCGCATCCGCATCATCGACACCGGCGGCATTATTCCGGATGACAAGGATTTCATTCCGTCGGAGATATTCCGCCAGGCGCGAGTTGCGTTCGATGAAGCCGCTGCCATCGTTATGGTGATCGACGGCCGCGCGGCGCTCGCCGGGCCCGACCTGGAACTGGTTCGGCTGCTGCGTAAGACCGGGCGTCCGCTTTTTCTTGCAGTCAACAAAGCTGATACCGAGAAGCAGGCATACATCGTTGACGAATTCCATCGTCTGGGAATCAAACAGATGTTTCCCATCTCGGCCGAACATGGGCGCGGCATCGATGATCTGCTGGATGCTGTGTTTGCGGTCTTGCCGCCGGCAGACGACCTAAACACAAGGGACACAGAGGAGCCACAGGAAGAACCACCTCATGCAGGAGATGAATCGGCCGCCGAGCCTGAGCCCGTCTATGAAACCAAGGTCGCGATCATCGGCCATCCCAATGTTGGCAAGTCTACGCTGTTGAATCGCCTGACTGCTTCGGATCGCGCCATCGTCTCGCCGATTCCCGGCACGACGCGCGATGCGGTCGATGAAATTGTTGAACGCGATGGCCGCCGCTTCCGCTTCATTGACACCGCCGGCATCCGCCGCAAGGGCAAGACTCATCTGATGGCGGAGAAACTTTCTGTGGTGATGGCGCGCAAGCATCTTGAGGCGGCCGACATCGCGTTGCTGGTGATCGATGCCACCGAAGGCGTGAGCCAGCTCGACGCTGCCATCGCCGGCTACGCCCATGAGAGCGGACGGTCGATGATCATCGCCGTCAACAAATGGGATCTCGTCACCGGCGGCGCGCAACAGCCCGGCAGGCCGTCGAAAGCCATGCGCATGCGGGAAAGCAAGCGCCCCGGCGACCGCGACGCCTACGAAGAGCGGCTGCGCCATGATCTTAAATTCCTGAATTACGCGCCCATCGTTTTTGTTTCTGCAAACACAGGCAAAGGTACGGAGAGAATCTTTCCGCTGCTCGAACAGGTTGCCATCGAGCGACGCAAGCGCATCTCAACCTCTGCGATGAACCGCTTTATTGAGACCGTTGACTTCGAGCGCGCCTCGGTGCCTATGCGCTCACGCGTGAAAATTCTATACATGACGCAGGCCTCCGTCGCACCGCCGACATTTGTGCTCTTCACCAATCGCGCCGTGAAGCTGCACTTTTCTTATCAGCGGTTTCTGGAGAACCAGATCCGTGAAGCCTTCGGCTTTTTGGGGACGCCGATTTGGATTAAGAACCGAGCGCGGAATTAGAAC
>CAWDBN010000013.1:0-172128 GCA_963800575.1 uncultured Acidobacteriaceae bacterium
CACGATCGGCACTTCCAAATCGCAGCTTCACCAGGCTCGCTTGCAGTTGCGTCATTTCCTGCGCCGGTCAACGGTTAGCCGTCGCCATAAGCGAACCAAAACTGCCGCTCCCAGCTTTCGGGCGCGCAAACCTAGAGTGGCCCCTGCGATGAACAACGCGCCCTGGATCCCGCCCATGGAGGTTCCAGCACAACTTGCGGCGCGAGCCTGATGGGAAAACGCTCCTTCTCATCGACAAGAAACTTTTCGGCACTGCTGAACTCCTAAAGCGGGGACAGTTCGTCTTCCTTTTCCTCGTCCTTTCTTTCTTGACCAAACCTCCTCTCTAGAAATTGCTGTGCCAGATCCTTGCCGCCCATCCCGAATGCGATTGCCAAACCCAGCATCAGAGCTCCAAAAGCGATTCCAAAAGCAACCAGCACGGTTTCTTCTGCTACTCCCACTTCTTCGAAGACCATGGACAACACAAAAATAATGATGATCGTGCGGACGGAAACGCTCAGCAGGCGAGGGGAAGGCAGGTTTGCATTCACCGCGGCCAGCAGCGCAGCGCGGGAAAAAAATCCAGCGGCGAGTAGACCGAAAAACATGGTCAGCAGCGCTGCAAATAGACGGGGCAAGTAAAGGAAGAACTTGGCGATCTGCTCCTGAAACCCAAAAACGCCCAGCACGCTTATACCCAGCAGAATGAAGCCCAGCCAAGCCACCCAGAACACAAACCGGCTTAACAGTTCCGTCGCCGATGGTAGCGCGGCTTTGCTGAGCAGTTGGGACGCACCCGCACTTTCCGAGAGCTTGTCGAACTTGATGAGCCGCAGGAAGCTGCGCAACAACACTTTTAAAAGGTAAGCGACAACCCAGCCGGCAAATGCGACGATTACCAGCACAATGATCCGGGGAAGGATGTGGGCAAAGCCCCGGCTGAGCTGCTGCATGGCCTGCGTTAATTCGCTGATTATCATTTCCCGCATGATGACCTCACTCTCCACCGTTCGTTAGCTCGACCAGATATGGTTTCATTCGTTCGAATTCAAGGCATAAGCCTTCGATATTGTTTTCGACGTCGGCAGCGGAACCATTGCGATTCTCCATCAGGAAGGTGAACGCTCTGCCGCGAAAAAGCGGCGCCAGCGCCTGGATGATGTGATCGCGGCTGATGACAGACTTGTGATACGCCGCGGCAAACTCGTAAACCGTCTTAACCCACAAGCCCGCGGGATAACGAAAGCGCGCTTCTTCCAGACCTGCGATTCGCTGGAGCTCTGCCAGCGTCGACCGAGAAAGAATGGACTGGAATACGGTTTCCAGCTCGGTGACTCCGGTCAGGAACATTTCTCGCAGCCGTTTCCGGTTTATTCGCAGGGGCTCGAGAGTGAACTCCTGCTCAGCGCCGGTCGTCGGAATTGGCTGGGAACCTGTTGTGGCGCTCCACAACGCAAAGTTCGCCTCCAATGACGAGAACAACACCCCGACGGTTTGCCGCATGGCTGGAACCAAGTCGGCGGAATGCCTCTCAACATGCCCCTTGGTTCCCAGAAAAGATTGGCAGATACGGTATCCTCCGGCAATCGCAGCCAGGGTAAATTGAACCTCCGAACCCGCCCGAGCAGTTTCTTCGTGCCACGGGTTCTGGGCAAGAAATTGGCTTCCGAGGCGGCCTGAGAATGCGAACTCCAAGGCGTAGGGCTCGCGAATCTTCAAACCATAAAGCGCGCGAGTCATGGGATAGAGGAGGTTCGTCAAAAGGATTCCATCAAACCTGTGCCTTCGATATGTGGGTGATACAAGATCGAATGTTTCTGCGTAAACGGGTTTCAGAAGGGCTGCGAGCCTCTCTGCGGTGAGTTGAGTGGATTCGGGCGAAATCACCGCGCAGGCTTTGGCGCGCAACAATTCGGCAGCCGCCAATATAGTCCGTAGTGCAGTCCCGTTGGCAGGGCTGCTCGCATACTGCGTGCTGATCGAAGGCAGTGTACGGAGGGCATACGGCTTGGAGCCAGGCTGCGCATCACCGATCGCCGCACGCACGACCAATTCAGGCGTGCCATCCCGCGAACCTCCGTCTGCGTTAATGATGGCAGCTCTTTCCCGGGGAAAGAATGTCAGAATACCGGCCTGAATCGTTTCGACGATCGAGCGGATGGTGTTGGCATTGTTGTGGGTAGGCACGCCCACCAGGATGTCTACTTCACCGACACTGATTAGCTGGCCGAGAAAATGGTCTGTGAGAAAACTTTCCTCTGCCAATCTAACCTCCTTCATCTTGTCGCGTCGTTTCCCTGCCCATCAACCTCAGACTCTTCGCAATCGAAACCAGAAAAAATTGTAAGGGCCCAGGGTGAGTGGGTAAGGCGCTTCGCCTACGCGTGGAAAGATATTCTTGCCGAACATCTCGATCAGAATATTTCCTTTGTAACGGCGCAAATCCAGTTCGACAGCCTGTGCGGCATTGGAAAGATTATTGACCACCAGGATAGTCTCGTCTCCCAACCGTCGCACGTAGGCCAGTATTCTGTAATTGGCCGGATAGAGAAACTCAATCGATCCACTACCGAACGCACCGGTTGTTTTGCGAACTGCAATGAGGCGTCCCATCCAGTTGAGAAGAGAGTGTTGGGCCTTTTTTTGGGAAAACACGTTCACTGCCGGATAGCCATAGACCGGGTCCTGGATCAACGGCGCATACAATTTCTCCGGATCGGCGGCGGAAAATCCGCCATTCCAGCCTCCGCTCCACTGCATGGGAGTTCTCACTCCGTTGCGGTCGCCCAAATTTATGTTGTCTCCCATTCCGATTTCGTCACCATAATAAATAATTGGGGTCCCGGGCAGAGACATCAGCATTCCGTTCATCAACTCGATGCGCCGTCGATCGTTGTCGAGCAAAGGACCTAGCCGGCGCCGGATTCCGCGGTTCAGGCGCATCGTCTTGTCCGAGGCGTAGCTGTCGTTCATGTAGTCCCGTTCGATATCCGACACCATTTCGAGCGTCAGCTCATCATGGTTGCGCAGGAAAAGGCACCACTGGCACGAAGGTGGAATTTCCGGGGTTTGCTGCAAAATCTCAGTGATGGGTTTGCGGTCTTCCAATTTCACTCCCATGAACATCCTTGGCATCAGGGGGAAGTGAAATGCCATGTGGAATTCATTTCCGTCGGCAAAGTAGGGTCGAAGATCCGCAGGCCATTGATTGGCTTCCGCCAGCAGCATCTTGCCGGGAAATTGTTCATCGAGCTTTCGGCGAAACTCCTTCAGAATTGCATGGGTCTCGGGCAAATTTTCACAATTTGTGCCGTCGCGTTCCACCAGAAACGGAACCGCATCAAGCCGGAAGCCATCGACGCCCATCTCCAGCCAAAACTTCATGACCGTCCACATTTCCTCCCGCACGGCAGGGTTGTCATAGTTGAGGTCGGGCTGGTGGCTGAAAAAGCGATGCCAATAATAGGATTTCGAAACCGGATCCCATGCCCAATTCGAGAGCTCGGTGTCGAGAAAATTGATCCCAGCTTCGGGATACCGGGTGTCGGTATCACTCCAAACATACCAATCGCGGCGCGGGTTTTCCTGCGAACTTCGCGATTGCTGAAACCACGGGTGCTGATCTGATGTGTGATTCAGCACCATTTCGATGATCACCCTTATCCGGCGCTTGTGAGCAGATCCCAGGAATCCTTTGAAATCCTCCAGGGTTCCATAGCCGGAATGGACCGAATAATAGTCCGCAATATCGTAGCCGTCGTCGCGCAGAGGTGAGGGAAAGAATGGCATCAGCCAGATTGTGTTGATCCCTAATTCCTCCAGATAGTCCAGCTTTTGATCAAGCCCTGCAAAGTCGCCGACACCATCTCCGTTGCTATCGTAGAAAGTGCGGACGTGAGCCTGGTATATGATCGCGCGCTTATACCAAAGCACATCTTGCTCCAAAGGCAAGCTTCCTCCTCGCTTGATGCCGTACTCTTTCTCAGCCGCTATTGTCGCACTCGTTTAGACGGTGTCGGGGCGGTTCCGGTTGTGACTCCACCCTCGGCATTTATTATGGTATGGACGAGAGAAACGATGCGATTTCGAGCGATAGCCTCGGATTACGATGGGACTCTGGCTCGCAATGGCCGGGTCGGCCGCAACACGTTGGCTGGGCTCGAACGTGCTCGGCGGTCGGGAAGAAAGCTGATATTGGTGACCGGCCGCGAACTCCCCAGCTTGCGTGATGTATTTTCGAGCTTGCATCTCTTTGACTGGATTGTCGCCGAGAACGGCGCTCTGCTTCATAACCCGGCGACGGGCGCGGAGCGACTCTTGTGCCCGGCCGCTTCCTCGAAAATTGTGTCCCGTTTGCGCAGGCAGGGAGTACCGCTTTCCGTGGGAAAGTGCATTGTGGCAACAGTGAAACCTCATGAAGCAGCCGTGTTTCTGGCGATCAAGGAGCTGAAGCTCAGCCTGCAAATAATCCTTAACAAAGAAGCGGTGATGATCCTGCCCCGAGGGATCGACAAGAGCACAGGCCTTTCCGCTGCTTTGTCTGAGCTGGGGATTTCGCGCCAGAGTGTCGTAGCGATCGGGGATGCAGAAAACGATCATGAATTCTTAAGCGGCTGCGGCTGTTCAGTGGCCGTGGCCAACGCTCTGCTTACGCTCAAGCAACGCGCCGACGTGGTCACCAGTCGCAGTTACGGGGCCGGCGTGACGGAAGTCATCAACCGATTGATCGACACGGATCGTCTCGGCTGACTGCTCGTAAGGTGCGGACTTCGACTGCGTTTCCAACCTGTTGGCTGCCTCATCGAGCCGCACTTCGCAAAGTTCTGCAATCAGCGCGCCCGCCCAGCGATAGATGTTGTGTTCTCTCACGACCCGGCGCATGCGCTGCATCCTGATCTTTCGTTCCTCGGTATCCATCTCAAGCGCGAAACGCAGGGCCTCTGCGGTTTGCTCGATGTCGTAGGGGTTGACCAGCAACGCGTCCGGCAACTCGCGGGCGGCGCCGGTGAAGCGGCTCAGGACGAGCACTCCTTGTTCATCCTGGCGTGCGGCCACAAATTCCTTCGCCACCAGGTTCATTCCATCGTGCAGAGAAGTAACCAGGCAAAGATCCGCAGTCCGGTAAAACCGCTGGATTTCGTGGTGGCTGTGCTGCCGTTTCATGAAGACGATGGGCTTCCATTTGCCGGTCTGGAAGCGCCAGTTGATGCGTTCTGCTTCGGACTCCACCTCAGCCAGCAAATCCTGGTAACGCTTGATGTGGGTGCGGCTGGGCGCTCCGATCTGCAAAAACGTAAATTTCTCCCGATAAGCCGGATACTTTTCCAGGAGCCGTTCGATCGCCAGGAAACGCTCCGGAATGCCTTTGGTATAGTCCACGCGATCCACGCCTACCCCCAGGAAAACCGCTTCGATCCCTAGCTCCCGCAGCAATGCCACCCGTTCCATGTAGACGGATTCCCCGGCTTCAGCCGGAGGATTCTCAGGAAATTCCACACTGATGGGAAATGGTTTTACCACGGTGCGGTGTTCCTCGCGATTCACCGTGCAATGTTCCCAATCGATACGCGATTCCAACGTGCGATCCACCGTTTGCAGGAAGTTCGTGCAGTGGGCTTGAATGTGGAAGCCGATCAAGTCCGCTCCCAACAACCCATCCACAAGTTCTCTTTGCCACGGACAAATGCCGAACGCCTCGGGGTTCGGCCACGGGATATGCCAGAAGATCGCCACTCGCGCATCCGGACGCGCATCCTTAATCATCCGCGGCAGAAGCGCGAAATGGTAATCCTGTGCCAGCAGCACCGGACAGTCCATGCCCTCCATCTCTTTCAACACCGCGTCTGCGAACCGGCGGTTGACCCTTTGATAATGCTCCCAGTCAGAGACACGAAACATGGGGCGCGTGTGGGCAATATGACAGAGTGGCCAGAGCCCCTCGTTGGCAAAGCCGTAGTAGTATCCTTCCTCTTCTTCCTTGCTGAGCCAGACACGGCGCAACGTGTAGCGGGGATCGTCGGGTGGAACGCGCAAGCGGTCATGCTTGTCCACGGTTTCTCGATCCGCATCCCCGCTCCCGTGCGCAACCCAGGTTCCATCACAAGCGCACAAGACTGGACCGAGAGCGGTCACCAGACCACTAGCCGGAACGATTGCCTCCACAGACTTGCCCTGGCGTCGATGCATGTAAGGCTCGCGGTTCGCAACTACGAACAGGCGGCTTTCCCCTAGTCTGTCGCGAACGTGGACCGAGAGTCGTTCCGCAGTCCAGAAAGCATCGGCGGACTGGCGCAACTGGGCTTCTTTCTCCGCCGCGGAACGAGCTGCCGTGAGACTCGCGGCGAAGTTTGCCATTTCGTTGGCGAGTGGGCGGAACAAATCCAGATCTGGCAGAGCCGGCCGGAAAGAAGCTTTGCCCGTGCGCAGCGCCCGCATCCACTGCGCTGCCCGGGCAATGGGTCCCGCAATGCTCCAGCGCACAATCAACAGGGTGGTGAGTGTAATGAGGAAAACGAGGACGAGCACGCGCAGAAAGGTCTCGCGCCATATCCTCCTGCTTTGGGCGTTGATGTAGCTGGCGTCGTGAACGATCGCTAGCCCACCCACAACCGCGTCATCCTGGTGCAGAGGGACCGCATAAATATAGACTGGAGCCTCTCCCAGCCGGATGAATTGCCCTGCGCTTTCACCGTTCGTTGCCGCCTGCTGAACCACTCCAGGTTCGTTTGTGAGTTGTGGCGCTAGTCCCGGGGTTGTAGCGATCGGCTTGCCTTGCGCGTTATAAATGGCAACGCCAGCCAGATGTTCGCGGATGCCAAACTGATCAACGATTGTCTGAAGTTCCTTGCGCGAGCCCCTCTTGGGATTGAGATAAGGTTCAACTTTATCCGCAAGACTCTCTCCCAATACTTCCGCTCGGTGCTCCAGATCGCGGCGCAGTCCAAGCTTCTGAAACCGCACCTCATAAGAAGACGAGAATAGTGAGATCAGCGTGATCCCGACGATCAGCGAGATGGTAAGGCGAAGTGTTAGAAGGCGCACAAATTACCCTGATGCAAATCAAGTACCGCGGTAGTACAAAATCAAACGGCTTGTTATCAGCAGCTTAGAGCCAACACGGTGAGCAGCGACGCACTTTGGGTAGGTAAGAAAGACCTCATCTTGAATCGCTCAGACATCGCGGGCTTTAATGGGAGCCTGGAGCATCCAGAGTGGAACAGGAAAAACTCTAGCGGGCATGCACTCGATTGTCTGTTCAAAAAGGCTCACATTCGACTGGGTCAGGCACTCCTCTCTCACGGGATTTGGAGATCGAGCAAGCGCGTGCTGGTTGCAAGGGATTTGTGAAATAGGTTCTAGTCGGCCGCCATAGTCTGTGCCTCTTGCTCGAGCTGCAGGAGTCGGGGAGCCTCAGATGCAGTTTCTCCTCGCAGTTCCGCCTCCAGCGCGGCCAATTGCGCCTCGATTTCTTCAGATGCTTTGCGCTTCCGGATAACCTCCTCGCGGTAGCGGCGCAAGAAATAATCGATGGTCTCGACGCGAATCCTGATCGAGCCCGTTGGCTTGTTCTCATCCAGATCCTTAAAGCAGAAATAAGGAGTACCAGATTGCTCGATAATGCCCTCGACTACGCCATAGATAGGCGCATCGTGGCCGCATTTGAAGCTGGAAACTTCCAGCGCCACCAGGTTTGGATGCCGAGCTGTGAACTTTGCCGCCCAGACTTTGTGGTTGGTACTGCAGGAATATGAATTCTTCCAGGCATCGGTGATATCGAGCGGGTGACTGATAATGCCGGCACGAACTTCTTCGCCAAAAAGCCGCTCCAGCAGGTCTTCATCGAGCGGCAAAGTATTTTGCGAGAAGATGGGATAGCCCAACTTCTGGAACTCCTCCATAATCTCGTGATTTAGACCGGGATCATGGTGATACGGGCGGCCCAGCATCACAATGCCGATGCGATCTTCGTGTTCCAGTTGATCGAGGACCTGGCGGGCACGATTGCGGATGCTCGCTTCGTAATCCGCCAGCGCTTTGTAACCGACTTCGACCGCGCGGTCATTCTCTTCCTGTGACAAGCCCAGGATGGGCTGCCAGGCCTGCAGCATCTGGTAGGCAAACAGTTTGCGGTCGGCAAAGTTGAGGACTGGATCGACGTACTTTACGTTGTGTTCGGCGAACACGTCGTTCTCTTTTGTGAATGCAGCCTTCACCGTTTCGGGTGTTGCGGTAACCGTTGGGCAAGCGTTCGCGCCTACGATCTTCACCAGCGGTGAAGTCAGAACATCGTACATGGGGAAGAAAATCACATTGAGCGGTTTCTTGCGATGCTTTTCCTGGATCAGGTTGTACACATGGGAAATTCCGATCTTCGCGGGGAAACACGGATCGATCGCGCCGCGGCTCGCGCCCGCGCGGTAAAGATCGGAACTGGTGTAGTCGGAATAAATAATGTTCTCGGGCTGCACGCCGAGGCTTTCAAGATATCCATTGAAGAGCGGCGCGTAGGTGTAGATGTTGAGAACGCGCGGAATGCCGACGCGGAGCTTCTTGCGATTTTGCATGAGGGGAATGCGTTCTTTGCCTGCCTTGTTCCAGAATGTGGTTACTGGAATAGGATCGGCTACACTCTCGGCGTTCACTGGGCGGAACACTTCATGGGCCGCAAAATCAACGAAGTTAGGATATTTATCTTTGATCTCGTCAATTCCCGCCTTGATATCCTTCATGTCGTTAACATCTTCCACCAGACCTTTTTCGCAAGTAGCGATGATGAGGCGCTGCTCGCCGTGCATCAGCGGGACCTTGGTGACTTTCTGGATGGGAACGAACGCCAGGTCGTCCTTAGGCACCGTACGAATGTCGATGAAAGTGCGCAGGCAATTGTTCTTGCAAAAATTGCAGCGCGTGCTTTCGTTGCGCGTGGTGCGGTATTCAATTTTGCGAACCGCCTCCAGCCCGACAAACGATGTCTGCAAGCCGTTACGCCACAACCGGACAGATTCAACCGCAGCGCCGATGGCCCCGGATTCGCCACAGAATTCGTGGACGATGATTTCGGGTTTTTTGCCCGACGCACGGAAACTGTTATTGATGAAATCGACTTCCGCCTTCACCACGGCCATGTTGTTCTGCGTTCCACCCTGCAGAACGAAGCGCGTGCCCAGCGCGGCGAGATTAGGGATGCTGGCCACGTAAAGAAATACGTTCTTCGGCAGCACAGTCGCGAGGCCAGCCAGAATTTCCTCGGCGCGCCAGCCCTGACGCTGGAAATTGACGATGTCCGATTGCATGAAGACGGCACAGCCATAGCCGAAAATCGGCATGGATTGCGCGGAAAAGGCCAGGTCGGCGTATTGCTCGACGCTCAATCCAAAACCTTCCGCGGTTGACTGCAAGAAATATCCATTGCCAGCCGAGCATTGGGTGTTGAGTTTGAAATCTTTGACACGGCCGTTGTGAAGGATGATGATTTTGATGTCTTGCCCACCGACGTCGACGATGACATGCGGATCTTCGTAGAATTTGAGAGCCGATTCCGTGTGCGCCACAGTCTCGACCAGCGCTACGTCGGCGTGCAAGACGTCTTTCAGAATATCTTTCGCGTAGCCGGTGGTCGCAACTCCCAGAACTTCCAGCTTCGCCTTCTGCGCTTCTACCTGGCCGCGCAGGTTCTCAAACATTTCAATGGTGTCCTGAATCGGATTTCCGTTCGAGAGTTGGTAGGCTTTGCAAAGAATGTCGCCTTTTTCGTCGAGCAACACGGCCTTGGTTGAAGTGGAACCGCCGTCGATGCCGATGAACCCGCCGACCGTCTGGTTGGTGTGGAACGCCCCGGGCGTGAACTTCTTGCGCCGGTAGGAAACCTTGAACTCATCGAGTTCCGTCTCGCTGCTGGTCAGGCCTTTGGCGCCGAATTTAGCCTTCTCTTCCTGGCGCCCGTACTCGATGTAGTGCATCAGCTTTTCGTATCCCTGGTAGCAACCGACGCAGTCTTCTTCGCTCTTGCCGAATTCAATCGCGCCCATGGCGGCAAAATATTGAGCGTTCTGCGGAACTTTGATCAGGTCTTCCGGCTTTGCGCCGTCGGGAATCGTGACCTTGCGTTCCTGCCACATGCGCGGAATATTCGCCTGCCAGGCGTCGCGCATCCCGCGTATAAAGCTGTTGGGACCGCCCAGGAGCAGAACGTGAGGTCGCAGCGTGTGACCACGGGTGAGGACGCTCAGGTTTTGCAGAACGATGGCTTCGAACAACGAAGCCATCAATTCATCCGACGGAGTGCCAACCTTCTGCAGGCTGTTGATGTCAGTCTCGGCGAAGACGCCGCACTTCCCGGCGACTTTATGGAGTTTGATTCCGTGATACTTCTGCTCGCAGAGTTCCAGAGCCGGAATCTTCAGCTTGGCGTTAATCTTGTCGATGACCGCGCCAGTGCCGCCGGCGCACTTGTCGTTCATCGAAGGAATTTTCTTCTTGCGGCCGGTTTCGTCATCGTCTTTGAAAACGATGATCTTGGCGTCCTGACCGCCGAGTTCGATCACCGAGTAAACTTCCGGGTGCATCTTCTCGACGGCGAGCGAAACCGCCGTGACTTCCTGCACGAACTTGGCGCCGATCTGATCGGCAATCGCACCGCCGCCGGAACCGGTCATGAACATGCGCGTGTTGTGCCGGTTGATGCCGACTTCTTTCTCGATGCGCCGCAAGAATTCCAGCGTCTTTTCCGGCTGCTTGGTCTCATGGCGCTGATAGTCCTGCCAAAGCACCTTGTCGGTAGCGGCATCCACGACTGTCGCCTTGACCGTGGTTGAGCCCACGTCGAGTCCCACCATGAATTCCGTGTGATGATCGTGCGGCTTTTGCGGAGGCGCGGGAGCTATTTGCATTAGCTGCGGCTTCGATTGCTGTCCCAGATGGTCGTGCATTGTCTCTCCGATAAATCGTAAGAAGCGGTTCTTAATTGCGGTGACCGCCATCTCGCCGGCAAATGTTTACCGGCGAGATGGCAGTGAGTCTTACGCGGCGTTTGGCACGGCGATGCCGGGAACGCGCGAGCGCTTCCACAGCCGAGTGCTCTTATCCATGCGATCGCTCACGTGCAAAATGAACTGCGCGGCAGTTCCGGCAACGCCCTCGCGATGCGGAACATGGTAGAAGGGCCGGCGCAGCTCAGGATGCTCGGCGATGTATTCCCGGATTTCGTCCAAACTCTTGCCTGTGGATTTCAGGCATTGTTCGAACTCGGTCTTGGCTTTCACTTTGGCCTCGCCCAGCGCCATTTGTACGCGGCTGTGGGCGTTCACTTCGCCTTCGCCGGAGGTTTCGATCGGCAGGAAGATCATGTCCTTAAACTTGTTGACCACCGCCGACTGCACTCCATCGGACTGCGAAGAAGGCATGCAGCCAAAAGGCTTCAGAGCCAGCACCATGTGGCACAGCTTGTGCACGGTGTAGTAAACGTTCTTGCCTACTTCAAGGTGTCCCTCACCGCCGCGGGCGAACTGGTTGTAGAAAGGGTGAGCCATTTCGGCCAACTCGGTCTGCGGCACCAGGTGGTGCGTAATGCCACCCATGTTCTTGATGGTGCGGTGGTAGAAATACTTCCAGGCGCCTTCCCCAAAACCAATGCCCCAGAGTTTCTTGTGCAAGCCGAAGTAGTTCGCTAAATTCTTCTTTAGTTCATACCATTCTGGATTGCGGTGCGGGCGATTCACCGGCCACTTCGCAATCGCGTGCGCCTTTGCCTGATACATCAGGTAAGCCACCCAGGTAGCAATCGGTTCCACGATTACCTGGGCGCCTTCGCGCTCAAGAAAGTTGAACATGTGGAAGTTGCCATCGCCCTCTGTGATCTGCGCCCAGAATTCGCCCGTGATCTTTACGACTGGCTTAACCTTGGTGCGGTCCACTTCGATGCGATTCACGCGGTCGCGGGCGGTATGCAGAGCATCGAGATAGTCCTTGCCCCACATGTGCTCGTGCATCTTGCCAAAAACATTGGCAGTGTTTCTGAGCACTTTGTTGCTCTTGAACTTCGGCTTAAGCCAATTCGGTGCTCGCTGCTCAATCTCGAAAGAATCGCGATTCCTGAGATCCTCGCAAAGTCCATCGACCATTTCCCGGAACACGCGGTCGGTTTCGCCTTTGTTCACTTCAAACGGGCGGATCTGATAGATCATGTCGTTGATCACGTCGCCGAGATGCATGGCATTCAGCATCCCGAAGCCGAAATCAATCGTAAATTTCAGGCCGGGCTCGCCCGAGGCGGCTTTAATCCCGTCACTGTCTTTGAACAGCAGGACGCGAAAACCGTCGAAGCCAGCGTTCTTCAGCGCGAAGCGATATTCCGCCTCGTACATTCCGAAGCGGCATGGACCGCAGGAACCAGCGGTGAAGAAGACGAAGTTGTTCAGAATGTTCTCTCGCGAGAGCCCTTCCTTCTCCAAGAACTGAAGGTACTGCACGAGATTGCCCACGGTGAAGTAGGTCGGATTACATTGGCCGTTGTTTCCAAACTCCTTGCCGGTCTGGAAGGCCGCGACATTGGGAACGGGAAGTTTTTCGCAGCGGTAGCCACAACCCTGAAAGACGGCACGAATCAGATCCTCATGCTTCCAGGTAAAGCCGCCAAACAGAATCGTGACACGATTCCGTTCCTCGGCTGTGAACGCTCTCTCAACAGGACGGTGAAAATGTGTGGGCTGGTCCAAACCAGCGATCTTGCGGAGTCGGTTGCGCTCGGCTTCCAGGCGCTGCTTGATTTCTTCGTCATTGTCGATTTGCACAAGATTGGTCGCCATTATCTTCCTCCGGCGTATGCAGTGTTTTTGGGTTTTGGTGAGAGAACGCGGACAGATGAAAGGTTGTCCGGGTTGTCGTGAGAAAAGTTGGAGAAGCAGAAGTTAGAGAAGCAGAAAAGGGCAGACCCATGCGCGCTCTTGGCGGAGCGCTTCGGAACCTGGGATGTAGGGCCACCGGAAACTCCTAAAGCGTGTTACGGAGGTTCGATGTTTTACGCCCGGCGAGAAACGTTCAGAACGAATCTCGGCAGGGCACCGGATTGGCTAAAGATCACCCATTCCCGTCTTTCGCAAGCGGGAAAACGCCCCGGTTCTGCAAGACCCAATAAAGTCGCCGCAGTTATCAGAAGCTGGCACTCACTTCCGGAAGAACTACGCGCAGGCTGCTCGGCAGCCGCCAGCTACATTTCTAATCTTTTTAGCAGAAACCCGGGTTGTGATTCAAGTCAGAACAGAGGAAAAGCTTATGCGGCGAATTCCACCTTCTTCAATCCGGGAGCGAGCCCGCACAGAACCATCAGAGCAAGCAGATAAGCGCTGGATGCGATGCCGAACAGGATCCCATAACTGTGAGTCAGTTGCAGAATGTGGCCAGCAAAGAAAGCGAAAAGTGCGCTGCCCAAAGATCCAGCCATACCGCCGATGCCGACCACTGCGCCCACGGCACTGCGGGGGAACATGTCCGACGATGTTGTGAAGAGATTGGCGGACCAGCCTTGATGTGCACCTGCGGCAACGCCGATCAGCGCGATGGCGCTCCACAACGACTTGACACTTGCAGCCGTGAAAATGGGAAGAACCAGCGACGCGCAGACGAGCATCGCTGCAAGGCGTGCATAGTTCGGCGACAGTCCGAGACGACGGAAGGGCGCGGGCAGCCAGCCTCCGCCGATACTGCCGATCGCCGAAACGTTATAGACCAGAATGAGTGGCAGACCAAGGTGCGAGAGGTTCAGATTGAATTTCGCGCTAAAGTAAGACGGAAGCCAGAATAAATAAAACCACCAGATCGGATCGGTGAGGAACTTAGCGGCAGAATAGCCCCACGTCTGGCGGCAACGCAGCAATCGCCGCCAAGGCACTGAGGGACCCAGGTCCTCGGACGCCTCCTGATAAATGTGCCGCAGTTCCCTGGCAGTCAGCGTTGGATGGTCGGTCGGTCTGCGGTAATAGAGAAACCACCAAAGAATCCAGAGCACGCTGAAGAGGCCAGTAGTGAGAAAGGCCACGTGCCACCCCCAGCGCAGCGTGACCCAGGGCACGACGGCAGGAGCTAGAATCGCTCCAACATTTGCGCCGGAGTTGAAGATGCCCGTTGCCAGCGAGCGCTCGTTTTGCGGAAACCACTCGGCTATCGTCTTGATCGCAGCGGGGAAGTTGCCGGATTCGCCGAGTCCGAGGAAGAAGCGGGCAAACCCAAACTCCAGCACCGTGTTGGCCAGCGCGTGTCCCATTGCGGAGAGGCTCCAAGTCGCCATCACCAACATGTAGCCGATGCGCGTGCCCAGCTTGTCGATGAGCCGGCCGCCGGCCAGCAAGCCAATCGCATAAGCGATTTGGAACGCATCCACAATGTAGCCGTAACTTACTTCCGTCATGCCGATACTGCGCTCGAGGGTCGGCTTGAGGATCGCGATTACCTGGCGGTCCATGTAATTGATCGAGGTGGCGGCGAACAGCATGGCGCAAATGGTCCAGCGCACTCCGCCGAGCCCCGCGCGTAGAGCAGGCCCGGGTGATGAACCGCCTTCCGTCTGGTTGTCGAAAGTCACCGTATCCGCCATGCCGCGCTCCTACAGTCGATATGCCTTTTTTACCAGCCCGTAGGCGAGATCCCGCGCCACTTCTGAAGCCTCTTCCTCTTCGAGCCGATGCTCGACGACCAACTTCGCGAGGAATGCACAATCCACGCGCCGTGCCACATCGTGCCGTGCCGGAATCGAGAGGAAGGCCCGCGTATCGTCGTTGAAACCCACCGTGTTGTAGAAGCCTGCGGTCTCCGTCACGCGCTGGCGGAAACGCATCATCCCCTCCGGACTGTCGTGAAACCACCACGGCGGCCCGAGCCTCAGGCACGGATAATGTCCAGCCAGCGGGGCTAATTCCCGGCTGTAGGTTGACTCGTCCAGCGTGAAAAGAATGATCGTTAGATCGCGCTCATTGCCGAATTGATCGAGCAAAGGGCGCAGCGCGTCCACATAATTCGTTGGCATGGGGATGTCGGCACCTACGTCGCGACCGTATCGCTTGTAGAGTTCGCGATTATGATTGCGTGCGCTACCCGAGTGAATCTGCATTACCAGCCCGTCTTCGAGGCTCATCCGCGCCATTTCTGTCAGCATCTGGGCACGAAAGAGTTCGTGTTGCCGGGCATCGGCGCCGCCGGTGATTACCCGGCGAAAGAGTTGCGCGGCCTCTGCTGCGGGAAGATTCGCGGTTCGCGCGGTGGGGTGCCCATGGTCGGTTGCGGTGCAGCCGAGTTCGCGAAAGCGGACCCGCATCACTCGCAGTGCGCGCAGGTATCCCGCCCAAGCCGATGTATCTTCACCGGCCTTCTCGCTTAGCTTTGCGATGTTTTCGGCAAAGCCCTCAAAATCAGGGTCGACAACCGAATCTGGCCGGAAGGTCGGCAGGATCCTTCCTTTCCAGTTCGATTCCCGAAGGGCCTGGTGATCGGTCAACGAATCGAGCGGAGAATCGGTCGTCGCCAGCACTTCCAGATTGAAACGCTCATACAGAGCCCGCGGCAGAAACTCGGGTGTCCCTAACTTTTCTGAGATCGTGTCGAAATACATATCGGCGGTCTTTTCCGACAGCCGCTGCTCAAGTCCGAATAGTTCCTGGAAGGCAGAGTCCAGCCACATCCGCGTCGGCGTTCCGCGGAACAGAAAATAATGGCTCGCGAAGATGCGCCAGACTTTCCGCGGATTCCTTAATGTTGTTCGCCCAATCTCAAGATCCTCAAGCAAAATCCCCTGGCTGTAGAGCATGCGGAAAATGTAGTGATCGGGCTGCACAAACAGGCTGGTTGGATCGGGGAAGTGTTCATTCTTCGCAAACCACACAGCACGGGTATGCCCGTGAGGACTGAGGATGGGCAGGTTTCGCACATTCTCATATAGCGTCCTGGCTATCCTTCGTGTGCCGGGCTCGGGCGGAAACAGACGATCTGGGTCGATGAGCATAACTCCGACACTAAAAATGTGGCTTTAACTTATCCTAAGTAAAATCGTGATTATCTTACATCCGCATCCTGCTGAACGCTCTTCCTTGCATGCGCGAGTTGGCCACAGGCAAGCGCTACGGCAGAATGCCTTCAGCATGAGCTCGATCCAAACTCGGCTTCATCACTGTTTCCTCCGTGCAGGTACTAAATTCCGTGCGAAATGCAACGCGTTACAAGCTGATTGCCAACCGTACGCGTTCATCCCTTCGTAGCGGTTAAGATATCGAGATGGCGATCACATGCGCCGCGGCGCAGGAAGCGCGGCGAAACATTGCGTCGGTTGCCCTGCGCACGCCACTCATCCGGTGCAATGCAGAGGGGCCTGCAAACTTGTATCTGAAGTTAGAGAACCTGCAACCGATCGGGTCGTTCAAGATTCGCGGAGCTGCCAACGTCATGGCGCGGACCCCGCGCGAGCGGCTCACGCGCGGCGTTCTAACCGCCTCCGCCGGCAACATGGCGCAAGGCGTGGCTTTCTGCGCACGGCGAATCGGGGTTAGTGCGACGATTATCGCTCCTGACACCGCTCCGGCTACGAAGATTCAAGCCGTCGAACGCATGGGCGGGCGCGTGATCAAAGTTCCTTTTGCCGAGTGGTGGCGAACTTTCGAGACTCGCTCCTACCCGGGGGTCGACGCCACGTTTATTCACGCCTTCGACGATCCGGACGTGATGGCGGGTAATGGCACGATCGCTCTGGAACTGCTCGAAGATCTGCCCGATTTAGACGCTGTGGTAATTCCCTGGGGTGGTGGAGGATTGTCATGCGGCATCGCCGCGGTATTGCGAGAGCTTGCGCCCCGAGTGCGGATTTATGCCGCCGAGATTGAAACTGCGGCTCCGCTGGCTGCATCGCTTGCTGCCGGTGAGCCCCGAGCCGTCGATTATAAGCCATCGTTTGTCGATGGTATCGGCAGCAAGACGGTATTTCCCGGCATGTTCGAATCGGCACGCGAGCTGCTCGATGGATCGTTGGTGGTCACTCTGACGGAAGCCGCGAACGCCATGAAAGTGGTGGCCGAGCGGAACCGGATGATTATCGAAGGCGCCGCAGCTTGTGCAGTTGCAGCTTGTCTGTCGGGCCGCGCCGGCTCCGGCAAGATCGTCGCTATCGTGTCTGGCGGCAACATCGACCTCGACAAGTTCGCTCGACTTGTCAGCTAGTGCCGCTCGTCGACCGGGGCTTCCGCACAGAACGGTACGATTGCATCACAGACTTATCTTTATCCGTCCCGCTTCGTCTAACCAGCAGGCTCACACCTTTTCTCGGCGACTTGGAAGCCCGTGGTGTTCGAGAGTGGCATCTGGGAACTGCACACGATTTGGAAAGAAGTCGCAAGACGAAAGGAGCGGTTCGTCCGGTCGGGAAAGAACAAATCGGATGACCCGTCGAAGGTACAATGTTATTGATTATGCGGATGATACTGGACATCTTCGCGCAAATCTTCCGCACGCTGTGGGCGCACAAGCTACGCTCGTTCCTGACCATGTTCGGGGTCGCCTGGGGTGTGGGGTCACTGCTTCTGCTCGTCGGCCTGGGCGAGGGTTTCCGCTCGGGAAACAAGCGCGGGCTGTCCGAGTTCGGGGAGAACATCATGTTTATCTTTCCCGGCCGCGCACCAACCGTGGCAGGCAGCATGAACTCCGCGCGCAACTATTTGCTCACTTACCAGGATTATCTCGACGTCCGGGCGGAAGCTCCCCACGTGCGCAGTTCTTCGCCTGTGCTGTCGCGTGATGACATGCACGCGGTGAGCGAATTCGCCAATGCCAATGGACAGATAGCGGGCGTCGAGCCGCAGTATGCCGGGATCAGGTACCTTCCGCTCCAGCAGGGTCGATGGCTCAATGGTTTGGACGAGGCGCAGAGGCGCAACGTGATTGTGCTCGGCGACGAACTGACTAGGAACCTCTTCTCCGGGCGCCCCGCGCTGGGCGCATTCATCCTGCTCAATGACATAAGGTTTGAAGTGATCGGCACGGTAAAGCGCATCGGCCGCGGTGACGAAAACATGACCAACATGCGCGGCTACATTCCCTTCAAGACGATGGCGACCTTCTTCCCAATTAAGGGCGAAAATCATGAAAACTCGATCTCGCTCATCAACTATCAGCCGCGAGTGCCGGCAGAGCACTTGCTGGCACGGGAAGAGGTGCACAGGATCATCGCGCGTAATCACGGTTTCGATTACCGCGATCAAGACGCATTCGAAGACCTGGACACGGTTCAGCAGGCCGAGATGATGGGAAAGATTTTCGATGCCATGAATATGTTTCTGGGCACCGTGGGACTGGTGACGCTGGCTCTGGGCGCTATTGGCGTGATCAACATCATGCTGGTTGCGGTGAGTGAACGCACGCGTGAAATCGGATTGCGCAAAGCATTGGGGGCAACGAACCGCAGCATCCTGTTTCAGTTTTTCATGGAGGGAGTTCTGCTGACGCTGCTGAGCGGCTTGATCGGCATGGGACTGGCGGGCGGGCTGATGGCGCTGCTGGGTACGCAACAATCGCCAGGGAATTTTGATCCTCCCAAGCTGGTGCCTGCTTCGGCAATTCTCGCAATTCTCTGCTTAACGCTGGCGGGCGTGGTGGCCGGATTGTATCCGGCGCGCAAGGCCGCCATGCTGCCGCCGGTTGAGGCGCTCCGGCAGGAATGAGGGTTAGAGAGAATATGGTTGGTGATTTGCTCAGCGAGGCCTACGGCGCGATGCGGCATAACCGCCGCCGCACTATGCTGACCATGCTCGGCATGGCTTGGGGAATCGCTACGGTTGTGATGCTGCTCTCCTATGGAAACGGCTTCGGTCAGGCTTGCGCCAACATCTTCGCCAACTTCGGCACCAAGCTGATGATCCTGGCTCCCGGCCGAAGCTCGATGCAGGCGGGCGGCCAGAAAGCCGGCGTTCCCATACGCTTCACGCTCGACGACGTCGAGACGCTTACTACCAACATTCCGCAAATTGCGCAGATCACACCCGAAGCCGACAAGCAAGCCAACATCCAGTACGAGACGCGGACGTTCACTTTCAACGTCACCGGCAATTATCCCAACGTCTTTTCCATCCGCGCGCTCAAACTGGCGCAGGGTCGCTTCTACAACCCGCAAGACGAGACCCAGCATGCCCGCGTCGCCGTCATTGGCTCAGAAGCCAAGGAAAAGCTTTTCTCGGGACGCAACGCGTTGGGCGAACGAATCCGTATCGATGGGCTCAGCGTTGAAGTCATCGGGATCCTGGGCCCTAAGATGCAGGGCGGCGATGACAATGTCAACCGCGTGATCTACGTCCCTTTCACTACCATGAGCGGCGTCAAAGATACGCACTATCTCGACTCCATCTGGTTTAACTATGAAACACCTGCGTATGAAGATCTGGAACACACCGTACGCTCCGTGATGGCGATAGAACACAAGTTCAACCCGATCGACCGGCGAGCCATGTATGTATTTAACCTGATGCAACAGATCCATCAGTTCGAAATGATTACTCTCGGCCTGAAGATTCTGCTGGGATTCATTGGCACACTTACCTTGGGCATCGGCGGCGTTGGCCTGATGAACATCATGCTGGTCTCGGTGACGCAGCGCACGCGGGAGATTGGGGTGGAAAAGGCGCTCGGCGCGCGCCGGAGCGACATCCTGCTTCAGTTCCTGGCAGAATCTTTGACGATCACTTTCCTCGGCGGCGCGCTCGGAGTCATCCTGGCCTACGCGGTTTCGCTTTTCGTGGGAAGGCTTACGCTATACAGCGCGATGGCAAAGAACGCCGAAGCCGGTGATATCCGGCTGGTCATTGCTCCGGGTACGCTGATCGTTGCCACGCTTATCCTCGCTGCGGTCGGACTCGTAAGCGGGATGGTGCCCGCCGTCCGGGCCTCACGACTGGATCCTATTGAGGCTCTGCGATACGAATAATTTAGACCGACGACTACTGCGTCTTCGCGAACCATTCCTCGAACCACTCAAGCGTGCGTAAAGTGTAGTCCCGGGCGTCGGCGGGCTTAATGAATGCATGGCCCTCATCCGGATACACCACGAGCCTTGTCGGCACATGCAAGGTGCTGAGCGCGTGCCACCATTCGACCGACTGCTCCATCGGAACTTCACCGTCCCGGTTGCCAACCAGGATCAGGGTCGGCGTCTTCAACGCGGTGACGAAGTGCATGGGATCGCTCTTGGCGTACACTGCGGGATCGTTGTACACCGATGCCCCGAAGAAGGGAATCATCCACTCGTCGATATCATTGAGACCGTAGTAGCTCAGCCAGTCGGAAAGGCCGGCGCCCGCCACTGCCGCGGCGAACCGGTGCGTTTGGGTTTCGGCCCACATGGTCATGTATCCGCCGTAGCTGTGTCCGCGAATGCCGATGCGCTTGCTGTCGATGGGATACTGCTTCGAAATCGCATCCACCCCGGCCATGATGTCGCGGAAGTCCCCGCCGCCGAAATCTTTCACGTTGCCCTGCGTGAACAGCTCTCCCTGTCCGTAGCTGCCGCGCGGATTGGGGCAAAGAGCAAAGTAACCCATCGCCGAGAGCGCGCCCAGACTGCGGTCGTCCCAGCGCGACATGCATGCGGCCGACGGCCCTCCGTGCACAGTGACAACGAGCGGATAGGTTTTGCCTGACACAAAATCTTTGGGCAGCATCAACCACCCTTGGACACGTGTGTCGCCGTTCATCCAATGCACATTCCGCATCTCGCCCCACGCCGGCTTGATGTCGGCGTTCAAGTCGGTCAGCCGCTTCCATTTGCCGATCGGACCCGCCCAGACTTCCGGTGGAGTGCTTGCCGATTGCCGCACGATGGCAGTAATTAATTTTCCGTCGGCTCCGGAACCAACTGAAGCCCAGGCAGCGCCGGCTGGGGATGCCGCCTCTTCGCCCGTCCAGAGCGTCTGGACCGCGCCGCCTTTGGTACTCACGCTGCCGAAGCCGGAATTTCCATCCACGTTTTCGGCGAATGTAACGCGGTCAGGAGCCGTCCAACTAAGCCTGGAGGGCGATGCCTTGAGGTTGGGCGTGAGATTTCGCGCGATACCCCCTGTCATCGGAACGACGTGGACGTCGCCGCCCGTGGACCCCTCATCGCTCATCAATCCTTCGATGAATGCAACGTTTTTCCCATCCGGAGAGACGCGTGGGACGGCGATTTGCAGTTTTGGCTTGTAGACCTCGCGCATCTCCCCGGTCTGCGCGTTCACCAGATACAGACGCGCAATCCACCAGTTGGCATCGCCCGAACCATGCGCGGCGATCGCTGCCCACGCGTGTCCGTCAGGAGTCCAGTCGTATTCGTAGACATACACATCCGCGGGCGTGACCTGCGTCAGATGTTCCGTGCTCAGAGCGTCGGTGCTCAGATCGATGATTGCAATGCGCTGCTCATAAATCTTCTCGTCGACGACGCCCGCAAGCGGGGTCATCGGTTGGAGCGGGCCGGCGACGCGAGGCATTCCCTCAATAAAAAGGACGGCAAGCTTCGAACCGTCGGGAGAGAAGCGCGGGGTCTCGACATAACCCTTCAGCTCAGCATGCTTTTGCTGACCAGTACCGTCGGATGCAGCGGTCCAGACTTGAGCAGCGGGCACCCCGCCGGGAAGACTGGCGATGAATGCAATACGCTTGCTATCTGCGGACCAGGCCACATCGCGGAGCGGAAGGTTAGCCTCCACGGCGATCGTGTGAGAGGCACCGCCCTTGGCCGGAATTACCGCGAGTTCTCCATTCGAGATAAAAGCGACTTGGGTTCCGTCGGGTGAGAGCGCAACCTGATCGATCGTCTTGGCGTGCGGCATGGAGTCAAGCACGGTTGCGGCGTGAGAAGGTGCGTCCTGGGCGAAAAGGGAAGCGCAAACCAACACCAAGGCGACAAAGAAAAACAGCGCTGAATAACCGAAGCGTGGGTTCGTTCGTGCACTCATAGCGCAAGGAGTATAGCTGGTTCCGATGCGGGATGCCGCACCGGTCACACATCCAGGTAATGCTTGGAGGGCACATCCCGCAACCATTGCGCCGCTGTCTCAGCGGTGATGTCCCGTTGCGGCATGGCGAGCATTTCGTATCCCACCATGAATTTTTTTACAGTCGCCGAGCGCAGCAAGGGTGGGTAGAAATGCGCATGCAGATGGAATTCGGGATGAGCCTCGCCATCGGTCGGCCGTTGATGAAAACCCATGGTGTAGGGAAACGAAGTTTTGAACAGGTTGTCATATCGAACGGTGATTTGCGAGAGTATGTCGGCAAGAGCATCGCGCTCCTCATGATTCAGTTCGTGCAACGCTGGCACGGATTTTCGGCTGATAAGCAGCGTCTCAAAAGGCCACACCGCCCAGTACGGCACCAGCACTACAAAATGGTCGTTGAAGCAGACCACGCGTTCCTGCTTTTCCAGTTCCAGCGCAAGGTAATCTCCCAGCAAGGTCGAGGCATGCGACCGGTAGTACTCCAAAACTGCGGCCAATTCATCTGCCGATTCGTTGGGCAGAGTTTGGTTGGCCCAGATTTGCCCATGCGGGTGTGGATTGCTGCACCCCATCATTGCGCCACGGTTTTCGAAAATTTGCACCGACCGGATGTTTTGCTGACTCCCGAGTCCGCGGAACTCTTCGGCCCAGGTATCGACCACGCGACGAATTTCCGGCACGCTCATTCGTGCCATTGTGAGATCGTGCCGCGGTGAATAACAAACCACGCGACAGCGGCCCGCTTCACTGCTGGCAATGAGAAGTCCGCTTTCCTGGACTTCTGCGGCGGGAGTTTCTGGTTTGAGAGCTGCAAAATCGTTGTCGAAAACAAACGTCCCAGTGTAGGCGGGATTTCTCACTCCGCCAGCTCGCACATTGCCGGGGCAAAGGTAACAATTGGGATCGAATGCCACCTGCGTCTCGGGCGGAACGCTCTCAACCTGTCCCTGCCATGGACGCTGCGTCCGCCGCGGAGAAACCAGAAGCCATTCCCGCTTTAGTGGGTTGAAGCGGCGATGCGGATGCGCCGTCAGATCGGATGAACTCATCAGCGGACCTTTTTCATCTTTCATCCCGCATCCTGATACGTAATACTCTGGTTCATTACGCTACCCGCTTCACTCCGTTCGCAGCCGAGCAGACATAGATCTCAGCCGCACGGCCGGTCGAACGCCGGTACCCGTCGCCTACGCGCGCTTTGAACTCCCCGACACGGTCCTTGCGAACCAGGTTGATGGTGCAGCCTCCGAAACCTCCACCGGTCATTCGAGCCCCGTAAACACCTGGGGCTTGACCAGCCAGTTCCACCATCAAATCGAGCTCGGCACAGCTCACTTCAAAATCTTCGCGCAGGCTTTTGTGCGATTCTCGAATCAGGACTCCAAAGGTCTCAAGATCCCCGCGCTCCAGAGCAGATGCGGCCTGAAGCACACGAGAGTTTTCGCTGATCACGTGGCGGCAACGGCGAATGATTGTTTCCGGCAAATCTCCTCCATAGGCCGCCAAATCGCTCAGGGTGACGTCTCTCAAGGCATGGACGCCTGGCAGATGCGCTGCAAGACATCGCACACCGGCTTCACATTCAGCGCGCCGCCGGTTGTATTCACCGCCCGATATGCTGTGGCGAACCATCGTGTTGCAAATCACGAGACGAGCCTTGTCACCGAGTGGAAGAAGCCGGTGTTCGAGTGAGCGGCAGTCGAGCATCAGCGCGTGGCCATCTTGCCCATGGCTGGAAATAAACTGATCCATGATTCCGCAGCGCGCGCCCACAAACTCGTTCTCGGCTTTTTGGCACAGCAAGGCGAGTTTCGTCAGGTCGATCGCATCTCCTGCCACATCTAATAGCGCATAGCCGACCGCGATTTCCAGCGAAGCTGATGAGCTTAACCCTGCGCCCTGCGGTACATCGCCTTCGATCAGCAAGTCGGCGCCTCTGCCGGAGTATGCCAGGGTTTTCGCCACTCCAATCACATAGTCGCTCCAATGCCCGGAACCTTTGTCTGGTGGTGCGTCCAGATCGAATTCGAGTTGTTCGGCAAAGTTCTCCGATCGAACCACCAACTTGCGGTCGTGGCGGGGAGCCACGGCTACTCGGGTACAAAAACCGATCGCCGCCGGCATAACATAGCCATCGTTGTAGTCTGTGTGTTCTCCGATGAGATTCACCCTTCCCGGCGCCAGAAAGACGCGCGGGGCGGCCTCAAAAAGCTGGGTAAATCTGTCTATCAACCCTTGAATCCGATTGTCGATCTCTAGATTGCCGCGACGCATGGCAAACTCACTGTAACAAAATGAACTGACGCGCGCTTAGTCGGCAAGCGCGCGAGCTGTACAATGCGCGTGAAGATACCGGAAGCGGAGGCACGCGTGACAACCTGCTGCAATCATTCATCCTTGAAATTCGCCCTGTTCCTGATCTTTTTCGTGTGCGGGATGTCCGTCGCTCACTTATCCGCCGCTCAGATGACTGGCGGCCCGCCGCAAGCATCGCTCGCTCCGACTCCTCCGATGGGCTGGAATAGTTGGAACAAGTTTGGCTGTAACGTGAGCGAAAAGCTTATTCGAGAGATCGCCGACGCCATGGTCAGCAGCGGGATGAAGGCCGCTGGCTACCAATACGTCAACATTGACGACTGCTGGCAGGTAAGCCGTCAGGCGGATGGAACGATTGTCGCCGATCCGCAGCGTTTTCCTAACGGCATCAAGAACCTCGCTGATTACGTCCATGGAAAAGGATTGAAGCTCGGCATCTATACCGACGCCGGACGCCTGACCTGCGAAAAACGCCCGGGAAGTTTCGAGCATGAGCTTCAAGACGCCAAGACTTATGCGTCATGGGGTATCGACTACGTGAAGGTTGACTGGTGTAACGCCGAGGGACTGGAACCAGAAATACAGTATGCGAAAATTCGTGACGCTCTGGCGCAGTCGGGCCGGCCAATCGTATTCAGCATCTGCAATTGGGGAGTAAAGGCGCCGTGGCGCTGGGGCCCGGCTACAGGAAATCTCTGGCGCGCTACGGGAGACATTAGCGATCACTACAGTCGCATGTCGGAGATTGGATTTTCACAAAACGGTCTGGAGAAATTTGCCGGCCCCGGACACTGGAATGATCCCGACATGCTGGAAGTTGGCAACGGCGGCATGAGCCGCGACGAATACCGCACGCACATGGCGCTCTGGGCGATCCTCGCAGCGCCCTTGCTCGCGGGAAACGACTTGCGAACCATGAACGCCGAGACTCGGGAACTCCTGACCAACCCTGAAGTAATTGCCATCGATCAGGATCGCAAAGGCGTACAAGGCCAACGCGTGTGGGAGGAAGGACCGCTGGAAATCTGGGTGAAGCCGCTCGCAGACGGGAGCCTGGCGGTTGGGCTCTTCAATCGCACCGAAGCCGCCTTCAAAATGCAACTCGATTCAAAACTGATTGGCGTGCCGCCTTCGGGGAAGCTGCGTGACGTGCTCGACCACAAGGATCTTGGCCCGATCAATGATTCTTATGACACAGATGTCCCGGGGCACGGTGTCGTCATGCTCCGCGTTTCTGAGTGAGCGGATTAGTGCGAGCTGACGTATTTAATTGTGGCTAACACCGCTTGCTTAATGGTCAATCGCGGACGCCAGCCCAGGGCCCGGATGCGCGAGCAGTCGAGCAGGATGAAGGGACTGTCCCCAACCCAGCCGCGTTCGCCGCCGGAATACGTAAGTTTCGGATGAAGGCCGAGATGCTCGCAAATCCAGCCGATAGAGTCGTTGACCTCGCAATACTCGTCGGTCCCGAGATTGAAGATGTTGACTTTTTCCTTGGCTCGACCGATGGCGGTAAGAATCGCGTCGATGCAATCCTGCACGTATAAATACGATTTCCGCTGATGCCCGTTCCCCAGAACATGAAGACGTTCGGGATGCTCGGCAAGTTGCTGGTAAAAATCGAACACATGCCCGTGCGAGTAGCGCTCGCCCAGAATCGACACGAAGCGAAAAATATAACCCTGCATTCCAAAGCCTTCGCAGTAAGCCTGAATCAGGCCTTCCGCAGCCAGCTTCGAAGCTCCGTAAAGCGAAGTTTGGATGGGGAAGGGACACGTCTCCGGCGTGGGGAAAATATTCGGCTCTCCGTAAACCGATCCCGTCGAAGAAAAGACGATTCGTTTGCAGTTTCGCTCGCGCATCGCCTCCAGCACGTTCCAGGTTGCGATCGTGTTCTGATCCAGATCCTTGCGCGGATGTTCAGTGCCGAAACGCACGTCGGCATTGGCTGCGAAATGAACCACCAGCTCCACGCCCTCCATCGCCTGCGCCAGGCTTTTCCCGTCGAGCAAGTCCGCCTGATAGAGAGCGAATTCCGGACGCGCCAGCGCACTTTCCAGGAACCGGATCTGTCCCGTCGACAAGTTATCGAAGCCAATGACGCGGTGACCGGCGGAGAGAAGGCGGTCGACCATATTGCTGCCGATAAAGCCCGCCGCACCCGTAACTAAAACGCGCAAAATAACCTCCGGGAAAAAATCGAAACCTGGGTAGCTCTCAGACGCTGTCGTACAGGAAGTCTATCTGCTATCCGAAGAAGTCTGCCGCAGCGCGATGCGCGTTCCCTTCAACTCAAACCGGCTGTCGCGCCAAACATAACGCAGATTCAGATAACTGGCGAACCACACCAGAAAGCCGAGCAAATCTCGTAGCGGATACAACCAGGGCGCAAGCCGTATCTGCGGATCCCGAACCACCATCCAGCCAACCAGCCATGCCTCAGTCAGGCGGTTCAGCACGGCCACAGCTAGCAGCAGCGCACCTGCTCCCCAGTGTCCTAAGAATCCGGCCGCAAGAAATCCAAGCAGGCCGTACGGCATGGCGAAGATCAGCCCGCTTCCAAAGTGTCCCTTGGGGCGCGAATATCGCGTCGTCTGCGCCCAGCGCAGCTGGTTCTGCCACATGCGGCGGAATGATGCTTGATTCACAATGTGATCGATGACGTGGCCAGAGAGCACGACCTGGTAGCCTTTCTTCGCCATCAGGTTGCCGATCGCGAAATCGTAGGCGATGTAATCCCGCAGCGCGGTGTAGCCGCCGATGCTCGCCAGAGAATCTTTGCGAACCACAGTCGTCGGCCCCAATCCAAACTTCATGCCCTCGAGCAGATTCGCTACCAGCACTCCGGCTGTCATTTCCACCGACATGCCGATGGCCGTGAGGCCGGAGAAAAAACCTGCCGCGTTCTTGCCGCGATACACGCATGTCACCATACCGACTTGTGGGTCCAGCAACGGCGGAACAATTTCCCGCAGATAGCGTGGGTCCACCTCTACGTCGCTGTCGGTGGTAACCAGAATGTCGTGTGTCGCGGCTTCAGACATGCAATGAAACGCGTAAACCACTGGGTTGGGCCACGGTGTGCCGGTTACCAGCACCCGGCTTCGGATGTGCGGATAGCGGGCACAAACTTCGCGCACCACATCCAGAGCCGCATCGTTCGCTTCGTCTGCCGCAAATAGAATTTCGTAATCGGGATAGTCCTGCCGGAAGAAGCTCTCAATGTTTTCCTTCAGCTGCGCTTCCAAGCCATGCACCGGCTTGAGCACGGAGACCGGAGGCAAGTGCGCGTCGTCAGGAACGGACCTGACCTGCTTCCGTGCTTCTCCACGAAACCGGATTACTCCCAGAACGGCCAGACCGAGGAACACGGCCGAAGATACTGTGCCGATCAGCGCCACACCTAAAACGAAATAAAGAATCAGCCCGATCAAAGGTTATATTTTCCGCAGGGTTCGGATTGCTGCCCTTCCTCTTCACGGCAGCAATTCACACTATACATTTCCGTGGTGTTCAGAGGTAAGACGGGCACGTTGGGTCACGTCGATTCTTTACTCACTTCGATTCTTTACTCACTTCGATTCTCGGCTCACTTCGACTCTTGGCTCGCGGTCTCACTGCCGCGCAACGGCGAGGCTTTCGTGATTTTGTAATCTTTGTATTCAATGGAAAGGATGGCGCGGCCTCCGAGCCGGATCACGCTCTCCGTATGGTTCTCAGCCGGAAGCCAGAAGTCATCCACCTTGACATATCTGTGCCTCACCTCCGTCTTCTTGATCCACCATGACGGATTCTTAGCCGGTTCTCCCTCGATTCGCACGACGGCAAAGTCTTTTGCGTCAATCCAGATTTTTCCTCGATAGAGAAACTTGTTCTTGGTCTTGGGCAGCAGATTCAGGACATACTCCGCGCCTTCGGGCGTAATTTCGTATCCCGCCGAAGTAAATTCGTAATTCTCATTGGTCAGCGCGGAATTCCTGCGGTTCTCCTCATTCGCGGCTTCCTGCTCGCCCTCCAGCAACTTCTTGAATACATGGTCGATCACGAACTTGGAGCCGCTCTGGGACACTATGCTAAATTCTTTGACATCGGGGGCGCGGTAGGTGACGTTGACTACCATTTCGGCGTCCCGGTCACCAGGAATCCCGCGATATTGCATGCGGTAGACCCGGGTTCCGATGAACTGATTCAGCGCCGCAGCTCGCTCGGAATTCCGCTCTTGAAGTTTCTGGGCTATCTGCTCGGCCGACGGGGAACCATTCTCCGCGGAATTCGAAGATCGCGTTGAACCCGCTGTTTGTAGGGGTGTCTGGCAGCAAGCGGCCAGACTCCAACCCAGCAAAAGACTAGTTCCAACTCGCGCGCAATGCATATCGACCCCTGGATGGTGAAAAGGATGGCCAAAAACCGCTGTGCTCTCAGTCTACGCCGGATAGGTGACCACTGAACTTGTATTTCGCCGGACTCGGATGCTCCTTCCCGCTCTGGAATTGTCCACAAAAGCCGTGCAGCAGCGCGGGTGGTTACCTTCGTGCCTCACTCGTCGGAGCTATTCCCATCTTCTCCGGCTTGCCGCACACTGTCTTCAGGCCACAAGTATGCAGGCACCCACCGTCAAGACCAACCGCCGTCGGCAAAGTCGCATTCAGGCTGTGCTTCCCGTTCGAGTCCGGGGCACGGACTCTTCCGGCAAGTCATTCGAAATCCTGGCCCACACCCTCGACCTCACGGCAAATGGGGCGCGGCTGGGGTCGATTCGCCACCAGATGAAAGCGCCCGACACGCTAACCATTTTTTATCGCCAGCGCAAAATGGAATTCACCGTGGTGTGGACCAAGTTGCTGGATGGAAGAAGCGAGTACCAGGTTGGCCTGCAAGCTTTTTCGCAGGAAAAGGAAGGGTGGGGGATGAATCTTTTCATTTCCAGCATACAACCGTTAACCAGCGCCACGGCAGCGCCGGGAGTGGTGTGAACCGGAAAATTATGCGCTATCTCCTATTCAAACTCTGGTCAAACGAAGAAGGACAGGACGTTGCTGAGTATGCCGTTATGCTGGCCGTCGTTCTCGTTATTGTAGTCAGCACCGTCCGCCTGATCGGTGCTAACGCAAGCAATGTGTTTTCGCAGGTCGGCAGCACCATCCAGTAAGCAAACCATTCGGAAAACTTCTGCGCTAGTGTTCGAAGGCTTAAGGGCGCGACGAGTTGCCCATCATCAGCACAAACAAAAGTGGAAGGTAGATGACTGTGGCTTGCAACACATGACGAGCGAGCATCTTCGATCGCGGGGCGTTGATGGGCAATTTGAGAAGCGCTAGCCTGGCGCCAAAGTAGAAAAGAGCAGCGCCAAGAATCACCGCTCCCACCAGATAGATCTTTCCTGCCATGCCGAAAACACTCGGCAGAACGCTCAGTGGAATCAAAATCAGCGAGTAGGCCACGATGCGCCTAGCCGTGGATCGTCCGTCCTCTTCCACCACTGGCAGCATGCGAATTCCGCCGGCGGCGTAATCCTCCCGATAGAGCCACGCAATGGAGAAAAAATGCGGAAACTGCCACACAAAAAGGATGGCAAACAATATCAACGTGCTCCACTCCAGCCGCCCGCGTGCGGCCGTCCAACCCAAAACTCCCGGCATAGCTCCCGGAAAAGCGCCCACGAACGTGCAGATCGGCGAGACCCTTTTTAACGGCGTATAAACCGCCAGATACACCACCGATGTCAGGAGAGTCAGCAGACCGGTCAGCAGATTCGTGAAAACCGCCAGATAAATTGACCCGCCTACAGTAGCCAGCACCCCGGCCGTCGCAGCATGAGCAAGACTCATACGGCCCGCTGGCAGCGGACGCTGTGCGGTCCGGCGCATGTTCCCGTCTACCTCGTGCTCCATCACTTCATTGAGTGCCGCAGTTCCGCTTGAGACCAGTCCGATCCCCAGTAGGGCGTGTAAAAGCCCCCACGATAGCGAAGAAACCCCAGCCTTCTGCGCACCGAAATAGTAGCCACACCACGCCGTCATCACGATCAGAGAAGTCACGCGCAGCTTCATCAATTCGGCATAGTCGCGCAAGAGAGAAGTCGCTTGCTTGCGAAATAAAACCAGGGGTTGGGTCATCGCGCTCATGGAAGATTCAGTGGTGTGGTTGTCGTACCGCTTCCTTACACTCGAACACGCCCTCCAAGCCTGGCAAGAGGGCAGCTCCCACAAAGCGGCCCAAATACTTAAGAATTGTATGGGTACTCCGATGGCTTTCGAAAGTCAAGTCGAAACTCGGGAATCGGCCCACCAGCCTCTGATCCCGAATCTCAGGATCCGCCCGCAACCACTACTGGCTAGCCGAAACGCCGGTCCCATTGAAAGTTTCCGGCGGATCGAAAAAGCATTGATGCCACAGAGCTGCGTCGGATAATTTGCCCGCCTTCCATTGCTGAAGCGTCGGCAACGTGGCGGCCAGCATCCCTCCGTCGACCGCATCGAAGATCACGACCACCCCGGCAAGCTCCTGCGGCTTCTGCGCGAGTTCCGCGTAATCCTTGTCGAGCACGGACTTCGCGAACTCCAGTCTGAGCTGAGGGCCTGCGCTCTGCTTCTCGTCAATTTTTTCCACCGAAACGATCCTCACATTCTTGCCGCGAAGAGGCGCCCAATCTCCCGGAAAAGGCGCGGTTTCTTCGCGCGTCACATGAAACAAATCCGCCGCCACCGATCCCGATGCAGCACTCGCCGGCGCATCGCCATCCGGAACGCTGTCGGGCATTTCGAGGCTGTTACGCCAGATCCATCCTCGTGATAGTCCGGAGATCCTCACATGGACCCAATCCCGATTGAAGTCGAGCATCTCGAACTCATCGTGTGCGCTGGCCAGGAACAGAGTCTTGGCCGTCAGACTCGCGGTCTCCACCACCGGCGTTCCCGACTTCTTTACCGCTACAAGATTCCTGGGATGCGCCTGATTTTTGAGAATCTCCTCCAGACTCTCTGCCTCGGCTCGCAGGCCGGAATCTTCAACAGGTTTGTTACCCGCGGCACCGGCTTTCTCTTGCTCGGCCAAAGTCTGTGCCAGAGATGACGACAAACCGCCATTGGCGTCAGGAAGTCGAGGCTCCGGCGCTGAGAGGGCAGGTTCCGTTGCAGTTGGCGTCTTCGCCACGGGTACAGCGGCAGGTTGCCTTGCCGGAGATTGCCCCGCGGGAGTGCGGACCGGCGGACCTTGCGCCGAAACGATCGGTGCGGGGGCCGTTGCTAGAGAAGACTTCTGCGATGGGACCGGCTTGGGCTCCGCGTTCACCGGAGCGCTCGCCCCAACTTGCTGTCCCTTGGCCGCGAGCTGATCCGCCAGTTGATCCAGCAGGTCTGCTTCCAGCCGTCCATTCGAGGTCAGTACTTGATATCCGGAACGCGCCGCGACTGGGTCCGTATACCAGGCTGTCACGGAGACGCTTACGCTAACAATCGATCCCCCGGAAGGAGCCGCCGTAACCTGAATTTTCGCCTCATAGTAGCCGCGCCGGTACCGCTCGAGGGGATGATCGGCCGAAGTCGCGAATCCTTCGAGCACTGGAAGACGTCCGGCAGTGGCGGCCTGGATTTCTTGCACAGCCTTCTCCACCTGGGCTTTGGACTGTGGGAAGGCCCGCTCTAATCCGTTGCCTTGCGCGTGGCCTCGCGGCGCACCGAAAAAAACCAGCGCCAATAGGAGTGCCGAGACTGCCGGGCTGAATTCTGCTCCGCGACGTTTCATTCCTGCACTTTCATTTCTGCACCAAGTCGTCGCGCATAATCCATCCGTGTTGACCGTCGTGCGTTTCTACGCCGTACCAGTAGGGCGTCGAAATCAGAATCAGGACTTCCGTGCCAGTGGGCAATGACTGCAGCGTGCTGGCAGTATGGAAGGGCGCGGATTTCAGCGGTGCTCCCGGATCTTTCACTAGCCGCTCGAGCTGCCGGCGGAGATCTTTGACGTGCTCTTCCAAGCTCTGACCGGACGCGATCGCCGCCGGCCCGCTCCCACTCGGCAGACTCGGACCAGGCTGATCCTGACTGGGCTGATCTTGACCGGCCTGGCTTTGCATTGGCTGATTTTGCATTGGCTGGTTTTGTATCGGCTGCTCTTGTACCGGTTGGCTCTGATCGGGCATGCTCTCGCTTGCAACCTGCGTAGTTCCGCTGGGAGCGGCATCTTGGCGACTCTCAACGGGCGCTGCCGCCGCCGGTTGCTCGGATTGCGGCACCGGCCAAGCCCCTGTCTCCGCCTGCGATGAAGAGGTTTGCTTCTTCTCCAACTTTTCCCGTCGTTCGTTCAACGCCTCGACGTTCTGCCTCTGCATGAGTTCGATCGCGTCAATGTGCTCGCGAATGTCCCGGTACTCGGCGCTTTCGACCGAACCGTCGGATTGATGCACGATGTGGCGGAAGTCTTCCTTAAAAAGCGCATTGATGCGCAACACCGTGTTCTTCTGACCTTGAGGTTGTACGATATAGCGCACAACCAGGGTTCCTGAGTCGCTGCTATCCTTGAAGTTCCGCGGGTCAAGCGCCTGCTCGCGAACTTTGTAGAAAACCTTTCCCCCCTCAGTCCAGGCGGGAAATACGTGCGACGAGGTCGCCGCTTTTGCGCCGCTGACAAACTCGTCCTTGTTGTATTCTTTGGTTCCACGGATCACTCCGTTATCCGCCACCTCTGCCACCACCTGCTCAACCTCGCTCTCCGGCGCGGGAATGTTGACTGCCAGTCCCTCGCCGTAGTGCAGCTTATCTTTTCCACGCCCAGCCAGCGGAAGCGCACCCGGGAAGAGCAGTAGCAGTAGGACCAATCTCGCGGACGCGCGCACCCGTCCCGCCGCAGTGCAGCGGCAACTAGCGCCGCCAGCCCCTCTGCTCGCGCTGTTTCTATCTCTAATCTCGGCACGGGAGACCAACCACCCGCTCCCATCACTTCTCGACCGACCCACCGCAGCCTCCGTTTCCAGATTTCCAGAGTCTCATACTCTTGGCGTAAAGCTGTCAACCCGCCGTGGACCATTCGATTCCGATGTGACCAACGGTTCCGTTAACGTTGTAAAAAAAATGTCAAAAAACCTCTTGAACTTTTTCTTGCGATAGTAGTAGGATTCACCCCCGGTAGGGTGGTAGAACCTTTCGTCCACTGTTCTGCTGCCGGCCTGAATGGGAGCCACCTCCCGTTCGAGGCCTTCATTGCTGGGTGTCACCTGCGGCTTGCGCTTGGGGAAAAGCTTAGTTTCAGGAAAACCAGATTTTGATTTGATCTTGCCGAGGAGTCCGGCCATGCACGTTTCGAGTCGTTTTCATCTCCGCAACATCTTGCAGCTCGCGACTTCGTTCGCGGCTGTCGCTCTGGTTCTTGCATCCGTAGTCCTCACCTGCAGCCAGCCCGCGCATGCCCTGCCGGCGTTCGCCCGGAAGTACGGGCTGCGCTGCTCGGCCTGCCACGAGTCCTGGCCGATGCTGAATTACTTTGGACAAAAGTTCAAAGACAACGGGTATCAGTTGATGAACGATCGCGATGCCCCGATTTGGCAGAACCCTGGATACTGGCCGGTGGTCTTTCGCATCACGCCGATCTGGCACCGGGTGAGCGTCGGCAAGGAAGACGTTGACACCTACGCGGGCGGAGTCCTCACGGGTACGAATGCGGCGGTCCAGCGCATCTCAAGTTCCGGCTTCGACCTGAGCGGACTCGACTTCCATACCGGCGGAACCCTGGAAAAGAACATTTCGTTCTATTTACTTCCGTCCTCTGATCCTACCGGCGCTTTCCACTTTGAGCAGGTCTTTGTGCGCTTTGACAATATTGCCCACAGCCCCTGGCTTAATTTCAAGCTCGGTCGATTCGAACTCGACAACCTGCTTTCCGAAAAGCGCATTCTCACCCTGACCGGGAACGGCGGCGTTTATCAGACTTATCACTTCATCCCGCAAGGTGACGGGAACATCTTTGGGCAGATCGGCGACAACCAGCTCGGTATCGAATATCTGGGGCACTCCGTGGACGATCGGACGCGAATTTCCGCGTCTCTTGTCAGCTCGAGCGATGGCAACGTGAACCTCAGTACCACAGCCAACGCCTACACCGCGTTCTTTGCCGGAAGCCAGGCTTTTGACGCCGGCAGGCTGGGGGTACAACGGGTCGGCTTCTATGCCATGGCTGGAGAGGCGTCAACGTATTATCTGACCTCTAATGGCGGGGTTCCAATTCCTGGCTCCGGAATCGGCAACAAGAGCTTCACGCGCGAAGGGTTCGTAGGGCAGTTCTACGCGGGCCCGCACATCGGCCTCACGATCGTGACTCAGCATGGCTCGGATAACGCGTGGTTCGGGCAGGGTTATGGCGGTGCAGAAGCCACGGATGGCAACGGAGGCAACACCTGCGGCGCTCCTCCGTGCCCCCCAAACAATGTGCCGGGAACGACTCTTCCGGTCGGCTCACAAGCGCCCAGTTGGAACGGCGCCACCTTCGAGGGTCACTACATCTACAGTCCGCAGCTGATTTTCATCAGCCGGTATGAGTTTGAGAAAATGTCGCAGCAGGCCAACGGGTCGGGGTACGGCGCTTTGGTCACAGGAGCCAACGGATTCACAGGCCCCATGCCTTCCAACCTGGGCAACATCTCAACCTACACCATCGGCTTCCGCTACAACCCGTTCATGACCAGCCGCGCCGGCTTAGCCTGGCACAACGAGTACAACTGGCTGCACCAGGACGGCACTGGCCCGGCAAATCTTACGACCGGGGCGCTTACCAACCTCAACACCAGCGAAATTCTGATGGGACTCGACTTCGACTTCTAGAGAGGATGACATGCGGACACGATTGCAGAATTGGACGCTTTTGCTCAGCTCAGCTGCCCTTTTGGCGTTTCCGTCGGCTTCCTCGGCGCAGCTCACGACATTCGACATACAGACACGTCTTGGTACGGAAAGCCACGTCGGAAACGTCACCGGTCACGCCAAGGACGCTGCACCTGATTACCGGCGCTATTGCGTCGGCTGCCACGGCGATCTTGGAGACGGAAACGGCGAAAACGCTGTCTGGATGCAGCCTCCGATGTACCAACAGCCACGCGACTTCCAGTTGGGTGTATTTAAGTGCCGCTCCACTCCCACTGGAACCTTGCCCACAGACCAGGATCTGTTTGACGCCATCACTCGCGGCTTTGACCGGTCCAATATGCCGCCGTGGAACACTTTTACCAAACAGCAACGCGCCGACCTCGTCGCCTGGGTGAAGCACTTCTCTCCCCGCTTTAAAACCGAGAAACCTGGAACGCCAATCACCATTCCTCCTGAGCCCGAAGTCACCCCTGAGCGTATCAAGGCTGGGCGCGAGGTATTTGCCAAAGTGCAGTGCTGGAAGTGCCACGGCGTGCAAGGCATGGCGAACGGTCCGTCCGCTTCCACCCTTACCGATGATCTCGGCCGTCCAATCGCGCCTTTCAACTTCACTGACGGATCCCGGCCGAAGTGCGGCGACACTGATCAGGATATTTACCGGATCTTCATGACCGGCTTGGACGGCACTCCGATGCCTTCATTTGCCGACAACATCAAGCCCGATGAGGCCTGGGATTTGGTTTTCTATTTGCGAACGTTTATGGCTCAGAAGAGCCGAGAGAAAGAACTGGCGAAACAACTAGGCTTGAAGCCGGTTGATCCCAACGCTCCGGTGGCGCAACAATAGGCGGAGAAAAGCGTCGTGTCACCGATTTGCTTTTCGTCTTAAAGGAGAAATCATGAGGAAGCGATTCAATCCCGCGGTCGTACTATCGCTGATAGTTTTAGTTGGCTGTGCAGCGTTGATCTTGGGTCAGAAAGTCAACGCTGCCGGAGAAGGCAAGATTACCGGTACGGTAAAACTGAGTGGCACGGCTCCGCACATGAGGGGCATCGACATGTCGAAAGACCCGTACTGCGTTAAGGCTAATCCGACTCCCGCCCACTACCAAAACGTAGAGGTTGGTTCGGGCGAAGGACTGGAAAATGTGGTTGTCTACATCTCCGACTGGAGCGGCACGGCTGAGGTAACGACAACGATCCCCGTATTCGATCAAAAGAACTGCATGTATGTGCCGCACGTGTTGGCAATGGATGTAGGTGAGACATTCAAGGTGGTCACCAGCGATCAGACAGCCCACAACATACACCCGCTGCCCAACCCGATGATTAATGTCGGGTGGAATCAGTCTCAGCCGCCGGGAGCACCACCGGTCGAGAAGAGTTGGAAAGCTGCGGAGTTTATTCCGGTGCAGTGCAACATCCATCCTTGGATGCACGGTTATTTCGCTGTGGTCAAAGGCCCTTACGCAACCACCGATGCGAACGGCTCCTTCACCATCAGCAACGTGCCGCCCGGAACTTACACGGTGACTGCGTGGCATGAACCCGACCCCGCCCTGCCGCAAAATACCCAAGGTCAAAAGGTGACAGTCGCCGCCGGGGGCGCGGCATCCGCCGACTTTACTTTCAAGGCGAAGTAAGGGCAACGGAAGTAGGGAACTGAGAGATCTGCAAAATCATCATCTGAACAACCGAATCGCCGCAATTAGGCTCTTGCGGCGATTCGATTATGAAGGCCGGGTTTCCGGCTAAAGGCGGACGATATGGCGAAAATATTTGCGGTGACGATCGTTGTGATCGCAATTGCTTCGGCGATTCCCATCGTGATGCACATGTGGCCGATGCCGCCCGACATCTCCACCCACGGCCATCTGATCGACGAGCAGTATGCCGATACGATGCTGGAAGCCGGTATTTCCTTCCTGGCCTCTCAGTTCCTGCTCGCCTTTTTCATCTGGAAGTTTTCCAACCATAAGCCCAGCGACAAGATTAAGCGTTTCCCTGGCGGAGCTGCTGGATTGGTAATAGCCGCTTTCCTGTTGGTAGGTACCGAATGCCTGGCTTTGGGTGTGTTCGGAGTAAAGGCCTGGGCTAGCGTTTATCTCACCCCTCCCGCAGCCGACGCGCTGCCGGTGCAGGTGCAGGCGGGACAGTTCGCGTTTTATTTCCGTTATCCCGGACCGGACGGAATCTTCGGCCCAATTCACGCCGACCAGATCAGCGAGGCCAACGCGAATTTCTTCGGGCTCGATACTACGCATGACCAGGCTTCCAAGGATGACATCGTCACCGCTGAGATGGCCATTCCTGTGAACCGTGAAATTCACTTACTCATGCATTCGAAGGATGTAGGCCATTCCTTCTACGTCCCCGAATTGCGCGTCCAGCAGGACTTCGTTCCCGGCTTGGACGTTACTCTTCATTTCACGGCCACTAAAATCGGGAAGTACGAAATCGTCTGCACCCAGCTTTGCGGCCTCGGGCATTACAACATGAAGGCCTATCTCGAAGTGAAGTCTCAGGAAGATTACGACGCTTGGATCAAACAGCAGGCAGCTCTGCAGTAGCGCTGAATTTGCGCACGATGTGGCCCAAACATCTGGCTTGAGGTGAGCACAATGCACGACATGTCCGCACATGCAGTGGGTCATGGAGCCCCGACCAGCTTCATCCGGAAGCACGTGTTCAGTACTGATCATAAGGTCATCGGCAAGCAGTATTACGCGCTGGCTTTGGTCGCTGCCTTCTTCGGTATGTTTCTTTCCTGGCTCATGCGTATCCATCTGGGGTGGGGCAGTTTCGCGATCCCAGGGCTGCATCTGCTCTCGAAGAACGGCGCCCCGGGCGACGTAATGACGCCGGAGTACTATCTCCAACTGATGACCATGCACGGCACCATTATGGTGTTCTTCGTGCTCACCACCGCCCCCTTTGCAGCCTTCGGCAATTTCTTTTTGCCTATCCAGACAGGCGCGGAAGACATGCCCTTCCCGCATTTCAACATGATGTCGTTCTGGGTCACCTTCACAGCCTTCTTGCCTATCGTTGCGTCATTCTTTGTCAGTGATGGGCCCACCCTGGGCGGCTGGACACAGTATGCCCCACTGAGCGCGATCGGTCCCGTTGGCGGTCCTGGCGAGGGTTGGGGAGTGATTCTCTGGGCGACCTCGATTGGTCTTTTCTGCATTGGCCAGTTACTGGGTTCGCTGAACTTCATCACTACCACGCTTGATATGCGTTGCAAAGGCATGTCCCTGATGCGGCTCCCGCTCAGCACCTGGGGATGGTTCATTACTTCGATCATGGGCTTGACGGCGTTTGCCGTGCTGATGCCCGCCTGCATCCTTCTCATTCTCGATCACGTGGCCGGAACCAGCTTCTTCGTAGCCTCGAATCTGGTGATTAACGACCAGATGTTGCCGCACTCCGGCGGATCGACTCTGCTTTGGCAGCACCTGTTCTGGTTCTTCGGCCATCCCGAGGTCTACATCGCAATCGTCCCCGGCATGGGCATCGTTTCCCACGTTCTCATCACGAACATGCGCCGGCCGATGCTCAGCCACCGAGTGCTCATTTATTCCATGGGATCGCTGGCCGTCCTCAGCTACATGGTCTACGGACACCACATGTTCGTCAGCGGGATGAATCCCGTCTCTTCGCTGGCCTTCTCGTTCCCAACGCTGGTCATCACCATTCCCTCCACCATCGTCGTGCTGATTTGGCTGGGTAGCCTCTATGGCTCCAAGTTGCGGATCAACGCCGCCTCGCTATTCGCGCTCGGGTTCATTTCGATGTTCATCAGCGGCGGCGTGAGCGGCTTTTTCCTGGCTCAGCCTTCCATCGACATCATGCTGCACGCCACCTATTTCGTGGTCGGCCACTTCCATCTGGTGATGGGCGTTGCGGCCATGTTCGGCATCTTCGCGGGAACCTACTTCTGGTTCCCCAAGATGACCGGCCGCATGATGAATGAGACTCTGGGCAAGGTTCACTTCTGGATGAGTTTCGTAGGTGCCTACTGCATCTTTATGCCGTTCCACTACCTGGGAATTGCCGGCAACGTGCGCCGCTACCAGGCTTTCACCGACGATTACCTGATCCCGCTGATCCCCGTTCATAAGTTCATCACCGTAGCGGCGCTGTTCACCGGGGCTGCCCAGCTGGTTTTCCTTTACAACCTGATCCACAGCCGGTTCTGGGGTGCACATGCGCCGAACGACAACCCGTGGGAAGGGACATCCCTCGAATGGAGCACGGCCACGCCGCCGCCCCATAACAACTTTGGCGACAAGATGCCCGTGGTTTATCACGATCCTTATCAGTATAGCGTCGAGGGCGCCAGCGCCGACTACATCATGCAGACTTCGCCGGAGAGTGTTCATAGCCCGGACGAAGAAAAATAATCTTCAAGCAGGTCGTTGGGTTTCAGCAGGAGAGTAGCAGTATGGCAACCACAGTCCACGAACCGCCGAAAATCGACGACCGCCTGCCGAGCCACGGCTCGGGGAACGGCTGGCGCAATCTTGTTCCTGCCGATGGCGAATTGCGCGGCGTCAAGGATTCTTCCCCTCCCCCCGCGAGCACCGGAATCTGGGTAGGCTTGGCGGCCATCACCATGAGTTTTGCCGCCTTCACCAGCGCGCTGATCGTTCGTCAGGGGACTGCACCTTTGGTGCACATCACTTTACCCCCAGTGCTTTACCTGAACACGCTCGTGATCGTCGCCAGCAGCTTAACGCTCGAAATAGCACGCCGCAGGATTGCGGCCTTTATGGGTGGCGGCCTGGCAGGCAAAGCCAGCCAACAGGAGAATCCCGCACGCTGGCTGTATATCACCTTGTTTCTGGGACTGCTCTTTGTTGCGGGACAAACCTTTGCCTGGATTCAACTCAAATCTCAAGGGTTCGGCCTCGCCACCAACATCAGCTACTCGTTCTTCTATGTACTGACTGTCGCTCACGCTCTGCACGTGTTCGGAGGGCTCGGCGGTCTGGTCCGGGTGATTGGCAAACTGAACAAATCGGTCCTGCGAAGGAGCACTCTGGACGCCACTTCGCGTTACTGGCATTTCATGGGTGTGCTGTGGGTGTATCTGCTTTTGCTGCTTTGGATGAAGCTCTGAGCGACGACGCTCGAACCCAGTCAAAGGTAGGAGGCAACGTGAGTCAAGCCGATCTTTCAATTCACGGTCAGGTGTCGCGAACCGATGCGACGGAGTTTATGACCGCACCCACATTCTCGGTCGCGGCCAAGAAAATGGCGATGTGGCTGTTCATCATCGCAGACACCGCGACCTTTGCCGGTTGTCTGGTCGCCTACGGATTCATCCGCAACGCCACTCCCGATTGGCCAAGACCTTTTCACAGTATCTCGAACGTACTGGTGATGACACTGATTCTGCTCACCAGCAGCTTGACCATGCTCATCGCAGAACGCCACGCCTGGCTGGGTGACAAAGCCAAAGCGTTTCGCTGGACCATGATCACCGCGGTTTGCGGAATCATGTTCGCCGCTCTCCACCTGCGGGAATGGATGGGCCTGATCGGAGAAGGCGCGACGCTATTTCACAATCCCTGGGGCACGCCTTTATTCAGTTCGATGTTTTTCAGCATCACGGGCCTGCACCTGCTGCACGTAACCGGCGGAGTGGTTGCTCTCATCGCCGTGGGCCTGCGCTACCAGGGCGGACGCTACAACGCCGATGACCTCGAAATCACAGGGCTCTATTGGCATTTCGTGGATTTGGTTTGGATGTTTGTTGTGCCGCTGGTCTATCTTTTGAATCTATCCCACTAAGACAGACACGCAGGAGCGAATCTCTATGACTACCGCCGAAACCCATAAGAATAGTGGAATGACGAATGATCTGATCGTCTTCGTTTGTATTCTGGCCCTGGCGGGGCTACAGTTCGTGATCGCATATCAGGACATTAGCGCGTCCCAGATGTTAGTCCGCATGCTCTCGGTCGCCGTGATTGAGGCTGCCCTGGCGCTGCTGTTCTTTATGCATTTGGCCGCGAATCGCGGATTGTTGTGGTTTGTCGGAATCTTCACCGTCTTTGTGCTCCTTGCCATGCAATACGGCTGGACGGATAGCTTCCGGCTGACCAGCGGTGTACCATGGGCAAAGTAGCCAAAGCAACCATGAAGCTCTGGAAACCAATCTCGTTTGGGTGCATTGCGCTGGTCGGGCTGATCATCCTGCTAGCTCCAGTGCCAGCCTCCGCCCAGAGCTGCGCTCTGTGTTATACCCAGGCCGCGGCATCGGGCTCTCGAATGATTCAGGCCTTGAAGAGTGGCATCCTGATCCTGATCGCTCCGCCGACCTTCATGAGCATCGGGTTGATCTTCGTTTGCTATCGCAAACGCAATCAGACGCGTAACGACAGCGCCGAGTCAGACAGCGATTGGCGCAAAGTCGACGACTCAGACGATTTCTCATCCAGGAACTGGTAGGACGCTTCCCGTAGAGACGCTTCGGATCACCCGCCAAGTTCCAGACTCTTCAACTCACTCACCACCGCCTTCTCCACCTTCTTCTGGGTCTCCGCCGTGAGCTTGTTTCCCTGCGAGGTCAAGTAAAACGTGTCGATCGCCATTTGACCCTCGGTGTCGATCAAGGCAATCTCAATGTTGCATTTCTGATGCGAGAGGCAAGAACTGATGCGATGCAGCAACCGCGGCCGGTCCTGTGCGATCACCTGCAGGAGAGTGCTGGTCGACGAGCATTCATCGTCAAAGTCAATCCGGGTCTCGACCACCACTTTGACGCGGGCGCTCTTCTCGCTGCGCTGCCGATCGCGCAGCATCTTATCCAGATCCGCCGTCCCCGACAAGACCGCGGCGATGCTCTGCTTGAACCGCTCCCACTCTGACATGTTCAATTCCAAAGTGCGAAAGCGATCCGTAAAGTAAAGCGTGTCCACTACGGTTCCCACCTGGTTTGAAAAAGCATGGGCCTTCACGATGTTCAATCCCCACGCCGCCAGCACTCCGGTCAAAGTCGCGAACAGCGACGCGCGATCTTTTGTGACCAGCGTCACCTCATACCAGTGCCGCCCCCGCTTCAAGTCCACCTGCACTGGATCGTGGCCAAACTTTTCCGCCATTTCCATGTGCCGCATCACTTCTTCAGCGGAGTGCACCCGCAAGTATCTTTGCGGAAATCCCTCTACAAATTCCTTGAACTTCGCGCTCATCACCGGAGCCAGGCTGCGCAGCCGCGCCAGTTTTTCTCCGTTCGCATCGTGCACCCGCTGGTCTGCGCTGCGATTCAGATAGTTGGCCGCGCCAATGTAGAGCTGCCAAACGTTTTCCGCCTTCCACGGCGTCAGCGCCTCAGGATTCACCGCCTTGATATCCGCATACGTCAGCAGGCACAGCATCTTCAGCCGCTCCGGTGTGCCTACTTTTTCCGCGAAAGCCGCTACCGTCTCGGGATTGAAAATGTCCCGGCGCAACTGTGCGGACATTTCCAGATGGTTTCCGATCAAAAACAGAACCGCCGCCCGTTCTCCCGCATCGACATCGAGCCGGTCCAGGCACCGGGCTGCAATCTCCAGACTCGCCTCCACATGATTGCCGCCGGGCATACCTTTCCCTGTGTCGTGCAATAACAGCGCAAGATAAAGCAATTCCGGATCTTCGAGCTCCCCCAGCAACTCCGCATATCGCCGGTCCCATTCGGATCTCGATTCCTTCAACCGGTGCAGACTCTCAATGGCGAGGATCGAGTGCTCGTCCACCGTGAAGCGGTGATAAAAATCCCGCACCACCAGCGAATCAATGGGCTTCAGTTCCGGCAATAGCAATGTAAGTAAGCGCAGTGAATGCATGGCCCGCAGCGCCTCTGCGGCGTGGGGCTGCAGAAGCGTCTCCTGCAGATAGAGCCAGAGCTCGGCCCCTCGCGGTGGCGCCACCGCCAGCGCCGGCAGCTCCTGCTCGATCCTGTGCTCCGTCGTCGCACTCAACCTCAACCCGTGATGCGCCATAAAATGAAACAGCCGCAGCAGCATCTCAGGATCTCGTAGCGAAGATGACTGCTGCAGAAAAATCATTCCATCCACCACAGAAAAGTCAGAACTCGCCGGCCGCGACCGCCAGCCCTGAAATTGCCGTCGCAGCGAAGACCACGCCTCCGGAATCTCCTCCTGCAACTGCATCACCGTACGCTGCACTGCACGGGCGTGCCCGAAGTAAATCCGCATCCAATCTGCGGCAGTAAGCTCCGCTGCATCCGAAGCCCCAATCTTCCGCGCCGCGGCTTCGTCCTGCGCCTCCCAGCTGAGCGAGTTATCGTCACGCCCGTGGCGGAAATGCAGAAAACACCGCGTCGCCATCAGGAATTCCAGCGCTGCATCCAGCTGCTTCCTCACCGGTGCCCGCAGCGAGCTCGCGTGCGGCCAGTCGCCCAGTTTACCCATGGCGGAGATCAGCGCCAGCCAGCAGGCCACGTTGCAATCCCGCAGGCCGCCCGGAGTCTCTTTTAAATTCGGCTCCAGATGAAATACGGTCTGCCCGAATTTTCCATGCCGCTCCCGCGTGACTTCGGCCAGCCCCTGGAGCAATGGCTTTGCTTCCCGCATCACGAGCTTGGGTATTACTTTGTCGCGGAGCCGCGCGAACAGCTCAGGGTCGCCGGCAAGGTAACGGCAATCCAGAAGAGAAATAGTGAATTCGGTATTGTTCGGATCGAAGCGATCGCACTCCGCCAGCGTCCGCGATGCCGGGCTCAACTTGAGCTTAAGATCCCACAACTCCTGCGAGAACCGCTCGATCTTTTCTTTGTGGGCTTCCTCACCCCGGCGGTCGGCATATAAGAAGAGAAGATCGATGTCGGAAAAAGGAAACAGCCAGCCCCGCCCGAATCCTCCGGTCGCGATCAGCGTAAAGTCCCGCGGGCCCGTCAGGTCGGCTGACACCAGGTCCTGCCACAACCGCTTGAGAATGTCTTCAACTAGCCGTGTCCGCTGCGCAACCGCGGCACGCCCGTCTCCGGCTGCCGCAAAGTCCCGCGCGATCCGCGCCGACTCCTCGACGAGAGAACCTCGCAGTTCACTGATCAGTGAAGACGCTGCCGTCATGACCATGCTGCTGATGTTGCCGTCCGGTGGAGTCCGGTAGAATGTTCTCTCTTTCCCAGTCTGGCCGCGATCCTTGCGCGAGTTACGTCCTACAAAGCTCCCTCACCCCGCTCCTCATTGCGGATGCGAATCGCATCATCCACGCGCGTCAGAAAGATTTTCCCGTCGCCGATCTTCCCCGTCCGGGCTGCCACCAATATGGCCTGCACCGCCTTCTCCACCATTGTGTCCGCCAGCACTACTTCCAGCTTTGTCTTGGGGATCAAGTCCACGCTGTACTCGCGGCCGCGGTACACCTCGGTGTGCCCCTTTTGCCGCCCGTGCCCTCGCACCTCGATCACCGTCATACCCTCGACGCCAATCTCCTGCAGTGCGCTCTTCACCGCCTCCAGTTTGGAGTTTTGGATGACTGCCTCAACCTTGGTCATGATGTTGTTCTAAACAGTCGTTTCCCCGTGATGAGCGCCTTTGCCTAAGCCAGCCAGCCGAACACAAACCGGCACGCGCTCACTTTATCGTCTGCCGCCGCTTCACGGAAATCGAAACTATTTATCCTTCCTATCAGGATTTGTTATGCAGAACGAAGCAGTACAAAACGATCACTTCGCCGGGCCCTTCTGCGCTTCCGGAGGTACGGGGGGCCTGGCAAACTTAGCATCATCCACCGGAACATTCTCCTTCACTTCACTAATCTGAATCGTGAACCGGCCGCCCGGCCGCGCCAGCGTCCAGCGGAACGGAATTTTCACTCCGCCCGCTTCGCGGTAATCCGCATAATCGATCTGCGTGGGCAACAGCCCCAGCGGCGTGTCTCCGTACCGAACCAGCCGCACCAGCAACCCCGACTGCTCGTCGAAATACATCCGCAGCGGCGTTTTACCATCACGCTGCCCAATTACCAGGTAGGCATCGCGCTCACCTATCTTCTCCGTGCCTGACGCCTCCACTGCGCTGAACATCTCTTTCAAGTGCGCAGCAAAGTGAAGATCCGCGTCCATCGAAGCACCGTCGACATCGGGCCCGTGCATTTCCCGCACTGCATGCCCGGGAACTCCCAGCCAGCCTTCGTGCCCGTCGAAAGCGGTGACGCTGTCTCCGTCCGGCGTGTGCGTGAACGACACTCGTTTGTCCGGATCCTTCGAGAAAATATCGATCGGAATATTCCTGTCACCGAAAGTGATCGTCCCCTTCATCACTCGGCTCGTAATTTTCTCGACTGCAGCGGCGCCGCCAACAGCCTGCAGATATTTGTCGAGCAACTGATCAGCCGGTGGACCACCCGCTTCCTTTCCCGCCTCTTGGCTGTTCGTTTCCTCCGCCTTCTTCGCTTCGCCAACGCCCATCGGCGCTTCCGCCATTACTAACGGCGTAGCGATGGGAGTGGCACTACCCCGGTGGCAGGAATAGCAAGTCACCTCGCGATGTCCCTCGAAGTTATCCTTATTGATGGCGAACATCATCTGTATCATTTTCCGCGCGGTCTGCTTCGTCTTTTTGTCGTCCTTCTCAAACGCGCCCTCCACGTGGCAAAACTGGCACTCCACTCCCAGTGACGCCGTGATGAATTGCATCGCCGGGAACACTTGATCCGCCGGAATTCCTTTGAGCGCCTGAATGTTCTTGAACTGCTCCTCGGCTTTTTTCGGTCCGGCAGCGTTCGCAACCGTGGCCGCACCCGACTGCGCCTTCGCCTCGCCGATCGCGATTCCACCGAGCATCAGCAAGACGACCATGCCAAAGGCTGAAAGCAGTTTTTTCTTCATCGATTTAGCCCCAATAGAAAATTTCGGAAACAAGTACTTTTTACGGCTGATTACTGTACACGTATTTACCAGAAAGCTCCGCGATGACAAACTTCGCCGGCAAAAGTTCATCAACTTTCGCCATTTCGTATGGAGGCACAAACAGGAACACTCGTCCGCTCCCCGCCCAGTCGCGTTGCAAATCTGCATCGCTCAAATAGATATTGGGCGCATCCGCGAAGGTCGAACCGAACCACATCGAAGTCGTACGCCCCTCCACCAGATCAATCGGCCGCCGCAGATAAAACAGCAACGAGGACCCGAACGCCTGGTCGCCGTAAATCATCACCTTATCTTCCGGCCTTGCCCGCGCCTCGATTTCCTGCGCCAACTGCTTCGAAGAAAGATACGGACCAAACCGCCCGAGAGCGATGTGCGCCGCCACCAGGAAGACCGCAAATCCTGCTCCGAGAGCCCAGGTCGCAGAATAATGCCGCCGGTACACGCGCAGAATGAATGACGTGAACGGAGCCACCAGCAGCACCGCGGCGGCCAGCGCCGCCGGAAGCCGCAGCGCGGCAAATGACGCATAGCTCAAATCGAGAATGTGCGACATCGAAAGCTGGTACGCGTTCAGATCCTGCTTGCCCAGCACATTTCCGATGTCCGCCTCGAACGGTAGGTTCCGCGACTTCCACAGTCCGATCAATAATGCAACGCTGGCTGCAACTCCAATCGCCGCCAGAAAGCCCGCGGAGGTCGTCAGCCAACCCGTACGCACCCCGCGTTCACACTCCGTCTGCTCGCACTGTGCCACACCGTCCGCCAGCAACAACAAAAGTGGCAAGTAGGCAGGAAACGTGTAGTACTCCTGGTTGGTCGACAAGGCGAAAAAGATCAGAACCACCCCCGCCCAGATCCAGCACAGCATCCTAGTCCGCAATGCGAAATCGCTCAGCCGCCGCTCTGCACTCTGCCTTGTCTCGGAACTTGTCTCTGAACTGCTGCGCCAGCTCCGCCACGCTCCCATGGCAGTCGTCACCGCCGCCGGCAAATAGAGACTCCACGGAAACAACCACACCAGATGCAGCGTCCAGTACAGTGTTGCGGGAAGTTTGCTGTAATCCCGCGGATACCGCTTGCCCAGGAATCTCAGGAAGTGTTCGTTCACGAAATAAAACCAGAAGAAACCGTGATGGTCCGCCGTACCCGGATTCCGCAGCCCCGCCAGAATATGCCACGGGGCGGCAATCGCCAGAAATAACGCCAGCCCTGAAATCAACCGGAACTGCCGCCAGCGCCGCCAATCTCCCGTAACGAGCAGAAAGAAGAATGCCGCCCCGCAGGGAAATACCAGTGCAATCAATCCCTTGGTCAGCACGCCCAACGCCATCATCGCGTATCCGGCATACCATCTCCACGGCGCAGCATCTGGCTCGAGCGCTGTGAGGAAAAAATACATAGCCGCCGCGATCAGCAGGCTGAGCAGCACATCCGGGATGAGAACCCGCGTAAACAGGTACACGCCCGCGCAGGTAAAGACGAACAAACTCGCATAAATCCCGGTCCGCTCCCCGAACGCGCGACGCCCCCAGCAAAACGCCAACACTCCCAACAGCAGCACCGACAACACCATCGGCAGCCGCGTACTGAATTCGTTCACTCCTAAGGCCTTGTAGCAGATTGCCACCAGCCAGTACGGCAACGGCGGTTTCTCCAGATACCGGACTCCGTTGATGTGCAGCGTGACGTAGTCGCCCGTCACGACCATTTCGCGTGCCGCCTCCGCGTGTGTACTATCGGCGTCATCCAGCAGCCCGGGGGTAAACATCGACCCAACGTAAACCGCGAGAAACACCACCGCCAGCGCCCAGTAAGCCACCCTGGACCCGTGCCCACGCTGGTTTTCCGCAGATGTAGGAGAAACCGGATTTGCCATCAAGTCGATGAGCCCAACACAGTCTTACAAATACCAAGCCGGTCAGCAACTATCGCAAAGCTGGGGCCATGGAGAGACGACGCTCATGCGGGGACGGGCGCATTCGCGAGCCTGCCCTGAGCGAGGCCGAAGGGTCCCCGCGAGCGCAGCGAGCCGATCACTGCTGTTTCCCTCCCGCCTCCCCACCCCGAATAAAATATCGCCACTTGTCCATCCCGGCCGGCACCGCCACATCGAAAAATCCGACCATCATTTCCTGTGACGTCTGATCGCCCCAAGTTACCATCTTCTCCGGATCCGGATTATGTGGATTATTCTTCGAATTGTCATACCACGCCACCGCCCGCAACTTTGTCCCCGCCTTCAACTCCCGCGGCTCAGCCAGCTTGTAACTCAGCTGCCAGTGAAAGTGATAATTCACCCGCAGTAGCGTCTCCACGCTTCCATCGTCGTGCACAATGTCATATTCAAACCGCTTCCCGCGCAAATGCATGTGCGGGAAAAAGCTAAGCAAAGTTGCATCGTTCGGCAGAGTCCCCTCCACCTCTACTCGAAAATCGTTCGCTCCCGGCGGAATCAGCAACGCATGATTATTCAACTGCAGTGTGATCACCCGCTCCTTCGGCGGATTCTTCGCAAAAACCAGCCCAACACTAGTCTCGTCGCTCGATGCCTCGCCGTTCGTCGTGTAGTGCATCTGAAACACCAGATCCGACCCCGCCGGAACAAACTTCGCCATCCCGTCCGCCCATCGGTCAGGCGCACTCCCTGGCGCATACACCAACAGCAAATCGCTCGTAGTCTCGTGCGCCTGCCGCCGTTCCTCCGGATCCGTCAGCATCGAGGCCGTGAACGGCTCGCCCACCGGCGCATGCCGCAGCCAAGGCGAATCCGGAGGCCGGATGTACACCACCGCATGATGCACATGCGCCGCGCTCGAAGGCCGCGCCTCCACCATCTGCACCCATTTGTCCTCGGTAAAATGTGTAGGCACAATCTCGTACGTGTATTCCACCTCGCCGTTAGCTGGAATCTGCACCGCCTTCGGCATTTTCACCACCAAGTCCGGCTTCGGGATGTTCCAGTCTCCACTCCATGTCCGCGGAGCAGGCGCATCGCGCGCGTCTCCAGGCGGTGCTCCAGCATTTGCCCAGGCCACAATGCTCGCAATCTGCTCCGCACTCAACGAAGGATCATTCGCAAAATGCCCATATCGCGGATCGGCAAACCAGGGTGGCATCATCCGCATCTGTACCGCAGCCGCAATTTTCGCTGCCCAGGGCCGTGTCTGCTCATAAGTCACCAGCGCCATCGGCGCAGCCTCCCCGCTCCGGTGGCAACTCTGGCATTTGTCCTGGAGCATCGGAAGCACATCCTTATAAAAAGTAGGTGACGCAGTTTTCTCATTCCCGGCGGGAGCCGAACCCGGCATCTGCGAGAGTGCCCCCGTCAACAGCAGAGTCAACGCCGCCGCGAAAACCATCCCGAGTCTCTTCACGAGCGCAAAAACTCCAAAGTCAAAACCCATGCCTGCCGCGCCGAGTGCGGTTCATAAGCCGCCCTCTCGTCACAAAAGAATCCATGGTCGGCGCGGGAGAACACTACATTCACATAAACCTTCTGCTGTGCACTCAAAGCATCGGTCACTCCCTTCCGGTACTCCGGCGTGAGGCGCTTGTCCAATCCACCCCAGATGAGCAACGACGGCGCCCGCAGCTTCGCCACTCGATCCAGCAATCCCGGAGCGATTCCTCCTCCATAAAACGAAACCGCACTGCGCAATGGAACTACGCTGTTAGCAAGAAAAGAGACCCGCCCACCCATGCAGAACCCCACACTCGAAATCTCGTTACCTTTTATTTTCGCATTCGATCTCAGCCACTCATATGCGGATCGTAGGTCTGCTTCCGCAGTCTCTGTTGTCACTGCCTCGTAGTGCGACTTCAAAGAGGGAAAGTCCGTATAGCTGCCCTCAAACCCCGGCGGCGCCGTGCGATGAAACAGCTCCGGGGCAATCACCACGTATCCCTCCCCAGCAAACCGGTCGCTCATGCTGCGAATGTGATGGTTAACCCCAAATGCTTCCTGGAACAACAGCAGCCCAGGATGCGGCCCGCTCGCCTCCGGACGCGCCACATAAGCTGCCATCCGCGTTCCATCCGAAACGGCCAGTTCCACCTTCTCTTTCAAGATCGCAATTCCGCTCATACTTTTTCCACCGTGAAGATTTCTTCCTTGTTAGTCTCGCACAGCTACGACTCCGCGGCGCACGCGTCTCCCCACAAAAATGCTAAAGTAATCGGTCGATCTGATCGAATCATGTCTGCGCCCAATTCTCTCTTCGTTCGCGCTTGCAAGTCCCAGCCCGTCGAGCGAACTCCCGTCTGGTTCATGCGCCAGGCCGGACGCTACATGCCCGAGTATCGCGCCGTTCGCAAGCAGCATTCCCTGCTTGAAATCTGCAAGAAACCGGCACTCGCCGCCGAAGTCACCATTACCGCCGCTGAAATTCTTCAGGTCGACGCCGCCATCATCTTTGCCGACCTCCTGCTTCCACTCGAAGTCATGGGCCTGCCCTTTCATTTCTCTGCCGGAGAAGGTCCTGTAATCGAGAAGCCGGTCCGCACTTCGGAAGACGTTGCTCGCCTCCGCACCGACCGCGCCGCCGATCTCGGCTATGTCTCCGAGGCCGTGAGTTTGGTCGCAAAACATTTCGCCGAAAAGCTTCCTGTCATCGGCTTCTGTGGAGCACCCTTCACCCTGGCCAGCTACATGATTGAGGGCGGCAGCTCCCGCCACTACCTCCACACCAAGAAAATGATGTACAACGCCCCGGCCGACTGGGACGCATTAATGCGCAAACTGGTGGATGTCACCGCCGAGTACTCCGCCGCCCAGGTGCATGCCGGCGCCGATGTCATCCAGATTTTCGATAGCTGGGTCGGCTGCCTGGGCGTGGAAGACTATCGCCGTCACGTTCTGCCGCACGTGACCGACTTAGTCAAGCGCCTGCAAAAGACCGGAGCACCCATAATTTATTTTGGCACCGACAGCGCGACCCTGCTTCCCGCGATGAGTCAAACCGGAGCCGAAGTCATCGGCCTGGATTGGCGCATTCCGCTCGATCAGGGCTGGAGCGACCTCGAACATCGCTGCGCCGTGCAAGGCAATCTGGACCCCGTCCTGCTCTTCGCCGACTGGAAGGAACTGAAGTCTCGCGCCGAGCATATTCTTCGACTCGCCGGCGGACGCACCGGCCACATCTTCAATCTAGGACACGGCATCCTCCCGGAAACCCCGGTCGAAAATGTGAAGAAACTCGCCCGCCTGATTCAAGAACATTCTGCCGTGAATTCGCAGAGCCGAAGCCCGAAGTCTGAAGCCCGAAGCCCGCATCCATGATTCGCATCGCCATCATCGGCGGGGGCATCTCCGGACTCGCCGCCGCTTTCGCCCTCGAAGACCACCGCCGCACCGGCGCAGTCGAATACACGCTGTACGAATCTTCGCCCCACCTCGGCGGCGTCCTCCGCACCGAGCACATTGACGGATGCATCGTCGAAGCCGGTCCCGACTCCTTCATCACCGAAAAGCCCTGGGCCGCCGATCTCTGCCGCACCCTCGGCATCGGCGATCAACTAATCGGCTCCAACGACTCTGATCGCAAAACCTATATACTCGTCCGCGGTCGTCTTATCCCCATGCCCGACGGCCTGATGTTCATGGTCCCAACCAAAATCCTGCCTACTGGGTTCTCCCCGCTTTTCTCCTGGACCACCAAGCTCCGCATGGCGCAGGAACTGCTCCATCCCCCGCGCGCCGCCGAAGCCGACGAAAGCGTCGCATCACTGGTCGAGCGCCACTACGGCGCGGAAATGGTCGACCGCCTCGCCAACCCGCTACTTTCCGGCATCTACGGCGGCGATGCCGCCAGTCTCAGCGTACGCGCCGTCCTCCCTCGCTTCGCCGAAATGGAGCGCACCCACGGCAGTCTCGGCCGCGCCATGCTGGCGGCAAGAAACAAAATACCGCACGCCGTCAACAAAACTCCCGCTCCACTTTTCACTTCTCTCAAGAACGGCATGCAGCAACTCGTCGAAACCCTCGTCCCACGCTTGAACTCGTCATCCCTCATCACCAACCACTCCGTGCAGGCAATTCATGCCGAAACCGGAGGCTGGACTGTCTCAGCCGGACTGAAATCCGACAATTTCGACGCCGCAATTCTAGCCTTGCCCGCCCATGCGGCCGCAAAGCTCCTGTCCGTCAGCAGCCCCGAGCTTTCCGCCGAGCTCGCTGCCATCGCCTACAGCTCTTCCATCACCGTCGGCCTCGCCTACAATCGCGAAGTCCGCCAGTCACTTCCACCCGGCTTCGGCTTTCTCGTCCCGCGCAGCGAAGGCAAGCGCCTGCTGGCTGCAACCTTCGTCCACAACAAGTTTCCCCACCGTGCTCCCGAAGACCGTGCCCTGCTGCGCTGCTTCTTCGCGGGATCAAACGCCGAAAACATCTGGCAGCAATCTGACGACGCCATCATCGGCATAGTCCGCAACGAATTGCAGCAGATCCTCGGCCTCAGCGCCGAGCCTCTATTTGCCCGCGTCTACAAATGGAAGTCCGCCATGGCCCAGTACAGCGTAGGCCACCTCGAACGCCTCGACCGCATCGAGCGCCTCCGCCAGAAGCTCCCGAAACTAGCCCTCGCCGGCAACGGCTACCGCGGCATAGGCGTGCCTGATTGCATCCGCTCCGGCCAGGAAGCTGCGAAACAAGTCCTTGATCCCTAGGAGGGCTCATTCTGCGTTGATACCTTGCTCGTCTCCGTCATCCCGAGCGAAGTCGAGGGGACCCCTATCCGTATGCGCAGCCACCAGCCCCGCGAGGCATTTTTCTATGCTGCCCTGTCTTCTTGCCGTTCGACCACTACGCCGGAACATCCACTTTACTGACCCTCTGCTCCCGCCGCACCCGAGCCACCACCAGCCGAATCTCATCGTACGTAATCTCCGGAGGTAAAGAGTCCTTCAAAGGCTTCAATCCGTTGATGCCAAGTTTCCCGCAGGCCGCCTCAATGACAGCCTGCTTGTTTCGGTCAATCCAGGCCGGCTGGAACTCCAGATCTCCTCTTTCCACCAGATTGGCGACCGCATTCACGACGGTCGCCACTTGCCGTCCGCGGATTTTCGCAATTTCCTCGAAGCTGTTTCCTGCAACCAGCAAGCGCATCGTTTCGAGCGCCGGCGCGGTCTTCTTTTCGGAAGAAAGACCCGCCGAGGCCCGAGCTCCATCGCGATAGCGTTCGAGCGCCGCGAGTATGCCCTTCCCGTACACCTCAGCTTTCCGCTCACCGATTCCGGTGATGTTCCTCAGCTCGGCAATCGACGACGGCCGCCGCCGGCAAATTTCCTCCAGCGTCGTATCATGCAGCACGACAAACGCTGGCACGCCCTGCTCCTTCGCCGTCGTTCGCCGCCACTCCCGCAAATATTCCTGCAGCTCCGCATCGGCAACAGAAACGGCCTCCGAAACCTGCCGCGATTCTTTCCCCGCAAAACTCGCGCCCCGCCCCGCCGCCGTCATCCATTCCGTCACGCTTCCGCAAACATCGCAAGCCCCACAACTTTCCCACTTCGCGACCTCGCCAAAATGCCCGCAAATCTGCCGATGCCGGCAGCGCTTCGACTCCACAAACTCCCGGATAATCCGGTACCGCTCCCAAGCCCGTTCGCGCTCCGCCGCATCCGTGATCCGGTTGGCAAAAAATCCCAGCAGCCCAGCATCTTTTTTCTGCCACAGCAGAACGCAATCCGCGCTCTCGCCATCGCGTCCCGCCCGTCCCGCTTCCTGGTAGTACTGCTCAATCGACTTTGGCAGGGACAAATGAATCACCGCCCGCACTGCCGCCTTGTTAATCCCCAACCCAAAAGCAATCGTACCCACCAGCACTCGCACTTCGTCCGACATCCACCGTTCCTGATTCCGCCTCCGGTCTTCGCTTCCCATCTTGCCGTGATACCCCACCGCAGCAATGTCGTGATCTCCCAGGAAGTCCACCGTCTCCTCGACCCGATTAATCGTAGGAGAATAGACAATTACGTTGCTGCCGGAGTAACTGCGCAAAGCCTTAACCAGCAATTCCATCTGCTCGAGCCCCTCACACTCCCGCACCAGGTAGCGCAGGTTCGGCCGGTAGAAGCTGGCGATGTATTTATCGGGATCGCGCAACTGCAGTTGCGCCAGAATGTCATGCCGCACGTGCCGCGTAGCACTCGCCGTAAAAGCCGCTATGGGGCGATCGGGAAACTTGGTGCGCAGCTTGTTCAACTGCCGGTATTCCGGACGAAACTCATGCCCCCATTCGGAAATGCAGTGCGCCTCATCAATCGCGAAAAAAGTAATCGGCACCTGCTGCAACCATCCCATCGTATCGCCGCGCGCCACCCGTTCGGGCGAAACGTAAAGCAGCCGGTAAGCCCCGTCCCGCACCCGGCTCATCACTTTGGCCTGCTCTGCCTCACTCAAAGTGCTGTTCAGCACCGCCGCCGGAATCCCCATCTGCGCCAGCTGCGCTGCCTGGTCCTGCATCAGCGCGATCAGCGGAGAAATCACCACCGCCGTCCCTCCCGACACCACCGCCGGCAACTGATAGCATAAAGACTTGCCTCCGCCCGTCGGCATCACCACACAAGCATCGTGCCCAGCCAGCAGGCTGCGCACAATCCGCTCCTGCAGCGGACGAAACGTGCTGTACCCCCAATACCTCCGAAGCGGTGTAAGCAGGTCGGATTCAGCACTCATGAAAAGAAGTATAGGCCGAGGCGAACATTAGGAGAAACGAATTGCAGATATTTTGGCGGAAACTTTCCAAACCGGGAACCCGAAATCTACCCTGTGATCCCCTGTGTCCCCTGTGCTAAAAATTTTTCTTCGCCGACTCCATACCGAACGTCTCGATAAATCATCGCAAACACCACCCAAACCACCCCAATTACCAAGAAGCAAAGCAAGCTACCCTCCGGCCCAACAACCCCACCCGTAAGCCAAGCCGGCCCATGAAACGACGTCTTCAGTAGATGCCCCGGAAACACAGTCCCACTGTCCGGCACCGAATAAACAAATGTCTCTCCCCAATCCCAGGCTGCGTGAAATCCCACCGCAAACCACAAGCTGCCCGTGCGCCGCAACGTCAAACAAAAGAACAATCCAATCACCGCCGCCGCCAGCAAGCCCGTCCAGCGTTCGCCTTCGTTCAAGCGGTGGCTCCAGCCGAAATACCCCGAGAGCAAAACCGCCGCCGGCCAGAAACCAATCCCCCGGGTAAGCGTGAACTGCAAATACCCGCGAAAGTGAAAATCCTCGAACGATCCCACTAACAGGAAATACAGCCCCCAGAACGCCGCGAACTTCACGCTGCGCATCCCGTGGATTGCCAAATGCCCCACCTCAAACACTCGCAGCCCATACATCGTTCCCAGCAAAAGCGTGATGCTCGCGAATCCCCACACCGCGCCCACCCAAAATAATTTCCCAAACGCTCGCCGCCCCGGCAAACCGTACGCCCCCCACGACCGATTCTCAACCCTGGCCAGCACCAACGAGGGAACCACCGCCGCCACGAACACTCCAAACTCCTCCAGCATCATCGACCACAGTCCATCCGCCCCCAGATCCAGCGACCCAGCCCACCGGACGACCACATACTCCAGCAAATAAAACATCGCCGCATAAAACGCCACCCCCCATCCGGGCCTAAGTCCCTCCCCATCAAAAAACACCGTCCACACATAAGATGGCTGCACCGCCGCCGCAAAGTCCGGCGTCGAAGCCGGCCCTCCATCAGCAGTCGCTCCCGGAGACAAAGCCCTCGGCTCCTCACCAGAGATGTGTGTTCCGTTATCGTTCCTATCATTCATCGCAGAAGTTTTCGCGCAAACAGGCTCGGTCATGGTAAAACACTTGTCCTGCCTCATGACCCGTTTTTTCGCCCGCGAACGTTTCGGCCGCCCACAGTTTCTAGCCGGTCTCCTGCTCGCAGCTTTCCTGGCGCAGACATCCTGGCTGGTCCATTCCGAGTTGACCACATCCAAAGACCCCGGCGTCTCCGAGGACGTCCGTATCGACGCAGGTTGGCTTCAACTTCACGGCGACCGCATCGCCGGTGCTCCCTTCCCCGATATCTCCTTCGGACTCCCTCTCGAGTTTTCCCAATCCGACGGCTACGACACCGAGCACTCCCCACTTCTCTACCTGGTAACCGCCGCGCCCTTGCTGGCGTCGCCCGAGAGCCGGCTCGATCCCCAATCTTCCTCCACTTGGCGCTGGCTCCCGCGCATTCCGTTCCTCGCCTGCGGAGTTTTCCTCGGCGCCTCCCTCTGGTACGTGGCCCGCCGCCTCTGCGGCAACACCGGAGGATTCCTGGCCCTGACCCTCTATTGTTTTTCACCGTCCATGATCCAGGCCAGCGCAGTCTGGCACACCGAGCCTGAAATCCTCGCGGCCTGGGGATCCTTCGGCGCCATTTTCACCGCCATCGCCGTCGCCCACACTCTTTACGCCCCGCGCGAAGTAGTTCTCTGGAACTGGCGTCGCATTGTGCTATTAGGTGTCTCCTTAGCCATCGCCGTGGGATCCCAATTCTCGATGATCATAGTCGTGCCTTTAGCTTTGGCCTTCCTGCTCTACCTGGCGCCCATCCGCCGAGGCGCAGCCCTCATCATCTGGATCGCAGCCTGCCTCCTCGCCTCGGCACTTCTCTTCGCCACCTATTTCTTCCATCCCCACGCTTTTTCCGAAAGCATGCGCCACGCCTCTTTCTGGGGAGCGACCTGGGACAGCTTCACCGTCCGCGCCGTCTACCGCCAGGTTGCACTCCAGATCCTGCGCGCCTGTCCTCCCTTGACCTTGCTGCTTCCGGTCGCGGTCTTCACTTATGTCCTCTGGCGACGGACCCGCTACTTCGGCAACACCGCTCCCGGACTCATGGCCCTCCTGTTCACCGGACTCGGCATGGCCCATCCCCACGTCGCCGGCGCAGGATTCCTCCTGGCCTCCATCCCCTTCATCCTGATCTTCGTCTCCGGCGTTCTAGCCGACCTGATGGAAACCTCCGCGCGCCCCCTGGTCACCGCCTCCGTCTGGGGATTACTAGCGGCCTACATTCTCTGGAGTCTCCAGGCCCTAACCCAAGTCCCACAAGGATGATCTTAGTGTTAATGTCGGGACAGCCGTCTCGACACTTCCGTAACGCATCTTCATCTCAAAATCGTTGCTAAGCTCGTGACGAACTCCTCCATGGAGATATTTCCATGCGATTCCCAGTCGATGTCGATCTAGCAATATTCCTCTTCGTGACCGGCAAAATGCTATTCACAGCACTGCCCCGTCTGCGCCAAAGCGTGCCGCACGTCCCCGCTCGTTACCAGATCCAAAACGTCCCCGAAGCCTCTCTCACCCAGGCGCAAGCAAGTTACTTCGCGCCTTACGACGAAAAATTGGCCGCCATGAACTACCGTCCGGTCTGCACTTATCTCATCAGCAACTTTGGCAAAATCCTCACGCGCCAGTACGTCAACCCTGCCGAGAGCTCACGCTGTGAGGTGGCGATCCAGGAACTGGTCCAAACCGTCGACGGCAAACAAGCCTTCACCAGCTGTTGCGTACTACACTTCCATACCCGCTTCACCGACGACCGCGTTCTAACCACCCGCAACATGAAGCTAAAGTCCGTCCTGGACGATCCGCCCTATTGGGTCCTGCAGGAGTGTCCCCAGATCGATGATCCCGCAAAGTTGAAGCGCATCCACGACGCTCGCGCTCAGACCATGGGATCCCCCGTCGCCCCTCTCACCGACGCCGACCGCATCTTCAAATACGTTCAGAGCGAACATGAGCGCTACAGCGCTTATCAGCTTTCCGTGGGAGACTACCAGCCTCTGCCCGGCGAAGACAGCTACACCTTCTCCGACAAAGTCTACCGGCGCGGCCTCCGCAACTATTTCAATCCTTTTGCCCAGGGCTTTTCCGCCCAGCGTTTCTTTTCCGTAGCAATCCTCGCAGCCGCCCTGACGGTCTTCGCCCGCCTCGAATACGCCCCCGCTGCCGCTCACGCCTTCCGTACTCTCGGTCTCCCTGCCGAATTCGCTGCTCAGGCCGTAATCCGTCTTTGTTACATCGTCGCGGGAGCTCTTATCGGCTACTTCCTGGAACGCGAAACCTTCCTCTGGGGCATGCTGCTGACCTACCTCCCGGTCCGGCTCTTCACCAGCGGCAGCCTGGGCCCCATTCCCTACAGCGCTCTCGCCGCAGGGGTGGCCTACTGCGTAGCCCAGTTCAAGAAACGCCGCCGCGCCGTCCTAATCCCCCAAACCGCTCCCTGATCAGAATCGAAGCCTTTCCTCTGTGAACCTCAGTGTCCCCTGTGTTTAAGCTTTTGACTTTCCGGATCGCGCATCACAATTCTCTACAATTCGTCCGCATTAACCACACCGCCCCACGATCTAAACTGTAGACAGTTGGAGGTACGCCATGACCCATCCGCTGGAGTATCATATTCCCGTGCCGCCTCTGATTCCGGCTTCGCTAGCGCTTTTCGGGACGCTTCTTCTCGCTTCCAGCAGCCCAGCTCAAAACAGCAGCGCGGCTTCCTCCGGCTCCGGCCATACCATCAGCACAACCGCCACCGCGCACGTCTCAGCCAACTCAGGCGTCATTTCTTCCACCAGGACTCCGCCCTCCACCACCAGCTCGCACGGCAACAACAAAGCCCCTCAGCGCACCACATCCATCCCTCTGCCTTATTACTACTACCCGTACGTGTACGCGGTGCCCGTGCCCTACACCGCGGACGTTCTCGACAACGGCGCCTCCGACGACAACGATTCCAACTATCAAGGCGGTCCCACCGTCTTCGATCGCCGGGGCGACGGACCATCCTCCTACATTCCCCCAGGCTACGAATCGCCCGCCGTGCAGACGCAAACCGAACCAACTTCGCCGCCTGAATATAATTCTGACTCCGAACCATCCCCCGATCCCACCATCCTGGTCTTCAAAGACGGTCATCAACTCGAGATCGGAAACTACGCCATCGTCAATCAAACCATCTACGACCTGACACCCGGTCATCCCCGCAAGATCGCTCTCGCCGACCTCGATCTTCCCGCAACGCAAAAGCTGAACGATGACCGCGGCATCACTTTCGACGTGCCGTCGTCGGCCCAGGCGAATTGATATATGCGCTTACTCACTGTCTTCGGACTCTTCATCGCCCTAAGCCCATGGGCCACAGCTCAAAGAGCAGCGCACGCCATAACTCCGCACTCCGCAACCCCGCATCTCAACTCAGTCACCGGCAGTTTTGCCCTCGGACGAGTCGCATCTTCATCCAGATTCCGCCAGCGGTTCCCCTACACGTCGCTGCCGTTCCCGTTCTTCGTCGATTCTTTCGATCCCGATGACATCTACTCCACCGGCTACCCCGTAGCCGCGCAACCGCCGCTAATCCTGTTGCAGGCCGAACGCACCATGGCCCATCCCGACTATGCGGACCGTGAGCCCTCCATCCCTCAGCCACTGATGATCGAACTCCAGAACGGCCGCTATGTCCGCGTGAACAGCACCGCAGCCGATGGCGAAGCCCTGCCGCTCACCCTCGCGCCCGACGCAGCCGAGTCAAATCAACCCCAGCTCGCGAGATCAGCTCGTAGTAATTCGGTAGGGCCAGCAATCGCTGTCGTCCCTCCGCCGCACGATCTCGCACCCGCACTCCTGGTCTTCTGCGACGGACACAGCGAAGAAGTCCGCAACTACACCATCGCCGACGGCATCCTCTACGCCAGCGGCGATTACTACACCGACGGATACTGGAACAAGAAAGTCGCACTCTCCACCATCAACGTCCCACAAACCTTCGAAGCCAACGCCAAGCGCAACGTAAAATTCGTTCTCCCCGAATCCCCCAACGAAGTAATCACCCGCCCCTGACTCGTATTCCGTGAACCGCGAGGATGCGCGCAAAATGAAGTAAGCACTCGTGATTAAGATGGACGCGCGCGGCGACATGGAAGAGCCGCGCTTCATGTCATCCTGAGCGGAGCATGATCGTCCGATAGGACGGTCATGCGCAGTCGAAGGACCCCTTGCATCTTTCCTCCATCGCCGGCTCACCCGGGAGTTCCCACCACCACCGCGGCCTGTCGTGAGCGAAGCCGAACAGGCCGCGTCAAGCGCCCCAGGGCAGGGGCTTCAGCCCCGGCAGCGCTCGAGGTGCACAAACTAGAACCGCGATAAGCAACAATCTCGACGCAGTTTTCACATTCCAAAACGTGCTACAATATCCTTCGACGAAATCCCATTAACCACCTGCAAATGCAACCGTTTAGCCCAAAATTCGCCGTCTCGGAAGGAAGCGAAGTAGACGACGAAAATCCAGAAGCTCAACACCGAAGACCCAAGACCTAACCCATGCCAGACGATCAAAACCCCGAACTCCCCCTGACCCCACCGCCCGGCGGCGGCGAAGGCAGCCCCGGCGCTCTGCACATCCAGCCGGTCAACATTGAAGACGAGATGCGCAAGTCGTATCTCGACTATTCCATGTCGGTCATCATCGGCCGCGCTCTGCCCGATGTACGCGACGGACTCAAACCCGTCCATCGCCGCATTCTTTACACCATGCAGCAGATGGGCCTCCAGCCCAACCGCGCCACCCGCAAGTGCGCCCGCATCGTCGGCGACGTAATGGGCAAGTACCATCCCCACGGAAATCTGGCTGTGTACGACGCGTTAGTCCGCTTAGCGCAAACCTGGAGCATGCGCTACCCATTGATTTTCGGACAAGGAAATTTCGGCTCCGTCGACGGCGACCCTCCAGCAGCCGATCGCTACACCGAAGCCAAGCTGGCGCAAGTAGCAACAGCGCTCTTAGAAGATCTGGATAAAGAAACAGTAGACTTCCGTCCCAACTACGATGGCAGCGAAGTCGAGCCCGACGTTCTCCCCACCAGAATTCCGAACTTGTTAATCAACGGCTCCGACGGAATCGCCGTAGGCATGGCGACAAAAATTCCGCCGCACAACCTAACCGAAATCGTCGACGCCACCATCACGCTGATCAACGATCCGAACGCCCAGCTGGCCGAGATTCTGAAATTCGTCCAGGGCCCAGACTTTCCGACTGCCGGCGTAATCCACGGACGCGCCGGCGTCTTCGAAGCCTACCGCACCGGCCGTGGCCGCTTCATGATGCGCGCCAAAGCCGCCATCGAAAACATTTCCAAAGATCGCCAAGCCATCATCGTCACCGAAATCCCGTATCAGGTAAACAAAGCACGTTTAGTCGAACGCATCGCGCAGCTGGTCAACGATAAAGACATCGAAGACATCTCCGACATCCGCGACGAAAGCGATCGCGACGGCATGCGCATCGTAGTCGAACTAAAGCGCGGAGCCGAGCCCCAAATCGTTCTCAACCAACTCTACAAACACACCGCCATGCAGGAAGGTTTTTCCATGATCCTTCTAGCGGTGGTCAACGGCCAGCCCCGCGAAATGGGACTGATTCAGGCCATCAAGCACTTCATCAATCACCGCGTCGACGTAGTCCGCCGCCGCACCGCCTTCCTGCTCCAGAAAGCCCGGGACCGCGAGCACATCTTAGAAGGTTATCTAAACGCGCTAGATCATCTCGACAATGTGATCACCATAATCCGCGCCAGCGCCAACCGTGCCGACGCGAGAAAATTTAGTCGCCTACTTCGGCGGCAAGAAAATCGATATCAACACCACCGGCCGCGCTCCCAAGCTCAGCCCCGAGAAGCCTTTCACCTCGCGCCAGGCCGAAGCCATCCTAGAGCTGCAACTGCATCGCCTGACCAAGCTCTCGATCGATGAAATTTCCAACGAACTGAAAGAAACCCGCGAGCGCATCGAAGACTACGAATCCATCCTCGCCTCCGAAAGCAAACTCCGCAAAGTAATCATCAAGGAATTAGAAGAAGTAAAAGAACTCTACGGAGACGAACGTCGCACCCGCATCGAAGACGAAGCCGCAGAAATCGTTCTAGAAGACCTGATCGCAGACGAGCAGGTAGCCGTAACCTTCAGCCACTCCGGCTACATGAAGCGTACGCCCATCTCTACCTACCGCATGCAGCGCCGCGGAGGCACCGGCCGCACCGGCATGAAGACCCGCGAAGAGGATTTCGTCGAACACCTCTTCATCGCCTCCACTCACGCCTACATCCTGATCTTCACCAACAAGGGCCGAGTCTATTGGCTCAAGGTCTACGAAATTCCTGACGTAAGCGCCGCCGGCCGCGGCAAGCACATCGGCAACTTAATCGGCCTCCAACCCGGCGAAACCGTCCGCACCATGCTAGCCGTCCGCAACCTCGAAGAAGAAAACAAATACATCTTCTTCGCCACCCGCAACGGCCTGGTAAAAAAATCCGAACTCCGCGAATTCATGCACGTCCGCTCCAACGGCATCAACGCCATCAACATCGAAGAAGGAGATGAACTGGTAGCCGCCCGCATCACCAACGGCAACCAAATCGTTTTCATAGCCACTCACGAGGGCGCAGCCATCCGCTTCGACGAAAATCACGTCCGCCCCATGGGCCGCGCCGCGTATGGTGTGAACGGAATTAATCTGGAAGAGCGCGACTACGTAGTAGGCATGACGGTAACGCCAAAGCCAGACGCATCTCCGGAGAAAGATGGGGAGGGAAAAGATCGGGAAGGGCACGACTTAAGTCGTGCCGACCAAACCCCTCCTGATGCCGGGGCTTCAGCCCCTGAGGTGTCCGAAACCCTGGACCTAACTCAAAAAGGCACCCTAATCCTCTCCGTAACCGAAAACGGCTACGGCAAACGCACCCCCGCCGACGAATATCGTCTAACCAACCGAGCCGGCAAAGGTGTAATCAATATCAAAACCACAGAGCGAGTGGGCAAAGTAGTAGCGATAGCCCTGGTAGACGAAAATTCCCAGGTAATGTTAATCAGCCAGTACGGCAAAATCATCCGCATGGATTCCAAAACCATCCGCGAATCCGGCCGCAACGCCCAAGGCGTCCGCCTACTCCACATGGAACCCGGCGACCGAGTAGCCGCAGCCGTAGTCTTAGCTCCAGAAGAAGAGCCCAACGGCAACGGAGGCTTGCTGCAATAGATGCCCTGAGAGGAAAACGTGGCTAGGTTTAACCCATTTCGCCCTAACGCAATCGTGCACCCCGGAATGTTTGCCGGCAGATATGATGAGCTCGTAGCCCTAGAGAAGGCTCTATATCAGACTAAGAACGGAAACCCCGCGCATTTCCTGATCGAGGGAGAGCGCGGGATTGGAAAGTCGTCTCTGCTGCTGAACCTGAAAGGCGCAGCCTCCGGGGACTTCGACTCGCTCGAAGACTCTCTAATCTTCAAGTTTATAACGGTCAGCATCTCCCTCGACGCGTCTCACGGATACACTGACATCGTGCGCAGCATCGGCACAGAGCTGCGCAGGAAGATCGCTGAGCGCGAACAGCTCAAGGAATTCGCTCGTAGCGCCTGGGACTTCCTGAAGAGATGGGAAGTCGCTGGCGTCAAGTACCACGAAGAGAAGCCAGACGTCAAAGACACCGAGCTCATAGAGGAACTGAGCTTCGCCATCGCAAAATCGCTGGAGAACCTAGGCTCGGAAGTCGACGGCATCCTAATTCTTATAGACGAAGCGGACAAGCCACCCGCTTCCGCCAATCTCGGCGCGATGGCGAAATTGTTAACGGAGAGACTCAAGATCTGCGGGTGCGACCGAGTATGCATGGGCCTCGCCGGACTAACCGCGCTCAGGGAAAGACTCCGGAAGAGCCATGAATCCTCGCTGCGACTTTTCAGAATCTTTGCCTTAGAGCCGCTATCGGCAATGGATAGCGCGGAGGTGATACGCAGAGGGCTGAAAGCAGCACAGGAGAAGAACGGCTTCCCAGTTACAATCTCGGACGAAGCCGTGTCCAGCCTTGCCTATATCACCGAAGGGTACCCTCACTTCATCCAACAATTCGCCTACTGTTCCTTCGAAGCTGACACTGACAACAATATCGACACGGAAGACGTTATGAAAGGGGCCTACGGAGAAGAAGGAGCACTGAAGCAGCTTGGACTGAAGTACTTCGAAAAGCAATATTTTGAACAGATTGGTTCGGACGAATATCGACAGGTCCTTCGAGTTATGGCGAAGCATCTCGACGCCTGGGTGACGAAGGCCGAGATCCGAAAAGAGGCCACAGGAATTAAAGCCTCCACACTCGACAACGCCTTGTCAGCGTTGAAATCGCGCGGCATTATCCTTGCAAAGGCCGGAAAGAAGGGAACGTACAAGCTTCCCTCCCGCTCCTTTGCGGTTTGGATCAGGGCCTATACTCAAACTGAGGAACTAGTCGCCTCAGCAAGCCTCGCCGGCCAGCAAGCGGCACCGGCGGAACCGAAAAAAGACCACCCGCCAGCCGCCCCTACTTCACTCCCTGCTTCCGATTAATCTCCCACGAAAACTCCGTAAAGAAATTCAGCAGCGTGCCCCACCCGATCTGCTCCAGCGCAGCCTGTCCCCCTTCGTCAAATAAACTGTGCGACCCCGGCTTCCAGGTGGTCGAAATCATCCCGCCGGCAAACGCTCCTCCGTACAACGCCCATTGCGGATGCAAATGCTCCTCGCTGCGATCATAAGTCACCAGATTCCGGATGAACGCATGCCGCGTCCGCGGCCACAGCCCTTGGCACTTGCACTGGTCATAACGCACTTCATACCCCAGCATTGCATTGCCCGCAGCCGCCAGCGTGTTGGCCGAAATAAATTGCCCTTCCCGCGACGCAAACCGTTTCCCATACCCGCCCCAGCCACCGCCCCACTGCCACGGCGTCCCGCGCGCCTGGTCAATCGCTGCCGCAAACATTCGCTTCATGTAAGCTTCCGGAGTCGTCAGCGTCTGTCGCAGATAAATCACTTCCCGCTGCTCTCGCGTCGGGCTAACCAGCTTCCGGTTCCGGCCCACATACTCTCCCGTAATCCATCCCGACTCCCAGTCCCGCGCCTTCTTCAGCCCCGCCGTAGCCGCATCCTTGGTAATAACGACGGGATTGTCACTCTTCTTCTTACTCTCGTCCGGCGCATCCGGAAGCTCTTTCCCCGGAGCCTGCCCAGAAGTCTGTCCAGAACTCTGCGCCGGAGCCTGCGCCGGCTCATTTCCCTGCGCCCAGCCCAATCCCGTCCACATCAACCAAATCATCGCCAGCACAAAGCAAGCTCTACCCCGTGCCCTCAGTGTCCTCTGTGGCAAAGCCTTTGACGTCCCCACCAGAACCCCCAATGCTGAACTCCCTGAGATGCATTCGCCCGACACCCGCGTTGTTAGAAAGTTCAATCCGCGCAAATCCGCCGCGAAAAATTTTCCTACCCTCTTTCAAACGCGTGCTTCTTCTCCAACTCTTCCACCGCCGCGCGCATCGCAGCTTCGAATTTCTCTGCCTGTCCCATCAACCCAGCAGTAGCCTCAGCCCACTCGCCCTCAATCCGCATCAACCTAACGGCAGCAGGCCCTCCCGCAACTCCCACCAAATGCTCCGCTGTAGTCTCCAGATACTGCGCGTCCGTAGGATCCCCAATCCAAACCTTCCGTTCAACGGCCTTGTCATTCCAAGCAACCGCCTTGTCATTCCGAGCCTCACTCTTGTCATTCCGAACGAAGTGAGGAATCTGCTGTTCGCCGGCATCACCACTGCTCGTCGGGCTCGCCTCACTGCGGCCTCGCTCGGTACCAGGTACTGGGTACTGGGCACTCAACTTCGTCTCCCAATAAACTTTCCCTTCGATAAAACTCAGCAATCACCTCATCCGTGGCTTTCCCAAACACCCACTTCCCCCGCTTGAAGTCATAATGCCGGCTCGAAAACGCCACCGGCTTCAGCTTCCCCGACTTCACAAACTCAATCTGCCGATGATCCACTTCCTTGCGCAAAGCATTGATCACCGGAGCCTCCACATCCACCGGCTCCAGCGACGCCACCACTTCCCGCACCGTAGCCGACAAATTCACCGCCACCGGCGCATGCAGCCCAGCCGAATTCTCCAACCGGATATCCCCATGCAACACCCAGAAATCCGCCCCCGAAGTCGACCGGTGAAACGGCCACTCCAATTCAATCGTCAGCGGCAACCCCGTCAACGTCACCCAAATCTTCTTAGGCTCTCCCGCTTGCTCCATGTGTCAAACACCTCTTCCGTTGGGACTAAAATGTCTCTGTCATGTTGAGCGCAGTGGGGTCGTCCAAAATGGACGATCTCACGAAGTCGAAACACCCCATATCCGCCATCGCCATCACGAGCCCGCAGAGGAGTTTCCACCCCTGCGGAGCAGGTGTCACATCCACCAAGAGAGCAATACCCTGTGTTCCTCTGTGCCCTCTGTGTTAAAGGTGTGAGTCTGCAGCGTGCAAGCCCACTACTTCTTTCGCACCTTACCCCCCATCCGCAACAACTTCCTCACCGTCCCCGTAGGCAGCCGCTTCATCTGATCATGCAACTCCGTCACCGCCTCAAAAAATCCCGCCATGGCCGCCAGCCGCTCCCGCGTAAACTCCGCCCCTGCCTCCTTCGGATCCAGTTCCTCAAGACTCCGCCGCAGCATCTCCCGCGTAGGGTCGATCTCCCGCCGCTTCCTCTGCTCAATCACCAGCCGGAACATCTCCCAAACATCTTTCATCGACTCATAATGTTCTCGCCGGTCCCCCAGCACATGCACCGCCCGCACAATCCCCCACCCCTCCAGCTCTCGGATCGATGTACTCACATTCGACCGCGCCACGCTCAAAGTCTCGGCAATCTCCTCCGCCGGTAACGCCCGCGGCGACAAATACAGCAGCGCATGGATCTGCGCCACCGTCCGGTTAATCCCCCACCGCGTCCCCATCTCTCCCCAATGCAGAATGTAGGCTTTCTGCACCCCAGTCAAAGTGTCCATGTCAGTACTTTCAGTTCAAACAGAATCTACAGAACAAACAACCGCCATGTCAACAAGAAGCCCCTCCTTAGGCTTTGTTCATCCCTAACAAAGCCCTTGTCATCCCGAACGAAGTGAGGGATCTTGGTTTCCCGGGAGTTCGACTCCGCCGCCGACTTTGCCGCAGCGCCGACTTTGCCTCTGGATGGCGCCGCGCTTCAGCGCTGCGATAGAGCGCAAGACGAGCAGCGGCTTTAGCCGCCGATGTGCGAGTTCTTCTTCTCGGCTTCGGCAATCACCTTCTTCTTAGGAACCTTCCGCTCCGCCTCCGCCCGCTTCCGCTCCTGATACCGCCGATCATGAAACGCCTGGTCCGACGATTGTTTCTTCATCCCTCCAGCTTGCCACACACCCGCAAACATAGCCAGCCCAGCAAAATATAGGGAGCAAACGCGTCGACGATCGCTGCCACCGCAATTACTTGCACATTGCCTGGCCCAAATAGCCGAATCTGATCCTCCGCAAGTTTGGGACGGGTAGCCCATTCAAGCCGTCCTTCGGCCTGAGTGGGGCAGTTCCCGAGTTCGCCCGAAAATATTTTTCCGGCCGATGAGGCGTTTCGCCCGCACTTTCCGCCTTTCTGTACAGGCGCGGGATTCAGCCGTTGTTTGTACGGACCCTTTGTCTGCCACTTGAACCTGAGTCCATGAATCTCCAAAGGAGAAATCTTCCATGAAACTCCGCACCGCTCATTGGGTAGTTGCGACGTTGTCGCTGGCTTTGTCCCCGATTCCACTTACCGTGGCCCAGACGCCGGCTCAAACCACATCCGCCCTGCCGCGCCTGGTCCGCTTCGCCAGCACGGCCAAAGATCTCAACGGCAATCCTCTAACCGGCGTGGTCGGCATCACCTTCGCTTTCTACTCCGAGCAGACCGGTGGCGCTCCACTCTGGCTGGAAACACAAAACGTAGCCGCCGACAGCAACGGCCACTACACAGCTTTACTGGGATCAACCAAGCCCGAAGGGCTTCCCGCGGATCTGTTCACTTCCGAACAAGCCCGCTGGGTGGGAGTACAAGTCTCGGGGCAGGCTGAGCAGCCGCGTGTGCTGCTGGTCAGCGCTCCGTATGCATTGAAGGCCGGGGATGCGGAAACCTTGGGGGGACTTCCGCCCTCGGCCTTCGTGCTGGCCGCTCCAGCGCTCATCGGCTCGTCTGCGTCGAGCAGCACAACCGAGACGGTTACGCCGCTAACGGCCACCGACGTGACCACCACCGGCGGTACCCTGAACTATCTGCCGATCTTCAGCGGAGCCGACACCATCATCGATTCAGCAGTGTTTCAGACCGGCAGCGGAACCACAGCCAAGCTAGGCATCGACACCACCACGCCAGCCACTCAACTCGACGTCAACGGAGCCGGCACCATCCGCGGCACGCTGACCTTGCCCGCCATCGGCGCGGCCACCGCCACAGGAGGCAAGAACTCGCAAGGTCTGAATCTGGTGGCATCGTCATTCAACAGCTCCAGCAGCACGGCGCTGAGCCAGATCTTCCGCTGGCAGGCGGAGCCCACGGCCAACGACACGACCACCCCCTTGGGAACGCTGAACCTGCTCTACGGATTGGGCGCCACCACCCCCACTGAGACCGGACTAAAGATCAGCAGCAAAGGCGTATTCACGTTCGCCACAGGCCAAACTTTTCCTGGCACAGGCGACGGCTCGGTGAAGAGCGTGGCGCTGACCGCGCCCACCACCGACTTCACCGTAAGCGGTTCGCCCGTCACCGGCACAGGTACGCTGAATTTCGCCTGGAAAGTTCCGCCCACCAATGCAGACACCGCAAATGCCATCGTCAAGCGCGACGCCTCCGGCAACTTCATCGCCGGCACAATCACGGCCACCGGGCTGACTGCTTCGGGCACCGTTTCGGCGGGTGACCTGACCGCCACCAACGCCTCACTTTCCGGCGAAATGTCAATCTCCTCTACCGAAGAGTTCGTGTTCGGCGTAAACAGCAGCAACGCCAATGCCACCTCGATCGCTGGCGTCGCGAGTGCAAGCGCAGGCGAGGCCTGGGGTGTTCAGGGCACTACGGCAAGTTCCAACGGCGACGCCTATGGCGTGATTGGCCTGGCTAGTGCGTCCAGCGGCAGCCCGGTTGGGGTCTACGGCCAAGCCGAGTTCACCGCAACCGGCGTCGGCGTCTTTGGGCAAAATGGCAGTGAGAGCGCAACCGGCGAGGCAGTTTCGAGCCCCGGATACGCCAGCGGCGTTTGGGGCGATGGCGGAACATTCAACCAGTTCGGCGTCATCGGCACCGGGAACAACACTGCGGGATTTTTCGTCAGCTCGGGGAGCTACGGCACTTGGGCCCAAAATACGAACTCTGACGGAGTAGCTTTCATCGCCGGCTACGGCTCAAGCACCGGCGCCCTGTCTGCGTACTGCGAGGTAGAAGGCAGCGGGGATCTTACCTGCACCGGCACCAAGAACGCCGCAGTCCCCGTTGACGGCGGCAAACGCGTCGTAGCGATGTCGGCCGTCGAAGCGCCCCAGAACTGGTTCGAGGATTTCGGCTCGGCGCGCCTCAGCGCCGGCTCAGCAGTGATTGCGCTTGATCCCACCTTCATCCAAACCGTAAACACCGACCTTGAGTACCATGTCTTCCTGACTCCCAACGGCGACTGCAAGGGTCTGTATATCAGCAGCCGCACGCCAGCCTCGTTCGAAGTCCACGAACTGGGTGGCGGCTCTTCCAGCGTGGAGTTCAGCTACCGCATCGTCGCACTGCGCAAGAAGTACGAGAACGTCCGCTTCGCCGACCACACTCGCGACTTCGGTGGAAATAACGGAATGCTCGTACGCGCCCCCCACCCCGCTGGGCCGGCAAAACAGCAATCGCACATGCCGACCAGGAAGCTGTCGCCCCCGCCTCCCCTCATCCGAACAACAGCAGTCAAATAGCCAGCTCCTAGGATTTCCCTGTCATGCTGAGCGAAGGGAGACCGTCCAAAGGACGGTCCCCCGCAGCCGAAGCATCCCTATTCCACCTCTACCCCAGCCCTCCAGGGTTCTTGTGGACACCGCCGAGGACGCAAACCGGCCGGGTGCCCCATGTCTCGCGCACTTTGCGAGACGTGGGATCCCGCTGCCATGCCCGTCTAGGGATTTCTCTGTCATGCCGAAGCGCCCCACGGCCTCCGGCGGTGGTACGATCCAGTATGAAGAGAATCTGCGCCTTCTCGCTGCCCCTCGGTGCACTGCTGCTCGCCTCGCTGCTGTTCCAGGGATGCAATTCACTCAATCCCTTGTGCGGCAGCGCTCGGCCAGTCCCGATCATCGGATCTCTTTCTGCCAGCACGATTACGCTCACTGAAGTGCAGCCCGGCTTTGTTCTCAACGTGTACGGCGCTCAATTCGTTTCATCTTCTGTGGTCGAGATCAACGGGACGAAGCTCAGCACGGTGGTCATAACCAGTACGCAGTTGCAGGCGACGATCACCGCCGCCGTGATCTCCACTGCTGGAACCGCCGATGTAGCAGTCAACACTCCAAGCGGAAATTCCGGGGACCTGGGCTGCAGCAGCGGCGGCACCAGCGGCAGCCTCATCTTGACGATCACCTAGCTCGAAAGACCTGCCCAAAACTTTCCGGCCTCGAATTTGATACGGGGATAATATGGGGAACGTCGGCCCACTTAAACGGACGCCGCCGATGCGAGTCGGATTCGGAGACACGCAATGAAAACCGATTCATCCCCAGCAACAGACTCGCACACGCGGAAGCGAAACGAAACTCCGGCGCACGAGATCGCGCTGTGGCGAATCTATCTTCTCCGGCCGGCTACCTCTTGATTGCCGTCGGCATGGGAATGCAACAGGTTCCCGCCTTCCTTCATCACAAGCCCTGGGAACTCATGCATGGCGTGGTCAATTCCATGCTGCTCGCGCTTGTGCTGCTGGCGGTCCTGGGGCTGCGTTATCCCGTGAAAATGCTGCCGCTTCTGTTCTGGGAAATAGCATGGAAGTCCACCTGGCTTCTCGCCGTGGCGCTGCCTGCATGGCGGAACCACTCCATGGACGCAGACACCTGGGACACAACTTTTGCCTGCCTGATGAGCGTGATCTTCCTGTTCGTCGTGCCGTGGGACTACGTCTGGCGGAATTTTGTCGCCGCGAGCGGTGACCGCTGGCGGTGAGTACTTTGCGCTAAGCGTTCGCTGGGAGTGACGACACTCTGTCGCTGCGTGCAGTGAGACGCGAACGTGGGCACGGCCTAGTCGCGGGAATTTGCTATCAATCGGCGCTCACGGTGCGGATCGGTGCGATGTTGCCCGGATGTAAGTTCACATTTCTCTCCCGGGGCGGCACCGCAAGTCGGACATTGGACAGCCAGAATTTGTTTAATGTCGATTTCTGTTTTCATACCGCACAGATAATATCGAGGCTTCAGATGCTGGAATGTTCAATTTTGAACAGTTTTCCAGTCTGCTGCATTCCCAAGATCAGCTGACGCCCACGCGATTAAACTCCGATTACACTCTTAAGAGTTGGCGGGAACATCCCGTCCTTCCACACCCACGGATCATCGGGCATGCGCCAGATGCTTGACATCTTCGGGCAGTCAAAACCTTCGCCTGGGCTCTTCGCACTGGACAACGGCCAATGGGTGTTATGGCGATTTTTCACCAACTAGCCGCAGTGACGTTAGAATTGGCTCGTTATGAAAGCCCTGCTCCGAGGAATTAGTCAGGTGCTATTTGTGATTGCAGCCTTGTTGTTCTTTTTCGGAGGACGGGTGATCAGCGCGCTCACCAAGACGGATCGCGTGTCTGCTGAAATGCTCGGCATCGGCTCGGCTTTTGTGTTTGGAATTTTTGGAATGGTGGCGAATAGCGCGTCGGAGAATCTCGATGACGAGGACTCAACCGGTCGATGAGTCCCGTTGTCTACAATCGAACTTTCCCATGCACCCAGCCCGCATCGCCGAACTGCTCCAGCCCTACCTGTCCCCCACGCCTTGTCATTCCGAACCGGCGAAAGCCGGTGAGACCCTGCCCCGAGCGACGCCGAGCCGTCAGGCGAAGGCGAGCCAAGAGGAATCTGCTGTCCTCTCCGCCGACCAACTCCAAAGTATATCGACGTACATCGATCTACTCCTCCACTGGAATGCCCGCATCAACCTGACCGCCGTCCGCACTCCAGAAGAAATCGTAACCCGCCACTTCGGCGAGTCCCTACTCGCCGCCAGCCACCTCTACCCGCCCTACCCTGTGTCTTCCTCTGTGTCCCCCGTGCCCCCTGTGGTGAAAGATTTTGACGTTGAAGTAGCCGAAGCCCTAAGCCCGAAAGCCGAAGCCCGCGTAGCGGACCTCGGCTCCGGCGCCGGCTTCCCAGGAGTCCCGATAAAAATCTGGGCCCCCAACATAGTCCTGACCCTGATCGAATCAAATCAAAAGAAGGCAACCTTCCTCCGCGAACTAGCCCGCACCCTTAGATTGACGGACATCAATATACAGAACGCCCGCGCCGAGACCCTACCCCCATCCACCTTCGACGTAGTAACCCTCCGAGCCGTCGAGCGCCTCCCGAATATACTCCCCATAGCCGTCACCCTCCTGGCCCCCAACGGCCGCCTGGCCCTCTTGATCTCGTCCTCCCAACTGGAGTCCACCCGCTCCACCCTCCCCAACCTGACGTGGGACCTCCCGATCCCCATACCCAACTCCCAATCCCGCATACTGCTAGTCGGGCAGGCAGAACCAAGAATATAACCAAGTGGGAGGCAGATCCCAATCTAGGCACCGCAAGATGAATGCTTAATGTGCGAAGGCTGGTTTTGGCGCATGAAAGTGGTACGCACCCCACCACATTCAACAGTTTCCCATACTAATCAGCCATGCCATAACTTCTCAAATGTTCCAACTGGAACATTCAGCACAATGTTCCGGTTGGAACATTTGATGATATGTTCCGACTGGAACATTCGACACAATGTTCCAGTCGGAACATTGAAGAGGTTTCACCCCCCCCGGCCTGAAATGCCACACAGTGCCAAGCAGCTCATTCAATATCTGCTCAATGTTCCAACCGGAACACTCGAGCGATATTTCCAGAGGAACAAGCCAACGACAAACCGCCTGAATGTTCGGACTGGAACATCGGACACGTTTTGCACACAAATTCAACCACACGTGGTAATTCGACCTTGCATTCGAAACGGGAATCGCACTATTCTGCCAACAGCTCTGGCTCCTCGACAATTTATGGGACGCGTCATCGCTGTTGCCAATCAGAAGGGCGGCGTGGGCAAGACTACGACTGCCATCAACCTGGCCGCCTCCTTTGCGGCCGCTGAAGTAAACACACTCCTGATCGATTGCGATCCGCAATCAAACACCACGAGCGGCTTGGGCCTGATGAAAGATCCCGAACGCCTTTCTACCTATCACCTCCTGCTGGGCGCAGCTTCAGGTGAGGAGGCCCTGGCCGTGACTGAGCTGGAACAGCTCTGGCTGATCCCTTCACACAAGAACCTGATCGGCGCAAACCTGGAGCTGGTGGAGGCGGAGCGGCGCGAGTATCGCTTGCGCGATGCGATCGCGCCACTGCGTGATCGCTTCCAGTACATCGTCCTCGACTGTCCGCCGGCGCTCGACCTGCTTACGCTGAACGCTCTGGTGGCAGCTGACTCAGTGCTGATTCCTATGCAGGCGGAATACTTTGCGCTGGAGGGCATCAGCGAGCTACTGGACACAGTGGAGCGGATCCGCGTGGCCTTGAACCCCGGGCTTGAGATTGAAGGTGTGGTGCTAACCATGCTGGATGAGCGGACCAACCTGGCGCAGCAGGTCACGGCTGAACTGAGAAAGTTTTTTGGGGACAAGGTGTGCGCGGCAACCATCCCGCGGAACATACGGCTGGCGGAGGCGCCTAGTCATGGCAAGGCGGCGCTGGTGTACGATCCGCGGTCGAAGGGGGCGGAGAGTTACATACGGCTGGCTAAGGAGCTGCTGGGGCGGCATCTGGCGGCTGCCGGGGAGACGCCAGCGGCGATCAGCGCTTGATTTTTACATTGATATGCATCGATGTATTAGATTGACAAGCATCGATGTACAACAGGCGGTGAATCGTGAGAATTCCCAGCAGGGCCGGTGATGGTGACTGCATGCAAGGGGGTCCCCTCGGCTTCGCTCGGGGCAGGCTCTTCGACTACGCATGCGCTTGCGCCTTGCGCAAGCACATGCTTCGCTCAGGATGACAGAGTTGGAAAGGGAGCATTGATGACTACTTCGGCGGCGGAGAATTTGGCGGGGCATGGGGTCGAGAAGAAAGAGGAGAAGGTGGAGAAGCGACGGGCTTTGGGGCGGGGGTTGGAGTCGCTGCTGCCGGGGCCGCGGGTGGTGGTTCCTGTTCGCGAGCCACAGGTGGCTGACGGCGCGGCCGGTGATGGCGCCGGCGAACAGCAGATTCCTCACTTCGTTCGGAATGACAAAACCCCTGGTAGCAACGCTTCCGGCGACAAGGGTTCTGAGGTGCTGGACGCGACTCGGACAGAGCCTGCCCTGAGCTTGCCGAAGGGAGTGTCCGACCCACACGAGCAGCTGCCCGCCGAGAGTGCGGAGGTTATTTCGATTCAGGCTATGGCTATGCCTGCCAACATGGTCGCTAATATTTCGATCGACCTGATTGAGAAGAATCCTTACCAGACTCGGTATGTGTTTGATGAGGAGATGTTGCAGGAGTTGCGGGATTCGATCAAGGAGCATGGGGTGGTGCAGCCGGTGGTGGTACGTCCGGCGGAGGAGGAAGGTCGCTACATCCTGGTGCTGGGCGAGCGGCGGTTGCGGGCTTCGAAGATGGCGGGGAAGGACACGATCCCGGCGCTGGTGCGGAGGCTTTCGCCGCAACAGGCGGCGGAGATGACCGTGCTTGAAAACGTGGTGCGCGAGGATCTGAATCCGATTGAGCAGGCGGAGGCGTTTCGGGTGTTGAGTCTGCAATTCAAGTTGACGCAGGTACAGATTGCGGACCGCATAGGAGTGTCGCGGGAGACGGTGGCGAATTATATGCGGCTGTTGCGGTTGCCGGAGAAAGTAATGAGCTACATGCTGGAGGAGCGGCTCAGCTTCAGCGATGCGCGCGAGTTGCTGCGGCTGGAGAGTGAAGAGTACATCGAGGCGGTTGCGGAAGAAATTGTGACCCACAAGTTGAAGTGGGACCAGATTGAAGATCGGGTGATGCGGATCAACGGGTCGTTCGCGATGCTGCCGGGGCAGACCTTGCCGGGAGAGAAGAAGAAAAAACGTGGGGCGCGGTGGATGGACCCGAATGTGCGGGCGGCGCAGACCGATATGGAGCGGACTTTGGGGATGCGGGTTCGGATTCGAGATCGGCACGGCAAGGGGAGGATTGTGATTGAGTATGCTTCCGTGGATGATTATGAGCGGGTGACTGGGATGCTGCGGAGTAGGAAGTGATCAGTGGCCGTGGCCAGCGGCCAGCTCATGATTTTTCCTCTAGTGGGAGGCGGCCTTGCGGCCGCCTTTTTTCGTTTTCCGGGTGTTCGAAGGGGAATCAAAGTGGTAAGAGTGGGAGCGGAGGGGCGTTCTTGTCTGGACAGGGCTAGACTGGGTTCCTGTTTTGTCCAAGATTTGGTGGTGAAGTGGAGAGGCGGTGACGTGTTAACTACTTTGATTCCACTAACCTGCTCTCGGTAAACAAATCGACCTATATTTGTGCCGCGCTGCGCGCGGAAGCCAGGTCGCGTCGGCCGACCGGGGAGAATGCCTCTTGGAGCCGGTGGCAGTGGCCAAGATTGCAGGGGTCCTTCGACTGCGCATGACCGTCCTATCGGACGATCATGCTCCGCTCAGGATGACAAAGTTGGAGACGCTTGCGCAATTCTTCGAGAGACTTGCTTATGACGTTGACTGACGTGGAGAAAGCTTTGGGGTCGGTGGCGGCGCAGTTGATGAATGGCGAGGTGGTTTTGCTCGATGGGCAGAAGATTCCGGTTGAGCGTGTGGGGAGGGGGCGGTTGCGGATGGTTCAGTTTCGGGTGAATGGGCGGGTGTTGGAGGCGATTGAGCAGAATCCTGAGAAGCCTAGCAATTGGGGGAAGCTGGCGCGGGAGAAACATCAGGTGGTGCAGTTTCGGGATGTGGAGATGCATAAGTATGTGGCGGTGTCGGTGGATGGGGAAGTGCGGGAGTATGGGAAGTAGTGGTGGCGAGAACTTAGTACCCAGTACCCAGTCGCTCTTCGCATGAAGTGCGGGACGGCGCCGGCGGTTCGGGGAGAACGCCTCTTTGGGACCGTGGTGGTGTCTGGGGTTGCAGGGGTCCTTCGACTGCACAAGGGCTTGCGCTAAGGCGCTAAGCCCTTGTTCCGCTCAGGATGACAATCCTCGGGAGATCCTATTTGGCGAAGAAGTAGTCGAAGGATTTTATGGCGGTGAATTCGTCGTCTTTGATGTCGAAGACGGTGTAGAGCTTGGTGACCTGGACGATGTCGTGGACTTTTTTGGTGAGGCTTAGAAGTTTCAGTTCGCCGCCGGCATTGCGGACCGCTGTGAAGCCGCTGACCAGTTCGCCTACGCCGGAGGAATCGATGTAGTCGACCTGGGCTAGATTGAGGATGATTTTCTTCTTGCCCTCGACGAGGAGCTGGCGGATGGTGTCGCGAAGCTGTCCGGTCTCGTCGCCCAGAGTGATGCGTCCGGTGATGTCGACGATGGTGACGTGGCTGACTTCGCGGATGGTGATGGACATACTGGCGATTGATTGTACCTCGGAACTGGGGAATCTACCACGGACACACTGAGGCACGGAGAAGTTCCTGGTCAGTGGTAGAAATTCCCTGCATAGGGCTGTCGTAGCGTTGGCGGGTAAGGGGTCCTTCGACTGCACGAATGCTTGCGCTAAGCGCGCGAGCATTCGCTCAGGATGACAGGGTGTTGAAGCTGGCGAGTTCAGGAATGGTGCGGGCAGACACCACGATCCCTCGCTACGCTCGGGATGACAGTTCTATGCTCGGGATGAGAATTCTTCCATGAGGCTGGGGTGGGAGTCGCGGATTTCCTGGATGGGACTGGTGATTATGGGAGTGTCGTATTCGGGGTGGTGAAATTCGAGGTGCATGCCGCGGCCTACGTATTGAAGTTTAAGCATGGAGCCTCCCCAGGTGGAACCTGCTATGGCTACGTGAACCGGACTGGGACAGAATTCGGGATGGCCGGAGATGAGGGCGTGGCTGCCGCCTAGAAGAACGGCGGTGTAGCAGTGGTGCATGGTTTGGATTTCCAGAACTGTGGAGGGTGGGAGGTCGTGAAGAAAAACTCCGCCTTCGATTTCAGACTGGATGATGGCGTGGTTGACGTCGTCCGCTAGATTGGGGTGCGGGGTGAACATGGGCCCTGCCTGCTAGATGCTGCCTTAGGGTAATGGGTTTCGGGGGCTGGGGCAAGGGGGGAGTGGGGTTTTTGGGGCACGATGGCAGATGGACTTTTGGGGAGTGGGGGGAATGGGGCTTGCCGGCCGGTGGCGGAAACTCCCTTCGGAGGCGCGGGCGCCCCGAGGATGAAAGGGATCCTTCGACTGCGCACAGGATGACAGCGCTGTTGTTGATGCCGGTTGTGGTTATTGATGCAGGGTGCTTACGGTTTGGGGCTTTGGCTCATCCGCGGCGCTCCCTATGGCGTCGCCGGAGAGGATTAGTTCTACGCGGCGATTTTGCTGGCGGCCTTCGGCGGTGTCGTTGGTGGCGATGGGCTCGGTCTTGCCGTAGCCGTGAGCTTCCACGTTGGCGGAGCTAATTCCCTGCTGGACGAAATAATCGCGGACGGCCTGGGCGCGGCGTTCGGAGAGTTGCTGGTTGTAGTCGTCGTTGCCTACGCTGTCGGTGTGGCCTTCGATGGCTACGTGCAGACTTGGATACGCGAGGACGATTCCGGAAACTTTCGCTAAGCGCTCGCGGGCTCCGGGTAGGAGTTCGAAGCTGCCGCTGCGGAATAAAACGTCAGACATATTTGCGATCAGGCCGCGGGCGGAATCTCGCGTCGCTAAGATGCTGTTGAGTTGTTGGAGGAGACGGGCGCGGAGTTCCTGCTTTTCGTTTTCGGCTTGCTGACGGAGCGCGTCGGATTGGGCGGCGGCTTGTTTTGCTTTGTCGGTTTCGGCGGCTAAGGCTTGCTGCTGGGCTACGGCTTCGGCAGTCGCTTTCTCGGCTTCGGCTTTCTGGCGCGCGGCTTCTGCGGCAGCGGCTTCGGCTTCCTGCTTCATCTTGAGAGCTTCGGCTTTGGCTTGTTCGGCTTCGGCGCGGGCGGTTTCCGCTTCGGCGCGACGCTTGGCTTCGGCGTCGGCATCGGCGCGGGCTTTGGCTTCGCGGGCGGCGGCGGCGGCCTGGGCCTCGTCCTCAGCTTTTTGTTTTACGGCCATTAAGCGCGCTTCTTCGGCAGTTTCTGTCGCTTCTTTCGCGGCGGCTTCTACGGCGGCTTTGTTTTGCTTTTGACGGTAGATGCTTTCGGCATTTAGCAGTTGCTGGCTGGCTTTGGAAATGATGAAGGCGGCGTATTTGTCTCCAGCGGCGATGCGGGCGATGCGAACGGCGTTGCGGGCTTCGAAAAGCTCGAGCGGAGTTTTGCTGTCGATGCCGAAGATGGCGTCTTGAATGTGCGTGTTGGTCGAAGAATATGTACCGCGGCTTACGAGATCATATTTGGCTTCGATGTTTTCGCCTGCCCCGCCGTCGACCGGAGCGCTTTCCATGACAACCATGTTGCCGGGAGCGGTCACGGCGAAATAGGGCTCGGCGGTTACGATCATGCCGAAAGTCTGGAGGTCGGTTGCGGCTTTCAGGTGCGCGGTGTTGCCGTTGTGGTCGATGGTGACTTCGCCTAGATTCACGGGGCGGCCTTGCGGAGAGACGGCCCAGAGAACGTAGGTTAAGTATTCGAGTCCGAACTTGGTGGCATCTTCGAGATTCTGGAATTTCACTTCGATCTGGAAGTTGGTCTTCTTGCCTTCTACGCGGGCTTCGCCGGATGCGCCCTGGAGGAGATCGGTGCCGTGGAAATCTACTTTGGTCGAGCCACCTTGCAGGCGATAGTGAACGGCCTTGGTGGTTCGGGTGACGGTAGCGGCCTGCGGAGTGGTCGCGGCTGGAGCTGGCGCGGTTTGCGCGGACGCCAGCGTGGCGGCGCAGAGGATGATGGTTAGGGACAGGTTTTTCACGAGGTTCTCAGTCTGGGGGAGACTTTGGGGCTGCTGTTAGTTAGTAATTCCCAATCATCTTCGTCGAAGATGGCGGGAGGAACAAGGACAGGAAGGACAATGGAGGGATGGGACTTTGGTCACTGCGGTGGATTGGAGCTTTGGGCTACGAGCACTTGCCGACTACATTGGCGATGCCGGCAAACTGCATAGGTCCTTCGCTGCGCTCAGGATGACAGTCCTTTATTGTTTGCAAAATCGGTTACTTGGCGATGAAGTCGGCGAAGGAGGCTACTTTGCCGAAGTAGATGCGGAGAGTGCATTTGGTGTTGTAGTGCGCGAAGGCGACCTCTAGTGTATCTGCGGCGTCGGAGACTTGATCGGTTTCCATTTGAGAACGGGCGAGATCCTGCTTCTCGTCGTAGGCGGAGCCGGGGGTTACGTTTTTGTTGACGGCGAGAGTCCATTTACCTTTTTCGGGAATGGGGTAGACCGTGTAGGCACCGAGGGGGATGGTTACGCCGCCGAAGGCTAGCGGGACTTCGGTGAAGAGGGTCATGGGAGTGCCGCCGGGAGTCCAGGGCTTGCCGTTGGGGGGTCTGTCGCTTTTCGTGGTGACGGCGTTGTAGCGGATGTAGACCTGGCGTCCGTCGTCGAGATTACAGCTGGCGGTGGAAGCGTCGGATTGCGCCCAACCAATGGCCGTGAGAGTTGGCAGGAAAAGGATGGCGACTACGAAGCGAGCGCGGAACATGGGAGACCCCTCTGGGCTAAACAGTTTAGCGCCGAAATGGGCGGAGGGGAAGGGAATTTGAGTTCTGGCCTTCTGGAGCGAGGGGGTTGGCCCCGGTTGTTGCTGGCCTTCGGTGATGTACCCCCGCAGTTGGGGCGTTGCTACCGTGAGTGGCGAGGACACACACTCATGGCGAAAGCAGCGAAGCTTAGAATTCTTTATGGTGAAGGGGATGCTGAGGAACAGGCGGTTACGGCGGCGGCCTTGGAGCAGGCTGGGCACACGGTAGAGAAGGCCGTGGGGCGAAAGGCCGTGGAAGCGGCGATTGGCAAGGGGCGGTTCGACCTGGTGGTGCTGGGTCCGAGTTTGAGCCGGAATGATCGGCATCATCTACCTTATATGGTGAAAAAAGCGCAGGCCGAGGTTAGCGTGCTGGTGATGCATGCGGATGGAAGCCGGCATCCTTATGTAGATGCTTGCACCGATACCGGGGCCAGCGTAGAGAATGTTGTGGCACGGATTGAAGGGATGGCGATTGCCGGGGTGATTCCTGCTGCCGCCGGAGCGGCTGCTGGGAGGTAGTTGCCGGTACCTGGTACATAGTACCCAGTAACCTGGTACCCAGCTCGATTGAGAGCGGCTTTTGCGGCCGCTCTTTTTCTTTGGGGAGAAAAACCTTTTAACACAGGGGGCACAGAGGTTCACAGGGTAATTCGAAGTGGCACGAATCTAAGTGGTTAGCTGGTGGGATTGGTTGCGAATTGCCGCGGTTGTTTCATCGGTCGTCTGGGGCTTGATGGGTTGAAGTGGGATTTCTTGCGGCTAGCTGGTTTGAATTTCAGGGCGAACCTGGTTGGTAATAGTGGAGCGTGGTGAGGCCTCTGGGGCTTGGTTTCGGGTGCTGGAACTGCTGATTTCTATTTGCTGAGCTGGCCCCAGTGGGCTTTCTTGTCCAGAATTCTTTCCTGACAAATTTTAGAGAAGCGAATTATCGCGTACCACATCCAAAGCTGTGTGCTGGGAGGGTGCTATGAGCGTTAGTGCGGAGTTTTTGCCGGAGTTTGATTCGGAGATGGCGGCGGCGCGACGGACTTTGGAACGGATTCCGGAGGACAAGCTGGGTTGGAAGCCGCATGAGAAGTCGATGACACTGGGGCGGCTTGCGGGGCATATTGCGGAACTGCCGGGCATGGGTGTGAAAGTGATGAAAGAGGATTCCCTGGATTTTGCCAACCGTCCGGCTGGGGAACCGGCGCGGAAGCCGAACGTGGCGGAGTCGCAAAAGCATGTGCTGGAATTGTTTGACAAGAATGTTGCGGCTGTGCGGGCTGCGATCGCGGGCGCCAGTGATGAGCGCTGGGCTGGAAAGTGGACGCTCTCAGCGGGTGAGAAAAAGTTTTACGACGGGACGCGGTTCGGGGCGATGCGGCGGATGATGATGAATCATGTGATCCATCATCGGGCGCAGTTGGGAGTTTATTTGCGGTTGAATGATGTGGCGGTGCCTTCGGTGTATGGGCCTTCGGCGGATGAAGGACGGTGAGTCCTCAGCGGCAATTACAGTGGCGACCCCTGCGTTATTTTATCGGTAGATCAGAACCCATGCGCCCACGATAGCGTATGAGCTGTCCGCGCACAGGGAGAGTACCTTGCGGGGCCGCGGTGCATCGGAGTGGCTGGGGATCCTTCGACTGCGCGGCTGGTTCGCTTTCCGCGAACCAGCCACTTCGCTCAGGATGACAAATCGCGTTTTCAAAATTAAGGTGCATAACGAGTAAAGACAAGGTCGGTCGCTTTGATCTTCTCGTGGCAAGGGAAGCAGCTTTTCATGAACGCCGCGTCGCCAGGTTTGCCGTCTGCGAAGTGACCGAACCCCCAGCCGCCGGTTGCGGCGTACTTTCTTGAATCCTTGATCATAAACTGAATGTTCGTGGGAGCGCCGGGAACGAACGATTGCGCCTGGCCGAAGACTTTGTTGTTTTCCTCTGATGGGACGTTACGGTAATGCAAAGCAGCAATGATTGTGCCGTCCGGGTACGGAAGCGTTCCATCCCGGAAGGCTTTGAACCCTGTGTCGTTGGCGAGGACGGCACCTAAACTGTTGAGGTTGCCTGCTTCATGGGCCGAGGAGATCCACTTCCAGTCGCGGTATCCCTTAGGAATTTCGGTGACGTAGGGTGCGGCGGGTTCCGCATTCGCGGGTCCTCGTGCAGCAGCCATGACGGCGGCAAGGCCGGTCATTGTTGCGATTGCAGTTGCGACTGCAACCAAGAAGAATGAGAAGTGTTTCATGGGGGTTCCTCCGTTTGGCCGGGATTCTACTCCAATTGAGCAGGCTTGGCAGGACTGACTGGCGACAATTCTCGGAGATGGGTTCTGCGTCTGCGTCTACTGCAGGTTCACCTTCATATCCAGGTTGTGGGCCAGGAAGGACCAGGTGTCGGCGGTTTCGTCGATCAGCTTTGTAATGGATTTGCCGGCGCCGTGGCCGGCTTTCGTCTCGATGCGAATTAAAATTGGCGCCGGGCCGGCTTGATCGGCTTGCATGGTGGCGGCAAATTTGAAGCTGTGGCCGGGGACTACGCGGTCGTCGTGGTCGGAAGTTGCGATTAACGTGGGCGGATATTTTGTTCCCGGTTTCAGGTTATGCAGCGGGGAGTAGGCATAGAGCGCTTTGAAATCTTCGGCGTTGTCGGAGGAGCCGTAGTCGCTGGTCCAGGCCCAGCCGATGGTGAATTTCTGGAAGCGCAGCATGTCCATCACGCCGACTTCGGGGAGCGTGGCGCCGAAGAGATCGGGGCGCTGGGTTACGCAGGCGCCGACGAGCAGGCCTCCGTTGCTGCCGCCGCGAATTGCGAGCTTTGGCGTTGACGTGTACTTGTTGGCGATGAGCCACTCGGCGGCGGCGATGAAGTCGTCGAATACATTTTGCTTTTTCAGTTTCATGCCCGCCTGATGCCACTCTTCGCCGTATTCTCCGCCGCCGCGCAGGTTCGGCTGAGCGTAGACGCCTCCCATTTCCAGCCACACTACATTCGGGACGGAGAAGGCTGGAGTGAGAGAGATGTCGAATCCGCCGTAGGCGTAGAGCAGGACGGGGTTTTGTCCGTCGAGCTTTAATCCTTTCTTGTAGGTCAGGAACATGGGGACGCGAGTGCCGTCTTTGCTGGCGTAGAAGACTTGTTTGGTTTCGTAGAGTGAAGAATCGAAATCGACTTTGGGCTGGCGGAAGACGGCGCTCTTGGCGGCTTCGAGATCATAGCGATAGACGGTGGCGGGTGAGATGAAGCTGGTGAACGCGTAGAAAGTTTCTTTATCTTTGCGCTTGCCGCCGAAACCAGCGGCGGTGCCGATGCCGGGCAGGTCGACGTTGTGGAGGAACGTGCCGCTCAAGTCGTAGACGCGAGCTTCGGTGCGCGCGTCCTTCAGATATTCCAGTAGAAATGAATTGTTCACTACGTTCGAGAACTCCAGCTTATCGACGCCCTGGGGGACTACGGTTTTCCAGCTGGTGCGTTCGGGATGGCGGGTGTCGATGGCGATCAGGCGTCCGCGGGGAGCGTCGAGATCGGTCTGCATCCAGAAGACGGGACCGTCGTTATCGATGAACCGGTATTGCGCGTCGAATTCGTCGAGCAACTTTACTACCTGGGAATCCGATTGAGTGAGGTCTTTGTAATAGAGGCGGTTCTTGGGCGACGTGCCTTCAGAGACGGTGATGATCAGATAGTGGCCGTCATCTGAAACGTCGCCGCTGAACAACATCTCTTTGTTATCGGGCCGCTCGTAGATCAGTTTGTCCTGGGATTGCGCGGTGCCGAGGCGGTGATAGTAGAGCTTTTGAAAATAATTGGTGTCGCGCATGGTGGCGCCGGTGGGTTCGTCGTAGCGGCTGTAAAAGAAACCCGAGTTATCTTTGGTCCAGGATGCGCCGGAGAACTTCACCCACTTGAGGTCGTCGGCGAGATCTTTTCCGGTGTCGATGTCGCGGACGTGCCATTCGGTCCAGTCGGAGCCGGAGGTCGCGATGGCGTAGGCCATGAGCTTGCCGTCGTCGGAGATGGCTTCGCCGGCCAGAGCGACGGTGCCGTCCGGAGAGAGCGTGTTGGGATCGAGCAGGACGCGAGGCTCGGCGTTGAGGGACTCGGCGACGAGGAGGACGTTCTGCTGTTGAAGTCCGGTGTTGTGCTGAAAGAAGTAGCGACCGCCGTGCTGGCTGGGAGTGGAGAAGCGCTCGTAGTTCCAGAGTTTGGTGAGGCGGTCGCGGATGGCCTGGCGGTAGGGGAGCTGATCGAGGTAGCCGAAGGTTAGTTTGTTTTCGGCTTCGACCCAGGCGTGAGTTTCTGCGGAGTCGGTGTCTTCGAGCCAGCGGTAGGGATCGGCGACTTTGGTGCCGTGGTAGTCATCAACCTGGTCGCTGCGGCGGGCTTGAGGATAAGTCAGAGGCAAAGTCTGGGCGGCGGAGAGCAAGGTCATCATTGAGAGTAATGAAAACAGAATTGTCGCGTGGCGAGCTAGATGCATGGGGCCTCTGGAGTTGAGTCGGTGGTGCGATCTATTTTGCCTGTGGGTGCGGGCAATAAGCAAGACACAGCCGTGGTGGAAACGCCTTGCGAGGCTGGTGGTGGTGGCGGCGGGTAAGGCGTCCTTCGACTGCAGAAGTGCTTGCTGCTTCGCTCAGGATGACAGAGCCGACTACGGGAGGGTGCGGCGCGACGGTTTGCTGGCGGCGGGTTTGTAGTCTGCGGGGTAGAGGACTACGCAGCGGTTGAAGCCTTCGCCGTCGCTTTCGGTGCGGAGGTCGGTTTGATCGCGCAGGGCGAGGTGGACGATGCGGCGCTCGCGCGAGGACATGGGCGCGAAGTGGAACGGGGTTCCGGTCTGGCGAACTTTTTCGGCGGCCACACTTGCGGCCATGCGGAGTTCCTGGAGGCGGATGGAACGCTGGTTCTTGCAATCGAAAGAGATTTTTTCGTGCTCGGCGGAAGGTAGATGGAGAATTTCGAAGGCTAAGAGTTCGAGGGCGCGGAGAAGTTCGGCGCCGCGATCTAGAAGCAGCGTGGAATCGGGGCCGGAGAAATCGACGAAGATTTCGGGTTTCTCCCAGTCGGTGGGGGCCGGGGGGTCGACCACGATGCGGTATTTGAGGTGGAGGCCTCCGTTGGTGACTACGGATTGGAGGAATTCGTTGATCTTGTTGGCGGCGGCTAGTTTGTCCATAGGGCAGCTTTCTATTCTAAAACCTTAAACACAGAGGACACAGGGGTTCACAGGGTAAATCTTTATTTCTCTTTCTTGCGGGCGCGTTTCTCCATCATTTCTCGCATTTCACGGCCCAGCTTGGTGCGGTTCATGACGGCTTGTTGCGCGATCATAATCAGGTTGCTCTCGGTGTAATACAGGTTCAAGCCCGCGGCTAGTTTAAAGAAGATAAAGCCCATGAATAACGGCATCATGATCGTCATCATTTTTTGCTGGGCGGGATCCATGCCGGCTTGTGGCGTCATGCGCTGCATGACGACCATGCTGACGACCATCAGCAGAGGCAGCACCCAGTCGGAGGCGGAGAGATCGGTGATCCAGAGCCAGTGGGCGTGCCGGAGTTCGAGCGCGACCCCCAGCATTCTGTAGTAAGCGATCAGGAACGGGAATTGAATGATGAGAGGCAGACAGCCGCCAGCGGGATTTACGCCCTCCTTCTTATATAGAGCGCTGATCTCTTCGTTCATTGCAGCTTTGCGGGGATCGCGCAGGCTGTACTTCTTGTATTTCTCCTGAATGTTTTTGATCTGGGGCTGGATGCGCTGCATCTTCAGCATCGACTTCATCTGCGTGATGCGCAGAGGGAGCAGCGCGACGGTGATGATGAGAGTCTGAATGACGATAGCCCATCCCCAGTTGTGGACGATGTGGTTGTAGGTCCACTTGAGCCAGAGGAAGAGCGGGCGCGACAGAATGCCCCACCAGCCGAAGTTGACGATGCCGCGAAGGTCAGGGCTGTCGTTCTTGATGGTGGGGACGGGGACGGCGTCGAGTACGGCCAGCTCTTTGGGGCCGACGTACAGGCGCTCGGTGGTTGGGCCGCGGACGTCGCCGACGGCTGCGCCCAGCAGATCTACGTTGGCGGTGTCTTTGGAGCCGGCGCCGATGGGGTTGAGGCCTGGCTTCTGCGCAATCTCCATGGAATTGTGGAGAGTGACCATGGCGGCCGAGGCGGAATCGTTGGGAATGAAGATTGCGGTGAAGTATTGATCGCCGGTACCGGCCCACTCGAATGGACCCTTGATGGTATTGCCGCCGCTGATGGCCTTGACGGCAAGGCGTGTCACGTAAGTACGGAAAGAAGATGTAGCCGCTGCGCTCGGTGGAGGCGTCGTTGTGGTAGTCGATGCCGGAGGCGGCGTAGGAAGCGGGCGTAACCTGGTCGCCGAATCCGGCGGGCCATGCGGGGGCGGCAAAGATTTCAGCGCCTTTGTAGAGGACTGAGGTTTCAACGTCAAGGACGTAGGTGTGGTCGAAATGGAAAGTTTTGCGGACGATGAGATCCTGATCGGCGTACTCGAAGGTGATCGAGGCTGGGGCAGTGAGGCTGCCTTCGTTCGAAGCTACGTAGAGGGCGGAGTTGATTCGGTTGCGTAGAGTTTCGTCGTAGGTCCAGAGAGAGAGCGGGTAGCCGAATTTTTGTGCGGCAGTCGGAGTTGACGAGATCGAGCCGGCCGTTCTGGGCGTCGTTGTCAAACTTTTTCAAGATCCAGGATTTGACCTGGGCGCCACGGTTGGTGAAGGTGATTTTATACAGGTCGTTCTCGATGACGGTTTCGGTTTCGGTGGACGCCTGCTTGGTGACCGTGGAGGACGGCAGCGTTGGGCTTTTCGCCACCGGAGCAGACGGAGGCGGCGGTGTGACTGCCGGCTGCGTTTGCGCAGATTTATTTTGCGCTGGTTCGGCCGGGGGCGGTGCGTACTTCTTGAGCAGCGCCTGAGAGACGACGAGAACGACAAAGGTCAGAACCACGACGATGAGGAGCCGGCGCTCGGAGCCGGGCTCTTGTTGAGGATTTTGATATTCGGCCAAAGTCTTCTTAAATTACCTCAGGGACACTGAATTACAGTTTCCGCCGGTTACATGCTTTACTACCGGGTCGTAGCCGGAACGGGCAAGGGGATGACAGCGGAGGATGCGGGTGAAGGCCATCCATCCGCCGCGCAGAGCGCCATAGCGCTCGACGGCCTCCATGGCATATTCGGAGCAGGTCGGCACGTAGCGGCAGGCTGGGGGCAACAGGGGCGAGATGGCCCACTTGTAAGCCCGCAAGAGTTGCAGCATGACGAATTTGGCGATGTTGCTCACGAGCGGCTATCGGCTTTCGGGCTTCGGGCTTCGGCAATTCTGTTCGTGGCTGCATCAGGGTTTGCTTTCCCTGACAGCTTTTGCTCGATTACGGCGAAGGCTCGGCTGACTTCGTTCTGCAGTGCGGCGAAGTCGGTCGCCAGCAACGATTTTTTCGGATTGATGACAACATCTGCCGCGACGGCTGCGGGCGGACGCGTCATGCGAACCGCTTCGCGCACCCGGCGCTTCATGCGGTTGCGTTGAACGGCGCCGCCGAGGGCACGGCCGACCGTGAATCCGATGCGCAATCCGGAGAGTTCGCGTTTCTCCCGCCGGGCGCGCCCAATAAAAAACGGTGATGGACGCGGAAAAGTGGCGGCGTCCTTGCTTGTAGACGCGCTCGAAATCCGCATGGCGTAGAAGACGCGCGCTGCGGGGGAATCGGGCTGTTGGCTTTGGCGGCATGGCTAAGTCGGGCCGAGTTCTCAGCGAGACATTAGCCAGCATGCCCGCATGATGCAGCGGGCGGCTGAGAGTCTCGACTGTGGAAGTGAGCGGCACCAGAAAAGCTACTCGCGGAAGCCGGGTTTCACGGAGACCCGCTTCCGTCCCTTGGCGCGGCGGCGGGAAATCACCTTTTTGCCGCCCTGGGTCTTCATGCGCGTGCGAAAACCATGCTTCTTGCTTCGCTTGCGCCGGTTAGGTTGGAACGTACGCTTGGGCATGAAAGATAGCTGCTCCTGATTCCGTCGACAGTGTTAGGGCAAACGTTAAGTATAAACGACGGGGAGGGGTGAGGGCAAAGGGCGGTAGCCGAAGACGGGGCCAGTTTTCGATTCTCGGCTCTCAGTTTCTGGTTTCCATCGCTGGTTGTCGATTGCGATTGCTGTCGAGGTCTCAGGAGGAACATCCAAGCAGTTCCATCGTGGGGAAAAAAACTCTGCGTGAGTTTGCACCGTGGCCGTTGCAGTTACATCTTTGACACTTGACAGGCGCGTGGCTTGGGGTTCCGAATCGAGTTCGGAAAGAATTTGTGCGCGAAGATTTCCGTCACGATGAAAAATTTTTGTGCTACTATGCCGCACTGTCGGCTTTGAAATTCTCTTTCACCAATGGCAACCGCGCACGACACAAGTGGCGCATTCCGCAGTACACTAAGAGTTCCATCGGCCAGTAGGTAAACAGCAGTTTTAGACAGGGCGCCCTCAGCCAGCCGCCGGGACGCCGCGGCGGGTATTTCATAATTATGTCAGCTCAGAGCACACCACTTTCCCCCAATCCGTGGACGCGCATTCTGGATGCGCTGGAAAAGAAGATCAACCGGCACTCCTACGACACCTGGTTGAAACCGACGCGCTACAGCCACTCCAGTGGCGGAGTTTTGTTTGTGCGGGTGCCGACGGCGGAGTTCCGGCACGCGGGCGACAAATACGCGGACCTGATCCAGGAGGCGATCGACAACCTGGGACTGGAGTTCAACGACGTAAAGTTCGTGACGCCGGAGGACGATCCCGCGGCGACGACGGTGCGGCACAACGGCGGGCTCTCGGCTGGTCCGGTTCCGGTGGGCGGGCCTCCGGCGCAGGCGCGGTTCGACTGGGATGGCGCAGCACAACTGAATCCGCGCTACACGTTTGACGCATTTGTCATCGGCAGCGGAAATCAATTCGCGCATGCCGCGTGCCAGGCAGTGGCGGAGCGTCCTTCAAAAGCCTACAACCCATTGTTCCTGTACGGCGGCGTCGGCATGGGCAAGACCCATCTGATGCAAGCCATCGGACATGAAGTGAAGCGGCGGCAGCCGCAGGCGGCGATCTGCTACGTGTCGAGCGAGAAGTTCACCAACGACATGATCAACTCGCTGCGCTACGACAAGATGACGTCGTTCCGCGACAAGTTCCGCAGCGTCGACGTGCTGCTGATCGATGACATTCAATTCCTGACGGGCAAGGAGCGAACGCAGGAGGAATTTTTCCACACCTTCAATGCGCTGCACGACACGATGAAGCAGATCGTGATTGCGAGTGACCGTTCCCCCAAGGAATTGGCCGAGATTGAAGACCGGTTGCGCAGCCGCTTTGAGTGGGGACTGATCGCAGACATTCAGCCGCCGGATCTGGAGACCAAAGTAGCGATCCTGCAAAAGAAGGCGGAGCAGGAGAAAGTGACTCTGCCGACAGATGTCGCGCTGTACGTGGCGCAGAATATCCGGTCGAATGTGCGCGAGTTGGAAGGGGCGCTGATCCGGCTGGTGGCGCACTCGTCGCTGATTGGCGCGGAGATTACGCTGCCTTATGCGCAGCAGGTGCTGAAGAACTTTATTGATTCGCAGGCGCGCAAGGTCACGATTGAGTCGATCCAGAAGATGGTGGCCGAGCAATTTGGGCTGCGGTTGGTCGAGATCAAAGCGAAAGACAATTCCCGGGCGATTGTCTATCCGCGGCAGATTGCCATGTATCTGGCGAAACATATGACTGAGGCGTCGCTGCCAGAAATCGGACGGCAGTTCGGCGGGAAACATCACACCACGGTGCTGCACTCGGTGGAGAAAATTGAAGAGGCGCGCAAGAACGACAAAGATTTAAACAGGTTGCTCAATAAACTGACTGAGCAATTGGGCGGATAAGCGGCAGTTTTTGGAGTTTTGCACTGAATCGAGCGGTCTTCCTTTTTCCAGCTGTGAATGAGATGTGGAAACTGTGCAACGTTCGGGGGGAACCGGAAATGTGGGAATCTTGTTGTAGGGTCTCCGCCAGGATCGGGACCGATTTCTCACACGAAGAAACGCTCCCCAAGGTGGTGACAATAGGCCAGTTGTTAAAGTTTTCCACTTCTCCGACTCACCTACTGTTACTGCTGGTTTAATAGGTTTTGCATTTGATATAAGGGAAGTAATAAAAGTAGCAACGCGGCAGGGGAGAAGAAGTCTATGCCGGTGGAAGCGGTGGTTGCGGTAGGGGCGGCGGTGGGTACGATGGAGATTACGGTCAGCAAAGTTGAGTTGCTGCGGGAGTTGACGGCGACGCAGGGCGTGGTCGAGCGCAAGACCACGATTCCCATTCTTTCCAATTATTTATTTGAAGCTGCGGATGGAAAGCTGTCACTGACCGCGACTGACCTGGATCTTAGCCTGCGAACTTCGTGCAGTGCGAAGGTGAAGAAGGAAGGCTCGTGTACAATCCCGGCGCGCAAACTGCACGATTACGTGAAGCTGCTGCCGGACGCCGATATCACGATCAAGCTGCTGGAAAATCACTGGGTCAGCATCCGCTGCGGACGTTCCAACACCAAGATGGTGGGGATGGCGAAGTCGAATTTCCCCAGCTTGCCGGTGTTTCCTACGGCAGGGGTGGTGAAGATTCCGGGGCAGGTGCTGCGCGGATTAATTGCGCGGACCGGGTTTGCGATATCGAGTGAAGAGTCGCGCTACACGCTGAATGGCGCGCTGATGTTGCTGAAGCCCGAGTCGATCACAATGGTCGCGACCGATGGGCATCGCCTGGCGCATTGCGAACGCAGCGGGGAGAAGTTCGAAGGTGTCTCCGGCGAGATGAAGACGCTTGTGCCGAAAAAGTGTATGGACGAATTGAAGTCCCTGTTGGATTCGACCGACGCCGAGACCGTGGAGTTTGCCAAGGATGAGTCGACGTTATTTTTCCGCATTGGATCGCGGCTGCTGACCTCGCGGCAGCTTACGGGACAGTTTCCAAACTTTGAAGCGGTTCTGCCCAAGGACAACAACAAGAGCATCACGCTGAACAATTCCGATTTGAACTCGGCGATTCTGCGGGTGGCGCAGTTTGCCGACGAGCGTTCGCGAGCGGTGCGGCTGAAGCTGGAAAAAGGTGAGGTAAAGATTTCGGCGTCGTCGACAGAAGCGGGTGAATCAGAGGATTCGATTGAAGCTCCGTATGACGGCGAGACGCTGACCATCGGCTTCAACGCAGTCTACCTGGTGGACTTTCTGAAAGCTGCCGGAACTGATGAAGTGCGGCTCGAGTTGAAGGATTCGCAATCGGCGGGGCAGTTGCGGCCGGCTGAGGGCGATGATTATAAGTACCGTTACATTGTTATGCCGATGAGAATTTGAACGGGATCTGAACAACCTCTCTTTCCAAGTATTTTCCCCGATAGACCAAATGTCGTGCTGGGCTTGACCTGCGCGGCTTCCTGTCATACATTGGCGGCCAATCTTTGTTGGAGGTATTTATGTTTGACGGATTCAAGAAGTTCATCCTGCGGGGCAATGTTGTCGACATGGCGGTGGGCGTGGTGATTGGCGCGGCGTTTGCCAGCGTGGTTGGCGGACTGACATCAGCGTTTCTGAATCCCCTGATCAAGCTGGCTACCGGCGGGGGAGAAAAATTCTCGTCGCTCCAGTTCACGGTTCGCGGCATCGTATTCCCTCTCGACAGCTTCATCAACGCCTGCATCTCGTTTTTTCTCATCGCGGCTGCGGTTTACTTCCTTGTGGTGCTGCCGGTGAACGCGCTGGTGGCGCGAATGAATCGTGGAGAGAAGCCGCCTGATCCGACCACCAAGAAGTGTCCCGAGTGTTTGAGCGAGATTCCGATTGACGCGCGGCGGTGTTCGCACTGTACGCAGCCGGTGCTGGGGCGGGCGGCTTAAGCCGGCCGGGGGCTGGGCAATTCGGTTAAGCGTGTCGCGCAACACGTCGGGTAACATGGCGGTATGAGTTTCCGCCGAATCTTTCGTTGTTATCTTTGCAATTGGGTAGTAATCTTGCTGGCGCTGCCAGCGCTTTGGGCGCAGTCGCAGCCGCAGTCTTCTTCTTCTTCTTCTTCTTCCTCATCCAAGCCGGTCAGAAAGTCGCCGGCGTCCACAAATTCTCCGCTAGATTTTGGGACGGTGAGCAACAGCGTCTACCGCAATCCCACATTTGGATTCACGTGCAAGATCCCGGCTGCCTGGGTGTTGCGGACCGACGAGATGAATGCGCGGGATGACGACAACGCAAATGCGGACAAAGCGGCATGGGCCGGCAAGGCTGGGCGAGTGCTGCTGGCGGCGTTTTCGCGGCCTCCGGAAGCCCGGGCGGAAGACATCAATTCTTCGATTCTGATTGCGGCGGAGAGTGCGGCGGCTTATCCGGGGTTGAAGGATGCGGCGCAGTATTTTGGTCCCGTGAGCGAGGTGGCTAAGGCTCAGGGTTTCGAAGTGGTTGAGGAGCCCTATGAGTTTGCGATTGGGACTAAGAAGATGGTGCGGGGAGATTTTCAGAAGGATGTGGGGTCGCGGGTGATGCGGCAATCGACGCTGGTGATGTTGGCGCGGGGGTATGCGGTTTCATTTACGTTTATTGGCGGGACGGAGGATGAGGTCGAGGAGTTGGTGGGGGGATTGAGTTTTGGGACGCCGCGGGCTAAGTAGAGCTTCCAGGAGCCGCCTCGTCCTCGCCCGTAGTTTCGATACCTGTCATCCTGAGCGGAGCATGATCGTCCGAAGGACGCACATGCGCAGTCGAAGGGCCTGCCCCGAGCGAAGCCGAGGGGATCCCTAGCGCAGGCACATACCTTCCACGAAGGGAGTTCGGAAGTTACTCCAGCGGCTCTGGCTCCAGCGCGATGTTGGTTTCGCCGGCGGCTTTTTTCTGGGCGTATTTTTTCATCCAGGCTTCCCAGCTTTTTCCCGCGGCGGTGTCGCGTCCGGTGAAAGCCAGGGCGGCGATTTCGGCGTAGGAGATGGAGACTTTTTCGTTGGCGTCTTTCGGGAAGAGGCGGACGACGGAATCTTTAAGCGTACCGGCGGTGCGGCGGTCGAAGAGGTAGCCTTCGATTTTCGATCCGTTCTTGCGGGTGATGGTTACGTCGCCGCGGTAGTCGAAGGCTTTCTCCAGTGCTATGCGGATTTCTTCTTCGGAGGCCAGTTGCGGGATCCAGCCCTCGAGCTTTTCGTGAGCCGTGCCGGGGGCGACTTCGAGGGTCTCTGGATTAGCGTGGGGCACGGCTTGCGCGGCTTCGTGATCGATGTGTCCGGATTCTTTGCCTGTCATAACTACGCGCGGGTTTCCTGCAGAGAATCGTTGGTCGCGATCTGGACTAGCGGGTGCACGGGAGCTTGCGGCTCGTCGAGCAAACGCAGCGCCTCTTCGTCGCGGTAGCCGTCGAACAGCGTAGCTTTTACCGTGGCCAGGAATCCTTCGAGCGAGCTGAAGGTGGCGTTTACCGCCGAGGCTTCGTAGCCGCTGTGCACCATGCAATTGGCGCAGGCCGGGTTACCGGATTCGGTGCCGTAGTTCGCCCAGTTCGTAGTCGAGAGCAGCTCGGCGAAGGTTTCAGCGTAGCCATCCTGCAGCAGGTAGCAGGGCTTCTGCCATCCGAAAACGTTATACGTAGGCATGCCCCACGGGGTGCAGGGGTAGGTGCGCTTGCCCATCAGAAATTCCAGGAAGAGCGGCGAGAGATTGAAGCGCCAGTTCTTTTTGCGGTTCGACAGAATTGCGCGGAACATGCGACGGGTGCGGGCGCGGCCGAGAAAGTGTTTCTGATCGGGCGCCTTGTCGTAGGAGTAGCCAGGCGAGAGCATCATGCCTTCGAGGCCCAGCTCCATCATGTCGTCGAAGAAGGCGCGGACGGATTTCGGGTCGGCGCCGTCGAATAGCGTGGTGTTGGTGGTGACGCGGAAGCCGCGAGCCAGCGCTTCTTTGATCGCGTCCACGGCGATGTCGTAGCCGCCTTCGCGGCAGACTGCCAGGTCATGTTCTTCGCGCTGGCCGTCGAGATGGACGCTGAAGGTTAGATATTTGCTCGGCGTGAAGAGGTCGAGTTTCTCTTTCAGAAGAAGCGCGTTGGTGCACAGGTAGATATATTTCTTGCGCGCCACCAGGCCTTCGACAATCTCGGCGATCTGGGGATGCATGAGCGGTTCGCCGCCGGGGATGGAGACCATGGGGGCTCCGCATTCGTCGACGGCGCGGAAACATTCCTCGGGAGATAGATCCTTTTTCAGGATGTGGGCGGGGTACTGGATCTTGCCGCATCCGGCGCAAGCCAGGTTGCAGCGGAACAGCGGCTCGAGCATCAGCACGAGCGGGTACTGCTTGCGGCCGGCTAACTTCTGCCGCAGGACGTAGGACGAAACGGTCCACATCTGTGAAACGGGAACTGGCATTTATGGGTCGGTAGCTCCGGTTCGTCTATCTTATCAGGATCACGTGGTTAGATGGCGGCGAACAGGATCGAGGTGCCGGAAAACGAAACGTCTGCGGCTCGAGATTTTCGATCTTCTGGTTATCGCCGGTGAAGCGGCTGGAACGGGCTTGGAACGGGCTCAAAATGGAACGTTTACTGGGCCGATTCGGGGGCTTGGAGGGGTCGAAAAAAAGGGGGTTTCGTGGTATAATTTTGACAGTCGCCGAACGAACCTAAGTATAAGATATTTCAATCACTTGAAGTCAATTCGTGGGCGCAGTCCAGAGGCTGGGTTGGGGCGGGTTTTCGGGCTCATTTTCAAGACGTAACCGGACCTGGTTCTGAGAGAAAGTCGGGGCATTCTCCCGCGGAGCGGAATGGCCACCAAAGAGATCAATACTCCCATCGTCGAAACCAAAACAAAAAACGGAATTGTGACGCCGATCACCGCCGGGAACGGCGGCGGCAATAGCGACTACACTGCCGACTCGATCAAAGTGCTCGGCGGCATGGAAGCGGTGCGCAAGCGCCCGGCGATGTATATCGGATCGACCGGCGATCTGGGTTTGCATCACCTCGTTTACGAAGTTGTGGACAACTCCGTCGACGAGGCGCTGGCTGGATTCGCGACCAGGATTGAAGTCACGATTCACATCGACAACAGCATCACCGTGGTTGACGATGGGCGCGGAATTCCTGTGGATGACATGGTGATCGATGGAGAAAAAGTTTCCGCGGCGCAGGTGGTGATGACTACCTTGCACGCCGGAGGGAAATTTGATTCGTCCACCTACAAGGTTTCGGGCGGACTGCATGGAGTGGGCGTTTCTTGCGTGAACGCGCTTAGTGAGGAACTCGACCTGGAAATCTGGCGGGACGGTGCGACCTGGCAGCAGACTTATTCGAAGGGCGACCCCACCAGCAAGATGGCGAAAGCGGGCGCTACTAAGAAGCGTGGAACGAAGGTTCACTTCCTGCCAGATCGAAGCATTTTTACAGGGACGGTGGAATACAACTACGACACGCTTGCGCAGCGGTTGCGCGAGCTGGCGTTCCTGAACAAGGGATTGTTGATCACGCTGACCGACGAACGCTCGACTGACGCGAAGAGCGGCGAGGCCAAGCACACCGAGTTCAAGTACAACGGCGGCATCGCGGAGTTCATCAAGCATCTGAACCGCGGCAAACAGTTGCTGCACGACAAACCGATTTACATGGAAGCAGAGCGCAACGGCGTGGCCATGGAGATTGGGCTGCAGTACAACGACGGATATTCGGAGTCCGTGTTCAGCTTCGCCAACAACATCAACACGGTCGACGGAGGCACGCATCTTTCCGGCTTCCGCATGGCTCTGACGCGCACGATTAATTATGCCGGGCAGCAGATGGGCTTGTTCAAAGACGTCAAAGAGAACCTTACGGGCGATGATGTGCGCGAAGGCTTGGTGGCGGTGATCAGCGTGAAGCTGTCGCAGCCGCAGTTCGAAGGCCAGACCAAAGGCAAGCTGAATTCCGACATCGCAGGTGTAGTCCAAGCCTTCATCAACGAAAGACTCGGGGCGTTTTTTGAGCAGAATGCTACCGTGGCGCGGAAGATTATCAACAAAGCTGTCGACGCGGCGCGGGCGCGCGAAGCGGCGCGCAAGGCTCGGGATTTAACGCGGCGCAAGGGTGCTCTTGATTCTGGTGGGCTGCCGGGGAAGCTGGCGGATTGTTCGGAGCGGGATCCGAACCGGTGCGAATTGTTTTTGGTTGAGGGCGAGTCGGCCGGTGGGACGGCTAAACAGGGGCGCGACCGGCGGTTTCAGGCGATTCTGCCGCTTAAGGGAAAAATTCTTAACGTCGAGAAGGCGCGCTACGACAAGATGCTGGCGCATGAGGAAATTCGCGCCATGATCACGGCGCTGGGCACCGGCATTGCCAAGGATGATTTCGATCCTACGAAGGTGCGGTACGGGAAGATCATTCTGATGACCGACGCTGACGTGGATGGGTCGCACATCCGCACGCTGCTGCTGACGTTCTTCTTCCGTCATATGCAGGAGTTGATCAAGCGCGGGAACGTCTACATTGCGCAGCCGCCGCTGTATTCGATCAAAAAGGGCAAGTCGATGCAATACATCAAGGACGATGATGCCTTTGACAAAGTCACGCTGAAACGCGGGGCCGATGGAGTGACGGTGCGCTATGGCGAGGGTGCGGCCAAGCTGGAGGGCGCGAACCTGAACCGCTTTATGACCGTGCTGAAGGAGTATCTGAACTTCTTCGACAAAGTGAACAAGCGGCTGCGCGATGAAAGCGTGACCGAACTTCTGCCCAGACTCGATTTCTCGAAGCATGCGGATTTCGAGGGGGACAAGAAGACTCCGCCGAAGAAGATCGAGAAGCTGGAGCGGGAACTGAAGAAGCTGCAGAAAGACCGGAAGTTCAAGAGCGTCGAATCGCGCTTTGATGAAGAGCACAACCTGTGGGAAGTGCGGTTTGTAAGCTCGCAGGGTTCGGAGCATGTGATCAATTGGGAACTGGCCTCTAGCGCGGAGTTCCGGCAGTTGATTTCGAAGTTCAAGCAGATTGAGCCTTATCTGGAGCCGCCGTTTGTGGTGGAAGCTGTGGTCAAGGCTGGCGCGGCTGGCAGCAATGGCGATGAAGCTTCGGATGATGACGCTGGGGAGAACGGCGAGAAGTCTGACAAGAAAGGCGTGAAGGCTGCTCCCAAGCACAAGGCGGTGATTGAGCCGGTCGAGAAGGCTACGGCGCGCGAGTTGTTTGAATATGTGAAGAAAGAAGGCAGCCGCGGGTATGATGTGCAGCGCTATAAAGGCCTGGGGGAGATGACGGCTCCGCAGTTGTGGGAGACGACGATGGATCCGGAGCGGCGGACTTTGCTTTCCGTGAAGCTGGAAGATATTGCCGAGTGCGAGACTATCTTTACCACTTTAATGGGTGAGGATGTGGAGGCGCGGCGGAAGTTTATTGAAGAGAATGCGCTGGATGTGAAGAATCTGGATATTTAGGAATTCTTTGCGAGGCGGGCTGCCTGGTCCGCCTCTTTTTCTTTTTCGCGGGGGTCTGTAGAATCGCGGTCGCCAGCCGTTCAAAGTTTCTCTAGTTTTTCCGGGACTCCCCTGTATTCTGGTTGCTTCATATGGACTATGTTGCGCGTCAGTTCATCAACCTCACCAAGAAATTTCGTAAGGACCTGCGCAAACTAGCCGAACTTCTCCATCGCGACCTCAGGCAGCACACAAATGCCATACACGCCGCAAAGAGAAGCAGTGAGCAGCAGCGGGATATTGAGCCGATCTGGCTCGATCCAATTCTTGCCAAGTACCAAGAGCCCATAAGGGAAAAGAAGGCTGCCGACGAGCGCCGCGATCGCGTGCAGAACTCGCTGCGCTGGGCAGCATGGTTCACCTTTGGCGCTGCCTTCTTTTACGGTGGGGTAGCGGCTCTCCAGTGGTGGGATTTCAATAGAAGTATCGCCATTAGTCAGGTCATCGCCCGGCAATCGAGGATTCAAGCGGCAGCTGCCCTCGTCTCCGTACAGCAAGGTAAACGTTCTTTCGAGCTGGATGAGCGAGCTTGGATAGGGATCGAAATTTCTCAATTTAGGGCCATGAAGAACAGCGATGGCACTATAAAGTTTGTGGCGAACGGCACCATTAAGAACAGCGGGAAAACTCCAGCCTTGAACGTAAGTACCTATAGAACTATTAATTTCTCGAAGGCATCGGAGGAGACGGTTGACTACGATAAGGAATGGGATCGGGTAATGGCGGAAATGAAGCACTGGGAAAAAATCGAAGGGAAAACGATAAAAAAGTACAGACTGTCTAATCCCGAATTTGCTGCGGGAGCTGCCGCCCTTGCTGCCAGTCAAACCCAAAAATGGCGTGGCCTGGGTGGCGCTATCGCCCCAGGTTCCACCTTCGGCCCGACCTCCATCGTGGACGCCACTCTGCCTGACCCCCGCCCGAACATCTACCTGCCGACAAAGACCATTTATTGGTTGGGACGAATCGCCTACCACGATATTTTTAGCGATCAGACGCATACGACCAAGGTTTGCATCTGGTACGCGGAGGGTGCTTTTGAGCTGTGTCCGAATGGAAACTCGATGGATTAGCTGCAGCCTGATGCCAGCCCTCTCACGGCAACCAAAATTGACGCGAACCTGTGCGTCAGGGTTTAGTGAGTTGCTTAAGGTACCTCGGGGGCTGAAGCCCGGCGAATCAGTGGGCCTTTCAACGCAGGCCTGGAAGGCCTGCTCCCCCCTCGTCGATCGTAGCGTTGGGAGCGTTGCGCCACCCAAAATCAAGAGCACACCTCAGAGGCTAAAGCCGAAGGTGATTGCTGGGCTTACGGCACGACTGAAGTCGTGCCCTTCCCGGACTTCCCAGCGTCGGCGCCGGACCGCACGACGTCGGCCCCGGACCGCCCGGCGTCAGCCCCGGACCGCCCGGCTTCAGCAGCTTCCGCTGACTGATTGGCCGCATACTGTGCCGCTGACTGTGCAGCTCAGCGAAGAATTTATCGTATACGTCGCGTTGACCTGACAGCTTCCGGAGGGGTTGGGGCCGTAGGAGATGCCTCCGGTTTCGGTGAAGGTTACGGGGAACACGGGGGTTTCGTCGTTGGTAAAGTTTATTTGGCCGGCGACGTTGATGCTCGGGTCGCCATTCAGGATCAGGTTCGATACGGAACAATTGGCTGGGGTTATCGCGAGTTGGGTACTCAGGGAGCCACTGCCGCTGTTGTTCAGAGTGCCGTCGACGTCGCCGGTGACGGAGATGGTCCCGCCTTGAGGGCCGCCGCATGGGTAGTTCGTCAGGGAGATGGGAATATTGCAGGTTTCGCCGTTCGAGGTGGAAGTGCATCCGGGCAAGGCATCTGGGTGAATGTCATTCACTACGGCCGAAAGGCTGGGACGCGTGTCGCTGGCCGGGAGCGCGGTCGCGGGAACTGCGCCGCTCAAAGCTTGAGTGATAGCCTGGGAGACCTGTTGTGCGACCGCCTGGGCCTGGGCCTGCGACATGTTGTTGTTCGTGGAACTGTTGCTACCACATCCGGTGGAGAGAATTGGTAGCAGGGCGGCTGCGACGATCAGGCAGAAAGATTCACTTCTCTTAATCTGAAACATGATCCGAGACATGAACTGAAACATGGTGAACTCCTTCATGGCGAAGGTACGCGGCGGCTGTGGCTGGTCCTTGACCCATGGCTCGAATCTCGCGCCCAGCCTCGAGAACAGGACCATCTTATGCCTATCCGGTTGGTGACGTTGTAAAAATGCTAACGGGAGATGCCCGGCCCCGAAATCTTGTCAATAGGTAGAAGTTACACGAATGGGGCTAAGGTGATGGAAAGAAGGCGAATATAAAGTTGGGTTTGGTGACTCATTTACCCCTCTCGACTTGGCATTCTATATATATAGGGTAAGGATTTTCGGAGGCGCGGCCTATGGGTCGCGCCTTTTCTTTTGGGCGGGGCGCCGGTTTGGCGGAATGGAACAGCAGATTCCTCCCTGCGCCGTCGCTTTCGCTCCGGCATTGGTCGGAATGACAAGGTTTGGGATCGGGGGCGCGGCCTATTGGTCGCGTCTTTTCTTTTGGGCGGAGCGGCAGTTTGGTGGAATGCAACAGCAGGTTCCTCCCTGCGCCGTCGCTTTCGCTCCGGCTTTGGTCGGAATGACAAAGTTTGGGGCGGGTTCGCTCCGGCTTTGGTCGGAATGACAAGGTTTTTGGAGGGGTTTGGGGATGAAGTATTGGGAGAGATTCGAGAGCTTTAAAGAGCGCGGGGAGTGGGTGGAGTTGCAGTTCATGGCGGAGGCGGCGCGGCGACGGTTCGCGGTTTGCAAGCCTTGGGGAGATATTCGGGCTTACGATGTGGGGATCGAACATGGGCCGAATTTTCTGCGAGTGCAGGTTAAGTCCACCAGCTACCGGCGTGGCGATGGCTATTGCTGTCAGCTGCTGCCTAATCACGCGAAGAGGCAAGACTACACTTTGGAGCAAATTGACCTGTTCGGCGCGTACGTGATTCCGGTGAACGCGTGGTATCTGATCCCGGCGTCGCTGGTGCTGGGTGTCCGGCGGATCACCTGTGTGATGCTGAGTCCGGTTGTGCCGCCTACTAAGAAAAAGAGCTACTGTTATGAATGCTACAAAGAGGCGTGGGGGCTGCTGACCGATAGCAGGGTTGGCCTGAGCCGCCGCGGGCTGGACGTGAAAAAGCAGGATATTTAGGCTGCTCGCTCGGGTACCTCAGGGGATGAAGCCCGATTGTTTCCTGGCGCTCTTTGACGCAGGCCTGAAGGCCTGCTCCACCCTCTGTCCGCACATAGGCATTTCTCAGTCGGCGAAAATTTTTACCGGGCTTGTTCTGATGGTTTCCTGACTAACGAGGCGAGCGTGGTTCCTAGCGCGAGCAGTGTGATCAACGAGATATCCCCTAGGGAGATTACGCAGTAAATGCACCAGACTCCGAGGACTTGGGCTTCGATGCGGGCGAGGTAGAGCGAGAAGGCTAGTCCTATGAGGGCTGCGGCTAGCAGCAGGCGGTAGGCGCGGCGCAGGGCCAGGGCACCGATCAGGAGATATCCGGCGATGCCGATTACGGCGACGGGAATGCCCGTGCCTTGCACGACGGCGTAGGGGCTTTTATTGACGATGCCGCAGTCCCAGCGCTCGTTGATGCTGCAGGGGGCGTCGCCCTCGGTGCGGTAATGCTCGCGGAGGGCCAGGGCGGAGACGACGATTCCCAGCGTGGCTAGAAGGATTAGAACGTACTTCATGGGATGTTCCTCTTTCTTAATCTCTCACACAAGTTCCTAGAATCAGCTGGCGGAATGTGCTGCGGCTATGTCCTGGAGCAGGTCGGAGGCCTGCCAGTCCGCGCCGTGATACCAGCGGTAGATTTTTCCGTCGGGAGAGATGACGGCTGTGCTTAGGGAGTGGGTGATCAGGCCGCCATCTTCGCTGTAGGTGAGAGCGAAGTAGTCTGCGAATTCTTGCAGCTCGGGTTGCGGAATGGCGGAGAACTCCCAGTGCGTGAACAGGGAGGGGTCTTTGGTTGCGGCGCAGGAGAATCCGTAGGCGCGGAGAACTTTGGGCGTATCGTGGGCGGGATCGAAGCTGATGCTGAGCAGGTGAGTCTTGCCGTAGCGGGAGGGATCGGCGCGGACCTGGCGATCGATCGCGGCAAACTCGTGGCTGACGCGGGGGCAGAAATCGGGGAACGGGCACCGGGTGTAGATGAGGGTTAGAAGTAATGTCTCGCCGCGGTACTGATGCAGCGACTTGTGCTGGCCGTTTTGATTGACGAGCTTGAAATCGGGTACTTCGTCTCCGGGAGACGGGATGTGGATGCTAGACGTGGGCTTGTCTGCCGGGGTTTGCGAATGGGCGACGACTTTGACGTTTTCGAGCCAGTAGGTGTTGTCGGGTGGGACATTGTCAGGTTTTACGACTACGTCGGCGGTGATGGTGTCGCCGGGCTGGAGTTGATCGAGCATGGTCGGCGGCTTGATGGTGTAGGGCATGACCATGGGGTCCATGAAGCCGGGGACGGGTTCGTTGTCGATGTTGGCGGTTCGGGCGTTTTTGTCGACGGAGATGACTTTGCCTTTGAAGGCGTAGCGCTTGGCGCCGGATTGAGCGTTTGTGGCGCCGGGCTGCGAGGGTGCGCGGTTGCAGGCGGCGGAGAGGACGAGCAGGGCGCACAGGCAGAAGAGTGCAACACGGGGCATGGGCGAATTCAGACTCAAGGGCATGGGGAATCTCTCTTCTCTCCAATCATAGCTGCGGATTTCATGGCTTGCAGCTTCAGAAGTGAAACCGGTAGCGAAATTCTCCGTAGATTTGACGCGGTTCGTCCCAGTGGAATCCGCCGAAGGTGAGGCTGTTGTCGAGCTGGACGCGGCGGTTCGCGACGTTGACCGCTGTCACGGAAACTGTGTATCTCTCGGCGAAAGTCTTGCCCAGCGAAAGATCCACGGCGCTGTGGCTGGGCAGATAGTTGCCGGGATACTGCACGCCGGGAAGGCCGTTGGTGAATCCTGATCCGTAATACACGTTGGTGGAGGCGTAGGCATGGCCCGGCAGGCTGCCGTTGAAACCGACATTCAGCGTATTGCGCTGATCGTGATCGACGGGAGAAAGACCGTAGGGGATATCCAGGCCACAGGATGGAGTGATCGGCTGGGGGCAGACTAGACCGCCGGTGATGGGCGAGGTTGCCTGCGCGATCTGGTTTGAATAGGCGAGATGGAACTGGCCGTGATGCAGGACGTTCGGCGAGCGCAGTGTGACTTCCCAGCCTTGAATCTGCGCATAGGACCAGGTGATGGGCCAGAAGATATTCGACTCGCCAATGTTGTTGTGATCGAGCCAATTGTGTGCGCGGGTTTCAAAGTTGTCGGCATCGAGGGTCCATCCGCGGATGGGGATGGTCACGCCGAATTGCCACTCGATGTCGCGTTCGCCGTGCAGCGGAGCGAAAGTAAAGCTCTGACCGGCGGCCAGAGTTTGCAGCTGAGTGGTTGGGGTTGAAAGCGGCGGAGCCTGGTAGAAGTAACCGTAGAAGCCGCGGAAGACCCAATTCAGATGGGGAATTCGGATCGCAGCGCCGAGACGGGGATCGGTGGCGTTTTCCGAGATGGTGGAGCTGAATGCGGTTTCGCGAAGGCCGGCAATGAGGGTGAGCCAGGGTGTGACTTTGAATTTGTCGTTGATGAAGAAGGCGGCGACACCTCCGTTGACTCCGATCGAAGAAGGGGGGACGTTGGGCGTGCCGTCGGTGTAATCGTTGAAAAAGTAGTTGTACTGGTGCTGGGCGAATCCATAGACGCCCGCCTGAATATCATTGCGCTTGACGTTGGCATTGAGCGCTATCTGGGCTCCTCCATATTGGGCGGTCTGGGTTACGGTGGAGATGACGGGGGTGTCGTTCGGTCCGCCGTGATAGTCGGCTCCGTTGTAGTGATAGAAGGGAGAAACGGTCAGCAGAGTATTGGGGTCAAATGTGTGAACCCAAGAGAAGGTTGCGTAACCGTCGGGCTCAACTTCGGCATCATGCAAGCCGAAACTGGGGTAGTAAGAGTTGGTGATAGAGCCTTGATTGGGGTCGATGGGGATCTGATAGTAGTCGCGGCGGAGAGAGCCCACGATGCGGAATTGATTCTTGGGATCGGGGTTGAAGATGAATGAGGTGAATCCGCCGAAGCCGTTGGCGGCATCGTTGACGGTCTGCGGGATGGGCGTCTGCAGGCCGTACTGGCTGCGGTTGCCGTTGAGGCTAACGTAGTAGGCGGAGCGGGCGGTGTGGTTTCCGCAGCTGATCTGGTCGTTGGTCTGATAGAAATTGCCGGCGGTAATGACGAAATCGCATTCACGGTCGCGCTCGAAGCCGGTGCGGGGGACGATGTTGAATATGCCGTAAGTGCGGTCGCCGTAGTCGGCGTCATAGCTGCCGCGCTGGACTTCGAGATAGTCAATGTCCTTGGGATCGATCTGAGGGCCGAGATTGTTGGCGATGTTGGTGTTGGGGATGGGAACGCCGTCGATGAGCCACTCGACCTGATGGCCTCCACGCATGTGGAGCATGTCGTGCACGACATAGGCGGCGGGGACGTAGTCGGTGATCATTTCCATGCCGTTGGTGCGGTCGGCTCCGGGAGTCTGCTGGATGTCGATGCGGTTGAGAGTGACGGTCGGAGTGACGCTTTGGGTGGTGGCTTCGACGGGAATTTCGGAAACCTCAACATTCTCCCGCGTCCCCGCGACAACTAAGCCGAAATGAAGCACCGGGCTGGTGTCGGACTGAACGATCACGCCTTGTTGCATTTGCTGGAAGCCCTTCGAGGATACAGTCACGGTGTAGTTACCGAGTGGGACCGAGGCAAAGTCAAACTCCCCGTTGTCGTCGGAATCGGAGGAGCGCGTCCAGTCCGCGTTTTGAGCTTTCAGCGTAACGTGCGCGCCTTGAATGGGGCGGTGCTGCGGATCATGAACTACGCCGCGCACGGAACCGAAAATCGTGGCGAATGCTGCGGCACTCAGAAATAAAACAACTGCCGTAAAGCTAGCAATCTGTCTCATAAGTGTCTCCATTCTCTGCATCGGGTTAGGGCGACTTGCAGGGAAGGCGCCTGTGTTGGCTTCGGCGGCGAACGGGAAACGTTGCGGCCGAGAACGCGCCGCTTGCGTCAGGCAAGCGGAACTTGATTCGATTTCGGAGACAACTTCAGCAGGCGGGCGGAGCGCGGGTGGACTGGAATTCTGCTGGGGCGGTGGCCGGGGAGTCCGGCTGGGTTGCGGCTACGCGAGCACTAATGGCTTGCAGGAAAAAGGCTGCAGCTTGCGACTCAGGGTGAGCCGATTGGGTTGAGATGGTCGCCCGGCCGCAATCGTGGTTGCAGCAACAAGCGTCGCGGATGACCGGCTGATCGGATTCGGAAAGCGCCGCGTCGTGGCAGTGATGCGCTTTGCGGAGACAACAGGAATGAGGCGGAGCAGCATGCGCTGCCAGCGCCAGTGGGGCAAGCGTTCCCACGAGTGCGAAGAACAGCAGCAGTCTTGCGGTCAGGCGATGCATGGTGCTTCGGTGGTTGAAGCTTACCAACTTGCGGTTGACGAAAGCAAGAGCGAGGATGCGCACGGTTGGCGGAATAACTGCAGGGTCGTGGTGAAAAATGCCTGTGAGCCCCGGACGTCAGGAGTAGCGGTAGAGATCCTTCGACTCCGACACGAGCTTCGCTTCGCGGAGCTCGCGTCTCCGCTCAGGATGACAACATCCTTAGGCTTTGCCTTGGATCTTGGCCCACCACCAGCGAACGCCGACGAACAGGAAACGCCAGTCGCTGAAGAATTCCGGGGGCTTGCCTTCGAAGGCGTGGCCGATGAATTGGAGAAGCCATCCGAGGAGGAAAAGACCGAGAGCATAAGGCCACAGGCGATGGACGAAGATGCTGGACAGAAAAACTGCGATCGAGAGCACGATGGTTGGGATGCCCAGGGTGTGGCAGAGCCGGTTTATTCGGTTCTGATGGCTGGAGGAGTATTGGGAGATCCACTGCTCGTTGGTGCGGTCGCCCAGCATGCGGGGATGATACAACGGCGGCCGGCTCTTTGGACAGGTCCGCGCGGTTGCTGGTTGAGGCCTCTGCTGGGCGCGTGGTAGCATCCTAGGTTTTGGCAGGTAGGTTGGGCTGGCCTGTATACTGCGCTGGTCTTCATTCTGAAGTCTGGATTCTGATTCTGGGCCTTCTCTCTTTCCACGCCTGCGAAGGAGCCTACTGGTGAAAGTCTATACCGGAGAAAACATTCGTAATGTTGCGATGGTGGGGCATGGGCATGCGGGGAAGACCTCGCTGCTGTCGGCCATGCTGTATACGGCGGGGGCTACGCCGCGGCTGGGGCGGGTGGACGACGGGTCGGCGACTACCGATCATGACGAGGAAGAGATTGCGCGGAAGATGTCGATTGCGGCTGCGGCGGCTTATGTGGAGTGGGGCAAAACAAAGATCAATGTTATCGATACACCGGGGTTCAACATGTTTGTCCACGAGGCGCGGATGGTGCTGCCGGTGGTGGACGCGGCGATTGTAGTGGTGGATGGCGTGGCCGGGGTGGAAGTGGTGACGCAGCGGGTGTGGAAGGATTGCGAGGAGTACAAGACTCCGCGGCTGATTGTGGTGAACCGCATGGACCGCGACCGGGCGAATGCGGAGCGCGTGCTGGAGTCGCTGATCAATGCGTTTGGGCGGAATGTGATTCCGATTGAGCTGCCGATCGGAAGCGAGAAGAGTTTGAGTGGGGTGGTCGACCTGGTGCGCATGAAGGCTTACACCTATGAGCTGGGAGGAAATGGAAAAGGCAAGGAGACGGAGATCCCGGCAAACATGCGGGCGCAGGTTCAGGAATCGCACGAGCAGTTGGTGGAGTTGGTGGCTGAGGGCGACGACAAGCTGATGGAAGAGTTCTTTGAGAAGGGAACGATTCCGGAAGAGGACTTGATCCCGGCGCTGCATAACGCGATTCGCGAGGACAGACTTTTCCCCGTAGTTTTTGCTTCTGGGCTGGGAAACATTGGGGCGGACCGGGTGATGGATTTTATTGTGGATTACACTCCGGCGCCTTCGGAGCATGAATGGGTGCAAGGTGAACCGGCGGCGTCGGGGAATGGAGATGCGCCGAAACGGCATGAGACGGATGCGGAGCCGGTGTCGCTGTATGTGTTCAAGACGATCTCGGATGCGTTTGCCGGAAGGATTTCATACTTCAAGGTTTTCTCTGGCGTGCTGAAGAATGAAGCGACCGTGCAGAACTTTTCGCGCGGATCAACGGAGAAGCTTTCACACATTTCCATCATGCAGGGGAAGGCTGCTGTGCCTGTGACGGACTTGCATGCGGGAGATATTGGCGCGGTCGCGAAGTTGAAGGACACGCTGACTGGCGACACGCTGGGAGACAAGGCGGCGCCGATTCTGTATCCGCGGGTGAAGCTGCCAGAGCCGGCGATTACGTTTGCCATTGAGCCGAAGAGCCGCGCCGATGAGGACAAGCTGGGGCCGGGGATCCATAAGCTGATGGAAGAGGATGCGATGCTGCGATTCTTCCGGGATCAGCAGACGAAGGAGTTTCTCATCGCGGGGACCGGGCAGCAGCATATTGAAGTCATCGTTTCGAAGCTGAAGAAGAGGTATCACACGGAAGTGGTTTTGAAAGCTCCGAAGGTTCCTTATCGCGAGACCATTCGCGCGAAGGCTGACGTGCAGGGACGGCACAAGAAGCAGACTGGCGGGCACGGGCAGTACGGCGATTGCAAGATCAAGATGGAGCCCATGCCGCGGGGCGGACAATTTGAGTTTGTGAACGATATTTTCGGGGGCGCGATTCCGAAGAACTTTATTCCGGCGGTGGAAAAAGGGATCAAGGATGCGGCGGCGCGCGGGTATCTGGCGGGGTTTCCCGTGGTGGATTTCCGCGTGATTCTGTATGACGGGTCTTATCACGATGTCGACTCGAACGATTTGTCGTTCCAGATGGCGGGGCGCATCGCGTTCAAGAAGGCGATGGAAGTGGCCAAGCCCACGCTGCTCGAGCCCGTCATGGTGGTCGAGATCACGGTGCCAGACGAGTTCGCCGGATCGATCATGGGCGATTTGAACAGCCGGCGCGGGCGCATCCAGGGAATGGACAACAAGGGTGGCAATACCGTTGTGAAAGCTGAAGTGCCTATGGCGGAGATGCTGACTTACGGCGTGGATTTGACCTCGATGACTCAGGGGCGCGGCAGCTTCAACATGGAAATGCATCATTACGATACGGTGCCGGGACAGTTGCAGGAGAAGATTATTGAGAAGGCGAAGGCGGCGCGGGGAGAGGTGAAGGAAGAGGAAGAGTAGACGGCGCGCTGCACTGGGAACGCCCTATCCGGCGGCGTTGGGCTAGCTTATAGAGATCCTTCGACTGCGCATGACCGCCTTTCGGGCGCTCATGCTTCGCTCAGGATGACAATGTGGGGAGAACGCGAGGTCAGCATGAAACTTGTATTGGTTCTTATTTGCTCTCTTATTGCTTCGGCGACGGTTGCGCGTGCTGCCGACACACAAGTCTTTTCTACATCGGCCGGGCCGGTGAAGATTACTCCGCTGTATCACGCCAGTACGCTGATTGAGGCTGGCGGGAAGGTCATCTATCTTGATCCTGCGAAGCCTGCGAAATTGGCGGGGCTCCCTAAAGGGGACCTCATTTTGATTACCGACATTCATGGCGATCACATGGACCCCGACTCGATTAAGGAAATCAGCAAGGCGGAGACGGAGATTCTGGCTGCGCCGGCGGTGGTCGCGACGGTTACCAGCGCGAAGCCCATTGCTAATGGAGAAACGAAAAGCTGGCAGGGATGGACGATTGAGGCTATCGCTGCCTACAACCTGAAGCGCGGGCCGGCTCCGGGAAAGTTTTTTCACGACAAGGGGCGTGGGAATGGTTACGTGCTTACCTACGGCGGCAAACGCTTTTATTTTTCCGGCGATACGGAAGGTGTTCCCGAGATGCGCGCGCTGAAGAACATCGATGTGGCGTTTGTGTGTATGAATCTGCCTTATACCATGCCGCCGGAAGAGGCGGCTGACGCGGTGAAAGCGTTTCATCCGAAGATTGTTATTCCTTATCACTATCACGGGTCGGATCTTGCTGTGTTTCAAAAAGGATTGGAAGGCACTGGGATCGAGGTGCGGGTGCTGGACTGGTATCCCAAGTAAGTAAAGGAGAAGCCTCGCTGCACTTGGCTGGACAGCCGAAAGCGGCTGTCCCCACATGGTTCGTGGTAACATCCGGCGAGTGGCTACTGCTAGAAATAATCCCAACTTGAATTACAGTCCTGAGCGGCTGGTGTCTGCGGCTGCAGTCGAGGACGATTCTTCGTTTGAGCTGAAGCTGCGGCCGCAACGGCTGGGCGAGTTTATCGGGCAGAACAAGGTAAAAGAAAATCTGGCGGTGGCGATTGAGGCGGCGCGGTCGCGCGGCGAGGCCATGGACCATGTGCTGCTGTATGGGCCTCCGGGGCTGGGGAAGACTACGCTGGCCAACATTATTGCCAACGAACTGGGCGTGCACTTTCAGCCGACCGCTGCGCCGCTGCTGCAGATCAAGGGCGACCTGACGGCAATCATCACCAACATGCAGGACAAGCAAGTCCTGTTCATCGATGAGATTCACCGGTTGCAGCCGGTGCTCGAAGAGTTGCTGTATTCGGCGCTCGAAGACTACAAGCTGGATATTATTATCGGGCAGGGGCCTTCGGCGCGCACGCACACTCTCGAAGTGAAGCCGTTTACGTTTGTGGGCGCGACCACGCGGGCGGGACTGATTTCTGCGCCGCTGCGGTCGCGGTTCGGGATTGTGCTGCGGCTGGAGTTTTATACTCCGGAAGAGTTGCGCGTGATCGTGGAGCGTTCGGCGGAGATTCTGGGAGTTCAGGTTGACGACGCGGGCGCGATTGAGATTGCCAGCCGTTCGCGGGGAACGCCGCGCATTGCCAACCGGCTGCTGCGGCGGGTGCGTGATTACGCGCAGGTGCGGGGCGCGGGGAAAATCGATTTGCCCACGGCGCAGGCCGCGCTGCAGATGCTGGAAGTGGATAAATATGGGTTCGACGAAGTCGACCGGCGTTTGCTGCTGACCATCATCGAAAAATATCAGGGCGGGCCGGTGGGCGTGAATACGCTGGCGGCAGTGCTGGCCGAGGAGCCGGACGCGATCGAAGAGATCTACGAGCCGTTCCTGATGCAGATCGGGTTTTTGAACCGCACTCCCCGTGGGCGCGTGGCGACGCAGCTGGCGTATGAGCATTTTGGGATTACGCCGAGCCGGCGGCAGAGCTCGTTGTTCTGAATTCTGTTGTTCTAGAATGTGACAATGATCGGCGGGAGCCAAATGAAACATCTGCGACAAGTCACCGCAATTATTGAACGTGAAGGCGACGGCTACGTTGCCCTTTGTCCCGAATTGGACGTTGCCAGCCAGGGGGACACGATTGAATCCGCGCGTAAGAACCTGCAAGAGGCTCTTGAGTTGTTTTTTGAAACGGCGGACCCGACGGAAGTCGAAAGACGTGGGCATTCCGAACTGTTTGTAACCCGGCTTGAGGTCGAGGTTGGCTAGGCTGCGTGTGCTGTCCGGTCGCGAGGTCTGCGCGATCCTCTCTCGCCATGGATTCTCTGAGGTGCGGCGCAGGGGCAGCCATGTCGTGATGCAGACGCGGACTGAGAACTCGACTGTCACCGTGCCCGTTCCCGACCATAATGAGCTGCGGGTCGGGACCTTGATGTCTATTGTTCGGCAATCGGGGCTGCCGCGGTCGCTCTTCGAATCCTAGAGATTCTACGATTGGATTCCCGACGCTGGTTAAACCTCGCCCTAGTCGTGTTCGCTAAACCGTCACCAAAGCAGTTTTGCTGTCACGGGAAACGCTCATGGTGTATCTTGCTGAATTCCTCGTGAGAGACGAGGAACCGAGGGCACTTTGCGTTCGGGACGAATTCGCACCTTTTCATCCAAAAGGTTTCTAAGGTTTTTGCTGGCAGGTTTGCTGACGCTGCCGGGTGTGGTGGAGTCTGGTTGGAGCGCGACTCCGGCGCTGCAAAATACGACTGTGCAAAATCCCCAGGCAACCCTGCAAAATCAGCCACCAACGGCGGCGCCGAGCCATGCGCTTGCTCCGCCGGCGCTAACCATTCCGCGATTGAGCCGCGCGCCGGCGCTGGAAGACTTCCTGAGCATGAACCCCGAAGGCGAGATCGCCTTGCAGATGGCGAAGGTGACGGGCTTCGTGCAACGCAATCCGCACGATGGAGAGAAAGTTTCAGAAGAGACTGCAGCGTATCTGGGCTACGACCGGAAGAATCTGTACATCGTGTTTGTGTGTTTCGACGATCCGAAGAAAGTGCGGGCGCGAATGTCGCCGCGTGAAGATATTGCGGACGACGATCAAGTCGCGGTTATGTTCGACACGTTTCATGACCGGCGGCGCGCGTATGAATTCCAGACTACGCCGCTCGGGGTGCAATGGGATGCGATTTACACCGAGGCTTCGCGGGACGAGACCGGCGGGAACTGGGATACCTCGTGGGACACGGTATGGGATTCGCGGGGCAAAGTAACCAGCCGCGGCTTTGTGGTGTGGATGGCGATTCCGTTTAAGAGTTTGCGCTTTCCAGCGACGAAACAGCAGGAGTGGGGAATCATTCTGTATCGGGGAATCATTCGCAAGAATGAGGATTCGTTCTGGCCGGAGATTTCCTCCAGATTGCAAGGACGACTGGGGCAGGCAGCGACGCTGTATGGGCTGGAAGGAATTTCTCCGGGGCGGGACATCGAGCTGATTCCCTACGGAATCCTGCGCGGCTTCCGGTCGCTGGACACGGTCGATCCGTACAATCCGTTCTTTCAGAATGCGGAGGTGCAGGGGCAGGCCGGCATGGACGCGAAGTTCGTGATCCATGACCACTTTGTGCTGGATCTGACTGCAAATCCTGATTTCAGCCAGGTGGAATCGGAGGATCCGCAGATCACGGTGAACCAGCGTTTCGAAGTGTATTTTCCGGAGAAGCGGCCGTTCTTTCTGGAGAACGAGGACTACTTTCGCACGCCTTTCGATTTGTTTTTCACGCGCAATATTCAGGACCCATCGGCGGGAATCCGGCTGACCGGGAAGGAAGGGCCATATTCGGTAGGGCTGATGACGAGCGATGATCGCGCGCCGGGGCTGGCCGTGCCAAGCTTTTGCCCGGCTACGTCTCCGATCTGTTCAGACAGTCTTTATGGTGACCGGTCGTACTTCACAATTGCGCGGGTGAGCCGCGACATCTTCAAGCAGTCGAGTGTGGGAGCGGTTTACACCGATTGGGAGTGCCCGACGACCGGCGAGTTTAACCGCGTGGGCGGCCTGGACGCGCGCTTGAAGTTCAACCCCAACTGGACCCTGGAAGGTCAGGGAGTGGTAACTTCGAGCAACCTGCAGGGACTGAATGCATATTTTTACGGGAACCCGGAAACCACCTGTGAGTACAACCTGTTCCCTTTCAGCTCCGGCAATGCCAGCAATGGCAATTTCAGCAACGGCAACTATTATGCGGGACCGGCGGACAAGCTGGACCTGAAGCGAGAGGGGCTGCACTTTTCCTACGAAGGAATTTATGACGACATCAGTCCGGGGTTCGTAACTGTGCCCGGATTCGTGAACCGGGTGGACATCCGCGATCTTTACCATGTGATTGACTACCGCTTCCGTCCGAAGCGGGGCTGGATCGTGGACTGGGGACCATCGCTGAACCAGCGCTACGTATTCGATCATGAAGGCAACCGGCTCGACACCTATTACGATCCTTACCTGGCGATTCAAGGACGAGGACAGACGGTAATCTATCTGCTCCCGTACCAGGAAATGCGGGAGCGGTTGCGGCCGCAGGATTTTCTCTTTCTCGGCTTGTCCGTAAACCACAACCAGGACTATCACGAGCACCGCAGCGGAGCTTCGTTCCAGACGAGCTACTTCCCGAAGGTGACAGTTGGAGCGAACTACTATTGGGGAGACGGCGCGAACTTTGTGCCGACGACTGAGCTGCCGCTGCCTCTGCAGAACGCGCTGCCGCAGTCCCTTCTTTCGCGGTTGGATACAGGTGCTGCGACGTTGACGTTCCGTCCCATCAAGCCGTTGAAGATTGAAAACACTTATCTGTTTGAGCGCTTGCGGGCGACCGAGAACGAGTATCTTTTTGCGCTTTCACAAGCGCCACCGGGAGCCTTGATCGGGAAAGGTATTTTCAATAACCACATTGCGCGGAGCCAGTGGAACTGGCAGTTTACGCCGCAGCTTTCTTTGCGCGTGATCCTGCAGTACAACTCCGTTCTGGCGAACACGCCGGGCAACACGTTTTATCCGTACACTTACCTTCCGACCGAGAAGCAGTTCAATGCGGACTTCCTGGTCACTTACCTGGTGCATCCGGGGACGGCGATTTATGTGGGCTATAACAGCGATCTGCAGAACCTGGATGTGGTTCCCGGGACAGGCGTGTTCAACACTCCCAAGGGATATATCAACGACAGCCGGCAATTCTTTGTTAAGGTGTCGTATCAGTTCCGCTTCTAGGGAACTCTCAGCTCTCAGCCGTCAGCTCTCAGCTTTTGAGCTCGCTCCGTTTGGCTGATCGCTGAGAGCTGACTGCGGGGGACTCCGGATTGCTGAATCCTGGGGCATTCCGGTAGAATCTAAGGATTCGTGTTGAGGTCTGAACCTATATGAAACCTGCCATTCATCCTGCTTATAACGAAGTGCGCGTGCATTGCGCGTGCGGCAATGCGTTTGTTACCCGGTCCACCCATAAGGGTGATATCAGTGTAGAAATCTGCTCGGCGTGCCATCCCTTCTTTACCGGGAAGCAGAAGCTGATGGATACTGCTGGACGCGTGGAGCGGTTCCGCCGCAAGTACGCCAAGAACGCGCCGCCGGCTAAGCCGGCCGAGACGGCCGCGAAGAACTAAGTCTTTGCCACGGATTTTCGCGGATTAACGCGGATACCACGGAACCTCAGCCCTCGCCCGCCGGCGGGGGTTTTGTTTTGCAGGGGCAAGTAGACAGGGGCAAGTAGAATAGATCTGTGCGCAAGTCGTGGGACAACTCGGGTGAGGCGGGTACGGTTATCCGCCAGGTAGAGGATCTGAAGCCCGTCCCTGCCAGCGTATCCATTGGCGATATCAACATCGCGCCTGCCACTGTGCTGGCGCCGATGGCTGGCGTTACTGACACGGTCTTCCGGCGGTTCATTCGCAACCTGGGCGGCTGCGGGCTGATCATGACCGAGTTCACCTCGGCTGATGGTGTACTCCGCAAGAAGGACGAGAAGGCCAAGCGCTACCTCCATTTCTATGAAGACGAGCATCCCATCTCGGCGCAGCTTTTTGGCAGTAATCCGCAAGTGATGGCGGAGGCGGCGCGCATGGTCGAGGGGCTGGGCTTCGATCTGGTCGATTTGAACCTGGGGTGTCCGGCGAAGAAAGTCGTGAAGTGCAACGGTGGCTCCGGGCTGCTGCGCGATCTGCCGGCAATTGGCCGCATCTTTGAGGCGGTGCGGGCCGCGGTGAAGGTTCCGTTCACGGTGAAGTTCCGCGCGGGATGGAGCGACGACGAAATCGTTTGCGTGGAGCTGGCGCGGATGGCGGAATCGTGCGGGCTGGCGGCAGTCGCGTTGCACGCACGTACGCGGGAGCAGGGATATAGCGGAAATGCCCGTTGGGAGTGGATTGCAGCGATCAAAGACGCGGTGAAGGATTCCGGTGATCGGGAATGGCGACATCCGCACGCCGGAGGACGCTTGCGCCATGAGTCGCGCAGACTGGCTGCGATGCGGTGATGATTGGACGGACTGCGCCGTCGAATCCGTGGATCTTCCGGCAGATTCAGCAGTATTGCGTGGGGATGGAAAATGCTGACGTGGGGGCAGCTTCCAAATCCTACGACGAGCCCTCCGAGGCCGATCGCTACCAGATGATCCGCACCTACTTCCAGATGCTGATTGAAGAGGAGCTGCCGGATGCGGTCGGCAAGATGAAGCAGTTCGCCTCCTGGTTCACGCATGGCGTGCCGGGTGGAGCGGGGCTGCGCAAGGCAATCTACGAGTCGAAGAGCGCGGTCGAGATTCTGGCTCGGGTGGAAGAGTTCTTCGAAGCCAGGCTGTGTAGCGCCCCTTCGACAGGTTCAGGTCAGACGCTCATCCGCGAGACCGTCTAAGCCGCGCTCGCCACCATCTTCCCAGCTTGATCTTTCTCCACATACCCCCATGGGACTTTCGGGTCGTGGGTAAAGACCGTCAGCCATTTCTCTGCAATCGCCTTCGCGTAGTACTGCTTCTTGCTTTCGACGGTCTGGAGCGGGTAGAGGTCGAAGCTCATGCCCCAGGTGATGTCGATGTGTGCGGTGGTTGGGATGAGATCTGAGGTGTAGCAGGCCGTGCGACCTGCGCTTTCGACGATCACGGCTTGCATGTGTGCGGTGTGGCCGGGATAGGTTTTCACGGAAATGCCCGGGACGATTTCTTCGCCGCCTTTGAGCAGCGTCATCTGGCCGCTTTGGACCAGCGGATCGTAGTTTTCGGGGATGTAGCTGATGGCGTCACGCTCGCTGGGACGGCGCGCGTATTGCCATTCGCCCTCGGGCGCGTAGTATTTTGCGCGCGGAAATGTGGGGACGATCTTGCCGTCTTTGCCATGGATGGTGTTCCAGCCGCAGTGGTCGAAATGAAGATGGGTGTTGATGACGATGTCGATTTCTTCGGGCGCGATTCCGGCAGCACTGAGATTTGTCAGCAACTGCGCTGGCTGGCCGTAGAATTTGATCATGCGCTCCGACAGCTTGTTGCCCATGCCGGTTTCCACCAGCACAGTTTGCTTGCCGGTACGGATGAGTAGCGAGTTGAGCCCGGCCTGGACATAATTCCTTTCGTCCGACACAACTTTGCGCGACCACATGATCTTGGGAATGACGCCGAAAAATGCGCCGCCGTCGAGCGGGTAAGTGCCGTCGGAGAAGACGCTGAGTTCGAAGTCACCGAGAGTCAGGCTGGGCATGGAGTTAGTTTGCCACAGATCTAACTGACACTCTTCGGTGAAACTGCGGTACTCTCATCGCTATGGAGCGCCCGGCCAGTGTCACCGTGATCGCGGTTCTGTTTTTTCTGGTCGCGGGATATCTTGCTACGGTCGGCATCATCGAGCTGGCAGCGCCTGGCACACTTTCAACGACGCTGGGAACGGGCGTGACGTACGGGCGAGAGCTGACCGGGCCACAGACGGCCATCTCGGTCGGCGCGGGTTGGGCGATGGTGGGGTGGGGCCTTTATCGGCTGCATAATTGGGCGCGCTGGTGCGCGATTGTCATTATGGTTATCGGGATTGCGGGATCGGTTCCGGCGGTTTCCGCCGCGGCGAGGGATCTGACTTGGCACTTCTGGTTTTACGGTGTCCAGATCATGGCGCGGGTGGTAATCGCGTGGCTCCTGGTCGCATCGCCTGAGGTAGTGGAAGCTTTCGTGCGAAAGTAGGTAGCCACCAAGAAACGCTGTCATCCCGAGCGCAGGGAGGGATCATGGCTTCCGCTTGTGGCATCTGTGTTGTTGATGCGAGCAAACACCAAGGTCCCTCGCTGTGCTCGGGATGACAATCCAATTTCGTTTTACCGCTTCGCTTTTGCCGGCTCTTTTTCTCCTACGCGCTTGCTGACTTCGAATTTCATCTTGCCGGCTTTCTTGTCGGCATCGATGATGACGTGGTCGCCGTGCAGGATTTCTCCGTCCAAAATCTTGAGGGCCAGCGGATCCTGCACCAGCTTCTGGATGGCGCGCTTCAGCGGACGGGCGCCGAAGTTCGCGTCGTAGCCCTGGGTGAAGAGCATGTCCTTGGCAGCGTCGCTGAGTTCGATCGAAATCTTGCGATCGGCCAGCAGGCGGCGCACGTCTTCGAGACGCAGCTCGATGATCTTGACCAACTGTTCCTTGCCGAGCGGCGCGAAGACGATGATGTCGTCGACGCGGTTCAGGAACTCGGGCCGGAAGTGGCCGTGCAGCGCGTTCATCACCTGTTCGCTGGCCTTCTCGAATTCTTCCGGCGTTTGCACGTGGTCGGCTTGCAGGTAACTCGACCCGATGTTCGAGGTCATGATCAGAATCGTGTTCTTGAAGTCCACAACGCGGCCTTTGCCGTCGGTGAGGCGGCCGTCGTCCATGACCTGCAGCAGGACGTTGAAGACGTCGGGATGCGCCTTCTCGATTTCGTCGAACAGCACGACCGCGTAGGGACGGCGGCGCACCTGCTCGGTGAGTTGGCCTCCTTCTTCATAGCCGACGTAGCCCGGAGGCGCGCCGATCAAGCGGGCGACCGAATGCTTCTCCATGTATTCGGACATGTCGATGCGGAGCAGGGCGCGCTCGTCGTCGAAAAGAAATTCAGCGAGGGCGCGGGCGAGTTCGGTTTTGCCGACGCCGGTTGGACCGAGAAAAATAAACGAGCCGATGGGGCGCTTGGGATCGCTGAGTCCGGCGCGGGAGCGGCGGATGGCGTTCGAGCCACGCGCTCGAGGGCCTGGTCCTGGCCGATGACGCGATGGCGCAGGCGGTCTTCCATGGTGACCAGCTTTTTCACTTCGCCTTCGAGCATTTTCGAGACGGGGATGCCGGTCCACTTGGAGACGATGCGGGCGATGTCTTCTTCGTCGACTTCTTCTTTCAGCATGCGCGGCGCGCCCGCGGCTTTGCCGTCGATTTTGGCCGACAGTTGCTTTAATTCTTCTTCGGCTTGCCGCAACAATCCGTAGCGGATTTCGGCGACGCGCTGCAGGTTGCCTTTGCGCTCTTCGGCCTGCTCTTCGATCTTGAGCTTCTCGATTTTCTCTTTCAGCTCGCGCGAGCGGGCGATCAGATCTTTTTCTTTTTTCCAATTGGCTTTGAGGGCAGTCGATTTCTCGCGGATGTCGGCGAGTTCCTTTTCGATGACGGACAGGCGCTCGCGGGAGTTGGCATCGTCTTCTTTTTTCAGCGCCTGCTTTTCGATTTCGAGCTGCGTGGCGCGGCGCTCGAGCTGATCGATGTCGGTAGGAAGCGAATCGATCTGGATGCGAATCGAGGCGGCGGCTTCGTCGACCAGGTCGATGGCCTTGTCGGGCAGGAAGCGGTCGGAGATATAGCGATGCGAAAGCGTGGCGGCGGCGACGATGGCCGAGTCTTTGATGCGGACGCCGTGATGCACTTCGTATTTCTCTTTCAGGCCGCGAAGAATGGCGATGGTGTCCTCGACATTGGGCTCGCCGACGAAAACAATCTGGAAGCGGCGCTCGAGGGCGGCATCTTTTTCGATGTACTTGCGGTATTCGTTGAGCGTGGTGGCGCCGATGGCGCGCAGTTCGCCGCGAGCCAGCGCGGGCTTCAGCATGTTGGAGGCATCGATGGCGCCTTCAGCGGCTCCGGCGCCGACCAGGGTGTGCAGTTCGTCGATGAAAAGAATGACCTGGCCCTGCGAGTCTTCGATTTCTTTCAAGACGGCCTTCAGGCGGTCTTCGAATTCGCCGCGATATTTCGCTCCGGCCAGCATGGCTCCGAGGTCGAGTGCGACTACGCGCTTGTTCTTGAGAACTTCGGGCACGTCGCCTGAAATGATGCGCTGGGCGAGGCCTTCGACGATGGCGGTCTTGCCTACGCCGGGTTCGCCGATGAGCACAGGATTATTTTTCGTGCGGCGGGAAAGAACCTGCACCACGCGGCGGATTTCTTCATCGCGGCCGATCACGGGGTCGAGCTTGCCGCGGCGGGCTTGCTCGGTCAGGTCGCGGGCGTAGCGTTCGAGCGCCTGGTATTTGGCTTCGGGATTCTGGTCGGTGACTTTCTGCGAACCGCGGACGGCAGTCAGCGCTTTCAGAATTGCATCGTAGCGTGGCGCCGTGACGCGCGAGAATCTGCTGGGCCGCATCCTGCTTGAGATGGGTGATGGCGAGCAGCAGGTGTTCGGTGGAGACGTATTCGTCCTTGAAATTGGAAGCCTCTTTGAAGGCTTGCTCGAGCAGCTTGTTGGCGGCGTTCGAGAGCGTGGCCTGCGCCGCTTCTCCGGAGACCTTGGGAAGCTTCTCGATCTCGCGGTAGAGGTCGCTGAGAACGGCCTGCGGGCCGATGCCGATTTTTTCGAGCACGGGCGCGACGATGCCTTCTTTGTCTTCGAGCAGGGCGGCGAGCAGGTGGATGGGCAGAAGCTCAGGGTTGCCGTGCTCGGAGGCAAGGTCGTTGGCGCGCTGGACGGCTTCCTGCGCTTTTACGGTGAATTTGTCCCAACGGATGGGCATGGGAAACTCCTGTATTCTAATTTCGTAGTTCGGTAACGACAGCCGGCGGGACCCTTCGGCTGTGCTCAGGGCAAGCTGCCGGCGCTACAACGAAAACGGGAGGCAGCCAGTTTCTGCCGCCTCCCGTAGATTGTAGACCGGGCTGCGCCCGGACGGACAGCCGAGGGCGGCTGTCCCGACATAAGCATTCCAGCTTACGCGGCTTTGCTGGGGCCTTTGGCTTCGATGGTCTTCTCGGTCTCCGCCTTGGTCCCGCCCACGTTGACTTTGATCTGCTTGGGCTTGGCTTCGGCCTTTTTGGGCAGAGTGACCTTCAGCACGCCCTTGTCGTAGGTTGCCGAGACTTTCTCGGAATCCACGGTGGTGGGCAGAGTGAAGGTGCGGGTGAAGCTGCCGTACTGGCGCTCCACACGGCGGTAGTTCTCTTCCTTCTCTTCTTTCTCGATCTTGCGCTCGCCGTGCACGGTGAGGGTGTTGTTCTCGAGGCGGACGTCAATGTCTTTCTCGTCGATGCCCGGGACTTCGATCTTCAACGTGACGTTGTGCTCGTCTTCGTAGACGTCGACGGCGGGGGCAAAGCTTGAGGTGGTCAGGGACTCATCCTGCCCACCTTCGCGATAGGACTCGCGGAAGGCGCGGTTGATGCGGTCCTGCAGGGTGGAAAACTCACGGAAAGGCTCCCAACGGGTAAGTACGGTCATGGTCAAAATCTCCTTCTGTGCTGGTTTCTTAGGAATTCGGCAGTGCCGGTTCAAGTCGTTAGATGCTTATTCAGCACAAAGGAAGCATAAAATATGAGTGTATTATTGTCAAGTATGTATATATGATTATTTTCATTGACTTACGATGGCAATAACGCACTTTAGATAGGCGGTTTCCGGGACATTTAGCAGGATCGGATGGTCTTTGGCCTGTCCGCGAACCTCGACCAGCGCGCAGGGTGCGGTGGGCGTCGCGGGCGGCGTCGGCCAGCATTTCCAGGAAGTCGGCTTGGCTGACGTGGTAGGAGCAGGAGCAGGTGACCAGGACTCCGCCGGGGCGCAGCATCTTCAGGGCGCGCAGGTTGAGTTCTTTGTAGCCGCGGAGGGCGGCATCGAGGTCGCGCTTGCTCTTGGCGAAGGCGGGCGGGTCGAGGACGATGGTGTCGTAGCGCTGACCGGAGGCGGAGTAGTCCTTGAGCAGATCGAAGGCGTTGGCTTCGATCCATTCGATCTCCGGCTGGCTCTGGTCGCGGCGGTTAAGCGCGGCGTTCTGGTCGGCGACTTCGAGCGCAGGCCGGGAACTGTCGATGCCGGTGACGTGGGAGCAGCGCTGAGCCAGATGAAGCGCGAAGCCTCCCTGATAGCAGAAGACGTCGAGGGCTTCGCCGTGGGCGTATTGGGCGGCGGCGGCATAGTTCTCGCGCTGGTCGAGGAAGGCTCCGGTCTTTTGGCCTTCGAGCGCGTCGAAGTGGAACTGGACGCCGTTCATGGTGAAGATGGTGGAGGCTTTTTCGCCCTGCACCAGGCCGGAGGCGCGCGGCGGCAGATCCTCGAGTTGGCGGACCCGCGGGTCCACACGCTCGACGATGGACGCCGGATGCAGTCTGCTCGGTCAGCTCTGAAGTCAACGTCTGGCGCACGATCTCGGCGTCCATGGCCTGAGTGAGGATCTGCATCGAGAGAATGTCGTTGTAGCGATCGACGATGAGGCCGGGAAGGAAATCGGCTTCGCTGAAGATGATGCGGTAGGCGTTGGTGTCGTGGACGATCCGTTCGCGATAGGCGATGGCTTCGGCGATGCGCTGGCGAAGCAACGCCGGGAAGTCGGCGACAGGCTCGTGCGAAATCAGGCGGATGGCGATTTGCGAAGAGCTGGAATAGAGCGCGCTGCCGAGCGGCTGGCCGCGATGATCTAGTACTCTGACCAGTGAGCCAGGGGGAACGCCTTCGGCCGATACGATGTCGGAGCGATAGACCCAGACGTGGCCGTCTTTCAGGCGGGATGCGCCGCGCGGGGAAATCTTGACAATGGGAATGCTCGGACGGCTGGTCGTCTTGGGCATGCAGCAATCTTAAACGCTGCGAGCCTAGCTGGCGGCTTGCTCGGTGGGAACGGTGGCGGGCTTCTCGGTCTTGCCGGAAGTGCGGGTACGCATTTCGTACTGTGCGGCCTCCAGATCAACGTGAAGCGAATCAAGCGCCGTCATGGGCATTTCGGTGCCCCAGGTTTCCATTTCGTGCTCCGTCCAGCTTCCGTTCAGGCGGATGGCGCCGGTAATGTCTTCCGGAAAGGCATGACGAAAATCTCCTTCGCGGATGAGGATGTCGCCGATGAGCCGGCCGGTATGCATGTCGAAGACTCGACGGGTAGCCTGGCCCGAGGCATTGTTCAAGCACAGAAAAACCTCGCCGGCGTCGGCGAATTCCTGGCGGTAGTACCAGGCCTGAGGAGCATCGATCTTGGGATGGTGGCGGCGGGAGCGCTTGTGTTCAGGCTCAAGCGCCAGCATTTCGTTCGCGGGATTGAAGTAGAGGATGCGCTGGCAGGAATCGCAAACCACGGTTTGCTGGCCGGTGCGGACGTCGTTATAGGTCTGCGGCCGCAGCATGACCTGGCAGGCCATGCATTTGTGATCGAGCACCTCGGAGATGCCGCTGCCGCGAAACTTGGAAACGCGCTCGTAGTGCCGCAGGAGATCCTCATTGACGCCGGCCCGCATCTGATCCCGTTTGGCGCGCCACTCGGCAAGCTGCTTTTCGTCTTCAGCTGTGCGCTGGCGGGCGTCATCCTTTTCTTTTTCGATCTCGGCGGCTTCGGCTTTCAGTTCAGCCTGCGCGGCCTTTACTTCTTTGTCACGCGCATCCGCATTCACCATCAGCTCAAGGATCTTGTCTTCAGTCGCGGCGATTTCTTTCTCAGCGAACTGGATTTCGTGCAACAACGCCTTGTACTGCTCGTTGGTTTTTACGTCGAGAGACTGGTCGCGGTACTTGGAGATCTTGCTGCGAAGGTCTGTGATTGCGGTGTCGTACTTGCGGCGGGCGGCTTCATCGGCTTTGACGGCAGCCCTGAGCCTTTTCCAGTTCGGCCTTGGTGTCCGGCTAACTTATGCTCGATGGCAGCGACGCGTTTGGGGAGTTCGGCGATTTCATCCTGCAGGCGGCGGATTGCCTTATCCGCTTCTTGCAGGCGCAACAGGTTTTCTATTTCTAGAAGCATCCAGAGGTGGCCCAGCCTCAATTCTAACACGCGGAAACGCCGCTTCCGCCCTGTTCCGGGGCCGGAGTCGCCTCACGAGTGGTCCTCGCCGGTGTAAACTCTTTCGTTCGCGCCTCGCGCTCCCGTTTCTATTTTTATTTGTGGGGTTTCATCGTGAAGAAACAGATTTCATTCGCCACTCTTGCTCCAATCCTTCTAACTGGTTTCCTGGCGCCCCTTTGGGCGCAATCGTCCTCGACGGTAAAACCGCTTACGATTGAGGCGATGTTCGCGCCCGGAGGGCTCACCGGCCGCGGTCCGGAAAACATGGAGTGGAGTCCCGACGGCACGAAGTTTTCATACGTGCAGCGCGACGACGAGGGGGAACACGGCGAGCTGTGGTATGTGGATGCCGCAACGGGTGAGAAGAAAGTGCTGGTCAGCGCCGCCAAACTGGCGTCGCTGGCGCCCGACGCCACCAAAGTGAAGGATGAGCGCGAACGCGAGCGCCTGACGCGCTATCACGTCGCGGCCTACCTGTGGGCGCCGGATTCGAAGCACCTGATTTTCGATTCCCAAGGACAGCTCTGGCTTTTTGATCTGGCGACCGGCACCGCCGTGCAGTTCACCTCGGCGCCCGACCCCAGCGTCGACCCCAAGTTTTCTCCCGATGGCAGCCATGTTTCTTATGTTCGCAAGCACAACCTTTATGTCCGGCCGGTGAGCGGTGGGGAGGAGAAGCAGCTCACCAAGGATGCCGGGGAGAACGTGTTCAACGGTGACATCGACTGGGTTTACGCCGAAGAGCTGGCCGTGCGCAGCAATTATTTCTGGTCGCCTGACAGCCGGCAGATCATCTTTCTGCACATGGATGAAACCAAGGTGCCAAGCTATCCCCTCGTCAACTTGAGCCCGACGCATCCGACGGTAGACAACGAAAAATATCCCGAAGTGGGAGATCCTAATCCGGCGGTGAAGCTGGGCGTCGTGGATGCAGACAAGGGCAAGGTTCGCTGGATTTCCTTGACTAATGACGAAGACTCCTACATCCCGCGCTTTGGCTGGGTCCGCGAGGGCGTGATCTGGGCGGAAGTTCTTAACCGCACCCAGGACAAGATGGATCTGTATTTCGTGGATGCGAAGTCGGGCAGATCGCGGATCGTTCTGACAGAAACCACTCCCGGCGCATGGATCGATTTCGAACATGTAGAGGTTCGCTTTCTGAATTCCAGCGGCGGCTTCCTGTGGCCGAGCTGGCGCGACGGGAACATGCATCTCTACCTCTACAGCTTTGACAAACAGAATCCGCTCGCCGCCGACGCAAAGCTGGAGCGGCAACTCACGCAGGGCGACTACGAAGTGTTGGGAATCGAGGGTGTCGACGAATCTGCCAGCGCCGTATTTTTCTCGGCTAACAAAGGCGATCCGAGGCAACGGCATATTTTCTCGGTCAAGCTGGATGGAACTGGCTTGCAGCAACTCACGCACGATGAGGGAGTTTACTCGGCCCAGTTTTCCGAGGATGGCAAGCACTACGAGGAAACATTCTCAGGTCCTCAGACAGCGCCGCGGATGTCGTTATGCGCAGTAGGCGGCGCATGTTCCTCCGTGTGGCAGGCGCGCGATGAATTTGCGGAATACGGACTGCGGTCGCCGAAGTTCATGGAGTTCAAGGCGGACGACGGGACAACGCTTTACGGACGTTTGCTGCTGCCTCCGGAAGCCCTGGCGAGCGGCAAGGTTCCGTTGATCGTTCATATCTACGGAGGGCCTGGGGCACAGACCGTCCTGAAACAACCAGAGGATCCCTTCGATGAGATTCTGTCGCGCAGGGGCTTCGCAATTTTCTCGGTCGACAATCGCGGAACTCCGGGCCGCGACCGGAAGTTCCAGACCGCGATTCGCCACGAGTTCGGGGTGATTGAACTGAAAGATCAGATCACAGCGCTCGATCAGGTTCTCGCCGAATACCCGCAGCTCGACAAAGATCGCGTTGCGATATGGGGATGGTCAAACGGCGGTTCGATGACGCTCTACGCGATGACGCACTCCGACCGGTTCCGCGCGGGAGTTTCGGTGGCGCCGGTGACCGATTGGGTCAACTATGACTCGATCTACACCGAGCGCTACATGGGCTTGCTGAAGGACGAGGCGAAGAGCTATGCCGAATCCGATATGACCAAGGCAGCCGCCAATCTGCACGGAGCGCTGATGCTGGCCCACGGTACGGGCGACGACAATGTGCATTTCCAGAGCAGCAGTCAGATGATTGACGCTCTAATCAAGGCGGGCAAACAATTCCGGCTAATGATCTATCCCAACAAGACCCACGGCATCTCTGGCAGCGATGCGCGCGAGCACCTGTTTCACATGATTGAAGATCACTTCGAGCGGGAACTGAAATAACCGGAGTTGGAATAACCGGAGTTGAAATAGTGAAGACCTATTTGCGCTTGTCGGGTTTGCGGGATGAACTGACTCGGTTCGTGCTTTCCCTCGCCGAACCTTCTTTCGCGGAACTTTCTTTCGACGAACCGTCTTTGCTGGAACTCTCTTTCGATGAGCTGTCCCTCGACGAACCCTCCGGTTTGGACTTTTCTTCCCTCTTTGAGTCCTTCCCCCCGCCGTCGGAGCTGGGCGCGTTGGACTTGTTCGCGTAGTCGGTGACGTACCAGCCCGATCCCTTGAACTGCACGGCGGGCGCGGAAATCATCTGCTCCACCCGGCCGCCGCATTCGGGACACTTCTTGACCATCTTGTCGGAGAATTTCTGGATTTTCTCGAACCGATGACCGCACTTCTCGCATTCATATTCGTAAAGAGGCATGGTTTCTGAGACGTTTGTGAGAAAAACAAGATCTATTCTGATTCTAGGGGCCGGGTCCGATTGCGTCAATTCTGACTGGGATAGCTATAGCAGCCGGAAAATCCAGACACCCCGGCTTGCGGGGCTCCCGGCACCATAGTCGTCTCTTTCGTCGGATTGTGTTTCTGTCTAACATTTCGAAGAAGAAACAAGGGGGCGATCCATGAAGGTCCTGGTGGTTGAAGCGGAAGATGCGGTCTTGAAAGCTACCGGCGTCATGCTCAACAAGCTCGGTTATGAAGTTGGACTTGCGCCAAACTGCAGTGAAGCGCTCCGCATTTACTCCGACAAAGGACCTCATGACGTGGTTCTCATCGCGTTGAAATTCCTCCGCAGTTCTAATGCCGGGGGCGCCAAACTTATCGATGCCCTGCGTCAGAAGAATCCCAAACAGAAGTTCGCTTTTATCACGGCATCGCCAGTGCTGAAAAAACCGTTCTCTCTCCAGGAGTTGGACGATTTCATGGGCGCGTTTCGCCGGCCGGCGAGAAGCCGCTTTGGATGAGGTGCGCTCAGCGGGATTCCTGATGCTTTACGCTGAAGTCTACTCAGGGAATTGTTGCGCAAGGCGCTTCGGAGCGGTATTGCGCCAGGCCGCAGAGACTGCTTTCTGCAATGTGATCTTACTGACTTTCTTGAGGTGCACGGTGGTGGCGCCGTTGCGTCCCCATGCGCCCTTCGCAGGGACGAAAACGCCGGGATAGTCCTTCGAGAAATAGTGTTGCTGCTCGGGGGTGAGCTTGACCATGCCCCAGCCTTTGGCAGGATAGCCGAGGGTGGCGAAGATCTTGCCTGCGACGCGGAAGTCCGGGTGGTCCATGTGAGCGTGTTCTGTGGTTTCAGGAAGACCCAGTGCCAGGCGGCGAAAATCGTTGGCGGTCACGCAGAAGTCTCCACGGATGGAACGTGCGTACCATAGCACAACGGCTTGCGAGGCTACGAAGTTACGGCTGCTGCGGTGGTAGACTCCGGCCATGAAGGATGCCGGGCGCAAAGTTGACAAGTCTGAGACTGATACGCCTGAAACCGCCCAGCCGCAGACTTCTGGGTCTGCACTCGCGCCTGGCCCGATTCTTTATCTTGTTGCGACACCGATCGGCAACCTGGAAGACATCACGCTACGCGCGCTGCGGGTGCTCAGGGAAGTGGACCAGATCGCCTGCGAGGACACTCGCCAGACGCAGAAGCTGCTCAACCACTACGGCATAACGACCCGCACCCTCAGCTACCACGAACATAACGAGATGACGCGCGCGGCGGAGCTGGTGAAGGAAATGCAGGATGGCGCGAGCATCGCGCTGGTGACGGATGCGGGTATGCCAGGGATTTCCGACCCAGGATACCGGCTGATTTCACTGGCTATTCGGCATCATGTGCCGGTGGTGCCGCTTCCCGGAGCGTCGGCATTTCTGGCAGCGCTGGTGGCGAGCGGATTGCCAACTGATTCATTCCGTTTCAGCGGATTTCTTCCAGCCAAACGCGGCGAGCGGCGGGCTGCGCTGGAAGCAATCAAAACCTCACCGCGCACCCAGGTTTTCTACGAAGCTCCCCACCGGATTATCGAAGCGCTTTCAGATGTTGTCGAGGTTCTGGGCGAGACCCGGCATGTTGTGATCGCGCGCGAAGTAACCAAGCTGCATGAAGAATTTCTGCGCGGGCGCGCGGGAGAGATTCTCGCAACATTGCAGGCGCGTCAGGCCGTGAAGGGCGAGATCACGCTGCTGATCGGGAAGGCCGAGGAATCCGACTCACTGGCTTCCGCGGCGCCGGGGATGAGTATCCGCCAGAGGGTTGAGCAGATCATAAGTGAAGAGAAGGTCGACGAGAAAGCCGCGCTCAAGAAAGTGGCTAAGGAGCGTGGGGTTTCAAAGAGCGAGGCGTATCGGGAATTGCAGAGGAGCAAGTAGCACTCACCTTAGGGCCTACTTGCCAGCCAACTCCCGCTTCACCGCCTCGCTGACCATCTTCCCATCCACCCGCATGCCCGCCCCGGAAAAACGCGCCATGACGTTCTTCATCACCGTGCCCATTTCTTTCATGGTGGGCGATCCCATCTCGGCGATCACGGCCTTCACTCCGGCGACTACTTCGGCTTCCCCCGACGCTTTGGGCAGGTAGGTCTCAATCAGCACGATCTCGGCGGCTTCTTTGTCTGCCATCTCCTGGCGTCCGCCTTTGGTGAACTGCTCGACGGACTCTTTACGCTGTTTGATCAGCGTGGTGAGGACAGCCTGAGACTCTTTTTCATCGAGTGGCGCCATTTTCTCGATCTGGCGATTCTGGAGCGCGCTCTTGACCATGCGCAGAGTGGAGAGGCGTTGCTCCTCGCGTGCTTTCATGGCGGAGGTGATGTCTTTCTGGATTTGCTCAACGAGGCTCATGAAGAGATTATAGACGGTCGGCAAGCCCGAGCCTCGTTGTTCAAGGCTTCCGCGCACGATGCAGCGCGCTTCCGGTAGACTGGTAGGTCATCTTCGAGAGGGATTCTTTTCTATGCTGCGCAAGAACCGTCTCTTTACTCCCGGGCCGACGCCGCTGCTGCCGGCGGCGCAAACGGCCATGGCTTCGTTCACCGCACATCACCGCACCGCCGACTTCCGGGCGCTGTTCCAGCGCGTGCTTGCCGACATGAAGGAATTCATCGGTACCCAGAATGACGTGCTTGTTCTGGCATGCTCGGGGACCGGCGCGATGGAGGCCTCGGTCTCGAACCTGACATCTCCAGGGGACAAAGTTTTGGTGCTCACGGCTGGAAATTTCGGCGAGCGCTGGACCGGGCTGGCCAAGGCTTTCCGCTGCAATGTGGACGTGCTGAGTGCGCCTTACGGAGAGACGTTCTCGTTGAACGACATCCGCGCGAGACTGACTCCCGACGTGCGTGCGGTCTTTGTGCAGGCGACCGAGAGTTCGACCGGCGCGCGGCACGACGTGCAAGGCATCGCCAAAATTGTTCGCGCAAACGGCGATGACACGCTGCTGGTGGTGGATGCGATCACCGGCCTGGGCACAACCCATCTCGATGTGGATGGCTGGGGTGTGGATGTGATTATCGGCGGGTCGCAGAAGGCGCTGATGATCCCTCCCGGCTTGGCGTATTGCGCCGTGAGCGAGCGGGCCTGGCGGCGGATGGAGACGACGACTTCTCCACGGTTCTACTTTGACTTGCGCAAGGAACGCAAGGCCGCGGCCAAAGGGGAATCCGCCTACACGCCGCCCACATCGCTGTTTGCGGCCTTAGGAGCTGCCTTGGAGTTTATCCGCGGAATGGGAAACGGCGACCTGGCTAAGGGACGCGAAACCTTGGTCGACAATGCCGAACTCTGCGCGGAGATGACTCGTGCAGGTGTTCAGGCAGTGGGTTTGAAGCTTTTTGCAGCCTCGCACGCGTCCGCGCTCACCGCCGTCCGCTCGCCCGAAGGGATTGACTCGGGAAAGATCATCAAAGAATTCCGCGAGTCGTTCGATGCCGTCGTGGCCAATGGCCAAGGCGAGATGAAAGGCCAGCTTTTCCGCATCGCGCACATCGGCTACTACGATTACCTGGATACGATTGGCATCCTGGGGGCGCTGGAGCATGTGCTGGCGCGTTGCACTGGAAAAACGGTCGAGTATGGAGCGGCGGTGCGCGCGGCGCAGCAAGCGTACGCGCGCGGCCTCTCTAGTAAACCTCAACCGGTTGGAGTCTAAGGAGCGAGACGCGCGGGCGAAGCGCTCCGGACTGGTTAATGGCGACTCGTCGATTGGGACTAGTTGATGGTGAACGTCGTCGGGGCCGACGTTTCCGCCGAGGTGCCGCCACCGTACACACCACCGGGGATGCCAGGATTAGTCACCGTCACGGTCGCCGTTCCCGGAGTAGCAATGTCTGTTGCTGGGATCGTGGTCGTCAACTGCGTGCCAGGGCTCACAGAGGTGGTTGTCTCAGCCATGCCGTTCCAATAGATGGTCGCGGTGCCGCTGAAGTCGGTGCCGTTAACCGTCAAAACGAATGACGGCATGCCGTGGGTCATGCTGGCGGGGGCGAGTTCGGATATTGTGGGCATTGTTCCCGCGGTCGGCGGAGTCGTGGCTGGCTTGCTGTAACCGCACGCCATGCTTAGGGCGAGAAGCCCGGTTAGAAATACTGTCTGCGCAATCTTCATGACTGTTCTCCTGCGGGACGCCGATATCGATAGACAACGAAAGATTGGTCCCGACTGAGAAAAGTCTAGGAGACGGGCGCTGCAGCTGTGTCAGAACGGTGTCATTTTCGTGTCAATGTTTTGTCGGTGCAAAAGTCTTAATCCAAAAGGATAAATTCTCTCTTGAAAATCGTCATTGCCGAAAAAATCTCAGCCGCTGCGATTGAGCAATTGAAAGAGCCGGGCTGGACCGTCCTCACCGCAGATCAACTCGAGGGTAAGCTCTCTGACCATCTCGAGTCGGCCGACGCGCTGATTGTGCGCTCGGCGGTGCAGGCGGATGCGGCGCTACTCTCCCATGCGAAAAAGCTGCGTGTTGTTGGGCGGGCCGGCGTGGGCGTCGACAACATCGATCTGGATGCGGCTACGCGCCAAGGCATCGCGGTGATGAACACGCCCGGGGCAAATGCCGTGGCCGTAGCGGAACAGACGCTCGGGATGATGCTGGCCATGGCGCGCCATCTGTGCCGCGCCGACGCGCTCATGCACGCCGGGCGATGGGAGAAGAAGTCGCTGCAGGGCACGGAGCTGCGGGGCAAAACTCTGGGAATCGCCGGGCTCGGTCGAATCGGCATGGAAGTCGCACGGCGGGCACGAGCCTTTGGGATGGAGATTGTCGGGCATGATCCGTTTGTTTCCGTGAGCGTGGCGAAGGAGCAGGCCATACGTCTGGTTAGCCTGGACGAACTTTACGCGGCCGCGGATTACATCACGCTGCACGTGGGTCTCACGCCGCAAACCGCAGGTATGATCAACGAGGCCTCGCTCAAGAAGATGAAAAAAGGTGTCCGGCTGGTGAATTGCGCGCGCGGGGAACTGGTGCAGGAGGCTGATCTGGTGGAGGCGCTGAAAAAAGGTCATGTAGCCGCCGCGGCGCTCGACGTTTTCAACGAGGAGCCCTTAAAGAGTTCGCCGCTACAGACGATGGAGAATGTGATTCTCACGCCGCACATCGGCGGGCAAACGTATGAAGCGCAGGAAGCCGTGGGAGTGCAGATTGCGCAGCAGGTGCGGGAATACCTGAAGCATGGCGTCATACAGAATGCGGTGAATGTGCCTTCGGTTTCCGCAGAAGAGTATGCCGAGATGCAGCCTTACATCGTTCTCGCGGAACGCATGGGAGCATTCCTGGCGCAAATTTCCGAAGGCTCGATCGAGGAAATCTCGTTGCGCTACAGCGGCCACATCGCGGAGTGGAAGACGGAGCTCATCCGCAACGGGGCGATCAAGGGCATCCTCAACCAGGCGCTGGAGGAGAAAGCCAACCTGGTCAATGCCGCGTCCCTGGCCAGCCTTCGTGGACTTCGCATTCATGAAGCGCACAAGGCGAAAGCTTCAACCGGTGGCGCCGGCAGCGTGCTCTCCATCTTCCTGAAAAGTTCCACGGAAGAACACATGGTGAAAGGCGCAGTCTTGCACGGAACTGCGCCACGTCTCATTCACATTGATGGCATCGACGTGGAGGCGCCGCTCGAGCGCAACCTCATCTACCTGCGCAATCGAGACGTTCCGGGCGTAATCGGCAAAGTGGGCACGATCCTCGGCGAAGGCGAGATCAACATCGCGGACTTCTCATTGGGGCGCCGCAGCGCCGAAGCATCGTCGGAGCCGCGTGAGGCCATCGCCGTCGTTCATGTGGATGGACGCGTGCCCGACGATGTGCTGAGGAAGCTCGAGCGGATTCCTGCAGTACGGCAGGCGAAAGCCGTGAGGCTGTTTTGAGTCGGGATTAGGAGTACTCAGGAGTTCGACTCGTCCCGCCGCAGCTTGCGGCTCTCCGCCAGCAGCGCCATCGAGTGCATCAAGTTCTGCAAGGTGACAATGCCTACCAATCGCTGATCTTCGACCACCGGAATGATGCTGAGATTGCGTGACGTGAGCTTGCGGAAGGCGGTGGCGAGCGACTCCTGCCGCACCGACACTTCGAAAATCTTGTTCATCACAGCCTGAACGTAGCCGTTGCCTTCCATGCGCAGCGCTTCCAGTATGCGCTGCCGCGAAATCACTCCGACCATGTCACTGCCGCGCACCACGGGAAAGTCATCCTGCAGAGAATGGACTGCCTTTTCCAGCGCGTCTTCGAGCGTGTCTGCTGGTGACAGTGTGGCGAAATCGGTAAGCATGACTTCTTCCAGACGCACATTGTCGAGCACCGATTGGAAGATGACCGCGCGTTCCTCAAGCTGCGCCGCCGAGAAGATAATCACGCCCACCATAGTGAGCCAAGCATTGCTGAACAAACCCGCTACCATCAGAATCATGGCGATGGCGTGGCTGATCGAGACAGCGCGGCGCGTAGCAGCGGCAGGATCGATGCTGCGCGCAAAATAGGCGCGCAGAACTCGGCCTCCATCGAGAGGATAAGCCGGCAGAAGATTCACACCAGCAAGATATAGGTTGGCCCATACCAGGCTGCGTGGCAGGTTGCTCGGCTGCAAGAAAGGCCACTCCCACAGCTTTGCTCCGGGAACAGTCACGGAGATGACGCCAGCTGCCAGCCCTGCGAACACAAGATTTACCAGCGGCCCAGTCAGTGCGATGCGAACATCCCGCTGCCAGACTGCCGCACCGGACTGCTGAGGCTCCGTGCGCGATTCGTCGAAAACAGTTACACCGCTGAGCGGCAGAAGAATGACCGCCTTGGGAATCAGTCCGGCACGCCGGGCGACGAGCATGTGCGCTACTTCGTGGGCCGCGACACAGGCCAGCACGATTCCAACCAGCGCCAGGTCTCGCGGTCCGTTGGCTGAGCCGTGGCTGTTGTATTCCGTCCAGAAAACGAATACCGGCAGTATCAGAAACGTCAGGTGAAGCCGAACCTCAACTCCGAACAGGCGTCCGACGTGAATGGAGAAACTTCGCATGAGGTCTGGCTACTACAAGTATTTTACATGGTCGGATATATTGGCTCCGAAAGCGGCAAATAATCGAAGGTACAGAGCGAAAGTACAAAGCGAAGGTACAAAGCGAAGGTACAGAGCGAAGGTACAGAGCGAAGGTACAGAGCCATGCGCGTGATTGCGGGCAAATACCGTGGGCGTCCTCTGCGGTCGTTGCGCGGGACAGATATCCGTCCCACCTCCGACCGCTTGCGCGAAACACTGTTTAATGTGCTCACCGCCGGTAATCCCGAGGCACTCGAAGGCAGCGTGTGGCTGGATCTGTTTGCCGGCACAGGCGCGATGGGGATTGAAGCGATCAGCCGCGGCGCCAAGCAAGCGTATTTCGTAGAGACCGCCGTTGCAGCGGCAAAGTTGATTGAGCAAAACCTGCAAAGCCTGGGAATTGCGTCCGGCTACAAAATCCTCCGGGATGATCTTTCCGGAGTTCTCTGGCGGCTGCGGCGTCAGCACGTCGCCGCCGACGTAGTGTTCCTCGACCCGCCATATCGCATGCAGCACGCCTACGAAGAGACCCTTACAGCACTCGCCGATTCATCGGTAGTGTGGGCCATGTCACTGGTGGTGGCGGAACATGAAAAAAAGTTTGATCCCGGCGATGATTTCGGATCACTGCGGCGAACCCGCAAGCTGGTGCAAGGAAACGCTGCTCTCAGCTTTTACCGCATCGGAGGGCGTCCGGACTTGAGCGTTTGAGCGTGATGCCGACACTACATGATCAGTTCGCTGCTGGTGCGCACGATCGGGTGCTGCATCTCCTGCAGGTCATTCTTCACCATGTTGAGGCCGTAAACGCAGCCCTCGAACTCGCGCGAAAGATGCGCGAAAAGCGGCGCCACCTTGGCGTATTCGAAGTGCTCGAACTTCGAGACGATGTAGTAGCTTTCTTTTCCTGCCTTCATCCACTCCACAAAATTCTCCAGGCGATGGCGGCGCAGCCGGAAGTGGTTGATGCTCTCGGGAAACATCCCGGCGAAGAACAACGCATAATCTCCAATGTGCTTGCGCACCTGGCGTTCCCGGTCAAACGACGGCGCAGGGCCGTAGACTGGATCGGTCTCGAGCAGCATCTCGCCCAGGTCGGTCACCGGACGGTCGGCGATGTCATGAATCTTGAACAACTGATCGGTCTCGCAGAACTCCGTCAGCAGATGTGAAACGTAGGCTACAACCTGTGGGTCCCGAATACCGATCTCCTGGGCATAGTGCCGTCCCACCAATTCCTGGAAAAGCTGCCGCAGCGGATGAGATTCCGGAATCATGCCTCTTTGGGCTCCTTGAAAGCCGCGTTGCTTACGGCTTTCCAATGTTCGTTAGTAACTAGTTATCCCAGTCTCGGAACAAACGCAAGTGACTTTTGTTTATCCCGCCTATCGTTTTTCGTAATCATGGGATGTCTATGAACACGCACATGGTTGCAGAGAGTATCTATTGGCACTCGCACCTGTCGGCTGCTAATCGGAGTGCGTTTGCAACGAATAGAATCAAGTTCAGGAGGATCGCGCCAATGAAAAGAACGAACATCTCCAGTGGCACGCCTTGGGAACCGGTGGTGGGTTACTCGCGTGCAGTGAAGGTTGGACCCTATATCCACGTCTCAGGAACAACCGCGACCGGGCCGGACGGCAAGGTTGTGGGCGTAGGAGACGTCTACGCCCAGGCCGTGCAGACGTTGAAGAATATCGAAAGCGCCTTGCAGAAAGCTGGCGCGAGCGTGAAGGACGTCGTCCGCACGCGCATGTATGTGATCAACATCGCAGAGTGGGAGAAGATCGGCAAGGCGCATGGAGAGTTCTTCCGCGATATTCGTCCCGCAACTTCCATGGTGCAGGTGAGCGCTTTCATCTCGCCCGAAATGCTAGTCGAAATCGAAGCCGATGCCTATGTCGCGGGGAAGTGAGAGTAGAATTCCACCATTCCAAAGCCTGTGCGGCAACCGGGAGATGCCAGAGTGAAGAGCAACATGAAGAACCATGTTTGGAACTATGGGTGGATACTGCTTCTTGCGACCGTGATTCCAGCGGCTGCGCAACAGAAAGACAATGCTGCGTCCAACACTTGGACGGTCATTCGTGCCGGGTCTCTGATCGATGGCAAGTCTCCCGCGCCCCGGCGCGACCAGGTCATTGTCATTCACGGCAATCGCATCGAGAGTGTCGTCGACTCGGCAAGCGCGAAGATTCCCGCGGGCGCAGCCGTGATTGACTTGTCGAAAGCGACGCTGCTGCCCGGCCTCATCGATTCCCACACTCACATCTTTTTGCAGGGAGAAGATCCAGCGCAGGGAGGATACGACGCCAACATCCTGAACGCACCGCTGGCCCTGCGTGCAGCGCGGGCTACCGTTTCTGCGCGGCGGGCGCTGGAGCAAGGCTTCACGACCCTGCGCGACGTAGAAACCGAAGGCGCCGGCTATGGCGATGTCGGCATTAAAGAGGCGATCGAGCAAGGCTATATCCCCGGTCCGCGCTTATTTGTCGCGACCCGCGCCATCTCGACCACGGGCGGTTATCCGCTGGAGGGTTATGCTCCCGAGCTCGACATGCCCAAGGGCGTGCAGATCGTCGACGGCCCGGTCGAGGCTCGGAAGGCGGCGCGGGAACAACTCGATCATGGCGCCGACTGGATCAAGGTTTACATGACGCATCGTTCGTGGGTGGGCAAGAACGGCGAACTGGTCTCCCAGCCCACGCTGACGCTCGATGAGTTGCGTGCGGTGGTGGACGAAACTCACGGCTGGGGTAAGAAAGTTGCCTGCCACGTGTATGGGGGCATCGGCCTGCGCCGGGCGCTTGACGGCGGATGCGACTCCATCGAGCATGGGCTTGATCTTGACGATGCGGCGATCGCCCAGATGTTGAAGCAAGGCACCTGGTATGTGCCGACGATCAGTGTGTATTACGGCGACTGGGCCCCGGCGGACACGCCAGCCGGACAGCGCGACCGGCTGCGCGTTTCGGTTCACGAGCAGTCGTTCAAGAAGGCGCTCAAAGGCGGGGTGAAGATCGTTTTCGGTACCGACATGGGAGGAATTCCCTGGACTGAGCCCATCGCGCAAGAGTTCCCCCGCATGGTGGAGCTGGGCATGCAGCCGATGGACGCCATCCAGAGCGCAACCTCACGTGCCGCTGCCATGCTCGAAATGGAAGGCAAGATCGGCGTGGTTGCGCCGGGAGCGTTTGCCGACATCATTGCGGTGAACGGCGATCCTCTGTCCGACATCAAAGTACTGGAAAACGTGCAGTTCGTGATGAAAGACGGCAAGGTATTCAAGAGCGAGAAACCGTGAGAGGAGGCAGGCTCTCGTTTTCCGCTCCGGTGAATTAGTGATTCTCGATATCGCTTTAATACACTTGACAACGGCTTCGCCGCGAGCATAATTCATCAATCCCATCTCTGACTCGGATCGGGACCCGGCTTAGAGAAGTGCAAAGCCGGAGGAGGTGTTTATGAGCGTGCTGGAACTTTGTGACCGGGAAATCGCGGCCGTGCCGCTCGATGCCACCGTCGCCGACGCCATCAACAAAATGCTCGACCACCATGTAGGAGCCGTCGCCGTGGTCGACTCCGAATACCGGGTCGCCGGAATCTTCACCGAGCGCGACGTCCTGCGCAAGATGGCGCTCAGCCGCACCGACCCGCAGACCACCTCGGTCCGCGAACTGATGACCACGCCGGTAGAGATGGCAACGCGCCGCACCGGCGCGGGCGAGGCCCTCACCACCATGCTGGAACGCCACTTCCGCCATCTGCCGGTAGCCGACGACAACGGCAAGCTGCTCGGGATTCTCTCCATCCGCAACCTGCTGGAGTGGCGCGTCGACGACCTCAGCCGCGAACTGGAGTCGCTCGAACAGTATGTCTCCAATGACGGGCCCGGAGGCTAGCACGAAGTTTCGCTGCCTGTCCTTTCCCAACGAATGGCGAACCCCTCCTCGTCTGTGGTAAAAAACTCCACTGGTGTGTACCACTGCGGTTTTCTTACTGCTGTTCCCGTGCAATAAATGCGTTCGCTGCACAACTCAATCGCTTGAGTAAGAGGAGATGCTTGTGAAGAAACTTCACCGTTCCCCGATCCTGTTTTCGCTGATCCTGGCTGTCGCGTTGCTTCTGTTGGCTGGGCAGATCGTTGCCCAGCAAAGCTCCAAAAGCGTCGTTATCCACGCCGGGCACGTGCTCGACGTGAAAACCGGCAAGCTGCTTTCCGATCAGACGGTCGTTATCGAGGATGGAAAAATCGTGAGCGTGGGAGGCTTCACGGACGCGAAGGCGCCCGCAGATGCCGTTCGCATCGAACTGCCCAACGCAACCATCCTGCCGGGATTGATCGATGCCCACACGCACCTGACCATGGATCCAAAGTTCGGCTATGAGGAACTCGGCCTTTCCATTCCGCGTGAAACGCTCACTGGCGCCAAGAACGCCCGCATCACACTCGAAGCGGGATTCACCACCGTCCGCAATGTGGGCGCATCCGGCTTTAGCGATGTCGCCTTGCGCGACGCCATCAACGCCGGCGACGTCCCCGGACCAAGAATGCTCGTCAGCGGGCCACCGCTGAGCATCACCGGCGGGCATGCGGACAATAACCTGTTGCCGTTCGAATATCACGCGACCTCGGACGGCGTGGCCGACGGCGTGGACGGCGTCCGTCACATGGTTCGGCAGAACATCAAGTATGGCGCCGACATGATCAAGTTCATGGCCTCGGGTGGGGTGCTTTCGAAGGGGGACAATCCGCAGGCGTCGCAGTACACGCTGGAAGAAATGAAGGCGATCGTGGACGAGTCCCATCGCCTGGGACGAAAGGTTGCCGCCCACGCCCATGGAGCGCAGGCCATTCTTTGGGCGTCCGAGGCGGGAGTGGATTCGATCGAGCACGGCTCCTACATTGACGACGCGGACATTGCCGAGATGAAGAAGAACGGCACCTATCTCGTTCCCACACTTTATCTGGGCGATTGGTTCATGGAAAATGCCGAAAGAAACCATGTGCCTGACTTCCTCCTGGTCAAGGCTAAAGCCGTCATGCCGGCCGCGCGCAAGAACATCGCACATGCCTTCGCCAGCGGCGTGAAGGTGGCGTTCGGCACCGATGCCGCAGTTTATCCCCATGGCCTGAACGCGCATGAGTTCGCCGTGATGGTCAAGCTGGGGTTGACACCGCTGCAAGCCATTCAGGCCGCCACGATCAATGCTGCGGATCTACTCGGATGGCCAGGGAGAGTCGGAAGCCTCGATCCCGGCGCGTGGGCTGACATCGTCGCGGTGGACGGCGATCCTCTGAAGGACGTGACTATTTTGGAGCACGTGAAATTTGTCATGAAGGGCGGCGAGGTGGTACGGAACGAATACGGGAAGTGACTAAGAGCTATCGGCCAAAATAGTTCGGGAAGGGCACGGCTTCAGCCATGCCGCCCAGGGTAGATAGAGAGATGCGGCTTTAGCCGCTGAGGGAGTGACTTTCTACTGCTCGTGCTTGCGTGCCCGCTCCGTGACCCAATCCGTCCAAAAGGAAGAAGCCCCGCTGGCGAGCAGCGAAGCCTTGCCGAGCACGGCGTCGACAAAGTTTTCGACCATCGGGTAGTGCAGATTGGCGTGCGGCGGCAGATTCTCGCGGCCACGGGGATAAATCAACTCAGGACCGTTCAGCGGACTCAAATTCATTTCACCTTCCGTTCCGCGGATGCGGCATTCGTCCCGGCTGATCCTCGAATGCCAGCGAACGTCCACAACGCCGCGCAAACCGCCGGGGTATTCGATGAGCACAGTTGCATTGTCTTCCACGGCGTAGTGATGGACCGCATTCGAGAGCTGCGCAGTGACGTGGCCGGGTTGACCGAATAAAAAGTTCAGCACATCAATGCGGTGGGAAGCGACGTCGTAAAGCGGGCCTCCGCCAGCTTTGGTGGGATCGATCAGCCAGCTGCGATGACTTTCATTTTCGTCAAACCATCCATGGCTCGTCAGCTCGGCGACGACGGGTTGGCCGATGGCGCCAGCCTCGAGGAGTTGTTTCGCCCGATGCACTTTGGGATACGTTCGGCGATAGTAAGCCACGCCGAAGGTGCGTCCACTCTCTTCTGCGATCTGAACCATCGAGCGCGCCTCGGCCTCATTCATGGCCATGGGTTTCTCGCAAAGCACGTGCTTGCCCGCGCGAAGCGATTGGATGGTCTGCGGCGCATGAAGAGAGACGGGAGTCGCGACGTAAACCGCGTGAACTTCCGGATCGGAAAGGGCTTCGTCGAGGGTCGCCCAAGCCTGCGTATTGTAAGGCGCAGCTTTTGCCGGATCGCGCGTAACCAGGCCATACAAGCGGCTTCTGGGCTCGGCCTGGATCGCAGGAATGACGCGCCGGATGGAGATATCGCCGATTCCGATTACGATCCAGTTCAGCATAGCAAGTGCAAAGTGTGCAGAAACACAAAGGCCGGCCTAAGCCGGCCTTCGGGAACAATCTCAAACACAAACTACTTCTTGGGAGCGATTGCGTCCTTGGCAGCCTTGGCCACGCGGAACTTGACCACGGTCTTGGCCTTGATCTGGATGGGCTCGCCGGTCTGCGGATTGCGTCCGATGCGGGCCTTGCGGTGCGCTTTCACCAACCGGCCCAGGCCGGGCACAACGAACACGCCGTTCTTCTTTGTTTCTTTTACAGCGACGTCGGCCAGTTGCTCGAGAAATCCCGCCACCGTCTTGTTGGGAAGTTCAGTTTTCTCGGCCAGATAGCGGACGAGTTGAGTCTTGGTTAAACCTGAAGCCATTTGTTTCCTCCTCTGAATAGATACGAATTTTAATTCCAGCGGGCTTGATCTTACTACCACTGCCCTGTGGAAAACAGCCTTATTTTACGCGGGTTCCACGTAGGCAGCACTCGAAAAAGGCCATTTTTACATGCGTATCTACAGAGGAAGGTCCCGAAATGGCCCAAACATGGGTACCTGAGCCATTCCCGGCAATGACTGAAGGCGAATCGCCGCCCAGCTGGTAATCATCCGGTGCCATAATACTCGAAGAGGGAAACTCGATTTGAGCTGCGCGATCTGCGAGATTCGCAAAGAGAAGCGCTTCTGTCCCGCCGTCCACGGCCGCATCTGCGCGCAGTGTTGCGGCGAGCAGCGCGAGGTGACACTCGATTGCCCCAGTGACTGCCCGTATCTGCAACAGGCACGAGAGCACGAAAAGCCGCGTCCGGCGGACCAATTCGACCGTGCGTCGTTGTTCCTGCAGGTGGAGATTTCCGAGCAATTCACTTACGAACGCGAGCATCTGCTCATGGGGCTCAGCTACTCTCTGGCGAAAGCCGCGCAAGCCGACCGCACCCTGAACGATCGCGATCTGATCGCCGCACTTTCCGCGATGAGCACGAGTTATGAAAGGCTGATGAACTCAGGGCTGTACTACGAGCAGCCGCTGACCAGCGCCCCACAGCACGCGGCCGCGGCTCAAGTGGAAGAAATGTTGAAAGAGTATCGTGAGGCGGAACAGAAACAACTAGGATACTCCACCCTGCGCGACTCCGACGTACTCAAAGCTCTGGTGTTTCTGGTTCGGCTGGGCCACGGACGCACCTCTGGCCGCCCCAGATCACGCGCCTTCATCGACTTTCTGCTCGCCCAATTTCCTGAGAAGGAGTCGGCCGTAGTCACGCCGCAGGAAGCAGCCAGCCGGATCATCGTGCCCTAGGCGAGAACCAGCCACGGATTCACGGATCAACACGGATCAATACATCCTTGAGAGGAGCAGGTTATCTCAAAGGTTTATCCGTGGGCATCCGTGAAATCCGCGGCTCAGGTTTTAGCCTTTTTACAGCCTGCCCATGCGGCAGCGCATCGCGCAGTTCGCGAATTGTATTCTTCAGCACCGGATGGAAAAGTTCCGGCGCAATCTCCGCCAGCGGCTCCAACACAAAGCGACGCAGCTGCATTGCGGGATGAGGGATGGTTAGCTCTTCAGAATCCAGGACCGTTTCATCGAACAGCAGAATGTCGATATCAATGGACCGCGGTCCTTTTTCTGTCCACGCCGCCGGCCCATCTCCTCCTCGATGTGGAGAATCGCGGCTATCAATTCCTGCGGAGTCTTACTGGTTTCAAGCGCGAGTGCACAATTCAGAAACCACGGCTGCTGGGTAAACTCCACCGGCTCGGTCTCGTAAAATGACGACGTCGCCACCACGCGACCGACTGCGCCCAACCGAGCCAGCGCCTCCCGCAGCTGCCCCTCGCGGTCGCCGACATTGGATCCCAGAGAAAGATAAACGAGGTGGAGCATGGTCGGGAGCTAGTGTCAGCCATTATTGCGCTGGTTTCCACTGGGAAATTTTGTCGCAACACAAAGTCGAAAACCTACCCACAAAACCCGATACCTTGGTCACCTTTCGAGGGGCTATACCAAACGCTAAAATCACCGTTATGACGTTGGAGTCTCTACTTCTGAGCCGGGATAGCGAAGTGCTCCGGATCCTCCGGCCCACCCTGGAGAAGCTCTCGATCGAAGTCGAGGTGTGCCAGGAAGCGAAAAAAGCCACCGAAATCCTCATTGCGGAGAAGTTTGACGCCGTGATTGTGGACTGCGACGACCTGCAAGGCGGCCTGGAAGTGCTGCAGGGTCTGCGCGCCACTCCCAGCAACCGGAATTCGGTAACCTTCGCCCTGCTGAACGGAAAGAAAACCACCACGCAGGAAGCCTTTGGCATGGGCGTGAATTTCGTCCTGCAAAAGCCCATCAGCATGCTGAATGCCTCGCGCTGCTTTCACGCGGCGCTGAATTTCATGGTGCGCGAGCGCCGCCGCTATTACCGCCAGGCCGTAAAAATGCAGGTGCGGGTGGTCTTGAGCGACAAAGAGATTAACGGGATCAGCACCAATATCAGCGAGGGTGGCATCGCCCTGATGTTGCATAAGGCGATCCCCAAGGGCGTCGCTCCTCGTTTGCAATTCACCCTGCCCGAAACCAAACTGTCTCTGGATGTCGAAGCGGAGGTAGCCTGGGCCGACATTAAGGGACATGTCGGGTTGCGCTTCCTCAACGTGCCCCTGAGTTCCCAGCAGCTCCTCGAAAAATGGCTCGACGCGCAAATGGAAAAGGAGCTGCCCGGCACGAAAGAGATGCTGCCATACCCGGGCTCCGGGACCGCCAAATAAGCCTGCTCCCAGCCGCCTCCCAGGTATTCAGTTTGTAACTTTGTCCCCGCGCCGGCGCGTGGCAATCTGGTTGGATACTGGAGAGCCATTGCCATGCTTCCTACCGCTTACCGCATCACCCGCGTACAGAAGACTCTGCGCTGGTTTGAGCAAGATATCCCTTTGTTGAACATGCGAGTGAAAGACCTGTCGGCCGAACGCCAGCGCTCAGCGCGCCAGTTCGCCGCAGCCTTGATCAGCCAGACCCGCGCCGAACTCGACCGGTTGCTCGAGGAACAGCCTGAGTCGGCATCCGAGACCGGCGATTTTCCCTGCGAACCTCCCGATTGATGTGGTTCTGGGTCTTAAGTCTGTCCAGGCCAAGTCTGTCTAGGGTTGGAGCCCCAACCCAGCGCTGTCAGAGCGAAGATCCCGCTGTGGCATGAGTGCTGTAAGGACCAGCAGCGTCTCGCTCTTCCTCCGGCAGCGTTACTTCCTCCCACAGCGTCTTGTCGCGCAGGATGCGTGATACCAGAGCGGTGTGCATGGCGTGACCAGCGCGATCGGCAACGATCTTGCCCAGGATTGGTTTTCCTAGGAGCGCGAGGTCGCCAACCAGATCGAGCACCTTGTGCCTCACAAACTCGTCGGGAAAGCGCAACGGACCGTTCTCAAGTCCGTCGCGAGTCAACACGATGCAGTTCTCCCGCGATGCGCCGCGGATCAATCCCATGTTGCGCATGGTTTTTTCATCTTCACGCGAGCCGAAGGTGCGCGCCCCCGCAATCTTCCGTAGGTAGCTGCCGTTCGAAAGCTCGACCTGAAAAGTCTCCTTCCCGATCAGCGGGTGAGGAAAATTAATCGAGTAAGAAACGGAATACGTGTCGGCGGGATGAACCGAAATAAACTTGTTGCCCTCGCGCATCTCAACTTCGCGAAGAATCCTCAGATACTTGCGGGGACGGCGCTGCTTGCGGATCCCGGCCTTCTGAATCAGTTCGACAAACGGGAGGGCGCTGCCATCGAGGATGGGGAGTTCGAGATTATCCAGCTCCACAATCGCATTGTCCACGCCCAGTCCGATAAAGGCCGAGAGCAGGTGCTCGGTAGTGGAGATGAGCACGCCCTTCTTCATGAGACTGGTTGCATAGCTGACACGGGCGACGTTGCGGCTGATGGCTTCAATCTCAAAGCCATCCAGATCGACGCGGCGAAACACGATTCCCGTTCCGGGAGGGGCGGGAAGAATTCGCATCGAAACCGGCGCGCCGCTGTGGAGTCCTACTCCACTGCATTCCACGGCTGAGCGCACTGTTTGCTCTAGAGTCAAAGCGTTTTTGCGTATGTCCCGGTGAATGAATAGATTACAGCCCCCACGCCGTCTTCGACTGTGGTAAAAACGCCACAGTGCGTGGCGTAATGCCGATGGCGTACCAGCCTGATCAATGGCTGCTGCCATTAAAGGCTGATAAGTCAGTCAGTTATGTCGGAATTGATAGATCACGGGTAGAACCGATACAGATATTACCTTAGTGTTTCTTGGCGGGCTTATTGGGATTGTATCCGGAACTGGGATCGAACATGGCTTCGTCAACTCCCTCGTTATAGCGAATCGAATTCAGGAAGCGCTGGGCCTGCATATCCCCGTTATAGTAGCGAGTGAAGCTGTAGGGCGTCATGATGCCTTGCACCGGCTTGTAATTGTCATAGATTTCTTCCTCCACGTTGCGGTCTCTATCCACCGGGTCGCGCCATTTATAGGTCTTCCTTATGGGCAGATGGCTTTCGAGATCGAAGAAGAGACTCACCGCTTCGTCCTTCGCATTGATCAGCGTCACCTGCTCGGCCGCCTCGTTGCCGGCCAAAGCTTTGCCATCGTAGAACAGTGCCACACTGGGATCGTTAATCCAGGTGCGGAGAATGGTCTCCAAAGAAAGCCTGCGGCGCCGCAGATAGTCGTCGAGGTCCTTCTTTTCCAGCGCGTGCGGGCCCTTGTAGGTGATTTCGTAACCCTTCTGGCTGACGTAGACCACGGCAATGTCCCGCTGTGGCGTGACTTCGATCCGCTCCCGGTCAGGATATTCCACGAACCTCCAGAACAACACGCCGCCGGTGGTAGCGGTTCCGTGATGAAAGCTGTAGGTGCGTCCCTGCTGCTCCATATCGTGGACGTTCAAATATGCCTGCCCGCCCAATGCCTGGATCGCCTGATCGAGCAATGCATGCGCCTGGCGCGCGTTTTCCTCGTCATTGCCCCGATTTGCGGGCGCTGGAGTGGCCGCGGCGGGAGAAGGTTGCGCGCCCGCTTGGGCTGTAGCCGCAGGTTCGCCAGACTTCACCAGCGCGAAGGCCAGCATAGCGATGAGGAGCAGATGTTTCATTGAGCCAGTCGCATTCAGTGGTCTGTGTGACGATTGAATAGGAAATTTTAGCTGCTGGCGAGAATTCCGGACGGCAGCGTGCGGTGCGATTCCTCACCCTTATTCCGTACTCTGTTGGATGCAGAAAAAACCGGTGGCGTCACCGCGCGCCGAAGTTCCCTGCCCAGCTACCCCACCAGCACAGCTCCACCGTTCACATTGAAGATCTCGCCACTGATAAAGCTGGCGTATTCCGTGCACAAAAACAGCACCGGAGCCGCAATCTCCTCCGGCTTGCCAGCGCGTCCCAGCGGAATCGTCCGCCGGATTTCTTCTCCGCTTCCCGGATCATCGAGCGCCGGTTTCGACATATCGGTATCCACCCAGCCGGGAGCGACCGAGTTCACATAGATTCCCGCCGGAGCCAGTTCCGTGGAAAGGCTTTTCGTCATGCTGATCAGCGCACCCTTGCTGGCGGAGTAATCGCAATGGAACGCCTCGCCGCGCTGGCCGCTGGTAGAACTGATGAGCACAATATGCCCGGCCGCAGAGCCGGTGCGTGGCTGCACTTTCATCTGCGCTACCGTATGCTTGACCAGACCAAACACCGCGTCAAGGTTGATCGCCAGAGTCGAGCGCCATTGCTGATCGGTCATTTTGTCGATGGCTACGTCTTGCGCGGGCCAGACGCCGTGATTGGCGACCAGAATATCAAGCCGCCCGAAATGTTTGACGGCCTCCGCGACCAAGGCGCGAGCGGAATCCGCGCTGTCCAGGTTGCTGGCGATTGCATGGCAGTTTGCGGCGCCGCATTCCTTGGCCAGAGCGTCAGCTTGCGATCGCGCCTTCTGATAGCTGAACACCACCTTCGCGCCCGCCGCTATAAACAGACGAACGGTAGCCGCACCAATGCCGCGCGAACCGCCCGTGATCAAAGCAACTTTGCCGGAGAGAGAAAGAGGAACGGACATGTCTCCCAGTTTCCAGTTTCCGGCTGATAGTTGCAAGTCGTCGGAACGGGGCAGGACGCTAGTTCTTGGCTGCGAGGCGAGCTGGGTCAGAAGTATCGCGAATGCGTCCAGCCTCCACATCGGCAAGCACAGCGCGGAGCCAGCGTAGATCGAGGCGACACTGCTCCGCCATGTGCTGCATCAGGTGGCGGCTGCCGCTCGGCAGCATCGTTGCCCATTGCCGACGCAATTTCCGGATCTCCGCCAGCCGCGCATTCTGTCTGTCGATTTGGGTGCGCAGCGCTCCCGCAACGAGGTTGAGGTCGGCGAGATGCAAAAAGAGCATTGGGCCGTAAAGAGTCTCCCGAAGATCGCCTTCGGCGGCAAATTGCGTGTGCAGTAGTTCACGAAAGCGGTCGCGTCCGCGCGGAGTGATGCGGTACACCGTACGCATGCCCCCCCGAGCCACGTGCTGGCGCGAAACCGCGGTTAACAGTCCACATTTGGCAAGCTGGCGCACGGCGTAGTAAAGCGTGCCCACATCCACATCGGTGAAGCACTCGATCATGGCCTGGGTTAGACGCCGCTTGATTTCGTAGGGGTGAAAATCGCCGCGGTGCAGAACGCCCAGGATGTACAATTCAGCTTTCATTAGTTTAATTAGACTATTATAATTGGATCAAAGGAGAGATGTGTCATGAAGCGTTCTATTCTCGCCTGCCTTGCCGGGCTCCTCACGTGGGCTGTCGTGGTCACAGTGATTAACCGCGTGCTTCGCCTGAGTCTGCCGAACTACACCGCTGCCGAGCACACGCTCGAGTTTACGCTGGCCATGAAGTGGGCACGCCTTTTGATGGCAATCGCGACCTCGCTCGCAGCTGGTGCCGTAACAGGTTGGATATCTCAATCCAGGCGCTGGCCGCCGTTAATCGTCGGCAGCGTGGTGCTGGCAATGTTCGCGCCTTGGCACATCGCCAATTGGACCAAATTTCCCGCCTGGTATCACCTGACATTTTTGTTAACGATTATTCCGGCGGTGCTCGCGGGTGCACTGCTGCCACCACGCCGGAACCAGGACCTCAATGAGGTTTAGGTCGGACCGGGGTAAGGCTTCATCCTCAGTAGGGGTCGTCTCGGAAGGGCTTAAAAACCATCCCTCGCCGACGACGCCCGTTCCGACTTCAATTCCCGCAGAAGCAAGCGCACCAGCATCCCGTCGAAGCCGGTGCCGCTCATCTTGGCCAGCTCATCGAGCGCCTGGTCGGGCGTGCGTGCTGCGGCAATCGAATGCTCGGTCACCATGTTGGCGTAGGAGTCCGCGAGGGCGATAATCCGTGCCCACAGAGGAATCTGCTCGCCTTTCAGCCCATCGGGATAACCTGTCCCGTCAAAGCGCTGGTGATGATGTTCGATGGCCTGGCGCATCATGGCGCTGTGCGGGACAGTGCCCGCGATTTCGGCTCCCACGCGCGCATGCATCTTCACCAGAAAGAATTCATCGTCAGTAAGCGGCCCGGGTTTGTTCAGAATGCGTTCCGGAACGAAGATCTTGCCCACGTCGTGAACCCGCGCAGCATAGACCAGATCGGCGGTCTCCTCGGGAGGCAAATGAAGCGCACGCGCCAGAATCTCGGTGTAACGCGCCACCAGGTCGCCGTGGCCGGCGGTGTGCAATTCGCGGGATTCGGCGGCCCGGCTGAGAACCTCAATCGATTCCTTCAGCAAGGGAACGTTGCAATCCTCTTCGCCGCCACAGAATTTCAACAGCATTGAAGCCAGTTCTTCAAGATGTTCCGGCCCGTTGTGTTCGCGCTGCAGAAAGCCCTCGATGTAGGCGGAAATCTGCTGGCGCTGGGAAGCAAACTCCTCGCCCGCGGCAAACTCCTCAGCCGCCGACACCCGATTGCCCCCGGAGCGCTTCGAAACATACATGCCTGCGTCGGCCACGCGGATGATGTCTTCAATCGAGAACCCGTGAGTCGGGAAGCTGGCGACGCCGAAGCTGCCGGTGATATGGTGCTCGCTGAGCATGGGGTCCTGCACAATCCACTGGCGCAAGCGCTCGGCCAGCACCTGGGCCTGGTCCGGCCCGGTTTCCGGCATCAGGACGATGAACTCATCTCCGCCGTAGCGGGCCACCACGTTCGATTGCCGCGACTTTTGCTCCAGCAGCCGCCCCACGCGAGCCAGCACCAGGTCGCCTTCAAAGTGGCCCATGGTGTCGTTTACTTCCTTGAATTTGTCCAGGTCAATCAGTACTACGGAGAACGGACGCCCTGAGCGCGAAGCCCGCTTCCACTCCGCCGACAACGCTTCCCAGAAAAAGCGTCGCGTCTTGATTCCCGTCAGCCCATCAGTGATCGATTGCTGTTGCAGTTTCTGGAACACGAAAGCATTGTGCAGCGCCGTAGCCAGCAGGTCCGCCAGGGTGTTAAGAATGAGAACGTCCTGCGGCGAAAACGCGCTTTCATTGCAGCTTTCGATATTGAGCGCGCCCAGAAGCGTCTCGCCATAAGTGATGGGAATGCACAGCACCGACCGCGACTCCGGTAGAATCGCGCCGATCTGGCCTTCCACGCCGTTCTGCACCAGAGCCCGCTCGCCGGTACGCGCCACCCGCCCCAGAATCCCGGTCCCAATGGGAATCCGCTTGCCCATGGCATGCGCGGTCGCTCCCGCTTCCGCTTTGATTTCGATCTCTTTAGTTCCGTAATCGAGCAGGCCGATGCCAATGTGATCAAAGCTGAAGTTTTTCTGAATTTCCCTGACGATCTGTCCCAGCATGTGCACCGGATCGTCGTTCGAAATGGCGGTACGCGAAATGTTGTTGAGAAATGCCAGCTGCCGCGAGCGCCGTTGTTCCTCGGCGAACAGGCGCGCGTTCTCCACCGCAACGGAAACCTGACCGGCAGCGGTCATCAACACATCCAGATCGCGCTGTTCGAACACAAATTCCCGTTCCTTACTCATAGCAACCATCACGCCGGCTGGCTTATTCCCCAGCAGAATCGGGGCCGCACACAGGCATTTGGCGGGTTGCTCAGGCCGGTAGGTAATACCCAGTCGCGCCCGCATTCTCTCCAGATCGGAGCGTATTAGCAGGGGCTGCCCTGTCCGGATCACATACTCCGTAAATGCGTTTTCCACCTTGCGCGAGCGCTTGGAAAGAGTTTGTCCGTCCTGCACTTCCAGTTCGAAGCGGATTATGTCTCCTTCCTGAAAGGCGATGTAGAAGTTGCCGGTGTGGAAAATCTGCCCCAGCTCCGCGTGGATGGTGCGCAACACTTCATCCTGATCGAGCCGCGAGCTGATCGCCTGCCCAATCTGCGTCAGCAACTCGTATTCTTGTGTGCGCCGGTGGGCGTCATGCGCGATCAGGTAGTTCTCAAGCGTCAGCCCGAGTTGCAACGCCAGTCCCACCATCAGACGCGGACCCGACGCGCCGAACGCCTTACGCTCCGCATGCGGAAATAAAATCACCCCGAAGGCGTGTTCGCGGGTCTGCAGACTCACGGCAGTCAGGTTCCGGATGTCGGCTTCCGTGAAGACTTTCTTGAAATCGGCATAGGTCCCGCTCGGGCCTATGGGCAGCGGCTCGGTCATATGGGCCAGGTCATGCACCGTAAACAGCCCACCTTGCCGGTAAGCCAGTTCGCAGATGTATTCTCCCGCCCCAGTCGTGGTCAAAACCTCCAGGAATTGCGCAGAAAACCCGCGTTCCACCGAGGGCAGCAGACCGCGCCAGCGCTCTGAGATGTAGATGATTGCCCGCCGCGCCGCCAAGGCGCCCGCCAGGCGGTCCAGCGCCGACTGCATGCTGGGCAGCAAATCGTCGGCCGAGAGCAAGCGCCGTGGATCCACTCCCAACGTCGAAAGCGCCAGCGTATTTTCCTGCACCGCATTGCGTTCGTTCTCAAACAGCACCATCACCATCGCTATGCCAAGCAGCATCTGCGGAATAGGCCCGAGATAGTTGGCGGCACTGTCAAATCGCCCTCCCCATAGACTGCGGAATTGTCCCGCACCCATCAGGACGGCCCACAACGCCAGCGAGAAACCCAGCACCTTAAAAGCCAGCGATCCCCGGCGGTGGCCGTTGACGTAGAACACGGCCGAACAGTACAGAAGTACAGCAGCAATTCCCAGGTCGAGGGCGATGGCCGGCTGCGCGGCTTCCTGAAACGCGCCATCCACCATGTGCCCCTGAAAGTTGAACCAGGCCAGCGCAATTCCGGCCACGGCCAGCGCGGCGTCATACCAGCGAAAACGCGAGGGCCCGCGCATCAGGCGGGTCGACACAAAGATGCACAAAGCCATCGCCACCAGGAACAATGAACTGGCGAAGAACGCGAGTGGCGAAGGTGGGCGGTAAAACGAGACCGCGTGGAGAACGTAATGCAGTGAATAGGCCGCCCACGCCAGCTGCCAGGCGCGGAAATACGCCTGTCTGCTTTGTTCATACAGATAGGTGAAGATGAGGAACAGCAGCACCGAGACTAGTCCCGGTATCACCACCATGCTGATGACGACGCTGTTCATGAGGCCTGCAGAACCCTTCCCTCGGAGATCGACCAGCGGCTTAGGAGAAGACTGACACCTAATGTTTTCACAGCCTGGGGTGCGAATACAACAGGATTTAAGGACACTGCCCTGACACGAGAATACCTGGAATCAGTCACTTGACCGGGGGAGTTGGGGGCCCGGCTCGCTTGACGATACTTTTCTTCGGCCCATACCATCAGACTTTCGCCATCTATGTCCAAATCCACGCCAGTCTCGAAGCCCCGGGTGCGCTTTGCGCCCTCACCCACCGGCTTTCTTCACGTAGGCAGCGCGCGCACTTTCATTTTCAACTGGTTGTACGCCCGGCACAACGGTGGAACGATGATCCTCCGCCTCGACGACACGGACGTCGAGCGCAACACCCAGGCGTCGGTGGATTCTATTTTCGACGGATTGAAATGGCTGAACTTAAGCTGGGACGAAGAATACAAACAATCCGAGCGCATCGACCTGCACCGCAGGACCGCGTGGGCGATTTTCGAGAAAGGCCTTGCCTACCGCGACTTCACCCCCGCTCACGCCGGGGACGCCGAGAAATCAGGCGCACAAGGAACCTGGCTGTTCAATCCGGGCGCGCGCGAACTTTCCCAAGCGGAAAGTGACCGCCGCGCCGCAGCCGGCGAGCCGTTTGCGCTGCGCTTTCGCGTCCCGCGCGAGGGTGGGCAAGTGGTGCGATTTGGTGATGCGGTTTACGGCGAGCAGGTAAAGTCCGCCGCCGACATCGAAGACTTCGCCCTGCTGCGTTCCGACGGCATGCCCACCTACCACCTCGCCTCCTGCGCCGACGACGCCGACCTGCGCATCTCCCACATCATCCGCGGCCAGGACCATCTCACCAACACTTTCAAACACGTGCTGATTTTCGAGGCCGCCGGCTGCGCCCCGCCGCAGTTCGCGCATCTGCCCCTGCTGGTCGCACCCGACGGCACCAAGCTTTCGAAGCGCCGCCACGGCCCGGTGGTCAGCGTCACCACCTACCGCGATGCCGGATTCCTCTCCGAAGCCTTCATCAATTTTCTCTGCCTGCTCGGCTGGTCGCCCAAGGATAACCGCGAGAATATGTCCCTGCCGGAACTCGTAGACACTTTCTCGCTCGAAGGCATCAACCGCTCGAATGCGGTCGTGAATTTCAAAGAATCACTCGCCACAGGCGGCACCGCTACCTCCGGTGTCGTCATCCCAAGCAGCATTGTCATCCCGAGCGAAGCGAGGGATCCTGGTGTTCCCTCCCCGGAGGAAGCTTTCGATCCCAAGGCGCTCTGGCTCAACGCCGAACACATTCGCGGCCTCCCGGTGGAGGATCTGAGCGCCCGCCTGCTGCCCGTCGCGCTCGCCGCCGGATTCAAGGTGACGCCGGAAAAGATGCTCCGGGTCACGCCTCTGATCCGCGAGCGCATCAAGCTGCTGCGCGAAGTACTCACCGCCGCCGACTTCTTCTTCGTAGACCAACTCCCGCCCTACGACCCGGCCGAACTAATCCCGCAGAAGGGGGACGCCGCCATGGCTCTGAAGGTTCTTGCGCGGGCCCTCGAAGTCCTGGCCGATGTCGAGTTCAAACACGACCCACTGGATCAGTCTTTGCGCGCCGCCGCGCAAGAACTGGGAGTCAAAGCAGGACAGATGTTTCAACCCATCCGCGTCGCGGTTTGTGGCCGCAAGAACGCCCCGCCGCTGTTTGAGACGCTAGAGGTTCTAGGCCGGGAAACCACGCTGGCCCGAATCGAGCAGGCGCTCGAGAAGATCGAACCTTCCATCTAACTGCGGCAACTTGTTCGAGTTTCGTCCGCTGTCTCCAGGGAAAGGAAAAGTTCGATTCAGAGTACGCGCGGCAGCCGCAAGGGAGCCCTGTCGCTCGATCTTGCGATAAGATCAAAGAGCAATGAATCCATCTCTCCCAAGCGAAGCCGGAGAAAAAGCCGTAGCTGCATCGCCGTCTCCTGCTCCTTCGAATTTCATCCGCGACATAATTCTCGAAGACCTCAAGACCAACAAGCACAACGGCCGGGTCCAGACCCGCTTCCCTCCCGAGCCCAACGGCTATCTCCATATCGGCCATGCGAAGGCAATCTGCATCGACTTCGGCCTGGCCGACGAATTCGGCGGACATACGAATCTTCGCTTCGACGACACCAATCCCCAGAAGGAAGAAACCGAATACGTGGAGTCGATCAAGGCCGACGTCAACTGGCTCGGCTACAAGTGGGACGGGCTTTTTTACGCCTCCGATTATTTTGACCAGCTCTACGAATGGGCGCTCAAACTGATCAAAGACGGCAAGGCCTACGTCGACGACTTAAGCGCCGACGAGATTCGCAAACATCGTGGCACGCTTACCGAACCCGGCAAAGACAGTCCGTATCGCAACCGCTCGGTCGAAGAGAACCTGAATCTGTTCGAGCGCATGCGCGCCCGCGAATTTCCCGACGGCTCGCGCGTTCTGCGGGCGAAAATCGATATGGCGTCGCCCAATGTTAACTTCCGCGACCCCGTGATGTACCGCATCCTGCACGCCGAGCATCACCGCACCGGCAACAAATGGTGCATCTACCCGATGTATGACTTCGCCCACGGGCAATCGGATTCCATCGAGCGCGTTACGCATTCTCTCTGCACCCTTGAGTTCGAGGACCATCGCCCGCTCTACAACTGGTTCATCCAGCAACTGGGCATCTTCCCATCGCGGCAGATCGAGTTCGATCGTCTAAACCTCACCTACACGCTGTTGAGCAAGCGCAAGCTGCTGCAGTTGGTGGAGGAAGGCCGCGTCAGCGGATGGGACGACCCGCGCATGCCCACGCTAGGCGGCATCCGCCGCCGCGGCTATACGCCCGAGGCGGTACGCAACTTCGTGGGCGCGATTGGCGTATCGAAGACCAATGGCTCGATCGAGTTGGCGATGCTCGAGCACTTCGTCCGTGAAGATCTGAACAAGCGCTCTCCGCGCGTGATGGCAGTGCTGCGTCCCTTGAAAGTGGTGATCGACAACTATCCGGAGAATCAGGTTGAAGAAATGGATGCGGTGAACAATCCCGAAGATGCGACCGCAGGCACGCGCAAAGTGCCGTTCTCCCGCGTGATCTACATCGAGCAGGATGACTTCCGCGAAGATCCGCCGAAAGGGTATTTCCGGTTGTCGCCGGGCCGCGAAGTGCGCCTGCGCTACGGCTACTTCATCACCTGCAAGAGCGTCGTGAAAAACGACAAGGGCGAGGTCGTGGAAGTGCATTGTACCTACGATCCTGCGACGCGCGGCGGCAATGCTCCCGACGGCCGCAAAGTGAAGTCAACCATTCATTGGGTCTCAGCCGCGAATGCCATCGACGCCGAAGTGCGCATTTACGAAAATCTCTTCACGAAAGAAAATCCCGGCGAAGTGGAAGAGGGTCAGGACTTCACAGCGAACCTGAATCCGAACTCGCTCGAAGTAATCACGCAAGCGAAACTCGAACCGTCGCTGGCCAATGCCGTCGCCGGCAACCGGTATCAGTTCGAGCGTCTGGGCTACTTCTGCGTCGATCCGGACTCGGTCCCTGGCAAACCCGTCTTCAACCGCACAGTCGCCCTGAAAGACACCTGGGCGAAGGTGGAGAAAAAGCAGGGCGGCAAGAGCTAGAAAAGCAAAACCCCGAGCGGAGTATTCAACTCGGGGCGTTAGCCCGTCAAGCTCTGAAGCAACTATCGGCTGCCAACAGACCGAAGATTAGTCAGAACGCCTAGAATGCGAAGCCCGAGCCGCCGGCGCTGCGATACTCAATTATGCACGTGCGGGCTTTGCGCGGGGTTGGCGTGGTGCTCGGGCGGTTCTTTCACGACCTTGATTTCAAAACTCACGGGCAAATTCTTTGGGGGATAGCAGGCAGCATTGTCGCAGGCCTGATAGCGCAGCACGCCGTGCATCAAGTATTTCCCAGGCACAACCGAGTGCAGCGGATGCACTCCTACGGCGATGGTGAAGTCTCCGCTATAAACATTCAGCGCTTCGTCGGGCGAGAAAGGGAAACTCCGATCCTGGCCCGCGGGGTATTCAGTTTTTCCCAGGATGATGTCAGTGGGAACGTCGATCCTCAAGGAGGTCGGAATAAGGAATTCCGACTTCGGCGTGTTCGAGTTGATGTGGTAGCCCGCAGGGACGCGAAAATTCAAGTTCACCATGGTCTGCAAGGCGCGCGGAGCTGTGGTGAGCGGTACCGCAGCGAAGGTAAGCGTCGGAGCTTTGCCGGCGGTTTGCGCCGGCCCGGGAAGCGCGGTCAACAGCGAGATGAGCAGAAGCGATCCCAACGTCATTCGCTGCTTCGTGCGTCGGCGGTTCGTCTTGTGAGTCATCTTTGCTCGCGTCAACACGAGTAGCCTGCGGAGGAAGAGTGCTACAAGAAATATTAGAGCAATCGCCGCCCTAACGCGCTGTTACTTCGGAACAGGGCCGTTCTCGCCTGCTTGATGCACCGCCGCTTCGCTTTTTGCGGCTTGCGTATCGAGTGCCTTCTTAACTGCATCCTCGATCTCTGCCTTGCCCCTTAGCCCAATGATCTTGTCGACGATCTTGCCGTCGCGCGAAATCAGGAAGCTTTCCGGCAACGCCGGAACGCCGCCATACTGATCGCCGACCGATTCCTTTCCAATCAGAATGGGATAGTTCACGCCCATATCTTTGGCGAATTTGCTGATGTCTTCCTTGCTGGCGTCGTCCATCGCCACGCCGACAATCTGCAATCCCTGCGAGCCGTATTGATTCTGCAGGTCAACGAACCAGGGCATTTCGATTTTGCACGGGCCGCACCAGGTCGCCCAGAAGTTGAGCAGCACGGCTTTGCCGCGAAGGTCGGAAAGGCGCAGAGATTTGCCATCCAGCGATTCCAAGGAGAAGTCGGGAGCGAGAGCGGACTGGCCGAGTCGCGGTGCCGAACCGGCTCCAGTGCGCCGCGCCTGGTGATAGCCGAAGTAAAGCATCAGCACAATCGCAAACGCGACCACTACCAGGACGAGAGGGTTACGTCTCCCCTTACTGGATGGCTGGTCCGGGCTGGGCTGGATTCCATTGGAGCCCGAAGGCGGCTCGGGAGGCTGTCCGGTGCTCGGTGCGGGTTCGATGGTGCCTGGTGATGTTTCCATTTGCAAACTCCTTATGCGCGCAACCAAATCCTAAAAATAGATTACTCCCCAACCGGGCTATAAGGCGAAACGGTTCAGGAACGAAAGCCAATTCGAAATCATGGTGAAGCGCCCGATCACCAGCAGCACGCCCAGCGCGATCATGAGCGCCCCAGACGCTATCTCGACGGCATGCATGTGCGAGCGGAAGCGGCCATAAAACTTAAGAAAGCGTTCCATCAAAAGCGCCGTCAGCAGAAACGGCACAGCCAGTCCAAGCGAATATACTGCAAGCAGAAGGATCCCCTTCGTGAGCGTATCTTGCTTGGCGGCATACGTGAGAATCGTCGCCAGAACAGGTCCGAGGCACGGGGTCCAGCCAAAAGCGAATGCGAAACCGATCACGAATGCCCCAACCGGAGAGCTGCTACCCTTCACGCTATGAAGGCGAGCGTCGGTATAGAGCGCTTTGATCTTGAAAATGCCTGTCAGGTGCAGTCCAAAAAGAATGATGACGATGCCCGCTACCCTTGCCAATGTGTGTTTGTAAATCCCGAGCTGCCCTCCGACCCAGGTTGCTGCCGCTCCCTCCGCAATAAAAATGACGCTGAAGCCCAGTATGAATGCGATGGAATTCACCATCACTTGCCTCATGAGTCGAGCCTGTGGCGCCTTAAGTTCTTCCAGGCCAACACCTGAGATCAGGGAAAGGTATCCTGGCACGAGCGGCAGCACGCAGGGTGATAGAAATGAGCCTAGGCCGGCCAGGAAAGCGAGAATCATCGAAGGAGGTGTGAGGCTGGACATGCGTTCTCAATTGTAACCGCCGGAGTTGAACTCCGTAATCGAACTCCGTAATCAATGAGACGATTGGAACGGTGTTTAGTTGCACGCAGCCGCCGAATTTCCACCAAGCGTTAATTCGCAGGCGCTTCAGCCTGAGGGGTGTCGGACTTCCCGCTTGGATCGGGCGTAGACGCAGACAGCATCTTGCGCAGAAACCCCAAGGGCATCACCGCCGTCAATACGGCGCGATCGCCGCCGTCGGTTACTTTGAGACTATCGAAGAAAGCTTTCACATCGGGATCGGTGCCATGGGCTCCCACCGAGGTTTCCGCGGAGCGAGTCAGGCCGATGAAGACGTTGACCTTGTCCGTGATGGCGCGCGCAGCGTCGGGCGTCCCGGTGAAGGCTTCCGCGCGGAGGTGAACCGCGTCCGCTCTTAAGTGAAGCGGGCTGAGATAGCTTCCTGAGACGACCAGGGTAGCCGGGCCGGCGAAAATTGTTTTCCATTCGCGAGCTTCAGGCGAGGACGGATCAACGCGCGCCACCACCCAAGCCAGACTGCCGAGCTGCACGTGCTTGAAGTATTGCCGCAAGAGAGACGGGCCTCCAAACGGCGAAGCCAGCCGCTTCGACCGGTCAATGATTCCCCGGATGACGGCAGGGTCGTCGTGATTCGAGGCGGCCACGGAATCGGCGCTCAGCACCGCGACCCGCAACGATCTGCCTTCCAGAACAATCGTGAAGATGTCGACCGAGTGATAGCTCTCGACCGACTGGGCAATCTGCCGCAGATAGGCTGTGACACGCTCGCCCTGAAATCTTCCTTCGAGCACCTCGGAGAAGCGCACCTCTGGGGATGAACCGCCCGTCCCCCCGCCCGGCCAGCTTGCGGGGTAGTGGACGGCAAAGGCGGCTTCATCGAGATCGCGTTCGAACTCAAAACCGGTCTCGCGAATGAAGCGTTCGTATTCCGGATCGTGGCTGACGTCAGGAAGCTTCTTTCCCGAGTTCAGTTTCCGTGCCCGGCCGAGGTCGAGGTAGAAAAATGCGTCCCCCCCGGGCAACAGACGGGCGGGCTCGGGAGGAGCATGCTTTCGCAGTTGCACTGCAAGGGTCACGGCCGCAGCAACGACCACGACCACCAGCGCGATGGGGAAGGTTCGCCTAATTCGCATGGAATGCGGTCAGGGGAGAAATGATAACACTGCACGGAGCTCTTCCGAGACCGTTCGCTTGGCGACCCCTTGACGGGAGGTGCGATAATCACGTTATGACATACGGGAATGAGAAATGGCGTTACACCTTCACTTATCGCACTGACAGAACGGGAACCCAATACACTTGCACATCTCGAGACGCGTATGGCTCGGAAAACGACGCCCGCAAGGCGGCCCGAGAACATGCCACTGCTTTAAGTATTGGGATGGCGTTGATCATGTGTGTTAAGGGGTAAGATGAGGGGCTTCGTGATTGCGTTGCTGCTCTTGGTTTCGAATTGCTGGGCACAAAAGCCTGAGGAAACCGGCCCTCATTGGATGGCGCAACAATTGGAATTTTGGAATATGTCCAATGACGTCAGCCAAACTCTGAAGGCGATCAAAGAAAAACCAAGACAGGCGTCGGAAAGTGTGTTCACGGAGGGTGTTTGTGGGGCCCTCTTCGTCTACACGCCGGGAACCAAAGACTCCCAAGGCAACGAAGTGATAAAGAACCCGCGGACGACGTTCGACGGCCAAAAGCCGGAAAAAACCGCATTCTGTTGGCTTAATGAGGTGAGACGCCGGTTCGCGGCCGAGGAGATCGAAGCCAAGGGGCATCCTGCGATCGAGTCCTTTATGAAGGACGTGCAGTTGGCCTTTCTAACTCAGCCCGACTCGGTCTATCTGAAACTAGTCAATGTGTACTGCTCGAGTGGAGGAACTTTTTATACTTCGTTGACAGGCACGGTTCTGGAATGCCCCAAGGTCAAGCCATAAAACGCGACGATTAGCCAGCCAGGTCGCCAAGCCCGTCGACGCGCGGTTGCACCCAGGATTGTCCCTGTGATAACTTAGTAAATTGTCCCGGACATCTGGAAGGGATCAAAGGGTATACTTGTGCCCGGAAGAGCACTTGTCCCCGCAATGCTGGCGTAGCTCAGTCGGTAGAGCACCTGATTTGTAATCAGGGGGTCAGGGGTTCAAATCCCTTCGCCAGCTCCAGTATACGAAGACCAGATACGAAGATCAGGTAGCGAACTTCCGGCGGGCAGCGGGATTCTAGGTGGCGCAACAGGTTTTTCCAAACGCACTTCATTCGGAAAATATCCGGCATGCAGTGATCTTCGCGCAGTAGATCATGAGCGCGATTCTTGGTCTCCCTGAGTTGCGACAGTCTGGTTTGCGAAAATGTAGCTTCGGTGGACCAGAGTAGAAGTGTGCTGCCATGGTCCGCGGATTCGCGAGTTGGCTGCGGGGGTTGAAGCGCAACGGCTGCATCGCCCGGCGGTTTTGCACAGGTGGGTGAGTGGTTAAAGCCAACAGACTGTAAATCTGTCCCTCCTAGCGAGGTACGAAGGTTCGAATCCTTCCCTGTGCACCAGAATTTGTTGCATGAGATTCGAGTGACTTGGTTCGCGTGGCTTGACTTGAGTGACCAGGAAATATGAGTCGCTTGGCAATGGCGTTGATCGCGTACCTGGCTTTGGGTGCGTTGGCGTTCACCACGCTGAGTGATTCGCGGATCCGGTTGCTGACGCTGCTGATTCTGGCCATGTTCGCGATCAAGAGCTGGGTGCGCCGCAAGGATGTGCTGCATCCGGATGGCGATGGCGAATCGGAGTGAGGGTTCAGGCTGAAAGCTGATAGCTGACAGCTGGTTTCAGGCCGATGTAGCTCAGTTGGTAGAGCACTCCCTTGGTAAGGGAGAGGTCATCAGTTCAATCCTGATCATCGGCTCCAGATTGGTGAAGAGCGTCGAGGCAGTAAGGGCGGGAGTAACTCAGTGGTAGAGTCACAGCCTTCCAAGCTGTTGGTCGCGGGTTCGATTCCCGTCTCCCGCTCCAGAGTTTTGGTTCAGGGGTTGTGATGGCTTTCGAACAGGCTACGATCAAGGTTGAGAAGCAGCAGGAATTCGCGAAGCTGCAAGCCGCAGTGGAGCAGGCGTTCTTGCCCGAGAAGGTGGAACGGTTCCTGAAGCAGCTGGATCGCAAGCGAATTCGCGTTCGGGAGTTTGATGGAGTCCTGTCCGCGCGCGTGCTGGAAGATGCTGTGGGCGGGTCAGCGGCGAAGTCTGATTTGAGTGCGTGGCAGTTGTATCAGGCGTTGCCGCTTTCCGATCAGGCGCAGATGCGAGAGTTTTACTTGTCGAAGCTGGAAACGGTCGACATCGCGCTGCGGCACAAGTTCAAGAAGCTGTATCAGTATTACTGAAGAATAAGCGAGGCTCGGCAATTTTATGGCGAAAGAGAAATTTGATCGAAATAAGCCGCACTGCAATGTAGGGACGATTGGTCATATTGATCATGGCAAGACCACGTTGACGGCGGCGATCACCAAGGTGTTGCAGAAACATAATCCGAAGATTGTGTTCCGGTCTTTCGACAGCATTGATAACGCTCCGGAAGAAAAAGCCCGCGGAATCACGATTGCTACGGCGCACGTCGAGTATGAGACGGCGAACCGGCACTATGCACACGTCGACTGCCCGGGGCACGCGGACTACATCAAGAACATGATCACGGGCGCGGCGCAGATGGATGGCGCGATTCTCGTGGTTGCCGCAACGGACGGTCCGATGCCGCAGACGCGCGAGCACGTGCTGTTGGCGCGGCAGGTGGGTGTGCCTTATATCGTTGTGGCTTTGAACAAGTGTGATGCTGTTGACGATCCTGAGCTGCTGGATCTGGTGGAGCTTGAAGTGCGCGAATTGCTGAAGAGCTACAAGTTTCCTGGCGACGATGTGCCGGTGATCCGGTTGTCGGCTCTTGGCGCGTTGAACGGCGAAGAAAAGTGGGAGAAGCAGATTGACGCACTGATGGAGGCAGTCGATAAGAGTGTGCCGCAACCGGCGCGCGAATTGGACAAGCCGTTCCTGATGCCCATTGAAGATATCTTCTCGATTCAGGGACGCGGCACGGTCGTTACCGGGCGAATCGAGCGCGGGAAAGTGAAAGTCGGAGAAGAAGTGGAAATTGTCGGCTTCCGCGATACGCGCAAGACTGTCGTCACCGGCGTCGAAATGTTCAAGAAGCAGCTAGACGAAGGGCTGGCCGGGGACAATGCAGGACTGTTGCTGCGCGGCATTGCGAAAGAAGATGTGGAGCGCGGCATGGTGCTGGCGAAGGGTGGATCGATCACTCCGCACACCAAGTTCAAGGCGGAGGTTTACATCCTGACGAAAGAAGAAGGTGGGCGGCATACGCCGTTCTTCAAGGGATATCGTCCGCAGTTTTATTTGCGGACTACCGATGTGACTGGCGTTGCGGAGCTTCCTGCTGGAACCGAGATGGTGATGCCTGGGGACAATGTCTCGCTGGTGATTGAGTTGATCACGCCGGTGGCGATGGAGAAGGGCTTGCGGTTTGCCATTCGCGAAGGCGGACACACGGTGGGCGCGGGAACGATTTCGGAGATTGTGCAGTAGGGAAGAAAACAGCGGAGCTTCGCTCCGCGGACAGCCGAGGGCGGCTGTCCCCACAATAGGCAAGAAAGTTCTGCAAGAGGAGTTTGAGCGATGCCCCGAGAAATTATTACGATGCAGTGCGGTGATTGCAAAGAGCGGAATTATTCGACAACCAAGAACCGGAAGACGATGACAGAGCGGTTGGAGCTCAAGAAATTCTGCCGCCGTTGCCGCAAGCACACGCCGCACAAGGAAGTGAAGTAGAAGGGGCCAGGCTCGGGGGGCTTAGGGGCTAGGAACTGACCCCGGATCCCTGGGCCTTAATCCCTGATTCACAGGGGCGTAAGCTCAACGGTTAAACTGCCGGTCTCCAAAACCGGACTTGGGGGTTCGAATCCCTCCGCCCCTGCCAGATTTTTTGCAAGGACGACGGGAAAGGGCCAGAAGCAGTATGGGAGTGGAAACGAAGAAGATGGCAAACTCAATCGCGACCGCCGGGGAGAATTTTGGAGACCGGCTCAAGTCCTGGCCGGAGCGGACTAAATCGTTTTACAACGACGTGCGCACCGAGATGCGCAAGGTCACGGCGCCTTCGTGGAAGGAAGTGCGCGCTACCACCGCGGTTGTCGTGGTCACGGTATTTCTTTTTGGCGTCTACTTTTGGGTGATCGATAACCTGATTCAGAGAGGCGTTTCGTTTTTGTACGGCTATTTCGGGAGCCACTAAGTCGAAGCGCAGGCCGGAGCTTAACTTGATCATGCAGGACGAAGAAAAAAACGAAGCTACTCCGGGCGCTGAGCAGCCGCCCAGCACGGAGGGTGTTACCGCAACCAGCGAGCCGCCCCGTAACCCGAATATGAAGTGGTACATCATCCACTCTTATTCCGGGTTCGAGCGGAAGGTGAAGGAGTCGCTCGAGTCGCGAGTGCAGGCTTTCGGGCTGCAGGAAAAGATCGGCAAGGTGCTGATCCCAACCGAATCGGTCACCGAAGTGCGCGGCGGCAAGAAGTATACATCCGAGCGCATGTTCTATCCCGGCTACGTGCTGGTGGAAATGGACATGGACGATCACGTCTGGCACGTAGTGAAATCGACGCCGCGCGTGACTGGGTTCGTGGGCACCGGGCAGCAGCCGACGCCGCTATCTGATGAAGAAGTGCAGCACATCGTTTACAAAGTCGCGGACAGCCGCGAGAAGCCGAAGCTGAAGGTCAAGTTCGAGAAGCAGGAGCAGGTGCGCATCACCGAAGGGCCGTTCGCCACCTTCACCGGAACTGTCGATGAGGTGAATGAAGATCGCGAGACGCTGAAGGTGATGGTAACGATTTTCGGCCGCTCGACGCCGGTGGAGTTGGAGTTCAACCAGGTGGAGAAAGTGGCATAGAGCAGTTGAGATGGAGATCCTTCGCAAGACAAAAGGCGTCTCGCTCAGGATGAGAATGCGCTTTTATTTTGCAGGAAGCAGTACGAGTTTCAGGGGTTAAAGAGAGATCATGGCAAAGAAGGTTACAGGTTTCGTAAAGCTGCAGATCGCGGCGGGCAAGGCGACTCCGGCGCCTCCGGTGGGTCCGGCGCTCGGTCAGGCGCAGATCAACATCATGGAGTTCTGCAAGCAGTTCAACGCTCGCACGAATCAGAAGGAGATGGAGGGACTGATCATTCCGGTCGTGGTGTCGGTTTACAGCGACCGGTCGTTTACCTTCATCACCAAGACGCCGCCGGCTTCGATTCTGTTGAAGCGCGCGGCCGGTATTGCGAAGGGGTCGGGCACGCCCAACAAGGATAAGGTCGGCAAGGTCACTTTGAAGCAGGTCGAGGACATTGCCAAGCAGAAGATGCCTGACTTGAACGCTGCCTCGATTGACGCTGCGGTTAAGAGCGTTCGCGGAACGGCGAGGTCGATGGGAATTGAAGTGGTTGGGTAAGAGCGGAGCTTCGCTCCGCGGACGGCCGAGGGCGGCCGTCCCCACACTTGAGTTTGAAGTCGAAAACACTACGGCTCTTCGAAACAACGATGAGCGGTGGGAGACGAGGAAAGTGAAATGAAAAAAGAAGGAAAGAATATCGCCAAAGCGCACGCCGCGGTTGAAAAGCGGCCGTATCTGCTGCAGGATGCGGTCCCCCTGCTGCAGAAGGTCAAGTTCGCGAAATTTGATGAAACCGTCGAGATCACTTTGCGTCTCGGCGTCGATCCCAAGCATGCCGACCAGATGGTGCGCGGCACGGTCGTATTGCCGCACGGGTTGGGCAAGTCGAAGAAGGTTTTGGTAATCGCCTCGGGCGACAAGATTAAGGAAGCCGAAGCGGCGGGCGCTGATTTCTTCGGCGGCGAAGAGATGGTCGAGAAGATCACGAAAGAGAACTGGACCGATTTCGACGCGCTGATCGCCACTCCCGACGTGATGAAATCCGTGGGGCGGCTGGGCAAGATTCTTGGTCCCAAGGGCTTGATGCCCAATCCGAAGACGGGGACGGTCACGGTTGATGTGGCCAAGGCAGTGCAGGAAGTGAAGGCCGGTAAGGTTGAGTTCCGCACCGACAAGACCGCGCTGGTGCACGTGCCGGTCGGGAAGATTTCGTTCTCGCCCGACAAGTTGATTGACAATGCGACCGTGCTGATCACGAGCGTGATCAAGGCCAAACCGTCGGTGGCCAAGGGGAAGTACATCAAGGGCTGCACATTGAGTTCGACGATGGGGCCGGGGATTTTGCTGGACACGGCTCCGATTGAGACTGCGGCGAAGGCATAACGACGGCGCTAAAGCGCCAGGACGGACGAATGCGTCCGTCCCCACACGAGCACACGAGATCATTAAGAGGACTTAAGCGATGCCAGTTACTAAAGCGAAGAAGAAAGAGCAGGTCGAGAAGCTGAGTGCGGACCTGAAGAATGTTTCGAACGCCGTTGTGGCCACCTATTCCAAGATGACTGTGGCCCAGGACTATGAGCTGCGTAAGGCTCTGCGCGGCGCGGGGGCGAAGTATCAGGTGGTGAAGAACACGCTGGCCGAGCTTGCTGCCAAAGGTACCAAGATCGAAGAGGGGTTAAAGAACCTTACCGGCGTGACCTCGATTGCCTACACCACGGGCGATCCGGTTGCGATGGCCAAGGCGCTCACCAAGTACGCCAAAGACACGCCAGAGTTTACTTTCAAGATCGGCGTGGTTGAGGGCAAGGTGATTTCGATCAAGGAGATCGAAGCGCTGGCCAGCATGCCGTCGAAGGAAGAGATTTACTCGAAGTTGCTGTTCCTGATCAGCTCGCCGGCGCAACGGCTGGTGACGGTGATGAATGCCGTGGGGCGCGACGTTGCGGTCGTGCTGGGGCAGGGCGTTGAGAAGGGGAAGTTTAAGGAAGCATAGAAATTGAACGATTTTGCGATTTGGTGATTTTGCGATTTGAACACCTCAGGCGGTCTTGAGGTTTTTCAATCGCTCAATCGCCCGATGGCTCAATCGCTAAATGGTTCGAGTTTTGGTTATCTGAGGTCAGGGGTTGCGCGGTTTTGATCCAGGCGTTGTCTGGCGCCGGGAAATGAGCCTGCCGCACTGGAAACCCGGCCAAAGATAACGATGATCAAGAAGTTCATACTTGAAATGGAGAAACGAACATGGCAGACCTGCAACAGTTGGAAGATTCAATCGTAGGGTTGTCGCTGCTGGACGCGGCAGCACTGGTGAAGAAGCTGGAAGCGCGGCTGGGCGTGTCGGCGGCAGCGGCGGCTCCGGTGATGGTGGCTGGCGGCGGTGCGGCGGCCGCGGGTGCGGCTCCGGCCGAGGAGAAGACGGAGTTTACCGTCGTCCTCAAGGAAGTCGGCGCGAATAAGATCAATGTAATCAAGGCTGTACGCGAGGTCACCAGCCTGGGCCTGAAGGAAGCCAAGGAATTGGTCGATGGAGCGCCTAAGAACATCAAGGAAGGCGTTTCCAAGGATGAGGCCGAGACCATCAAGAAGAAGTTTACCGAGGCTGGCGCTGTAGTCGAAGTGAAGTAAGGGCGCTGGCTGGCGATCCGGCCCACCCTGGTTTGCAAGGGCGGGTTTTCGGAACGTTCTAGTTGTGAAGCCTGGGCGGTGGTGTTAGCATCTATATAACACCGCTTCCCCTGGCCTCACTCATACGCGGGCGAGACCCGCTTAGGGAAGCTTGGGCACTGTTCCGCGGGCAGGCGGGACGGAAACGGCCGAAGGAACTGGCGCGAAAGATTACAAAATCAGATTGGCGAAACGCCTTGGATGGCGTCTGCGGGAACAACTGTCCCTGCGGGCGCCCCGTCGCGTTTTCCGGGTTCAGTGTTTCCACGTTTAACTTTTCTACGTTCAAACAGGTTCGTAACAGCAGCTAAGCAGCGCGGCGCGATGGGCGCCCCACATTCCGCGGGTAATCGCAGCGCACGGCTGCGCCTGACATTGGGAGTTTCTTGACGATGAAGAATAATGCCTTCCGTAAACGTTTTGATTTTTCAAAGATCCCAGCAACCATCCAGATCCCTAACCTGATCGAGGTGCAGAAGCGTTCCTACGACCGTTTTCTGCAGATGGACAAGTTGCCCAGCGAACGCGAAGACGGCGGATTGCAGGCCGTGTTCCAGTCCGTCTTCCCGATCACTGACTTCCGCAACGTATCACAACTAGAGTTTGTGGATTACGCCATTGGTAACTGGGAGTGCAAGTGCGGCCACCTGAAGGGGCTGCATCACCTGCGCACCACTTGTAAGAGCTGCGGCAACACGGTTATCACCGATCCGTTTCACCCCGGCGACGTGCTTTGCCAGAAGTGCGGCACCTATAACGCCAACACGCCTGACTTCTGCAACAAGTGCGGCGATCCGGTCGGACTGCAACTGAAGTATGACGTGGCCGAGTGCGAGGAGCGCGGCATGACTTACTCCGCGCCGCTCAAGGTCACGATGCGCCTGACGATTTTCGATAAGGACGCTGAGACCGGCAATCGTTCGATCCGCGACATCAAGGAACAGGAAGTATTTTTCGGCGACGTGCCGCTGATGACGCAGAACGGGACTTTCATCATCAATGGGACCGAGCGCGTGATCGTCAGCCAGTTGCACCGCTCGCCCGGCGTATTCTTCGAGACTGCGAACAACCGCACTTATTTCCTGGGGAAGATCATTCCCTACCGCGGATCGTGGGTGGAATTTGAGTACGACCAGAAGAACGTGCTCTACGTCCGCATCGACCGCAAGCGCAAGTTCCTGGGAACGATTTTTCTGCGCGCGCTTGGTCTGCGGTCCGGCGAAGACATTTTGCGGACGTTCTATACCGTCGACCGCATCGCGATTAAAGACAAGAAGCTCTACTGGACGCTCGACCCCACCAGCGAAAAAGCGACGAACTTACTAGGAATGAAGCTGGCGCACAGCATTAAGAACAAGTCGGGCGATGAGATTGCGCACTCCGGCCGCAAGCTGAACGCGCAGACTCTGAAGGACATTCAAAAGGCAAAGATCTCCGAGATCGAAGTGGATGTTACCGATCTCGAAGGCGCATGGGCGGCTGCCGATGTGGTCGACACGACTACCGGCGAAGTGCTGCTTGAAGCCAACAGCGAAATCACTGCCGACAAGGTTTCGAAGATTCTCGACTCCGGCGTGGTCGAGATGAGCCTGTTCTTCCCCGAGCGCGACGACGTGGGCACGGTGATCAGCCAGACCCTGAAGCGCGATTCGGTGAAGACGCCGCAGGAAGCGCTGATCGAGATTTACCGCAAGCTGCGTCCCGGCGATCCGCCGACGCTCGACACGGCCACGGCTCTCTTCCACGGGATGTTCTTCGATCCGCGTAAGTACGACTTCTCGAAAGTGGGCCGGCTGAAGTTCAACATCAAGCTGTTCGAGAACCAGGATGCGACCAGTCTCGACAAGCGCACGCTTGATCCCGACGATTTCTACGGGACCATCGCGTACCTGCTGAAGCTGCGCAAGAACATCGGGTCGGTGGATGACATCGATCACCTCGGCAACCGCCGCGTGCGCGCGGTCGGCGAGCTGATGGAGAACCAGTTCCGCATCGGCCTGGTCCGCATGGAACGGGCGATTAAAGAAAAAATGTCCGTGTACCAGGAAATGTCGACAGCGATGCCGCACGACCTGGTCAATGCGAAACCGGTGATGGCTGCGATCCGCGAATTCTTCGGATCGTCGCAGCTTTCGCAGTTCATGGATCAGACCAACCCGCTCTCCGAGATTACGCACAAGCGGCGTCTCTCGGCGCTTGGGCCGGGCGGTTTGTCGCGTGAACGCGCTGGATTCGAAGTGCGCGACGTTCACCCGACGCACTACGGCCGCATCTGCCCGATTGAGACGCCGGAAGGTCCGAACATTGGACTGATCTCATCGTTGAGCTGCTATGCGCGCATCAACGACTACGGCTTCATCGAGTCGCCCTACCGCAAGATCAAGGGCGGCCGCGTAATCGATTACGTCAGCGTGGTCAATACGGGCGACAGCGATCACAAGGTCGGCGATCACATGGAAAAGCATGAGATCGAGAAGATCAACGCCGAATTGAAAGAGAAGCGCAAGAAACCGGCGCAGATCGAGCCGTTCTCGTTCTATCTTTCCGCGTGGGAAGAAGATCGGCACACCATCGCGCAGGCGAACGTTGAGTTGGACGACAAGGGCAAGATTGTCTCCGAGCTGGTCAACGCCCGCAAGGCCGGAAACTTTGTGCTGGTCAGCCGGGATGAAGTCGATTACGTCGACGTCAGCCCCAAGCAACTGGTTTCGGTCGCCGCTTCGCTCGTGCCGTTCCTTGAGCACGACGACGCAAACCGCGCGCTGATGGGCGCGAACATGCAGCGCCAGTCCGTACCGCTGTTGCGCGCGCAAGCGCCGATCGTTGGCACGGGAATGGAGGGTGTTACGGCGCGTGACTCGGGCGCGGTAGTTCTGGCCCGGCGCAACGGCATCGTCGATTCAGTCGACTCAGACCGCATCATCGTGCGCGTCGAAGGCGAACACCATCCCACGCAGCTTTCGCGTGAAGTGGGCTCGGACATTTATCAGCTCACCAAGTTCAAGCGCTCGAACCAGAACACTTGTATCAATCAAAAGCCTGTCGTGAAAAAAGGACAGCGCGTGTTGAAGGGCGAAGTGATTGCCGACGGTCCTTGCACGGATCACGGCGAACTGGCGCTGGGACGCAACGTGCTGGTGGCCTTCATGCCCTGGCGCGGTTACAACTTTGAAGACGCGATTCTTGTCTCTGAGAAGATGGTGAAGGATGATTACTACACTTCACTGCACATCGAGGAGTATGAGATCGAAGCGCGCGACACCAAGCTTGGTCCGGAAGAAGTCACGCGCGATATTCCTAACGTCAGCGAATCGATGCTGCGCAATCTCGACGAAGCGGGCGTGATCCGCATCGGCGCGAGCATCAAGCAGGGCGACATTCTGGTCGGCAAGGTTACGCCCAAGGGCGAAACACAGCTCACGCCGGAAGAGAAGCTGTTGCGTGCGATCTTCGGCGAAAAAGCCGGCGACGTGCGTGACGCTTCGCTCTACTGTCCTCCTGGGATCGAGGGCGTGATCGTCGACGTGAAGATTTTCTCCCGCAAAGGTCAGGAAAAGGACGAGCGGGCGAAATCGATCGAGGCGACGCAGATTGGCAAGCTGGAGAAAAACCTTTCGGACGAAATCCGCATTCTCACCGACGAGCGGCTCAAGCGTCTGGAAAATATTCTCGGGGGCAAGGAAGTGCAGGCCGACCTGCATGACGAGCGCACCAACAAGCGTCTGCTGAACAAGGGCAACATTTTGGACCGCGACGCGATCGAGCGCATCTCCACCCGGAACCTGAAGCGCATCAAGTATGCCGACAAGGATCCGCGGGTGAATGAGCAGATCGACGAGATCGAGGAAATGACCTCGCGCCAGATCGATGTGCTCAAGAAAATCGTCAACGAGAAGAAAGAGAAACTTACCAAGGGCGACGAACTGCCACCGGGCGTGATCAAGCTGGTCAAGGTCTACATAGCCATGAAGCGCAAGCTGAGCGTCGGCGATAAGATGGCCGGCCGTCACGGCAACAAGGGCGTGATCGCGCGCATTCTTCCGGAAGAGGACATGCCGTACCTCGAAGACGGAACGCCGGTCGAGATCGTTCTGAACCCCCTCGGCGTACCGAGCCGTATGAATGTGGGCCAGATTCTCGAAACCCACCTGGGATGGGCGGGCTACACGCTGGGCGAGAAGATCGGCAGATTGCTCAAGGAAAACACGCGCACCGAAGCGATTCGACGCGAACTGAAGGCTCTTTTCAAGGACTCGAAGCTGGCTGACACCATCGGCGAAATGGGCGACGAGGAACTGGAAGCGCTGGCACCAACCCTCGCGCGCGGCGTGTATATGGGCTCGCCGGTGTTCGATGGCGCCAAAGAAGGCGAGATCAAGGCGCTGCTTGAGCACGCAGGCCTGCCTACGTCAGGCAAGACCACGCTGCACGACGGCATGACCGGCGACCAGTTCGAACAGCCGGTCGTGCGTGGGCTACATCTACATGCTGAAGCTGTCGCATCTGGTGGACGACAAGATTCACGCGCGTTCCATCGGGCCCTATTCTCTGATAACCCAACAGCCTTTGGGCGGCAAGGCGCAGTTCGGCGGCCAGCGCTTCGGAGAAATGGAAGTCTGGGCGCTCGAAGCTTACGGCGCGGCATTCATTCTGCAGGAACTGCTGACGGCGAAGTCCGACGACGTTTACGGCCGCACCAAGATTTACGAGGCCATCGTCAAGGGCGAAGCTGCCATGGAGCCGGGCGTGCCGGAATCGTTCAACGTGCTGATCCGCGAATTGCAATCGCTCTGCCTGGATGTGGAGCTGATCAAGACCGGGGAGAAGAAGCCCACGGCCAGCGCGGCAGCGGATTAAGAGCAGTGGCCAGGGGCCAGTGATCAGTGGCCAGTACGGCGCTGACCGGTCCCGGCTCTGGAATTTGATCTTTTGAATAATGCCCGGCTGCGAAGCACCTGCGCAGTTTGGCCCATCAGGAATGCTGGCCACTGGTCACTGACCACTGGCCACTTTCTCCCGGGTGCCGTAAGCGGCAACGACACTGCCGAGGAAAGCGGAGGAACACCTTGTTTCGTTCGAGCCCGTTCGAAATGCAAAATACGATTGCGGATTTCGATGCCATCCGCATCAGCCTGGCGTCTCCGGAAAAAATCCGGAGCTGGTCGCATGGTGAAGTTACCAAGCCTGAGACCATCAACTACCGCACCTTCAAGCCGGAGCGGGACGGCCTGTTCTGCGCCCGCATCTTCGGCCCGGTAACCGATTGGGAGTGCCTCTGCGGCAAGTACAAGCGCATGAAGCACCGCGGCGTGATCTGCGACAAGTGCGGCGTGGAAGTTACGCTGTCGAAAGTTCGCCGCGAACGCCTGGGACACATCGAGCTGGCTTCGCCCTGCTCGCACGTGTGGTTCTTCAAGGGCCTGCCCAGCCGCATCGGGCACTTGCTCGATATTTCGCTGCGCGACCTCGAGTCCGTGCTGTACTTCGAGGCCTATGTGGTGGTCGAGCCCGGCGACGCTCCGGTGAAAGAGCGCGAGGTCATCAAGGACGAGGCCAAGTTCCGCGAACTCGACCAGCAATACCGTCCCGCTGGATTCAAGGCGATGATGGGCGCCGAGGCGATCAAGGAACTGCTCAAGCGCATCGACACCGACGGCCTGGCCGTCGAGCTGCGCGAGAAGATGAAGAACGAGAGCTCGCTGCAGAAGCGGCTCAAGTATACGAAGCGATTGAAAGTGGTCGAGGCCTTCCGGCGCAGCGGCAACAAGCCGCACTGGATGATCCTCGACGTCATCCCGGTGATTCCGCCGGAGCTGCGTCCGCTGGTTCCACTCGATGGCGGCCGCTTCGCCACCTCTGATCTTAATGACCTTTACCGCCGCGTCATCAACCGCAACAACCGGTTGAAGAAGCTGATGGACCTGCACGCGCCTGAAGTCATCGTCAGAAATGAAAAGCGCATGCTGCAGGAAGCCGTCGACGCGCTGTTCGATAACGGCCGCCGTGGCCGCGTGCTGCGCGGAGCCAATAACCGTCCGCTGAAGTCGCTCTCTGACACGCTCAAGGGCAAGCAGGGACGCTTCCGCCAGAACCTGCTGGGCAAGCGCGTGGATTATTCCGGACGTTCCGTCATCGTGGTCGGCCCCGAACTCAAGCTGCACCAGTGCGGACTGCCGAAGAAGATGGCGCTCGAACTGTTCAAGCCCTTCATCTATCACCGGCTCGAACAAACCGGCAACGTCACCACCATCAAGCAAGCGAAAGAAATGGTGGAGCAGCAGGAGCCCATCGTTTGGGACATCCTGGAAGAAGTCATCAAAGACCATCCGGTGCTGCTGAACCGCGCTCCTACGCTGCATCGCCTGGGCATTCAGGCGTTTGAGCCGGTGCTGGTGGAAGGCAAGGCCATCAAGATTCATCCGCTGGTTTGCACGGCGTTCAACGCCGACTTCGACGGCGATCAGATGGCGGTGCACATTCCGCTGTCTCCGGAAGCGCAGGTTGAAGCCAGCGTGCTGATGCTGGCCTCGCACAACATTCTTTCGCCCGCATCCGGACAGCCGATTACCGTGCCTACGCAGGATATGGTGCTTGGTCTCTACTACCTCACGAAAGCCAAGCCGGGCGCGAAGGGCGAAGGCCGCGTGTTCGCAAACATTGAAGAAGTATCTGCTGGCGCTCGAAATGGGCGAAGTGGAAACGCTCTCACCCATCCGCCTGCGCTACACCGGTGAATTGATTGACCTGACCACCGCTTACGATGATCAGGACATCATTCACACCGATCCGGTTCACATCGATCGTGCGTTCATTAACACGACGGTGGGCCGCGCGATTCTGAACGACCATCTGCCCGAGGGCATGCCATTTATCAACGGCTTGCTCAAGAAGAAGGGCATCGGCGCGCTGGTGAACTACGGCTACCTGCGATTCGGACTCGAGACTACGGTCAAGATGCTCGACGAAGTAAAGGAGTTCGGGTTCAAGTATGCGACCCGGGCCGGCCTTTCCATCGGCATCGACGACATGGTCATTCCTGACAGCAAGAAGACTTTGGTCAAGGACGCCGAGAAGCAGGTGGTCGCCGTGCAACAGCAATATCTCGACGGCGCCATCACCAACGGCGAACGCTACAACAAGGTCATCGAAATCTGGTCGGCGATCACGGAAAAAGTTGCCGATGAGATGTTCGGACAGATGCAGCGCGCCGATAAGGAAGGCTTCATCAATCCGATTTACGTCATGGCCGATTCCGGCGCTCGCGGATCGAAACAGCAGATTCGCCAGCTCTCCGGCATGCGCGGCCTGATGGCCAAGCCTTCCGGCGAAATCATCGAGTCACCCATCACGGCGAACTTCCGCGAAGGGTTGACGGTGCTGGAATATTTCGTCTCGACGCACGGCGCCCGCAAGGGTCTGGCCGACACGGCGCTCAAGACGGCGGATTCCGGCTACCTCACGCGGCGTCTGGTCGACGTGGCGCAGGACGTGATCATCAGCGAATACGACTGCGGCACCGTGGACGGGATTTACGTCCAGGGTATCGTCGAAGCCGGCGAAATTATCGAGCCGTTGCGCGACCGCATTGTGGGCCGCGTATCGCTTGAGAAGATCAAAGACTACGACGGCAACGTGATCGTCGACATCAACAACGAAATCACCGAGGAACTCGCGGGATCGATTCAGGCTGCGGGAATCGAGCGGGTGAAGATCCGTTCGGTGCTCACTTGCGAATCGAAGCGCGGCGTTTGCGTCATGTGTTACGGCCGCAACCTGGCTTCAGGACGCCTGGTCGAACTCGGCGAAGCTACCGGCGTGATCGCCGCGCAGTCGATCGGCGAGCCCGGAACGCAGCTTACGATGCGTACCTTCCACATCGGCGGTACGGCATCGCGAGTCTCCGAGCAGTCGCGCCTCGATGCCAAGAATAACGGCACGGTGCGCTTCATCGGTCTGCAGACGGTGAAGTCGAAGTCTGGCGATCTGGTGGTGATGAACCGCCAGGGCTCGATCGCGGTCGTCGACGAGAAGAACCGCGAGCGCGAGCGCTACTCCGTGATCTACGGCGCCAAGCTCAAAGTCAACGACGGCGATCCGGTGCAGCAAGGCAAGGTCATGGTCGAGTGGGATCCTTACACGTTCGCCATCCTTACCGAAATCGGCGGCACGGCGCAGTTCAAGGACTTGCAGGAAGGAGTCACGCTGCACGAAGAAGTGGACGAGGTCACCGGATTGTCGCGGCACGTTGTGGGCGATTCCCCCGACGAGAAGCGGCAGCCCGCGATCGTGGTCAAGGGCAAGACCAGCAAACGCTACTTGATGCCTTCGCGTTCTCACCTCATGGTGCAGGACGGCGACACGGTTTCTCCGGGAGACGTGCTGGCCAAGATTCCACGCGAAACGACCAAGACCAAGGACATCACGGGCGGTCTGCCGCGCGTCGTCGAGCTCTTCGAAGCCCGCAAGCCGCATGAAACCGCGGTCATCAGCGAGATCGATGGCACGGTGAAGTTCGGTGAGGTCTCCAAGGGACAGCGCAAAATCTATGTGCAGGCCGACAATGGCACGGAGAAAGAATACTCGGTGCCGCGCGGCGTTCACATTAACGTGCAGGAAGGCGAGCGCGTCAAAGCAGGCGAACCGCTGATGGATGGGCCGCTCAACCCGCACGACATTCTGGCTGTGCTCGGCGAAAAAGAGCTGCAGTCTTATCTGGTGAACGAGATCCAGGAAGTCTACCGGCTACAGGGCGTCAACATCAGCGACAAGCACATCGAAGTG
>CAWDBN010000014.1:0-17642 GCA_963800575.1 uncultured Acidobacteriaceae bacterium
CAACCTCAAGTAATTTCCCTTCAATCAGTTGAAGCCGGTTGCCGCAATTGTGAAAAATCGCAATCGGCTCCCATTCGCTGAAATCTGCTGTTTAGGCGCAATTTCGCGGTAGCGGATCGCAGATCAAATGTTATACGAACGATATAGACTGCCTACGAGCGTGGGTGCAATTATAGCGCCAGTATCGCGGTATAGGATGGAACCTACAATTGCTTCCAATGACCTTCCAACCGTGGTACAGCGTGTTGTTGAGTTTATATTGTTGCGCGCATTCGATGCCTCTCGCGCTACCGTAAGTTTGTCGGGGACGTCTAACATAACGAATTGAAACTGGAGATCATGACCACAGTTTTTAGGATCCTGGGCTCTATATCACTGCTGTCCGCGCTCGCACTTGCGGGATGCGGAGACAGCGCCAACTCTGTACAGGCATCGCGGGGCAGCGGAGCGATTGAGAGGCCGCGCGACACCTCCGCCGTGCCGGTCACGGTTGCGAAAGTCGAACGGAGCACGATTCCGGTGCAATTACACGCCATTGGCGCCGGTCAGGCCTTCAAGACCGTCTCCGTGGAGTCGCAAGTTGCCGGTATCGTCAAGGAAGTGAATTACAAGCAAGGCCAGTTCGTCCACGAAGGCGATCTACTGCTCACGCTCGACAAGAAGCCTTTCATCGCCGCCCTCGATCAGTCCACTGCGGCGCTTTCCAGAGACAACGCGCAGGCCCAACTCGATCGGACGCAACTTGAGCGCTACGAAGGGCTTTACAAAGAGGGTATTGTTTCGAAAGAGCAGTTCGAGCAATATCGGGCAACCTCGACTGCCGCCGAAGCGACGGTCAACTTCGATGAGGCCGCCATCGAGACGGCCAAAATTCAGCTTTCTTATTGCTCTATCTATGCCCCCATCAGCGGTGTCACGGGAGCGCAGCTTGTCTATGCGGGAGCAGCAGTAAAGGCCAATGACGTCCCGGTGCTGGTGGTGATCAACCAGGTTTCGCCGATCTACGTTAATTTCTCCGTTCCGCAGCAGTACCTCGAATCGGTCAAGAGGCTCATGACGCGCTCTCGTTTACCCGTTCAAGCTACTCCGACCGGAGACTCCAAGCCGGAAATGGGAACTCTGGAATTCGTCGATAACACCGTGGATCCGGCCACGGGCACCATCGCTCTTAGGGCTTCTTTTGCTAACAACGACCAGCATCTTTGGCCAGGCCAGTTTTCCAATGTCCTGCTACGGCTGGGCGAGCAACAGAATGTGCTCGTCGTGCCCTCACAAGCCGTTCAGGCCGGACAGCAGGGTGATTATGTCTTCGTTACAAAACCGGATATGACCGTCGATGTCCGGCAGGTGAATGTTGGGCAAACGGTGAATAACGAAACCGAAGTCTTGCACGGACTTTCACCCGGGGAAACCGTGGTCACTGACGGGCAGGTGCGTCTAATTCCAGGCACGAAAGTATATTTCACCAAGGGGCTCTGACCGGGCTGGAATCAATGCGATGAATCTCTGCGAACCTTTCATTCGCCGGCCGGTCATGACCAGCCTGGTGATGCTGGCCATTCTTCTATTTGGCATTCTGGGCTATCGCGACCTTGCCGTCAGTGATCTGCCCAATGTTGATTTCCCGACAATCCAGGTATATGCCGGCCTTCCGGGCGCCAGCCCGGAGACGATGGCCTCCTCGGTAGCGACTCCACTTGAAAAACAGTTCACTACCATTGCCGGCCTGGATTCGATGACCTCGACCAGTTCGCTCGGCAGCATCGAAATTACCCTGCAGTTCAATCTGAGCCGTAACATAGATTCCGCCGCACTCGACGTTCAGAGCGCGATCTCGGCCGCCGCCAATCAGCTTCCGCCCAACCTGCCTTCACCTCCAACGTTTCGAAAGGTGAATCCCGCAGATCAGGCCATTTTCTTGCTGGCCGTTACCTCACCCACACTGCCGCTCTACGAAGTCGATAAGTATGCCGAAAATCTGCTGGCCGAGCAGATTTCGATGGTGCCCGGCGTCGCCCAGGTCAGTGTCGACGGCGCGGCCAAATACGCGGTGCGCGTGCAATTAAACCCGGAAGCTCTCTCCAGCCGGCAGATCGGTATCAACGAAGTAGAGCAGGCGATTCAGAATGCCAACGTCAACATGCCGATGGGCACACTGAATGGCGCTCACAAAACTTATAACGTCGAATCTAACGGGCAGCTTTCCGACGCCACGGTCTACCGCCCGCTCATCGTGGCATACCGCAACGGAGCGCCGGTACGGCTCGATCAGATCGCCACGGTCGACGACGGAATTCAAGATCTGTACGTCGCAGACTGGATCAACAACGTTCCCGGAATTATGCTGGCCGTCCAGCGCCAGCCCGGCACCAACACGATCGAGATCGTCAATAACATTCGAAAGCTCATCCCACACTTCTACGCGATTGTGCCCCCGTCCATTAACCTGTCGGTCGAATACGATCGCTCGGCTCCGATCCGCGACTCGGTGAATGACGTCAAGTTCACTCTTCTGCTGGCAATTTTTCTGGTTATTCTTGTCATCTTTCTTTTTCTACGCAACGCATCGGCCACCATCATTCCTAGCCTGGCTCTTCCGATGTCGATCATGGGCACCTTCGCGGTCATGTACCTGCTCGGCTATACGGTGGACAACCTATCGCTGTTGGCGTTGACACTCTCGGTGGGTTTCGTCGTCGATGACGCGATTGTCATGCTCGAAAACATCGTGCGCCACCAGGAGATGGATAAAGGACCGTTTGAGGCCGCGCTCGACGGCTCGAGGGAAGTAAGCTTCACGATTCTCTCCATGACTTTGTCGCTCGCCGCGGTTTTTCTGCCTGTCTTCTTCATGTCCGGCGTCTTGGGCCGATTGCTCCACGAATTTGCCGTCGTCATCATTTCCGCCGTTCTGGTTTCCGGATTCGTTTCCGTCACGCTCACCCCGATGCTTTGCAGGTACTACCTGCGCCCCGAACATGAGAGTAAGCACGGATGGATCTATCGCAAGTTAGAAGACATTCTCGATACATCGCTCCGCTGGTACGGATGGAGCCTTCGCCGGGCAATGCAGCATCGCGTGCTGGTCATGTTTCTCGGTTTTCTCATCCTGGTGGGGACCGCTTTGGAGTTTTGGGTAATTCCGAAAGGCTTTTTACCGCAAGAGGATACCGCGCAGATTTCCGTCTCAACCGAAGCGAATCAAGGCATTTCCTTCGACGCGATGAAAGCTCACCAGGAGGCTATCAATCGTATACTCCAAGCCGACCCGAATGTGGTTCAGTTCTATTCGGGCATCGCTGATTCGAACGGCTCCGGCCTCAACAATGGCTACGCTTTCCTCCATTTGAAGAACCGTTCCGACCGTCCTTGGACAGATAGTCCGGCGTACGATCGTTTGATTGCCCGCTATGGTCATGTTTCCATCGCTGAGACTGTGCTCCGGTACGTTCGTCCGCTCTTCGAACGTCACATGACCATCGACGATGTGATTCATGGGCTGCAACCGGAGCTGGACAAGGTCCCTGGGATGCGCGTCTTTCTCCAGAATCCGCCCGCAATTCGCATCGGCGGCCTATTCACCAAGAGCCAGTATCAATTCACGCTCTCGAGCCCGGTAACAGATCAGCTCTATAAGTACGCGCAGTTGCTCGAAACAAAAATGAAGACGCTGCCGAGTGTGACCGACGTCGCCAGCGATCTCCAGATCAAGAATCCGCAGGCGAATGTCGTGGTTGACAGAGACAAAGCATCTGCCCTGGGAGTGACACCACAGCAGGTTGAAGACGCACTGTACAGCGCCTACGGTCAACGACTGGTGTCGCCCATCTACACTTCGAATAACGAATACTGGGTCGTTCTCCAGGTACAGGATCGGTTCCAGAGCGATCCTGACATGCTCTCGGAGCTTTATATCCGCTCTACCTCTGGCCAACTCGTTCCACTCGCGGCTGTCTCGAAATTTACCACTGGCGTCGGGCCCCTCACCATCAACCACACCGGACAACTTCCGTCAGTCACGGTCTCATTCGACCTGGCGCCCGGAGTGGCTCTTGGCCAAGCAGTGAGCGACGTGCAGAAGCTGGCCAATTCCATGCTGCCCATCTCAATCAACACCAGCTTCCAAGGCACCGCCCAGGCATTCCAGCAGTCGATCGCTGGCCAGGGCATTCTGCTGATCATGACGGTGGTGGTCATTTATATACTGCTGGGCATTCTCTACGAGAGCTACATTCACCCCATCACAATTCTGACGGGGTTGCCAGCTGCGGCCTTCGGCGGGTTAGTCACACTCTCTCTGTTCCACGAGCAGCTCGATATCTACGGCTTTGTCGGTTTGATCATGCTCATCGGCATTGTCAAGAAGAACGCGATTATGATGGTCGATTTCGCTTTGGACCTCGAGCGCAAGGGGGATTTCACAGCCAGCGAATCGGCCTACCAGGGCTCGATGATTCGCTTCCGCCCGATCATGATGACCAGCGCCTGTACGATTATAGGCACCCTGCCCATCGCCATCGGTTTTGGCGCCGACGCCGACGCCCGCCGTCCACTTGGTCTTTGCGTCGTCGGCGGTTTGCTCTTCGCGCAAATTGTGACGCTTTACATTACGCCCGTGTTCTACACCTACATGGATACTTTCTTGAAGTGGCGTGCCCATACGCGGCCGGAGGCTCTTGAAGCTTCCGTCGAGCCCGTTGCTCGCGCGTGATAATCGGCAAAGAAGATCTGATCCATCATGCCCTGCTCAACATGAGCCAGGCGGATCGCATGGTCGAGATCTTCAGCGCAGTCCCAAAAGTCTAGTCTTTCGAATCTCAACGACAAGCGTCTGCAACGTGCGCGTATTAAATCGATTCAGTTCCGCACAAAAGAGTTGACACGCCCGCTGTGGCTGAGATAAACGGTCATCGTGGCAGGCCGTGGACTTTAAAGCGAAACGAACAGTTTCGCTGGATGAAAGTACGAGTTCTTCTTACAAGCCCCGGAGTTTTTCCCCAAGGGCGACGGCTTGCAGGAACCTGCGTGGAGGCAGCAATGGCATCGAGCATCAGAGGCCGAGTGCTGGGAGTCTCTCTTGGGGTAGGAATTGTTCTCGGAACGGCAAGTTGGACAACAAACGCAGCAATCGCTCAGACGGTCACTGTTGACGCTGCACCCTCGCACGTTGCCAACACCTTCAGCCCTGTTCGCTCTCTCGGCGCGGCGATCGACCGACTGAGGACGGGAACGCCGGACCATTTGTTAACTGACCCCGTCCTCAAGGAGATCCTCGGCGCCGGATGGCAGACTGTGACCTATCGCCAGAACACAGAGCTGATGGTCGAGGCCTGGCATTGGAACCCGAACGGCACATGGAGCGATGCGGAGAAACAACAGGGGTACTTTGTGGGCAATGCGGATCCGACTGCGGAGATGATCCGCCATTCGTGGGCAGCTCCACTTCCGCATCGGGGCTTCAGCCGCGGCGATGGAAACGGCTGGTCCCGGCTAACCGACGGTGATCCGAAATCGTATTGGAAGAGCAATCCGTACCTCACGAAAGCATTCACCGGCGAAGACGACTCGCTGCACCCGCAGTGGGTAATTCTCGATCTGGGAAGCAAGGTCCCGCTCAACGCCATTCGGATTGCGTGGGCTGAACCTTACGCGAAGCGCTACTCAGTTCAGTTCTGGACCGGCGAACTGGAACCCTTCTACGACGGGACCACCAAGGGCACTTGGCAAACTTTTCCGTTGGGCACGATCACCGAAGGCAAGGGTGGTACGGTTACGCTGAAGCTGGTTTCCTGGATGATCCCGGTGCGCTATCTCCGCATCTGGATGACGGAATCTTCCAACACCTGTGACAGTCACGGTTCCGCTGACAAACGAAACTGCGTGGGATATGCGATCAATGAACTTTATGCCGGAGCTCTCTCGGCGGATGGCGAGTTCAACGATTACGTTACTCATTTCCCCAGCCGCAATCAGACTGTGACTTGGCCCTCTTCGGTTGATCCGTGGCACGCAGCTTCTGATATGGACGAGTCGAGAGGAGATCAAGTCGGATTCGATTTCTTCTTCACCAGCGGAGTTACCCGCGGGCTTCCTACCATGGTTCCCATTGCCATGCTCTATTCCACTCCGGAGGATGCGGCCAACGAGATTGCCTATTTATACAAGCGCCACTATCCCATCTCCTGGATCGAGATGGGCGAAGAGGCCGACGGGCAGCACATCCTTCCCGAAGACTACGGCGCGTTGTATTTACAGTTCGCCGCGGCCATTCACCGGCTCGTTCCAGAAGCCAAACTGGGTGGTCCGCCTTTCGAAGGAACGTTTGACGATGTTGAAGTGTGGCCAGATGCGGCTGGGAAAGTCTCATGGCTCGGACGATTTGTCGACTATCTCAAAGCCCACGGCCGCTTGAATGATTTCACTTTCTTTTCCTTCGAACATTATCCCTACCAGGACAGGCCCACCTCCTCCTGGGCTGACTTATACCCGGAGCCGGAATACGTCAAACACATTGTGCAGGTTTGGAAAGATAACGGGTTGCCTCCGAACATTCCGTTTTTCATGACAGAGGGCAACATCGGAGGCGGAGCCGGGGTTTCGAATGTAAAGGCCGCGCTATGGCTCGCCGATTACGTCGGTTCAATGATGACTGCGGGCGCCGGGGCCACCTACTATTTCCATTACATGCCTTCTCTGGGCCACTGGGGCGCTTACCCCCTCCTCCTGCTTGACGAACACTACAATCTGATCGGCTACCCTCCTCAGTACATGGCTTCGCAGGTGATTACAAAAGAGTGGGTGCAACCGATCGATGCGCCGCACAAACTCTTCAAAGCTTCAAGCGACATAACCGACGCTGCGGGAACGCTGCTGGTCACGGCCTATGCAGTCGAGCGTCCGGACGGACAGTGGTCTGTAATGTTGGTCAACCGTGACCAATTCAATGATCACGCAGTGAAGCTTGTTTTCAACGATCCTGCAGCCGGGCGCGACCGCCACTTCTCCGGCCAGGTTGATCGCGTTACTTTCGGATCCGCCGAATACAAATGGCACGAAGCGGAAGGCGGCCGTGCGGATTCTGAGGGCGCGCCCTCCAGGTCCGGGGACCGCGGCCACGCAGATCCAGACGGCCCACCGTCGAGGTCGAAGGTAAACGGCGGCGCGGAAACGTTCTACAAGCTTCCGATGGCATCCATTACGGTGCTTCGCGGCTCCGTCGGAGATCGGTAACCAAGATGATCTGCGAACATTCATCGCCACATGCCCGCACACCCTTGCTCGGATTCGAAGATTGTGAAGCATACCTTCTCTCTGGCGCCGCCCGGACAGGTATCACCGCTCTACCTGCATGTAGCTTCGAGATCCAGAACCGGCTTATTGGAGCCGGAAGATCGAGGATCTGGGCGGATAATCGGCCAAACGGCGGAAACGGGCTTCCGGGAAGCGGAAAGAAGTCCAGCTAGAGAATCGCTTCCCCGTGACGCCGCCAGGCACCAAAGAGGAGTCGCTACGTATTTGACGGAGTTGATTCCGGACCTTGGCGCTCCTGACCGTCGGGGCACGACCTAAGGGACGAGTTGACGCTCGATTGTTTTGACAGCTCAGCTAGGGCTATTTATGAGCTCGATTCATCATTCAAGTGTTTTGTGCCAGAATTTCGGTTTTTTTCCAACCCCGTAACCTCAGAGGAAACACAAGGTTGACAAGTTGAGTCCCCAGACAGGTTCAAGATGGCGCCCTCGTTATAAGGCACCTTCCTGTTCACCGCCGGACCCTCTACCGGGCTAGTTCTTTCGCCATCTCGGTCGCCTTCTGCGGCTTTCCCCAGTCCTTGTAAAGCTGGACGAGCCACTGATGGGCCAATTGGAGGTGGTAGCGGTCGGGGACGCCGATGCGGTTTTTCCGCGCCAGCATCCCGTGGTAACCTTCGAGCAGCAGGGGTTCGGCTTCGGCGTATTTCTTCTGTCCAGCGAAGCTAGCCCCCAGCAGGCTCTCGGCGCGGAATCGTTGCCAGACATCCGGCTCAGTCTTTTGGTCTGTCTCCATTGCTTCGCGCGCCAGTGGCTCGGCTTCCTCAAATTTCCCCTGAGAAACGTAGGCCAGCGCCAGATCGGCTGCCGAGGCCATCGTGTCCGGGTCCTCCGAACCCAAGGCGTGCCGACGGCCAGCCAGCGCCAGATTGGCATACTTTTGCGCCCCGGCGTAATCACCCTTTCGCTGGTACATGCCGGCAAAATCCGACATAAAGAGCAGCGTGTCAGGGTGTTCGGAACCCTCCACCCGTTTCGTGATTGCTAGTGTTTGATTGAAAAGTGCCTCGGCTTGTGCGTAGTTGCCCTCCTCAGCATAGTCGTCGGCCAGGTTGTCCATGGAGACCAGCGTTTGCGGATGCTCGTCGCCTCGCATGCGCCGGGTGATCTCCAGAACTTGATTGTCCAGTGCCCTAGCCTCTGCGTATTTGCCAACGTCGCTGTAAACTACGCCCAGATTGGTCATTGAGATCAGAGTGTCAGGATGCTCGGAACCTAACACACGGCGCCGAATCTCTAAAACCTGATTGGCGAGCGCCTCGGCCAGCGCGTACTTGCCCTCGCGCTCGTACGCCGCAGCCAACATGTTCATGGAGCCCAGAGTGTCGGGATGCTCGGGACCGAATACGCGGCGTCGGATCTCCAGGACCTGATTGTCGAGCACCTCAGCCTGGGCGTACTTACCTTCATCGTAATAGACCCCGGCTAGGCTGCTTACAGATCCAAGTGTGTAGGGGTGCTCGGGACCCAACACGCGGCGCCGAATCTCGATAGTCTGATTATCGAGCGCCTCGGCCTGGGCGTACTTGCCCTCGTGCTGGTAGACCGCAGCCAGGTCGCTCATCGATATCAACGTTTCGGGGTGCTCGGGACCCAGGACGTGACGCTTGACCTCGATAGCTTGATTGTCTAGGGCCTCAGCCTGTGTGTACTTACCCTCATTGGCATATGCTTCGGCGAGGTTGCTAAGGGACACTAGGGTATCGGGATAGTCGGAACCGAGCACACGGCGACGAATCTCAAGAACCTGAGCGTCGAGCGCCTCGGCCTCGGGGTACTTTCCCTCCTCGACGTAGAGGACCGCCAGATTGTTCATTGACAGCAGCGTGTCGCGATGCTCAGGACCTAGCACGCGGCGCCGGGCCGCCAGAGTCTGTGTGAGCAGCGCCTCAGCTTCCGGATATTTGCCCTGGAGTTTTGCGGTCCACCCAAGCAGGTTCCTGGTGCCGAGGGTCTTCGGATTCTCTTCTCCCAGCACCCCGCGCTCCAATTCCAGCGCCCGTTCCAGTTGCTTTCGCGCCTCCGGGTATAACCCGAGGTCCGTGTAGGTTTGCCCGATGGTGTTTCGGATGGAGGCCTCCACTTCCGGTTGCTTGGCGAACTTGCCCTCGATGCGCTCAGCCGCGCGGTCCAGTGCTGTCCGCACCTTCAGGTCTGGATCTGGGTTTGTGCCCGGACTCGACTGTCGGGCCGCACTCGCTTGCGCCAGCAGATCATTCTGCAAAAAGTCATTCACCGCCTGTGCTACCGCCGCTTCCTTGGTTGCGCGGATGCTCTGCCGGACACTGATAACGGCCGCCGCTATCAGCACCAGGGCAAACGCAGTTGCGGTGACCAAAGCCCCCCGATGTTGGCGCGCAAATTTACGGGCTCGATATGCCAGCGAGGGTGGTACTGCCAGCACTACTTCGTGGTTCAAATATCGCCGGATGTCCGCAGCCAGATCGGAGGGTGTTGAATACCTGCGTGCACGGTCTCTGTCCACCGCCTTCATCGTGATCCAGTCAAGATCGCCACGCAGCGCGCTCACCAACTGTTTTGGTTCCGTTCCCCGCGCTTCAGCCGTTGAAGACAATGCACGGTGACCGGTGACTTTGGTGCTGGGTCGTACCGGGTCCTGCTCGCGCAGGCGCCGCACCATTTCGTCGAAGGGCCTGTCCTTCCATTCCTTCGTCTCGAAGGGCATACCTCCCGTGAGCAGAACGTAAAGAACCACGCCTAGTGAATACACGTCGGTACGAGTATCAATGTCCCGGGCAGCGGGATCACATTGTTCTGGGCTCATGTAGCCCGGGGTCCCCACAAAATTTCCTATTCGTGTGTTGAGCTTCTCTTCCGTGTCGCGGTTGACAGCTCTTGCCAACCCAAAATCAATAATCCGCGGAACCGGCTTGCCGTCGACTTCCGCCACCAGGATATTTGCCGGTTTAAGGTCGCGGTGAATGATGGCTTTCTGATGCGCGTGCTGTACCCCTTCGCAGACCTTCACGAACAGCTGGAGCCGATCAGAGATCTTCAACTTCTTCTGGTCGCAGTAGTCGGTGATCGAGACGCCCGCGACATACTCCATTACAAAGTAGGGTTGACCCTCCTGAGTCGCGCCAGCATCGAAAACTTTGGCAATCGAAGGGTGGTCCATTACCGCCAACGACTGCCGCTCGGCCTGAAAGCGATGGAGCAGGGTATCGTCGTACGTTCCCCAGCGAATCAGTTTCAACGCCACCAGCCGTTGCAGTGGTGCAGTCTGCTGCGCGAGCCAGACCTGGCCCATGCCGCCTTCGCCGATCCTGTTGAGTAACTGATACGGTCCGATGAAGCGACCTTCCGCGTTTTCCGAGGGCTGGGGGCGAAACGGATGTTGCCAAAGGTGGCTGCTGGTGTGGGCCTCGATGAGCGATTCAACTTCTTGTCGGAGTGATACGTTCGTTCCGCAGGCCGCCTGCAGGAAGGCGGCGCGGTCACTAGGATCGCGTTCAAGAGCAGCTCCGAACAGTTCCTTAATTTTTTCCCACTCTTGTTTTGTTTCCACCTTCGCCTCTTTTGATCTGGCGCGACAACCAGGCTCGTGCCATACTCCAGTCACGCTTCACGGTGGCGGGCGAAATGTTGAGAACTGCCGCCGTTTCTTCCACCGTCAGCCCTGCGAAAAAACGCAGCTCCACGATCTTGCTCTGTTGGGGATCGCGCTCTGCAAGCTGCTTCAGGGCGCCATCCAGCGCCAGCACATCCAAATCTTCATTAGTGACTGCACCGAGTTCGTCGTGCAGCGTTACCCTGCAATCGTTTCCACGCTTAGCTGACCGGTGACTCCTGGCATAGTCAACCAGAATCTGCCGCATCAGAGTCGCCGCCAAAGCGACAAACTGTCCCCGGTTTTGCGTCTGGAACGGACCTTGTTCGACGAGTCGAAGGTAGGCTTCGTTGATCAAGGCTGTCGTTTGGAGAGTGTGGTTCGAACGCTCCCCCCGAAGGTAGTGGTGTGCCAAACCGTGGAGTTCGTTGTAGATCAGCGGCACCAGGGCTTCAAGAGCCTTCGGGTCGCCACCTTGCCAGTCAGCGAGCAACTTATGGAGCGTTTGAGAAGGAAACTCGGGCACATCCACCCCCCAGGTTGGTGTACACAATAGCTTTCCTCGTAAGGCCAGTCAACTTAAGGACTTAATTCCCTCCCGCCTTGCCAGTCCTTGTTTCTGAAATTCGGCAACTTTCTTGAGCCCGATTGCCCTCGGATTTCGCCTTTACCAATAGAGCTTGTTGTAGGAAGGAGAAGGTTATGAAAAGGCATACATGGCAAACGGCGGCATTTCTAGTGGCGCTTCTGGCTGCGGCTGCTGGACAGGACAACACAACGGTTCTAAGAGCAGATATCCCTTTCCCGTTCGTAGTGGCCAATCACACCTTTCCGGCGGGGCACTACGTGGTAACTACTCTGGGCGAGCAGACCATTCGCATTGCCAACGCCCACAAGCAAGGAGCGTTCGTGCTGACCTCCAGGATGGACGGCCGCGCTCCCGAAGGCTCGGGAAAGTTGGTTTTCTGTCGCGAGGAAAAGCGCTGTGCTGCGGGCTGAAAACTAACGCCCCAGGCTTGCGGAAAAGATGTCGGCAAACATTCAGGTTCGATGGCAGGAGCTACCCATGAAATGTCTTGGAAAACTGCTTGTGTTGTTCTTCGCGCTGTCATTTTGCTGTGTTCTCGGTAGTGCGCAGACGCCGTCCACCACGGGCGCAACCGGTGTCCCGCAGCTGGTGAACTTCTCGGGCAAGGCCACCGACGTACAAGGCAAGCCCATCGCTGGGATCGCGGGCGTCACTTTCGCCATTTATGGCGAAGAGTCCGGCGGATCCGCGCTCTGGCTGGAGACCCAGAACATCCAGGCCGATGCCAGGGGCAATTACACCGTGCAACTCGGCGCCACTAAGTCCGAAGGACTGCCTCTCGACTTGTTCACTTCGAGCGAAGCGCGTTGGCTGGGTGTCACGATCAACGGCGGGCAAGAACAACCGCGGGTGCTGCTGCTGAGCGTGCCCTATGCCCTGAAAGCCGCCGACGCGCAAACCCTCGGCGGACTGCCGGCCTCAGCGTTTGCGCTGGCGGTGCCGGCCAATGTGAGCAGCGTGAGCGCAAAAGGCTCGGTCCCGGCTGCAACGTCTGCATCGGCGGCGCCTGCGGCGACGTCGAACGTAACCACCACGGGCGGCACGGTCAACGCGATTCCTCTGTTCTCGACGGCGACCAACATTCAAAACTCAATCCTGACGCAGACCGGCACAACCGCGCTGAACGTCGTTGGCAAGCTGAATCTGCCCGCGCTCGGCGTGGCCACGGCAGCCGCAGGCAAGAACTCGCGGCCGGAGAGCTTCGTGGCTTCGTCGTTTAACAGCAGCACGGGCACGGCGGTTCCACAGACGTTCGCGTTGCAATCGGAGGCTGCGGGCAACGACACCGCGACGGCGTCCGGGACACTGAACTTGCTGTACGCGACGGGGACCAACACTCCGGCCGAAACCGGATTGAAGATCAGCAACAAGGGCCTGCTGACCTTCGCAACCGGGCAGACGTTCCCTGGCGTAGGTACGATCACCGGGATCGCCACAGCATCCGGGAGCGGCCTAAGGGGAGGCGGAAACAGCGGGAATCTAAGTCTGAGTCTGGTAAACAACTGCGCGACCAACCAGGTGCTGCAGTGGAATGGCAGCGCGTGGGTCTGCTTCTCCGCTGGGAATGGCACCATCACCAAGGTGACCGCGGGCACAGCCCTGACCGGCGGCGGCAGCAGCGGCAATGTGACCGTGAACGTGGACACGACAAAAGTGCCGCTGCTGAACGCAGCCAACATCTTCACCGGTGAGCAGACGATCAGCGGGTTCCTGACCGTGCTTTCGGCAACTGGCTTCGTCGCCGCGATTACAGCTAACGATACCTCCGCCACAGGTGTAGGCGGGGTGATCGGCAGCAGCGGGAACGGTTACGGCGTGAGCGGCGATAGCGGCAATACCGCCCTTGCCGGAGTGTACGGCACCGGCACCACCGGAGTGGAAGGCGATGGCGGCAACTACGGGGTTTACGGCAATAGCGCCAACAACATCGGAGTGTACGGTACCGGCGGATATTCCGGCGTGTACGGCGGCAGCACTGAATCAGGAGTGTACGGCGCTGGCGGCACTTACGGAGTGGTTGGCTACGGCACCTCCTACGGGGTATACGGCTCTGGTGGCACATTTGGCGTGCTCGGGGAGGCCAACACTACTTCGAGCAGTGGCGGAGGGTTCAGCAACTCCACGACCGGTGACGCCCTGTTCACCTATAACCAAAGCGCAGGCTACGCAGCATTCTTCGACGGCAATGTTGACGTTGACGGCAACCTCTACAAAGCGGGTGGGGCGTTCAAGATTGATCATCCTCTGGATCCTGAAAATAAATACCTATACCACTCCTTCGTCGAGTCGCCCGACATGATGAACATCTACAACGGCAACGTAACCACGGATGCTGAAGGCAATGCGGTGGTGACGCTGCCGGAATGGTTTGAAACCCTCAACCGCGACTTCCGCTACCAGCTCACAGTGATCGGGCAATTCGCGCAGGCTATTGTCTCGAAGAAGGTCGAGAACAACCAGTTCCAGATCAGAACCAGCCTGCCTAATGTCGAAGTCTCATGGCAGGTCACGGGAATCCGTCAGGATGCCTGGGCGAATGCGAATCGCATTCCAGTGGAAGAAGAGAAGAAAGCGAAGCTGAAGGGCTTCTACCTTCATCCGGAGTTGTACGGCGCACCGGTCGAGAAGAGCATCGCTTGGGCGCGGCATCCGGAGATGATGAAAAAGCTATTGCAGGACCAGAACCAGGAGAAACCGGCACCACTGATCCTATCTCCGATCCTGGAGAAACCGGGAGCGCTGATCCCACCCGCTGCATCGCCTCACCGCGTCACGAAATGAACTGAGGGATAGCAGATTTCTATGTTCCGGGACGGAGCAGCCGTCCCCGAACTCTTCATCAGTTGCTGTCCCCCAAGGACACTGCTGGCCTGCCCCTTCACCGGTGAAGGCAACGAAGTCGCCTGAAGCAACGAGAAACAACCGAGAATCAGCAATCGGGCAAAGTAATGGACAACGTGACGCCGTCGAGTTTGACCTAACATCACGCTGTTCCGTTGCACCATTTACCAGTCCTTGTACTTGTGCCGCCCAGAGCCGTGCCCTGCGACTTTGTGTAGACATCGAACACGCTCTGCCCACCCCAAGAGTCGGAATCTGGATCATCCTGCGAGGAACGCAGACCCCACTCGGTGGTGCCCGTCTCGGGATCGATATGAATCGTGAGCAGGAAGCGAATCTTCTTCCCTCGGACATCCACGCCCTTCACCAGCGTTTCGAGATCGGGCGGATAGCCTATCATCACAACCGCTCCGAGGCAGTTAGCCTGTTCAGGAATGTGGTGAAGGGTGAGACATGGAACTCATGGGGATTCATAGGTTCTGAACTGGGACTTCTCCACGGGAAAAGTAATGCAACCCAGCTCGTGAGCAAAGTGTCCTCCTTTCGACTGGTTTGTGGCGTAAGATTTGTGACTGAAAGAAAATGATTGAGGATTGAGGGATCATACTATGCGTCCGATTTCTAGAAGGGCCTTCTTGATCGCCGCCTCGGCCTCGGCTGCCGGCGCGGCATTATGGAGTAGAGTGCCCCGACTAATGGCGAATCCTCTGGGACTGCCGATCGGGTTACAGCTTTACTCGGTGCGGGACATTCTGCCCAAGGACTACGAGGGAACCCTGGCTCAGCTGGCTGCGCTCGGCTATCGAGAAGTGGAGGCCGCGGGCTTCTTCGGCCACAGCCCCAGCGAAGTGAAGCAAGCGATGGATCATGCGGGGCTGCAGTGTGTGAGCGCGCATTATCCCTTGAGGGATCTCCTGCCGAAAATGGATGAAGTGATTCAGTTCGGCAAAGATCTGGGGCTCAAGTGCATCGTCTGTGCTTCGCCGATGTTGAAGGATCCGTCGCGCGTCAAGGACCCCGCGTCCCGCGCGGCCCGGGAGTCGATGACGCTCGATGACTGGCGGTGGAATGCAGAACAATTCAATCGCATCGGAGAACGTGTGCATGCGGCCGGCATTCGGTTTGCCTACCACAACCACACGGCGGAGTTCCGCTCGGAGAACGGCACAGTGTTCTACGACGAACTGTTGCGCTCAACCGATCCGACAAAAGTGGCCATGGAGATGGATTGCGGTTGGGTAGTGGTGGGCGGCAAGAACCCCGTGGACTATCTGACGCGCTACCCTGCGCGTTTCTCCATGCTGCACGTGAAGGATTTCAAGATGGGTGGTGCGACCTACACGAACTCCGAGCCGCCGCCTTCGACGGAGTTGGGACGCGGCAGTATTGACTACCATCCCATCTTCGAAGCGGCGAAGAAGGCTCCCCTCGAGCACGCGTTCGTGGAGCAGGAGGCGTTCGATATGCCTGCGATGGAGGCGTTGAAGGTCGACGCGGACTATATGCATGCATTGACGGTATAAATCGGGCGAGGCTCATTTTATTTCGAGCTCTTCGGCCGGCAGCAATTCATAGCTCACGAACGCGACCTTCAGGCTATCCGGCGACCATGAAGGTACGTTGATGGTTCCTTGTCCGCCGAAGAGTGTGGCGAGAACCGTGATTTTTCCCTCGGGTTTTCCGCCACTCACATTCATCAAACGCAACTGCACATCCTTGTTGGGCGGATGCCCGTTGACATCATTCCCGTACGAGAGGAATACCATCCACCTGCTGTCGGGAGATATGTGCGGGAACCAGTTGTTGAAGTCGTCAAAAGTAACCTGCTCCTGGGCGCTGCCGTCAGCGTGCATGCGCCAGACCTGCATGTGGCCGGTGCGCTCGGAGTTGAAGTAAATGTAGTCGCCGTCGGGCGAATACTCGGGGCCGTCGTCGAGTCCTTTGGCCGTAGTCAAGCGGATCTCGTCACCGCCGGTGACGGGGATGGTGTAGATGTCGAAATCGTCATTGCGCCGGCCGACGAAGGCGAGTGTCTTCCCGTCGGGCGACCACCCATGCCAGTAGGACGGAGAGTTTTGGGTGACACGCCGCGGTGTACCTCCGCCGATGGGCACGACGTAAACGCTGGACTGGTGGTCGGGCTGCGACTGGTCGCTGATGGCCAACAGAGTGCTATCCGGCGAAATACCGTGGTCGTTGTTGCATTGCGTGGCTGCGCCCGTGTCGATAGTCGTGGGCGTTCCGCCGGCCACCGGCAGTCGCAGGATGTGACCTTCTTGATTGAAGAGGAAGTAGGTGCCGTCGTGGCTCCAGTTGGGCGCTTCGAAGTGGCTGGGAGCGCCGTAAACCACGCGGCGATCGGTGGAAGCGATCGCCACTGTCTCAAGCGCACTGTAGAGCACAGGCGGCGCAGCGCTGGCTGCGAGAGCCGAGAGCTCGACGTTCGAGAAGATGGCCTTCTCGACCACGTCCTTCTCGTGGGAGCAGACTCCGATGCCGACATAGAACGAGCCTTGCACCGGAAATTTGATGGATGCGCCGGAGGGATGCAGCGGCTCGCTCGTCTCCCCGGCAACGAAAATGTAGATGAAGTCGCCTCGCTTCTCAATGCGCAGACGGTGAGGCGCAGAAAGATTGGATTGAATCTCGTGTGTGGTCGAGCCCTTGGCCTCGCGGAACTGCAGCGACGTAAGTCCGTCCCCGTGCAGGGCTACATCGGCATAGGGTGCATCAGCGTCGAGGCTCTGACGGATCATGAGCACCGCCTTGCGATGCGGATTCCGACCTTTTTCCGGGAAAGCAATGTCCGCTGTTAACGCAATGTCTCCGGTCACTTGCTTCCACGCAAATTGAAAGTCATCAGAAGTGAACCACATGTTTTCGCCGCTGCCGGTAAGACTGTAGGCGTTGTGCACGACATCGTATTGGGCAGAGCCGGCATGCAACACGGTGCCGATGTCAGCGTGATTCTCGAATAGGCCCAGGGCGGGTGGGGCAGTCTGCGCGGGGAGCGGGCTGGCTAGGGAAAGAAGCAATGCAACGATACAGCCTAACGAGTATAGAGATAAAGGCATTGATCCGACGATACGCTTGCACACGATGATGGCGCGGGGAGTTTCGCCAGCCACGAGAGATTGTATCCCGACATTCCCCATAAGCCCATTCCGTTGGCCGACCACTCACAGTCGATCAGCACACTCCGGCTTAATGACTGTTGGTTTGCGGCCTGCAAACAGCGATAGATTCCCCATTGGCGTTCTTGACGCGCAATGATCGCAGCACCCACTCCAGAGCATGCTTTCGTGACGGGCTTGGTCTGGATGCTTCTTCA
>CAWDBN010000015.1:0-494483 GCA_963800575.1 uncultured Acidobacteriaceae bacterium
AAATTGTAATGATGAACGGATCAGAACCCGTCAAATTGAGTCCACAACTGACAAAATGGTCGCGCTTGTAAGTGGTTTAAGAATCAAATAGAGTAGGAAACTTTCATAACGCGACAGATCCCTGCCGTGTTCTCATAATCCGTAGGTACTATTTGCTCAAAATGAAAAGCTACGTTTCGTCGATGTATTCGAAATTATTGCCGGGAACCAGTCCATCACGCGTGCCCGCGCGTAGACTATTTCGGAATCAGATACGATCCGGGAATGTTTTCGGATTAAAGGTGGTTATTTCGAAATGCGGACCCAAGGAGCTCAAGCCTTGAGATGGTCTTCTGGCAACGCGGACGCCCCAACTCTTCGTGAGACTCGAAATGCCAGAACTGAAAATGGGTGCTTGTGATCCTCCGGCAAGTGCATGCGTCACGGACGGCGCTAGGGGCAGCTCACTTTTTGCGCAAGATGCTGTGGCGGCCGCCGGTTTAGCGGTGTTTGCTCGTGCGGGACGGTCGAGCCTAATCGGCCTACCCACGCGTGCCTTGCGCCTTCTTGGAGCGAAGCTCCGTTTGCCTCCAATTCGGTCCGGGCCGTACAGTCTTCTTCCCTTCCCGTATCTGGCGTTCTTCCGCGGTATGTGCCGTTGCCTTCGGTTCAGTTCCAGTTCGCTTCTTGTCGATCATTCCCGAAACGTGCGATCGCGACGGGTCCTCCCCATCTCCTCGGCAAGCCTCTTCATCACTCTCTGCTCCTCTTCTGCCCATTCCGCTTCGGTTCTTTTCTCAACTACTCCGGCACCGTTGTGACCGGCCACCTTTTGCTCCTGCGCCAGTTTCTCCTGGTCGAGCAATTCGATATATCGGCGCTGCGACGCTACCCCTACGGACGGCTCCGGGCGCTCGCCGGTTACGTCTGGGCCGTGGAGACCACTTCCCTTGCCGACACTGGCGTTGCCTTGCTGGGCTTTCCGGAGCACTGAGAGTGTCCCCTCCTCTGCCCCGATTTCGTTGCCAAACTGATCCCACAAATTCAACCGAAACGGCACGGCTGCAAAATTACTGTAATGAGCCGGAACCCGTCGGAGGCCCGTGGCCAAAAGGCACCCCTCTATGATTCGACCGCGAGGGAGAATCAGATTTCTTGCAATCCGCGAGTTCAGCACTTCGGATTGCGAATACTCCCGCCCTCCCAGTTTCCAAACCCGATCGCGATCATCGAACGACTCAGTCACGATTTGGTCGTCGTAATCAGTCGACAAATCCCAACCCGTCAAAATCATCCCAGATCGCTCAACAACCAGGCGGAGCAGAACAGCATAGTGGATCCCGCCGGTGGCCGATTCGAAGACCATATTCTCTGTCGGCCCGCCCACTACGATGTCGAGTGCTCGCAAATGCTCTTGCCACTCCTCAGGAATTTCAACATCGACGCCTTCGGCTTGCAGTTTCCGTAGGTAATCTCGATGCTCGGCTTCTTTCGCACGGCTCAACCTCGGTTTGCAGATCGACATATTCTCCTCCTATAAAAAAACAGCAAGAACGGCAAAACTACTTATCCGATTTCTTGTCAGGTGCTTGCAACGCTTGGCAACCGGAACAATCTTTTCGAAACGGCAACTGCAGCCGGAATTCTTGAACCCATTCGTGGATGCCTTCGCGAATCTGACCCGAGAAGCGCAGCACTTTGCATTTTCCATTGCTGGTCGAATACAACGCGAGATCCCGCAGCTTCCAGCCGATTTGCCTCACGTTGTGGTCCTGATTCACACCCCGCGACCGCAAAATTGCGTCTACCCGCTTTGTGATTTCACCCACGGTCATTTCTTCCTGGTCGTGCGAGGGCGACCAGATTGCTTCCAGAATCGCCACTCTGGGATCGCGGGACCGTTGCGCAGAGATATCTTGCTGGTGCGACTCGAACAGCGGGGTCAGGAGCTGGATGATTCCAGGGTCTTCCGGAATGCACGCCCCCAGGTTGCGTGCCAAATCAAATCTTGCCAGGGGATGCGTCGCTGACACGAAGGGATCTACCCCGCTGAGATGGCGCAGGCGAAACATCTCGAGCTGCGGCTGGAATTCGGCCGCGATCCTCGTCAACAAGTCATTGCTCAGGGTCGGCAGTTCGGCGTGCGGCAACACCAAATGCATGGCGTCCTCGCCCCACGCATCCTGGGGATCTTCGGGGCGCAAGAGAACTACCTTGGAGCAGGCCAGCTCGCGCACCGTGTCCCCAGCCCCCGCAACGAACATCCCTTGACGGCTGGCCGAAACCCAAAACGCCCGCGCCTTGCCCGACAGCCTCGGGTCATCCACCATCAGGGTCGGGTGCAAAAAGAAGGGAAGGCGACGGTTGAGTTCAGCTACCCGGAGCCCCCGCCGCCACAGCTCGCGGATCAGCCCAAATAATTTGTGAATCTGGTGTACGGGCGCGCCGCTCACGCACAGCGTAAGCGGGATGGGCAACAATTCCGGGACCGCCGAGGCGAGGGTAAAGCAAGTTGTGTAGGCCGCCAAATCTTCCGGCAGATCCGCATACTCGCGGTACAGGCCGGCGATTCTCCCGAAAAGCTCGGCGTCGGTCCCGTACTCGGCCGCACCATTAGGAAACCTCATTGCCTGAAGGATGCTGGGGTGCAATATGGCGGGATGATAAAGAACACCATCGCACTCTATCCTCGGAGCGATAACCAGCTTTTGCGTCGCGTCCCACCGAAGAAGATCGAGCTCTTCCCATCTGCCGCGGCCACCAGATCGAGGATCTCACCAGTCGGCAATATCTCTCCGCAGGTGGCTCGCAGCCGAAGTTTTTCTGCAAATGCTCCCGTTTCCCATAGGGTCTCCATGGCGCCTCCATCCGCAACAATCGGCGGAATTCGGGCACGAACGGCGTTATCTGCGCCGGCGACCTCAAAAGCCGAAAGCTAGCGGTTAAATTTTGTCTTGAATTGCACTATGGAAACCAAACTGACCAATAACTTGCTGCGGATACATACCGTGGCTGACCAAAACTAGAATGATTTTAAAGGTACCATCTGCTGAATGCAAGCTTTTTCCGAATCGCGCAAGCGGTGCACGCGAACCCAAATTTCAGCCGTTACACTCAAAACCCCTACTCGTTGGGGTCAATGAGCGCTATGGGGATTTTGCGCCAACAACCCTCATGTGACGAGTTGTGAATTAATTGGCCCTGACCGGAATAACGCCCTGCTCCGTTGACTCTGCAGCGAAAAAGGCCTCTCGAATCGAGAGGCCCGTTCCTGAATCGCGATGCCAGAAATGCTTGTGTTATGGGTTTGACATCTTTGCCACTTGGTCGCTCGCGGGAGCCTTTTGGCTGGCGGCTTGAATGCTCTTCGAAGCAGGTTGGCCGAAGACTTCGGGATGTAGGTAGTAGCCCTGCTCGGCGGCGGGTTTTTCCTCCTCCGTCGGAATGCGGTAGTTGTTGGCGTAAGCATCGTGACGAATCCCGGTAACCTGCCACGACACCTTCGCGTGCGGCTTGCCTCCAGCAATGTGGAAGCGATTGCCGGAGACCTCTTGAGCAATGTAGAGGTTTGGTCCCGGTGCCCCAATTGCCGTGAGTTGGTACCGGAAGTCACGGTTCAACGCTTCGAAATAATCAGGAAGCATGACCCAAGCCGAACCGTGCGCATCGAGAACGACAACACCGTTGTAGACGTTCATCATGTCGGGAGACTCGACAAACGAGTGGGAGAGATACTTGTTCGCCGGATCGAGCGGATGGTCGATCTTGAACGAACCGCTACCTTTGGTCAGCTTGCCGGTGACGTTGAGATTTCCGGCTAAGTGGCCGTTACCGCTGGCATCAACTACGAAGATCGGCTTGGAGTTGGCGCCGTTGCCGATGATCACTGCGGCATTTCCGCCCGCTAGGTTTGTGAATATGCCTCCTGCGCCGCTTGGGCTCGTCGCCACGCCGAAAACCCCAATTGTCGGTCCACTGGTCGCGCTAGCATAGCCAACCACGCCAGTGCCATTGGTGCTGGCACTTTGAGCAAACACGCCGTTCGCGCTCCCTGTCGCCGCTGTAGCTGCAGCGGAAACTCCGGTGCCGCTACTGCTTGCCGTCGTTCCGACGACGCCGGCTACAACCCCGCTGGTGGCGTTGTTGTACCCGATGACGCCAACCGCTCCATTCGTCGTGCTATTCGTGCCCCCACTAACGCCGTAAACTTGCCCCTTGTTGGCGCTCTCGAAGCCCGCTACTCCCACACTCCCGTTGCCCGTACTTGCGCTCTGCCCGGACACGCCGCTAGAGACTCCAGACGTTGCGTTGTTGAGGCCCTGGACGGCGGTTCCGCCGGTGGTCGAGTTAACTACACCCTGAACACCAAATCCTTTCGGACTAGTGGTGACACCTTGGACGCCTGGCCCCGTTTCCGTATTGGCAGCTCCCGTAACTCCGGCGGCATTGCTGCCTTTGCCGGTATTGGTGGCGAGACCATACACGGCCGTATTTGACTTCCCTGTGATCGTGCCCGAGACTGCCGCCTTCGAAACAGCGGTGGCTGACAATCCGGCTCCAGTACCTTTCTGGGTTACAGCCACAATTTGAGTCGTATTGGTTCCCACAAAACTTGTCGGTCCATTAGCTGCTGAGGGCAACTTCGAGCCACTGGCGCCATTCGAGATAGCGGGAGCGCTACCCGCCGTTATCGGGGCCGCTGCACTCTTGTTCAAGAGCACGAAATCCGAGATGCTTTTTCCTGAAAGGGTTTCCGCCTCATGGGCTTTGAGCGCATACGGAACGCTGACTAGCAAGACGCGAGGCTGCGCGAGCTGGCCCTGAACCTGAACTCCCAACCACTGCGCTTCCCCGGAACTGAACAGGCTCAACGGAACTCCCTCCACGCTCGCTGAGCCCAGCAGTGTGGTGTAGTGGCCATTCGCGTCGGCTTGTACATTCTGTGTCTCTACCCACAGCGGGGCTCCGCCCTGCTGATCTTTGTACAGTGAGAAGGTCACGCCCAGTACCCCAGTGAGTGGTTTACCGGTTTCGTCCATCGCTGGGCCGGAGAACCTCACCACCTTTGGAACATCCGTAGAAAGTGAGGGCACTCCGAGCTGGCCACTCGGCGTTTGAGCGAAACTGGTGAAAGGTGAAAGCAACACGGCAAGGAGCAAACAGCAAATAGAGAGCTTCATTGTGATCTCCTCTTAACGGACGCTGATTTCTTTGGAAAGCTTGGTCGGGAGGACCGTGGGGATCGGAAGCCCGACAAACAGATGGGCCGGAATGCTACTGCGCGAATGCCAGAGCTGTCAAGGCTTTTGGGGGCTTTGCTGCGGCTGAGCGACAGTTCACCTAAGTTCGCCAACAAAGCAGAAATTCTTAACTGTTGAAATCACCAAAGTCTGTTACTGCATCGTAGCCCGCCAGCAGGATTTTCTCGAAAAAGGCATCGACCAGCTGAAGCCCATGATGATCAAGGAGGTCGCCGAAGAGATCGGAGTGCATCCTTCCACGGTCAGCCGCGCCGTAGCCAGCAAATACGCTCACACGCCGCAAGGCGTTTTCGAGTTGCGTTACTTCTTCAGCGAAAGCGTGCAGGGACCCGAGGGCGGCAACACATCGCTACTAATCCTAAAGCGCCGCGTCAAAAAATTAATCGAAGAAGAAGACCCCAGCCGCCCGCTAACCGACGAGCAACTAACCCGCATCCTGCAATCGCAAGGCATCCAGGTAACCCGCCGCACTGTAGCCAAGTATCGTGAAGATATGCGCATCCCCAGCACGCACCAACGTAGAGTAAAGGAGTAAAAGCTTTACCCCGTGGACCTCTGTGTCCCCTGTGTTTAAGGTTTTTTGACTTTAACTTCTGCTGACCTCTAACTTCTGACCTCAGGAGGGCCGCTCGTGAACGTGGAATACACCGGCAGGCACTACGAAGTAACTCCCACCATCCGCAAAGAAGTAGAAACCGGCATCGCCAAACTCCGCAAAATCCTCGGCGACCGATTCGAAACCAAGGTCATCCTCGCCGTGGAAAAGCACCGCCACAAAGCCGAAATCACCATCAGCCCGCGCAACGGCCCGCTGGTCGGCTTGGCCCAGGCGAAAGACATGTCGATTGCCGTCAATGAAGCCCTCGACCACCTCGAAAAGCAGGCGGTCAAATACAAAACCCGTTGGCAATCAAAGAAACGCTCCGCCCGCAAAACTGAAGAAGTAAAGAAGTGGAACGGTCACTCGCCGCAAGAAGCCGCGACCATCCAAACCGCCGTAGGTTTAACCGAAAAGACCGCCGTAGCCGTAGTCGTGCACCGCTATCCCGCGGTAGCCAAAACCACCGAAGTCCACCTGGTCCGCTCCAACGAAGCCGTAGCCATGCGCCCGATGACCCTCGAAGAGGCCATCAAAGAAGCCCACTTCCGCGACCGCGACGTTTTCGTCTTCCGTGATCCCAAAGGTAAAGTAATGGTCCTGCACCGCACCCGGGACGGCAAAATGGAGCTGATCGAAGCCCCGTAGAGAAGGCCTTCGGGCGCCCACCCATAACCTTGTCATCCTGAGCGAAGCGGCTGGTTCTCGAAGAGAATGAGCTGCGCAGTCGAAGGACCCCTTTCCTGCAAGCAGCGCCAAGACTCAAAAAGGAGTTTCTGAGGCGCCGAACGAGCGCCACCTACTCCGAGGTCACCAATTTAAGAAACCGGTAATAGAAATCCACTCCCTTATAGAAGGACTCGACACCGAGCCTCTCATCCTTGCCATGGGCACGAATGTCGTCGCGATCAATCGCGATCCCTGCAATTCCATAGGTAGGCAACCTCGCGCCCATGGTGTAGACGCCGTCCGACGCGCCGGTAGCCATGTCGGGAATCACCGGTGTCCCCGGCCACATCTCTGCGGTAACTTTCTCCAGCGGTCCAAACACGTCACGGCGCAGCGGCGGAGGTGGCATGCTTTTCCGGTCCGGAGCGCTGTCCGCAATGTTTCCGAATGTATCTCTGTAGCGCACGGCAATCTTCGGATCGGCAAACACTTTCACCAGCTCCTGACGCACTTCTTCGGCCGAATGTCCCGGCAGAATGCGGCAATTCACGTTGGCTTCGGCCCGTTGCGGCAATGCGTTGTTCGCGTGCCCGGCGTTCAAACGTGTCGCCACACAAGTGGTGTGGATCGTGGAGTTGTCGATCGGATCCTGCGAGAGCCGCGCCACTGCGCCGGCGTCGGGTGGATTTTTCAGCATGGCCTTTATGTCCGCAGCGCGCTCCGGCGTTTCCCCTCCCGCCGTGCGCTCGTAGTAAGCGCGCGTCACCTCGTTCAGTTCGAACGGGAACTGATAGCTCTGCAGCCGCGCCAGCCCATCCGCAAGCGCGTAGATGGCATTGTCCGGCCGCGGCAACGAGCTGTGGCCTCCAGGATTGGTCACCGAGACTTGAAAATCCGCATACAGCTTCTCCGTGGCGTCCACCGTCATCATCACCGGTTTGCCGTGGTCGCTCAGGATGCCGCCGCCATCGTGGTTGAAAACCATCTCCGCATCAATCAGCTCCCGATGGTTTTTCAGCAGCCAGTCAACGCCGTTCGATTTGCCGCCCTCTTCATCGGCGGTCAGCGCCAGAATGATGTCGCGATCCGGCGTGAAGCCCTCTTTCTTGAAGCGGATCAGAGTGGTGGCCATGATAGCGTCGCCGCTCTTCATGTCCTGCGTGCCGCGGCCATAGTAGAAGCCATCCTTCTCCACGAAAACAAATGGGTCGGTCGTCCAGTCTTCGCGATGGGCCTCGACCACATCAAGATGCCCAATCAGCAGAACCGGCTTGTGTTTCCCCGTCCCGCGCAGCCGCACCACCAGATTCTTCTTCCGGTCATTAGGACCCAGGAGCTGCATGTCGGCCTCGCCAAATCCCGCATCGCGAAACCGCTGCGCCATCGCCTCCGCAGCCGTCGTCACGCTGCCCACCGAGTCGGTGGAATTGATCTCAATCAATTGTTTGAAGATGTCGTGTGAGAGCTTCCGGGTGGCATCATCGATTTGCGCCCGCAACGCTGGCGCAGAAAACAGGAAGCATAAGAAAAGAGAACAGAGTAGAACAAACCACTTGCTACGATGCAATGGGGTCTCCTGGGACGACTAAGCTGAGCTGGAATCTTGAAATCTCCAACTTCGAAGATTTCCGTTCGAAAATCGCACCCATCTTACCCCAAAAATCCCCAGCGATGCCCCAGCAACTGGCAGCCCGAGCTTTCGGTCCTTGTGCTCCTCAAGACTGCGTCTTAGAATGGCCTCGGTTGAAGGGGGCGCATGATTCCACGCAGAATCGTTCTCATCCTTATCGCAGCAGCGTTTTGCATTCTGTTCCTGGGCGCCGTTCAGGATAACCCCGGCTCCCCGAACCCCGGCCCTCCGAAAGAAGTCACCTACAACCGCGACGTGGCTCCCATTCTGTATAAGAACTGCGTCGTCTGCCATCGCCCCAACGACATCGCACCCATGTCGCTGATGACCTATAAGGACACTCGTCCCTGGGGCCGTGCAATTCGTGAGGCGGTCGTGCAGCGCAAGATGCCGCCCTGGCACGCTGATCCCAAGGTGGGCGATTTTCTCAACGATCCCCGCCTCAGCGACGCCGACATCGCAACCATCGACGCTTGGTTTCGCACCGGTGCCAAGGAAGGCGACCCCAAAGATCTGCCTCCTGCTCCGGTATTCGCCGAAGGCTGGCACATCAAGCCCGATCAGGTGTTCACCATCCCGGAGTTCACGGTGCTCGGCGCCAGCCAGGACGATTACGAATACATCTACGTCCCCACCAACTTCACTGAGGACAAGTGGGTGCAGGCAGCCGAGGTGCTTCCCGGGGATCGCCGCGTAGTCCATCACGCCACCGTCTCCGTAATCACGGCCGACAAGGTCGCAAAAGAAGTGGCGGAACACGGCAAACCCGACGCCGGAGTCGACAAATACCACTACCGCACCGGCAAGGTCCTACACCTCCGCGCGGACGCGCCGGTGATCGACGACGGCTGCTCATCGCCCGATGGTGGCGGCGTTCCGGGCATGTCTTCGGGATACATAAACATCGTGCCCGGCATCTACCTGCCCGGTCATTTAGCCGAGACTCGCCCACCCGGCTTCGCGTTGAGAATTCCAGCTGGCTCCTACCTGCAGTTTCAGGTTCATTACAGCAACCGCACCGGAGAAGATGTGAAAGATCGCACCAGCATCGGCATAGTGTTCGCCAAAGAACCTGTGAAACACGAGATTGCCCAGTACGAAATCTGGAACGACCTCTTCCTGATTCCGCCCAACGACGGCAATCACCGCGTGACATCCTGTTTCACCCTCCCCAAAGACGTCACGGTTCTCGCTTACACCGCCCACATGCATTTTCGCGGGAAAAGCATGACCAGCGAAGCCATCTATCCCGACGGCCATCACGAGGTGATCCTCAACGTCCCGCACTACGACTTCCGCTGGCAGGAAACTTACTTCCTGAAGAACCAGTTCCTGCTGCCCAAAGGCACAAAGCTGGTGACCACCGCCTACTACGACAATTCCTTCGACAACCCCCAGAATCCCGACCCCTCGAAAGCTCTTCGCTGGGGTGAGCCGAGCGACGAAGAGATGATGGGCTTCTGGCTGCAATTCGCCGATCCAAAACTGGTCGACCAGAAAACCGTTGCCAGCAAGTAAGTCCATCAGGAGCCTCGATAATGCTAGTCACGCGTCGCAGTTTTCTAGTCACGGCGGCAGCGGCGGCCGCCGCTCCCGCGTTGCTGGGCACAACTGACAAAGCCGGCAGTAAAGCGCCCGTCCTCGGCCAGGGCGAGCATCAATACGAGGCCATCCACGACTGGGGAGAGCTGCCCCGCACCATCAAATACGGCAACACCCACGGCGTCTGCGAAGATTCCCAGGGCAACATCTACATCCACCACACGGTCAATGCCACCAGCGAAAGCCTCGACACCATGGTGGTCTTCGACGAAAAAGGCAAGTTCATCCGCTCCTGGGGACGTCAATTCAAAGGCGGAGCCCACGGTCTGACCCTCCTCAAGGAAGGAAGCGAAGAATTCCTCTATCTCTGTGACTACGAGCACGGCATCGTAACCAAGCGCACCCTGAAAGGCGAAGAAATTTTCACACTGGGGTATCCGGCAGAATCCGAAGCCTACAAGCCCAAAGATAAAGACAAGCTCTCAACCGTAGCCTACCGGCCAACAAACGTAGCCATCGCGCCCAACGGCGATATCTACGTGGGCGACGGATACGGCTCCAGCTTCATCAATCAGTACAACCAGAAAGCCGAATTCGTTCGCACCTTCGGCGGACTGGGCAAAGCCGACGACCAACTCGATTGCCCCCACGGTCTCTGGGTCGACACGCGCGGGACTGAGACCGACACGCGCGGTGCGACTCCGCTCCTCGTCGTAACCGACCGTGGCAATAGCCGCCTGCAGCGCTTCACCCTCGATGGCAAACACGTTGACTCAATCGCCGGCACGTCGAAGATGCCCTGCAATCTGCAGGAGCGCAACGGAGAAGTCGTAATCCCCGATCTGTTAAGCAAGGTGATCATTCTCGACCGCAAAAATAAAGTAGTGGCCACGCTAGGCGAGTCCGAATACTCCAGAGAAGACTGGAGCACGGTTCGAAATCAGGCCCCAGGAACCTTCGTCCCCGGCAGATTCGTCTGCCCCCACGGCGCCTGCTTCGATCACGCCGGCAACATCTTCGTAGTCGAGTGGGTCGAGGCCGGCCGAGTAACGAAGCTGCGCCGCCTGACATAGCCCTGTCATCCTGAGCGGAGCGGCTGATTCTCGAAGAGAATCAGCCGCGCAGTCGAAGGACCCCTTTCGCGTGAGCGGCTCCCAAGGCTCAAAGAGGAGTTCCCGCCAACCCGGTTCAGCACCGTGGAATGTTCCGCCGCAAATCCCCACCTCGCCCCTGATCCAAAAACGGCGCCTGCAGCCCGTTGTCGCACCAGTCATAGTTCACCAGCCACTGCGCTGTCCCGGTCGCCGACACATCCAGTTGCGCAGGCACCGTACGGAACGCAAACGGCAGATCGCTGCCCCAGGGCTTCATTCGGAATCCAAACTGCTCAAATACCCGCCGCATCTCGGCATGACAGCAACTGAGAAATACCGTGCGCGGCCTTTCATCTTTGCTGCCAGCTTCGACCACGGCCATCAGAATTCCGTATGCCAACGCCGTCGCATCTTCGCCATCGCATTGCGCCACCATGATGTGGTTTTCAGCCTCATTCAGAATCACGTAGCCAATCGTCCCGCCACGGTCCAGAATCCGGAAAAGCCGATAGCGCACAAAAGTCAGCGACAAGTTGTATCTCCAGTTCAGATATTCAACCGTCGGGGCGAATCGAAAACTAAATGGAGAACGCCGCGGCAACAAGTCTTTGGAGTAAGAACTCTCCTCGCAGACGCTGATTCGCTCCCTGACATCCGCTGCGATGCGCCCGGCAAACTTCGAAATACTTGTTCCTCTCAGCCGCCGGATCGCGCGATTCGCGGTGCGCTTCCACCACGCCTTCCCCGGATACAAGGTGCACGGTCCATTCAGAAAATAGCCTTTTACCCCAGGAAGCGGCACCCACCCATAATGCTGCAGCACCGTGAGCGCCTTCCGGCTCACCACCAGCGTCATGCCAAAGCTGTCCGGGTTCGCCGCCGCCGAGAATCTGGTGAGCTCGCCTCCCGCGCCGGGACGCAGCGAAAACCAGTTTGATCCAATCCTGATCCCGATCTCGCGTATCTCGCCTTCGCACTGATGCTCAAACCGCAGCAATTCTCGCCCCAGAGTTCCCACCACCTTACCCGAGTCCGAAACATAGAGGTACAGCTTGCACCACGGTCGGGTCGCATAGTAGTAGTCCACGAATGGCCGGTGACTGAGGTTCATGTTAGCCGGCACGCACGCGACCATCTCCTGCAGGTCATCGAAAAGCCCCGGAGTGTATTCAATGATCGGCATCAGAGAACAGAGAAGAAAGGAATAGGAAAGCGCGCACGCAGCCCTCAAGCGCAGAGGAGTGTACTACAGACACTTCGGAATTTCCGATCTGTGGATGGCGCGGCGTCGATGAGTGTAATCGGGATTTTGCAACAGTTGGTAGTCTCGCTGCGCGGTGCTGTTTAGTGTGGGAGCGGCTCAAGCTTAATATCCCAAGTCAATCGATCTCCAGAGTGAACGAGAAGTACCTTTCCCGTTCCCACACTTTCATCCCATTCGTGAAATCCCGTCGATGACACATGCACGAGGAGTTGTTTGTCGGGAGGCACCGGAATAGCGCAGTCGGGAAAGAAGAGGCAATTTGAGCTGTCAGCCCCCACCTCAGACCACCGCGAGTCCGGGGTGTCAGCGGCCTTCATCTTCACGAGACCACGCGGAATGAATGCTCCTGTTATTCGGTCGGTTAGATGGATCGTTAGAATGCCCACTTTGGGAGGGAGGTCTACGCGAAGTTCCGCGTTTGGGTGGTCAACCGTGAGTTCAACAGTTGCCGTGGCAGGAGGACTGAACCTCGGATACTCCATTTGTGCCTCCCTGGAAAACACGGAGTACTTCCCAAGGGGCAGAGGTCGAAAGTGATATTCTCCGCCCTGACTTGTAACTGTCTCACTCATCCAGAAAGGACAGGAACTCGGGCATTGCATAACGGCGGACAACCGCAACCCCTTCGCAGGCTGCCCGTCTGGTTTGATGACGACTCCAGAGATCATGCCCGTAGTGAGAGGCTCGTTTGATGGCTGCTTAGCTTCCTGGCCGGACGCAGCCGCAACGGTCAGCCATAACGCCGCAAGCGCGAGGGCAGTTTTCATACACCAAAATGGTATCACCATCATGAGTGGCGAGAACAGATGGGATGAGAAGGCCGGTCTCCGGGCGGGATGCGGAGTACGCTCCCAAGTTATCGACGTGCTCAAGGCACAGATAAAAGGAGACCGGCAATGAAGAAGGTTAGCACGATAGCAGCGAAGCCAATCGAGAAAAGCTCTCGGCAGAAGTTAACCATTGGATTGGATCTAGGAGACCGCAACAGCGGGTACTGCGTACTGAAGGAATCCGGCCAGATACAACTGGAGCAGTGCGTCCGCACGAATGTGAAAACGTTGCAGGAAGTCTTCGCCACAATGCCGCACAGCCGGGTCGCGCTGGAGATCGGGACACATTCGCCTTGGATCAGTCGCTTGCTCAGCGAGTTAGGGCATGAAGTGATCGTGGCGAATGCGCGCAAAGTGCGGCTGATCGGCGAGAGTCGCAAGAAAGACGATCGGCTGGATGCGCAGACGCTGGCGCGCCTGGCCCGGATCGATCCGGAGTTGCTGAGTCCGGTGAAGCATCGCAGCGCGCAGGCCCAAGCCGATCTCATGATGATTCGGGCACGAGCAGGCTTGGTGCGCGCCCGGACAGCGCTGGTGAACACGGCCCGCGGACTGGCCAAGAGCTACGGCGAAAGACTGCGCGGCTGCAACGTGCGCAATATGAATCCGGAGAAAGCCGGAGGATTGAGTCCGGAACTGCAAGCCGCACTGGAACCTCTGTTGAACGCAATCGAGTCGCTGAGCCAGCGCATTGTGGAATACAACGAGCGCATCGAGAGTTTGGCACAGCCGAGCTATCCGCAGGTGGCGCTGCTGAAGCAGATCAAGGGCGTAGGCACGCTGATCGCGCTGACATTCTTGCTGACGCTGGAAGATCCGCATCGCTTCCGCAGGAGCCGGGATGTGGGCCGCTATCTGGGGCTGCAGCCAGGACGACGAAACTCGGGCCAGAGCGAACCGCAGATGCACATCAGCAAGGAAGGCGATCCGTACTTACGCACGTTGCTGGTACAAGGAGCGCAACATATCTTGGGACCATTCGGTATCGACTGCGATCTCCGGCGCTGGGGCTTGAAGCTGGCGGAGCGCGGTGGAAGAAACGGGAAGAAGCGAGCCATCGTGGCCACTGCGAGAAAGCTGGCGGTGCTGCTGCATCACCTGTGGGTAAGTGGAGAAGTGTACGAACCATTGCACAACAGCAAGCAGACAGCGACGCCGGCGGCAGCGTAAGAACAAAACATTTCCGAGGAAGGAAAGACAAAAGCCTAAAGCCGAGTTCCGGTGACTGCGTCAATCGCCTGACCCAGGTTCCATTCGCAAGAGCAGAACCACAGGGCGCCAAACAGATAGCAGCACCGGCTGAACCGAGAAACGCCCAATGTGCACCGAGCGAAGCGAATCGCTCCTCGAGAGTGCGGATGGAAGCATGGCGACAGTGGCTGACTCGGCGGGAGAAAATAAAATCGTTGTTCCATGAAGCCCGACAAGAATCGACTTGACTCCGACCGGCCTTCTCATGGAAGGCGATTACACTCACGACCCCGACCGGATCTGGGAGCATAACGGGCAATGCAAAAGTTTTCCACACCACCGTGTGACATCTAACCTTGTGCCACCCATCCAATTCGCGCGATCATGGTCTAGGCAGACGTACTGAAGGCAGCCTCAGCGGCGAGCCCGGAAGTCCTCTGCTTTCTAGATTTTGACCTCTAAGTTCTTTGACATGCGGATTTTGCGGGTAATTCCTTGCTTAACTCGATGATTTCAAAGATCGAGGGGGGAGGGGGGTAACCCACATTTTCACCCGCCTTCTTAGTCGGCAACGGTCGCGCGCAGATTTATTTCGGTCAGAAATTCACAGCGTGAGACGACGCGCGGATACGACCAGCACCCCAATGCTAGAATTCCGCCGCCGAAGGAATTTACCGATGACGACTCGCACGCACTCCACGATCTTCGCCGTCCTGTTCTTGGTTTTTCTTCTGATAATCAGCGCATCCCATTCCGCGCAAGCGCAAGCCGCCACGCCGCCACACAAGCTCTCCGTCCACTGGGAAGAACTCACCGCTGCCGACTTCCGCGAAGGCATCCACCGCTCCCAAGGCACCTGCCTCTTGCCCTTCGGCATCCTGGAAAAACACGGGCCGCATTTGCCCCTAGGAACCGACCTGCTCGACGTGCGTTACGCCGCGCTGCACGCCGCCGAACAGGAATACGCCGTCGTCTTCCCCGAATATTATTTCGGACAGATCGCCGAAGCCCGCCACGAGCCCGGAACCGTCGCCTACAGCCGCGAAATGCAACTAGCCCTGCTGCAGGAAACCACCGACGAAATGGCCCGTAACGGCTGCAAGAAAGTGATCATCGTCAACGGCCACGGCGGCAACGAGCACCTGCTCCCGTTCTTCGCCCAATCGCAGCTCGACAAGCCTCACGACTACGTGGTCTACGTCTTCGACCGAAGAACCCCGGAAACAGGAGGCCCGCCGAAGAAATCATCCATCGACATGCACGCCGGCGAAAGTGAAACTTCGAAGATGCTGATCTCCAGGCCCGATACAGTTCACCTCGATCGCGCCAACACCGAATCCGGCGCCGACCAGCACCGCCAGAACCTGCCCGAAGACGTCTACACCGGAATCTGGTGGTACGCGCGCTTCCCCAACCACTATTCCGGCGACGGCTCGGTAGCGACAAAAGAACTAGGAAAATTTCAGATGGATTGGTGGATCGACTCAGTGGCAAAGGCAATCCGAGCCATCAAAGCCGACGAAGTAAGCCTGAAGCTGCAAAACGAATTCTACGAAAAGAGCAAACACCCGCTGGATACGCAACCGTGAAAGCGGTTGCGTCAGGATTTTCCAATTAAAACGCCCGTGATAAAAACCAACACTCCGCCGAGGCCCACCTGAAGCGCCGCCGAAACCCATGGACTGTCCATATAGCGATGTCGGACCCAAGTGATCACGCCCAACTCGACCATCACCACCGCTCCCGCAGCCCACAGCGCCGCTCGGAAGTCGCGCAGCAGGAACGGCAGCGTGTGTCCAATACCTCCCAGTGCGGTCATCGCGCCACAGATCAAGCCGCGTACCCAGGGATGTCCGCGCCCAGTCAGACTGCCGTCATCGGAAAGCGCCTCGGCAAATCCCATGCTGATGCCCGCTCCGGCCGAGGCCGCCAGGCCCACCAGGAACGCGTCGTTGGTGTTGCGCGTCGCAAAAGCTGCCGCGAAAACTGGAGCCAATGTGGAAACCGAGCCATCCATCAGTCCCGCCAAGCCCGGCTGAACAATCTGCAGAACGAAGAGCCGGCGCTGCGCTCGCTCTTCGTCGGCTTTCACATTGGCAGGCAGTTTCTCCGCGTCCAGTTCCTGCGCACGCTCTTCATGCTCGCGCTCTTCATTGATGAGATCGTCAAGCAATTGCCGGACGCTGGCATCCTGCGTGCGCTGTGCCGCTTTCTCATAGAACCGGCGCGTCTCCACTTCCATGGTGCTGGCTTCCTTACGCACCGCCTCGATGCGCAGCGGACGAATCAACCAAAGCGCGGGACGCTCCACGAACCCGCGCACGTCTTGGCGCCGGATCAAGGGAATATGTTCTCCAAACTTCTGCCGGAAGAGTTCGATGAGCCGCCTGCGGTGCCCCGACTCCTCCTCGCGCATCCCCTCAAACATGGCCGCCGACGCGGGGTAATCCGGCCGCAGCCCTTCCGCAAAATCCGCGTACACCCGCTCGTCTTCTTCTTCAAGCGCAATCGCCAGAGCCAGCACTTCGCGTTCCGTGAGTTCCTCAAACTTCTTCATGGCGACCTAGCTTACCTTCCCAAGCAGGCCTTAGACAAATCGGAAACGGGCTTAGAAGCTCCCCGTCTTCAGTGCTACTATCGAATTCATGACGCCTCGAAAATCATCGGGGTCCCGCAAGCGCTCAAACCCGTCGCGCACTGGGAAGAAACCGTCTCACCCCTCGCGTAAAGCGGCGCACAAACCTGCGCATAAATCCCCGCATGCTCCGGAACTGGTAATCATCACCGGGATGAGCGGGTCGGGCAAAGCGTCCGTGCTCAAGGCTTTCGAGGATCTGGGCTACTACTGCGTCGACAATCTTCCCGTCGAACTGATCCCGCGCTTCGCGGAGATGGCATTGCAGTCGGCCGAGATTCGACGAACCGCGCTGGTAGTGGACGTACGCGAAGGCTCCCAACTCGAGCAACTTCCCGGCATTCTGAAGGCAGTACGGCGCATGATTCCGACCAAGGTCGCCTTCCTGGAAGCCTCCGATGCGGTACTGATGCGGCGTTTCAGCGAGACGCGACGTCCGCATCCCCTGGGCACGGACACGCCGGTCAATGCCTCGCTCAAGGCCGAACGGCGCCACCTGGCGACCATCCGCGCCCTGGCTGACATCGTCATCGACACGTCGAAATTCAACGTGCACGAATTGCGCGCTCACATCACCGAGCGCTTCCGCGAACAGGCGTCAGAGAAAAGTATTCTGGTTTCGTGCGTGAGCTTCGGTTTTCGCCACGGAGTGCCTGAGGAAGCAGACCTGGTTTTTGACGTGCGTTTTCTACCCAACCCGCACTTCGTGCCCGAATTCCGGCCGCTGACGGGCCGCGATCCGCGCGTCGCCAAGTACATCCGATCTTTTCCGCAAGCGAAGAAATTTATCCCGCGCATCTCCGATCTGCTGGTGGACCTGATGCCGCATTACATTCACGAAGGCAAGAGCTATCTCACCATCGGCTTTGGCTGCACTGGCGGCCAGCACCGCTCGGTGATGATCGCCGAGGAAGTCAGCAAGCGCCTGAACAAGGCCGGATACCGCGTGAAGGTCGTGCATCGGGATATGCCGAAGTAGGAACCCATGCTCACAAGAAACACGGCGGCCACTTTGGGATTCCACCCCGGCGAAGTAAAATAGGCGCTTGCACTCAATCACTATGCCACCGTCAGTAAGCCACTGCGGCCTGCTGGGAGCGGTATGCGCCAACTGACGCGCCTCGTCCGCTATGTGTTTCCGTTTCTGCTGCAGTTGTTGCCGGGCGTGTTGATGTTGGCCGCAGTAGGTTTTCTGGAAGCATTTCGGCTGGTCCTATTGAAGCCTGTGCTGGACCGCGTGCTGGTTCCCGCCTCGGGATCAGAAAACATCGTCCTCTTCACGATTCCTCACGCAGGACGCGCGATTTATCTCCAACAGTTCGTTCCATCTCACTTCCGAAATGCGTGGACGATCGTGGCCTATGCGCTTGTGGCCTCGACGTTACTTAAAGGAGTTTTCGATTATTGCGGGACTTACTTGGTGAACCACGCCGGGTTTGGCATGATCACGAGCCTGCGCAATGATCTCTACAACTCGGTCTTGCGGAGGTCGTCCGCTTTTTTCCAGAAGCATCCGACCGGGACGCTTGTCTCGACCATCGTGAACGACATTGAGCGCGTGCAATATGCGATGTCGAGCGTGCTGGCGGAATTCCTGCAGCAGTTCTTCAGCTTCGTCTTTATTGCGGGCGCGGTCGTCGTGCTGGGCCGGGGCCTGGCGTGGGTGCTGCTGCTGTTCGTTCCATTCATAGTCATGTCCGCCATCCGCATTGGGCGTCGCGTGCGCACGACCACACGTCGAGGCCAGGATCAGTTGGCCGATGTGCAAAATCTTCTTCATGAGACCATCACGGGCAACCGTATCGTGAAAGCGTTTGGTATGGAGTCGTGGGAAGTCGCGCGATTTCGGGCTGCCGCGAACCGTCTGTTTCGCGCCAACCTGCGCTCTGTGGCAGCGGCGGCCATCAGTTCTCCACTGATGGATAGTTTCGGCGCGATTGCACTCGCTTTGATGTTGCTGCTTGGCCGCGAAAGAATTGCCCACAATCAGTTCACTTTAGGCGACTTCGTGGCGTTTTTCGCAGCGATCTTGGCTTTGTACAACCCGGTCCGCAAATTTGCCCTCTTCAACAACAACTTCCAACAAGCCCTGGGCGCATCGAGTGAGATCTTCAAGTTCATGGACATCGAAGATGAGGTCCGCGAAAAGCCGCGAGCCAGCCGCCTGCCCGCGTTCGCCAAGACAGTCCAATTCGACCACGTGAGCTTCACCTATGGCAGCGAAGGCGAAGACGCCCGCGTGCTGCACGACATCAACCTCGAAGTACGGCGCGGAGAAGTTGTCGCCATCGTCGGCTCCAGCGGCTCGGGAAAGAGCACGCTGGTTCACCTGATCCCGCGTTTTTTTGATGCCACAGAAGGTCGCTTGCTCATCGACAGCTACGACGTGCGCGACGTGACGCTGGCTTCTCTGCGGGAGCAGGTCGGGATTGTCACTCAGGAAACCGTTCTGTTCAACGACACGGTCCGTAATAACATCGCTTATGGCCAGCCGCACGTCGCGCTCAAAGAGGTTGAAGCTGCGGCCCGGGCCGCTCTAGCCCACGACTTCATCCGCGCCTTGCCCGCGGGATACGATGAGGTGATCGGCGAGCGCGGCGTGCGCCTTTCCGGCGGAGAACGGCAGCGCATCGCCATTGCCCGCGCCATTCTGAAGAACGCGCCCATCCTTATTCTGGACGAAGCTACGTCGGCGCTCGACAGCGAATCGGAAGCTCTGGTGCAATCGGCGTTGCATAATCTGATGAGCGGCCGCACCGTGTTTGTGATTGCGCACCGTCTTTCGACCGTGCGCCGCGCCGATCGCATTGTGGTGATCGAGAATGGCGCCATCGCCGACATTGGCGCTCACGAAGACTTAATGACTAAGCTGGGTACGTACCGGCGTCTTTACGAGTTGCAGTTCGCTGACTTCGAGCCGAAACTGGAGCCAGTGCGACGCAGTTGACATTCACAACGGGAAGTTTGGGAAATCACATATGCCTCTCCGCTCCATGACGGGTTTTGCCCAGGTCAAAGGCGAACTCGCGAGCCAGACCGAAGGGAGCGCCAGTCCTGCGCCTGGCGTTTCTCCATCTTCGCCGAGCAACGGGCATCTTGCCTTCGCCCTCTCGTTGAAATCGGTGAACCACCGTTTTCTCGATCTGCATTTTCGTTTGCCCTCCGGATCGGACTCTCTGGAAATGCAACTGCGCCGCCTGCTCAAAGAAAAAATTGCGCGCGGGCACGTTGAGGTCACGCTCAGCCTGGAGCGCGGGGGTGGTGAGGCCCTCGCCCTGAATCGTCCGCTGGTTAGCGCTTACATCACGGCCTTTCGCTCGGCGGCCCGGGAATTTGGCGTGCCCACAGAACCCGATCTTAACGTCATCCTGCGCATCCCAGGGGCGCTCGACTCTGCCAAGGAACCGGAGGACGACGCGATCGAGTCGGCGGTGATGGCTCGAGCGGGTGAGGTGCTCGATCGACTGAATCAGATGCGCGAGCAGGAAGGCCGGGGCATTGAGCATGAACTCCGCCAGCGCATGATCCACCTGCGCGAAGCCGTGAAAACTGTGCAACTTCACCGGCGTACGGTCTTGCAGAGCTACGCAGAACGGCTGCAATCGCGCCTGCAGGAACTGCTAAGCTCCAGCGTCGACAAAGAAAGAGTGCTCCAGGAAGCTGCGCTTCTGGTCGATCGCAGTGACATTCAGGAAGAAATCGTGCGTCTTGAAAATCATGTGCAGCATTTTCTGGGCTTGCTCGATGGAGATGGAGAAGTCGGGAAGAAACTGGACTTTCTGCTGCAGGAAATGAACCGCGAGGCCAACACTCTGCTTTCGAAGACCTCCGGTCTGGCCGGCGAGGCGCTCAAAATCACGGAAGCCGGCCTCATCATGAAAGCGGAGATCGAAAAATCACGCGAGCAGGTGCAGAACCTGGAATGAGTTCTCCCGCGCATAAGCCACTTGTCTATATCATTTCGGCCCCGTCGGGTTCGGGCAAGTCGACGCTGGTCAACGAACTGCTGAAGAAGGTCAGCGATCTGGAGTTTTCCATTTCCTACACAACGCGCGCGCCGCGTGGCAGCGAGACGGATGGAAGGCAGTATTATTTTGTTTCGCGCCCTGAGTTCGAGAAAATGATTTGCGATGGCGAGTTCCTCGAGCACGCCGAAGTCTTCGGCAATTACTACGGAACGGCGCGCCGCTTCCTGCACGATGCCGAACAAAATGGCCGCGACCTGTTGCTCGATATCGACGTGCAGGGCGCGGCGCAGATTCAACAGAAACTTCCCGACGCGACCAGCATTTTTATTCTGCCGCCTGATCGCAAGACCCTGGAAGAACGCTTGCGCAAGCGCAGCGAAGATCGTGAGGAAGTCATACAGCGCCGCCTGGTCACGGCGACTCGCGAGATTGAGAATTACGACCGTTACAACTACATTCTCGTGAACGACCAACTCGAGGACTCAATCAAGGCGTTGCGAGCGATAGTGCGCGGGGAGCGCCTGGTGCGCGCCGGAAGGCCGCTATCTCCTGAGGAAGCTCTAACCGTCGCTCTCGCAGACCGCTGCCGCCTGGCGAATGTCCGCGACCGCCTGAAGCCGATCTTGGCCTCGTTTAAGCCGCCTGACGTTCCCGGGAAGGGGTAGTCGTCGGTAACCATATTCGAGGGTTGGCAGCCCCCGTTAGGTTGCGTTTCGTGGGAAAATGGTAAGTAGGCTTTGGCGTTGCAGACAACGAAGCGCAGCCACTCGGCAATCAAAATTTGGGTCCCAGCAACAAGGGAGAGAATTTCATGAAATTGATCGAAGGCTTCGACAGCAACTATCGCTACATTCTGGTCGCCGCCCGGCGTGCCCGCCAACTACAATCCGGAGCGCCGCCGGTGGTTCAGACCAATTCCCGCAAACCCTGCCGCATTGCGCAGGATGAAATTCGCGCGGGCAAGGTGAAGTGGGAGATTCCTGAAACTCGCAGCGCGGCCGAGCAAGCCGCAGAGGTGTTGGATAAAGCTTTCGGAGATGCCTAGACGCGTTGGCGCCGAGACCTTATGAAAGTTGCTCTGGGAGTGACGGGCGGCATTGCGGCCTACAAGGCGGCGGAGATTGTGCGCCTGCTGCAAGACCGTGGTATTCGCGTGCAGGTCATCATGACGCGCGCGGCCCAGGAGTTTGTTCGTCCGCTCACGTTCGCTGCGCTCTCCGGCGAAAAAGTGATTACCGGAATGTTTTCGCCCGGCGAAGAGCACGCCGCCAATATCGATTCCGCCATCGAACACATTGCGGTGGCGCAGTCAATTGATGCGCTGCTGGTCGCGCCTGCTACCGCCGACGTTCTGGCGCAGTTCGCCCAAGGCATCGCGAGCGACTTTCTCACTACGCTCTATCTCGCGACCACGGCTCCGGTCGTAGTGGCTCCAGCGATGAACGTGAACATGTGGAATCATCCGGCGACGCAAGCGAATCTGGAAATCCTCCGCAGGCGCGGAGTGAAGATCGTCGAACCCGGCTCCGGATATTTGGCCTGCGGCATGACCGGCTCTGGAAGACTGGCAGAGAATGAAGTGATTGTAGCGGCGGCTCTCGAAGCTCTCGGCGCGTCACAGGATCTTGCCGGTGAAACGGTGCTGATCACTGCCGGGCCCACGCGGGAAAAGATCGACCCCGCCCGCTACTTGACCAACCGCTCCAGCGGACGCATGGGCTACGCCGTGGCCGAAGCTGCGCTACGCCGCGGTGCTCGTGTATTGCTGGTCAGCGGACCGACGGCGCTTACGCCGCCGGGGGCCGCTGAACTCACGCGCGTGGAATCGGCTGAGCAGATGCGCGATGCCGTGCTCACTCTTCTGCCTCAGGCCACCATCGTCATCAAAACTGCTGCGGTTTCTGATTACCGCGCGAAGTCGGCGTCCCCGCAGAAGATAAAACGCAAAGGTCCGATCACTCTTGATTTGGAACCTACGGCGGATATTCTCCAGGAAATTTCGCTGCGCCGGCAGTCGCAGATTGTCGTTGGCTTTGCCGCGGAAACTGAGAACGTCCTTGAAAACGCCCGCCAGAAGCTCGCAGCCAAGCACCTGGACGCCATCGTAGTCAACGATGTTTCTCGCGAAGGCGTCGGATTCGACTCCGATCGCAACGAAGTAACCATCATCACTCACGACCAGGTTGTAGAAGTTCCCGAGACTACCAAGTGGGAAGTGGCGCAGCGTGTGCTCGATCAGGTTGTCCACATGCTGCAGCGGCGCAAGGTGCCGGTGAAAGCCTGAAGAATTCCCCTCGCTGCGTCCGATAGCCCGCTGGCGTACAATTCCGTCGGACTTCAGTTTCTCCTAGGAGTGTGTGATGACCCAGAAAGTAATCGAAGTGATTGGTACCTCGAAGGAAAGCTTTGCCAAAGCGGCGAAGAACGCCGTAGCCGAGGCTGCGAAGACCGTCCGCAAAATCAAGTGGGCGCATGTGGATTCGTTCGACATGCAACTGGACGGAGGGAAGGTGCTATCGTACCGGGCCACGACAAAAATCTATTTTGACGTGGAGAAGTAAGGTAGTGGCCCGCACAATTGACCCGGAATTGCGCCGCGCTCTTGCGGAACGCGTCCGCTACTGCCACGAGCTGGGCATTTACGATTTCTACCGGCGCGAAACAACTTCGCTTGCCGTCGAGTCCGTTTCTGCATCCCTGCCTTCAACTCAGTCAGAACTGCGAGAGGAAATGTCCGCAAGAAAATCTGCCGTGGTCCCAGCAATCGCCGAAGACAATATTTTCGAGATCGTGCCGCCGAAGCCGGAGTATGGCGTGAGCGATCCGGTCGCTGCGCTCAAGTTGATTCGCGAAGATCTTGGCGATTGCACGCGCTGCAAACTGCACAAGCAGGGGCGCAAGCAGATCGTTTTTGGCGTGGGTAATCCGCGCGCGGAGCTGATGTTCGTGGGCGAAGGCCCGGGCGCCGACGAAGACGCGCAGGGTGAGCCGTTCGTTGGGCGCGCCGGCCAGTTGCTCAACAACATGATCAAGGCGATGGGCCTCCGACGCGAAGACGTCTATATCGCGAACGTGGTCAAGTGCCGTCCGCCGGGCAACCGCACGCCGGAGCCCGACGAGTGCGAAACCTGCTCTCCGTTTCTCATGCGGCAAATCGCGGTGATCAAGCCCAAAGTCGTGGTTGCCCTTGGCGCGACTGCAGCGAAGAACCTGCTGGCTATGAATTCATCTCTTGGCGAACTGCGCGGCCGCTTTTATGACTTCAAACCTGCCGGCGCTCGCAGCAGCGATCCCTCGTGGCCGGGCGCGCGTCTTGCCGTCACTTATCACCCCGCATACCTGCTGCGCGATCCGCGGCAAAAGGGCGAGAGTTGGAAAGATTTGCAGATGGTGATGAAATACCTGGGCATGGAGCCGCCGAAAAAAGCTGCTGAGTAAGTTAGTCCTCCCCAAGTCCAGCTGTCATCGCGAGCAACGCGAGGGATCCTGGTTCCTGCTTGCAGCGCGGGTCCTGCTGCTTCAGGCAGACACCAGGATCCCGCGCTTCGCTCGGGATGACAATTCGTTACGGGATGACGGTTCGTGATGGGTTGACAATTCAAGACGGCGTGACAGTTCGCGATGACACATTCACACTGAGTTATCCTTCCAACTGATGTCCGAATTCTGTGACGTAGCCCTGCCCGTGCCGCTCGACATGGTCTTCACCTACCGTGTGCCCGCCGAGTCCGCTCCAGTGGTCGGCGGCCGTGTGCTTGTGCCATTCCGTCAGCAGCGCCTCACCGGCATCGTCGTCGATCTGCACGACCGCAAGCCGTCGGTCAAAACGAAATCCATCCTCAGCGTGCTCGATATTGCACCGGTGCTCGACGAGCAACTGCTGCGCCTCGGTCGCTGGATCGCCGACTACTACCTCGCACCCATCGGCGAAGTCTTCCGAACTATGCTGCCGCTGAGCGCGGAATTCAAACGTGCTGTCGCTTACCGCATCACCAAGGAAGGCCAACTGGCGCTGCATCTGGCGGGCATGTCGGGATCATCCGCGCGTTCACGCCGCACTCCGGAAGAACAAGCGGCCGAATTTCGCGTGCTGGATTACCTCGCCGCGCAGGAACTTGTCCCGGGAGAGCCTGTCCAAGTCCGTGAAGAACCCCTGCGCTCGGCCACGCGCGTCTCCAAAATGATTCTTAGCGGGATGGTAAAGAAGAAGTGGCTGGTACGTGAAGACGTTTCCTCAGTGCGCGACGCCACGCGTACGGTTAAGATCGCGCTGCTTAGATCCGCGGATGGAAAACTCAACGCCAACCAACAACTGCTTGTCGAAACCCTGGCCGCGTCCGGTGGCCGGGTTCCCACAGAAACGTTGCAAGCGCTCGCGATCCCCCGAACGACGCTGAGCGCGCTGGTGAAGCGCGGCCTGGTCGAAATCGTCGAGGAGCCTGCAGCCTTCGCCGTCTCGCACGCCAAACCGCGGCTGTCGCTCTTTGCCTTTGATCTGAATTCCGCCCAGCAAGCTGCATTGAATCGACTGCGCCAAGCGGTCGACGAGCGCAAGTTTTCCGGCATCCTTCTGCATGGCGTTACTGGCTCGGGCAAGACCGCCGTCTACCTCGCGGGCATGCGGGCCGTCCTCGAAGCTGGACGCTCTGCCATTCTCCTCGTCCCTGAAATCGGACTCACGCCTGCGGTCGCCGCCGATCTGCACCAGATCTTCGGCGATGAAGTTGCCATCCTGCATTCCGCGCTCTCTGACAAGGAGCGCGCGCAGCAGTGGCATCGCATCAAGAGTGGTGACGCACGCATGGTCGTCGGCACTCGTTCCGCTGTTTTCGCCCCGGTTGCCGATCTCGCACTGATCATCGTCGACGAAGAACATGATTCCTCCTACAAGCAGGAAGAGACGCCGCGCTATCATGCCCGCGACGTCGCCGTCATGCGCGCCAAAATGGCGAATGCTGCCGTGGTCCTGGGTTCAGCGACGCCGTCGCTCGAATCGTATTTCAACGCCCGGAAGAATAAGTACACGCTGGTCGAGTTGCCCGATCGTGTGGAGCAGCGCCCGTTGCCGGAGGTAGAAATCGTCGACATGCGGCAGGAATTTCAGCAGACGGGCCATGAGCAGGTGATCTCACGCAAGCTGGCGGAGGGGATCAAAGAACGCTTTGATCGCAAAGAGCAGGTCATGGTGCTGCTCAATCGCCGGGGATATTCTCCGGTCGTGCTGTGCCGCACCTGCGGCAAAACTCTGGAATGCCAGAACTGCGCCATCGCCCTTACCCACCACAAGCGCGAGCACAAAATGGTTTGCCATTACTGCGGTTACACTGCGCCAGTGCCCAAGATGTGCGTGCACTGCGGCAGCGAGTATGTGTATTTTCTCGGAACCGGCTCGGAGAAGCTGGAAGAGCTGCTGCACGGCATGTTTCCAGAGGCGCGCATCGCCCGTCTCGATCGCGACACGGTCAGGGGACACCAAGATTTCGAGCGTACGCTAAACGCGCTAAGCGAAGGCGAACTCGATTTGCTGGTCGGCACGCAGATGATCGCCAAGGGCCACGACATTCACGGCGTTACCCTGGTCGGCGTGGTCGGGGCTGACAGCGCGCTCGGCCTGCCCGACTTCCGCGCCGCCGAGCGTACTTTCCAGTTACTGACCCAAGTCGCAGGACGCGCCGGGCGCGGCCAGTCTCCCGGCAAAGTAATTCTGCAAACCTATTTTCAGGACCACTACGCCGTGCAATATGCGGCCCGCCACGACTTTGCGGGATTCTACGACAAAGAATTGCGCTTCCGCAGCTGGATGCACTATCCGCCATATTCCGCGCTGGCGAATGTGCTAATTCGCAGCAACAAACTTGATGAAGCTCTCGAGTGGTCGGGCACGCTGGGAAAATGGTTTGAGCAAAACCGGCATGAAGGCGTCCGTGTGCTCGGCCCTGCCACCGCGCCCATCATGCGCCTGAAGCGCGACTACCGTTATCACTTTGTTCTGAAATCGCCCAGCCGCGAAAAGCTGAATCTAACGCTGCGCGCCATGCTGGCTTACGCCGCGCAGCGGAAAATCCCGCGCACCCGGGTGATTGTGGATGTCGACGCACTGTGGCTGATGTGAAGACGAACCCGCCGCCGAGGAGTATACGAAAGAAGACGCGAATGGGCGAGTTTTGCTGCGAAGGGCTTGAGCGACATTCAAAACCTGCCGCGCGAAGTGAACGACAGGAAGTCATGAAACCGCGAATGCTCACCGCTGCCGAAACTGCTGCATAAACTCACGCAGAGATGCGTGGGCAAACGGCGCGGGGGTCAGCGTGAGCACAAGCATCAGCAATGCAAAGACCGCGAGCCACGTTCGTCCACCGGAAACTCGCGGCCATTCCGCAACCTGCGGATGCCGTAGGCTGCTAAGTTGCAGCAGAATCGCCCACACAAACCATCCCATCCACAGATAGTAGGCCATGAGCAGAAGAATCAGGATGGTCAGCCGCGACACAAGCTTGTGCACCCGCGGCGAAATCGAAAAGATAATGTGTCCGCCATCGAGTTGCCCTCCGGGCAATAAGTTCAGCGAAGTAGCGAACATCCCCACCCACGCCGCGATCGCCACCGGATGCAGCAGCACGCGATTCAAAGGCAGGGCCGCCGGTCCACGCAGCAGATTCATCGAGGCCAGCAGTTGATGCAGCCACTGAAAAACCAAGGGATACCCGAGATCGTATTCCGCCGGGCCGAAGCCGGGATGCGCCGGCCTCGACCAGCCGAGCGACACGATGAGCACGGCCAGCGCCACTACGAACCCGGCGATGGGTCCGGCGATTCCTATATCGAACAGCGCCGTGCGCGAGCGAATCCGCGAGCGAATCACAATCACCGCGCCCATGGTCCCGATCAGCGTCGGCATCGGGATGAAGAAGGGAAGCGTGGCGTAGACACCATAGCGCCGGCAGAATAAGTAGTGGCCCATTTCGTGGGCCATGAAGAACAGCATTAACGTGGCCATGAAGGGCAAGCCGCCCAGCAGGCGCGCGGGATGCGACAACGCCCAGCCCGCGGGAAAATAAGGCACTGAATCATCGGCGATAGAGAGTGCCGGCAGGCCACGCTGAAAGTTGTATTGCATGCGCGCGCCCATCACCAGCGTGGTGAAGCAGGTGGCCAGCAGCAGCAACGCATGCAGCCAGTACCGCTGCCGAGGCGCGCGCGGAGCGTACAACGGCATCGGCCGGAGGTATTCGACGGTGGACGAAGCGATTGGAGGAGTAGGTTCCGACATGCAATTGTGGGCTTCGCAATTCCGCCGAGGCCTTTCCTTTAGATGCTACTACGAGAAGAAGTACCCAGTACCGAGTATCTAGTACCCAGAAAAAACCTGATGCGGGCGCAGAACGGGAACCGGAAGAAAATCAGAGATCGGATAACGGCTGGGAGAATGCGCGGGCCAGCACTGGGTACCGGGTACTAGGTACTGACTTCAGTCAATCGACTGCAGTTCTTTCCCCGGCTTAAACCGCACCGCTTTGCCGGGAGGAATCGACACTTCAGCTCCGGTGCGCGGATTGCGTCCGATGCCGGTCTTGCGCGGGCGCACGTTGAACACGCCAAATCCCCGCAGCTCAATACGATTGCCGTGGGCCAGTGCCTTCTTCATGCTCTCAAAAACAGTTTCCACCGCCAACTCGGCCTTGGTCTTGGTAATGCCGGTTCTGGCGACCACTTCGTTGATAATATCGAGCTTGATCACGAACGGCTCCCGGACGGGGTCTGAGAATCATCCCTCAAGTGATTGATGCTATGGGAGATAAGCGAGATTGTCAACGGGAGCATCAGCACCGTAAACGGGCAGGCCTCTGAGTCGTCTATCTCTTAATTCCGAATTCCGAAAGATCGACTAGAAAGATCGCTGAAAAAGATCGTCCCAGAAAGATCGCTGAGGTGGAAACATGAAGCATTCCGGACGTTGGGCGCGCTTGCTGTTCGTCGTGGCGACAAGCGCAAGCGCCGCCGCGCAAATACAACCACCCGCCTCTGCAGCTTTGTCAGCCGATCTGTCGCGCTACTACTTCAAGACGCCTGCGGAAGAAGTCGCGGTGCGTGCCGAGTTGAACGCGGCTCTCGATCAGATGGCCCGGTTCAAGGGGCAACTTAATTCCGGATCTCAGCTCCTCGCTTTTCTGCGGCAGTACGACGTTGTTCGAAAGCTTTTCGCCAGGCACGAAGCCTACCTGCACCTGCGCTGCGCTCTAAATCGCAAGGACGCCGCTTGCGATGCGGACAATGCGCTTGAATCCGAGGTAAATGCCAGGACAGCATTTCTCGATCCCGAAATCCTCGCTCTCTCCGAGGATCGGCTGCGTCAGTTCGTGAACGAAGAACCGGCGCTGGCCGAATATCGCTTCGCGCTCTCTGACATTCGGCGCGCCGCACCGTATCTGCTGCCGGAAGCCGAGCAGACGTTGCTCGACCAGTTTCAACCGCAAATCGGCGACTGGCAAGATGATTTGTACGAACAGATTGTGGCTGGCATTTCGTTCGGGACGGTGCAAACATCCTCAGGCCCGCTCGACGTAGTGCGCCAGCGGAACCTTATCGCGACAAACGCCGACGGGCGGGTGCGTGAAGAAGGATTCAAACGGCGGTATGCGGGATTCGCCAGCCAGCGCGATCTTCTCGCTTTTGCTTTGCTCCACACCGTCGAAGCCCAATCCGCCCTTGCGAAAGTGCACCACTACGCGGATGCGCCTGCGCGCAAGTACGAAAGCCTTTATTTCAAGCCAGAGGAAACGCGCAGTCTTCTCGCCTCAGTCGCGCAACACGGAGAAGTCCCCGAGCGTTTCGAGAAGATTATGTCCCAGGAGTTCGAGCGAGGACATCACCAGCCAGCGCATGCGTGGGACCTGTCAGCTCCCGCGCCTGGATTCACCCCGCCCATCACTTCGCTTTCAGAAGCGCGCGGCGTATTTCACGAAGCGTTCGCAGGGCTGGGAAAAGAATACCAAGCCGCATTCGACGCCTTGCTCGACCCCGCCAACGGTCGTGCTGACATTATGCCGGGAGGTGCGCCCAACCGCTACACCAGCGGTTTTTCCGAGGGACGAGCCGGCAGCACCAGCATGCTGTTCTACGGCCGTTATGACGGAACTTTCAAAGACCTGTCTGTAATTGCGCACGAAGGAGGACACGCGGTCCATCGCCAGCTTATGACCGCAAACGGCGTAGCGCCCTCGTACGCGGAAGGCCCGCATTTCCTTTTTGAGTCATTCGCTGAGTTCAACGAATTAGTCCTGGCTGACTTTATGGCCGAGCGCGCCGCCACACCAGAACTGCAACGCTACTATCGAGAACAATGGATGTATATCAAGGGTATCGACGCGTTCTTCGGCGCACGCGACGCTTTGCTCGAGCAGGCAATCTATGACGGTGTCGCCGCCGGCACAGTTCGGAACGCCGATGACTTGGACAACCTGACCCTAAAGATCGAAGGCCAGTTCTCGCAGTTCCCAGCCTCCACGCCGGAGTTGCGCACCGACTGGGCCAGGATGTCCCTCATGTTCGAGGATCCACTCTACGATGTGAACTATATGTACGGTGGACTGCTAGCGCTGAAGTATTACCAGCTCTACTCGACGAGGCGGGAGTGGTTTGTGCCGCGCTACATTCAGCTTCTAAAGAACGGTTTCAATCAACCACCCGCGGAGTTGCTCAATCAGTTTCTGGGCATGGATCTTTCCGGACCAGCGCTGTTAAACGACGACTTGGAGCTGTTAAACCGCCGGCTGGACCAACTGGAAGCGAGCCCAGTAAACCATTGAGCGATTGAGTCATCGGGTCATTGAGTGATTGAAGGTCGAATCGAGGTGTATCCCTAGCTCTTCAATCGCTCAATGACCCGATGACCCGATCGCTCAATTCCTACCGCCCGTTCTCTTCTTCCTTGAACATGTACTTAATGGCGGGCTTGTAAATCATCAAGTTCGGCCGCCCGTCTTCGCGGATCACCTTGATGCAGGTCTTGTCGTACCATTCGATCACGCCGTGTATTTCCTCGCCATCACGCAGCACGATCACCATCGGCGTTCGCGACTGCATCTGCTTCTGATAATAAAAATTCTCGGCGTTGGTCTGCTCCGGAGGCGCAGCCTTGCGTCCGCCTGCCGCACCCGGCGCACGGTCACCGCGATCGCCCCGCTCAAAGCTCCGCTCCGGCCGATCGTGGCGCTCCGGCCGGTCCCGGCGTTCGATCAACTGGGGATGATTGGAGTTGTGGTTTCCGTGGTTGTGATCCGGGCGCGGCAGCGCCGGACGAATCAGCTTCCGATTGGCAAAATTCTCCTCGTCCCCTGACGGCTGGACGGGAATCGAGTCCATCATTTCCTTCATAGTGGCGCTACCCCGCACGCGCATTCGCGCAGACCACGCTATTTAGAAGCCCCAAAAAAGTGTTTTACGAAGGCGTGAAATTTCACCTACCGTACCACAGGAATCCCCGCGTGACAATGCCACCATTGTGCCCCTGCGCAAAACTATGCCGAATCTTGCACACTCGCAACTTCTGAATGTGACCAAGAAATATATCTCTACTCTCTAGCTCGTATTCGACAAATCCATTCCTCTGCGTTCCCGTCCGCTCCCGGTGACCACCGCCACCAGCGTCGCAACGATCAGTGCAGTCCACGCCATCACCGGCGCGAATGCTCCACCAAAATGCCGTTCGGCAAGCCTGGCTTGTTTCACTCCGTTCCACGACGCGAGCAGATTTCCCAGTTGATAGGCGAATCCCGGGAACGTTCCCCGCACCGCAGGCGGCGAAAGTTCGTTTAAATGCGCCGGGATCACGCCCCACGCGCCCTGCACCATGAACTGCATCAGAAAGCCGCCCAGCCCCAGCATGGGCACGGAGTGTGAGTATGCCCATAGGGGGATGGCTGGAATCGACAGCAGCGCGGCGACGACAATCGCCTTCCGCCGCCCGATTTTCTCCGACCACGTGCCAAAAAGAATTCCTCCCAGCAGCGCGCCAATGTTGGCGATGATCGCGATCAACCCTACCGTCTGCGGAGCAAATTTGTGGTCCTTCGTCAGGAACGTCGGATATAAATCCTGGGTCCCGTGGCTGAACGAATTGAAGGCAAACATCAGCAGGATCAGGAAAGCGAAAGTCCCCAGATACGTCACGATGTCCTTGCCAACCCGGCTCTCCGCATTCCGCGACACGCGTCCTAGCTCCCAAGCCGGAGATTCATTCACTTTCGTGCGAATGTAAATCACCAGAAACGCCGGCAGCGCTCCGATAATAAACATTCCCCGCCAGCCCACGAAGCGAAACGCCGTCCCGAAGACCAGAGCCGCCATAAGGTAGCCGACCGCATAGCCTTCCTGCAGCACCCCGGAGAAAAATCCGCGCCCCTCCGCCGGCAACGTTTCGAACGCCAGCGCCGCGCCCACGCCCCATTCTCCGCCCATGGCGATTCCGAACAACGCCCGCGTAATCAGAAAAACTTTCAAAGAAGGCGCGAACGCCGACGACAGCTCAAACACCGAGTACGCAATAATATCCACCATCAACGTGGGCCGCCGTCCGAACCGGTCCGCCATCATTCCAAAGAGAAATGCGCCCACCGGACGAAAAGCCAGCGTGATGAAGATCGCTTCCGTAACCGCCGAAACCTTCGTCTGGAATTCCGTTGCGATCGCGCTGACGCAGAAAGTCAGAATGAAAAAATCAAACGCATCCAGCGACCAGCCCAGAAAGCAGGCGACAAAAGTATTCCGCTGTACCGGCGTGAGCCTGCGAAAATGTCCGATGAATTCCATGGAAGTTCCTCTGCCCAATTCCGTACGCGCCGAAACGTCCTGCGGATGCTAGCATAGGTTTTTCAAATCAACCAAGATCAACCATCAGCAATCGTCGACCCATGTCCGATCTCGACTCTCCTCAACGCCAGGTGCCCGACGCGCTCATGCTGACGGGTTTCTGGTATCGCGCCCTGCCCGCCGATCAGGTTCATCGCAATCAACTTCACAAGGCCGCGCTGCTTGAAATCCCACTCGTTATCGGACGCGATAACCAGAAAAAGCCTTTCGCGCTGCGCGATGCCTGTCCCCACCGCGGCATGCCGCTAAGCTGTGGCCGGTTCGATGGAGAAAATGTCGAATGCTCCTACCATGGCTGGCAGTTCGACGCGCACAACGGCCAGTGCGAGCTAATCCCCTCGCTCACCGCCGACCAGAATTTGAAAGTCGACCGCATCTACGCCGGCAGCTATCCCTGTGAAGAGCAGGATGGTTTCATCTGGGTCTACATTCCGGATCCAGGCCCGCCCGGCGCGGGATTCAGCGCGAGAGAAGAAGTTCCGGAACCTGCCCCCCTGATTGACAAATTCAGCGAGAAGTACAAACTCGCCTACCTCACCGCCGACATGCCCGTCAGCATCGACCACGGCATCATCGGCCTCATGGACCCCGCCCACGGACCGTTCGTGCACCAAGCCTGGTGGTGGCGCAGCCGCCACAGCATCCACGAGAAGAAGAAAAACTTCGAGCCCATCCCCAACGGTTTCCGCATGAGCGCACATACGCCCAGCTCAAACTCAGCGCCCTACAAGCTTCTACGGCTCTACGCCGGGGCCGATTCGATCACGACAACGATCGACTTTGTCCTGCCCAACCTGCGCCGAGAGATAATCCGGGCAGGGAAGTATTGGTTTTCATCGCTCACCACGGTGACGCCCATCACCCGCAATCAATGCCGCATCGACGTGGTCGCAGCCTGGAACATTTTCCGCTGGATGCCCTTTGGCCCCGATCTGCTGAAGTTCGTCTTCGCAAAATTCGTCGAGCAGGATCGCCACACCATGGAGCTGCAAGCCGAAGGCCTGAAACATAATCCGCATCTCATGCTGATCGACGACGCCGACCGTCCCGCAAAGTGGTATTTCCAACTGAAGGCCGCGCATCTCGAAGCGAAGCGCACGGGCACAGAGATGAAGCACCCCGTGGCCGGCCCGGTCACGCTGAAGTGGAGAAGTTAGAAGTGGAGAAGCTAAGTGTGGCGCGGGCGCCCCTTCGGCAAGCTCAGGGCAGGCTCTCGCCCGCGAATGCCGAAATCTAATATGAATCCTAGGGCCTGCAACTACTCCCCGCTCACCAGCCACTCCAGCGCTTCCTCGCGCGTCTTGAACGAGGGCAGTTCCCGCTGCGAGAAGCTCTTGAAGTGCTCGTAGAACACGTGCGGCAGACTCTCCGTCCCCACCCACGCCGACCGCTTCACATACGGACGATCGAGCACCAGAACTTCCTTGATCCGCGTGGCCACCTGCTTGTCGACCTGCGCGCCGGTGACATCCACGAAAGTAAGAACCGATCCGGGTGCGTGCCGCGCGATGTCGGCGCGAATCAGGTCAAGCAGCACCAGCAGTTCCTTGGCTGTGCAATGCGTCAAGTCAATCGAGTAGACGGCATGGCCCTTGTGCTTGATGAAGCGCAGGCGTTCTTCGAGGGAAGCATTGTTTGTGGTCATCCGAGAAGCGACTCCACCACCGCGTAAGCCCCGTCCAGCGCGGCATCCAGCGCGCCAGCATCTTTTCCCCCAGCCTCAGCCAGGTCAGGACGGCCGCCGCCCTTGCCGCCAACTTTCTGCGCCACAGGACCGATCACCTTACCCGCTTGCACCCGCCCGGTCAAATCTTTGGTGACGCCCACGATCAGCGACACGCTTCCATTCGACGCCGAACCCAGCACCACCACCCCCGAGCCGATCTTGTCGCGCAGTTGATCGACCAGCGTTCGCAGTTGCGCCCGCTCCAGATTGTCTACGCGGTGCGCCAGCACCTTCACACCCTTAACATCCTTGATCTGATCGCCGATGTTAGCTGTCGAAGACGATGCGGACTTCATCCGCGCCGAATCCAGCTCGCGCGTGAGCCGCTTAATCTCCGAATCTTTCTTTTCAAGCTCAGCCTTCAAAGCCTCAGCAGGAGACACCTTCTCGGTGTGCGCGGAATCCTCATCCGGGTGTGTATGAACCAGTTCGGACGAGGGTGCCCCATCTTTGCGCGGTTTGTGCGCAAAGGTGGGAACCACGAACCTGGACACAACGGTCTCCAACTCGTGATCCCGACGAAATTGCGCGAGCGACCCCAGACCCGTAACCGCCTCGACTCTCCGCACCCCCGACGACACGCTGCCTTCTTTCAAAATCTTGATCAACCCGATCTCGCCGGTAGCGCCGGTGTGCGTGCCGCCGCAAAGCTCCGTCGAGAAATCGCCAATCCGCACGACGCGCACCTTCTCACCATACTTCTCGCCAAACAGAGCCATGGCGTGATAAGTATTGATCGCCTCCTCGATCGGAACATCGGTAATAGTCTCGACAATCTGATTCCGCAAAACTTCCTTGTTGATGATGTCCTCAATATCCTGCAACTCTTCATCTCCGACAGCAGTGAAATGCGAAAAATCAAAGCGCAAATGATTCGGCGCCACCAGCGACCCTGCCTGCTTCACGTGCTTCCCCAAAACTTCGCGCAGCCCAGCATGAAGCAAATGCGTAGCCGTGTGATTCCGCATAGTCGATTCACGAACGTCAGCGTTGACCACAGCATCGACCTTGTCGCCCACGCCCAGCGCCCGTTTCGCGACAACCTGATGCGCCCGCACTCCCTGAATCGGCGAATAACATCCCGTAACCTCGGCAACCACGGTGTTGTGATCGTCCGAATAAAACCATCCCCGGTCTCCCACCTGCCCGCCAGAATCCGCGTAAAACGGCGTGTGATCAAGAATCACCTCGCCAGCCTCGCCAGTCTTGAGTTCCCGCGCCCCCTGCCCGTTGTGAATGATGGCCAGCACTTCGCATCCGTCAGAGCGAGTTTGCCGATAGCCTTCGAAAACAGATCTAGGAAGCCGCTGATAGACAGGGTTCGCCGTCTGTTTCACGCCCCCTTTCCACGAGGCACGGGCACGAGACTTCTGTTCCGCCATGGCGTGATCGAAACCGGCCTGGTCGAACACGAAGCCCTGATCGCGCGCCGCATCCTGCATAAAGTCGAGTGGCATGCCGAACGTGTCGTAAAGCTTGAAGGCCTCCATGCCGGCAAGTTCGCCCTTGGAATTCCTAAGAAGCTCCTCCAGCTTTCCCAGCCCGACGTCCAGCGTGTGCGCAAACCGGGTTTCCTCGACATATACGGTTTTCGACACACGGTCAGCGCTATCCCTCAGCTCCGGATAAGCATCCTGCATCAGATCCCGCACCGCGAAAACCATCTCGTGCAAAAAGGGTTTGGTCTGCCCAAGCAGGCGCCCGTGCGTAATCGCCCGCCGGATAATTTTTCGCAACACATAGCCGCGCCCTTCATTGGAAGGCAACACTCCATCCGAAATCAGAAAAGTAGCCGCCCGCGAGTGGTCAGCGATCACCCGCAGAGAGGCGGCCGACTTCACCTTGGCCTCTTTCTCTAGTTCCTTCGTGAGCGAAGTCCCAGTCAGCTCAGCGGCTTTCTTGATCAGCGGAGTAAACAAATCCGTCTCATAATTCGAAATCACACCCTGCAACACCGCGGTCACCCGCTCCAGCCCCATCCCCGTATCAATCGAAGGCTTGGGCAGAGGGCTTAATTTTCCCGAAGCATCCCGGTCAAACTGCATGAACACCAGATTCCAGATCTCGACATACCGCCCGCAGTCGCAAGGAAAGTGGCAGTCCGCATGGCCGTGCTCGGACGCGATCGCACCCATGTCATAGTGGATCTCACTGCAAGGCCCGCAGGGCCCGGTGTCTCCCATCTGCCAGAAATTATCTTTCAGTCCCATTTCGAAGATGCGATCTTTGGGTACGCCCTGCGCCACCCACAAGTCGTAAGCTTCGATGTCGCGCTCAACCCCAGCCTCCCCTTTAAAGATGGTCGCGTAAAGCTTGTCTTTGTCGATGCCGAACCATTCCTTCGAAGTGATCAGCTCCCAGGCGTAAGCGATGGCATTTTTCTTGAAGTAGTCTCCAAACGAAAAATTCCCCAGCATCTCGAAAAACGTATGATGCCGGTTGGTGAACCCGACGTTCTCGAGATCGTTATGCTTGCCGCCCGCGCGCACGCATTTCTGCGAAGTCGTGGCGCGCGAGTAGTCCCGCTTCTCCAGTCCCAGGAAGACATCTTTGAATTGGTTCATGCCCGCGTTGGTAAACAACAGCGTAGGATCATTCGCCGGAACCAGCGACGACGAATGCACCTCCCTGTGCCCCTTCTGCACAAAGAAGTCGAGAAACTTGCGGCGAATTTCAGATCCAGTCAACATTTAAGTAAGTGCGAAAACCAATTCTAAATGAAAACCGCTCATCGACACGCTAAGCGCAAGCCGAGCCCGCAAAAGAGGCGGACGATAACCCTTCAAGACCATCGTGAAAAAAGAAAGGCCGCGCAGAATCCCAGCGCGACCCTTCGATATAAAAATTCTCCCCGCGTTACCGCTGCTTCGGGGCGTCGGCAGGTTGGTCGGCAGGTTTGTCGCCGCCGCCGATTTTCTTTAGCTCGTGCCCGGTGTCTTCGGCTCCCTTCTTCACCTCGTGCCCGGTTTTCTCCGCGACCTTCTCCGTGCCTTTCGCCGTATCTTTGGCTACCACTTTCGTCGCGTGCCCAGTCTTGTCGGCGGCCTTCTCAGTGCCCTTGGCTGTGTCTTTGGCCGCAACCTTGGTCGCGTGTCCGGTCGCGTCGGCGGCCTTCTCGGTGCCTTTTGCGGTGTCTTTGGCTGCCACTTTGGTTGCGTGCCCGGTATCCTCGGTGCCCTTCTTCACATCGGTAGCCGCGTCCTGAGCCAGCAAAACCGGCACGGCGCTGAGCACCATTACAGCGAAAATCGTCTTCAGACAGAACTTCATAGCGTCCTCCTCAGAAACGGTGTTGGAATTGGTCTTGCAGTATGCAACATCCGAAAGCCCGTTGCCAAGTCCATCTTCGCAATTCGATGCGCCGAGACGCGCAGGAGAAGCCCTGCTCCGCGCTGCCGGAAGTCAGGCGCTTTCGCTCTCCAACTCGGTCAAAGTTTCCTCATCCACGTCCCATTTTTTCAGAATGGAGAAAATGGTCTTCGTCCCAAACCCACCCCGAGCCAGTTGCCGGAAAACGCGCGCCGCCTGTTTCTGATCTTTTGGTTTCACCAGCCGCTTCTTCCGGAGATACTCACGAGCCTGCGCCTCTTCGCTCACCCCGCCGAAAGCCGCGTCCACAGCCTTGTCGATCACATCGCTGTGCATACCCTTCGCCCTCAGATCGGTGACCACCCGCATGCGGCCAAACTTCTGGTTGTCGCGCCGCAGCGAAGAGAAATACGCAGCATACTGCGAGTCGTTCAGATATCCGCGATCCTTCAATCGCCGGATGATCAACTCCACCAGCGTTTTCCCGTACTCTGATTCCGCGTCTTCCACCCGCGCGCGCAGCAGACGCTTCAACTCCGCCACCGTCCGCATGCGCCGCGCCAGCGCTCCCACGGCGTATTCGTACAACTCATCTTCGGAATAGAATTTCTTCTTGGGACGCGGAAACGCCATACCGCTAACAATAATCCTTTTGATGATGGGAGGGGAAACAAACGGGCCTCGGGCTTTGGCTACCGGGCTTCGGGTTTCAAGATGGAAAGTTAAGATAGAAAGTCCGAGGATTCAGGAGGCTGAAAGCCGAAGCCCGCAGCCCGAAAGCCGAAGCCCGCCTTACTACCGTCCGCCGAATCCAGCAGACTGCATCGACTGCCGCGAAATGTCCGCGGTCGACGCAATGCCCTGCATGCGCAGCTTGAAGTCGTCGGCGTTGGAAGCGTTCTCCAAAGCGGTTTCGTAGTTGACCAGCCCGGCCTGGAACAAATCCCATAACGACTGATCGAAAGTCTGCATGCCGTATTGCGACGTGCCGGCCGCAATCGCGTCCCGCACCGACCGCGTCTTCTCCGGAACCAGCACGCATTCCCGGATGAACGCCGTATTGATCATCACCTCAACCGCAGGCACGCGCCCGTCGGTATCGCAACGCCGCACCAATCTTTGGCTCACAATGGCCCGCAGCACCGCCGCCAGCTGCAACCGAATCTGCTTCTGCTCCGGAGGCGGGAAAATCGAAATCACGCGGTTAATCGTTTCCACCGCGTCCAGCGTGTGCAGCGTGGAGAACACCATGTGCCCGGTTTCCGCCGCGTGCAGCGCCGTCTGAATCGTTTCCAGGTCGCGCATTTCGCCCACCAGAATCACGTCCGGATCCTGACGCAGAGAAGCCCGCAACGCCGCGCTGAACGAAGGCGTGTCGACCCCAATCTCGCGTTGATTCACGTACCCCTTCTTGTCGCGATGCAGAAATTCGATGGGGTCTTCAATCGTAATAATGTGTTCGGCGCGCGTAGAGTTCACGCGATCGACCATCGCAGCCAGCGTAGTCGACTTACCCGAGCCGGTCACGCCCGTCACCAGCACCAGCCCGCGCGGCATTTCGCAAATCTGCTCGACCACCTTCGGCAGGAACAACTCATCCAGCGCGCGAATCTTGGTGGGAATGACGCGCAGCACCAGCCCCACGTTGCCGCGCTGCTGAAAAATGTTCACACGGAACCGCCCCAGCCCGGCCACGCCGTAGGCCATGTCGATTTCCGTGGTCTCTTTGAACTTCTGCTTCTGCCGCGCCGACATCATGCTGAACGCCATGTTCAGCATGTCTTCCGCGCTCACCCGTGGCTGTTCGGTCAAAGGCGCCAGCTCGCCGTCAACGCGCAGGTGCGGATAGTTCCCCACCTTCAAGTGCAAATCGGAGGCCCGCCGTTCCGTAGCAATCCGCAACAGATCGTCAATATTCATTGGAGAGATTTCCCTGGGAGGCCGTCCGCCTCCAAGCTCTCCCTATCATCGCCCGAACCGTCACCTTCCCCAAGATGACCTAGGTAACGACCTGACTCCAGCAACCGGACAGCACCTTACGTTCAAACGGATGAGATCGCGAGAAGAATGCGACGTCAGAGGCCACAGAGAAACGCAGTTCTGCTTAACCCTGTGGACCTCTGTGTCCCCTGTGTTTAGGGTTCTGATCCGAAGCCCCACCGCACACTCAAAATACGAACCGCAGAGCAAACTGCATGAAGCGAGGTGTGGTCAGCGTCGAAAGGTACTTGCCGAACTGTGACGGGTCGGAGGAGAGCGAGGGTTGGGCGGAGTTGCCCACCGGTCCCCGCACGTCGTAGCGCACCGAGTTAGTTGCGTTGAACGATTGCCAGCTGAACTCCAGCCGCTTCCCTTCACCCAGAGTGAAATCCTTGCTGACCCCGGTATCAATATTGAAGATGCCGTCGCCAATCACGTTGTTGCGAACCCCTGATTCGCCCGGCCACTCCGGACGGAAAGCCGCTTCCGCCGCAGCCGGATTTTGGAAGATGTCCGGGCCAATGTCCACGCCATTGACAATCGCGTTCTTGGGATTCGACGCCAACGGAGCTGGGCCGTTCGGCTCGGCATCGCCTTCGATGTTCCAGTCGGTCGCCCAGGTGGATCCGTTGTCAACCGTAATCGGATAGCCGCTTGTCCAGCGGAACACACCCGAGACGTGCCAGCCGCCGACCAACGCGTTAAGCACCGGACTCGCGTTTCCCAGCATCCTCTGTCCTTTGCCGAAGGGGAGGCGATAGACCAGGTTGGCGTTGACTTGGTGGAACGCGTTGAAATCCGACAGCCCGCGTAGCGCCAGTGGATCCCAGGCGTTGATGACAATACCTCCGCCGTTCAGGTCGTCGCCGGTTCCCCCCGTTCCTTCATAAGGACCGACTCGCTCGGCAGCCGATGCCTCGTCGAGCGATTTCGAAAACGTATAGTTAAACTGCCCCTGCAGGTTTGCTCCCCAACGAACGTTGTAGGTCACCTGCAACGCGTTGTAGTCGGAAGTTCCGATGTTGCGCCACGCATAGAGCGAGGCGAATTGGTCATGGAAGAAACTGTACGGGCCGTTCTTGCTGTTCGGGAGAGCCGGGCTCAACCCTGTAGCGGACGCGGGCAAATCCATCAGAAACAGAGAGAAAGTCTCGTTGTGAGGGAAACAATTCCAGAGCTCGTAGACGTTTTGTGTGGCTGTCGGATTCGCTGGCAAGTTGCCAGGCGCGCAGTTGTCACCATTAGGAGTTGATGAGCTCTGGTTGTTCAGACCCAGAGCACTCTGGGTAGCGACGCCTGCCCAGGCAGGGAAGATATTCTCGAAGAACGGAACAGGTTGGATCTGATTCACGTCCGTCGTGTTGGCGGCCGCCTTCGAGAGCATCGTGGCTGATTGAAAATACGTCGTCTTGGATGAAGGATCCGTGAGATTGGCGGGCATCGCCAGATCAACCTGCATGGGGAGCCGCCGCGCAATGCTCCCCACATAGGCAATCTGCAGCGATGAGCTGGATGTAATTTGCCGCGAGAGCGAGAAATTGAAGACGTGCGCGTAAGGCGTTTTCAACGTTTGATCCAGGCCCCAGTTGATGGCGAATGCGGTATTGCTTGGGGTAACTGGAAAAGCGCCCGATGGCGTAGGGCCGAGCAAGCAGCCCGGATCGCTTAGACTTGGGCACGGGGTTGGCAAGCAGGACTGGCCCGACGACCCCGGAACCAGGCAGGTGAAACGCGGGGCATTAGAGACGGTCACCACTCCGGCGGGATTGCCCAAATCTGTGGAGAGGCCGAAAGAGCCGTTCTGGTCAAAGCTGTTCACGATCGGAATGCCGAAGTGGTCGTACATGATGCTGTAGCCGCCGCGAATCGAGAACTGGTCTTTCTTTCCCAGAATCTTTGAGACCCATCCGTCGCCAGTGTCCGGCGCCCAAGCCACGGCTATGCGCGGCGAAAAATCCTTGTGGTCCCAGTTCCACAGTCCGGGACCATGATTCTTAGGTCCGCCAAGCACAAATGAAATCTCTCCGGCACTATTAGCCGACAGCCCTTGCGAAGCCAACTGCGCGGTGTGGTTAAACCAGTCGGCGACATTCTGATTCGTGCAGCCCCCTCCTGCAGCCTCCACGCAAGGCGAGACCTGATATCCATTCGTTTCGTAGGGCGGAGCTTCGAGCACCCAGCGCAGGCCATAATTCACCGTCAACCGAGGCGTCATCCGCCAGGTATCCGACCCATAAAACTCGTAGTCGTTGATGGCGTAACGGCGGCTGATCGCGGTGCCCTGGGCCAATGCAGTGCCGTTAAGATTGAAATTATACTTGCCGTCACCTTCGGCGAAAATTCCCAACAGGATCCCAGCCGCCTCGTCGTAATTCGGACCGAAGTTGCTATCCACAGCCGGATAGCCGTTATTGGCCGGATCCAGCGGGCTGGGAGTGTTGGCAATTCCGCCCGTGTTGAGATAGACCGGGTTGGTCTGAACGTCGGAGAACGAGTCAGCATAGCTGCTGCTATTGTTGCGAATCAGAAATAGATCGCCGCCGAACTCAAACGTATGATTCCTGTGGGTCCAGTTCAAACTGTCGGTAAACTGGTTGTTGGGAACGAATTGAGTAATGGAGCGAGTGAAGGGAACCAGGCTGTCGAGCCCAGTCAATTCCACTAACGGATACTGGGAAGTACCGGCGTTCTTCACTCCCTGCCGGATGTAGCCCCAGTGAAAATTGTTGATGAGCCTGGTGGAGATGAGCGAGGTCAGTCCAACGGTCATCCCTTTGCTGTCGTCGAGTATTGAGGTAGATGCGGACTGGCCAGGAAACTGTTGCAATCCCGGCTCTTTGAAATTTTGCGTCTGTCCGCGCCAAAACAGGGTTTCTGAGCCGCTGCCTGTGATGTGGTAATCGAGCCTGGCAAGGTAAGTGTTGTAGCTCGAGTCCGCATTGGAGGAAAACCGATAACCCAGAATGTTCAAACCATCGCCGGCATTCTCATTGGACGCTGGGTACTGGTTCAGGAGAGTCTCAATCGCCGCACTCGGCCCGATTCCGAGCGGGTCCATGGCTTTGATTTGGGTCGGCCCGAGGGCATAGTAGCCGGGCTGCACGCCGCTGACCCCATTGACCGTACCGCCGGGACAATCTGCCGTGTCCAGGCTGCCGTCCGGGTTTACCTGACACTCGTACTGGAGAACGCCATTCTGCAGCGCTGCGCTCGGAACATCACGTAATACGCTGGTGCCTTGCGCGTCGCGCCGCCCTTCATAGTTAGCAAAGAAGAACAGCCGGTTCTTCTGGATTGGTCCTCCGATCGTGGCGCCGAATTCATTGCGCAACAGTTTCGGCGCCGTGTTGGATTCGCCGCCGCTCACCTGGGACCACTTCAGGAACGGGTCATTGGCGCTGAAGATGGTATTGCGGTTGTACTCGTAGGCTGACCCGTGAAAGTTGTTGGTGCCGCTCTTGGTTACGAGCGCGACCTGAGCGCCGCTGGAATAGCCGGAATCGGCGTTGGCGTTGGCGGTAGTGACCCGGAACTCTTCGACCGAGTCAGGTGGTACGTTCAACACACTGGTAAAAGCGTAACCATTATTCTGGTCGTTGACCCCAATACCATCAAGCGTGACGTTCGATTGGTCGCTGCGCATGCCATTCACCGCTCCGCTGCGCGTGTCTGTGTTTTGTAGCGCCTGGGTCTGAATCCCCATGTATGACACCCCGGGCTGGAGACTTAGCAACTGAACTACGTTGCGGTCGGCGATCGGCAATTCCGCGATTTGGTCTTGCTCAAAAGTGTTGCCAAGCGACGCGTCGGTCCGATTGATGAGCGGCGCCTGTCCTTCGACCTCTACGGATGTCTTGATCCCCTCTACCTGAAGCTGAATGTTTATCGTGGAGGGTGTTTTGACCACGAGGGTGACGTTCGATGCCACGTACGGCGAGAAGCCGCTCGCCGTTGCCGCCAGCCGGTAGTTGCCCGGCGGCACATCCAGGAACTGGTAGAGCCCGGTCCCGTTGCTTGTCGTTGTCCGCTGTAAGCCGGTCGCGGGATCGGTCAAAGTAATTTTCGCGCCCGCAACGCTCGCGCCAGAGGGGTCTGTAACGCTGCCGTTCAGCAGGCTGGTTGATTGCGCCGACGCCCACGAGGTCAGGAATGCCAAACCTACCAAGACGCAAAGCGCGTGCCTCGCTCTTTGCCCGCATCGAATGTCAAACCAGCGCGATCGCTCACGCTGCACTCCGCCTGCTTGCTGATAGATTCGCGTCATCGACATAGCCTCCATGGGAAGAAGAAAATGCCGGGCGAAACGTGTGACAACAAATCACACGTCGGATGTTGCTGCCCGCCTCTCCAACTTCCTGTGCTTTATTCTGGGTCGGATCCAGCGCGTCCCCGTCCAAGTGCCGCGAATTATACTCGAAGAGCCCACCTCTGGAGCATTGATAAAAATGTGATCGCAGAACGTTTTTTTGGAACCGGTGTGCGGTAAACCGAGAAGCCGCCCTTGCGGGCGGCTTCTTCGACATCGAGTGCAGAACCCTACGCGGCGGTTTCGTCTGACACGGGAGGCTGGAACGGTTCGTCGTAGCTGCCGCCGTAGATCGACGGTACCTTCGATCCCATGGGACGCAGGTAGGTCGCCAGTTCGCCGCGATGGTGAATGCTGTGGTTGTTGAGGAATCCCAAATACAGAACTGCCGGAAGATTGAACACGCCAGCGAACTTGATAGGCGTCATCAATTGCTCCGGCGTCATCTGTGCTACGCGAGCTGCCCCGCGCTTCATGTTCTCGTCGTACCAGGCCACCACCTCGGCGGAGGTTTGGGGCTTGTGTTCGGGGTTTGCCATGTTGAACTTCAGATCGGCAATTCCATTGAGAAACTGAACGTCGGTGTTGGCCAGATGCCAGGCCAGTTCCTTCGCAGTACGACCGTTGGGGTCGTGCTTGTAACTCGAAGCTGCATCGGGCACGGCTGCGATCACTTTCTTGGTGATTTCCGCTTCCCGCAGGATTCCGTCGAGCGTCATCGCGCAGTAGCCTTGGGCAAATTCCGGTGTCATACCTTGCTCGGACATTGTTTCCTCCTTGTGAGGCTGTTATGTGTTCCGTGATCCAACAAGCCGAAAGGGGCGCTGGATGCGCCCCTCCGGTTAAGTCGACTCGGACGGAATTATACTCCGACTGGCTGCTTGCTGCGCACCGGCACTGGTGTCAGCCAGCCGTGGCGGTCAGTTTTCTCTCCGCGCACGATGGCGTAGAACTCTTTCTGAATCGCCTTGGTGATCGGGCCAACGGCGCCTTTGCCCACTTTGATCTTATCCACCGTGCGGATCGGCGTGACCTCGGCCGCGGTTCCGGTGAAGAAGGCTTCATCGGCGATGTAGAGCATCTCGCGCGGAATCATCTGCTCGACGATTGTGATGCCGAGGTCGCGCGCGATTTGCAGCACTGAATCGCGAGTGATTCCCGGCAGCACCGAGTTGCCCAGCGGGGCCGTGATCAGCTTTTCGCGATGCACGATGAATACGTTCTCCCCCGAGCCTTCGCTCACGTAGCCGTTGATGTCGAGGGCAATGCCCTCGGCAAATCCGTTGACGATGGCTTCCATCTTGATGAGCTGCGAGTTCATGTAATTCGCGCCGGACTTGGCCATCGCGGGCAGCGTGTTGGGCGCAATCCGCGTCCATGACGAAACGCAGACGTCGCAGCCGTCACTCTCGCCGCCCAGATATTTTCCCCACGGATAATTGATGATGTAAACCTCGGTCGGCGAGTTGAAGGGATTCACGCCCGCCTCGCCGTAGCCGCGGAGAATAATCGGACGCACGTAGCAGGGCCAAGCGCCGTTGCTGCCAACCGTCTCGAGCATCGCCTTGACCAGTTGCTCGCGGGTGTAATCGACATCGATGCGGTAGACCTTGGCCGAATCGAGCAGGCGCTGAATGTGCTCATTCGCGCGGAAGATTGCCGGCCCGGAAGGCGGCGCGTAGCAACGGATCCCCTCAAACACCGAAGAGCCGTAGTGCACGACGTGAGACATCACGTGAATCGTCGCATCGTCCCAGCGGATCAGCTTGCCATTGTGCCAGATAAATTCCGATTTCTCGATCGCCATGCGAACTCCTTCGGCTGGAAACTGGTGAAGTGCGTAACGAGGGCTGAATCTTTCCTCTGGCACTTGCAGGGGAACGAGGCGTGAACCCAACCAGCGTTACAGAACATTATAGCTGAGGCATGCGAACCTCCGGAGGGGTTTTCATCCCGAGCGGCGGCGCGCTATGTTGCGAGCTATGTTGCGGGCCGGGGGCGCGGGCTTGACGCGCGCGGGCGGCTTGGGGCGAGCGGGTTCGGGTTGGGCCGCAACAATTGGCGGCCGTGGACGCGCAATGCTGATGGGCTTGGGGCGGGGGATTCGCGCGAGTGCGCCGGCTTGGGCGAGTGCGGCCGACCCAGGCTTTTGCGCGGCGGGGGCGGCGGGATAGTTGGGAACTTCATGGATCATTTCGTCTTTGTAGATGTTGAAATGGACGCGGGGAGAATTTTTAACGGCGATGTGGAGAGCGCGCAGGATCAGTTGGGCGCGGCGGAAGTCGATGGTGTTGCGAACCAGGGCGTTGATGACCTCCATGAGCGAGGCCTGGATGCCTTCTTCGTTTTCGATGAGGGCGATGGGGTGAAGGCGGGACTTGGTGGGAGTGCGCACGCCGCGGATCATGCGCTGATGGAAATAGCAGAAGACTTCGCCGCGCAGGGCGGGTGAGCCGCAAGGGACTCCGTTGACCTTGATGTGGGTGCAGACGCGGATATTGTTGTTAAGCGGCATGGGGTTTGGACCTTTCAGATTCAGATTGGAATTTTTCTCAGATCGAGTTGGTAAATTATTGATTTGGTTGGAGTTGGTATCGATGATCTGGAGGGAGTCTGCGCAAAATCTTGATAGCCAAGGGTTTGCGCGGAAAATATTGAGAAGATGGGACTTGGCTATGGCTAGTTCGGTAGGGTTCAGCGTGGAGAGGTATTCGGGGAGGGTTGGTTTGCGGCGGATCATCTACTACCAGTTTAGGGAGGGGGTGCAAGGTCGGATGTCACATGGAGGGTGTGGAAAAAGCCGGTTTGGGCGAGGTTCGGAGTGGTGTGTACAGGCGGCAAACCTCCCCCTCTACGATGGGTCGATGAGTGTAATCGCCTGATAACGTCAACAATACTATTTCAGCCATTCGGCCCCGAGGATAAAATGGCCCAGTCAACGCGTTAATGCGGTTCGCAGAGAGTCCCGTATGCCATTCGGCCCTAATCCACTCGGGTTCGTTTACTTCGTGGGTGTGAAGTTCGTGGGCTACTCAGGATACGCCTATGCCATCAATCGAACCAAGTCTGTTGCTCTGTCGACTCTCCACAAGCCATCCCCTTGGTGGGTAGGGTGCGTCAGGACGGGGATAGGAGTAGTGGTTGGCGCTTTTGTTGGCGTAGGATCCTTCAGCCTCGTCCGCCATGTGCCGGTCATTGGGAAATATGCGACTGGAATCTTCTTTTGCCTTCTGTTGCCAGTTCGGATACTGGAGTGGCTCCTACTTCTTAGGCTACTTTACCGGAAGTTCCAGTTGAACACTCGGCGAAAAGCGGTACTCATCACAGGTGGAATTCTTGTTTCGTTTGCGCTTGATCTCATTGGGATGATAGCGATGTTTGTGATCCCCGGAGGGGCGTGGATTTGCTGATTGTTGCAATGACTGGCGAAACATCCCCATTACACTCATTGGCGGCGGCGGCCCGATACACCTGGGCTGCAGGACAGCCGAGGGCGGCTGTCCCCACAGGAGTTCCTCAAGGGCTGGACGCTGCCGAAACATTTTGCCAATTCCAATCCAGTTTGCGATTCGGTGCGTACTCAGGATGCACGGGAGTTGGGCGATGTGGTCCGGGTGCGCGAGCGGTTCTGACTTCAGGCGAGTCAACTCCCCCAAAATCAACCAGGAGATTGGACTGTGAACCTGAATAAAGATGCGGATATAGAAGCTGGCAGCGCGGCGGATGAGAATCCGTCCGGCATGTCGCGACGGTCGTTCTTCAAACGGGCTACGGTTGTCGGAGCCACCAGTGCGGTCGCCATTGGTGGACTTGTCAGCCTGGCCTCGGCACTCGACACAGAAGTGAACCCAACGGACAGCAAGCGCAAGGGCGGCGGTCGCTTAACCAAAGGAGACCGCGACATTCTGGTGGCGGCGGAAATCGCTGAGGCACTGGCGGTGACCACTTACTTGAACATCATCAACACCTCGCCGTTCTTTGGCCGGCTGCCTTCGGATGATCAGGGCTATCTGGCGGGCGCGCTGCAGGAGGAGATGTCGCACTACCTGCTGGAGCAGCATGCGACGGATCAACTGACGCCCTTCACGTCGTTTTTTTATCCCGTCAACATGTTTGCCGATGCGCAGACGACGTTGAACACGCTGGTCACGCTGGAAGATGCTTTCATCGCCGCTTACCTGGTTGGAGTGCGGAACTTCAGCACCACCGAACTGCGAGTCACGGCGGCGCGCATCATGGGCATAGAGAGCGACCACCGCACGCTGGCGCGCGTGATCGGTCCTGATGTGGCGGCGCAGGACGGGGGACCGATTGCGACGATCACGGGCTTTCAGGGAGTCGCGGAGAGTGTTGCGCCTCCGAACAACAATGGGTATGAGAGAACCTTGTGCCTGAGCAGGATCGAGCAGGCAGTGAATGCTCTGCTGCCTTTTGTGGACGCCACGGCCGCTGGGGCTGCGGGGTTTGATACTTCGAAGTCGTTTCCGTTCGAGCCCTTTAACCCGACTCTGCCAAATCCGCTGGGGGATTTTATTTCCTTCACGGGATGTTGACGCAGGCGGGAGCGTGACTGCCAGTTTTCCGATTGAGGTCGCGAGGTTGGGTGGACTCGCGGCCTTGTCGGGGAACTCAACGATGATTTGGAAACAGTTTTCCGACCTGAATAAGGAGGCCTTTGTGATTGAAGGATTATTTCAGCCGATGCATCTCATCTTGATCTTCGGCATTGCTTTGCTGGTGTTTGGTCCGAAGAAACTGCCGGAGCTGGGCAAGGGGCTGGGCGATGGAATCCGCGGGTTCAAGGCTGCGATGAACCCGGAGGAAGAAAAGAAGGATGGGCCTGAGGCGTAGGGAGCAGATTCCTCACCGGGCTTGCGCCCGGTTCGGAATGACAATGGTTCGTGGCTTCCACACCATGAGCGTCTTAGGCGGCGCCGGGTCGCGGGAATTTGGCGTGCGCCTTGTACGCTTTTTCGATGATCGGGACCAGACATTGCGGTAGTTCGCTTTTCATCACGAATTCATCGACCAGCCAGAGGATTCGCTCAGGCAATTCGGCATAGGCGGAAAGCAGGATGATGGGGAGGTCGGGAAAGCGTTGCTTGATGTGGCAGGCTACGGCTTCGGCGTCCATGCCTTCGGGTTTGTACTCCAGCAGGACGGCGGCTACTGAGGCTTCCTCCAAGACTTTGATGGCGGCGTAGCTACTCGATGCAATCTTGACGCGGTAACCCTGAGATTCGAGAGTGGCTTTGCGAAGCTCGAGAGTTTGGGCGAAGTCGTCGATGCACAACACAGTGGGGGATTCCATGAGCGTAGTCTCCTGGCGGACGGTTCATCAGCTGGGTTTGCCTTGCCGTTGCCCGGCGCGCACAACACGCAGGACGCGGCACATCCCGCCACTACGTGGTGACGATGCGAATGGAAGCAGCCTTCTGCTGGCTAGACTGCGGCCATAATCACAGAATCTACCCAAGCCTGGAAACGTCAGTCTGTTCAAAATTGATCACTTTTCGCAAAGGCTGGAGTTCGCAAACAGCGCGTTGCCTTCGGCCTCTCCCTTGGCTTGGCTTGGGGCCTCGGCAGAAAAGGGCAGGCTCTCACCGGGCTTGCGCCCGGGTCGGAGTGAGAACGAAGATGACAAGGAGTTTTAGTGGCTGCCCGTCTGTCCGGTTGTTGCGGCGACGGCTGCCGGGGTCAGGCTTACCTTAGCCATTGTGCTCGGCAGTTCGTCTCCGCGAAAGTATTTGGCTTTATCTTTCGATCCTTCTTTTAGATCAGCGGCTTTCATCTCGGGCATGGCTTCATAGGGCTTGCTGTAGTCGTTGGCGGCGTTCCAGAACAAGAAGCCGATGCCGCCCTTTTCTTTGGCCGTGGCTACCTGCACTTTGATGTATTCGGGCGAATAGGTCTTGGTGCGCCAGCGGAAGGCTTGCAGCCAGGGGCGGATTACTACGCCACTGCCTTTTGTGATGAGTTCGAAGCGCTGCATGGATTCGCCGATGAAATGTTCGGGAGCGTCGCCGGGGTGCTCGATGTTATCCATGCCGAAGAAGTGCGACGGGTAGATCATGGGTGAGAGCACGTCGCAGTATTTCGCCATGCCGACGATGTCTTGTCCGGTGTGGGAGAGATCGACTTGGCGCTGCCAGGCCATTACGCCGAAGACGTCGAGTGAGAGCAGGACGCCGGTGGGATGGAGTTCGGCGTAGGCTTTTTTCAGGAAGTTCACGATTACGTCGGAGCGCTGATACTTTCCATCCGGATGCTCGGTTTGGAATACGAAGCTGGCGTCTTTTTGATCGCCTTCGGCGGGGAAGCGGACGTAGTCGAACTGAATTTCATCGGCGCCGGATTGGGCTACGAACTTGGCCAGGGCGATGTCATAATCCTGAACTTTGGGGTTGGATGAGTCGGTCCAGACCAGCTTGCCGTTTTCGCGCCAGGGCTGGCCGGTTCTCTTCGACTTCACTGCCAGCTCGGGATGCTCGACTACCATGCGCTCGTCGCGGAAAATCGCGATGCGGGCGATGGCGTGCATGTTCTCGGAGTGCAGGAAGTGGACGAACTTCGGCAGGTCATGAATGTAGACCTTGTGCTGGCCGAGCAGCGGATGCTCGAAGGGAATGTTGACGCTGCCGTCGGAATCTTTGATGTCGAAGACTACGGCGTTGCCGCCTACTTCGCGCCAGTGGCGGATGATGCGGATTCCGTGGTCGCTGGCGGCCATGACGCCGGTGAGGTAGATGGCGCGGACTTCAAAATCCCGGGGAACGGGAACCGTTTTTTCGACGATGGGTGCGGGCAGGATTCCGGGGATGGTGATCTGCTCGCCGTTTTTCAGGATGTTGCCGGAGCGGTTGCCATTTACCTGGCGGATCGCTTCGGATAACTCCGACGAAGTCAAATATCCCGTGCGCTTTAGGTATTGATGAGCGACGGCAGGAATGCTTTCGCCGCGCTTCGCGGTGTAAATCTCAGTTGCCAAAGAGCTGAAAGACGGCAGCGACGTTTCTAATGAAAGCTGGAGCCTGGGTTGCGATAAGGATGATGACGGCGGCAGTGAAAGCTGCAGGGAAGAAGGTTGAAGTTGCGCGCTCTGCGGCGCGGCTGCGGCCGGCTGTGCCTGGGCAGCGAAAGCGGAAGAGAACCGCGGATTCAGCCGGACGGCGGCGACGGCTAATAGAAGACCGGTGATGGCGGCAATGGTTACGATTGACGAGCGGCGCAAAGTTTCCTCCAGGACCCTACCTGAGCTGGATGCTATCCCGCACAATCGACATCGGCCAGTTACTCATGGTCATCTCCCCCTTGTTCTATGGACGCTTTCAGACGAGCAAACCTTAAACACAGGGGTCACCGGGGAACACGGGGTAAAACTTCGGCGGTACTGGTGTTTCCTCCTTGCGCAAAGTATTTCTCTTCCTCCCTCTTAACTTTCACCCGTCCCCTGGTCTAATATCGTCGGCTGTTGGCTAAATCCAGCCAGATGATGGAGTTTTCGCTTGTCTAATCCCTGCGTTGCCGGTGGCCAGAGGCTTGCTTAATCCAAGGTAGCCGGGACGGGTTGCCGGGCAGGCAAGCGGCGGGTTCCAAATGACAAAAACTGTCACTTCTGGAACGGTGGGGAGTCGCGAGGCAGGCCTGGAAGGCTCGGTGAAAGCTGGCACAGGATTAGGACAGGATAGAGATAACGACCTTATGAGACCGAACCTTGCTACCGTGCTCGATCCGAACCGCCGCAGCGCTGATGCGGGAGAGTTTGAAGCTGCGCTGCGCCGCCGCATCGTTGGTCAGGACCAGGCGGTCGAAAAGGTCGCCGAAATTTACCAGATGTTTCTGGCAGGGCTGAATGCTCCGGGACGTCCGGTGGGGAACCTGCTTTTTCTGGGGCCGACTGGCTCGGGCAAGACGCGCGTGGTCGAGGCGATGGCCGAGGCTTTGTTCGGCGATGCGCATGCGTGCATCAAGATCGATTGCGCGGAGTTTCAGCACTCGCATGAGATTGCTAAGTTGATCGGTTCGCCGCCGGGATACCTGGGGCATCGCGAGACTCATCCCTTGCTGACGCAGGAAGCACTGAACCAGTGGTTCACAGAGAAGCTGAAGCTTTCGATTCTGCTGTTTGACGAGATTGAGAAGGCCAGCGACTCGCTGTGGCAACTGCTGCTTGGGATTCTCGATAAGGCTACGCTGACGCTGGGCGATAATCGCCGGGTCGATCTTTCGCAATGCATCATCATCCTGACCTCGAACCTGGGCGCCAGTGAGATGACGAATCTGATCGATGGCGGGCTGGGCTTTGCGCCCAAGGTGGTGGAAGTCGACAACAGTTTCGACGACAAGATCCAGCGCACCGCGGTTGAGGCGGCGCGGCGAAAGTTTACGCCGGAGTTCATGAACCGCATCGACAAGACGGTGGTCTTCAAGACGCTGCGCGACGAGCATCTGGCGCAGATTCTCGATATCGAACTTGGCATGGTGCAGCAGCGCGTTCTGATGGCTGCGGGCACGAACCAGTTCGTGTTTAATTGCACTGCCGGGGTGAAGGAATTTTTGCTGAAGGAAGGCACGGACCCGCGTTACGGGGCGCGTCACCTGAAGCGGGCCATTGAACGGCACCTGGTTTTCCCGCTGGCGAATCTGGTTGCGACCAGCCAGGTGAAGCTGGGAGATTTTGTCCGCGTGGATATGGCGTCGGAAAATCAGATGATCTTCGTGAAGGAAGCGGAAAACACGATGGCGCCGGTGCTGCTCGAGCGTTACGGAGCCGCAGTTGCCGCTCTGCCGGCGGCGCGCGCAGCGCGCACCGCGGCCAACAACCGCCGCGACCTTGGGGCCAGCCCCATCGCGGAAAGCAAATAAGTTTTGGTAGGTAAAACTCGCTAGACCGCATCTCGCGAGTTCCTCGTGGCGCCGGAACCCTCCGGCGCCTTTTTTCTTTTGCGCTGATCGTGGAAGCGAACCGAGTTTGTGAATGCGCGTAAAGTGGCTATTGCCCACTGTACCTCGGCGAGAGATACTAAAACCCCGGTAGTGGTGTAGTTTGGCTTCCGCGCGGGGCCAGTTAAGCGGGAGATCCCTTCGGCTTCGCTCAGGGCAGGCTCTTCGCTACACCTGAAAAACGGCTCCGCTCAGGATGACACTCGTCGGCATTCAATGGCGAAACAGCACAGCATCGCATCAAATCTCGGGCTTTACGTCTACGGCGGAGCCGGAATCTTTCTCGGCGTCCTTGGCCTCGTCTCTGGAGACTTCGCCACCAACTGGCAGAACGTCGGCGCCAACATCCCTCTGCGCGTGCCGCTCGCTTATCTCACCGCGGTGATTGAGCTTGCCGGGGGGATTGCGCTTCTCTGGCCCCGGACCGCGCGTGGCGGCGCTCTGACCCTGACGATTGTCTATTCCGTTTTCACGCTCATCTGGGTGCCCAAGGCCTTGGTGAATCTCGGCAATTACGACCCCATCGGCAATGTCTTTGAGGAGTTCGCCCTGGTCGCCGCTGGTCTGGTCCTGTGCGCTATTTTCTCGCCCGCCGGCTCATTCCTTGCGCGCCGCCGGGCCTTCTTCGTGCTCCTGTTCGGTATTTGCCCGATTTCCTTCGGCATCGTCCACATCATTGACATGCCCGGCCTGTTGGGATGGATCCCGGGCTGGCTGCCGCCGAGCAAGATGTTCTGGGCCTATGTCACAACCCTGGGCTTTTTCGGGGCCGCCGTAGCCATGCTCACCGGCATCATGGCTCGGCTTGCCACACGGCTCCTCACCGCGGAGATCGTGATCTTCGAGTTGCTGGTCTGGATTCCGAATCTCCTCGCTGGGCCGAGCAATCACTTCAATTGGTCGGGCAACGCGATCTGCATCGCTTTGGCCGGCGCCAGTTGGGTCGTCTCCGACTCCATCAGTGAATGACTGCGATGCGGATTTTGCGATAACTAGAGCTGAGGATTAAACTCTCGCGCGAAGTCTCATGCCGACTGAGCAGAATTGACCGTTCCTGGAGCGGACCCGCGACTAGAGTGAGATGCAGAGAGGTGCGTTTTATGGCTCCAACCCATAATTGGAGAACCTCGACATGCTGAAAACGGTGAAGCTCTCGGTTCGCAAAATGACGAGCCATTTGCAGCTCATAAGCAGCTACCTGGAAATGACGGACTACAACAAGGCGCTGGCGAAGACGAAGGAAACCATCAGGGAAATGCACGCGCTGGAATCGAGTCTAACTGGGCTGGCGAACCTGGGGATGACGGTGCCGCAAGATGGGGCCGTCGTGGTTCCGCATGGTTCCACAGTGTTGAGCTACGAAGACGTGAATGTGGACGTTGACATTGATGAAGTGCGGGCGGTTGACAAAAGTGAAGTCCGCGCAGGTTGCGGCAACGATAATCCGAAGACGAAGTGAGGACTTGGGCGTCTGCCAAAACGAAGGTTACCGCTTCCGTATTTGCTCCCGGCGGGAGTGAGCCGTTGGGAGTGATCCCATTCTGACAGTGTTTCCATTGCCATAGCACATATCCCGAGGCCAGGAAGAACTGCTCCTCGTTGACGCAGTTCTGAAATGCGCTGTCGCAGTTGTAGCGATCATGCAGAACTCGCGTGGGCACGGGCCCGATGTTCCCTCCGGTATCGATTGGCACCAGCGGATCTAAATCATTGCGCGCGCTGCTCCACACCCTTCACATTTGTTTGTTCTTTGCAGGCAAGCTGAGGTAAAGTACCCGCGAGCCAGCTTCCCCATCTGGTGGAGGGCTTGTGTCTCTCGGACTGAATGATGATGTCCCCGGCGGGGCATTCGCACCTGAAGTTCCCCATAAGAGCGCGGGTCTGGCTTTTGCGCTGTCGCTGATTTTGCCGGGCGCAGGGCAGTTCTACTGCGGCGAGACCGGCCGCGGCGGAATCACGCTCGGCTTCTGGCTATTGGGACTGCTACTCGGCGTGCTAGCGCCGAACGAGGAGGTAAAGAGCATCGGTTTCACGCTGATGCTGGTCCTCTGGATTTTCTCGTTTCTGGATTCCTATTTCACAGCGATCGAAATCAACCGGGGAGAATCCGCTCAAGTGGATGTGAATAATCCCCGGGTAGCGGTGACGCTCAACCTTCTGACCGCGGGGTTCGGCTATTTCTATCTGGGAGAGCGCGTGAAGGGCACCGTGGTCTTCATCGCGACACAGATCGTAAGGTTTGGTGTGCCGCGGCAGGCGGGGTATGCGGGCGGCGTAATCTCACTGGCGCTTATCGTGTTGCAAATGTTGATGGGGGCAGACGCCTATCGCATTGCCCACATACAACTGAAAGAGGCCCTCGGTCCGCAGGCCGAGAAGCCGGATGCCCCTGGGAAAGCCCCGCGATTGCCCGCGATTATCCCGATTGGGTTGGCCGGGCTCCTGGCGGCTTGTTTCATCGGGTTCGTTATCTTCGGATTGGCCCTCACCGCGGCGCGGGGTCCGCGAGTTCTTGCCAGGGCGTCGCGTCCGGCAGGTCAGCGCGCGTCAGCCGGGCGCGGATCTGGGACTATGGGTGCAAGAGTGGTAGCACCGGGCCCGGCGACCGATCTGCCTTCCGCGGTTGAAGAAGTACAGTGGCTGGAAAGACAGGTTGAGCACAGGGAAGAAGACCTTCCGGCGCTGAAGCACGACGTGCAGATATTGGGCTCGGTGTTGAATAGCGGGAATGTCAACGATGCCGACGCTGTCGTGGCGCATTTCTACCGTGCTGAGGGTCTCAGACTGATCAATGCGGTACATGAGCACGAAGGCGAAAGAGTCGAGCCTTCGGCAGCCAAAAATGCGATCGAAGATTTCGACAAGGTGATCGCCGGCGGCGTGAACACCTACATTCCCGCAGTCACGGCCGCGAACGCGGAGTACTTTGCCGGTTCGGTTGCGCGAAACCACTTGCGAGCGGATCCCCTCGCCTACAAGTACTGGGAGAAGTGCGCCTGGCTGGGGCACGCGGGGTGCTTGAACGTCATGGCATTCGCCAGGCTGACCGGCGATGGGGGACAGAAAGTGGATATCAACGAAGCGCTCGACCTGCACACGATCGTTTTCAATAGCGGGGTCCGTTACCACTGTGCTGGTGCGATATCGGCGCTGAGTATCGCGAAGATCGTCTACTTCATGAATGTGCGCCGTCCCGGAGACGACGAACTGGAGTGGGTGAACAAGTCGTATGGTCTTATGGACAAGGTGGAAGCAGCAGAAGGTAGCAGGAACGTGTGCCACCGGGCACAGGCGGAGGTGGAAGAATTTTTGCTGCAACTGAGCCGAGGGCAACGAAAGGTGAGCATTCTAGAGGATGCGGCTGAGCGCCTGGGCAGCGAATGGCCGACGACGAGGGCGGCGATTCGGCTGTTTTCAGGATCGGACAGCGAAACGGAATTTGAATCGGCGGTGCATTCGAACAAAGCAGAGGGGGAGCGTTGCTCGGCATATTTCGATGCCATGTGGTATGCGGAGATCACGAAGCAGGATGCCGCGGCGCGGCGATATTACCAGCGCCTGTCAGAAATTGGAAAATTTCATTGCGGGGAAGAGCTGGCCTATGCGAACAAGTTCAAGCTATGAATGCCGGACTTGCGATAGTCAACTTAGCGCTTACCCGGGGTGGAGTGGAAGGGATCGTCTTCTGGAGAATCGGGTGCGTCTTCGGGGCTGGGAATATCCAGATTTACGACGATAGGTTCCTGGCCGCTGCGTACGATCACGGCTTCCACCGGTTCGTCTTTGCGCGCGTTCAGTTCCTGATGAGGAACGTAGGGAGGAACGTAGACGAAGTCTCCGGGGCCGGCTTCATCGACAAACTCCAGATTATTTCCCCAGCGAAAGCGGGCGCGGCCGCGCACCACGTAGATGACGGTTTCGAGTTCGCCGTGATGATGCGGACCGGTCTTGGCATTGGGATGGACGACGACGGTTCCGGCCCAGAGCTTTTGCGCACCGACTCGGGCGCGCGAGATGGCTTCGGCACGGGTCATGCCGGGGGTTTGCGGCGTGTTGCCGTCGAGTTCGCCGCTGCGAATGATGCGCAGGCCGTGAGTTTTCCAGTCGGGAGTTTCGGGTGATTGCTGATCGTTCATGATCTAGCTTTTTCCTCAGGGGCTAAAGCCCCCCGCTTGTTAGGCTACTAGCGGCACCCTTCGGCGCGCTTCGCTTGCTCAGGGCAAGCTAAGAGCTGAAGTCGTGCCCTTCCCGAGCTATTGACTAGACGCCGCTGCCTCACCACACGTCACATCGTTTTCCTTCGGGACGCACCATGGCCGCGTCGGCTTTACAGCTCCACGCTTTCTGAAAGTCGGGCAAATTCGAGAGTGGGCCGATCACTCGATACTTGGCGACCGGATGGGGGTCGGTCTGCATCATCAGGCGCTGGGCCTCGATGCGGGTCTCATCGCCGCGGAACTGTCCCCAGGCAATGTAGAACTGTTGCTCGGGGGTGAAGCCGTCGATATCCGCCGGACGCGGCTTGCCTTGCAGCGATTTCTCGTACGCCAGGAATGCGATCTTCGCGCCGCCCAGGTCGCCGATGCTTTCGCCCAGTACCAGTTTGCCGTTGTGATGCACGCCGGGTTCGATGAAGTAGTTATCGAACTGATCGGCTACGCAGGCCGCGCGAGTCTGAAACTGTTTCAGATCGTCCTTTGTCCACCAGTTGCGCAGGCGGCCGAGGTAATCGAACTGCGCGCCCTGGTCGTCGAAGCCGTGGGAAATTTCGTGGCCGATCACCACTCCGATTGCGCCGTAGTTCACCGCATCGACTGCCGTCATATCAAACGCCGGAGGTTGCAGGATTCCCGCGGGAAACACGATCTCATTCAGCAGAGGATTGTAATAAGCATCTGAAGTGGGCGGCGTCATACCCCAACGGCCGCGATCGACGGGTTTGTTGATGGTGAGCCGGTCGTCTTCTTCGACGAACTTTCTGCCCGCGACCATGTCCTCAAAGAAGGCGTCGCGGCGGATCTCGACGTGGCTATAGTCTTTCCACTTATCGGGATATCCGATCTTGGGATTGAAGGTGGCGATTTTGGCCATGGCCTTTTCTTTGGTGTCGTCGCTCATCCAGGGGCGGCTGAGAATGTCGTCGCGCATTGCCGCCAGCAGATTCCGCACCATCTCCTGCATGCGCGCTTTGGCCTCGGGCGGGAAATATTTTTCCACATATTTCTTGCCGAGAGCTTCGCCCAAGAGCTGATCCGTCGACTCGGCACAACGCTTCCAGCGCGGTTTCATCTCCGTGGTGCCGCTCAGATACTTTCCTGTGAAAGCGAAATCTTCTTCCACGAATGGAGCTGAAAGCGAGCTGGCGGTCGAGTTCAGCAGATGCCACTTCAAATAGACTTTCCAGTCGGCCAGCGGATCCTCGTGCACCTGCCGGTCGAGTTCCTGCATGAATTTCGGCTGGTCGACGTTCATGTCCACGTCCTGCGGAATCTGCTTGTGCTTGAAATATTCCGTCCAGTCGATATGCGGAGCCATGGCCTGCAACTGGGCAATGGTCGTGTTGTGATCGGTGGCCGCCGGATCGCGCAGGGCTACGTTGTCGAGCGTGGCCTCGGCGAGTTTGGTCTCCATACCCATAATTGTCTGGGCCGCGGCTGCCGCTGTCTTCTCGTCCCATCCGGCTAACTTGAACATGACGGTGATGTGCGCAACGTATTTCTCGCGCGCTTCTTTGAAGCGAGCTTCCGGCTTCAGGTAATAGTCGCGATCGGGCAAGCCCAGCCCGCTGGCGCCGATGTCGGCCAGCACCCAGGACGGCTTGTGAAAATCCTGCTGGCTGGCGAGCACGAACGGATCAGACACCAGGATGTCGTGCATGTCGGCCATCACGCGCTGCAGTTCCGGCATATCTTTAGCCGCGTCAATCCTGGCAAACCACGGCTTCAGCGGCTCCATGCCGCGCGCATTTACCCGCGACTCGTCCATGCAGGCGCCGTAGTAGTCGCCGATGATCTGCTCGGTGCTGCCTTTGGGCGCGCTCTTGTCGGCGGAGGCGGTGTCCAGAATTTCCTTCAGCTTGTCCTTGGAGGACTCCCCCGCGGCCCAGCGCTTGCTCCAGCGCGTCATGGATGCCGGAATGGGATGGCTCGCGCGCCACGTGCCGTTGGCGAATTCGTAGAAGTCGTTGCAGGGATCCGCCTTGCGATCGAGGTCGGTGAGGTCGATTCCGTGCAGGGAGGAACTTTGCGAGAACAAAAGATGAGGAAGCAACAGCAACGAAAACAACAAAACAAGGAATGGAGTTCTAAGTCTGTGCATGATGCCTCTTTCCATAAACCGCGTGGCAACTTGTGAGCCGAGCGCGGCTGCCATTCTAGACGAACCACGGGATTTCCGTCATGGTTTGGGAACATGGTTCGGGAACAGGCCAGAAAATAATCAGGCAAAACGAATGGGAGCGATTGGAATTCTGCGTCAAGACCTTTACGGCTTCCTTATGCGGCGGGGGATAAGCTTTCGGGGCTGAGGTCGCGAGTCATTCGAGGATTGCAAATCCATTGAGATCTTTCAAAGCAGTTTTTTTTCTCGCTCTTCTGTTTTGGCTGCAATTGCGCGGCACATCGGCCTACGGCCAATCGACGCCGGCCGGCGCTGGCGGCGGGGTGGCGCTCAATACGAGCCTGGAAAAAGGCAGCTTCCTTCGTCGGCTTTTCAAGGCGTACTCCGACGACTGGTGGCCGCAGGCGGCAGCGGCGAATCCAGTTGCGCCGGCTCCGGCATTTCGCGGAGATCCTGCGCCGGTCAACGGACCGCCGTTTCCCTTTTCGACGTGGCCCATCGGTGGAACGGTGTCGATTGGGCAGCCGTGGACGCAGGCGGGGCCATGGATGACAGCGGTGTGGGCTGGGCCCGACGGCGATGCCTGGAAGAGACACAAGATCCAGATCTACGGCTGGCTAAATGTTGGAGGGAATTTCAGCACGTCGAAAGGCGGTGTGAATCCGGCGGCGGGGAAGTACGATAATTTTCCCACGGCTTACGACGAAGTGCCGAACGCGATCGAACCTGATCAGGAAGTGCTCTACATCGAGCGCCAGCCGGATACGGTGCAAACCGAGCACTTCGATTGGGGCTTCCGGCTTTCCGGGCTGTGGGGACTCGATTACCGGTTTACCACCGCAAAGGGTTATTTCAGCCAGCAATTGCTGGGGCATCCTCCGGGGAAAGAGTATGGCTCCGATCCGGTGATGATGTATCTCGATCTTTATTTTCCTCACATCGGTGAGGGTACCGATGTTCGCATCGGACGCTACATCTCTTTGCCGGACATTGAAGCCCAGCTCGCACCCAACAACTACACCTACAGCCATTCGTTGCTTTACACGTTTGACTGCTACACGCAGACCGGGATCAATGCGACTACGCGGATCAACTCGCACTGGACCACGCAGGTGGGACTCTCGCCCGGCTGCGAAACCGCGCCTTGGAACCTGACGGACTCGCGGCTCACGTTGAATTGGTGTGCGCAGTATTCGTGGCGGACGAGCAAGGACAATCTTTATCTTTGCGATAACGAAACCAACCTCGGCAAGGACAGCGGCCAATATGGCTACAACAACCTGCAGGCTTATTACCTGACCTGGTATCACGTGATCGACAAGAATTGGCATACGTCGACCGAAGGCTGGTATCAGTGGATGAAGCAGGTGCCGAATCTTAACTATAATCCGCCGGCGGGATCGGGATTGCCTCCGGTTGATCCCATTCAGCCGGAGACGGGTTCCAACGGAGCGTACTGCAACAGCAATAGTGCTTTCACTTGCTATGCGCCGGAGTGGGCGATCGTGAACTATCTGGAGCGGCAATTTGGGGCGCACAACTATATTTCGATTCGGAATGAATATTTCGACGACATCGCCGGGCAGCGGACTGGAACCAAGACGCGTTACACCGAGCATCTATTCGGTTGGGGGCATTGGGTTGGAACCACGGTTTTGTTCCGTCCGGAAGTGCGGTTCGAGCACTCTTATGATGCTCCGGCCTATCAGAATGGGACGAAGAAGAGCCAGCTTACGGCGGCGGGGGATGTGATTTTCTTCTTCTGAAAGATGCGCTGAACGAAAATGATTTAGCATCCTCTTGTCATGTATGCTCCCGCGCCTGGGATGACTGCCAACCAGGTCTTGCAAGCCTTTCATCACGACGCGCCTAATTTATTCCTTGGCGCCGCAATCGTCGCGGTGGGGCTGGTCGCGGCGGCGTTTTCTGCGATCCGCCGCAAGTTCGATCCTGTGTTGATTTACTTTGCTCTTTTCGCCTTTCTGTATGGCCTCCGCATGTGGATGGAGTCAGACATGGTGGAGCTGACCATGCAGGGCTCGCCGCTCTACACGAGACTCAGCGCCGCGATCGATTTCCTCACCGCAATTCCGGCGTTCTTTTTTTTCAGGGCTGCCGGGGTTCTACGCCGCCATGCCACCCTCTTGTGCTACTCGATGGGAATCGTGTTGGGCTCTCTGGCTCTGGTGACGTTCGCCTTCGGGCCGCACCATATTTTTTACCGGGTTGCTAATATCTCGATGATCGCAGCTCTAGTATTTGTGATTCCACGGTCCATCATCAAGAATTCGGATAATCAGGATCTTCTGGTGATCCGCCCCGGCCTGCTGATCTTTATAGCCTTCGTTTTGTGGGAGAACATCCAGAGTGCGCTTGGGCTCAATATGCCCAACATAGAGCCGATTGGTTTTGTGGTGCTTCTAGGGACTCTCGGATATGTCGCCGCCCGCCAGACCCTGCAGCGGGACCGGCAGCTCAGTGAGATTCAGAAGGAGCTTGAAGTAGCCAAGCGGATCCAGTTTTCGATTTTGCCTGCCGCGTTCCCCAACTCCAACAACTTCCGCGTGGCCGCTCGTTACGTTCCCATGAACTCTGTGGCCGGGGATTTCTACGACTTCGTCGTAGCCGATGAGACCCAAGCCGGGCTGCTTATCGCTGACGTTTCAGGCCACGGCGTGCCTGCCGCGCTCATCGCCTCGATGGTAAAAGTTGCTGCCACGGCGCAGCGTGCCAATGCCGCCGATCCCGCCGGCTTGCTCGCCGGAATGAACGCGGTTCTCTGTGGTAATACGCAAGACCAGTTCGTGACCGCTGCGTACGCTTATCTTGACGCGGCATCGAGAACCTTTCGATATTCTGCGGCCGGACATCCGCCGATGCTTCTGTTGCGCAATGGGGAAGTCACGGAGATCGTCGAGAATGGTTTGATTCTCGCCGCTTTCGACTATGCGACCTATACGAATGCAGCTCAGCCGTTGCGGCCGGGAGATCGTTTCCTCTTTTACACAGATGGTGTCATCGAAGCTGCTAACGCCAACGGAGACTTCTTCGGTAAGGAGGCTTTGTCTACGCTGCTCCAGCAAACGTCTCAGCTTCCGCCGTCTGGCGCGTCGGACGAAATGGTGTCCGCGCTCCAGCGATGGGCGGCCTCGCAGGAGGATGATTTGACGGTTCTGATTTGCGATTACTCTCCGCTAGATTAAAATTTGTTAGGCTCATTGGGAGGTTATCGCGGATGAGAAGAATCTCCTTCAGCGGCGTGCTTCTGTTTTGGCTGATCGCACTGACAGCGGCAGCTTTTGCGCAATCTACACCCCAGCCGAGCGCCACATCGGCGCAGTACTTCTTTGTACTCCTGAATCGTCCTGCGAACGCTCCGCAACTGAGTAAAGAGGCCGGAGAGAAACTTCAGGAAGAGCACATCGCTAACATTCGCAAGCTGTTTGCTGAACACAAGCTTGTGATTGCCGGGCCTTTTCTGGATGACACTGTACTGCGCGGGATATTCGTGTTGCAGGCGGAGTCGATGGCGCAGGCGCAGGAGTGGGCGGATAGTGATCCGGCGGTTAAAGCCGGCCGGCTGGCCGCCGAGGTGCATGGGCCGTGGCGCATCGACTCAAATGCGATTCACGCTCCGGCCGAGCCTCCCGGGTTCGAGCAATACACGCTGGTTCTGATGAAGCAGGGCGAGAAGTGGAATCCAAATGCGCCGGAGTTTATGGATGTGGTGAAGCTGCATCATGCTCTCCTTATCCAGATGACAGAGCAGGGAAGACTGGCCGTTGCGGGACCGTTCCCGCTCGACGCTCAGGGTGAGTTGCGGGGCGTCGAGATTTTTCGGGTGGGAGCGGAGCAGGCTTCCAGATTGGTGCAGGACGATCCGGCCGTCAAGGCTGGTTTACTTAAGCCTGAAGTACATCCTTGGGGTACGGGCAAAGGGGTGTTGGCGCCGGGGCAGCCGATGCAGTGATTGCCAAAAGATTCTCAGGAGCTAAAGCCCGCGTCCCATTCAGACTCTGGCGGCACGACTCGAAGTCGTGCCCTTCCCGAACCTGCCTTCCCCTAGCCGCCGGCCTTCAGCTCCGTCAGCACCTGACGGGCGATTTCTTTCAGGGTTTCGAATACGCCTATGCCCTGGAACGCCACGGCTTCGATTACGGCCTCATTCTTCTTGCGGAGTTCCTTGTTCAGCGCTTCCGGGGACAGGATGTTGGGCAGGTCGCGTTTGTTGAGCTGCAGAACGTAGGGAATTTTGTTGAAGTCGTAGCCATGTTCCTGCAGGTTCGACATGAGGTTGTCGAGGGCTTCGACGTTGGCGTCCATGCGCTGTTCCTGCGAGTCGGCTACGAAGACGATGCCATCGACGCCGCGCAGAATCAGTTTGCGGCTGGCATCATAGAACACCTGGCCGGGGACGGTATAAAGATGGATTCGGGTCTTGAACCCGCGCACCGAGCCCAGATCGAGCGGGAGGAAATCGAAGAACAGGGTGCGCTCGGTTTCGGTGGCGAGGGAGATCATCTTGCCCTTCTGCTGTTCCGCGGTCTTCTGGTAAATCACTTGCAGATTCGTGGTCTTGCCGCCCAACCCGGCGCCGTAGTACACGATCTTGCAATTGATTTCGCGGGCTGCGAAGTTGATGAAACTCAAGGCTTTCCTCAATAGCGCGGGGCCGCACACCCTTCCCGCGCGCAAAAATATCCCTATGGGGGCTTCGGGCTTTTATATCACACGCGGTCGGTCCCACGCAGGTTACTCAGGTGACCCCCTTGTGGCACAGGGATGGGGGACGGGGAATTGTTGGCTGCTAATTGCTGATTTTTGACTGGAAAACGCATCACTTCTCGGCTTTCCGATCAGCAATCAGCAATCCGCAATCGGTACCCTACCGCGCCGCTGGCGCAGGCTGTGCTGATGGGGGCTGCGCCGGTGCGGGATAGTAGCCATCTCTGGCAAAAACCTTTAGACCCGGCCGATCGACGATAACCTCGATACTGCGGTAAGGGTTTGAGGTCGGCACCTTTGGTCGTACCGGGCTGTAGCCCAGCGTGTACTGGTTGCGCGCCTCGCTCATCACCGCGGCGTACATATTTTCAATGGAACTTTGGGTGAGTTCGCGGTACTCCGAGCCTCCGGTGGCCGAGGCGTACCTCGGCAGAATGTCGCCATAACCCTGAAGCGGCACGTGCAGCCGCTCGATCTTGTCGTAAACAGGAAGAGCCGCACTTCCAATCGATACCGCTTCCACCTGGATTTCATTCGACAACAGTACCCTGAGCACATCGCGGTAGCTGGACCGGCTGCCAAATTCGCGTCCATCGCTGATCACGAAAATGATTTTCCGGCGGGTGCGGTCGCGTTTGCGGAGGTCGAGCGCCGCCTGCAGAACGGCATCGTTCAGCACATGCGATTCTCGCGGAGGCGTGTTTACGTTCTCCGTCCCTGACCCCACGGGAACACCGTTGATGATCGGCCCGTTCGCCAGCGGACCGTTCAGTACCGGCACTCCGTTGTTGGCGCCACGTTCCGTCTTAATCTGATTCAGGAGCGCACCTAACTTGCGGGTTACTCCGCCGAAGTCGCTGACCTGGCTCACTGTGCTGCTGTAGGTATAAATCGCTACTTCATCGTAGGGAGCAAACGACCCTACCAGCGCCGAGAAAGTCTGTTGTACCTTCTGCAGCTCCGCATCCGGCATACCTGTGTCGAGCACGATGGCTACGGAAAGCGCGAAGGGATCGGCGGTGAAGAAGCTGAGCTTCTGCGCCACGCCGTTTTCTTTCACGATGAAGTCGGTCGAGAGCAATCCGTCCACCAGGCGTCCGCCCTTGTCCTTCACCCGGACCGGAACCTGGACAAAGGTGGGATGGACAGTGAAGGTGTAAAGCTGCTCCTGCGCGGTCGGCCCCGGCTTGGCCGAACTTCCCTGCGGCACGGTCTTTACCGGCGGCATGGGCGGCGGGGCAGAGGTTGTGTCACCGGGCGAGGATGCGGGCGCGGCACCCGGTTCAGAGGCAGCCGGCTTTTCGACCGGCTGATTTGTCCATGGATCCCTTTGGACTGGCTTTTTTTCTTCCGGCTTGGGAATCGGAGGGGGTGCGGGCGTTTCCGAAGGCGGCTGCACCGTCGGCGCATCCGGAATGTCGTTATTCTGAGGCTGCGTGGGCTGATTCTGTGAGGCCTGGCTCTGCCCGCTCGGCGCCTGGTTTGGGGAAGATTGCGCCTGCATCGCTGAAATGCTTAGGCACAGCCCTGCCGCGCATCCGAAGATCAGCGCTGCCGTCAGCCAATTGGTGCTTCTCCGCCGTTGTTCGCTACCCGCGCTTTCTATGCTCACAAACACCATCCGTTCTTCCCGTGGCGTGGGGGCCTGGCCTGCGGCACCTTCGCCGATAGCGCTCAGCTTTTGCTACTAAAATGACGCTAGCCTCTGTGAGATGCCCTTGCCTTCCCATTTGGTGCATCTAACTCCAAGGGTTAGACTAACAAAAACCCCTTGAGGGATTCCTAGGATGACAAAATTATCCGCTTACCGAAGGTTCTCGCCTGCCGGGGCCGCTGCCTCTATTCTATTATTACTCGCAGCCCTGCCGGCGGCTACTCCGCCCGCCGTGGCCCAGGCCCAGGCATCTTCCACAGCTGGCGCCCCCCAGGCTGGCGGCCAAGCGCCTGCCCAGAAGCCTGCCGACGCGCAAACGTCCGAGGACGACCAGGGGCCGGCGGGAACGGTAAAAGTCAACGTCAACGTGGTTGGACTTTTCTTCAACGTCAAAGACAAGCACGGCGCGCTGATTCCCAACCTGACCAAGACTGATTTCGACGTTCTAGAAGATGGCAAGCCCCAAACCATCAAGTATTTCGCCGCCGAATCAAACCTGCCGCTCACCCTCGGCATCCTGATCGACTCCTCGGGCAGCCAGCGCAACGTGCTCGACATGGAGAAAGAAGTTGGCGGAGCATTCCTCCGCCAAATTCTCACCGACAAAGACGAAGCCTATGTGATCGACTTCAACGTCGATGCCTCACTGGTGCAGGATTACACCCGCGACGTTCACCGCCTGCAGGCCGCGCTCAACAAAGTCAGGATCAATACCGGATTCACCACCGGACCAATCCCTGGTGCGGGAGGTGGTCCCGTGCCTACGGCGCCCGCGCGCGGCACGGTGCTGTACGATGCCGTGTATCTCTCGGCGCACGACATGCTGGCCAAAGAAGTTGGACGCAAAGCGATGATCCTTCTGACCGACGGTGAGGATGAAGGCAGCCAGCTGAAAATCAAAGACGCTATCGAAGCCGCCGAGAGAGCCGACGCCATTGTGTACGTTCTGCTCTGCGCCGATCGCGGCTTCTACGGGTCGTTTCAGGTCGGCTACACCGGCGAGGGCGAAATGCGAAAGCTCACCGAGGCCACCGGAGGCCGCGTCATCAACGTGGGCAACAAATCCGACAAGCTGAAAGAGGCGTTCGACCAGATCGCCGCCGAACTGCGCAGCCAGTACAACCTCGGCTATACATCTACAAACACGGTGCTTGATGGTAGCTACCGCAAGCTGGAAGTGAAATCGAAACAGAACTACAAAGTGCAATGCCGCGCCGGATACTACGCGACTCCGCGGGAACCTTTGCCGCAGTAGTGTTCTGGTGGAGCGGGCGCTCTCACCCGCTGCTTTGTTTGTACCTTTCTCGTGACCTGTCAAAACTATCTCTAGCCCTCAGGTCAAAAACCATTTAGCCTGTAGGACGCTGAATGAACCGGAGGTTCGTCATGCCGTCTGGAAACGTTCCGCCTTCCCGCCGTACATTCCTGCAACGCTCCCTGCAACTATCGGCCGCGGCTGCGGCATTTCGAATCGTCACCGAGCCCATGCTGGCCGCCGCGGCGCGTCACCAGCCGTTTTCCGCGGACGGCGTGATGATCGACTCCAATGAGAATCCCCTCGGTCCCAGCCAACCCGCGCGTGAAGCCATCTCCGCTATCATCCCGCTCGGCGGCCGCTATCTCGACAATCTCACCGACGAACTCATCCACATCTTTGCGCAGCAGGAAGGCCTGAATTCGGAGTGCGTCCATCTTTTTGCCGGCTCTACTCCGCCGCTTCACTTCGGAGTCGTTGCCTTCACCTCGCCGCAGAGAAGCTACGTGGGCGCCGATCCCGGTTACGAGGCTGGTCCGCGCGTTGCCTCGGCGAACGGAGCTCGCGTCGTCCAGGTTCCGCTGACCAAGACTTACGCGCACGACGTTAAAGCGATGATCGCCGCCGCGCCGGATGCCGGACTGTTCTACATCTGCAATCCCAACAATCCTACCGGCACGCTCACGCCGCACTCCGACCTCGAGTACCTTGTCGAAAATAAACCAAAAGGTTCCATCGTGATGGTTGACGAAGCCTACATCCATCTTTGCGATGCGCCTTCTATGCTTGATTTGGTTGAGGCGGGCAAGGATGTGGTTGTGCTCCGCACTTTCTCAAAAGCCTACGGCATGGCTGGCCTGCGTTGCGGATTCGCTGTTGGCCGTCCCGACCTGCTGGAAAAATCCGGGACCACTCGGGCTGGAACTTTATGCCGGTCACCGCGCTGGTTGCGGCTTCAGCGAGCCTTAAAGATCCGAGCCTCGTCCCCGAACGCAGGCGCATCAACGCCAGCGTTCGCCAGGAAACTTTCCAGTGGCTCGATCGCAACGGCTACTCTTACATTCCCTCCGTGTCGAACTGCTTCCTGCTCGACACCAAACGCCCGGCCAAGCAGGTGATCGACGCCATGGCCCAGCAGAATGTTTTCATCGGACGCGTCTGGCCGATCATGCCCACCTGCACCCGCATCACCGTCGGCACGCGAGAAGAGATGGAGAGATTCCGGACCGCACTGCAGAAAGTGATGAGCGGCGCGACGGCATTCTCGTTGCCGCTGGCACGGCCAAACAGGAATCTCGGCCGGCGGGCAATGCTGTTCTCGTGATGCTGCTAAAGATCATTAATTTCCTTTAACTTGCTCCACTCCCCAAGAACCCTGCTGCGGAGAACGGTCTGTATTGACCAGCTATCCCTGCGCCAGGACCTGATACTGGAAACATACCTTTCCATCGCACGCGGAAATTCTGGAGGACAACAAAATGTGGAAATTCAAGAGCGTGGCCCCCTGGGCCCACAGGCTCGCAATGCGCAGTCTGTTTCTGGCTGGCACAACAACCTTGCTGCTGGCCTTGGCGCCGGTGGCCAGTGCGCAAGTCACAGTTGGCATAGGCCTGGGCGTGCCGCCGGTCTGTTCCTACGGCTACTACAACTATGCACCGTATGGCTGCGCGCCGAGCGGCTTTTATGGGCCGGGATATTTCTATAACGGCATCTTCCTGGGCGTGGGCCCGTGGGCAAACTGGGGATACGGCCACGGCTGGGGTGAGCATCGCTTCAGCGGAGGCGGCGGAGGCCGGTACAACGGAGGTCGCTACGCGGGCGCGCGCGGAAACGGCGGGCGCGGGTATGCAGCCAATCGGCGTGGTCCGGCGGCAGCACGCGCCAGCCGCAATAACGGGGCACACGCACCGGCTGGGCATGCTGGAGCGGCTCGCAGTGCGCCCCACGCCGCAGCGGCGCATGGAGGCGGCGAACATGGTGGCGAACATCGCCAGCCCTAGCTGCTGATTTTGCAGCGCATGAAACAAATCAGCGGCGGAGCTTAACGGCTCCGCCGCTTTTGCATTTCCGCACCAGCGCACTTCAGACCTGCTATTGGCCGAGGGAGCCGTTCCGGTGAACCCGGCCGCCTCGAAAGAAGCGGTGACGCACCATGCTGTGGCCGAGCATAAAAAAGACGATGGCCAGGAAAACCACAAAAAGGAATTCTCTAACCCCGAATGACGGCGGCCTTGGTTCTTCAGGGTCGTTCGGATTCAATGGACTGGCCATAAGATTAATTCTAACCACCCCGATCAATTCTAACGCAGCTTGACGGTGCCACCGTCGTGATACGGCCAGCTACCTTCAACTAAGTCCGACTACTCTACTGCCTCTCCCCACTCCACCGTCCGCTGCTCCCGGCTGCTCTTGCGTGCCAGCATCACGGCGCGCATGGTTCGCAAAGCCTGCTCGGGCGTGATGTCAAGCGCGGCTTTCTTCTCAATCGCGTCGCGCACGTTCGCGTAGAACCCGCGATAATCTCCGCGCTCGGTTTTTACTTTCACGCTGGGCTCGCCCACCAGGCTCATCGTGCCCCACAAGTCTTCCGCTTCCACTCCCCAATCCGCGCCCCAATCCAATCCATCCGGACAATTTTCTGCGCGCAGCCGTGCCTCCTGCGGATCCATTCCGTACTTCACAAACGATCCCTTCGTCCCATGAATCAGAAAATGCGGGCCCGGAGCATACGCGATTATGCGCGCCCGGCCCATCGCCCGCAGCCCACATCCCGAATTTGTATACTCCATGCAAACATCGAAGGCATCATCCACCTGCGAAGTTTCCCGCTGGCAAAATGCCGAAGCCGTAATGGCCCGCGGCTCGCCAAACAACACCAGCGCCTGGTCGATCACATGCGGGCCCAGATCGAACAACACTCCCGCACCCGGCTGACCGGCGCGTTCCCGCCAGGCATTCGCCTTCGCCTCCAGCCGAAACCGGTCGAAGCGGCACTCATACTCGACGACGGTTCCCAGCTTGCCCGACGCAACAATCTTTTTTATCGTCGCGAAATCCCCATCCCAGCGCCGGTCTTGATACACCGTGATCAAGCGTCCGCACTCAGCCGCCAGCCGCACCAGTTTCTCGGATTCCGCGAGTGTCGGCGCGAACGGCTTGTCCACCACCACATGCCGGCCCGCCAGCAGACAAGCCTGCGCGTAGTCAAAATGCGAATCATTCGGAGTCGCGACCACGCACAGCTGGATTTCCTTATCCGCCAACAACTCGTCCAAAGTCCGCGCCACCCGCACCTCGGGATATTTTTCCCGCGCCCGCGTTCCCCTGCGCTCCAGGATGCACGCCAGTTCCATCCCCGGCACACCGCGGATCACCGGCGCATGAAACGCCTGACCCGCCAAGCCAAACCCAATTAATCCGACACGCACCATGCCAGCTCCCTTGGTTCTTTCCGAGATCTACTACTCTGCAGTGACCCATTTACAGCTTTTTGCCGATTCGCTGCCGTGCTTCTCCCAACTTATAAATGAAAGGTACTCTCTGTGCCGTGCTCTGAGGCAGAAGACGGAGGCAGAAAATGAACCTGGACCCTTTCCGCAAGATTTCCCTGGCGCTGGTTATTCTGTGGGCCAGCAGCTTTCTCATGTTTCACGTCACCAGCGTTTTGATTCACATGCTGTTGGTAGTGGCCGTCCTTTTCTATGTAGGGTACCTGGTACGGGACACAAGCACCACTTGACTCTGTGCTAACCGCGACTGTGGCATCGATCACTCTTTGCGATCTTTGACCCGGCGCACAAATTTCAGCCCCGACCACACCTCTGTCACCGCGCACACCTTGACATCGACCAGCCCCGCGTCGAGTCCAATACCACGCACCAGATTCTCATCCACGCCTGAAGCCACGCCGGAACTCTTCTTCGGCCAACTCGCCCACAACATGCCGGCTGGCGCCAGCAACTTCGCTAACCGCGAGAACTCTCGCGCCAACTCCGCGCGAGACTTGGTAAACAGCATCACGAAGTCCAGCATGCCGCCGGGCTTCGTCTTCATCTCGCACTCCGCCAGCGCCTCGCGCAATTCCGCGCGCACCTCAGCCGGAGCATTCGCCAAGTGCGCGCGAAACCCAGTTTTGATCCCTAATTTTTTCGGAAGCGGCGTCCCCGAATATCCCGGCATTCTTAAGGCTCGCGAGAAAAAACTGCCTGAGAAAAACTGGAAACTACCCTACTGCACCGGAGCGTACCATCCCCGGCGCGATCGCACCCGGAAGTTCTTCCGGTCGACAGCTACGATCTCGATGGTGCGAAAGTGGCCGTCCGCCTTGAAGTCCGCCGGTTTATACGACACATCATATTGGCTGCGCAATTCATCCTGAATTTCGGCAAAAGCGTTGGCCACGTCGCGGATCTGGAAGGGGAAAAATGCTCGGCCGCCGGTCGCATCAGCAATGCGCTCCAGCACCTTGTCCCCGGCGCCCTTGGTTCCGCTCACGTTGGTGCTGATCGTGTATACGATGGCCTCCGCCCGCTGCGCCATTTCAATCGCTTCCTCGCGCGTTACGTGACTTTGATTGTCCTCGCCATCGCTCAGCAGGATGATGGCGCGCCGGGCCGGTCCAGACGGCGTTTGCTTCAGCAGTTTGTCGCGGCACGCATAATACAGCGCATCGTACATTGCCGTTCCGCCTCCCGGCCGCAACGAGCGTACTCCCTTGTCCAGCTTCTCCGTGTCGTCGGTAAAATCCTGCGTCACTTCGGGCGTCACGTCGAATCCCACGACCATGGCTTGGTCATAGCCGCGGCGTATGGTCTGGTTGAGAAATTCAATCGCCGATTCCTGCTCGAACTTGAAGCGGTCGCGCACCGAGTTGCTGGCATCAATCAGCAGAGCCACCTGCAGCGGCAGATTCGTCTCTGCGTGGAAGCTTCGAATCTCGGTAGCCGGCTTGTTGTCATCGACAAAGTTGAAATCGGACTGCTTCAGATCGGTGACCCGCTTGCCGTGCTTGTCGGTCACCGTGAATACCACATTCACTTCGTTGGTGCCCACGCGGATACGAGGGATTTCTCCATTGTCCGCGCCTTTGTCATCGCTGGATTTCTGCTCGGCGGGATTCTGCGCGCCTGCTTGCGCGGCCGCAGGCGGCGAAGATTGCGTTGTGGACGGCTGTGGCGACTGTGAAGTCGAGGGCGGAGCCGGCGGCGTTGCAGTCTGCGCCATGCCGAATCCGCACATGCCGGCGACCAGCAATAAAACCGTTGCCCGACGAATCAGTAAACCCTGGAAACTCTTCCTGGTGAGAATGCCCCTCATTTAGATGTCATTATATCCGGACTTTCTTTGAACAGGAGCGGCTTCAACCGCCCAGCATGGAATTCCTATTCCTCGACCCTCCTCAGGAACTCCCGCAACTCGTCCGGCAACTCACTTTTCAGCGCGATCACAACGCCGGTCCGAGGATGCTTAAACTCCAGCTCCGCCGCATGAAGAAAATTCCGCGGCAACCCGATCACTGCATTCTTTCCCCGCGCCTGTTTCGGAGCTCCATACATCGTATCCCCGACCACCGGATGCCCCATCGCCGCCACGTGCACCCGAATCTGGTGCGTGCGGCCGGTGTCGATCTTCACATCGAGCAACGTAAACTTGCCAAACTTCGTATCGAGCCGCCGCACCACGCGATAATGCGTAACTGCCGCGCGGCCGCCTTCGAGCCGGGTGGTCATGCGCGTGCGCCGGACGCGGTCGCGGCTGATGCTCTGCGCGAGTGTTCCGGAGTCTTTTTTTACCCAGCCATGCACCAGCGCGACATATTTCTTCTTCACTTCACGCGCGGCAAACTGCGCGCTCAGCTTGCGGTGCGCCTCGTCATTTTTCGCCACCACGATCAACCCGCTGGTCTCTTTATCCAGGCGATGGACGATGCCCGGCCGCAAGGCCCCGCCCACGCCCGACAAGCTACCCAGATGATGCAGCAGCGCATTTACGAGCGTCCCGGAATTGCGCGCGTCGTCGGAGGCTCCCGCTCCCGCATGCACCATCATCCCCGCAGGCTTGTTAATCACGGCGAGGTCGTCATCTTCATAAACAATGTCGAGCGGAATCTCTTCAGCGATAGCCTTCAGCGGAGCCCGCTGCGCCTCGCCCAACACGCTGATGCGCTCCCCGCCGCGCAGCTTCAGCGAAGCCTTCGCTGGAGCATCGTTCACCAGAACTTTGCCTTCGGCGATCATCTCCTGCACCCGGGCGCGACTGACGGACTCGAGCCGCGCGGCGAGGAATTGGTCGAGCCGCTTGCCGGCATCTTCGGATGCGACGGAAATCAGGATGGGGTATGCTTCCAGCATTCGCTGCGAAGGATACTACAGGGGCACCTGACGGGAAGGCCGAATGAAAAAGTCCATCATGAGGATACTGTCCGTCACGTTGAACATCCTTTTGCTTTTTGGACAAATCAGTGCAGCAGATCCAGGCTCGGGTACTGTTTGCGTCGCATCGCGTTCCGACGATCCCTGGTGGAAGGTCGCGCCCCCCGATGCCACTAACCCGCGGGGTTTCAGCGTGCGGATCGACGACGGCTCGGCAGTGCCTTGGCCGCGGCTGAAGAGCTTGAAGTTTGACAACCTGGACTCGGAGAAACCGCACCTCCTTGTGATACTGGACGCCAACGGCAAGCGCGTGGAATCAGTCCGGTTCAAGTTGTCCAGCTTTAAGAAAGCTGACTTATGTATGTCATACGACGGCTACCAGGGAATGCAACTAAGTGAAGCGTCGCGGCGAACACCGTGGTGCAAGTGCCACTAACCGGGCATCGGATCTATCTGGTAGCCCCGACCGCCTGCGCCGTCAGATTCTTCGCTCCCGGCCGCAACCACCAGATCACGCCGCCAGCCAAAACCAACCCAATCGCGATCAACTGCGTGCCGGACATCGCCCCGCCAAATACCGAACCGCGGCCCGGATCGTCCCGAATGAATTCCAGAAAGAATCGCGCCACTCCGTAGATAAACATGAAAGCGCCGAAGACCTGGCCATCGAACTTTCTGCGCTTGAGCAGCCACATCAGGAAGAAGAAATTCGCCAGCTCCACTGCCGACTCGAACAACTGCGTCGGCTCGAGCGGCACGTTCAACGGAGTCCCAGTAATCTGATTAGCCAGCGGATTGCGAAACACCACGCCCCAGAAATGATGCGTCTCTTTCCCGTAGCAGCAGCCGGCGGCAAAGCATCCGATGCGTCCGATGGCATGCCCCAGTGCCAACCCCGGAGCGAACGCATCGCAGGTTGCGAGCGCGGGCAGGTGATGCTTGCGCACATACCACCAGGCGGCCAGAAATGCCGCGATCAGCCCGCCGGAAAAAACTCCTCCCGCCTGCAGTGTGGCAATACTGAAAATGTCGCCCGGATGCGCCGCATACACGCTCCAATCGTTGATGATGTAGAGCACCTTCGCGCCCAGAATTCCGCAGAGCACCACCAGAATTCCCAGGTTCCAGGCCTTTTCGCCGTCAATTCCCAGACGCTCGGAATTGCGCACGCTGACCCATAGGCCGACCAGCACCCCCAGAGAAACCAGGAAGCCGTAAGTCGGCAGGAAAAACCGCCCAAAATGTACTAATTGTGGATACACAGTTTAGTTAGATGCAGAAGTGAGGGCATCTGCACTTGAATCAGTGTAGCAGGAGTTGGTTTGGGCACTTGTCATCCTGAGCGGAGTAAGTGCTTCGCGAAAGCGAAGGACTTACGCAGCCGAAGAGCCTGCCCCGAGCGAAGCCGAGGGGATTCCTGCCCGAACACCGATGCGTCGATGGGGGCTGCGGAGCAAAGGCTGAGCCTCAAGGCTTCACCGCGAAAACGAGAGTGTGCCACAGGTAGGGATGCTTCGGCTTCGAACATCCTTCGCTTCGCGAAGGATGTCCTGCGCTCAGCATGACAGAAAAAAATCAAGCCGACCCACTGTGCCGTGTGACGGGCCGAGAATGAACCGTCAGGTAGACGTTGGGAACCCGCCGAGACCCTTTAGGCATCTCCGCATGGCGGAGCGTCGCACACCGGATCTTAGTTCGAGTCGAGTCCCCGTTCATTCAGCATTGGTTCAAAAATCGGTTACCGTCATCACCAACCCCGCAGGCCGGCTTTCACTCTGGATGCTAGGAGAACTGCCAGTGGATTAGCAATAGGGGAACCGCAAATAGTTGGCAGCGCACTTGCAACCAAAGTAACAAGGCCGCAACACTCCGGGCTTGCAATTCCGCAATTCTGTTCGGGGAACCAACTCCCCGCAGGCAAGACGGCAATTCGCGAGAGCCAGATTCGCCGAAGCCGGAAGTCAAGAGTGCACCGCAGTTCGTCCGCGAAGCCGCTGATTCTGGTGGAATTTGCGGGCCGATGTATACTCTTCCCGCAACACTCCGGATCTGGATTTTTTCCTTTGGCCAAGGCCAGAATCGGGCAGAGGTACAGAGATGTCCACGTCTCGCAAGTCTGCGATTGTTGCTGCGGCGGTTCTAATTGTCGTACACGTGGGGATGTTAGCGGCGAGGTATGGCACGCCCGTAGCATCGCTGTGGGGCGACTGGATCGGATCCATCGCCGGCTTTGTCGGGGTTCTGGCCAGTTGGGATGCGTCGCGCCGCTCCGGTCCCTTCGGCAAACGCGTATGGCGCCTGGTTTGCTTCTCGGTTGTTCTCGTTTCTCTCGGCCAAGCCGCCTACACCTACTACTTCGATTATCACCACAATCTCACCGGAGCGTTCTGGCCTAGCGACATCCTCGTGTTTTTCTGGGCCGTGCCCGCCATGATGACTCTGTTTCTGAGTCCTCGGGACCCCAACAGTGGATTCCGCTGGCTGCGGCTGTGCGACTTTGCGCAAGTCTGCACTCTCGTGCTCGCCCTCGAGCTTTCCACTCTCTATGTGCCCTCGCGGTGGCAACTCTCGGAAAGGGCTATGGCTGGACGTGTCTTTTACGCCGGTGTGGCCTTCTTCGGACTGCTGGCCCTAAGTTTTCTGCTGCGCGGTCTGCTCACTCGATATCGTACCGCACGGGCATTCTTTCTTCGCATGGCGGCTTTCTTTTTCGTCTTCGCCGTCACTTCCAACATTACTCTGTTCGCGTTTGCCAGCGAAAATTTTCGCCCGGGCGCGTGGCCCGATCTGCTGTGGACCATTACGGATTGCTTCCTCATCGTGATTGCCGCGACCTGGGACGGCGCTGAGGGGGTCCCGGAGCCAGCCGAACCCATCCGACCGGGCTTTCAGTTGCTCATGCAGTTTTCTCCTTTGCTCATCCCCGCCATCGTCTTTCCGCTCGTGCTGGGCATTGCGCAGGAACAGTTTCTCTGGTCGGTTGTGCTGGTGACGGTTTCCTTCGTGGCCGCCAGCGGGCGGTTGTTCGTGGTGCAGAACCAGTTGCTCCTCAGCTCGCGGGAATTGCAAAAAAATCTGTCGCTTCTGCAAGGTATCACTGAGGGAACCACAGATTCCGTCTTCGTCAAGGACTTGCAAGGCCGCTACTTGATGATCAACTCCGCGGGGGCGCAGCTGCTGGGGCGCGGAGTGGAAGAGGTCATCGGCAAGGATGACACCGAGCTTTTCACTCCCGAAACCGGCCGCGAGATCATGGCAGCGGACCGGAAGGTGGTCGAATCTGGAAAGACGCAAACCTACGAGGAACTCGGAATCTCCGCCGGTGTGGCGCGGACCTATTTATCGACAAAGGGGCCGCATCGCGATTCCAACGGCAAGGTCGTCGGACTGCTCGGTATTTGCCGTGATATCACCGACCGCAAACGCGCGGAACAGGAGTTTCGCCAATCTCAGCAGAAGCTGCGTATTCATTTCGAGCATACCCCGCTCGCCGTCGTCGAATGGGATACCCAACTTCGAATTACAGAATGGAGTCCCTCCGCGGAACGGGTCTTCGGATATTCACGCCAGGAAGCGATTGGGCGCGACGCAAGTTTCCTCGTGCCGCCAGCCATGCGGCCACATGTGGACAAGATGGGACGTGAACTTCTCGCTCGAGAAGGCGGGACGCGGAGCACGAATGACAACCTTACCAAGGACGGCCGCACCATCTCCTGCGAGTGGTACAACACGCCGCTGGTCGATGAATCAGGACAGGTGCTCGGCGTGGCCTCTCTGGTTCAGGATGTCACCGAGCGCGTGGCTCTCGAGGAAAGACTCCGCCAGTCCCAGAAAATGGAGGCGGTCGGCCGCCTCGCCGGCGGCGTGGCTCACGACTTCAACAATCTCTTGACCGTCATCATGGGGTACAGCCAGATTCTGACCGACGGACTCCCGGCGGTCAGCCGCCTGAAGGACGCCACCGCCCAGATCCGGTCAGCCGCCGATCGCGCCGCCGGAATCACCCGCCAGCTGCTGGCTTTCAGCCGCAAGCAAGTTCTCTCGCCGCGCGTTATCGACTTGAACGATGTCATGCTGAACCTTGACTCCATGCTGCGGCGGCTCATCGGCGAAGACATCGAAGTTCTTACCGTGCCTGGCCGTGAGCTGGGCGCGGTCAAAGCGGATCCCGGTCAAATCGAGCAGGTCCTCATGAACCTGGCCTTGAATGCGCGCGACGCCATGCCCAACGGAGGGAAGCTGACTCTCGAAACCGAGAACATGGAACTCGACGAATCCTATGCCCGCGAACACGAGCCTCTGAAACCGGGACGCTACGTCATGCTGGCCGTGAGCGATACCGGAACCGGCATGAGCCCCGAGACGCAGGCCCATATCTTCGAACCTTTTTTTACCACCAAGGAAGTTGGCAAGGGCACAGGTCTCGGGCTCTCCATGGTCTACGGAATCGTCAAGCAAAGCGGTGGCTACATCTGGGTGTACAGCGAGCTCAATCGCGGAACGACCTTCAAGATCTATCTTCCCCGAGTCGACCAGCTTGCGGAAGCAGTCGGAATTGAGAAGCGCCCGGCCGGCGTCCAGCGCGGAACTGAAACCATCCTGTTGGTCGAGGACGACGCGCAGCTCCGTGCACTGACATCGTCAGTCCTGGCCCACTGCGGCTATAAAGTTCTGTCCGCCGCCGGCACCGAGGAAGGCCTTGCCCTATGCAGCGCAAATCACCGCGACATCCACCTGCTGGTCACCGACGTGATCATGCCCGGAATGAACGGCCGTCAGCTTGCGGAGCAAGTCAAACAGATTTCGCCGCGCACGAAAGTCCTTTACGTCTCCGGCTACACCAGCAACGCCATCGTTCACTACGGGGTGCTCGATCCGGGACTAAGCTTCCTGCCCAAGCCCTTTTCTTTGTCAGCGCTGGTTGCCAAAGTGAGGGAAGTTCTCGACGGCCCCGATGCGTCCCAGGCAGAGTCTCCCGCATAGATTACGGCTCTGCCGCCACCCAATACCTGCTCCTCGCGAGCACTGTCCGGTCTCCCGGATCCCGCAGCCGCACCCGAATCTGGTGCAACCCCGCATGGGGATTCTTCGGCTCGATGCTCAACAGATAGCGGCTGTGCAAATGATTGGTGAAGTCAATCATCCGCGCCTCGAAGTTTGTCCTGGTCGCAAACAGCTCGTACTCGCCCCCGGTCATGGCAGCCACCGTCCCCGGGATGTTCTTCTTCATCGCTTCCGCGGCCAGGATGAACGGCGCCAGCAAATCGGGCGACGGATTCATCTCGGCCATATTATTTCCCCGCATCGTGTCCAGCACATTCGATCGCGATGGTGAAAACGCCAGCGCATAAACCGCCGTGTTGCTCTGCCCGATCTCGGCTACCACATCGTCCACCTTAGCCTCGTGGCTGCCGTGGTCGCGCGTCTCGCTGATCAGCAGCAATACTCGCTGCCGTTCCTTCGGAGCTTTCTCCAGCAGCTTCACCGAATAATCCACCGCATCCAGGATCGCCGCTCCTCCATCGCCGGGCTGCAACGCCTTCAGGGTCTCTGTGGTCTTGTCGGAATTGCCGCTGAAATCCTGAACCAATTCCGCCCGGCTGTCGAACTCCACAATGGCCACCCTGCCCAGCCCAGCTTCCATGATCGGGTCTACCATCGCGCTCAACCCGCGAATCCTCGGAAACTCATAATTCGCCCGCCGGCCACGCTGAATCGCAATCACCAGCGACATCGCCGACCCTTCTGCCGCTTCATCCAGGCGCACGGCCTGTTCCACTCCATCGTCTTCAACTACAAAATCCTTCACCCCGAGTCCATACACAGCTTCGCCCTTCGCGTTTTTCACCAACGCGGGAACGATCACCACATTCGATTGGCTATGGATTGTGTCTTGAGCCGGGGTGTCTTGAGCTGGTGTGTCTTGAGCCGGAGCGCCGGCGGCCGCCAGCAGCGCGAACAGCAGAACCCGTACCAAACTATCCCGCCTTACGCTTCTCGTCCAGCACTTCATCCAGCGCATCTGCTAATAGATGCGCGCGCTTCTGGTAGTCGGTTGCCCCGCCGTCCTGATTCCGCTTCAATAAATGATACTCATCAGCAATGTTCAACGCCGCCAGCACGGCCAGTCGTACCGTATCGATGGTATTCGTAGCCTCGGCGACCGCTCGCATCTTCGAATCGACATACTCCGCCAGCTTCAAAATATATTGCGGATCCGACCCCCGCAGGTTATACGCCTGATCAAAAATCTCCACCCGCACGCCCCCAGCTTGCGAGTCTTTCAACGTCGAATCCTTAGTAGCGGTAGCCATAGCCGTCAACCTTTGTCATTCCGAGCGAGGCTAACTCGCCCGCTCCTCCGCGATCGACTCAATCTGCTCCAGCATTTTCTCCACCCGCCCGCGAATCTCTTCCCGCTCTTTCCGCAACTGCACCGCCTCGCGCCGCAATACCACCAACTCTTCCTCGCGCTCTTCCATCTGCTGCCGCACCCGCTGCGCGTCGCGTTCCGCCTGCGCCTGCGCCTGCCGTGCCGCCTTGTACATCTCAATGACGCGGTAAATCTTATCTTCGAGCACCTGAAAATCGTCGACCGGAACCTGTGCCTCCATCCGTTCCACAGCATTCAACGCCATGATCGCACTTTCCCCTGAAAAAATTTCAAACTTTCCCGCAGTATACTCCACCTCGCCGTGAATCAGGCATGGCCCAAAAGTGCATATGCGAGACTCTGACAACAAGATTCGCTATAATCCCGGCATGAAACATCTTGGACTCTCCCTCATCGCCCTCACCATCCTCCTGGCCTTCACCGCGCTTCCCAGCGCCGCCAAAACCGTAGTCGAACTCAAGGATGCGCAAGGCAAATCCGTAGGCTCGATCACCGTGATGCCCAAGGGATCAGGTGTCAGCCTCAAGCTCCACCTCCACGACCTCCGGCCCGGCGAGCACGGTATCCACATCCACCAGAACGCCAAGTGCGATGCTCCCGATTTCAAATCCGCGGGTCCCCACTTCAACCCTGACGGCAAAAAGCACGGACTGGAGAATCCCGAGGGCCATCACGCCGGCGACATGCTGAACCTGACGGTCGGTGCGGACGGCAAAGCCAATGGAACCCTCGTCGATAACGACATAACCCTGGGCGACGGCTCGCACTCGCTCTTCAGCAACGGCGGCACGGCGATCGTCATCCACGCGAAAGCTGACGACATGAAAACCGATCCCTCCGGCAACTCCGGCGACCGCATCGCCTGCGGCGTGATCACAAAGTAAGGGTTAGAGCACTACGAACCTTACCTCGACTCTGTCATCCTGAGCGTAGTATGGGCTCCGCGAAGCGAAGCCCATACGAAGTCGAAGGACCCCGTGCCTACTTGCAACCATTTCCGGCTCAGATGGGAATCCTCACCACGGGCGCCGATCACTTCCGCAACTTCCCCAACTTCCCCGCCGCCGCATCCAGCGTCTCCAGCTTCTTGCAGAACGCGAACCGCACCTGCCGCGCACCATCCCGCGCGTCGCGATAAAAACTAGACCCCGGCACCGCCGCCACTCCAATATCCTTAACCAGATACTTCACGAACGAAACATCATCGTCAAGCCCAAACCCGGAAATATCCGTCATCACGTAATAAGCCCCGCGCGGACGAAAACACTGAAACCCCGCGGCCTCCAGCGCCGGAATCAAATGATCCCGCCGCGCTCGATATCCTTCAGCCAGCCGCAGGTAATATTCCGGCGGCAGATTCAGCGCCGCCGCACCCGCTTCCTGCAGCGGTGCCGGCGCTCCCACCGTCAAAAAATCATGCACCTTCCGGATCGCATTCGTAATCTTCTCCGGTCCCACCGCCCATCCCACGCGCCATCCCGTCACGCTGTAAGTCTTCGACATTCCGTTGATCGTAACCGTTCGCTCCCGCATGCCATCAAGTGACGCCATCGAAATATGCTCGGTCCCGTCATACAAAATGTGTTCATAAATCTCATCGGTGATGGCGAGCACATCGAACTCCACGCACAAATCCCGAATCAGTTCCAACTCCGCCCGCGTGAAAACCTTTCCAGTAGGGTTATTGGGGGTATTAAGTATGACGGCCTTCGTGTTCTTGTGGAACGCCGCCCGCAACTCCTTCTCATCGAAAGTCCACTCACCGCCGTCGCAAGCCGGCGGTCGCAGCTTCACAAACCGCGGCCGCGCCCCGCTCAGCACCGAATCCGGTCCGTAGTTCTCATAAAACGGCTCGAAGATCACCACCTCATCGCCCGCATTGCACACCGCAAGCAAAGTCGAGATCATCGCTTCGGTCGATCCGCAACAAACCGTGATCTCTTTTTCCGGATCGACCGTAATCCCTTGCCAGACGCCCATCTGCCGGGCAATCGCATTGCGCAGATTCTTCGCGCCCCAGGTAATCGCATACTGATTCACGTCGCCATCAATCGCCGTCCGCGCCGCCTGCTTGATCTCCGCCGGAGCCGCAAAATCCGGAAACCCCTGCGCCAGATTCACCGCTCCATAAAGCGCCGCCTGCCGCGTCATCTCCCGGATGACCGACTCGGTGAAATGCGAAACCTTCTCACTGAGAAAATGCTTCTTTTGATTGGAAACAGAAGAAATCACATCCGCCATAGCTGGCAGATTAGCACAGGAAGCTCGGAGCGACCTGTCATCTTGAGCGGAACATTTGCTCTCGTGAAACGAGAGCAAATGTGGAATCGAAAGCCTGCCCTGAGCGAAGCCGAAGGGGACCCCTTACCCGCAAGCACTAACACAATCCTTGCAAGGAATTTAAACCACGGCACCGCGCTCTACACTCGCTGCACTCCCCCCAACCCCTGCAGCGCGCCAACGATCCGCGCCGACCACCCCGCAACCTGCTCGTCGCGCAGAGTGCCCTCATCCGACTGCAATTTCACGCGCAGAAGAATCGAATACTTCCCGGCGCCAATCGCCCCGCCGCGAAAAATCTCCACCGGCCTGAATTCGCTTAGCTCGGGAATGCCCAGCCCCCTCACAGCGCGCCGCATCGCGTCAAACTCGACATCATCGCCAAACACAAACGAGAAATCTCGCTCCACCGCCGGATATTTCCCCAGCGGCGCGAACCGAACCGCCCGCAACCCGATCGCGTGCAGCTGCTCCAGATCAATCTCTGCCAGAAAAACATCCTGCCGCAGTTTACGTTCCGCCTTGACGCCCGAGGCAATCTGCCCGAACTGCGCCACGACAACCCCATCCATCAACGCACGCGCCGATCGTCCGGGATGAAAATACTCCGCCGTCTCGCGATCAAAAGCAAGTTCGCGAGAAGCAAGGGGAGCTAGCAGATTCTCCACGTCGCCCTTGAACGACCGAAATGCCTCGGCCGAGGCAGCCTGTTCGTCCTTGCTGACGTCGAGCGTCCCACCCACAGGCAGCGATCCCTTCACCGCTGCCAGCGTCGCACCTAGGCACAAGCGCGCCGGTTCACCCAATCGCATCTCGTAGACCCGGCCCATCTCGAACAACCGTACGTTCTCTGAGTCGCGATTCAAATTCCAGGCCAGCATATCGAGCATGCCCGGAGCCATCGAAGTCCGCATCACGGACGCTTCTTCGCTCAGCGGATTATCCAGCTCAAGCACCGCAGCCGATGAAAACTTCTCGGCATCAGCGTGCGAAATAAATGTCAGCGAAACCGCCTCGTCGTATTCCAGTGCCAAAGCGCGCGCCCGCAAAGTGGCGTCCATAGCCGCGTGCGGCAACTCAACCACCGCGCCACTGTAAGCCGGCAAAGTGTTCTCGAACTTGTCGTAGCCATGCAGCCGCGCGATTTCTTCAATCAAGTCAATCTCGCGCTCCACATCCAGCCGCCAACTTGGAATCCCGACCCGGAACTCGGCCGTGCCCTGCCCTTCGGGGATCAGCGTGAAACCAAGGTTCTTCAGGATGCGGAAAATCTCTCCCGTACTCAAATTCCCGCCCAGAATGCGATGCACCTCAGAAAGCCGCAGCACGACGGGCGCCTGATCCAACTTTCTCGACACCACATCGATCACATCGCCAACCAGTTCTCCGCCGCCCGATTCCAGAATCAGCGCCGCCACCAGATCGCACGATAAAACCGTCGACTCAAAATCCGCTCCGCGCTCAAAGCGATGCGAAGCGTCCGTGTGCAGCCCATGCCGCCGCGAAGTCTTGCGCACGGTCAGCGGATCCCACCACGCCGACTCGATCAGAATATTCCGCGTCTTGTCAGTAATCATGGTGTCGAACCCGCCCATAACTCCGGCAAGCGCAACCGGCTTCTTCGCATCAGCGACGACAAGATCTTCAGAAGTAAGCGCGCGCTCCACGCCATCGAGCGTCTTCAGCTTCTCACCATCTTTAGCTTTTCGAATGACGAGCCTTCCACCCTCGAGCAAATCCATGTCAAACACGTGCGTAGGCTTGCCAATCTCCCACAAAACGTAGTTCGTGGCATCAACGGCATTGCTGATCGGGCGCTGATCAAGCAACGCCAGGCGATGTGCAATCTTCGCGGGGGATGGTATGACTCGAGTCCCGCGAATAACCCGAGCAGAGAATCGAGGGCAAAGCCCCGGCTCTTCCACCGTGATCAGGAAGGACGAGATCGGAAAGGGAGGGATCGGGAAGGGCACGACTTCAGTCGTGCCGTCAGAGCCCCTGGAGAGCGCGGCTTTAGCCGCTGAGGTGTGCTTTTGACCCGCAACTGAGAACTGAGAACTGGGAAGTGAGAACTGCTTCAACGGCAAATCGTAAACAGCCGCCGCCTCGCGTGCCACGCCGTAATGATTCATGGCATCGGGACGATTCGTCCCAATCTCCATCTCAAACACGCAGTCCGCGCCCGATCCGCTAACCCCCTCCACCGCAATCCCGACGCCAGTCAAATCCTCCGCGAGGCGCCGATCATCGACCGCCACCGGAACAAACTCCCGCACCCATTGTGGAGAAATCTTCATGACGTTCTAAGAAGCTCTGTCATCCTGAGGCGCGCCTTTTGCGCCGAAGGACCCCATACAACTGGCCACCAAGGACGACCTATCAAGGGATTCTCACGATGCCCTCGTCGCTTCGGACGACCACTGGCCCGGCTCACTAAGTGAATTGCTCAAGAAACCTGACGTCTCCGTTGAAGAACAGCTGAATGTCATCGACCCCATACTTCAACAAAGCGATCCGGTCGGCGCCCATACCAAAGGCAAACCCCGAAACTTTCTTCGGGTCATACCCGTTGTCCTTTACAAACTCAAACACGTTGGGGTCGACCATGCCGCACCCAAGAATCTCAATCCATCCCGTCTGCTTGCACGGACGGCAAGGCTCCGCCCCGCGCTTCCCGCTCCCACCGCAGATGAAGCAGGAAACAAACATCTCCGCGCTCGGCTCCGTGAACGGAAAGAACGACGGACGGAAACTCGTCTTCACACTCGATCCAAAGAATTCCTTCATGGCATGATCGAGCGTCCCCTTCAAATCCCCGAAGGTGATGTTGGTATCGACCGCCAGCCCCTCAATCTGATGAAACATCGGCGAGTGGCTCGCATCCGCAGGATCGTTGCGATGCACCGTCCCAGGAATCACAATGCGGATCGGCGGCCGCATCTTCTCCATCGTCCGAATCTGCACCGGAGAAGTATGCGTCCGCAACAGCAGCCGCTCCCGCTGCGCCTTCCCCTGCTGCCCCGCGATGAATAAAGTGTCCTGCGTATCCCGAGCCGGATGATTCGGCGGAAAATTCAAAGCCTCAAAGTTGTAGTAGTCAGTTTCCACAACAGGCCCGTCAGCAACAGAGTAGCCAAGTTTCTGAAAGACGCGAACCATCTCGTTCGTCGTCTTGATGACAGGGTGCTCCACCCCAATCGGTCGGCGGACGCCTGGTAAGGAGATGTCAATCGACTCAAACTGAACGGCCTGTTGCGCAGCTTCACCTTCGGTGAATTTTTGCCAGCCGTCGATCTCACTCTCGACGTATTGCTTAAGCTCGTTCAGGTGCTGACCGAATTCTCGCTTTGCTTCCTTCGGCGACTTCTTGAACTGATCGTTAATCTGCGTGAGAATGCCATTCTTGCGCGCCATCCAAAGGTCGCGGAACACTTTCCACTCGGCCTCGGATTTCACCTCACGCATCCCATCCCGGAACGCAAGCTTCGCGTCCACGAAAGCCTTCACCAGGCTTTTCGCCGAATAATTCGTCAATTTGGGAAAGGTATATGCCACGTTCTTTCGTAGCTAACCGGAATGCGGGTGCCCCGTCCTTGTCTCTCCGTTCTTCGGAGAGACAGGGCGGGGATTTTGATTTCTGTCTGAATGAACTCGACTCGAAAGCGGAAGCCCGAAGCCCGCCCTACGCCAGCGCGCCCTTGGCCTGCTCCACGAGAGACTTGAACGCTGGCGCGTCCTTCACCGCCAGGTCCGCCAGAATCTTGCGGTCCAGTTCCACTCCCGCCTTTTTCAACCCGTGGATAAACTGGTTATAGCTCAACCCGTTCAGCTTCGAAGCCGCCCCAATCCGCACAATCCAAAGCGACCGGTACTGCCGCTTCCGCTGCTTCCGCCCAGAGTATGCGAACTTGAGGCCGCGTTCTACTGCCTCTTTCGCGGAGCGGTAGAGTTTTGATTTAGTTAGGAAGTATCCGCTGGCGCGATCTAATATCTTCTTGCGTTTGGCGCGGCGTTTGGTTCCGCGTTTTACACGTGGCATGGTGTTCTCCTTTTTTCTTTCTCTGTACTGGCGGCTGGAGGTAAGGAAGATTCGCCGTGACGGCAATCTCTGACCTCTTCACGCGCCTGGCAGGGGCTAGGGTTTAGGGGCTGGGTTTACTGATCCCCAACCTCTGACTCCTGATCCCCGCTTCACTGATAAGGAATCATCCGCTTTACTTTGTGCAGATCGCCATCGCTTACGAGCGTGGCTGTTCCCAGGTGGCGTTTGCGTTTCTTGGCCTTCGAGCTCAGCATGTGGCGCAGGCCGGAATGTCCGCGCTTTACCTTGCCCGTGGCCGTCTTCTTGAAGCGCTTAGAAGCGCCCTTGTGCGATTTTAATTTCGGCATAAGTCCTCTTGATCAGCTGGCGGCCGCCAGTTGCCAGCCGCCAGTTGGAAATTCAACTCTACTTTCAATTGCTTGGAATCGTTGTCGCGATGCGAACTGCTAAGCCTGCGAGACCGGATTCGGAATCTCGGCGGCTGCAACTGGCGCCTGTTGCTGCTTTTCCTTCTCTTTCTCTTGCTCTTGCGCCAGCTTCTTTTCCTGCTTCGCCTTTTGCTTGGCTTCTCGTTCTCGTTCCTTCTCGCGCTCGACCGCTGTTTTCTTTGGGGCCAGGATGGCGTGCAGCGTGTTGCCTTCCTGCCGCGGCCGGAACTCCACGATGCTTTGTGATTCCACGTCCTTGATCAGCCGCTCGAGGATTTGCCGGCCCAAGCCCGTCCGCGTCATTTCGCGGCCGCGGAAAAATATTGTGGCCTTTACCTTGTCGCCTCCATCGAGGAAGCGGAGCACGTGATTCTTTTTGGTCTCGTAATCGTGGTCATCCACATTGATGCGGAACTTGACCTCTTTTACGGTGATCGTCTTCTGATGCTTCTTGGCTTCGCGCTCTTTCTTTTCCTGCTGGTAGAGATATTTCCCGTAGTCCATGATGCGGCACACGGGAGGTTGCGCGGTGGGCGAAATCTCAACCAGATCCAGGTTCTTGCTGCGGGCCAACTTGAGGGCTTCGAAGGGAGGCATTACGCCGATCTGTTCACCTTCGTCTCCGATCACGCGAATTTCACGGGCTCGAATGCGGTCGTTGGTTCGAATAAAACGTTTGTCGATACGGTCCTCCGCGCGCTTAGCGACTGGGAATAGGAAATTATAACATGGAGGATCGGCGGAACTGGGCTGATCCGCAGGTCCGTCCCTTTAGCGAACGCGATTAGAACGGCACCCACGGCAAAGTCTCTGTTTCGCTCCCCTGATCAATGAGTGCAATGGAGATTTAACGCCAGTTAGCAGCCTGTGACGCCTCTATACGGCCGTCCGCGGTGTGGACGACGACGTTGGACAGTCAGAACACCCGGAAAGGGACATTGGTCGACAACGTACCCTCGGGGGTCACCACCTCAACCTTGCCCGCGGTTGCGCCGGACGGAACGGCGGTTGTGATCTCGGTGGGTGACACGACGGTAAAAGTGGCCGCCACGCCGTTGAAGGTGATGCTGGTGGCACCGGTCAGGTCTGTCCCGAGAATTTTCACGCTTCGGCCTGGACAACCTGCTGTTGGTACGGTTTCAACGAACGGGCCAAGGCCCATCGACAACTGGAAAACCGCGCCGCAGCCTCCTGTACAGGCGGTGGAACTTCCACCGGCGTAGGTCGTGCCGTAGAAGTTCCCGTCCGTGGCCTGCACCAGTGCGACGTAAGGATACCGGCCGTCAGGGCCATCGAAAGTGTGCAACGTGGTGAACTTGCCCGCGGGAGTGATTTGGAAGATTGTGCCGCAGCCGAATTGGCAACTGGAATTGGCTGGCCCACCCCCTGAAGTTGTTCCGTAAAGATTGCCGTCGGTACCCTGGATCAAGGCTCCACTGGGGCTTAAGCCGTCGGGGCCGGCGAAGTAATGCAGCGTGGTCAGCACGCCTTCGGGAGTAATCTCGAACACGGTCCCGCAGCCCGTGCTTACGCAGATGCTGCTGGCCGGGCCGCCCTGGGCGGTGATCCCGTAGAAGCGCCCGTTGGAGGCTTCCATCAAAGGGGCGACTGGCCATGATCCGTCGGCTCCGCTGAAGCTGTGCAGCGTCGTCACAGCGCCATCCGGTGTCATCTTGAAGATCGTGCCGTCGCTGTCGTTCCCGTCGGTGATGGTTGTGCCGTAGAAGTTTCCGCCCGTGCCTTCCACCAGTCCTGCTACGGGATAGTTGAAGTCTTCAAAGTTATAGAGTGTCATCAGCGTGCCGGTGGGAGTCATTCTGAAAATCGTGCCGCCACTTCCGCTTCCACGGGTGCTGGTTGTGCCGTAGAAATCTCCATTGCTGGCTTGCATCAGCCCCAGCGGGTTCAGGCCGTCGGAGCCATCGAAGCTATGCAGCGTGAAGACCGTGCCCTGGGAGGAAATTTGGAACACCGTTCCACAGTCGCTGCAGCCGCTCCCCCCGCTGGAGGTTATTCCGTACAGATCTCCGTTGGTGGCAGGTACCAGAGCTGATTCGGGGACCTCGCCATCGGCACAATTTGTTCGCGAACAAAAATAGTGCACCAGGGTGAGCTTGCCCGCCAGCGTGATTTTGAAGACCGTGCCGCTCGCTCTGAGTCCGCCATCATCGGTGGTGCCGTACAAATTCCCGTCGAGACCTTGTACCAGCGGCGCCTGAGAAAACGAACCGTTGGTGTTGTCGAAACTGGCCAGAGTATTGAAAGTCTGCGCAGCCGATGAAATCGCCGTCGCGGCACAAAACAGAATCGTAAAGCAGGCAGTTTTCGATCCGCTCATAGAATTCATAGTGCGATCTTTCCCGATCCGCTTTCGCTTCCTGTAGATGTATCTCAGATATCGATTGGTTGCGCAGCATTTTAGCGGCAAGAGGTCATTTCAAATTTAAGCACTCCGCTTGAGGTAACGGAAGAAACGAGGCCGTCCCCACTGTTTCCAATAAGGAGAACTCCACGAATCGACTCCGGGACCGGAACTCAGCCGGCTGAAAAACGAATGCTGGGCCGGATTGACCACAATCCCGGCGTGTCCGCGCCAGACGGTCAAATCGCCGGGTTGCGGATTTGCCACTTGGCGGAATTCGTCAATTCCTGCGTAGAGGTCGGACGAGGGAGCGTAATCATAGGGGTGGCCGGTGCGCTCATAAAGAGCGTGGACGAGATGAGAACAATCGGCCTCGTGATGGCGGGAATACAGTGCGGTGCGAACAATCGCCAATCCCTCATGCCGGGTCAGCGGCCGGGGCGCGGTCGTCCTGTGTTGCCTTTCTTGTGCCGGCGCGGCTGTAACCGCCGCCAGGCAGCACAGAAAGAATGACAGGGCGACTTTGGCACGGAACTGCATGGTTCGTTTATAGCCGGTTTTCGCAGCGTGGCATAGATCACCGGGGTGCCGTTGAGTCACGAAAATGCCTTGATCGGAAATGCACCTTGGGGTCGAGAGTTTTTCCTGAGGCGCGGGTTAGCGTAGACATCCCGTTCGCGGTCCCCGAAGAGCCCAGCCTAGAGGCCGCGAAACATCAGCTCTTCCAGAGCCATCCGCCGCACCTGCCAAAAGTCGCGCTCCTCGCCGTTCACTTTCAGCCGGCACACGCCTTGCTCGCTAAAGCTTGCAGTCACCTCAAACATAGGATTGCTTTTATCATCCCGGACTAAAATCGCATGATCGGCAAGGCTGAACACCACAGAATGCTGCAGTTGTTGAGCCTTTAAGAGAACCGCAAACTCGCCGTTATCCTCTTTCACGGAAAACTCGTAAGGAGAATGGCCGGGACGCAAATCGTTGCGCGTCGTGACATCCGCTTGAACCTGCACTCTGAGGGCAGCGAAAACCTTCGGAAGGGAGCAGCAGGAACGTTCGGTCACCCAGTCGAACTTTGACCCGCCATTGGACGCGCCATTCCCTGCTCCGCCATTGCTTTCTTTGCCATTCTCCGCTTTGCCGTTGTTGTTCACGTTCCTCCAAACCTTCGCATTGCTGGACTCTGGATCGGCGTAGATGAAATGTTGGCTCCGCTCAGAGAAACAGTAAAAATCTGAACTTCACAGCCTCATACCTTCCGCCGATCCTCTGACACTGTTCGTCTTCGATAGTCCAGAACCTCCAACCTAGTTAGAAGAAGCACAACTGCTCCGATTTTAAGATGCTACATTTTCGGGATTGGTATATCTGTTCAAAAAGGCACGGTTTGAGATGCATCTGGCGGTAACTCCTCCGGGTCCGTCAGGTCATGCGGCCCGAAATCCCTTTGGATTGGCCTCTTAAAGAGATGCAACCAGACCTCATTTATCGGCGTCAAAAACAAAGCCCAAATTGAGGCTCAGGGCCACAGATTTCAGGCAGCGCTGGAAATGCTTCCAGGAGAGGACAATTATGGCAAAGCTGACCAAGCCAACTCGTGATCGGATTTCTACCAGCAAGTTCGCTTTCCCCAAACAACGCAAGGAGCCTTTGGAGAACGCCGCCCACGTACGTAACGCGGCTGCGCGCTTCGATCAGGTAGAAGGCGTTACGCAGGAAGAACGGCGCGCGGCATGGAAGCGGATCGAGGCGGCCGCAAAGCGCTACGGAGTGGAGTTGAAAAAGTCCGCGTAACGCGAACACCACTGCTTTGCACTGCGGGAGCGCGAACTGTGCGACGGAGAGTGCCTGGGCGCCATACGGTTTTCCATCCTCGCATGAGATTTCGGCATCAGAGTTTCATGCCAAACTCAACGCGATTCGAAATGTACTCGCCCGTTCACTTCGGACTACGCACGCCACCGGAACCTTCTCCTCCTCCGATCAAAGAACCACCGAGCCCTCCCGAGGGCCAGGATGCCCCGGTGCGTGAGCCCGACCCCGACGATCCCGACCAGATTTGAATTCCTGGTCGGAGCTAACGGACGCTATCTCTGATCTTATTGGCGCCTCAGCGCTTCCGTGGCCTCGCGAGGCGCGTGGGGTGGCTGCCGATATGCTGCGCCCGCGGTCCTCTTCTTGAAAACTCCTAGGTCCGCGTACACTGATGTCGGGACGGGGGCGAGTGTTAGGTTGTGGTTGAGCCTCCTGCCGCTTGAGGCGAGGGCGAAGCATGAGGGCGAACCATGACGCTTGAGCACGAAGAGCTTCTCCGGGAATTTCAGGACTTCGCCCGGACCGCTCCCACGGCGAAGTCCGTGATGGAGCATATTGCCCAGCGTCTGCACGAGAAGATGACGCGCTACAACTGGGTGGGGTTTTACCTCGTCGATCCGGCGGACGACGGCGTTCTGTTGGTCGGGCCTTACGTCGGTAGCTTTACGCCAAACGCCCGCATTCCTCTCAGCTCGGGACTCTGCGGCGCCGCGGCCAGCAGCGGCCAGACCGTGGTGGTGCACGATGTGTCGAAGGATCCGCGCTATCTTTCGGGATCACCGCTGGTGAACAGTGAGATCGTAGTGCCCATCTTCCTGAAGCACAAACTTGCCGCCGAGCTCGACATCGAAAGCTATTTTGCCGGCACTTTCAACTCGTCGGAACAGGAGTTCGTAGAAGCCTGCGCCGCCCTGGTGGCAAAGCATTTAGGCAAGGGTTAATCCGCCGGAGATTGCCGGCAGCCGACTAGAGCGCCGTTTTCTGCTGTCTCCGCCTGCGCGGTGATCCAGCGATTTGGCTCGTGACGTCCCCTTAGATACAGCTTCTGATAATTATCGGTGAGAGCTTCGGTGAACTCTCCATCGGGAGTTGTTGTGCGTGACGTTGAGCGTGATGGCCTCTAGCGGCTTTCCGATAAACGATCGCATGAAGGCGAGCTTCTTTTCGGCGGCGAGTTCGCGCAGGGTTCTGTTGCGCTCGCGGGCAACGTGGATAGGAACCTGATTGGGGAAGCCGGCAGCCCGCGTGCCAGGACGCGCGGAGTAGGTGAAGACGTGTAGGTAGGTGAAGGGCAGTTCCGCGATAAAGTGGCGCGTAGCCTCGAATTCCGCGTCAGTTTCGCCGGGGAATCCGGCCATGACATCGGCGCCGATGGCGGCTGTGGGCATGGCGGCGCGTATCTTTTCAATCTTCTCGCGATAATGCCAGGGACGATACTTGCGATGCATGCGGCGCAACACCGCGTCATTACCCGATTGCAGGGGCACATGCGCATGCTTGGCGATGCGGGGCGAGGTAGCGACCAGTTCGATGAGTTCGTCCGTCCAATCCATCGGCTCAACGGAGGAGATGCGGAGTTTTTCGAGGCTGGTTTCCGAGAGTAGGGCGCCGAGCAGGTGCTCGAAGTCCGGTTGCCGGCCTTCGCAGCGATCCAGATCGCGTCCCCAGCGGCCGAGGTTGATGCCGCTAATCACTACTTCGCGGTAACCTGCGCTTACCAGCGCATTCATTTCGCGAATCACTTGCGCGAACGGCAACGACCGGCTGTGGCCGCGTACGCTCGGAATGATGCAGAACGAGCAGCGATTGCCGCATCCGTCCTGCACTTTGAGGTTGGGACGAGTGCGGCTGGATTCGTGATTCCGAGTTGCGATTCGAAGACGGGAGCGGCGAGAAGCTCGGTGTGAGCGAAGATGTCGGAAATGAAGATACGAGGATCGGCGCTCAAACTAGTGAGGGGAACGAAAGCGATTCGCTCTAACTGGGTGGCGTTCGGTTGGCGTGTGTTCTCGAGCACGATTTCAGCGAGTTGATGCTTGTGCGAGTTGCCGATCACAGCCGTTACTCCCGCCAGCGCCGCGATTTCTTGGGGAGCGCGCTGGGCGTAGCATCCGGTAACAACAATCTTTGCCAGCGGATTCTGGCGCTGCACCCGCCGAATAGCGGCGCGCGCGTCCTGATCGGCGGAACTGGTCACGGTGCAGGTATTCAATACAACGAGGTCGGCTTGTGCGGCTGAGGCCGCATTGAGCCCGCGCGATTCGAACTGGCGCTCGAGGGCGGCGCCGTCGGCCTGGGTGGCGCGGCATCCAAAGTTTTCTACGTGGTAGGTGGGCACGGCACTATCGTAGCGCAAAGCGCGGCCTGCGCCCAACGTCTCGCTGGCATTCTTTGTCCGGCATCTTCCCGACGGTCAGGATGCCGCGGCCGTCCTTTTCTGCGTGAAGCATTCCCGGCAGAAGATGGGACGCCCCTGCGTGGGGCGGAAGGGGACTGTCGTCTCCTTGCCGCACTGCGAGCAGGTGGCGCGAGTTTCTACGCGAGCGTAGTGGTGCCCGTTGCCCGGAGTGGGCGGGGCGGAGAGCACGGCCACGCGTTTCGACTTGCAAGCCTTGCAGCGCTTGGGCTCGTTTTTAAAATGCTTGTCGTAGAAAAACAGTTGTTCCCCGGCGGTGAATACAAACTCGGCGCCGCAATCGATGCAGGTCAGTACCTTGTCCTGAAATTCCATTGAGGATGGCTCCCTTGTGCCCGTGATGCGCCCGCCACACGCGGGGAAGGCGCGTGACCCGGAGCAAACACAGGTTGTGTTACATCCCCCCTCAAACCGCCCCTGGACTCGGCCCACCACGTCCCTGGAACGGGACGCGGATACAGCTTTCCTACTTAATGCCGAAAGAATGATGAGTATTGAATGATCCCTCTGCAACTCTGCCTGGTGGGGGCCAGATCGAGCAGGGTCGCCCCGGGACGGGGCGACCCTTTAATGCTTTGGTCTTACTCCTTCAACCCCTCAATCCTGTTCTTTGCGAACCTTTTTGCGAGCGCGCTTGCGAGCCAGCGCGGCTTTCACGCGTTTCTTTTCACCAGGTTTGAGGTAAAAGGAGTGGCGCTTCACTTCTTTAATAATGTCTTCCTGCTGCACCTTGCGCTTGAAGCGACGCAGGGCGTTTTCAAGGGATTCACCCTCTTGCAGTCGAATTTCCGCCAAACAGACACACCCCCAAACCCGTCCAGATGGACCGAATAGTTATGACAAGGTTTTGACCGTAAGTCAAGTGGGCGAGTGAAAAAACTTGCGCGCCAGCGCGGATCTAGATGGGCTTAAAAGGTAGAAGGATCATCTAGTTAAGCTTCAGGCGAAGCGACTGGGCAAGCTTCCTCTGGTGCAAGTCGAAGCTGTAGAGGCAGTCCACACCTAGTTCGAGGGCGGCTGCCACGTGTAAGAGGTCGGCAGTGCGGGTACCCAGCTTGGCAGTGGTTCGTCGGGAAAGTTGTTGCGCCCGTTCGAGGACGGGATCTGTTAACCCGCGGAGTTGGAACACTCCGTCGCGCAAGTCCTTTTCGAACTCGGTCAATGCAGACTGGGCTTGCGCCACGGAAACTTCTCTCCGGAAAATTCTCAATCCCATCGCATTGACGACCTCTAGTTCCCCGAAAGTCGTCAAGAAGCGCTCCCCGGAAGAACCTTGCATAGTGCGTGCGGCCACGGCCGAGTTAGCATCAGGGCTGTAGAGCGACACAATAAAGCTGGGGTCGGCGTAGACCTTCAGTAGCGACTCCTATCGGAGGACACCAGTTCCGCGCCGCTGACAGTCAGGACTTTGTCGCCGTAGATCGTGCGCAACCGCGCCAGGAAATCCGGGGTTTTCTTTAGGGCCTCGGCACCGTCAGGGACCAGGCGGGCAATGACACGCCGGCGCTTGGTAATCTGCACCTCCTCCCCCTGGTGCAGGAGGCGTTCAATTCTCTTGAATCCGTAGCGGAGGTCACGAACCGAGGCTTTCTTCATGTGATACATTTTAGCATCACAAACTATAGTTTGCAAAATTCTATTCCCAGCCGGGCAGCTGCGCCTGCTCCACGCCAACACTTTCCACGCGAGGACTATCAGTTGCCCAGGTACATCACGTGGACGTAAGTGCCGAGTCTCACGTTGTAAGCCAGGTACCAGCCGTCGTGGTCAGGATCCTCGTAAATGACGATGTCATCGCTGTCCCAGAGCCAGTCGCCGCAGAAGCCGATGTCATAGGGAGCCACACTGAAATAGAAGCCGCCGAACCAGAACCGGTTGGGGCCGCCTCCGGCGAGATGCCAAACGTGGCCTCGGCCGAAGCCGCCGGTAAAGCGTCCATGCTCCCAGGGATGATCAAGGTGGTAGTGAGGATCGTTGGGGCCGGTTTCGTGGCCGATCCATTTGCCGTTGGAATGGACATGCGGCGCGTCAGGATGTCCGGTCTTGTCGTTGAAGTGTGGGGCTGCCGGCGCCGGATGCGCAGCCGGAGCAGGACCGTGGGCAGGGATGTTCTTGACACCGCCGCCGACGTCATGACGTTGGGCCAAGGCTCCCAGGGAAAAAAGGCAGCACACTGCCAGCAGTCCGATAAGTTTTTTCATGTTTCTCCTTTCTTTGAACGCCGCGCAAGATTTTACTGATGGAGGGGCTGCGGGCGCAATTGGCGCAGCGGTGGTCAGTGGCCAGTGGTCAGTGACCAGCTAACCCAGTGCCACGAATCTCGCTTTAACTGGCCCCTGACCCCTGATCACTGGCCACTGCCTTCAGAAGATCAGTTTCAGGCCAAGCTGAACCTGGCGGGGGGCGAAGGCCGCATTGGGCTTCAGGAAACTTTGCGGTTGCTGGTAGTAGGCAGGATAGAAAATTCCATCAACATAAGCGGAGTACTGCACGAACGTCGTGGCTTCGACGGTGAGTCCGCTGGAAGTGATTTCAACGCGCTGGTTGTCGCGGTTGAAGAGGTTGAAAGAGTCAGCGTTGAACTCAAGGCGATAACCTTCGGCCACGTGGATCTTGCGCACGAGTCGCAGGTCGGTCGAGGCGTAATCAGGACCGGTGAAGCCATTGCGGCTGTAGCCGGGAAGCCGGTCGTTGTCGTAGTTGCCGTCCTGGTTGGGATCGCCTGAGACGGTGGCGTTGACGGGGCGTCCGCTGCCGGCGGTAACGACGCTCGAAACTTTCCAGTCGTTGAGCAGGTGGCCAAGGAACTCATGTTCGCGGTGAAAGGGCCGCGGCTCTACCGAGAAGGCGGCTTCGAAGCGGTTGCGCTGGTCAGTGACGCTCGGTCCCCGCTCGCCGTTGGGATTGTAGGAATTCTGCACTGTGGCTGGCTCGCCCGCGACCAGCGCGTCCTGGCCGTCGTCGATCGCGTGGGCATAGGTGTAGGAGAGGTGAAGATAGGTGCCGCGAGCCATCCGGCGGTCGATGCGAAGAGTCAGGCCGTTATAAACGCTCGAAGCCGCGCTTTGAAATTCGTCGATCGAGCCCAGTTGGGCGATGGGGCGTCCCAGTGCATTAATGCAGGGAGGAAACGGGCAGGTGAGCGACTGGGTGTACTGCCAGGTCGCAAAGGAATCGACGGTGTAGTATCCGCCCTGAAAAATCGTTCCCGTGGAATCAAAGAGGGGATAAGTCAACGCCACCGGCGGCGGAAGATTCACGTCCAGGGCGCGGATGAGATGTTCGCCGTGCACGTAAAGATAAGAGACGGCGACGGTGGTCTGGCCGGCGACTTCGCGCTCGAAAGTCAAGCTGGTCTGCTGCACCCGTGGAGTCACAAAGTTAGGCGCGAACGCGGAAACTTCGTTGGTCACGCCCTGCGTGAATCCGGCGGGAAGATTACACGCAGCGGTGGTGGTGAGCGGGCAGCGAACCAGCGGGTTGGGATAAGTGGGAAAAACTTGATGGTCATAATAGTTCGAGGTGTTCAGAAAAACCTGCGCGTCGGTGACGCCGTTCTCCGTGGCGATGGTGGAGTTGTAGATCTGCGGAATGCGGACGTAGAACAATCCATAGCCCGCGCGGATTACCAGCGGATGAGTCTTGCCGATCGAATAGGCCAGCCCAGCTCGCGGGCCGAAGTTGTGAGGATTGAACGGCACCTTTCCGGCGGGCGGGAATAGCGGGTTTGAAATCAGTCCGGCGGTCGTGAAGGTTTGCAGGTCCCAGCGAACGCCCAGGTTAATGGCTAGATGATTCGTGGCCCGAATAGTGTCCTGCGCGAAGGCCGCATAGTCGTTGCTATTGGGATTGGAGGAAGACGGACCGAAACTCTGCAGATAGTATTTCGGGACTGAGTGAGCATACGCGCGGAGAGGTGTGAGTGGCAGCCCCGCTTCCATGGGTTCGAATGTGAATGGATCGACCTTGATAACGTCGAAGAGATATTCGCCGCTCTGCTGGCTGGGGAAATAATCGTAGATCCAGGTGATAAGCGCGTCGCCGCCGAACTTAAAGGAATGGCGGCTGGTATCGAGGCTAAGAGTTTCGGCAAGCTGGCCGCGGTGCTCGCGCGTGGCGCGAGGAAGTTGATCGGAGCGTCCAATGCCGTCGATGATGTCGGTAACCTTGACCAGGGTGTCGGTGGTATTGGTGTAGGACTGGCGCAGGTCGCGCGAGAACTGGGCGCGGAGATGGCTGATAACCCGCGGGGTGAGACCTGAGATTAGAGAAACGGAACCAGTGTCAGTGGAAACGTCTTCGGTGCCGTTGTTCGAGATCGAATCGTAGTCGACGGGGCTTGCAGGGTCGAGGAATACGTTGTTCGATCCCCAGTATCGGGACGAGTTGTAGCGCAGCGCGAGTTGATTGCGCGGCGTGAGATTGATATCGAGCTTGGCATACGATGCGTTTCCGATCTGCGCAGCGGGATAAGATCCGGCAAGTGATGTCAGTTGCGCGGCGCCGGCGAAAACCAAGGCCTGGTCGCTGGCCTCGTAGTCGCCGGGAGAATAAGGCCCGGTGCCGGCCTGGGGCACGACCTGCATCGAGCCGTCGAGAAATTCAACCACGTCGGGAACGTGGAAATAGTGCTGGTCGAATCCGGCAAAGAAAAAGATTCTATTTTTCTTGAGCGGACCGCCAAGTGTGGCTCCGCCTTGCTGCTGCTCACTGTGCGGTTTGAAAGACATGAAGGGAGTGGCAGCGCCGCCGAACGCGCTGTCACGAATGTAATAGAGGCCGGTGCCGTGCCAGTGGTTAGTTCCGGACTTGGTGACGACGTTAATGACTGCTCCACCGGCGCGTCCCATTTCAGCTCCGTAAGAATTGGAAGAGACGCGGAACTCCTGCACGACTTCGTTCGAGAACTGGTAAGGAGCGCGATAGAGGCCGCGCGCCTGGGCGAAGAAAGCATTGTTAAAATCGCCGCCGTCAACCAGAAAGCTGTTCTGGAATCCGCGCAGTCCTCCGAAAGAGAGATCGCCGTTGGTGGCCGAAGTCAGGCTGCGCGGATCTTGAGTCACGCCGGGCGAGAGCAGCATCAGATCGGAGAAGCGCCGCCCGTTGAGAGGGAGATCGGCGATGGCGCGTTCATCAAGAAGCGTCGACACGGCCGTTGACTCAGTGTCGACCAGGGCAGGAGCGCCAGAGACGGAGACGTGTTCGAGCGCACCGGCGACGCTAAGGCGAAATTGCAGCTCGGCGGCAGCGCCCACATCAACGTGCAGCTGCGGAGTGATCTGCGGTGACATGTCCTGCGCGACCACGCGAGCAGAATAGTCGCCGGGCGGCAGTAGGTCGATCGCGAAGCGGCCCTTCTCGTCAGACGTCGCCGAGTAGCGAGCGGCGGTCGCCGTGCTGACTACCGCGACGGTGGCTCCCGGAATGCGCAGGTTGTGAAGATCGACGACCGTCCCGTGAATGGCCCCGGTAGCGGCATCCTGGGCGGAAGCGTGCGGCAACACTAACGGTAATACTAATAAAGAGAGAATCAGGACACAGAGCGAGGCCCGCAGCATAGAAGTGCCACCTGTGGTCAGGATGAAGCTCGGAGGCGTGACTCCCGCGGGGTCCGGAGGCGAGCGGGTGGGAAACCAGATTCCTTTGTAGCATGTGGGAACGGGTTGTGGCGGTGACATGCCATGGTTCTTTTTGGCATGAGTGCCGGAGTGGGAAATCTGCTTTACCAACAGCCGTAGCGGCGTGCTATGTTCAGTGTTCGCTCAGCAGGTATGTGCAGATCATGATTCGATCGTTTAAGGGCATGAAGCCGGTGATTCCGGCGAGTTGCTACGTCGATGAGTCGGCGCAAATCATCGGCGACGTTGTGCTGGGCGAACATGCCTCGGTATGGATGAATGCAGTGCTGCGCGGCGATGTATACGCGATCCGCATCGGCGCGCACTCGAACGTGCAGGATTGCAGCGTCCTGCACGGCATGAAGAATCAGTATGGCGTGACCGTCGGCGAGTACGTCACGGTGGGGCATTCGGTGACTTTGCATGGATGCGTGGTCGAAGACCGCTGCCTGATCGGCATGGGATCTGTGATTCTCAACGGTGCAAAGATCGGAGCGGGATCAATTATTGCCGCCGGAACGCTAATTCCCGAGCGCACGGTGATCGAGCCGCGCTCGTTGTGGATGGGGTCTCCGGGGAAGTTCAAGCGAAAGCTGGACGCGGGCGAGGAAGAGACGATCATGAGGTACGCCCGGAATTATTTAGGCTATACGGAGGAATATCTCCGGGAACAATAGCGATCTGTCATCCTGAACGGCGGGAGCTGTCATCCTGAGCGGAGAAAACCGATTCGCTTTGCGAATCGGTTTTCGGAGTCGAAGGACCCCTTTCACCCATGCCAGCGACAGGCGCGGCAGGGCGTTCTCCCGGCGCTTTCGATGAGGCGGGGAAATGCGGGGAGAACACCCCGAAAGGCTGCCGGAAAAGTTAAGCCGCAAGGGATCCTTCGACCGCGACTTGTCTTCCGCAAAGCGAAAGACAAGTCTCCGCTCAGGATGACATTGAGGAATGAATGATTAAAGCAGTCCGAGGAACGCGAGACCTTCTGCCGCCGGAAACGGCGCTGTGGAATTTTGTGGAGTCGGCCGTGCGCGACGTATTCCGCGCCTACAACTTCCAGGAAATTCGCACGCCGATCTTCGAGTCCACAGAATTGTTCGCGCGCGGCGTCGGCGAGGAAACCGACATCGTCGCGAAGGAAATGTACACGTGGGAGGATCGCGGCCGCGCGGAAAGCGATAAAGGACAATCTCTCACCCTCCGCCCCGAAGCCACAGCCGGCATCGTCCGCGCCTACATCGAACACAAACTCGGCGACCGCGGTCTGAACAAGCTCTACTGCATCGGCCCCATGTTCCGGCGCGAGCGCCCGCAAAAAGGCCGCTATCGGCAGTTTTATCAGATCGATGCTGAGATCATTGGTCCGCCGCCGGCCGGCAGCGAATCCCCAGCGCGAGACGCGGAAGTTCTCGAGATGCTGGCGACTCTGCTCGACCGCCTCGGCATCAGCGGATGGACCCTGGAACTGAATTCAGTTGGCTGCCCGAACGACCGCGCCGCCTTTAATGACGCTCTGCAGAAGGCTCTCGATCCAGTGAAAGAAAAGATGTGCGCCGATTGCCAGCGCCGCGCCGTAACCAACCCGCTGCGCGTATTCGATTGCAAGGTTCCCGAGGATCAGCCGATCATCGACAAACTGCCGCGCATCAGCCAGTTTCTTGATGAAGGATGCCGAAAACATTTTGAAGCAGTACAAGAAATCCTTACCAAAGTTGGAGTTCCATTTACTCTAAACGACCGCCTGGTGCGCGGCCTGGATTACTACACGCGCACCGCTTTTGAATTCACCCACGGCGCGCTCGGAGCTCAGAACGCAATCCTAGGCGGCGGCCGCTATGACGGGCTTTCTGAAGCGCTCGGCGGGCCACCGGCTCCCGGGATCGGCTTCGCGATCGGCGAAGACCGCCTCGTTATGTCGCTGCAGGAGTCGGCCGACAGTGTGGTAAAGAAGCCGGCTGTCTACGTAGCTCCCCTCGGTGCGGGGATGAATGCCGAAGCCGCCCGCCTGGCGCGGGAGTTGCGCCGCCATGATCTAATCGTAGACTTGGGAGACGAGACCTTCCGGCTGAAGAAGTCGTTCGAGGCCGCAACCAAGGCAGGAGCAAAATACATCTTGATCGTTGGCGAGAACGAAGTGAAAGCAGATGCATTCGCCCTGAAGAATCTGGCGACAGGCGAGCAGGTTTCAGTACCGCGCGCGGATTTGCCGCGTAAGATTCAGGAGTAGCCGAATAGACACTCGGCGATTTATCGGGAGGAATATTTCATGAAGCTGGTTTGGGTGGTGTGCGCAATCCTATCGTTGGGAAGCGTGATTCCGGGTGCAGCCCAGCAAGCCGCGCCTGCCAAGGCTCTCAGTCCGCTCGAGCAGACGCTGCTCTCCAACGAAAAGGATTTCCTCGCAGCCGCGAAAAAAGGTGACGCTACATTTTTCAAGCGAACTCTGTCCGCGGATTTTTCTTTCGTCGGCTTCGACGGGCAGCTCTACGAACGCCAGGACATGATTGACCAATTCGCGGGCGGCGGTGGCGGCGTCGATCTGCAGCCCTATAACATGAAGGTTGTAAGCGCGGGCGACGCGGTCGCGATCGTGACTTACGATGTGATCGTGCGCGTCCCGCCCCAGGAGGATGAGGGTCCGCCTCCGCGCTACCAGCACTGGACTTCGGTGTGGGAAAAGCAGGGAGACGCGTGGAAACTGAAGTTTCAACAAACCACCCCCACGCACTGGGGAGACTGGTAGAAATTCCGCCGCTGGCTGTGATCTTTGTTTTCGTGCTTCCAGTTTGCGGCGGCGAACGTCAAACCTAAGGCAGATCGACGAACGGTCGAGAGAGCCTGCGAGGTGATTGCGCGAGGTGATTAAAATGAAACGAGCAGCAATAATCCTCATAGCTGCGCTGGCGTCGGCGGCCATGGCCCTGGCGCAGGAGACCATGCTCAAGCCCGCCCCCGAAATCAAAAAGCTCGACCTGCTGGCCGGCTCCTGGGCGTTAGAGGGAGACGTCAAACCAAGCGCAATGGGCCCGGGCGGAAGGATTACAGAGAGTGAAAAGTGCGAGTGGATGGAAGGCGGATTCTTCTTGGTATGCCGCGTGGATTTCAAAAGCGCCAGCTCGGGCAACGGTACAGGACTCGCCGTGCTCGGCTATTCCACCAGCGAGAAAGCCTACACCTATCGTGAGTTCAACAGTTGGGGCGAGTTCGAGGATTCAAGAGGCACGCTCGATGGCGACACCTGGACCTGGACCAGCGACGAGAAAATAGACGACAGCATGGGCAAAGGCCGGTTCACCATGAAATTTTCGTCGCCCGCGACCTACACCTTCACCTATGAGATGTCGCCCGACGGCGCGAAGTGGACGACAGAAGTCGACGGCAAGGCCACGAAGAAATAACAAGCAGTCGGATCCAGTCTGAAGTCTTCCACCGCTACCCCGGGGCGTCATCCCGAAGTCCCGCGTTTTCTCCAGCGGGACGAGGGATCTCCCGCGCCCCACTGCCGCCCTTTTCAAACTGAGCCACCGCCGCCGGCTGTCTCCACATCGGTAGCTTAGGCTCCCACAGTTTATAATTCTCAATTCGGCTTTCCGCCGCATCCTCACTGTAAGGATACAGCTTGCTCGATTTTCTTGGTGATCTGCGAAGAACGCACATGTGCGGAGCGCTGCGCCCCTCCGACGCCGGTAAGAAGGCCACGCTCATGGGATGGGTCAACAAGCGGCGTGATCACGGCAATCTTCTTTTTGTTGATCTGCGCGACCGCACCGGCGTTACCCAGGTGGTTTTCAGCGCGAATGAAAAGCCGGCCGTTCGTCTAAAGGCAGAGCAGTTGCGCAACGAATATGTCGTCGCCGTGACGGGCACAGTAAAACTACGCGATCCGAACACCATAAACCCAAACATGCCTACCGGCGAGGTGGAACTGATTGCCGAGGATCTGAAGATTCTGAATGAGTCAAAGCTCCCGCCGTTCCTGCCCTCCGACACCGCGCTTACCAATGAAGAAACGCGGCTCAAATATCGCTACATCGATTTGCGCCGCGAGGTCATGCAGTTCAACATCGAGTTGCGCCACAAGGTGGCGAAGGCCATCCGGGATTATTTGTCGGCGCAGGGATTTTTCGAAATTGAAACCCCGTTCATGACACGCTCAACGCCCGAGGGCGCACGCGATTATCTCGTGCCAAGCCGCGTGCAGCCCGGTACGTTCTATGCGTTGCCGCAGTCGCCGCAGATGTTCAAACAGATCCTGATGATCTCCGGCTTCGACAAATATTTTCAGATCGTGCGCTGCTTCCGCGACGAAGACCTGCGCGCCGACCGCCAACCGGAATTCACCCAGATCGATCTGGAAATGTCGTATCCGCAACCGGAACGCGTCTGGGAAGTGGTCGAGGGATTTCTGACCGCGGCGTTTGCGGCGGCGGGGCACGCCATCAAGACCCCGTTTCCGCGCATGGATTATGACGAAGCGATCCGGCTGTATGGCATCGACAAGCCGGACCTGCGCCTCCCGGCATTCACCGACGTGCGGGAATGTTTTACACCGGAGAATTTGCAGGAGCTGGCAATCAATCCGAGTCTCCCGCTGATTGCCATCCGAACCCCGAAGGTGGGCGAGCTTTCGCGCAAAGAACGCGATGACATCAAGCCCATGTTTCACTCCAAGGGCGGAGCGAGAATATTTGAAGACTTCAAACGCATCGCAAACAAGTTTCCCGAAGCAGCGGCCGCAATCGCGAAGAAGACCGGCATGGCGGAAAGCGATCTGATCGTGCTGGTCGTGGGGTCAGCGCAAACTGGTTCGGCGCAAACCGGTTCAGCGCAAACTGGGACGCAGGCCGCAGTTTCCGGGCATCGCAAGGTTACTCCACAGGAGCTTGCGATCTACGCCTCGGCCGGCCTGCTGCGTCTGGCCTTGGCGCAAAAGTATTCCGAAAAGCACGGAATCTTCAAAAAAACCGGAGACGCGGCGAAAGATTTCCGCTTCCTCTGGGTCACGAACTTCCCCATGTTCGAGTGGGACGAGGGTGAGAAGACATGGATGGCAGCGCATCATCCCTTCACCTCACCGCACGAAGAAGACATGGCGAAGCTCGAGTCAGGAGTGGAGGCGTTGCACGATCCTCTGTCGCCGCTGAGCGCAGTGCGCGCTCTCGCCTATGACGTGGTGCTGAACGGCACCGAACTGGGCTCAGGATCGATTCGTATTCACCGCCAGGACGTGCAAAGCCGAATCTTCCGGGCTTTGGGCATGACCGAAGAAGAAGCGCGCGCGCGTTTCGGATTCTTTCTCGAAGCGCTCGAGTACGGCACCCCTCCGCACGGAGGCATCGCGTTGGGCCTCGACCGCATCGTGATGATTCTTGCGGGTGCAGAGAGCCTGCGCGAAGTGATTCCATTCCCAAAGACAGCGCGAGCCGTGGATTTAATGGTCGATGCGCCGACGCCGGTAAGCGAGGCGCAGCTAAAAGAGTTGGGGATCGCGATTCGTAAAGCGAAGGAATAATCCCCGACCCTTGTCATTCCGACGCGCGAGCGAAGCGAGACAGGAGGAATCTGCTTCCTGCTTAGGACGCTCCGACCCCCGTAAGCGCAACGAAGAAATCCACAGCCACCCTGTGACATCTAACCTTGCGCCTCACTCCCGATTCATCCGATACTAAATCCAAATCTCTACACGCTCTTTGACAACCAAAAAGCAAAGCTAAGCCCAGTCAATCCAATATTTTGCGGATAAATTCTTTCGATGCAAGATTTTAGTCAGATGCACGGCAGATCGAAGCCCCGCAAGTCGCTGATTCAAAAGAATTAAGCAGATTCGATCTGCAATTTTTTTGATCTGGATCGAAAGGCAGAGCAAGGCCAGAACCACAACCCCCGCCAACTATTTTTTCAGACAGGAAACCGCCAACTCCTCAACGCGCGCCAGCACCTCATCCTCGCTCAGCTTCGTCGAGTCGATGACCACCGCGTCTGCGGCCGCTTGCAGCGGCGAGGTTGCACGGGTGCGGTCGCGGTGGTCGCGTTCGCGCAGGTCGGCGGCAACTTTTGCCGCGACTTCTCCTTTGATCTTCTGCTGCTCCATGCGCCGCTGCTCGCGCACCACCGGGTCGGCATCGAGAAAAATCTTCAGGTCAGCGTCGGGAAAAACTTTTGTGCCGATGTCGCGGCCTTCCATCACCACGCCGCCGCCCGCGCCCATTTCCCGCTGATGCGCCACCATCCAGGCGCGCACGCCAGGATGCACAGAGACGCGCGAGGCCGCTTCCGTTACATCGCGCTCGCGAATGCGATCGGAAACATCCCGCCCGTCGAGCAAGGTTCGGTTTCCGCCGACCGTGGGCTCGAGTTGAATGCGCGACTCCTCGGCCAGCTTGACCAGCGCGGGTTCGTCGTCGAACGAAATGTCGTGGTCGATGGCTTTCAGCGCCAGCGCGCGGTACATCGCTCCGCTCTCGAGGTTGATGTAGCCGAGTTTGCGCGCCAGTCGCGAGGCGATCGTGCTCTTGCCCGCGCCCGCCGGGCCGTCGATGGCAATGATCAGTTTGCGTGGAGAGTGATTGTGAATGAGGTCGTTCATTCTGCGAGTAGACGATTGTACACGGTGCTGAAGGTCGGTTAGGTAACAGCAAGGTCCAGCGGTGCCGCAATCGAGGGGGACGATGCGTACTCGATGTGCAGCACACGCCGCTCGGCTTCGACCCTGAGATTTTGATGAGGAATGAATCAGCAACGGCCGCATGGCGAGGATCCCTCCCGCAGGGACGAGACACTCGACCTGCGACATTTTGGTCGCGAGTCCATGGACTCGGTCATCGTCCAACACGCCCAAAGTATGTGTGCCGGGGAGAACTCGCAACGGCCCGTTCAGCGTGGTGGAGTGATCGAGGTGAATTCGGAGCGCGAGAATCTGTTCCAGTGCCGCTGTTGGAGCGTGGGCGTAGGCGACGCCTTCTTTTACTGACCACGGCCCCCAGCCTGCTGTCTCTCGATGTTCGCGGAGCGGCAATGCGGTGTCCTGATGCCAGACGACAAGCCAGTTGGACTTGGGCGACTTATCAAATAGCGTTGCGCGGAAGGGGAAGGCCGCGGGGCCGAGTACGGCCAGCGCGCGTTCCATCACGCTCGGTTGTTGAGCGAGTTCTGAGACTGGGCTCAATCCCAAGGCATGGCGCACGCCAGCTCTGCTGCGGCGAGGAGCCGCGGCAAAGATTGCTTCGAGAAGTCGCTCGATTTCTTCATCCCCAAAAACTCTCGGAAGAATTGCGAAGCCGTCATTCTCGATCGCGTCCTCCCACATCAACGTGCTTCCCCCGTTCTAGCTTTCACTCGCGGGAGTGGGCGAGGACTTGCAACCACCGGTTCCTTCGCGGGAGTGATCTGCAACATCGATCTTCCACTGACGTGGACGAAGCTCAGCTCGCGGGCCGCCAGCAGCGCGTTTACAGCTTCCTTCACGCGGGAGCGCGCTACGAAGTTTCCGAAGAAGGTTTCAAGTTCACTCTGCTCGGCGGCGATCACGCAGTGGAGATATTTCGAGAGCAGAGCCGAGAGCGCTTCGGGCACCGAAAGTCCCACGCCTTCGCGGACGGCATCGGGCGCCCAGCGGTAGAGGAGATCCCAGAACGAACCTTCGCTCGGCTTGTAGTCGACGCGCGTGATGCGCAGCTTGGCGAGCAACTCGCCCAGCGCCTTATCAAGCGCGGCCAGCGAAACGCTGCCGCCCAGAGCTTCCTGCAGCTTTGGTTTCGAGATGGGACCATCGCGCCGGATCAGCTCAAACGCATCGCAAGCCAGCGGCGAGTAAGGAGAGCGCGGTCCTTGCTTGGGCGCGAGTTTGGGATTGCGCTCGCCGACCAGAGCATAGAAATAAGGAAAGACAGAAGCCGCGACAAGAAATGCATTGTTCTCGTTAAACAGATTTGCCTCGTACGCAGCGCGCTCGCGCAGCAGGCGCACCATGAGCTCGGTCGCCGCCAGCGCCCGCGGATCGGAGTAAGCATGCTGCCATGTGGGCAGACGATTGTCGGAGCCAACGAAGGCTCCGATGAACGTAGGTACGGGCATGGTGGGGCGCACGGGATACATCAAGCAGAATCCCACGCCCTCGACGAAGGCGCGCGCCTCCTCGATGGTCCGGATGGGCTTGCCATCGAGGCGCCATTTTTCGTTGCGGAGTTGCTGTAGGTCCTGATCGGTCATAAACAGCTGTCAGCTATCAGCTCTCAGCTCCTAGCTCGCAATCGGCTCTGGTTTGGCCGAGAGCTGAAAGCTGATGGCTGATAGCTTCTTTGAAAGCTAGATTCTCTTAAACGCCTTCTGAATGTCCTTTACAGAATACCGCAGGACGACCGGCCGGCCGTGCGGGCAGGACATGGGATGGTCGGTTTTTGCGAGTTCGGCAAGCAGCCAGTCCATTTTGTTCTGCTCGAGCGGCATGTTGACTTTGATGGCGGCGTGGCAGGCGATGGAGGCGGCAATGCGGGTGCGGATCTTTTCCATGTTCAGGGATTGCTCTTCGCGCGAAATTTGATCGAGGAGTTCGTGGAGCATGTGCTCGACCGCGGCTGCGTCTACGCCAGCGGGAGCGACTTTCACGGCTACGCTGCGCGCGCCAAAAGGTTCGGCTTCGAAGCCGTTGTGCTGAAGTTCGTCGGCGATCTCGGCAAAGACCGCCTGCTGTGCCGGAGAGAGTTCGAGGACGATCGGCATGAGCAAGCGCTGGCTCTCCACTTTCTGCGCGGTGCGCTGCCGGAGGATCCGCTCAAACAACACGCGCTCATGGGCTACGTGCTGGTCGACGATCCATAATCCGTCTTCGTTGACTGCGAGGATGAAGGAATTGCGGATTTGCCCCAGAGGACGCAGCGTGGAGAGCGCGGCCAGCGTGGTTTCTTCTTCTTCTGTGTCGAGCGTGGGGGCGCAGCCATAGTCTGGAATCGTGTCTGGAATTGTTTCTTCTGCGAAGCGGGTTTCGAGCCCGCGCGCTACCGGGATCGCGGCGTTGGCCTCGACTGCGATTCCGTCTTCGAACTGGAAGCGCGCGGAAATTTGTGGGGCAGACGGGGCTCGCAGGGCGAAGCCGCTCGCGGGTTCATACAGCGGGCGGGCGGGCGCGACCGAAGCCATGTCTGCCGTGGCTAGGCCTGAGGGTTGGTCCCATTCTCTTGAACCTAATTCTATTGAACCTGGGGTCAGCCCTGAGCTTGCTGTGGCGTGCGCGTGAATCTCAGAGGTGAATTGTGGCGCGGGGCGCGCCTTCATCAGCGCGGCGCGCACGGTGTCGCGGACGAAATCGTGCATCACGCTGGGTTGCCGGAATCGTACTTCGGTTTTTGAGGGATGGACGTTGACGTCGACCTCGCCGGGGGGCAATTCGAGAAACAGCAGCACCACCGGATAGACCGTCGGGGGAATGATGTTGCGGTAGGCTTCGATGAGCCCGTGCTGGACGAGGCGGTCCCGAATGAGGCGGCCATTGACGAAGATGAAGATCGAATTGCGGTTCAACTTCTGGATTTCGGGCTTCGAGACGAAGCCGTGGAGGCGCATCTCGCCGGGCTCTGGCGGGCTGGCAGGATTGCCATTCTCATCTTCTTCCTGTTCCTGGCGTCGCCATGGTGGCGGTTGAGGCAGGCCTATGCGCTCGAGCGGTTGCACGGCTGCGAGCGGGATCAACTGATCGAGGGTTTCCTTGCCGAAAACCTGATAGACGCGTTCGCTGTATCCCGCGACTGGCGGGGCTACCAACATGGCGTTGGTGCCGGAATGCAATTCAAAATGCTTTTCGGGATGGGCCAGGGCGTAATGCGTGACCAGGGATGCGATGTGGGAGAGTTCGGTCGATTCGGCTTTTAGAAATTTTTTTCGTGCCGGGGTATTGAAGAAGAGATCGCGCACGGTGATGGACGTGCCTTCGGGAAGGCCGGCTTCTTCAACGCGCGCCATTTTGCCGCCGTTGATTTCGAGAATGGTTCCGGCTGAGGCAGCTTGTTCCGTCGACCCTTGTTCGTTCGAGGCAGCGGCGCGGGTTTCGAGGTGCAGGCGCGAGACCGAGGCGATGGAGGGCAGAGCCTCGCCGCGAAATCCCAGTGTCACGACGCTCAGCAGATCTTCTGCGTCTTTGATCTTTGATGTGGCGTGGCGTTCGAAGGCGAGCATGGCATCGTCGCGCACCATGCCGCAACCGTTGTCGATGATCTGGATCAGCTTTTTCCCGCCAGCCTCGATGTTGATCTTGATGCGGGTCGCGCCTGCGTCGAGCGCGTTCTCGAGCAGCTCCTTGACCACCGAGGCCGGGCGCTCGACTACCTCGCCGGCGGCGATTTTGTTGGCGACGTGCTCGGGGAGTACGTGGATGCGGCCCATGGGGCAGTTCTCAGTTCCCGGTTCTCAGTTCTCAGTGGCTGTGCGGACATGGTCAGTTTCGCAGATGGTTGGAAGGAAGGCAAAGATGGGGATGGCACGGAGGGTGGAGCAGAGCCTTTGGCCCTGCGGTTAAAGGCCGCCGGCGGTGTGGGGAAAAAGTAAGAGGCACGGGGTGGGATGGGAATTCCTTGCAACGCTTGTTTGTGGCTGCCTGCGGGTAGGGGGTCCTTCGACTGCGCATGATCGTCCTTTGGACGATCATGCTTCGCTCAGGATGACAGGCTAGTTTTCTGTGGGTTCGACTTTGGATTTGGGTGGGGGTAGGGATCTTGCTGGCTTCGATGGGGTTGGCGGAGTTGGGGGTGTCGCAACTGCGGGCTTGGCTGCGGCTTTGCGAATCTCGATGCCGTCGTGCTCGTTGTTGAGCACGATGTGAGAAGAGCCGTTGCCTACGGTGCCGGTGGCTTTGGCCTCGTGCTCGCTGTTGTCAATCTTCAGTTCGGGGAAGTCGGACTGGATTTCTCCGTCGCGGGTTTGGGCGTCGAGGTGGAAGCCGGATTTGTCGGGCACGCTCAGATTGATGTCGCCGTTGCGGCTATCGATCTGCACGTTGCCGAGCGAGCGCATGGAGAGTTCGATGCCGCCGTGTTCATTCTGCACGCGCACGTCGCCGGAAACATCTTCGAGGCGAATTTCCTTGGAGCGCGTGGTCAGATGGAGCGGCCCGGTGATCTGGTCAGCGTGCAGGTCGTCGGAATCGAGATCGAGATCGCCGTCGATGCGGGAGAACTCCAGATCGGTGCGGGAAGATTTGAAGGCGACACTCTTGGTGATGCGGGCGAGCTTGACGCTCTCCTGGAATTCGCCGTCGAACTGGGCAGAGCCTTTGATGTCGGTGACGGAGACTTCGTTCAGGCGGCCGTCGATGTGAACGTCGCCGGTGATCTGTTCGACCTTGGCGGAGCTTCTTTCGATCGTCAGGCTGACGTTGCCGGTGACGTCTTCCACGGAAACTTCGCCGTGCTGGTTATTGATCTCGACCTGGCCGTCGCGGCCGGTCACGGAGACTTCGCCGTGGCGCGAGGTTATTTGCAGCGCCATCTTGCGGGGAATGGAGATGTCGAGATCGGTCTGGACCGAGTGGTTGCCGGCGGCTTGTGTCCGGGCGTCGAGGGTCAACAGAGTTCCGGTTGAGGTAATCGCCGGTTTCGTCGCTGCATTGTATTTGTCGCCATCGCTCTGGCTTTCGGCGCCAACTTTTTTGCGGATGGCGACGGTGATTTTGTTGTCGTCGGAGGGGGTGACGCGGACCGCGCCGTGATCGTCGTTGACGCGCAGGGTGGTAACTGTGGGCGGGATATCCTGTTCGAGATGGTCGTCGTAGTTGAAGGTCTCGCCGAAAATGTTGTCGAGGTCGCTGTCATCGATGTTGATATTGTTGCGGAATTCTTCCCAATGAACACGCGAGGCCTGCGTGGCCATGAGCCCACAGACGACGATGAAGATGACGAGACAGACTCCTCCGAATCCGATGCTGCGAGTGGGAACGCCGTCGCGTTGAGCTTGCTGATACTCGACCAGCTTGATGATGCCCCAGAGGATCAGAAGCAGAGGCCAGTAGTGAGCGAACAGAGTTCCCAGGCGCATCCAGGAAATCAGGTGCAGGTTGCCGAGCAGGAACACGAGGCCGAGGATGATCAGGACCAGCGGCCCGGCAAAAGAGCGGCGGCGATAGCGCGGCGGAAGAGGCGCGATGGGAGGTTGGGTTGGGCTAGCCATTGTGTACCTCCCCGGAAGAAGATGTTGGTCCTTGATCTGGCGAAGCCTGATTTGACGAAGCCTGCCCAGAGGGAGCTTGATTCGAGAAAGCGGGCGGCTGGGGCGGCAGCTGCTACTCCTGGAGGCACCGGAGGCAGCGGGCCAACGTGTCCGGCGGACGAGGCGCTGCTCTGCAGCAGTTTGACGACGCCGACTACCAGAAGCCAGGCCGGCCAGGTGCGGTGCAGCTCGGCGATATCCATGCTGTCGAGCAGGAACAGGATGCCGGTGGTGAGCACGAGCGCCGGTCCCATCATGCAACGCGCCATGCAGCGGCCGCAGCCGCACGAATGCTGGGCGCGCTCATAGTTGCGATAAAACATCCAGCCACCGAGAAAGATGAGGATCAGCGGCCAGAGCCGGTCTAAATCGGTTTCGAAGATTCGCATCGTGTGCAGCAGGAACAGAAGGCCGAGTCCGATGAGAACGATGGCGCCGACCGGCACTTTACCGGCGTCGAACTTCTCGCCCATGCTGAAGGTCTGGCCGAGGCCCATGGGATCGGGCGCGGGCTGGCCTTCCTGAAGAGCGCGGGCGGTGCGGACGGCGTCGATGATCTGGTAGACGTAGAAGAAGGCGATCCCGAGGCCGAAGATCCAGTCCCAGTTACCTGCGTGATCGGAGGCGAAGATGAGCATCACGAAGATCAGCAGGTGGGCCAGTCCCTTGGCGTATTGCGAGCAGTAGACGGCGCCGACGCCGAAGGGAAAGAATCCGGCGAGGATGCCTGCGACTGCGGGATTGGGGCCGGAGCCTGAAGGCCTGGGGCCAGTTCCCGCGGGTGGATACACGGCTTGCGGAGGCACGAATCCGGCTGCGGCGACCGTGCCATCGAGACGGGCAGCGAGGCAGGGCTCGCAGTAGATGACTCCGCGGACGTCGCGGGTGCAAGCCGCGCAGAGCGGCTTGCCGCAGGTGCGGCAGAAAGCGACCGCGGCAATGTTGCTGTGGTTGGCGCAGTTCATACGAACCTCCTGTACGTGGTCACCGACACTACAGACGGATCGTTGATAGACGGATCGTTTACAGACGAATCCACAGGCGCGCAGGCCAGAACCAGATGGTTCTCGGTCTGGGTGTAATTACGCTCCTGCTTCTGCTCGGGCTGTTCGGTTGTGTCGTTCTTGGGATCTTTCTTTTCTTTATCCCTTTCCGGCGCGGGTTCGGCGGCGGGGGCGACGTTGCGCTTGAGTTCGCGCACGCGCGATTCCACCTCGTAGACCAGCCGGATGTTTTCGTAATAACGGACTACGCGAGCTTCCGCATTGTAGTACGTGTGCCGTATCGCGGCGGGACGCAGGCTGACTGAACGCAGGTCGGCGGGTTTGACGCCGAGCACGCTCAGGGCGACCGACAACGAGAAGAACGCCATGCCAAACGACATGGCGAACCGCGGCTGCCGCACCGTGCCCCAGATTGGCTGCAGCGCTTGCGATGCCCAGGCTTGCAACTTCTCAAGCCAGGAAACGCCGGGCTGCGACGCGGGCACATTTACCCGCAGGCGTTGGGTGTCAACGCCCGTTGTGGACGCCAGGATGTTGGTCACCAGACTGACTGGAGGCTCCACCTCCGTGAGATCCTTCAGCCAGTTGCGGCCGGCCGTTACATCGGCGAGCAGCGGCCCACACGCGGAGCAAGTCCGGGCGTGGGCTTGGAAGGTGTCGAGTTGAGCGCCGGTCAGAACGCCATCGAGGGCGTCGCTGAGCAGCGTGTCAAAATCGTGACACTGCATTCCGTTATTGGTGTGGTCGTTTTTGGTGTGATCTGGCATCACATCACCTGCCTATAGGTACGTTGTAAGAGGCGGGCAAGTTCCGCCCGGCCACGATTTATTCGAGATTTCACAGTGCCCTCCGGTACCTTCAAAACGGTTGCGATTTCACGATAGTCAAAATCCTGTAAGTCCCTTAAAATCACTGCCTCACGAAGCTCTGGCGAGAGCCTGGCGAGGGCGGCGTGAATGCTTTCGGCGACCTCCCGGCGGCGAACGTGCTGGTCGGGAGGCGCGGATTGGTCCTGAATTTGCTCGCTCAGGGGTTGGGCGTCTTCATGTGGCGACGTGGCGTCGAGCGAATCGGTGATGCGGTCCTGCTTGGTTTTGCGGAAATGGTCGACCAGCAGGTTGCGGGTGATGGTGGTGACCCAGGTGACGAAGGCTCCCTTGGAGCTGTCGTAGGTTGCGAGCGTGCGGTAAATCTTGATGAAGACTTCCTGGGCGAGGTCTTCGGCGTCGTCGGATGATCCGGCGAAGCGGTAGCAGATGTTATAGATACGGCGGTTGTAGGTCTGGACGATTTCTTCCCAGGCAGCGGCGTCGCCGGCAATACAGCGGCGGACCAGCATCGCGACTACCTGAACGTCTTCCAAAGTGAAGCTCCCCGGAACTGCTGTCGGCTTTCAGCTGTCAGCTGTCAGCTTTCGGCTCTCAGCTTTCGGCTAAACCTAAACTCTCGAACTGGCTCACAAGACAGTACGCGGATGTAGTGCTGTAAGTTCGCGGCATCCGTGGTGCTGGTTCTGTGAAACAGGGATTGTAGCAGCGAGGGGAGCGGGGACTTCTGTGCGGAGGGGAAGGCGGCTTCGGTTGTCGCTCGTCTTTTCTCCGGAAAAAAAGTGGCGCACCGGAGTGCGCCACTGAGTGGAACGGAATTTTATGGGCACAGCCGATGATTGCGGCTGTGCCCGTTGTTGTTAGTGTTTCGCCTGGACTTTCGCCGCGCGTTTCACAGCGGGTACTCCGGTTAGCGATCCCTGCGCCTCGAGGGAGCCAAGGAATACGCTGTCAAGGTCAAATTCGACCCAGAACAGCTGTGAGGCACTGGCCTGATAGAGGACCGCGTCGAACGGTATGGTTGCGGTGCCGATGGTAGCCACCAGCGAACCCCCTGGTGCCGCATCGGTCGACAACAGTGTGAGGCGCCCAGCGTTGACGGCGTCTGGGGTTGGGGTTCCGGTGAATGTGGCACCGGTGATGGTCGTGGCTCCCGCATCCAGCGTCGAGAAGGGATCGCTGACCTCTCCTTCGGTGAGGCTTAAGGCGCCACCGGAGGTCATCGTTCCATTCGCGATCATGTCGAACTCGCAGGCGCCGCAGTCTGAGAGGTTGTTGAAATCCTGCCATCCAGCGGTGTAGGTGCCATTGAAATCCGTAGCGGTGGTATCCGTTTGCGAAATCACGACTCCTGTGCCTCCGGCAAGACCTTCGTCGAAGTCAAGCAGGAGAGCGCCGCCTACGTCGGGATTGCCGCCTGCGTTATTGGGATCCATCAGATCGAGAGTCGGGTCCGTCGCATAAACCTGCATCGCGCTGACCTGGCTGTTGACTCCAAAACCGCCGATGGTGAGGCTGCCGTATCCATTGGTTCCAATGGTGTAGGGGCCGGTGAGCGTGGAAGCCGCGCCCGATATGAAGGTCCCTAACTCAGCATCTTCTCCGACGCCCGCGAAGGAACCGTTAGTGGAGTTGGTAGTGAACTGGCCGGCCGTGCCGTAGTTAAATCCGAACGGGGCGCCGGCAACTCCGAAAATGGAGGCGCCGAGCGACGTGTCGGCGAAGGCGCCTGTGGTCGAGCCCTGGCCGAAGGCTGAGCCGACGGCCGAGTCGGTGCCTGCTTCCGTTGTGCTGGGATCCACATCGATGATCCTTATCACTTCCGGACCAACGATGTAGTAGTTGAACAGGATCGGCGTACTGCCGTATTCGAGACTGGTGGTGACAGCGCCGCGCCCGAAAGCATCGGCTGAGCCGAGAGCGGTTCCGGTCAAAGGCGCCGCGGCTACCAGAGTTCCATTATCGTTGGCGTCGACCTCATCGGTGGATGCTGCAGGGATGGTGAACACGCCCCCGAACGCGATTGGGTTATAGGAGGCGTCCACTCCCGACATGGTGAAGGCAAAACCGCCCGAGGGTGTGCCCGAAAGTGTCTGCAGGTCCAGGCTTCCGCTTGAGGTCGCGGACCCATCGAACTGAGTGATGAGGGCGTGGTCGGCGTTCGCGAACTGGACGCCGAGAGTTTCGGTTCCGCTTACGCCAAGGGCCGTGTTGTTCGTCATCAGGGTGAGTGTGCCCTGGCCGGTAGAGTCCACCGTCAGAGTTCCCCCAGTGATTGAGTCGCCGCTGGGCTCAGGTGAAGTGAGTCCAAAGCCGTCGTTGTAGTCTTGTTCACCGCCGGTGACGTTGCCACTTGCATCAATGGTCACTGCGCCCGCGAGAGCGTAGTAGTTGGGGCCGTCATTAATTTCTTCCTGCCCGCTCAGATAGAACGCGAAAGGAGTCGTGCTTACAGGAGGAGGGGTGGTGTGAGTCGAGCTCGAACTGCTGCAGCTCGTCAAGAAGCTTATCGCCAAGAAAACTGCGGCGAGCGAGATCCCGTAAAGTTTGCGGTTCATTTTGCAGTTCATAGAGACTCCCCTTTCTGTGCGCCGCGGCTGTTAAACGGCGCGGGTTTCTGGCCGGCATGCGCGCGTGCCTGCGGCGACACAGGAATGCCGTGCTCGTTGCGCATGGTATAGACCTGGCTGCCCACCTTCACGGTGCGGGCGATAAAGACTTGTTTGTCGTTATAGGTCTTCATCACGCCGGTAACTGCGACGCGCGAACCGGGGGCGACGTGGAGCGCTCCTTTGCCCATGAAAGCCCACCTTCCCAGATTTGCATCCACGGTTCCGGAGGTAGTCGAGAGCATCAGGTGTGCGCCTTTGGTGACCACGCTCGACACGGTGCCATTCAGCGTGACTTCCTTGGCGATGTCGTAATACGGTTGGGCTTTGGGCACCGGTTGGGCGCCGAGTGGAACAGCCAGGATCGCAACCAGCAGGCCGGAGAGCAGCCCTGCGATCAGTGGAATGGGTTTCGTGAAACGGGTACGCCTCATGGAATTCGCTCCTTGTAGAAACTGATCTTTGGCCCTTGTATCTTTAAGCTTGGTTTCCCGGTCAAGTGGCGAGGAAATACGCGACCGAGGTGGTTGACTCAGAGAGTTTGACCTTTCGCTGGCAGTAGACCGCCAAACATCTGCAAATGGAGACCGATGGCCGGATTATGCGCCTGCGGACCCGCAGCGTCAATCGCATAATAAGCTAAATTGCAGCGAATGTTTGGATACTTGATTCGTCGGTACCGGGGTGGGAAGACTGGGTTTGCAGCCGGGGCATGCCTTATCCGCGCAGGTTTTGGAGTTTACTCAGTGGTGAAATAGTCGACGGTTACGGGATTCTCAAAAAGGGAATAATCGCGGGTCACGACTGTAATGCCGCTATCGGTGACGAAGTAGCGGGAGCGGTCGGCTTCGGTGTCATAGCCGATGGTGGTGCCTTCAGGGAGATGGACGTTGCGGTCGATGATGCAGCGGCGGATGCGGCAATGGCGTCCGACGGCGACGTGGGAGAACAGGATGCACTGATCGACTTCGGAATAGGAGTTCACGCGGACGTCGGGGGAAAGGATGGAGTTCCTGACCAGGCCGCCGGAGACGATGCAGCCGTTGGAGACGATGGAATCGAGGGCTGTGCCCTTACGATCTTTCTCGGCGAAGACGAATTTGGCAGGCGGGTACTGGCGCTGGTGAGTGCGTATGGGCCAGTCGTGGTCGTAGAGGTTGAAGATGGGGGAGACGGAGACGATATCCATGTTGGCTTCGTAGTAGGCCTCGAGCGTGCCTACATCGCGCCAGTAGAGAGCTTCCTTCTTGTTTTCGTCGACGAAGTCGTAGGCGAAAACGCGATAGTCGGCGACCATTTTGGGGAGAATGTCTTTGCCGAAGTCGTGGCTGGAGGATTGGTCTTCGGCATCTTTCAGCAGGACGGGGATCAGGACGTCGGCATTGAAGAGGTAGACGCCCATGGAGCCGGCACATCTCTCAGCGTTCCACGGGGAACGCAGTTCGGTCTTGGCGGGCTTTTCCTCGAAGCCGTTGATGCGGCCGTCTTTGTCGACGTCGACCACGCCGAAGCGGGAAGTCTCCGCGGGATCGACCTGGATGGTGGCAAGGGTGATGTCGGCGGAGGAATCGAGATGCTGCTTCATCATCTTGCCGTAATCCATTTTGTAGATGTGATCGCCGGAGAGGATGAGGACGTGCTTAGGCTGCTCGGAGCCGATGGAATAAATGTTCTGGTAAACGGCGTCGGCGGTGCCTTGATACCACTGGTCGCTGACCCGCTTCATGGGGGGAAGGACTTCGATGAACTCTCCGACTTCGCGGCCGAGGATGTTCCAGCCTTCGCGGATGTGGCGGTTGAGGGATAAAGCTTTGTATTGGGTGAGGATGTAGACGCGGCGGAGGTCGGAGTTAAGGCAGTTGGAGAGAGTGATGTCGATGATGCGATACATGCCTCCGAAGGTGACGGCGGGCTTGGCCCGGTCGCGGGTGAGAGGATAAAGGCGTTCTCCAGCGCCGCCTGCGAGAAGGACTCCGAGAGTGTCTTTCATGGACATGAGGCGACCCAGAAAAACAGTAGATGGTAGCACAGGCGGGAAAGTTGCCGCGCGGGCGGGTTAGGTCGGATTTGAGCGTGACCAGGGACCGCGGTCCAGAATTGGGAAGATGCGGCGGAGCTTTCGCTCCTGCCGGGACAGCCGAAGGCGGCTGTCTCCACATGAGCGGTGTCAGGTTTTATTTTTCTTCTTCGATTCGGATGCGGAGAGATTTCAGGAACTTCATATCCTGGTCGCTGATTTTGAATTCGGGATTGGTCGAGAGAGTGGTCACCAGGGAAGTCTTGTCGGAGGATTTTTCGCCCTGCTTGCTGACGCCGATGGTGGCTTCGAGAACCAGGAAGATGTCGTATCCGCCTTCTTTGATTCGGGAGACGACTTCGGCGATCTGTTCGGAATCGGAGAGAGACTCGTTGATGGCTTCGCCGAGTTCCTTCATGAGTTGTTTGAGTTGCTGATCCAATTGGTCCCCCGATCGCCGGTTGCCAGGCGCGAACCCCAAGCTATCCGTTAGATGCCTGCGGAGGTCGAACGGTTTGCGGGCCTGCGCAGGCTTGCGCCATTGTAGCGCCAGAGGCTGTTAAAATCGAGGCCGTGAGCAAGGTTTCCACAGCACGAAAGTTGGGAGTGGCGGCGCGGGTTGCTTCCGAGCAGGCCAAGCGCAGCCGGACGGTTCGGGCTGCGACCGGCGCCCTGTCGGCTACGGCGCGGGCCTTTGGCAGGGTGCTGCATCAGCTGTGGCTGGAGGTTACCGGGCTGGTTTTCCTGGTGATTGCCGCGAGTGGCGGGTTTGCTGCGGTGAAAGAGTATGCGAAGTATGCGGCCGGGCGGGTTGGGATGGGGCGCGTGGTGGTGGCAGTCTGTTTCACTGTGACGTTTGCGTGGTTTGGGGTTAGTTCGTTCTGGAGGGTGAGGCAGAAGGGTCGGGGAGCGCGGTAACGTGGGCGGGAGTCGGGGCGCTGAGGGCGGCAGCGGGTTCCCTTCGGCTTCGCTCAGGGCAGGCTCTATGCGCTGCGCGCTTCGGAATGACAAAGACTTATGTGGGCAATCACGGGTGATGTTGGACGTGGGCGGTGGATGAAATGTCGCGCTTAGTGCTTGTAACGATGTTCTTGATCGCTATACGCATTTCACCCGCCGGGGATTCAGCACAGCCAAAAGAGTCGCTAAGGTTTTCCTGTCTGGGAAGGTCCTTTGTCAGCGTTGCTGCGATGGCGCCACGGCGCGACGGCTTCCCCGCTGTAGAACTCGGTATTACCGATCCGCTGGGGCGGACGACGGGTGAAGGCTCACATGGCAAACAGATCCCCGAATCCAGCTACGGCGACATCCTGGAGATTCCGCAGCACGCGGAGCGAAGCAAGGCCCGTGCCGTCGAGGTGTGTGATGCGGAACAAGGTGTATACGAGATCAAAGTGGAGGAACTCGCAACCGGCCCCTATCTTCTTGTGGCAAGTGCGGACGGCGCCACAGACAAGGGCGATTCCGCAATATTGAATCACATCGGACGGAAAGGCCGCATCCGGCAGTATAGGTTTAGATTTGCGATCAGAGACCGGAAACTAACTCTGAATTGGCTGGATGCACAGGGGCATGAGCAGTTACTGATAGAGACTCCTGAGTGGTAAGGCGGATGATCCACAGCAGGTTCAGGGCTTGGAAAGAGCGGTAATCATGGCAGAAACGGTCAAAGCTCCGCGGGGGTTGGCTACGGAAGTTGAGACTTCGTCTCACATCCCGATCAAGCCTCTGTACACGCCGGCTGATTTGAAGGGATCGGATTACGAGGGCGAGGTTGGGTATCCGGGGGAGTATCCGTTTACGCGGGGCGTGCAGGCCACGATGTACCGCGGGCGGTTGTGGACCATGCGGCAGTATGCGGGCATGGGCGACGCCGAGGAGTCGAACAAGCGCTACAAGTATCTGCTGGCGAACGGGACTTCCGGGCTTTCTGTGGCATTTGATTTGCCCACGCAGATCGGGATGGATTCGGATCATGTGCTCGCGGCCGGTGAAGTGGGCAAGGTGGGCGTGGCGATTGATTCGATCGAGGATATGGAGCGGTTGTTCACGGGCATCGATCTGACGAAGATTTCTACATCGATGACTATCAATGCCACGGGATCGATTCTGCTGGCGTTGTACGTGGCGGTAGCGCGGCGGCAGGGTGCGGAGATCCGCAAACTTTCGGGCACGGTGCAGAATGATGTTTTGAAGGAATATATCGCGCGGGGAACGTATATTTATCCGCCACAGCAGGCTTTGCGCGTGATTACAGATATGTTTTCCTGGGCGAAGGAAAACGTTCCGGAGTGGAATACGATTTCGATTTCTGGCTATCACATGCGGGAAGCAGGATCGACGGCGGTGCAGGAAGTGGCGTTCACGCTGGGCAACGGTATGGCCTACGTGCAGGCGGCGATGAAGGCGGGGCTGGATGTGGACGAGTTCGCGCCGCGGCTGTCTTTCTTCTTTAACGCGCACAATAATTTTCTGGAAGAGGTGGCGAAATTTCGCGCGGCGCGTCGGATGTGGGCGCGGATCATGCGGGAACACTTCAAGGCTAAGAATCCGCGGTCGTGGATGATGCGGTTCCACACGCAGACGGCGGGTTCGACGCTGACGGCGCAGCAGCCGGAAAATAATATTGTGCGCACGGCGATCCAGGCGCTGGCGGCGGTGCTGGGCGGGACGCAATCGCTGCACACGAATTCTTATGACGAAGCTCTGGCGCTGCCGACGGAGCAGGCGGCGCGCATTGCTTTGCGCACGCAGCAGGTGATTGGGTATGAGTCGGGGGTGGCGCAGACGATCGATCCGCTGGCTGGGTCTTATTATGTTGAATCGCTTACCAATGAGATCGAGAAGCGTGTGGCGGAGTATCTGGGGAAGATTGAAGTGATGGGCGGGATGCTGAAGGCGATTGAGCGCGGATTCGTGCAGCAGGAGATTCAGAACGCGGCGTATGAGTATCAGCAGGCCGTCGATCTTGGGGACGCGGTCGTGGTGGGAGTAAACCGGTTTGAGGTGGAAGAGGAGAAGGCGATTCCGATTCAGAAGATTGATCCGGGGCTGGAGTTCAAGCAGATCGAGCGCGTGCGGGCTTTGCGGGCGCGCCGGGATGCGGGGCCGTGGAAGGCCGCATTGACGGGCGTGGAGGAGGCGGCACGGTCGGGGGCTAACTTGATGCCGCGGATTCTGGCTGCGGTGGAGGCTTACGCGACTGTGGGCGAGATTTCAGATGCCATGCGGCGGGTGTTTGGGGAATACAAGGAAGCGGTGGTGATTTAGAGGTTCTAGCTGGAGGTCTTGTAGTCGCAGGCGACACGGCAGGGCTCGCAGTACATGAGGCCGTCCTCGCAGACGCGGACTTCGAGGACGGTCTGGCAGAGGCAGCAGTACTTGTCGCATTCGCATTGATCTTCTGCCATTTCGCACTGGGCGCAGCGGTATTTGGCGGAACCTGTTCCGGTGGACATAGGAATAATGTAGCCCTGAGCGGCGAGGCAGGGAACGTTCCGTTGGTAACCGGGGATCAGAGGTCAGGGATCAGGGTCAGGGATGTGCGGAGGCTTCTTTTTTCGCCGCTTCGGGGCTTGTTCCCCCTCCTTATCACCCACAGGTTGCGTTCCTTCGGCTAGCTCAGGGCAAGCTGTGGGCTGCATTCTGCCGCTGCTCCGCGGCTATGCCGTAGTCCCAGTGCCATATAATTCTCAGCAATGACCTTCCAACAGGTGCTCTATGGAGCGGAAGTTCTCGCGCACAGCGGGGATCCGGGCGTGAGTGGTGTGGAATATGACTCGCGCCGGGTGAAGCCGGGGGGCTTGTTTGTGGCCATGCGGGGCGAGTCGAGCGACGGCAACCGCTTTATCGATCAGGCAATCTCGGCTGGGGCCGTGGCCGTGGTGACGGATTCGGCGGCAGAGAAGCCGCGTTCTGGAGTGGCCTGGGCGGTGGTGCCAAACGGGCGGCGGGCGCTGGCGCGGATCAGCGCGAACTTCTATAAGAAGCCGGCGGAGCGGATTGCGATAACGGGAATCACGGGGACGAACGGGAAGAGCACGACCGCGTTTCTGCTGGAATCAATTTTGACGGCGGCGGGGCGCAAGAGCGCGCTGATCGGGACGATTGAATATCACGTGGCCGGAAAGATTTTGCCGGCGCCGCATACTACTCCGGAGGCGCTGGAACTGAATCGCATTTTCAGCGAGGCGTTGGGCAGCGGGGCGACTGATGCGGTGATGGAGGTTTCCTCACACGCTTTGGCGCAGGAGCGTGTGTTTGGCGTGCCATTTGATGTGGCTGTCTTTACTAATCTGACGCGCGACCATCTTGACTATCACAAAACCATGGAGGAGTACTTCGCGGCCAAGCGGGTGCTGTTTGAGGGCTGCGGTACGGACGCGCCGCGGGCCGTGGTGACCAATCTGGATGATGAGTACGGAGCGAAGCTGGCAGAGTTCAGCCGGAAGCGCAGCTCCGTCGTTCTGAAGTATGGATGGGAGCGCGGCGATCTGCATGCGGAGAAAGTGGAAATCACGACGCGGGGGACGCGATTTGATCTGGTGATGCCGGAGGTGAAGATAGCGGTGTTCTCGGCGCTGATTGGGCGGGTGAATGTGTACAACATTCTGGCGGCGGCGGGAGCCGGCTATGCGCGCGGGTGTTCGGCGCAGGCGATTGCGGCGGGGATCGACAGGCTCGCTTGCGTTCCGGGAAGATTTGAGCGTGTCGACTGCGGGCAGCCGTTCACTGTCGTGGTGGACTATGCGCATACCGACGATGCTTTGCGGAACTTGACCGCGCTGGCGCGAGAGTTGGTTTCGGCCGCGAAGGGAAGAGTGTTGACGGTGTTTGGATGTGGAGGGGATCGCGACCGGAAGAAGCGTCCGCTGATGGGCGAGGCTGCGGGCCGGGGAAGTGATTTCGTAGTGCTGACTTCGGACAATCCTCGGAGTGAGGATCCGGTTGCGATTATTAATGATGCTGTGGTGGGGCTGCAGAAAACTGGAGTGAAGTACAGCGTGGAGGCCGATAGGCGTAAGGCAATTGCGCTGGCGATTGGCGAGGCGCGGCCGGGAGACATCGTGCTGCTGGCGGGCAAGGGACATGAGAAGGTGCAGGTCACGCGGGAGGGATCGGTTCCGTTCGATGATCTGGAAGTGGCGCGTGAGGCGCTGCGGGCTGCGGGGTTTGAGTGCGGGGCTTCTAAATCCCAAGCGCAATGATTAGGTGAGAGTTTGCACCCGTCCCCGCACGCAAGAAAGTTACAAGCGCGGGGTGGTGGTAGAAATGCCTTGCGGAGCCAATGATAGTGTGGCCGGGCAAGGGGTCCTTCGACTGCGGTTGTGCTTCGCGTTCGCGAAGCGCAACCTCCGCTCAGGATGACTGTTTTCCGGGATTGCGGAAGTAATCAGAGGTTCTTCAGAATGAAGCTTACGCTTGCCAGGATCGCCGAGTTTGTTTCCGCGGTGGGAGGGTTTGATCCTGAACATTTGGCGCAAGGGTACTCGATCGACTCGCGAAGCGTGCGGGCGGGCCAGCTTTTTTTTGCCGTGAAGGGCGAGCGGCTGGATGGGCACGATTTCGTGGAGCAGGCGCTCGGAAACGGGGCAATTGCGGCAGTCGTGCGTAAGGATCAGTTGAGCCGGTATCCGCGCGAGAGGCGGTTGTTGACGGTTGAAGATACGCTGGTTGCGCTGCAGACCCTGGCTACAGCGGTGCGGAAGCTTTGGGGGAAGCCGCTGATCGCGGTGACCGGGTCGGCGGGGAAAACGACTACGAAGGAAGCGATCGCGCATGTGCTCAGCGCGCGGTTTCGGGTGCTGAAATCGGAAGGGAACTTCAACAATCATTTTGGCTTGCCGCTCATGCTGTTGAAGCTGGAGCCGGAGTACGACGTCGCTGTGATCGAGATGGGGATGTCACATGCGGGGGAGATCCGGACGCTGACGAAGATCGCACAGCCGGAGATTGGAGTCGTGACCAACGTCGCGCCGGTGCATCTGGAGTTTTTTGATTCGCTGGCGGGGATTGCGCGGGCGAAATATGAGCTGGTGGAGTCGCTGCCCGCAAATGGTGTAGCGGTGTTGAATGCCGACGATGAGTACGTTTCGCAGTTTGGTCGGGACTTCAAGGGCAAAGTTGTGATGTATGGGACGCGTGCGGCTGCGGATGTGCGGGCGGAAAATGTCCAGTCGAACGGAACGGACGGCGTGGAGTTCGATGTGGTGATCGGAAGGGTTCGCGAACATGCGACGCTGCCGCTGGTGGGCGAGCACAATGTGCTGAATGCGCTGGCGGCGGTAGCAGTCGGGCTCGAGCGCGGGCTGAACCCGGTCGAGGCCGTGGGCGAGCTGGCTACTTTGGCTCCGGCGGACAAGCGCGGGCAGGTTCTCCAAGTGGGTAACATCACGGTGATCAACGATTGTTACAATTCGAATCCGAAGGCGCTGGAAGCGATGGTGGATGCGCTGGCCACGATGACGGCCAAGCGGCGCATCGTGGTGGCGGGCGAGATGCTGGAGTTGGGGCCGGCGGGTGACGAGATGCACCGGCTGGCTGGCGAACACATCGCGGAGAAGAAGATCGATGTGCTGGTTGGAGTGAGGGGGCTGGCGCAGGCGATGGTCGAAGGCGCGCGGAAGGCGGGAACTCCGGCGGAGTTTGTGGCAACGCCCGAGGAAGCCGGGGAATGGCTGGCGCGCGTGGCGCGGGATGGCGACGTTGTCTTGCTGAAGGCTTCGCGGGGAGTGAAGCTGGAGAAGGCGCTGGAAACGTGGAAGAGATTGAGTCATTGAGAGATTGAGCCACTGATTGATTAGTACGGATTGGGTGCGATGTTAGCTACCCAATCACTCAATCGCTCAATGACTTAATTCCTAGAAGGAGGCTGATTGCTCTACTGGCTGTTGTTCCTGAAGCTGCAACATTATTTCCCGCCGTTCCGCATCTTCCGCTATCTCACGTTTCGCACTGCGTTTGCCAGTCTTACCGCGCTGTTTACTGCTCTGATCGTGGGGCCGCTGGTGATCAACCGGCTGCGCGAATTCCAGATTGGACAATACATTCGGGAAGAAGGTCCGAAGGCTCATCAGAAAAAAGCCGGAACGCCGACCATGGGCGGGTTGCTCATTGCAATCGCCATTGTAGTGCCTACTCTCTTGTGGGCTGATCTGAGCAACCGGTTTGTTTGGATCGCGGTTTTTGCCACCTGCGCGTTTGCAGCGATTGGATTCACTGACGATTACACCAAGGTGGCGCGGCGGCGGAATCTGGGGTTAACTGCGCGAGCCAAGCTGGGGTTGCAGATTGCGACCAGCATCGTGATCGCGGTGATGCTGATCACCATGCAGACTTATGGGATGTATTCGACCAAGCTGATTGTTCCTTTCTTCAAGCAGTTTCATCCAGACCTGGTGGTGCAGAGCTGGGAACGTTTTCCGCATCTCTGGCCGCTGGCGTTCCTGCTCTTTATCGGGTTCGTGGTGCTGGTGATTGTGGGTTCGAGCAACGCGGTGAATCTTACGGATGGGCTGGACGGACTGGCGATCGGCTGTACGGTGATTGCCGCGGGCGCGCTGACCGTGCTCACTTACGTGAGCGGGCACGCAACTTTTGCCACGTACCTGGAAATCCCGCGTATGCCGCAGGTCGGTGAGCTGACGATTTTCTGCGGGGCGATGGTGGGGTCGTCGATCGGATTTCTCTGGTATAACGCGCATCCCGCGGAAGTGTTCATGGGCGATGTAGGATCGCTGGCGCTGGGCGGGGCGATTGGGACGGTCGCGGTGATCATCAAGCAGGAGCTGTTGCTCCCGTTCATTGGTGGAGTGTTTGTGATCGAGGCGCTGTCAGTAATCCTGCAGGTGGGATCGTACAAGCTGCGCAAGAAGCGGATTTTCAAGATGGCGCCGCTGCATCATCATTTCGAGTTGATGGGATGGTCGGAGTCGAAGATTATTGTGCGGTTCTGGATTGCGTCGCTGGTGTTTGCGCTGTTCGCGCTGACGACGCTGAAACTGCGATAAGAACTGATTCACCACAGAGTCACAGAGGCACAGAGAAAACCAACTTATCTGTTTTTCTTTCTCTGTGTCTCTGTGCCTCTGTGGTGGAGTACATACTTAATGGAACTGAAAGACAAACGCGTGCTGGTGGTTGGACTTGGCAAGTCCGGGGTGGCCTCGGCGCTTTTTTTGAAAGCGCGCGGGGCACGGGTTACTGTTTCTGACACCAAGAGCGGAGATGAACTCCGCAACGAGATCCCCGCGCTGCTCGACGATGGAATTACGGTTGAGACGGGCGGGCATGGCGAGCGCACGTTTCGCGGGCAGGATTTGATTGTGGTCAGTCCGGGCGTTCCCGTCGATGCGCCGATGCTGGTGCAGGCCCGCGCCATGGGCGAGGCGGTGATTGGCGAGATTGAACTGGCGGCGCATTTTCTGCCGGGGCCGATTGTGGCCATTACCGGGTCGAACGGGAAAACTACGACCACGACGTTAACGGGCGAGATTCTGGCGGCGGGTGGAATCTCGACATTGGTCGGCGGGAACATTGGTACTCCGGCGATTTCGCTCGCCGAGCGCGCGACGCGGGAGACGGCGATCGTGCTGGAGGTTTCCAGTTTTCAGTTGGAGACGATTCAGACGTTCCATCCCAAGATTGCGGTGGTGTTGAATGTTACGCCCGATCATCTGGACCGGCACCTGACGTTCGAGAGTTATGTGGACGCGAAGGCGCGGATTTTTGAGAATCAGCGCGGCGACGACTTTGCGGTGCTCAATGAAGACGATCCCACCTGCGTGACCATGGCGGCGCGGACAAAGGCGCAGGTGTTCTGGTTCAGCCGGCAGAAGGAAGTGAAGCTGGGCGCGTGGGTGCGCGAGGGGAACATTCTGTTCCGCGATGGCCGCGGGCAACGCCAGATTCTGTCGGTTTCTGAGATTCCGCTGAAGGGTGCGCACAATCTGGAAAACGTGCTGGCGGCGGTGTGCGCGGGGGCGCTGATGGGATGTGCGCCGGAGAAGATCCGGCAGGCGGTGCGCGACTTCAAGGCGGTCGAGCACCGGCTGGAGTTTGTGGCGACGATTGGCGGCGTGGATTATTACAACGATTCGAAGGCTACGAACGTGGATGCGACCATCAAGGCGCTGGAATCGTTTCCGGCGAATATTCACCTCATTCTTGGGGGTAAGGACAAGGGCAGCGACTACAGCGTGCTCAACGAATTACTGCGGCAGCGGGTGAAGCGCGTGTACACGATTGGGGCGGCAGCGGGGAAGATTGAGTCGCAGATTAAAGGTGCTGAAGTCGTGCATGCCGAGACTTTGGAGAACGCTGTGCGTAAGGCGAATGCCGTGGCTGAGCCTGGTGACGTGGTGTTGCTGGCTCCCGCTTGTGCCAGCTTTGATCAGTTCAAGAATTATGAGCAGCGCGGGCAGGTGTTTAAGGAGATTGTGCGGGGTTTAGCGTGAAGTGGCGGAGATAGAAACTCCTCTTGAGGCTGTGGGACGCGAAATGGTGCAAGGGATCCTTCGACTTCGCAAATGCTTCGCGTTCGCGAAGCACTTGCTACGCTCAGGATGACAGACCGCTTGGAACCAAGACTAGCAACAGTCATCCATCGACAATCAACAATTCCCCTCTTTCTCCCCGCGACTCCGTGGTGAAATGAACTTCCCATGGCAAAGCGGGTTAGCGTCGATCGCTGGCTGTTTACTGTCACCCTGCTGCTGGTTTTTGTAGGGCTGGTGATGGTGTTTTCAGCGTCGGCGGTGATGGCGCGGGAGCGGTTTGGGTCGCCTTACGCTTTTTTGTCGAAACAGTTGATCTGGGCCATGGCCGGCCTGGTGGCGATGGTGGTAGCGATGCGGGTGGATTACCGGCGCTACAAGCATCCGGCGCTGGTGTTTTCGCTGATGGGGCTGACCACGCTGCTGCTGATCTCCGTATTTTTTCTTGACCGGTCGCACAACACGCATCGCTGGCTGCGCGCCGGCGGGTTTTCTTTTCAGCCTTCGGAACTGGCGAAGCCGATGCTGATTCTCTTTCTCGCCTATTTTCTCGAAGCGCGTACGAAAACCATGGATGACTGGCGCGGCACGCTGGCGCCGGCGGCCGCGCCGGTAGTCGTCTTGCTCGGGCTGATCGTGCTCGAGCCGGATCTGGGTACGGCGATCGCCTGTGCCGGGATTGCGGCCTGCATCCTTTATGTGGCGGGGATGCGGATGCGGTATTTCGCCTATGCGTTTGGGGCGTCGCTGGTGCCGCTTTATTTCTTGATTTTTCATGTGAGCTTTCGGCGCGAGCGCATCCTGGCTTTTATGAATCCGTACGCGGAGCGGGAGAAGGCTGGGTTCCACCTGATTCAATCTCTGATCGCAGTGGGCACTGGGGGCATCACGGGCACGGGTCTGATGGAAGGCAAGCAGAAACTGTTCTATCTGCCCGAACCGCATACTGATTTTATTTTTGCCGTGACTGCGGAGGAGTTGGGGCTCGTGGGCGCTTTGTTTGTGGTGACGCTGTTTGCCGTCTTCTTGTGGCGCGGGATGCGGGTTTCGTGGAGGACCGAGGATACCTTCGGGCGATACCTGGCGGTGGGGATTACGAGCATGGTGGTTCTGCAGGCGTTCATCAACATCAGCGTGGTGCTGGGAATGATGCCGACCAAGGGGATACCGCTGCCGCTGGTGTCGTATGGAGGGTCGTCGCTGTTTGTGACGCTGGCCTGTGTGGGCGTGCTGCTGAATATTACGAAGCAGGCAGAGTAAGACATTGAGTCAATGAGCGATCGGGCCATTGAGTGATTGAAAGGATCGTTCGACAGGTCAATCGCCCAATCACTCAATGACTCAATCGCTTAATCATTTATAGTCACTGCATGCGGGCCATTCTGGCGGGCGGCGGGACGGGTGGGCATGTGATCCCGGCGCTGGCCATCGCTGACGAACTCAAGAAAAGCTATGCGGCTGAGGTGCTGTTCGTCGGGACGGCGCGCGGCATCGAGAACCGGCTGGTGCCGGCGGCGGGCTATCCGCTGCGGCTGGTGCGCGTGGGACAGTTGAAGAATGTGAGCCTGATGACGCGGGCCAAGACAGTGTTCGATTTGCCGCGGGCGATGTGGGACGCGGGCCGCATGCTGAATGAATTTGCGCCGGACGTGGTGATCGGCGTGGGCGGATATGCGTCGGGTCCGGCGATGCTGGCGGCGGTCGTCAAGCATATTCCTACGCTGGCGTTTGAGCCGAATGTGGTGCCGGGATTTGCGAATCGCGTGGTGGCGCGGTTTGTGTCGGGCGCGGCCGTGCATTTTGAGGAGACCGCTAAATATTTTCGTCACGCGGAAGTGACCGGTGTACCGGTGCGGCAGGCGTTCTTTGAAATTCAGGCTAAGTGCGGCGGGACTCCGACTCTGCTGGTTTTTGGTGGAAGCCAGGGGGCGCATGCCATCAATGAGGCGATGATCCGGTGCTTGCCGGAGTTGCTGAGGCAGGCGCCGGGGATTCACATCATTCATCAGACGGGCGAGCGTGACTATAATGACGCGCTGGCGGCGTATCGGTCTTTCTCCGGAGCGGCGGGAGAGTCCGCGGAAGTTTTCAAGTTTATTGAAGACATGCCCGCGGCGTTTGCGCGGGCCGATCTGGTGGTGTGCCGGTCGGGCGCGAGCACGGTGGCGGAGATTACGGCGGCTGGGAAGCCTGCGATCTTTGTGCCGTTTCCGCGGGCGGCGGATGATCATCAGAGGGTGAATGCTGAGGCACTGACGCGGATTGGCGCGGCGGTTGTGGTCGAGGAGTCGAAGCTCGAGGGAGTATGGCTGGCGGAGACGATTGCGGCCTTGCTGGGTGATCCGCGGCGGTTGCAGGCGATGAGCGAGGCGGCGCGGGGGTTGGCGCATCCGAATGCGGCGAGGGATATTGCGGCGATGGCGGCGCGGCTGGCGGGGATGGAAAACTAGCTGCATAGTGCTGGGAGCAGCGCGGACCTGCTGAGAGAACTCCTCGACAAGTCCCTGGTCGCACCTGAGTGAAAGGGGTCCTTCGACTGCGTAAGCGCTTCGCTTTCGCGAAGCACTTACTCCGCTCAGGATGACAGGGCTTACGGTTCACATTTATGTTTGCCAAGATTCAGCAGATACATTTCGTGGGCATTGGCGGGATTGGCATGAGCGGGATTGCCGAGGTGCTGCTGAATCTTGGGTACAAGGTCTCGGGATCGGATTTGAAGAGTTCTGCGGTCACGCAGCGGCTGGCTGGGCTGGGGGCGGCGATTTTTGAAGGGCATCGCGCGGAGAATATTGCAGGCTCTGAAGTCGTTGTGACGAGTTCGGCGATCGCTGCGGAGAATCTGGAAGTTGTCGAAGCGCACAAGCTGCACGTGCCGGTGATTCAGCGGGCGGAAATGCTGGCGGAGTTGATGCGGCTGAAGTATGGCATCGCCATCGCCGGGATGCACGGCAAGACGACTACGACTTCGATGGTGGCGGCGGTGCTGGCCGGGGGTGGGCTTGATCCTACTGTAGTTGTCGGCGGGCGCGTGGATGCAATGGGGTCGAATGCGCGGCTGGGGAAGTCGCAGTATCTGGTGGCTGAAGCGGATGAGAGCGACCGGTCGTTTTTGAAATTGTCTCCAATTCTATCGGTGGTGACCAACATCGATCGCGAACACATGGATTGCTACCGCAACATGCGGGACGTGAAGAAGACGTTTCTGGAGTTCATGGACCGGGTGCCGTTTTATGGGATGGTCGTGGCGTGCAACGACGATCCGCTGCTGCGGCGGTTGTTGCCGGAAGTGCAGCGGCGGACCGTGACGTACGGGACTAAGCGCGGATCGGATTTTTGGATCAAGCCGGGTGTAGTGGGTACAAACACGGGGGCTGGAAGCCGGCGATTCACGGCCGCTGAACCGCTTTCGGGTGAGTTATCGCAAGCAAGACTTAGGGGAATTCACCCTGCATGTGCCGGGCATGCACAACGTCCTGAATGCTACGGCGGCGATTGCGGTTGGCGTGGGGTTGGATGTTGGCGTGGAGGCGATTCGCGCGGCGCTTGACCAGTTCCGCGGGGTTGACCGGCGGTTTCAGTTGCGGGGCCGAGTGGCGGGCGTTAGCGTGATCGACGATTACGGGCACCATCCCACGGAGATCAAGGCGACGCTGGCGGCGGCGCGGTCGTGCGGGTTTCGCAAAATTCATGTGGTCTTCCAGCCACATCGCTACACGCGCACGCGCGATCTGCTTGAGGAGTTCACTGCCGCGTTTGGCGATGCGGACTCGCTGTTCGTGCTCGACATTTATGCGGCGAGCGAGAAGCCGATCGACGGGGTGAGCGGAGAGGCGTTGGCACGAGTTATTCGCGAGAAGGGTGGACCGGAGCGCTCAGTACGTAGAGTTCGTTTGCCGACTGCGGTGAGTGCGGCTGCGGCGGTTGCGCAGGAGGGAGACATGATCCTCACCCTCGGTGCGGGGAGCGTTTCGCAGTTGGGGCCGATGATTCTGGAAAAGCTGAAAGAGCGCGTGGAAGTAGGGAACTAATTTCCAGCTGGCCGCGTATTCTCTATTGCTAACGGATTGGGCTGAGGTTCGTCCAATCTGCCAGATGGAGATTAGGCTATGAAGACTACACAGGGTTGGGGATGGCTGGCGGCTGGGGTGCTGGCGCTGGGACTGAACGGCTTTTATCAGGATGGCGGCTTGGCTCGGGCGCACCAGATTGTCGACGCGGCTATCGAGCGGGTTGCTGACCGGCCGGGGTCTTTGGTTGAATTGGCGTCGGAGCGGGTTGAGCGATTCGTGGAGAACGCCGACCTGGTTGTGGCGCGGGATGAGACTGCGTCCTGCCGTTTGGCTGCCGCCGTGGCGCGGTTCCAGGGCAAGATTGCTCGGACGCAGAGCGGGATGGCCCAGCATTGAAGCCATGTCGGCCCGGCAAGAAGCGGCGATGGCGCGAGTGGAAGCGGAGCGGGCGCGGATCGAGGCGCGAGTTGCCCGCGTGCGCATGATGCCGGTGGCGTTTAACACTTTGGAGATTCCCGTGGTGGCTTGTCCGCGGGTGCGGGTGAATGTTCCCCGCGTGAGGGTTCCGCGGGTGCCGATGATTCCGGCTCCGGTGGTGCGGGTCGAGACCGGCGGTGGACCGATTTAGGGTTTTTGTTCTCCGGAAAGGCGGGCGCGGCTAAACGGCTGCGTCCGCTTTTTTTGTGGAGAGGGATGGGACGGGACGGCCGGGCTTCGCCCCTTCGGTTCGCTGCGCTCTCTCAGGGCAGGCTCAGGCCGGACAGCCGAGGCGGCTGTCTCTACATGGTTCTTTTCCAGCCTTCAATTTCTGAATTCTCCTCCATGATGCCCAATGCGATTCCCTCCTGTGAAAAAGAACCAACATTTTGTCTATCTGAAATCGCAAAATGAAGTTATAGTTTGAAGGCTCAGCGATTCCACAGCGACAACTGACCTGAACTGATGGCGCGGAAGTCGGGTTCCACCATCTTGCAGGAGGAGTTGTACCCGCCCAGCGCTGAGGCTGCGCGCGGTCTCCATGATCTGCGAGGGCATGATCTGGAGATGGACGATGCGCGCCTGGTCGACCTGGATGTAGACGAGGAATCTCCGTTCCTGCGCGGGCAAAAGCGCGTCTCCGCCCGCAGAAGTTCTCTTCCGAAAAAAACTGCGAACCGTTTGCTGTGGGCTGCCGCGGCGGCGGCGGCGTGCTGTGTGGCGGCGCTGGCGGCGGCGTGGTTGTATCACTATGGCGAGCGCTCGTGGCGCTTCCGCGTGGAATCGAGCGACAACATTGAAGTCGCTAGGAATGCAGAACGTGACCAAGGCGCAGATCATGGAAGTGATGGGCGCCGACATCGGGCGCAACATCTTTTTTATTCCCCTGGCGCAGCAGAAGGCGCAACTGGAACAGATTCCGTGGGTGGAATCGGCCAGCGTGATGCGGTTCGTTCCCAACCGCCTGAGTGGTGGAGATTCACGAGCGCACGCCGGTGGCATTTGCCCGCGTGGGGCCGCGCATGTCGTTGATTGACGCGGGTGGGACGCTTGATGGATCTGACTGCGAAGCACACTATTCCTTCCCGGTGATTCTGGGAATGAATCCGGGCGAGCCGCTTTCGACGCGGGCGCCGCGCATGAAGACTTATGAGGAGATGGTGCGGGACCTGGATTCAGGCGGGGCGCGCTATTCGCAGGATCTAAGTGAAGTGGATCTCACCGATCTGGAAGACGTGAAGGTGCGGGTGAATGATCCGGCGGGCGATGTGCTGGTGCATCTGGGATCGTCGGATTATCTGCGGCGCTACAAGATTTATGTAAGCCACGCGCAGGGCTTGGCGGCAGCAGTTCCAGAAGCTGGAGTCGGTGGACCTGCGCTACGACAACCAGATCATTGTGAATCCGGAAATGCAGCGAAGCGCGAAAGCCGCGCCGGCGTTGAGCCCGGCGGTTGCGAGAGCGGCTGCAGCGGCGGGAGTGAAGCCGGCGGCGCTGGTGACTCGCTTGTCGCCGCATGATCTGTCGCCACACGATCGGACCGTGCCCAAGCCTGCGTTTGAATTGACGGAGAAGAAGCTTGATCCGAAGGTCGGGGTGGCGGGAAATCAAGAAGGCGGGCAAAACCAAGGTCAACAGGATTGCGGCGAAGACGGAGAAAACACTAAGCACGAAGCGGATGACGCAGGCAAGGAAGCCAAGGGACGTCTGCGCCGACGAAAAATGCTGCGGCGAGCAAGGCGAGCGCAAAGGGTGGCGCTGGACATGGCCCTGACAACGGGCACGGCGTGCAGTGGCCACGAAACCTGCTCCGGCAAACTCCCCGAGGCCGATGACGAAATCTTCCGGCAAGGGCGGTCAGAAGCCGAGTCCGGCAATCGCTAAGAGTCAGACGAGTCAGGGGCCAGGAGAGTGAAGAGTTCGACGGAAGAGTAGCTTTTCAGAGATTCAGGTTGAAGAATTTACTTAGGGACTAATTAACGAATGGCGAATCAGCAAGGAAATTTTCTGACGGCGATCGATGTGGGCAGCTCGAAGACGTGCGCGCTCATGGTGGAGGTCGCCGACAGCGGCCTGCGCTATCGCGGGCACGGCGTGGCTGAGTCCCGGGGTTCGCGCAAAGGCGTGATCGTGGAACTGGATAAGGCGGTCGCGTCGATTCAGAAGGCGGTGGAGGCGGCGGAGGACGTGGCGGGTGCGGCGGTTGAGCACGCCATTGTGGGCATCGGCGGAGCGCACGTGCGCGGCGTCAACAGCCATGGCGGAATCAGCCTGGGCACGCGTCCGCGGGAGATTGGGCGTGATGAGATCAAGCAGGCGGTAGAGCGGGCGCGGGCGATTCCGTTGCCGGCGGATCGCGAGGTGCTGCACCTGCTGCCGCAGGAATTCATTCTGGACGATCAGGCCGGGGTGCATGATCCGCTGGGCATGATGGCGGCGCGGCTGGAGGTGCGAGTGCATCTGGTGACGGCGGCGACGAGCGCGGCGCAGAACGTGATTACGGCGGTGAATCGTGCGGGCGTCCACGTGGATGACACGGTGTATGAGCCGCTGGCGGCGGCCGATTCTGTTTTGCGCGCCGATGAGCGGGAGCTTGGAGTCTGTCTCGCGGACATCGGTGCAGGCTCGACCGAGCTGATTGTTTTCCTGCAGGGCGCGGTGGCTTATACGGGAGTGATTCCGGTCGGAGGCGACCACTTCACCAGCGACTTGTCGGTGGGCATGTGCACGCCGCTGGCGGAGGCGGAAAAGATCAAGAAGGTGTACGGCAATGCCATCGTCACTTTGATTCCGGAAGGGAATGAAGTGGAAGTGCCGTCGGTGGGCGACCGGCCTTCGCGGTTGCTGCCGCAGCGGCTGGTCGCGGAAATTCTCGAGCCGCGGGCCCGCGAGCTGTTTGAGATGATGCGCGAAACTCTGCGGCAGAGCGGAATGTTCGAAGCGTGTCTGGCGGGCATTGTGCTCAGCGGCGGAGGGTCGCGGCTGCCGGGAATTTTCGACGTCGCGGAGTCAGTGTTACGGCGTGCGGTGCGGTTGTCGTGGCCTACGCCTCTGGCAAAAATGCCGGCTACGCTTGCGGAGCCGGAGTTTGCCACGGTGTTGGGCATGGTGGCGTACGGACAGAGGGCGCGCTTGGCGCGCGGGTTTCAGGGGGATCGGTGGGGATCGAGATTGAAGGCGATGTTAGTGGGATAGAGAAGTAGCCAGTACCCAGTACCTAGTACCGAGTGAGTTCGGAAAAGATTGGAGAGTTTATGAAAAAAGATTCGAGCATTCGCATCAGCTTTAACGAAGAGCCTCTCAACGATGCCAAGATCAAGGTGATCGGCGTGGGCGGCGGCGGGGGCAACGCGGTGAACCGCATGATCGATGCCGGAGTGGAGGGCATCGAGTTCATCGTCGCCAACACGGATTTGCAGGCGCTGCGCATGTCGCGCGCGCCGGTGAAGCTGCAACTGGGCGTGAAGCTCACGAACGGGCTGGGCGCGGGCGCGAATCCGGAGGTGGGACGCAAGGCTGCGCTCGAGGACTCCGACAAGATCATCGAGGCGCTCGAGGGCGCCGACATGGTGTTCGTGACCACGGGCCTGGGCGGCGGTACGGGCACGGGCGCGGCGCCGATCATCGCGTCACTGGCCAGCGAAATGGGAGCGCTCACCGTAGCCGTCGTCACCAAGCCGTTTTGCTTTGAGGGCAAGCGGCGCATGACGCAGGCGGAGAAAGGCATTGCCGAGCTGATGGAGTCGGTGGACACGACCATCGTCATCCCCAACGAAAAGCTGCTGGCAGTGGCGGAGAACGCCGGGTTCTTCGAGTCGTTCCGCATTGCCGATGACATTCTGCGGCAGGGCGTGCAGGGAATTTCTGACATCATTACGATTCCCGGCATCATCAACCGCGACTTTGCTGACGTGAAGACGATCATGGCTCGCATGGGCTATGCAGTAATGGGCACGGCGACTGCGAGCGGGCGAATCGCACGACAGAAGCGGCACGGCGGGCGATTGCGTCTCCTCTGCTCGAGGCCGGCGCGATCGACGGCGCCCGCGGCATTCTGATCAACATCACGGGATCGGCTTCGCTGAAGCTGGCCGAGGTACAGCAGGCTTGCACCATCATTCAAAGTGCGGCCCACGAAGATGCGAACATTATCTTCGGCGCAGTGATGGACGAGAAGATGAAGGACGCGGTGAAGATCACGGTAATCGCTACCGGCTTCAAGGAAGTGAGCCGGGCAGGCGTCAATCGGGCACACCAGCGGCCAGCGGAGGCGCACCACTCGTTCGCATCCTCACACGATGATGCCATGGGTTTCTCTAACAGCGATTTTCCCGACCCCGTAGGTCCGGCGTGCGCGACCACTTTTCCTGAGCCCTATCGAGAGATGACGTCGGATCCGAGGATGGAAGAGACAAGGATGGCGGAGCCATCTCCGGTTGCGATGGCGCAGGTTGCAATGGGAAATGCTGGGCTAGCCCATGCTGGCGGCGAAGTGATTTCACTGGACGGCATGCGCAGCGCGATGGTCACAAACTTCGAGCAGGACGATCTGGACGTTCCGGCGTTTCTGCGCAAGCGCGGCGAAGTGATGTGAAGGCAGTGGTCAGTGGCCAGTGATTAATCGTCCCGCAAAAAATCTGTCTGCAGGATGCGGTTTTGCGAGCTCACCACTGCAAGGAGAAAAGCTTTGCGCACTGCGACGTATCTTTTCAGTAATCAGGTAACCCGTTACTGTGGGCTGTGGAACGAAGGTAATTCCCGTTTAACTGCCTGTCCCGTAATGGGTTAGATCGAAATTAACGTTTGCTTCAATAGAAACTTTTGTATTGCCTGAAACGCTCTAACTCCCGTAGTATCAGGAAATTGGCCGAGGTTACCGTCAAGACCGGCAGACTGGCAAGCTTCTTGCATCATAGGGAATAAGGAAAGCCGGGCATTCGAGGGAAAGAAACCAAGATGTTCAAGTGGGAAACGCGCTGTCTTCGTCTTGTGGTGATGGTAGGCGGGCTTCTGTTTGCGCCGTCAATGTGGGCGGCGCACGTCAACCCGCACACGCTGAATACCAAAGCGAAATCCAGGAAGGTGAGTGAGAGCCAGCGCACGCGGCGACGCATGCGTCATCTGGCGAGCGGCCGCAGCACGGCGGTTCGCAGGCCGACGAGCCTTGGTAGCGCCAGCCTAGGTACGACCAGCCACAGCGCCGGCACTACGAGCTACAGCGCCGGCACGGGCACCCAGGCGGCTAGCTTGGTGCGCGCCTCGGTGAGGACTTCGCATCACCGATATCACGAACGCTTTTTTGTCAGCTCGTTCGCCGAAGACATCGCAGCCGGCGATATCACCGCAGGGGAAGATCCGGTTGTTCGTCAGGCTGCGATGGACGCTTTGGGCAACATGAATGGGACGGTCGTGGCGATCGAGCCGACCAGCGGACGCGTGCTGGCCATGGTGAATCAGAGGTTGGCACTGTCGAGCGGCGCGCAACCGTGCTCGACCATCAAGCTTTCCGTAGCGCTGGCAGCTCTGAACGAGGGCTTGGTCTCGAAAGACACTGAAATCTCGCTTGGCGCGCGCAGCCGGATGAACCTCACCGAGGCTCTGGCGCACTCCAACAACGCATATTTCGAGGCATTAGGACGGAAGCTGGGATTCGAAAAAGTTGCCTACTACGCCCATCAGTATGGCTTGGGCGAGTTGGCGGGTTACGACATACAGGGCGAGCAGTTGGGAGAATATCCCGACGAGGTGATTCCGCAGAAGCTGGGTGGTGTGGGCAAGATGTGTTCGTTCGGCGAGGGCATTTCGATGACGCCGTTGCAGTTAGGCGCAATGGTTTCTGCGATCGCCAACGGAGGCACGCTTTACTACCTGCAGCATCCCACGGCGCCCGAAGAAGTCGCGAATTTCCAGCCGCGCATCAAACGGCAGCTTGATATCGCTCCGCTGATTCCGGAAATTTCTGACGGCATGGCGGGAGCCGTGCAATACGGCACGGCGCGCCGCCTTGGGCTCAACTTTAATGAGGAAGAGATTCTGGGCAAAACCGGAACCTGCTCGCACGCCGGCACTCGCTTCGGGTGGTTCGCATCCTACGCAAACACCAGCAGGGGACGGATCGTAGTGGTGGTCTTCCTGCAAGGCGGGCGGCCCACGTTTGGTCCGAAAGCAGCCGAGATTGCCGGGCTTATGTACCGGAATCTTTACGATCACAATTTCTTCATCCCGGGTACTCCAACGGATGCTACCGCGTCTGCACCTGCAAGCACGACGCGGTAATCTCCTAATCAGTTCTTAGAAAGGCCTCTCGGCAGGAAGGCCTTTCGTTTGCCACCCTACTAACCTGCGATTCCAAGCCGCGTCAGCGGTGAGGAACCTGGTGTTCTCTTACCACCACAGAAAAGCAGATTCCTGGCTCGCTCTCTCCGCGCGTTGTGCGGCTGTGAGCGGCTCGCAAATGACAACCATTGTCTTTGCCCGTCACGAAAACGGGGATTCCTGCCGATAGGTAGCGTAGAGACTCAGCCGGGAGACTGGCTGGCAGAATCCGGGTCGTGGCTTGTCTCCAACGACCCGGCGAAAGTTGAAGTTGGAGGGGTCGTTGCTAGACATGAATTCAATGGCGTTACTCGGCGGCAGCTACGACTACAGGCTGATGGCGCTTTCGTTGCTGGCGGCGATCGCTGCTTTCGGGGTTGCTCTATTCGTGGTCAGCCGGGCGAGGGGATGGCACAAAGGCGGTCTCAGCGCCGCCCGGGAACGCGAGTTGTATTTCCAAACCATGGCGGAAGCGATTCCCGAGATCATCTGGACCGCCAACCCGGATGGTTTCGACGATTTCTTCAACCAGAAGTGCTTTGACTACACCGGGCTGACGCTCGAGCAATTACAAGGCTTGGGGTGGCTGACGATTATCCATCCCGATGACTTGGACGGATGCGCGTCAAAATGGAAGAGTGCACTGCACTCTGGCGATCCCTACGAAGTGGAATACCGCCTGCGCGGAAAGGATGGAAGCTACCGCTGGTTTTTGGGCCGGGCGAATCCCATCCGGAGCACTACCGGAGAAATCGTCAAATGGTTCGGCAGCTGTACCGACATCGAGAATCAGAAACACAACCAGCAGGTGCTGGAAGAGCAGGTTCTAGAGCGGACAGTGCAATTGGCGACCACGAACACCCGGCTGCAGGAAGAAATGCTCGAGAAGGATTTCGCCCGTAGCGAACTTGATCGGCAAAACGAGAGAATGCTGGAAGAACTCAAGCAACGCTCGGATCGGGCCGCCATGTTAACCAGGATGGGCGAACTCCTGCAGAGTTGCATCAGTCGAGACGAAGTGTTCGCGGCTGCCCTGGGTTATGCGCCCAAAATCTTTCCTGCCGTCCCGGGAGCAATGGCATTGCTGGACGCTTCGCGGAACCTCGCGGAAGTAATTGGCTCATGGAGCGACTGCCACCTTCCCGCGCTGGTATTTGAGCCGGCTTCTTGTTGGGCTCTGCGCACGGGGCACACACATTTAGTGTTAGCAGGTGATTCCACCGCGCCCTGCGCCCATGCGGAAGGTGTGAAGAATACGTATTTATGCGCGCCGATCCTGGCGCAGGGTGAAACGCTTGGCATGGTGCATTTTCAGGCCACCGATGAGACGCCTCAGATGGACGCGTCGGAACTCTCGTTCAAGACTACGTTTGCGGCGCAAGTGGGATTGTCCATCGCCAATATCCGATTGCGGGAAGCGCTCCGGACCCAGTCCGTGCGCGACTCCTTAACTGGTCTGTATAACCGCCGGTACCTGGAAGAGACGCTGGAGCGTGAAGTGCGGCGTGCAGCGCGAGCGGCGCAGTCTCTCGGATTCCTCATGATCGATCTGGACCATTTCAAGAATTTCAACGACACCTACGGCCACGAAGCCGGGGATGCGGTATTGCGCGAGACTGCCCTGTTTCTGGCCAAGGGCATTCGGGCCGAAGATTTCGTATGCCGTTTCGGAGGAGAGGAATTTGTCGTGATCCTGCCGACGGCGGACCTGGAATCATCGCGTGCGCGAGCGGAACGGCTGCGATTGAAAATGAGGGAACTAACGATTATGTATCAAGGCAAGTCGCTCGGAATAGTCACGATTTCCGTGGGTGTGGCGGTGTTCCCCGAGCATGGCACATCGCCCAGGGAATTGATGGCGGCAGCCGACGCTGCTCTGTACCAAGCCAAGCGTGGCGGCCGGGACAAGGTGGTGGTGGCATCGGCACCACTGCCGGATGATGCAGCGATGCCGGTGGCAGGCAAATCGGGCGTCAGCTGGAGTTAACGCCGGGGTCGTCGCGAGCTACTGTCATCCCGAGCAACGCGAGGGACCTTGGTTTCCGCCTGCAGCGCTAGTATCGCGGCAGCCAAACACCAAGGTCCCTCGCTTTGCTCGGGATGACAGCTGGGTTTTATTCTACTTCCTGATTACTTGTCCTTGCGCTCGTCGCGCTCGACAACTCCGTCCTTGATGTTGACCACGCGGTGAGCGTACTCGGCGATGTCATGCTCGTGGGTGACCAGCACGATGGTGTTTCCTTCCGCGTGCAGGCGGTCAAACAAAGCCATGATTTCGTTTCCGGTTGCCGAATCGAGGTTGCCGGTGGGTTCATCCGCCAGGATGATCGAAGGCCGGTTCACCAGAGCGCGGGCGACAGCGACGCGCTGGCGCTGGCCTCCGGAAAGCTCGTTGGGCTTGTGCGTCATGCGCGACTCCATGCCTACGGCTGTTAGTGAGGCTTTGGCGCGCTCGATGCGTTCAGCGGTGGGAACGCCGGCATAGATCAGCGGCAGTTCCACATTGTGGAGAGCCGTGGCGCGAGCCAGCAGGTTGAAGGTCTGGAACACGAAGCCGATTTCCTTGTTGCGGATGCGCGCCAACTCATCGTCGTCGAGTTCGCTCACCAGTTGGCTGTTCAGCCAGTATTCGCCTTTGGTGGGCGTGTCAAGGCAGCCGATCAGGTTCATCAGCGTCGACTTGCCCGAGCCCGAGGGCCCCATGATGGCAACATATTCTCCGCGCTCGATGCGCAGGTTGACTCCGCGCAGGGCGTGCACTTGCTGCTCCGAGCCCATGTCGTAGGTCTTCCAGAGATCCTCGGCAGCGATCATGCAGGACTGCGGCGGTGGCACTGAAACGGCGTTCGTGGGCATACTGATGACTTCTGCGGTTGCCATGTTTTTCTCCTGCTCCGGTGCCACTGGGTTCTCCGAGATTAGATTCGACTCCGAGAGCTCCGTTTTTGTTCGAGACCCGTACAGGCTTCTCCATTGGACGGATGAAGCTGGCGAAGGTTATGTTTCGTCTTCCTTCTTAGGGGCCGAGTTATCGATTTTCACGCTGCTCCCCGAACGGAGCGTGCGCAAAACCTTGTAACTGCCGGTAATAACCTCGTCCCCCTCGTGCAAGCCGTTGAGCACTTCGATATCGCTGGTGCCGGCGATGCCGGTTGTGACCGGCACGAACTCCGCCTTCTTATTGCGAATGACGAAGACGCCCTGCACGTCCTGTTTCTGGTCTTTACTACTCTTGTCCTTGGATGCAACTTCTTTCGGTGCCGGTGCCGCAGCATGAACTGAGCCCGGGGCGGACTTCTCCTGCTCCAACTGGGCCTTGGTACGCACGGAGAGCGCCTGGATCGGAACCGTCAAGGCGTTGCTGCGAGCAGCGGTTGTGATCTTGGCGGTGGTCGAGAGACCGGGACGCAGATCTGCCGGAGGGTCGTTAACCGTTACAACTACTTTGAAGTCTTTGGCTTCTTCGCTGGCGGTGGCCTGCTGCGAAGTGGCCACTCCGGTGGAGCGGACAATGGCGTTGTCCCCAATTTCTGAGACCGTGCCGTGGAAAACCTTATTGGGAATGGCGTCAATGGTCACCTCAGCGGACTGGCCGAGGTGCACGTTCACGATGTCCGTTTCGTCCACCTTTACTTCGGCGGTGATTACTGACATGTCGGCGAGTGTAAGCAACGTGCTGCCGAGAGCATTTTGAATGCCGATGACTACTGACTCGCCTTCCCGCACCGGCAAGTTGGTGACAACTCCATCGTAGGGAGCGGCATAGGTGGTTTTCCGCAGAACATCCGTGACGCGGGTGAGATTGGCGCGCGCCTGGGCGACATGCCCATCCGCCGAGTCTTTCTGTGCCTTCGCCTGAGCCACACGCGACTTGGCCTGCACCAGCCCGGCATCTGCCGTGGCCCAGGCGTTCTGACGGCTGTCGAAATCCGACTTTGCGATCAGTCCGTCCTTGTAGAGATTTTGTGCGCGATCCCAATCCAGTTTGTTGCGCTCGTAATCGGCCTGGGCGCGCAGCAGATCGGCGTCGGATGTCCTCATAGCGGCGTCGGCCGCGATGGCATCCGTTTCCGCGGCTTCGACCGAGGCCTGATTCGCGCTCACGTCCGCCGAGGACTGCACGTTTTCCAGTTGCGCCAGCAATTGACCCTTCTTTACGTGATCCCCTTCCTTAACGTACAGGTGGGTGATCTTGCCGTAAGCATTCGCGCCGATGTTGACGTACGTTTTGGGCTTGATTTCCCCCGATGCGCTAACCACTGAGGATAAGTCCTCCCGCTGGACCTTCCCAGTCTGCACCGTGACCACATTCTTGCCGCTCTGATAGACCGTGAAACCGACGATGGCGGCCAAAACCACCACCACGCCGACGCCGATCGCGATTTTCTTCCAAGTTTTCATGGCTTCCGTCACGGTTCGGGGCTGCCGCTAAACGGTTCGCAAGGGTGACGGGCACACATCCTGGGATACGATCCTGCGGGCAGGAAAGTTCCAATCTGGAATACGGTACCTAAGACCCCGAGGACCCGAGAACAGGGGCTTCCGGAACGCACGATTATAGCAAGCTAAAATTATAGCTTGGCGTCGGCCCGGTCCGAGAAATATTCGCGGCACCGGCGGGCAACTCGGCGGGAGGGTGGCCGCGTCCAATGGAGGGGTTGGCTCGGGCTGTCAATCCATTCTTTTGACGTGACTTAGCCTTGCTTTCGCCCAACTGAGGGCCTAGAATAAACGGACGAAGTTTGTCGTGGCAGGAGTCCCGCTCATGGTCCGGGTCGGTTCGCATTATCTTTTATTTGTCGTTTTCTTGGCCGCTGTCGTGGGTCTTGGCGGTTCAGCCAGCGCCCAGGCGGACAAGCCGGCCGCTGCGGGAGATCCGAACTCCGCTGCCAACGTAACCGGTGCCCAGGCGCAAAGCACCGATGAAGCCGATCCCCTCAAGCGTGCCCCCTCGGAAAAACAGAAGAAACAGCAGAAAAGAAACCTGAACATCGAGCTCAGCAAGACCTACAAGAAGTGGCTCAATGAGGACGTAGTCTGGATCATCACCGACGAGGAAAGAGCCGCGTTTAAGCAGCTCTCGAACGACGAAGAGCGCGACAATTTTATCGAAGCCTTCTGGCAGCGTCGCGACCCCACGCCCGATACCGAAGAGAACGAATACAAGGAAGAACACTACCGGCGCATCGCGTATGCGAACGAGCATTTCGCCGCGGGAATCCCGGGCTGGAAGAGCGACCGGGGACGCATCTACATCATGTACGGTCCGGCGGATGAAGTCGATTCGCATCCCTCGGGGGGAACCTACGAGCGGCCCATGGAAGAGGGCGGCGGCGAGACTTCGACCTTCCCCTTTGAAGATTGGCGCTATCGCTACCTGGAAGGCATTGGCCAGGAAATCATCATTGAATTCGTCGACACCTGCATGTGCGGCGACTATCACATGACGATTGACCGCTCGGAAAAGGACGCGTTGAAGTACACCCCCAACGCCGGCCTGACCCTGTACGAGCAGATGGGCATGGCCAGCAAGACTGCACGCTTCCAGGGCGGCGGCCTGGAGCAGTTGGGCACCGGCCCGAATAGCAACGACCTGCAAACCAAAGAGTTTGATCGTCTGGAGACCTACGCCAAGCTGCAAGCGCCTCCGCCGGTCAAGTACAAAGATCTGGAAGAAATCGTCAACACCAAGCTCATCACCAACTTGATGCCCTTTGATGTCCGCACCGACTTTGTGAAGGTCACCGGGGACACGGTGCTGGTGCCGATCACCGTCCAGTTGAAGTACCGCGACATTACCTTCGCCAACAAAGATGGCGTCCAGCGCGGCACGGTCAACATCTTCATGCGGGTGAGCACCTTGACGGGACGCATCGTTCAAACCCAGGAAGACCCGGTGCAGGTAGACGTCCCGGCAGAGCTGTTGCCCCGTACTGCGGAGAATTCAGCCGTATATTGGAAGGCGCTGCCGCTGCGTCCGGGACGTTACAAAGTCGAGATTGCGGTCAAGGACGTAAACGGCGACCGCAAGGGTCTGTGGAGCCGCGGCATTGTTGTGCCCGAGTACTCCGACGACAAACTGTCAACCTCCTCGCTCATCGTGGCGGATGTGATGGAGCCGGTGCCGACCAAGGATGTGAGCACGGGCCAATTCGTGATCGGCTTGAACAAAGTGCGTCCGCGCGTAGCCCCGGCGAACGGCCAGCCTGCCCTGTTCAAACGCAGCCGTGATCAAAAGGTAAACTTCTGGATGCAGGTCTATAACCTGGGCATGGACGAGAAGACGCACAAGCCTTCGGCTACGTTCGAGTATGATGTCGTGAATCTTGCCACCAACAAAGCAGTGATCCAGAAAGTGGAATCCACCGACACGATGGGCAACGTAGGCGAACAGGTGACTTTGCAGAAATCGATTGCTTCTGCCAACCTGCAGCCGGGCATATATCGAATCGAAATCAAAGTGAACGACAACGTCTCGAAGCAAACTATTGATCCTTCAGCGACGTTTGCTGTAGAGTAACGAGCGCTTAATTCTCCGGGGGTTGGATTGAGTTTTCGCCAGCTCGGATCTTGCGTGGTGATGGTCGCGCTGTCGCTTCCTGCGTGGGCCGGACAACGGTCGGGCGACATCTCGGGATACGTGCGCGATGCCTCAGGTGTTCCCCAGATGGGTGCGGTGGTGGAAATTGCCAGCTCCGCTTTGGCGCACACTCTCACCGTCTTTACCAATGACGCCGGGTTCTACTCCACCAAGGACTTGCTCCCCGGGTTGTATTCCATCAAAGTTTCGGCTCCCTCGTTTCTTCCGGCCCTGCAAGAAAAGATTGGCTTGCAGCCTGGGACGAGCGTTCACGTCAATATCACCCTGAACACGCTACTGAACGCCATTCGAGTGGGCCCTCTGCGTGGCACGGCCGATGATGACGGCTGGAAGTGGACCTTGCGTTCGGTGGCGAATCGCCCGGTTCTGCGCGTGTTCGATCCCGCGACGGGAGCGGAACAGCAGGATCACGACCTTAAGGCGAGCCTTTCGTTCCTGGCCGGCTCGACGGCAACGGGCTACGGCAGCGGGTCAGACGTCAGCACCGGCTTCTCGGTAGAGCGCTCGATTTTTTCCGCATCCCGCGTCGGGCTGAGCGGAAATGTGGGCTTCGGAGACAGCCTTCCGGCAGCCGTTCTCCGGGCTAGCTATGCGCATCTTCTCCCGGATGGTTCGGGGCCCTCCATGGCCGTTACCGTGCGCCGCTTCGCGCCTTCCGACCCAAACCTGCACTATGCCGCGCTGCAGGCTCTGGCACTCAACGCGGGCGATGAGTTCGCACTTGGCGACGTTCTCGAATTGAAGTTCGGCAGCGAGTTGCAAACCATTCAATTCCTCGGGCACGTGACCGCGTTCCGGCCCTATGGTTCCCTCGATTTGCATCTCTCTCCCAACACCGTTTTGGAATACGACTACACGACCTCCTTGCCCAACCTGCGGGATGAGAAGGGGTTTGACTCTGCGCCTGCCGATCTGAGCGAAGCTGATCCTCGCGTCAGTATGACCAACTATGCCACCCGCCTGGAAAGCGCCCACCACCAGGAGTTCAGTATTTCCCGGCGCATCGGCGACACCAGCTTGCAAGTGGCCGGGTTCAGCGACCGTGTGGAGAACACAGCTCTGACCGGCACCGGCGAAGTGACCTCCGTCGGCGGGTTCCTGCTGCCCGATATCTACTCGGGCACCTACAGTTATGCCGGCGGCAACCTGGATACCAGCGGAGTGCGCGTCGTACTCGAGCGGAAAGTCTGCTCCGATCTCACAGCTACCTTGGATTATGCGTACGGTGGTGTTCTCGACTTGGCCAAGCCTGACGTTGAACTTCAAGACGCCCAGCAGTGGATCACCACGCAGCGCCGTCATGCCGTGGCGGCGAAGCTCTCCGGCACCCTGGCTCGCACCCGGACCCGGTGGATTGCCTCCTATCGCTGGATCGATGGCCAAGCCTTAACTCCGGTGGATATGTTCAACGCCTCGCCGGGACAGAGCGATCCCTTCTTCAGTCTTTTCATCCGGCAGCGGATTCCCACATTGGGCTTCCTGCCCGCCCACATGGAAGCGCTGGTCGACGTGCGCAACCTGCTGGAGCAAGGTTACGTGCCGGTCGTGGGCCAGGACGGCCAGACCGTCTATCTTGTCCAGGCAGCCCGCTCCATTCGCGGCGGTGTAAGCATTACTTTCTAGGCCAATGGTTTCCGCTGACCGCCTTCGTCTCGCTCTTCCGCCTCACCCCTACCCTCCCACCCGTCGTATGACTTCCGTCACTAGGTAACCGGATTGCGGCGATGCTACGCTGCAGTCGTAATCCTTCCTTAAAGCCCGGTTGCGGAGACCTAGATGCGTAGCTCCATGTACGCCGTCCTGATCCTTATCATCTTTGGCGTCTGTTTTGCTGCGCCCATCCCAGCTCATGCCCACCACCTGAAGCAATCCAACGCGGCTTCGATGCCGGTGACCACCTCGTCAGCCGAGGCGCGCTCGCTCTATGAGAAGGGGATGCAGGATTACGAGAACCTTTACCTGGAGCGCTGCAACGATGACTGGCGCGCGGCCGTGAAGACTGATCCCAATCTGGCTGTGGCCTGGGCCTGGATCGCTTTCAACAGCAGCAATCCGCAGGAGGTGAGCGCGGCCCGCGAAAAAGCCAAGGCCATCGCACCCAAGTTGACTCCAGGAGAGCAGTTGATGATCGACTGGATTGCCAAAGTGCAGGAGGGCGACTTCATCGGCGGCATTTCCGCCATGAACGATATGCTGGAGATGTTTCCCAAGGACAAGCATCTGCTTTATCTTGCCGGCAACTGGCTGATGGGCGAAAACGGCACTGATCAGGCGCAGAGATTGTTTGAGAAGGCGCTGGCCATCGACAAGAACTTTCCCGCTGCGCTGAACGACCTGGCTTACGTGGATGCGCGCAACCGGCAATTCGACAAGGCCTTTGCCGCCATGGATCGCTACGTCGCGCTCTTGCCCAAAGAACCCAACCCGCAGGATTCCTATGGAGAATTATCGCGGATGGCTGGAAACTTCGAAGGATCGCTGAAGCACTATCGGGCCGCGTTAGATATCGATCCTGACTTTGTGACTTCCCAGGTTGGCCTGGGAGACACCTACGCTCTGATGGGGAACCAGGAGCAGGCGCGCATCGAGTATGACAAGGCTATCCGCTACGCCCACAACGAGGCCGACCGGCTCACCTACAGCATGCAGAAGGCAATGACCTGGGTACGAGACGGCAAGTTCGCCGACGCTGACAAGTCATTCGAAGACATCGCCGAAACCGCCCACGCCAAGGACCAGGACTTGCAGGAAGCTCAGGCCTACCAGCACATGGCCGAATATCAGACGGACGATAACGCGGCGTTGAAACATCTGCAGCAGGCCGAGGAGTCGCTGGGACACCGCACGATCTCGCAGGGCGATAAGGATGAGGAACTTTCCCGCATTTTGCGCAACCGCACCGTGCGCGCAGCGCACGCGGGTAATCAGCCGTTGGCCGATCAGTCTCTGAAGCAACTCAAAGCTCTGGCTGGTGGCGGCCGCAACCGCGTTGTCCAGAGTTCCTACAATGGAGCTGCTGGAACGCTGCTCATGGATCAGAAGAAGTTCGATGAAGCCATCACTTACCTGGAAGAAGACCAGGAGAATCCCGTCACCATGGAACTTCTGGTGCAGGCCTACTACCAGACCAATCAGCCCGACAAACTGGCCGGAGCCGAGGCCAGGCTGCGCGGCACCAACGTTCCCACCATGGAGCAAGCAATCGTTGTGCCGGCCGCGCGCCTCCGCCGCCCGGAAATGTAAGCCGCTTCTAACGCATCCTGTAACGCAACCCGAAGATTTGGTCTATACTGTCGAACGTTCAGCGACAAAGCGGAAGGTTTGTGCATGCGCTTGCGATTTCCCGGCCTCGAGTTCGGGCCGGGAAATTATCCCGAGCGAGAGCGAGGGATCATGGTGCTTGCCCGCGGCGTCGTAGGTGGTGCGTACGAGAACCGAGATCCTCGGCTCGCTCGGGATGACAAGTGGGATTAATGAAATCTAAGATCGATCGACGCTCCCGTGAAAGAATTGTTACCACCTTGCCGGTGCGTGTTCGCGGCACTCCAGCGAATTCAGAGCTAAGTGCGCAGACCAGAGACGTCAGCGCGAACGGCATATTTCTCTATACAAACTCTCGCATGGCAGAGGGTTCAGAAGTGGAATTGGTCCTGATTCTCCCGCCTGAATTGACCTCCGGAGAAAAATGCTGGGTTTGCTGCCACGCCCGGGTTTTGCGTGTGGAACAGGGCCCCGGAACCGACTTTGGAGTTGCGGCTGAAATCCGGCGAATGGACGTCCTGCCCGAGATCCCGGCGTAGCTTTCTCGCCCTACCCCGCTGCGCCGTCTCTGATGCTGCACTGGAAGTGGTGCAGTGGGACCGATGCCAAGACCCAGCCACGCTCACTCGATAGCCCTCGGAACTGGCAAAAGTTCCCTGATCTCCAAGCAAGAAGTGCCCGGTGTAGAAGGGAAGCCTGTGAAATCCTCAGAAAATGCTTCCCATGGCACCGACCTTGGTGCAATAATGGCGGCCCTAGAATTGCTCTGGCCAAACTCTAAGGATTCAGGTGGGCCCTAGTATGTGGATTGAGAAACTGTCAGACGGTGTGGTCCAGGTGCAAACCCCGATCGGGCCGCGTTATTTGATGCCCTCGCTTCTTCAGCGCGTGTATTTTCTTTGGATGTTCCGTCACTTTCCTATTCTCCCTCACGCCGTGCTCAGCTCAGCGCAGCAGAGAATGATCGATCGCCTGTGCTCTGAGCAACGGTTCGTCTCCATGGCCTATGCGGATGGTATGGAAGATGCTCCTGTAATCGGCACGGTCGAGCGGCGCCTAAGTCCGAAGGTGGGGCCGGAGTCGTTGCCCCCGCGTCGCCCCGTGGTCAGCGAAAGTTCCGGAGGGTTGGCTGCGGAAGTGCGGCAGCGTTCCTAACGATATTTCTCCTTCGCGTCGCGAAAGTCGAAGCGGAGCGCGCGCAAGATCGCATTATTTCCAAAGCTCGCGCCCATCATTCCGTCAGCGCGAACGCCTGCGTCGCTCTTCGACGACGATGACCGGACACGAGGGAGATGTTACAATCACAAATTGTCCCGCCACTAAGACTCCCACCGTGGGCGCGTAGCTCAATTGGCAGAGCAACTGACTCTTAATCAGTAGGTTGTAGGTTCGATTCCTACCGCGCTCACCACTTAACCCTAATCGGCTGTGGGGTTTTCGAGAACATCGGCCCTCCCAATCCCGGAAGAGCGGGTCCGTGAAGCGGCGACCCGGATTCTCCTGCAGAAATTCGAACTCGGTCTCTTCGAGCAGCCGTATATACATCATGCCGCCCGAGTCCGTTCTCAGTCGGCTGTTTTCGGCGAGATTCAGCTCGGTTCCCGCGACGATGATGGTGAAGGACTTAAACTCGAATTACCCGTCGCTCAGTCCGCTTTGTTCCGCGGCGTGGCTGAAAATCGCAGTCAGCATTGCCCCTGCCGCAGCCATGCGATCCTGACAGATCCGTTCACATCGAAAGGGTCCAGTAACGTTGCGGAGTCCGCGTCCGTAGATCTGGAGTGTTGAAGCACCTTAAGATCCGGGAGGCGTTCAGGGGACTTCGATGAAGTTGACGATTTTCCAAGCTCTGGACTTATCGCCCGCGGGCTTCCACCTCCTGACATCTTGATAAGGGACCTCGAAGGGAAGGCCTCCAGACGCGGCCGCGACGACCAGTTCCTCATTTGTTCCGGGTCTCCATACAACATGAGGGCCTGATTTTCCTGAGACCTCTACCAATTCGTCGGTCATGAACGGCGGCTCGACCATTTCGAAATCAGACGTATCCACCCCAGAGGGTCGATCTCCATCCCGGCCAAAGATCTTTTGACGGCTACTTCTCCGACACCGCTTCATCGGGCATCAATGGAGCCGCGCCAAAATCGACGCTGAACCGTTTGCACCACACTGAAACAGCGCGATATTTCGACAAGTCCACATCGGGACCGAGAGTATAGTTTTGGTCGCCCACATTCCCCTTGATGGTCCCCAAGTCGATAAAACCCGCGCGCAGCACGCTGGCGCTGTCTTTTGCATCGTCGGCGGCAACCATGTAGACGTGCACATCAGGACCGTTCGATGTGCTAAAACCCGTAAAGCGAAGAACGCGACTGCCATCTGCCATGCGGTAGATGGTTGCTGTACCTGCTGTTGGGTGCAAGATGCTGTAGAACTGTCCCGAAGCAAGACGCTGGGGCGACGAGCTACCTTGCGCGGCCGGCATGGCTTCATCGACACGCCGATTAATTAGCAGTCGTTCGGGCCGAAATGCATACCAGGCGAGAAAAGCCGCGACTGCGGCGACAGGAATCATAAGTTTCCACTTTTTCATTTCCGCATCTCCTTTATTTTCTGACCCTTTTTTTCGACGGTGAATCCGAGTTTGCCAAGCACTCTTACAGCGCCGGTCTTCCCACCCTCGAAGTCACCAGAGCCAAGCCGTTGACCTGTAGCCAACTCATAAGCTGTGCCCAAGATCGCCTTAGGCGGGTAACGGTTTTCATCTAGGACCAACTCATAGGTTGTGGTGGGGGCAAAACCATGCTCAGAGAAGAACCGTTCTGGGCCCAGCCGGTCGTATTCGTGTATTGCGCGCGACACGTCACGACGGGTGACGCGATCCCATGCCACCATGTGTTATTCCTCCTGAGGCGAAAATTCGCTCCAGCCCCTTTGCGGCGAAAACATCAAGCAGAAAGGAACTGCGTAACTAGAACTTCAGTGTCATCAGGGTTCTCTTCCGGAAAGAAGTGTCCGCCCTTCATGGCCTGTCCGTGCGCGTCTGGCGCCCATTGCCGCCAAATGCCCAGCGGACCGCCGTCTTTCGCATAAAAAGTATCGAGCGGACCACCCTCCGCCCATAAATGCAGCATGGGGCATTCGATCTTCTTCGATGCTTCTTTGTCCGCACGATCGTGTTCGACATCAATCGTTGCTGCCGCTCGATATTCCTCGCAGATTCCATGAACACGGGCTGGATCGCGATAGGTGGAGACGTATTGTTCGAGAATCTCTGGCCCGAAGGAGCCGTGGCCGAAGGGATTGTGGAAGACGGCTTCAGGCGCACCGAGCAGATAACTTTCGGGGAGCGGTTGTTTCTGTGACAACAAGATCCACGGCCAGTAAGTCTGAGCGAAGCGTGCATCGGACCGGCTCCACGCTTCGAGGATGGGAATCACGTCGAAGACAGCGAGTCGCTCCACGTTCTTCGGATGATCCAGGGCCATGCGATAGCTGACGCGTCCTCCGCGGTCGTGGCCGATCAGCGCAAAGGTGGGAAAGCCGAGTTTATCCATCACCTCAACTAATTCCTTCGCCATCGCGCGCTTGGAATAAGGAAGGTGGTCGTCAGTAGAAGCGGGTATCCCGCTGCCGCCGTAGGCGCGCAAGTCAACGCAAATCACGGTGTGAGTGTCAGCAAGCTTCGGTGCGAGGAATCGCCACATCAGGCTCGTGCGCGGGAAACCATGCACCATGAGAATGGGCGGTCCTTTTCCGTACCGGCGCACGAAAATCGTGTTTCCTGAAACCCTGACAAGAGACGACTCGAAAGAAACCTGGCCAGCCATACTTCCTCCGGTTTTATTTGCCGTCGGTGATCGTCCCGCTTTGACGAAGGAATAATCCAGCAGGGCACCGAAAGATGCGGCTGTGAGGCCACCGAGAAAGCTGCGACGCTCCATCTGTATCCCCTCACTCTGGTCTTAGACGCTCTTGATTTCGCCGCCGTCCATGCGCACAGAAGTGCCTGTCATCCACTTCGCCGCCGGTGACACCAGATAGCCCATTAGATCGGCGATGTCTTCCGGCTTCCCCAGGCGGGTTATACCGGCCCGCTGCGGAAAGTTTTTGATGGCCTCTTCGACTGTCAGGTTGTGGGCGGGCGCCCACTTTTCGAAGAACGCCTGCCGGCGTCCCGTCATCACGGCTCCGGGCGATACACTGTTGACCTGCACCCCGTCTTTGATGCCTTGCTCGGCGAATGCCTTAGCGAGCGCGTTAATGGCTGCATTGATGGTGGCGACCGCCGCATATTCGGGCTTGGGGTCGAAGGCTCCGCTTCCGGAGATAAATACCACAGACCCTTTCGAGGCCTTCAAAGCCTCCCATGCTTCGATCGTCAGGCGCCGCGCGCCGCTCAGCTTGAGCGCCATTCCGTCGTCCCACTGCGGGTCCGTCATCTGAAATAAATCGATCTGCGGCACGGCGCCAGCGATGTTAAGCAGCGCATCGATTCGGCTAAACCGTTTAAGAGTCTCGACGACGACGGTTTTTGCCGATTGTGGTTGACGCAGATCGAGAGCCAACACCATGGTTTCGGCTCCGAGGGACATTACTTCGGCTGCAGTTTTCTCCAAGTTATCCTTATCCCGCGCCACCAGCACAATGGCCGAGAACTCGCGCGCAAGGCGGGTGCACGTGGCTCGTCCTATTCCTGAACTTGCGCCGGTAACGATGGCGGCCGATTTAGTAGCCATTCCACTGGCTCTCCTTTGTGCTTGAATCAGAAAATCAGGCTGGTTATGCCATCTGGTTGCCCTATGTCGAGAGGGTTTCGCGTGCTGCTTCCAGGATTATGTTGATCACAAGATTTGGTTCCGTGTACATCGGGCTGTGGTCAACGTGATGCGCATGAATTTTCGCGTGCATACGATCGGCCATGAAATGCTGTGTCTTCGGATTGATCATGCGATCCTCTTCGGCGATCAGGAACCACGACGGCTTTGTTTTCCATGCCGGCGTCGGTGCCGCCTCTTGAATGCATTGAACAGCGATCGGCCGTTGCACGGCAGTTGCAATGCTTGTCTGTTCGGCTGAGGCTTTGTGGGCAACCGCTTGGCGAAACCCACCGTCAGGAATCCATATAAAGCCGTGAGAATCGGGAGCCAACTTCGGCGATTCCGGAGGCTTCGGGTCAAGATAGAAAACTTTGGCCACGGTCTCGCCCTCATCGGGCGCGAGCGCCGCGATATACACCAGAGACTTGACACGGTCTTCCCGCACGGCGGCGATCACGGCGCCAGAGTAGGCGTGTCCCACCAGGACTACTGGACCTCTGGTCCTTTCCAGCGCCTGGCTCAAAGCGGTCGCGTCGTTGGTTAAGGACGTCATCGGGATCGGCGCGCAAATGACGTGCAGACCGCGGCGCTCTAAAGGCAGAATGACGTTGCGCCAACACGAACCGTCGGCCCACGCCCCGTGCACCAAAACGATCGATGAGTTGCTGGGAAATTCACTCATCCTGGGAGCCTGCGACTTCGCAGCAGTTTGTGGGGTGTTTTGCGCGCCCACAAACTTGGTGAGAGAGCCATCAAGAGCGACACCTAGAGATGCGGCTGTGAGCGCACCAAGAAACCTTCGACGTTCCACATCTTCCTCCTTGTCTCAATTAACCTCTGCTGGGTTGAGCACATCACCGCGAAGCCACGCGTTCTGTGTGACCTTGGTAAATGCCATTGGCGGCAAGGAAATGCTTCATCGCTTCGGCAATTTCTACGACGTGTGTCTCAATTGCAAAGTGGCCCGTATCGAGGAATTGGATGGCCGCGTGGGGCAAGTCCTTCTGAAATGCTTGGGCCCCTGCGGGAATGAAAAAAGGATCGTTCTTGCCCCAGATCGCCAGCAACGGTGGCTTCAATCTGCGGAAGTATTCTTGAAATTGCGGGTAAAGTTTTACATTCGAGGCGTAGTCGAGAAACAGATCGAGCTGAATATCTTTGTTTCCCGGCCGTCCTAGCAGGGCTGCATCCAATGTGTACGACTCGGGCGGAACGGCCTCCGGATTCGCCACGCCATGGGTGTACTGCCACTTCGTCGCTTCGGGTGTTAGAAAATCTTCAAGGGCGGCGCGATTCTGGGCAGTAGGCTCGTTCCAGTATTTTTGGATCGGATTCCAACCTGAGCTCAAGCCTTCTTCGTACGCATTTCCGTTCTGCGAAATGATGGCTGTTATCCGCTCAGGGTGAGCCATCGCCAAACGGAAGCCGGTTGGCGCGCCGTAATCGAATACATAGATTGCGTACCGATTGAGTTTAAGTGCCTCCGCGAATGCCTCGATCGTTGACGCCAATCCATCGAATGAGTATTTATAGTTCCGCTCGTTGGGAATTCGTGTAAATCCGAACCCGGGAAGATCCGGCGCGATGACACGGTAATCGTCGGCAAGACGCGGAATTAGCTCGCGGAACATGAAGGATGAAGCCGGAAATCCATGCAACAAAAGAATGACCGGGGCCGTCGGGTCACCTGCCTCGCGATAGAAAAGTTCAGCCCCGTCAGCTTCGATTTTGCGGACGGATGTGCGAGGCAAGCAAGACTGGGCGGCATCCTTTGTCGTGGAAGGTGCTTTGCTCATAATGAGGTATCCCCATAGCGTGGAAATTGTGTGGGATTGCAAGTCCTTTTTGTTTTCCCAAGTCGTAGGTTGCACAGCAACTGCCAAACTCCACAATTGGCGGGATGGCTCAATTTCCTTCGGTCCAAACACCTTGCCAACCCAACCTTGGCGGGACAGACCGGGTCGCTTTTCCGGTCACCGCGACGGCCTTAAGACGAGTGTCGAAATCAAGACACTCGCGACGCGGGTATAGTGTCATCGCAACCCGCCAAGGGTGTAAAATCACGCCCCAGGGGGGAACCGGCGTGACGGTGCGTAAGATTCCGCTCGGCATCACGGAAGATGATGTTGCCCTGGGCAGTCATCTTGTCCATTTCTGGAAAACGGACGACGAATTCGAGTCTGGAGTGCGCTTTCTTCAACTCGGGATCGACAACCAAACCGAATATTCCGTGCTCTTCGGGCACGATGAAGCGAACCATCGCGTCCTGGAAATTCTACGAATGACCAACCCTGATCTCGATCGCGCACTCCAGCAGGACCGGCTCGTCATCTTGCGACGCGACTCTTCCGCATCGGTGACCCTGGCTAAAATCAAGGATGTTTTTTCGTCTGCTGTTCGTAAAGGAGCCACGGCAATCCGATACCTCGGCAACCTGGGAATAGGCCGAGATGCGCTTCCGGGCAGGGGTGCTAGCGAGGTAATCGAACTTGAAACCGGTGTGACTGCCCTCGCGCCTCGGTATCCCTGCGTGATGGTTTGTATGTACGATGTGAATACGGTTTCCGGTCACCTTTTATTGGCTAGCGGATTCGCGACGCATCCTCTCGCGGTTTGGAATGACCAATTAAAACAAAATCCCTACTGCGACTGTGAGGAAGTACCCACGTCCCGCTCGGAAGAGGTCGCATAAGGAAGGCTCATACTTACGGCCGTGCATTCGTTTCAACAATTTTCCGGCTTCCTGCAGCTCGAGCATAGTCCCCGCGAAACTCCCTCATGCTCGCGGCTGACTACAAAGCAGCCCTACAGCGCATACCAATGAACCATACGGCGCCAACGCCCAGCGACTCGATGGACCTGCAGAACATCATCGAAACCATTCCCGCACTAGTCGTATGCGCACTGCCCGACGGCACCATTGAGTTTGTGAATCGTGCCTGGCAAGAATATACCGGCCACGCCCCACAAGAGCTGAACGATTCGGGCTGGCGGTCGATCATTCACGCGGACGATTTTGGCAAGTTTGTGGAGGAATGGAACATAGCTTTGTCGAGTGGCAGGTCCTTTGAGACCGAGGCGCGAATACAGCGTTCCAATGGGCAGTACCGCTGGTTTTCGATCAAGAAGGCGTTAGCCGTGCTAGGAACAAAGGACAGACAGCCGTCCCTGCGCACTCTCGTCGCCTTCGAGGACATCGACGCTCAGAAGCAGTCGCAGGTCAAACTGCAAGAGAGCGAGGCTCGTTATCGCCTTTTGATCGAAACGGCAAGTGATGCCGTGATCAGTGCGGACGAGAACGGCACAATCACCTTTGCCAATCCCTCCACAATGAGGATATTTGGTTATACCCCTGACGATTTGATTGGAAAAGCGTTGACCGTGCTAATGCCGGAATTCCTCCGGTCTGCGTATCAGGAAGGATTACGGCGCTATACGGATACCGGAAAGCGACAGCTCAACCGGCGGGGCATAGAACTGGTGGGCCTCCGCAAAGATGGGCAAGAGTTCCCGATCTCGGTTTCCCTGGGAGAATTGAGCAGAGACGGGCACCGTGTTTTCACTGCTTTCGTTCGTGATATCAGCGAGCAAAAACGGGCCGAGGAGTCTCTGCGCCGAACTCATAGCTACCTGTCTCAGGCAGAAAGACTGTCACGCATAGGGACTTTTGCATGGGAGGCGCCAGGCAGAAGACCGCTGTATCTCTCCGAGGAATGGTATCGCATATACGACTTTGACCCTAAACTTGGTCTGCCTAGTTGGGAGCAATACCTGCAGCGTATTCACCCCGACGACCGGCCGGCGTTGAAAGCGGCCAGCGATCGATCAATCGCGGAGAAGTCTAATTACGACATCGAGTTTCGAATTGTCGTTCCAGGTGGGGAAATCAAATTCCTTCATGCCGTGGGCGAGCCTGTTGTTGGCCCAAAGAAAGAGTTGCAGCAATTCGTGGGCGTGGTGATGGACGTGACTGAGAGCAGGCGGACTGAGGAAGAGCGCGAAAGATTGCGTCGCGCGCAAGCGGAACTTACCTACGTCAACCGAGTGAGTACGATGGGCGAACTTACTGCCTCGTTGGCTCACGAGATCAAGCAGCCCATTGGAGCGGCGGTAACCAACGCCGAAGCATGCTTCCGATTACTGGATCGCGACCATCCGGATATTCTCGAAGCCCGAGAAGCTGCGCTGGAAATGGTCAAAGACGCGAGGCGTGCGGCCGACATCATCGACCGAGTCCGGTTGCTATATCAGAAAGGCTCTTCACAGCTGGTTGCAGTCGAGGTAAACGAAGTGATTCAAGAGATGGTCATGATGCTGCAGAATGAAGCGAATCGGCATTCGGTTACGATACGAACAGATTTCGGACGAGAGCTTCCAAAGGTGATGGCGGATCGAGTGCAGTTGCAGCAAGTCCTGATGAATCTCATCCTAAACAGTATTGAAGCCATGCGAGGAATAAGCGGTGAGCTCGACATTAAGTCGCAGTTGGCCGACGGCGGTCAACTGCTGATCTCGATCACCGATACCGGCGTGGGACTGCCGACCGAGAATACCGAGCAGATCTTCAACCCATTTTTCACGACGAAGCCTCAAGGTACGGGCCTGGGACTGGCCATTACCCGTTCCATTCTGGAAGCGCATGGTGGCCGCATTTGGGCCACTGCGAACTCCGACCGAGGGGCAACATTCCATTTCACGCTGCCCGGCAGAGTGGCGATGCTGCGTGATGTCTCAGCGGCGCCGCGGCCGAAATTGACCGCCAATTTCTGGCTCGAAACGCTATCGGCGAGATCACCGCCGTCGCGTCGATATAAGGACTCCAGACTGTCTTGCGACACGAAATATCCTCTCGACGACTGCAAACATCCCCAGTTTGCCCAGTCTCGCAACTTCCCCGTCCTAAACCTATAAGGCTGCATCAAAATGCTAGTAAGTATGAAAGAGGGAGAGAAGAACCATTGGTGAACGTTAAATGGAATCCGGCGTGCACTCAAGGAGGGCGAAGGAGTTCCATCTATGGCAGCGACGGCACTACAGCTGAGTCCACAACCGATTCCGATCGGCCGTCATCGTAGAAAAGTTCAGGAACTGGTCCACCTGATCGCCCACCACTCTCCTCGATTTCGTCGCATAGCGCTGGCTCATCTGGGCAATGTAGCCGACGCGGAGGATGCCGTCCAAGACGCTGTATTGTCAGCTTTGACGCACGTGGACCAATTCAGGGGTCAAGCGAAGATGTCCACGTGGCTCACCTCGATCGTGATCAATTCTGCACGTATGAAGTTACGTCGACGTTCCCTGCGAGTGCAAGTCAGCTTGGACGAAACATTTCCAGAGCAGAATCTTTCTCTGGCAGATTTCGTTTCGGATACCCGACCAGGTCCTGAACACTTGTACCAAGACCGAGAACTTGCAAGAACATTGGCTTGTGCAGCCTCCCGGCTATCGCCTGCTTTGCGGATGACCTTCCAATTGCGCGACCTCGATGGCTTGAGCATTCGCGAAACTGCACATCGCATGGGAGTGCCGTCCGGGACAGTAAAGGCGCGGCTCGCAAGAGCTCGCGCGAGACTCAAGAAAGCGATCGACCGGAGCAGTGGCGCTTCCGTCGGTGGCGTCTGATGAACTCATGTATCCTGCGTTAGTAGAATGAGCAGACGCATGACGTTTCCCGACAATCCAACCGTGTTTATTGTGGATGATGATGCGCGCATGCGCGCGGCCATGCAGCGTCTGCTGAAGGCTGTGGGTTTGTATTCGGAGTCGTTTTCCACGCCACAGGATTTCCTGCGGCAAAAGCTTCCAGACAGCCCGACTTGCCTGGTGCTTGATGTGCGCCTTCCCGGAATGAGCGGCTTGGAGGTTCAACACCAGCTAAGGGAAGCGGGAGCCCAGATTCCTATTATTTTCATCACGAGCCATGGCGACATTCCCATGACTGTCAAAGCCATGAAATCTGGCGCAGTCGAATTCTTGACAAAGCCCTTTCGCGATCAGGATCTGCTAGATGCGATTCATCAGGCACTGAAGAGCAACGCAGACTGGCGGCGTGAACAAAACGAGATCGCGCAACTGAAAGAACGTTACGAGAAGCTGACAGCGCGGGAGCGTGAAGTGATGCGTCTTATGATGTCAGGCATGCTTACAAAGCAGATCGCCTCGACAATGGGAACGAGCGAAATCACCGCGACTGTTCATCGCGGCCAAGTCATGCGGAAAATGGGAGCTAATTCCCCGGCTGAACTGGGAAGAATGGCAGAGAAGCTTAAGCTTCCAACGCTCAGCTAGCCGAATCGCAAATCCTGTTCGCCAGCTCCTTCCCAACGCCTTATGTATATCTATCAGCCCCCTTATCACAATCCATAATTGCGTTCTGCCGACTACGGACCAATCCTTTAGCGATATGGCTGGTGAGAGGAAGGAACGGCTGGTCGCTGTCATCGAAGACGACGACTCGTATCGACGCGCCGTGCAACGCTTGCTGAAATCCGCAGGTCTTCCAGTGCAAGTCTTCGCTTCTGCGGAGGAGTTCTTGACTTCAGACCAGCAACACGAAACCGGCTGTTTGATCGCCGATATCCGAATGCCGGGGATGTCAGGGTTAGACCTCCAGTCGAAGCTCAACTCTGATCATTGCCCAATTCCGACCATCTTCATCACTGCACACGGCGACGAAAAGATGCGATTGCAGGCCATGCGGGGTGGTGCCGTGAAATTCCTCGCCAAGCCTTTCGACGGCGAGACGCTGCTTGGAGCCGTTCGAGTCGCGCTGAAATCATGAGGATGTTGCGGCCACCGTTTTCTAGGAGGATTTGTGGGCTTTCCCCGAAGACTTCGGGCAGGTGAAGAAGACGAAAGAGACCGGCAATTTGACCAAATCGTGGGCAGCAGCCGTGCTCTGGAATCTGTGTTCTCTGAACTGGAGCGCGTGTCGCCCACTGATTCGACCGTGCTAGTCCTGGGAGAAACCGGCACCGGCAAAGAGCTGATTGCACGGGCAATTCACAATCTGAGCGCACGCTACGCACGCCCGTTCATCAAGCTCAACTGCGCTGCCATCCCCTTCGATCTGTTGGAAAGTGAGTTATTCGGGCACGAGAAGGGCGCCTTTACCGGAGCAGTGGCACAAAAGATTGGCCGCTTCGAAATGGCTGATACCGGCACTCTCTTCCTGGACGAAATTGGAGACTTGCCACTGGCCCTGCAGCCTAAACTGTTGCGCATTTTGCAGGAACAAGAGTTCGAGCGCCTGGGAAGTGGCCGCACCCATCAGATCAACGTGCGATTGGTTGCGGCGACCCATCGCGATCTGGTGCAGATGGTTGCACGCAATGAATTCCGTAGTGATCTTTACTATCGTCTCAATGTCTTTCCTGTGCTCGTTCCACCTCTGCGGCAGCGTCGAGAGGACGTTCGAGAGTTGGTCCTGCATTTCGTCGAGGTATTCGGACGGCGCATGGGGAAGCATATCGAACAGATACCCCAGACAACAATGAATGCATTCATTGCCTACCCTTGGCCTGGAAATGTACGGGAACTCCAAAATCTGATCGAACGGGCTGTCATCCGATCCGAGGACGGAGTGCTTCCCAATCCACTCCCTCCGTCCGGGACAAATCCAACAAATTCAATTGCAGCGCAAGGCACACTGCGGGATCACGAAACAGCTCTGATTCTTCAGACGCTGGAGGTCACTGGAGGAATGATGGGAGGACCGCAAGGAGCAGCCGCCCGCCTTGGATTGAAGCGCACAACATTGGTTTCCAAGATGAAGAGGCTGGGAATCTACCGGCCACGGCATGAACGAGCTATGAGTAAGCCCGAAGCTGGAAATGAATTGCACGAGCCGATGGCTTACAGAATGTGGTCTAAAGCTCCCGCGTCAATCGAAGGCAATAGGTAAGGGAACAATGCTCACGAAGTTGCGCCTCGCGCCACAGGCCATTGTTGGGTTCCTGCTGGTGGCGCTCGTCTCTCCGGCAGCTAAGGCGCTTGATACTTCGCGAAAGATCTCGCAGTACGGCCACAATATGTGGCGAATTCAAGATGGGTATTTACCTGCCCCGCCGGGAGCCATTGCGCAAACCACAGATGGTTACCTCTGGATCGGGACTCCGGCAGGATTGGTCCGCTTTGACGGAGTGCGTTTCGTCCCGTGGGCCTCGCCGAAAGGTGAAAAGCTTCCCAGCGACCAGATCCATTCTCTTCTGGGCGCGAGCGACGGGAGCTTGTGGATCGGAACGGCGAGAGGGTTGGCGCACTGGAAGGGCGGAATACTCACTACATACAACGATCTACCCAATAATATTTGGGGCATCGTGGAAGATCACAATCGAGACATTTGGATCGCGAGGTGGGATAGCGGCGATGGACGTGGTCCGCTGTGTCGAGTAAGAGACCGCGATCAGCGCTGTTTTGGACGAGCCGACGGAATCCCTCTTCCAACTGCTACCGCACTAGTCCTCGACAGCTCCGGCGATTTCTGGATTTCTGGTAATCAAGGGCTCTGCAAGTGGAAGATCGGAAGTCCGGCAGTGTGCTTCCATCGAGATCTGGCGGAGCGTGGCTATTTGATGGGGGTTCGTGGGTTGTCCGTGTTTAATGAGAGTCATGTGTGGATTGGACTGCAGCAGCCCGACGGGAACCTTCAGCTTCAGGAATTCGACCACGGAAAATGGGCGGCGCATCCCTTGCCCAAAGCGCAAGGTCCTTCTCCGAGTACGAACCGAATTTTCCGAGATCCAGAGGGTGCGCTGTGGATTGGGACGGCAAGCGACGGGATCTATCGGATAGTTGGCGACAAAACGGACCACTTCTCAAACGCAGATGGCTTGTCCAGTGACTCCGTCGTGCAATTCTTTCAGGATCGCGAGGGCACCCTGTGGGTTGCGACAACCAAGGGGATTGATAGCTTTCGCGACCTGCCCGTGGTGAGTTACTCGATAAAGGAGGGCCTGGTATCCGATAGCGTCAGCACGGTTGTTGCGTCGCGTAACGGCGGTGTATGGATTGGCGGCGCCGAGGCGCTCAGTTTCCTCAGGCAGGACAAGCTTTCGGTCATCCCCACAAATCATGGTCTGCCAGGGCGAGATATCACCACGATGTCTGAGGATGGCCGTGGTCGACTGTGGATTGGAGTGGACAGCAGCCTGTCTGTTCTGGATCACGAACATTTTCTCCCAATTCGCAAGCCCGACGGAAGCTCGCCCGGAATCGTTCTTGGAATCGCGGAGGACGTTGCAGGAAACGAGTGGGCTATGACGAACCCGGAGCTTTTTCAAATCGAGAACCTCAAAATTCGACAGGAAATTCGCCTGCCGGAACCATGTTTCTCGATTGCGAGCGATCCCAAAGAAGGAGTGTGGCTGGGTTGCGTAAACGGGTCCCTGGACCACTACTATGGCGATCACTCGAAAACGTTTCCTCGGGTCAGCGCCACCAACATACGGCAGTTGTTACCAGAGCCAGGCGGCGGTTTGTGGGCTGTCGCCGAGGATGCGCTCGTCTGGTGGAACGGTAACAAGAGCGCAAGGATGACGACGCGGAACGGATTGCCTTGCGACGAATTGTACGCAGCTGTAAAAGACGATGCCGGTTCGCTCTGGCTATACGCGCGCTGTGGAGTCTTTTCTGTGGCTGCATCAGACTTGACCCGATGGCAGCAGAATCCATCTCTAAAGGTCAAGGTTGAGACGCTCGACGTCTACTCTGGCGCGCAGCCAGGAATAACTCCCTTGCAGCCACAAGCCACTCGTTCGCTCGATGGCCGTCTCTGGTTCGCCAACGACAATGTTCTGCAAACCTTTGATCCGCACGTGTGGCGAAGGAATAAGCTGCCGCCCAACGTGTTGGTGGAGCGGGTTACGGCCAATGGTGTCACTTACCCGATTCAACGCGACTTGAAACTTCCAGCTCTCATCCGCAACCTTGACATCGATTACACCGCCTTGAGTCTCGTCGTTCCTCAGAAAGTGCGATTCCGCTACAAACTTGAAGGAAGAGACACCACGTGGCAGGATGCCGGAGTTCGCCGTCAGGCTTTTTACACTGACCTGCCACCCGGGACTTATCGCTTTCATGTAATCGCGTGCAACAACGACGGGGTCTGGAATGAAGCTGGAGCGGATCTCGCATTTACAATCCCGCCTTCATTCACTCAGGGAGCGGGGTTCAAAGCGATTTGCTTGTTTGGCTTCGCGGCATTGGTTTATTCGGCATATCTGCTCCGAGTCAGACAAGTCACGCGACAATTACGCACGCGTATGTATGAGCGGCTGGCGGAGCGGGAGCGGATCGCAAGAGACTTGCATGACACGTTCTTCCAGGGAATCCAGGGTCTGCTGTTGCGTTTTCATACGGCGACTTCTCAGCTCAACAACGAAAACCCAGCGCGGCGAATCTTTGAGGAAACTTTGAAGCAGTCGGACCAGGTGATGCTCGAAGGGCGCGAACTGGTACTGGATTTGCGGGCGACGGTTTCCGAGCCATCGGACTTGCCGACAGCATTTGCCGATTTTGGCGAGGCAATGCGCCAAGGTGGTTCTTCCGACTTCAGAGTGGTCCTCAATGGGTCGGTCCGTTCTCTACATCCTATAGTCTTTGAGGAAGTATTCAAGATTGGCAAGGAGGCGCTGAGCAATGCCTTTCGACATTCTGGCGCGCACTCAATCGAAGCCGAACTCAACTACGAGCGGAGCGAATTGCTTATACGAATCCGGGATGACGGCGCGGGAATTGACTCCGCCATTCTTAGGCAAGGACACAAGGAAGGACATTTTGGAATGCCTGGAATGAGAGAACGCGCACAGAAAATTGGGGCGCACTTGGATGTTTGGAGCCGGCCCGGGGCAGGCACCGAAGTTGAGTTGCGAATTGCAGCCCGCATTGCATACGCTTCAGAACCGAATGGTTTCTGGTCAGGCAAGCTGCGGCGACCGTGGACCAGCGCCAAAAAAGGGGATTCCGTTGACGAGAAAACAAGCGTACCCACTTAAGAACTTAGGCTAGGTCGTTCAATTGCCAACCTACATATCAAGGAAACCGCGCTTTAGAGCAATCATGACGGCATGTGTGCGATCGCTCGCGTTCAGCTTGGAGAGAATACTCTTCAAATGATTCTTGACTGTGTACTCAGAAATTTTCAGATCAGAAGCGATGATCTTGTTGGAGTCGCCATTGGCCACGCCGCGAAGCACGTCGAGTTCACGAGTCGTAATCGAATCGTCGGCCGCATGTTCGGCGATTTGTTGCGCGATCTCCGGGGGAATCCGTTTATGCCCCCGGTGAACTAAACGAATCGTCTCAACCAACTCCGTTCGCAACAAATTCTTTAACAGGTAGCCAACGGCTCCGGCTTTGAACGCCCGAACCGCCTGCACGTCGCCGGAGGAAGTGGTCAGCACGACGATTCTGGCTTGCGGAAATTGTTGGTGAATGGAGGCGATCGCTGCGATGCCGTTCACCTTGGGCATCCGTATATCCATTAATGTAACGTCGGGACGGTATTTGCGAAAAAGCCCTACGGCTTCATCTCCATCGGAGGCCTGAGCAACAACACGCATGTCGGTTTGTGCGTTGATCTCGCCCACTATCCCAGCCATCATTAAAGGGTGATCATCTACAGCCATTACCCGAATGACATGAGCTTCAGTCATGCCGAACCCCCTCAACGTCCTTTGTATCGCTATGATACGTCCGTTCAGCCGACTCAGCCCCCCTCTAAAGGGCTAATGGATATTGCCTCTATCTGGGATTCCGGCACAATCGTGCAGCGCTTATCGTAGAGTGGTGCAAAGACTGTTTTCAATGTTCCCCGCGGGCGCGGCAGGCTGGGGACTCCTGCTTTTGCGCGTATGCGCCGCGGGAATGCTGGTTCGTGGCGCCGCCGATGCAACGGTTTCAATTCACATCTGGGGGATGGCCGGATTAGGCATCCTTGCCGGAGCGTTCTGCCTTGGCGCATTTACTCCAATCAGTTGCAGCCTCTCTGCTCTGATACAGGCTCTCATGCTGATGCTGGCACACGAATCAGATCCGTTTCAATTTGTTTTCTCCTTCTGCGTCACTGCCGCTCTCTTCCTCTTGGGACCGGGAGCATTCTCGGTTGATTCCCGTCTATTCGGCCGTCGCCTCATTGTCCACTCGAGTTCGAAGTAGGTCTGCGGTTCGCAACTAACATTTCGACCGTTGTTTCCAAGCACCCGGCACCTAATATTCCGGTAATGCCAGCGAAGTGCGGCTAGAGCAGTCTGGCTCGAACGAGCCATCTTCGCCCCGCTCTATTTGGGCTTACGTCTTTCTGCCGTAGTCTTTACTGTTTTCTCAGCGCCGGATGGGTTCCTTGGTCTGAATAAATCCGGCCGACTTTGAGAAGCACGAGTGATTCTCGTTTTTCAGGGGGATCTAATGGCGACCGCAGTTGTTCCGACGACCAGCGCAACCAGAAACCATAATCATTTTCAGCGGCAATACGAAGACTTCGAAGATGCTCCCGCAGAAATCGTGCCGATAAACGAAGGAAGCAGAGTGCGATTAGAAGAACCGGTCAAAGACGAGACGCCCTTCAAAGGAATTATCGGCAGTAGCTCCTCTCTGAAACTTGCACTCGCCGAAGTCGAGCGAGTGGCACCGACTGATTCCACCGTGCTGGTGCTGGGAGAAACCGGAACCGGAAAGGAATTAATAGCCCGTGCCATTCACGATCTAAGCGCACGCAGCGGACGCCCATTTGTAAAGGTGAATTGTGCAGCGATTCCATTTGATCTTCTAGAGAGCGAATTGTTTGGACATGAGAAAGGTGCGTTTACCGGAGCGATCGCCCAAAAGATTGGCCGCTTCGAAATGGCGGATACCGGGACTCTCTTTCTTGATGAGATCGGAGACCTGCCGCTGGCGCTGCAGCCTAAACTTCTGCGCGTTTTGCAAGAGCAGGAGTTCGAGCGTCTCGGGAGCGGTCGGACGCATCGCATCAACGTCCGGCTGGTGGCGGCTACACATCGAGATCTGACTGAAATGGTTGCGCGAGGAGAATTCCGCAGCGATCTCTATTACCGCCTGAACGTATTTCCCGTTGAGCTGCCACCGTTGCGAAAGCGGCCTGGAGACATTCCTCAGTTGATTTCCTATTTTGTGAACAATCTCGGTCGACGCATGGGCAAGCCGATTCGGTTCATAGCTCCAGAAACGATCGCTGCCTTCACTTCTTATTCCTGGCCTGGAAACGTGCGCGAACTTCAAAACCTGATCGAGCGGGCGGTCATCCGATCGAATAATGGCGAGCTTCCCAACCCGTTGCCTGTACTTCAGCGGGCGCCAGCATGCTCGCAGAACACGACGATCCCGAGCGCTGCTTCAGCGACGTTGAGCGATTGCATGCGATCTATAATCTTACGGACACTGGAAGACACTGGGTGGATGATCGGTGGACCCGAAGGCGCTGCGGCTCGATTGGGATTGCCAAGAACCAGCCTCATTTCGAAGATGAAGAAACTGGGGCTCGCGCGGCCAAGAAGCACCAGTATTGCAGCCCTTTCGTTTGGCGTACAGTCCCGCCCGGGGGCCGGGCTATAGCACAACTGGCGGATAACTGGGCCGATTGCGTTCCCATGAACAGAGACCGCTTAAGGCGATCACATTCACTTTGATGCTGCCCCTTTATCACTCTTGGCTTGCATCGATTTGATGAGGTCGGCGGCCGAGGCTCCTTCGAGCGACAGTCCGTACCCGACTTCTCGTACAATGCGTTCCTTCAAGGGATGAATGAAATGTATGCGTGTGTTGCGGCGCGTCACCTCTGGAGCCCTCAAGTAGAGCTCAGCTAGCTCGCGCGCACGACTGAGCGCCTTTCCATTCGGCACCACTTCGGCAACCACTCCCCATTCATATGCTGTGCGCGCCGTCAGGGGCTGTGGGTTAAGCAGGAAGGCCTCGGCCCGTCCTGCTCCGGCGCGATAACTCCATGTCGTAAAGATTCCATCGCCGGGCACAATCCCTCCGGCGAAGTGGGGAACATCGTGGAAGGTGGCGCTCTCGGCCGCCACAATTACATTGGCGAGCAGCGCATATTCTGAGTGAATGTGGGCTCGTCCCTCGACGGCCGCGATGACTGGCACGCGTACGTTCGCCAGGTTCTCGAGAATCTGAACGCCTTCGTCATGAACCTGGCTCCAAATGCCGGGGTCGGCGACGTTACCGAAGGACGAAAAATCGATGCCGGAAATGAAGTCTCCGCCTGCGCCGGTCAGGATTACGATTTTGTTCGCTCGATCCTGAGCGATCCGGTAAAAGGCCTCGACGAATTCTGTATGATCCTGTGCCGTGAAAGTAAACGGCCCACCGTTGGTGTGAAATTCTGCGAGCAGCACCCCACTGCTGTCTCGCGTCAGCTTCAGACTGCGGTATGCGTCGAAGTAATTGCGTGCAGCTTGCATCAGATTCTCCTCCCTATGTTTCCTCTCAAATCGAATCGTTCCCCGCACCCTCAGCTAAGCTGCAGCTACCGGGTCAGCATCCGCAACTGTTTGAGAGTTTCACCAGGCTCGGTACGGATTGTGTAATCCACATTCACATCGGCTGCACGAATAATCCTTTGCTTATCGATCACGTACCGTGCCGGCATCGGCAATCGGTATTCCGGTTCATCGTTGAATCTGTCCAACGTGCTGCCAAAGGACTTGTAAAGCTCGCGCAAGTAATCCGGCAGCGTGAAGACAAGCCCATACTCCTGAGCGGTTTTGAGATGAAGATCCGAAAGGATGTCATAGGTCAGGTTTAGCTTCTTGTGCAAAGCGCGCGTGTATCTTTCCAGTTCAGGAGTCAACACGACGATTTGCGCTCCCAACGCTCTGACATCGGAATGGATTTGCTGTAGAGCCTCCAGCTCCATGTTGCAATATGGTCACCAATGTCCTCGGAAGAAGCTGATTACCAGAAAACCGTCTCGGAGGAGGTCGGCTGAGGCAACCTGCACGTGATCCTGGTTGAATAAGGTGAAGCTGGGAGCGCGATCCCCAACCCGCAAGGCACGCTCTTCAACTCCGGTAGCTTTGAGCTCGGCTGTAGCACGATGCATTTTCTCGATCGCTTCACGCGGCGCGTTGTAGGGCGGAGCTCCGGATTCGAAAAATTTCTTGAACTCGTCCAGTCGTTCCTGAAGAATTGCCATTGTGTGCTCCTTCTGCAGTTCCACAACTAAAAGTGGTTGAACGCTCCGATAGACCCCACCCGGCTACTCGTGTACTTCGCCTCGATCATGGGATGAATGCATGCAGGATTCCATTTGGCGGTCAGCACATTCTCTCTTTTGTTTGCTCCCAGCGCTTTGGGTTTTCGGACTTGGACTGGTCCGGATCTGAAGTTCGGCCAAACAGTTCCTGTCGCAGGAGCGTCGTCGAGTCTTTCAGTCGTCACGGCGACTTCAGGTCCCCCATACAGCCGAGCTTCCCGAAATACGCTCACTCTTGAAATTGCTACACGATGCGCATCGTACGTTGTTCGCTTCATTTTGGCTAGGTTCTTGCTCATGCCAAGGGAGTGCGATTGCACTCGCTGGGTAGATGCGGTTGCCGGGAACAACATTTCGCGTTTCCCCACAAGTATAGATGCGCCAGAGGTAGCGTCGGCTGTTGATGCGAGATCTGGAGTTTCTGGAGCGACCAAAGACGCAGGTATTTCGCACGGCAGGATGATCCAAAAGCTCGGTAACGGCATGCGAGCGGAGTTGCCGCATGATCCCAAGCGCCATAGTCGACAACTACGAGGAGAACAAAAAACATGAAGAGCATTAGTGCTGTAGTCAGCATCGGAGTGAGTCTGGTGGCAGAGGCTTTACTGTGCATAACGTTCGCCGCACCGGCTCAAGCGCAATTTCCACCACCGCCGCCTTCTGTCGGTGCGACAGTACCCGCCACGTACTTCGGTCCGGTCCCTTCCGACGTACAGCGTGAGTACGTCGGCCCTTACCAGTTACTCAAGTCGGGCAAGATTGACTTGAAGGCTGAAACCATTACCATCCCGCTGTATCTGGGGAAAATGAAAGACGGTCGCAAGGTCTGGTACGTGCTTACCGATACTACAGACGCGGGGAATGCCGCGGCTTTGGGTTTGAACTACGCCGCTAAACTGAATTATGCCAAAGTTGGTCGAGCTACCCGCCACGCCACTCTCGAAAAGGACGGAACCCTTACCTTCGAAAGTGGAACAGTAGACTTCTCCCCCAAGAGGCGCGTTGTACCTGGGGAGGCGCCGAATTACTTTCCACCGAAAGTGGCGGAGCCGGGCTCAGTCGGCGATCAGGATTACTCTCCTCTGATATCTATCGATAATGCTGGCGGGGCTATCTACAACGCGCCCATCGTTGCCTTCAACGTCGAAGCCAGCCAGATCGACTTCTGCCAGGGAAATCCTGACTACTCTCTGGTGCATGACAAGGTGGTTCGCATCTGTCCAAAGGCCGAGACCGTAACTCTTGCAACTTACCCAAGGTTTCAGTTTCGCGCGACCTGTGCTCTACCTGAGCCTAGATGCGAACGACGCGGTACCTGCCGCGCTGGAGGGAGCGACCCTCGCCCCTGCACTGAAAGACATCACCGTCGGCCACGACGATGGCGCCTTCAGCGCCATCGAGAGAATCTTTCTCTTTGCGAATGGCCCTACCGGAAAAGACAATCCACAACGTCAGGGGTTAGATAGCGCCCTCAGCGACGGGCTTTCGCCTTTGAACGTGCTCGGAGGCATTCCTACGGTCGCCACCGATTACAGTCCGCTATGGGACTTGAACCTTGGGGTGTGGACGAGGCAGTCGATCGATAAAGGCTACCGCTCAAGACTGCTGGGAGAGTTCCAAATCCTCGACTTCGCCGAGAAAGGCTTCATCACCGGGCCGAACGGAGGCGCATTTGGATCCACAGGTCTGATTGTGAACTGTCCGATCGTTTGGCGGTTCCTGTAGAGTCGTTAGCTCAATTGAGCCGATCCGGCAAGGGCTGGCGCCGGATTGGCTCCGTTTGAGGTTTATCACCGGGGATAGGAGGTTAAACAAATGATGGTACCGTCGCGGAATTCTTTCTTCGGACTTGCGCTCGCTCTAATGGCGGCCTGCTTACACAATACAGGCGGCTGCGCAGGCCAGCCACTGGAAGCACCCACTCGACAACTCGGATTACCGCATCCGCGAAGAACTTAGATCCTGCCGATTGGGAACCAATCCTGCTGGAATCTGCTGGTGCGAATGATGTGCCATCGCCGCAGCCGGTCGACTCGAGAGGTGTCCGACTGGAACTTGTACAACTCCGCGAGGCGCTGCAATCCATCACGCCGCACCAGCGGAGCCTGGTTAATAAATGGGTTGTAACGAATCAGGGAAGGGTGTGGCGTCAGGTTCTCGATCAGCTGACGCTACACAATCTCGCGGGGGCTCCATCCTCTCTTCGGCTCTACGCTGCACTGCATATTGCGATTGCTGATGCGGAGGTGGCGGCGCGAAATCGACAACGAGCCTACCGCAGACCTCATCCGGGCGAACTTGACCCCGGCATTCATTCTCTTGTCGCGAGCTTAAGTCCGTACGCTTATCCGTCCGACCTGGCTGCAGAAACAGGTGCCGCGGAACGGATTTTGTTATTCGTCAGGCCAGAAGCTGCCGGCCAAATCGACGCTCTGGTGGATGAATCGATGCGGGCTCTTGAAAGTTCAGGGCTTTATCTGAAGAGCGACTGCGAAGCAGGCCGTCAGCTTGGCTACCTCGTTGCCGAGGAAGTGCTTTCGGTACTTGCCCAAGACCGGCGCCCGAATCAACTGGTCTTCGCGAAGGAGATGCCCTGGGAGCAGCCTGCCGCGCCGGAAACGGTACGGCTCGGCTCTCGCTATCAACTTGCACATTCCGAATACGATGACTCGGTGAAGTGGACGGCTCCTCTCCTGCGGCAAGGCGTCACGTACGGGGACTTGCCGCCCTGGAACCAGGCTTTGCCCGTGGACCCAACTGCAGGCACTTGGCGGCCATTGATTCTGGAAAGCACCGATCTGTTTCATGCTCCGCCGCCCCCGGCAAACAGTTCGGCCAAGACCATGCACGAGATGGAGGAGATTGTTGCCGCGCTTAACAACCGCAGCTGCTACACAGACTTTATCGTCTTCAAGTGGGCGAACGAACAGCCCGGTCGCTGGGCCGCCGAGATCATGGATGGGCTGATGAGCCGGTACGATTGGGATGCTCCGAACACCGCGCGCGCGGAGGCGATTCTTTACGCCGCTATGTACGATTCGCTGCTGACAACATGGCATGAGAAGTTTCGTTATCTTCGTCCGCGGCCGGCGCTACTGGAGACAGGCCTTCCAACCGTCATCCTGACGCCGAAACACCCTTCGTACCCGGCCGGACACGGAACCTATGTAGGCGCGGGTTTTGCCGTGCTGCAAGAGTTTTTTCCCAATGAGCGCTCGGAATACGAATATCTGATTCCGGAGGTCAATAACGCACGGGTGTGGGCGGGCGTCCACTTCCGCGACGACATGGTTGCCGGAAACGTAATCGGAGAGCAGGTTGCCAATGCAGTCATGGAAAAAGTGCATCTGGATGGTTCGCCCGGTGAGCGATCCAAGCGAGTGCTCGGCCAACCACTGGTGACGTCTGCTTTCTTCGGCGACGGCGGGCCAAAGTATCACTGATACGAGATAGATCGCACTGAAAGGCCGGCTGATGCAGGTGTCGAACGGCTTGGCAATTTCATCATTGAGAAGGCCGGATAGGCAAAGTCAGCTGCTTGGTCGAGAAATTCAAGTACGTCATGCCGCGGAGATCAAGGAAAGTGCGCCCGGCCGTGCTTACGAGCCGAAGCAGCACATGGTCGCACATAGCACACCGCGCAACGAGACCAGGACAATCCACATACAAATGAGCATCGGCAAAGCGCCTCTTCGCTCCGCAATTCGCACACTGTCCTTCGGCGGCAGTCAGATCCACGGTAAATATCCTGCTTAGTTCACCGCCGGCGGCATTGCCGTCCAGATAACTGATATCTGCATTCATTTGCGTTCTCCCGTTGAACCGAAACGTTCCGTCCGGATCCTTTCCCGGTTGATTCCAGCCGCGATTAGAAGCTCATTCGCGTGCTCGACAAATGACGTGGGGCCGCACACGTAACAGGTTGGAGCAAGATGGGAAGGCCAGACGCTCTCCGATACCAGCGCTGCGTCGATGCGGCCAGGCGCGCGCGGCCAATCCTTCGGGGTGATTCGAGTGAACGCGTAGGTCAAAGTCACGGGATCGCCCTGATTCGAGATGGCGTGAAGCTCGTCCTTGTAGAAAGCCGCGGCTGGTTCATGCACTGAATACAACAATCGAAACCGCGCATTGCTCTCGGATGCTAGACGCGAACGAATCATGGCCATGAGCGGAACGATGCCCGAGCCGCCAGCTATTAACTGTATCGGCTCAGGTTGGTCAACGTGCCAAACAAACCATCCACCGGTCGGGCCCCTCAACTCTAGTTCATCGCCGATTGCGACTTCTTGGGTCAGATACGGTGAGACTTCGCCGTTCTCGAGTCGCTCCACGGTGATTTCAATACGCTGATCCGAGGTTGGAGCAGAGGCAATCGAGTACGAACGAACCGCTGAGTAGCCGTCCGGGGCAGTCAGGCGAATGTCGATGTGTTGTCCGGCGACGTGACCTGGCCAATCTGGAACGACGAGCGTAATAGTCCGAGCCGTCGAGGTTTCATCGTGCAGTGCAACAACCTTTCCCGTACGCCAGCTCACTGTTCCGAGTACCTCTGTTCCCGCCATGGGTCTCCATACATGTGATAGCCAAGGCCTTCCCAGAAGCCCGGTTTATCTTCCGGCATTAACGTCAATCCTTTTACCCACTTCGCGCTCTTCCACAAATAAAGATGAGGGACCAGGAGCCGGGCAGGGCCGCCATGTTCAGCCGCTAGATCGCGGCCGTCGTATTTGAACGCGATCCAAGCCTGCTTGTTGGCAAGATCCTTCAGAGGGAGATTGGTCGTGTAGTCTCCGTAGGAACGGAACATTGCGAAAGGCAAATCCGTCTTTACATTCGCAAGCAGTGTGTCAAGCGATACGCCTTCCCAGGACGTACCGAGTTTCGACCACCTTGTTACGCAGTGCAAATCAACCGTGACCGTCTCCGTGGGCAGATCCCGAAATGAGTTCCAATCCCAGCGCTGCAAGACATTGCTGCCATCGTCGATCGTAAACTCCCAGCGGTCGTGCGAAATGCTTGGAGTCGGCCCGGCGGATAAGACAGGAAAATCACTGGTGAGGTATTGGCCGGGTGGGAGTTTGGCCTCCGCTGCGCTGCGTCGACCGGCGAAACCGCGTGAGATGATTGCCATAGCAACTCCTTAGAGACCAACTGATCTAATTGTGGTGCATCCTTACAAACCTTTCCACGAATAAGCAATCGACGTTCCAATCGATGTCAGCAAAATAAAACGACTACCCCGCTGAACGGTTCGCCAGACAACCGCCGTCGAAATAGCGTCGCCGCGTCTGCATCTCGACGACTACAGTACGGGAGTCTTCATTTATTCGCGTGCCGCCCGTTCCAACCGGCCGCGATGGGATCATGGGCGGCATCGAGATTCCAGTATTCGGCTGCTGGCAGATTACGGGCCGCTACAAGGACGTAGATGTCATTTTCACGGTGTGGGTGGCGCCCGCCGTTGAAAAGGAGACCGTGGACGCGTCGTTGCCAGAAACTCACGAACAGCCCCGGTCTCCAGAGGCCGCTCCTCTCCGCGTTTTTGTCGATGGTGAGGCCCAGGCAAGGTCGTTGGTTTATCGGAGGGGCTCCCGACCTTCCTCCGGACGCGGATGCGGCGAATGCACGCGGCGCGGTCCTGCTCCTCGATACCAGGGGCCGTCTTCTTAGACACTCAGTCCGACCGCCGCCTTCGTCGATGATATTCGCCGCCACCAACGCCGCCGAGGTCAATCACAACGGCAACAATCAGAATCAACAAATTAATGCCAGCTAGAGGCTGTCGTGTGTTCGCCATCCACGCATAAACTAACGTCGTTAAGGGTAAGAACAGAAATCCAAGCAAAGGCAATAACAGGCCATAATGGTACGCTCGTTGTAGATAATTCGAGAAAAAGAACAGCAATGCGAGTGCGATTCGAGGAAAAGCTAGAAAGACAACGAGCAAGAGGCAACCCACAAGAATTCTCCTTTTCCTGCATCCGGTTCAACGAAGTTGCGTGCGCGTAGGCATTAGCCCGTGGACTTCTCTGTGTCCTCCAAACGCTTGCACCGATGCTCGACAAACTGCTTGCGAAGACTCTCCTGCGCCTCAGATGTCCTCTTCAGAGATTCCAGCGGGACCTTGAAAGTTCGCTCACAGTTCGCGCAGACCCCAATGGCTGGCACAGTGCCCAACCATTTGGTCACCCTGAGATTCGGTTTCGCCATGCTCTCTAGTCTCTCATTTGCGGGTCAATGAGTGTAATGGCGATGTTTCACCACCTAGGCCAGCAGCGCATCCCGCCTTGAACGAAACCTCTGCCGATAATAAGCTTTTGTGGCAAAGATCGCCGGCACTCCGATTGATATCGGAAGCAGCCACAGCCACCAGGCGCCATGCAGGAGCGGGCCAAGAGTGACCAGGCAAAAAGCGGTCCAGGCTGCAATATAGCTGCCGATCATGCCCTGTAAATGAACGTACCACCAGAACATCTTGTCCGTGGGCGGATGGATGAAGCGCCGTATGGCGGCCGCGGAAATGCGCACACCGACCAATCCAAAAACGATGGATGGAATCCTCAGGTTTTGGACGAGTTGCGGCCGGATCGCTCCCAGCAACACAAGCGCAGCACTGGCGGCGAGGCATAGGATGGCCGCCGCCCAGTCGAGCGTGCGGACGACCGGTTCCCCCCTCGATGCGGCCTTTTGCCCGAGCGCACGGTACGCTCCGAAAGCCGCGTAGAAACTGAAGACGGCAACTAAGGCGAGAAATAGAACTGGGCGCCAGAGAGCCATCACAAGCGCCGTGGAAGACACAGCGGCCATGCACCAGAAATAAAACTTGCCCCAGCGCCGGTGCGCCCTTCCACCTTTTGCAGTGATCAAAGCAAGCGGAGCCAGTACAAAGGCCGCTACACCAGCAACAACATGAGAAGCGAGGAGAACATGCATCCACCAGGGATCGTGCATTCGAAAAGCTCCTGCCAACCAAACTGTGCACAGCCTGCATAGTTCTACGTCCTTCACTTTCGTCTTGTTCCATAAAACGTTTCGAAGCGCCTTAATCAACGAGGCAGGCATCCCTGACCTGCTCCCTGTTTCCTCACGAAGCTGAATATGATTTGTGCGAAAGAAAGGGGAGCAGGTCAGGGGAATACTGGTTGATGAAAGTCAAGGAGCAAAAATCACAGCAACGCTAATCCTTCCATGCCAGGGTCAATGAGTGTAATCGAGATTTATCACCAACCAGCGTACGTTCAGGCGCGCCGTTTGTGGGACCCTGAAAACGGCCTCGTGAATAGCGGCTTCTTACTCTTGGTTCGGGCGTTACGTTTGCCTTCTGAAAGCGTAGGGGGTCAAGAGGAAGAGGTGGGTTTCAAAATGAGTGGAGTCAAGAGTGCGCAAGGAGTGCTGGCAAAACTGTGCCCAGTGGCCGTTTGGATGCGTGGAGTTCCAAGTCGGGGCGACGTGCTGAAGCCCGCATTTCTACTAGCGAATATGAATGCATCCAAACTGCGCTAAGGTGTTGATTCTTCGTTCCGCAAGTACTCTTAATCAGTAGGTTCTAGGTTCGATTCCTGCCGCGCTCACTATTCTTCAAGCACTCAATCATGGCTGTTCATCCAGGCTGAAGATTTGGGCCGTCACGATTTCCCCGCCGCGCCGATGATTAGACCTGCTTCGCGCAGCCGGGCGAGAATTTCTTCGACCGCTTCTTCCGGAGTGCCGGCAACACTGACGGACCACGCGTTGCGCGGTACTTCCAGTTCCGCCAGTTGGCTATTGAGGAGGTCAGGATTCATGTATGGGTGATGTCGCGACTTCATGCGCTCTCTGATTACAGCGGCGGGCGCATGCAGATGAACAAAACAAATCTCACCAGGGGCAGAGCCGACGGCCAGCAACGCGCGATACTGCTGCTTCAGTGCCGAGCAGGCAAAAACAGCATTCTCGCCCTTTTGCCTGTATTGCAGCACGCGTTCATGCAAAGCGTTGAGCCACGGAGTTCGGTCAGCGTCGGTCAGTGGGAGCCCGGCGGCCATTTTCCTCTGGTTTTCCTGCGAGTGATAGTCGTCGGCGTCTTCGAAGTTCCATCGCGTGCGCATAGCAAGCAACCTGCCGATGGTCGTTTTGCCGACGCCACTCACACCCATCAAGACCACGATCATGCATCCTGCCCCAGCAATTTATCGCGGTATGCCCACAATCCCAACCCAGGATTTGGAATAAAAAAGATTTCCTCGCCGGCAACGTTGTTGCCGCCATAGCGAAGCGTCTGCGGGTTGTAGCGCGTGAGCATGGTTTTCAAATCCCCAAATTTAAAACCCACGCCTTCAATCTCTTCTTTGCTTAACTGACCCGGGCACCACCTGATTGTGAATCGTCCCTCAGAGGAGCCGTGAATGAGATGAGCCGCCGCGCCCAGGTCGTTCGCGAGATCCGGGTTGGCCTCCACGGCTTTGAGCGTGGCCGGTGTTCCGCGATAGCCATACTTTCGGATCAGGGCGTCGATAGCAGGGTCTTCGCCGAATTTGCTCACGCCCGGCGCGAGCACGATCAGCTCTGCATTGTCGGCCAATGCCATGCGCGTGCGGTAGACCGCCTTATTGCCCAGCCACGTGCTGTGAAATTCATTCGGATCAAGATAAACGACGGCCTTGCGGATGGGTGCGTCCAGCGTTTCGAAGTTCACTTTCAGGCTGAGTTCGGCGGCGCGGTAAAAGCACTCGACATCGTCGCCGATAAAAAGTCCGCGCACTGCGAGCCCACCCTCGCCAGTGCGTCCGACAACGGTGAGCACGTAGACAATGGGCAGGTTCCGCAGAAAACGATCGGCCGCGCAATTGAGAACGTTGCGGACGGGATTCCTGGCGCGGCCCATGATGCGCTCCATGCCGTAAACCGCGCCCAGGTAATGGCTGCGGTTAATCGACTCGCGCCCTCCGGTGCCCACCAGAATGTTCTTATTGTAATTCGCCATGCCGGCGACTTCGTGCGGGACGACCTGACCGATCGAAAGAATAAGATCGAAACCGCCATGCGCCACGAGCCGGTTCACCTGTGCCGGCCACGAATAGTTCAGTTTGCCTTCCGATTGCTCCTGGATGAACTCGGCCGGGACCTCGCCCAGAGTTTCGACGTCGGTACGCCAGTTGTGCACGTGAAAGAGCGCCTGCGGCATGGCACCAAACATTCGCGTGATCTGATCGGGCTGCATGGCCGCATGAGTGCCAAGAGCAGGCAGAACAGCTTGCAACCGGTCGCCGTAATACTCCCATGCGTAGCGCGTCAGGTCGCCTGAGCGGGAATGAATGCGGCTTTGATCGGGAGGCACTGCGAGCACACGATTCCGTTGCCCCAGCTTGGCGAGACTCTCCGCAAGCAGATCTCGCAATTGTGGAAGCAGATCGCTTTCGACGCCCCCTGTGGCGCAGTAGAGGCTCATGCGCGGTGCCGCCTCCTAGTGGCTCGCAACTTACTGGCTCGCAACCCGGGGCTTGATCAACTCGTCGAGGTAATCCGGACGGTCACCATCACGCGCCAGATGCGGATAACGAGCGCCGCCATGGTAGGTAACGGTGCAGGTTCGAAAATAATCATCTATTACGACGAGGAGCGTGATCGGCTGCGAGGTGTCCTTCGCAGACTTGATCGCGTCCGAGAGCAATTCCTCGGTGTAGAGGCGGCCATTGATGCCAATTATTTTCATTTGCGAAGAGATGCCTGCCTCGAACGCGGGACTCCCGACGATGGAGTCGGTGACAACCCCATCGCTGCCCACCTGGAGGCCGATGGAATAGACATCGCCGACATTGCCGCGGCGGCCGTCCAACTTCGTCGGCTTGTCGCTAAACGTGACTTTCCAACCGCCGTTTTCAATCCCTCCTACAGGTGCTTCCGCCGAGGTGGAATTCAACCGGGTGTGGAAGAATGTAGCCCAGTCAAACGGCGCCAAGGCATTGAGCGACTTCACCAATTCGTCGAAGGTATAAGTCTTCACCTCGGGGCCGTGGTTGGTGCCGCCGTGGAATTCCTGGCAGAAATCATCAATCGATTTCTTGCCGCCAGACTCGCGATGAATGATGGTGGCTACTTCGAGCCAGAGCAGATCGCCCTCGTCGTAGTAATCGGCGCCGCGGCGCCAGTTCATCCAACCGCCTCTTCCGAAGCCAAAGCCTGCGCCGCCGCCGGCTATGGTAACGGCGGTGTCAAGCAATGGACGCCAGGTGCGCCCGGGACGTCCGGGCCCGAGCATGGCGGCGACGCTGGCGAGGTATTCGTGGTATTGCTCGGGCGTCCACAGGCCGCTGCGTGCCGCGAGCATCGGCCCAAGGTAGTCCGTTAGTCCCTCATAGCCCCACAGCAGATCCGTTTTCATAGGCTGCTCGTAGTCAGAGGTGGTCAGATCAGCCGGCCGGCGAAACTTGCCATTCCACGAATGAACAAATTCGTGCGACAGCAGCCCGCCCAGCGAATAGCCGGAACTGGGCAAAAGCAGAGTTCGTTCCGGCAAGCGGCTGTTGTTCGACTCGTGGTGCTCAAGGCCGAAGTGCGCTACATGATCGCTTAGCGCGAGCAGAAAGTGATAGTCGCGATAGTGGCGGGCACCAAAAAGTTTGCCCGACTCGGCCACCAGATTGATCATCTCCTTCTGGTTTTCGGGGCTCATGTTCAGCGCATCTGCGCTGTCGGCCGCGATGTCGATTTCGTGATGGATGGGTTCGCCTGCCGGCGTGAGGTCGATGCTCCGGTAAAACTCTCCGGTAATTACGGGCGAGTCTACGAGCAAGTCCAGTGAAATCGGTTTGAATGAGGCCTGGTTGCCGGCTGCATTTTCGACGGGCAGCGATGTGCCGAATTTCCATCCATCCGGCAGCACAAGCTTGGCATCATACGTAAGTTTCTCGGCAGGGATGTCCGCGGGATAAAGTACGACTTCATTCCATTCGAGGACCATCAATTTGTCTGTGGCCGAGGCGCCGTCGGGCTCAATAACGTCAAAGTTGGCATTCAAGTGGGAGACACCGCGGGGGATTTCGAGGTGGAAGGTGAAAACATCCAGCAAATCACGCTGCCAGGGAATGGTCTTGCCGTCCGCCTCGAATTTCAGGCCCGTGACATTTGCGATGGGTCCATCGGGCCCGTGCTCGCCGGGAATCCATTTCGGGTAGTAGAGCGTTAGAGGTCCAGGCTTGACGGGCATCACCAAATGAGCGTGCAGCAGCTTCTGCTGAGTTTTAGTCGCGTCCACGGTAACCGAGATTGTTTCTTCGGCGAGCGCGGTGGACGCCCCCAGCGCCAGGATTGAGGCGGTCATTACTGAGGCGATCAGTACCAGTACCAACGAACGAATGCGGCACGATTGCATGGAAAAGCTCCTCGAACGGGAATAAACCCACCGCAGCATCATATCGTTTTTCGGCCGTGCCGTATTCTTCACTGGCGCCTTTCGCTGTGGAATGGGCCAGGGGCGGCGATTGCGGTACACTCCAAACGGGGCGGGAACATCCTGAGGAGATGGTCGGGGCATTCCGACTCTCCTGATGGTGTGTGATGCCGAAAATTCAGAAGATTCTTCTGCCGGTTGATTTTCCGAACACCTCGCTTCCTGTGATTGATCAGGCTGCGACCCTAGCCCACCGTTTCAATTCCGAGATCGTAATGCTGCACGTCGTAACCGCGCAGAGCCACGCTGCCGGTGTGCCCGAGGACGGCTCCCAATTGGCTGGCTGGGATTTGCTCGCTGAGATCACTAAGAGGGCTGGGCAAAACCGCGGTCAATCTCTTGTAGCGGAGCTTAAGGGCATTACCATCCGATGCGTATTGGCCAAAGGCGACCCGGCTGAGGCGATTCTGCGGACGGCTCAGACGGAAAAAGCCGACCTGATCATGATGCCCTCCCACGGGTTCGCGTTCAACCGGTTTCTGCTGGGCTCAGAGAACGCCGAAGTTCTATACGGGATCGATTGCCCGGTCTGGACCGGAGCCCACGCGGAGGTATCCCCTGCGAAGGAATTTGGCATCCAAAGTGTCCTGTGCGCGGTTGATCTCGGTGAGCGCAGTCCGCAAGTCGTGTCGTGGGCCGCGCAAATCGCCGGCGGATTCGGCGCCCATCTAACACTTGCCCATGTGACTCACTCAGTGGAGCTCTGGGGGCCTGGTGGCAGCTACGTCAATCCGAAGTGGAAAAAGGAGCTGGTCAGTGATGCCTCGCAGCAGCTCATGCAGTTGCGGGAAGACCTGGGGATAACGGCGGACCTGTTCGTCGGCAGTGGCGATGTGCCCAAGACACTGAGCCAGGCAGCGAAGCAGACGAAGGCGGATTTGCTGGTTTTCGAGTGCTACCCTTATGGCGGGAACCTGCGGATTCACGGCTACGCAATCATTTATGCGGTGCCGATTCCCGTGCTGAGCGTGTGAAGGCCCGACTCGCTACCACTTCGGCCATCGCGCACTAAGGGCATGGGACATCACGATTGCGAGTTGGAACCACGGTTACGCAGCTATAATTTTTAACAATTCGGAGCCGACAAAGGAGACCCCTTTTGACCGCTGACCAAAATGCACCCACCATCGCAGACCGTGGCCATCTACTCCCGCCTCACGGTTCGAAATCTCACGGATGGTGGATCGTCATCGGGATTGTTTTGTTGCTCGTCTTTGTGCTTGCCATCGTGCTGTTATGGCGCCACCACGAGGACGGGAAAAAGGTCGCGCCCGCTCCGCCGAAGATCAACATTACGACCGTGACGGCCACGAAAGGCAACATCGGCGTCTACCTTGATGCCATCGGCACTGTCACCCCGGTCTATACCGATTCGATCACCAGCGAGGTGACCGGCCTGATTGTGGCCGTGCACTATAAGGAGGGTCAGCTTGTTAGTAAAGGCGATCCGCTGGTTGATATCGATTCACGTCCGTACCGCGCAAGTCTTCTTCAGGCGCAAGGTGCACTGGAGCGGGACGAGAACGTGCTCGCACAAGCGCAGATGGATCTTGAGCGCTATCGTGCCGCGTGGGCCCGCAACGCGATCGCCAAGCAGATTCTCGATGACCAGGAGAAGCTCGTACTGCAGGATGAGGGCACTGTAAAAAACGATCAGGGAACAGTGCAATTTGACCAGATCGAGGTCGACTTTTGCCATATCACCGCTCCCATCGCCGGTCGCGTGGGCTTGCGGCTTGTCGACCCGGGCAACGTAGTGCAGTCTGCTGGAACCCTGACTCTCGCAGTCATTACCCAGTTGCAGCCCATCACCGTAATTTTCACCATACCGGAAGACAGTCTGGGCCCAGTTCAGCTTCGACTGCAAAAGAAGGCCACGCTCCCCGTGGATGTTTCTGACCGTACTGCGCAGACGAAGATTGCAAGCGGCAAATTGTTGACGCTCGATAACCAGATTGACACCACGACTGGAACCGTAAAAGGCCGAGCCCAGTTCGAGAACCAGAATAATGCGTTGTTCCCGAACCAGTTTGTGAATACGCGCCTTCTGGTGAATACGCTGCAAGGGGTGACGCTGGTTCCAGCGTCTGCCATTCAACAAAATGGCCAGGCATCATTCGTGTATGTGATTCAAGACAATGTCGCTCACATGCGCAGCATCAAGCCGGGCGTTACGGACGGCGGTCAAACCCAGGTTGATGGCATTAGTCCTGGGGATGTTGTCGCCAACAGCAGCTTTGATAAGCTGCAGGACAACACTGCGGTCACCGTTTCGAACAAAGCGCCGACCAAGCCCACCCCGGCCAGCACGAACGGGAGCACCGCCCCGTGAGTCCATCTCGCCCGTTTATTTTGCGGCCAGTTGCTACGGCTTTGCTCATGGCCGCAATCCTGCTCGTCGGCATTGTTGGCTATACCCAACTGCCGGTGTCCGCTTTGCCGGAAGTCGATTATCCGACGATTCAGGTACTCACGTTTTATCCGGGAGCAAGCCCGACTGTAATGGCGACGACGGTGACGGCGCCGCTGGAGCGCCAGTTCGGCGAACTGCAGGGCTTGAGCCAGATGACCTCGACGAGTTCGGGCGGCACTTCCGTAATTGTGCTGCAGTTCAACCTCACTCTGAATATCGATGTAGCTGAAGAAGAAGTGCAGTCTGCCATCAATGCGTCACAGAGTCTTTTGCCATCGATCCTGCCCGCGCCGCCGACTTACAGCAAAACGAATCCAGCCGATGCTCCCGTGCTTACCCTTGCCATCACCTCAAGCGCCATGCCGCTTTCTCAGGTCGAAGACCTTGTGGATACGCGCCTGGCGCCTAAGATTTCGCAGCTGAATGGCGTCGGCCTTGTAACCATCAGCGGAGGCCAAAAGCCCGCAGTCCGCATTCAGGCCAATCCAGCGGCGCTGTCATCCTATGGCATCAATATGGAGGACCTGCGCACGGCGCTGACCGAGGCCAGCGTGAATGCGGCCAAAGGAAACTTCGACGGGCCGCGCCAGGATTACCAGATCGACGCCAACGATCAACTGGTCACCAGCGACGACTATCGCAAAATTATCGTTGCGTACCGTAACGGCGCGCCGGTGATGCTGACCGACGTTGCGCAGATCGTGAACGGCGTGGAGAACAATAACCAGGCCGCGTGGATGAATCAGACCCCCGCCGTCATACTGAATGTGCAACGCCAGCCCGGGGCCAACACGATCAGCGTGGTCAAAAGCATCAAGCAGCTCTTGCCACAGCTTGAGGCCAACCTGCCGGCGGGCATTCAGGTGAGTATTCTTACCGATCTTACGACGGCAATCAAAGCGTCGGTTTCGGATGTCGAATTTGAGTTGCTGCTGACGGTCGGACTGGTCGTGCTGGTCATCTTTCTTTTCTTGCGCAGTCTTTACGCCACCATTATTCCAAGCGTGGCTGTGCCGCTTTCGCTGATCGGCACTTTTGCGGCGATGTACATCCTCGGCTATAGTCTCGATAACTTATCGCTGATGGCGCTGACCATCTCCACAGGTTTCGTAGTGGATGATGCCATCGTGATGATCGAAAACATAGCACGCTACATCGAAGAGGGTGAACCTCCCATGGAAGCGGCACTCAAAGGCGCGGAGCAGATTGGATTCACGATTCTCTCGCTGACCGTGTCGCTCATCGCCGTACTGATCCCGCTTTTATTCATGGGCGACGTGGTGGGGCGGCTGTTCCGCGAGTTTGCGGTAACCCTGGCTGTCACTATCGTCGTTTCGGCCGTGGTCTCGCTTACGCTCACCCCGATGATGAGTGCGCGAATCTTGAAGCGCGAGCCGAAAGAGCAGCAGGGGCGCATCTATCGAGCCACGGAGCATGCTTTCGAGTCGATGATCGCTTTCTATGGCCGCACGCTGAAATTTGTGCTTCGCTTCCAGACGATTACGCTGTTGGTCGCGCTGGCCACGCTGATGCTGACGATTTTTCTTTACATCATCATCCCGAAAGGCTTTTTCCCGGTGCAGGACACGGGAGTGATCCAGGGCATATCGCAGGCGCCGCAGACGATTGGCTACAGAGCCATGGCCAAGAAACAGCAGGAGCTGGCAAAGGTAATTCTGGATGACCCGGCCGTCGAAAGTCTTTCGTCGTTTATCGGTGCAGATGGCACCAATACAACCACGAACAGCGGCAGAATATCGATCAATCTAAAACCTCTCGACCAGCGCAAATTGAACGCATCCGACGTGATTCGCCGGCTCAACTCGAAGCTGGACCAGGTTCAGGGCATACAGCTTTTCATGCAACCGGTGCAGAACATTACTGTGGACGATCGCGTAAGCCGCACGCAATACCAGTACACGCTAGAAGACCCCGATGCGAATGAACTGAATGACTGGACGAATCGCTTCGTCACCCGGCTGAAGCAGTTACCGGAACTGGAAGACGTCGCTACCGATCAGCAAACCGGAGGGCTGGCCGTATCTTTGGTCATCGACCGGGTCACCGCCTCACGATTCGGCATCGCGCCGACGACCATCGATAACACACTGTATGACGCCTTCGGTCAGCGGCAAATTAACACGATGTATACCCAGGTGAATCAGTACCATGTTGTGCTCGAAAGCGAACCACAGTTTCAACTGGATCCGAACAAGCTGAACCGTCTCTACATCCAATCGAATGCGTCTGCGGGAGCGACGGGCTCTGGGGCGTCGACATCCTTCGCGGCCTCGGGATCATCCTCCGCTGGGTCCAATGCGCTCACGGCTTCCGCGCTGTACACGCCATCGGCGAACACGCTTGTTCCTCCCACGAACGCGCTCTCGGCGAGCGCGTCCTCGACTCCGAGCAATGGTGCGAACTCCGCAGTCACCAGCACTTCGGCTTACAGCGCGGCTGTGCCGCTCGGGGCCTTCTCGCATTTTGAGAAGACGACGGAGGCGCTCGCCATTACCCACCAGGGGCAGTTTCCTGCCATCACCGTGTCGTTCAATCTCGCGCCCAACGCCGCGCTGGGCGAGGCCATTACCGCGGTCGACAAGGTACAGGGAGACATGCACATGCCTCCCAGCCTGCAAGCGGGCTTTCAGGGGACCGCGGCATCCTTTACGAATTCTCTCTCCAATGAGCCTTTGCTTATTCTGGCGGCGCTGGTTACGGTATATATCGTGCTGGGGGTTCTGTACGAAAGCTTCGTCCACCCGATTACGATTCTTTCCACGCTGCCCTCAGCAGGCGTGGGCGCTTTTCTCGCGCTGATTCTCTTTCACCAGGACTTGAGCGTGGTGGCGATCATCGGCATTGTCCTGCTGATCGGCATCGTGAAGAAGAACGGCATCATGATGGTTGATTTTGCGCTCGAAGGTGAGCGCAAGCACGGCAAGAACGCGACAGATGCAATTTACGAGGCCTGTCTGCTCCGCTTCCGCCCCATCATGATGACCACAATGGCCGCATTGCTGGGCGGACTGCCGCTGGCCCTCGGCTCTGGCTTCGGTTCTGAATTGCGCCGGCCGCTGGGCATCGCCATGGTTGGCGGACTCCTGTTAAGCCAGGCGCTCACGCTGTACACCACGCCAGTCATCTATATCTTCTTCGACAATCTCGGGCACCGCTTCGGGCACAAGGCAAGTCAGCCGGAAGGCGGAACTGCGGAACAGGCAGGGCCGGCATGAACATCTCGGCACCTTTCATTCAACGGCCAGTCGCGACGACGTTACTCACGGTGGCGGTGGCACTCGCCGGTGCGATTGCGTTTGAGGTGCTGCCTGTGGCGCCTCTGCCGGAAGTCGACTTTCCTACAATTTCGGTCAGCGCCGGTTTGCCCGGGGGCAGCGCCGAAATTATGGCGTCGTCCGTCGCCACTCCGTTGGAGCGGCAGTTTGGCCATATTGCGGGCGTGACGGAAATGACCTCCTCCAGCACGCTGGGCAGTACGTCGATCACGATTCAGTTCGACCTCAGCCGCGACATTGATGGTGCGGCGCGTGATGTGGAAGCGGCAATTAACGCGGCGCGAACCTATCTGCCCGCCAACCTGCCGGGCAATCCGACTTATCGCAAGGTCAATCCCGCAGATTCACCGATCATGATTCTGGGCTTGACCTCCGACAAATTTGGTCCGGATAAGCTTTATGACGAGGCCTCCACCGTCCTGGAACAAAAGCTGTCGCAGATCCAGGGCGTGGGACAGGTCTCGGTCGGAGGCGGTGCGTTGCCGTCGGTGCGCGTGGACGCGAACCCCACGCAGTTAGCCAGCTATGGGCTTACGCTTGCGAATTTGCAGTCCGTCCTGAGCCTGCAGAACTCTGACCTGGCCAAAGGCCAGATCACCGACGGAGTGCAGACCGCGGATATCCTGGCGAACGACCAAATCTCGCACGCCGAGGACTACAAGCCCCTCGTGGTTGGTTTTAAGAACGGCGCCGCGGTTCGCCTCTCCGACGTTGCCCAGGTTACGGACTCAGTGGCTAACGTCCGCGCTGCCGGCTACTTGAACGGAAAGCGCGCGGTAACGGTGATCATCTTCCGTCAGCCCGGCGCTAACATCATTGACACGGTCGATCGCATCCGCGCGCAACTTCCGTATATCCAGGCCTCCATTCCGCTGGGCATCGATGTCACGATTGTTCTCGATCGCACCACGACCATCCGTGCCTCGGTCAGCGATGTGGAGAAAACGCTTCTCATTTCCATCGGCCTGGTCATCGTTGTGGTATTTGTTTTCCTGCGCAACGGCCGGGCCACGCTCATTCCCGCCGTCGCGGTGCCGGTTTCGCTGGTCGGTACCTTCGCCGTGATGTATCTGTTCGGATATACCCTGGACAACCTTTCGCTGATGGCGATGACCATTGCAACTGGATTTGTGGTCGACGATGCCATCGTGGTGATGGAAAACATCTCGCGCCATCTGGAGAACGGCATCAAGCCCTTCGCCGCGGCTCTGAAGGGCGCGGAAGAGATCGGTTTCACGGTCTTCACGATCAGTGTTTCGCTGATCGCTGTGTTTATTCCTCTTCTGATGATGGGCGGGATCGTTGGCCGTCTCTTCCGCGAATTTGCCGTCACTCTCTCAACCGCCGTTTTCGTATCCATGGTCATCTCCCTGACCACGACTCCGATGATGTGCGCCTACCTGTTGAAGAGCGAGCGCGATGAAAAACATGGCCGCATCTACATGGCCAGCGAAAAGTTTTTCGACTGGGTGCTGTCGTTGTATAGCGGCAGCCTGCGTTGGGTGCTCGACCATCCTGCCCTCACCCTCGTCGTACTCGGCGTCACCATCGCACTCAATGTCGTGGTGGGTTTCAAGATCCCCAAAGGCTTTTTCCCGGTGGAGGACACGGGAGCGATCTCCGGCAGTGTTCGGGGCCCGCAGGATTCATCCTTTCCGGCGATGGACAACTCCATTCGGCAGATCGGCGCTGTCATCAAAAGTGATCCTGCCGTCCAGAATGTGATTGCGTTTACCGGCGGCGGCGGCGCCACTAATACCGGTAACATTTACGTTGCCCTCAAGCCGCTGGCCGACCGCAAAGTGAGCGCCGCGCAGATCATTAACCGCCTGCGCCCGAAATTGAACCGTCTGCCCGTGGCTTCTGCGTTTCTCCAGGCCGTGCAGGATCTCCGCATCGGCGGCCGCTCCAGCAATGCCATGTACCAATACACACTCCAATCCGACAATCCGCAGGATCTTTCCCACTGGGCGCCGATCATACTGAACCAGATGCAGCACCTGCCCGGCCTCCAGGACGTGAGCTCCGACCAGCAGAATGGCGGCCTTGATGAGGTGATGAACTATGACCGTGTAACTGCGGCCAAGCTTGGCCTCACCGCGCAGCAACTGGACTCGTCGCTATACAGCGCATTCGGCCAGTCGGAAGTGTCCATCATCTATACGCAGCTGAATCAGTATTATGTGGTGCTCGAAGTTGCCCCTGAGTACTGGCAAACCCCGGCAGGATTGAAAGACATCTATCTTCAATCCGGCAGCGGCAACATTCCCCTGCTCACAGTGGCCAACGGGCACGCCAATACCACGCCCCTGGCCGTCAACCATACGGGTTTGTTCCCCTCGGTCACTGTGTCCTTTAACCTGGCAACGAATGTATCTTTGAGCGAGGCCACACAGGCCATCAGCCAGATGCAGAAGCGCCTCGGCACGCCTTCCTCGCTGCAAGGCTTTTATGCAGGTACGCTCCAGGCCTATCAGCAATCGCTGGGCAGCGAGCCGTGGCTGATCGCGACCGCACTGCTGGCCGTCTATATCATTCTCGGCATTTTGTACGAAAGCCTGGTCCATCCCTGGACCATCATCTCCTCGCTGCCCTCGGCGAGCGTGGGCGCGATGCTCGCACTGCTTCTCTTCAAGCAGGATCTGAACATCATCTCCATCATCGGCATCGTACTTCTGATTGGCATCGTAAAAAAGAACGCCATCATGATGATCGATTTTGCTCTTCAGGTAGAGCGCCAGGAAGGAAAAAAGCCCATCGACTCGATTTTTGAAGCGTGCATGTTGCGCTTCCGTCCGATCCTGATGACGACAATGGCTGCGTTACTGGGCGCGTTGCCGTTGGCGCTGGGGACGGGCACTGGATATGAACTCCGCCGGCCGCTTGGCATCACGATTGTTGGAGGACTGATTTTAAGCCAGTTGCTGACGCTCTATACCACACCGGTCGTCTACCTGGAGTTCGACCGGCTGCGCTTGTGGATAGAGGGGAGAACGGCGCGACATTCTTCTCTGGCTCCGGAGGCCAGCTAGCACGGCGCGCTGAAATGAAGGATTGATTGGGCAGAAACGTTATGAAGATATTCATGCGAAAACGAATGCGAAGGCCAATGAACGGCATGATCCGCCTGTGCGGGGCTTCGCTCTTGTTCGTCCTGACGGGCTGCGTAGTGGGTCCCAAATACCATCCACCCGCACCGCAGGCGCCTGCAGCTGTTTACAAGGATTCGCCCACCCAGTCCCAGGAAGCCGGACTCTGGACCCCTGCACAGCCTGCGGACGCAAAGCTGCGCGGCAAATGGTGGGAGATCTTCAACGATCCTGAGCTGAACGCTCTCGAGGAGCAACTCGACATAAATAATCAGAACATCAAACAGTATTTCGAAAACTTCATGGAAGCCCGCGCAATCGTCCGCGAGGCGCGCTCGCAATATTTCCCGACGCTCTCGGTCGTGCCCTCCGTCACCCACTCGCGGGCCTCAGCAAACCTGAGCAGCGCCAATGCCAGTACGGGCACCGGTGCCACTCCACAGCTGCATAGCACGCTCTATTCGCTGCCTCTCGAAGCCTCCTGGGAGCCTGACCTTTGGGGCAAGGTCCGCAACACGGTGCGCCAGGCGCAGTACGCAGCCCAGGTCAGCGCGGCCGATCTTGAGAACGAACGCCTGACCGAGCAGGCCAGCCTGTCGGAATATTTTTTCGAGATTCGCGGCCAGGACCAGCTGCAAAAGATTTTCGACGACACCGTTACCGCGGACCAGAAAGCTTATGACCTGACCCGTGCGCTCTATGAAGCCGGTATCGACGACGAGATCTCGGTGGTTGAAGCCGAAACCACTCTGCGCAGCGCCCAGGCGGGAGCAACCAATGTGGGAGTTGCACGAGCGCAGTACGAGCACGCGATCGCCGTACTCATCGGCAAGACCGCATCCGACTTCTCGATTCCTGTGAAGCCAATGACGGCTGCTCCGCCACCGATTCCAGTCGGCATGCCCTCGGAACTGCTCGAGCGCCGGCCCGACGTAGCGGCCGCCGAGCGCGCCATGGCCGAAGCTAACGCAGCAATCGGAATCGCTTATGCAGCCTATTATCCAAACCTGACTTTGACCGCGGAGGGCGGCTTCGAAAGTTCCGCCTTTCATAATTGGCTCTCCTGGCCCAGCCGTTTCTGGTCCATCGGCGCCTCGCTCCCGGAAACCATCTTCGACGCCGGCTTGCGCCGCGCCACCGTCCAGCAATACGTCGCGACTTACAATGCGGACCTCGCCAGTTACCGGCAGACCGTGCTTACCGCTTTTCAGCAGGTGGAGGATGGCCTTGCGGAAGTTCGCATCCTCTCCAAAGAGATCCAGCAAGAGCAGCAGGCTGTGGATTCGGCTCAAACCTTCCTCAAGCTCGAACAGGCAAGGTACGACACGGGCGTCGATCCTTACCTCGACGTTCTGATTGCCGAGACCACCGTATTGGCCGACCAGCAGACCCTGAATGGTCTTCAAGTGCAGCAGATGACCTACGCCGTCGCGTTGGTGGAGTCCCTCGGCGGCGGCTGGGACCGTTCGCAACTGCCAAGCCCCAAGCAGGTAACCCAGAAACCGGACAAATCAGAGACGGCGATCGAGCAGTAGGATGGGTGGGCCGCTCTTTAATAATTACTATCGTTGTTATTGCTTAATTATTGCTTGAGCGCCGACGAACAAAATCCACAGGCTCCTGCTCGCACGTACCAGCAGTGACAATCGGCTGAATCTGTTTCTTGTAGTACGCTTCGGAAACGAAGTCGTTCGTAGTCGAGCGTTTGCCGAATCGCAGACTCTGCGGTCGGGATTGCGGAGCTCATTTTTTATGGCCGAACAGGATTGGAATACTGGCAAGGAGAACGCAGGTGAGAGCCGCAGCACGGCTAAGAAAGCCTATCAAGAACCTGCATTCCGGCACGAGCGGGTTTTCGAGACCATGGCGCTGTCCTGCGGCAAAATCGAGCCCACTAACTTCTCGTGCAACGCCAGGCGGAACAGCTCATAGTGCTGTCATCCATACCATCCGTGGTTGATTCTCCCGGGGACCCTAAGCTTGGTCTTGCGACCGAGATGCTTCGCCGCCATGGCACCGTTCGCCTGAAGGCGTGGGGGGCGAGCATGCTTCCCTCGGTGTGGCCGGGCGATCTGCTCACGATTCAAAGCGCAGCGCGCGATGAAGTTGTCCCCGGAGATATCGTGTTGGTCCTGCGCGACAGCCGTTTCTTTGTCCACCGGTTGGTCGCGAGGCGTCAGGATGGGGATTGCCTCTCGTGGATCACAAGGGGCGACGCGATGCCGCAAAACGATCCGCCCGCAGCTGCATCCGAACTGCTCGGTCGAGTGGTCGGCATTAGCCGCGCCAGTCGCAGTTTCGTTCCGAGCCGCCGAAACCCGCCGCTCCACTCTGTGCTGGCGAAGATGCTGTGCCGTTGGGATCGACTGCGCATTCTCGCCTTGCGCATTCATGCCGCGCGCCAGGTGGTCGGGGTCTCCGGCGCTTCTTCCATCGGTCCTTCCAGTCTATGACGACTACACTTCCCACGATCGCGAGAGAGGCGGTATCGATCGAGATCGGCGGAATGGCGATTTCCCTGCGCACGCAGGATCCCTCATTTCATCGGCTGATCGAGAATCGATATACCGGGTTTGTTGGGACTTCACCGGATTCTCACCTCAAATTCGATATTGACTTGCGTGAGCCTTCGGATTCCTCAGGCGATGACGACCTCGAGGTGAAGATCGAAAATGGCGAATGGCGGCTCGAGTGGGGCGACCTGCAGGCACGCTGGAATCCAGAAACCAGCCGAGGCCGGATCCGCCAATCCTGCAATCCCTACGCCATCGATTGCGTTTTGCGCATCGTACACAGCCTGGTCTTGGCGAGGCAGGGAGGTTTCCTGGTTCATGCCGCCAGCGCGATTCGCGGGGGGAAGGCTTTTCTATTTTCCGGCGTTTCAGGTGCCGGCAAGACGACAATCTCCCGCCTTGCACCACCCGATGCGACGCTGCTCACAGATGAAATCTCCTACGTGCGGCGTGAAGGCAATCGATACATCGCCTGTGGGACGCCTTTTGCGGGAGAGCTGGCACGCGTCGGCGAGAACTGCTCCGCTCCCCTCAGCGCATTCTTTTTGCTTGAGAAAGGCTTGCGGAACCGCATCGAGCCAATCGGCCCCTCGGAAGCCATCCAGCGCCTGCTGAGGAACATTCTGTTTTTCGCCCACGACCCTGAGCTGGTGAAGCTGGTTTTTCAGTCGGCATGCGAGTTTGCAAGTTTGGTTCCCATCCGCCGCTTAGTATTCGTCCCTGACCAGCGAGTCTGGGACATAATACGTTAGCCGCCACACGACACGGGAGAATTCCGATGGCTGAAAGATACATCGCACGAAGCAAGGCGATTGCCGCCCGCATGATCGGGGGCGAGATGATGGTGATGTCGGCCGTGGATTCGACTTTTTTCACGCTCAATGAAGTCGCTTCCACGATTTGGCAGGCAGCGGACGGGCGCACGCCGCTCGCGCAAATCGTCTCCGGCAAAGTCTGCCAGGAATTCGACGTCGACCCCGAGCAGGCGGAGCGCGGAGCCAACCGCTTCGTCGACGAACTTTCGCAACACGGCATTCTGCTGGTATCAGATCAGCCCCTCATCGATTCTTCCCCCTCTCTGGAGCGCCCATGAGCCTAATGGCCGAGATGAATCAAAAGGCACTGAACCTGGGCTTGCCCGTCAGCGTTCACCTCGATATCACCTACCGCTGCAACGAACGCTGCGTGCATTGTTATCTCGATCACGACGATCACGGCGAGATGACGACGGCAGAAATCTTCGATGTACTCGAACAACTGGCCGATGCCGGAGTCTTTTTCCTCTCGATCAGCGGCGGTGAAGTTCTCATGCGCCGCGACTTTTTTGAAATCGTGGAGCGGGCGCGGCAACTGCTGTTCAACGTGAAGATCAAGACCAACGGAGTGATGATCCGCGAGAAGGAAGCCGCAAGATTGCGCCAGCTCGGGGTCGAGCAGGTACAGATCAGCGTCTACTCGCATCGGCCGGCGGTTCACGATGCCATCACGAAACTGCCGGGGTCGCTGAAGCGCACCATCCGCGCGATTCGATTCTTGAAGGCGCAGGGACTGAAGGTTGTTCTCGCCAATGTTCTCATGGCGGGCAATTTCTCCGACCAGCAAGGCGTGATCGATCTGGCGAAAGAGTTGGGAGTTACTTACACACTCGACCCCACCATCACGCCGAAAATGGACGGAGACAGATCCATCCTCGCGCTGCGAATTCCAGGATCAGATCTCAAGAAGATTTTCCATAACCAGGAACTCGTGGGCAATGTGGAAGAATTCTGCGCGCCTCCACCCGCTCCTGGCGAAGATGTGATGGATGGGTTCCCGTGCAGCGCGGGCCACACCGCCTGCTACATTTCTCCCTACGGCGATGTGTTTCCCTGCGTGCAGTTTCCCCTGCCCAGCGGCAACCTGCGCCGGCAGAAGTTCCTCGATATCTGGCAGCATTCCCCGGAATTGAAGGAAGTCCGCTCGATCCATGCCCGGGATCTTCCGACTTGTTCGACGTGCTCCCATGTGGGAACGTGCACGCGCTGTCCCGGCCTGGCCTACATGGAAGGCAACATGCGCGGTCCTTCCACTGCGGATTGCGAGAAATCTTTCCAGAGAACCGGCATCCCCTCGGCGAACATGCTGAATCGGGCGGCAGCGGCTTATGCGGGTCCACTGATTCAGATCCAGGCCATGGCAAGCTCATCGCTCGATTCCGCTTTTCCAAGATGAAGACAGGTTGCTCATAGCCGCTGATTGGTGGGGGGGTATACTTGAGCACATTGGATGTCTGAATAAGGAGATACGGAGGCGCGTTGGCTGTGGGTAGCCTTAGAACTCCACGAAACCGGAATCTGGCCTTTCTTGCCAGGTGCGTCATGCAGTTGCTGGCGGCATTCGGGCTGGCGGCTGGCTTTACTGCATCGGCGTTCGGGCAGGCCTTCGCCCGGCCGGATGGTTCCATCCCCGTGCCAATCGATTGGAGTTCAAGCCATGTCATCTTCACCGGAGGCTACACGCCGGAACAGCTGGTGAGGACGTGGAACGAGCCGCGGGCTTATGCCCAGTGGCTTCGGCACGGGAATGCGCCGCCAGATTCAGGCCTGTTACGCCGGCGGCTAAGGGCGTGGGAACCGGAAAGGCGCAGGAGTCGCGACATGCGAAGGGACTGGGCCATTTCGCTGGGCACTGGCGGCGTCGCTCAGGGCATGTGGCCCGCCAAGTACTCTTTCAATGTGAACGCAACGCCGAGTTGCACTGCCGATTTCGTGGTATTCCCCGTCAACGCATCGACCGGAAACGCGCGCGCCAACGTTATCGGCACCTTCACTACCGGCGCACCAACGTCTGGCCAGACTGCATCCATCACCATAACTCCGACGGGTGGAACCGCGGTCACGCTGACTCTGACCGCATCGGGCACCACAAACACAGGCCTCGACTTCGAAGTGTCCGCCACCGCCGCCACCAACGCGACCAATCTGGCGGCAGCGATCAATCGGAATCTCAGCAGTACCGCTCTCGACCGCATCGTGGCGGTTGCGTCAGGAACCTCGGTTACGGTATACGCGCTGACCCCGGGAACCCGCGTGACGCTGACCGCAGCTGAGACACTGTCTCATTTCGCCTGGGCCGGCGTCACTGCCGGGACGAATGGTCTCCAAGCCAACATCGTCGCCTTCAATCATCTCTACAGCGGGTCGGGGACACCGCTGTGTCTCACCAATCCTGAATTTATTTTTTCTTACGCCTCTGGCGTCGGACCGGTCGCTACCTCGCCCGGGCTCTCGGTCAGCGGCACAGAAATTGCATATGTGGAGAATGACCCGAACATTGGAGCGATTCTGCACGTGCTGACCTTCGGCAGCGGCAGTACGGAGTACGGAACCAGTGCCACTTGCACCGGCAACAATAACGGCGGGTCCGCGTTGCCGACCTGCGCCACCAACCCGGTGATCCCCGGAAGCACCTCGGGCAGCACCGCGACGGACTTCATGCTTCCGCTGGGCCTGGTTGCCGCCAATGCAGCCACCGCGGTGGCTGGAGCGGCGGACAGTTTCTCATCGCCGTTCACCGACTATGCCAACGATACTACTTACGTCGGCGATAACAACGGCTACCTGTATGCGATCACGCCCACGTTCAAAGGAACGCCGGCGTACGCGGGCGGGAATTTTCCGTTGCAAGTAAACGCCACCGCCCCCGCGTCAGACACCCCGACAGCGGTAACGGCAACCTCAACAGTCGTGACGGTCACCGTGCCCAACACACTTAGCATCGGAGAGTCGGTCACCATCTCAGGCGTAACAGCCAACGGCACCCACTGCAGTCCGGCTGACGCCGCTGCCATCAATGGACCGCAGATCCCTATTACGGCGAGCGGAGCCCAGATCACCTTCAACGCCACAATACCCGCGCCAACTACGGGCGCCGGTTGCACTGTCGCGGGCGCAACCGTCACCGAGGGATCGAACTTCCTCTCATCCCCGGTGGTGGATGTAGGGAACACCAACGACATTTTTGTCGGCGACAGCAGCTCGAACTTTTACGAAATTACCTCGGCGGGAGTTACAGAAGCCACCCTGGCGCTCGGCGTGAGCGGGGGTACGAACAAAAGCATGATCAATGGCGGCATTCGCGACGGCGCTATTCTTGACTCGACCAACAGCGTAGGTTATGTCGTGAGCGCATGCAGCCCCAATACCTCCGCACTCAGCGGCGAGACCGACACCGGTACCGCGGGCAACCCCGGCCTTGTCCAATTCAAATTCACCAGCAACACCCTGACCACGGTTACCATCACAGGCCTCGACACCGGGGCGAACCAAAGCTGCACGACTGCGGGCTTTCCACTCTATGCCCCCACTCCGGACAACCGCTACTTTACCCTGGGAATCGGCAGCGCCACCGAGGCGAACAATGGAGAGATCATTGGGGCGTCCTCTGGCACGGGCGGCCAACAGTTAAAACCCTTCTCGTTCGTGAGTTCGGTTCTACAACCGGCGCCTCTGGGGGAACCTCAGCTGGGTAACAACGCTTCGGTCATGTCGCCCCTCACCGAGTTCTATAACGCCTCAGTTGGAGTGGACTACCTGTTCGTAGGCGTAAATGCCAATCCCACCGAGCTGTATACCATCGCGCTGCCTAACCCGCTTGAAATTGCCCAAGGCGTCGCGCCCGCCACGCTGGCGACGAACACCGCCGATGTTGCCGGCGGTACAAGCGGCATCATTGTGGACAATGATTCCACAGGCGGGCAGGCGTCGAGCATCTACTTCGGGACGCTGGCGACGTCTACCACCATTTGCGGAACCACTGCCGCGTACTGCGCGGTCAAGCTAACGCAGGCCGGGTTGAACTAGGTCGCAGCTTGCGGGCCTTCATCCCGCTCCGTTGATCCGAAAATCCAATTACTCGCTAACTCATTGCAAAATCAGCTGCTTTCAAGAGAGGACAATCTCCTCACCGCCTGAGGATCGGGCGCCGGCGCACATAGGTCACACCACGTCAGGTTGGCGATAGGGGCGTTAAGTTACTGAAGTAAGACCCAACATTCTCAAACCTCAGGCGAAAATAAGAACGTCATAATCCAAAGTTTTGAGGAGATACGCGATGCGAGGGCACCGATTCTCTTGGCTCTGTGTAGCAGCAGGGCTCCTGCTGGGCGTTCCGCTGTCCGGGCAAGCCGGGATGGACGCGACCTCGCCGGCCGATGCGAGCCACGAACGGACCCACCTGGGGTATCCCCGGGACTGGAGTTCGCGGCACCTGTTGATGCCGGGCATGCGAGCCGAGGACGTGCTTGCGGCGGGAGCAGCCCACGACCCGCGCTACGTTTACAACATGGTGATGCGCCAAGTGGCAGTGGAAAGATCAAGGCGCATAGAGCTACCGCGGCCGCGCCACCTGCGCCACACCGAGATCGACTGGGCGGTTTCGCTCGAGAACGGCTACGTGCCACAGAACCAATTTCCGGCGAAATACCAGTTCGATGTGGTGGCGGAGAACTGCAACTCCGATTACATCGTATTTGGGCTGACCGTTACCGGGAGTGGGACGCAAGCGAACCTGGTCGGAATCAATAACCTCTACACGGGAGCCAGTCCGGCCTGCAACAGCGGATCGCCCTGGGTGGCTTTCGCCTACAACACGGTGACGCAGACGGGCGGGCAGATTAAGACGTCGCCGGTGCTTTCGAGCGACGGAACGAAAGTTGCATTTGTGGAGAGTACGAGCGCAGGCTCGTACTTCCACGTTCTGTATCTGCCGTATCCAATTCCGACGCCGCCTGCGCAGTCAGGTTCGGTCTTGAGTCCGCTGACCCCGCCTTCGTGCACGACGCCGACGACGCTGGGCTGCATGACGACCCTCACCATCGAAACCAGCGCGACTAATTCGAATTCATCGCCCTGGGTGGACTACAACTCGGATACCGCCTATGTCGGCGCCGACAATGGCATGCTCTATAAGATCACGCCGGTATTCGGCGGTGGCGCGCCGGCGCTGGTCAACGACTCGGCCAACTGGCCGGTCACAGTCTCGACCAACAAATACAATACGATATTGACCGCTCCGGTTGTGGATGATAATGCGGGCCTGATTTTCATCGGAGACGGAGAGGGATACCTGTATTCCGTAAAACTGACCAAGCCGGCCAAGACGTACGCAGCACAGCAAACAGTCGGCTGGGTATACGACGGAAGCACCGACGGAAGCGGAAAGCCTGGGACGGGGATCGTAGATCCACCGATTGCTGTCACCGATCCCGCCAACCCCACAACCGACCAGGTGTTCGCCTTTACCGGATGCAGCATCGTTCCTGGCATCGGTGGAGCGGTTACGCAGGTTGCGGCAAACTTCACCACCGGTACGCCGACAGCAAGCAATACGGTGGACTTGGGGTCAGCGACCGGCGACGGAGACTGCACGGGGAAGAACGTTCACGCCGGAGCCTTTGATAACGCTTTCTGGTTGAACGGGTCGACGTCGGGGCACTTGATCGCCTGCGGATTTGTACAGTCAGGAGGCGTGCCGGCAAATCCCAAGATGTATTTCTTCCCCTTTGCCAGTCACGTTATTACCAGCACGGGCTCGACCACGTTCCAGATAAACGACACGAAAGGGGACGAGTGTTCGCCCCTGACCGAGTTTTACAATGGCACGACGGACCGGCTGTTCTTCGGCGTGGGCTCAGCAACCGATGGATACGTGGAGAGTTCGACGATTACAACATCGCTGACTACACCGACCTGCTCCGGAACGGCGACCTCCAGTTGCGTAACCTCGCCGAGCGCGCTGGGAGGAACCAGCGGAATCGTAATCGACAACCAAATGTCGAACGGGGGGACGAACATCTACTTCTCGACGGTCGCGGCGGGATCGGTGAACGGCCAGAAGTGCAACGTCTCAGGCGGGGCAGCCAATCCCTATTGCGCCGTGAAGTTGACACAGTCGGGGTTACAGTAAGCGTCGGCCAAAACGCGGAGTCATTGATTTACGCCGCTGGCGAGAAAGCCGCCATCTACGGCAAGCAAGGTGCCAGTTACGAAGCTGGCGGCGTCGGATGCTAGAAAGACCGCCGCTCCAATCAACTCATCGAGTTCGCCGAAGCGCTTCATCGGCGTGCGGATCAGCACTTCCTCCCCTCGCGGAGTGCCCATCAGCAACTTTTCGCTGAGAGCGGTACGAAAGTAGCCCGGCGCGATCGCGTTTACACAGATCCCATGCCGCGCCCACTCGATGGCAAGGGACTTCGTCAACGAAGCCACGCCCGCCTTACTCGCGCAATACGCCGCAACTTCAAAAAGCGCCAGGAATGAGCCCATCGAAGCAATGTTGATGATGCGCCCATACTTGCGCTCGATCATGTGCCGTCCAAACACCTGGCACGCTCGCAACGTACCGGTCAGGTTCGTGTCGATGAGTTTGTCCCAGTCGGCCTCGGAGAAATCCAGAGTCGGAGCCCGCTGGTTGAATCCAGCAGCGTTGAGAAGAATGTCCACTTTTCCGAAGGCCTGGAGGGAAGCCTGCAGCAATTTCTCCAGCGATTCACGATCGGCCACGTCGCAACTCACGCGCAGCGAGCGGCGGCCCACGCGTTCGATTTCTTCCGCAATCGCGTTCACGAGTTCCATGCGGCGTGCGCTGGGCACGACGTCAGCCCCAGCTTCGGCCAGTCCGAGCGCAAGCGTGCGGCCGATTCCAGAGCTGCCCCCAATCACGACTGCGACTTTACCGTCGAGATCGAGCTGCCTATATCCCATGATTCCTTCCATGGTGTTCCCGTGTGTGATCGTTCGCGAAGCGCGCGTCAGGAATTAACCATCACCTGTGCGGCTTCACTGAGCGCATTCTGCAGACCCGGACTCAGCAGGGAAGCCGAGGCCCGGTCAAGATAGACGGTTGCGTTAGGATGCGTGCGTAGAATCGACGCCGGCGCCATCGGGCTGATCGTAGTCTCAAGGCAAAGTTTGACTGCTTCTGCCTTGCGCGGGCCGGGGACAACCGCCAGGATCTCCCGAGCTTTTAGAATCTGGCGTGCCGACATCGAGATCGCCCGATTCGGCACCTGCGAAATGTCGGCGAACCAGGCTTCGCCCACCTGCTGCTGCCGGCAGGCCTCATCGAGATTCACGATAATGTAGGGTTCTTCTGTCTCAAAGTCGGCGGGCGGATCGTTGAATGCGATGTGCCCGTTCTCGCCGATGCCCAGAAATGCTATATCGATAGGCATCGATGCCAGTTCTTTGCCCACGCGCTGCACCACTTCTGAAGGGTCTGCTGCATCACCGTCGAGCAAATGGTAGTGGGTAATTCCGGTTTTCCGCACCAACTGCTCGAGGAGCATCTTGCGAAAGCTTCCCGGATGCGTCACCGGCAAGCCAATGTACTCGTCGAGGTGAAAAGCTTCCACCTTCGACCAGTCGATCTCCGGTGCCTTGGTCAAAGCATCCAGAAATTCCAGTTGCGACGCAGCGGTCGCAGCAATGATCCGAGCTTGGCCACGCTCGGCGATGGCGTGGCGAATGGCCGCCGCCGCATGTTCGGCTGCCGCCTGCCCCAGCGAGACTCGATCACCGAATACCTTGATCAGCATGAAGAGTGCTCCGGTTGCCGGCGCAGGATTGCGCCTCTTGGAGTCTGGCAACGTGAAGCCTCGCAATTATACAAAGAGCCTGGCCAGATCGACGCCAGCTTGAATCAGAGTTTCATTCCGTGAAAGCCGCCAATATCGTGCATAGCAGAAGTGCGTTGATTTAATGTATGACTTTACGCGAGGACGGCGCTCAAATCCTCCGAAAGGTATGCCATGAGAAGCAGCCTGCATTTTTTTCATCAATCCACTTTGAGCAAAACGCTAACCACAACCGTTCTCTTGTGGGTTGCGCTCGCCGGCTCCTCAGAGGGAGCAGCGCAAACGGTTCTCATCGACGCCACTGCCAGTCACGTCGTAAACACGTTCAGTCCTCTCTACGCCCTGGGTTCGACCGTCGACCGCGTGCCGAGTAACGCCACCGACATGTTCTTCCGTCCCGATCAGATCAAGCAGGTCCTCTCGGCCGGATGGGGCGCCATTAGCTATCGCCAGAACACAGATCTATTTGTGCAAGCGTGGCACTGGAATCCCCGGGGCACCTGGAGCGATCCCGCCGGCAAGGGATATTTCACCGGGGATGCGACTCCGACGAACGAAATGATCCGCCACTCGTACGGCTATTCGCTCCGTCACCGTGGCTTCACGCGAAACGGAGGATCGGAATTCGACGGCTTCTCGCGCCTCGACGATGGAGACCTCGAGTCCTACTGGAAAAGCAATCCCTATCTCAGCAAAGAATTCACCGGCGAAGACGATTCACTGCATCCGCAATGGGTAGTCATCGCTCTCGACAAAAAAGAAGACATCAACGCCATTCGCATCGCCTGGGCAGAGCCCTACGCGCAAGCCTACGAAGTGCAGTATTGGGTAGGTGACGGCGATGCCATGGACGACCAGGACAAAGGAACATGGAAACCGTTTGCATCAGGAAATGTGACCGATGGGAAAGGCCGCACCTCGACGCTGCGTCTGGATTCCGCAGCCGTGACCACTAAGTTCGTGCGTGTGTTGATGACGCGCTCCTCGAACACCTGCGACAGTCACGGTTCCGACGATCGCAGAAATTGCGTCGGCTACGCGATCCGCGAGCTTTATCTCGGAACCATCGACGAGAAGAATGAATTCAAGGATATTCTTCAACACTCGCCCGATCAGAAACAAACGCTGACTCTGTGCTCCTCGGTCGACCCCTGGCACGAGCCTTCCGATCTCTACCTGGCGCCAGACCGCATGGAATCAGGTGATCAGCCCGGCTTTGACCTGTTCTTCGCCAGTGGAATTACTCGTGGCCTGCCTGCCATCGTCCCCGTAGCCATGTTGTACAGCACGCCGGAAGACGCCGCCGCGCAAATGGCGTACATCAAGGCGCGCGGTTATCCCGTGTCGTACATCGAGATGGGAGAGGAGCCTGACGGCCAATACATGCAGCCCGAGGACTACGCCACTTTATACTTGCAGTTCGCCGCGGCCCTCCACCGGGTCGATGCGAATTTCAAACTGGGCGGACCCGTCTTTGAAGGCGTCACCGAGGACATCAAGGCCTGGCCCGATGCGCAGGGCCGCACTTCCTGGCTCGGCCGCTTTCTCGACTATTTGAAGGCTCACGGCCGGCTGCAGGATCTCGCCTTCATGTCGTTCGAGCACTATCCCTACGACGGTTGCGAAACGCCCTGGGAGAATCTTTATCAGGAACCAGAGTTGATCACTCACATCATGAAGGTCTGGCGCGACGACGGCTTGCCTCCCGGCATCCCGCTGCTCGATACCGAAACCAATGACCACGGCGGCGAGGCCGCAGTCGATATCTTCGGCGCGCTATGGCTGGCCGACTCTTTCGGAGGATTTCTAACCGCAGGCGGGCAATCGACGCACTACTATCACGACCTGTCCTACTCACCACCTCATCCTAACTGTGCGAACAGTTGGGGAACGTATCACATGTTCATGGTCGACGATCATTACCAGATCCAGCAAAAGACTGCTCAGTTCTTCGGCGCGCAGCTCATTACGGAGGAGTGGGCGGAACCCAAAAACGCCAAACACAAGCTCTACGCCGCTTCCAGCGACGTGAAAGATTCCGACGGGCACGTTCTGGTGACGGCCTATCCTCTGCAACGCCCGGATGGCCAATGGTCTGTCATGCTAGTCAACAAAGATCACGACCACTTTCATCAGGTTCACCTTGTTTTTCATGATGCGGTCAGCAATCGTGACAAATTCTTCACTGGGCCAGTAGCGATGACCACGTTTGGCAGAGCGCAATACCAGTGGCACGCCGCTCGGAAGAAAGGTTATGCAGATCCCGACGGTCCACCCGCAACCTCGCAACTTAAAGGCGGGGAGAATGCCGTCTACGACTTGCCCGCGGCTTCTCTGACGGTGCTTCGAGGAAAACTACAGTGAGCAGAGGATCGCGACGGCAAATGATTCTCAGTGGCAGTTTTTTCGCACGGCGATGAGCGAAACCTGCTCCAGGTCAGGGTAGTGCCCATCTTTGTCGGGAGTGTGTTCCGCGGGTGCGATCTGCTGAATGGTCGTCCGCGCCGGCAGCTTGCCATGGAAATATTTTAAATACACGTCGTCGAATTCCGGTGTGTCCGTCAAGTTATCGAGGTAAACAGTCGTGGAGACAACCTGACAAAAATCCATGTCGGCTTCTTCGAGATTGTCCATCTGATTGCGCATGGTCTGCCGGAGTTGGACGGCCGCGGTCGAGGTATAAACTCCGCCGTTCGCTCCCGGGATAAAACCACTCTTTGCGGAACAATACAGCGTATCGCCTGCGAAAACGCAGGGGCTGGCCGTAGGGCTCGGAGGCATGTTCTTGGGCCGCACAGCCCGACGCTCCTTCAAGTCGCGAACCGCAATGCCCGTGTACTCGATCTGCGCTCCGCCGGGCAGGCTTGTGACCTCGATCGTAGCGCGGGCCGGCGTATTCCCGAACTCAAACCGGCTCGCATAGTGTTGATTCATGACTCGCGCCGGGAAGTCCGCAGTCAGGTAAGGATTGACGAAAACCATGTGGGCGAGATCGAGTCCAGCTGCTTCGACAACTGACTTCATGCGGTCGAGCGCGAAATCTACCTCGGCTGCGGGATCGTCTGAAACCTTGTCACCTGCGGAGGCACCTGCGACGGCGATAGCAGGCATCGCAGAAACAAACAAGCGATCATGAGTGAGGATGCCCGGCGAAAATGGTTCGTCCGATTTGTAGCCTGGCGGAGAAACGGCGCGCCGTTCCGAAAGATTGCGCACCGCGACCGCATTGATTTCAATCGGAGGGTCAGGAAGCGCGGCAACGCCGAGCACAGCCCGAGCCGCCGGAATCTTCGCAAAGAACTCGCCGTAAACACGGTTCATTTCTTCGTATTGATGAATGTCGGTGAGGTAGACGGTGGTGTAGACGACGTGATCCATTGTCAATCCCGCGCTGTCAACTACGGCTTTCAAGTTATTGAGGGCCTGCCGAACTTGCGCCGGGAAGGTCGCCGGTAATTTGCCATCCGCGCCGCGCGGCCCCTGAGCGGAAATGTAGATGTAGTCTCCCGCATCCACACTGGAGGAGCTAGCGCGATGAGCCTCGGCAGATTTCTGCGGAGGACCGGGTGACCCTGCCTGTGCTTGCAGGCCGACGGCAGACCACAGCAACAATCCAACCAGGAATGTTTTCATCGCGCCTTCCGAAAATATTCAAAACATGAGTGAGTGCTGGCCGGACTGCGATCTACGCGGCCGGTTTTCCTTTTTGCGCCGCTCCCAAAATGCTGCGCAGTCGTTGCCCTACGATGACTTCTTCGCCCGGCTGAATCGTCATCGACACCAATTCGATGTGGGTCGCTTCCGGCCGCTCTTTCCTGGTAGGGTTCGGCTTGCCCTCGCGAACCGCTTTTACCAGGCTGGGATTATCCGCTCCGAGCACTTCGATGACTGGGTCGCCGGCGCGGAGAGCCTGCACGCAGTCGGCGATGGTGAATCCCCAGGCCTTCTGATCCCAGGAGATTTTCAGCGTGGGATAACGGTTCCCATCATCCGGGATGTAGATACTTGTTTCTACCCCCGGCACCGTTTCCACCAGCTTTCTGATGTTATCCACACGGTCGCTCCACTCGCGGTAGAGTTTCTTTTCGTCCAGACTCAGCCAGGTCTCAAGCGCGACGAGGCAGCCGATCATTTCTTCTTTCCCAACCTTCATGGGACGGCAGACGGCTCCCTCGCGCGGGCTGGAATTCATGATGGCAGCCTCGATCAAATCCTTTCGACCGAGAAGTACTCCGCTGCACTGCGGCCCGCGCAATCCCTTCCCCCCGGAAAATGTGTAGAGGTCAATTCCCATGCGGGCGTAAAGCTTGGCATTGTCAGCCGGAGGAATGCCCGCAGCATCGTCGAGCAGCAACGGCACCTTATGATCTTTCGCGATCGCAAGTTCCTTCTGCAACTCGTCGCCAAGGTGCGTGGTGTAGATCATGGCCGTGTTCGAGTTGATCGCATTGGCAAGCTCTTCCGGCGAATACGTGAGCACCAGCTTTGCACCCGTCAGCCGGATCGCGCTATCAAAAGCGCTCCGGCCCCCGCACATGATCACTTCATTCTTCAAGCCGGTGGTGTCGGGAAGTTGCCAGATGAGTTTGTCGTCGGTGCCCGCCATGCATCCAGCAGTTGAGACCGCCATGGCGCCGGCTGCGCCAGAAGTGATCATTCCAGACTCAGCGCCGGTCAGTTCCGCCAACCGTCGCCCGATGCCGTGCTGTAAATCGATTACGTTTACGAAATACTTCCCAGCTTCGATCTGGGCTTCGTGAACTTCAGGAAACTCCAGAGAGCCGCTGAGGTAGGTCCAGGTGCCTCGGCAATTGATAACGGTCTTGACTCCCAGACGGCTGTAGCAATTTTGCCGTGGATCTTTGCCTACAGCGCTGGCGGCCTTGGCGTACAGGTCAGCGACTGCAATCTGGCTCAGCAGCGGAGCCGCCGCCGCCCATTTCATAAATGATCGTCGACTAGGTTTCATGGCATACATTTCGACACCTCCAGGATTAATTGGCTACGATTGACCAGCTACTCTTCGTCTTCGTGCAGCGGGACGCGCGCTCGAACCGCCAAAATATATGCCTTCGCCCCGGGTTTGTTTTGATTGTAGAAGCCGACCGTGCAGTTGGGACGAAAGTAATAAGCGTCCCCGGCTTTCGCGGAATAGCGGCCCTCGACACCGTCCATGCCACTGCCGGCAACCATTTCGCCCTCGCCGCCGATCACCAGATAAATTTCTTCGGCCGCCTCGTGATGGTGGGGCCAGTTCGTGCCTCCCGGCGCAAAGTCCATCCAGAAAAAACTGTCCATCACGTACGCTTCGTCAATCAGGTCACGCTTTCCAGAGTGCAGGCCAACCAAAAGTTTGTACAAAACCGAATTGGGATGACCACTGACGGTTTCCTCTTTGGCATCTTCCAGATTCGCGATCTTCGGATGCGGAAACGGGGCGCCGATCGAAATCGATTTCGGAATCTTGAACCCCATCACCATCAGGCGCAGCGGGTGATCACCATTGTTCGAAATCGAATGCTTCGCCCCGGGTGGCAAGTACGTGAAGTCATGCTTGCGCACGGGGTGAACCTGATCTTCGTAGTGCAGTAAGCCGATACCTTCGACCACAAAATAGATCTCCTCCTGGCGGTCGTAGGATACGGTCTGGCAATTCCCGTGAGCATCCAGTGTGACTTCTCCGAAGCGAGCCACGGTTTGTAGAGATCGATTGTCCTTGTCACCCTCGCCGAAGATCGGGCGGTAGTGGCAAGTTTGAGAAGCAAGATCGGACCTCGTCTCCGCTAGCTGGGGAACGTAGCGATACAACCATGTGGGATCCACCGGATGGTCTTGCGCTCGAAGGCCCTGAGGGAACAGCAAAGTGAACAGCAGAGAAAACAGCAGCAGTTTGTTCAGTGCTCCCGATTCCGCAATAGATTTCGTTCCAGGCCGGCCTTCAATCCTGGGCATGAGGCTCCTCATCCTTTCCCGGGTAGGCCTCGTGCAAAATATAACTGACCAGATCATCTAACTCTGCGCCACTGAGCCGATGCCCGTAATCGACAGGCATAGGATCCTCAGCCTTCCGTTGCACCGAGACCAGGCTGGACTTCATGAGCAAATAAAACCGCCCGTCTCCATCCTGCAATTGCATCGAAGCGTTGTCCTCATTCCGAATCATGCCTGAGAACTTGCGTCCATCGCGTCCAATCACGGCCGCGGTCTCTTGCGGTTCTCCGCTGGGCCTGAGAATCGCGTCGCGAATCTCGTTCCCCGGATGATCTCGCCCAAACCCTGCAAGATCCCGAGCGACAAACTGACCTCCGTCTCCGATCTCGTGACAGACTGAACATCCGGCCTTCCCAAAGAAAAGATCCTTGCCTCGGACCGGGTCGCCGGGTGCAGAGTCTCCAGCTGACTTGCCTTGCAGAAGGCGAATATAAGCCACGACGGCCTGACCACCGTCCTCGCTAAGGCTGGGGAGGCTCGGCATTCCTTCTTCCGGAATCCCATCGTGAATCAGACTGAGCAGCGTCTGATCCGAGAGCGACTTCACTGCGGGCCGACGGATGATATCAGGGGCGTGCTCACCACCGAGCCCGTCAAGTCCATGGCAGGTCGCGCATTTCGCCTGAAAGATATTTTTTCCTTTGAAGTCAGGCTTTACCGCAGAAGTTGGCGCTTCGCTGTTCGGGTTCTGGCAAAGGATGTGTTCGGCCGAGCCAAAGGAAATCAGCACCAATCCAAACGTGAGAACGACTCGCCAGGTTCCACTCCGTGAAAACAGCTTCGTAGGAATCGGTGACATCGGACGGTGAACCTGATATACCACAGAATCTGGTTCACGCAAATCAAATTATTTCGTTTGATTGGTTTTTGTTTCGTTCTGTGAAAACGGGCGTACACCCACAACATCTGTGCAGAAACCGCTGCTGTACAAGCACGAACTCCGGTCATTCATCGGACATGTATCATGGCAGCGCGGATCCAGGAAGAGGACACGATGCGGCACGTCGCAATAGCTTTGCTTGTCTGGTTGTTGAATCTGAACTTTGCGCTTGCTCAGGCTAAAGGTGAACCAAGTCAGCCGAGTACGTCGTGTCGCGTCGAGGCCAAGAATTACAAGGGTTGGAGCGCGCAGGAGCTTTCCAACCGCTGGCTCAAACTGGAAGCAGTGCCGCAGAATGGCGGACGACTGATGCAAGTTATCTTCAACGGGCATCCTTTCCTTTTCGTGAATCCCAAATACGAAGGAAAATACCTGCCGCCCGACCCGTCGCACTGGTTTAACTATGGAGGCGACAAGCTCTGGCTCTTGCCCGAGGGAAATGACAACGAGCAGGAGTGGGTGGGGAATTCCGATTTGCTCGACGACGGCCCGTACGGCTTTCGAAAGGTTTCGGAAGGAAAAGAGTGCGAAATCGAGCTGGTTGGCCCCGCCGATCCGCAGACCGGGATTCAGATCCGGCGCACGATTCACCTGGACGCCGACTCCCCGCGAATCCGTTTTCACGCGACCATGCAGAACAAAACGGGGCACGTCATCGAGTGGTCGATGCAATCCGTTTCGCAATACAACACTGCAGACTCTTCCGCCCCGTCGCGAAGGAACCAAAATTTCTGGACCTTCACCCCAGCGAATCCAGCGAGCAGCTATCTGAACCGCTACCACGTTCGGTTCGGTCCCGCCGAGAATCCGGCTGTCTCTGTCAGAGACGATGGTCTCTTCGCGCTGCACTACGCGCACCTCGCCGCCGAACTGTGGCTCGACTCGACGCCTGGCTGGCTCGCGGTGGTGGATGGCGACAGCCACTACGCCATGGTTGAACGTTTCAGCTACGAAAAGAACGAAACCTATCCCGGCAAGGCATCGGTTATTTTTTGGATGAACGGCCCCGAGACGAGATTGAATTCCGAGGGAGAGCCCTCGTTGACTTCAGGCGGCGATGGAGTTCCGTATTATCTGGAAGCCGAGATCAACAGTCCGCTCGCTGAATTGCGCCCGGGAGAAACTCGCGATCTCGACACCGAGTGGTTTCCCACCCGCGCGGGAAGCGAATTCCACGGCGTAGCGGACTCGGGCATCGTCGTCAGTCCTCTTCAGGCCACTCGTTTGGCGAACGGCCACACGCGGCTCTCCGGTTCCTTTGGAGTTTTTTTCGCGGGACGCTTGGTCGCGCATCTTTACGACGAACATGGCGGCAGCGTTGGAACCGAGCCTTTGACCCAGGTTGACCCCACTGATCTCGTCCAACTGGATACAGAATTAACCTCTATCGCAAAGTTCTCCCGCATCTCTCTTCATCTCGAAGACGCGCAGGGTCTCGACCGCGGTGCGCTTCAGGAAGTTCAAGTGGACGCGTCCGAAAATCATTGACATGAAATTATTCAGGAAAGAATTTTCCGTGGCCGCACTGGCCGCCTCCAGTCTGCTGTGCTCTTCCGCTGCAGCACAACAAAGAGCACAATCAGGGCAGGCTCCAGTTGTCGCCGACGTGAATGTGAGCCCGGCAGATCTGCTGGCGCAACCTCCCGCCGCCAACTGGACTTCCTACAACGGCGACTATACTGGCCGCCGTTACAGCGCCTTGCGCCAGATCACTCCGGCCAACGTCGCCCGACTCCGCGCAGCGTGGATCTTCCATTCTTCCAATTCCGAGCGTCTCGAAGTGACGCCCATTGTCGTCAGAGGCGTAATGTACGTCACCTCGGCCAACGATGCATGGGCGCTCGACGCGCGGACCGGCCGGATTATCTGGCATCACCAGCGGCCGGTGAGTTCAGGGTTGCTCGACGACGCCGCGGCTCATAAGAATCGTGGCGTAGGAGTCTGGCGAAACTTCGTCTACATGGAAACCGATGATGCCCACCTGCTTTGCCTCGACGCCCGCACCGGACGCCTCCTGTGGGATGTGACCTACGCAGAAAAGGCGAAACAATATGGCGCAACCAGCGCTCCGCTGATCGTGAAGGACGAAGTGATCGTCGGTACGTCTGGGGGTGATTCTGGCGTGCGTGGTTTCGTCGCCGCTTACGATGCCGTGACTGGCAAGCTGAAGTGGCGCTTCTGGACCATCCCCGCCCCGGGTGAATTCGGCTCTTCCAGTTGGCCGGGCGATTCCTATCTCCACGGCGGGGCCACGACGTGGATGCCTGGTACTTACGACCCGAAACTCGACACGCTCTACTGGACAACCAGCAACCCGGCTCCCGATTTTGTCGGCGATTCCCGCCCCGGCGACGACCTCTACACCGCCTGCGTCCTCGCTCTGAACCCAAATACTGGTGCGTTGAAGTGGTATTTCCAGTTCACTCCTCACGACCTGTACGACTACGACGCAAACGAAACGCCCGTGCTGCTGAATGCGGAAGTAGACGGCCGAATGAGTGACTTGCTGGTCCAGGCCAATCGCAACGGATTTCTTTACGTTCTCGACCGCACCGACGGAAAGTTCCTGAAGGCGACGCCATTTGTGAAAAAGCTGGACTGGGCAAAAGGAATTGACCGGTCCGGCCGTCCCATACTTTCAGGAAAGATTCCGACGGCGGAGGGTACGCAGATTTGTCCGAGCATCGACGGCGCTACGAATTGGTTCTCGCCTTCCTACAATCCTGTTACCGGATTGTTCTACGTCATGGCTCTGGAGAGTTGCAGCGTCTTCTTCGCGCACCCGCAACCCTTTGCCCAGGGCCAGACTTTTTACGACACTGGCACAAAGCTTGCACCCGATGACCATGCTCAGAAAGTTCTCTTGGCATACTCTGTGCCCCAAGGAAAGGTCGTCTGGCGCTATCCCCAGGTCGGAACAGGCAACTCCTGGGGCGGGACGCTCACCACGGCAGGGAATCTGGTGTTCTTTGGAAACGACACCGGCGCTCTCGAAGCGGTTGCGGCGCGGACTGGCCGCACACTCTGGCAATTCAACACCGGCCAGAACTTTCGCGGTTCGCCAATGAGCTACGCGGTCGACGGGGTCCAGTACGTGGCCATCGCGGCGGGCAGCGATGTGATCAGTTTCGCGCTTCCTCAAGAGTAAACTGGCGCATTACAATCCTGGAATCCAGCGCATAGCATTGTCATGAAATATTTTCTGTAGCACCGGCCGGGGCAGGCTCAGTCCATGCACCTGCTTGCCTTCGACGGTAAACGTCTCGCCGGTCGCTAGAAATTTCCAGTCACGCGCGTAAGTGGACTGCCACTCGGTCAACGTCTCCGGGACGTTTGCGTCTGCGTGCAGATCGAGATCAGTGCCGTACAGAACCCGGTCCTGATACTTGACCAGAAATGCAGCTACTTTTTCCGGCGGCATCAGCATCAGGTATTCCATCCTCGCCGCCGTGTCGATAGCAAAATTCGGATACTTGTCCAGGTGCCGGGCGATGTTGTCGAGATCCCGCTCCATGCTGCCCAGATGAACTCCCACCATACGCAGCTCGGGATTGTCACCCAGCACATGGTCACGCGCTTCCAGAATCTTCTGCTTGGACGGGAACCCAGGCCGGTTGGCGACATACCATTGCGGATTTTCCTGATAGTAAGACCACGACGGGTCAGCCGCATCCGGTGGCCCCCAGGCGACATCCGGCTCGGCTAAGTGGGTCATGAGCGTCTTGCCGCGGGCGGCGATGTCTTTGTAGATCGGCTCGAATTTCGGATCATCGGACATGACGTATTGGCCGCTACTATCCTTGATTTCCATTCCGATGTTCTTCCAGATCTTGACCGCAACGGCTCCTTGCGCGAAGTCGCGGTCGATCTGATGAATGGCATCGGCACTGAACGAAGCGCTGCCAAACTTGTACGGGTCGAAAGTCGTGCACAGGGAGACGTGGCCGCCGCTGGACCGTACCAGCGCCTGTGCATCATCAATCTGCCGCTGCAAATCCTTGCGATGGGGGTTCGAGTCATCCATCACGAGGATATCCATCAGCTTCAGGTTCAGCCGCTCGAGCATCTTCTGAAATGCAGGATCAGTCTTGAAAACATGAACGTGCCCATCGATGGGATGGATGGCCGCGAACCCGCGGAGAGCCACTTCGTCATCGGAGGATTTTGCGGCAGCAGACGCGGAAGTCGGCGCTTGAGCCGCGGAAGATAAGGCGATCGAGAGACCTAATAGAACGCGAGCGATAGTCCGTGCCGCACCTGTCATGGAAAAGCGCCGCTAGAAATAAAACTTCAGAGCAAACTGGATGAACCGCGGATCGTGCGCTGCTTGCGCGAAGCCGAACGCGCAATTTGAATTTGAGTTGCCGTTGGGGCATCCGGTCTCCGCTGCCGTTTCATCCAACCCGTGCTCGGTAGCGATGTTTGTATCACTAAAGTTGCCGGGATTACTGAACTCCGGATCGTAATGATTGAAAGCGTTGAAGAACTCTGCCCGGAACTCGAGGCGCTTTTCTTCGCTGATGGGGAAGAACTTGAATATAGAAATGTCCCAGTTCTGGGCGCCTGGCCCCTGGACGATGTTTCGGCCGGCATCGCCGAACGATCCGATGACTGTGTTAGTAGCAAAGGCGCAGGTGTTAAAAAGTGTCCCTTGAACACATGGGTGTCCATTCGGATTTCCCACCACGTTGGGCCGCGATGCGCTGGCGACTTCCCCGCCTCCGTCAGACGTAGAGAGGTTGGTGGAAATGTCGGTGGGCGTATACCAGTTTCCAGTCGACGCGATCGTGATGCCTGCAACCTGCCAATTGCCGATGATCTGGTTCCAAACGCCGGAAGCGTTCCCCCCAAACGCCTTATTCTTACCGAAGGGCAAATCGTAGGCGTAGCTTAAGATGAACCGTTGACGCACGTCAAAATCCGCATTTCCGTACTCCAGCATGGGATCGTTCTGGAGACGGAAGTCGCCCTGATTCTGCGATCCCAGGCTGGCGCTGGACGCGTCATCCAGGGCATGGCTCAAAGTATAGGCCACATTAAATTGCAGCCCGTGGGTGGGACGTTTCTCGAAACGGACCTGCAAAGAGTTGTAGTTGGAGATGTCGTTGGAGCGGAATGTTGCGATAGAGGTATCAAACACGGGATCGCAATCATCCGTGGGACTCAGGTCGCAAGTAGATCCCGGAGGAGCCCCAGGAGCTACCGCGTGAGCAGGCCGCCGCTCGGCGGTGGGGCAACTGAGCAGGCCGCCAAAGTTTGCGACGCAAAGCGCCGCGAACTGCGGAAGGGTCGCCAGAGCCGCCTGGTTGCCGTTATAAAAGCCGTAGAGCCTCTGGCCATGGGACCCGGCGTAGGAAATATCCAGCATCGTATCGGCCGGCATTTGATATTGCACGCCGAAGTGGAACTGCTGGTTAAAGGGAATCCGCAGATTAGGCTGGATGGAATAAAGTTCCGGAGCGTTGGGGTTCGAAAGCGCGGTCGGTGGGAATCCATTGGCCAACGTGTTCGACCCATTCATATTGAGGGAAGCGATCGAGCAATTGAGCGGGAGCCCGGGCGTGATCGTCGGATTGGCAGCCAGATTCGTGCAGGGCTGGGAAAATGACTCGGCGGAGAAGAACGGTGGATTGAACCCCGGACTGGGATTGGAGTAAGGCCCATTCTCTTGCCCGCCGTAGAAAATGCCGTAACCGCTGCGCACCACGAGTTTGTTCGTGGCGCGGAAAGCGAAGCCGATGCGCGGCGCGAAATTAGCCAGGTCCGGACTGATCAGTCCGCGCGAGCCGTGGATTATGGGTATGCTGGCTCCGAGCGTAGGCGTGAGTTGTTCATTCTGCCCGCTGGGAACAAGCAGTGAGTTGGGGCCAAAAACAAAGGTTCCCTCCTCATTGTTGTGTTCTTTGACTGTGCTGAAGACCTCATAGCGTACACCGAGATTGACGGTGAGGCGGTCATTGGCCTTCCAGTCGTCCTGTGTGAAACCGGCGTAGATTTGCCGGCGGTAGTCAATGTTGTGCAGGCTCGTAATTCCCCCACCGTCGGCAATGCCCAGCAACATCGTCGCGAAAGAACTGCCGCCCGTTCCCGGAGCCGCGGGGTTGTCGGTGAAGTCGTTGCCGAAGCTTAGACCACCGCGCGATGCGGCGGGCTGAAAGATGGTGAACTGTTCTATGCGCACTTCGGTGCCGAACTTCAGCGAGTGATGTCCCCGAATCCAGGTCAGGTTGTCGGTCAAAACAAAACTGTTCTGTTTCTCAATCGAAGGCAGGTATTCGGAGCTTCCGATTCCGGCTGTGCCGTCGCCGAACGTGATGTTCGGCAAGCCGCCATTGTCCGGACCGAACGGGACGTTGGGAAAGTCCAGTTGAGCGCTGAGGTCCTCGTTGGAATTAAGCTGATACCGGTGCGAATTAATTCGGTTGTACCCGAACCGGAATTCATTGATGAGATTGGGTTTGAAGAGGTGAACTTCGCTTAAGGCCAGACTGCGGTAAGAATTGTCCTCGGTACCGTCGAAGAACCCTCCGCCATCCAGCAGATTGTTGAAAGGAGGAGGAATAAAACTGGGCTGGTTCTCGAAACTGAATCGGCCGAAAGCATTGTCCTTGTCGCTGATCTTGTGATCGACGCGGACGTCGAAGTTGTTGCGGCTTTCCCGCCTTTGCGGATCCGAAAGAAAGTCATTGCCCCCGTTGTTGACGGTTGGGGTTGTATTTGGAGTAGGCCAATACTGTGAGAGCGTCGCGGCCAGCGGATCAATCATATTGGCGGGAAATATATTGGTCGGCAAGCCGCCGGCGTACCCACCAATCGGAACTCCGCAGAAACCGGTAGGAAAGTTACCGCTAGCGGCAACCTGCTGGGTCTGACGCGTGTTGAAAATCTCTCCCAGGTACGTCTGTTGGTTGTTGCAATCCAGGACGTTGTAGGTGGCATTCGCAGGTCCGAACTGGCCAGCCGTGTCTTGATAGGTGGTTGGACCCGCCAGGTTACCGCTGAAATTGCCTCCGCCAACGACGACCCCACCGGCCATCTGAGGGACCTCCCCAGGCGTGGGAATTAACTCCAGGAAGGGCGTGGCCTGCCGGATCCGCAATCCCTCGTAGTCGCCAAAAAAGAACGTGCGATTCTTGATGATCGGTCCGCCCAGCGTGGCGCCGAACTGATTCTGCTTGTAAGGCTGACGGGTCGTATCAAACGCGTTGCGCGCATCGAGTACATCGTTCCTGAGGAATTCGTACAGGTCGCCGTGGAAGCCGTTCGTTCCCGACTTAATCGCGGCATTCAGAATGGCTCCGTTTCCGCGCCCGAACTCCGCGCTGTAAGAGTTGGTTTGCATCTTGAACTCGGCGATGGCGTCCACCGAAGGCTGGATAACAAAGGCAGTTTCGTTGAGCAGATCGGCCAGGTTTGAGTTGTTATCAATTCCATCCAGCAGAAAGTTGTTCTGTTCCGATCGCGCTCCGCCTGCGCTGAATCCGTAACTGGCGTTAATTCTCGAACCGGGCTCGGCGGGAGCTACTCCTGCACTCAGCTGCGCCAACTGTGCAAAGTTTCGGCCGTTCAGAGGAAGACTCGTGGCGGTCTGCCCGTTCACCACATCTCCCAGTTCGGAGGTTTCCGTCTGCAGTTGCGGTCCCTCCGATGTGATCGTCATCACCTCATGGATGCTGCCTACCTGCAGCGCAAAATCAACCTCCGGATGCTCCTGGATGTTCACCACGATCGGTCCTACAACGGTCTTCTTGAACCCTTCTTTTTCGGCGGTGACACTATAGTTTCCAATCTTGAGCGGACTCGCGACGTACTCCCCTTGCGAGCTGGTCGTGACCACGACCTCAGTGCCACGATCTACGTCTTTTACAGTCACCTTGGCCCCGGGAATTACGGCTCCGGCGGAATCACGGACAACGCCTGCGATTCCACCGCTGTCTTTCTGGCCGACGGCCTTCGGCGCCAACGCCGTGGCGGCTACAAGGACGGCAAGGACAAATGGCAATAGGCTCCGACCGCTTCTTTTCATAGTCCACCGCCTCCTGATGTTCCGAGCCAGCTTGCGTTTCATTTCTCTTTCTTTGCTGGTCTTTCGTTTTCAGACCACGCAACGATCACCGATCATGTGCCCGTTTGTCAATCATTTTGTTTGCATCGAACCGATTGTTTGCGCCGATCGATATTTCCCGCTTGCGGAGGCGCAGGCCCGGGCGGGTCCCTACGTCCCGATCCCGGGATCAGCCTCCGAAAACGCGTCGGATTCGGTGCGCTTCACTTGGCCGGTTGGTAGCGCTTGATGCTTTGGGGGGCAAACACAGTCGGCATATGGCCGGAGATCCGCACCTGGAAGTGATCTTCTCCCTTAAGCCCGGTCAGGCCAGTCGCTGCGAGATGTACGTTGTATTCGCCCGGCTCGGTATAGGCATGATTCACCTCAGCGCCATCGATACTAACGCCGTCGCCGAAGTCCCAGTGATACGAGAGCGCTGCAGCGCCTCCGCTGCTGTGGGCCGCAAACCTCAGCGTGGCACCCGCGTTTCCTTCAGTTGGATGGTCCGCGGCCACGCTCGGAGCAACGGCCGGGATGCGGGTATCGACTATTTTCAATACCCGTACCGAATGAGGCGGTTGATGAAAGACCAAGACGCCGTTAGCTGGAGCAGGCATCTCCTGATTATCCAGAACCTCCGTAACGGTGTACTGGCCAGTCGAGGGCAATCCCGCGGTTGTGAGATCGATCGAGCGATCCCGCTTCTTGTCGGTCCAGTTAAAGACGGTGAGAATGCTTTGCCGGTCTTCCTCTTTGAGGAAGAAGACGCTCGGCTGCTCATCCTCGGCTGAGAAATTCATCAGATCCAACGGAATCGATGCCTTGCCCAGACGAATCATCTGAATCAGATCCTGATTCTGAATCAACGCGAGGCGCTCAGGCGCGTTTGACAAGGTTGGAAGATCGTCGCCGATTTCGAACATCCCGCCGGAAACAGCAGCAAGTGCAATCGAGACTTTGGCCTCATCCAGAGTCGCCGCCTTCGTGCTCCCATGCCACGACTGATCGGGAACCGTTTGCGTCGATACCGTAAAGGCGTCGGGATCAGCCACATAAAAATTCCGATTCATGTAGTAGCGCGCGGCAATTCCCGGCGCCGCTTCTTTACTGGCGCTGTAAGTATGTCCGGTATCGAGCGAGGTCCGGCCATAATCCACATAACCGACCGGGTTGAGCATGACGCTTCCGTCTTTATCCAGATAAACGCCGTCGCCCACCGTGTCGCGGATAATCCCCAGTCCGATCCTTTGCGCTTCCATCGCCGTCGTGTCCGGCTTGTAGAAGAAACCCTCAATCGCGCTGTCGTCCATAAAATCCATCTTGATGTAGCGGATGCCCCACTCCTTCGTGAGAGTGGAATAAGTCTTTCGCAGATAGTCTTGCGCTCCCGGGTTTGTAGTGTCGAGCATGAACAGCTGATCTTTGCCATGTGTCACCGTGCCGGCGTGGATGGGCTGACCTTTTGCGTTCTTCACCAGCCAATCCGGATGATTCTCATAAACCCAAGACCGCACCGATACCTCAAACGGAGCAGTCCAGATCGCCGGAACCAGCCCCAGGCCGCGCACATCGTACTCGAGTGATCCGACACCGTGGGGAAAATGAGTCGCGTTCGGGGTGATGTATTCTCCGCGCGCATACTGGTAGCCTTCGTCCATGTGGAAGATGTCATAGCCGAGCGATTTCAGATGCTCCGCTTCCCACTGGGCATTGGTCAGCGCCGCTCCTTCCGTCAACCCGAAGTAGTACGCAGTCCAACTCCACCATCCCATCAATGGCGGCGCCGAAATTCTGGCGTGATGAATCTGCCGAATCAACGAACCGTAAGTTTCCAGCTGCCTGTGGTAGTCCGTATTCAGACTGAAGAGCACACGCTCCGAGGAAAGCTCCGCTCCGGGTGCAACCGGCAGGCTCAATTGCACTTGATCCTCCGCAGAGGAATGCTCAAGAGAATTTTCCTTCTCCAGTTCGGTAGTCCCAGTCGAATCGATCTCATAGGCTACGGGATGAGTTGCATTGCCCGAAGATGCGAGGTGAAGCCGCAGAATGGTGAGAAACCGCTCCGAAGTTAGCGCGCCCAGAAACAAACTCTCGTGGCTTTTGCGATTGTAGATAAGCTGACTGCCGACGGCACGATGCATCTGCTGCTCAGCATCCGCAAAATTGCGGATGACAATGCCGGGCCGGTCCTCGCTGAAACTATCGGAAAGAACTCGGTTGTCGAGCGCCGGCCCTCCCAGATCGATAATCGATCCCTCCGTCGTATCGAGAGAACGAATGCTCTCGACGTGAATGGACTTTCCTGTCGTATTCCGAACCGTGACTTGGATATCGCCAAAAGGCTCGGTCGCGTAAGCGCGCAGATGATAAACCAGATCCGGCTGCCCGCTTAATCCTGAGTAAGTCACCTGCCAGTCTGTCGCTGGCCCCAGATATCCCTGAGCTTGCGAGTGCTCGACCGTGTGCCGCGGATAATCGGCCGCATGAAGCCAGCGTCCATCCACTTCAGCTCCCACTCCCGCCCGCAAAGCAGGTGAGCTCGATTCGGGCAGCGCGATCATGTATTTGCCGTCCGCCGGGTTCACAGCGATTTTCAAAGCGTGTTCCGCGCCAGACGATTGCGCCTGGGCCACAGCGCTGCCGGCCAGCAGCAGAATTGCCGCGAGTCTGACCGCATTCACTCCGATTTGCCTGATCCCGTCACTGATCATCGAATTCTCGGTCATCGAATCCTCCGTGAAATTTGAGAAGCATTGCGGTCGTGTGCCCGCGGACGACTGGTGCATCCGGAGATTCAGGGAAGAATAGGCTTGATTCCCGTGATCTCGCAAAAATCGACTAACGCCGGATAAAGATCTTCGCCGTACCCGAGGCATGCATATTCATTCGTCCAATGTTGAAGTAACAAGTCGATGTCACAATGCGCGGTCACAAAACCGTGAGGCCAGAATGGTATCCCGCATTCGTTGAGCCGCTTTTCTATCTGATCCGGTGCAGGCTCGAAAATGCTGGCTCGCGTGATGACCATTTCGAACGCACCATTCACTCTGCCCAGTCGCGCCAACACTCCTTCTCCCACTTTGCAAATCAATTTCACAGACAGCCCACCCGCTTCGCCTTCCGTCGGGATGCCGTGCTCCGAGAATCCAGCCGGACCTAGCTTGCTGGCCAACGAAGGTGGACAAGCGCCATCCCCTATGATTTTGATTTCCTTTGTCTTCTTATCAATGTGCTGAAGATCGCCGTAATACACCCGCTCCTTGCTCAACTTGGTGAGCAGCAAAACGGTCAGAGCAGTATTGAAATCGCCCAGCGTAGAAGTGCCAACTCCATCTTCCAGCATCATGCTCTGGGCAAAGCAACTGGCAGAGTAATCGCCGGCCAGTCCGGGAAAGGATTGAATCGTATAGAAGTCAAACTTCTCTTTCGCAACCAGCTTCCTCAGTGCGAGGTAAAGGCGCATCGAACGCTCAGTCACCGCGTTTCGCTCCGGCGCCTTGCCAAACAGCTGCTTCAACCTGGGCTGAAGTTCATGCAGTTCGCTCGGCGAGATCCCTTCAGCAGCCTGCTTCAATTCCGTAGTGTCGCGAGAATCGATATCGACTCCAAACATTCTCATCCACTGCGAAGGATCGGCAGCGCCGCAGGTTTGTCCCATCCCGCGCCCGCCAAATGTGCCGATGGTCGACATGTTTAGAAAGTTCTTCATATGAGAAGCCTGCGCATAGCTGACGATTTTGCTCACCGTGTCAGGCTCCTCGAGACCTCCATATACAAATTTGTGCGCAACACCGATTTCGAGCAAACCTCCGTGCAGCACCAAGCCGCCAACCGGCCGCCAGCCCTGAGAGCCAGGATGCGTCCATAGGAGCAAGCCTTTCCCGCTGGCAGAGTAATCGCGAATAGCGCCGACCAGATGCGCTGCCCAGACCCAGGTCCCCGAAAATAGAACGACGGCATCGATAGCGTCGTCGCATTTCATTTTCCTTAATGCAGCCCGCGCCTCGTCTTTGCTGGCGACGACAACGTCATGCTCAATAACTTTAAGACCCGCCGCAACCAGCGCGCTCTTGGCCCGCCGAACCAAACCGTCATCAACGAACGGAGTGCCCATCGGGTCCTTCAGCCCATCTTTGTGAACTCCAAAAACTATGAATCCGATTGTGGCCTGTATCACCGTTCCTCCCCTCCGCTTCTGATCTTCTCAGTTTGTGATCGCCATGAACGCCAAACGCAAGTGGCGGTATTGTTTTACCTGTTGCGCGTAGGCTGCCGCAATCGCGCTCTCTGGAGAAACGATAGAAACTTCGCGCACCACCGCCTCCACGGCTTCCCGCAAGCTCCCGTATTCTCCCGCTGCGACTCCTGCAAGGATGGCCCCGCCCAGGCACACCGCCTCCGGACTCTTCATCACATGCAGACGCCGTCCCGATAACGCAGCACGCAACTGCAGACCAAGAACCGACCGCGAACCTCCGCCGGTAACATAAATGTCCCGAAACTCTCCCACCGCATTTGCCAGAATCTCAGCCATCTGTGACAGTTCACAAGCCAGCCCTTCGAGAATGCCTTTATAAATCTGGCTGCGGGTAGTGTTCGCGCTCAGGCCGGAAATAATTCCGCGCGCATGCGGATTGAAGTCAGGATTGCACGTGCCGATCAGATTGGGAGTAATGCAAAGCCCCGTCGGACCCTCCGGTGCGCCGCGCTCGAGCGCAGCGTAGTGGATCGACTCGGCGTCAAACGCACCCGAACCCTGCGCGGGAACGCCTTCACTGCACTTTTCACCATACAGCAGATCGTGAAACCACTTCGTCATGATTCCCGACGGAAAATAAGCCAGCGTGACGAACTTATCCGGAACCACGTGACAATAAGAGTTGAGAGACGCCGCCAGCGCCGCATCCGTCGAGCTGGGCTGATCAGAAGCGGCTGCGAGGCATTCGTAAGTTCCCATCGAGTCGGCCACGCGGCCAGCATCAATCGCACCCACGCCCAACGCACCGCTAGGCTGGTCGTGCCCCCCCATCACCACCATGGTTCCAGACAAGAGACCGAGTTGACTCGCAGCGGCCGCGTCCAATTTTCCTGCGATCGTTCCAGCCGCCACAGCAACGGGCAGGCACTCCGCATTTATTTCTATAGCCGCGAGAATTTCCTGAGACCACTGGCGCCGCCGTATATCAAATGCCAGATAGCGCGAGGCCAACGAATAATCGATATACGCGGGCAATCCGAGCCGCGAAAGCAAATAGCCAATTACACTAAGGAATCGAACGGAGGAAGCGAACATCTCGGGCCGGTGCTTCCGCAACCAAAGAATCTTCGGCACCGGATACATGGGATGAGCCACCAGGCCAGTAATTTCGAAAAGGCGCTTTCTCCCGAATAACCTTTCCAACTGCACCGTTTCTTCCGTAGCCCGATTGTCCTGGTTGAGAATGGCCGGAGCGATCGCCTCATTACGTCCATTTACCGGTACGAAAGTTTCGCCGTGTGAGCTGAGACATAGCGCTCGAACAGGATCAGAAAGATTCCTTGACGCCGCCAGCGAACAGGCGCACAACGCTCGCCAGAAACGCTCAGCGTCCATCTCCGCCTGCGAAGGCGCAGGAAACTCCGGTGCGTACGCGCAGGCGTGCTGCGCAAGTATCTCGCCGGTCACCGCGAACACCACGGCCTTGCATCGACTCGAACCGATATCAACGGCAAGCAGACTCATGATGGGTTTTCGATTTCTGCAGCATTAATGCGAAAGGCATTTTATCCAGACTGCCGGGACGCATCACGACGATCGGCGCCATTCACAGGAATTTGTCAGCGCCGACTGAAAGCGTCCGGCCGCGAGCTCCGGATTCGACCACGTCAATCCTTTTCTTGGCAATGGAAACGCTAGCGACGCCGCGAAATATCTCCGGCACTTCAAACATCAAAATCAGAAACCGGACCCGCGCCTTGGATTTAGCCGGAAGCCAGCGATAAGTTGATTCTCCGAACAGCGGACCTTGCGCGACGGTTTCGCGCCGCGGAATGGCGAACGGAGTCGTGCTGAACTCGAGGCCGCGGCAGAACGTCTCTCCCAGCCACGGTGCTTGGGTCCGATTGTATCTTTCTTCCCAATTGCCCACCCAGGGGAAGTCTGCCCGCCGAAATGCATAGACAACGAGCAGCCTCAGCCGCGGGTTACAGGCTGCAATGAAGCCAATCTCCAGTTTCGGATTCAGCAATTGTGTTGTGTAGTGTCCGAACCGTAGCGCCGGCGTGGTCCGCAAGTTCATCCGCCCGCGATTTCTCGCCGGTGCGTTCGGCCAATCAAATTCAGCATCCGGCTTTAGAAAACATCCCGAGCTGTGGCTCGCTGGCGCAACCTTCGCTCGCATCGCCGGCATGTCGAACCAGGTCACACCTGCTTCGAGGAACGGCGGCCCGAAGGTGACATGCTCGTTCCACGAAATCGGCCGGTCGTAAGGGCTCAGGTTCACCGCCTCTTCTTCGCAATAAATCACCGGATTCATGCGATCAAGCGTCAGCTTCCTGCTGAACCGGATCCGAGCCTCGGGAAGCGTCACCCCATATTGCAATTGTGGCCTCGGCGACTGCGCTCGCATCTCCGTCTTCCACCGCAACACGGATGCTTCTCCGTGGGTCGTAAGACCCGCCGCAGTTTCTTCAGCCGAAGGCGGACCGAAATGATCAAAGCTGAGGCTATGTCCCGCGATTCCGGCGAGCAGCCTGCCATCCGGCGCGGGCCCGTACTTGCGTGCATGTTTCGCCGCTGTGTACTTGAATGGATCGATCGTCGTCCAGGGCGGCCGCCACAGCGGGTTCACTCCGGGACAAGCATTCAGATTCAATTCGCAAATATGCCCTCCGCCTTCGAGAGCAGAGACATGTCCCCAATCAGCCCACAGCCGGAATCCAGCGCGGCCATCCATCACATCTCTACTGCGCACAGCCGACCGCCCGTCCGAATCTGATCTCATCATTTCGCGATCACTTTACAATTCTGCTGTCGTCGCTCATCACAAGCAGACTCAATTTATCCCGCAAGCCGCCGCTTGTCACCTACTTGTTCTAATATGTCCTCGCCCATGAAGACTGAACCGCAACCCCACCTGACGCGCGCCTTCGGTTTACTTCATGCCACGGCACTGAACATCTCCAACATGGTTGGCATCGGGCCCTTCATCACCATTCCGCTATTGATGGCGTCCATGGGCGGCCCGCAATCCATGCTGGGCTGGGTAACCGGCGCCTTCATCGTGATTTCCGACGGCTTGATATGGAGCGAACTCGGCGCGGCGCTACCTGGCTCTGGCGGCAGCTACCATTTTCTTCGCGAAGCCTATGGCCATCAAAGTTGGGGCCGCCTCATGGCTTTCCTTTTCATCTGGCAATTCGTTCTGAGCGGACCTCTGGAAATCGCTTCCGGCATGATTGGATTCGGAAACTATTCTTCCTACCTCTGGCCAGGCTTGACCGCTCGAGGCCAGCAATATGTGGCCGTAGCCGCAGGCGTCGCCGCTTTATTCCTTCTGTGCCGCCAGATGACATTCCTCAGGAAGGTCACCATCACAGTTTGGATTGGCACGGTGCTTGCCATGGTGACCGTTATCGTCACCGGTTTTTTCCACTTCAATGCTCACCTCGCATTCGATTTTCCTCCCGGCGCGATGGCTTTCAACCGTGGCTTCGTGCTCGGCCTCGGCGGCGCAACTCTGATTGCCGTCTACAACTATCTGGGATATTACGATGTGTGCTACATCGGCGATGAAGTGCAAAATCCAGCTTACGTAGTGCCGCGATCGATTCTGTATTCGCTGGCAGTCTGCTGCGTAGGATATCTGGCGCTGCATCTCGCCTTGATCGGAGTGGTACCGTGGCGCGAAGGCATTCATTCGAACTTCATCGTTTCCGATTTCATGGAGCATCTCTACGGCAGAGGCGCCGCCATCGTGGTGACCATTTTCGTCCTCTGGTCGGCTTTTGGGGCCGTATTTGCGCTACTTCTAGGATATTCGCGAATTCCTTACGCTGCGGCCATTGACGGCTACTTCTTTCGCCCCTTCGCACAACTGCATCCCACGAAAAACTATCCCCAGGTCTCGCTGCTGGTTCTCGGCGCGGTCTCGATTGCCTGCGCTTTCCTGAAGCTAGATCAGCTCGTCAGTGCCTTGATCACCACCAGAATCCTCGTGCAGTTTCTCGGACAGCTGTTCGCCATTCCATTGCTGCGGCGAAAGTTTCCCGACAGCGCGCGTCCCTACAAAATGTGGTTTTATCCCATTCCCATGGTCATCGCTTTCTTTGGCTGGGCGTATGTTTTTCTGACCTCGGGCTGGCTCTACATCAAAATCGGTTTGTTGACGCTATTCACCGGCGTTTTGGTTTTCTTCATCTGGGCGAAGTGGAAAGCTACCTGGCCGTTCAACAACGAAAGGATTTTATGATCAGGCATATTCTTTGCGGTTCTCGCTCGATGGTCTGCATGCTAGTCCTGGTCCCGGGCTGTCTCGGCTCTTCCGACCCGCCTAAGGCTTCTCCGGTGGTCGTTAGAATCGAGGGGCTGTCTGTTGTCGTTCGGCCGGACGGGACGTATCAGATCGGAACAGGAACTGGCGGAAACGAGATCCTGCACGCAAGAGTAGCAGCGGAAATCGATCACAAGTGGATCAAGTCGACGGATTACCCGAAACAAGAGATATCGCAATCGAATTTCGAAGACGCTCTCGGACACGGCAAAAAAATTACCCTCACTTCGTCTGGACTTCCGAATGTACCCGATCTTGCATACGCGCTGGAGATTTACGAAGGGAAAGCTTTCGGAGCGATCGAAGCCGAAGTCCAGAATCACACGGGCAAGCCGTTGACAATCCAAAGTATCCGAAGCGTCGAGGCCGTCGGAAACAAAATCGTCGATCTCGACGGCACGCAGAGCGCCGACCGCATTCTCTCTGACAGCTTCAGCGAAGACTGGCCGCCGTTGCAGATTTACGATTTAGGAAAAGCTCCTCAGGGCATGCACCGCGCCATAGGCAGCCAGCTTATCTATAACCGGGATAGCAAGCAGAGCCTTTTCCTTGGGGCTCTGACTTCCAACCGTTTCCTGACCGTTATTCATTTGCAAACGCAATCTTCCTCACCCGATGCTCCCGCCATCACGTCCTACACCGTCGATTCCACCGGAACCACGGAGATTCAAGCCACCGATCCTGAGTCCGGTCTGCGCGAAGGACCCGCGGAAAATCTGATTGAACTAAACATCCCCCTCCTCGCAGGCGAATCAATCACCTCAGAGCGTGTGATGTTCGCTGCTGGTAGTAACTATTATTCTCAACTCGATAACTATGGCGCAGCAATTCGGGACCTGCATCACGCTCGCGTCAGCTCCGACAACCTGCTGGGATGGTGGAGCTGGACAGCCTTCTACACCAAGATCACGCAAGGCACCGCACTCACCAACGCGCAATGGCAAGCCGAGCACTTGAAATCGCTCGGCTATGACTATTTCCATTTCGACTTGGGCTACGGATACTCTCGCGGAGAATACGCCACACCCAATGCTTCGCAATTTCCCGGCGGCATGTTGGATCTAACTCGCCGCATTTCCCGCTTGGGATTAAAGATAGGAGTTTGGACCGCTCCTTTCGAAGCCGGCGAGCGCTCCTCGATTTACGAGCATCATAAAGATTGGCTCGTGCACAACGCCCACGGCGATCCCATTTCGATTGGAGACGCCGAAGAGGTGAAGGGCGAACGCTTGTTCGTCCTCGACGTCACTCATCCCGACGCGCAGGAATACCTTCGCCAGACGTATCGAACCCTCGTCCGCGAATGGGGCGCCCGCTACATCAAGCTCGACTTCATGGACAACACGGCGATCGAGGGCTATTACCATCGCCCCAACACAACCGCACTCGAAGCCCAGCGCATCGGCCTCGAGATAATCCGCAAGGCCGTCGGCGACGACGTGCTCCTCGACAAGGATGGCAGTCCAATGTTGAACCCGGTCGGTCTGGTCGATGAAGGTCGCATCTCCCAGGACACCGGTCACGCGTTCCAGCGCAGCAAGGAAGCCGCACCGGGCATCGCAGCGCGTTACTACATGCATCGCAATTTTTTCGTCACGGACCCCGACGCGTTCACCGTCTCCCGACAGCTCCTCGAAGAACGAACCATCGAAGCTCCGGTTACCCTGAATGAGGCCCAGGTCTCGATCGCCCTGGCCGCAGTCTCTGGAGGGATGTTCGAAATCGGCGACGACCTCCCAACTCTGGGGAGCGATCCGGAACGCGTGGCCTTGGTCAAGAATCCTGATTTGCTCGCAATGGCGCATCTGGGGCAGGCCGCCGTGCCTCTCGATCTGATGACCTATGCCGATAAAGACGAGCAACCAGGCGTCTTCTTATTCCGCGAAGATCAGCGTCAATCGATCCTGGCCGTTTTCAACTGGACAGAGCAGCCAAGTTCTCGCGCTTTCTCTCTCTCCGACTTGAAGCTACCGCCGGGCCATTCCTACGAATTATCTGATTCATTCGCGCCAGATCAGCGGTTGGAGATGGACCACGAAACCTTTCGCCTCGATAATCAGCCCGCGCACTCGGTCAAGCTGATCAAGATTATTGATGCGTCGATCCCAGCGGCCGCGCCTTCGATTGCCTTCAAGGTGCCGTCTCAAGCGAAAATCGGGGAAGAGATCGGGTTCTCCGGCACAGCCTCGAAAGACGGAGTCCCCGCTCTCGCCTATCATTGGGATTTCGGCGACGGAGTGATCGCCAATGGCTCAACCCTCACTCACGCATATACCGTCGCGGGAAACTACACAGTACGGTTCACAGCAGAAGGCCTCGATGGCAAATCCGCAGAGCAGACGTTTTCGATCGAGGTCAGCGGAACCATGAATCTTCCGCCTCCGCGGCGCTACCTCGATCCGCGAGAGTAAAAATCGCCGAAGCTGCGAGTATCACAAATGCCGAAAGCTCCGTCGCCAATTCGGATCGAAGCGGTAGCAAGCTTCCGCCTGCGGCGTCATCACCTGGTGGAGGACCCTGCCCAAAAGCAAGACGCAGTTACGATCTGCCGCGATATGTGCGGAGTGCAAGCGCAGGTAATGTCAGCCGCCTACCTTCAGCTGTGGACGCGCAACCACGCCATCACGCGCGCAGAAATCGAAAGCGCACTATGGAAGACGCGCACGCTGGTCAAGACCTCCCTCATGCGCCAGACGCTGCATCTCATTCCCACCGACGAATTCCCGCTCTACATCGCCGCTCTCAGGCCAAGCCGCTTCGCACAGGCGATGCGCGTCATGGAGAGATGTCGCATTACGCGCGATCAGAGCGAAGCACTCATCCCTCTAATCATGGAGACTCTCTCGGCAGGGCCGCTGAGCAGGCCTGCGATCGCCGCTGCCATTCGTCCCAAAGCGAGCAAGCAAGTGCGTTTCTGGATGGAGAACTCCTGGAGTCTGGTTCGACTCCCGGTGGCGCAGGGATTGATCTGTTACGGCCGCGGCGAAGGCAACGCAATCGTTTTCATCCGCACGGACCATTGGCTGCCGAAGCTGAAGCTTGAGCGGATGTCCGCAACAGAAGCCCAGTGCAGCCTCCTCCGAAAATATCTGCGCGCCTACGGCCCGGCGACGCTGACTGATTTTTCGCACTGGGCGGGCATCCCCATGCGGGAGCTGCAACCGCTTCCAACTTTGCTCGAATCCGAACTCGCAGAAATTCCCGGCGACAAAAAGAATCGTCTCCTGCTTCGCGAAGATGTGGCCGCCTTGAGCGGTCGCCCCTCGGCAACCGCTTCGATTCGCCTGCTTCCGAATTTCGATTCCTATCTCCTCGCTCACCGCGAAAAAGACCACCTGTTGAGCGCGCAACACTATAAGCGCGTCTACCGCAACCAGGGCTGGATCTCCCCCGTAGTCTTGATCGATGGCGCAATCGCCGGCGTTTGGTCTCACAAAGTTCAAGGCAAGAGGCTGGTCGTAAACATCGAGCCGTTCGGCAAACTTTCCGGGACAGAACGCTCCGGCATCGAGCGCGAAGCAGCTAGTCTGGCGCTCTTCTTCGAAAGTGAACTCAACCTGAAATTCGCCTGAGAACACGGCCCAGCATACCCCTCGTCATTTGCTTTTGCAGCCACGGCATACGAGGATATCTATGCATGATCGTGAACTTCGCCGAGCGGGCGCACAACCACAACTGGGAACTCGACCCGGTCACCCGGTCCCTGCTCGACACCGATTTCTACAAGTTGCTAATGCTGCAGTTCATCTGGAAGCATTACCCGAAGACGCGAGTGCAGTTCACGCTGTACAACCGCTCTGCCAGCGGCCCCGTCGACACCTTCGCCCACGAAGAACTCATCGAGCAACTCGATCACGCCAGAGAAATGCGCTTCCGCAGGTCCGAACTGGTCTGGCTCGCAGGCAACACCTTCTACGGCCGCCGCGGAATTTTTGAGCCTGCCTTCCTCGAATGGCTGGAGCGCGACTTCCGCCTGTCAGACTACGAGCTCTCAGTAAAAGATGGACGCTTTCATCTATCGTTCGACGGCCTCTGGACCGACACCACCATGTGGGAACTCTATTCGCTCTCCATCATCAGCGAGCTGCGCACCCGCGCGAATCTGAAAAAGCTGAGCGAGTTCGGTCTCGACATCCTCTATGCCCGCGCGAAGACCAAGCTCTGGAGCAAAATCGAACGCCTTCGTGGAGTTCCCAATCTCACCGTCGCAGATTTCGGTACCCGCCGCCGTCACAGCTTCCTCTGGCAGGAATACGTGGTTGAAGCCATGGCGGCCAACCTCGGCACCGGCTTCACCGGAACCTCGAACGCCTTCCTCGCGCACAAGCACGATCTTGAAGCCATCGGAACCAACGCGCACGAGATCCCCATGGTGCTCGCCGCACTCGCGCCGCCCGATAATGACGAGGCGCTGAAAGCCTCTCAGTACAAAGTCCTCGAGATGTGGCAGAAAACATACGACGGCGCGCTACGCATCATGCTCCCCGACACGTTCGGAACCACACAATTCCTCGAAGGCGCGCCCGACTGGGCCGCCGATTGGACCGGTCAGCGCATCGACAGCAAAGATCCATACATAGCCGGCGATGAATACATCGCCTGGCTCAAGGCTCGCGGCCGCGATCCGCAGAATAAACTGATCATCGCTTCCGACGCACTCGATGTCGACGACATCCTCGGCCTGCATGCCTACTTCGGCGGAATTCTGCGAAACGGAATTGCACCTAACGATATCCGCAGCGCAGCCGACTTCGAAGATCGGCGCAAGTGGACTCCCGGCCGCCGCATTCGCTTCAGCGCCGGCTGGGGCACGCTCCTCACCAACGATTTTCGCGACTGCGATCCCAGCGGCGACAGCGGCTTCGATCCCATCAGCCTGATCAGCAAAGTCTCCACCGTCGAAGGTCGTCCAGCCGTAAAACTTTCCGATAATTACGCGAAGGCACTCGGCCCCCCTGTGGAAATCGAACGCTACCGCCGCGTCTTCGGCACGGTCGGCGTTAGTAACATCCTCGTTATCGCGTAACCTATTGACCTGCAAGGAGTTAAAGATACAGGCGAGGTCTGCCGTTTTCAATTTAGTAATGGCACGTCAGAGCCATATACGCCTTTCCTGCTCTAGGCTAGTCTGTTCTTGAGCAGCACTTGGGGGAGGGCTGATCAACAGACGTCCCGAGACTCTAACCGAGTCTGGGACGTTTTGTTTTGCGCTGAAATCAGGTCTCGATACCCGCCAACATCCTCGAAGCAGAATTAAGAAAGTCTGTGCGATACTTCCCACGTCAGAAACCACTCCTGGTGGAGCGATGTCCCGGCTGTGCTCTCGCAGTGCGTTGTTGTTCGTCCTCGCAATCGCGGCATTCATGGGCGGCTGCTCGAGTTCGTCGCCGCCGATCTCGGTAAGTTTATCTCCGTCCTCTCCGCAGGCAATTGATCAGAGCCAGACGCTCGCGATCACAGCAACCGTGACCAATGACTCGTCTTCCAGAGGAGTCTCGTGGACGCTCACCGGCCCGGGCTCTCTCACCAATCCGACCGGATCGGCGGTCACCTATACCTCCTCCACGACCAGTATCACTAGCGCGCAAATGGTGACCGTCACAGCCACGTCCGCAGCAGACCCAACGAAGAACGCAGCGTTGCAGATCACCGTGAACCCGTACCCGCAGATTCCGAATCAGATGCTGGCCGGCGGATCCGTAGGCACGGCGTACAACCAAACCATCGCGCTCACCGGTGGCACTCCTCCGTTTCAATGGAGCGTGTACGACGGGCCCATTATCACCGGATACGAGGTCGGCGGATCGGTACCGGATGGACTGGAACTCAATCCGGGCAGCGGAGCAATCAGCGGCACGCCGACCGGCGCCGGCACCTGGTACTTCGAGGCCACAGTAACGGATGCGGCCGGCGCGGTCGCGGTAAACGGCTTTATGAGCATCCAGATTAACCCCACGGCCGCACCGGGAAATCCGGTTCCCTTCCTGAACCAGCCGCTGGTGCCGACTGCAGTCTCACCCGGCACGTCCGGATTCACGCTCAGCGTAAGCGGGACGGGATTCGTTTCCGGCGCGACAGTCGACTTCAATGGCGCTCCCCTGGCAACCAAGCGCGTCGATAGCGAGCATCTCGCGGCGACGGTTCCGGCGACGAACGTTGCGAGCGCGGGGACGGCCGCAGTAACGGTGGTAAATCCCGGGCCTGGTGGTGGCTCGTCCAACGTGGTCTACTTCCAGATCGGCGCGCCGCAAACCACTGTCACTTTCGCAAATGCCGCCAATTCTCCGCTGCAAATCCCCGAGCCGTTTGGCATTGCGGCTGCCGATTTCAACCAGGATGGCAAGCCCGACCTCGCTATCGCGGCGAACGTCCGCACGTATATCTACCTCGGGAACGGCAACGGCACATTTACGCCGCCGACGACTTCTCCGATCAGCGTGCCGAGCCCGCCCTACGACGACTTTGGCTCGCCCTATCTCGGGCCGGTCGCCGCGGGCGACTTTAATAACAATGGTCATCCGGGGTTAGCGGTTGGCATGCCCCAGAATGAAGCTGCAGCGATCCTTTTGGGGAACGGGAATGGAGGCTTCGCCCCATCATCGGCAGCGTTCGCCAACGCATTTTTCCCAATAGACGGGGTGGAGGCGGCGGACTTCAACGCGGATGGGAATCTCGATCTCGCGATCATAAACGGAATCGGGTACACGTCGTTTGTGGCTCTGGGATACGGGAACGGAGCGTTCAACACGGCGGGAGATCTCTACAGCAGCGGGTTCTCGTCGGGTGCGGCGGTGGGGGATTTCAACGCGGACGGAAAGCTGGACGTGGCTGTCGCGAGCGGCGGCTCGACCGAGTATCCGGGTTCGGGAGTGACCATGTCGCTTGGCAACGGCGACGGGACATTCACCCAAGCGACTGGTTCGCCGATCTCCCTCGGGCAGTATCTCTCCGCCATCGTAACGACCGACTTTAACGGCGATGGAAAGCTGGATCTCGCAGCGACAGATTCCGTCGGCAACGCGGTGATCATCCTGCTGGGAAATGGCGATGGCACGTTTGGCGCTCCAATCTCGATCCCGGTGGGAAGTGGGCCGGACTCAATCGTAGCGGCGGATTTCAATAACGATGGAAAGATCGACCTCGCGATCGCAAACTATGGAGATGGCACAATCACTCTTCTGCTCGGCAATGGCGACGGGACGTTCACCCAGGCAGCAGGTTCGCCCTATACGGTGGGGCAGTACCCGTACCAACTCGCGGTAGCAGATTTCAACGGCGACGGAAAACTCGATCTGGCCACAGCCAACTTGGCCGATTACTCAATCTGGATCTTGCTACAGCAGTAGTTCCAAAGGTAAGAAACCGGCTGGCAGCCGTATGAGACAAGAAAGGCGCGATGGCACAGCTGGTTTGAGATTTTGTCATCCTGAGCGAGGATTGATCTTCGCGCCAAAGCGCGAAGATCAACCGCAGTCGAAGGACCCCCGCAACGTGTGCGTCATTGTGGCTGCTGCCGGGAATTCTCCCGATGCCGCCTAGGGGCGTCGGTTCGCAATCAGACTCTTCGCGACGACCCCGCTTTCCCAAGAATTTCAACAAGCCTTTGTGACATCTAACCTTGTCCACGGCCCATCGCGTGGGCGATGATGGTTGATGGCGCGTCAGACGGCACAAGCCAGCGCCTCGTGCTACGAAATTCTGTTGCGCATAGCCTCTCAGTTCATTGACATCCGAATAGCAGAGTAGATAACTCCCGTGAATGCAATATTTTGCCGGCTGGTCGCTCATTCAAATGGACTTGCGAAGGCAAAGTCGCATAAGTTCTTTGAATGGAATATTTTGCGAGTAAGTTGTTTACTTCCAATATTTTAGCCAGATTCAAGCAAGGCGAGGAAGGCGCAACTCATTGATTCCAGATATTTTAGCCAAGATCGATCTGCGTTTTTTTTGATCTGGATCGAGGCTGGTTGGCCCTCGCGCCAACGCCAGCGCCGAGGATCTTATTCGATCCCCAGCTGTCTTTGAATTTGCTCCAGCGACACACCTTTCGTCTCTGGCACCATGGTCATGACCCAGAGGAGCTGCAGCACCATCATGCCGGCAAAGAACGAAAACACGTAGCCGATCGGGAAAGCTGAGACCACCTTCGGAAAGAAAGTGGTGAGCAGGGCGGCAAAAATCCAATGCGTTCCGCAGCCCACGCTCTGGCCTTCCGCGCGATGGCGATTGGGAAATATCTCGGAGATGAAAACCCAGATTACCGCTCCCTGGCCGATCGCGTGCGCGGCGATGAACGCAAAGATGCAAACTGGCACGATCAAGTAATGACCGGTGAAGAATGCCCATGCCACCAGGCTCAGCGAAGTGATGTAGCCGACCGAGCCGATATAAAGAAGAGTGCGCCGGCCCAGCCGGTCAATCAGCCAGAGTCCGACAAAAGTAAAGACCAGATTGGTGATGCCGATACCAATCGATTGCAGCAGCGCAGCCTTCGCGGCGAGGCCGGTCAGTTCAAAGATGCGCGGTGCGAAATACAAAATCGCATTGATGCCCGACATCTGATTGAAGAAGGCAATCAGAATGGCAAGCAGGATTGGCTTGCGAAGCCGCTTCGTCCAGAAATGTCCGGAGGAAGATTTTTGTTCCGATGCCGCTGCCGCCGCAATCTCATCCGCCTCAGCCGTAATCTGTGTGTTCGAAGCCCCGGGCTCGATGCGGTGCAGTACCGCGAGAGCAGACTCGCGATCGCCCTTCCGGCTAAGCAGCCAGCGCGGACTTTCAGGGAGTCCAAAACACAATGCGGCATAGATCAACGATGGAAATGCGGCCACGCCCAGCATCCATCGCCAGGCGCTGTCGCCAATGCCCGCCAAGAGTGCGTTCGAAACGTAAGCGATTAGGATGCCGAAAACAATGTTGAATTGGAACATGCCGGCGAGCAGGCCGCGATGCTTGGGCGGTGCAATCTCCGAGATGTACATCGGCGCCACCACGGTCGAGATGCCGATCCCCAGTCCCCCGATTACTCGCGCGATAATGAAGACGGTGACGTTCGGTGCGAGACCCGAGCCCACAGCGCCCACTAAATACAGAATGCCGATCCACAGCAGCGTGGCCTTGCGTCCGAAACGGTCAGCGGGCCAGCCCCCAAGCAGGGCGCCAACGACGGTACCGTAAAGGGCCGAAGCCATGGCAATGCCATGCAGCCCGGGACTCAGACCCCAAAGCGTTTGAATTGTTTTTTCCGCGCCGGAAATGACCACCGTGTCGAAACCAAAAAGAAATCCGGCAAGCGCAGACGTAAGCGACCAGAAGAAGATTCGACCATTCATAAGTAGGAAGAGATGCGCTATGCGAACAAGTACCCAGTACCGGGTACCCAGAACCGAGGAGCGTGCTACAACCCAAGCAATAGGCTACTAGGTACTAGGTACTAGGTACTGTCTGGGCCAACGGATATCCTTTCTCTCGCCAGTCACGAATGCCGCCGTCCATCGAAATCACATTGGTGTAGCCCATCTTCTGCAGATTATCAGCGGCCAGCGCCGAGCGGAATCCGCCCCCGCAGTAAAGTACAATTTCCGCTCCCAGCTCAGGCACACGGGCCTCGATGTCGCGCTCGATGATGCCCTTTCCCAGATGAATCGCGCCGGGAAGGTGATCCTTGGCAAATTCGCTCTCTTCGCGCACGTCCACCAGGATGAACTTCTCGCCGCGATCCAGCCTCTTCTTCACTGCCTCGACGTTGGTTTCGCGCACGCGCGTCTTGGCGTCGTCCACGATCTTCAGAAAGCGCGGAGGATGTTGGTGGGCCATAAGCTCGTTCTCCCAGTCAGCGCTAAACATCCTACCAAGTGTTGCTGGATTGTGCATTCGCGGGATCATTGGATTCTCGGTTAGCATGAACGGATGAAGGCGAACGAAGTGTCCCGGAAGACCGGCCTGGCGCGCGCCTTGTCGAAGCTGGGATATTGCTCGCGGTCGCGCGCCGCGGAGCTGATTCGCGCCGGGCGCGTGACGCTGAACGGACGAGTCGTTCGAGATCCGGACGCGCCCGTTTCCGGGAAGCGTGATCAAATTGAAGTCGACGGGAAAATGCTTGAACCTCAGGCAAGAATCTATCTCATGTTGAACAAACCTCGCGGCGTGGTAACGACGGCTTCGGACGAGAAAGGCCGGGAAACCGTATACGCAGCACTAAACGCGAAGCTCGTTGCCGGGAAGAAAGATTCGCCGCAAGCAAAGCCGCCCTGGGTTGCCCCGGTCGGCCGATTGGACAAAGCCAGCGAGGGCTTGCTGCTGCTGACCAATGATTCCGAGTGGGGCGCCCGCGTCACCGCGCCAGAAACGCATTTGGACAAGACTTACCACGTGCAACTTGCGACGGTTGCGGATGAAGAATTTATCCAGGCGCTGGTTCGCGGAGTGAAAACAAAAGACGGGGAAGTATTGCGGGCGAAGCGGGCTCACCGTTTGCGTTCAGGGCAGAAGAACTGCTGGCTTGAAATTGTGCTGGATGAAGGCAGGAACCGCCAGATCCGCCGCATGATTGAGACCTTGGGGGTCGAAGTGTTACGGCTGGTCCGCGTAGCCATCGGGCCGCTGCAATTGGGCGATCTCGCCAAGGGTGAACACCGTTCGCTCACGTCCGACGAAAAGCGGATGCTCGATCGCGCCATGCTCGATCACACAATGCTCGATCACACCGTGCGAGATCGCTCATGAGCGACCTAAACTTCCTTGCCGCCGTTTCCATGGCCGAGCAAATTCGAAAAAAGCAAATCTCTCCGATCGAAATCGTGGACGCCCACCTGAAACAGATCGAACAACTCAATCCAAAGCTAAACGCGTTTGTGTATGTCGACGCGAAACGTGCGCGGCGGGCGGCTCGGGCTGCTGAGACTGAGGTAATTTCCAGGAAAAGGCTTGGCACGCTGCACGGTGTGCCCATCAGCATCAAGAGCTCCATCAGCGTGGCAGGGCTGCGTTGTGAATCGGGCACGCGCCTGCGCGCCGAGTTCACGCCAACTGAAGATGCGCCGCTGGTGGCCCGTTTGCGAGCCGCAGGCGCGATCGTGCTGGGCGTGACCAACACTCCAGAGCTGCTCATGGCGTGGGAAACCGACAACCTGCTCCTTGGCCGCACAAACAATCCATGGGATCTCGAACGCACTCCCGGCGGGTCAAGCGGCGGCGAGGCCGCAGCAATTGCCGCCGGCATGTCCGCCGGCGGCGTCGGCAGCGACGGCGGTGGCTCGATCCGCGTCCCGGCTCACTTCAGCGGCATCTGCGGCCTGAAGCCGACGCCGGGAAGAATTCCCGCGACCGGCCACTATCCTGAGTCCGCCGGTCCATTTGCACTGATCGGCGTCGTCGGTCCGATGGCGCGCACCGTCGTCGATTTGAAAGTTCTCTTCGAAGTAATGCAAGGCCCAGACTGCGGCGACACCTGCACAGCTCCGGTGCCGCTGCGCTGGCCGAGTGAAGCGGAAGCTAGAAGACTGAGAGTCGGCTATTTCGAAGATGACGGGCGCACCCCAGTCACGCCTGAAACTCGCGCGGCGGTATGCACTGCGGCAGAGGGCCTGCGCAGCGCGGGATTTCAAGTAGAACCCTTCCAGCCGGAAGGACTCGAAGAAGCACGCCAGCTCTGGCGCCAGCTCTTCGTAGTCGCCGGCGGGATGCTGCTGCGGCCTATGTTCAAAGGCAGGGAATCGGACCTAAGCCCCACGCTCAAACAGTTTCTGGAGTGGTCCGCCGCCGAACCCGTACTCACCGGCGAGACTCTCCTGCAAGTCTGGATCGAGCGCGATCGACTGCGCGCGCGTTTTCTCAAGCAGATGCAGCATTACCAAATCCTGTTGTGTCCGGCGGCGGCAATCCCCGCATTCCGGCACGGGGAGCGTAGTTGGCAGGTGGACGGCAAGACCATCCACTATCTCGATGCCTGGAGCTACACGGAATTCTTCAACCTGTTAGGCAATCCCGCCGTGGTGGTTCCCGTGACTTATTCGTCCGAAGGCCTGCCCATCGGCGTGCAGATCGTGGGACAGCCGTGGGAAGAGGAGCAGGTGTTATCCGTCGCCGCCGTACTGGAAGAGGTATGCGGCACGTGGAAGATCCCACCAGTTTCATGAAGCTGTCCGGACTCCGATAGTATTTTTGGATTATTCCCGCAGCGCGCCCGCGTGAGTAATGTGGTCGCACGCGATTTCAGTTGCTCCGGGAACTGGAGTCCTTCACCGCGAGCCGCCCAACTGTTTCCAAGGGGACAAAATTCGCCATCGAAGCCGCCTGTGGGTCGGACCTTGTCCTGGCTACTGCCGTTCCTGGTGATTTCCGCAGCGTACCTCTACGCCTTCCCGCAACCTAACATCTTCTATGCGGTCGTGGTGCTTCTGCACGCGCTGGCCGGAGTGATCACCGCGATTCTGCTCATTCCAGCGTTGATTCGTCTGCTGCGGGGTGGAAGCTTTCTTGCCCGCGCCGGATGGTCGCTAGTCAGCGCAGGTGCAATCCTCGGAATCATTCTCATCAAGACTGGCACTCCGCGCGCCGAGTGGAACTGGCTCTACCTCCACATCGTGATCTCACTCGTTGGAGCTGCTCTGCTGATCGCCGAGAGCATGGGAAGACGCGGATGGTTGAGCGCAAGTGCCGCGACCGCAATACTCCGAACAGCAATCTGCCTTGTCGTAGTCGGCTCTGTTGGCTACGGTGCGAACTACATGCGTGCCAGTTGGCAAGTGCGCGGCCACATTCAGAATCCAACCATGCCTCCGGACAACATGAATGGTGAAGGCGACGGGCCCGAGGGAGCGTTCTTTCCCAGTTCCGCTCAGGTCTATGGCAAGCAGAAAATTCCCAGCAAATTCTTCATGGAGTCCGATTCCTGCAAGCGCTGTCACGAAGATATTTACAACCAGTGGTTCAGTTCAGCCCACCATTTTTCTTCGTTCAACAACCAGTGGTATCGCAAGTCGATCGAGTACATGCAGGATACGATCGGCACCAAGCCTTCGAAATGGTGCGGCGGATGCCACGACCCGGCTGTGCTCTACAGCGGCCTGATGGATACGCCGATCAAGCAAATCGTGCACCGCCCGGAATCGCAGGCCGGCCTGGGCTGCATGATGTGCCACTCCATCGCGAGCGTGAAGAGCACCATGGGGCAGGCCGATTTTTATCTGGAGTATCCCAAGCTGCACGAACTCGCGGCCACCAAGAATCCCGTAGCCCGCGCGCTGCATGATTTCCTGATCCGGCTGAATCCGGAACCACACCGCCGCGTTTTCCTCAAGCCCTTTATGCGCACGCAGACGGCGGAGTTCTGCTCCACCTGCCACAAAGTGCATCTCGACGTACCGGTGAATCACTATCGCTGGGTCCGCGGCTTCAACGAATATGACAACTGGCAGGCCAGTGGCGTTTCCGGGCAAGGCGCGCGTTCGTTTTACTATCCGCCCAAGCCGCAGCAGTGCGCCGATTGCCACATGCCCCCGGAGCCATCGAAAGACGCAGGCAATGTCAACGGATTCGTGCATTCGCACCGTTTCCCCGGCGCGAACACCGCACTGCCCACGGCGAATGAAGATGCGGCCCAACTGAAACTCACCGAGGCGTTTCTGAAGAGCGGCGCTCTCACCGTGGATATTTTTGCTGTATCTCGCGCGCAGGCTCCGCTGCCGGCGGCGTTTAAAGCGGCGAGCCAAGCGGAACTGGCCACAACCTTTGCGGTGGGCGAAGAGACGGAAACCAAAATTACTCCTGGAACCAGCGGAGAAGTTGCTCCAGTCACCGCTCCTCTCAACCTTGTGCAGCCCGCGCTCCGCCGCGGCGACACCGTCCGCGTGGACGTAGTCGTCCGCACCAAGAAGGTCGGACATTTTTTCCCCGGTGGCACGGTGGATGCCTATGACACCTGGCTCGAACTGAAAGGCACGGATGACAAAGGCCAGACGATTTTTTGGAGCGGCATGGTAGAAGACCAAGGCAAGGGTCCCGTAGAAAAAGGCGCGCACTTTTACCGCTCTTTGCAAGTGGATGCCCACGGCAATCCCATCAACAAGCGCAACGCCTGGGCTACGCGCTCGGTGGTGTATGTGCGGCTCATTCCGCCTGGCGCGGCCGACACGGTGCACTACCGCATGTTGATTCCGGAAAGCGCTGGCAACAAGATCACTCTGCACGCGCGACTGTGTTACAGAAAATTTTCCTGGTACGGCACGCATGAAGCGTTCGCGGGGCAGCCCGACCCGGCGTCGCCCAACTCGGTTTCTCCTGATTACGATGACCGTCCGACCGTGTTCACGGCATCGCTGAGTGGCGTTTCGGCGAAGCAGGAGGCAATTCCCGACCTGCCCATCGTTGCAGTGGCAGAGAACGAAGTGACCTTGCCGGTGGTCGCGCACAATGCCCCGGTTGCGGAAGCGAAGACCGTCGTGCGCAAAGAAGAATGGCAGCGCTGGAACGATTACGGAATCGGCCTGTTTCTGCAGGGCGATCTCAAGGGCGCAGCCTGGGCATTCCAAAAAGTCACTGAAGCCGATCCAAATAATCCCGATGGCTGGGTCAATCTTGGCCGCTGCGCGGTGCAGGAAGGCGATATGGAGCGCGCCCGCGTCGTACTCGAGAAGGCGCTGGCTCTGTCTCCGAATCTCGCGCGAGCCAATTATTTTTACGCCCGCGTGCTGCGCGCCGATGGCAACTACAAGGATGCGGCTGCACGCCTGCGCATCGTTCTGGATCAGTATCCGCGCGATCGCGTCGCCCTCAATGATCTGGGACGCATTTTCTTTTTGCAACGCGACTACCCGGACGCAGTGAGGACCTTGCAATCCGTTTTAGCGATCGATCCCGAAGACTTGCAGGCGCACTACAATCTGATGCTCTCCTACAGTGGTCTCGGTAACGAAAACCTCGCGAAAGGGCACGAGGAGCGCTATCTGCGCTTCAAAGCCGATGAATCTTCTCAGGCGATCACCGGGCCCTATCGCCAACTGCATCCCGAAGACAACAACGAGAGGCAGGCTGTACACGAACATGTTTCCGTGCCGTTGCCGGCGCTGCATGCGAAACGCACAGGCGAGGCCGCGGCGACTGCCGGAGGGTCAAAATAGTGGCGAACACAGAAGTGCATTTCACGACCCTTCGGCTTCGCTCAGGGCTGGCTCCGTCACAGAGTCACAGAGGAAGTGTGAGATTTTGTTACACAAGATTTCTTTGGGTCTCTGCGTTTCTGTGGTTCATGGTCTTGCTGCAGGCCGCCCGCGCGCAGGTTCAATTTCGCGATATCACCGCGCGAGCCGGGATCCGGTTCACCCACAACAACGGCGCATTCGGGAAAAAGTGGCTGCCGGAAACTATGGGTCCGGGATGCGCTTTCATTGACTATGACAACGACGGGTATCCCGACATTCTCCTCATCAATGGCGACGATTTTGCCGGGCATCCCCACGCTGGACCGACAACCCCAAAGCTATACCACAACAATGGCAACGGAACTTTTACCGATGTGACCCGCAAAGCAGGATTGGCCGTGCCGATGTTCGGAGTCGGCGTTGCGGTAGGCGATTATGACAACGACGGCTTCGACGACATCTTCATCACCGCGTTAGGCCAGAGCCATCTCTTCCACAACAACGGCAACGGCACTTTCACTGATGTGACCAAGTCCGCTGGCCTGTGGGGGCCAAGCGAGTTTTCGACCAGCGCCGCATGGGTCGATTACGACCGTGACGGCAAACTCGATCTTGTGGTCGCGAACTACGTGCAGTGGACCGAGCAAACCGACCTCTACTGCACGCTCGACGGCGCCCACAAGTCCTATTGCACGCCGGAGTCATACAAGGGAACATCCGTGCGACTGTGGCATAACCTTGGCGAGGGCAAGTTTGAAGATGCCACGCAAAAAGCCGGCCTGGGCGACCCGACTTCGAAAAGCCTCGGCATCACCATTCTCGATTACAACGGCGACGGCTGGCCTGACATTCTCATCGCGAACGACACCCAGCCGAACAAGCTTTATCTGAACAAGAAAGACGGAACGTTTGAAGAGCGAGGCGTTACTTCTGGTATAGCTTTTAGCGAAGATGGAGTTGCCCGGGCCGGCATGGGCGTTGATGCCGCCGACTACGACCGCAGCGGCCACCCCAGCGTCATCATCACCAACTTCGCCAATCAGATGGTCTCGCTCTATCACAACGAAGGCAACGGCCTGTTCGTCGACGAGGCGCCGCAATCGGAAGTGGGCCGGGTCACGTTGGTCACACTCGGGTTCGGCTGCTTCTTTTTCGATTATGACAACGACGGATGGCCCGACATTTTCGTTGCCGACGGCCACATCGAAGATGCGATCGAGCGCGTGCAGAAGCGCGTCAGCTACGCCGAACCGGCGCATCTTTTCCGCAATCTTGGCGGAGGCAGGTTTCAGGAAGTGACCGCGCAGATGGGCCCGGCCTTTGCCGCTCCAAGAGTGGCGCGGGGCGCGGCTTACGCTGATATTGAGAACGACGGCTTTCTCGATGTCCTCATCACTACCAACTCAGGCCCGGCTTATTTGTTCCATAACGAAGGTGGGACGAATCACAGCTTGCGCCTGAAACTGGTGGGGACGAAGTCAAACCGTGACGGGATCGGCGCGGTCGCGCGTGTGACGTCAGGGAGCGACAAACAGTCGAAAATGCTGCGTTCTGGATCGAGTTATCTTTCGCAGAGTGAACTGGTGCTCACGTTTGGCCTGGGTGCCCAAATGAAAGCTGACAGCGTTGAGATTCAGTGGCCCAGCGGGCAAGTCGATAAGCTCGCAAACCTCAACGCTGGACAGACTGTGACGGTCGAGGAAGGCAAGGGAGTCGTGGGCAAACGCGCCTACGGGCCCCGACCGAAATCCAATTGACGCTTTGCCCTGTGTTCCCCGCGCCCTCTGTGTTTAAATCTTTACTCGAATGACTCCCCGAATTGCAGCAGCCCTAGCCGGCACGTTCCTGGCCGCGTTTGGCCTTTCCGCGACCCCGCAAGCTCGGCCGGTCGCGAATCCGGGGGAAGCCGCGCGCCTGAACAATCTCGGCGCCGCTTACATGAACCAGCAGCTTTTCGAGAAGGGGCTCAAGTCCTTCCAGCAAGCGGCCGAACTTGATCCCAAACTGACGATCGCGCGGCTGAATGAAGGCATCGCACTCCTGAACCTGCAGAAGATCGACGAGGCCAAGGCCGCGTTGGAGGAAGCGCTCAAGCAGAATCCGAAGAACCCGAACGCGTGGTACAACCTCGGCCTGCTCGCGAAAAACACCGGCGATGCGCAAGCCGCCATCGATGCCTTCAGGCACGTGGTCGAGATCGATGCCAACGACGCCGACACCTGGTACTTTCTGGGATCATCGTACGTGCAAGCCAAACAGTTTCCGCAAGCGATCGATGCCTTCCAGCATGCCCTGCAATTAAACCCGCTGCACGCCTCGGCCGAGTTCGGTCTGTCGCGGGCGTACCAGCAGTCGGCCGATATCGACCACGCCCGCGAGCACCTGAAGAAATTTCAGTACATCACACAAAACAAACTCGGCGCGCCGGTGAGCCTGGCCTACGGCGAGCAGGGGCAGTACTCGCGCGCGGTCGAGGCGCCATCGGCAGTGCTGACAGCTCCCGCGGAGATTAAGGTGCGGTTTGTGGATGCGACGGCGGAGGCTGGGATCGTGTCGGAGGGCAGCGACACTGGCCCAAAAGACTTGGCTAGTTTCCTGGGGCCTGGCGCGTGCTTTCTGGACTACGACAGCGACGGACGACTCGACCTTTTTGTTGCCGATAACGGGCCGGAGGGCGGCCTTGGCCTCTACCACAACCTGGGCAACGGCAAGTTCGAAGACGTCACTAGGAAGGCCGGACTGGATCCGAGTTTGCACGCGATCGGCTGCACAGCGGGCGATTATGACAACAACGGCGCAGTCGATCTCGCAGTCAGTTCTAAAGGGCGCGTTGTCCTGCTACATAACGACAAAAACGGGACGTTCAAAGATGTGACCGAGACGGTTGGGATCGCCAGGCCCACGGCGACCCGGGGTGTAGGATATTTCGGGCTCACCTTTGTCGACTACGATCATGATGGCGATCTTGACCTCTATGCCGCAAGGTCTCTCGATATTCCCGCCCCGCTCGCAGGGCAATCTTTGCAATTACCCAAGCACTGGTTTCTTTCGCCGAACACGATGTTGCGCAACAATGGCAACGGCACTTTCACCGATGTTTCCGAGCTACTCGGGTTCGGTCTGACTGGCACTGGGCCTGATTTTGGCGCAGTAGGCACCGACTACAACAATGACCGTGCCGTGGATCTCGTCGTCACCACTTATGAGGTTCCCACGGCTTTCGAGAACCCGCGCGAAGGAAAGTTTCTTCCACGCAGACCGTGGTCTACTCCTATGCCCGCGCCTGCCGTGGGTGTCGCCGTGCTCGACTTTGATCACGATGGTTGGATGGATCTCGCCTTCACGCACATGGGAGCGCCGGGGCTTACTCTCTGGCGCAACAATCACGGGAAGAGTTTCGATCGCGTCCAGCTTCCCGAGACGAACTGGGTTCGCGCTTATGGTGTGGCTGCGATCGACTACGACAACGACGGCTGGGTTGATCTGGTTGCTGTCGGCGAAACTAAAGAGGGCAAGGGTGAGGTGCGGCTGTTCCGCAATCTTGGGGCGGATGGTTTCAAAGATGTCACATCCGATGTTGGTCTCGACAAGATTCAACTCAAAGATCCGCGCGCCATCATCACTGGCGATTACGATGGCGACGGCGCGACTGATCTGCTGATCACACAGAATCATGGGCCGGTCGTGCTGCTGCGCAATGAAGGTGGGAATCAGAATCACTGGCTGCGGCTTTCGCTCAAGGGACTCGCGGACAACAGGAGCGCGATCGGCACCAAGGTGGAAGTGTTTGCGGGCGGCAACCGGCAGAAGTTTGAGATCGCGGGATCAAACGGATACCTGGGGCAGAACTCTACCGACATCGTGGTCGGCCTGGGCGATTCTAAAGAAGCTGACATCGTGCGCCTGTTGTGGCCGACAGGCGTGTTGCAGGATGAAATCAACGTCGCCGGTGACCGGCAGCAGAACATCACTGAGATCGACCGCCGGGGCAGCTCTTGTCCTACGCTGTTTGTGTGGAATGGCGAGCGCTACGACTTGGTTGCGGACATGCTGGGCGCGGGCGTGGTCGGGCACTGGATTGGGCCCGGCCAGCGTGACATTCCGCGGCCGGTTGAGTACATCAAAATCGATCGCAACGCCATTCGCGAGAAGGATGGCGAGCTCAGCTTCCGTTTTATGGAGCCGCTTGAGGAGGCCGTCTATCTTGATCAGGTGCGCTTGTTTGCGGTCGATCATCCTGCCGGGCTTGACGTTTATCCCAACGAATATTTCGCGTCGAACCCACCGTATCCGGAGTTCAAGGTGGTGGTGAGCAAGAGAGAAGACACGCGTCCGCCAGCGGGCGCGTGGGATGAGCACGGCCACAATGTGTTGCCCGATCTGCTGGCGCATCGCTACTTCGGCGATTTTGCGCTGACACAGTTTCAAGGCTTCGCCCAGCCGCACAGCCTCACCCTCGACTTGGGCGAGCCTTATCGCGGCGGCCCGTTGTGGCTGCTGATGCATGGCGAGGTCGAGTACTTTTCGGCGAACAGCATGTACGCCGCGTCGCAAGCCGGAGTGCAGGCGATCTCGCCTTATGTGGAAGCCCTAGATAAGAATCGCAAATGGGTGCGCGTGGTCGACGATATGGGTTTCCCCGCAGGCGGACCGCGCACGATGACCGCGGATCTAACGGGCAAGCTGCCGCCGGGGACGGAGAAGATTCGTATCACGACCAATCTGCAGATTTATTGGGACCGCATTCTGGTCGATCGCACAGCACAGGGTAATACGCGGGAGATCCCTCGCCCCGCTGGTGAAAGCGCGGGGCTTCGGGATGACGCCGCCGAGGTGAAGACGACGCCGGTTCCGCTCGTCCGCGCCGATCTCGGCTTTCACGGATTTCCACTGAAGATCGAAGGCACGCCTCCGGGCAACGTGCAATACATCTACGAGAAGACGAGCGCGACGGGGCCGTACACGCGTCCCATGGGAACTTACACTCGATACGGCGATGTGCTGCCGCTGCTGACTGCGCTCGACGATAAACTCGTCGTATTCGGTTCAGGCGATGAAGTTCGTCTCGACTTTGATCCATCGCAATTGCCGGCGCTGCCTCAGGACTGGGTGCGCGATTACTTCTTCGCGGCCTTCGGCTACGAAAAAGACATGGACTTCTATGCCGCCAAGGGCAACTTCGTGGCGCCGCTGCCATTTCTGAAGATGGGCGACTATCCCTACGCGCCGGGCAAGTCGTTTCCGCTCGACGATGCGCACGTGAACTATCTTCTCGAATACAACACGCGGCACATGTCAGGCAACGAGCAGCGCGGATACTGGTTTGACTACGGGAAGTGAAGCGACTCCGGCAAGTACGGAATCGTTTTAACATTGACATTTTGAGCCCTCCATAATCCAATAGGCGGACCCATGGAACCTGCTATCTCTGTTGCACCATCCGCTCCGCGCTTACGACGCACGCTCACGCTTTGGGATTTAATCCTTTATGGCGTCATCGTGATTCAGCCGGTCGCGCCTATGTCCGTGTTCGGCGTGCTTAGCAATCGAGGACATGGTCACGTTGTGACCACGATTCTGATCGCCATGGTCGCGATGCTTTTCACCGCGATCAGCTATGGGCGGATGGCGCGGGCTTATCCCAGCGCAGGATCGGCGTTTACTTATGTCGGACAGGAGATCAACCCGGCGCTTGGCTATGTGACCGGTTGGAGCATGGTCATGGATTACCTGCTCAATCCCATGATCTGCATTATCTGGATCAGCCAGCAGGCGCACGTGTTCGCGCCCGGTGTTTCGTATGCCGTTTGGGCGGTTATTTTCGCGCTGATGTTTACTGCCTTGAATGTGCAAGGCGTGAAAACTTCCGCTCGGGTGAATACCGCGCTGGCTGCGGGAATGGGGGTGGTGATTGCGATTTTCTTTGTGGCCGCGGCGCGCTATATTTTTGGCCATCCTCACGATGGTGCGGCATTCTTTACTCGGCCGTTTTATGATCCCGCGAGCTGGAACACAAAGGCGGTGCTGGGCGGCACTTCTGTCGCCGTGCTTACCTACATTGGTTTTGATGGCATCTCGACGCTTTCCGAAGAGGCGGAGAATCCGCGGCGAAACATTCTGCTGGCGACCGTGCTGGTCTGTGTGGTGATCGGAATTCTCTCGGCTTTCCAGGTATATGCGGCTCAGTTGATCTGGCCGGCCTCAGAACCGTATCCGAACATGGACACGGCCTTTACTTTCGTGGCGGGACGCGCCTGGGCGCCGCTCTTCGCCATTGTCGGGTTCACGCTGGTGGTGGCGAACTTTGGCTCGGGCATGGGCGCGCAACTGGGTGCGGCGCGGCTGCTCTATGGGATGGGGCGCAGTAACGCTTTGCCGAAGTCGTTCTTTGGCGCGGTCGACGCCAAGCGGCACGTGCCACGCAACAACGTTTTGTTTGTGGGGGTGCTCGCGCTGGCTGGAGCCTTTCTGCTTCCGGCGCTGGCCGGGGCCACTACCGGCTACGATCTGGGCGCGAACCTGCTGAATTTCGGGGCGCTCATCGCTTTCATGGGCGTGAATGCGGCGGCGTTCGTCCGCTACTACTTGCATGAACCGGAAAAGAAGTTGGGCAACCTGCTCCCGCCGGTTCTGGGTTTTGTGATTTGTTTTTTTCTGTGGATTAGTTTGAGTTCTAAAGCTCTGGTTTTTGGGGCGATCTGGATGGCGGTGGGAATCGCGATTGGCGCGTGGAAGACGAAGGGCTTTCGAGGGAATCTTGTCGACTTCGAATTGCCGCCGGAAGAGTAAAAGGAATTGGAGTGCGGATGTTAGGCGCAATCGACATTGTGGCATTTGTTCCCACCAAGGATACGGAAAAGGCGCGAGCTTTTTATGAAGGGGTGCTGGGGTTGCACTTTGTGAAGGACGACGGATTCGCGCTCGTGACGGATGCGAATGGAATCATGGTGCGGGTTGCGAAGGCGCAGTTCACGCCGGCTCCGTTCACGATTCTCGGTTGGCAGGTTCCTGAGATTGAGAAGATGGTCGAGGGACTGCAGGCGAAGGGCGTGCGGTTTGAGAGGTTTGGTTTCTTCGAGCAGGACAAACTTGGGATCTGGACCGCGCCTACCAGGGACAAGGTGGCTTGGTTTAAGGATTCTGACGGAAATATCTTATCCGTCTCACAGCATATTTAAGGAGATTGGGCCCTGGGCTTGAGATCGGGCGCCTCGCTTTGCTCGGCGGGACAGCCGAAGGCGGCTGTCCCCACGTGAGCATCTTCGGTCTACACTTATTCGACGTTCCAGCCGGTCACTTTTACTGTTGCTTTCGCTGCGACCAGTTCACTGGCGCGGTAAGTGGCGGTTACCTCGCGCTTCTCACCGGGTAATAGTGAGATGTAGTTGTCTTCCCACACTACCGGGAGAATCTCTTCGCCGCTCGATCCTTTATCCACTTTGAGGCGGACGAAGAAGGCCACACTCTTGCTGGGATTTTCTACGGTCACGCGGGTGATGGAGTCTTCACCTTTGCGCGCTGTGCTGGTGATAACTTTTAGCTTTACCTTGGGAAGTTGTGCGAGAGCCGTGTAATCGGCGAAGGAATCGGTGGGAGTCATCCACCAGTTGGACTTGGCCCAGTCCAGAGTCTCGGGTTTGGTGGAGAGCCAGTAAAAGTTGGAGCCGACCAGTTTGCCGGTGGAGTCGGTCAGGCGCAAGGCTACGAAGTACGTCGGGCTCAGGCCATCGACTTCAGGAAGCGTGAATACTTTGGCGGTGCTGTCGGCGGGGGCGTCGAGCGAGTCTTCGTGAGAGAACTTCTCGGTAGCGTCGAGGTTGTAAATTTTCGTCGTCAGTTTGAGGCCTTTGACATCTTCATACTGGCTGCTGACCACCCAGATGGAATGATCGTCGTAGCCGTAGATTGGATGGAGAGCTTCCATGGCGCGCTTGGCGCCGAAGTAGCCGCCCGCGGGACGCAGGTAATAGTCGTAGAGGTGCCAGATCATGGAAGGCCAGGCGTTGTTGAGCATCCATTGAATCACGCCTGTGGATTCGTATTTGTTGCGGCTGTAGGCTTCGTACATGGCGCGCACGCCTTCGTAAGTCTGCATTTGCGACTTGGCGGCGAAGTCTTCCACGTTGTCTGACTTACCGTAGCGATTCGCGAGGGCGGTGCTGAAGACCTGGATGGTTTTGAATTCTCCGCCGCCGGCGTGATAGTTCCAGACGTCGTCGATGGGCCAGAGATGATCTTTTCCGACCATGGCGCGGATGCTTTCGACAGGCGGGACGGCCGGGCCCATGCTGGTCTCGGTGTTGAAACCGTAGGCGCCGCCGCAGCCGCCGGGATTGCAGAGTTTGCGGTTGGGCTGTCCGGCGGGAGTATCTTGTTCCCAATAGCTCGGAGCTATATACTCATAGGGCCCTGACATTTTGACGCCGCTGTTTCCGGTGACCGTGGTGGGCTTGCCGGTAGCGGAGGAAACTACGGGATTCGGCCACAGGAGCTGCTTTTCGATGTCGAGATACATCTGTTCGACATCGGGCGGGGGCGGGTTGTCGCTGCCATTCAGCCACATGACCATGCTGGGATGGCTGCGCAGGCGGTAGATCTGATCGCGGAGGGATTGCTGGGCGATTTCAAAATCCTGCGGCTTCCAGCGCGGCCAGCGCTCCCAGAAATCGCAGCAGCACCAGCCCGCCATCACCAGGACTCCCTCGTGGTCGGCGATGTCGAAGAATTCCTGGGTCTCAAGTTTGCCTTCGAGGCGGACGGTGTTTAATCCCATATCGCGGACGTAGCGGAATTCATCGTGGAGGCGTTGCGAGTTTTCGCGGAGCATCATGTCCGGAGTCCAGCCGCCGCCCCGGATGAGGATGTTCTTGCCGTTGATGTGGAAGGCGCGGCCGCCGGCGGCGTTCACTTCGGAAGTGACTTCGCGTATGCCAAACTCCGTCGTTGAATGGTCGCTGACGGTGCTGCCGACTTGGAATTCCATTTTCAGCGAGTAGAGAACCGGCTTGCCCATCTGCGCGGGCCACCAGAGGCGCGGATTGGAGAAGACGAGCTGCGGAAATTTGTCGGGAGTGAAGGTGACGTCTTTGGATTCGTTGGCGGCAAGTTCGACCACTTGCTCGAAGGTTACGCTCTCGATTTGGCCTTTCAGTTTGCCTTTCACCGGTTCGCTCGTGCCGTTTTTGAGTTGCGCGGTGACGGTGAGTTGCGCGGAATCATTGGCGGGAGGGTTCAGCTTGGAGACGACGGTTGGATAGCGCAGCGCGACCGGCCCGCTGGCGGTGAGGTAGACTTCGCGCCACAGGCCCATGTTTTTGTCGGGAGGCGCGGGGTTCCAGTCGACGAAGGTGATGGCTAGGTCGCTCTCGGTGGGGGCGAAGACCTGCACGGCCAGAACGTTTTCGCGGCCGGGCTTCACCGCATTGGTTACGTTCAATTCGTAGGTGCGCCAGGCTCCGGCGATGGTGTCGGAGTTGGCGATCTGCTTTCCGTTGAGCCAGACGTTGGCGCGGTAGTTGATCCCGCGAAAATTCAGCCACACGGTTTTTCCCTTATAGGTGGCTGGAACGGCGAACTGTCTGCGGTACCACCAGGAGACGGCGTAGGGACTATCCGTCTGCATGGGGATGTTGGAAAAATTTCCGCCGATGGGGTAGGTGACGCCGGCGAACTGGCGGAGGTTCATGGCGAAGAATGGGTCGGGGAGGGTTTTGTCTTTTACCAGGGCCGCGACGACCGTGGTGGGGACAGTGGCGTCGTGCCATCCCTTGGGAACGAAAGTGGCGGTGGAAATGATCTCGCCCTTGGCCTCGACTTTGGCGGAGGACTGCAGAGTCCAATGCTCGCGAAGGGCCAGCTTGTCAGTGTTGGCCGGGGCGGTGCGCTTGGACGCGGGGGTGTCCGCGGCGAGGAGGAAGTGCGCACTTAGAAACGACATCATTAACCACTGCGCTGCGAAACGAGTGGGGAAGGCGAGGCGTCTTGCGGTTACTCTTGTTTTTGCGGAGTTCATAGTGCTCCCTTGCGTGCCGTCGCGGGCTCGCTTGATCGTCTTCGTGGGGTCTTGGTCCGGGACCTTAGTCCGGGAACTAAGAGGGATAACACGTCTATTGATACGTTTCAATAGGCGATTTGTTTTGGCCACCGGGAGAGGATTCGGCAGGCACGGAGCTAGGAACGCGCGAGTGGCGGAAACGCCTTGCTGGGCTTGGAGTCAGGGACACGGTAAGGGATCCTTCGACTCCGGTTGTGCTGCGCGTTCGCGCAGCACAACCTTCGCTCAGGATGACAGGGGCTTGAGAGACAATCGATTAGTTTATAATTGTTGATTCTACGCACCATTCTGGAGTGATAAGAAGATGATTCGATTCTTGCAGACTGAAGGACCGGTTAAGAAAGTTGTGCTGAGCGGGCTGCTTTTGTTGATTTGCGGGGCCATGGTGATTGCATTCGTTCCCGGCATCGGCAATAACGATACGTTGAATAAGGCGGGTGTCGTAGCCAGGGTGAACGGCGAGGAAATTACTCCCGAAGAAGTGCGGCAGACGGCACGCGAGATGGCGCAACAGCAAGCGCAGCAATACGGTGCACAAGCTTCGATGATCATGGGTTTTCTGATTGCGCAGGACACGCCGCGGGCTGCCGACCAGTTGATCGACAAGCAGGCATTGCTGGCGGAAGCGCAGAAAATGGGATTAAAGGCTACGCCGCAGGAAGTGAAAGATGAACTGCAGCACGGCCGCTATGCCGGAATTTTCTTTCCGGGGGGAAACTTTATCGGCCAAGCGGAGTACGAGGGGATGCTGCAGCAGCACAACCTCACGCCTGCGACTTTTGAAAACAGTGTAGCCAACGAGATTGTGATCAGCAAGCTGCAGACGCTGATCACCAGCGGCGCATCGGTCAGCGATGCAGCGATTCGCCAGGAGTTTATCAAGCAGAATACAAAGGTGAAGTTTGATTACGCCGTGTTGAAAGAGGATGACATCAAGAAGGGCCTTCATCCTACGGTCGAGGAACTTCAGGCCTTTTACAAGGCTCACCTGAAGACCTACGCGAACTCCATTCCCGAGAAGCGCAAGATTAAATATGTGATGCTCGACACGGCGAAGGTGCAGGCTGAAGTCCGGGTGACGAACGATGAGTTGCAGGCTTATTACAATCAGCATCGCGATCAGTACCGCACCGCCGAGCAGGCGAAGGTCAGCCACATTCTGATCAAGACGCCGCTTCCTGGGCCCGACGGAAAAGTGGATGAGAAGGGCGTGGCCGACGCGCAAAAACGCGCAGAAGATTTACTAAAGCAGCTCAAGGCTGGGGCAAAGTTCGAAGACCTGGCGAAGAAGTATTCCGAAGACCCCGGAAGCGCCAAGGAAGGCGGATCTCTGGGTTGGATCGGGAAGGGCCGGACGGTTCCGGAGTTTGAGAAAGTTGCGTTTTCCGAGCCTAAGGGGCAGATCAGCGGCCTGGTGAAGAGCAGCTACGGCTTCCACATTATTCGGGTGGATGACCGGCAGGACGCGCACATGAAGACGTTCGATGAGGTCAAAGCCGAGATCGAGCCGATCGTAAAGCAGCAGAAGACGCAGGAGATGGCTCAGAAGCAGGCGGAAGATCTTTTGCAGCAGGCGAAGGCGCAGGGTTTGGATGCAGCGGCGGCGGCGAAGGGCGTACCGGTCACGACCTCGGATTTTTTCAGCCACAACGATGTGGTGCCGGGGTTGGGTCCAGCGCAGCAGCTCATGGATGCAGTGTTTGGAGCGGCGGAAAAGGCGCCACCGGACATGGCCGCGACGTCGCAGGGCTTCGCCGTGTTCCAGTTGCTGGCGGTGAAACCGCCGGCTACGCCGACGTTTGAAGAGATCCAGGCTCGAGTGGAGGAACAATTCAAGAGCGAGCGCGCGAGCTTTCTGCTGACGCAGAAGACGAAGGAACTTTCCGACCGCGCGAAGACGGAGCACGATCTGAAGAAGGCAGCAAAGGAGTCGGGCGCCACGGTGAAGACCAGCGATTTCGTGTTGCCCGATGGCCAGGTTCCCGATGTCGGGTCCATGACCGGCCAAGCCTCGGTGGCATTCAGCATGAAGCCGGGAGAAATCAGCGGGCCGATCCAGAGCGGGGCTAATGGAGTGGTGCTGTCCGTGGACGAGGTGCAGGCTCCAACGGACGCGGATTTCGCAGCCAAGCGCGACCAGATTCGGGAGATGTTGGTTCAGGGCAAGCAGCAGGAGATCTTCGCGCTGTACGTCAGCAACCTGCGCAATCAGATGGAGAAAGCGGGCAAGATCAAGATCAACCAGGACGAGATGAAGGCGCTAACCCGCGCGGGAAGTGAACCGGGGGAGTAGGCGGCGCCGAAACCGGCGGGAACCGGGATCCCTCGCTTCGCTCGGGATGACAAGTGAGTGCGGTTGGGATGACAAGTAAGCCCGGTTGGGATGAGAGACGGGTCCGCTCGGATAACAGAATGTGTTTGGGCGAATAACGAATTCAGAATTAGAAATCCCAGGTAGCGACCAAGTTGCATGCCGTTTCCGCGCGCTGCAGGCATTTTGTTGCATCCCACGTCGTTGCCTTCGCGCGGCGGCATTGGTGATTTGGGGCCGGCGGCTTACTCGTTCGTAGATTCTCTCGCCACCGCCCGGCAGGGGTTGTGGCAGGTTCTGCCGCTCGGTCCGCTCGGCTACGGCAACTCGCCGTATTCTTCCATCTCGGCATTTGCAGGGAACCCGCTGCTGATCAGCCTGGAGCGTCTGGCCGACCATGGCTGGATCGATCAAGCAAAAATCTCCTCGTATTTTTTCGCGCCCGGCTCCGACTCGGGCGCGGTCGAGTACGATCGCGTGTTTGCCGCGAAGATGCCGCTGTTATTTGAAGCGGGGCGGAATTTTGTGGCTACGGCTTCGGTGGCCGCGCGCCAGCGCTTTGAACGCTTCTGTTCGGAGAACTCGTGGTGGCTCGAGGATTTTGCTTTGTTTGACGCGCTGCGGGCTCAGCACAAGCTGGCGAGCTGGAATGAGTGGCCTGCGGGATTGGCGCAGCGCGAACCGGGCGCGCTGGAGCAGGCGCGAAAGAAGTTGGCGGACGACCTGAAGATCCGCTGTGCGTTGCAGTTTGCCTTTTATGAGCAGTGGCAAGCGCTGCGGCGGTATTGCTCGGAGCGTTCGATTCGCATTGTGGGCGATGTTGCCATCTTCGTGAATTACGACAGCGCCGATGTGTGGATGCATCGGGAACTTTTCCGGCTGAAGGAGAATCTGGAGCCTGAAGTGGTGTCCGGTGTGCCTCCTGATTTTTTCAGCAACACCGGGCAGCGCTGGGGAAATCCGCTGTACCGCTGGGACGTGATGAAGGCGCGAGGGTATCAATGGTGGATTCAGCGGCTGCGCTGGGCGACGCGGAATTGCGACTACGTTAGACTGGATCACTTTCGCGGGTTCGACCAATTTTGGGAGATTCCGGCGGACGATCCCACGGCGATTAACGGGCGCTGGGTGGATGGTCCGCGGGACGATCTGTTTGACAAACTGCGCGACGCGCTTGGGGGCTTGCCGTTTTTCGCGGAAGACCTGGGTTACATCACACCCTCGGTTCACGCGCTGCGCGAGAGGCTGCAGATTCCGGGGATCGCCGTGCTGCAGTTCGGATTCAGTGACGAAGGCGCGCACATGTACTTGCCACATCGCGCCGCGGGCAAAGTAATCTACACGGGCACCCACGACAATGACACGACTGCGGGGTGGTTCCGGGCGGGCGCCGCGGATCATGAACGGCGTAATGCGGAAGCTTACCTTGGCCATTGCGACGATGGAATTAATTGGGCGTTCATCCGCGCGGCGCAGACCTCGCCGGCGGAGTTTGCGCTGATCCCGCTGCAGGATGTGCTGGGCCTGGGCAGCGAGGCTCGCATGAATACGCCGAGCCTGCACGGCGGGAACTGGAAGTGGCGTTTTGTTCCCGGGCAGTTTACGCCTGAGTTGACTGCCAAACTTTCCCACCTTGCCGAGGTTGCGGACCGGCTGCCTCAGTCGGTTCCTGTTCTGGCCGAGGAGAACTTTGCGGCTTGAGAACGCGGGCCGGAGCCCAATTGTGAAGGGACTGTTGCATGCTGCTAATGCTTTGCGCGTTGCGGCAGATCGTGTATAGAGGTTAGGGAGAATTTTCTTGGCGACGGAACCCATTATCGAAGCGCGCGCGATTGAGAAGTCGTATCCCCAGCCGGACGGAACGCGCATTCAGGTCGTGGGGCTTACGGATTTTTCCATCGAGCCAGGAAAAATCATTGCGCTCCTGGGGGCCTCCGGTTGCGGTAAATCTACTCTGCTGCGCATTCTGAGCGGGTTGGCGCAACCTTCGTCGGGGGCGCTGTTCTGGCATGGAAAGCCGCTGGGCGGCGAATCGCCGAATGTGGCAATCGTGTTCCAGAGTTTCGCGCTCTTTCCCTGGCTTACCGTTTTGGAGAATGTGGAGGCGCCTTTGGAAGCGCGCGGCGTGGCTGCAGTCGAGCGCCGTAAGCGCGCGCTCCGCATGCTGGATACGGTGGGCCTAGATGGTTTTGAGACGGCTTATCCGAAGGAGCTTTCCGGTGGGATGAAGCAACGCGTGGGCTTCGCGCGCGCGCTGGTGGTGGAACCGGAAGTGCTGTTCATGGATGAGCCTTTTTCTGCGCTCGATGTGCTCACGGCAGAAAATCTGCGCGGCGAACTGCTGGAGCTGTGGCTGAACAAGAAGATGCCGACCAGCGCAATTTTCATTGTGACGCACAACATTGAAGAGGCCGTGATGCTGGCGGACCGCATTGTGGTGCTGGGGAGAAACCCGGCGCGCATCCGCGCGGATTTCAATGTGCGTCTTTCGCATCCGCGGGACCGCAAGTCTGGCCGGTTTGTGGAACTGGTGGATTACATCTACAAAATTATGACCGAGCCGGATGTCGAACATGCGTTGCCCGACCCCGAGAGCACGGGAGAAATTGTTGTGCCGCCGGGAGGCTTGAAGCGAGGGCAAGCGCCGGTGAAGACGAGCAAGTATCAGATTTTGCCGCATGCCCGTGTGGGCGGAATCGCCGGCCTGCTTGAACTGTTGCACGATCGCGGGGGACGCGAAGATCTTTTCCGCCTGAGCGAAGAACTTGTGATGGATGTGGAGGATCTGTTGCCCATCCTGGAGGCCTGCCAGTTGCTGGGTTTCGCCTGGTTGAAGGAGGGCGATGTGCAACTCTCGCGGCAGGGAGTGAGGTTCGCGGACTCCGACATTCAGGCGCGCAAGGTTTTGTTCCGTGAGGCGGCGCTGGAGCACGTCACCATCTTGAAGCAGATTGACAGCATCCTGAAGCGGAAGTCTGACCACTCGATCAACGACGAATTTTTTCATGACATTCTCGACGAGCACTTTTCCGCGGAAGAAGTGCAGCGCCAGTTTGATACGGCGACGAACTGGGGCCGCTATGCAGAGATTTTTGATTACGACCGTGAGAGTGGGCGGCTGGTGCAGACGGAAGTGGTACAGACGGAAGCATCGCCGACCGAAGCCTTACCGGTGGAGGCACTGCAAACCGAACCGACGGCGGGCGCTCCCGCCAGTGAGAATCACGATTCCACTCCCACATCGAAAGCCTGATCGATCGCTTCTGAGGAAAGCCAGGGCATGAAGAAGAGCATTACACTGCGGGGATTTTCGTCATACCGGCTGTGGACACAACTGCCGCGAATCGAAGTGTCGCACCTGCCTGATGTCATCATGTTCGGCGCGGGCATTGCGCTGTTCTATGCCGTGGTGACGGTTGGGCATTCGTGGTTTGGGCCATTTACTCCTACGGTTGAGATTTCGCGCAGTTTGCGAGCGCTGCCGGCCTACGCAGGGTATTCGCTGTTGCGCATCACGATCGCTTACGTGCTCAGTTTGGGATTCGCGCTGGTATATGGCTACATCGCGGCTTATAACCTACGCGCCGAACGCTTTATGCTTCCGCTGCTGGACGTGTTGCAGTCGATCCCAGTGTTGAGTTTTCTTCCCGGAGTGATGCTGGCCATGGTGGCGCTGTTTCCCGGCCGGCAGCTTGGTGTGGAGCTGGGCGCGATCCTCCTGATTTTTACCGGGCAGGTCTGGAACATGGCATTCAGCTTTTATGCATCGCTGAAAAGCATTCCGAAGGACATGCGGGAAGCCGCGGAGATCTATCGCTTTAGCTGGTGGCAACGCTTCACGCAGATGGAGTTGCCCTTTTCGGCGATCGGGCTGGTGTGGAACTCGATGATGTCGGTGGCCGGGGGGTGGTTCGCGCTGATGGTGTGCGAAATGTTTGTGCTGGGGTCGAGAGATTTTCGTTTGCCCGGCTTGGGCTCGTATCTGCAAACCGCAGCCAGCGCAGGCGATACGAGCTCGATTTGCTGGGGCATTGCCACTATGGTGCTGGTGATCGTGTTGCTGGACCAGTTCGTGTGGCGGCCGGTGATCGCGTGGGCAGAAAAATTCAAGGTTGAGCAGGTGGAGAGCACTGACGCTCCGCGATCATGGGTGCTGAATCTGGTGGAGCGTTCGAGCGGGCTCGCGAAGATCCGAGAGAAAACTTTGCGGCCGCTGGGGGAGCGTCTGCTTTTGCATTTTGCGCAGAAGCATAGGGAGGAACATGCCGTGGAGAAACCGTCTGCGTGGCGGGATTGGATGCTGCGGGGGCTGGCCGTGCTGACGCTCGGTGGAATCGGTTACGGCGTTGTTCGGGTCGCGATTATTCTCAGTGGTGTGGGGAAGGCGGAATTGCATGCGACCGCTCTCGGGTTGGGAGCGACTTTTCTGCGCGTGAACCTGGCGTTGCTGATCGGAGCGCTGTGGACGATTCCAGCGGGAGTGGCGATTGGCTTCAATCCCCGGCTGGCCCGCATTGCGCAACCGCTGGCTCAGATTGCTGCTTCGGTGCCGGCGACGGCGTTGCTGCCGGTGATTCTGCTGGTGCTGATCCGGCTGGGTGGCGGACTGGGACTGGCGTCGATTGTTGTGCTGCTGCTGGGCACGCAGTGGTACGTGCTGTTCAACGTGATTGCGGGTGCGATGGCGATTCCGACCGATTTGAAAGAATGCTGCTCGGTGTTCCGGGTGCGAGGGCTCGCGCGCTGGAAAAAACTGATTCTGCCGGGAATCTTCCCTTATCTTGTAACTGGGCTGGTGACGGCTTCCGGTGGAGCGTGGAATGCCAGCATTGTTGCCGAATATTTTCATTTCAAAGGGCAGATTTACACCACGACGGGACTGGGTGCGACCATCCAGCAGGCTACCGACAGCGGCGATTTTCACCTGCTGCTGGTCGCGACCATGATGATGGCGGCGACCGTGGTGACGATCAACCGGCTGGTGTGGCGCAGGCTCTATGGACTGGCGGAGACGCGCTTCCGGCTGGAAGCGTAAAAACAGGCGTGCAGTGATCAGTGGCCAGTAAGAACGGGCTATGGTCTTTGCCTTAGCCTGGTTGCCTCGTTTGGCAGGATGCAGGATTGCGCGGCGTCTTTGAGGGCGGCTCCCAACTGGGTACCCAGTGCGGCGAGTTCTTCCGAGCTCATCAACTGCTGGAAGCGCTCGAAAAGCTGGCGTTCTTCTTTGCGGATGTGGTGGGAGAGGAGTTGGGCGAAGGCGGGCAAGGTTTCCGCGGACATACGGCGCATTTGTGCTTGCGAGAAGAATTCTCGCAGCGCCGCGTGATCGGCGATCAGGTCTTCCACAAGGGGGGTCAGTTCAGGGAATTCGCGTGCTGCCGGGAACAGCACTTGTTCTTCCGCGGAGAAGTGAATCTTGATTTCCTGTTCGAAGCTTTGTTCGATCTCTGACTGCCAAGTTTCCAGGTCCACGGCGGGGATGGACTGAGCGCGATCGATGCGCACACAAAGAGCCAGCGCTCGCTGGTGTTGGTGCGACAGCGGGATCAGGTTTATATCGCGCAGCATGGAGTTGTGTCAGTGAGTGCCGTTCCTTACGGGACTCGATCTCAGGGCCAACCTTCCCCGGACTTACGTCCGGGGCTAATGAATTCCGTCGCCTGTCGCGACTAGAACCATCGAGGCTTCAGGCGACACTTACCGGTTCCGAGACCTCGGTGACGGCGGGACGGACGGTGAGCCAGTCGGTGCGGACTCGCTCCCACTCCTGGATCAGCATGCCGTTAGCTTCGAAGAAGGTGCGAATGCGGGCGCGTTCCCATCCCGCAATCTCTTCGAGAATCGGCGCCAGGACCGCGAGAGCGCTGGTGCTGAGCACGGTGCGCTTGGCGATCTGTGAAATGTGCGGCGACTCTGAGACTGCGATGGTGAGGCCGTCGCGCGCGTTGACGTGCAGCATCACGTTGATGTCGGAGCTGCCATCCCCGGTATAGATGACGTGATCGGGGCCGATGACGTGGTCGGTCAATAACTGGTCGAGCACCGCGACCTTGCCGTAGCCGGCGGTGGCGCGAATGATAGTGTCGATCTCGCCGGAAGGCTTGTAACTAAACTCAGTGCCGAAAATGTGATCCTGCGGAACGATGCCTTCGAGCGCAGAATGGATTACCTCAACGGGAGCGGCGGATAGAATGTAGAAGTCGAAGAAGTGCCCATCCACACCGGTTTCGAGGATCTGGTAAAGCAGTTTGATGTCGCCTTTGAGGCGAATTCGTTTGCCGACCTCGTGAAGATGTTCTTTCCGAACTTTCGCTTTGAATTCGGGATCGTGGAGCAGGAGGTAGGCGAGTTCGGCTCCCTGCTGCACCAGGTTGATCTTGGCCATGCCTTTGGCTTTGCGTTCGAACTCTGGGGTGGGAATGCCGACTAATTCGGCGAGCACGTAGCCGGAATCGTTGAAAGTGAGCGTCTGATCGAAATCGCTCGCGAAAATATAGTGTTTTAGGGGCTTGTCTGCCATAGGTTATTAGATTCCAAGTGTGCGCGGAGGGCCCATTAAAAGAATCAATCTGGATTATATGGGGTTGCCGTTAAATCCTTGTTAATAAATGCGCGGGTAAGTCATTGGTCAGGAATTCGGCAACGGCGATGCTAGATGCGTGCCTTTACTAAATTCGCCGACACGTCCAGAATAAAGATTCCCGCTTGCGATGCTGTGGTTGACAGTGGAACGGGCAGGGAGCCATCGAGTCGGGCGAAAAGCCGACAAAATATACAGGAGCCCTCATGCCAGTAACTGGTGAACTGATCCGTGCAATGAACTACGTGGAAGACATCACGGCCACTCTGCGCCGTATCTCGATCTACATTCCCGCCATGAATACCGAGGAGCGCAAGCGCCTGGCGGAGAGTTTGCGCGCCACGGGCGTGGCTATCAATACCGCGATTTCGGATCTCGAAAAGGTTGGCCCGTAGTGGCGGAGGTTAAGAACTGTCGCGGTGATCGGCGCCGGTATTATGGGCCGCGGCATCGCTCATGCCGCGGCGATTGGCGGCTATCGCACCATTCTCGAAGACCTGTTGCCGGCGGCGTTGCGGCGGGCTGAAAGCGAAATCCGAGCCAATCTCGACAAGGCAGTCGAGTTGGGGAAAGTGATGGCGCCGGACGCCGATGCCGCGTTCCGTCACGTGGAATATGCGGACTCGGTGGAAGAAGCGGCGCGCGAAGCCGATTTGGTGATTGAAGCGGTTCCGGAAGAGATGGAATCGAAGATTGAGATTTTCACTCTGCTCGATAAGATCTGCCGTCCCGCTACGATTCTGGCCTCGAACTGCGTCTTCCCTCAGCGTTACGGAAATTGCCAGCGTTACTTATCGCGCGAAGAAGTGCGTGGGCATGCGATTCTTCGATCCCGCGCCCAAGATGAAGCTGCTTGAAGTGGTGCGGGCTTTGGAGACGGACGAGGACACGCTTGCGACCGCGGTTGAAGTGGGCAGGCGGATGGGCAAGGAAGTCGTGGTGATTAGCGAGTCGCCAGCGGAAGTTGCACAGTAGCGGCGGTTCCGGCGCTGGTGCCCCTGCCGCGCTTCGGCCAGCCTGGACAGCCGAGGCGGCTGTCTCCACATGGTATCGGCTAGCGGCTGCGGCCGAAATTCAAACCCGATAAAGACTCGACTCTCTCCTTTTCAACTCCTTTGCTGGCAATCAGGACTTGAAAACTTTCGCCCATGCCTGCGGGCGTAACTAGATGCTTTAGCTGCAGTGCTACTTTCGCGCGCTCCTGCGGCAGGCGGCATTCCTCGAAGGCGTCGGCGAATTGATTGGCTTCTCCGATGCCCATCAGGAACTGGGATTGGGTGATCAGCTTCTGCGTCAGCATGCCTTGTTTTTCCGCGGCGGCGGCGAGCGCAGTGAAGTTCACATCGGCGGTGATGTCTTGTTCGCCGGGGGCCTCGTAGGGACTGCCGCTGATTGAATGACGGCGGAGAGCTTTCAACGTTCCTCGATGGCGTCCTGCCAACTGCTCTTCGCGGGTATAGCCGTAGTCGATGGCCAGGAGGAATCCGCGTTGGATGCCGGCGGCTATTTGCTCCATGAAGCGTTGTGCGGCTAGGGGCGCTTCGATTCGTTCGTCTGGTTCGGGATGGACTGAATAGCGGTCGAGGAATTCCAATTCTTCGGCGGACGGATTGTGCCCAAGTCTCGGTGAATCGGCCGTCGCGTGAGTCGATGCGCAGAGATCCTTTTGTGCTGAGGATTTCGACTGGGAAGGCGTCGAAGAATTCGTTGGCGAAAACGATGGTCGGGACTTCGCGGCCCGGCGCTTCCTTGAGAGCATCGGGCGCGCCGAGTTTTGCTTTTCCTGGGTCGAGATGATGTCTCAGAGTCTCTTTGATTCGCTCGCGCAAGGCGAGCGAGCTTTCGACGAGGATGTAGCGCAGGGCGCGAAAGAAATTCGGAAACTTCTTTCCCGTCCAGTCGAGAACATCTTGTGCAAACAAGCCGCGGCCGGGGCCGAGTTCGATCAGGTCGATTTGCCCAGGCGAGTCGAGGACTCGCCACATTTCGTCGAACTGTCGGGCCAGCAGGCGGCCGAAAACAGCGTGGACGTCGCTTGACGTATAGAAATCTCCGGCTTTGCCGAACTGCTGTGCGTTTCGTGAGTAGTAGCCCAGGTCGCGATCGTAAAGACAGAGTTCCATGTAGCGCGAAAAGGGGATGGGGCCTCGCTCATGGATTTCCTGTTCGATCTTCTGGCGAAGCTGATTCACAGTTCCTTCCGGCGGCGTTCGGCGCGGTCCTGCGGGGTGCGGATGAACATTTCGACGAAGTAATCGTGCAACGCGTCGTAAAGCTGGCGCTGGAAGCTCCATTCGAACTGCGGGTGGTCGAGGTCGCGGGGATGGAGATCGAAGTAATACGTGTGTACCGGGATGGACGCGTCTTTGAACTGGATCATGATCTCCACGCCTTCGCCTTTGGAGCGGGCGGAGAAGGTCAGCAACGGATGCTCGTAGAGGCACAGTTGAGCGAGGACGCGATCGAGGCGGGTGGTTGCGGTTTCGGGCATGTGGGGATTGTAAAGCAGGCTAGTTGGTCGAACTGGCGATGTTTCGCGGCGAGGGGCAACGTTCGAAGAAACTCCTTGATGAGCCGCGGGTAGTGTCGACTTGTAAGGGGTCCTTCGACTTCGTGACTGCCTCGCTTCGCGAGGGCAGTCACTACGCTCAGGATGACAGTGCGGATGAAGGTCTTCTACTCGTAGCGCAGCGCTTCTATGGGATTCAGACCGGCGGCCTTGATTGCGGGGAGCATGCCGCTGACGATTCCCACGAAGCTTAGAATCACGGTCGACCAGATCAGGGTGGCGGAGTCGATGTAGAGGTGGATATCGCCCTCGCTGGCGTCTTCGATGAAGGCACTCCACAGCGTGAGCGAACCCACGCTCCAGGAAACCAGATACGCGAGCATAACGCCCAGCAGGCCGCCAATGGCGGTAATCACCAGAGCTTCGGCGAGGAACTGGAAAAGAATGTGCCAGCGGCGGGCTCCCAGGGCCTTCTCGACGCCAATTTCGCGGGTGCGTTGGGTCACGGAGACGAGCATGATGTTCATCAGCCCGACGCCGCCGATTCCGAGTGTCAGCAAACCGATGAAGCCGAGGAGTATCTTGATGCCGACTGTGATCACGTTGAGGTTGGCAAGATCCTTCACAGCATCGAACACGTAAATGGCGCGGTCGTCCTTGGGATCGAAATTGTGATGGAAGGCCATGGAATTGCGAATGGCCTCGACCACCTTGCTGTGGTCGCCTTCGTAGTCCATCATGATGCCGTCGAGGTAGAAACTATTTTTCAGATCGCTCACGGCGCTGTAGGGAACATAAACCAGGGAGTTCATGTCGTCGTCGCCGTTCGAGATGGTGTGCCGGAGCACGGCGACCACCTTGTAAGAGATGCCGTCGATGCGAATACTCTCGCCGAGAGCATTCTGGCCGGAGAAAAGTTTCTTCTTCACCGTGGAGCCGATGACGGCCACGCGGGAGTGGGTGAAGTCGTCGCGTTCGCCGAAGAATGAGCCCTCGCCCACATCGAGGGCGCGAATTTTCTCGTAGCTCGAGTAAATTCCGCGAATCCCGTAGCTGGCGCTGCGCGTGCCGAAAGAAACCTGACTTTGCTTATCCACCTCGGGGGAAATGCGGGTAAGCATGGGGACCTCGGCGCGCAGGAAGTCGAGATCGTCGCGGGTCAGGCGCACCTGCGCGCCCGCTTTGGTGCCTCCCGCCTGAACAGAGGTGCGGCCCGGAAAGATGGCAACCAGGTTGCCTCCGAAAGTGCGGAACGCGATCATTAAAGCATTTTGAAATCCGGCGCCGTAAGCCAGCAACAAAACCACCGTGGCGATGCCCCAGGCCATGCCCAGCATGGTAAGCAGAGAGCGGCGGCGGTTGTGTTTCAGCGCGTTGAAAGCTTGTGTGCCCAGGTCGCCCAGCATAATTACTCCTGCCGCAGCGCTTCCACCGGGGGAAGCAGCGCGGCTTTGCGTGCGGGATAAAGACCGGCGACGATGCCGGCCACAGACAGAGAAAGAATGGCAATCGCGGCGGAAGCGGGCACGATGCGCGGCGTGTCGAATCCCTCGGGCGAAGGTAGTTGCGCAAGCAGAGCCACGAAGGCGGTGGTGATTGCCAGGCCGATGCCACCGCTGAACGCAGTAAGAAATGCCCCTTCGATAAAGAACTGAGTCAAAATGTTGCGGTGCGTTGCGCCCAGAGCTTTGCGCAGGCCGATCTCCCGGGTCCGTTCGGTCACCGACACCAGCATGATATTGATGATGCCGATGGCCCCCAGGCCGAGAGTAACGATTCCCACCACCCCCAGGAAATAATCCATTGCATCAAAAATCTTTGCCACGCGGATGGCGCCGTCGATGGTATCCCAGTCATTGAAGGCGTCGTCGAGACTAGGATCGAAACCGTGATGCCGGGCGATGATGCCGTGAACCTCATGCATGGCTTCGAGGTGCAGTTCTTTCTTTATGGGCCGGTAGTTGATGAAGGAGATGGCGTTCTCCGTGTTCTGCGCTTTGAGCGGAAAAAGCATGCGCATAGTTTCGAAAGGCACGAAGATGCGATGGTTGGTGCCGTTCTCGCCTTCTTTGCCGATCTTGGGGATGACTCCGATCACTTTGAAATCCATGTCGTTGAGCAGGATGGTGCTGCCCACGGCGGGCTGTCCGGGAAACATGTTCTTGAGCAGTTCCCATCCCACCACGGCCACGCGGCGATGCTGGGAGTTGTCCTCATCATTGAACCAGCGTCCGGGGTCAGTGGGCAGGGTGCGAATCTGGTTGTAAGCGGGAACCACGCCGAAAACCTGGCCGTTGGTGGAACCGTAATCGCTGACGGCGCGAATGTCATCGCGTTCCAGCACTGGAGAAATCGCTCGCAGAAATCGTGACTGGTCGCGGATGGCGAAATAATCGGCGTAAGTAAAGTTGTAAAGCTGCCCAGACTGATAACTGCCGGCTACGGCGGGGATGCGGCCGGGGAAGATGAACATAATATCCTCACCAAGTTCGGCCATGTTCTTCTCCTGACCGCTGCGGAAGCCTTCTCCCAGGCCCACGAGCAGCAGCAAAGAGCCCACGCCCCAGGCGATTCCAAACATGGTAAGGAAGGAGCGCAGCTTGTGCGCCCAGAGCGTGGCGAGCGATTGCCGCACGATATCAAGAAGTATTCGCATTGTGATACACCCCCACGCCTCCGGGGAGGTGCGTGGGGGTCCCGGGTACGATTCGGGCGAGGGGTCTCAATCCCGCCCTACCGTTTCACGTTCAAGTTCTGGTCGGAGATACGCAGCCGGGTCATGCGAAGTTCCCCGCTGTCGTTGATTCTTTAGACCGCGGGAAGGCGAAAAGGGTTAGCCGTGGATGAGAATTTTAGAGACGGGCGACTCGGTTCGGAGAATGACCGCAGGAATTGTGTGGTGGGAGGCTAGAACTCGAAGTACCCTCCAGCTGGCGCGGAGCGAGGCTCGCCGTCGGTGCCGGTGGCCGGAAGCGGCCCAGGATTCCGCTCAGATTCTCCCAGGCCGCCTGGTTCAGCGCGGGGTCTGAGCCAACCAGGTCGCGAATCATATCCCAGGCAGCCAGGTTGAGGGCGCCTTCAGGCGGCGGGCCCATCGCCAGAGAGACAGAACACTGAGGGCAGAACGAGATGCGATGAGCCGTCGATTTCTGGCGCGGCTTAATACCGACGGTCTGGGCGAACATATACAAGGCCACAGATTTCTGTCCGGCCTCGAGCTCGCGGTTGCAGCGAAGACAGCGGATCTTCTCCAAGATTTCTCCCGCGGCGGACTCGTCCCCTAGAATATGAATACTGTCTTCGCGAGGTCACGAGGCGCAAGTATGTAGAAGGATTCCGGCGAGTTCTCAGGCTCGGGCCGTCCCCCGGTTTTTCGACCCTCCCCGAACCAAGCTGTGCTCTAGGCAGAGGCTTATAGCATCGTGCACTCTGTTGCGATGGGTGCTGGCGCGATAAAACGTAGATTGGTTCGACTCTCGCAACTTCGCAAATTGTGCGAGTACGAACAGGTTGCTGCGGTTTGCTACCGTTGGCGCGGCGACAGCATAGAGTTCCTGCTGGTCCGGACGCGTAGCGGCGGGCGTTGGACGTTTCCCAAGGGCAGCACGGAACCTGGACTGACTCATGCCCAGGCAGCGGCGCTGGAGGCGTTCGAAGAGGCGGGAGTGCATGGGCGAATTGAGGAAGCTTCGTTCGCCACCTATGTCCGTCGGGAGCGGAGCCGCGGCAAGAGATCCGGTGAAAACTCTGGTGAGAGGGAGCTTGCCGTCTCCGCGCATCTCTGCCAGGTGTCACGGCTCTGTGCTCCCAGGGAGACACGGCGGAATCGGACTTGGTTCTCCGCTGCGGAAGCTCGACCGCGTTTGCGTGAAGGGCGCAGGAGTGAGGACGGAGCCGAATTCACCCGCGTGATCGACAAGGCCGTAGCGCGCATCCGGCGGCTGCAAGCCGAAACTAGCATCGCTGACGATCTGCCCGAGGATCGAGCGGAACAAAAGTGTCTGCATCTGGACATGCTGCAAAAAGACGGGTTGCAGAAGGTACGCTTCGAGGCTCTCGTGGAAACGCGCGATGGAGAAGGTTCGTCGATGCAGCACATTCGTCGGCAGCTCAATGGGATGCGACAATTCGCCGTGCCTCTTATCGAAGATCATTCTCGTGAGATCTCGCGAGGGGAAGTCCTGCAATTTGGGCCTCCGCGAGCGAAAAACACTAGGACTCTGGGAACCAGCGCGAAGAGCGGCTGATTGATCTCCTAGCGCGACGCGAAGAGACTTCGACACTAGAGAATCACATCTCGATTTTCAAACTCTTATTGTGTATTCTTGGGCCGCTCGTAGGCTTTAGCCAGATACTTTCGCGCTTCTTCGAGAGCGGCGAAAGTGTCGTCGTTGGTCTGGATGGCCTGGCGGTATTCGTTGATGGCGCGCTCGCGCTGGCCAGTGATATCGAAAATTTTTCCCAGCTGGATGTGGCTCCAGACTTCAGTCCAGCGCGGCTCGCCGTCGCCATTGATGGAAGCGCGGTAGGAGTTCGCCGAGGACTGGTAGTTTCTCTGCAGGAAGAAGATCTCTGCAATGCGGTAATGGGCAAAGGAACTGTTCTTGTTGAGATCGAGGGCTTTGTTGAATTCGGCGAGCGCAGCGGCCAGGTCGCCCTGCTGCTGCAGGGCCATTCCGCGGAGAATCGAAGCACGGAGCCTCACATCCGAAGAATTGGTGAGCACATGGTGGTCGGGATCGATGCTGATGTGCCGCGGGCGCCCGAAAGTTTCCACGGTAAAGGCTGAGTTCGTGCCCACCACTTCGAGCTTCTTGTCTTCAGTTTTGCCGTCAGTGTCAATGCGCAGGTCGACGGGCATGCGGAACAGGTCGAGATCCTGGGAAACTTCTCCGGTGACTCGGAACCCTTTATTATTGCCCAGGCGGTAGACCGTGTATTTCAACTTGAATTCCGGGGCACCGGTGGAATCGAGCCACTGGGAGAAGAACCAGGTGAGCTGATCGCCGTAGTACTTTTCGGCGATGGTGCGAAAGTCGTCCATGGTGGCCGATTTGCCAGCATAGGTCTCGGCAAACTCGCGCATGGTTTTATTGTATTTGTCTTCGCCGAGCACCCAGCGCAGCATATGCAGGATCATCGCGCCCTTATCGGTGACCAACGACTGAAACTCGGTGGAGAAGGGATCGAGCTTGCTGGCGCTGGAGAGCGGAACCGTGTCGTAAGCCAGCGCACCCACCGACATGTCTTTGACGACTTCCTCAAGACCGGCCGTGCCGGCCGCGCTTTCCACGTACATAGCTTCGGAATAACGGGAGAAGCCGTCGGTCAGCCACCAATCATCCTTGGTGGCGGGACTTACCGAAACTCCCCACCATTGGTGGGCGATGGCGTTGGCGAGCAGACGGTAGTTGGTCTTCTCCGTGATCGATGGACCGGCGAGGCCGGCAATTTCTGGAGCCCAGGCGTAAGGGACCGTGTCATTAGGCAGCTCCACTACATTGAGCCTCTGCGATAGTGGTGTGCCGTAAAGAGTGATGAAGTAGGTGAACTCCTCGACTGCGGTAGTGGTGTACTCCGGGGCAAGCTTCTGGTGAGTGGGCTTGAAGAAGACGTGCAAGTCCATTCCGGCTTCGTCGCTTTTATATTCCTCGAAGATGCCGGCGATGATGGTGCCGGGGAAGCTGGGCTTGGTATAGACGAACGTAAATGTTTTAGTCGGAAGGCCGTTGCTATTGGGCTTGGTTGACGGCGGATTCTCTGTGACCGTGGATTTTCCGCTTCCGATCGCCAGCATGTGCGCGGGCACGGTGACGCTGATGGTCGAGGTGAAGCGGTTGAGACCGTAGCCGCTCACCGGGAACCAGCGCCCCGAATAGAGCAGGTAGCTGGTGTCGTCGCCGACATAAGCGAGTTTGAGGCCGGGAACCGGGCTGTCGTCGGCGGTTTCGAGCTGGCCTTCGTATTCAAAGGTGAGCGTCATCGAGGCGTCTTTGGCCAGACCATTGGGCAGTGGCACGCGGATCGTGGAATCCTGCGTGACGCGCTCGGCCGACAGCGGCTGGTTGTTGTCGTCGAGAACGCGGGTGACGCGCAGATCATTGTGCAATTCGAAAACGGCGACCGTGAGATCCTGAAGGGCAGTGAACTTGACCTTGGCCCGCGCCGAAATCTGATGGAGATGAGGAGTGAGGTCGGCCTCGATCTGGTAGTCGTCGACGCGCAGGTGGACCTTCTCCGCGGCCCGCGAGGCGGTCGCGACGAACGTCAATACCAGCAGGGCAAGGGAACTCGACAGGACGCTCTGGGCGCGCCGAAGGCGAATCTGCATTAAGGAGAGTCTCCCGGAAATGGGCCTACCACTTCCCTATGATGAAGATTCTCCTCTAAAAGATGCTGGGAGCACAAGGTTTAGAGGGAAGCTTCTAGCTCCTAACCCTCAGCTGAAGCGCGGCATGGCATGGCCAGGATAATCTGTGCGGCGCGGTCAGCCGGGTGTGGGTATGGGCCATCAGCGGCGCTAAGCGGCGGGCGCAGGCGGGATTTCACCTCGGTCAGCCCTGCCAGCATTCGGTCGCGCACTGGGCCGTCGGACAGGATTTCCCGCAGTCGAGCAACAACATTTTGTGCGGTGAAGTCCTGTTGCACCAGCTCGGGGACGACTTCCTCGCCGGCAATCAGGTTGACCATGGCAAAGCGCGGGACTTTGACTCGCGGCTTGCCCAGCAGGTAAGTGAGAGGCGAGACGCGGTAGACCATCACGAATGGCGTGTGCATCATCGCGGCCTCAACGGTCGCCGTGCCGCTGGCGATGATGCCGGCGCGGGAGTGAAACAGCGCGGGCAGGGATTCGGGAACGAATGTGATGCGCTGCTTGCTTATCAGGCTTTGCAGGAAGGCGCGGTCGAGTGTAGGCGCTACCGGGACCAAGAACTCGTAGTCGGGGCCCAGCTGGGCGGCGGCTTCGAGGATGGTCGGCAGGTTCATGCGGACTTCTTTGACGCGGCTGCCGGGCATGAGGGTGATCCAATGTTTTGCCGGGTCGAGATGAAATTGAACGGCGTAGTCGTTGCGTGTGATGGCTGGTTGCTGTAAGTCTGCGAGGGGATGGCCAACAAAGATCGCATCCACTCCACGGTCTCGGTAGAACTTCTCTTCAAAGGGAAAGATGACAAGCGCTTTGTCGACGTAGCGGCGGATGAGGCGCACGCGTCCCTGGCGCCACGCCCAGAACTGCGGCGCGACGTAGTAGATCACTGGGATGCCGCGCTTCTTCATCTGCCGCGCCACGCGCCAGTTGAATGCAGGCGAGTCGATCACGATGGCGAGATCGGGCTTGCGGGTGTCGGCTTCTTTGATCAGATCCCGGAACAGGCCGTAGATCTTCGGCAGATGGCTGAGGATTTCGGTGATACCGACTACGGAAAGATCTTTCGCATCGACTACGGTGTCGCAGCCGGCGGCGCGCATGCGTTCCCCGCCGACGCCGAAGAACTCGAGTTGCGGCTCGCGGCGACGCAGCGCTTCGATAAGTTCCGCGCCATACATTTCCCCCGAAGCTTCGCCGGCTGAGATCAGGATTCGCAAGAGAGCATTGTAAGGCCGCTACGTGACAATTCGCGGAGCAGATTGTTCCGCTGTGGTGTATTAAAGCCTTAGACGGCAGAGGATTGCGTCCTCGGGAGGGTTGGAGTAGTAACCTCTGCGTAAACCCACTTCCTCGAACCCGGCCTTGCGATATAAGGAGCGCGCGTCGTGATTCGACTGGCGGACTTCCAGAGAGATTTCGCTGCCCTGCGTGGATCGAACTTGCTCGATCAACTCTCCCAGCAACCGCTGCCCGATGCCACAACGGCGGGCGGTTGCGGCGACTACGATGTTTTCCAATTCCCACGCTGCGTCGACTCTGTGCGCGATGAGGAATGCAAAGATTCCCGGACTTGCGGGTGGAGTTGGCCCCGGCTGCGTCGCAGCGTCATCTTCGGCGACCCAAGCGAAGCGCTCTGACTTCTGATCTGTTTTCTGATCTGGGGCCGCAAATAGCGCCTGATACTGATTCCGCGACCAGTGGCCGGCAGCCGGGCTCTGGCGTTCCAAATCCATCATGGCGGGAACATCAGCCGCATTTGCCCGTCGAACGCGCACGCTAGGATCGGATCTTCTCAAGCATCTCGGCGTCGGTACGGCGAATGTAGTTCGCCTCCAACTGCTCGGGCCTTACGGTTTCACCGGACTGAATCTTGCGCCAGCCCAGCCGGGCAACGTCGGCGGCGGAGATCGGCTCAAGAACTGAAACTGTCAGCCCGGCCGCGCGACCCGCCTCAGCAAGAACAGAATCGGGAGTGACCACGGTCCATCCTTTCGCTTGCGCAAGGAATTCATTTCTGCTCAAGAGGCGATCTCGCGGAACTTTTTCGGGTAGAACCTGGCCGGCATGAGCAGGGACTTCGTACTCTCCTACGTAGACCTCATTCCGGCCCGCATCCAGCGCAGACATAACCTTGCCTTGAGCGCCGCTTGCCAGGACACAAACCTCCAGCAGAGAAACCGCTGCGATGGGCTTGTTCAAAACCTCCGCCAGAGCCTTAACCGCCGCCAGCCCGATGCGCAGACCGGTGAACGATCCCGGCCCGGAGACCACCGCGAATGCCCCGATGGCGGTTTTCATGAACCCGTTGCGCGATAGCAGCTCGCCGATTTGCGGAATGAGCTGTGCGGAGAAAGTGCCGCCGACCAGCGGCGCGATCTCGACGACCTCAAAGTTGCCCTCTGCAGTTGGCTCCCCGGCGCGAGCCAGCGCGATGCTGCCCTGTTTGCCGGAAGTATCGATGGCGAGAAGAAGCATGAGAAACTTGTTACCCTATCCGTGAATGTTCGCGAGAATCCGTGGCCGACTTAGCCGCTAACCCTCGACCAATTCCAATAAGACTCCGCCCGCGCTCGAAGGATGCACGAAGACATATTTATGGCCGCCGGCGCCGGTCTTGATCTCCTCAGAGACGAGGCGCACACCGTCTTTCTTCAGGCGCGCAACCGCCGCCGGCAGGTCCGGAACTCGCAGGCACACATGATGCAGGCCTTCGCCGCGTTTGGCGATAAATTTCGCGATCGTCGAATTCTCTGACGTCGCTTCCAGAAGCTCCAATCGGCTCTCGCCCACCGGAACCATCACCAGCCGCACTTGCTCTTGCTCCACCGTTTCTTCCGGGGAGACGCTCAGGCCCAGCTTCTCGTAGATCGACTTTGCCGCCGCCAGCGACTTCACCGCGATGCCGATGTGATCGATTTGCGCCATCTTTAGATTTTGTCCCAATCAATGCTTCACTACGCTGGCTGCGATCTCCTCCACCAGCGTATATGGGTCACGTTTGTGTTCGGCCACTTCCGCGGCCAACCGCGCCAGGCTGCCATCGCCGAATTGTGCCTGCGCCCGCTCGAGCATGACGTCGCGCAACATCTCGACCAACCGCTCCTGCCAGTTTTCGACACTCTTGTTCAGCGCCAGATTTTCTTTCTTCAGATATGCCTCATAGTCCGCGATTGCGCCTGCCAGTTCTTCGATTCCCACTCCCTGACTGGCGACGGTTTTCACGATCGGCGGCGTCCAGCCGTCGTGGCGCGTGGCCAGCGATTGCAGGGAGCGGATTTCCCGCTCCACGTTTTCAGCGCCGTCCCGGTCGCTCTTGTTGATCACGAAGATATCCGCAATCTCCATGATGCCGGCCTTGATGGTTTGCACATCATCGCCCATGCCCGGCACCAGAATCAAAATTGTGACGTCGGCGAGGCGCACAATATCTACTTCATCCTGGCCCACGCCGACGGTTTCAATCATGATGAGATCGCGCCCGGAAGCGTCGAGCACTGTGGTGACGTCAGCCGTGGTGCGCGCCAGGCCGCCAAGTGAGCCGCGCGTCGCCATGCTGCGAATATAAATCCCCGGATCAGAGAAATGCTCCTGCATGCGAATCCGGTCGCCGAGAATCGCTCCGCCGGTGTAAGGACTGGTCGGGTCCACCGCGACAATTCCCACGCTGCGGTCGCGTTTGCGATAGGAGCGGGCCAACTGATCGACCAACGTGCTCTTGCCCGCCCCCGGCGGCCCTGTCAGCCCCAGAACGCGCGCCTTCCCACTGTGCCGAAACAGCGCCTTCAGCAGCTCGGACCATCCCGGGGCGCGATTCTCCACGGTCGAAATCGCGCGAGCCAAGGCGCGCACGTCGCCGGAGCGGAGTTGCTCAATCCACGTCTCGATGGGTTGGTTCAAGCGATCAGTGTAAAGCAGAGGACGAGGAAGAAGAAATCCGGAGCGACGTTTTTACTCTTTCAGCAACTGCCGCGCGATCACCAGTCTCTGAATCTCGCTGGTGCCTTCGCCGATGGTGCACAGCTTCACATCGCGGTAATACTTCTCGGCGGGATAATCCTTGATGAACCCGTAGCCGCCGTGAATCTGCACGCCTTCGTTGGCGCACCTTACGGCAACTTCGCTGGCATAGAGTTTCGCCATCGACGATTCCATCGTAGTCTTCATGCCCGCGTCCTTCATCGACGCTGCCCGCATAGTCAGCAGGCGGGATGCATCAATCTCCGTGGCCATGTCGGCGAGCTTCCACTGGATCGCCTGAAACTCGCCAATCGCTTTGCCGAATTGTTTGCGCTCCTTCGAGTACCGGAGCGCAGCCTCGTAGGCACCCTGTGCCATGCCCAGCGACAGAGCCGCGATCGAGATGCGACCGCCATCGAGCACGCGCATCGCATCGATAAAACCGGCGCCTTCCTTGCCCAGCAGATTCTCCGCCGGAATGACGCAATCTTCAAAAATCATCTCCGCCGTATCGCTGGCCCGCAGCCCCAGCTTGTTTTCTTTCTTGCCTGGACGGAAACCCTTCGTGTCTTTTTCCACGATGAAGGCCGAAAGTCCGTGGGTATGCGCGGTGCGGTCGGTTACGGCGAGTACGACAATCACGTCCGCATAGTGGCCGTTGGTGCAAAAGGTTTTCGTTCCGTTCAGCACCCATTCGCGGCCTTTGCGACGCGCGGTCATGCGCGCGCTGCCGGCATCTGATCCGGAAGAAGGCTCAGTTAATCCCCAGGCGCCGATGAATTCGCCTGTAGCCAGTTTGCTGAGGTACTTCTTGTTCTGCGCCTCGCTGCCTGCGAGGAAGATGTGATTGGAGCAGAGCGACGTATGCGCCGCTACAATAATGCCCACCGAGCCATCCACCCGCGACAACTCTTCAATGGCGATCACGTATTCGACGTAGCCCATGCCGGCGCCCGCGTATTCGGTGGGGAAGACCGTTCCCAATAATCCGAGCTTGCCCAGTTCTTTGACGGTAGACAGTGGAAACTCGGACGCCTCGTCCCACTTCATCACATTGGGCAGGATTTCGCGCTCGGCGAAATCGCGGACGGTTTTCTTTAGCTGCTGCTGCTCGTCGCTCAGTTGAAAATCCAAGACTCCTCCACCGGCTGCCCGATTTTTCGATTAGAACATAGCGGCGGAAGTGGGAAAAGTTACCTCGGGCAGCGCGAGGAGAAAACGCGGCGACCTGCGAAATCATTGACGATTGTGAGCATAGAGGCCTTCAGCCCAACCGACCGGATGGTTTGCGAATCACTCGCTTCAGCAGGTTTTTGACGGCGCCAGCGAGAGAATCAGCGAACGATTTCGTCGACCAGAACGAATCTTTCGAACACTTCGTTCGACAGCAACCGCCCGCGTAAGGTGAGGCAGATGCGGTCTCCACGCTGCTCCATGAGCCCGTCTTCGACGAGTTCTGTAATTGAAGCTTGGGCGTTCCTGAGAGCATCCTTGCCGAATTTGTCCGCTAATTCTTGAAGTCGAATGCCCCGCGTCAAACGCAGGCCCAGAAAAAAACACTCCCCTATTGCTTCACGGCGCGAAACGGGCGTTCGTTGCAAAGCTGCTCCGCCTATATACCCTTCCAAGGAATCGGAAGATGCGAAGCGCATTGCCTCAATCTCGCAAGGGCGAATGCCCCCTTCTATTTTGTTCTCTCCATCGGCACGACTAAAGTCGTGCCCTTCCCGAACTGCCGTCAGCATGGAATGCGCGTCCACTCCAAAGCCGAAGTAAGGTCGCCGCGTCCAATACTTCAAGTTGTGGCGTGACTCGAAACCCTCGCGCGCGAAGTTGGAGATTTCATACTGTGCAATCCTTGCCGACGCCAGACGCTCGCAGGCCTCCAGGTAAAAATCCGTCACGGCTTCTTCGTCCGGCACAAAATGCGCGTGATAGCGCGTCCCGCCGGCTAAAAGTTCACGTCCGAGCCGGGAATCCTCGTCCACTTCGAGCATGTAGACGCTCACATGGTCGGTGCCAGTGGCGATTGTTTCCGCCAAGGAGAATTCCCACGTCTCGGCGGTTTGGTGCGGCAACCCGGCGATCAGGTCGATATTGATGTTCGTAATTCCCGCGGCTCGCAGCCGGGCAACATCGTCTTGCACGACGGCGCGAGTGTGCAGACGACCAACGGCCGCTGCTTCCTGATCCACGAATGACTGCACTCCGAGGCTCACGCGGTTCACGCCGCAGCGCAGCAAGCTCTCGACTGTGGCCGGCGTAAGAGTCCCTGGGGCGCACTCGACCGTGACCTCGGCATCGGGCTGCACCTCGAACTGAGCGCGCACTGCGCCGAAGATCCGCTCCAGTTGTCCGGCTTCGAGGACTGTAGGCGTTCCTCCACCCAGATAGATGGAATCCACCTCGCGCTCCATCTGCCCGCCCATTTCTGCCGCGATTTGTGGCGCATTACCAATGTCGGCACAAACACGATCCACATAGCGCTCGAATACTGCTCGCGAAAACACGTCGGAGGCGAAATTGCAGTAACTGCACTTGGTGCGGCAAAAGGGAACGGAAATGTAGATGCCCAGTGGCATGCACAATCATTATCCCATCTGCGATCCGAGTATTCAGCCACAAACCTTTTCCATCCCCGAGCCTGACTCGGCCATCGATATTGCGTTACCCTGTTAACAGCGCGGCCGGCGCGACTTCACCGCGCGATCGCGAAGAAACCGATGTCCCAGGAAGAAGAAGTATTAGGAAAAGCCTATGACAGCCGACTGATGGCGCGGCTGTTGAAGTATCTGCGTCCCTACCGCTGGCAGGTCGCGATCGCGCTGGTCTCGATCATCCTGAAGGCTTTCGCCGACGTCCTCGGCCCCTATCTAACCAAGGTGGCGATCGATCGTTATCTCGCGCCCCGAGAGGCTGCGACCGCGACGTCTTCAGGCATTTGGAGCTGGCTCAGCCAGAACGCGATCACCGGCATCGCCCAGCTCGCGGCCATCTATGTGGGACTGCTGGTCTTCAGCTTCCTGCTCGAGTTCCTGCAAACCTACTTCATGCAGTGGACCGGCCAGAAAGTGATGTTCGACCTTCGCCGACAGATCTTCCGCCATCTGCAACGGCTGCACGTTGCCTTCTTCGACAGAAACCCTGTCGGCCGCCTGGTCACGCGCGTCACCACCGATGTGGACGCCTTGAATGAAATGTTCACTTCCGGCGTGGTCTCCATCTTCGAAGATATCTTCGTGCTCGCGGGCATTCTCGGCGTGATGCTGTGCATGAACTGGAAGCTGGCCTTGATTACCTTTGCCGTTCTTCCTTTCATCGTGGTGGCCACAAAGATTTTTCGCGACCGGGTGCGCGATTCCTACCGGCGCATCCGCGTCGCCATCGCTCGCATCAACTCCTATCTGCAGGAGCACGTCAGCGGCATGGTCGTGCTGCAGCTTTTCAATCGCGAGCGCAAAGCCTACACCCGCTTCTCTGAAATCAATCGCAGCCACATGGAGGCGTACAAAGACGCGATCCTCGCCTACTCGCTTTACTACCCCGCCATCGATGTTCTCTCGTCGATCGCGATCGCCTGCGTCATCTGGTTCGGCGGCGCCGGCGTGATGCGGAATATTTCCGTGACCAGCGTCGCCGTAACTTTCAACTGGAAGACGCTGATAGCCTTCCGCCTGGTGCGCGGAGCGGCAGAGCTGGGCGTGCTGGTCGCCTTCATCCAATACGCGTTGCGCTTCTTTCGTCCCATCATGGACTTCAGCGAAAAATACAACATCCTGCAATCGGCGATGGCCGCCAGCGAACGCATCTTTAAGCTGCTGGATACGCCGGTCGAGGTAGTTTCGCCCGCGGTCACGAAGCGCCCCGACGGCCCGGGCCGCCTGGAGTTTGACCACGTCTGGTTCGCCTATCGCGAAGCGGCGGAAGGTTCAGCGACACGTGATTCGGCCCCAGACTGGGTGCTGCGTGATGTAACCTTCGCCATCGAGCCCGGCGAAACCGTAGCCATTGTCGGCCACACCGGAGCGGGCAAGACCACGCTGATCTCGCTGTTGCTGCGCTTTTACGACGTCCAGAAAGGCGCAGTAAGAATCGATGGCATCGATGTCAAAGACATGGATCTCGCCGACCTGCGCGGTCGCTTCGGCGTAGTCCTGCAGGATCCATTCCTTTTCAGCGGCACCATCGGCGGAAATATCCGCCTAGGAACAAAACGCATCCAGGACGCGGACATCGAGCAGGCCGCTGAAGACGTGAACCTCGCCGACTTCATCCGCGCCTTGCCCAAGGGCTTTGACGAAGAAGTTCGCGAGCGCGGCTCTACGCTTTCCACAGGACAGAAGCAGCTGATCTCATTCGCCCGCGCCCTGGCCCACGAACCGAAAATCCTGATTCTCGACGAAGCCACTTCGAGCGTGGACACCGAAACTGAATTCCGCGTGCGCGACGCCCTCAACCGCATGGTCGAGGGACGCACGTCGCTGATCATCGCCCACCGGCTCTCCACCGTGCAGCGCGCCGACAAAATCATCGTCATGCACAAGGGCCAGGTCCGTGAAATGGGCACGCACCAGCAACTCCTGGCCCAGCGCGGGATTTACTTCAAGCTCTACCAACTCCAGTACAAAGACCAGGAGTTAAATGTGGGGCATGTGGGTCACGTGGAGCGGGCGCCCGCGAATGCCGACGGCTTAAGGGAACCGGAAGTCACCGCGACGGCGGACGACTAACCGTCGCTTTGCCGCCGCTCAATATAGGTTCTTTCTCATAACGAGATTGCACCACAATTCGGCATTGAACCGATTATGGTGCTGTGGTACGTTTAGCCAGTGAATCCCGGTTGGAGGTCTGCTGGATGCTGACTCCGAAAGACACTCTCCTGACCAGCCACGACGAATTCCGCAAGCTGGCTCAGGAGCACATGCAATATTCCACCCGCCTCGAAAGTCTCACCCAAAAACGTTACCTCAGCGAAGATGAAAAGCTGGAAGAAGTTCGGCTCAAGAAACTGAAGCTGCGGCTCAAAGACCAGATGCAATCCATTGAGCGGGAGTACAGGCAGCAGTTCGGAACTCACGTAGCATAAATTTGTTGGCGGTTCCACGGCGGCCGTCGCCGCTAGAGGAATTTTTCTATCTACCCACGGGCGCTCATCAGCGCCTTTCTTTATTTGGACTTAGACCCCCACCCGATCGAACTTGAGCCAGCCTCGCTCGCCTCTGCTCTATACTCGCCTCTGCTCTATAATGGACCACTGCTCCCATGGTTCGTGACGGCTACTTTTACGCGCTGGCTTTAATCGCAGCTGCGGTGCTGGTGGGTTGGTTCACTCAGCCTGCCTGGGCCGTGGCGCCGCTGTTGCTGGCCGTCTTCTTCCTCTGGTTCTTTCGCGATCCGGAGCGAGTCATCCCGGATGCGCCAGGAGCTGTAGTTTCTCCTGGCGATGGGAAAGTTACAGAAGCTTCCATTGTTACGGTCGGCGGCGAGAAGCAGGTTCGCATCAGTATTTTCCTGAGCGTGTTTGACGTGCATGTGAATCGCTCACCGATCGCGGGAGTGGTCCGCGAAGTTCGCTACCAGCGCGGGAAGTTCCTGAACGCCATGCATCAAGCTTCGGCGGAGCAGAACGAGCAGAATATTGTCCGCGTGGAAGGCGACGGCCAGGTGGTCGTCTTTAAGCAGATTGCCGGATTGCTGGCGCGACGAATCGTGTTTCATCCGAAGATAGGCGAGCGGCTGGAACGTGGGCAGCGCGTGGGGCTGATCAAATTCGGCTCGCGCGTGGATGTGTTGTGCGATGTTACCGCTGCACTGCAGGTAAGAGTTGGCGACCGGGTGCGCGGCGGGGCAAGCGTGCTGGCCTACCTGCAACCCAAGGGCGAACTCGCAGGTGCAGGCAGTTATTCCGCTGCGAAAGGGGGGCGCTGATGGATCTCCCGGCTCCGAGACGCAGGCACGATGAAGGATCCACCCGCCGCATGCGCAAGGGGATGTACATTCTCCCTTCGCTGTTCACCACGGGGAATATGGCGGCGGGCTTTTACGCCATTCTCGAAGTGGTTCACGCCAGTGCGGCGAATTTCGCGCACCTCGACAATGCCGCCAAAGCAATTGGGTTTGCCGTTTTGTTCGACGGCCTCGATGGACGCGTCGCCCGCATGACCGGCACCTCCAGCGACTTCGGCAAAGAGTTCGATTCGCTGGCGGACGTAATCACCTTTGGCGTGGCTCCTGCGATGCTGGCCTGGACCTGGGGTTTTCACCTGATGCCGCAGGTCACGCTCACCGAGTGGGAGTGGAACATCAAGCTTACCCAATTGGGAGCGATTGCCGCCTTCCTGTTTCTGATGGCCGGAGCCAGCCGCCTGGCGCGCTTCAACATTACGACCAACCCGCAGCCTTCGAATCCGGGACGCCCCGGCAAGAAATATTTTGTCGGCATGCCGATTCCGGCTGGGGCAGGAGTAATTGCGGCAGTGGTTCATTTTCAGTCCGGGGCTCCGCTCGAATCCTGGTACACGGCGATCACCTGGCTTGCCATGGTGGCCGCCGTGGGCTATCTGATGGTTAGCACCTGGCGGTTCTATAGCTTTAAGGATATTGATTTCCGCTCGCGCCATCCCTTCCGGCTGATCATTCTTTTGGGCGCTCTGGTTGCCGGCATATGGTTCTTCTCCAAGCCGGCGTTGTTCGGGGTTGCGCTGCTCTATACGTTCTCCGGAGTGTTCTGGCGATTGCAGTGGATGTTCCGGCGACGCAACCAGCCACCACCGCCCACCTATACGGAGGCTTCGCAGACTTCATGAGTACGCCGTCCAAAATCGCGGCATCATCGCCGTCTTCTTCCCCGCGGGGGCAGCTATTCCGCGCGGCCATCGTGGGTGCAGCTACGCTGAAAGGGAAGGAAGTCGCCGAGATGCTCAACGAGCGAAAATTCCCTGCGGTTGATGTGCGCCTGCTCGATGATGATGAGTCCATCGGCCAACTGGAAGCGACGGGCGACGAAATCAACTTCATCCAGAGCGTCCGCTCGGAACAGTTTACGCATGTGGACTTTACCTTCTTTGCTGCGGACAAGGAATGTACGCGGCAGAACTGGAAACGCGCCCGCGACGCCGGCAGCGCCATCGTCGATCTTTCCGGCGCTTTGGAAGAAGAGCCGGGCGCCACCGTCCGCTCGCTCTGGACGGAGCGCGAGCGCGGCGAGTTGTGGCTGCCGGAGCTACAGCCGGCTCCATGCGTTGTAGCGCATCCTGCCTCCGTGACTCTGGCTTTGCTGCTGCTGCGGGCGCGCAAGGCGGGAGCGATCCGCAGCGCGGAGGCGACAGTTTTCCTTCCGGTGTCCGAGCAAGGACAGAAAGGCATGGACGAGTTGCACCAGCAGACTGTCAATCTGCTGTCGTTCCAGCCCCTGCCCAAAGATATTTTCGACGTGCAAGTTGCTTTCAACATGGTTGCGCGATACGGGCAGGCATCGAAACTGTCGCTGGATTCGGTGGAAGCCCGCGTGCAGCGCGATTACCGCGAGATTGCCGGAGCTGACGCGCCGCAGCCCTCGCTCATGATGTTGCAGCCGCCTGTGTTTCACGGACTAACGCTAGCCATTTTCCTGGAGATGGAGCAGGCAGTCGATCGAGAACGATTGTCGCAGTCGCTTGCCGGAGATCACGTGGTTCTGGCGGGCGCGGAAGATGATTCGCAGCCGAGCAATGTGAACACGGCGGGTCAGGCGAACATTCTGGTTTCACTCAAGAACGACGCGGCCCGGCCGAACGGAGTCTGGCTCTGGGCGGCCGCCGACAACCTGCGCATCGCGGCTATGACCGCGGTGGAATGTGCTGAGAGCATGATCCCAACCCGCCCGCTGGGAAAAATCCAATGAAGGTTTGGCGGCTTGCCGGGGCGATGCTGATCCTGACATGGATCCTGGCGACCACAGGTTGCGGATATCACACGGCTGGCCACGCGGTGCAGCTCCCGGAAAATGTCAAGACGATCGCGGTTCCAGCTTTCGTAAATGAGACTACGACCTACCGTATCGAGCAACTGCTCACTTCATCCGTAGTGCGCGAATTCACGATGCGCACGCACTATCACATCCTTAACGATCCCGGTGACGCCGCCGATGCCACGCTGCGCGGCACTGTGCTTTCAGCCTCTTCGTCGCCGCTTACCTACAACTCCGCGACCGGACAAGCTGCCAGTGTCCTGGTGGTGGTAAGCATGAAGGTCTCGCTCACTGACCGGCAAGGCAAAGTGCTCTACCAGAATCCTTCGTATCTGTTTCGCGAGCAATATGAGGTCTCTCAGGATCTGACCAGTTTTTTCGAAGAAGATTCGCCTGCCTTTCGGCGCCTGGCGCAGGATTTCGCCCGTACACTGGTTTCTAACATCCTGGAGGGCTTCTAGATGCTAGAGTTGTGGCAGAGTTCTTGAAGACGATGGTTTCGAGCGCGGAGAACTTCTGATGCGGGCGTTCCTCCAGGCGGATCGGTTTGTCAGCGAGATCGAATCGCACAAGCTGCGTCCGGCCTATGTATTCGTGGGCGATGAAGCTTTCTTCCGCAAACGCTTCCGCGATGCCATTCTCGAACACCTGGTTCCGGCGGATCTCCGTGACTTCAGCGTGTTCGAGTTCGATCTCGGGGAAAATGATCTTGCCGAAGTTCTCGACCGCGCCCGCACGCCCTCGTTGATGGCTCCCTTTCAAGTGTTCTTTGTGCGCGGCGTGAAGAGTCTTTTCGGCCGCGGCTCGAATGAAGAAAAGCTTGTGGCCATCGAAGAGTATTGCAAGCATCCGAATCCCGACGCGATGGTGGTCTTCGTTGCCGACCACATCAGCATTCCCGCCGATGTTCGCCGCATGGAAATGCAGGATAAAGAACGCTACCAGCGCATTCGCGAAACCATGGGCGCGTACTGCGGCATCGTTGAACTGGCGCGGGTAGAGGAAGGTGAAGCTGTGCGCTGGATTTCCGACTACTGCACCAGCCGCTCGGTCCCAGTGAAGATCGATCCCGACGGCGCCCGCGAACTGGTCGACGCGCTCGGCGGCGACATGATGATGATCTCGAACGAACTGGAAAAGCTGATGCTCTACGTCGGCGCCCGGAATCGCATCACGCTGGGCGATGTGGAGACCATGGTCCTCGCCGCCAAGCAGCGATCTTTATATGAGTTGACCGACGCCATTTCTTCCAAAGACCGCGTGCGCGCGCTCGAAGTGCTGGATGCGATCCTGTCTTCGGGCGAAGGCGAAGAAGCCGCCATCGGACACATTTACATGCTGGCGAAAACCTTTCGCCAGATGCTGGTGATTCTCGAACGCAACGTGCGCGACCAGCGCATGCTCTGGGCCGCGCTGTGGCAGGGCTTCCGCGTGCCTCCGTTCGCGGCCGACGACATCATTAAGCAGGCGCGCCGCTATAAGTCACGCCGCGATTTGACGCGCGCGATTCGCCTCGTGGCCAAGGCCGATCTCGCCTTGCGTTCCAATCCCGTCAGCAAGCGCATGGTCCTCGAACGCCTGGTGATGGATCTGACCACCGAGGCGAAACTGGAAACGCCAGGATGGATGCAGGAACAGTTGCCGGTGTAAAGCTGCAGCATCTTAGCCTCACTTTGGTGAATACTGTCTTAGTGGATACTGGTCGCTTCATCTAAGCGTGATCGAGGCCTACTCTTGAGACCTGTTCCGCGACGCACATTCCTGAAGGGCGCGCTCAGCGCCATAGCAGTTGCGCCCTTCATTCTTCGCAAGAGCTACCGCGTATTCGCGCAATCGGCGCAGGAATACCCGGAGCGGGTTGTACGGCTCATCCGCGAATCTCTTGTGATCGACATGCTGAACCAGTTTCTGTATCGCAAGGACCAGAATGAACTGAAAGAGAAGTGGCTGACCCAGCCCGGAGCCTTCACCGAAGCGGATTTCCGGCGATTTCAGAGCACCGGCGTTTCCGTCATCAACTTCGGTGACGGCGCCGACGACTTCGCCGATGCCCAGCAACTCTTCGCCAAATGGAACAGCTTCATCGTCCAATATCCGCAGTGGTTGATGCGCATCAACGGCTCTGCTGATCTGGCGAAAGCCAAGGAGCAGGGCAAGCTCGGCATTCTTTTTGGTCTGCAGACGAGTGGTCAGTTCCAGACTGTGGACGACGTGAACCGCTGTTTCGGATATGGGCTGCGTATCTCCCAGCTCAGCTACAACTTCAGAAGCCTCATCGCGGACGGCGCCTTCGAGCCTTACGACGGTGGAGTCAGCGAGTATGGCGGAAAGATCATCGACCGGATGAACAGCATCGGCATGGCGGTCGACCTCGGCCACGCTAGCGACAAGACGAAACTGGACGCCATCGCAAGATCGAAAACGCCCGTGATTCTCTCGCACGGAAATTGTCGCGCCCTGAATCCAAACGCACTCCGCGCCACGACCGACGACGCCATTCGCAAGCTGGCCGCGAAGGGCGGCGTCATGGGAATCACTGATATTGCATTCATGGTAAAAGGGAGCGAACCGGTTACCGTTGAGGATGTGGTCGATCACTATGATCACGTCCGCGATCTCGTCGGCATCGAGCATGTAGGCGTCGGCTCCGATGCCGGGATCGAGAGCAACGACCTGGGCTCTCCACAAGTGCTGAAAGAGATGCTCGCGAAAGCCGATCCTCGTTATCACGTGCATGGTGACCATGAGGTGGTCGCTGGGCTCGGCGGAACGACGCGGATGTACGAATTGACCGCGGCCCTGGTAAGGCGTGGCTACACCGATGAGCAGGTACGTCTTGTGATCGGTGGAAACTGGGCGAGAGTACTAAAGGAGATCTGGCTCTCGTAAGTCAGGAAGCCGTATGTATACTGCTCGCGAAGGGGGTGAGAATGTCTCGTTCGTTGCTGGTCGCTCTCCTCTTGATCTGTCCTCTTTGCGCGGTGGCTCAGCAGTTGCCCCAGATTCCATCCGCGGACGGGCCGGCTGCGGCAGTCGGGTGGTCCGATGTCGTAGCGCACGTTCGACCTGCCGTGGTGGTCGTAGAAACCGATAAGGGCCTTGGGAGCGGATTTGTGGTCAAGTCGGACGGGACGATAGTGACCAATCATCACGTTGTCGCCGATGCTACCGCCGTGGCCGTTAGATTCGCATCTGGCGAGATTTACAGGAATGTGTACCTTCTGAGTTCGGACCCCGTCGAGGACCTCGCGTTTATCAGGATTGAGGCAGTCGACCTGCCCACGATTCCTTTGGGAAACTCTGCTGCTGTGCAGGTGGGCGACGACGTGCTGCTTGTTGGCGCTCCGCGAGGACTAGATCAGACAGTCTCAAGTGGTCTGGTCAGCGGCATCCGTCTAGACGAAGGAGTGCGCGTGATTCAGACGTCGGCACCCGCGAGCCCTGGAAGCAGTGGGGGCCCTCTGTTAAATCGCCACGGGGAAGCAATCGGAGTGATGTCTTTCAAGGTGGTGAATGGCGAAAATTTGAATTTCACGATACCTATCAACTACGTGCGCGGTAAGCTGGAAACTCTGGCGTTTTCGTCCAAGTCGCGGGCTTTTGAATCTTTGAAATCTGATACGGCGAAAGCCGAGAAACACCCGGGTGTCTGGGTCGCCGGATATGGTTATCCCGCCGAGTCGTTTCAATCTGTCTATATGGGAATGGTCGACTTCCTGAGCTCCAGCGGGGTGGAGATATCAAACTACGGGCCTCAAAAGTTCGGTAGTCCTAACGAAACTGGCTACATGCCCCTGTCGACCATGCTCGACCTAGTCGCGAAGGCTGGGGCTGACAGCTTGCTGTACGTGAACGTCGGACAGAACAGGTGGGGGACCGTGGTGACGATCCACATGCAGTGTTTTGATTCTGCTGGCAAGCTGTTGTGGGAGGAGAAGGCGACCAGCCCATCTTCCGGCGGCTCCGCAGGCATCTTCAGATCGGGATGGAAGAAAAAGCTGGCTCCTCACGTCGGCCAGCCGGGGCTGACACTAAGGCAGACCGAGCAGGCAGAGCAAAAAGCTAAGGGCTAAAACCTACTTCATCGCCGTGACGCGCTTACCCAGGCGCGATTTATAGCGCGCCGCAGTGTTCCCGTGCAGCGTACCCTTCTGGATGGCCTTATCGAGCGCGGACACCGTCTCGCGGTAAGTCTTCTCGGCCGCAGCTTTGTCGCCCTTTTCGATGGTCTCGCGCAGAGTGCGCAGCGCGGTGCGCAGGCGGGAGGTGTTGGCGCGGTTGGTGGCCGTGCGCTTCGTGGTCTGACGGGCGCGTTTGAGCGCCGAAAAATGGTTAGCCATATCGCTTCGTTAGCCTTTGTGTATGCAGCGAGATATTCCGGTGAGTACCGAATGCACTATTCTACGGGACTAAGTCCTGACCGGTCAAACGCTTGAGCTTCTGGCGTGTGGCTCACGCGGACGGAACTGGTGCGATCCACAGCGGATTCCTCAGCCCTTCTCGCCGCTTGGCGCGGCTGCGAAGGGGTCGGAATGACAACATTGACGGAACGATCTCTTGCGTCGGGAAGCTTCGTTGCCAGCGCCCATTGACTCGCACCCCTCCGCGGGGTAGGCTTTACTTAATGGTAGTGACTTGCCTCCTGGGCATGAGCATTCCGGCTGGTCCCGTCTCGAAGCACAATCCTGTTTTGTCATTTCCTGTCGTCAAGAGGTTGAATCCTCAAAGAGATTGAATGAAGAAAAGCATCGGGATTAGTCCCAACATCGAGACTCTGTTTGGCACGCGCGACGAGAACGTGCGTGTGCTGGAAGATGGCCTGAACGTCACCATTGACCTGCGATCGAACGCGATTGAACTGGAGGGCGCGGCGCGCGACGTGGCTCGCGCTGAGCAGGTGTTTGCCGATTACGAGAGCCTGCAGAAATCCGGATACAGCTTCAACAATGGCGACCTGAACAGCATGCTGCGCGTGCTGACCGCGGATTCGAGCGCAACCCTGCGCGGACTGGCCGACGCCGGACGGCAGCGTTCGCTCGGCCGCCGCATGGTGCAGCCGAAGAGCGTGAATCAGCGCCGATACGTCGAAGCCATTGAGACGCACGACATGGTTTTCGGCGTTGGTCCCGCGGGTACAGGGAAAACTTATCTTGCTGTGGCGATGGCGATTTCAGCGCTGCTCGCCAAGCGGGTGAACCGAATCATCCTGGCGCGTCCGGCGGTGGAAGCGGGCGAGCGGCTGGGGTTTTTGCCGGGCACGTTGCAGGACAAGATCGATCCTTACCTGCGTCCGCTGTACGACGCGCTCTATGACATGCTCGATCCGGAAAAGGTGGACCGCTATCTGGAGAAGAACGTCATCGAGATTGCACCCATCGCATTTATGCGCGGGCGCACGCTGAACGATTCGTTCGTGATTCTCGACGAAGCGCAGAACACGACTTCGGAGCAGATGAAGATGTTCGTCACCCGCCTGGGATTCAACTCCAAGGCGGTGATTACCGGCGACATCACGCAGATCGACTTGCCTAACGCGCGCCGTAGTGGGTTGCTGGAAGCCATCGATGTATTGAACCGGGTCGAGGGTTTGACGTTCGTGCACTTCGACGAAACTGACGTAGTGCGGCATCATCTGGTGCAGCGCATCATCCGGGCGTATGACGAGCACAAGATGCACATTGCCGAACAGCAGATGCTGCTGCCGGCAGTGGGAAAAAACGGCGAGGCGAAGGGCTTCGATGTTAAGAGCGGCGAGGTGAGGAGCCCGGAGTCGAACGCGAACGACAGATCCAGAGAAGCCTCGGCAGAATAAAATCTCAAACCGCAGGGAGGGCTGAAACCGGGCCCTCCTATTTATTTTGCGGGCGCTATTCGCAAGTGCGCTCGGAGCGAGTAGGTGATCTGCTTGGTTATCCTCCGAAAAAGAGTCGCCGGGCTGAGTTCATCGACGCTTGAGCGGTTTGCGCTGCGGGCGAGGCGTGCGGTCCATTTGCGTGACACGGTGAATGTGCTCGTGACCAGCAGTTCCGAGTTAAAGTCTCTCAACCGGCGATTCCGCGGTGCGGATAAGGCCACGGATGTGCTGTCGTTTCCAGCGCCGCCGGCGACGCCACGGCATGCCAAGCGCGTTGCCGGGGACGTGGCGATTTCCGCCGACATCGCTCGCGAGAGTGCCAGGCGCATGGGCCATTCTGTGGCGGATGAAGTGAAAATTCTGGTGCTGCACGGCATCCTGCATCTGGCGGGCTTCGATCATGAGCGCGATAATGGGGAGATGGCACGCAAAGAGAGCTGGTTGCGGCGGCAGTTGAAGTTGGAGGCTGGTCTGATCGAACGCGCGCAACGACAGCATCGCACGTCTGCCGCAAGGCGGAGCCGCGCATGAACTGGGCCGTCGCACTCGCGCTGATCCCGCTGCTCGGCCTGTTGGCCCTGGCTTCTTATGTTGACCGCGTCTACCAGGAGATCGGCAAATTTCTCTCGCGCGAATTTCAGGACAACATCGATGTCTTCGAGCAGAGGGTTGAGCCCAAACTGCACGTGAGCCGCGCCCGGGCATCGCTCTCCATGGCGGTGCTTAAGCAGATCACCACGGCGACGATCGCTTTGCTGGTCGGCTTCGCCGTGTTTGGCGATCAGCGCTGGAGCATCTACGAGATCCTGCAGGCCGCGATCAGCCTGATTCTCGTCATCATTGTATTCAACCAATTTCTGCCCTTTGTCTTCTTCTCGCGCACCGACGGCGCATGGCTCGTTCGCTGGACGTGGGTTCTAACCGTGCTGATTTATGTGGTGCTGCCCGTGACCATTGTCCTGGGCTTCCTGCAATCGGTGGCATCGCTGACTCGGCAAAACACAGGCGAGCAGCCGGAGAGCGCGTCCGAGGCTGTGGATGCGCTGATCGAAGCGGGTCAGGAAGAAGGCATTATCCAGGAGGGCGATCGCGATTTGATTCAGTCTGTGGTGGAATTCAGCGGGAAGACGGTGCGCGAGGCCATGAAACCGCGGCCGGAGATGTTTGCGGTGCCGGTCGACACCACAGTCGAGCGCTTCATCGAAATGCTGCGCACCAAGCACTACTCGCGGGTTCCGGTGTATGCGGAAAGTATTCATAACATCCGAGGCATCGTCTATGCGCAGGACGTTTTGCAGGTGCCGGACACCGAGGCTTCCAAACGCACTCTCGAGACCCTGATGCGACGCGATGTATATTTCGTGCCTGAGAGCAAACTTGGCAGCGATCTACTGCGCGAGATGCAGAAGAACAACATCCGTATGACGATCGTGGTCGATGAATATGGCGGCGTGGCAGGACTAGTGACGATCGAAGACCTGGTCGAAGAAATCGTGGGTGAAATCCGCGACGAGCACGAGAAGCCCGAGATTGTCAGAGAGAATGATCAGTCCTTCATCGTTTCCGGAGGAATGGATGTGGACCGCCTCGCCGAACTGTTTGGATCGAAGCCGGAAGGAAAGGAATCGGCCACCGTGGCGGGCCTGGTGAGCGAATTGGCGGGACACATCCCGCAGCGGGGCGAAACTGTCGATGACGACGGCCTGCGCTTCGAAGTGCTGGAGTCGACCGACCGCAAGGTGGAACGCGTGAGAATCACCGCGATGCAGCCGCGGCAGTTGAAGCTGATTTGAATCGGGCTTCGGGCTTCAGCCATCGGGCTTCAGCACAGCAATGGCCTGATATAGTCGGAATGGGGATTTCAGTCTTCGATTTTGCCGAAGCCCGGTAGCCGAAGCCCGAAGCCCGATCCTATGCCTTTCCGCTCCGGTTTTGTTTGCATTCTAGGTCGCCCTAACGCCGGCAAGTCCACGTTGCTGAATGCTCTTGTGGGCGAAAAACTCGCTATTATCTCGCCCAAACCGCAAACCACGCGGAATCGCATTCAGGGCATCGTCAACCTTCCCAAGGCAAAGGGTCGCGACGCGGCGCAGATCGTCTTGATCGATACGCCGGGCGTGCACAAGCCGGATAGCTCCCTCGGCCGCAAGATGATGGTCGAGGTGCGCGAGGCGCTGGAAGGCTGCGATCTGGTTCTCCTGATCATGGATGCTACGCGCAAGCTGGATCGGCGCGATGAGTTCGCGATACAGATGCTGAAGCACTCGGCGACGAAGGTTTACCTCATCCTGAACAAAGTCGACCTGCTGCGCGGCGGCAAGGGCCAACTGCTGCCGTTGATCGAAGAGTACAAGAAGCTGCATTCATTCCAGGAGATCATTCCAATCTCAGCGCTGAAACGCGATGGACTCGAAATACTCCTGAAGCACGTGACGGCAGCGCTGCCCGCGGGCCCGCCGTATTTTCCACCGGACCAGGTCACCGACCAGCCGGCGCGCTTCATGGCTGCCGAAATCATTCGCGAGCGCGTGCTGGTAGAAACGGAGAAAGAACTGCCGTACGCCACCACGGTGATCGTTGACTCCTTTGAAGAAGGTGCGAAGCTCGCGCGCATTGCCGCCACCATCTACTGTGAGCGTGAAGGGCAGAAGGGCATCCTGATCGGCAAGAAGGGACAGATGCTCAAACGCATTGGCACTTCGGCGCGCCTGCAACTCGAGCGCATGCTCGGAACAAAGGTCTTTCTCGAGCTCTATGTAAAAGTGCAGCCCAATTGGCGCGAGTCGCGCGGTTTTGTGGAAGAACTCGACTGGAGAAGGCAGTTGGAACATCTGACCGGCGGCCGGATTGAGCCGCGGCAAGCGCCGTCCAAACGGGAAAGCGGTCCCAGAAAACGAGTGCCAGTACCCAGTACCCAGTAGCCAGTTGTCAGCTAGAGTTGCTGGGTACTGGCTACCAGGTACAGGCAACTGACAAGTTTGTCGGATTGAGCTTTCACAGCTAGAATAAGCTGACCACAGCGTTAAGTCGAAGACGAGCCAAAACATGGCGGATTCCACCGAGGAACCACTTCCCGAAAAAGATTTTGATCCCGATCAACTACATTTGCTTTTGCGGGTAACGCTTTCCGCCGACCGGCGGGCGGTTGATCCCGTGGTGCAAGAAGTGATGGGGGTGGTCCGCCAGATGAAGGGCGTCGACGGCAAAGAAGACGCCATCGAGCTATCGGTGCAAGAGGCGTTGGCCAACGCCGTGATTCACGGCGCCAAGGAAGATCCCACCAAGACGGTCGAATGCCTGGTGAGCAGCGACGATGAGCGCGGCGTGCTGATCGTGGTGCGAGACCCAGGTCCTGGTTTTCGTCCGGACGCCATCCCCACGTGCACGGTCGGGGAAAACGTTTATTCCAATCACGGTCGCGGAATTTTCCTGATCAATCAGCTCATGGATAAAGTGGAATTCAGAAAAAACGGCACCGAAATTCGCATGGTAAAGCGGTAGCGCCTGCTTGCCCCTTATTCCTTCACAGTGATTCCCAGTGTTTTCATCTTGCGATACAGATGGCTGCGCTCCAGGCCCAGCACTTCCGCGGCGCGAGTGACGTTGCCGTGGTTCTCGTCGAGCTTCTTCAGAATGAAATCCCGTTCATAGGCGTCGCGCGCCTGGTGCAGCGTGGAGAACTCGCTGCGTGCCGCCCGCCGGTGGCCGTCGCGGTAGACCAGCGTCGGCAGATGCTTCAAGTCGAATTTCGTAGTCATGGGGTTCATGATCACAATGCGCTCAATCACATTGCGCAATTCGCGCACGTTGCCCGGCCACGAATAACGCATCAGGGCCTCGACGGCGTCATCGGTAATCTCCCGCGGCCGTCTCCCGTAGGTTGCGGCCAGGTCTTTTAGAAAATACCGGGCAAACAGCGGAATATCTTCCTTGCGATCGCGCAGCGGAGGCACGAAGAACGGGATCACGTTCAGCCGGTAAAAAAGGTCCTCGCGAAAATTCCCCCGCGAAATTTCCTCTTCCAGATCTTTGTTGGTAGAGGCGATAATGCGCGCATCCACGACAATCGTCTTCTCGCTGCCCAGAGGAGCGACGCGCTGCTCATCCAGCGTGCGCAGCACCTTCGACTGCGTTTTCAGGCTCATGTCGCCTACTTCGTCGAGAAACAGCGTCCCTCCGTTGGCCTTCTGAAACTTCCCGTCCTTGTCGACGGCTCCGGGGAACGATCCTTTGTATTGGCCGAACAGTTCGCTCTCGATCAGGTCCTCGGGAATCGCCGCGCAATTCACCTCGACGAAAGTCTCATCCTTGCGAAGGCTTTGCGCGTGGATCGCGTGGGCCACCAGTTCTTTCCCGGTGCCAGATTCGCCGTAAATGAGCACTCGGCCGTTGGTCGGTGCCATCAGGCCTATCTGCTGGCGCAGCGCTTTCATGGGAATGCTGTCGCCCACGATCATGCTCTTGCCGTGAAGCTGTTTCTTCAGATCGACGTTCTCGTGCCGCAGTTTCTTCGATTCGATCGCGTTCTTGACCAGGATCGACGTCTTGTCGATGGAGAGCGGCTTTTCCAGAAAGTCGTAAGCACCTAGTTTGGTGGCACGCACCGCGGTTTCGATGGTGCCATGTCCGGAAATCATGATTACTTCGGGCGGGTTGTCCATCTCACGGATTCGTTCCAGCGTCTCAAGGCCATCGATGCCGGGCAGCCAGATATCGAGCAGCACCACTTCATAGTTGTGTTCACGCCGCAGCAGCTTGAGGCATTCTTCACCGCTCTCAACCGACGCAGTTTCGTAGCCCTCGTCCGCCAGCACTCCCTGCAGGGATTCGCGAATGCCGGTTTCGTCGTCAACGATGAGAATTTTATGCATGCTGCGCCGTGACCGCTGCCAGCGCGGGTTCAGGAATGACCGGCAGTTCAACGATGAAGCGCGCGCCGACCGGCTGGTTTTCTTCCACCCGAATGGATCCATGGTGCTCTTCGATGACGCGGCTCACGATCGCCAAACCGAGCCCGGTTCCGCGTTTTCTGGTGGAGAAATACGGCAGAAAAAGTTTTTCCTTTAGCTCCCGCGTAACGCCATGGCCGGTGTCTGCGATCGTGATTTCTACCGCGTCGCGGCTGGCTACCAGTGAAGTTGAAATCTGAATCTCGCGCAGCAGCGAATCCTGCAAAGCCTCGGCGGCGTTGTCCACGAGGTTGGCCACGGCCCGCTTAATCGCCTCCCCGTCGGCCATCACTTTGGGCAAGTCTGCCGCCAGCGACTTGTGGAGATTGATGCCGTCGAGTCTGCCGTTGAACATGGAGAGCGCACTCTCGATGACCGCATTAATGTCAGCCGGGTGCGGATTCGAAGCCGGGAAGCGGGCCAGTGCGGAGAAATCATCCACCAGCCTCCGAACGGTTTCGACCGCGCTCGCAACTGTTTGGGCGCAGGAACGAACGATATCGAGCGAGGTCTTGTCGAGAGGCATCCCGCGTTCCAGATGACGCTGAATGCGTTCCGCGGATAGCGCGATGGGCGTGAGAGGATTCTTGATCTCATGCGCGACACGGCGCGCGACTTCACGCCACGCGGCCTGCTTCTGCGCCTTCAGCAGGTCAGAGAGATCTTCGAACACGATCACGTAGCCGGAGCGCTCGTCCTGATGGCGCAGTGTGGCCACGGTCACGGCCACGCTGAGAGACGTGCGTTGCAAAGTCATCTCCATTTGGCTGGTGGTCATGCCCATGCGGTCGGCCCGGCGCAAAAGTGGCTCCAGGTCCTGCAACACTTCCGGCGGGAACACGTCGGCCAGTTGCGCTCCGCGCAATATTTGCTCTCCCTCCGCGAGGCCCTGGGGGTGGAACATGCGCAGCAGGGCGTGGTTGGCGTGAGTCACCGAGCGCGTGGCATCGAGAGAAAGCACACCGGTGGGAATGCTCTCGAGGACCGTCTCCATCTGGCGGCGGCGCTGGTCGAGTTCGGCATTGGCCGCGCTGGCATCGCGGCTCGAAGCTTCATTCTGACGACGGCTGGTTTCGAGCTCTTCAGCCATCCGGTTGAACGAGCGGACCAGATCTCCAATTTCATCTGCGGCGCTCACATCGATGCGGTAGTCGAGACGTCCGCGAGAAATTGCCTGCGTCGCCTCGGCCAGCGCAGCCAGCGGACGAGTCACCAGCTTCGAGAGAAACAGCGCCAGCCAGGTGCTGACAAACAGAACCATCATGGTCAGCAGGCCCAGCAAGAGCATGTAGGTCTGCCGAACGTGTTTGCGCTCGTGGCTAAGCTGCAGATAACGCTGCTGGCTGGCTTCGATCTGCCTAACCGTTTTCGAGAACTCGGGCGGTAACGGCAGAGCCACAAGGATCAAGCCATCTTTCCCAACCGGGGCGCTGCCCAGCGTGTACTCGGTTTGCTCCCAGGTGAAACGTGCGGGCTGTGCTGCGGCGGCCTGGGCCAGCGGCAGCTTCTCCTTCAATTGCGGCCATGGCGCCGGGACTCCGAGGCTGGCTTCTGGAATACCGTTTTCTATGGCGAGAGCAAATCCGCCCTGCAGGGTGGGCTCGTGGCTGCGAAATTCCTCGACCGCGGAGGAGAACCCGTGGCCTTCGAAAGCCCGCTGCACCTCGGGCGAGGCAGCAATGGAAACCGCCTCGGCGCGCGCATTCTGCGCCGCATAGTTGGCCAGCAGAGAAGCCATGGCATCCGTATCTTCGCGCACCTCTTCGACCGGAGTGGAAAACCAGATGTTGATCGAGCGATTCATCAGCCCGTAGGCAAACCAATACATCACCATCACCGGAACGAATGAAAGCAGCAGCGCTCCCACCACCATGCGGGTACGGAACTTCGATCCCAACACTCCCAGCCGGCGCTCGGCAAACAGCTTGAGCAGGTTGCGCAGCCAGCACGAAGAAAAGAGCAGCGAACAGAAGGGATATCAGCAGCGAGAGAGCGGTGAAAATCACGGCCTGCTGATTGGTATCGGGGCGCAGTATGGTTTGGTTAAAGGCGGTTTGTGAAACCAGGATTGCGAACAAGAAAAAAACCGCAATCGTCAGCAGAATAATGAGCCGCTTGCGCTGCGAGGTCTCAGGAGGTCGAGTTGGAACGGTCTGCACCACGCGAATCCAGTGGTCCAGTCTTTTTCAGGAAATCGCAGTCAATCGCGGTCTGCGAGCGGTGAATGGACCGAACTCATTATAGATGCAGGCGTGGCTGCTGGAGATGACTCAAAGGCTGCGGGGCGCTCAATGCAGGGGATTGACGGGGGGTTTAGAGTCGGGTGCCCGCCCCGCCGAAAGCTCCTCCCACACCGCGTGGTAGGCGGGCTTCGGTTGGTACGCTCGATCAAAGAACAGCGCGTGCCCACGGGTGCCGTGCGAATGGGATCCAATCCACGAATACTTGTCGGTAAATCCCCAGGTCTGGATCGCCGTGCAGCCCGCGTTGTTTAGGCAGGCTCTTACGATGCTGCGATAGACTTCCGCCTGGCGCGTCAAGTCCTCGGACTTCGGCATGCCGCTGGAATCCAAAGGCACAGAGACGTCCAACTCCGTGATGTGAACCTGCACTCCCAGCGCCGTAAGCCGGGCGATGTTCGTGGAAATGTCAGCGGCGGCGGCCATGCCTGCATCAAGCGTGGGTATGTGCAACTGCAATCCCACGCCATCGATCGGAACGCCCCGGCGCTTGAAATCCTCGACCATGGCGTAGATCGCATCCGACTTGCGATTCATCCCTTCGCCCTCCGCTTCGTTGTAGAACAGCAACGCACGCGGATCTGCCTTATGCCCCCAGCGAAATACCTGCTCGATGTAGGCGGTTCCTTCGGTCGACAATCCAATGCCGGGCTGGTTGTACCAGAGGGAATCGCGCGGGTTGCCGTTTTCATCCAGCGCTTCGTTCACCACATCCCACGCGAAGACCTGCCCACGGTAGTGCTTCATCACGCGCGTAATGTGTTCGCGCAGCAGCCGCGACAATTGCTGTGGGGTGAAGTGGCCCTGCGTCAGCCAATCCGGGTTATAACGTCCCCAGACCAGGCAATGGCCGCGGACCTTCATCTGATGCGCCTCAGCGAAGCGAACCACTTCATCGCCCTGGCGAAAATCGTAGGTGGCACGATCTGGCCGCAGCACCCACCACTTCATGGCATCTTCCGCCTCAACCATGTTGAACTCGCGAGCCAGGGTGGAAGCGTAGGTGGGCTCCGAAAGCTGAGGGGGACGGACGGCCGCGCCGACGAGCATGCCCGCGTTCTCGGATTCTTGCCGCAGGGATTGAGCGCAGCACACCGAGGCTAGCGCCGCTGGCAGAATTGCTGACTTCCAACAATGGATAAACAAGAAATCTCCTTAGGACCGCACACCCATGAGCGAACGGCGATTGTCATCCCGAGCGAAGCGAGGGACCTTGGTGTTTGCCAGCGCCACCTGTGTCGCCGCGGCAGGCAGGAACCAAGGTTTCTCGCTTCGCTCGGGATGACAATCCCAAGACCCGGGGACCCTCCTACTTAGACCGAAGCAGGAACTTCTGTAAAGGGTACTCGTCACATTGAGCCTGTGAATTTTCTGCAGCAGGCCCGAAATGAATCGCGGAGGTGTATGCCGCCGGCAAACCGCGCTGCATCGAAGCGCCGCGAAGTCTGTGGCGCTTACCGAAGTGCATGTACCTGAGCCTGAGATTTGGGTTTTTCTGAGGAAAAAGCTCATCTGGCGCGGGTTCTGAAACTTGGCTGGCAGCGTATCAAGGATACCGAAAAGTCCAAGTACTACGGTAACTGGTACGGTAATCGACTTGCTGTGACAATTTGTGTCACCACAAAGACACTGCTCTTGTCCCCAGTAAAAGCAGTGATTTGTGTAAATGCCGGCGACGTTTCGCCGGGCAGCGTTCCACTACGTGGATAGGAGATCGACGTATGTCTCAACGGCTGGGTGACCTTCTCGTCAAAGAGAAGATCATAACCCCAGAGCAGTTGGAACAAGCCACCAAGGCCCAGAAGGAGCAGAACTGCCGCCTGGGGTCTGCCTTGGTGAAGCTTGGCTTCCTCACGGATGAGGATGTCACCAATTTTCTCTCCCGGCAGTATGGCGTCCCAGCCATCAATCTCTCGTATTTTGAAATCGATCCCGCAGTAGTCAAGCTGATTCCGTTTGAAACCGCGAAGCGCTACCAGATTCTTCCGCTGAGCCGCGTGGGCGCATCGCTCACCATCGCCATGGTCGACCCGACCAACGTTTTCGCGATGGACGATATCAAGTTCATGACCGGCTTCAACATCGAGCCCGTCGTGGCCTCCGAAAGCTCCATCCTGACGGGCATCGACAAAGCCTACGGGGGCAAAGCGGAGGAAGATCTCGAAACCGTAATGCAGTCGATGTCGGAGATGAACGAAAGCGACATCGAAGTGCAGGCGGAAGAGCAGGAGATGGAGCTGTCGCAGCTGGAGAAAGCTGCGGACGAAGCTCCAGTCGTTAAACTGGTGAATCTGGTGCTCACCGACGCGGTGAAGCGCGGAGCCAGCGACATTCACATCGAGCCCTACGAAAAAGAATTCCGCGTGCGCTTCCGTATTGACGGCGTATTGCAGGCAATCATGTCGCCGCCGATGAAGTTAAAGGACGCGATTACTTCCCGTCTGAAGATCATGGCCAAGCTCGACATCAGCGAGAAGCGGCTGCCGCAGGACGGCCGCATCATGCTGAAAATGAATATCGGCGGCCGCAAGAAGCAGCTCGACTTCCGCGTCAGCACCCTGCCCACACTGTGGGGCGAGAAAATCGTGCTCCGGTTGCTCGACAAAGAAAATCTGCGGCTCGACATGACCAAGCTGGGTTTCGAGCCGGAATCTCTGGTCAAGTTCGAAAAAGCCATTCTCAAGCCTTACGGCATGGTGCTGGTCACCGGTCCGACGGGTTCCGGCAAAACCAATACGCTTTATTCGTCGATCTCGCGCCTCAACCAGCCCGACACCAACATCATGACCGCGGAAGATCCGGTCGAATTTCAGTTGGGCGGCGTTAACCAGGTGCAGATGAAGGAGCAGATTGGATTGAACTTCGCCGCGGCCCTGCGCTCCTTCCTGCGGCAGGATCCCAACATCATTCTGGTCGGCGAAATCCGCGACTTTGAAACGGCGGAAATTGCCATCAAAGCCGCTCTCACCGGCCACTTGGTGCTCTCCACTCTGCACACCAACGGCGCACCTGAAACCATCACGCGCTTGATGAACATGGGCATTGAGCCTTTCCTGGTGGCGACCTCGGTTCACCTGATCTGCGCCCAGCGCCTGATTCGAAGGATTTGCAAGGACTGCTCCGAGACCGTTGAGGTTCCAATTCAGACCTTGATCGAAGAAGGATTCTCGCCCGAGGAAGCCAAGACCATCAAGATTCAGAAAGGCAAAGGCTGCGGGGTTTGCAACAACACCGGATACAAAGGCCGTTGCGGTTTGTACGAAGTGATGGAAGTGGACGATGAAATCAGGGAACTCGTGCTGGTCGGCGCTTCGGCGGTCGAATTGAAAAAGAAGGCCATCGAGCGCGGCATGATCACGCTCCGGCGCAGCGGTCTGATCAAAGTGGCGGCGGGCATCACCACTTTGGAAGAAGTTGCCCGCGAGACCATTCACTAGCTCGTAACGATTAAGTACGTAACGATTTTAGACGTAGGGAAGGGAACACGATTATGGGTCTGTCATTAAGTGACTTACTGAAACGGATGCTGGAGATGAATGGCAGCGATCTTCACATCACTACCAATTCGCCGCCCCAGATCCGCGTCCACGGGCACCTGGTGCCGCTGGACCTTCCGCAGATGACGCCTGCCGAGACCAAGCAACTGGCTTACAGCGTCATGACGGATTCCCAGAAGCACCGCTTCGAGGAAAGCCTCGAACTCGACTTCTCTTTCGGATTGAAAGGCCTGGCCCGCTTCCGCGCCAACGTGTTCAACCAGCGCGGCGCCACGGCGGCCGTCTTCCGTCTGATTCCTTTCGAGATCAAGTCGTTCAACCAGCTCGGCCTGCCTGCCGTGGTCAGCAAGCTCTGCGACAAGCCGCGCGGCCTGGTGCTGGTGACGGGACCAACCGGCTCCGGTAAGTCCACAACGCTGGCGGCCATGATCGACAAGATCAACAGCGAACGCCACGACCACATCCTCACCATCGAGGATCCGATCGAGTTCGTGCACATGAACAAGAACTGCGTGGTCAACCAGCGCGAACTGCACGCCGACACCAAGAGCTTCACCGACGCATTGCGCGCCGCGCTTCGTGAAGATCCCGATGTCGTGCTGATCGGCGAAATGCGCGACCTGGAAACCATCGAGTCAGCGCTGCGCATCGCCGAAACCGGTCACTTGACCTTCGGCACATTGCACACCAATTCGGCGACTTCCACCATCAACCGCATCATCGACGTGTTTCCCGCGCACCAGCAGCCGCAGATTCGCGCCCAGCTTTCGCTGGTGCTCGAAGGCATCATGTGCCAAAGCCTGGTGCCAACACCGAGCGGCAAGGGTCGCGCCATGATCATGGAAATCCTTATTCCCAACCCGGCCGTTCGCAACCTGATCCGTGAAGACAAGATTCACCAGGTGTATTCGGCCATGCAGTCGGGACAGGACAAGTTCGGAATGCAAACGTTCAACCAGGCTCTGGCTACGGCCTACTTCCAGAAACAAGTCACGCTGGAAGTGGCCCTGGCACGCTCCAGCAATCAGGAAGAACTGCAGGAAATGATCAACCGCGGCGCCAGCTTGTTGAACCGCGGCGGCGCAGGAACGAGCGGCAAGAGGGGCAGCTTCGAAATAAAACATCGGACGGCGCATCGCGCATGCGGCTGACGCGATGGGCAGGGCACAACAAGTTTGAGCTGCAGGAAATTCAGGAATCAGGGACGACACTGAGGAGAGGCCAAGACCATGCCAGTTTTTACATTTTCCGGCAAGGACGCCTCCGGACAGAAAATCTCCGGAGAGCGCGTAGCACCAAACAAGCAGGCGCTGCAGCAGGCATTGCGGCGCGAGCGCATAACGCCGGGTTCCGTCCGGGAAAAGGGCAAAGAGTTTTCCATGCCCACTTTCGGAACCAGCAAGGTCAAGGTCAAGGACATCGCGATTTTCTTTCGCCAGTTCTCGGTCATGATCGATGCCGGCCTGCCGCTGGTGCAGTGTCTCGAAATCCTGGCCGCCAACCAGGAAAACCCGTCCTTCCAGAAGACGCTGACCGGCGTCCGCACCACCGTAGAAGGCGGCGCGACGCTGGCCAATGCCATGCGGCAATATCCCGTCGTCTTCGACGATCTCACCACCAACATGATTGAAGCCGGCGAAACCGGCGGTATTCTGGACATCATTCTGCAGCGTCTGGCGGTCTACGTCGAGAAGGCGGTTCGCCTGAAGGCTGCCGTCAAATCGGCGTTGATCTATCCCGTCGCCGTCGTCAGCTTGGCGGGCCTGATCGTCGGCGCCCTGCTCAAGTTTGTGGTGCCCATCTTCGCCAACCTGTTTGCCGGCCTGGGCGTTGCCCTGCCTCTTCCCACCCGTATCGTGATGGGGTTGAGCGGGTTCATGGTGAGTTTCTGGTGGGTTTTCATCGTGGTCGGGGTGGGAGTTTGTCTTCGGCCTTAAGGCGATCCGCAAGAACCCGCGAGGACGCTATTACTTCGACAAATTCCTGCTCCATTTGCCCATCGTCGGATCCCTGCTTGCGCAAGATCGCCGTCGGCCGGTTCACCCGTACTCTGGGCACTCTGATCACCTCGGGCGTGCCGATTCTCGAAGGTTTGGCCATCACCGCCAGGACCTCAGGCAACGCCGTGCTGGAAGAAGCGCTGATGAAAGTGCGGAAGGCCATCGAAGAAGGCCGCACCATCGTCGATCCGCTCCGCGAATGCGGAGTGTTCCCGAACATGGTGACCCAGATGATCGGCGTCGGCGAAGCTACCGGCGCGATGGACAGCATGCTGCAGAAGATCGCCGACTTCTACGAAGAAGAAGTCGACGCCGCTACCAAGGACATGTTGGCCATGCTCGAACCCGTCATCATCGGCCTGCTCGGCGTAACCATCGGCGGCATCGTGATTTCACTCTACATGCCGCTATTCGCCATGATCGCAAAGTTGGCGGGCTAAAGACGGCTTAAAGGCGAGGTTTCAAGGTGGAAAGGTTTCAAAGTTTCAAGGAGAGAAAAACTCCTGAAACCTTGAAACCTTGAAACCTTGAAACCTTGAGACTTGAACCTGGATTGACCATGCAATCGACATTCGACGAGCGGAATTGGCTGGCCTGGCTGGTCAAAGTACGGATCCTGATCCTTACCTTCCTGCTCGGAATCCAGTTGGCGGTCGCCGAGCTGACGCCCACCCGTCTGCCCCTGCGCCTTTTCCTCAGCACCATGCTGCTGTGGTATACGGTCTCGCTCTTCTACGTAGTCCTGCTCTCGCTTCTGGCGCGAGCACCGGTTGCAGGCATCCTTGCAGGTCCTGACCGATCTGATCATGGTCAGCCTGGTCGTGCACGAGACCGGAGGCTGGGACAGCTCGCTGAACTTTCTCTACCCTCTGGTCATCATCGTGGCCGGAATCCTTTTGCCCCGGGTGTGGGCGCAACTGGTCGCGGCCCTCGCCTTCATTCTTTACGGCACCGTTCTCGAACTTAACTATTACGGAGTCGTGCACTCCTACTGCACCACGCATCCCGAACTGAAGGTGCTGCAGGCGATCATTTTCGTGAACCTGTTTGCCTTTCTCGCGGTCGCCTACCTGGCGGGCCTGCTGGTCGCCAAGCTGCGCCAGGCGCGGGTGGAGCTGAAAGACACCAGCGGAGCGCTCGAAGATCTTCAGATCCTCCACGAAAACATTATTCAGTCCATCAGCAGCGGATTGATCACCACCGGTCTCGATGGGCGCATTACCCTGGTCAACAACGCCGCGCTGAAACTTCTGGAGCGCGCCTCCGATCAGTTGCTGGGAAAACCGGTCACCGGAATATTCCTCGATCCGCTGCCCAATGCCGAGTCCCAGACCCACGCCGAAGTTCGCTTCGACACCGTTGGAAGCTTCCGCAGGACGGTTCGCGTGCGAGTAGCCGCTCTGAGCGGGCCGGAGCGCGGCGCCCTCGGCTACGTCTACGCCCTCGATGACCTCACCGAGATCCGGCGGCTGGAGCGCGAAGTCCGCATGCAGGACCGCCTGGCAGCCGTAGGCCGTCTCGCCGCCGCCATCGCCCACGAGATTCGCAATCCGCTCACCTCCATCGCCGGCTCGGTCAGCATGCTTTCGGGCATACCGGAAATGAGCGAGGAGCATCGCAACCTGCTCGCCATCGTCACCCGCGAATCGCAACGCCTGAATGGCATCATCACCGATTTTCTGGCTTACTCCCGCGGCAAGCAGTATCACTTCGAAAAGGTCGACCTGGTGCGCTTGCTCGAGGACACGCTTACCCTCATGCGGCACCGCATGACCGCGGAAAATATCGCCATCACGATTGAGAGCGAGTTTGCTGTTTCGGAAGCATGGGTGCTCGCCGACGGCGACAAAATCAAGCAGGTTTTCTGGAACTTCGCCGAGAACGCGGTCCGCGCGATGCGCAACGGCGGCACTCTGAAAGTGGGTATCGAACGCCTCGCAGACGACTGGCAGGTTAGTTTTGCGGACACCGGAACCGGCATGACCCCGCAACAGACGGAAAAGATTTTCGAGCCCTTCCAATCGAACTTTGAAGGCGGCACAGGACTCGGCCTGGCAGTCGTCTACCAGATCGTGCAAGCTCATGAAGGCAAAGTGTGGGCACGTTCCAAGCCCGGCCAGGGGACGACTTTCGTCCTGCGGCTCCGCCGGCTCGATGCAGAACGTCACACGGTCCGCACCGCTTTGCCCGAAAACTTCGCCGCACCCGTACAACTCGCCGCCGTGGCGGGGGAACGGAGGCTGCGTGGCTAACATTCTGGTTTGCGACGATGAGCGCTCCATCTGCGAAATGCTCGACATCGCCCTGCGCCGCGACGGACACCGCGTCGAAACCGTGCAATCCGGGCAGGCAGCCAAGAACAAAATTGACGGCGCACTTTACGATCTGATCATCACCGACATCAAGATGCCAAATATCGATGGCATCGAAGTGCTGCGTCATGCTCACCGCGTTTCGCCCGATTCGCCGGTCATTCTCATCACGGCTGTCGACGACTACGAAGCCGCGGTCGAAGCGGTGAAAGCCGGAGGCGCCTCGGACTACATTCGCAAGAGCCCCGGCCTGGTCGACGAAATCAGGCTGACCATCAATCGCGTTCTTGAGAACCTGTCCCTAAGCAAGCAGAACTTTGCTCTGCGCCGCGACGCCGCTTCCCACAACTCGCTCGACAACATCATCGGCTCCAGCGCGGCCATGGAGAAGCTGAAACAGACTCTGCGCACCGTTGCTTCCACCGCCAGCACCGTCCTGATTCACGGCGAAAGCGGCACCGGTAAAGAGTTGGTAGCACGCGCCGTCCATATTTGTTCGCCGCGCGCCACCGATCCCTTCGTCTCGGTAAACTGCGGAGCCTTCCCTGAAACTCTGCTTGAGAGCGAACTCTTCGGCTATTTAAAGGGAGCTTTTACCGGAGCCAATCAGAACAAGCGCGGTCTGTTTGAAGTAGCGGGCGGCGGCACCATCTTCCTCGACGAAATCAGCGAAATGACTCTGGCCATGCAGGTGAAACTGCTCCGCGTATTACAAGAGCGTACGGTGCGCCCGGTCGGCGGCACCAGCGAAATCCCCATTGACGTGCGGGTCATCGCCGCTACCAATCGCGACCTCGACAAAGCCGTCGCAGAAAATCTCTTCCGCGAAGATCTCTACTACCGTCTCAACGTAATTCCGATCCGCGTGCCAAACTTGCGCGAACGCCGCGAAGACATTCCGCTCTTGGCGAATCACTTTCTGAAGAAATACGCCGCCGCGGCGAACCGAAGCATTCTGCGCGTCAACAAAAACTCACTCGACGCGCTCTGCGATTACGAATGGCCGGGCAACGTCCGCCAGTTGGAAAATACAGTCGAACGCGCGGTCGCCTTGGAGATGACAGACGAACTGCACGTCGAGCTCCCGGCGGAACGCCCCAAAGCCCGCGCTGCTGCCGCTGGAGTTTCTGCAGGAATGTCCGAAGTAGCGCCGGGTGCAGTGCTTCCCGAAGGTATCGGCATGGAGGTCTACGTGGCCAATATCGAGCGCACGCTGCTGCAAAGCGCTCTCGACCGCTCGAATGGAGTGCAGACCAAGGCCGCCGACCTGCTCGGAATCTCCTACCGGTCTTTCCGACACTTGATGAAGAAGTACGAGCTGTGAGCTGTCAGCCATCAGCTCTCAGGTTGATTCGAAAGCGGACAGCGAACTTTTCTTGAACTGAGCGTTTAAGCTGATGGCTGAGAGCTGAGAGCTGAAAGCTGACAGCTGACAGCTGACAGCTAGTTCTTCTTCAACTGCTGCTTCCACCCCAGCACCCGCGCCTTGGCTCCCTCAGCCTCAGCCTCTGGAATCATCCCCTTCTTCTGATAAAGCACCGACAAGCTGGTGTGGGCGAGCACGTCATCCGGATCCAGTTCCGCAATCCGCTCGGCCACGGCGATGGCCTCATCGTAGCGTTGCAAGTCCTGCAGGGCGCGGGCCAGCCCGTGCATGCACTCGGTGAACGAAGGATCGACCGCCAGCGATTCCCGGTAAGCCGCGACCGCCTCTTCCAGCTTCCCATCCCCCATCAAATCCAGCGCGGCATAGTAGAGTTCTTCGGCTTTCTGACGGGTGTCTGCGTCGGACATGAAAGGAATTTCCTGGCGGAGACAGGATTCTAACATGGGTTATGATGCTGCCATGCGCTACCGTCTCCGCTTTCTCTGGAACGCCACCAGGGGTCATCGCCTGGCTCCGTGGCGCAGCCCCTACCTGCTGTGGCGCATCGAGACCTACTGCGGCGTCAAGATGACCCAGATCGGCTTTCTTGAGTTTTGGGAATTTCTGTGGCGGGAGCGCATCAGTCTATGGCGTTTTCTTAAGTGGACAGGCGAGATGGACCGTTACGCTCACCCCAAGCCGAAAAGCTAAAACAGTGGCCAGCGATCAGTAATCAGTGGCCGGTAAAATCCGTGCGGCGCGCAGCTGCGGGCTTTTCACTGGCCACTGAACACTGGCCACTGTTCTAAGCGCCCTTGCCGGCCGCGGAAGCCTCGCCGAGAATGATGCTCACTTCGTTTCCCTTGCCGGCTCCAGTCAACTGGGCTGCAGCTCCGCGATTGGCGGCGATCTCGATGAAACCCATGCTTCCGAGAATGGCGATCACTTCTCCCGGAGCCCCTTCGGCATAGGCATTGCGGATTTCAGTAATCTCGCGGCTGCCCACGACGATCTTGAATCCTTTGGCTCCGGCCCCGAAAAGCACAGGAGCGTCTTGCGGAGTGATGTTGGTGATGAGGTTTCCGAACCGGTCCACCTTCAGCACAACCCCGCGCAGCCGGTTTTTGTCGACGGATTTTGGCTTCGGAGCATTGAAGCGAACATAGTCTTCAATCTCTTCGCCAAACTTTTGCGAGTCCACTTCCTTGGCCAGCCACGCCGCCACGGGAGAAAAGATATCGCGCGCGTGGAAGGTCTTGCTTACAGGCTGCAGGTAGTAGTGTTCAGAAGTGATGTGCCGGACGTGCATGCGCTCCTCGCGCGCATACACCAGCGAAAGCACCCCGTTGTCTGGCGCCACGAAATGATATTTGTCACAAGAAGCCAGGATCGGCCGCCGCTCCGTGCCTACGCCGGGATCGACCACCACGACATGGATGGTTCGGGTTGGAAAGTAGGAATAGGCCTGCGAAATGGTGAGCGCTCCATCCAGAACGTCGAAGGCCTGCACAGAGTGGCAAATATCGACAATTTGCGCCTCCGGCAGAATCTCCAGGATGACGCCCTTCATGGTGCCTACAAAATGGTCATTGCTGCCGAAGTCGGTAGTCAGGGTAATAATCGGACGGGCCAAGGTTCTCCTCGCGGGGGACGACGAAGTGCTCCCAGAATGTCGAAAGTAACCGCTGGCGACTGCAGAGTCAAGGAACGGAGGTAATGAGGAAGCAGGGGTCAGGGGCTAGGGGTCAGCACTCCGAGTCGGCTTACCGCCCCCTAGCCACTGATCCCTGCTATTCGATGTGTATATCGCCCGATCCTGTATGCAGGGTCAGCAAGGGCCCGCCTCCCCGCACTTTGCCTTCGATGTGCTTGCGCGTTTCCTGCACTCGCCCCTGCACTGTCATCGTGATCGGCGCCCCGATGTCCAGCGTCCCGGAACTGGTCGAGATGTCCGCATCGAACGCCGCATTTGCAGGAAGCCGCACGTGCACATTGCCCGATCCGGTGCGAATCTCCCACGCGCCCGTCTGCGCACCCTCGGCGGTTATGTCGCCGCTGCCCGCCTCGGCATGAAACCTTCCTTGAATGCCGCGAACCGTGACGTTGCCCGAACCGGTGTGTAGGTCAATATCTCCCGCTGCGGTTTCTTCCACCTCAATGTCGCCGCTACCCGCGCCGCCGCGCACCGGACCAGCGATTTGGCGTGCCTGCACATTACCCGACCCGGTCTGCACCCGAATCTCCCCGGTAAGCTGCGAGAGCCTCATGTCTCCCGACCCACTCTGCAGATCGGCATTGCCATGCACGCCTTCGATGGTCTGATCGCCCGATCCAGTGTGGGCGTTGACGGTCGTTTCGGCGGGCACGGTGATTTCATAATCCACCGAAATGTCGTGGGCGTTCACGTAATCAATGTGAATATTGTTCCCGTCCTGGCGCAGGGGAGGATTCTGTTCAATCTCGGCGACGTCGGCGTGCCGGTTTCCCGCCAGCCAGTGGTCGCCCACAAAGATTTTTCCTCGAATCGAGACCGACCCCGCCGGCCCGCTGCGCACAATAATGTCGCCCGAGTGGGTTTCCACTTCCAGATTCACCGGCCCGCTGACCTGAAAGGTTTTGTCGAATGTTCCTTGCGGCGTGGAAGCAAATGCAATGCTCGAAGCCAGCAGCACGACGAGCGCGATCGCCAGGAACGAAGGCCGCGCCAGAATAGAAGCCGGAATACCGGAGATTAGCCGCTTATTCATATCGAGTGACTCCTCACAAGTTGTCAAGGCCGAAGCCCGCAAGCCGAAGCCCGAAGCCATCCCTACTGCAGCACCACCTCTTGGCCCTCTTTCAACCCGCTAAGCACTTCCGTTTTCGCGCCATTCGAGATCCCGATGTTGATTGCGACCTTATCCATGCCGTCCTTGCCCTTCGGATCGGGGATATCGACCGACGCTTTCTTATCCTTGTCGTAAAGAATCGCGCCTTCCGGAATCTGCAGCACGTTCTTGTGTTCTTCAAGGATGATCTCGGCATTGGCAGTCATCTCCGCCTTAAGCTCCCCGCCCGGATTCTGGATCGAAACCCGCACCTCAAACGTGGTGACGTTGTCCTTCTCGACACCCATAGGAGAAATCTTTGTCACCTTCCCGGTAAAAGTCTTGTCCTTGAACGATTCCACCTTGATCCGCGCCGGCTGCCCCAGATAAACCTTCCCAATGTCGCTCTCGTCCACCTTGCCCTTCACATAGACTTCGCTGGTATCGCCCAGCGTCATCACCAGCGTAGCCGAAGAACCCAAAACGAGAATCGAACTCACCGCATCGCCCATCTCCACGTCGCGCGAGAGCACAATGCCATCGATCGGCGAAACAATATCGGTATAGCTGAGCTGCTCCTCCAACTGCGTAAGGTTCGCCTGATCCTGCGCCACCTGCGCTTTGGACTGCGCTATCTTCGCCTTCAGCACCGTCACCTGCGCCTTGGCGACATTCTGTTTATTCAGCGACATTTCATAATTCTTTTCCGCGTCGTCGAGCGCCGATGCCGAAACCACACCATCCTTCGCCATCCCCTCCGCCCGGTCATAGGCGCGTTTCAGCAGCGGCACGTCCGGACCTTCCGCGTCGACTTTGGCACGCTCATAATCCGCTTGCGAACTGGTCATGTTGGCCTCGGCCGCATCCAAAGCCGCTCGTGACTGCGCCACCTGCGCCTCGATCTCAATCTTGTCGAGTTGCGCGAGTAACTGTCCCTTCTTGACCCGATCGCCGTAATCCACCAACAGCTTCTTGACGATGCCGCTCGCCTTCGACTTCACCTCAACCTTGGTGATCGGCGTCACCTTGCCCGTGGCCACCACGCTCTTGGCCAGGTCGCCTTTTTCCACCTTCGCCAGCTTGGTCGGATCAATCTTGGTACCGCCGCGCGTGGCCGCGAACACTCCGATTGCAATCAGCAGGACGATCCCTACTCCGATGCCGCCCCAAATAAACAGTCTGCGACGCTTCTTCTTATTATTTCCGTTTCCGTTCACAACTGCCTCCCGAGTGCCTGCTGGAAATGCTCGCTGAAACTTGCCGAAGTGCGTCGCCTAAAGACGCGCCGTCGCACTCTCATTATCCTGTACGCAGCCCAAGTTGTCTTTGTTCCAGAGATTTCGACCCGAGCCAGAATGACCGCGGCAGCTAAACCACGAGCCACCTCCCGATTAGACCGCACTCAGAGAAAAAAGGTAGCCCCGCAGGTCCAAAAGTTTTACCCTGTGTTCCCCTGTGCCCCCTGTGTTAAAGATCTTAAGGAAGCTATCCCAAAGGCGCCCAAACCTGCCAGCTCCTTTGGAATGTTAGAATTGGCCGATCAGAATTTACCCATAAATGATCGCCTACGTGCTGCTCCGCGTACTCCTGATCCTTCTCCTGGTCGCGGCGAACGCGTTTTTCGCGGCTGCGGAGTTCGCCCTGGTCAGCGTCCGCGACACCCGCATCCAGCAGCTCATCGAGTCCGGCCGCACCGGCGCCCGCATCGTCCAGCGCCTCCACCAGCACCTCGACGAAGTCGTCAACGGCGTTCAACTCGGCATCACCATGGTCAGCCTGACCCTCGGCTGGATCGGCGAACCCATGGTAGCCCGCCTCGTTGAGTCTCTCGATTACGTGCAACGAGTCCCTCACGTCGCCGTCTATGCCCACGGCATCGCCATCGTGATCGCCTTCAGCCTCATCACCTATCTGCACGTCCTGCTCGGCGAGCTAGTCCCGAAAACTCTAGCCCTCCAGCGCTCAGAACAGATCGCCCTGGCTGTCGCCGCGCCCATGGAAGCCTTCCTCACCTTAACCCGCCCTCTGCTGTTTTTCATGCGCCGCTCCGGCGGCCTGGTCCTGCGCCTGTTTGGAGCGCGCGACGCCCGCCGCGGCGGCGCCGTCCACTCCCCCGACGAACTCAAGCTCATCGTCACTGCCAGCCGCCAGTTCGGCCAGATCCCCGAGTCGCAGGAAGAAATGATCCACAACGCCATCGAACTCGATAGCATCACCGTCCGCGAAGTCATGGTCGCCCGCCCCGACATTTTTTCCCTGCCCTCGGACCTGACCCTCGACGAAGCCCTCAACCGCGTGGTCGAAGGTCAGCACTCCCGCATCCCCGTCTACGATCCGCAGCGCGGCCCCGAGCACATCGTCGGCGTTCTCTATTACAAAGAACTGGTCCGCTGGGTGCGGCTCCGTCTGATCAATCTTGGAATGCCGCTGGCTTCGCGCATCGCCCGCACTCAGATCGGCCAGATCATGCACGATGTCCTCGTCGTGCCGGAAACGAAAGTCCTGGCGGAACTGCTGGCCGAATTCAAGGAGCGCCGCCGTCACCTCGCAGTAGTAGTCGACGAGTTCGGCTCGACAGCGGGCGTAATCACGGTCGAAGATATTCTCGAGCAGCTGGTAGGGGACATCGAAGACGAATTCGACGTGTCCCCGCCGGAACCTGCACTCGAAGACGAGTCAATCCAGGTGCTCGAAGGCGCAGTCAACATCCGCGACCTCGAGACCCAGCACGGCCTGCTGCTGCCCCGCGACGCCGGATTCGAAACCCTGGCCGGATTTGTCCTGGCCCGTCTGCAGCGGATCCCATATCTCGGCGAATCTTTCGAATACGAAGGCCACCGCTACACGGTAGAAGAGATGGAAGGTCACCGCATCGCCAAAGTAAAGATCGAAAAGGTCGAAAAATTAGAAGACAAAGCAGAAACAGCCAAGCGCGCGGGAGATTAACGATGCAAACCCCTGTCATCCTGAACGCCCCTGTCATCCTGAGCGGAGCGAAGGACCCCTTGCCCGCGAGCAGCCCCACCAGCTCCGGAAGGAGTTTCAACTACGCCCTCGCGGCTAGAACTGGCAACTGGGTGGGTACCGGCAACTGAAAGCGCTCCTCCAACGCGTCCTCTACACCATCCCAGTAATCTGGCTGGTAGTAAGCCTCGTCTTCCTGCTAATCCATCTCGTCCCCGGAGACCCCATCCAGCAGATGCTAGGCGAAGGCGCACCGCCAGCCGACATCCAAGCCACCCGCCACGCCTATGGCCTCGACGCACCGCTAGGCCAGCAATACCTCCACTACTGGAAAGGCGTCCTCCACGGCGACCTCGGCCCGTCGTTCCGCTACAACCAGAGCGTGACGCGCCTGATAACCCAACGTTATCCCAACACGCTGCAACTAACGCTGGCCTCGCTCTTCGTGGCCATAATCCTCTCGATCCCGGCAGGCGTGCGCTCCGCTCAGCGCCGAAACCGCTGGGATGACCGCCTCCTCAGTGTGGTCAGCCTCTTCGGCCTGTCGTTCCCCAACTTCGCCCTGGGCCCAATCCTGATTCTTCTCTTCGCCATCAAGCTCGGATGGCTACCCGTCTCCGGCGCCGGCTCCTTCGCCAGCCTGATTCTGCCCGCCGTCACCATGGGCGGAGCCCTGGCCGCCATCCTCACCCGCATGGTCCGCACCTCCATGCTCGAAGAGCTAAGCCAGGACTACATCCGCACCGCCCGCGCCAAAGGATTACCGGAGCGCACGGTGGTCTATAGACACGCGTTACGCAACGCCATGATCCCCATCATCACGGTCCTGGGCCTGCAATTCGGCGCGTTACTGGCAGGCGCAATCGTGACAGAGACTATCTTCTCCTGGCCCGGCATAGGCCGCCTGACCATCCAGGCCATCTCAAACCGCGATTATTATCTGGTGCAAGGCTGCATCCTCGCGATCGGATTGACCTACGTAGCAGTGAATTTCCTGACGGACGTGCTGTATTCCGTGGCGAACCCAAGGATCAGGCAGTAGACGAGGAGAGTTTTCCACCGCCGCAAAGTTCATCCGTCACAGACGCCCTCACCCCAGACCTGTCATCCTGAGCCCAGCGTGCTCCAGCGCCGCCGAAAGCACCGCGCGAAGGACCTATGTATTTCGCTTTTGCCACCGGAACAGCCTGCACTGAGGGCAGCCCAAGGAGACCTATGTACTTTGTCTACATCATGACGAATCCAACGAAGACCTTGTACGTCGGCGTCACCAGCAATCTTCTACGCCGGGTGCGAGAACACAAAACCAGTATCGCCTCAGGATTTACTGCGAAATGCAAACTCAACCGGCTCGTGTACTTCGAGCGCTTCCAGAATGTCCACAACGCGAATGAACGCGAGAAGCACATCAAAGGCTGGCTGCGCATCAAGAAAACCGCGCTCATCATTTCGATCAATCCAGCTTGGAGAGACCTGAGCGAGAAGTGGTTCGAGCGTTATCCATACCAACCGCAGACGGCTCAATACACCTAAATCAGCTTTGTCATCCTGAGCCCCCCGCGCTCCAGCGCGGCCGGCGCCACCACGCGAAGGACCTACGCATTTTGTGACCATACTTCCGGGTGCGACAGTCCACCGCCACGCCCTGCGCAACGCCATAATCCACCCCCGCCGCCCCACCAAAGCAGCCGCCCGCTGCAAACGCGACGGCGTGATGTCGCGTTTCGGGTCGTAAATGCGATCCACTATTGACAAGTGTTAAGCTACAGGCTACACTCTGACGAGTGAAGATCCGGAGCTTCGCGCACAAGGGCTTGAAACGGCTTTACGCGGAAGACAGCGTGAAGGGCGTTCCACCCGATGTGGCGGCCCAAGCTTCGCAAGATGTTGGCCTTTCTCGACGACATCCAGGAGCCGGAGGAATTGCACTCGCTTCCCGCCTGGAGGGCGCACACGCTGACCGGCGACCGCAAGGGGACATGGAGCCTCAGCGTGACCCGCAACCGCCGTTTAACGTTTCGCATCGACTCCGCGGAGCGTGAAATCTGCGATGTGAATTTGGAAGACTATCACTAGGAAGGTAAGGAGCAAACGCCATGCCCATGAAGAACCCGCCCCACCCCGGAGATTTCATTCGTACGGAAATCATCCAGCCCGCCGGCCTGTCGGTGACCGCTGCCGCAGCAGCGCTTAGGGTTTCCCGGCCCGCTCTGTCCAGTTTGCTGAACGGTAAGGCCGACCTCTCCGGCGACATGGCTCTGCGCATTGAGAAGGCGTTCGGAGTGAAGATGGACACGCTCATGCGAATGCAATCCTCCTACGACATCGCCCAAACGCGCCTGCGCGAGCGCCAAATCCGTGTCCGCCGGATTCCTCAACTGGCATTGAAGCAATTCAAAGAATTGATGAGGCAGAACTCAGGCAAACTCGAATTCGCTGGATTCGATGAGTAATCCAGCGTTTTCTTCCACAGCCCCGTTGTGACATCCAACCTTGCCATCGATCCCCAACTAGACCAAAATGGTCAAGGCGGAGGCGGTAAAAACTGTCGAGAACACAACGCACGCAAGTCCTGTGTTTTCTGGATTTTGACCTCTAACTCTTTTGCGCTCCGGATTTTGCGGGGAATTTCCTGCTAACGTGATGATTCCACTAGACCCCCGGGGGGAGGGGGGTATCGACAGTTCGAAGAGTTTCCCATCTTGGCAGTACCTCGGAAGCAGTGAAGTTCAGAATTATTAGCGAGTAGAATTCCACAAGCGAACGTGTCGACCGCTTCCATCTCGCTCCGCCGATCAGTAGCAGGAAATGCCCGCCACAATCCGCTGGCGGCGACCGGCGTCGTGTTGGTCATAGTCTTCGTCATCTTCGCCTTGTTCGCTCCCTGGATCGCGCCGCAGGATCCTGCCGCCATCAACCTGCCTGCCCGCCTCGAGACTCCATCCCACGCTCACTGGTTCGGCACCGACGAACTCGGCCGCGACATTCTCTCGCGCATCATCTACGGCGCGCGCATCTCGATGCTGGTAGGAAGCTGCGTCGTCGTCAGTTCGCTCGCCCTCGGCCTCATCATCGGCTCCATCGCCGGCTACTACGGCGGAGGCATCGACCGCTTCGTGAATGTAGTTCTGATGAATGCATTCTTGTCGTTCCCGGGAATCCTGCTGGCTATTGCGTTCGTAGCCTTCCGCGGCCCCGGCATCTTCAATCTCGTTCTCGCACTCTCGCTCGGAGGCTGGGTCGGCTACGCCCGCCTGGTCCGCGGGCAAGTCCTCGCCGCGCGCGAACGCGAATTCGTCGAAGCTGCGCGCGCTCTCGGAGCGAGCGACCTCCGCATCATCGTCCGGCACATTCTGCCGAACATCATTCAGCCCGTGATCGTGCAGGCCGCGATCGGCATGGCCGGAGCCATCCTCGCCGAAGCTACCATGAGCTTTCTCGGACTCGGCGTGCCGCCACCAACAGCAAGTTGGGGAACGATGCTCAACGACGGCCGCGCGCATTTATTCGACGCGCCCCATCTCGTGCTTTTTCCCGCGCTCGCCGTGATGCTGGCTGTGCTGTCCTTCAACTTCATCGGCGATGCCCTGCGCGACTACCTCGATCCCCGCTCCCGCATCGAAGCCGGTTTGTAACCCAGCTGCAAGCTCCTCAAAACACGCCAAATCCGTTTCTTGACAGACATTGCATATTGCAATATACATATAGCGATCTGGAATATGAAGCTGGGAGAGAAAATTCGTTACCTGCGCGAAGTGGAAGGCTCGCTGCGCGGCCTCAACCGTCCCATGACGCAACAGGAGATGGTAAAAGCCATTCGCCAGGAACTGCGCAAGAGCATCAGCCAGTCCTACTTGTCGCAGATCGAGAACGGCGCGCGGCCGCACATGACGCAGTCGTCGCGAGCGCTGCTCGCGAGGTTCTTCAAGGTTCATCCTGGCTTTTTGGTGGATGATCCTGAGGGTTATCACACGGAGCTGACCTCAGACCTGCGGACGACGGAAGGCCAGCTTGACGTCTGGTTGCTGCAGGGTTCGGAGCGTTTCGTCAGCGATCCGGAAGTGAGCGACGTGCTGATCAAGGCCGCGCGCGAGAAAGACACGAGACGCGCCCTGCTGCTGCTAGGCGCGATTCTCGACACGCCCGGACTAGCCGAACGCCTGCTGGAAGCGCTGCGGCCGGAATTAGTGGCGAGAGGAAATCATCACCACGTAAGTCGTCGTGAAGAAAGTCACAGTCGTGCCGCGAAGGCAGAAAGGAGGAGAATCCGATGAATTCCATGACCTGGGCAAACTTTTACCTGATCTGTTTCGCGGTCGGCTTCTGCTTAAGCTTTTTCTCTTTCGTCTTCGGAGGCGCGCGCACAGGCCGCCTGCATCTGCCGCACTTTCACGGGCACGTCGGCGGCGCGCATTTGCCTGCGGCCAGTGCTGGCGCAGCGCATGGTCCGGTTACCGCCGGCCACGCGCCGGTTGCAACCGATGCATCGGCTGCCGCAGGCAACGCCCATGCGCAGCAAGGCGGCGGGGTTTCGCCATTGAACTTCGTCACACTGACAGCGTTCCTGGCATGGTTTGGTGGTACCGGCTATCTGCTCACGCGCTACTCCGGCCTCTGGATCGGCTTCGGGCTGCTGGCGTCAGTGACGAGCGGGCTGGTTGGTGGAGGCATTGTGTTTTTGTTTCTGAGCAAGGTGTTGATCTCCGAGGACGAGAACATGGATCCCGTGGATTACGAAATGGTGGGAGTTCTGGGCCGAGTCTGCAGTCCGATCCGCGAAGGTGGAACCGGCGAAATCGTTTATACGCAGATGGGAACACGGCGTGTTTGCGGCGCTCGCAGCGACGACCGCAGCGACGACCGCAGCGCCATTGCCAAAGGAGCTGAAGTCATGGTCACGCGTTATGAAAAGGGAATTGCCTACGTACGGCTGTGGAGCGAGATGTCCGGGGAATGAGTAGGAAAGCGTGGCTGGTGGCCGAGTTTGAGTGGTTCGCGAGGAAGCTATGGAACGAAAATTATTTCAAGCGGCGGTCGGGTTGACCTGGCTGGCGCTGCCACTGACGGCTCTGAACTATTGGAGGGCCTGGGACCAGCTGCCGCCGCGAATGGCAGTGCACTTCGACATCAATTGGCAGCCGAACGGCTATACGTCGCGGGAAGGTTCTTTGATGCTTGCTTTGGGGACTACAGCCTTCCTGCTGCTGATTTTCACCATCGCCAGCTATGCCACGCGCAGCGCGGCGGTTTCAAGTTTGGCGAAGTGGTCGATGGTTGTCGTTTTTTATGTCGTGCTGGGTTTCGTTTATTACGTAAATAACTGGATCGTGGATCGCAACCTGAGCGGGCAGCAATATTCACCGCATGCCGAGTTAAGCAGCGGCGCGGCTAGAGGTTGCGCCCTTTTAAAACTGCATTCGTAAGAGGAGGCGTTATGCCGGAGATGTCACGGATGGTCGAGATTTGGATTTTCGCCGGGCTGGGAGTGATGGTCCTTCTGTTCCTGATGAGCGGAATGGCCAGGCTATATCGCAAAGCGGGGCCGCACGAAGCACTCATCGTGTATGGCCTGGGCGGGACGCGCGTCGTGCAGGGACACGGCACGCTGGTGCTTCCCATGGTGCAGGTTTGCAAGGATCTGTCCTTGGAACTGATGTCGTTCGACGTAGCACCGCAGCAGGATCTTTATACCAAGCAAGGCGTCGCGGTGACGGTCGAGGCCGTGGCACAGATAAAAGTGAAGTCTGACCGCGAGTCGGTGCTGACGGCTGCCGAGCAGTTCCTGACCAAGAGCGATCAGGAGCGCGAAGGATTAATCCGGCTGGTGATGGAAGGGCATCTGCGCGGCATTATCGGCCAGCTCACGGTGGAAGAAATCGTGAAGCAGCCGGAAATGGTTTCCGACCGCATGCGCGGCACTTGTGCGGAAGACATGAACAAAATGGGGCTCGAGGTGATCTCGTTCACCATCAAGGAAGTCCGCGACAAGAACGAATACATCACCAACATGGGCAAGCCCGATGTGGCGCGCATCAAGCGCGATGCCGACGTGGCCACGGCGGAAGCCGACCGCGACACCGCCATCAAGCGCGCGCTGGCTACGCGCGAATCGGCTGTAGCCAAGGCGCAGGCCGACCAGGAGCGCGTGCTGGCGGAAACTTTGTCGTTGGCCAAGCAGGCCGAATCGCAGCGCGACCTGGAAGTGAAGAAAGCGCAATTCCTGGAAGTCACCAAGCGCCAGCAGGCGCAGGCGGATAAGGCTTATGACATCCAGACCAACATCATGCAGCAGCAGGTCGTGGCGGAGCAGGTGAAGGTGCAGCAGATTGAAAAGGAGCAGCAAGTTAAGGTGCAGGAGGCAGAAATCAATCGCCGCGAGAAGGAACTGATCGCGACCGTGTTGAAGCAGGCAGAGATCGAGCGTCAGCGGATTGAGACCTTGGCCGCGGCCGAGAAGCAGCGCCTGATCGCGGAAGCGGAAGGCCATGCGTCATCGATACGGGCGCAGGGCGAGGCTGAGGCGGAGATCATCTTTAAGAAGGGTGAATCCGAAGCCAAAGCCATGAACGTCAAAGCCGAGGCTTATCAGGAATACAACCAGGCCGCGGTGATCGATCGGCTGTTCACCGCGATGCCGGAAGTGGTGAGGGCGCTGGCCAGTCCGCTGGCGAACGTGGACAAGATCACCATTGTCTCGACGGGGAACGGCGATGCTTCCGGGATGAACAAAGTCACCGGCGACATCACCAAGATGGCGGCGCAGGTGCCGGCGTTGTTCGAGACGCTCTCTGGCATGCCGCTGGCCGAGTTGCTGGGTAAAGTGCGGCAGCTTGGGGATAAGACAACGAAGGCGCCTGCTGACGCGACGAAGTAGTCGGAGGGACGGGTTTCGGCCCGTCCCTTTTTCTGTTTTTTCTTTTGGCAGCGGCTTTCAGGAGCTGGGAGATGGCTAACAAATCGAAACATACGGGATTGGGCATCGCACTGGGAGCTGCGCTGGGCGCGGTTGCCGGAGTTCTGGCTGGGCACATCGCGATCTGGCTGGGCATTGGAATCGCGATTGGGATCGTGCTGGGTGCCTCGTTCCGGGGCAAGAACAACGAGTGTGCGGAGTGCGCAGTGATTCATCAGAAGCACGAAGTGAGAAACCGGCAGTTGGAGAGCTGAGCGTGGTGTCGAAATGCCTTGCGGAGCCAATGATGGCGCAGACGTGCAAGGGGTCCCCTTCGGCAAGCTCAGGGCAGGCTTTCGACTCCGCGGCTGGTCCGCTTCGCGAACCAGCCACTCCGCTCAGGATGACAGTTTGGGAGTAGAGCTAAGAGGTAGAAGCTAAAGAAAAAAAGGAGTCCACCATGGCGTTACTGGAGCGTGTTTCCACATTAGTGCGGGCCAACCTCAACGACCTGATCGATAAGGCCGAGGAGCCGGAAAAGATGATCAAGCAGGTGATTCTCGACATGCAGAACCAACTCCTGCAGGTGAAGACGCAGGTCGCGATCGCCATTGCCGATCAGCACCTGCTGGAGAAAAAGCAAAAAGAGAATGAAGAAAAAGTGGCGGAGTGGATGCGCAAGGCTGAACTGTCGGTCGACAAGAAGCAGGACGATCTGGCGCGGGCTTCGCTGCAGCGCGTGGAAAGCTATCGCGAGATGAGCGAGAGTTTCGCGCAGCAGGTGGCTGACCAGAAAGCGCAGGTGGAGAACTTGAAGTCGGCACTGCGCCAACTGGAGCAGAAGCTGAGCGAGGCGCAGGCCAAGGCCGATCTGCTGATTGCGCAACATCGCCGCGCCCGCGCCGTGGGCAAAGCCAGTGACGCGCGCCTGGCCATGGGCGATGGCTCGAAAGCCGCGGCTTTCGACCGCATGAAACGCAAGGTTGCGCACTCTGAGGCGGTGGGACAGGCGAAGGCGGAGATTGCGGGAGACAATATGGAAGACCGCCTGGCCGCGCTGGAAAAAGAGGATCGCATTGAGCAGTTGCTGGCGGAATTGAAGGGGAAGCGGGGAGCGTAGCTGCGATCGGGAAATATGTTTAGCGATTTGTATGATTACATCTCGCTGTTCTTTTATCGGCTGTGGCCGAGCGCCGAGGGAGAAATTACTGCGGTTCGCATCCTAGGCGGCAGTGGCCGCTTGCTTGTTGAATACAGCTTTTCGCTTGCAGGTGGGTCTTACATCGGCGAAAGCGGCTGTCCCTGGTTCGTCGGCGCGGCAGCTGTCGACATTCACCAACGGTTGTCCGTCGGGCGATCGGTGACGGTCCGTTATCGGCCGGGCAATCCGACTGTAAACAAGTTGGACCGCAGCGTATGGGAGGATCTAGAAGGTCTGTAGCGGAGATACTTGACGCCTAACATCAAGTATGACAAAGTAACAACCGATGCGAGAGAGCATGACATTCAGCGTTTCCCTTCCGCCGGCGATGGCCAAAGAAATCGAGCGGGCTATGAGGGCGGAACACCGGACGCGCTCGGAGTTGGTGCGAGAAGCATTGCGGGTTTATTTGTCGGCGCGTCTGATTCCCGCCGAACTGCCCACGCCGGCTGAGGCGCGCGCGTACCGCCGGGGCATGGCCGCATACCGGCGCGGCGATTCTATGACTCTGCAGGAGTACTTCGATGGAATGGACCGTCGTCCTCGCCGGTCCCGCAAGAAAGTCTCTTAAGCGGATTCCTGCGAGCGATAAGACGCGCGTCCTGGCCGCTTTGGCGGAGATACAGCAAGACCCTTTTCAGGGCGATATCCGTAAGCTGCAGGGTCTGCCCGGTTTTCGCCGGCGCGTGGGGGACTGGCGCATCCTGTTTGAAGTCGTTCTTGAACGCAGGCAAGTTGTTGTGGCGGCGATCGAGCGTCGAACCTCGACCACCTACTGAACGCGGGGCATGCTGGCCTACCAGCGGAAATCGTTCCGCGCGGCTTACATCCATTGACCGGTCAGGGCGCATCTCTGTAATCTTGATCGTGCAATTTCCGATGGGATTTCTGACTCAAGGATCATTCATGAAGCAAGTTGCAATTCTGTTGCTGCTGACGATGGCGCTGATGCTCGCCGGCTGTGGCAGCACTCCCACGTCGGTGCAGTCGGGAGCAGGTGGAATCTGGCTGGCGGAGCTGACCGGAGGTAGCGGGCAAGCGTCCGGGCTTAGCTTTATCACGGACTTTACGCTGAACGGCAATTCCACGCTGAACATTACTAGCTTTCAATTCCTTAACTATAACCCTAACAACAGTGCTAACTGTTTTTCCTCCATCAACGGACCAAACGTGAGCGGGTCTATACCCCTGACGGTTCAGTCGAACGACACTGTGACCGGCACCATCACCTACGTTGTGCAGTCGGGCGGCAACACGCTTACCCTCGACGGAACCGTGACCGGAACGGCGAGTCAGAACGGGAGCGGGACGAATGTTACGTATACGCTCACCAGCGCCACGATCACAGGCACTTGGACTCTGAAAGGCAGCAGCGCCGCGTGCACTGTCACTGGGGGCGACACCTACTTCACCATGACGCAGTCCTGAATGACCCAGTCCTGAAGTTTTCTGAGTTTAGAACCAATCGCTGCGGTAGGCGACCCACCAGGATACGAAGAGGATGGGAAAGGTTGCGGCCACGCCCCACCAAATCGGCAGGACAAAGTCTGCCAGCAGGCCGAGCAGCGTGAAGGTTATCCAGAAGACCTTCTTTTCCATAAAGTGATTGTAAGCTGGCTGGTGCAGGAAGGCAGCAGTGCGGTTGGGCCAGCACTTTCGTCACCTCGCTGGTCTGCCCTATCTTGTCTGCGATAGAGTGGGAGCCATGAAGCGCTCGCTGCAAGAGATTGCCGAGGCGGTTGAAGCCCGCCTGCGCGGGGATGGGAAGGTCGAGGTCGAGGGCGTGGCCAGCATCGCATCGGCTTCCAGGCACGATCTGGTGTTTGTGGAGGAAGAGAAATATCTTGCGCGGGCGCTGCAATCGAGCGCAGGAGCGGTGATTGCCGGGGAATTCGCGGCGACCGCGTCCGGGAAGCCTTTGCTTATCAGCCGGCATCCCAAGCTGACTTTTGCGCGGGCGGCGCGCTTTCTGCGGGATGGCGATCGCGATGGGAATAACGCCGGAGTGCATTCGACTGCGGTGGTTCATTCTTCGGCGCGTCTGGCGGCGGGTGTGGTGGTAGGGGAATACGGTGTCGTCGGCGCGGATGCGGAAATCGGCGAGAGCACGCGGATTGGCTCCGGTTGCTCGATTGCACGCGGGGTGAAGGTTGGGCGGGACTGCGAGATTTATCCGAAGGTTACGATCTACGCGGGGACCACGCTGGGAGACCGCGTGATCGTGCACGCGGGCGCGGTTCTCGGGAGCGATGGCTTTGGATATGTGCGCGACCCGAAGAGCGGACGCTATGAGAAGTTTCCGCAAGTCGGAAGGCTCGTGATCGAAGATGATGTTGAAATCGGCGCCAATACGACGATTGACCGTGGGGCTCTCGACGAAACGCGCATCGGGCAGGGAACGAAGATCGACAACCTGGTGCACATCGGGCACAACTGCCGACTGGGGCAGAACGTAGTGATCGCGGCGCAGACCGGGCTTTCCGGCAGTATTGTGATTGAGAATGACGTCGTGCTCGGTGGGCAGGTCGGGATTGGCGAACACGCGCGCATTGAAGAAGGAGTGATGCTGGGCGGGCAGGGCGGTGTGCTGCCGAACAAAGTGCTGCGCGGCAGAGGCGTGGCCTTCTGGGGAACTCCGGCGCAACCGGTGCGGGAATATCTGAAACAGCTGGCGGCGCTGGCGCGGTTGGGGAAGAAGAGGTAGATGTGGCGATCGTGGTGATTGGCGGGCATTCGCGAAGCGTGGGGAAGACCAGCGTGGTCGCGGGACTGATTTCCGCGCTGCGCGAATACGATTGGACTGCGGTGAAGATCACGCAATATGGACACGGGGTTTGCTCGGCCAACGGAGCGCCGTGCGACTGTGCGACCGACGATCACAGCTGGGCGATCTCCGAGGAGAAAGACCGCAGCGGAGAGTCGGATACTTCGCGCTTTCTGGTTGCGGGCGCGGCTCGAGCTTTGTGGGTGCGCACCGAGCAGGGCAGGCTGGCGGAAGCGATGCCGTCGTTGCGGCAGCGGCTGGAGCGGGCGCGGCATGTGATTGTGGAATCGAACAGCGTGTTGAAGTTTCTGCGGCCGGACTTGTATCTGACTGTGCTCGACCCGGGCACGGAGGATTTCAAGACTTCGGCGCGCGAATTTCTGGACCGCGCTGGTGCGGTGATTCTTCATGATGCGGCGAAGAGCGGAGCGGCTTGGCAGAGTGTTTCGTTGAAGCCGGTGGCCGGACGGCCGGTGTTTCGGATTACTCCTCCTCTCTACGTGACAGCGGAGATTGTCGACTTCGTGCGGAGTTCGGTGGCGCTCCCTGCGACAGCGGATTCCTCTGCGCTGCGCGCTTCGGAATGACAAATTTCGCGCGCTTCGGAATGACAAAGCCGTACCCTGACGGACGGTTTGTTATCCTTGGCGGTGCGGCAAATTCATTACAGCGCCTGGTTGCTGGTTCTACTCTCGTCCCTTCTGCAGGTTCTCATTTTTCCTCTTGCCGGGGTCTACGTTCTCTCCTGGGTCGCATTTGCTCCTCTGATTGTGGCCCTTTTGCGTGCTCGGCCCGGGGGAGTACTGGAGATCAATGGCTCGGTCAATCTTCAGGCTGCGAGGCCCGGGCAGGCTTTTCTGCTGGCGTATGTTTCTGGAATCCTCTGGTATGCGGGGACGTGTTACTGGATTTATAACACCATGCACGAACACGGCGGATTGAGCGTGCCGTTTGCCCTGCTGGCGCTATTTCTCTTCTGTCTATATCTTGGGCTTTATCACGGGCTGTTCGGTTTGCTGTTGAGCTGGACGGTGGGATCGGGCGGAGATTATCGCCGGGCTTTGATAGCCGCGCCGTTTCTGTGGGTTGCGGTGGAGTTGGCGCGCTTCGATGTTACGGGCTTTCCGTGGAACCTGCTGGGTACGGCGCAGGTGGATAACATTTCACTCAGCCGTGTTACAACCTGGACCGGAGTGTATGGAGTTTCGTTTGAGATCATGCTGGTGAATGTCGCGGTTGCGGCGGCGTTCGTGGTTCCAAGAAAAAAGCGAAGCACGCTATTGCTGGCCGCGCTGGCTGCGGCGGCGGTGCTGCAAGCGGGGAGGCTGGTGGACGCGCCTGCGATTCCGGCGGATCATGCGGCATTGCTGGTTCAGGAAAATATTCCGGTGGACGAAACCTGGACCCGCGACACTTTCGAGCGCACACTGCGTGAGCTGACTGGTCTTACTGTGAAGGATTTCAGTGCGGAGCGCGACGCTTCGCCGGTGTCTGACGCGAGCAATTCTAAGCCGGGCAGCATCGAATTGATCGTCTGGCCGGAATCTCCGGCGCCTTTTTTCACCAGCGATCCGCTGTTTCGCGAGCCCGTGAGCCAGATGGCTCGCGACACACACAGCTGGGTGGTGACGGGCGCTATCGGCACCGCGCCCGCTGCGCAGAGCGGAAGGTCAGGTTCGCAAGTGTTCAACTCGGCTGCGCTCATTAGTCCTTCAGGCGATTGGACGGCGCGTTACGACAAAGTGCATCTGGTGCCGTTCGGAGAATACTTGCCGTTTCCCCGGCTGTTTGCGTTTGCCGGCGGTTTGACGAAGGAAGTCGGAGGGTTTGAGCCGGGAGATGCGCGTGCGCCGCTGGATGCCGGAAGCGAACGCCTGGGAATCTTCATCTGCTACGAGTCCGTGTTTCCCGGCGAAGTGCGGCAGTTTGCGAATCAGGGTGCACAGGTTTTCGTGAATCTTTCGAACGACGGCTGGTATGGCGACAGCGGCGCGTACGCGCAGCATCTGAATCAGACACGCATGCGCGCCATCGAGAACGACCGCTGGATCTTGAGCGCGACGAACACTGGAGTGACGGCTTCGATCGATCCTTACGGGCGAACGGTGGCGCGGCTTCCACGCAAGGAGCGGGGGGCGCTGGTTGCTCCTTATGCCCTCACCTCCGTAACCACGTTCTACACGCGGCACGGTGATTGGTTCGCCTGGCTGTGTGCGATAATTTCAGCAGGAGCGCTGGTCACGCGCTTCGTATTTTCCGGGAAGGTAAAAGACTCCGAATGAATCAAGAGCTGGAACAGGAATACGGGTCGTTGAATAAGAAAGTGCGCGAACTCCGGGAGTATCTTTGACGCGGACAAGCTCCGTCCGCAACTAGCCGAGATTGAAAAGCAGGCCGCCGACCCGAATCTGTGGTCGAATCCGCAACGATCCCAACAGGTGATGCGCGAGAAGAAGCGTCTGGAGCATTTGCTGGCAACCGACGCCGATCTGGGCCGCCGCGGCGATGACATTGCCGCCTACTTCGAACTGGCGAAGGAAGGCGAAAATGTTGACGCCGAACTGCGCCGCGATGTCGACTCGCTCCGCGAATTGGTCGACAAACTCGAGACCGAGACGCTGCTCTCCGGGCCTAACGACGCACTGAATGCCATCGTGACCATTCATCCCGGAGCGGGCGGAACGGAGTCGCAGGATTGGGCCGACATGCTGCTGCGCATGTATCTGCGCTGGGCGGAGCGGCAGGGATTCGAGACGGTTCTTTACGATTACCAGCCCGGCGAAGAGGCGGGGTTGAAGTCGGCGACCTTTGCGGTGAACGGCGAGTATGCCTTTGGACTGTTGAGCAGCGAGATCGGCGTGCACCGACTGGTGCGGATTTCGCCGTTCGACCAGGCCAAGCGGCGGCATACTTCTTTCGCCAGCGTTTTTGTTTCTCCGGAAATCGACGACAGCATTGAGGTCGTGATCAAGCCCGAAGACATTCGTACCGATACTTACCGCTCGAGCGGCAAGGGCGGGCAGCACGTCAATACGACGGACTCGGCGGTGCGGATTACTCACATTGCCACCGGCCTGGTGGCTAGTTGCCAGAATGAGCGCTCGCAGCACAAGAATCGCGAACGGGCCATGAGCATGCTGCGCTCCAAGCTCTACGAATTCGAGATGGAGAAAAAGCGCGCGGCCACGAAAAAGATTGAAGATTCAAAACTCGATAACGACTTCGGATCGCAGATTCGTTCTTACGTGCTGCAGCCTTACCGCATGATCAAGGATCACCGAACCAAGACCGAAGTAGGCGATGTGGATCGCGTTATCGACGGCGATTTGCAGCCGTTCATCCGTGCATATTTGCTGGCGCGGCGCGGGGAGAAGTCGTGAGGAGGGCGCCGGCAGTAAAAAAGCATCAAACACAGAGGGCACAGGGGAAGCACAGGGTAAAACTTGGGTCCCGATTTCTGCGCGCGTTTCGTTTTGCCGCGGAGAAACATGCGGGGCAGACGCGTAAGGCTTCGAGCATTCCCTACATCGCGCACTTGATGGGGGTTGCTTCGCTCGTGCTGGAGTTCGGTGGTGACGAGGATCTGGCGATTGCGGCTCTGCTGCACGATGTGGTGGAAGACTGCGGCGGCGCGCTTATGCTGAAAGAGGTCCGGCGAAAGTTCGGGAGCCGCGTCGCCAAGATTGTGGACGGCTGCACGGACTCGGATACGGAGCCTAAGCCTCCGTGGCGCGAACGCAAAGAAACTTATATCGAGCATCTGAGAAGTGCCGATGGGGAAACCAGGCTGGTTTCCGCTGCGGATAAACTCAACAACGTGCGCTCGATTCTTTCTGACTACCGGGAAGTTGGGGAGTCAATTTGGGACCGTTTCAATGGCGGACGCGAGGGCACTCTTTGGTACTATCGGGCTTTGCTGGAAGAATTTCTTCGGGGCGAGCCCAGCCGATTAATTCGGGAGTTGGAACTGGCGGTCCGGGAACTAGAAGTCAGCGCGAAACTTGCTGGTTCTCGGAGTGCGGAAAGGTGAAGCGATGCCGCGGCAAATCGATTTAATTCGCGCTTCCAAGCTGCCATCGAACATGATGCAGTTCGCGGCGAAGGGCGCGCTATCGGTGCCGCCGGACGAAAATCTTGAGATCCTGGTTTATCTCGCCAAACATAATAGGATTTTTGGTGACCTTGCCCGGATGACGTTGGCCGGATGGGACGAGAAGGCTTCGCTGGCGGCGGCTTCCAATCCGAAGACCGCGCGCGAGGTGCTCGACTACCTGGTTGCGCCCGAGAATCTTCGTCCCAGGCTGCTGCCGGCGTTGTTGGAGAATCCGTCGGTTGGCGAAGGCGAGTTAGCCAAGGTAGCCATCTCCGCATCTCCCGAGGGAATCGCGACTATGCTGCGGAGCCCGCGAGTGCGGGCTTCGGAGGGCATTCTGGAGTGTCTCCGCGCGAACCCATATTTGAAGGCCGCCGAAGCATCCGAAGTCGCTGCACTGCTCGGAGGGGTCAAGAGCGAGGCACCCTCTGTTCCAGCTGCCGGCAGCGCCCCGCAGGTGGATGAGGCCGTTGCTGCGAACGCGGCCGCCGAGCCAGGCCAGGCAGCGGCTCCCGAGGCAATCGACGAAAGTGGAGAAGTTCCTGAAGAGGCGATTTCCGCTTACCTGGTCGAACATGCCACGGAAATCGCCGGGGAGCAGGATAAGCCGTTCCAACCGATCGGCGGGATTGTGGAACTGCTGGGCACTGATTATTTTCCCGTGTCGGAAAATAAGGAGATGGAGACTGCCGACGATCGTGAGAAAGACGCGGCCGAGTCTGCCGCCGCGGCCTCCGCAGCCGTGGCAAAGGCGAAACTCGCTGCTGCGCAGCCTAAGCCCGGGCAACGCGACAACACGCTGCAAAAGATTAACCGGCTGGATGTGAAAGGCCGCATCCAGCTGGCCATGAAAGGCAATAAAGAAGAGCGGTCCATTCTGATTCGCGACGGCACCAAGGTGGTGGCGCTGGCGGTGCTCGAAGCGCCCAAGATTTCCGACGGGGAAGTAGAAAAATTTGCCCTGCAGAAGAATGTTCTGGAAGCGGTGCTGCGGCAGATTCCGCTGAAACGCCGTTTCATGAAGAACTACATTGTGGTGCGGAATCTGGTGTCGAACCCGCGCACGCCGCTCGATCTTGGATTAGGGTTGATGAAGCATCTGCTGGCGAAGGACTTGAAAAACATTTCCGCCAACAAGGAGGTCTCTGAGACCGTCCGAAATCTGGCGCTGAAGATGTACAAACAGAAGATGGACGCATTGAACAAGAAATAAGAGAGCGAGCCAAACGCGCCCTTCGGCCGCTTGCGCTCAGGATGACAATCAACATGGCTTCTTCCCCGCAGGCAGATCCCGTCACTGAACTCTTGCGCAACGCGAAAACCATCGCCGTGGTCGGACTGTCTGACAGTCCGCTGCGCCCCAGCTACGGCGTGACGGCCTACATGCAAGGTCAGGGATACCGCATCATTCCGGTGAATCCGCAGATTGAGTCTTGTCTGGGCGAAAAGGCTTACGCTTCGTTGCTGGATGTGCCGGAGAAGATCGACATCGTGAATATTTTCCGGCGGCCGGAGTTCGTGGAAGAGATTGTGGACGAGGCCATTCAGTTGAAGGTTCCGGCGATCTGGATGCAGGAGGACGTGATTCACGAGAAGGCCGCGGAGAAGGCGCGCCAGGCAGGCATCTTCGTTGTGATGGACCGCTGCATTCTGAAAGAACACCACGCGCGGTTCTGATGAGCTGAATCCCCAGCGCTTGACCTAACGCCTAACCTATCTCTTAACCCCGACGAAGACCACGGTGGCATCGTCTCGCACGCCCGAGCCATTGGCGAATTCGCGAACATCGTCAACGATGCTCACGGCCGATGCCTCAGCGCTAACCGCATGTTGGGCGAGCCGCTCCAGGCCGTACTCCTGTTCGTCTGCGTCGACCGCTTCCGTAATACCGTCGCTGTAGAAGACAAGGCGCGAACCCTCGGAGAGATTTATGCAGGTTTCGGAATAATCTCCGCTGGCTATGCCGAGAGGCAGCCCGCGCTCGGTATCGAGGAAATGCGCTCCCTGTTCATCGATAAAGAGCGGATGCAAGTGCCCTGCATTCGCGAAGATCACAGTACGAGTCGCCGGATCGAGCACAGCATAGACCAGAGTGACGAACTTGCCCGCCGGGAAGTCATCGACCAGCAGTCCGTTAAGCTTCGTCAAGACCTCACCGGGGCTGCAGCAGGCTTCCGCGAGAGACCGCAGCATTCCGCGCGTAGCCGACATCAGCAGCGCGGCAGCCGTGCCTTTTCCGGAGACATCTGCCAGCACCAATCCCCAGCGGCCGTCGGGAAACGGGATGAAGTCGTACCAATCTCCTCCAACCGCGCCGGCGGGGACGCTCAGACCAGAAATTACGAAGCCCGGAATAAACGGTGAACTCTTGGGTAACAGCGCCTGCTGCATCACACGGGCATCCTGAGCCTCGCGGCTCATGGTTTCGCGCTCCGCGCGCTCACATTGAAAGCGGCGGGCGTTGTTTACTGCCACGGCCACGTGGTCGCACAAAGCCTGAAGAATTCTCAGTTGCTCGCGGGGAAAGGCATCCAATTCAGGATGCGACGCGGTGAAGACACCCACGAGGCGTTCGCCCACGTGAAGCGGGATCACTACTTCGGAAAGTGTGTCGTGCTCGCAGCTAATGTAGTAAGCGTCCTTGCGGACGTCGGGCGCATAGCGCATCTGGCCGGTTGAAGCGACGTAACCGACCATGCCTTCTTTGCCAATCTTCAAGCGATGCCCTTTGTGGTTGACGCTGCATCCGTGAACGCCGGCGAGCACCATCTCGCCGTGTTCCTCGTCGTGAAGATAGATGCCGGCCTCCAGGCAGCCGAAAGAACGAGCCACGTCATTCACAATGTTGTCGATGAGTGGATCGAGATCGAGGATCGAAGTGATCTTCTGTGCCGCTTTCTGCAGCTTTTGCAGATCCTCCACCTGATCGATGCGCGGTGGGCGCAGCGGCGGAACAGCGGCGATGGTTCCAGGAATCGTGGACATGGGATTCAGCCCTTCTTAACTCGCAGGCGGGCGCAAACCATACACGTTTTGTTGCTTTGTAAGATGCCGGGCGGCATCTCTAAGATTCTTTCCTTGGGCGCGAAGCTTTGCCTGCGGCTGCGGGCGAACGCAGTTTTTTGATCTCTTCCATGCGTTCGTGGATGCGCTTTTCGATGCCCTCATTGGTCGGCCGGTAGTAGACGCGGTCCCGCAAATTGTCTGGCAGGCATTGCACGTTTGCTACTTTGCCTTCGACATCGTGCGCGTATTCATAATCTTTGCCGTAGCCCAGACCTTTCATCAATCCGGTGGGAGCATTGCGAAGATGCAGCGGGACGGGTTCGGCGACGGTTTGTTCGATATCCTGCTGGACATTTCCGTATGCGGTGTAAAGCGCATTCGACTTGGGCGCGACCGAAAGATAAACGACAGCTTGCGCGAGCGCAAGATTTCCTTCCGGCATGCCGATGAAATCCACGGCATCGCGCGCGGCCATGCATAGCGAAAGCGCATTGGGATCGGCCAGGCCGATGTCCTCCACGGCCATGCGCACCACGCGGCGCGCGATATAGAGCGGATCTTCGCCGGCTTCAATCATGCGTCCGAGCCAGTAGAGCGCGGCATCGGGATCGCTGTTGCGCACCGACTTGTGCAGAGCTGAAATCAGGTTGTAATGTTCTTCGCCGGCCTTGTCGTAGAGCAGAGTGCGTTTCTGCAGTGCGTCACGGACGATGTCGTCGGTGATTTCCGCGGGTTCGTGTCCCGCCTGCTGCGCCAGACCGGCTGCAACTTCCAGCACGTTGTAGGCGCTGCGGGCGTCGCCGCTGGTGTAGCTGGCGATTTTCTTGAGCACATCGTCAGACGCGCGCACGTTTATCGTGCCGAGGCCGCGCTCCTCATCCGTCAGCGCTCGCTTCAGCAGTTGCACGATCTGGTCTTCAGTCAATGGCTGCAATACATAGACCCGGGCGCGCGAAAGCAATGCGGCGTTGATCTCGAACGACGGATTCTCGGTGGTAGCGCCGATCAGGCGAATATTGCCTTTTTCCACATGGGGCAGGAAGGCATCCTGCTGGGCTTTATTGAAGCGGTGAATCTCATCGATGAAGACGATGGTGCGCGTGCCGTACTGGCGGGCGCGCTCGGCGTCGGCCATGACCTGCTTGATCTCTTTAATTCCGGCGAGGACGGCGGAGAATTCGATGAACTCGGCCTTCGTCATGCGGGCGATGATCTTCGCCAGCGTCGTCTTGCCCGTTCCCGGAGGTCCCCAGAAAATGAGCGATCCCGTGTCGTCGCGGTCGATCTGTGTGCGCAGGGGCTTGCCGGGACCGATGAGGTGCTCCTGGCCGGCGAATTCCTCGAGCGTGTGCGGGCGCATGCGGTCCGCCAACGGCCGGGTGCGGTCGGTGGCGGAGTCGGCGCTTGGAGTGGGTTGGAAAAGTCCCATTGGGAATTCTTTTCACCACGGAGGCACGGAGCCACGGAGAAAAATAAGGGGCTTCTCCGTGACTCCGTGCCTCCGTGGCAGGTCTTTCATTTCCTTTGTCTCGCGGCTTCGTACAGCACGATGCTTGCGGCTACGCCGGCGTTGAGAGACTCAACCTGCGCCGTGTGCGGAATGGCAATTACTTCATCCATTTTCGTCATCACTTCTCGGGACAGGCCGGCACCTTCGTTGCCGAAGAAGATCGCTACTGCGCTTTTCAAATCTGCCTGGTCCAATGGCGTTCCTTTGTGCGAGGAGGTTGCAATCAGGCGCACTCCTTTTGCTTGCAGCTTGTTTGAAACCTCCTCTAACTTTGCTGCGGACGACTTTCCGCGCGCGTGAGATTGCCCGTGAATTACGGGCAGACGGAACACCGATCCCGCCGAAGCGCGAATCACTTTTGAGTTGAAGGGGCTGACCGTGCCCTCGCCCAAAATCACTCCCGCGCTGCCGAACGCTTCAGCGGACCGAAGAATTGTGCCCAGGTTGCCCGGATCTTGTAAGCCGGCGAGGACTACGATTGGGCCTACCTGCAGCCGTTCTTTTTCCACGACATCGTCGAGCGAGAATTCTTTCAGACGCACCAGCGCGGCCACACCCTGCGGCGTTTCACTGGGCACGAGGCTGTCGAACAACTTGTCAGGCAGCAGCAGAGTTTCGACTTGCGCGCCAAGTTGCGGCAGTAGCCGATCAGCCCGGTCTTGCGCCGATTCGCGAAAAAATACTGTGCTGAAGCGCAGGCCGCTGCGGATGGCCTCTTCCAGGATGCGCAAGCCTTCGATCGCGCAATCTCCGCTTTCGGTTAGTTCGGCGCGCGAAAACGCCTGGCGCAATTGTTTGACCAGGGGGTTGTGGCGCCCCTCAACACGGCGCAGCCTGTGCTGCGCGGTGAGCGCGGGTTCTGACTGCCTTTTCATCCGGATAATCTTCACTGAATGATACGCCGCCCACCCGTCTTGCAGCTCTTTGCCGTATTATGGTAGGTTCCACGGACAATATTCCAAGCGGAATCACTCAGGAAGGGAGCGCCGTGCGCGCGGAAATCCTAAAAATCAATTGTGATACCCCGGAGAGTTCACTGGTCAAGTACGCCGCCGATCAAATTCGCGCCGGCGAAGTACTGGGCATGCCGACCGACACGTTTTACGGCTTGGCCGCCGATCCTTTCAACCTGCGTGCGGTCGACCGGGTATACGACATCAAAACCCGCTCGCGTCACAAACCGTTATCGCTGCTTATTGAAAGCGTGGATCAGGCGGAGGAGCTGGCCAAATCGTTGCCGGAAGAATTTTACGCGCTGGCGCGGCAATACTGGCCGGGACCGCTCACCATCATCGTAAAAGCCGGATCGCGTCTCCCCCTGAAGGTGACTGCTAATACTGGCAACGTGGCTTTGCGCGTGCCGAACGCGAAGATTCCGCTGGCGGTGGTGGTGGCTGCGGCGATCCCAATCACGGCTACGTCGGCGAACTTGAGTGGGGCTTCCGAATGTACCAGCGCCGAGCAGGTGCGCGACCAACTGCAGGGCCGCATCAGCATTATCGTGGACGGCGGAACATCCCCCCGCGACGTGGCTTCCACCATCATTGACCTCACCGACGAAGGGGCGCGCTGGCGGGTGATCCGCGAAGGCGCGATCCCTGCCGGGGAAATTTCCACGTTCTTTGCCAAAGGGTGACTCGCGCCAAAGGATGACTGAAGCCGAAGGATGACTGAAGCCGAAGGATGACTGACGATTCTGCGAACCGGCATCCGCGACGCCGCTGGCTGCAGCGGCTGGAGGCGCTCGGGCTGGTGGCGTTGGCCGCGCTGGTTTCGTTCCTTACCCTGACAGTGATCGGCATTGTGCACGAGGGAGCGCTGCAGGAAGTGCACCCGGCAGATGCCATTGTCGTGTTCGGGGCGGCGGAGTATTCCGGTCGTCCCTCACCGGTGTTGCGGGCGCGGCTCGATCATGCTTTCGATCTTTTCGAGAAGGGGATCGCTCCCGTCGTCATTGTGACCGGCGGGGCGGCTTTAGATCCCAGCTTCAGCGAAGGCGGTGTGGGCAGCGATTATCTGAAGCATCGTGGGATTCCCGAGCGCAACCTGATCGCCGAGACGCAAGGCTCCGACACCGCTCAATCTGCGGTGCGGGTGGCCGTGATCATGCGTGCCAACGGACTGCACAGTTGCGTGGCCGTCAGTGACGCGTATCACGTGTTCCGCATCAAGAGGCTGCTGGAACATGAGGGCATGGGTCCGGTATATGTTGCGCCCCGGCCTGATTCGCGTCCGCGCGGCTCTGGGCAACGCGCGTACGCGGTGATGCGGGAAGCGACCAGTTATTTGTTGTGGAAGCTGGGCATGAGCTAGGGAACTTTCCGAGTGTCGCCGGTACTCATTTCATTACAAGCCCCACCGCAAACTCTCCATCACAAATTGTCATCCCGAGCGAAGCGAGGGATTCTGGTTCTTGCCTTTTCCGATCGGCGTAGTGGCCGCGGACAATGAAACCAAGGTCCCTCGCTTCGCTCGGGATGACAAGGGACGGGCGACTTCTCGCAAGCCGCCCTTACCAGCCGTTTCTTTCCCGCAGTGATGTAACGTGCGCCACGTGATGGCGTCCGTGCCAAGCGTAGAGCGCGAGGTTCTTCTCCAGGCTCACCAGGCCGAGTTCGGGATGGCGAAAGGAGCGCTTCCAATCTTCTGGCTGGAGCGAGCGCAGCAGGCGAACCCAGCGGTCGTGCAACGAATCGAGCATCGCCAATGAGACTTCCACCGGCGTCGCCTGCGTGTCAGGCAACTGCGCCCAGCGATCTTCGGCATAGGGCTTGATCGTCGGTTCCTCTTCGGTGAGGGCCAGCTTGAAACGCACGTAAGCGTTGAGATGGCTGTCGGGGACGTGGTGCGCGACCTGGCGCACGGTCCAACCGTCGGGGCGGTAGGTCGTGTCGAGCTGCTGGTCGGAGAGCCCTTTCACCGCCGCACGCAGCTTGGCCGGGGCTTGGGAGATCTCGTCGATAAGCTTTCTTCTCTGCTCTTCGGTGGGTGGTCCATCGAAGTGGAACTTGCCGATGGGGTAACGCAGGTCGGTCATGCTTGTCTCCGGTCGAGAGTGCTCTCTCACAGATGATGAATGGAACGGAGAAGGTTCAAGAAGGCTGATACTGCCGATTCGGGGTTTCGAATTGCTAGAACGGAATCACGGGTTGGGGCGGGAACCCCTTTTATAACTACCGCCCCTAGGGCCTCCACGAGGTTAACCCCATTCCCTCCGGCTTCGCATTTCGGTTCCCTATGCCCTAAGATTTGTGCAACTAAAAGGTCGTTTCTAGGCTAAACTCCCAATTCTGGGCGGTTTAAGCTCTCCATGGTTGCGGCGATTGCATCTTAAGTAACGAGAGGAACTATGGCAGCGTCAGTGTGGTCTGGACACTTAACTTTCGGACTCATCTCCATGCCGGTGCGCTTGTTCTCGGGCGCGCGCAGCAGCGGCATCTCCTTTAACATGCTGCATCGCACCGACAAATCCCGGCTCAAGCAGCAGTACATTTGTCAGTTGGAGGGCGTTGTCGTCGATCGCGCCGACATGGTCAAAGGCTACGAATTCCGGAAGGACGAATACATCATCATCGAGCCGGAAGAGATCAAGAAGATCGAGCCGCAGACCGCCAAGACCATGGAGATTCTGGAATTCGTCAAGGCGGGCGACGTGGATCCCGTGTATTTCGAGTCTTCGTATTACATGTTGCCGGAGGAGGCTGGGCGGCGTCCTTATGCGCTGCTCACCAAAGCGTTAGAGGAGAGCGAGTATGTGGCCATCGCCAAGATCACCATGCATAACCGCGAATACACCGTGTTCCTGCGGCCGCATGAAGGCGGGCTGATGCTGCACACCATGTACTACGCCGAAGAAGTGAAGAAAGTGGAAGGCTTTGGCGCGCCCGATGTCGAGTTGAAAGAAGCGGAAGTAAAAGTCGCGCACCAGCTCATCGAAGCGCTGGCGGATGAATGGGATCCGGAAAAGTACAAAGACAGCTTCCAGGAAAACCTGAAGAAACTGATCGAGGCCAAGCTCGAGGGCGGGGAAGTTGCGGCGGTCGAGAAGCCGAAGAAACTGGCTCCGGTCGTCGACTTAATGGCTGCCCTGAAGCAGAGCCTGGCGCAGATGGAAGGCAGGAAAAAGCCTGCAGCCACGGCCGAGTCAGAGGAGCCAGCCGCCGCGGCTGGCGGCAAGTCCCGGCGCGGACGTTAAGTCGGGCTTCGGCTACTGCTCCTTCTCCCGCACTCGCCTCTCTCTTGCGAAGTGACGGATATTTTCCCTGTCCTCGTGATCATCCAACTTGCCCACTCATTCACGCATCCCAGCAAGTGCATTAGGCCGATAGCCCGGCAGCCGGACTAGCCCACTGGCACAGATCGCGGCCAGCCGTTAGAATGTTTAATTCCTTCTGTAATCAGAAACGTGTGACCAGAACTTTTCCCTTGGGGTGCTGATGAGTCTTCGACGTGTGGGCCGATTGGCGGCCATGGTGCTTGCCACCCTACTGATGATAGCGTGCGGCCAGGTTTACCGTCCTGTAGTCATTCCCTGCTCGGAGAACGGAATTCCTGGGTGTCCGGTGCAAACGCCTCCCATCCCGGCAAATTTCCACGCTGTCTTTGCCATCAGCACCAACGCGCCAAACAATCCGGGCGGAGCCCTGCAGATCGACGTCTCGGGAGACTCTATCATTGGCGAAACTCCTACCTCTAATCCCAGCGCGTCCAACCTCGGCGATGTGCCTACGCATGCCGCTCTTCTGGCCAACAATTCGAGAGTGTTTGTCGCCAGTGCGGGGAGTGTGCTCGTGGGCGGGATCGATGTTGTTTCCTCCTTCACGCCGGCAGCTCAGGCCCCGTTCGCGACCGGATTTGGCCCGGTGACTACGGTTCCTCTTCCCACAGGGTCGCAGCCGGTCTTCGTGAACACCACTCAGAGCAATGCGGTGTATGTGGCGAACTTCGGCACGAGTTCAGTTAGCGCCATAAACCCGTCTACCAACGTTGTGACGAATACGGTTCCGGTCGTCGGGCTCAATCCCGTTAGTCTGGCCGAGCTTCCGAACGGCAACAAGCTTTACGTGGCAAATCAGGGAACCAGCCAGGCGACCAGTTCGGTCAGCAGCTTGAACGTCGCTGACCTGTCTTCGAATCCCGTGACCGGTTTTAGCGGGACCAATCCCGTCTGGATCGTGGCTCGCGGCGACAGTCAGAAAATTTATGTGCTTACTCAGGGTGACGGACAACTGGTCACGATCGACACTGCCACGGACACGGTTTCGAGCAGCTTGCCGGTGGGCGCCGGAGCGAACTTCATTTTCTTTGATCCCAACCTGAACCGTCTTTATGTGACCAATCCTCTGACCAGCACGGTTTATGTTTTTTCCGACACCGGCGGAGCCAACGACACCCCACTTCAGCTGGCGGCTATCTCATTCGCGGCCGGGTCAGTGCCATGTCCGTTGGGATGCGCGCCCACCTCAGTCACCTCGCTGGCTGATGGAACCCGGTTTTACGTAGCCAGCTACCAGACCGCCGCAGCATGTCCCCAGGGAAGTGGTGTGACGGGGGCCTGCGTTATCCCCGGCCTTACCGTGTTCAACGCCAATAGTCTCAGCTTGCAGTATCCCAAAGCACCAACTCTGACGTTGCTGAGTAGCGGTAGCGTCATCAACTGCGGTATGAGCGGATCAACTCCGCCCTGTTATCCATTCGCAGCGGGTCAATATGCCGTCCCGCCCGTCGCAGCTTGCGTTTCGCCGGTGCTGCCTGCTCTTTATACTCCGGGCGCCACTCGTTTCCGCATCTTCACCACAGCGTCTATGGACAGCAGCCATGTCTACGTGAGCATGTGCGACGCCGGCTATATCGCCGACGTCATTACAACCGGCAGCAACACAAACGGCAGCGGCAGCGGCGCTGTTACCCCTGATACCCTGGTGACCGACCTGCCCACAGCCTTCGGTGCAGGGGCGATACAAGCAAGCGGCTACCCGGCGAATCAAAATCCTATTTTCATGATGCCTGGGCAGTAGGCGGCGCGCTCGGAGCGGTTTTATCGTCCCGAACGCTCCAGTAGTCCCTCGCTTCGCTCGGGATGACAGAAGCAGGTGGGATGGAGGGGCGCACGGGATGACAGGCCCACGCGATGACGAGTCAGATTACGCTCGGCGACTCTAATTCCTGGTCGCTACTTCCTCTTTCTGAGTCTCTCTCGCCGCGTAGTGTGAGTCGACATACTCATCGAGAATCCCGATGAACTCGGCGACGATGCGATCGCCCTTTAGCGTGGTGAAGAGGCGTCCATCCACGTAGACCGGGGCTTTCGGTTCCTCGAAGGTGCCTGGCAGGGAGATGCCGATGTTGGCATGCTTCGATTCGCCAGGTCCGTTGACCACGCAGCCCATGACGGCAAGTTTCATTTCTTCCACGCCCACATAACGGCCTTTCCATGTTGGCATCTGTTCGCGCAGATAGGTTTGAATCTGCTCGGCCATTTCCTGGAAGAAAGTGCTGGTGGTGCGTCCGCAGCCGGGGCAGGCCGTAACCTGCGGCGTGAAGCTGCGCATTCCCATGGACTGCAGAATCTGCTGCGCCACGCGAACTTCTTCGGTGCGGTCGCCGCCAGGCGCCGGCGTCAACGAAACGCGGATGGTGTCGCCGATGCCTTCCTGCAACAGAACGCCCATGGCGGCGCTTGAAGCGACCACGCCTTTCGCTCCCATGCCTGCTTCGGTCAAGCCAAGGTGCAGCGGATAATCGCAGCGCGCTGCCAGCGCGCGGTAGACGTCGATGAGATCCTGCACGCCGCTGACTTTCGCGCTCAGAATAATCTGATCGGGGCGCAGGCCGAATTTCTGCGCGAGATCGGCGGAGTTCAGCGCGCTTACCACCATCGCTTCCATGGTGACTTCGCGGGCATCTTTCGGTTCGGCAAGAGCTGAGTTTTCGTCCATCATGCGGGTAAGCAGGGTCTGGTCGAGCGAGCCCCAGTTCACGCCGATGCGCACCGGCTTCTGATACTTCACCGCCACTTCGATCATGGTGCGGAAATTCGAGTCGCCGGTGCGCCCAATGCTGGCGTTTCCGGGATTGATGCGGTACTTGGCGAGATCGCGGGCACACTCGGGATACTTGGTGAGCAGCACATGTCCGTTGTAGTGGAAGTCTCCGATGATGGGCACCCGCACGCCCTGCTTGTCGAGTTCCTCGACCACGCGGGGAACGGCGGCGGCCGCTTCTTCGTTGTTGACGGTGACCCGCACGAGTTCCGACCCGGCGCGAGCCAGCGCGGCGCACTGCTGGACGGTCGAAGGCACGTCTGCAGTGTCTGTATTGGTCATGGATTGCACCACAATCGGTGCATCCGAGCCAACGCGCACGCCTCCGACGACGACGGTTACGCTTTTCCTGCGTGAAATCATAGCCATGGGAGGCTCTATTTTAACACGCGGAAAGCGCTCGACCTTCTCGAAACCACACCAGTTCTCTCTTAGCGACGAGGCGCGACACTGCTGAGAATCACCTTGAGTGCGCCCTTCTTTGCTGCATTTCCGAACGTGTCATAGGCCTTCATGATGTCGTTCATGGCGAAGCGATGAGTCACCAGCTTGCTCGGTTGCAGCCTGCCCGAGTGCACGACCTTCAGCAGCATTGGGGTAGTCAGGGTGTCGACCAGCCGCGTAGTGATCGAAATGTTACGATCCCAGAGTTTTTCCAGGTGCAGCTCCACCGGCTTGCCGTGGACGCCCACGTTCGCTATGCGTCCGCCGGCGGCAACAATGGCTTGGCAGATCGCGAAGGTAGCTGGAAGCCCGACGGCCTCGATGGCCACGTCGACGCCGGCCCCCTTGGTCAGTTCCATCAGGTGATCGGCGGCGTGTCCATCCGAACTGTTGATCAGCGTCGTGGCGCCAAACTGCTTGGCCACCGCCAGGCGCTTGTCGTCCAGGTCGATCATGAAGATGGCAGCCGGTGAATAGAATTGCGCCGTAAGCAGCACGGCGAGCCCCACGGGCCCCGCGCCCACTATGGCAACCGCGTCTCCGGGCTTTACTTGCCCGTTCAGGACGCCGCACTCAAAGCCCGTGGGCAAAATGTCGCTGAGCATCACGAGGGCTTCTTCGTTTCCATCCGGGGGAAAGCTGTAGAGGCTTCCGTCGGCTTGGGGGATGCGCACGTACTCGGCTTGAGTCCCATCGAGCGTATTGCCCAGAATCCAGCCCCCGTGCCGGCAATGGGAATACATGCCTCGCCTGCAGAAGTCGCACTTCAGGCAAGCGGTGACGCACGAGATGATGACCTTGTCTCCGATGCGAAACTCTGATACGCCCGTTCCGGCTTCCTCGATCACACCGATGCCCTCGTGGCCAAGAATGCGGCCGTCGGTTACAGACGGAAGATCTCCCTTCAAAATGTGGAGATCGGTGCCACAAATCGTCGAAGTAGTGATGCGCACGACCGCGTCGCCCGGTTCCTGGATGGTAGGGCGTGGCTTGCTCTCCCATGCAAACTTGCCGGGACCGTGATAGACCAGCGCCTTCATCGCAGTGCCGCTGCCGGGAGTTGTAGCACTTGTGCCTGCCAGTTCGAGTTCAGCAGTGGTCATTGACATTTCCTCCAAGGGTCCCTCAGCGTAAACCGATCCGCAGTGCTGCTGCTGTTCAACATTGCTCACTTAGAAAGTCGGAGGGCGAAACCAAACTCATATTTCCTGACCGTGCTCTGCATGGGCGGATTGTCGAAAGCAATTCGTCCGATATCCATCGTAGTTTCCGGTCCCGCGCGCTACATCTCTATTTATTTGCGATGGGACGTTCTGATACCCTCCTACACCTATGCGCCTTTACCACACCGTGTTACCTCTAATCGCCCTGGCCGGTTCTGTCTTCGCCCAAGGCCTTAAGCCCGTTGCCGACCGCCTCGCCGCCCAGAACGCGGTTTTCGACGAGTATTACGAGACCGATCTCCGCAACTTTCCCGAGCGTGCCACCGCGTATGGCGATTACCGCTACAACGACAGGCTCGCCGAGTACTCACTCGATGCCATTTTCCAGCGCCACCAGACCGACGAAGCCTTCCTCGCCCGGATTGAAGCCATCCCTAGCACTGGCTTCTCCGACCAGGACCAACTCTCCCACGATCTGCTGGTTCGCGTGCTGCAGCAGCGCATCGCCGACTTCAACCTCAAAGAGTACGAGATGCCGATCAATCAGCAGAATGGCATCCATACCAGCCTCGCCGACCTGCCGCTGTCGATGCCCTTCGACTCGGCCAAGCACTACGAGGACTACATCGTGCGCCTTCACCAGATCCCGCGCGTCCTCACCCAGACCACCGAAGTGCTTCGCGCCGGCATGAAGGACAAACTCATGCCCGTCCGATTTCTCGCCGAGAAACTTCCCGTGCAGTGTCAAGGCATCATCGATGCAGACCCATTTCTGATACCAACGAAGAAGTATCCTGCGGATATTTCGCCCGAAGGCCAGAAGCGCCTGACCCAGCAGATCACCGATGCCATCAATACCGACGTCATTCCCGCCTACAAGACGTTCGCCGCGTTCCTGCGTACGGAATACGCCCCTGAAGGCCGCACCACTCTCTCTATTACTTCTCTGGCAGATGGGGAGAAGCGCTATGAGAACGACATCTACGCCCGCACCACCACCCGCATGAAGCCGGATGAGATCCATCAACTCGGCCTCCGCGAGATCGATCGCATCCAGGCCGAGATGACGGCCATCGCCAAGAAAGAAGGTTTCGTTGACCTTGCTTCTTTCCGCGCCGCAATCAAAATCAATCCCAAATACATTCCTACTTCCGCCGATCAGATCCTCGACGACTTCCGCCGCTACATCGCTCAGATGGAGCCGAAACTCCCCGAGCTCTTTGGGTTGCTCCCAAAGTCTCCGGTCACCGTAGAAGCCATCCCAGCCTTTCAGTCCGCTGCTGCAACCCATTACGTCACCGGCACGCCCGATGGCAAGCGCCCCGGCCGCGTCGTGGTCGCAACCTCCAACTTCGCCGAGCGCTCGATGATTGATGATGAGGCGGTCGCCTACCACGAAGGCGTTCCCGGACATCACATGCAACTATCGGTCCAGCAACAGCTGACGGGGCTACCCAAGTTCCGTCTGCATGGCCTGGGCTTTAACGCCTATATCGAAGGTTGGGCGCTGTACGCCGAGGAACTCGGCAAAGAAGTCGGCTTTTACAATGATCCCGTTTCCGACTACGGACGCCTTTCCTCCGAACTCTTCCGCGCTGTGCGTCTGGTCGTCGACACTGGTATCCACTCGAAGGGATGGACCCGCGATCAGGTCGTGGAGTTCATGCGTAAGTCTGGGGCCGTCGACGAGCCCACCATCCAGTCTGAAACCGACCGCTACATCGCGTGGCCGGCGCAAGCCCTCAGTTACAAGCTGGGCCAGCTGAAGATCCGCGAACTGCGCGAACGCGCCAGGAAAGAATTGGGACCGAAGTTTGACATTCGCAAATTCCACGATGAGATGCTCGACGGCGGAACTTTGCCGCTCGACCTTCTCGAGGCCCGCACCGATAAGTGGATTGCGGAACAGAAAGAAAAGTGACGGAAAGTTAGCGAATAGGGCGGCTTTCGAGCAGTCGGGGGAAACACGAATGCATTGCCCCTCGAGAGCGAAACTCTGGGGATAGTCCTACTGGAGCCGGTCCATGAGTCCGGGCAGCGTCTTCATCAGATCGTTGTAGATGACCATGACAGCGAACAGGACCAGGAAAACGAATGCCGCCTGGTAGACGCGCTCTTTGATGCGCAGACTGACGTCTCGCCGCATGAGCCCTTCGATGAAGAGGAACAGGATGACGCCGCCGTCCATAATAGGGATCGGCAGCAGGTTAAAGATGCCGAGGTTGAGGCTGATCCCGGCTGTTAGCTCCATGAGCGGCGTCCAGCCCTTTTGCTGCGCCGCATAGCCCGCATCCTGCGCGATACCGATCGGGCCGGAGACGGCTTTGAGCGATACTTTCCCCTGCACAATCTTTTTCGCCAGCTCAAGTATCAGCAACGAGTATTTCTTGTTTTGGTCCAGTGAACGACTCAACGCCTGGCTAAACGGCAGTGTGGTGACCTTGGTTTCGCTTCGGGCAACGAATCCCAGACGATATCTCTGCTCCTTCGGATCTTCTGTCTTTCCCAACACGGGGACGAGGCCATGAAACGGCAGAGTCTCGCCGCCCCGAACCACGGTTAGATCGACAGGATTCGTCTTGGTTTGCTGGAGGCGTTCAATCATGGCTTCGATGGAAACCAGCGGCTTGCCATCCAACGCAACAATTCTGTCGTCTTCCTTCAGACCTCCCTTGGCAGCCGGCGAGTTGGGCTCAATCTGGCCGACGATGACAGGATCTTCCGGAAACCATCCCGCGGAACCCACTTCAGAGGTAGTCACGGGCTGGGGCACAATGGTTTTCTCGAAGGTCTGATCTCCGCGCTGAACAGTGACCGTCAGAGGCTGATTGGGACTGAGCCACACCCGGGGCTGCAGCTGTTCCCAGGTTGGGTTCACAATGCCATCGACCTTCACGATACGGTCACCAGGCAGTAAGCCGACGCGGTCAGCAGGTGAATCGTGCTTCACTCCTTCGATGACCGCCGGTTTGTCCAGAAATACCGGATACTCGTAATGCACCATGTAAACCGCAGTGAGCAGGAAGATGGCCAGCAGAATGTTCATCGCGGGACCGGCAATCGCGATCAGGAAGCGGTGCCAGCGCGGGTGAGACATGAACTCGCCCGGGTCCCCGGTGCGCTCGTCCATGGGATTTTCGCCGCTCATCTTTACGTAGCCGCCCAGCGGGATGGCGTTGATGCGATAGTCCGTATCGCCTTTGCGGAAGCCCACCAGCCGCTTGCCGAATCCAATGGCAAACTGCTCCACCCGGACACCGAGCAACTTGGCCACCGCGTAGTGGCCAAACTCGTGGATCAGAATCATGAAGCCCAGAACCACAGCCACGGCAGCGATAGAGATGAGAATGTCAGACATAAAGAAGTGCAAAACAGCTCCCCTAGTAGATTAGCTACTAAACCACAGATGCCGGCCGCGAGTGCGAGGTTCGCCGGCTTGTCTCCAAAACTCGCTGTTGAGCATATCGGCGGGCTTCGGCGTCGGCTTGAAGCACCTTCGCAATCGACTCCAGTGTCCCAGAATTAGATGCAGAAACCGCGTCTTCGATGATCCTCGGAATTTCATCAAAAGGAATGCTGCCCTCAAGAAACGCAGCGACCGCAACTTCATCAGCGGCGTTAAGCGCGACCGTCTTGGCCCCGCCCGCCTCAGCCGCTTCGTATGCCAGACGCAGGCAAGGAAATTTACTCATGTCGGGAGGGCAGAAGTCCAGATGACGCAAGTTACCGACGGGAAAGCGCAGATCCGATTGAATCCGCTCCGGATATGTTAGAGCGTACAGAATCGGCAGCCGCATGTCTGTCACCGAAACCTGGGCCAGTATGGTCCCGTCAATGAACTCAACCATGGAATGAATCGTCGACTGCGGATGCACCAAAACCTCGACCTTAGCTGGAGGCAGGTGAAACAATCGGCAAGCTTCGATCACTTCGAAGCCCTTATTCATCAAGGTCGCCGAGTCGATGGTGATGCGCTTGCCCATCTTCCAGGTGGGATGATTCAGCGCCTGCTCCACTGTGATCGAGCTGAATTCCGACCGCGGCGTATTCAGAAATGGGCCGCCGGAAGCCGTCAGCCAGATGCGTTCCACTTCCTCCATCCGTCCGCCCCGCAGGCATTGGTGAACTGCGTTGTGTTCGCTGTCGATCGGCAGCAGCGGCTTGCCCTGCCGGCGTGCCTCGGCAGTGATCAACTCTCCCGCCGCGACCAGGCATTCCTTGTTGGCTACACCGACAGTCTTTCCGGCCTTTACGGCTTCGTAGGTTGCCTCAAGCCCGGCCACGCCCACGATAGCGCTCACCACGAAGTCGGCCTCGGGATGGATCGCCACCTTCACCGTGCCGGCCGCTCCGAAAACTACCTCGATTTCGCTAAGACCCGCTTGCTTCAGGCGCGTGCGCAGCGCATCGGCATCGGGCTCTGACCCTATTGAAAGCACGCGCGGCCGCCAGCGCCGCGCCTGCTCGAACGCTGCATCCAGATTGGAGCCCGCTGCCAGCGCGACGATCTTAAAACGATCGGGATAGGACTCAGCCACACTCAGCGTGCTGCGGCCAATCGACCCCGTCGACCCAAGGATAGCAATGCGTTTCATGCGAAAGTTCTTCAGCGAGCCAAACCTTTATTTTACGCGCTACCAGGGGCGGGCGGGTGGGAAGAGTGCCGCCGCGTAGAACCATAGTACCGGCGCGGCAAAGAGCAGGGCATCGATGCGGTCGAGCATGCCGCCGTGGCCGGGAAGAATGGTGCCCGAATCCTTTACGCCGGCACCGCGCTTGATCAGAGATTCCACCAGATCGCCCAGCTGCGCCGCGATGTTGACCGCGACTGTCAGCAGAATAATCGGCCACATCTCCGGCTTCTCCAGCCCGAACAGGCCGTCGCGACGCTCGATCAGTCCCACCCGCAGCAGGAAAGAACTGACCTGAAGCGCGTGACTGAAGAGCAGGCTCGTTACTATCAAGCTTGCGGCCAGCGAGGCCGCCGCGCCCTCCCAGGTCTTTTTCGGGCTGATGCGCGGCGCCATCAAATGCCGTCCCAGGGAGCGGCCCACGAAATAGGCGAAGACGTCTCCCGCCCAAATCACCAGAAGCAGATAGAGTATCCAGAACGCCCCCGCCCATTGCTGGCGAAGCTGCACCAGCATGGCCATGGGCAAAGCGATGTAGGCAAAGGCGAACGCCGAGGCCGCCGCCGCCGGATACGCGCTGCTCATCTGTGCCCGCCGCATGGTGATCGTGAGAAATAGAAAAGGAGCGAGTGCAGCGGCAAAACCCACCCCAAGAACGAATTTCAGCACCGAGACTTGCGGCGTCTCCCCGATCGCGCTCGCCGCCAACAGCAGAAAGAACAATCCCACGAAGATGTAAGTCGGCAGTCGTAGCGGCTGGACACCATAAGATTCGGTCAGCTTGAGAAGTTCCTGGACCGTCAGCAGCGCCACAGCCCCGGCCACGACAGCCAGCACTGGTACCGGCGCGCGCAGCACCAGCAACAGAACAATGGGAATCAGGACGACCGCGGTCGCGATGCGCTTCAGCAAAATATCCTTTGTCATTCCGAGTCGGGCTGAAAGCCCGGCGAGGAACCTGCTGTTTCTCTCCATGCAACGGACGGCGGAGGCCCTACTTGTGAGCCTTAACGGGCTCGCCAGAAGCATGCGCATCCCCATGGTTCAGCCCGCCGTAGCGCCGCTCCCGCCTCTGATACTCGGCAATCGCCTCCAGCAGATGCAAACCCCGGAAATCCGGCCACAACGTTGGCGTCACATAGATTTCAGCATAGGCCAGCTGCCACAGCAGAAAGTTGCTCAGCCGCATCTCTCCTGAAGTGCGCACCACCAGATCGGGATCCGGCAGGTGCCGCGTATACAGATGTTCGCCCACCGAGTCTTCGTCGATCCGCAAATGCTCGAGGCCGCCATTCTGCGAAGCCGCATTTACCATCGAGCGGAACGCGTCCACGAGTTCGCTGCGCGCGCTGTAGTTCAGCGCCAGGGTAAGCACCGTCCCCGTATTGTGCGCCGTACTCTGGCGCGCCCACTCCATGCGCTCCTGTACATCTTCCGGCAGTTGCTGCTGGCGGCCGATATATTCCAGGCGGATATTGTTCTCGTTCAGCGTAGGCACTTCGGCTTTCAGGTAGCGGCTCAGCAGGCCCATCAGAAAATCGACTTCGCTCTTGGGACGCTTCTTCCAGTTTTCTTCGGAGAAAGCATAAAGCGTGAGCGCATGAATGCCGACGCGCGCCGCCGTCTCCACCGTCGAGCGCACCGCCGCCACTCCGGCGCGGTGTCCGGCCACGCGCGGCATGTGGCGCCGTTTCGCCCAGCGCCCGTTGCCGTCCATGATGATAGCGATGTGTTTCGGGAGCCGCTCTGGATCAAGATGCCGGTAGACTTCAGTCTCTTTGCGATCCAGCCCGGCGGGAGCTTTGTGCTGCAAAGTGATCCCTTTCGCATTGACGCTAACACAGCCGGGAAGCGGCTTGCAATGACGGGAAAGGCACACCGGCAAGGGCTCGATGGAAGGAGTACTAGATCGGGAAGGGCACGACTTCAGCCGTTCCGCCCACAAAACTCGCTACTTTGCTTCTTCCGGCACGATCTGCAGTTCCAGCTTCTCCGTATGCCGCAACACCGTCAGCGAGCAACTCGCGCCTGCGCGAATGTCAGCCAGCACGCGGTGCAGATCGTCCACGCCGGCTACCGCGTGGCCTTCCAACGCTACGAGGATGTCGCCGTCCCGCAGCCCTGCCCGCTTCGCCGGACTATTCTCTTCGACCGACAGAACCAGCGCCCCGGATTCCTTCGCCAGATCATAGAAGCGCACCACGCGGCGATGCACCGGCACGGTCTGCGCCGACACCCCGATGTAGCTGCGGCGTATACGTCCATCGCGCAGCAGGCGGCTGGCGACGAACTTCGCCGTGTTGATCCCGATGGCAAAGCAAATCCCCTGCGCCGGCAGAATAGTCGCCGTGTTCACTCCCACCACTCGCCCTGTGGAATCGACCAGCGGCCCGCCAGAGTTGCCCGGGTTGAGCGCAGCGTCGGTCTGGATCACATCATCGATCAGCCGCCCCGAATACGATCGCAGCGAACGCCCCAGGGCGCTCACCACACCTGCCGTTACGGTCGACTGAAATCCGTATGGATTTCCGATGGCAACCACAAGTTGTCCCACGCGAAGCTGCTGCGAATCGCCGAGAGCAGCGGCGGTGAGGCCTGGTTCGTCCACTCGCGCTTCGTCAATGCGAATCACAGCCAGATCGCTGGCGGGATCATCTCCGATCCCGCTTGCCGGCATTCGGCGCCCGTCCGCGAGTGTGACCTCGATGCGCGAAGCGTCATGCACGACATGGCTGTTGGTAAGAATCAAGCCATCCGGAGTAAATACAAACCCGGATCCTCCGCCGCGCCGTTCGCGAGGCTCACCGGACCGCGTGCGCCCAGCTGCTTGATGCACCTCAATGTTCACCACCGAGGGGCTGACGATCTCGACCGAACCGGTAACTGCGCGGGAATAAGCGTCCAGCGAGGAATCGTCATGGGCAGCGGAACTTGAGGCAGGCGCCGATCGCGGCGAAGACTCCTCGCCCCATTCATTCGCTTCCGATTGATTCACAGACGTGGGGCGGGCCGATAAAGCAGAAAAAACACTTCCAACTTCTTCCAGGCTCATGCTGGATAGATGTCAGTCGATCTAGTTCGGATTCATGAGGCACGAGCGAGAAAAAAGCCGGGACCAAGGGATTGGTCCCGGCACAGAGTTGGCTGGTTGCCCGGATAAAACTTAGGTTTCAAAGTTTCAAATTTGCAAGGTTTCAAAGTGAACAGCCCGGCCACTCCCGGTCTTGAAACCTCTGAAACTTGCTTTCCCTACGCAGTCCTTCTCGGCCTTATCGTCAAATCCCGCAGCTGGGTCAGGACGCTCGACATCTGCATCCCATTTAGTTGCGAAACGAACGGCAGAATTTCCGCGATGAACTGATCTTTCATCAGTTCGCTGATTTCGTCCTGGCGGTTCTTTTCTCCGCCACTGAGCAGTTCCGGCACGGTCACCTCCAATGCTCGCGCCAGCCGTTCCAGGGACGACAGCGTAGGCGTAGCTTTTTCGTTTTCAATCTTGGAAACGTAAGTCCGCGGCACAGACATGCGTCCAGCCAGCTGCCGCTGACTCAGTCCGCTCCGCAAACGCAGCGAGCGGATCGACGTGGCCAAATTCAGGTGCCCACGGCCGGTACCGGGCATGGGCATCATCACCGGCGGCGTCATCACCACCGGCTCGGGCTCGGGTTCCTCGTCCAGGGACGAGTGGCAGCGCCGGCAATTGTTATTGACCGTACGGAATTGAACCAGCAGGCAATGATCGCAACGGACGACTTCCCTAGAATCTACTGGGGCAAGAGTCGTGGCCATCGGGTTGTGGGAGTGCCAGAGCCGGCTACTCCTTGCTTCTAGCAGGAACCTTACAAATTGGGGGAGAGGTTCCGACTGCAGGGCTTAATCTGCGGTACAAGCCCTGTGGATGTCAAGGTTAAAATGCATAAAGCCGTGAATCTTGCCGGCGAAAACCGAAACGAAGCGGCGAAATCCCGCAGAAACAGGGGCAGAAGGCATGATTAACCGCGATACCGCATGGTGTTTACTAACTGAGTTCACCCAGTCGGAAAGTTTGCGCAAGCACGCGCTGGCGGTGGAAGCGTGCATGCGCGCCTGCTCGAAAAAGTTCGCGGGGAGAGATCCTGTGCGAGCCGGAGAGCACGATCGGGAAGGGCACGAGTTCACTCGTGCCGCTAATCCGCGCTCATCAGCCGGGGCTTTAGCCCCCGAGGCAATGTCCGAAGAAGACCTGTGGGGGATCGTCGGATTGATCCACGACTTCGACTACGAAAAGTATCCCAGTCTCGAAGACCATCCCTACAAGGGCAACGCAATTCTGAAGGAGCGGGGATGGCCCGAAGTGATCACCCGAGCCATCATGTCACACGCCGAATACACCGGCGTCACCCGCGATATGCCCATGGAAAAAGCCCTATTCGCCTGCGACGAACTCGCCGGATTCATCACCGCCGTGGCCCTGATCAAGCCAGGCAAATCGCTGGCCGAGGTGGATACAAAGTCAGTGCGAAAAAGAATGAAGGATAAGGCCTTCGCCCGCAAAGTGAACCGCGACGACATCATCAACGGCGCTGCCGCGCTCGGCGTGGATCTGGACGAACATATCGCCTTCTGCATTGAAGCGTTAAAGGGAATCGCAGACAAGTTGGAATTGGATGGGAGTGCAGCGAAAGCGATCTCACTGCCTTAGGGCGATGAAGCAATCGCTGCGCGAATCTGGGATGGTCCGGGTCCCAGGCGAATTAATTCGTAGCGCTCGGGCGGAACCGGTCCGATAGCAAAAGGAAGGGGACCCGTGTCGGCAGAGTAAAAACCCGCGCCGAGTTGATTTTGAGCGGTTGTAATTCGAAGACGCATGGGGATCTCAATTACATCTCGTGCACTAACAAATTCCGGACGCATTTCGAACAGGCGAGCGCTCTCCGCCACAGCGAGATAATCCCCCGGACGGTGTGGCGGGTCATTCACGGCGACGGCACGCGCACCGAACGACTCCATATAGTATTGGAATCCCCAGTGCCCCATGAACCACACCGTACCCGGTTGGTTTAGGGTCTTCTGCTGGATCAGTGTTGCCGCGGTTCGCGCCGAATCCGCAAGCTCCATATCAGCCCAGGTGAGCCAGAGTGATACCGCGCCTGCTACTGCTAACGGCATGGCCAACATCGCAGGCCGCCAACGCCAGCGTATTGACGGCGCCGGCAGGGCGTCCACACGCCGTGCCAGCAGGATTCCAGCCGCCGGAATCAGCGGGAGCACGGAGCGGGCGTTGATGGTCCAATTCACAAATCCGGTAAAGATGAACGTCCCTAAAACCCAAAGCATCAGCATCAGGGAGTCGGCATCCTTGCGTTTCCACGCATCCGCGGCCGCCAGCGCCATCACGGAGACCCCGCCGGCAATGAACAACGTTAGCTGAATGCCGACGAGCAACCAGTGCCGATAAAAGTCAGACGGCCCCAAGGTTTCGCCGAGACTTATTCGGCCAGTGCTGATGAGAAAGCCGGCAAGTGCGCTCAGCACGCAGACTGCGAAAATCTTCTTGCGCTGCCAGATAAAAGGAGCGAACGTCAGCGCGGGCAGCGCGCATCCTCCGACAAAGCTGAGATCAACCAAAGCATTGGCGAGGATGGAAGCATGCCTTCCGTGTCGAACTCCGGTAGCGATATGAGCGGCGAACGTGATCATGCGCAGCCCGTAGACCGCTTTCGTCCAGTGCTGGTATCCCGTCAGGGCCAGAATTGGCACCAGCAGATACCAAGCCCAGTTCCCGAGACGCCGTTGCCGGGCCAGCGAATACACCGCCAGCAGCGGAATCAGAGCTATGCCAAAATACTTCGTCAATGTACATAAAGTGATCAAGACAGCAGAAATCGCCAGATAGCCCGGCTTCTGTGGCTCAAATCCTTCGATCCAGAAAATCATGGCCCAAAGCCAAAGCGCCAGTGCCATCGTGTCGCACATCACACTGTTCGCGGATACGAGAAACCCCGGCGTTAGAAGCGTGGTCACCGCCGCCAGCAGCGGTGAATTTGTAAGCCGTTGCGCCAGACGGTAAGTGCCCCATATTGTGGCGATCGCCGGCACCAAAAACGCGAGGTGCAACGCCCGTTCCGACCACCCAACAAAAATCGCGGCGGCGGCGCTGTAGTAAGACGCGAGAGGAGGATTCCTGGTCTCGTACGCCATCGGTATTGCATCGAGATACCAATTCACTTTGAATCCGAAAGGATCAAGTGGATGCTGCGCAATTTGCCGCGCCTCATAAACGAATAACGTGTCATCAATATTGAAAGGCTTGCCGGAAAAAGGAACAAGGCATGCGAGCACGGCAACGGCAAGAAGGATGTAATGAACGTAACGATGATTTTTGCGCAAGCTGTCGATAGGCGGTGCCATCAGGAGTGCAGCAAGAGTAGATGCCCATAAATCCTGTGTCAATCCAGCGCTTCCAAGGGACGCCGGGGTTCAAGAGAATTGCTCAGCGGATAACTTCCGCCACCTTGCCGCTGGCAATCAACTCCGCGAGCCGCGCGAAGTCTTTGTACATGACCCGGTCTTTCTCCATCGTTGGACAAACCGACCGGATCGCCGCGTGCGCTGCCTGTCCGCGCTTCGAGGGCTTTAAAGGTGCGAGAAAATCGATTGCCTGGGCCACGGCCATGGCTTCAATCGCCAGCACGTTCCGCGTGTTCTCGACAATGCGCTTCAGCTTGATCGCCGCAGTCATGCCCATGGAGACGTAGTCTTCCTTGTTGCCCGATGTGGTAATCGAATCCACCGACGCGGGGTGCGCCAGCACTTTGTTCTCGCTGACCAGTGCGGCCGCCGTGACCTGCGGCATCATGAAACCTGAATTCAGTCCCGCACCTTGTGCCAGGAACGGCGGCAAACCCTCGCTGAGCGCGGGGTTTACCAATCGCTCGATTCTCCGCTCGCTGATTCCGGCGAGCGCGCTCAGGGTGATGCCGATAAAATCCAAAGCAAAGGCGAGGGGCTCGCCGTGGAAGTTTCCTCCCGAGATTACGTCACCCTTGATATTCCTCGCGTCGGTGATGAATACCAGAGGATTGTCGACAGCCGAATTCGCCTCGATCTCAAACACTTTGCGGCAATGCGCCAGAGTATCGCGCACCGCGCCGTGCACTTGCGGGATGCAGCGCAGCGAGTAGGCGTCCTGCACCCGGCCGCATTCGCGATGCGATTCGCGAATCTGACTGCCCTCAAGCATCCGCCGCAAATTCGACGCAGTCTTCATCTGACCCCTGTGCGGCCGCGCCTTGTGGATGCGTTCATCAAAAGCTGTGTCAGTGCCCTTCAGCGCGTCACAGCACAGGCCGCCCAGCACATCGGCAGAATCCACCAGCGTTTCGGCCGCCAGCAGTGCCAGCGTACCGACGGCCAGCATGCCCTGCGTCCCGTTGATCAGCGAAATGGATTCTTTTGCTTCCAGTGTCAGCGGCTTTATCTGCGCCCGCTTCAACGCGTCGCCGCTGGCAATGCGCGCGCCCGACGCGTCAATGCATTCGCCCTCGCCGATCAAGGCCAGCGCCAGATGCGCCAGAGGCGCCAGATCACCGCTCGCCCCTACGCTGCCCTGCGACGGCACGAACGGGGTGACGCCGCGGTTCAGCATTTCGCACAGCGTGTCGATCACCACTCCGCGCACGCCCGAATAGCCCTTGGCCAGGGAATTAGCCCGCAACAGCATCATGGCGCGCGTTTCTGCGACGGAGAGCGGTTCACCCACTCCTACGGAGTGCGAGCGCACCAGGTTGACTTGCAGTTCGCGAATCTGGTCGCCCACAATACGGACGTCGCTAAGCTTGCCCACGCCGGTCGTGATCGCATAGGCGACTTTGTTACTGGCGACGATCTCGTCGACGACCGCGCGAGCACGATCCACGGCCTCGCGCGCGTCAGGGGACAAGAGCACCGGGCGTCTTGCAGTTGCGATCTCGCGCACGGCTTCAAGAGTGAGATCGTTCCCGTTAATGTGAAGTGCGTTCAAGAGAGTTTCCGTCTCGCTTTCCTACGGCCGCACGAAATACCTTCAAATACTTCGCCGGCAGCGCAGCCACTTTCATATCTGGGCCGGTAACGATATGCGTTGTCTCGCCTTCCGCCAGCAGAGCGCCATCCTCCGCGCGCCGCAATTCATAACCGAAATGGATCACTGACTTGCGCACATTCAATAATTGCGTACGCACCAGAACCTCTTCGTCGTAGCGTACGGGAGCACGATAGCGGCATTTGGCCTCGGCGACCGCGATGAACCGGCCATCCTTGCTTTCCATGTCGCGATAGGAAAAGCCCAACTGCCGCAGCAATTCGACGCGTCCCACCTCAAACCAGATGAAATGGTTGGAATGGTAAACCACACCCATCTGATCGGTCTCGGCGTAACGCACGCGCAGCCGGGTTTCGTTGACCGCGCTTGGATGATGCGAAATCATTTTCCGCTCCACACGGGTTTGCGCTTTTCGAGAAACGACGCAACCCCCTCGCGGAAGTCAGCGGTGGTGCGGATCGCGGCGTTCTCACGCAACGCAGCCTCAATCTGTAAATCGAGTTCGGCGCGGGCATGATCGTTCAGGAGCTTTTTTGTCGCTCGTAATGAAGTCGGACTATTCTCCATCAGCAGCGCAGCCAATTCCCGAGCCCGAGTCATCAGATTTTCCGGTGCGACGATTTCGTTGATCAATCCCATGCGCGCCGCTTCGTCAGCGCCGATGATTCTCCCAGTCAGCAGCAGGTCCCGCGCCTGTTTCTCACCGACCTGGCGCAGCAGGAAGGTGGAGACGATGGCGGGCACAAATCCGATGCGCACCTCGGTGTAGCCGAACTTCGCTTCGGGAACAGTCAGGGTGAAGTCGCACAGCAAAGCCAGGCCGGTGCCGCCGGCGATCGCCGCTCCATTCACCGCAGCGATGGTGACTTTTGGAAATTCGTAAAGCGCTCGGAACAGGCGGACCATTGTCTCCGAATCTTTCAGGTTCTGCTCTGGAGAGCGGCCGATCAGCGCTTTCAAGTTGTCCAGGTCCATGCCGGAAGAGAAAGCTTTGCCCGCGCCCGTCACGATGAGTACGCGTGCGTCGGATGTCTCCACTTCCTGCAGCGCGTGCAGCAGATCATCAATCAAATCGAAGCTGATGGCGTTGCGCTTGTCGGCACGGTTCAGCGTGATCGTGGCTACGCCGGAATCGTATGCGAGCTGGATCGTTTTGTAGTTCACTTCGGTCATATCTGGAATCGTTTAATCGTCACTAATGGCATTCGAATACCGCGCCCCGATCTCGGCGTTCGCGCGCAGAAGCGCGTCCAGCGGCTTCAGAGGCGGCAACTCGGCGCCCCGCTTTTTCAGCACCTCAATCAACGTCTCGGTCGCAATGTTGCCCACCAACGCATCCTGCGCGAAAGGGCAACCGCCGAGGCCGCCTAACGCCGAGTCAAAGCGGCGGCAGCCGGCATCGTACGCCGCAAGAATTTTCGCCGCGGCCTGCTCGGGGCGGCTGTGCAGGTGAACTCCAATCTCCAGGTAATCGTACTTCGCCATCACCGCGCCGACCAGTTCGCTAATCTGTGCCGGAGTGGCCATGCCGACCGTGTCAGCCAGAGAGATCATACGCAGATTGTCGACCTCCAGCAGCGAGATCGCCTCAATTACTTCCTCCACGTTCGACAGATCGCCATACGGATTGCCAAATGCCATGGAGATATAAACGACGACGTCGAGCGCGGCATTGTCAGCTTTCGTCTGAATCTTCTCCAGTTCCTCCAACGCCTGTTCCGCGGACTGATTCTGATTCTTGCGCAAAAAAGTCTCCGAAATCGAATAAGGAAATCCCAAAGTGTGCACCGCTTGCGTTTCGATGGCGCGCTGCGCGCCCTTTTCATTGACTACGATGCCGATGATCTCCACGTCGTCCGGCGGATCGAGTTCCTTCAACACTTCTTCCGAGTCCGCCATCTGCGGCACGGCTTTCGGCGACACGAACGAGACGGCATCGATATGTTTGAATCCAGCGCTGATCAACGCCTGCAAATAAGCACGCTTGATGTCGGGCGGAATCTGGCCCTTCAGCCCCTGCCAAGCATCGCGCGGACATTCGATAAGCTTCACTGTGTCAGACATATCAAAAACCTGCCACGGATTACACGGATTCTCACAGATCGAACCTTAAAAAGAAAAAACTTCAAAGACCTCGTTTTCTTTGATCCGTGCGAATCCGCGAAAATCCGTGGCTAACTATGTTTGCAGCACTCCCACTTTAAACTCCGGCACCTCGGGATTCAGCGCCGCCGCTTCCAGAGCCTGCGTAACCGCATCGCGGGTCTCGATGGGGTCGATGATTTTGTCGATCCACAGCCGGGCCGCCCCGTAGCGCGGATCGGTCTGCTCGTCGTAGGTACGCTTCACCGATTCGTACAGCTCTTTCTTTTCTTCCTCGCCGAGCTTCTGGCCGCCACGCTCGAGTTGCTTTACTTTGATTTCCACCAAAGTTCCCGCCGCTGAATCGCCGCTCATCACGGCATACCGCGCCGTCGGCCAGGCAAAAACGAACCGGGGATCGAATGCTTTGCCGCACATTGCATAATGTCCCGCGCCGAACGATCCGCCCACAATCACGGTGATCTTCGGGACCACCGAATTGGACACCGCATTGACCATCTTCGCGCCGGCCTTGATGATGCCGCTCCACTCCGCGTCCCGGCCCACCATAAAGCCGTTCACGTCATGAAAAAAAATCAGCGGGATTAGATTCTGGTTGCAGTCCATGATGAAGCGTGCTGCCTTCTCCGCCGATTCCGTGTAGATCACGCCGCCAAACTCGAGTCGCTTGTGGCCCTCGTGGTCCGTGGCCTGCGCGTGCAGCTTCTGGTTGGCGACAATTCCCACCGCGAACCCGCCGATGCGCCCATAACCGCAGATCAGCGTCTTGCCGTACTCCGCTTTGTACTCGTCGAAGCGGCTGCCGTCGAGCACGCGCGCCCAGAATCTCTTTCATGTCGTAAGGACGCCCTGCCGAAGAATCGTAAATGCCGTAGATTTCCTCGGTGGCGAGCGCCGGCGCGACCGGCTTCTTGCGGTCCCAGGGAGATTGCCGCCGGTATCCCCACTTTTCAACGATCGAGCGAATGCGCGCCAGGCAGGCAGCATCATCTGGTTCACGAAAATCCACCGTGCCGCTGATGCCGGCATGCATGGCTGCACCGCCCAGATCTTCTGCCGAAACTTTCTGCCCGATCGCGGCCTGCACCAGCGCCGGACCAGCGAGAAACAAGCCGCTGCCGTCCGTCATCAGAACGTGATCGCACATCACCGGCAGGTATCCGCCGCCGGCCACGCACATGCCCATGATGGCCGCGATCTGCGGAATGCCCATCGCTGACATCACAGCGTTGTTGCGGAACACGCGGCCGAAGTCGTCCGTGTCGGGAAACACATCTTCCTGCAACGGCAAAAACACTCCTGCCGAATCCACCAGATACACGGTCGGAATCCGGTTCTCGATGGCGATGTTCTGGGCGCGAATCACTTTCTTCGAGGTCATCGGGAAAAACGCTCCAGCCTTCACCGTGGCGTCGTTCGCAATGATCATCACCATGCGCGTGTGGATGCGCGCGAGACCGGTGATCACGCCCGCGGCCTGCGCTCCGCCCCACTCTTCATACATGCCATGGGCGGCGTAAATTCCCAGCTCGAAGAATGTTCCCGGGTCCACCAGCAACTCAATCCGCTCGCGTGCCGTGAGGCGTCCCTTGGCGTGCTGGTTCTCGATGGCTTTCGCGCCGCCGCCTTCGCTGATCTTTTCGCTTTCGTTGCGCACCTGTGACATGAGGTCGGCCAGAAAACGCATGTTGGCCTCGAATCGAGCCGAGGTGGGATCGACTTTCGTCGTCAGGACATTGGCAGTCTTCGACGAGTAGTCTGGAGGAGCTTCGCTGCTGCGATCAGCCATGAGTATGAACGAAGAGATCGGACTGTTTACGGTATACCACTCGCGCGGGAACGCGCAACGGAAGGCAGGCCGGGTTATTGCAGGTGCAGACGCCCGAGCAGGGCCTGAAAGCGCGGCTCTGAATGGAGATTGGTCCAGATCGGGTCGACCTTGAGATAAATCAGAGCCGGTTCGGACCACCGGTAGCAATCTTCAAGCGCGTCGAGCGCCGCCGCATTTCTGCCGAGCGCGGCATTCGCCTCCGCTGACGAGCAGGAATCGATCCTGAATGGCTTCGGCTTTGCCAGACTGCCTGCTTCCGGAGGTCTTAGCCATGTCCTCCATGGTGGCCCGGAACCCGCCCTGAGCATAAAGCCGTTGCAACGATTGACCCCGGTCGGGAAAACCGGAAAGACGGTTATTCTCCACGCTTTCCTTAAGCCAAAGATCGTACTGGCCGGTCTGACGATAATATTTCCCAAGGTAGAAGTGGACTGGTATGAAGTTTGGGTTCACGGCCAGAACCTTGCGGTAGGCTTGCAGCGCCGGCTCGTAACGGCCAGCCAAATAATACCCGAACCCAGCGTCAGCGCTGATGATCAACGAGAGAGGGTCCAATTCGCGGGCGCGCTCCAGTTCCGCGATCGCTTCTTCATGGCGGCCTTCCGGGCCCAGCAACAGATTCCGTACCAATGGTGAGCGCGGGCGAAGTTAGGATTCAGTTCGATCGCCCGGCGGAACTCCTGCTCCGCGCCCTGCCAATCCCAGTCATGCAGCACCTTAACCGCGGCCAGGGAAGTGTGCGCTTCCGCCAGCGTACTGTCGAGTTGCAGCGCCTTCTCGGCCGCTGCCTCGGCCTCGGCCATGTTGCCGACGCCATCTCCGTAAAGCGTTAGCAGCGTATGGCAATCCGCCAGCCCGGAATAGGCCAGAGCGAACTCGGGATCTTTTTCAAGCGCCTGGTTGAAATACTCGATCGCCTGGCGAAACCCTTGCACATTTCTTTGGTTCCAGGCGTAGCGGCCATGCAGGTAAAGATCGAAAGCCTCCGGGTTCACGGCGCGCGGCCGCCGCAGCCGTCCAGTCTCTTCGGCGCTCAAATTGAGCTTGACCTGGTTGGTAATCTCCTCAGCCACACGCGCCTGCAGCGAAAGCACGTCTTTCAGGTCGCCATCGTAGGCTTTGGCCCAGATGTGGCGATCAGTCGCCGTCCGGATCAACTGCGCCGTGATTCTTACTCGATCGCCGGAACGCAGCACCGAGCCTTCCACCACCGCGTCCACTCCCAACTCGCGCCCAATCTGTGGAAGCGGTTTGCGCGTCCCTTTGTATTGCATGATCGAGGTTTTCGAAACCACCTTGAGATCGTGAAGCTGTGCCAGATCGGTGATAAGTTCGTCCGTCATCCCATCGACGAAATATTCCTGCTCGGGGTCGTTGGAAAGATTCTGCATCGGCAGCACGGCGACCGAGCGAACCGAAGCAGCGGCTGGCCCGCCGAGCCAGCTTCTGCTTCCAGGCTGCTCCTTCCACCAGGACCACCAAGGCTACGATGGCCAGCCCACCCAAGAGTCCGGCGATCAAGCCGCGCTGGGCGGGTGAGTTTCGGGCCGGGACCTCGAAACCATTTGCACCCGCCGCAGAAACCGGATGGGGATCGAGTTCAGACCCCGAACTCGCCGCGGTCTCTGCCGACGAATCCGCAAGCCCGAAGTGATCGTCTGGAAAAACGACAGGGCGATTGGCTGAAGAACCTGAAGAAGAAGATGAGTAAAGCGGGTTCGGGCCGTTACCGCCGTTGTGGCCGTTGCCATGTCCGTTGCCTAGCTCGAATTCCCGAACCTCGCTGACGAAGCGGTAGCCCCGCTTGGGCACGGTCTCAATGTAGCGCGCCCCGTCCTCCCCGTCGCGCAGGGCCCTGCGCACCAGGTAAACGACCTGGCTCAAATTGTTCTCCTCGACCACGGTATCGCGCCAGAGGGTTTTCATCAGCGCATCTTTTTCCAACAGCTGGCCGCTATTCTCAACCAGGACCAGCAAAGTATCGAAAGCCCGAGGCGGAAGTTCCATGCGCGCGGCACCATGCCGCAGAAGGCGCTCGCCGGGGTCTAATACGAAAGGACCGAACTCATAAAGGCGCCGTACTGCTTTATCCATAGCTCCTTAGAACGCTCCTGAGAAAATCTTCACAAAAAAATGAGGTCTGCTAAGGACTTCCAGGCATGGTGTGCGGCACAGTTGCGAACGCATCACGCAGTGAGGGCCCGGGAGGCCGTTCGGCGAGAAGTCTATTCGAGCCCAGCGAGGGCTTGGAAGAGCACGAACGTGGTGGTGGGGGCCACTTTTCTCCTAGGCTTGAAGGCTCCAGTGCTTCGCAAGCACCGCAACGTCACAAGTTTTGCCGGCTCTTTTTTCGACCAGAAACCTGACGGCCGAAGCCGGCAAGCAGGGTCACAGGGGGAGGATTCACGGAGCTTCGGCCGTGATCTCAGGCGGTACGGGGGAGAGGGCAAAACTGCTTCGTCAGGCCTGAGAAACGCAAGCCGAAGGATTCCGGACCCCTTCCCCGGGCCGCTGTCTGCGCCAAGACTAAGCCCGTCGGTCCAACCATTCCTCCAGCCTGCATCCATCTTCCTCCAGCAGAAACGTTCCTGCGCCGAAACATTCGCCGAAGATGCGATGCGATTCCGGATCGCGCGCCGCGCGCGAGATCCATTGCTTCCCCACCTGGTACTGCGAGGCAGTGAACCATTTCTGCGGCAACACCTCCACCAGCCCTGCCTGCAGGTAGAAAACAAAAAGAGCGAACGCCGGGTCGTCATTCGACATCGCCTTATAGCTGGTGGGGACGATCAACTCATCGACCGTCGCCAGTTCCGGAGGCACTTCAATCTTGTGCATGCCCGAGCCCAGTGTGAGGGGCACCTCGAACTCCGCGACCGGCGGGGTCTTGGCATAAATGCGATCAGAAGATTGCTTGAACCATCCTGCAATTTCAGCCAAGTCAAACGCTTCAAGCCGATCCGGATCGAAACCGGTCAGTCGAATGTTGCGTCCTTCCGGACACCAGATGCCGAGACAACTGGGCGAGGCCAGAAACGGTCGGCAGTAGGTGTTCAACGCCAGCCGGAGCTGGTCGGGCTCCTGCTGCGGCGCCAGCGAAACCACATATCCTACCGGCCCTTGATCTCCCTGATGGGTCCAGACAAATGGTTGTCCCGCGGCAGAATGAAAGGCCGGAAAGGTTTTCCAATACCAAGGCGCGGGACCAACCGTACGCTCAAGTTCTTGCCGGATGCTTGTTAGGTTCGGATTGGGCACGATCAGCCTGCGGTGGGAACGCCCGCACCCTTCACGTTCGCGCGGATGAATTTCACGATGTCGTCCATGGCAGTGCCCGGCTGGAAGACCGCCGCCACGCCGCGTTTCTTGAGAGCGTCGATATCCTGGTCGGGAATAATCCCGCCCACCAGCACCAGAACGTCATCCATCTTGTTCTGTTTGATCAGGTCCATCACCCGTGGCACGATGGCGTTATGCGCGCCGGAAAGAATCGACAAGCCAATTACCTGAACATCTTCTTGCAGCGCCGCGCTCACAATCATCTCCGGAGTTTGCCTCAGCCCGGTGTAAATCACTTCCATGCCGGCATCGCGCAGGGCGCGCGCAATCACTTTGGCGCCGCGGTCGTGCCCGTCGAGCCCCGGCTTGGCCACCAGCACGCGAATCTTGAGGTCAGCCATTCCATTCATTTAAACACAGCGCCTGCCAGCGAGCACAGAGGAAGCCCGCTCGCTGCGGCCTAAAGTGTTTTTGTATCCAGGCTCTTCCACAGATACCAGCATGCGATGCTGCGATAAGGCTCCCAGCGTCTCGCGATCTTCTCCATCTGCTCTGGACTGGGCAGCTTGATCTTGCGCTTGCGGCTTTTCTTTTTTGCCGCCGCAGAGTTCTTCGTTGCCTTCGCGCGTGGTCGATCGAGATAGTGTTTGTGTATGGCCATGCGAATCGCGAAGTCGCCGGTCGGCAGAACATTCTCGCGCTTCAGTGTGAACATCAGAAACATCTGCGCAGTCCACACCCCAATCCCTTTCACCTGGGTCAGATGCTCGACCACTTCTGCATCGGGCAACTCCGGCAGCCGCGCGAAATCCACGAGTCCGCTCGAGGTCTTCTCAGCCAGGTCTTTCAGATATGCAGATTTCTGTTTCGACAATCCCGCGCCGCGCATCTTTTCATCGCTGAGCTTGAGGATGCCTTCAGGAGTGAGCGGCTCGCCGGCCAGCGCGGCAAAACGCTTGAAGATGGTTTCCGCGGCTTTGCCGTTCAGTTGCTGGTAGACGATGGCCTCAGCCAGGCTGTGAAACTCCGCGGGCCCAAACTGCATGCGGCACGGTCCATGGCGTTCGATGATCGCCCGCATCACGGGGTCCGATTTCTTGAGATGGTTGAGTGCTCTCCGCATGGATATATATCTTAATCACAGTCTCGCCTGATGGCGAATAAAAAACGAATCATCAGCGCAGTCACGACGAGTGCGCAACGGTTCGCATAGCGAGCTAGGATGCGAGTAGAGTCGGCAGGGTGTCTCGGTTTGTGGCCTTGCGCCTCGGGCCGGGACAGGCTTGAGCTGCGAGCAACGACGATTATCCGTTAGCTTTGGCCGACGGAAGCTCGAATCCAATGTGTCGGCGGGGTCGCACCTTAGGAGTCATGAGCTCCTTGATAGCCTCGATCAGATCCTGAATCACGGAATCGTGCGTGTCTAACCGATTCTCCAACTCAGCAATTTTTCCGGCGAGTCGACGGTTGGTGGCGAGCATTTCACGCAAGCGCACAAAGGCGCGCACCACAAAAACGCTCATCTGGACAGCCCGTTTGGAATTCAGCACGGTTGCAGCCATGATGGCTCCGTGCTCGGTGAACGCATGGGGCGTATACCGGCGCCCACCGCGGGTTTTCTTTGAGGTCGCAAATTGCGACCTCAAAGCGCCGTTCTCCCTGTCGGTTAGCTGGAACATGAAATCAGAAGGGAATCGTTCCTGATTACGTTTTACCTGTTCGTTGAGCCGCTTCACCGTCACGCCATAAAGCCGCGCGATGTCGACGTCGAGGATGACGCGCTGATGGCGGAGAATTAAGATCCGCGATTCCACGGCGACGGCGGGCATCGCTCCGCGTTTCGGCATCCTAAGAAGGGTTGCGTTTTTCTGGCTTTTCATTTGGGTCACCATTCGTGACCTCAATGATAGTCCGAGGAGGGTGAGGCACTTTCGGCAATAAGATCTCAAACCCGAATGCACTTCCCATTTTGGTCTAACTCGCACCCCTCATTACCGCTAGGTGATGCTCACTTCCGTATAGGTACCATAAACCTCGCGCAGGACTTCGCAAATCTCGCCCACGGTCGCGTAGGCTCGCACCGCATCCACGATGTAAGGCATTGTGTTCGCCGATGAAATATTTCCACTCGTGCCAGCATTCGGCTCCTGGGCGGCAGCTTTCTTCAAGGCGTCGAGCCTCCGCCGCACTTCGTCATTCGAGCGCCGTGCCCTCAGCGCTTTCAGCTTGGCCGACTGCTGCCGCGCGACACTCTCGTCGATATAAAGAATGTGCGGTGACTCTTCCTCGATGACGAACTCGTTCACTCCTACAACAATCTTCTCCTTCGCCTCGGCGGCGCGCTGATATTGGTAGGAGGCCTCGGCGATTTCTTTCTGCGGATAGCCGCGCTCGATGGCCTTCACCATGCCTCCCATCGCGTCCAGCTTACTGAAGTAGTCGAACGCGCCTTTTTCCATTCCGAGTGTCAGGTTTTCCAGAAAATACGACCCACCCAGCGGATCGACGGTCTGCGTTACTCCCGATTCGTAAGCGATGATCTGCTGCGTGCGCAGAGCAATGCGGGCTGCTTCTTCGGTGGGCAGTGCCAAGGCTTCATCGTAGGAGTCGCAGTGCAGCGACTGCGTGCCCCCGAGCACCGCGGCCATAGCCTGCAGAGCCACGCGCGCGATGTTGTTCATCGGCTGCTGCGCGGGCAGCGAAACTCCCGCAGTCTGCGTGTGAAAGCGCATCAGCCAGGTGCGCTGGTTCTTCGCCCCGAACCGCTCTTGCATGACCCGTCCCCAAATCTTTCGGGCCGCGCGGTATTTGGCGATCTCCTCGAAGAAGTCATTGTGCGCGTTGAAGAAGAAGCTGAGCCGGGGACCGAAGTCGTCCACGTCAAGTCCACGTCGCCGCGCCCACTCGACGTACTCGATGCCGTCATACAAAGTGAATGCCAGCTCCTGCAGCGCCGTCGAGCCCGCCTCGCGAATGTGGTACCCGCTGATGGAGATCGTGTTGAAGCGCGGCGTGAATTTCGATCCGAACTCGAAAGTGTCGATCACCAGGCGCATCGACGGCGCCGGTGGATAGATGTATTCCTTCTGCGCGATGTATTCCTTGAGAATGTCATTCTGAATCGTGCCCGAAATCTTTTTCCAGTCCGCGCCCTGCTTCTCGGCTACCACCAGATACATCGCCCACAGCACCGACGCGGGCGAGTTGATCGTCATCGAGACTGTGGTTTTCTCCAGGTCGATGCCGCCGAAAAGGATTTCCATGTCTTCGAGCGAATCGATGGCGACACCGCACTTGCCCACTTCCCCTTCGCTGGCCGCGTGATCGGAGTCATATCCCATCAGCGTGGGCAGGTCGAATGCGACGGAAAGGCCGCCGCCGCCGTGCTCAAGCAAATACTTGTACCGCTGGTTGGTTTCCTCGGGAGACGCGAATCCGGAGAACTGCCGCATGGTGTAGAGCTTGCCGCGATATCCGGTGGCGTGAATACCGCGAGTGAACGGAGGCGCTCCGGGGAGCCCTAGATATTTTTCTTCGCTCCAGTCCTGGGGAAGATCGGCCTGCGTGTAGAGGCGGCGTATCGGGACACCTGAAATCGTCGTGAAGCGGGCGTGACCGTGCTCATCGAGGTTGACGCCTGTCGGCGCGCCAATCGGCTGCTCCGGCGATTTCTCGAGCGTAGGCGCCAGCGTTTTCTCGGCCCACGTTTTTTCTGCAGCGGACGGATGGCGGCTTTCAAAGACCTCGGCAATGGGACTTTCGGCAACTTGCGGCTTAGACGGCTTCTTCTGTGGCATGAGGACCCCAGCGTTCTCTTGTGATGATAGGGAAGCGAGCGCCCGCGGGCAAGACAGTCGCGGGCAACCAGCACGACCGGTCGGTCAGTGCCTGACCGTGCTTCGCTGCGACGCGTTACGCGAGAGTTCCCACGCCTTGGCGTATTTCCACGAAACGTAGCCGGCATGGTAGACGTGCAGCAGCAGACCTTCGCGGCCGTCGAGAAAGCCGAGTCGGAAGAAGTAGTTATAGACGAAGGTCATTAGAGGACGCAGAACGATGTTGACGAAGCTGAAGCTGCGGTGGCCTTTGGCAATCGCCAACTGCGCGCCCAGCGAGGAATAACGGTTCATGTGGGCGAGGTACAGAGTGAGCGTGGGGTAGGTGTAGTGAATGAGTGCGTTTTTGAATTGGACGGTCGTCTGGCGAACTTCTGGCTTCAATTCGCAGCGGTCGTGCGGATCATGACCGGTGACAAATCCCTGCCCGCGCCGGAACAGCCGCAGCTTGGGGTCCGGATAAAAGCCACCGTGACGAATCCATCGGCCCAGAAACAGATTCTTGCGCGGAAGTTTGTAGCCGTTGGCGGCGTCCGGGCTGGCAATGGCGGTACGGATCTCTTCAGCCAGGCCGGGACTCACCTCCTCATCCGCATCGAGCAGCAGCACCCAATCCTTGGTGCACAACTCGATCGCATACTGCTTCTGCGCCACATAGCCGCGCCACGGTTCAACCACCACGCGGGCTCGATACTCCCGTGCGATCTCGCAGGTGCGGTCTCGCGAGCCGGAATCGACCAGCACGATCTCATCGGCCCAGCGCACGCTGGCCAAGGTGCGGCCGATGTTCGCCTCTTCGTCCATCGCCACGATCGCCACGGAGATTGTCATAGGGGAATTGCTGATTGCGAACTGTTGATTGCTGATTGAAACCAAAACACTCTGCTTCCAATCATCAATCAACAATCAGCAATCAGCAATTGACTCCTCCGCCACCGCTTTGCGGCTTTGCACCTCGGATAGCAAAAACACAATCAGGATGAACAACTCCGGTTCGATGGGATGGCGGTAGCGGGCATGCGGGAATACGAAATAATAGACCGTAGGATAAGTAGCGACGAGTCCGGCGAAAAGCCAGGCTGCAGGCCGCTTTTGGCGGAGCGCTCGGCCGAGTCCCCAGATCGCGAGCACTGATGACGCCAGGAAAAGCGAACTGCGGAAATCCCAGGGGGCCGTGCTGTCCGTCGGCCGGGGCACTCCGTTCCAGAAATAAAAGAAGCGTTTCATGCTGATCCCTGCGAACCGCTGAGGATGCTCGCGAATCCAGTCGAACGCGAGCCGTCTGCAGTCGGCCTCGTAGGCAATTTCGCCCATGCGATGAAACTTCTCGAATTCCAGTTTGTTGAGATTCGGCTGGAGGGTGGCAATCAGCATGCCGTCGGCCATCTTGTTGTTGCCGAGACGAAACTGCAACCCGAAATCGTCACGAATAAAAACGAAGCGCCCGAAGACTTCGTAATTCCGGATCAGCCACGGAGAGAGAACCAGAAAGAACACGAAAGAGGAAAGCAAAACGCCGGCGAACGACGGCAGCCCGCGCCGGTACCTCTGCCGCCACACCCAAAGGCCGCAGAACGGCAGAAAGGCGAGCATCGCGGGATTTGCCAGAGCCCCAACGCCCCACAACACGCCGAACAGTGTCCATCCTCGCCAACCCGGCCACTGCTGCAGTTCCAGCGAGACCAGGAAAATCAACGCCAGCATCAACGGCGTGAAGGTCGTATCCCATATCCAGTGAACCGACCAGTACCAGATATAAGGATTAAGCGCCCACGCCCCCGCCGACCAGAGTGCGACGCGCGGGCCGAAGGTTCGGTGCGCAATCAGAAAAACTGGAATGGTGGTGAGCGATGCGAACAGGCTGTTGATCGACAGCAATGCCCACGCGGATGCGTAAGTGTAAATGCCAAAAACTTTGAAGACCCCGCCGATCAGGTAGGGATAAAGCGGCGGTTCCCAGGCGGTGGGACCAGTATTTCCTCCATAAGGATTGCCGAAACCCTGCCCCAGGGTGATGGATCGTCCCACGCGGCCCATCTCAAAGCCAAAGCCGAAGTTATCTTCTCCGGCGCGCGTGCGATATTGACGGAAAACTCCGATCGCCACCAATTGTAGAAGAAATGAAAGCAGCACCATCCACAACGCCGATCGCGGCAGGGCAGGCAGTCTCGCTCGTTCCATCACCGGCGAGTTTATCAGGTCTAAGTGGACATGCTCAGCCGCGGGTTTTAGCGTTGACCGCCCGACGGCGGCGACTGTGCAGGCTGCTCCGTTGGATTCGCATCTTGCCGCGGCACCACGTAAGGAACCTTAGGCAGGTGCGTGACTTGGCCGCGCGTAGCGTCGGCAACGTTGATGCCGGTATGGTCGAGCAGCAATCCCGTGGCGCGATCCAGTTCTATGCGCGACTTCTCATAGGCGGCCTCGGCCGAGACCAGATTCGACTCGTTCGTAGTAAGTATCGAGGCATCCTGCAGAATCGCGGTGGTGGTGGTGAGTCCGACTTTCAACTTCTGCTGATCGGCATCGAGAGTCTGGCGGGCAAAGTCGACTGCGTACTGGGCGGCCTCCACGGCGGCACGATTCTGCTTCACGTCAAACTGCGCGTTGCGCACTTCGATGCGTACTTGATTTTCCAGTTGGTGCAGCCGCACCTGCGCCTGGCGATACTCGAGTTCCGCGCGCACCTGGTTGGCCTGCGCTTCGCGATTGCGCAACGGAATCGTCAGAGTGAGTCCGACGCCCTTGTCCGGAGCGGTACCGTTAAAGAGTTGGGTTAACGTGCTGCCGTAGCTGACGGGGCCGCCATTGGAAAACGGAGGCGGCGCGGTGGTTCCGCTAAAGCAGCTTGAGACAGCAGGATTACAAGGTGGCGTCAGCACGACGGGATTAACGTTCCCCCCCACTCCCGATCCGCTGTAATAAGCGAAGGCATCAAGCGTAGGCAGCATGGCATTACGCACTGCCTTGCTGCTGAGGTCGCGGGAAGTGAGATCAATGCGCGATTCGACCAGTTCCGCACGATGATCAAGAGCATCATTGATCAAGTCTTGAATGGGAGTGGCCGCTTCCTCCTGGGGTACCTGCATGGCGGACGTCGGAATCATATCGGCTTCCGCCAGCACCGGATCGTCGATGCTGCGGCTGAGCGCGTTCTTCATCAGCAATTTTTGCAGTTCCAGATTGTTCTGCGCCAGAATCAGGTTCTGCTCGTCGGTCGAAACCGTGCTTTGCGCACTTACCACCTGAATTGGCGGCGCAGTTCCGACTTGCGCCTGCTGCTTGGTATCAGTCAGCGCTTTCTGCGCATACGTAAGCGATTCCTGCTGTACGCGCACGTTTTCGTAGGCATAGACCAGGTCCCAATACATATCTTCGATCTGATCGACGGTGGTGATGATTTGCAGGCGGAAGGCGACGTCGGAAATCTCGCGATTGTTCTTGGCAATCCGGATGAAGCGGGTATTGGGAAGAGATCCAAAGCCCTGCAGCAGGTTCTGCGTCACACGGAACTGGAAGTTCGAGGTGATGCCCGGGCTCAGCAGGCTGGCAGGACTGTTAGTAGCGAAATGAGTGTTGTTGAATCCCGCGTTCAGAGTAGTTCCCCACTCAAATCCCTGGGAGTAGCCGAAGTCGGCGGTGTAGGTGTTCTGAGAAAGTATGGGTACGCTGTCCACGCTGGTGGATTCAGCGTCATCCTTGTCGAGCTGCAGCGTGCTGGTAACGATGGGATCGAAGCTGGTGATGTTCGAGCCGATGCCGAGCGTGGAACTGACTAATCCGTTGGTGCCGGTGCCCACGCCGCTTGGGGCTACTGTAGTGCCTCCGGTGCCGGACCCCACGGTGCCGCCGAGTCCGCCCACGCCGCCGCCGGGAGTGTTCTGCACAATGCCGGCATTGACGCCAAGAATGTTTGCGCCCGACTTGGCCCGCAGGTAATCGGTGTCGGCGATGTTGAGGTTGTAGCGGGCGATATCGATGTCGAGATTATTTTCCAGAGCCAGGGCGACCGCGTCGTCGATGGAAAGATAAATCTTGCCGTCGCGCATAAGCGAATCGATGCGCGGTGAGTTGCCCAGGTTCGGTTGCGCCACCTGCTGCGCCTGGTAGGGCTGCAGGATATGAGGAAAAGCCGAGCGCGGCTTGGAGTAATCCTGCAGGTGAACCGTCTGCGGCTGGGCCGGGACTGGCGCGGTCTGCGGCGCGGTCTGCGGCGTGGTCTGCGGCGTAGGAGCGGCGGGAACATCCTGAGCGCGCATGCACGGCTGCAGCTGCAGGCAGGCCAGGATGGCAAAGGCCGCGAGCAGCAGAGTTGGCGGTCGGTCGACCGCGATCATTCGGGGCAGAGGCAGAGACATGGTTCGGCTCCTTGAGTAGAAACGGTCGTGCATGATGTTAAAAGGACAAAATAGATTTCGAGAATTGGATGCGGCGAACATTTAGAGCGTCACTTCATCTTAGCGGGAGGGAGCGCGGGAAGTGGACGCGGGCCGTAAAGATTATTGTAAAGAATTGTGAGGAAGAAAAATAAGGCGCGGCTATAAACCGCGCCTGTTTTGCTCGCAACGCGCTACTGTGGCTGCTGGGCAGGCGCTGCCTGCGGCAAGGGCTGGGCCACGGACGGCATATCCTTGCGCGGAGCGATATACGGCACGCTCGGCAAGCGAGTGACCTGTCCCCTGGCTGCATCATCAATGCTGATTCCGTGATGATCGAGCAGCGCCCCAGTGGCGCGGTCAAGTTCGATGCGCGACTTTTCATAAGCGACGGTCGCATTCACCAGGGCTGATTCGGACGTTGCCATCTGGCTCTGGTACTGCAGAACCAGCGTTGTGGTTGAAGTGCCGAACTGGTACTTCTTCTGCTCGGCGTCCAGCGACTGCCGCGCCAGTTCTACGGCCGCTTGGGCAGAGTCCACGCTGGCGCGATTTTGCTGCACGGCGTATTGTGCGTTGCGGATCTCGATCCCCACCTGATTCTCGATCTGCTGCAGCCGCATCTGGGCCTGCCGGTATTCCAGTTCCGAGCGAATCTGCACGGCCTGCGCGGCACGGTTGCGCAGTGGGATGTTGAGCTGCAAGCCGACCCCTTTGTCAGGAGAGGTAGAATTGACGAGCTGATTCAGTGTAGTGCCAAGACCCGTCGGGGAAGCTGTGAAGTCCAGTCCGCTGGGACCGCCCGTAGGACTGGCACAGCCGAGGGCGTCCTGGATCGGGGTCGGATTGGGCGTAGCGCAAAGGTCAGCTGGGTTTTGTGTGCCGCCGAGTCCGGCACCACCGTAGTAAGCGAACAGATTGAGCGTGGGCAACAACGCGCTCCGGACCGCTTTGTTACTCAGTTCGCGGCTGTTCAAGTCAATACGCGACTCGACCAGTTCAGCGCGATGGCGAAGCGCCTCGTTGATCAAGTCTTCTGTCGGCACTATCGGTTCCTGCGCGGGGATCTCCATGGTAGAAGTTGGAATCACGTCGGCGGTGGCAAGCGTGGGATCCTTCAGAGTTCGGGTGAGCGCATTCTTCATCAATAGTTGTTCCAACTGCAGGTTGGTTTGCGCTGCCGTTACCAGTTGCTGATCCTGCGCTACCGTGCTCTGCGCACGCACCGTTTCGATAGGAGCCAAACTGCCGATCTCGACCTGTTTCTTCGTATCAGAGAGAGTCTTCTGGGCAAAGGCCAGCGATTCATTCTGCACGCGAGCGTTCTCGTAAGCGTAAACCAGGTCCCAGTAAATGTTCTCGATCTGATCGACGGAGTCAATGATCTGCAGGCGGAAGGCCACATCGGTGAGTTCCCGATTGTTTTTAGCGATGCGAATGAAGCGGGTGTTGGCCGGGAATCCAAAACCTTGCAGCAGCGGCTGAGTGATCGTCGCTTTAAAGCTCGAGTTGAGCTGAGGGCTTAGAGAAGAAAAAAAGCTGTTCGTGGTTTGCCGGTTGTTGTTGAACGACACGTTCAAATTCATGCCCCATTGAAACGCTTGACTGTAGGCGAAATTAACAGTGCCGGTGTTCTGAATCAGACTGCTGCCGGGAAGCACACCCTGAAAAATAGAACTCGCTTGCTGGCTATAATGATCTTCCTGCAACGTCCCCGTGACGATCGGATCAAAGCTGTTGATGTTCGGTCCAAGGCCAAGAGTCGAGCTAACCAAGCCGTTAGTGCCGGCGCCAATGCCGCCTGCTCCCAGGCTGGTGCCGCCGGTCGAAGCTCCGGCAGTCGCGCCGATACCGCCGATGCCGCCGCCCGGCGTATTCTGTACCACTCCGGCATTGACGCCGAGAATGCTGGCTCCAGCTTTCGCTCGCAGCACGTCGGTGTCGGCAATGTTCAGGTTGTAACGCGCGATGGCGATATCCAGATTATTCTCCAGCGCAAGAGCAATGGCGTCGTTGAGCGAGAGATACAGCTTGCCATCGCGCATGAATTGGTCGATGCGCGCCGTGTTGGCCAGGCTCGGGTCGGCCAGATGCCGCGCTTCGTAAGGCGCAATCGGGTTGGGAAAATGCGATACCGCATGAGAATAATTCATCACGGGAAGCGGCCGCGTTTCCGGCGTATTTTGCGGATTGGGCGCAGCCGGCGGTTCCTGGGCCCAGGCTGTGACGGCCCAACCTGTGAGCGTCAGTGTTCCCAGTAAAACCTTAGCCATGGTCAGCCGGATATTTGCGGTTAAGCGTGCGAATGGCATCTACTCATCTCCGTTCGTTAGGAACCAATTTCGTTAGGACCAATTTCGTTAAGACCTTGCAACATGAAACTTGGTTGTACGTGAGACAGCCCGGATTCACGCAAAATGGCGGTTTTACTCAGTCGCGGTTCGACTCAATCTTGGTACGGAAGCAGAGGCACCCTGGTTCCTTAAAACCGGTTCCTGAAAAATACGTTCCTGAAAGCATTCCTTAAAAACTATGAAAAAGCTAAGCAAAGCTAAGCAGACGAGAGCTGAATTAAAGGCACCAGTATATCTGACCCCGCCGCCCCTCTTTCGAGTTCTCCGGGAAGTCGAAACTGATAAAGTGCTGGCCATGGTCGAGCAACTCTCCAGAGAGCGAAATCATAGTCGCGCGGCAAATCCGTCCCATGAAATGACTTGGATGAACCGGCGCGGCCGCAAGACTCAAGGATGCAAGAGCCGCGGCTGCAAGACTTAACTCATAAGATCGCATGCGAAATCTCAAACTGATTCTCTCCTACGATGGCACAGACTTCGCCGGTTGGCAGGTTCAACCCGATGCGTCGACCATACAAGGCACGCTGGCCTCAGCCATTGGACGAATTACCGGGGAAAAGGTATTGCCGCAGGGCTCCGGCCGAACCGATGCGGGCGTGCATGCGCTGGCCCAGGTGGTGACGTTTGCCACGGAATCCCCGGTCCCGACCGCGAATTTTGTGAAGGCGCTGAACGATGTTTTGCCGGCATCGGTGCGGGTTCTGGAAGTAGAAGAGGTCGCCGCTGACTTTCACGCGCGCAAGTCGGCGCGGGCGAAGACTTACCGGTACCGGATTTATCGCGCATCGGTCTGTCCACCTTTTCTGGCCAGATATGTCTGGCACTATCCGTTTCTGTTGGATGAGCAGGCGATGGCGCGAGCCGCCGGGGTAGTCGAGGGCGAACACGATTTTACTTCGTTTGCTGCAGCGGATCCCGAACGCGGCGCCGGGGTCCCGCCGGCTTTCGCGGCTGGCGAGAATGCCCCAGCCCGCGATGCCGCGCCAGCGTCGAACGTGAGGCGCATTTTCTCTTCCAGCTGGGAGCGCCAGGGAGATGAGTTCGTCTACGCGGTGAAGGGATCTGGGTTCTTGCACCACATGGTGAGGAATCTCGTAGGAACGTTTATTCTGGTGGGCAAAGGGACGCTCCAGGTAGAAGATGTCACGCGGATCACGGAAGCGCGCAGCCGTTCCGCCGCAGGCGCGACAGCCCCGGCCAGCGGCCTCTTCCTGGTGAATGTGGAATACTAAATCCGCTCATGGTGACTGACCTGCACATCGCGGCGCGGAAGGTTTCGTCGGTGAATCCAGCGACTGGCGAAGTTTTGCGCGAGTTCGAATGTGCAGGCGAGTATGAAGTTCAGGCCGCAGTAGCGCGAGCGCAAGTAGCGCAGCCGGCTTGGGGTGATCTCGGCGTGACGAAGCGGATCGCCGTGTTGCGTGAGTTTCAGCGCAGGCTGCATGATAAGAAAATCGAAATCGCCGAGGCCATCACGCGCGAGACGGGCAAGCCGGTGGCTGAGGCGCTCACCACTGAGGTTCTGGTGGTGCTCGATGCGGCGCGATTTCTGATCGACAACGTCTACCGCCTGCTGCGCGATGAACCGCTACCCCACGGAAACCTTGCAACCAAGTTCAAACGCGGGCGGCTATTGCGCGAACCTTATGGCGTGGTTGGAATTATTTCGCCATGGAATTATCCCTTTTCGATTCCTGCGACCGAGACACTTGCGGCTCTGGTGGCGGGAAATACAGTGGTGCTGAAGCCCTCGGAGTTTACTTCTCTAGTCGCCTTGGAGCTGCGATCGTTGCTGCACGCGACGGGCGTGCCCCAGGACGTGTTTCACGTCGTGATCGGCGATGGCGCAACCGGTGCCGCGCTGGTTCATTCGAAAATTGACAAGGTCGTATTTACCGGAAGCGTGGCCACAGGCAAGCGCATTGCGGCTGCGGCGGCCGAGCGCTTCCTCCCCGTAGTGCTAGAGTTGGGCGGCAAAGATCCCATGCTGGTGCTCGACGACGCCGATGTAGACGTGGCCTCGAGCGCCGCGGTCTGGGGAGCATTCCTCAATGCCGGTCAGACTTGCTTGTCAGTGGAGCGCTGTTACGTACATCGCAGTCTGTTCGAAAGCTTCCTTTGTGCCTGCGTGGAGAAGACGAAGAAACTGCGCGTTGGAAACGGACTGGATGGCGAAGCCGACGTCGGACCGATGATTCACCAACGGCAATTGCGCATTGTCGAAGCGCACGTCGAAGATGCGGTGGCGCGCGGAGCAAGGGTTCTGGCGGGAGGGTCCCGCTTGCCAGAGCTGGGAGAGAATTTCTATAAGCCCACCGTACTGGCCGATGTGACCCACGAGATGCCCATCATGCGCGAGGAAACCTTCGGCCCGGTGCTGCCGGTAATGGCATTCGACACTGACGACGAAGCTGTGCAACTGGCTAACGACTCGGAATATGGGTTGGCGGCAAGCATATGGACTCGCGACCGCGCCCGCGGCGAGCGCCTGGCGCGCCGCATCCAGGCGGGCACGGTAATGGTGAACGACGTGGCGTCATGCTTCTGCATCAGCGAGGCGCCGCACGGTGGTGTAAAGTCGAGCGGCGTAGGGCGCGCTCGCGGCCGCTTCGGTCTCGAAGAAATGGTGCGGTTGAAGCATATAGACGTAGACCTCATGCCCGGCATGAAGAAAGTCTGGTGGTACGGCTACGGCATGAACTTCTTGCAACAGATGGAAGGTTTCCTCGACATGCAGTTCGCCCGCAATCTGGTGACGCGCCTGCGCGGTGCACGAAAGGCGATCGGTGTGGTCGGACGCAAGCAGTTGTAAAGAGGGAACAGAGAACATCGAACAGAGAACATCGAACTGAGAACCAGGAGGCACTTCATGAGTAATCCTTCAAATACAGATCCGAAACGCGAATTGCTGCGGCATACTCTGGCCACGCTGGCTTATCGCGGAGGCAAGGCCGTCCGCAACGCTCCCGAGGGCTTCGCCGTGTTTCACGTGGATGAGGGAGTGCGAGCGCCCGGGCAAATTCTGGCGCACATTGGCGACCTGATGGATTGGGGCCTCTCGATGGCGAATGGAAAACGCGAATGGCATGACTCGAAGCCCCTGGCGTGGGAGAAGGAAGTCGAGCGCTTTTTCGCCGCGCTGAAAAAGTTCGACGATTATCTGGCTTCAGAAGAACCCATGCAGGCGCCGGTGGAGAATCTCTTTCAAGGCCCAATTGCCGACGCGCTGACTCACGTCGGCCAGATCGCCATCCTGCGGCGCATGGCAGGGGAACCGGTGAAAGCAGAAAACTACTACAAGGCTGAGATCGTGACTGGTCGCGTCGGTGCGGAGCAGACTCCGCCGAAGCGCGAGTTCTAGTTGCAACATCGCCGGCTTTGGCCTCGTGTTTCGCCTTCGAGTACAATGACGTTCGTAGGGCCGAATCCAGCGGCGCAAGCGCCGCGCGAACGAGGGTAAGCGCTTTGGCAACCGGCGAAATCACTGCTTCAATCAGCACTTCGGGCACGCAAACTCCTCCGCAGCTTCCCCATCACAAGGTCAAGATCAAGAAGAACGGGCAGCGCGCCTGCAACGAGAAAAATGAAAAAGGCAAATTCTGTGGCGGCCATTTGAAGCGCTGGTTCTACTCACAGGATGTGATCGAGCAGGCCTGCGGTGACGCGGAAAAAGCCTGGGGAGTGGATGCCGAGGTCTACCGCTGCGAGCACTGCCAGACGCTGTATTTGCCGAACCCCGCGGAAGACAAAGTGAATGTCGCGGGGCAGGGAATGATTTCAGTGTTTGGGTTGACCTTGCCGCCGAAAGAGAAGTAGCTGCGAGTACCTAGTACCCAGTACCCAGAAAGAGAAATGTGCGGGTTGACTCGGTACTGGGTACTTGGTACTGAGTACTCGCCCATGAACACCTCCGAACTCATCTACGACTGGAACAAGAATCATCCGCCGGGACTGAAGCCGCCGGGGCCGATACTGCTCAACGATGAGAGCCTGCGCGATGGGCTGCAGTCGCCTTCCGTGCGCGACCCTTCGATTGCCGAAAAGATTGAGATTCTTCATCTGATGGAAGCCCTCGGGATCAACTCTCTTGATCTCGGCCTGCCCGGCGCGGGAGCGCGCGCAGTCGAGCACGTAACTGCGTTGGCGCGTGAAATCGTGGCGCACAAGATGAAGATTCGCGCCAACTGCGCTGCGCGGACGCATGAGAACGATATTCGTCCCATTGCCGAGATCGTTCAGAAGACCGGCCTGCGCATCGAAGCTGCGACGTTCATCGGTTCCAGTCCCATTCGCCGGTTCACGGAAGGCTGGTCCGATGATTTTCTTTTGCAGACCACCGAGAAGGCCGTGAAATATGCGGTTTCGCTCGGCCTCGACTCGATGTACGTCACCGAGGATACTTCGCGCTGTGATCCGGAGACGGTGAAGCGGTTGTATGCGACGGCGATCAACTGCGGAGCGCGCGCCATCGTGATCTGCGATACAGCCGGGCACTCGACGCCGGTGGGCGCATTCACGCTGGTGCAGTTTGTGATGGAGGAAGTGGTGAAACCCTCGGGCGAAAATATTCGCGTGGACTGGCACGGACACAACGATCGCGGCCTCGCCATTGCCAACTCGATTGCGGCGGTGATGGCCGGTGCCAATTGCATCCACGGGTGCGCCATTGGACTGGGCGAGCGCGTGGGTAATACGCAGATCGATCAGATGCTGGTGAATCTCAAGCTGATGAGCATTGCGCCGTGGGACGAGCAGGATCTCACGAAGCTGAAGCAATATTGCCAGGCGGTTTCGCGGGCCACGGGCGTGCCCATTCCGGCGAACTATCCGGTGATGGGGGATGACGCGTTCCGCACCGCCACGGGTGTGCATGCGGCGGCGATCATCAAGGCGTTTCGCAAGAATGATGTTGTGCTGGCCAACACGGTTTACTCGGGTGTCCCTTCGCATGTATTTGGGTTGGAGCAGATCATCGACATTGGTCCGATGAGCGGGAAATCGAATGTGCTGTTCTGGCTGGAGCGGCGCGGCATTCCGGCGACCGATGATCTGGTCGAGCGCATTTATCTTCGTGCGAAGACGAGCGACCACACGCTGAGCGACGCCGAAGTTGCGGAGTGCCTGCCGGCTGCGACGAGGAGGAATTGATGACTGGACAGAGTCAAAATCCCCGCCCTGTCTCTCCCGAAAAGCCGGGAGAGACAAGGACAGGGCACCCCACTTCAGGACAACGTCTGCGACATGCAATTCTTGGGGCTGGCGGTGTTGGCGGGCTGATCGGCGCTTGTCTTGGGCACGCGGGAGATTCCGTCACGCTCATCGTGCGGCGCGAGGCGCTGGCGCAGTACCCCAAGCAACTTCATCTGGAAAGTCCTTTCGGCAATTTCACGGTGAATGTTTCCGTCGCCGTGGAAGTTCCTCCCGTCGACGTGCTCTGGATTACGGTGAAGGCAACGCAGTTGGAGCCGGCGCTCAGCGCTCTCAAGAATCCCGACGCGGTGCGAGCTATCGTTCCCCTGCTGAATGGCGTTGACCACATCTCGCTGCTCCGCGCCAGGTACGGTTCTGAGCGCGTGATCCCGGCGACGATCGCGGTTGAAACTGAACGGGTCAGCCCCGGGCATATTGTTCATCGCTCGCCTTTTGCGCGTCTCAATGTGTTGTCAGCCGGACGTGCTTTGCTTGGGGGCACCGTCGATCAGCTGCAGCAAATCGGATTTGAGTGCCGGTTTGTGGACGATGAGCCGACGCTGATGTGGGGCAAGCTGGTTTTCCTGGCGGCGTTTGCGCTGACCACAACCGCTTCGGACAAAACCACTGGCGAGATCCTCGCTGATCCCGCTTGGGGGCAGCTGGGGTTGGCTTGTCTGCGCGAGGCGTGTGCCGTCGCCGTCGCCGAAGGCGCAAAAATTGATGCGGATGCCGTGATCGCCGGAGTGATGAAGATGCCGGGAAACATGCGCAGCTCGATGCAGAAGGATGTGGAGAAGCATCGGACTCCAGAACTGGAGGCGATCGCGGGGCCGATCCTGCGCGGGGCTCGGCGGCATGGGATTGAGGTTCCGGCGACTAAGAAGCTGGTGGCGGCGGTTGAGCAGAGGGCGGGGTACGTAGAGAGTAGGCTGGCCTAGATCTGGATCAAAAAAAATCACCGATCGACTGAGCAAAATATCTCAAATCAATCACTTAGAGAGTCCGATCTGGTGCGAGATCGGGCTAAAATATTGATTGCAAAGAATTTACTCGTAAAATCTCTGCAATCAATGGCTTAGCGGGCTGAAATTTCGATTGTCAAAGAACTTACTTTCTAGCCGATACACCGCGGCACAGCGTCCGCCATACCATCATCTCGCGATTGACTGACGGGGGCAAGGTTGGATGTCACACGGGGCTGTGGAAGAACGTATTGCGCCCGCGTGCCTGTGTCGTCCCGGTGGGACTCGATTCGTCTCACCCGCGCTTTCCCAGCACTTGCATGCTGGGCTGATGAATGCCGTCGCTTTGCGACTCAGATGCTTACGGGAAATGGAGGAATTTCTTAAATGTTTACATCGCGGGCGATCGGATTTGTGAGTGGTCCTTACAAAAATACGAGCGAGGTTCCCAAGGGGCTGGGCGCTAAGCACGAGGCGGATGGCGTACTCAAGATCCTGCCTGAGTTTGAGGCGGGGCTGACCGACATTGAGGGCTTCTCGCATTTGATCGTTCTCTGGGAGTTTGACCGGGCGCAGGGGTTCGAGTTGCTGGGTACGCCGCCCTCCGACAATCGGCCGCATGGAGTGTTTGCGACGCGGTCGCCGCGTCGTCCGAACCCGATTGCTTTGACGATTGTCGAACTGCTTCGCCGCGAGGGTGGTGAGTTGCAGGTTCGCGGGGTCGATATGCTGGATGGGACAGCTATTCTTGATATCAAACCCTTGCTTTCGGCTATTCCGGCTGAGAGGCTGCGACGGGGGTGGTTGGCGGAGGCTGAGGGAAGGGCGCAGCGCAGCGGTTGACTTCTCCTAAAGGAACGCGAGAAATGGGGCGCCCGCGACCACCGGGGCTGAACCCCTCATTCGTTGTCGAGGTTTCGCGGCGCTGAAGCGCCGCTCCTCCAGGTCACCGCCAGCATCCCGGGCGTTCCGGCTACTTCCACATCGCAGAGCTGAAGAGAACTCCTTGCCTAGTCGCGGGCGCTGCAAAGCTGCAAGGGGTCCTTCGACTCCGCCGCTGCTTCGCATTCGCGAAGCAGCGGCTCCGCTCAGGATGACAGAGCGCTCGCATAGCAGACGTTACTAACGTCCATATTTCTTGTCACGCTGGGCGGCAGACACGGCTGGGTCAACGGCACCTTGCGGTTCACGTCCTAGGTAATCCCCTTTCTTTCCTGTACGTTGTAAGATGGGCGCATACCCCCATGAGCCCCGTTCCCCCACGCGCGGACTTGCCCGACGTTGCGCCTACCGTGCAGCAGGATGTGGCGCGCCTGGCGGCCTCGCCCGAGGTGCGCTCGGCTTACAACTGGCTGCGCACACAGGAGCCGCAACTGGCGCAGTGGCAGATGGAGATGGCGCGGATTCCGGCGCCTCCGTTTGGGGAGTCGGCGCGCGCGGCCTGGCTGGCGGAGCGCTTTCGCGAAGTTGGGCTGGACGATGTCCGCATCGATGATGTGGGTAACGTGTTCGGCATCCATCCTGGATTTGGTCAGCGCTACGTCGCGCTCAGTGCTCACATCGATACCGTGTTTCCCGCGAACACGCCGTTGAACGTCCGGCAGCAGGGCAGCCGGATTTATGGGCCGGGAGTCTCCGACAATGGTGCAGGTGTTACGGCGATGCTTGCGATTGCATCGCTGCTGCGTGCGGTGCGCCTGCGGCACGCGCTGCCGTTTGTGTTTATCGGCAACGTGGGTGAAGAGGGTGAGGGCGATCTGCGCGGGATGCGGCACATTTTTTCCACGCCGCGCTGGAAGGATTCGATTGCTTACAGCGTAGTGCTCGACGGCGCGGGCGCGGACACAATTGTCGCCGAGGCTTTGGGCAGCCGCCGCTTCGAAGTGATCGTGCGCGGTCCAGGAGGGCATTCGTGGAGCGATTTTGGTGCGCCTAATCCGATTGTGATTCTTTCGCGCGCCGTCGATGCGTTTACGTCGACGCCGGTGCCGGCGGCCCCTAAGACGACTTTCAACATCGGAGTCATTCGCGGCGGGACTTCGGTGAACTCGATTCCGGAATCGGCGAGCATGAAGGTGGATATCCGCTCGACTTCGATGACGGAGATGGAGCGGCTGGAGCAGGCGCTGCGGCTGGCGCTGAATCGCGCGGTGGAAGACGAGACGCTGGCGGCGGAGATGCGGTCGGCGGTGCAGAAACGGCCTTCGGGAGTGAGTTGCGAGGTGGTTGCGATCGGCAACCGTCCGGCGGGAGAACTGGCGATGGGGGCGCGGATTCTGCATGTGATTCGCGCGGTGGATACGCAGCTGAATAACGCCGCGCAGGTGCAGCGGGCGTCGACCGACGCGAATATTCCGCTGTCGTTGGGCCTCGAGGCGATTGCGATTGGTGGCGGTGGTTCGGGCGGCGGGGCGCACACCTTGCAGGAATGGTTCGACAGCAACGGACGCGAGCTGGGGCTGAAGCGGATTTTGCTGACCATGATGGCGCTGGCGGGTGCGGGGGTGGGCGAATGACCGGGAGACGCTGGACCTCGGGGGCTAAAGCCCTCTATCAAGGGAAGTGTCTTTTCGCAGCGCTGAAGCGCTGCGCCACCCAAAGGCTACATGCAGTTGTGGAATCCCACCCTTCGACAGGCTCAGGGCAGGCTCCTTCGCAAAGAACTCGAAGGATGGGCCACCCGGCTTTTCTGACGGTATTCATCGCCACGCTTTGCATCGCACAGGCGCCCGTGCCAACTGCTGCGCCAAATCCGAAGCCCAGTGGTGAGCCTGAGAAGACGGACGTCAAGCCCAGGGCGGATGCTATCTACTTCCACGCCAATATCTATACGGGTGTGCCCTCGAATTCGCCGTTTGGTTCCACCCTGCGCGAGGAAGCGATTGCGGTGCGCGGCGGCCGCATTCAGGCAGTCGGAAAAAATCTGGACATCATGAAACTGAAAGGGCCGGATACGGAGGTGGTTGATTTGGGCGGGCGCTTTGTCATGCCGGGCTTCAACGACGCGCATCTACACCTGGTGGCGGCCGGACTGCAGAAATTGACGATCGACCTGACCGGGGTGAAGACGCTGGAGGAATTTCGCGAGCGCGTCAAAGCACGCGTGGAGAAGGCCAAGCCGGACGAATGGATTGTTGGCGGAGGCTGGGATGAAACCCTGTGGCCGATCCCGGCTCTTCCCAGCCGCTGGGACCTGGATGAGGTTTCAGATGGGCATCCCGTGTTTCTGGATCGCGTGGATGGACACCTTGCTGTGGCGAATACTCGGGCGCTGCAACTGGCGAAGATCACTGTGGCGAGCCGCGACCCTGAGGGCGGGGAGATTGACCGCGATGCCAACGGCCAGCCTACGGGAATTCTGCGGGATACGGCGCAGCAGGCGGTGCGGGTTGCGATTCCGCAGTTGACGCACGACGGGCGGCGGCAGGGAATTGAAGTTGCGCTCGCGGACCTGGCCGCGCATGGCGTGACCTCGGCGCAGGATTATTCGCCGGAATGGGAAAATTTCCTGATCTATCAGGAACTTGAAAAGGAAGGCAAGCTGACGGCGCGCATTTCCGAATGGCTGCCTTTTGATGATGTGGTCGACGAATTGAAGGTGAAGCGTGCGTTCCAACCTGAGTCTGACTTGATGTTGCACACGGGAATGCTGAAGGGCTTCATGGATGGCTCGCTCGGCGGACATACGGCGGCGCTGATGGAGCCTTATACGGATGATCCGAAGAATTCCGGCTTGCCGCGCTACGAGCAGGCGAAGCTGAATGCAATGGCCACGGAGCGCGTGCTGGCGGGCTTCCAGCTGGGGTTTCATGCGATCGGCGACGAGGGCGTGCAGATGGCGCTGGATGCCTTCGCCGAAGCCGAAAAGGCTGCGCGCGAGCAGAAAGTGAAAGCGCCGAACGGCGGCAGCGATTTCCGTTTGCGCATCGAACATGCGCAGATCACCACGCCGGCACAGATTGCTCGCTTCAAGGAGCTGAAGGTGATTGCCTCCGTGCAACCCAGCCATCTGCTGAGTGATATGCGGTGGGCCCAGGATCGGCTAGGGCCGAAGCGGGCGGCGAATTCCTACGCGTGGGCGTCATTGCTGAACAAAGGTGTGACGCTGGCCTTTGGCACGGACTATCCGGTAGAGCCGGTGTCGCCGTTTCGCGGACTGTATGCAGCTGTCACGCGCAAGAGCGAGAACGGCAGGCAGGAATATTTTCCCGCGCAGAAGCTGACCATGGATCAGGCCATTGCGGCTTACACTACCGGCTCGGCCTTCGCTGAATTCGAGGAGAAAGAGAAGGGCGAGCTGGCGCCCGGGATGCTGGCGGATTTTGTGGTGCTCGACCGCGACATCACTGCGGCCTCCGCGGAAAAAGAGTTGGCAACCAAGGTGCTGCTGACCGTGGTGGGTGGAAGAAGGGTGTACGAGGCGAAGTCGGTGGGCGACTAAATCAGGCTCAAGTAAAATGGGGAACTCGAAAGGCCTTATAAGGCGGTCCCTGTCCAAGAATGAGGCCAGCCAGAGGGCTGGCGGAAATAACGTGATAGTCCCATGGAAGATAGTCCCATGGAAGAACGAGAAGCCGAGTAAATGGGTGATTGTGCTTGAAGTGTGCATCGCCCTGATCGTGGTGATCGTTTGGGGCATTCATCACCATTGGTTTCGCCTGAGCAGGTGAATCGGAGGGACTGGATAAGTTCGGCTTCGACTTACCTGACCTTGCGCAAAGTGCATACTTCCGTCAACTCCGGGTCGCTGCCTTCCCGGCGGTTATTTCCTTCGATCCGATAAAACAAAAAGCCGGATTCACGCGTCTAATCCCTTGTGATCGCTGGACCGGGATCACGTGTTCCGGTGGACTTAACGGGTGGCACTGCGGTTTTGGCAAACGGGTATAATTAGGGATTCGTACAGTTTTCGGAGGAATTCAGGCATATGGATTCGCGGGAGATTTGGGTGCGTTTGAAGACGCATCGGTGGGTTTATTCGTTCAGCATTGTGGCTACGCTGGCTCTGGGTATTTTGATTGGCACGGTGGTTTCCTCCGGAGTAAAGGGTAAGGAGCAGAAGTCCTCGGATGCGACTCCGCTCTCAGTTCCCTCGCCGCAGCAGCTTTCCAATACGTTCTCGCAAATCGCCAAGCAGTTGGGGCCGTGCGTGGTCAACATCAACACGGAGTCGACCGTGAAGACGCCGCACCGGCGCCGGGGCGAGCAGAATCCCGATGACGACGATAACGGTGGCAATGGCGGGATGGATGACTTCTTCAACCACTTCTTCGGCGGGCCCGGTGGGCAAGGCGGTCAGGGTGGCGGCGACGGCTCGATTCGCGAGCGCTCGCTCGGCTCGGGCGTGATCGTAGATCCGAAGGGCTACATCGTTACCAACCGGCATGTGGTGGAGAAAGCGGACAGGATCCGGGTGCGCCTGCAGGACGATCCGCCGGGCGTGCAGCATGACGCCAAGGTGATTGGGGAAGACCAGGAAACCGATCTGGCAGTGATCAAGATTGATTTGGACCGTCCGGTGCCTTCGGCCAAGATGGGCAACTCCGACAGCATGCAGGTGGGCGATTGGGTGCTCGCCATTGGCAGCCCGTTTGGGCAGGTGGGTACGGTGACGGCCGGCATTGTTTCCGCCAAGGGCCGGGACATCGTGCAAGGGAGGCAGTTCCAGGTGTTCATTCAAACCGATGCGGCGATTAACCCGGGGAACTCCGGCGGGCCGCTGGTGAACATGAACGGCGAAGTGATCGGCATCAACACCGCGATTCTGAGCGAAACCAACGCCTATGCGGGCGTGGGCTTCTCGCTTCCTTCGAACACGGTGGTGCAGGTTTATAACCAGCTGATTGGACCCGAGCATCGTGTTTCGCGCGGATCAATCGGAATTCAGTTTGATGCGGTCGAGAATCCTGCTATCAACCGCGTGTACGGCGCCGGCAGTGGTATCACGGTTGCGCACGTGGTGCCCGGAAGCCCGGCGGATCAAGCAGGGCTGAAACTGGGCGACACCATTACCACGGTGGACGGCAAGAAAGTCTCGAAAGGAACGGAGTTGGTGGCGGAGATCGCCTCGCGCAAGCCGGGATCGAAAGTGGTGCTTGGCTTCCTGCGCAATGGAAAGACGCAGGAGACGACCGTAACCGTGGCCGACCGCGCGAAGCTGTTTGCGGCGCGCCTGAACGAAGATGACGGCGACAACGACGAAAGCACGCCCAAGCAGAGCAAATTCGGGGTCACGGTTCGCAAGTTGACGCCGGAGATGGCCGACCGGCTGGAGGTACCGTCCGGCAAGGGCGTGATTGTCCAAGATGTGAAGCCGGGATCGTTTGCCGAGGACATTGGTGTGAGCCGCGGCGACGTGATCCTCGAGGTCAACAAGCAGCCGGTGAACAGCGAAGAGGATTTCGCCAAAGTGGAGTCCAGCATGAAGAGCGGTCAGGACGTGGTATTCCTGGTGCGCCAGCGTGGCTCGTCGCCTCAGGACGGAACCATCTTTATGGCAGGGACACTTCAGTAACCTCAAACTGGCCCAACCGGAACTGGCATTGCCTCCTGTGATGGGGGATGATTAGAATGCCAGTTCCAGTTGGGTCTTTTTGTTTTTGAACCGCTATTTCATAACTGGGCGGCGAGGCGCGTTCTTGGTTCCGAGGTTTGCCGTTGAAAAGCATGCAGAAGCGTGGCGCGGGAATGCGGAGTTGGTTCGGCACAGGCTGCGCTATCGCGCTGATCTGTGCCTGCGCTTCGCCTCGTGCGGCGTTTGCGCAAGCCGCTGATTCCGCCGGTGCTGCTACTTCGAAGGCAAGCGGCGACGCGGTGAAACCGGGGACTAAATCGAACGCTGCAGCCACGACCCACAAAACCAGCGGGAAGCGCTCAAGCTCTCACAAGAGAAGTAAAAAGAAAGCGACTGCGCGGGGCCAGCAGAAGATCGATCCGCAGCGGGCGCAGGAGATTCAGGAAGCTCTGATTCGCGAACATTACCTGAGCGGCGAAGCGGCCGGAGCCTGGAATCAGTCCAGCGAAGACGCCATGCGCCGCTATCAGGCGGATCACGGCTGGCAATCGAAAACCGTGCCTGATGCGCGCGCGCTCATCAGCCTGGGGCTGGGCCCGAGCCATGACCATCTGCTGAATCCGGAAAGCGCTATGACCACGGAGCCGGTCACGCATGCGTCGTCTTTGACTCCGGTGTCGCACAGCGCTGATCCGGGAGCGCGCATCAATACGACCGCGACTCCGGCCACTCCACCGCCCGCCACGACTCCCGATCATGATGGGTCGAGCCCGCAGTAAATCCCCCTAGTCCTCATCCAACGTAAAACAGGATTGTCATCCCGACCGCAGCGAGGGATCTTCATCGCTGCTTACGCCATCGGTGTGGTCGCTGCCGGCAATACCAAGGTCCCTCGCTGCGCTCGGGATGACAGAATCGGCGGGATGACAGAGTTGGCGGATGAAAAAGAGTTGGCGGGATGACAAGCTCGTAGCAGTGCCTTCTAACTGCCAGATGTCTTGCGGTAGCTTCCCAGCACGGGGCGCGGAAAATAAGGTAAGGGCTGCGAATTTACGATGGCGGCTGGATTGGCCTGGACGAGGGCCTCTGCCACTTCCAGGCCGCAGATTTCAGTGGCAGCGTCGCGGGCAGTGGAGAGAATTGCGACTCGTTTCTCGGTATCGTGCGCATCCGTTGCGAGCACGTGCACGGCCTCGTGCTCGAGCAGCCAGTGGGCGGCACGGCGCACGCGTTCTCCCCAGAATCCGGTGAGCGCGGAACCGGTCATCTGGATGACGCAACCCTGCTCAGCCCACTCCAGCACGCGCTGCGGGCTTTCGCGCAGAATCGGATTGCGTTCGGGATGAGTGATGACGGGGGTGATGCCGCGGTCGCCCAGCTGGGTAAAGCAATCGGTAGTTTGCTGCGGCACGCTGTAATTGCTCAACTCGACCAGCATGTAATGCGTGCTGCCGATGGCGTAGCGGGCGGGATTGGCGAGCACATCCTGCATGTTGTCGTAGGAGAGATGGAAGTCGCAGCCCAGGCTGAGGGTGAGCGTATCGCCTACCTTTTGCTGCAGTTGGTCGACCAGGCCCTGAAGATAAGTGCGATCGTAGGGGTAACGGTCGTTGGCGTGAGGCGTGGCGACCTGGTGGGTGATGCCGTCGGCGGCGGCCATGTGGCACATAGCGACGGAAGTTTCCCAGGACTTGGAGCCGTCGTCTACTTCCGGAAGAATGTGGGAATGAATGTCGACCACGATTGTAGGAACACGAAGACGCGACCGTGGTTGCGCCGTGATTTGATTTAAGCAGATTCTCGGGGAAAGAGAAAGTCAGAGGCTTTCACCGCCGAGGACGCAGAGGACCCAGAGAGAAGAGAAATGCAGCTTCCGGGACGGAGGCGTACGCTCCTGAACACACTCCCGAAGTTCTCCGCGCTCGGCGATGAATCAGGCTCGGTAGCGTTCGCGGATGAAATCTGCGATCCCTGCATAGGCGCTGGTCAGAGTTTTTTCATCCGGCAGAAACACGATGCGGAAGTGTTGAGTGCCGGGTTTCTGGCCGAAGCCGGAGCCGTGGACTACCATGACGTGCTTCTGGCGGATTAGTTCTTTGACGAAGACTTCATCGCTCTCGGGGATGTCGATGCGCGGGAAGGCGTAGAAGGCGCCGCGGGGCTCGACACAGCTCACGCGCGGCGTGGACTCGCACCACTTCTGCGTGAGATCGCGGCGGGAGCATAATTTGCGGCGCACTTCGATGAGATGGTCTTGAGGGCCTTCGAGTGCGGGCTTGATAGCGTATTGCTCGGGATGGTTGGCGCAGAGGCGCGCGCGCAGCAGGCGGTGAATGCCTTCTGTATAAGGCTTCGCTGCTGCTGCGTCTCCCGAGATAATGCCCCAGCCGATTCGCCATCCCGGGACCAAGTAGTTTTTCGACATGCCGCCGAAGGTGATGCAGGGCACGTCGGGTGCTACTGCGGCGAAGGCGATGTGCGGAGTGATATCTCCGTTCGAATCGGGCAGTATCAGCTTGTCGTAGATTTCGTCAGCGAAGACAACCAGGTTGTGGCGGCGGGCTATTTCAGCGATCTGCTCGAGCATCTGCCGCGAGCACAGCGAGCCAGTCGGATTATTAGGATTGATCAGCACGATGGCACGGGTGCGCGGCGTGCGTTTGCGTTCGATATCGGCTAGTTCGGGCTGCCAGGCGTCGGCTTCGTTGAGATCGTAGGCGTTGATTGCGATGCCGAGCTTGCACAGGACTGCCGAGTAGAGCGGGTAGTCCGGTTTCGGCGTGAGAATGTCTTCGCCGGCATTCACCAGCGCGCTGATGCAGAGGTCAACCGTTTCGCTCACGCCGGAGGTGACGAAGACATCCTGCACGGTGGTGATGCCTTTGCGCGCGGCCTCGCCGCGAATGGCTTCGAGCGCTTCGGGAATGCCGGGAGACGGCGCGTAGCCGTTCTTGCCGTCACGCATGGCCTTGTAGGCGGCTTCGATGATGTGGGGAGGAGTCTGGAAATCGAAGTTGAGGGGGTCGCCGACGTTCAGGGGCAGAACTTTGTGTCCCTGCTTGATGACTTCGTCGGCCACGCAGGCCAGGTCGCGAATGGCATAGCGGACGTTCTCCAGACGCTTGGCAGCGGCGACTTGGTTGGCCTGGGTGACGGGCATTCGGACAGCTCGCGTTCGTTACAGATTGTACAGGAGTCCGCTGCAGGAAAATCGAAGGGAAGAGCGGCCGGTGAAGAGGAAACAACCTGGGCTCGTCCTAATATTTGTCGGTGAAATTGAGGACGACTTCCTCCTCGGTTTGAGAAAAACCGGGAGCATATTTCCAGTCCTTAACAGCCTTGAGTGCGTTCTCGACGAGGATCGGGTTTCCTCCTCGAACGTTAATTTTTGCTACGTTTCCGTTCGGAAGCACGGTCACGGTCAGGCGGACGAGTCCTTCAATATGCAGATTCTTCAGCGTCGCAGGATACGCTGGCTTGACTTCTGAGATCACTCTGCGGGCGACCTTCGGGCTTTTCTGCGCCAGCACACCCGGAACGAATCCGGCGATCAGGCAGAAAGCCAGCGTCGTCGATGCGAGAATCCGCTTGATGCCGGCGGCAGGTCGGGAACTGAATTCAAGCTTGAGCACGATGAACCCATCTTTAGAGCACGGACGGATTAAACCCCAAGCGTTGACGGTAGGTTATGGAAGGCACATGAACAAGATTACCGAGGTACCCGAGGAAATCAGTGGGCAGTGGCCGGTGATCAGTGGCCAGTTCCAAGATGTCGAGCGATTTTGCCGGCCACTGACCCCTGACCCCTGACCCCTGTTTAGTCTGCTCTGTCGATCTGGGCCTTTTGCAGTTTGTCCGAATAATCGACGTAGACGGACTTCCATTCGGTGTAGAAGTCGATGGCGCCGATGCCGCCTTCGCGGTGGCCGTTGCCAGTTGCTTTTGTTCCTCCGAAAGGAAGATGGACTTCCGCGCCGATCGTGGGCGCATTGATGTAGGTGATGCCAGCGTAAAGGTCGCGGATGGCGGCGAAGGCCTTGTTCACGTCTTTGGTGTAGAGCGCGGAAGAGAGTCCGTACTCGATGCCGTTGGCGATTTCGATGGCGTCTTCAAGGTTGTCGCAGGGGATGATGGAAACTACGGGGCCGAAGATTTCTTCCTGCGCGATGCGCATCTTTTGGTCGACATCGCTAAAGACGGTGGGTTCCATGAACCAGCCGTGTTGGTAATCGCCTTTGTCAAGGCGATTGCCGCCGCAGAGCAGCTTTGCGCCTTCGTTGCGGCCGATCTCGACGTAGCTGAGGTCCGTCTGGAGTTGTTTTTCGTTGATGGCTGGACCCATCTCTGTCGTCTCGTCGAGGCCGTCACCGACTTTCAGCTTCTTGGCGCGGGCTACGTAGCGTTCGACAAACTCGCGGTAGACGCCTTTCTGCACGATGATGCGGCTGGTGGCGGTGCAACGCTGGCCGGTGGTGCCGAAGCCGCCCCAGAGTCCGCCTTCGATGGCGAGGTCGAGGTTGGCGTCGTCGAGCACGATCATGGGATTTTTGCCGCCGAGTTCGAGCGAGCAGTGCTTGAAACTTTTGGCGGCGATGCCGCCGATAATTCGGCCAACGGCGGAGGATCCTGTGAGAGAGATGGCGCGCACGTCCGGGTGCTCGGCGAGTGGAGTGCCTACGTCGGCGCCGAAACCGGCGACGACATTGATTACTCCCTTGGGAAGGCCAGCGTCGCTCAGGGCGCGGACCAGATTGAATGTGGAAAGGGGAGTGTCCTGCGCGGGCTTGATGACGCAAGTGTTGCCGCAGACGATGGCGGGTAAAAGCTTCCAGGAAGAGATCGCCATGGGAAAATTCCAGGGCGTGATCATGCCGCAGACTCCGATGGGCTGGCGCACGGCCATGGCGAACTTGTTGGGCATTTCAGAGGGGACGGTCGGGCCGAAGAGGCGGCGGCCTTCGCCAGCGTTGTAGTAGGCGGCGTCGATTGCTTCCTGGACGTCGCCGCGGGTTTCGGCGAGGACCTTGCCCATTTCGCGGGTCATCTCGCGGGCGTACTCTTCTTTGCGTTCGATGAGGATCTCGGCGGCCCGGAAAACGATCTCGGCTCGACGCGGGGCCGGGACCAGTCGCCACTTGGCGAAGGCGCGCTTGGCTGCTTCGACCGCGGCATCGACATCGGCCTTGGCTGATTTCTGGAAGATGCCGACCACATCGCGAGTGTCGGCGGGATTGCGGTCTTCGAAGGTTTCGCCGGTTACGGATTCGACCCACTCACCGTCGATGAAGTTCTTGAGGATTTTGGTCGGGGTGTGGCTTAGAGTCGCCGGGGAAGTTAGGGTATCGGTGGCCATGATTGCTCCTTATAAATGCCTGGATATTGATGGTACAGGGGGTGGGGAAGGTGCGGCAAGAGAGGGAAGTAGCCTGGAAAATCACATCCAGTTCTGGGCGCCCGTGATAAATCCGCAGGACTTCGATATTCTGCTGATTCACGCGGTAGACTGCGACGTAGGGCAGGGGCGGGAATAGGAGCTCTCGGGTTCCCTCCTCGCGTCCGGCGCGGCCAAGATGCGGCCACTCTTTCAGCGACTCGATAGCGTCATATATTTTGCGGACGGTTGCCTGCCGGTATTGTGGATGGTGGTCTCTAAGGTAGTCGGCGATATGCTGCAGGTCGGCGGCGGCGGCTGGTGTCCAGCGGATACGCATTTCTAGGAGCGCAGCATCTGTTCCAGGCGGGCCTTCATTTCCTCTTCCTCAATGAACTCGCCGCGGTCAGCCTGCACAATGCCCTCCCGCACTGCGGCGCGAAAACGGGCGTCCTCCTGAAGCAGGCGCAAAGCGGCCTCCTTCACCAAACGCTCGGCGTCAGTCCCCTCTTGGCTGGCGATCTGCGCAAGCTGTGCTTCTTGTTCAGGCGTGAAATGTAGTTCCATCAAGGTTCAGGGTAACGGAAATAACGTTGCGGCTGCAAGCGGACTGGCTCTATGATCTCCTCCCCCGTCGTCTGCAGTGGAGAAAAAGCAGGTTCCTCACCGGACTTTCAGCCCGCGGAGGAACGACAAAGAGCTGGGAAGCGTGACGCCACTAGATACCGATGTTCGCGCCGCGGAGGGCGTCTTTGTAGGCTTCGCGGGCCTTTGTGTATGTAGCGTGGGCGTCCTCTTCCTGGAAGTGAGCGGCATCCCATTTCTCCCAGGCGATCATGGAATGGTCGGGAGTTGCGAGGGCTTCCTCGGCGCGAATGGCATCGACCCATTCGTCGGTGGCTTTCTTGTAGGCAAGACGCAGTTGATCGAAGTCGGCTGGGCTCATAGCCTCGGAGGGTAATCCCGCCCCGTAGTCCGGTCAATCGGCCAAACGCGTATTTAACGAAAAATTAACACAGCAGGCGAGGTGCCAAGGCCTGGCTCCCTCCACCGGATCTTCAGCCACCAGACTCTGAGCCTCAGTGCCAGTGCTTCAGCTCGGGCCAGAGGTCGGCGAGGGTGCCGAATTTTGCGCCATGGCAGATGAAGACGCTGATTTCAGTTTCCAGGGCGTAGGGATTGTCGGCGGACGTGCCTACGTAGTCGACGTGATCGAAGAGTTGTTCCAGCCGCTCTCGCCGGTCGCCGAGGACGATCAGGCAGTTGCCGGAGTAGCCGTGCGGTCCCCAGAGAAAATAAGTGCGGTCGCCGCTGAGAGCTGGCGGCAGGCCATCGCGGCGTCCGAGGAAGTCGATGGCGCCTGCCTGGCCGTAGTCCTGTGCGAAGATGCCGCAGTCTTTGCGATCCTCTGCGGGGATGCGATTCCAGGCCTGAGCGGTTTCAGCGACGATTTCTTGCCATCCGAATTGATCGGCGTACCACTGTGGCAGAGCGGCGCGGCCGTGGTCGTGTTCCATCACCGGCAGCTTGAAGGGAAGGGTTTTCAGGTAGGCGAGGAAACGGTCGGGAGAAAGTATGGGCACGGTTATGGGAGCGAGGTGGGCGCCGCTCGCGAGCAACACAATTACGATCACGGCCTTCAACCACAGGCGGCGCGGGCGGGCGTTCTCTTGCTCACCGATTATTTTTCCATTGATGGCGGATTCGATCGTTACCGCCCCCGCCGCCAGCAACATGGGATATACCGGAGCGAGGTAGTAGTTCTTTCCGTGGAGAATGAAGAAGACGGTGAAGCAAACCAGGTAGCACCAGCCGAGGAGGCGGTAGGGCTTGAGGCGGATTGAGAAGAGGAGCGCAAATAATCCCGCGAGCCATATGGGCGCGGTGATGGGATCAATCAATAACGTCTGCTGGAGAAAAAATTGGGGCAGTGGAAGAACGACATCGCGGCCCTCGGCGCGAATGTTGCGCATCAACTCGGGGAACGGCCAGTGATAGTGCGCGTTCCAGAGCAGATTCGGAAGAAAGATCAGGAAAGCGGCGAGGCCGCCCAGCCAGATCCAGGGATTGAGGAAGACGCGGCGCTGTGGGGTCAGGAGGAGGCCGATGACAATGCCGAAGCCGAAGACGGCGATGGAGTATTTCTCTTGCAGGCCCAGTCCGGCGATCACGCCGAACCCGAGGCAGTAGCGCGGGGCTTTTTCATCAGTTTCGGCACGCTTGATGGCGAGGATGGCGAAATAGGCGCAGCCCATCCAGAGATTTGGTTCGAGGCAGTTGGTGCCGAGCAGGCTTCCGTTGGAAAGATATTGCGGCGCAATGACGATGGCGATCGCGCTGAGAAGCAGGGCGAAGCGGCGTCCGCCGAACTCGCGGGCTATGAGGGCGGTTTGCACTACGAGAAGAGACGAAGCCAGGGCCGGGATGAAGCGAATGCTGCGGAGCGAGTCTCCGAGGATGGCGCGGTTGATGTGGATGAGAAAGGGAATGAGCGGGGGCTGGTCGACATAGCCCCAGGCCAGGTGATCGCCGCACGATATGTAGTCGAACTCATCGCGAAAATAGCCATAGCGGTTGTTGAAGTAGATGTGGAAGAGCAGTTTGGCGAGTGCGATGAGCCAGATGATCACCATGCCCCTGGCCAGAACTGATCGGTGGTCGCTGCGCGGCGTCGAGGGGGTTGTAGTGGCTGTGGACACGACGAAGAAGGATAGCGGAAAAGAGCGGGGATGTCATAACTGCGCCGCAGCTTTCTAGGTAATCGCAGGAGACGAAAAACTTTAAGCCGGAGCACAAACGAAGGTAACGTTCGCAGGGGATTACTCATTTTTTGCGGTTACAGGCTTGTGGTAACGTTGAACTACCTCTTAATCCATAGGCTTTAATTAAGGTTTTTAGGTTCACGTGTCTTCGTCGACTCGCAAACCGGGCATCCACGTCGCGTGGAAAACGGTCACGTATCGCAGTGTGGCACTGCTGATTCTGGCTGGCGCCGCAGTGTTTTTTGTCGCGGTGCGCTTCACCTTCCCGCAATTTACCGAGAGCGGTCTCAGGGCGACCAGCCACCTTGCCAACCGGGCTTTGGAGCGCGTGGCGGGCATGGCGCCGGCTGCGGGGAGCGGAGTTTCCGTGGCGCAGCAGGCGCATTTTACCGCGCTCGATGGCACCGTGCGGGTAAAGAAAGGCAGCGGCAATACCTGGGTGGCGGCGGATTACAACATCCCCCTGGAAAAGGGCGATGTAGTGCAGACCGCCTCGGAAGGTATGGCGAAGGTGGTATTCAACGACGGCACCAGCTATACCGTGAAACAGGATTCGCTGATCGTGATTGAAGAAAACTCGGCCAACGATCAGCAACAGACTAACGTGGCCGTGGCAGTGAGCACGGGAACCGTCGATCTTTCGACCGCGACCTATTCCCAGGGATCGAAGTCACAGGTCATTGTGGACGGGGCCACAGCATCACTGGCTCCGGAATCGACGGCGCAAGTGCACAACGATCCCAAGCTCGATCAGCATGAAATTCTGATGAAAAAGGGCACCGGCGAAGTGTCCCGTAATGGCGAAACGGTGCAGTTGGCCAACTGGGAGAAAGTAAGCTTCCAGGCGGCCGAGACGCACATGGAAAAAGCGAAGGATGCAGGGCCGCCGACACCGATTTCTCCGGCGAACATGGCTCCCATCTTCACGACTGGGGAAGAGACCAAGGACGTGGAATTCTCCTGGACGCCGATGGCGAACGCGGTGGGTTACCGGCTGCGGATCTCGCGGAATCCCTACTTTTCTTCCACCCTGGTTGACAAGAAAGTAAACACCGCCGATGTTACGGTTACAAGCTTGGGCGAAGGAGCGTACTACTGGATGGTACAGTCGTACGAAGCGTCGGGGAAGGAATCGGTGGAGAGCGAGAAGAATCGTTTCACCATCATTCCCAAGGGCAAGCAGACGGAAGCCATTGACCTGGAGCTGGATCCGTTCATTCAACACGGGCACGTGATTGAAGTGACGGGGAAGACGCAGATTGGGGCTCGAGTGATGGTGAATGGGCGGGAAGTCCCGATGATCACGACCGACGGGACGTTCCACTACTTCACGCCGCCTTTAGCGACCGGCGAAGCGGTCATTACCGTGACGGCGCAGACGGCTCAGGGCGGAGTGAACACGCAGCAGAAGAAGATCATTATTCAGTAGGTGGCGGTAGGGTTCCGATCAGGAGTACGAGGAACCTTCGGTCCCGGCAGGGTTGCGGAGACTCTCATAGACTAGAGACTGATTAGGACTAGAGAGAAGATGCAACCGCGCCGGATGGCGCAAATCGGGTTCGCCCGAAAACAATGCGATCAATGTGGATCGCGAGAAGAGCTTTATCAATGTCAAAGAACGGATTTCATTCGTCACATTCACATAACCTCAGGTCGCTGTTCAGCCTGTTCTCAAGCGACCTGGCCATCGACTTAGGCACGGCCAACACTCTGGTCTACGCCCGGGGCAAAGGCATTGTGGTCAACGAGCCCTCGATTGTCGCCATCAACAAGAACACGGGTGAAGTGGAGGCCGTCGGCAAAGAGGCGAAAGAGATGCTCGGCCGCACGCCGGGCAACATCGTGGCCATTAAGCCCATGAAGGATGGCGTGATCGCCGACTTCAAGGTTACTGAGAAGATGCTGAATTACTTTATTCAGAAGGCGCACAACCGCAAGATGCTGGTGCATCCGCGGATTGTGATCGGAGTGCCTTCGGAGATTACGCAGGTGGAAAAGCGCGCGGTCATGGACTCCGCCTATCGCGCTAAGGCCAGTGAAGTGCACCTGGTGGAACAGGCCATGGTAGCGGCGATCGGCGCGGGACTGCCAATCACGGAGCCGAGCGGCAACATGGTGGTCGACATCGGCGGCGGGACGACCGACATCGCGGTGATTTCTTTGAGCGGCATCGTGTATTCGCGTTCGGTGAGGATGGCCGGCAATCAGATGGACGAAGCCATCATGAATTATCTGAAGCGGAAATATAATCTGCTGATCGGGGAGCGCACGGCCGAGCAGATCAAGATGGAGATCGGCTCCGCGCACCAGCTCGACAAGCCGATGACCATGGAGATTAAAGGCCGCAACCTGATCGAAGGCGTGCCGAAGACCATTACAGTCGATGACGGCGAGATTCGCGAGGCCCTGAGCGAGTGCGTCTCGACCATCATGAATGCGATCCGCGTAGCTCTCGAGCGTACGCCGCCAGAGCTTTCGGCCGACATCAGCGACCGCGGCATTGTGCTGACCGGAGGCGGGGCGCTGTTGAAGAATCTGGACAAGCGTATCCGCGAAGAAACCGGGCTGCCGGTTTCGATTGCCGACGATCCGCTGTGCAGCGTGGTGCTGGGCACAGGCAAAATGCTCAGCGACTTCAAGCTGCTTAGAAAAATTTCAATAGAGTAGAAAAGCAGGGGTCGGGGGCCGAGGATCAGGGGCCAGAAAAAAGCTGCCTTGACCCTGACCCCTAGTCCCTGACCCCTGAATTATGGAATCCGTGCTTGGCCGCTACCGCAACCTGACCATCCTGGTGGGAGTGTTGTTTCTGCAGGTGCTGGGGCTCGCGGTGCAGGTGAAGCGCAGCGCCGACGCGGAGAATACCCGTCTGATCCGCGTCTGGGCGGTGGGCGCGATTACTCCGTTCGAACGCGGCCTGGTCCGGCTGCAGAACGGCGGCAATACTCTTCTGCACGATTATTTCTTCCTGCGCGGCGTGCGCGCCGAGAACCGCCAACTCAAAGACCAGATCGAGCAGATGAAACTGGAGCGGGCGCGGCTGAGCGAACAAGCCATCCAGGCGGAACGGTTGCAATCGCTGCTGGCATTCAAGGAGCTGGTCAAAATCAATACGGTGGCGGCGCAAGTGATCGGTTCCAGTGGAAGCGATCTCTCGCGGTCCATCTATATCGACAAAGGCGAGAACGCCGGGCTGAAGCCGGATATGGCGGTGATTACGGCGGGCGGCATCGTGGGCAAGGTGTGGCTGGTTTACCCTTCAACCTCGCTGGTGTTGATGATCAACGACCAGAGCAGCGGGGTGGGTGTATTTCTCGAGAAATCGCGCTTGCAGGGTGTGCTGCGCGGAACACCGAACGGCGAGCTGATTCTTGAGCGGGTGATGAGTGATGAGCAGGTCGTTCCGGGAGAAGCGGTGCTAAGCAGTGGAGGCGACCAGATTTTTCCCAAGGGATTGCCTGTGGGCACGGTAAGCAGGGTGAGTCCGGGTAAAGATTTGTTTCTGAGCATCAACGTGAAGCCGGCAGCCGACCTGAGCCGGCTGGAGGAAGTGCTGGTCGTAACTGAAAAGGAAGAGCGCCAACCGGTGGCGCAAAGCGGCGCCAGCGTGCGCGCGGCGGATATTCTGGCGCGGCGGCTGCCTTCGGTGCCAGATAAGCCGGCAACGATTCCGGGGCTCGTTTCGACAGCAAGCACCGGCGCGAAGCCGCAGCCGAACGACACGGACAAGCCAGCGGGCGCTCCTGCGGCCAAGCTGGCCGCGAAGCCGGCGACGGTGTCGGCTGCTGCCGGCAGCTCGACCGGCAGAGTGCAGCCCACGCAAGCCGCTGCGAGCGGCACTGCTGACGACACTTCGGGGCCCACTTCAGGCGCCGACTCGGGTGTTAAGTTGAACCCCGTGAATTCTCCAGCGAAACCGGCAACACAGCCCAAGCCCGCGAGTCCGCAAACCGCGCCTCCACCTGCTGCCACTGAAGATAATCCCCACTAGCGTGCCCATCACTTACACATCTGAGGAGCAGATTGAGGTCTACCGGTTCAGCATTCCGGTGACTGTGGGTGTGCCGCTGCTGGCGCTGTTTCTGCAGGCTTTCCTGCCAAGACGGTTTCCATTCGTTTCCATCTTCGACTTGCCTTTGCTGGTGACGATTTACTTCGGCATGGCGCGCCGTAACCCGATTTCCGGACTGCTGACCGGAGCGGCCATCGGATTGGTGCAGGACATGCTGGGGCCTTATCCGATCGGGATCTATGGCATCGCGAAGACCGTGGTTGGGTATCTAGCGTCGTCGTTGGGCGTCAAGCTCGACGTGGAGAACGCCGGCACGCGCCTGCTGGTCACGCTGGGGTTTTATCTGATTCATGCCGCTGTGTATTTCGGGGTGGCTCGCTATATGGTTAATTTGACCCTGAATTGGAGCTGGAGCCGGGGAATCCTCGCGGGACTGGCGAACGCCGTGGTGGGCGTGGCTTTGTACTTCGTGCTGGACAAGTTCAAGCAGAGGACGTGAGCAGTGTCAAGTTGTCAGTGGCCAGTCAAACTCGGACGGGCTGTGACTTCCGTTACCACTGCAGCAATTCCTCGGCTTCAATACGCATTACAATGAACCTTAAGGCTCCTACACATTCAATTCTGCGAGGCTGTGACCTGTTGCGAAGCGGACCAATCTCTCACGAGTGCTTGGCTCGTCACTGGTCACCGGCCACTGGCCACTGATTTATGTTCAGCCGTGACGACAAAGTATCGCCCATTCGCTTGACTGCGGCGCAATACATCATTCTGGCCATCTTCCTGGTGCTGGCTTACGGGCTGTGGAAGTTGCAGGTGATGGAGAGCGGGTACTATGCGTCGGCGGCGGAAAAGAACCGCATCCGCAATGTGCCGATTCTCGCGCCCCGGGGCAAGATTCTGGATCGCGAAGGGCGCACCATTGTGGACAACTATCCATCATTTTCCGCGCTGCTGCTGCGTGATTCTTCCCGCGACCTGAATGCAGACGCGGACTTGATTGCCCAGGGCCTGCACCTGGATGCAAATGAAGTGCGCACCCGGATTCGCCACTTCGCCGCGATACCGCAGTACCAGCCGATCTTTCTGAAGGAAGACATCACTCCGGACGAGCTGGCCTTTATCGATGCGCATCGCAACGAATTGCCGGAGCTGGATACGATCATGGCGCACCGGCGCCTGTATCCGCGCAACGGCTTCATGGCGCACCTGATTGGCTATGTGGGTGAAGTGACGGAAGACATGCTGAACCAGCCGCAGTTCGAACTTTACAGCTCGGGCGACGTGGTGGGAGTCTCGGGCGTAGAGCGGCAATACAACGACGTATTGATGGGGACGAACGGAGCGCGGCGGGCATTGGTGAACAGCCATGGCCGTGAAGTGGGATTGCTGGGAGAAACGGATGCGATCCCGGGAAAACAGTTGAAGCTCACGGTCGACATCGATTTGCAGATTGCGGCGGAAGAAGCGTTGGAGGGCAAGAACGGCGCGATTGTGGCGATGGACCCGCGCACCGGGGAAATCCTGGCGATGGTGAGCCGGCCGACTTTCGATCCCAACGATTTTGCGGTGCGGGTTTCGCGCGATCAATGGAGCAAGCTGGTCAATGATGAAGACCATCCCTTGCTGAACAAGGCGATTCAGGCGCAACTGGCGCCCGGTTCCACCTTCAAGATCATCATGGCCACCGCGGGGCTGCAGGAAGGCATCGCGCAGGATCTGAAGGTCAACTGCACCGGCGGTGCGGAGTTTTACGGCCGCTACTTTAAGTGCTGGATCTCAGAGCACCATCGTACTCATGGGATCGTTGACATCACGAAGGGGATTTATCAGTCCTGCGACGTATTCTTCTACACGCTCGCGGAGAAGCTGGGGATTGAACGCATCGCGAAATACGCCACCATGCTGGGGCTGGGACAAAAAACCGGGATTGACCTGCCGCAGGAAGTCAGCGGGGTGATGCCGTCGGAGGAATGGAAGATCCGCAACTTCAAACAGAAATGGTTTGCGGGAGAAACGATCTCCGTAGGCATTGGACAAGGCGCGGTGGCTGTGACGCCGATTCAGTTGGCGCGGGCCATCAGCGGCATCGCGAGCGGAGGCATGTTGGTGCGGCCGCATGTGGCGTTCCCGGACGAACTGCCGCCGAATATGACCCAGGCGTCCAACGGATCCGACAAAGTGCAGATTCCGCTGGACCCGAAGAATTGGCAGATCATCACCGATGCAATGGCCGATGTCACGTCACCCCAGGTAGTGGACGCCAACGGCGGCACTTGGTCGGGTACCGCGGCGGCGGCACACCTGCAAGGCATCGATTTTGCCGGGAAAACAGGAACGGCTCAGACTATCAGCGGAGCCGCTAAGGCAAAGATGACCAATGGGAAAGCCAGATTCAAGAACAATGCGTGGTTCGTGGGCGTGAGTCCGCGCCGGAACCCGGAGATCGTCGTGTGTGTGTTATGGGAGAGCGGAGAAGAAGGGCCGCTGGCCGCCATCGTCGCTTCGCATGTGATCAAGGCGTATGTGGAGAAGCAGCGGCGGAATCCCCCGAAGCTGGCAGAGAAGCCGAAAGACGGGAAGGTCGAGATCGGTGGAGTCTGGACGGTGCCGGACGCGGATGGAGATGAACAAAAGCTGCAGGGCGGGCACTTCTTCGTGGATTTGGCGAGGAGGCCGTTGGCTGCGGCTACGGCTGCGCCGGGAATGCAGTGACTGGCTCCATGAAGAGGATGCCTTTTCGAGCTTGCGGTGATGGAGAGCCGAAAGCGATCCTTCGACTCCGCATGGCGGTTCGCCGTGCGAACCACCATGCTCCGCTCAGGATGACAAAGGCGGGAAGGGCGCAGGTACCGAGAACCGAGAACTGATGTCACGCTACGTTTCATTTCGCGATTTTGACTGGCTGCTGCTGGTCTTTGTGCTCATGATCTGCGGGCTCGGGGTTATGGAAATCCATAGCGCCACCATCCACACCAAGTTTGCCGGCTCCCACCTGCGGCAGATTTATTGGGTTCTGGGCGGCGTGGGGGCGATGTTCCTGATCAGTGCGGTGAACTACCAGGTGCTGCTGGAGCGAATCCACTGGTTTTACATTGCCGCGGTCGCCTCCCTGGTAGCCGTGCTGCTGTTCGGGCAGAAGTTTCTGGGGGCGAAGCGCTGGATCAAGATGCCCGGCGGGAATCACTTTCAGCCCTCCGAATGGGTGAAGCTGATCCTCATCCTGGCGATGGCGAAGTTTTTCGCCGACTTGCGGCATCGGGAGCTTTCCTGGCCGGACTTCATGAAGGCTGGGGCGATCGTCGTGATTCCAATGCTGCTCGTCATGAAGCAGCCCGATCTGGGCACGGCCCTGACCTACGTGCCTATCGCGGTGATGGGAGTGTTTCTGGGCGGGTTGCAGTGGAAGCAGGGATTGACCGTTGCTGTGCTCGCTGGAATCGCGGTGGGAGCGGTGTTTTTTATTCCCCAGGTTCACATTTTGAAGTCTTTCCAGAAGCAACGGCTCACGAGTTTCCAGCACCCGGAAGACGATCCCCAAGGCTCGGGGTACCAAGTTGAGCAATCCAAGATTGCGGTAGGTTCCGGGGGGTTGTGGGGCGGGAAAGGTTCGCAAACACACGGTGCTTTCCTACCTGTCCCACAAACGGATTTTATTTTTGCGGCGTTTGCCGAAGAGCATGGATTCGTGGGCGCTCTTGGGGTTCTGCTGTTATACTTTGTAGTGCTGATGCGTTTGACCCAGAACGCACAAACAGCGCCCGACCGCGCTGGCACGTTCGTGGTGATGGGTGTGGTGGCTGTGCTTAGCTTCCATATCCTGGTCAACGTCGGCATGGTGGTCGGTTTTATGCCGGTCACCGGAATACCCCTGCCACTCATGAGTTACGGTGGGTCTTCCGTGTTGTTCATGTTCCTGGCGCTGGGGATGGTAATGAATGTTCGAATGCGCCGATTTGTGAATTAGCCGGCGTAAACAGGCCGGGTTCATGATTCTTGAACTGGTTTCCGCAACACTGGAAGACGGCAGGAGCAATAGCTGCGCCAAGAGGTGCAGCCCCAAAAATATCGATCGCCCTCGCGTAAAGGGGGCATTTTACCGGCTGGTTGAGGAGTAGAAGGCCGGGCAGGATTGAAGCCAATAAGTCTGCTGGCAGGGAAACGGCCCCCCGACCGGAAACGGTCTGAGAGTGCGGTCACAAACCCGGCAGACGCAAAGCGAAATAGTGCAAAAGATACCCAAGCTTGTGCAGCGGATTCGGTTAGGGAACAACCTCCCTGGCCCCAGCCGTCCCCCGTGCGGGGCCAGCATCGCGACGCTCCATCCTCCCCTTTCCTTCCTCACTCCGCGCCGGTGAAGCCCGTTCGACTCTCTAAGTGAGTCAGGGCGGGACCGGAGTATCAATGAACAAAGAGTTATTTGTTTCTTCCACGCCACACGAGACCAAGGTGGGGCTGGTGGAAGATGACCTGCTCGCGGAAATCTACCTCGAGCGCGAAAATGAATACACCCTGGCGGGGTCCATCTACAAAGGACGCGTGACCCGCGTGCTCCCCGGAATGCAATCGGCCTTCGTCGACATCGGCCTGGAGCGCGACGCCTTCCTCTACGTTTCCGACTTTATGGAGTTGGAAGAGCACGACGAGGATTTAACCGACGTCGTGCCGGCAAATCGCGGAGTGCAGGACTTGCGGCCGCAAGCTGGCCAGAGTGCGGAACCTCTCGAAGTTGATCAGCACCTCGACCGTGCCGACTCAACCACTGCCGAAGGCCAACCGGCATTTGATCAGACTTCAGATCCCGGGGAACACAATACCGAAGCTCAGGATTCGGCACCCTCGGGCATGACGCAGGGTTCTTCGGATGCTGGAGACCGTGAACGCGGAGGTTTTCGCGGACGCCGCCGTCGGCGCGGCGGACGCCGCGATGGACGAGGCGATGGCCGTAACGAGGGACGCAACGAAGTCCGAAGCGACGGTCGTGAGCGCAGCTCGGAGCCGCGCTTTTCGCGGCCTCCGCTCGAGAGTGTTCCCGCCCCCGCTCCGCGAGCCCAGGACTCAGGCAGGTCCCAGCAGTTTGGGCCGCCGGCCGGATACCAGCCGATATTGCTTCCCGGAGAATCGATCTCGAAGTATCGCGGGCTGGCGCAGCCACCTGTAGCGCAGGAGCGGCATTCGCCGGACGCTATAGCTGAAACGAATTCCGCTGCGACGTCGCCGTCCGTCTCAACTCCCGTGGCGCCTGTGGCCGCAACTTTCCCGGACGATGAACCCATCTTCGCTAGTGCTACTGCCAGTGCCAGCGCCCCTCCCGTTGCCGAAGCGGTGCAGGAACGCCACGATTCTCGCCACGTGCAGGAGGATCACGTCGAAGCGGCCTCGAGTTCAGCGGCATCGACTTCGGTCGACTGGAACCGTGAATTTCGCCGGCAGGAGCTGGCGGATCAGGCTGCTTCCAGTGGGGCTAGCGACGCTCGAGAGATTACGGAAGAGGTTGTCGAAGAAGAGAGGGAGGCGGCAACTCGATTCGAGCGTTCGGATCTCCCCTTGCCTCCGTCCCGCGAACCTGCCCGCGAATCAGAAGCCCCCGTTTTCGCCGCGCCGGTTTTTGCGACCCCGGGAACGCTGGAAGAAGAGACGATCGACGAGGAAGAAGCGGACACCGTCCGCTATGAAGAATCGTCGGATGAAGGCTACGACGAATTTGAGGAAGAAACTCGAGCGGCAGCCGGTCCGCTTTCCGAGGTCCGTGAAACTGTGGATGAAATCCACATGGCGTCGTTGGCGGACGCGGGCGTAGCCCCTGCTGCTGAAGGAACTGCGGAGGGCGAGGAAGATACGGAAGAATTGGAACTGGAAGAGGCACAAGCCGAAGCCGAGGCCCTGCTCGACGCCGAGGCCCGTGGCACGGGCACCGTCGACGCCCGGGCGGAGGTTCGTGCTCCGGCGGGAACGGCTGGTTACACCCAGCGGGCACCGCGTCCGCGTCCCGGTTTCGACCGGCAGCGTGGCGGACGCCGTGGTGGCGGACGCCGCTTCCCGCGCCGCGAGGCGCTTGAGGTTCCGAAGATCAGCGATCTGCTCAAGGAAGGCCAGGAAATCCTGGTGCAGATTGCCAAGGAGCCCATCGGCAAAAAAGGCGCGCGCATCACCAGCCACATCGCGCTGCCGGGACGGTTTCTGGTTTACATGCCGACGGTGAACCACACCGGAGTGTCGCGCAAGATCGCATCGGACGAAGAGCGCCAGCGGCTGAAGCGCATCGTCATGAGCGAACGCGAAAACGGCCACGGCGGCTTCATCGTCCGGACCGCCGCGCAGAATGCGGGGGAAGACGAACTGCGCGCCGACATTCGCTTTCTCAAGGGCCTGTGGAATGACATCAAGACGCGCTCCGAGGCTTCGAAACCGCCAGCGCTGATCTACCACGACCTCAACGTAGTCGAGCGCGTGCTGCGCGACCAGGTGACGTCTGACTTCTCGGTGATCTGGGTTGACACCGAGCCGGAATATGAGCGTATTCTCCGCTTCTTCAATCGCTTTCAGCCGGGGCTGGTGAAGCGGGTGAAGCTCTTTACCAAAGAGACGCCTCTGTTCGAGCAATTTGGCCTGAAAGAAGAGATGGATAAGGCGCTCAAGTCGAAAGTGTGGCTGAAGAGCGGCGGCTACATTGTGATCAACCAGACGGAAGCGCTGGTCGCAATCGACATCAACACCGGCAAGTACGTAGGCAAGACCTCGCGGCTCGAAGACACCATCGTCAAAACCAACGTGGACGCGATCAAGGAAATCGTGCGCCAGATTCGGCTGCGCGATCTGGGTGGCATCATCATCATCGATTTCATCGACATGGATGAGCGCCGCAACCGCCAGCGCGTCATGCAGGCGTTGGAAGAGGAACTGCGGCACGATCGCGCGCCGTCAAAAGTTCTGCAGTTCAACGATTTCGGCCTGGTCGCCATCACCCGCAAACGCGTGAAGCAATCGCTCGAACGCACCATCGGCGCGCCTTGCCCCTACTGCCAATCCACCGGCTACGTAAAGTCGCTGACCACGGTAGCGAATGAGATTTACGTGGAGATGCGCAAGATCGCCAAGCATCTGGAGCACGAAGACGTAATGCTGCGCGTGCATCCTGATATTGCGAAAGAGTTGAAAGCCAACAACGGCCGCCTGCTGAACGAGATGGAAGAACTGACCAAGCGCACCATCATCGTGAAAAGCGATCCCGCGCTGCATCAGGAGCAGTTCGATATTAATTAGTCATCCAGTCGCTAGTTTCGAAAAGGGATGGGCCTAAATTGCCTGTCCCTTTTTTATTAGAAGGGAAAGCCGTACGGCAGCCATTTTTCGTACCATAAAAAGTGGTAGGTGCTATGGTAAAATGAATGCCATGACGACTACCTTGACTATTGATCGGGCTGGACGGCTGGTTCTGCCCAAGCCCGTGCGGGAAGAGCTTCAATTGTCCGCGGGAGACTCCTTGGAACTTGAGAGCTCGGAGGATCAAATCGTCCTGCGTCCAGTGCGAGGGGCCGCGACCATGCGGAAAAAACAGGGCGTCTGGGTAATGCGAACCGGGAAACCGCTTTCCGCGGAAGTCGTAAACCAAGCCATCCGCAAAATTCGCAACGAACGAGGGCGCGCCGATGCCGGCTCCCTACGCTCCTCTCGCCGCCGCAGTGAGAAAACCAGTTGAAATGGTTCTTTGATACCTCGGTGCTTATTCCAGCTTTTGTGGAAGACCACGAGGATCACGAGCGCTGTCTGGCGGTCTACGCTCCATCCGATAAACGAATCGCATGCTGTGCCGCTCACAGCCTCGCCGAGGTCTATGCCGGAGTAACGCGCTTGCCTGGGGTATTTCGGGCAAGCCCCAAGCAAGCACTCCTTTTCCTCAGCGACATCGAAGATCACCTCACAATCGTCTCGCTCGATAGTGCCGAATACTTGACGGCCATTCGACAGGCGTCGGCGAACGGGATCGTGGGTGCGACGATCTACTATGCGCTCCTGGCCGCATGTGCCATCAAAGCCGGGGCAGAGACCATCTATGCCGACAACGAGAGGCACTTCAACATGCTCGGTTCCGAAATTGCCAGCCGAGTTAAGAGACCCTAGCTGTGGAATCCGGCGCCCACATGGAGACAGCCAGTGCGACAGCAAGCCCGCTCCTCGCTTCGAAAATGGGTGGCTTCAGCCGTGCCGCCCAGAGCCACTAAAGACCGGGGCCTCAGCCTCCGGGAACGTAAGGTCAAGCGTGGCGCTGTGAGTGGAGAGGTGACGTTACGCCAATTGTCGCCGTCGGACGGCAGCGGTTGATATGACCTTGGACTTGTCAGGGTTGAGAGGTCGTACGCCACCATTACCCGATGGCCTTCCGAATATCGAATTGCGTCGTTTGATTTGACTGACGTGGCGCCGCCGAAGGTATCTTGGCCCACTTCGAAGTTGTAACTGATGAGGGAGTGCGAACCATCGTGGACGACGGAACCAACCCGGCCTTCGGTTGTCGGCCACTGGACGAAGAGGTTGGATAGGTGGTATGCGAGATTCGGCCAGCAAAGGAAACAAATGCCAGTTAGTCCCGGGACCACACGCGTGACAGCAGGTCCGGGCAAGCCCGCGCCAAGCACATAGCCAGCCCCAACCACCGTCCAACGTACGGTCTTGGCAGTACCGCTGAGCTTATAGTCCACGTCGGCCTTTCTACGAATCGCCCAGAAGACGAACCAAATGCCAATGGACTTTTCCACGAGAAAGCTAACGTGGGAAATCAGCGTTCGGAATTCCATGTTGGCCAATAATGCCATCGCGAATCCCCAACTGTCGATAACTGGGAATACAACGCACGAGCGAATGCACCGTGTTCAGACAGAAATTACCCACTTTCGTAGACTTGACGCGACGATCACTTTGGCCGACGCTACAGGGTTCACACGAGTTCTTTGACAATCTAACCAACCGACCTAAGTCTTTGCGGCTCAAGATTTTGCCCGCAAGTTATTGCAGCCAATAGATCAAACTCGATTTTGGCGCGGGGGAGGGGGGTATATCCGCAGCTGCAACAACCCTCCCAAAACCGGAAGCCCAATCACTCCTCGCGACCGAAGCCAGGAGCTAAAAACAGTGGACCAGAAACGATGGTCACCTCAGGCTGGTGCCTTTCGTCAGGCGCGGATTACACCTTTGGGACGCGACAGGATATGGAGGGTTGGGTTCTCCTAATAGGGAGCGGAACGGCTCCTGGGAGGACCCATGCAGCGACTGGCTTGGTGCGCTTTCTTCATCGGACTATTACTGAATGCATCTGCAATCGCGCAGTCCCAGCCCCAGCCCGGGGATTCGCTGGCCGACATGGCCCGTGCGAACCGCGCGAAACAGCAGGAGCAGGAAGCAGCCGGAGTGAAGCCCAAAATAATTACGAACCAGGATCTTCCCTCAGCCCCGTCGGGAATCCCGGAGTCCGTGGAGCCGATGACAACGGTATCCGGCGTGAAGCGGTCCGTGGACAGCTACTCGGAGCAGCGCGCGAATCAGCGACTGGTGGCCGAATACCGCGCTGGCGAGCAGTGGAAAGCACGGATCCAGGACCAGGAAGCGCGGATTGCCGACCTGCAGATGCGCATCGACCGCGTCAATCAGGCGATGCATGCCGCGGTCGGCACAGCACAATACGATACGCCGGTGAACCGCTATCAATCGATCCAGATGGAACGCCTGGCGCACATGCAGGAAATGCTGGACCAGCAACAGCGACGACTGTCGATGATGCAAGACGCGGCCCGGCTCACCGGCATGGGACAGTAGAAAACCTCGCCACGCGAGGGAAAACCGAGGATAGATGAAATGTTCCTCGATTTTCCTGAGACTGTGTGCCGTTGCTGAGCTGAAATCGCGAAGTTACGTCAACCACGAGCGATCTGAGTTTCCTGCCTTCGAGACACCTGCTAAAATCACAGCTCTTTTTATCGAGGTCTTCGGTCTGGGACTTCTTGCTCCAACCCAGCCGAAATCTGATCAAGCGATGAGCGGGAGATAATTCCGATGGAGCGTAGAGACTTTCTAAAAAGTACAGCCGCTGTTGCCGTTGCTGCTCAACTTGGAATCGGTAAAGCGCAGGCCAAAGTTCCCGCTCACAACTGGGGAAGCTACGATTTCGGCTCCGGTCCCTTTGTCGCCGATCGCCTGAATCAGGGTCCGTTCCCGCAATACCCGCCTGACGCCGTCATTCCCACGGACGATGTGGTGATGACCACCACCACTTCGCAAGACGTCGTGCCGAACTATGGCAAGGGACTGGTCACCTACATCACGGCAGACAGTGGCACAGAGGAAATCAAGTCAGACAATATTCCGCAGGCGATCGAAGACCTGGTTCGATTTCCGCTGGGCCAGCAGCTTTATATCCGTCCGACCTGGAGGGAAGTGCAGCCGCGGCCGGGACGCCTGGAGCTGCCCGATTATGTGAAGCTGGTTTTTGAATTAGCGAAGAAGAACAACAAGCGCGTCGGACTGCGCGTTCAGATGTGCGCTCCAGACTATAAGCGCGAAGCGGCGTTGCCGGATTTCGTTCTGGAAAAAGTTCCGAAAGTTGATCTGGTGAATGGTGCAGATCAGGAAGACGTCGCTGCGGGAAAACGATTCTTGGATAATCCGCATTCGAAGTACCAGCCGCGGTATGACCATCCTTTTTTTCAGCAGGCATTCAAAGAACTGGTTGGACAATTGGCGGCGGAGTTCGATGGCAATCCGCTCATCGAGTACATCGATACCTTCATGTACGGCTTTTGGGGCGAAGGGCACACCTGGCCATTTGCCAACAATCCTTTCCCTGATTACCAGACCGCGGAGCGGACATGGGTCAATATGCTCGAAGTGCAGCTCGAGAACTTTAAGAGGACTCCTCTGCTGACCAATACTCAGCCGGACTACAGCCGGGTTGGCAATTCAGAACTGCTCGACCGCACCGTCCGCAGCAACAATTGGATTCGCAGCGACACCATCTTCATTGAGAACGAGCAGATCGAAGCGCTCAGCAATCGTCCGCCCTGGACCGCGGCATTGCTCGAGCAAGGGCTTCCGGGGAAACCTCCCGATCCCAATGCCGCAGTGGAAGGGATATCCCCGGCCGAGAACATGATCGACCATGTGATTGATATCGGCGCGAATTACTGGTCGCTGTGGAATTTTCACCAGATCAACGCCAAAAATCTGATGAGCTACTACCAGGCTTATCCGGCAGCGTTCGACCGGATCAATCGCCGAATTGGCTATCGGGTGAGGCCGTCTTTTATCTGGAGCTATAAGGACGTGGCTTACCACGGGGCTGATTGTCGGCTTCGCCAATGACGGAATCGCCGGCGTGCCCGGCGTATTGCGGGTGACAGTGGAGAGCCAGGACGGAAAGGTGCTCAAGAGTGGTTGTCTCGACGCCGGTTACCCGTTACCGGGCAAGATTCGGCAGGCCCAGTTCGTGCTTCCGACGTCACCGATTGGAAAGGATTGAAACTTAGAGCTGAGATTGAGGTAAAGGGAATGCGCTATCCGGTGCGCTGGGCTTGTCACCAGAAGCTGAACGATGACGGTTCGCTCACGCTGCGTCCCAACCTGCGTCAGCAGGTCTAAGCTGCGACGGTTCGGGCGTCACCGCCCTGAGCAAATCCCAGAGCACGGAAACACTGTATGGGCGATAATGTTTTTGTTTCGCACATTGCCCGACATCAGGAGCGACTAGCATGTCAGCATCGACTGAATCTCAAGCAGGCATTCTCTCCCGCCGCCGTTTCTTTCGCTGGGCGAGTTCGCTCGCCGCCGCCGTGGGCGCGGCTCCTCTCTCGGGTTTCCTCCGCCAGGGCTCTTTCATCGCCAGACGCCTCGGCGGATCGTCGATGGTGAGGATTATTATGCGAAGCTCGGGGTCCCACGATTATCAACGCTGCCGGAACCTATACCACGCTAACGGCTGCCTGCATGCCCCCGGAGGTTTTGGCGGCGGTGCAGAAGGCTGCGCTCCATCCTGTGCGGCTGCACGATTTGCAGACAGAAGGCTGGTGAGTACATTGCGCATCGCCTTAAGTGCGAAGGGGCGGTCGTGACTTCGGGAGCCTCAGGAGCGATCAGCCTGGCGACCGCCGCGTGCGTGCAGCATGCAAACAACATCGATATTCTGGACATGCCGCAGGCATCGACGGAAAGAAGAATCAGGTGATCGTGCAGCGCGCGCACCGCTATGAGTATGACCGCGCCATGTATCTCTGCGGAGCGCGGGTGACGGAGGTGGTCACGCTCGACGACTATAAGCGCGCGTGCGGCGCGGGCAACGCGGTGATGACGAATTTTTTCAACGCTGCGGAAGATGAGGATGGGATCGCAGGCAGCGCGCAGATCGGCCGGGAAGAGTGGCTGCGGGTGGCGCACGAGTACAAGATTCCGTGCCACCTGGACGCGGCTGCGGACATGCCTCCGATCTCGAATTTATGGAAGTACACCGGCATGGGCTTCGACCTTGTGGCATTTTCCGGGGGCAAGGGAATGCGCGGTCCACAAAACGCAGGCCTGCTTCTTGGCCGGAAGGTCCTGACGGACCTGGCCCAGGAGAACAATAATCCGGGAGACGGAATCGGCCGTGGCATGAAGGTGGCGAAGGAGCAGATTGTGGGCATGGTGGCGGCTGTCGACTGGGTTCTCTCGCACACCGAAGAGTCGATGCAAGGCGACTACCAGAAGCGGGCCGATCTCATCGCCAGTGCGGTGAAGGGCATACCTTCGGTTAGAACGGAGACGGTGGTTCCGAAGATCGCCAACCACGTTCCACATCTCCTCATACGCTTCGATCCCGCGGTCACTGGCATCACTACTGACTCAGATCGTCGAAGCTCTGCGTAAGGGAAACACCTTCGATTGAGCTGAACCCGAACACGGGTCAAAAGCCCAACCAGGGCATCCCAGCGGATGCAAACACGCTGGTGGTTGGGGTGTGGATGCTGCAGCCCGGCGAAGATGAGATCGTCGCGCGGCGGATTCGCGCGGTGCTCACCAAAAAAGGCGTGAGGTTTCGGGAAGATAAGACTCTTCATGGATGTCTGGCAGCGGCTAGTGCGAACTGCTTCTAGCTCCCGGGATGCGCCAAAGCCTTCACGGCCAGATCAGAGCGGCTACGCAGCTTCTGCACGGTTTCGTGGATGGCTTTAGCAGATGCGGCGTCTTTGCTTTCGGCCGTTTTGGCGACTCCGGCGGCCTCTTCCGTGGTGGTGCTGGCGACGTCGAGCAAGACTACCAGCGCGTCGGCGTGGAGCTTCCACAGCGAGGACATGCTCTGGCTGCGTTTGAGTTCTTCGAGTTCGGTGTTGACACGGGCCACGCAGGAAACCAGGCGGATCAACGTGCGGGCAACGTCGGCGCGAAGGCTTTTCTCTTCGAGGAAGCTCGGCGTTATAGGCTTCGGCTTCGGGCGCGGTGAGCGTCAGATTAAAGAAGCGCATCGGCACGATCTGGCGGTATTTGGGATCGGCTACGCGCACGAAAACGCGAATCGATTCCTCGACGCGCCGCAGTTTGCTTTCTTCGGCGGAGATCTGCTGCGCAGTAATCGCGGGAGGCTGAAAAGCCTGAGCTGCGACGGGCGCTTTGGTCGCGGCAACCCGGGCAGGTTTGGCAGCGGCAGCCTGATCCGCGGGAAGCTCGCGGTTTGTCCCCTTCGGCCGGCGCGAGCAGCGACCGGCGAATGGGCGGGCGACGGTCCAATTCCTTTTTCAAGCGCGACACGCGGCGAAATTTCTCCAATGCGCCGTTGTAGTCGGCCTGCAGCATTTCTTTCTGCTCGATCGCGGCCACATGTTCGACGGTGACTTCCACGCCATCGACCGTGCTTAGAATGCTGCCTCCCATTTCATCGAGAGCCTGGGCGAATTGCTTGATCTCACCGAGGGCCTTGGCAAAGAGCTGGTCAAAGCGCGCGCCGAAAGCGGCGTTGTGCGCGGCAACCGTGGCCAGCACGCCGGGATGATAAAACGAAGCATCCAGCCAGCGCTTCAGTTCGCGCACTCGCGAAACAATGCCGGAATCGATTAACGAATTGAAATCGCGATAGCGGGCAATCTCTTCGCGCAAGGGATCGAAGTTGCGCAGCAGCTGCACGTGTTCTTCAGGTAGCGAGGGCACGTCGGTATCGGCGAGAATCTCGATCAGGGCGATTTCGAAAGGAGAAAGCGGCAGTGCTCCGTCCAGTCCGTAGCCATGCTGCTGCCACTGACCTTGGACGCGAGGATGGCGGTAAAGGAATGTCGCAATCAGGTCGGTTTTATCGCGGTTGACTTCGCTGGCCTCGCGGCGGCGCACGAAGTAGCGGAGCAGGGCCTCGGCGACCTCTGAATCCGTGTCGGGAGTGAGCGCCTGGCGCAGCATGGCGGGCGTGATGGCCATGTCGAGCAGGTGCAGCCAGCGATACATCCGGGAAAGTGTTTCCGGCAGGTCGCCTTCGGAGTGGCGAAGCGAGACCTCATCGAGCCCGCTCGGAATAGGGACATCTCCGCCGAGCGAGTCGCGTAACAGTTTTTGATAAAAACCCTGGACTGTCGCCAGGATCGCCAGCTCAAACTTAAGGTCCTCGGCCAAAGAGACGCTCCGCGAGCGAGATCCTCCCCGTCGATTGGGGGAATTCTTTACTGCTGTTCAAGTAAAGACGAAAGTCACTGGGTACCGCAAGTTACTACCGGAGCGGGACTACTACGCGGCGTTTTCATTTTCCGGAAGTACATGGACTTCCGCGTGGGCGGAGGGTGTTTCAAAACACTACAGTCTTATTGCCGTAAAGAAGCACGCGGTTTTCGACGTGCCAGCGGACGGCGCGCGAGAGGACTACTTTCTCGAGGTCGCGGCCTTTGCGGATGAGGTCTTCGACAGTGTCGCGGTGAGAGACGCGGACCACGTCCTGTTCGATGATGGGGCCGTCGTCAAGGGTCTCGGTGACATAGTGGCTGGTTGCGCCGATCAGCTTGACGCCGCGCTCGAAGGCCTGATGGTAGGGCCGAGCTCCGACGAAGGCCGGCAGAAACGAATGGTGAATATTGATGATGCGCTGCGGGTAGCGGTTGACGAAATCGTTGGAAAGAATCTGCATGTAGCGGGCCAGGACCAGGAAATCGGCTTTGCAATCTTCGACGAGCGACTGGATTTGCTCTTCTGCCTGGTGCTTGTTGTCTTTTGTGATGGAGACGACTGTGTAGGGGATTTTGTAGAAGTCGGCGATGGGCTGGTTATCGGGGTGGTTAGAGATAATCAGCGGGATGTCGCAGGCGAGTTCGCCGCTCTGGTGACGGTAGAGAAGATCGACCAGGCAGTGATCGTACTTCGAAACCAGGATGATCATGCGCGAGCGATGCGACGACTGCGCCAGCCGCCATTTCATCTGGAACTTTTCGGCGATGGGAGAGAAATGTTTGGCGAAATCGGCGAGGTCTTTATCAGTGAGATCAATGTCGAAATCTTTGGGATCGAACTCTACGCGCATCAAGAAGAGTCCAGACTCTTCGTCGGCGTGTTCGTCGGCGTGCAGGATATTGCCGCCGTGGCGGTAGACGAAGTCGGCGATGGTGGCGACTTCACCTTTGGCGTCAGGGCAACTCACGAGCAGAATGGCGGAGTTCTTCATATGTACAGGCAGCGTGGTCAGCGGCCTTTCTTGCGCTCGTTCTCTGCGATCCGCGCCTTCAGCAGCTTCTTTAGAAGAGTCGCAGGTAAAGGCTTATTCGGTGCGAAGCGAATGGTACCTTTCGAGGTTTGGAAGTTTTTGAGTTCGTCCTTGAACTCGATGGTTGGCCCGGCCCCGGGAAACAGGCTGCAATGATCTGAGAATGCGGCGAAACTCGCGAGCATGCCTTTGTACTTGAAGGTCGGGATACCGTAGCTGATGCCCTCGGTCGCCTCGGGCGGCGCAACAGAGCGGATGGTCTCACGAACTTTATTTAAGGTGGCGCGCGCGGGCTCGGGAATGCCGGCTAGATATTCGCTTACTGTTCTAGGCACCTTCGCCGATTTGCCGCTCTTCTTTTTCTTCACAGACTGACCTCATTTCTTCCGTAAGTGCTTCAGAATCTCCCGCGCAGCGTTTGCTCCCGAGCCGCCGGTCAAGCCTGCTCCGGGATGGGTGCCGCTCCCACACAGGAACAGTTTTTCAATCGGCGTCTTGTAGCGCGCCCAGTCCAGCAGCGGCCGCATGGTGAAGAACTGGTCGAGGGCAAGGTCGCCGTGGAAGATCTGGCCGCCGGTTAGCCCGTAGACTTCTTCCAGATCAAGCGGCGTGATGATTTGGTGCGTCAGGATCATCTCCGGCAGGTTAGGAGCGTATTGTGCGAGCGTCTGCACCACCGTTTGGCCGAGTGCTTTGCGCTGTTCTTCCCAGTCGCCCTTCAGTTTGTAGGGCGCGTATTGCATGTAGATCGACATCACGTGCTTGCCTGCGGGCGCGAGCGTGGGATCGGTCAGCGACGGGATCGTGGCTTCGAGGTAGGGCTGTCGCGAGAAGTTGCCGTACTTCGATTCGTCGAAGGCGCGCTCGAGATAGTCGATCTCAGGGCCGATGTGAACGCGGCCCTTAAGCGCGGCGGCATCGCCGTTTTTCAGAGCAGTGAAATTCGGCAGCGCGGATAGCGCGAGGTTGACCTTGGCAACCGTGCCGTTGCCGCGGTAGTGCTGCAACTTTTGCACGAAGTCTGGGGAAAGATGTGTAGGATCGGTGAGCTTGAGCAGGGTGCGTTTGGGGTCGGCGTTGGAGATTACGGCATTCGCGCTGATTTCTTCGCCAGTCGAGAGCAGAACGCCGGTGGCTGTGCCGTCTTTCACGCGAATCTCGATGACTTCGGCAGCAGTGCGAATCTCAACTCCGGCAGTTTTCGCGGCGGAAGCCATGGCTTCAGTGAGTGCGCCCATGCCACCCGCGGCGAAGAACGCTGAGCCCGCGGGGTGAGAATCGCCGGCGGCGCGGATCAGCAATTGCAAAGCGCTTCCGGCTGACCATGGTCCGAGGAAAGTTCCGAAGATTCCACGCGCCGCGATGACGGCGCGCAACAGTTCAGTCTCAAAATATTCTGCTACCAGATCAGCTACGGCCATTGGTCCCCAGCGCAGCACGCGGTACATATCCCGCTTACCGAGGTTGCGCAGGGCGCGACCGGTCTTGAGCATGCTCCAGAGATCACCGCCGCTGGGGTGATCGATGTCCGGCGGAGTTGTAGCGAGCGCCTCGGCGATTACTTCGCTGATCTTTCCCAGAGATTTTTCGAACTCTGGATACTTCGCGGCGTCCTTTTGCGAGAAGGCGCTGATCGATTGCGCGGATTTGTTCTCGTCCTGGTAGAGCGAAAGGGCACGTCCGTCAGGCGAGAGCGCGGTGACACAAGCGTCCGGCGTGATCAGCCTCAGGCCATGTTTTTCCAGTTGCATGTCGCGGACGATGTCTGGACGAATGGGGCCGGCAGTGTGCGCAAGCGTGGAGCAAAGGAAGGCGGGATGAAATTCATCGGTGACGGCAGCGCCGCCGACCTGTGGTCTGCGCTCGAGGATGAGCGGCTTGAATCCCGCTTTAGCCAGGTAGAACGCGGTGACCAGGCCGTTGTGGCCGCCTCCGATGATGACGATGTCGCGTGCGCCGGATCTCGTATCGGACATGTTAGGCCGCTCCCTTGATGTCTTTGAGCATTTCGAGAGCTGCGAGACGGCCTGGGGCGCCCATGATGCCGCCGCCGGGATGCGTGGCTGAACCGCACATGTAGAGATTCTGGATCGGGGTACGGAAGCGCGCGTATCCCGGTGCCGGACGCAAGAAGAAGAGCTGCTCGAGCGAAAGTTCGCCCTGGAAGATGTTGCCTTCGCTTAGGCCCCACTCACGTTCGAGATCAAGCGGGGTGATGACTTGCTTGTGCAGGATGATGTCTTTGATGTTGGGCGCGTACTCGGCGATGGTGTTGACGACGGTGTCGCCGAAGGCTTCCTTTTGATCGTCCCAGTTCAAGCCGGGGCGCAGTTTGTAAGGCGCGTACTGCACGAAGCAGGAGAGCACGTGCTTGCCGGGCGGCGCGACCGACGGGTCGGTGAGCGATGGGATCACCATGTCGATATAAGGACGGCGCGAGAAATTACCGTACTTGGCATCGTCGTAAGCGCGCTCCATGTATTCGACGCTCGGGGAAATCGAGATTGCGCCGCGCAGGTGTGCGCCTGGTCCGGGCATGGCTTTGAAGTTCGGCAGTGCGTCGAGCGCCATGTTTACCTTGCCCGAAGATCCGCGATACTTGAAGCGGTTGATGTCTTCGAGGAAGTCAGCGGGCAAGTGCTCGGCTTCTATGAACTTGTTGAAAGTTAGTCTCGGATCGACGCTGGAAGAAATTGTTTCGGCGTAGATTTCGTCGCCGTTGGTGAGGACGACTCCTTTCGCTTTGCTATCTTTGACGATGATTTTCGCGATGGCAGCCTGGGTGCGAATCTCGACTCCGGCTTCGCGGGCCGCATCGCCGATGGCGTTGGAAATTGCACCGGTGCCGCCGCGGGCGAAGCCCCAGGCGCGGAATGCGCCGTCGATTTCTCCCATGTAGTGGTGAAGCAGAACGTAGGCTGTGCCGGGCGAGCGCACACCTAGGAACGTGCCGATGATGCCGGAAGCGGACATCGTGGCTTTAAGAACATCCGTCTCGAACCATTGGTCCAGAAAATCTATGGCGCTCATGGTCATGAGCTGGACCTGGTTGTACTTGTCGTAGCTCGACATGCCCTGGAAGCGGCGTCCGATGAAGAGCAGCTTCATCAGTTCGCGCGGGTTCAGCGTGTTCGGGTCGGGCGGCACCATGCTGAGGATTGGTTTCACGAAGCGGCACATGGCCTGCATGGCCTTGCCGAATTCGTCGTAGGCTTCGGCGTCCACGCGGGAGTGGCGGGCGATCTCGCGATGCGTCTTGCCGTGGTCGTTCACGCGCCACAGGTAATCACCGCTGGGCATGGGTGTGAATGTGCCGTCGAGCGGGAGAATCTCGAGGCCGTGGCGCGGGAGATCGAGGTCGCGGATGATCTCCGGCCGCAGCAGCGATACGACATAAGAGCACACGGAAAACTTGAAGCCGGGGAAAACTTCTTCGGTGCAGGCAGCGCCGCCGAGGATATGGCGGCGTTCGAGCACGAGCACTTTCTTTCCGGCGCGGGCCAGGTAGGCGGCGTTGACGAGGCCGTTGTGGCCGCCGCCGATTACGATTACGTCGTATGAAGTAGCCATAAGGTCTTAGCTTTAGCCTTTAGCTTGCTGGTTGAGAATAGAGACGAGGAATCTTAGCGCAGTTTTGGGATGCGCGTATTAGAGACCGCTGGGGAGGACGCTCCAACTGCGGAGGACATTCGAGATTGGCATGATTGAGCGCATTGCTGTAGGCGAAGAGTCATTCTATCGGGAATGTGCTGTTTTGTCTGCAATATTGCAGGCCGCGGTTTGGGGTTTTGATGGAATCTTCTGCAAGAGCTGAGTTGGCGTTTCTGATCAATTGGTGGGACTATAGGCGTGAGCGTGACTGGGACTGCGGCATGAAGCAAATGTTCAAAATGAACTGGTTTGGGATTGCCAGCATCGTGTCTTCGCTGGCATTCCAGATTTATGTTCGTACGCCACCAGGCCCCCAGCATTCCATCTATGTTGATGTGGCGTTCGTCGGGATCATGACCTGCGCGGTCCCGGCGGCGCTGGTCGCTGCGTGGCGAGGCTCGAAATTATGGCTCCTCTCGCTGCTCGGGCCCTTGTCTGGCTGGATGCTTGTCCTATCAGCTAGAGTGTAATTCGTGGCACCCAAGGCTAGTGTGTGCGGGGAGATCCTTCGCTCCGCCTGAAGAACGGCTGCGGTCAGGATGACGCAGCGTACTTGGCTCCCTCAATCGACCTCTCCTTCTATCACGCGGGCGTCATCCCGAAGGCCCGCGTTTTCTCCAGCGGGGCGAGGGATCTCCCGCTGAGCCGGTGCTGCAGGCTTGTATTCATTGCCCCAATCTTTCGCCAAGTCCTCCCAACGCGGATTCATCGATTCGATAAGCTTGCTCTTCTTGCTCCGGCGCCAGCCTTTGATTTCCTTTTCGCGACTGATTGCGGCGTCCGGATAGAAGAAGCGTTCGAAGTAAACAAGGCAGGTCAAATTGTATCGGCTGGTAAAGCCGGGTATGAGTTTGTTCTTGTGCTGCCAGACGCGACGCGGGAGGTGGCCCGTGATGCCTGTGTATAAGACGGCGGACTTGGGGTTGTTGGTCATGATGTAGACGAAGAATTGTTTGGGGGCGCGCATCGTTATTCCTTACTACTTATGACCTTATTTGTCTGTGACGAGTGAACATAAAGCCGATTAGAGGGAGATCCCTCGCTCCGGCTGAAAAGCGCCTGCGCTCGGGATGACGCCTTTGATGAGGGTTGTGACGTATAATCTGGCTTCGACTTTATTCTTTCGAGGACACTCCATTGCCCATAGGAACTGCGTTTCACGAGAGAACTTTTCCGCTTTGCCAGAGCTTGAATTACCGCGAGTGGTCGGGATACTACACGGTCAGCGTGTATGAGGTGCATCACGAACATGAGTACAATGCCATCCGCAATGCGGCGGCACTGATTGATATTTCGCCGCTCTACAAGTATTTGATTACCGGAAAAGACGCGACGCGACTGGTGAACCGCGTGATCACGCGCGACATTAACAAGGTGAAAGTGGGGCAGGTGATTTATTGCTGCTGGTGTGATGAAGAGGGCAAGGTCATCGACGACGGAACGATTTCGCGGCTGGAGGAAAATGTTTATCGCTGGACGGCGGCTGATCCCAGCCTGCGCTGGTTCCGGCAGAATGGCCTGAACATGGATGTGCAGGTCGAAGACATTTCCGAGAAGGTTGCGGCGCTGGCTTTGCAGGGGCCGACCTCGGCGAAGCTGCTGAAGACTGTGGCCGAGGCCGACATCGCGAATCTGAAATATTTTCGCGTGACCCGTGGCAAGATTGCAGGCGTGCCGGTGGACATTTCGCGAACGGGATATACCGGCGATCTGGGATATGAAATCTGGGTTCCACTTAAAGAAGCCAATGATGCGGTGAAGGTTTGGGATGCGGTGGCGGAAAAAGGGAAGCAGTTTGATCTGCATGCGGCGGGCATGCTGGCGCTGGATGTGGCGCGCGTGGAAGCAGGGCTCCTGCTGATTGAAGTGGATTACTCGAGTTCGAAGAAGGCGCTGATTCCATCGCAGAAGTATTCGCCGTACGAGCTGGGCTTCGGCAAGATGGTGCACCTCGAGAAAGAAAACTTTATTGGCAAGCGGGCGCTGGAGTTGGATGCGAAGAATGGCGTGCCTCGGCAACTTGTCGGCGTGGAAGTGGATTGGACCGACGTGGAAGAGCTTTACGAGCGTTATGGGCTGACTCCGGCTGCGCCGAGTCAGGCTTCGCGCGTGGCTGTGCCTTTGTATTCTGGAGACAAGCAAGTCGGTAAAGCGACGACTACGAGTTGGTCTCCGATTCTTAAGAAGATGATTGCGCTGGCTAGCGTCGAGACTGAGCATTCGAAGCCGGGGACACAGTTGCAGATGGAGATCACGATCGAAGCGATCCGGCTGAAGGCGAATGTTAAGGTGACTGTGCTGCCGTTTTTTAATCCAGCACGGAAGACGGCGACGCCGGTGTAAAATCGCCGATCGCATTGTTCTATTTATGCCTACCCGCGTTGAGCGACGAACGGTTGATCTTTCTGGCTATCCGGACCTTGTCGTCATCTACCTTGGAATGCGCGTAAATCGGATTGCTGGAATAAAAACCCTCATGGGATTTGGTCCAAGGATTTCCCGCTCCGTCGACGCCCAGCCCGACGGATTGCTGTTGCACGAAAATTTCATCTTTTCCTTTTTTCCGATGCATGCCGGCATGCGCCAGTATTGGCGCGATCAGGAGTCGTTGCTGAAGTGGACGCGCTCGGCTCCGCACCGGGAATGGTGGCAGAATTTTTTGAAGGATTCCGGCGGAACCGGTTTCTGGCACGAAACTTATCTACTCCGTGGCGGCATGGAAGCTATTTACGACGATATCGTTCCGAAAATAGGATTCATGAGTTTCGCACCCGTGATTACCGCGCGAGGCCCGATGTTCGGCGCAGCTTCGCGTGCTGGAATGAATACTGCGGGGCCGCCGGTGCTGTCCGAAAAAGACCTATACGAACATCCGGAAGGCAGAAAAGCGGGCTGAAGAGTGGTCACGCCATTTTTTCAGGGACCGTTCTGTGCTTTCCAGCCTTATAAATCCAGACCCCAAGCAGCAGCAGCACAGCTGTTCCGCCTACAATCTTTAGCAGCGCGAGCGGTTTATTGGGCTCGTCCGGCTGCGGAATCAGAGATAAAACAATTGTCAGCGTCGTGGTGACGAATCCGACCGTGGCGACCAACTTGGCGACCGTGCTTCCTCCGGGCACGCGGCTTACATCTGGCCCGGCGGGGTCGCGCTGCAGTTTGATCATGGCGGCGAACAGGTACAGGTACGGAATGAAATTTACGATTATGCCCATGCTTACCAGCACATTGTAGGCCCCTCTGACGCTGGTTCCGGCCTGACCCAGAAAAATGAAGAGCGCGCCGAAAACGAACTGAGTGAGCAGCGCCACCCACGGCGTTTTCCAGCGGGGATGCAGTGCGCCGAAGGCTGGCGGCAGGAAGCGGTCGATGCCGGCGACGAACGGCAGGCGGGCGACTGCGGCGAGATAGGCGCCGGCCGCGCCGACGTTGCTCAGGGCGATCAGGAACGCGGCTACTGGCAGAACTCCGGGGAAACCCAAGCGGGATGCGGTTTTTGAGACGGCCTGTACCAGTCCCTGCAAGCTGCTGACTTCGGTTGAGGGCAACGCCAGCAGTATGGCGGCTGTTCCTACGATGTAGCAAAAGGCTACGGTCACGCCCCCGAAGAGCAGAGCGAACGGAATGGAGCGGCGGGGATTTTTGATCTCTTCTCCCATGAAGGAGGCGGTCTCGCAACCGCTGAAGGCATAGATCAGGACCGACCAGAAAATAAGATCGTTGAGATGCGCGGTTGGCTTCATCGAATGCACGGTGAACGATGTGGCCGAGCCGAAGCGATGCCAGGCAATCAATCCCAGCACAATGACGATGCCCACCGGAATCCACATGGCGAGTGCGCCGGCGTTGTTGAGCCACTTGCCTACGTCGAGTCCGACAATGTTCATCAGCGTCGCTGCGCCCAGCGTAAGCAGAGAGAAGACGATGTAGAACGTGGCGTTGTTCGAGAGATGCTCCCATGCGCTCTGGCGCATGAAGAGAATGTTGCTGGCTGCGAAATAAAGGACAGCAGGGAAGTACGGGAGGTTGCTGGTCCAGTAAGTCCAGGCAGACATGAAGCCGGAGAAGTCTCCGAAGGCGCGTTTGCTCCACACGTAGAGGCCACCTTCGCTGGGATAGCGGGAAGACAGCTCGAGCACAGAAAGCGCGAGAGGAGTGTAGAAGCAGAGCCAGGCGCCGATCCAGATGACAATGGAACTGGGGCCGGCCGAGGCGGCAGTGGCGATCCAGCGCAAGCTGATGCCCGTGACCACGTAAAACAAAACCAGATCGCGGAAGCCGAGTACACGCTTGGGGCGGTTGGAGTCTTCAGCGCCGGCCTTCGAGGCGCTGGAAGAGACGAACGAGATTTGGTTTAGTGGGTCGGCGTCTGCGTTTGGGTCAGGCAATCAGGCGCTCCGGGGCCAGGTGCTTGATTCCGTATTAGATTTCTCATTTGAAATGTAAAGAGAGACAGAAATAACACCGATGCGGGTTGGGAGCAAGTGAAAGTTTGGACGGGAGTGAGGCTTATTTTTCGATCGACGACGAGGCCAGCCCGATGTGCGGCTCCAGCAGGGAAAGCAGCTTATCCTTCAAGAGCGGTCCGCTGGCGAGCAGGCCTGAGAGCAGCGAATCGCGGCGATTGGCGATCAGGTTGGTTTTCTCCAGCGTGCTCACAAAGCCGCCAGCGCTCTGCACAAGAGCCGCTCCGGCCATCACGTCCCATTCGTTCTTCGGTGTCAGAGTGAAAGTCACGTCGGCGAGGCCAGCGGAAACCAGCGCGAGTTTGTAGGCGACCGAGCCCATGGAGCGAATCTTCAAACCGGAATTCTCGAACGGCTTCCACTCGCCGCGCTTTACTTCGCTGCGGCTGGCGAGAACCAAAGCGCCGTCGAGCGTGTTGCGTTGGCTCGGGTGCGCGGGTTTGCCGTTATAAGTGACCCCCGAATCGACCGAGCCGAGGAAAATCTCGTTCGTGGCAGGATTGCAAATTCCTCCGGCAACGGGACGCCCGTTCTCGACATATCCGATGGAGACGCAGAACTCAGGAATGCCTTGCACAAATTCGCGGGTGCCATCGAGGGGGTCAACCACCCAGACCCGCGAGCGCTGCAGCCGGATGGGATCATCCACGCTCTCTTCCGAGAGCCAGCCTTCTCCGCTTCGCAGCAGTTCCTTACGTAGAACGGCGTCCAGAGCACGATCTGCCTCGGTGACGGGATCATGCCCAACTTTGTATTCGGCCTCAATGGCACCCGGCGTGAAGCGCGCAAAAACTTTGCGGGAAGCTTCCAGCGCGGACTGAATGCGTTCCAATATCTGTGCGTAGGAATTTGAATGCATAATGCGATTAGGCCATCAGCATGCGTGCGCCCGTGGCGAGCAGGACTGCACAAAGAATACGCCTGCAGCCACGGAACCGGGACCCGCGTGCTCATGTAAGAACCGAACAGTCCTCCTGGAATCGAGCCGATCACCAGCGCTCCCACCAGATGGAGGTCAATATTGTGCATCCGAAAATGGAGAAGGCTGGTTACGCCGGTTAGGATGAGGGCGTGAACAATATCAGTACCCACCATCACCTTCGGCTGAAAGCTGTAGAACAGCAGAAGCATCATCATGACGATGCTGCCAGAGCCGACTGAGGTGATGCCGACAAGAAAACCGGCTACCAGGCCGATGAGCGACATCCAGGCGAAGGACTTCATGGTCGGCGGCTTCGCCGCAGCCCGATCTTCAATTTTCTTCTGGAAGAACAGGAAAGTCGGAATGCAAATCAGCAAAACTCCCACCGCAACCGTGATGAAGTGGTTCACCCAATTGCCATAAGTGTTTCGCAAGTGAACCAGAAAGCTTACGCCCAGATAAGAACCCGGTGCGCTGCCGATGGCGAGCGCCACGACTACCTTGAGCCGCACCGTGCCTTTGCGCAGGTGGACGGCGCTGGCGCCGATCTTAGTGACAAAGTTGAAAAGAGCGTCGGAGCCCACGGCCAGCATGGGCGGCACACCCAAACCGAAAATGAGGATCGGGAGCAGCAGAACGCCGCCTCCGACTCCCGTCATTCCGATGAGGGCCCCGACTCCAAAACCCACCAAGCTTTTGATCAGCAGATCCATGTTCGTAGATCCATCAGATTGCGGAGTGAACTAAATCGATTCCGCGGCGGTTCCGATAAAGCCTTCCCTTTCGAGATGCAGAATGATCTCCTGTGCTGCTTCCTCCGCCGACAAGTCGCCCGTGTTGATGGTGACTTCGGCGTCGGTTGGAACTTCGTAGGGATCCGAGATGCCGGTGAACTCTTTGAGAATCCCCGCGCGCGCCTTGGCATACAGGCCTTTGCGGTCGCGTTGTTCGCAGACCTCAACCGACGTCGCAATGTGCACCAGAATGAACCCACCGTAGGGCTCAATCATCTGCCTGACGTGTTTCCGGGTCGCGTCATAAGGCGCGATGGGCGCGCAAATGGCGATACCGCCGTTCTTGGTGATTTCCGAGGCTACGTAGCCGATGCGGCGGATGTTGATGTCGCGGTGCTCCTTGGAGAAGCCGAGCTCGGCAGACAAATGCTTCCGCACCAGGTCGCCATCGAGCAGCGTGACCGGACGTCCGCCGGTTTCGAGGAACTTTGTCATCAGTACATTGGCGATGGTCGATTTACCAGAACCCGAAAGTCCAGTGAAGAAGATGGTCACACCTTGCTTGTGGCGAGGCGGGAAACTGCGGCGCAATTCCGAGACGACTTCGGGATAGGTAAACCACGCCGGAATCTCACGGCCTTCGTTCAGCCGCTGGCGAAGTTCGGTGCCCGAGATATTCAACACGCGGTCTCCGTTCTTAACCTCGTCGTCGGGAACGTATTTGTCTTGACCCTCGAGGTAGACCATCATGTTGAAAGGCACCATGGTCACGCCGATTTCGGCCTCGTGCTTCTTGAATACTTCCTGGGCCTCGTAGGGACCGTAGAAGGGCTTCTTTGTTGCGGGATCGGATCCCGGGCCGGCGTGATCTCGGCCCACGATGAAATGAGTGCAGCCGTGATTCTTGCGAATGAGCGCGTGCCAGATGGCCTCGCGTGGTCCGCCCATGCGCATGGCGAGCGGCAGCAAAGAAAGCTTCGCGGTAGATTGCGGAAACTTGTTGAGCAACAACTGGTAGCATCGCACGCGCGTGTAGTAATCCACATCGCCGGGCTTGGTCATGCCCACGACGGGATGAATCAGCAGGCTGGCCTCGACTTGCTTGGCGGCGCGGAATGCGAGTTCGACGTGGGCGCGGTGCATGGGATTGCGCGTCTGGAAAGCGACGACTCGACGCCAGCCTACGCGGGCAAACTCAGCCCGCACCTCGGCTGGAGTCAAGCGCGAGTTGCGAAAATCGTAGTGCGAGGGTATCTGGATCCCCTCTAGAGTTCCTCCCACGTACCAGGGATTCGCCTTGTTCATCGCGTAGTCAGCGCCAGGATGGGCTGCACTCGTGCTGGCGAAAACCGCCTGCGCTTCGGCTTTGCGGTCAGGCTGCCAGACCTCTTCCACGTTCAACACAGCCAGCATCACGCCTTCGGGATCGCGCAGCGCAACCTTGCTGGTTCCCGGCGTCAGCTTCTTGGCAAATTCCTCGGTCACGTCCAGAGTCACAGGCATGGGCCAAAGCGTTCCATTGGCCAGGCGCATGTTGTGGCAGACGCCTTCGTAATCGGCGCGGGTCATGAAGCCACGCAGCGGAGAAAATCCTCCGGTGAGCAGCAACTCCAGATCGCAAAGCTGGCGGCCGGTCAGATCCCACGAGGGCCACTCTTTCGAATGGGACTTCAATTCGGTGATTCTGTCGGGCTGGGCGATGAGTTGAATGAGTTCTCCGCCGTGTGGCGGGATGAGATGGCTGGTCGAAGCGGTCAAGTCCTAAGCCTCCTGAAAATGCTTAAATTGTCTTGTCTACTACGTTTATTGTATTTGCCTGGATTGCTTCCCAGACTTCATCGGAGCCACGCACAACCACCTTGCTGGATCCTAAGAGGAAGGGGGAAAACTAACAGATTACCCCACAGAGTAACACTTCCGAGCGCTACCGGAATCTGGTTTATCCTTCATGAATAACTAAACAGTGGAGCAATTCTCCGCCCTTCGGAGCTCAGATCTATCCGCGTAAGTAAATGAAAAAGAATGCCTTTTCGGGATGTCAGACGCCGCAGTTCTCGTTCCAGCCTAGAGTGTGAAAAGAATTGCGACAATGGCCAGGGCAAATTCCGTTCCACGCAAACAAGGTGCCTGGGAGCCAGTGTCGCGCTTGTCGAATCCAGGCTATCGCTTCATGTCGCGCGGATCTGCGGACCAGTCTTTCAGCGTCCAATCCCGGCCTCGCACGCAGAGTGCGGCGATGTAGCCATGTCCCGCCGGTGCTTCCCGCAGAAGCCAACTCGATGCTTCTGACCCGTCAGGCCGTGTCGCCAGCAGCGCGTTTGTTTCCCCGGGCACAAGAGACACGTCAAATTGGCTGAGAGGAAGCGATAAGCCGTCTCCAGTTGCCTTGATATACGCCTCTTTCCGCGTCCAGCAGCGGAAGAAGGCGTCAACCTTTTCCTCAGCGGGTAGATCGGCAAGCTGGTTCTGTTCGTGCGTGGAAAAGTATCGCCGGGCGATGGCGCCCGGATCGAAATCGTGGCGAACCTGTTCCACATCGACGCCGATTTCGCGCCTGCGGGTGAAGGCCAACAACGCGATTCCGCCGGAATGCGTTACGTTGAACCTGACATCGCTGTCCGCATGCTCTGGTCCCAGAGAAGGTTTTTCTTTCTCCGAATAAGAAAAGCGCAAGCTGCCCGCGTCGGTTTCCAGGTAGCTGGCCAGAATTGTCCTCAAAAGCGCACGAGCGGCAACATAGCGCTGACGGTCACGCGCAAAGTGAAAGCGCGAGGCGCGCGCAGCTTCGTCGGCGGAGAGCACTCTCTGCCAACGGGACTCGTCGGCCCCCAGAGCCTCCAGGTCGATTCGCCAGAGTTGCACTTCGTCTTCGGGGAGGGCGAGAGGACTCTCGATCTGGAAGCCGGAGTCGGTGATGTTCATGATCTGGCTCATCTGATGTGGCTCATCAGGTCTGGCTCATGATGGCCGGGCGCAAGCCTCACTCATCCTTGCCCTGCGGAGCGCGAGCCGAAAGCGGGATCGCATCGGGGGAAGAGCTTCCTGGCGCGCCACTGCGGGTTCGGTGATGCAATACTTCACCAGGCACCAGAGAGCGCGCACCCCATCCTTCCACTGAATTTTCTTGCCCTCTTCATACGTGCGGCCCCAGTAGCTGATGCCGACTTCGTAGATGCGCAGCTTCCGCTTGGCGATCTTCACCGTGATTTCAGGCTCGAATCCGAAACGTTTTTCTTCCAGGGGGATCGATTGGATGACCTCGCGCCGGAAAGCTTTGTAACAGGTCTCCATGTCGCTGAGGTTGATGTTGGTGAGTGCGTTCGAGAGCAGGGTAAGAATCCAGTTGCCGACCGAATGCCAGAAGTAAAGCACGCGATGCGGGCGCGCGGAAAGAAAGCGCGAGCCGTAGACCACATCGGCGCGGCCTTCGATCAGCGGTTCCAGCATCACCGTGTATTCTGCCGGGTCGTACTCGAGATCGGCATCCTGGATGATGACGAAGTCTCCTGTAGCTTCCTTGATACCGCGGTGCAGCGCCGCACCTTTCCCCATGTTCTTCGGCTGAAGCAGGATTCGAATCTGCGGATACTCCGCCTGCAGTTGCGCCAGCATTTCGCGCGAGCCGTCCGTCGATCCGTCGTCGACGCAAATCAATTCGATGCTCCAGCGGAACGGCAAGCACTCTCGCGACCACCTGCCGCAGCGTGGCGCGTTCGTTGTACACCGGCATGACGACGGAAAGTCTCATTCGTTTGGATCGTCGGAGTAGTAGTGAAGTGTAGCCACGTAGTGTAATTCAAGTGCAAGATCGAAGTCCTGGCAGCGCGCGGTTTCGAATCTCGTCACTTATTCGGATTTCGTAACGAGGTTCACGAGTAGTAAACAAGGCGACGCAGAAATCGGCGAAAATGCACGGTGAAGGGGTAGTTGTCATGAAATCGCAGTTGAGTCGCCCCGATGTTCTTGCCCGTAGCAAAAGGCCAACAGCGACAGAAACGTTTCTCGACCGGCTCGGGACTTGCGGGCTCCTGCTGGCACTCGCGGTTGGCGGCGTAATCGTGTTGGTCTGGCTGACTGAATCACTCACCTAGGGAAGGGGCGGCCTCTGCCGGCAGACGTTTGTGTTCTCAACTCTGTTCCCTTCGTTCAAAGCCAAAGCGGTTGCGGCCGCGCCATCGGCGTCCTTCCAGGTGGAAATGTCTGTGGAAATCCTTCCTGGTGCGCATCTAAATTTTTGGGCTTCCCTTAAAACATGCAGGTGTATGATCATTTTCAATAACCAAGAGAAAGTCCAAAGTGCAGACAGGCCGAGGGTTTGGCGTCAACCCTGCGATTCTGGGTGTTGCCGGAGCCCTCAATCAGCAGGGAGAACAATGAGAAGAAGCCAGCAAGTTTTACTATGGTTGAGCATCTCAATTCTCGGAGCGCTAACCTTGTCTCCAGCTTCCACGGGGCAGGCGTCCCCGGGCTCCGAAGCAGCCGCACCTGCAATCACGGACTGGACCTATCATCACGTTATCTTCTCCAAGCCCGCCACTGCAGAGCAGGCCAGGCGCGTTGAACAGGATCCTCGCTATTGGCAGCAGATCCGCCGCCAGTCGCCGTCTGCGCCACAGGCGGAGACTCGCCCGGCCCTTGCCCCCGAGTTGCGGACGCGTACCCACGCCCACGGTGCCAGCAAAACTTCAGGACTCTGGTCGCAGGACCTAGGCAGCGGCGCCACGATGGGTGCCTTGAATTACCCAGCGAAGTACTCGTTAACCTCCACAACTGCCAGTTGCAGCAGCGATTTCGTTGTCTACCCCACAGGCCTTGGCGGCTCGACCAGTCAAGCCAGCATTATCGCTTACAGCAACCTCTATTCCGGGTGTACTGGGCTTAATTTGGGCACCGCCGCCAACTTTGCAATGCTCGCTTCGTCGACCATCACGAATGCTGGTGACTCCGTGGTCACGGGCGGTAACATCGGTATCTCCCCGGGCACCAGCCTGACTGGCTTTCCGCCGGGCGTGCTTACTACTCCCGCAGTGGAGCACCTCGGCGACGCGGTGGCAGCGCAGGCGCAAGCCGACGCCAGTACGGCGTACACCTACTACCAGGGGTTGAGTGGCGCCACGTCCATTGCGTCCGTTCTCGACGGACAGACTTTCGCGCCCGGCGTGTACAACTCCAGTACGCTTTCCCTGGGTGCCGGAAAAACCGTGACGCTCAACGGAAGCGGAACGTACATCTTCCAGATCGGCACCACGCTTACCTTGGCCGGCACCGTGGTCCTATCCGGCGGCGCGACGGCCGGGAACGTGATTTGGCTGGTGGGCAGTTCCGCCACCATCAATGCAGGCGCCATTGCAATCGGAGACATCGTCGCGCTGGCCTCAATTACGCTGGACTCCGGCGCTTCCGTTACCGGCAGAACGATCGCCCTGAACGGGGCCGTGACCATGATCGACAACCCGATCACGACTGTAGACACGGTGCCCTCGGTCTACTGGGCCTACAACATTGACACCGGCAGTACGATCCAGAGTTCTCCAGCGTTCTCGCTCGACGGCACGCAACTTGCTTTTGTGCAGGCAGATTCGTCGGGAGATGCAACCTTGGTTCTTTTGAAATGGGTCGCTTCAACTACTGCGTCCGTTGGTCACCCAGATCCGATCGGCACTCACGGTGTGTACGCCACCTGCTCCCACCCGCCTTGCACGGCCGAGTTGAACCTCAGGGACGCAGACGCGCCCGCTAAGGACACCAACTCCTCCATCTTTGTTGACTACGTTAGCGACACTGCATTTGTGGGAGACGACTCTGGCTATCTCCACAAGTTCAACCCCGTGTTCAAAAGCACCTCTGGCAACCCTCCCGCTGAAGTGGAAGACGGAGGTTGGCCGGTTAAGGTGAATCCCGCCGCGCCCAGCGCGCTCAGCAGTCCGGTTTACGATTCTGTGTCCGGGAATGTGTTCGTCACCGACCAAGGCGGGTTCTTGTATAGTGTGGATTCTTCGACAGCAGCCGTTACCGCTTCCGGGCAATTGGATGTCTCCAACGAGTTCGATGGCGGCCCCGGCATGGTACAAGGCCCAATCCTCGATTTCACGGGTAAACTCGTGTACGTTTTCGCAACGAGCGATGGCCAAGGAGACTGTGCCGGGGGTTTGGACTGCTCGGCCGTTTGGGCACTCAGCACGGCTTTCACCGCAGGTGACATTCCCACGTCACACGCGAATGTCGGCGCCAGCACCGCTCACGGAACTGCGCCGTCCCCCATGTACATTGGCGCTTTTGACAAAACCTACGAAAACTCGGTGAATGCTACCGGAAACCTCTACGTTTGCGGCAACACTGGAGGGGAGCCAACCTTGTACCAAGTCCCCCTGACGGCTGGGGCTTTCGGTACCGTAAACGCAGGGCCACCTCTCTCGAGCGCCACCACGCCGTGCTCTCCCGTGACCGATATTCTGAATCCTAATGCTGCCGGCGGCGCAACGGAATGGATCTTCGCGAGCGCACAGGCGAACGGAGTGTCGCCAGGGTGCGCCACGGGCGGGTGCATCTACAACGCCAAGGACACGCCCTGGAAGCCTTCAACCGCGTATACAGTGGGTCAGGAGGTCCTGGACAGCCACTTTCAGATTCAAGTCGTGGAAACTCCAGGCACCTCGAACACCACGGCCCCGGGCTGGAGTACGACCCCGGGCGTCCCGACAACGGATGGCACCGTTGTTTGGTTCAATCAAGGGCCGCTCTCCAGCACCATTACAGCTACCGCCTGGACGGCGGACTTCGTCTACACCGCCGGCACTTTGATTTTCGACAGCAACGGCAACATTGAACATTGTCTTGCCGCTTTCGGAGAGTCAGGGAGCGGTGCGCCTGACTGGAGCACTACGCTAGGGTTTCCTACAGTCGATGGCTCTGTGATCTGGGAGAACTGGGGCCCGATCGGAACCTTTTCTTTGGCCGCGGCCGGCGGCGCCAGCGGAATTATCGTCGACAACGCCGTGGCCCCGGGAACGCAGGCGGGGGCGTCGCAGGTCTACTTCTCCACCCTCGGGAATCAGGCTTGCACGGGCGGCGGAACCGGCGGCTGCGCGGTGCAGGCGTCGCAGTCGGCGCTACAGTAGCGGCTGCGAACCTGCCGCGGCTCTAAGCGTGATTTTCGTGCTGATGTTCACGCTGACTTTCGCGTTGAAGGTGCGAACGCAGAATCGCCACGATCCTTGCCGCCGCTTTGCCATCCCAAAGCGGCGGACGCTCGAACCGGCGCGCGGGTTCCCGCAGGATGGATCGAGCCGCCGCCAGAATTCGCTCGGAATCCACTCCCACGATCTGGTTCGATCCATGCTCAACGGTCGCCGGCCGCTCCGTGTTCTCGCGCAGCGTAAGGCAAGGCACGCCGAGGACTGTGGTCTCTTCCTGCACACCGCCGGAGTCGGTCAGCACAATGCGCGCCGCGTCGTTGATCGAGAGGAAGTCGAGGTATCCGAGCGGGTCGAGCGGCACGATTCCAGCATCGTTTCGCCCCGCTGAGTTAGCCAGATACCGCAGCAAGCCAAAACTCTCGATGTTCTTCCGAGTCCGCGGGTGCATGGGAAACAACACCGGAATCTCGGCGGCGAACGCGCTCACTGCGCTCAGAATCCCTTGTAGCGTTAGAGCGTCGTCAACGTTCGAGGGCCGATGCAGTGTGAGCACTCCGTAGGCTCGGCAGCCCGCTCCATTTTGCCGCATGTCAAGCCGGTCGAGAATCTGCGACTTTGCGGCCATCTCGCGGTGCCGCAGCAGGCTGTCGATCATGACATTGCCGACCAGAAAAATCTTCTCCGGGGCCACGCCTTCGCGTTTTAGATTCTCCACGCCACTCTGCTCGGTCACGAACAGCAGTCTGGAGATGGCATCCGTGAGCTTGCGGTTAATCTCCTCGGGCATGGTCATATCGAAGCTGCGCAATCCGGCCTCGATGTGGGCCACGCCGATTCCGAGTTTGACGGCGGTGAGAGCGGCGGCGATTGTAGAATTCACATCACCCACCACCAGAACCATCTGGGGCTTGTAGTCGAGCAGCACCGGTTCGAGGCGCTTCATGATTTCCGCGGTCTGCACGGCGTGGCTGCCCGAACCGGCCTCAAGATTTACATCCGGCCGGGGCAGTCCCAGGTCCGTGAAAAAGTTGCCAGAGAGTAGCTCGTCGTAGTGCTGCCCGGAGTGCACCAGGCAGTGTTCGATCGCGGGGAATTTCTTTAACTCATCTTTCTCTAACTCAGCCTTCTTCAGCTCATCATTCTTCAACTCGTGAACGATGGGCGCGATTTTCATGAAGTTGGGCCGCGCCCCCACCACACTCAGAAGCCTGATCATCGGCAGACCCCTGAAGTGATCGCCTCGGCGGCGGCGGACGTCCGCTGAAGCGCAGGGCTGCTCGGCTTTGCGAAGCTGGCAATCGGAATACGCGGCGGAGAATGTCTCATCGTCCAGGCAATCTGTTCACGGAATGTGGCTTAACCCGCACCGTACAGGCAACAGTGTAGAGCAGTTTCCGCGTTCAGTCCTCTTCTGAACTGCTCTCGCACTCTGCGGCTCTTAAGACTGTCGAACATCGGCCTCAAACCTGCACTGGGTTCCTGGTGCGGCCTCGCGCGACGCCCGTTATGTAAATTGTTCAGGGCTCCGGCGTGCATCTGGAACTTTCCACATAGGGTGTTTACCCTAGTGTTCCGACCCGATTGACCGAGCGCTGCCACTGGCAAAAAAAATCCCACCTCCCCTCAGCGCGGTGTCGGGTGCCGGACCGGGGGATGGGACGATGTGTCGTCGAGTTGACGCCCTGCGGCCTGCGGATCGGTCGGGATCAAATTACGGCTGATTTTACGCACCTTTCCGGTTAGAGGCGTGCACGCCCGGATCGTTAGGGGGAAGGCTCCTTGCTCGCCTTCCGAGGCTGAATTCCCACTTCTGGCAGGCCACTGCAATCCCTGCAAGTGCCTGTGGAAATGGATGTTCTCTGGTCACATCTATTTTCGTCTCAAAGTGGCATTGTGGATGCTACGCAATATGGAAGCATCCCAGCTCCACCAAGGTCTTAGCGTGTTGGCGAACCAAACCCAGGGGGTAGAGATGACGGTGCAGTCCGTTCGGCTAGGGCCGCGGGAGCAGCAAATTGTCGAATTGCTCCTGCAAGGCTGCGACAACGCCGAGATTGCCAGTCAGCTCAAGATGGCGCGCCGAACCGTGAAGGCTCACTTCAACCGGCTGTTTCTACGCTTTGGAATCAATAGCGGTATCAAGCGAGTCAAACTCGCAACCCTGTTATACCGGAGGCAATTGTGTTTACAAGCGAGCGCTATGGAAGCCGTACGCCCAGTGAGCGAGAAAACCGCGTCATCGAGCTTGTCGCCCAGGGCTTGAAGAACCACGAGGTAGCCCATGCCATCGGCACCACGGAACACGTGGTCAAGAATTATCTTCGCGTGATCTATGACAAGCTCGGGCTCTGGAACCGGGTGGAACTTGCCCTATGGTATGAGTCGCGCCGGAATGATAGGCAACTCATCGCCTGAGTAACGGGATGGTCCAGTCGAGGTAGAAAGCATTTCCGGGCCGCGTAATCTCGACGGCCCGGTTTTTATTGACAATTTGAGGCTTCCAGCTTACGCAGCTGCTCGGCTGCGGCGGGCGAGCCTTTTCGCGCCGCCGCATCCAGCAGTAAGCGCGCCTGGTCGCAGCTCTTCGGCACGCCGTCTCCCCGGGAATACAAATCAGACAGAGCCAGCGTCGCCTCCACGTTCCGCTTACTCACTGCCTTCCATAACCACTGCGCCGCTTCTCCGCTATCCCGGGTCATGCCTGAGGTGCCGTTCAGGTATTCCTCTGCGATGGCCAACTCCCCCGCGCCACCTTGCCCGGCTGCAGCCGCGCCAGCTCCAACAGTCGAGGAACTTGCCGGCACGGGCGCACTCTCGGACGCAATTTGCGAGGCCGCAGCTTGACCGACTGGCGAACTCGCGACAGCTTGTTTTTGGTTTTGAACCGCGGAAACGGGTTCACTTAGAGGAGGCAATGCAGGCGCCGTTGCGCCCGCCGGTTGCGCAGAACGAATCAGCGCTGGTTGCGCATTCGGGCTGGCCGCTGTCGATGACGAAGCGCTTGCCCTGGAGCGGGCCTCGATTCCACGCCAGACTCCAAAACCGAATGCTGCGAGAATGATTGCCAGCACGGGGCCGATGTAGAGCCGGTAACGGTGGGGAGCAGGTTCGGGTTCCAGTCCGCGATGCAGAGAGTCTGTTCCCTCTTCCATCTGCCGCCAGCGTGCTTCCCCAGCTTCGCTGGGTTCACGCGCTATATTCGAGTTCACAGCCGGCTCAATCGTCTCCTCCGCAAACTCGGGGTCGAGAGAACGTTCATGCCAACTCGGTCCAGCGATCGCGGCGGACTCCTCGACTCGCTGCACCTCTTGCGGAACTTCGGCCTCTGGCGCGACTTGCAAGGGCGCTCCGCACATCCCGCAAAAACTATGTCCCGCTGAATTGTTGTACGCACAGACGCTACAAGTGTGAACAACCTCCGATCCAGAGGCAGACGAGGGCACAGAGTCCGCAGCGTCCGTGCTTTCTTTGGAGCTCGTGCGGGCCACACCTCGAACGGAAGCAGGCGCCGCGACAGCAACTTCTTCCAGCTCCCGAAGCAACTCAGAAACCGCTTGTTCCCGCTTCTCTGGCGGGTTGGTGAAATACACTTCGGCCCATCGTCCCATGTGAGACGCCAACAGTGGATTCAAAAGTGGATTCAGTGTGTCTGCGTCAAACTTATCTGCGCGGTCAGGCACCGGCATTCTCCGGAGAAGGGGCGGTATTTATGATTGCACTACCGGGAAGACAAGGTTGTCAAATCTGGTAGTGCAGAATCCGGTAGCGCAGAATCTGGTTGACCCTGGTCGGGCTCGCCGCGAAGTCATTCACAGGCCTTGCGATCGGCCGGCTCGAATTGATCCATCTGCGCATCGCGCTGGGTGGTGAGCTTGCCCTTCGGCGTCTTCTCGTACAGATCGGAACCGGGGCAGTAGTACAACGCAGTTTGTAAGTCGACCCAAACCTGGGTATAGGGATTGCCCTTATATTCCGGAACATCCGGAGCTTCCGCCAGACCGAGACCGATCAGGAGTTTGTCGAACGTGGAGAGATCTGCGTCGGGAGCCGGCTGCTTGCTCCGGTTCGTGCGCCCTGAAACCGTCGCGCCATGGCCTGTAGCACCCACGGAGTGGCTCGACCAGATTCCCCAGCGAATCACAACCAGCACCAGAATGACCGCGATGCCGAGATAGAAATCGCCGCGGCGGGAATGCCAGAAACGAGCGAGAGCTGTTGGAGTGCGGGTCGTGGATAGAGATTCCAGAAACTCACGGGCCCGCGCCGCGGAACTCCAGACAACAGCATCCGGTTGTTTTACTATCGCGGTTGACAGGGGTCGGAGTTCCTTCTCGTCGGGGTTTTCGCTGGGGTTTTCGTCGAGGTTTTCGCCGGGCTGTGGCTCCGCTGAGACAGACGACGCAGCCTCATGCGCGCTCGCCGCCGACGACGGTGTGGAGAGCGCGTTACTTTCCTCGAACTCGGGCAGTGAGAACGGCTCAGGCGGTTCATACGCAGCGTTCTCTTCCTCAAGCACCGAGGTCGGAAGTTCATGCTCGGGCCCATGCAGCGCGAAGGGATCGTCGCCAGGCAGGTGCGCCTGCCACGCCGACGCCAACTGGCTCTGCATGCTGGAGGGTCCCGCGTCGCGAGCGCGTGGAGCGCCGCACTTGCCGCAAAACTGTTCCTCATCCGGCAGCTTGCTGCCGCATTTCCAGCACGGCGATTTTGCCGTGGCAGCCGCGCTCACATTCGGGCCTGCAGTCGCGGCAGATTGATCGTCGGCAGGATGATCGCCGCCAGGATGATCCTCGGCCCAGGCCGCCAGATTTGGTTGCAGCCTTTCGATCGCCGCCAGCATGGTGGATCGTTCCGCGGCCATCGACTTCTTTAATGCCAGCTCGGCGTCGCGGCCAATCGCTTCGGTCACCAGTCCGGCCATCAGCTGACAGGTGTGGATGTCTTGTTCGGCGAAGCCGCGAACCCGGTCGAAATAGAGTTCCAGCGCTCCGATAATTTCGTCTTCGCGGTAGACCGGTACTGCGACCAGCGATAAGATTCCCCGCTGGCGGCAGGGTTCCGGGTCGAACAGAAACTCGAGATTCACATCCTCGCTGCGAATCACCTGTCCGGTTCGCAGGCTGGCGGCGCAAACCGCCGCATTCAGCGGCACTTCGCTTTCCACCGGCAAAGCCGGTGCGCCGGCTCCTGCCCGGTAACGCACCGTCCTGCCTTCGAGAAGTGCAATCGCGGCGCCGCTCGCGCCCGTGATTCGCATCACTCTCTCGGCCACCACCGCCATCGCCTTATCCAGTTCGAGGCGGCGCATCTGAATCTGGCGCTGGGCCTCGACAATCTCTGCCAGAGTGAGCGTATAGTCGCCGTTGGTTCGCGAAGTCTCGTCCGGCTTTCTCTCGTCCGGCTTTGCCTGGTTCGCGGGCGGCGAAGGCGGAGGAGCCTGAACCGCCTCTTGCTCCCGAAGCCGCGCACTCTGCGACTCCATTTTTTCTTCCAGTTCCTGCATTCTGCTGTTGTGCTCTTGCAGCACATAGGCTGCCGCCAGCAGCATTTCAAAAGCCTGCTCGTCGAGAACTGGTTTTTTTTCTTGATCGGTCACGATGTTTTCTGCGCGCCCTCGTGCCCAGCTCGGGGAAGCGGACTCCTTCCATCCGGAAACCATACCCATTCTAGTGCAATTCCTCCACCAAAGAATCTAAGGTATAAAGTCGACGCCCGGCTGCAGCCCCAAGAGGAAGTTCGAAAATCCGGCAATGGTACGTCATTGAAGACGGTGTAACCACACTGAATTCAAGGGGCTAGGGATGTCGAGCGCACAGAAGCTTGCGCCCCATCCTGTTTCCGCGTCCGGCAGTTGGACGAGTTACTCTAGTAAGATGCAAGGCGCTGCACACTCGGTTGGGCAAACTCCCTGCGTTGTCCGCGCTCTGGAATCTGTGCTCGATCTGCTTTCCGATGATTGCTTTTTGTTTTGCTGATCCGCGGGGCTAGTCTGCGAGTGCCCGGAAACCCGGGCCTGCCATCCGCATATCCGGGTATATCCGGCGCGGCGAAAAATGGCGCTAACTCGGAGCCTGTGCAAAAATGAAGTGTCTCCCGCCACGCAAACCAAAATGAACCGTAGTGCGGCCCGGCAATTCCATCTTGGAACATCCGGTTTTTCTGCTCTAGAGGACGACCACCGACAGCTCTGACAACTCGCCTTGCGCTCCTCCATCAGTCGGGGACGCGCCCAAAAGTCTGAATGGAAAGGCCTGTCATGACCAAACGGTTCGCCACAGTCGTCCATCCTCGTGCCGCGAAATTCTGTGCAATCCGAACCAGCCAACCTATTCCACCGTTACAGCAGAGCCAATTGTTCTCGTGTTCTCCTCCCGATTCGGAACGGACCAACCGATTGCAGAATTTCGTAACTTCCTCGAAGGTCCCTGGTTCTTGTCCCTAAGTGCATGCCTGCGCTGGTCTTAAATCAAAGCTTCCGCCGGGAGAAGGTTTGGCGAAGGATGTGCTTTACCGATCGTGCGGATTGCCCGCAAGAACGAGAAACGCGGACCGCAGGAGAACTAACGTGATGGATCTTGAACGAATGAAAGTTACGCCGCGGGATCAGCAAGTCCTGGATTTGCTGGTGCAGGGTTGCAGCAACAAGGAAATCGCCGGCCAGTTGAAAATCAGCCCGCGCACCGTCAAGCAGCACTTGCGCACGCTCTTTCTGCGGGCCGGAATTCGGGATGGCCGCAAACGGGTACGCCTGGCTACAGCCGCGTTCGAACGGGCGGAGGTGAAATCATGACGCCGCGCGAGCGTTTGACTCCAAAGGAAACTCAGGTGGCTACCCTGGTCTGGGAAGGTTTCACGAATCGGGAGATCGGCAGGCTGATGGGGACGTCGGAGCAGGTCATCAAGAATCACCTGCGCAGCACTTTCGATAAATTGGGCGTCTGGAGCAGACTCGAGTTGGCCATGTACGTGGCCAGCCACGGCGGCAAGAATTGGCTGGAGGAAACGGAACGGCCAGTCTTCGCACCGGCCCGCGCCGCCGCGAGCTAGGGGTCAAGCGGGGGCTTACGGTGCAAGTTCCTGCGGGATGGGCTGCGCAGCAGTACATGTGCTGCAAAACCTTTGCACTCTCACACTCAGGTTGTCATATCTGCGGTTGGTAAGACGTTGAAAAAACACCAGCTTCATCTTATTTGCAGTCGGCCTGCAAATTGCAGTGGTCGTCGTGACCCAATCGAGCGGGCTCGCCAGCAGCCAAGAGCCGGCTCCGCAATCCCTGGGCGGGGCGGGAATGGACTACAAAGAAACTTTCTGGATGGCTTGTGACTCCACCGAGCAGCTGCGGGCAGAGTATGGCCCGTTCCACACCCGGGCCGAAGCGGAAGCGGAAGCCCGCAAGCTGGGGTTCAGTTACCTGCTCCGCTACGAACACATGCTCGACGAACACGAGGAGATTCAGGAAGTCCGCTGCATCTTCATCGAGCTGCCGGGCGCGATTTTGCCGGAAGCAACTTCGGTCAGCCTGCACACTCGCTGCGCCACCTGCGGCGACTCCGCGGCTCACGACAAAGCCTGGCAAGCGGAAGTCTGGGCCGATATCCATGAGTTCGAACACTCCCGCCATTTCGTGCGTCTCTTCGAGCACGCCAGGGGCAGGGGGCTGAAGGAAATCTGCGGTTGGCGCGGATAATTACTCAACCTGCTAGGCCCCTGTTCTCAGGCCGCGGCTGACAGTTCGCTGGCTGCAGCCCGATCCACAAACCAGATCAGCTTGCCCTCACTCGGCTGCACCAGCTTCGAGGGATACTTCTCCCCTGGGGCCTTGCCTTCCAGAACTTCATGCAGCGCCGCCGCCTTGTCAATTCCGCTCACCAGGAAGGCGACACAGCGGGCATGGTTGAGCACCGGCAGGGTCAAAGTAATCCGGCTGGTATTCAGCTTTTCCACCCAGTTGGCCACCACCAGGCGCGTTTTCTCCTGCAGGGCCGCGGTTTCCGGAAACAACGACGCCGTATGTCCGTCTGGGCCGATCCCCAGCAGGATCAGATCGAAGCGGGGAAATTCGCCGGGAGCCAACGCGAAGAATTTTCGCAGAGTCTGCTCATACATCTCCGCTGCAGCATCGGCGTCCGGATTCTCCGCAGGGATGCGAAAAATGTTGGCGGAAGGCACGGGAATCTTTGCCAGAAGAGATTCTTTAGCCATCCGATAGTTGCTGTCGGGATCGTTCGCAGGCACGTGGCGCTCATCTCCCCAGAAGAAGAACATCCGATCCCAGGGCAAAGTGCTGCCGGCGTTGGCTGCAATCAGCGTATACATGTTCTTGGGAGTCGATCCGCCGGAAAGCGCGATAGTGAAGCGTCCGCGCTCCGCCACCGCATGAGTAGCGGCGCGCAGCACTTCCTCCGCGGCCGCCTGAAACAGATCCTGCGGAGTCGTCAGCCGCCGCAACTCGACCAGCCCGCTCACAGCACGCCTACCCGGCCGTTGCTGGATTTTGTCGCGGCACACCGCGCCGCTCCCAGCAAACCGGCTTTGTCGTTGGTAATGACTTGCACCGGAATGCTCTCAAGAAGGGCTTGCAATCTCCCTTTTCCCAGAAACGCATCCATAAACAACGGCGTCTTAAGCTTGGCAAGAATCTTGGGCGAGATTCCCCCTCCCAGAAAAATGCCGCCGATGGCCATGGTCTTGAGCGCCAGATTACCCGCTTCCGCACCGTAAACTGAAACCCACAGATCCAGCGCCTGTTCGGCCAGCGGATTCGTGTGGTTCAGGGCGGCGTGGGAAATTAACGCCGCGGCATCTCCCTGAGAGAGCTGCGCGGCAAATCCGGCAGGCTCGTCTCCGCATCCCTTGTCGCGAAGAAAGTCGTACACGTTGACTAGGCCCGGCCCGGAGAGGACGCGTTCGTAGCTGACATGTCCATAGCGGCGCGCCAGGAACCGCAACAGTTCGATCTGCAGATCGCCTTGGGGTGCGAAGTCTGCGTGTCCGCCTTCGCAGGCAAAAACCTGATGCTGGCTGCCATTCCAGAACAACCCGGCTTCTCCCAGGCCGGTTCCGGGCGCGATGACTGCCTGATTGCCATTCGATGGCACCACTTGGTTAAGACAGATCAGATCTTGCGCCCCGAGAGCTCCAATGCCCCATGCGTTGGCTTCGAGATCGTTGATCAGCAGAGTGGCGGGGAGTTGAATCTGTTTCGCCAGACGGGATTGGTCGATAATCCAGGGAAGGTTCGAAACTTCGACGCGTCCGTTGTGCACAGGTCCCGCGATGCCGAAACAAGCAGCTTCAGGCCGCGTCGCAGAGTCGGAGAGAAACTTCGAAACAATCTCCCCCAGCTCGCTGTATTCCCGGCTGGGAAAAACCCGCTCGGAAACCAGCCGTAGATGGCCATTCTGAGGCTGAAAATAGGCGAGTCGAGCGTTGGTGCCGCCAATATCGCCGGCCAGGATCATTTGTCGAAGTTCCTCCAGCGCCGGCCATCGCGCTCCAATAGTTCGTCGGCCTCTTTCGGTCCCCACGTACCTGATGGGTAATTCGGAAAGTTTCGCGGCGGCAGTGCCTTCCACAAATCCAGCACCGGATTAACGATGCTCCAGCCCGCTTCCACCATATCAGCCCGCTGAAACAGGGTCTGGTCGCCGATCATGCAATCATGCAGCAGCCGCTCATAGCCCGTGCTGGGCTGCTTTCCGAAGTATTCCTGATATTCGAAGTTCATGTCCACCGTGCCCAACCGCATCACTGGGCCGGGAACTTTGGCCGCGAATTGCAGCGATATGCCTTCTTCCGGCTGGATGTGCAGCACGAGTTGGTTCGGCATCAAGTGTTCCACGGAAGTATCCCGGAACAAAACAAACGGCGCCCGGCGGAACTGGATGACGATGTGGGTGTTGCGTGCCGGCATCCGCTTGCCCGTCCGAAGATAGAAGGGAACGTCGGCCCAGCGCCAGTTGTCAATCAGCAGCTTCATGGCAACGAATGTTTCTGTCCGCGAATCCGGCGCAACATCCGGCTCGGAACGATAGGCTAAGACCCGTTCGCCTTCCATCGTGCCCTCGCCATACTGCCCGCGGACGGCGCGGCTGAGGACTTCCTCATCGTCGATGGGCTGGATGGCATGCAAAATCTTCGCCTGTTCGTCGCGCACGGCATTGGCGTCAAACGAAATCGGAGGTTCCATCGCGGTCAGGCTGATAAGCTGCATGATGTGGTTCGGCACCATGTCGCGCAACGAGCCCGCGTGCTCGAAATAGCTGCCGCGGCCCTCCACGCCCACGGTTTCGGCTACGGAGATTTGTACGTGATCGATGTAGCGCCGGTTCCAGATGGGCTCGAAAATTCCGTTGGCGAAGCGGAACGCCATGATGTTCTGCACCGTCTCTTTACCGAGATAATGGTCGATGCGATAGATCTGGTTTTCCGAGGCGAGCTTCAGCAGTTGCTGGTTGAGCGCTTTGGCGGACTCCAGGTCGTGGCCGAAAGGCTTTTCGATGATCACCCGGCGCCAGTGGTCGTTATTCTGCTCCAATAATCCCGTTGCCGCGAGCTTTTCGACGATGGGCCCGAAAAAACTCGGAGCCGTCGCCATATAAAAGAAGAAGTTTTGATGCGTCGAGTGCTCCTGATCGATTTTGGCTAGGCGATCTTTGATCTTCGGATAAAGCTGATCGTCGTTGAAGTCGCCGGCGAAGTAATAGAAGCTGCGCGAGAAGGTTTCCCATGCGGCATCCTTGATGCAATCGCCGCAATACTCTTTCACATCCTCAAGAATCTGCTCGCGAAACTCTTCATCCGACATCTGCTTGCGGGCCACGCCCAGCACCGCAAAGTCCTTTGAGAGCAAGCCCGCCCGCGCCAGGTTGTACAGAGCCGGAATCAACAGGCGCGCCGTCAGATCGCCGGCAGCGCCGAAAATCACCATGATGCAAGGGTCGCCTTGTTTACCGACGCGCGGTGTGGCTGTCGTGGGCTGTTCCACCAATTGAGCCATAATCAAATCCTCAAATGCTCACGCTGAATCCGTTCTAACTATGCGCTCTTCTTTTGCGGGCCAGTCTGGTTTGTGGCAGTCTGGCCCGTGCCAGCCTCAATGTGCCCGCCGAATTTCTGCCGCATGGCAGAAAGCATCTTCTCCGCAAACGTGTGTTGCTGCCGCGAGCGGAAGCGCACGTACAACGCCGCAGTCAGAACATCTGCCGGCACAGCTTCCTCCAGCGCCGCCTGAATCGTCCAGCGCCCTTCGCCGGAATCTTGCACGTAGCCTTCATATTCCGAAAGGGTGGGATTCTCCGTCAAAGCCATGGCCGTGAGATCGAGCAACCACGAACTCACCACGCTGCCTCGCCGCCAAACCTCCGCGATATCCGGCAAGTTCAGATCGTAGCGGATATCTTCCGGCAAGTCTTTACTGGTGGCGTTCTTGAAAATGTCGAAGCCTTCGGCGTAAGCCTGCATGATTCCGTATTCGATGCCGTTATGCACCATCTTTACAAAGTGGCCGGAGCCTGAGGGACCGCAATGAATGTAACCTTGCTCCGCCGTGCCTCCAAGTTTTTCCCGTCCAGGAGTGCGCGGAATATCGCCGATGCCCGGAGCCAGCGTCTTAAAAATCGGATCGAGCCGCTGCACTGCTTCCTTCGGGCCGCCGATCATCATGCAGTATCCACGTTCGAGACCCCAGACGCCGCCGCTGGTTCCGACGTCCATGTAATGGATGCCTTTGCTCTTCAACTGTCCCGCGCGCCGCACGTCGTCCTTAAAATAAGAATTGCCGCCGTCGATGATGGCGTCACCGGCCTGCATGTACTGCGCGAGTTTCTGAACGGTTTGCTCGGTGGGACCGCCCGCCGGCACCATCACCCACGCCGCCCGCGGCGGCTTCAGTTTGCCGACCAGATCTTCCAGCGACGACGAACCGCCGGCTCCTTCACCCGCCAGCTGCTTCACCGCGTCCGCACTGAGATCCGACACCACGAGTTGATGTCCGCCGCGCATCAGACGGCGCGTCATATTCGCGCCCATCTTGCCCAGACCCACCATTCCCAATTGCATGTATCACTCCTTGAAACGTCGCGCTCACGCCGCGCTCGAAAAGTAGCGCCGGCGTCACGCGGGCTTCCCGACGCCTAGACTACCCGAGCACTTTTTTTACCGCACCCGCCAGCGTCGCCAAACCCGCGTCCACATCATGCAGATGCACGCGCAGCGCACGTCGCCCGCGCTCAGCCAGCACCTGAAAATCGCCGCGAGCCTGCGCCGCTTTCACCACGCCAAATGTGTACTTCTGTTCCGGCACTGCCAGGTCGACAGCATCGTCACATGTGATCTGCAAGAACACTCCGGAATTCGGTCCACCCTTGTAAGCTTGCCCGGTGGAATGTAAAAAGCGAGGTCCAAAGCCCAGGCACGTGGCCACACGTTTCTTATCCCGCACCGCATGCCGTGTCGCCTGCAAAATTTCCTGATGTGCGGCATCCATCTGAATGAATGCCAGCAGGGCAAAATAATCGCCCGTGTGGATGCGCCCCAGATGAGCCTTCAAGTATCCGGCGAGAGACTTGTCTCCGCCGGCTGCCTTCGCCAACTCTGCGGCGTTCTTCTCATCGGTGAACAGTTTGATGCCGCCATCTTCAACCATGGGCGTTTCGGGGGGCAGACACCCGGTCTTCTCATACGCAGACGTCAAGTTCCGGGTCGCAATCTTGCTGGCTTCCACATCAGGTTGGTTGAAAGCATTGATGCCGATAATGGATCCAGCAACCGCAGTCGCGATCTCCCAGCGGAAAAACTCCGCTCCCAGATCGTAGATGTCGCCCATCGAGATGCGCAGCACCGGTTGCCCTGCTTTTTCAAGCGCCGTCAGCTTCGCATCCTGCTTCACGTCGATTCCGTGCGCAGTGTGGACGTAGGCAAACACGCGATCATCGCCGTAGACCTCCGGCGGGCCCAGTTCTTCACGGTCCACCGGGATAATGCCTTTTCCGACTTTCCCCGTAGACTCGGCCAGCAACTGTTCGAGCCAGGCGCCGAGATCGGAAATGTCCGGGGAAGTAATGATCGTAACTTTGTCGCGGCCGGTCCGCGCTGCCGTGCCCAGAATAATTCCCAGCATCGCGCCGGGATTCTCTTCGACCGCCACGGTTGGCCCGCACGCCCGCACCATCTCCTGCGTGCGGTCGAGGAATTTCTTCGTGTCCAACCCCATGGCCGCCGCGGGAACCATGCCGAAGTTCGAAAGCGCCGAATAACGTCCGCCGATCGATGGCCGGCCAAAGAAAACCAGCCGGAAATGATCCGTTTCCGCCACTTGCTGCATTTTCGAACCGGGATCGGTCACGGCGATGAAGTGGCTCCCCGCCGTATCCGCGCCCACCACCTGCTTCGTACGTTCAAAAAAATATTGTTTGAAGATGTTCGGTTCGAGCGTAGTGCCCGATTTGCTGGAAACAATAAAGAGCGTCCGCGCAATATCGATCTCGTTCTCAAACGCCTTCACTTGCGCCGGGTCGGTGGAATCAAGCACATGCAAATCCGGATAGCCCGCAATCTTGCCAAACGTCATGCGCAGAACTTCCGGACACAAGCTCGAGCCTCCCATGCCCAGCAGAAGAATATCTTCGTATCCCGCGCTCCAGACTTCCTTCGCCAGACCCCGCAACTGGATCGGATGCGCAATCTGGTCTTCGATAATATCCAGCCAGCCCAGCCAGTCGGCCTCATCTTCGCCCGTCCAAAGCGTGGCATCGCGCTTCCAAAGGCGCTGCATCTTCCCGCCCGCCTTCCAGTCCGCGATGTTGGTCTTTACCAGCGCGGCCAGATTTTCCGGCAGCGAAGTCTTCAGGCCGCTCACGCAGTTTTTCCTTTGAGCTGAGTGCTCTTCTCCACCGCAGCCAGCAGCTTGTGGAATGCATCGGCAAAAAGCTTTACTCCGTCATCGGTCAGCTTGGTGGTGGCTTCCTTGATCGAGATCCCGGCCTTCGCCAGATTGTCCATCACGGTCTGAGCGCCAGCCACGTCTTCGGTAAGGCTGTTGCGCAACTTCCCATGATTGCGGAACGCATCAATCGTCGCCGGAGGCATGGTGTTCACCGTGTCCGGCCCAATCAATTCCTCAACGTACATGACGTCGCGATATGCAGGATTTTTCGTGCTCGTGCTCGCCCACAGCACACGCTGCGTCTGCGCTCCCTGCGCCGCCAGAGCCTGCCATCTCGGCCCGTTGAAGATGCGCAGATAGCGTTGGTAGGTCAGCTTTCCATTCGCAATCGCAACTTTCCCCAGCAGGCTCTTCAGCAGCGCCTGCTGTTGCGGGTCGGTAGTAGTTTTCAGTTTGTCATCGATGATCGAATCCACCAGTGTGTCGATGCGGCTGATGAAAAAACTAGCTACGCCTCCGATCTTGTTCAGTTTGCCGCCACGCTTAGCCAAGTCCTCAAGTCCGGCGATATGAGCTTCCGCAACTTTCTCATACACTTCCTGCGCGAATAACAAAGTCACGTTGACGTTGATGCCTTCGCCAATCACCTGGCGAATCGCTGGAAGTCCTTCCGCCGTCCCGGGAATCTTGATCATCACATTCTCGCGATTCACGGCCTTCCACAAACGGCGAGCTTCGTCGATCGTCTCCTGCGTTTTCAGCGCCAGCAGCGGAGAAACCTCCAGGCTCACGTATCCATCCCGGAACTTCGAGCTGTCATAAACCGGACGAAGCACATCGGCAGCGCCTTGAATGTCGCGGATCGCAATCTGTTCGTAGCGTGCCTTCGTGTCCAGATCAGTGCGCGAAGCCAGCGACTTTAGAATATCGTCGTACAGCGAGCTCTCCGCGATTGCTTTCTCAAAGATTGCCGGATTCGAAGTCATCCCGCGCAGGCCGTCGTCCGCAATCATCGCTTTCAGTGTGCCGCTCGTGATTAGGTCGCGTCGAATGTAGTCGAGCCACATCGACTGCCCATACCCGATCAACGCCAGCAAAGGATTCGTAACTTTCGATGTTTCCAGAACTCCCGTTGGGGGCATATTGATTTCTCCTTAAGATCCTGTGAGGACAGCCGCCCTCGGCTCGTTATTTCTCTGCCATCGCCTTGCGCGCTTCCGCCACCACCGCGTCCGCAGTGAAGCCGAAAAACTTCAGCAAGTCTTTCAACGGCGCCGAAGCCCCGAAGCGATGCATACCCATCTTTCGTCCCTTGATTCCGACATACCGCTCCCAGCCGAAAGTGGCCGCCATCTCCACCGAAACCCGCGCCGTGACCGAAGAAGGAAGCACGCTTTCTTTATAAGCCGCATCCTGTTGCGCAAAAAGTTCCCACGAGGGCATGCTGACCACGCGCGCCGCAACGCCTTCCTCCCTCAGCCTTTCATAGGCCTCGACGCACAACGACACTTCGCTGCCCGTGGCCATCAGAATCACATCTGGCTTGCCGCCTGGCGCATCGGCCAGCACGTACGCGCCTTTTGCCGTGCCTGATGCCGCGGCATACTTCGTGCGGTCAAATGTCGGAACTGCCTGCCGTGTCAGCACCAGCGCCACCGGCTCATGCTGCAACTTCGCAATGACCTTCCACGATTCAGTCACTTCATTCGCATCCGCGGGACGCAGCACAATCAGATTCGGCATCGCACGCAGAGATGCCAGCTGTTCAATCGGTTGATGCGTCGGCCCGTCTTCTCCCAGGCCAATCGAATCGTGGGTGAAAATGAAAATGGAAGGAATTTCCATCAGCGCAGAGAGCCGGATGCTGGCCCGCATGTAGTCGCTGAAGTTGAAGAAAGTCGCGCCGAACGCACGAATTCCAGATGCGACAAGCCCATTCACGCTTGCGCCCATCACGTGCTCGCGCACGCCGAAATGCAGATTGCGCCCGGCATACTCGCCCGGTTGAAAATCGCCGGCGCCGTCAAACTTCAGCGTCGTCTTGTTCGAAGTAGCCAGATCGGCCGAGCCCCCGATTAGCCATGGAATGTTTTGCGCCAGCGTATTCAGCACCTTCCCTGAACTGTCCCGCGTTGCCATTCCTTTCGCGTCCGCCGGAAACGCAGGCAGGTTCTTATCCCAGTCGCCGGGAAGCTCGCGGCGTTGCATGCGGTGCAACTGGTCAGCCAGTTCTGGATATTTTTGCGAGTACCCGGCAAACATCTGCGCCCAGCGTTCCTGCGCATCCCCTCCGCGCTTTCCAACTCCATCGCGGAAATGCTCGCGCACGCCCTCTGGCACGAGAAACTTCGCATCTTCGGGCCAGCCATAAAATTTCTTCGTCAGCCGCACTTCCTCTTCGCCCAGCGGCTCTCCGTGCGCCGCATTGCTGTCATGCTTGTGCGGCGATCCATAGCCAATATGCGTATCAACGATGATCAGCGTAGGACGATCGGTAGTCTTTTGGAAAACTTCAAAAGCCCGCGCCAGCATCTCCAGGTCGTTGCCATCGGCGACGCGCGTCACGTTCCATCCGTAGCCCACAAATCGTGTAGCTACGTCTTCGCTGAAGGACCAATCGGCGGGCCCATCCAGCGTGATGCCGTTGTGGTCATACATCCAGCACAGATTCGAAAGCTTCAAATGCCCCGCCAGCGACGCGGCTTCCCCGCCAATACCTTCCATCAAATCCCCGTCCGAACACATCGCATAAACGTTGAAGTCGAAGACCTCAAAGCCCGGACGATTGAAATTTGCTGCCAGCCACCGGCTCGCAATCGCCATCCCCACGCTGTTTCCCACGCCTTGCCCGAGCGGCCCCGTCGTGACCTCAACTCCGGTGGTCAGGTCCGATTCAGGATGTCCCGGAGTCCGGCTTCCCAGCTGCCGGAAGCGCTTGATCTGCTCCAGGGGAACTGACAGTTCCTTCAAAACCTCCCCGTCTTTGTTCACTTCGCGCACGCCCGCGAGATAAAGCAAGGCGTAGAGCAACATGGAAGCGTGCCCGTTCGACAGCACGAACCGGTCGCGGTTCATCCACTTCGGATCTTCGGGGTCGTAACGCAGGAACTCCTGCCACAGACAATAAGCCACCGGGGCCAGACCCATCGGCGCTCCCGGGTGTCCGCTGTTGGCCTGCTGCACCGCGTCAATCGCAAGGGTGCGGATCGTGTTGATGCAAAGCGTGTCCAGTTGCTTGCCGGTCACCACCGCTTGTTCACTAACTGCCATGGCGATGCGCGCTCCTCCCAGGGGGACGGCTCTGCTTCTGCTGGGCTTACCCACTGGCTGACTAATTAGAATTCCCAGAAACAGAAAGGGTTTCCGGTACTTAAGGAGTGTATCAATTTCTCACCAACCAATGTCGCGGGATTTGTGAAAATTCAGAGAGGATTTGCTGAAAAAGAGAGTTTCCTGAAATTGAAGGCACTGAAACTGAAGAAGACGAATCGAGCCTATTTCAGCAGCTGCAGGTAGCTGCTTTCGCTGTTCGATGCTCTTGTGGTTTCCTGAACGTACTTGAGGAACTGCCTGAGATTCTCTTTTTCGGCGAGTTCCATTCCAGCGAAGCGAATACGCACTCCGCCCGCCGGTGCGCTGCGAATGACCACTCCATTCAGCGCCAGACCTTTCACCCAAATCTTGCCGCTCGAGACCCAAAGCCCGATTTCCACTTTGGCGCCGCCGCTGATGTGGGCGACCGTCTCCACCTGGCATCCGCCCATGCTGGTGTTGGAAAGATTGCCCCAGACGGGAGCCTCGGAATCATCGACCCGCAGCTCCACCGCCACAAAGCACTTAATCCTCGGATGCCGCCGCCGGTCTTGTCCCCAGTTCGAACTGAAGATATCAGGCTCAAACGGAGGAGTATCGGAGGCCCGGGTCGGCAAAGGCTGGGGTGCGGGAGCCGCCTGCGTTGAAGTTGCTGCCGCGCTTCCGCTGGAAGCTGCCTGTTTGATCTCGCGCATGGCCGCCAGCAGCGCTTCTTCTCTGCGTTCCGGCGCGGCCTCGCGATAGGTCTGCAGCAGTTTCCCCAGGTTTCGGGACAGGTCGGGATCGGCCAGCAGCCCCGTCCAGTCCGTTCCCGCCGCGGCGTTAGGCTTGGAGTTACTCATAGAGATAGCACTTCCGCTCGTTCGCGCGAACGAGTCCCCGGTATCAGCTTGAACCCCAGGTCACCCATCCACAAGATGACGGAAGTCATCCTCAAATGCCCGTCCGGAGCAGTCCCTCCGGAGGAACCGGTACTTATCAGTCCACCGGTTCCCGGCCTTTGAGGTAGCCCTTCAGCGCTTCGTGCTGCTCGCCGGTGAGCGAAAGAAATTCAAACCCGTATTGGTACCCCCGCCGGTAGCGGACTACCGCTCGCACTTCCCACGAACCCTGTAATCCGGGCACCAGGAAGCTCAAGCCGGTTACCTCGCCACCATCCAGCTCCGCCGCCAGAAGTATGCCAATGCCGGCTTCGGAAAGATCCCGGCAGTGCCCTTCGAGCTTCTGGTATTTATCCCCCAGAAGATGGATCACAGTGACTCGAAAATCAGCTCCGTATCTCCGGATACCGTCTTCGGCGCCGGTCGAACTGGTGGGTCGCGGGTTTTGGAGTCGAGGCAGACATGAGGTGAAGAGGATATTCCCTGGCGCTTGCGCTTGCAGTTATTGCCGCTCGAGCATCAGTTGAACAATCTCCGTAGTTTCGTCCTGCGCAGCTTCTTGTACTGTATCGGCAGGCATCGCCGGGCGGAAGTGTCGAAAGTGGAAGTGTCGAAAGTAACGGGGTCCCGATCCATTTCCCCTCTTGATCGCCCTGCTTGATTGGCTTTCGCGCTGGAACGCCATTTTCCCGGCAACCTTTGTGCGCCCTCTCAGCTTCCCCTTCAAATGAGGCAGCCAGCCCGGTTTTTGCATCGGGAGCCGTCTGAAACGAATCAATAGTGAGACGATATGCTATGACCGAGAAAGGTCGTCCCGAAGGCTTCCTTTATAATGGGACTTTTTCAGAACCGAGAATGCCCCGCTGCTTGCCTCATACAATCAGATTGGTTGCTTTCGCCCTGACCTTGCTCGCAAGTCTCGCCGGGCTCTGGGCTCAGAGTTCCGCGCCCGTGCCTTCCATCTCGCCTCCCGGATCGCAGAGTCCGTTCACCGGCAGCGAGCCTGAGGGCAAAGCTTCCCCGGAAGTCTTGCAACTCGGCTTCCAGGATGCCATCGATCGCGGACTCCGCAACAATCTCGGCCTGCTGCTCTCCGGTAATCAGACCATGACCGCGCGCGGCGAGCGATGGAAGGAACTCAGCAATCTTCTGCCCAACCTCTCGGCCCGCATCCAGGAAGACGCACAAACCGAAAGCCTTGCTGCACTCGGCTTCCAAAAGCTTTTCCCCCTGTTTGTCCCCAAAGGCAGCGCCCCGACCGCTATCCCGGCGGTGACTCCGGCCTTCAACTACTTCGACGCGCGTGCCTCAGTCACTCAGTCGCTGTTCAGTTTCCACGACATCGAAAAAGAGCGTGCCGCCTCTCAGAGTTTGAAAGCGGCGCAATACAGCTTCAAAGACGCTCGTGAACTGGTTGTGCTTGCCGTGGGGAACGCCTATCTAATGGCCATCGCGACCGCCGCTCGCGTAGAAACCACCGACGCCCAGCTTAAGAACGCCCAGGCCCTGTACAACAAAGCCGTCGACCAGCAAAGAGCCGGCCTGAATCCAGCCATCGATACCCTCCGCTCTCAAGTCGAGTTGCAAACCCGCCAGCAGCAACTCATCGCCGCGCGTAACGATTTCGACAAGCAGAAACTTTCCTTAGCCCGAGTCATCGGCCTGCCTCTGGGGCAGCAGTTTATTCTCACTGAGAAAGCCCCCTATCAGGAGTTGACCCCGTTGCCTCTTGAGGTCTACCTGCAGCGCGCCTATACCTCGCGCTCCGACTACCAGGCCGCGCAAGCGTTGGTACGAGCCGCGGAACTTTCACGCCGCGCCGCCACCGCCGGACACTATCCCACTCTCGATTTCAACGCGAACTACGGCGACATCGGCGTCACCCCGGCCCAATCGAACGGAACCTGGCAGGTCAATGGAGGCCTGAACATCCCGATTTTCGCCGGAGGAAAAACCCACAGTGACGTTCTCGAAGCCGAGGCCCAGTTGAAGCAGGCCCGCTCTCAATTAAATGATCTGCGCGGCCGCATCGATTATGAAGTCCGCGCTTCGTTGCTCGACTTGACCTCCGCCGCCGAGCAAGTCGAAGTTGCCCGCAGCTCCGTCGATTTGGCGGAGCAAACCCTCTCCCAATCCGAGGACCGCTTCAGCGCCGGCGTGGCCGACAACCTCGAAGTCGTCCAGGCGCAAGAATCCGTCGCCAGCGCACACGAGAGTTACATCGAGAGTCTCTACGCGCATAACCTGGCGAAGATCGAATTAGCCCGCGCCATCGGAGATGCCGAACAGGGAGTCGAACGCTATTTGAAAGGCCAACACTAACTCAAACCCATGGATCAGACGACGCAAAGTCCGCCCGCGACCCCACCACATCGGCGCGAAAACGATCCCCCCGAAAACGATCGACGCGAAAACGACCGACGGGAAAACGATCAGCCCGAAAGCCGCACCCAGCCCGCGCCCTCCACCGAGCGCGACTATCGTACCGCGCCTTCGCGCACCGCCAGTCCCGCCTTTCGCATCGCCCTCACCATCGCCGTGGTGGTGTTGCTGGTCGCGGGATTCTTCGTTTTCCGCTACGTTACCAGTTACGAATCCACCGATGATGCCGAAGTGGACGGCCACATCAATTCCATCAGCACCCGCATTTCCGGCCACGTCGTCAAGCTCAATGTCCAGGACAATCAGTACGTGCAGGCAGGCACCGTGCTGGTGGAAATGGATCCCGCCGATTACCAGGTCGCCTACGACCGCGCCAAAGCCGATTTCGATAGCTCCCGCGCAGCGGCCGCGGCAGCCGGCGTTGACGTTCCCATCACTTCCGTGAACACCAGCAGTCAGGTTTCAACCGCGGATGCCGATGTAGCCAGCGCCCAGGCCGGAATCGCTGCCGCCAGACAACAGTTTGCCGCGGCCAAAGCCCAACTCGACCAGGCCGAAGCCAACAACGTCAAAGCGCAGGCCGATCTCGCCCGCTACAAGCAGCTCGTCGACAAGCAGGAAATTTCCGATCAGCAATACGATCAAGCCGTGGCCGCGGCCAAAGCCGATGCCGCCGCAGTCGAGGCTGCCCGCGCCATGGCCGATGCCGCGCAGTCGCAGGTAACCCAGGCCCAGCAAAAGCTCGCGCAGGCGCAAGCCAGCTGGCGCAACGCCCAGACCGCTCCCAAACAAATGCAGGTCATGCGCTCTCGCGCCGAATCAGCCGTCGCCGAAGCCGAACTCAAACGAGCCGACCTCGACCAGGCCGCTCTGAATCTGCAATACACCAAAGTGATTGCTCCGGTCGCCGGTGTAGTCAGCGATCGCACCGTCGAAGTCGGACAGAACGTCGCGCCCGGCCAGGAGCTGATGAAAATCATTCCGCTCAACGATGTCTGGATCACCGCCAACTTTAAAGAGACCCAGCTTCGCGAGATGAAAGTCGGCCAGCAGGTCACCGTGGAAGTCGATGCCAACGGAAGAAGCTACAAAGGCAAAGTCGATAGCATCTCCGGAGGAACCGGCGCGCGTTTCAGTCTGCTTCCTCCCGAGAACGCCACCGGCAATTACGTAAAAGTCGTGCAACGCATTCCGGTGAAGATCGTGCTCAATCCGGGAGAAAACAAAGATCAGTCGCTGCGGCCCGGCATGTCGGTCGTTCCCAAGGTGTGGATTCGGCAATGAGCGCCGCAGCGCCACCGCTGAACGGCGCCAACGCTGACGTCTGGCGTCCCGCCATCAATCCCTGGGTCATCGCCATCACGGTGACGCTGGCGACTTTCATGGAGGTGCTCGACACTTCCATCGCCAACGTCTCCCTGCCGCACATCGCCGGCAGCCTCTCCGCCGGCCAGGACGAAAGCACCTGGATTCTTACTTCCTATCTTGTCTCGAACGCCATCGTTCTGCCGCTGAGCGGCTGGCTCTCTTCCATCATGGGCCGCAAGAATTTCTACATGAGCTGCGTAGCCCTGTTCACCATCAGCTCTTTTCTGTGCGGACTCGCCCCGAATCTCGCCACGCTGATCGTTTGCCGCGTGCTGCAGGGCGTGGGCGGCGGCGGCCTGCAGCCCAGCGAGCAGGCCATTCTCGCCGACACTTTCCCTCCCGCCAAGCGCGGCATGGCATTCGCCGTCTACGGCATCGCCGTGGTCACTGCGCCCGCCATCGGTCCCACTCTCGGCGGCTGGATCACCGACAACTTCACTTGGCGCTGGATTTTCTTCATCAACATCCCGGTCGGCATCATTTCACTCCTGCTCACCTCCCGGCTCATTCAAGACCCGCCTTTTCTCAAGCGCCGCAAGCTGAGCGAAACCACCATCGACTACATCGGCCTCGGCTTTGTAGCCCTGGGTCTGGGAGCCTTGCAGATCGTCCTCGACAAAGGCCAGCGCGACGATTGGTTCGAATCCCATTTCATCGTGGTGCTCTCTTTGATCGCCGCGGTCTCCCTCATCTTCGTCGATTTTCTGGGAGTGGCATCACAAGGATCCCATCATCGATCTTCACCTGTTCCGGGAGCGCACCTTCGGCATCTCCAACCTGCTGATGTTCATGTTGGGTTTTGCTCTGCTGGGCAGTACGCTCCTGCTGCCCTTGTTCTCGCAGACCCTGCTCGGCTATACCGCGGAGCGAGCCGGCCTCGCGCTCATGCCCGGCGGATTCACCATCATTCTTCTGTTGCCCCTGGTTGGCTTCCTGCTCTCGCGCTACAGTCCGCGCTGGCTTCTGTTCTTCGGCCTGGTCGTGCTTTCCGGTTCGCTGTTCTACATGACCGGCTTTGATCTGGATATGGATTTCCGCACGGTGGCCGTCGCCCGCGTCTTCCAGGCCGCCGGCATGGCTTTTCTTTTCGTCCCCATCAACACCGCCGCGTACGCATTTCTCCCGCGCGAAAAGAACAACGCCGCCTCCGGCTTGATGAATCTTGGCCGCAATATCGGCGGCAGTTTCGGCATTTCCCTGGTCACCACCTTGCTCGATCGCCGCACCCAGGTTCACTTGAATTATTTGTCCCAACATCTCAGCGCCTCCAATCCCGCATTCCAGTCGATGATGAAGGGCGCAACCCAGGCCATGCGGACACACGGTTCGAGCGCAGCATTTGCCACCCAACAGGCCTACGCCTTAGTCGAGGCTACCCTCCAGCGGCAAGCCACCATGCTCGCCTATCTCGACGATTTCCGCCTGCTCGCCATCTGCATCCTTGCCATGGTTCCCCTTATATTCCTGATGAGAAAAGGCAAGCCCGGCGGCGGATTGGCTGTGCACTAATCCGCGGCGCCAGAATAAAGTAGCGCCGGCAGCCTGCCCCTCAGCGAAGTCGAAGGGTCCCGGGCCGGCTGTCGAGCGGGCGTCCTCGCCCGCTGTTCCGATAAGCGCAACGATCCGTTCCGATTTCGCATTCGTGGATTTTGATTCCGAAAACAAAGTTCGCCACGCCGTTGCGAGCGAGCGTTGCCCAAGGCAGCTCGGGAAAGGCACGACTTCAATCGTGGAGCAAGCGCCCCGGAGGGGGCATCGCGATGATAGCCCCGCCCTTTTAGCGCTGGGGGGAGAATGAGGAAAACGGAACCAAGTCCCGTAGGGACGACCAGGAATTTTACCCGACTCGATCTGACAATTTTTCGAGCTCAGGTCTGGCCACTGATCACTGACCACTGACCACTGTTCTCCGCAGCCCGGGACAGCAATCCTCGGCGCAAACATCCGCCCGAGGACCGAGCGAACCCAACGCCCTGCGCTCCGACCCCGGATTCATCCGCTCCACAATCAGCTCGCGAATCATGCCGATAAATTTCGGATGCACGCCCACAGTTTTCGCCCGCGTCATCGGCAAGCTGCAGCGAATCGCAAAGCTGCCGCGCTTCAATATCCAGGTCGTACAGCACTTCCATGTGATCGGAGATAAAGCCGATCGGCGCCAGCACCACAGCCGACGCCAGATTCTCCGCCTTCACCTTGCGCAAGTAATCCAGAATGTCCGGCTCGAGCCAGGGCTGTCCCGGAGCGCCGCTGCGGCTCTGGTAAACGAGCGCATCGTTCTTTTGCCCAAGCGCCGCCGAAACCAGCCGCCGCACTTCCTCCAGCTGCTTCACATAATCGGAAGTGTTCGCCATCGAAACCGGAATGCTGTGCGCCAGATAGACGATCTGCACATTTTCTCGCGCGTCCGCCGGAACGGCCCGCAGCGCGTCCCCCACTCGTTCGACCGTAGCCTCGATGAATGCCGGATGGTTAAAGAATGCCCGCAGCTTCTCCACTTCCGGCGCACCGGTTCACACTGAGAGCCCAACTTCGCTTTGCGCCCGCGCAATGTCCTCGCGATACTGCCGGCATCCGGAGTACGAACTGTAGGCCGAAGTTACAAAAGCCAGCGCCCGCCGGATGCCATCCTGCTTCATTTGTCGCAGAGTCTCAGGCAGCAGCGGATGCCAGTTTCGATTTCCCCAATAGATCGGCAAGCTTCGGCCCATTACGCTCCAACTCCGCTTCCAGCGCGGCGATCAATTCGCGCGTCTGCTGGTTGATCGGGCTCTTGCCCTCGAAATGGTAATAGTGCTCGGCGACGGTCAGCATGCGTTCGCGCGGAATGTTCCGTCCGCGCAGCACATTTTCGAGGAAGGGAATCACCTCTTCCTTCGATTCCGGACCACCGAAAGAGACAACTAGAATGGCGTCGTAATTCATGCTGGGATGATTTTCGAGACTCGATTGCAGAAACCCAATTCTAGAGTGTACTGCGGCAAGCGCTGCAAGCGGGAAGCTAGAAAGTGAATCGCGCCGAAAACTGCAGCACGCGGGGCAATCCGTCGGGGCTGATTTCCTGAAAAGTCCCGAAATTACCCGGCCCCGAATTCGGCACAAGATAACACGTCTGGTCGGCGTCATGCCGTCGCCGCAGGTGGTCCCGACGGGATTGTATTGTATTTGGTTAATGCCGTCGCCGTTCTGCACATAGTAGTTGGCGTGGTTGAACAGATTAAACGCCTGCGCCTGGAATTGCAGTTGCTTGCCTTCCCCGATCGCAATATCGCGGGCCAACCCAACGTCGATCCTCTCCAGCCAGGGGCCGTAGAAAGAATTCAGACCGATGCCCGGCGTCGGGCCAGCGCCGTTAATGCCCCCTGCAGTGGCCGCAGTGTCCTGGTTGAAGGCGGTGTCGTTCAGGTTGTCACCGCTGGACGCTGGGGCCAGGAGCCCTGCGTAGGGACGACCGGAGGAGAACTCCATGACACTGCTCAGCGTCCAGCTGGAAAGTAGTGCACGTCCTGTTCCTGAACTGGTGAGCGCCTCCAGCCGGGGCTGGTAGACGGCGGCAAAACTAAGTCGATGCCGCTGGTCTAGCAGCGAGGGAGCATGGGTATTGCTGAAGTCGAACTGATTGTTGAAGTCCATCCCATCGAGCATGATGCTCTTGGCGAACGTATAAGCAAATTGCAGCGAAAGGCCGCGTGACATGCGCCGCTGCAACTGCACGAAGAAGGAGTTGTAGTAGTTTTGCGCAGGGCTGATGAGTTCCTGGATCTGGCCGAGTTGCGAACTGATGAGGCCGTCGGTGAGCAGGCCACTGTCCATAGTTCGGCAGGACGATACTCTGGCCGCTGCAGGACGCCGTGGGCGAGCTTGGGGTGCAGAAGAAGTATGTGGTCGTGCCTTGCAATGGCTCCAGGTTCACGTCATAGGCGCTTCCCGAAATAATGTGCACCCCATGATTCCACATGGTGCCGATACTCACAGTTGTGTTTTCGAAAATCTCGCGTTCAATCTGCAAGCTCGCCTGCAAAATATAGGGCACCCGGAACTGCGGAGAAACCAGGGAAATATCCTCGGAGGCCGAGAACAACGGAGAACTCGCTGGCAGGATACTTGGAAACGTTGGTGCCTGTTGGTTCGGCGCACCCGAAGCGTAGCTGGCACTTGCCTCAGACTGCTGTGACAGCAGTCCGTTCGAGATCACCGCATTGCGGTAGTTCAGCCCGTTCATGTCGGTGTAGAACATGCCGAACCCTCCGCGCACAACGGTTTTCGATGCAGGCTGCCAGGCAAATCCCAAACGCGGCGCCACGCGTTGAAACTGGTTGGGATACTGTCCAGTGAGCGGGAAGGCGGGATTTTCCGCCGGCTGCGGGTAGACCTGGAAATCCTCGCGCAAGCCCATTTCCAGCGTCAGCTGCGGCAATGCGCGGAACGTATCCTGCACGTAGAATCCGTAGTAAGGCACGGCGAAAGAAAAAGTCGGGTTCCCCGCAGCCTGACTGAAATTGATGTATTCCCCCAGCGCAAAAGCTTCCAGATTCGGAAATTCATAAAGGCCGAGCGGCGACCCGAAATCGGCGGCTTCGTTCGGATCCGCGCCGCCGTCATCGGTGTCCGCATCCCAGGAGCGGTTAAAATCGAAACCGAATTGCAACGTATGTTTGCCGATCACGTAATCAACGCGGTCGGCTAAAGAGTACTGTCTCTCAAAAACTCTCCCAATGGAAAACGCAGCGTTTCCCAAAGTAAACGCAGCGGGACTATCCAGAATCACGGTTGGCGTGTTCGGAGCCAGACCGGTCGGGGTCGCGATCTCGTTGTCTTGCGAAGTGCTGGCGTGAAATTCGTTCAGCAGGCTGTGAAGAAAACGTGTGCGTCCACCCTACGCTTGCCTGAAAGGTACGCACGTAGGCGTTCGCCAGCGTCTGCGTCCCGTAGTTGCCCACGGTCGGGTCAAGAATGACGCCTCCGGGTGAGTTGAAGCGGTTCGCATTGAGACTAAGAAACAGGCTATCGCGGTTCGTGGCCTGATAGTCGAGGCGCGGCGTAATCACCCAATCGTTGCCCTTTCTTGCTTTGAGTCCGAGATTGGAATTCAGCGCGTTGATTGTGTTCGACACTTGCTGCAGATAGACCGGATTCGTCGGGTCAGGTGCGCTGTCGGTGCCCGGTATGGGCAACGGGCCGTTCGGCGCGGGAAGCGTCGTCCCGGCCGGAATGCCAAAGTTGGCAGTCAGGAAAGAAGCCAGGTTCGACGAGTTCGTTGCCAAAGCCGAGTTGATCACGGGAATCGGATCGTTGTGCAATTGCTGCTCATAATCCACGAAGAACCATAAACGGTCGTGCCGTATCGGCCCGCCCACTCCTGCGCCGAATTGCTGCAAAGCATCTTCTGGTTTCGGATTGCCCGCGGCCTCGTCGAGCGCGTCATTCGCTCCAGTCGCCGAGTTCCGGTTGTAATAAAACGCGCTGCCGTGGAACGCATTGCTGCCCGAGCGGGTCACCGCATTCACGAAGCCCGCGCCGCCGCCATAGACCGCCGAGTACGGACTTACTGAGACCTGAAACTCCTGGATCGAATCCTCGCCATACAAATACGGAATACGATTACGGCCCACGATGTCGGCGAAGTAGTTGTTGGTGGCGTTGCTTCCATCGACGGTAAAAGCGGTGGAACCATTTCCGTTGGCGTATCCCGAGTCCTCGCCGCCCTGCTGTCCGGCGACGCTGACCAGGCCGGTGTCGCCGTCGTAGCTGGTGTTCGGCGTCAGCGTCATAAAGTCGGTGTATTTTCTTCCGTTAAGCGGCAGTTCCTCGATCAGCGACCGATCGATTACGGTGCTGGCCGAGGATTCTTCCGGCCGCAGCAGCGGCGTGGTCCCGATCACCTTAACCGTGTCCCCACTCGCTCCCACCTCCAGCTTGATGTCCTGCGACGTGGTATTTCCCACCCGCACTTGCACCAGGGCCTGCACATCGCGAAAGCCATTGAGACTTGCGGTAACGGAATATGTTCCCGGCATGAGGACCGGAAACCGGTAAAGTCCGGCGTGGTTTGTTTCGGCGGATTGTTGCACGCCGGTAGCGAGGTTTCGCAAAAGAACCGACGCTCCCCGCACCACCGCTCCACTCTGGTCGGTGATCCTTCCGCCGAGCGCGCCCGTCAATACCACATTCTGAGCGCTCAGCAACGCGCAGCTCGCCACCACGAGCACCAAACTACATACCGCCGAGCGATTGCACATGGGTAGGGTTCTCTGGCCTGATCGAACCTTTGATTTTCTCATTATTCTGGTTCCTAACACGCTGACACCGGTCAAAGTAGCGGGACAGGTTCCACTACTACCAATGTGCGTAGACTAGCCGGAGGTCTAAAACCGGTTCGACTTCGCGGGAGGCACTGACAGATTGCGCCTGGACCCGACTATGGGATTTCGTCATGACGAACTTACAAAAGCCGCGTGTTACGCTTTGACGGGACTGGGGAGAAACTTAGGGTGATTCGCCGGGTCTTTAAGGCATTCCAATACCGCGATTTCCGCCTGATGTGGGTTGGCGCCTGCACTTCGAGCATCGGCACCTGGATGCAGATCGTAGCCCAGGGCTGGCTGATTTACCGGCTAAGCCACTCTGCGTTTTTGCTGGCACTGGATCAATTTCTCGGCGGCATCCCCATCTTCCTGTTTTCTCTGATCGGCGGGGTGGTGGCCGATCGCGTGGAGCGCCGAAAGATTCTTCTCGCCTCGCAGTATGTGCAAATGTTCTCCGCCGGAGTGCTCACCGTTCTAGTGACGACCGGGCTGGTACACGTCTGGCAGATTCTCTGTCTTTCTTTCGTTTCCGGCTTCGCCCAGGCCTTCGGCGCGCCGGCCTATTCGGCGTTGATTCCCACGTTGGTCGACAAGGACGACATGCCGAACGCCATCGCTCTGAATTCCATCCAGTTCAACGTGGCGGTCATGGTTGGGCCGGCACTGGCAGGGCTGGTCTTGGCAAAGTTCGGAGAGAAGTGGTGCTTCGGCCTGAACGCGCTGTCGTTCTTGGCTCCCATCGTGTCGCTGTCCATGATCACCGCCCGCTTTCTGCCGGTAAAAACGACGGAGACAATGTTCAGCAGCCTGAAGCAGGGCATCCGCTTCACACGCAAGCAGCCGTCCATGGAAGCTCTGATTGTGCTGGCCTTCTGCATGACCGCCCTGGGCATGCCGATGCGAACTTACATTCCCGTGTTCGTGAAAGATATTTTCCATCGCGGTCCGGAAACCTACGGCAATCTGCTGGCGCTCATGGGACTTGGATCGATCCTGGGTTCGCTGAGTATTGCGAGCGCGGGCAATATGCGAAGAAAGGGACTGGTGGCCCTCGGAGCGCTGTTCTGTCTGGGCGCAGGCATTTCCGGGTTTGCTCTTTCGAAATCGGTGCGGGTAAGCGGCGTCATCCTGGTGCTGGTGGGCGCTTCGATGATGGCGGTCTTCGCTACGGTGAATTCACTAGTCCAGCTGATCGTCACCAACGAAATGCGTGGCCGCGTGATGAGCGTCTACAATTTCGCCTTCCGCGGCGGCATGCCCTTGGGAAATCTTTTGTCGGGATGGCTCGTCCCGCTGTTCACCGCACCGGTGGTGTTAGGAGTGAACGGACTCCTCCTGGTTCTGCTCGCTCTTTATTTCCTGCTGGTGCAGCGGCGTGTGGCCGCGCTGTGAGGACTTAGGCTAGGTTGCATGTAAAAGCGGTTGATCCCGACGCACGCTAGTGTCTCGAGAATGCTGCAGATGGGGTCAGGTCCGAACTCGTTCCGCTTCTCTTGAGGTCCATGCGTTCAATAAGACCATTCGCGACGGTATAAACGTGCCACACCTCGGTATCCGAAAGGACGTCGCCACCCAGGCTTTTCACGAGTTGATGAACTTTGACTTCAATAATGCCGCCTTCCTGGTCGATTACCTCAAGTGGTTCCACATGAGGATTAAACTCCTTCCACTGACGGGTCCAGTAAGACCGAATCTCTTTTTTCCCGACGACACGCCCGCCTTCCGATGCCTTGGGCCAGCTTACGTTCTCACTCATGAGCGCCAGGGCGCCGTCGATATCCCTACGATTGAAGGCAGAGTAGGCCTGAGCTATCAACGTCTGCGTGTTCGGCATGAATCCTCACAGTACATATTGGAGCAGAAGACTAACTGGTCGCCGCCGAAGTGAGCTGCAGATCCTCCTCGAGCTGGTGTTTGGGTCTTATGCCATGCTTCCCGAGTTCGCTGTGATAGTTCTTCACTGCTTCTTCCGGTTCTATTTCTCCGTCAGCGATCAAGCGCAGCATGCGGATAAATTCCAGCGGATGCTCGGAATCTTTAATCCTTCGGCCAAACAGCGCGACTCTCGCCCCGTGCTCCCGGCCGTCAGCCAATAGTTTGAAGGCGTCGTAAGTCGTTCCGCTGCTGCCCCCCAGAATTCCGACGACGACCGAGGGATCATAGGCCACCAACTCCTCGAGAGGTCCCGGCCCGAAGTAGGGGATTTTCAGAAACAGCGGCCGTCCGCTGGAAGGCACGCCCGCCAAGGCCCGCACAATCTGGTCGTTCACAAAAGCCGGCACCTGTTCGGAAGTCAGCCCTGTGTTTGGAGAATTCGGAGCAAACACTTCGAGAAAATAATGGAAGCCAGACTTCTCGGCCTCGGCGCGGAATTCGCGAAACGCACGCAAGCTCCGCAGATCTGCTTCCAGATCGTTGTTGAACGTCATCGAATACAATCCCAGATTGACGACCGGCGCGCCTTCGCGAGGTGCGGTGAGTCTGCCGAATTGTGCTTCCTGAATGTAAGCCGTGGCGAACGGCGCCGAAGGCGATTCCCGATAGCGCGCCCCGCGCTGGCACCAGATGTCCGTGGCATCGTTGATCCGCACCGCCGGAGTGACATGGGTACCGTCGAAAAGTCGCTCCTTGTGCGCCAGCGTGTCCATCGTTGACGCCGATGCCAGCAATATATCGACAAAACCCTGGCGCACGACCGCGCGGATCTCTTCCAGAAACGCGGGAGCGGATCGAAAACCATGGCCCGAGCGAGCTTTGCCAAAGCTCGGGATACCCCAGGACATGTCGGCGTCTCGGGCATCGGCAAGAATAAAAGTTCCGCCGGAGGGATTGGCGCGAATTGCCGCCAGTTTTGCGAACAGAGAGTCCACACTCATGCTTGTCTAGTCCTCGACAACCGTGGCTCGGCGAATGTTTGGATCGGTGAAGACGTCGAATTCATCGGTGCTGGGGCTCGAGAACTCCGAGACCACGGCGCCCTCCGGGCCTCCCTGGAACCAGTGCAACGTATTCGGCGGAATCGTATATTGTTCCCCGGGGCGTAACACGATCTCGTGAAATACCGTGTAATACTTCTTGCTCGCCTCTGGCACCTTGGCCTGAATCCGCGGGCCAGGCGCTCCCTCCACATATAACCAGACCAGGCCCTTGCGACAGCGAAAAGTTTCCTGCTTGCCGGCGCGCCCGTTGACCGGCGGATGCCGATGTTCCGGACACGTCTGGCCAGGGAAAAGGATCAATTCTTTAGCACAGTATCGGTCGGTGTTTATATAGGTGACCAACTCCAAGCCTTCTGATGCAAGATGATTGAGTCCAAGATCGGCCACTTCAATGTTGGCCGCCTCTTCATGGGTTAATGCAATGCCGACGCCGGCCAGCTTCTGCCGCGCTGCCTCTTGTGCTGCGAGAACTTCGCTTCGTTTCATCGCATCTCCTGCTCTCAGGCGTGGTTCCAAACTCCCACGCGCGCATCGTAGATCCAATCCTTGCCGGGGGCCATGCTCTCGATCCGCTCCCAGCCTGACTCTATGCGTGCCTTCAACTCCGCCATCGGTCGCACTCCGCTCGATGCATCCCAGGTTTCTACACTGCAGGCGCCGGCCGCCGCGGCTATTGTCAACGCTTGCTCCGGTCCGCTGCCGCCGGCGATGGAGGCGATCAACCCGGCGATTGCACAATCGCCCGCTCCGGTCGCGTTCACGACATGAGCCCGGAAGCAGGGTGCCATAAGCTCGCGAGCGCGCCACTCTGGTCCGAATTGCCAACCTGCCAGATCCCTGCCATCGTCTGTTGTTGCCAGATACAAGCCACTGGTTCCCAGCTTGATTGCGAGTATAGAGAACCCCATGGCAAAAAGCGCGCCTGCGAGCGAGCGAACATCGGCGATATCGCCTGCGTCTCTCGGCGGCTGCCGCAGAGCCGTCCGCAGCTCGTCAATGCTGGGCGAGAATACGGTCACCGCTCGGGCGCAATTACGCAGCACCGTCCGCCAATCCGTTGAAGCCGCAGTGCCGCTGATCGAACAGAAATCCAACGAGGTCCGCAGTCCCCGCTGCCTCGCGCGGTGAAACAAATCCGCCAACTCTCTACCACCGTCCGCAGCAATGACCGGCATCACTGGAGGGTATCCAAAGTGAAGCCAGCCAGCGCCTTTCAGATCTTCGTCTCGCACGTCCGCCGACGCGAATACAGCATTGGCCCCTGGGCAGTGGAGGAAGGCGCGATCATAGCCTTCCGGCGCGATGACAATGCTGTAGCTCGTAGCCTGTCCGGGCGCGATTCGAATCCCGGACTGATCGCCAAGCGGTTTCATTAATTGGATGGCAATTTCGCCCAACCGGTCGTTACCCACCAAACCGATCAGCCGCACCGGACAGCCCAGGCGCCAAAGCGCCGATCCGACGTTCGAGACTGCGCCACCGCAGGAGAAGTGTAAATCGCCAGCTTCCGCCAGGCCTCCCGGTTGAGGCCAGGCGCCGGCCAACGCGGGAGTCAAATCGACGCACAGGTGGCCCGCCACCACAAAATGAAGGGAGTCAGACATGAAGATGCGCCCCGCGCCGCAACTATCTTACACACGAACGCATCGAGCGCAAGCCGCAGCCCGATTTCCTTCAAGGACGAGAGAGCGCAGAAAAGATTGAAGGAAGAGAAAATCTGGTGCGCCCGGAGAGATTCGAACTCCCGACCTATTGCTCCGGAGGCAATCGCTCTATCCATCTGAGCTACGGGCGCCTGCGATGATTTTAGTTTACATGGGAGGGTTGGGAAGCTTCAATGCGGGCTCGGGCCGCGCGCGAAAACCGGAGCCGGCAGGCGTTTAGGCGTGAACGTTCAGGCGTGAACCAGCAAAGCCCGTCCCACAGTTGCGAACACCGTCGCAGTGCGCTCGTGCGAACTATTATCGTGAACTTCTGCTCTGAACTCGGAACGGCTAGTAGCGGCCCCGACCACCACCACCACCGCCGCGGCCGCCACGGTCTCCGCCGCGATCGCCGCCGCGGCCTCCGCGGTCGCGTCCTCCGCCTCCCGCGTGCTCGGTTTTGGGGCGCGCCTCGTTCACGTTGAGCGTGCGTCCACCGACCTGCGAGCCATTCAACGCAGCGATGGCCTTTTCTCCATCCTCGTTGCTGGCCATCTCTACAAAGCCGAACCCGCGCGAGCGTCCAGTATCGCGGTCAGTCATGATGCTGACCCGGTCCACTTGCCCGTGAGGCTCAAACATCTGCCGCAGTTCGTCTTCTGATGTGTTAAAGCTCAAGTTGCCTACAAAAATATTCTTCACGCCTCTGCCTCTGCATTGAGCTGTCAAAAGTGCAAGCTCGATGCGGCGGACTGGCAGGTCGGAGAGCCTTCCTGAAAATCGGGACCGGAGCTGGCGAACAGTCGAATGCGGCACGAAGTATAGCAGGTTTGTCAAACTGGCTGGTTAATACAGCATGTCGACCGCTGGACTTCACCCTTCCTCTACCGCTGCCATCGCCTTCTTCTTGCGCTGGTTGGCCTGCAGAACTTTCTTTCGCAGACGTAACGACTTTGGAGTGATCTCGACAAATTCATCATCCGCAATGAATTCGATGGCTTGCTCTAGATTTAATTGCCGGAAAGGCACCAGGCGAATCGCTTCGTCGGCAGTTGAAGCGCGCATGTTGGTGAGTTTCTTTTCGCGAACCGCGTTGACGTCGAGATCATCGTCTTTCGCGTTCTCGCCGATGATCATTCCTTCATACAATTCAATGCCAGGACTGACAAACAGCTCGCCACGTTCTTGCAAGCCCCATAGTGCGTACGCCGTCGAAGTGCCGGGCCGGTCTGCAATCAATGCTCCCGTAATCCGGTGCGGGATTTCCCCTTGCCACTCCGTGTATCCATCGAACAGCGAATTCATGACGATGGTGCCACGCGTGTCGGTGAGCAACTGGCTGCGCAAGCCGATCAATCCGCGGCTGGGCACGCGGAACTCAATGCGCACCCGCCCATAGCCGTGGTTGTGCATGTTGGTCACTTCGGCCTTGCGCGATCCCAACTGCTCCATCACCACGCCAACGAATCCTTCCGGAACGTCGACCGTGAGATGCTCCACCGGTTCCATCAGCTTTCCGTCAATGCGTTTGGTGACGATCTCGGGCTTGCCGACCATCAGTTCATAACCCTCGCGCCGCATCATTTCAATGGTGATAGAGAGCTGCAGTTCACCGCGCCCGAGTACTTTGAACGAGTCGGTGGTGCCCATCTCCTCCACGCGCAGAGAAACGTTGGTGAGCAGTTCCTTCGCCAGACGCTCCCGAAGATTTCGTGAAGTGACGTAGGTGCCTTCGCGTCCCGCGAATGGAGAATTGTTTACCGTGAACATCATCGCGATGGTGGGCTCGTCGATCACGATGGGCGGCAGTGGCGCGGGATTCTCCGCGTCCGTAATGGTTTCGCCAATGGTGATTCCTTCGACGCCAGCCACGGCAACAATGTCGCCCAACACGGTTTCGGTGATATCAGTTCGCTTCAGTCCGGAGAACGAGAACAGTTTCGTGATCTTGGTCTTGTGTATCGACCCGTCGAGCTTGGCGATGGCCACGTCTTCGCCGGTGAACATGGTTCCGTTGAAAACGCGGGCGATGGCCAGGCGTCCCAGATAATCGCTGTAGTCGAGGTTCGCGACCAGAATCTGCAACGGCCCTTTCGGATCGCCTTGGGGGAGCGGAATGGTTTTCAGGATCGCATCAAACAACGGCCGCAGGTCCTCGCCCCCACCCTTAATGTCGGTCGAAGCCGTCCCTTCCTTCGCATTCGTGTAGAGAACCGGAAAGTCGAGCTGATCTTCCTTGGCGTCGAGATCGATAAACAGGTCGTAGATTTCGTTGAGCACTTCCTGTGGCCGAGCGTCGGGCCGGTCGATCTTATTAATCACCACAATGGGCGGCAGCTTGGCTTCGAGAGCCTTGCTCAGTACGTACCGCGTCTGCGGCAGCGGGCCTTCGCTCGCATCGACCAGCAACATCACTCCATCGACCATTTTCAGCGCGCGTTCCACTTCGCCGCCAAAGTCGCTGTGGCCGGGCGTATCCACAATGTTGATCTTGACGTCGTGATAGAAGATGGCAGTGTTCTTAGCCAGGATGGTGATGCCGCGCTCGCGTTCCAGTTCGTTCGAATCCATCACGCGTTCGACGTGGTGCTCGTTGGAGCGGAAAGTGCCGCTCTGTTGCAGCATGGCGTCGACGAGCGTGGTCTTGCCGTGGTCCACGTGCGCGATGATGGCGATATTGCGAATGCTCAAACTCAAAGTATCAGTTGTCCTTTATTCACGGATCGGATTGACAGCGGCGGACGGTTCGGAGCCGCTATGCCCCATCTATAACTTTACTATGCTTGGAGGCTTCTCAGGGGATTAGATCGCACTTCGGTGCGAGTCGCCCGGAGAACAAACTTCAGGGCGTACTGTGATTCGAAAGCGAAGAGGAAAAACCGTCAACCCGCCACAGCTTTTTCCTTGGGCGCGGGCTTTCCCGCCAGCCGCGCCTCGACTTCATTTACCGCGCGCTGCGCTGCAAGTATGCCACCGTTGGTAGTCGATTCTGGCCCCTGGGAATCTGTATTCGCGAAGAAGACGCGATCCATGGGCTGCCGCACCAGCGGCTGCACCTGCGTGAACAGCCCGGGCGTCGACATATACAAAGGATGTCCCCGGCGGTAGATGTGAACCTCGATGGGATCGACCTTGAACCCCGGCATCAGCTTCTGAAAATCACTCAACACGTTAGCGGCGATCCTGCGCGCTCCGGGCTCGGTCAATAGACGGTTGCGCTCCCCTTCCTTCATCGGGGTATAGCAAGTGATGATGTTGAATTTCTGCTGGTAGCCCGCCTGCTTCTGAATCACCCAGTCAGCGACGATGAAGTCAGTGAAGGAATTGCCCGGGCACCAGGTGTCGTAGCCGTGATTGAATACCGGCTTGTCGAAAATCAGATTCACCACGGGATAAGGAATATAGCGAATCTGCTGCATGGCGTCGCTCTGCTTGTCGGGCAGTCCGTCGACGATGCGCCGCGTGATGAACTTCGGCGATGCCATGATCACGGTCTTGGCCGTAACCGTTTTCAATTCGCCGCCCAGCATGTAAGTCACCTGCACGTCTTCTTTTTCCGAAACCACGGCCACGATGGTCGCGCCCGACTGCATGCGGTCTTTGTATTTTGGCTGGAGAATTTCCGCCAGTTTTTTCGTGATCGCGCCCAAGCCTCCGGGCCAGGTGTAGCGATCGTCAACGCGGTTCTCTCCGCCCATCTCCTGCAACGCCTCGATGGCCACTGCTGAAGCCGTGTCTTCGCTGGCTGCACCCCAGTTGGAAGGCCCAAAGTTGTCCCACCACTGCTTGAGTTCTTCCGGATAGTCCTTCAGGAAATCGGAAAGAGGCTTCTCAAAGAGTTCTTTGCTGCGCTTTTCGACATCAATCGCGAGCATTTCTTTTTTGAATTTCTTAAACCCTTCGCGCACTGCCGGAGAATAAGGCAGCTTATCGAGTCCGTCGCCCCACGTGTCGAGGATTAACTCACCTCGAATGATGCTGGCATCGGGGCTGTTAACCGGCAATGGATCCAGTCCAATCTCCTTGGCGAAGTGGTAAGTAAATTCCTCCTTTGCCAGGAACGCCGATCCAGTTGCGTAAGTGCTGCCCTCATACTCCATGGCGTAGGCATTTCCACCCCAGTGCGGCTCTTTCTCGAGCAGGAGAAAATCACGGTGCTGCAAACGGTAAGCCGCGGCCAGTCCACTGACGCCGCCGCCCACGATCACTACGTCATGCCGCGCCGACGCCGGAGGCCGCGTGAAAAAGCTGCTGCCTTTGTCGCGCACCTGGTGGCAGATGCGGTTGTCTTCCCCGTCTACATCCGCGGCGTGATTGTTCTGCGAATCCGCCGTCTGCGCGGTCACCAGCGAAAGGTCGATCGGGCAGCCCCCGGTTACCGCGCCTGCAACCACGAACTTAATGAAGTCCCTGCGATTTGCACTCATCTTGTTTCTCCTTCCGCCGCGTTTTCGCTGCGCACGCGCAAGCGGTACCAGAACACAATTGCCACCAGCGAAAACACAAAGATAATGGTCGACACGGCGTTGATTTCCGGCGTGATGCCGCGCCGCAGCCGTCCCCAGATTTCCAGCGGCAGCGTGTTATCGCGCCCGATCAGGAAGAAGCTGACTGCAATCTCATCCATCGAAAGCGTGAAGATCAGCAAGGCCGCGCCGATAATCGGGAGCTTCAGGTTCGGCACCGTGATGCGCCAGAATGTTTGCCAATAATTCGCGCCGAGATCGAGAGACGCTTCTTCCTGCGCCCGGTCGAGCTTCTGCAGGCCCGCAAATACTTCGGTTGTGGCCACGGAGATCAGGGCCGTGCCGTGTCCCAGAACAATTGTCAGCAGGCTGAGCTTTGTTCCTGTCACGTTGAAGAGCATGAGCAACGAAAGTCCGGTGATAATGCCCGGCAGGATTAATGGCAGGAGCACCAATCGCCGAAACAACGCCTTGCCCGGAAACTGCGCCCGCTCGAGCGCCAGTGCCGCCGGCACGCCGAAAGTCAACGAAATCGCCATCGCCGCGAGTGCCACCTGCAGGCTGTTCAGCACCGAATCCCAGATGGGTCCGTCGGCGAAAAGTATGCGATACCAGTCGAGCGTCAGATAGTGCGGCGGAAACCCTCCCACACCCTCGCCGTTGAATGAATAAAGGATGAGAACGGCAATGGGCAAATAAAGAAATGCAAATACGGCGACGGCGTGGCCGAGCAACCAGCGCGAGCCGGAATCGAATTTCGTTTCGCTCACGAGAAGCTCCATTTCTTTTCCAGCCGTTCGGAAAAAACCAGCAGGGTTACAACCAGCAGCAGCATGCAGAACGATATCGCCGCACCCAGCGGCCAGTTGTAAGCCGCGCCAAACAGGCTCACTACGATGTTCGAAATCATGATGCCGCCCGGCCCGCCCAGCAGCAGAGGCGCGAGAAAATCGCCGAGGCTCAGCACGAAGGCAAAGGTGGCGCCCGCGACCACTCCCGGAATCGAGAGCGGCAGAATTACCTTCCAGAACGTTTGCGCGGGAGTTGCGCCGAGATCGTGCGACGCTTCCACCAAATTGCGCGGAATGTGCTCGAGCGCGGCGTAGATCGGCAGAAAGGCAAACGGAGTGTAGATGTGAGTCAGCGTCAGCACCACGGCAAACGGGCTGTACAGGAGAAACTCCAAGGGATGCCTGGTCAGGTGCACATACTGCAACAGGGTATTCAGAACGCCGTCCGAGCCCAGAATTGTCTTCCAAGCATAGGCGCGCACCAGGTAGCTGACCCAGAGTGGAATGATCACCAGTTGATAAAGCAGATCTTTTTTCTTTCCCGCATAGAAAGAAAGAAAATATGCCAGCGGATAGCCCAGCAGCAGAGAGAAGGCGGTCACGCGCGCGGCGATCCACATCGAACGCAACAGCGTCTGCCAATAAACGTCGACTCGCAGCAATTGGCCATAGTTGGCGAAGTTCCACGAATGCACAATCGTCTGCGACGGAGACACCGACCAGAAGCTATAGCAGAACATCAGCAAATACGGGATCAGCAGAAACACCGTCACCCACACGAGTGGAGGCAGAGTCACCGCCGTTTTGTAGGCTCGTGAGAACATCAGATTCTTTCCGGAGACTCGCGCACCAGAATTGCATCCGCGGCGGAGAACTCGAGTTCGACGTCATGCAGAGCGCCGCCGGCGCCGGGAGTCCGCACCACTAACACCGTCCCGTCTCCGCACTCCACGCGAATCAACTCCGTCGCGCCATGAAACGCCTGATGACGGACTCTTCCACGAACCCGCACAGTGCCGGGCGGCGGTGCGTTTCCGGTAGCCAGGCGGATGTTTTCCGGACGTAGCGAGAACAGCGCGGGCCCGTCGGGAAGCTCGGCCGGCCAAGTCAACAGACCGCAGCGCACAGTTCCTGCTCGCACTTCGCCCTTGAGCAGATTCGTATGCCCAATAAACTGCGCCGCGTAGGCGGTGACCGGCCGGCCATATATTTCCCGAGGCGTCGCCACCTGTTCCAGTTCTCCCGAGCGGAGCAGCGCGATGCGGTCCGACGTCACCATTGCCTCTTCCTGATCATGGGTGACGAAGATGAACGAAATGCCGACTTCGCGCTGAAGCGATTTCAATTCCACTTGCATTTGCCGGCGCAGGTTCGCATCGAGCGCGGAAAGCGGCTCGTCGAGCAACAGCAGCCGTGGACGGTTTACCAGCGCCCGGGCCAGTGCAATGCGCTGCTGCTGTCCGCCGCTGATTTTTGAGGGCTTTGACTTGGCGTGTGCTGACATTTTTACTTTTTCCAGCGCTTCCGCCACGCGCAACGTAATCTCCGCTTCGGGTCTTTTTGCGACGCGCAATCCGTAAGCTACGTTCTGCTCTACGGTGAGGTGTGGAAACAACGCATAGTGTTGAAACACAGTGTTCACGCGGCGCCGGTAGGGTGGCTGGCGGTCCAGTCGTTCCTCGCCCATCCACACCTCGCCCGCGCTCGCCGTCTCAAAGCCGGCAATAATGCGCAGCAGCGTCGTCTTGCCCGAACCGCTTTCCCCCAGGATCGTGAGAAATTCTCCCTCCGCGACATCGAGAGAAATGTCCCGCAACACGATGTTCTTCCCGAACTGCTTGGCCACGTTTCGAATGCTGAGCAGCGTGAGGGGCGCAGTCGGATGGCTTGAGTTCGCGTGTGTGTTTGCTGCCGTCGTGGTAGAAGACATTGGATCGTAGTTGTGCTTATCAGTATTCCCGCTTCTACTGCGCCGCCTTCACTTCGTTCCAGATTTCGTTGTACTTGGCGCGCCGCGGCACGTTCTGCCAGAAATAAAGCCGCTTCTGATAGTTGTCGACATCGTCGAGATGCAGGCTCTTTACTTCGTCCGGCGTCATCAACCGCGCCGCCTGGGGATTCGCCGGAGTGTATCCCGTCACGTCGGTCACTTTCTTCTGGGTCTGCGCTTCAATCATGTACTCGAGAAACTCATACGCCAGGTCTTTGTTCTCGCTGCCTGCCGTGATCATGAGGTGATCGATCCAGCCTGTCGTATTTTCCTTCGGAATGGTCTCGCCCACGGGGAAGTTGATCTTGCGCAGTTGATTGGTCATCAACGGCCAGCCCATGGCCGCGACCACTTCGTGATTTTGAAAAAGATTCGTCAACTCCCCGCCCGTCGACCACATCTTGCGGATGTTCGGTTTCAGATCCAGCAACTTCTTCTTGACTGCCTCAAGCTGTTCGTCGGTCAAGTTGTAAAGCTGCGAGGGATCGGGCTTGTCATAGCCCAGAACTTGCGCTGCCATGTAAACCGTCGACAAATCGTCCCACACGGAAATCTTTCCTTTGTATGTCGGATCCCACAAGACGTTCCAGCTCTCCGGAGGCTGCGCGAAAACCGTAGTGTCGTAGAGCAGCGGATCCGGACCCCACATGAACGGAACTCCATACACCTGACCCTTCACCCGCACCAACGGAAGGGAAGTGAGCTGCGGAGAGAGTTGCCCGTAGCTGGGGATCTTCGTCAAATCCAAAGGAGCAGCCAGTCCCGCCGCAGCAATCGAAGTGGCCACATCGCTAGAAGGCGAGATCACGTCATAATTTCCCGCACTGCCTCCGCGCAGCTTGGCGACCAGTTCGTCGCTCGACCCCATATACGACGCAGACACTTTGCAATGATGCTGTTCTTCAAAAGCCTTGACGAACGAGGGATCGGCATAGCCTTCCCACACCAGCAAACTGAGAGTGGGCGTTTTCTTCGCGCACGAAGGAGTGAACAACAATGCCAGCGACAGCAGGATGGCCGAATGCCTCACCTTCATAGTCCCTCCTTCAAAACGTCGGCGGCGTATTGACCCACAGCACCCAGGTCTCCGCCCGCCCGGGATTTTTCCAATGGTGCGGAGTCGCACTCTCAAAATAAAAGCTGTCGCCCTTCTTGAGCCGGTATTCTTTTTTTTCCAGCGTGATCGCCAGTTCTCCGCGCAACACGTAGAGGAACTCTTCGCCCTCGTGCGTGTAAGAGTCCCCGCTGCCGGCTTCCGGCGCCACGCGAAACAGGTGCGGCTCCATGACAGCGGTGTTGCCCCAGGCCAGCAACTCCATACGCACGCCTGGCCCGGCTTCCAGCACCTTTCTTTGTTCGGGCTGCACCTGCCGGCTGCTGGTGCCGGCGGCATCAAAAAAATCCAGGATGTTGGTCTTGTAAAACCGCGCCAGCTTGCGCAGCGTGCCCACCGACCCGCTCATTTGCGAACGCTCGAGCGCGCTCAGAAATCCCACCGAGATGCCAACTGCATGCGCGACCTGCGCTAGGGACAGACGACGCTTGGCGCGCAACTGCCGCAAATGCGAGCCCACCGCGCCGACACTTCCATCCGCCGCTGGACTCACCCTCCGTTCCCGCCGCAGCAGTTCGACAATCGCGGCCGCGTTCAACCCCCGCACCTTCCGCAAAAATCGCGCCCGCTTCAGCAACTTGACGTCATCCGCCGTATACAGCCGGTACCTGCTCTCAGTGCGCCGCGGACGCGTGAGCCCCAGACTCTCCCACGACCGGATGACCGACGGCGACACGCCCACCCGCCGCGCCACATCGCCGATTTTCAAATAAGCTCGTGCTCTGGATGAATTCATCACCTGCGGCCGGCCGATAAGAATTTTCTATAAGAGGCAGCGCTTTTTTTATCCTTGACAGTGCGCCTCCCCCTTCTCTACCCTTCTACAACCTTGCGGGATTATAGCAAGGTTGTGGCGAGACACAAGCTGTAGCTTTCAGAGAAAAAACTTCTTTTCAGGATGCCTGGAGGTTCCATGCCGTCGCTGCGAGCCCGCTGGACCAAGACGTGTCTGCTAACGGTTTGCCTGACCGCCATCTGTCTGTTGCTCCCTACTCTGCTTCCGGCCCAAGGCGCCAGCGGCCGCATCCTGGGCCGTGTCGCCGATCCCAGCGGAGCCGTCCTTTCGGCTGCGAAGATCACTCTTACCAACGAGGCCACCGGCATCAGCCGCGACGCTAACACCAACGAGAGTGGCGATTACAGCTTCGTCGATGTCGCCCCCGGCACCTATACCGTACAGTTTGGGCTGACCGGGTTTAAGAAGAATGTTCAGAAAGGCGTCATCGTCGACGTCAATCAGGTGGTCACGCTCAACTCCACCCTGCAAATCGGCGGATCCCAGGAGACGGTCGAAGTAACCTCTGAAGCTCCTCAGGTCGATACCACCAGCACCCAGCTCGGCGCCGTGATCAATGACCGCTCGGTGAATGAACTTCCCCTGAACACTCGCGATACCTATCAGTTCCTGCAACTGCAGCCTGGCGTGCAGTCCCAGCTGGGATCGAGCGGCAGCTTGTTCGCTGGCTCGGACGACCCCGGTTCAGTCTCCGTGAACGGGGGCCGCACCCGCGCCAACAATTTCAGTGTCAACGGCGGTGACGCCAACGATCAGTTCGTGAACACTCCGACGATTGAGCCCACTCCCGACGCGGTCGAGGAATTTCGTGTCATCACCAACACTTTCGACGCCGAATACGGCCGCAATTCCGGCTCCGTGGTTAATGTGATCACGAAGTCGGGAGGCAATGGTTTCCACGGCGACCTGTACGAATACTTCCGCAACACGATTCTGGATTCGCGCACCTATCCAGACACCGTCAAGCCGCAACTTAACCAAAACCAATTCGGCGGCACGTTCGGCGGCCCCATCAAGAAGGACCGCACCTTCTTCTTTCTTTCCTACGAAGCGCGCCGCATCCGCGACGGCCAGCCCGGACAATTACTGAACGTTCCCACCGGCACTCCCTCGGTGACCGCTCCCACGGGCGAGTTCAGCGGGGACTTTTCCGGTCAGGCTCCCTTTGCAGGGGGAATCCAGACAGGCGGTTTTATCGCCAACGTGCTGGACGGGCGTAGCGGGTGTGATGCCGCCTTGGGTTACACTGTCGCCGGGCTTCCAATGGACCCGGACGGTCTTACGGATTGGTCTTCGGTTTTTCCCACCGGCGTGATTCCGGCGCCATGCCAGGACCCGGTCGCTGCCAACTTGCTTCAGAAATTCGTTCCTGCAGCCAATATCGGGACCGGCGAAAATCAGGTTGTCCCTGTGGGGACCATAACCAGGACCAGTTTACTTTCCGCTTCGACCACAAGATCAATGATCGCCAGAACTTCACCGCTTATTACTACTTCAACGACATGCGCGATTTTCATGCCCTACGATACCTTCGAGGCGGCCGGCGCCAACGTCCCAGGTTTCGGTAATCTCAACGACCTTCGCAACCAGCAATGGAACTTCACCCATACCTGGACCATCAACAATGCTCTGGTGAATGAGGCCCACTTCACCTACATGCGTGAGGGCCAACTCGGCTACATCAAAGCCGCAAACGACCGGCGCGCTTACCTCCACATGCAGCGGAGCGCCGCACACAATTTTGCTTTACCGGCACTTCCGACTCTTCGGCCATCACGAGTGAATTCGGCACCGCCGCGAATCTGGGCATTACGCCAGGCTTGCCTTCAAGCCTTACCGGAGTTCCTTACGTCAACATTTCCGGCGGACGCTTCGTTCGGTAACAACTTCGAGGGTTTTCTGCCCCAGGTGGGCAATAGTTTTCAGTGGTCCGATGAACTCACATGGGTAAAAGGCAACCACACCTTCAAGTTCGGCGTAGATATCCGCCGCATGCGCTTCGATCAGTATTACTATTTCGACCTCAATGGCGAGTTTACCTTCGACAATAGCGGACCCAACGCGATTGTCCCCGGTGACGGCGATCATATGCCGAGTTCCTGCTGGGACTGGCGGATGCCTACACGCAGGGCTCCGGTCAGCGCGAGGACATTCGCAGCACCGCGGCATATCCTTTCGTGCAGGACAGTTGGAAGATCAAGCCCAACTTCACTTTGAACTACGGATTGCGCTGGGAATACTCTCCGCCGCCGACCGATATCAGCGGCCACGTGGAAACCTTCCGGCCCGGGCAGAATTCCACCGTCTATCCCTGCGGAATCACCACCAGCGCGCCCTACGGAGCAAGTTACAGCCATTGGACGGCTGGGCGTAGCGAATCCGACCTGCGCGAACACGGGCGCGCGAACCCACCGGCCTTGTAGTGCCAGGTGATCCGGGCGTTCCGGCAGGAATGACCTCCACCTACTACAAGTCCTTTGCGCCGCGCATCGGCATAGCCTACAGTCCCGGCCGCGATGGCAAAACCAGCATTCGCGCCGGTTGGGGTCTTTTCTACAACCCGATCGAAGAGCTGGTTCTGGCCCAGTTCGGTGCCGAGCCTCCTTTCGGTGGAAGTTCGTCGCTCTCCGATGTTTTCTTCAATACTCCGTTCGTGAACCAGGGCGAATATACGGCGCCCAATCCTTTCGGCGGAATTATCACGCCCGCGAAAGGCCAGCCTACGGATTTGTCGCTGTTTCGCCCCATCCTTCTCTACGGCGAATTCGAACCCCACCTGCGCTCGCAATACACCACGCAATACAACCTCACCATCCAGCGGGAACTTACCGGCAGCATGATGTTCCAGGTTGGTTATGTCGGATCGCAAGGTCATCGTCTGCTGGCTACTCACGACATCAATCCCTCCAACCCGCAGACGTGTCTGGATATCATGAGCATTTCGAATATCAATGCGAACTTCGTGAATTCTTACGGCTCTCAGGCCACCTGTGCGCCTACGGCCGAAGATGCGCAGTGGAGCGTAACCGTCCCAACCGGCTTCCCGTTCCACATGCCCAACGGCACTGTCGTCACCGGCGCCAACCAAACTCTCAACCTGGTCGGGCTGCGCCCATATTCCTCGCCGAATTGCAATTCCACGCTGCCCGCATTTACCACTAATACCGGATGCCCGGTCGACGGTACGCCGGTATTCACCGATATCTTTGCCGAAGACACCATTGCCAACTCCAACTACAACGCGCTCGAGATGATGCTGCAGAAGCGCTTCTCTCGCGGCCTGCAATTCCAGGCCGCCTACACTTACAGCAAGTCGATCGATGACGGATCCACGTTTGAAGAAACGCTCGATCCCTTCAATTACCGCGCCAGCCGCGCCCTGTCGCTGTTCAATTCGAAGCAGCGATTCGTGGTCAGCTACGACTGGGAACTACCTGTTCGCAAGTACTCGGGATTTGTCGGCAAAGTGCTCGATGACTGGGAGGTTTCCGGCATAACCCAGTTCCAGAGCGGCTTCCCCATCCGTCTGAATACCGAGGACGACACGGAACTGATTAACAGTTTGTTCTTTCTGGGCACCGAAGCGCCCAGTTTGGTGGCGCCTTTCACGAAGCTGGATCCCAGAAAAACTTATACGAACCTCGGTCTGACCACGTCCGGGTATTGGTTCAATCCCAACGATTTTGCGACTGCGGCGACCCCGAATGGCGCGCCAGTTCCGCCGCTCGGCAGTTTCAACAACGGCACGCAACGCACCATCTGCTGCGGGCCTGGGCTTATCGATTGGGATTTTTCGGTGCACAAGAAGATTCCCATCAGCGAGACGAAGTACTTCCAGTTCCGTGGGGAAATTTTCAATGTGTTCAACCACACGAATTACTCGAACCCTGACGGCGGCTTTTCGGACGGTCCGACGTCGTTCGGGAAGATCGCAACGGCCGGCGATCCGCGGCTGTTGCAGTTTGCTTTAAAGTTCTTTTTCTAGCTTTAGGTATTAAAATAAGCAATAGCCCCGGGACGGCCCGTCCGTCCCGGCATTCTAATGGCCCGCAGCCTTACCAGGAAACCGCCGGCCTGAGTTCCCCGGAGAAATTCGATGTATCCCGATCTGCAGAAGGAGCTCGCAACTTACGAGCGCCGCACGCCCAAGTCCGCCGCAGCGCACCAGAAAAATCTCAAACGCATTCCGCTCGGCGTGGCCAGCAACTATCGCCATTACGATCCCTGGCCCATCTTCGTGAAAGAAGCCAGCGGCAGCAAGTTTCGCGACCTCGATGGCAACGAATACATCGACCACAACCTGACTTTCGGCGCGCTCATGGCCGGACATTGCCATCCCGCCGTGATGAAGGCCGTGGAGAAACGTCTCTCCACCGGAACCATGTTTGGCATGCCTCACGACATGGAATGGGAACTCGCGGAAGAAATCTGCAACCGCTTTCCTGTCGAGATGGTCCGCTTCGGCAACAGCGGCACTGAAGCCACCATGCACGCCATCCGCCTGGCTCGCGCCGCTACCGGTCGAGACAAGATCATAAAGTTTGAGGGCGCCTACCACGGCTTGCACGACTCCGCCCTGGTCAGCGTAAAGCCGCACGCTCCCGATTTCGGCGATATCGACAATCCAATCTCTGTCCCCGGCGGACTCGGCGTGCCGAAATCCGCGGTTGCCAATGTCACCATTGCCACCTTCAACGACCTCGCAACCGTCGAGCGCCGGTTCAAAGAAAATCCCGGCGAGATTGCCGCGATCATTCTCGAACCTATCCTCATGAACGTCGGCCTCTGCATGCCGGAACCGGGCTTCCTGCAAGGTCTGCGCGACATCGCCACGAAAAACGGCGCGCTCCTGATCTTCGACGAAGTAAAAACCGGAGCTAAACTCGGCTGGGGCGGAGCCAGCGAATATTTCAACGTTCATCCCGACATGATCTGCCTCGCCAAATCAATTGGCGGAGGCTTGCCGTTAGCCGCCTTCGGCGCCAGCAAGTCCGTGATGGACCTCATCTCGCAACACAAAGTCTTCCACGGCGGCACCTACAATACGAATCCAGTATCAATGGCCGCCGGCCTGGCAACATTCCGCGAAGTCCTGACCCGCGACAACTATGCTCACGTCGACAAGCTCGGCAAAAAGCTCGCCGAAGGATATCGCAAGACCATCGCGAAAGTCGGACTGCAAGCCTACATTGCGCAAGCAGGCGTCAACGGTGCGCTGATGTTCTATCCGAAGGAAATTCGCAACTACCGCGACTGGACCACGATCGATATCGATCTCTGGCGCCACTACTGGTTCGCCATGGTCAACCGCGGCGTGATGCCGCAACCTTATTGGTGGGACGAGCAGTGGACGATTTCCGTCCAGCACACCGAGGCCGACATCGACAAGCACCTGGCAGCCTTCGACGACATCGCGTCATCGCTCGCGAAAGCGCAGCAGGAACGAATCGGTCAGCCAGCGTTGGCCGCGCACTAGACGCGTAGATCAGGAATGTTCGAGTGGGGACAGCCGCCCTCGACTGTCCCTGCCGACAGTTAATAAAAAGCTTTGTCATTCCGAACCGGGCGAAAGCCCGGTGAGGAATCTGCTGTTTGCAGCGAGACACTTTGTCCACCACCGCCCAACCCGCTCCTCAGCCTCACTTGATCCGCGCCCTCGGACGCCGCGATCTAGTCCTCCTCTTCGTAGTTGCCGTCTTCAACTTGAACGTAGTTCCCTCCATCGCAGCCAACGGCGGCGTCACCATCTGGCTCTGGATCATCTCGCTGGTCCTCTTTTTCTTCCCCCAAGGCATCGCCGTAATCGAACTCGCCCACCGTTATCCCGGCGAAGGCGGAGTCTATCTCTGGGCCAAAGAAGTCTTCGGCAACTTCCACGGATTTCTCTCCGGCTGGTGTTACTGGACCAACAACATGCTCTACGTGCCGACGATCATGCTCTACTTCGTCGGCGTTTCGGTTTTTATTCTGGGCCCGGGCCACGCGGGGCTTGCGGATAGCAAATCTTTTGCGCTCATCATGTCGCTTGCCTTGCTGTCGTTCCTCACCCTGCTCAACATTCTTGGCCTGGGCATCGGCAAATGGATCAACAACCTCGGCGCCATCGGCACTTTTATTGCTGCGGCAGTGCTGATCGGCCTGGGCGTATTGATCTACTCGCGCTTTGGCACCACCATCACCCCTGCCGACTTCAAAATTCCCGCCAACCCGCGCTTCGTTCTCAATTCTTTCGGCGTCATCTGCTTCGGTCTGATCGGCCTCGAGCTCGCCTCGGTGATGGGTGACGAGATCCGCGATCCGGCCCGCACACTTCCCGGAGCCGTTGCCTGGGGTGGCCTGATTGCAGGCTCGCTCTACGTCGCCGTCACGCTGACGCTGCTGATTTCCGTGGGAAAAAGCGTCAATGTGCTGCAGGGTATAGTTCAGGCGGTCGGCGCAATGGCCGCCCGCGTCGGCGCGAACTGGATTCTGGTGCCCTTTGCCGTGATGCTCAGCCTGGCTATCGCCGGGATCGGCTCAGCCTGGATAGGCGGCTGCGCTCGCATTCCCTTCGTTGCAGGCCTCGATTCTTACATGCCTTCGTGGCTCGGCAACATTCACCCACGTTACTCAACTCCCTACGCGGCTTTGATCGTGCAGGGCATGGTCTCCGCAGTGCTTGTGATTTTGAACCTTGCCGGCGCCGGCGTTCAGGAAACATTTCAGAAACTTTTGTCGCTGGCCGTCGTGCTGAATCTCGTTCCCTTTCTCTACATGTTCGGCGCGCTCGTGAAATTCGCAATCACTGAGCCGGCTCCAAGCGGCCACTATGGCCGCACCACGTTATTCGTGGCCGGGACCAGCGGACTCCTCACCACAATCCTTGGCATAGCGCTCGTATTTTTCCCGGCCCAGCAGATTACATCGGTGTGGAAGTACGAGGTTTGGATGGTCGGCTTGGGACGCTGTTTTTCGGCATCGTTACTGCCGCCTTTTTCTTTTTCGTCTACGGTCGCCTCAAGACGCGGCGCTCAGAAATCGGGAAGGGCACGACTTTGGTAGTGCCGTTAAACGACTAGTAAAGATCGGGAAGGGCACGACTTTAGTCGTGCCGCTAGGGACTAGGATTTTTTGGGCTTTAGCCCCTGAGGTACGCTGGAGGTCGAAATCAAATGCCGGGCGGAATCACAACGGAAGTAAAAACCTATCAGATGTACATCAACGGCGAGTGGGTCGCGAGCAAGTCCGCGAAGACCTTCCCGGTCTATGACCCCTCGACGGAAGAAATAATCGCGCAAGTCCCCGACGCCGGTCCTGACGACGTAAACCGCGCCGTAGCCGCCGCCAAAGCCGCCTTTGAAGAAGGACCATGGGCGACTACCACGGCGCAAGAACGTGGTCGCGTCCTCTTCCGCCTCTCAGAAAAAATCCGCGCCAATCTCCCCGCGCTCGCCGAACTGGAATGCCGCAACACCGGCAAACCCATCGTCGAAGCAGAGTTCGACATCAACGACGCCGCGACTTGCTTCGAATACTACGGCGGCCTCGCCACCAAGGTAGTTGGCTACGTCAACCCCGTTCCCGACAATGCGATGTCCCTCTCGCTCAAGGAGCCAGTCGGCATCGCCGGACAAATCATTCCCTGGAATTATCCGCTCCTCATGGCCGCATGGAAACTTGCGCCGGCAATCGCGGCAGGTTGCACCTGCGTCCTCAAGCCTGCCGAGCAAACTCCGCTCACGGCGCTCGAGTTTGCGAAATATTTCGCAGACTGTGGCCTGCCTCCGGGCGTCGTCAACATTATCACCGGCTTCGGCGAAACCTGCGGCGCTCCGCTGGTGCAGCATCCCGACGTAAACAAAATCGCCTTCACCGGCAGTGCCGCCGTGGGCAAGATTATCGTGAAACAAGCCGCTGATACGGTAAAGCGTGTCACCCTGGAACTGGGTGGCAAGTCGCCCAACATTTTCTTCGCCGACGCCGACTTTGAAGCCGCCATCGATGGTGCGCTCTTCGGCGTCTTCATCAATCAAGGCGAAGTTTGCTCCGCCGGCAGCCGCATACTGGTGCAAAAGTCGATCTACAAAAAGTTCGTCGAAGCCATGACGGAAAAAGCCAAGAAGATCAAGCTCGGCCCGCCGCTCGACCGCGAAACCAAGATGGGCCCGCTTGTCAGCAAAGAACAATATGACCGCGTCAACTCCTATATCGAGATCGGCAAGAAAGAGGCCAAGCTCGCTTCCGGTGGCGGACGCCCCGAGAAAATCAGCAAAGGTTATTACGTCCAGCCCACGATCTTCTCCGACGTCAGCAACTCCGCCCGCATCGCTCGCGAAGAAATCTTCGGCCCGGTTGCGGCCGTGATCCCTTTCGACGACGAAAAAGACGCGCTCAAGATCGCCAACGATTCGCCCTACGGGTTAGCCGCCGCGGTCTGGACCCGCGACATTTTCAAGGCGATGCGCGCCGTGAAAGCCCTGCGTGCCGGCATCGTCTGGGTGAATCACATGCAGCCCACGTATGTCGAAGCCCCGTGGGGCGGCTACAAACAATCCGGCTTCGGCCGTGAACTAGGTCCCTGGGGCATCGAAGAATATCTCGAAACCAAGCAGGTCTACATCAATCTGAACGAAGCACCAATCGGCTGGTACTGAAAGACGGTGGCCAGTGGTCAGTGACCAATGGCCAGTGAAGCAAAGAACGAATTTACTGGCCACTGATCACTGACCACTGGCCACTGGGAACCGACGATGTCAACTATTCAACTGCGTACTTCAATCCCCGGCCCGAAGTCAAAAGCGCTCTCCGCCCGCCGCGCTCAAGCCGTGCCCCGCGGCCTTTCTCACGGCACGCCAATCTACGTAGCCAAGGCGGAAGACGCGTGGCTCGAAGACGTTGACGGCAATCGCTACATCGACTTCGCCGGAGGCATCGGCTGCGCCAATGCTGGTCATCGCCAGCAACCCGTGGTCGAGGCCATTCGCGGCCAGCTCGATAAATATCTGCACACCTGCGTCCAGGTCACGCCCTACGAAGGCTACATCCGCCTCGCTGAGCGCATGAATGAAGTCACACCGGGAAAGTTCCCCAAGAAAACTCTGTTCGTCAACAGCGGAGCCGAAGCCGTCGAAAACGCCGTTAAGATCGTCCGCGCCTACACCAAGCGCCCCGCGATCATAGCCTTCGAAGATGCTTTCCACGGCCGCACCATGATGACTCTTGCTCTCACCAGCAAGACGCATCCTTATAAAGCCGGATTCGCGCCGTTTCCCGGCGAGGTTTACCGCATCCCGTTCGCCTACTGTTATCGCTGCTCATACAACTTGAAGTATCCCTCATGCGATCTCTACTGCGCGCGCCATCTTGAAGATACTTTCAAACGCGTCGTCGCCAATGAAGAAGTAGCGGCGGTGATCGCGGAGCCCGTGCTCGGCGAAGGCGGATTCATCGCTCCTCCTTCGGACTATTTCAAAGTCCTCATCGATCTCTGCCACAAGCACGGAGTGCTCTTCATCGCCGATGAAGTCCAATCCGGCTTCGGGCGCACCGGCTCGCTTTTCGCCAGCGAACGTTACGGCATCGAGCCAGACATTATCGTCACGGCGAAATCTCTAGGAGGCGGCCTGCCGCTGGCCGCGATTACCGGCCGTGCAGAAATCATGGACGCGCCCGGTCTCGGCGGGCTGGGCGGAACTTTCGCCGGCAATCCGCTCTCCTGTGCGGCAGCCCTGGCCACACTCGATTTATTCGAGAACACAAACTTGTTGACCCGCGCCAATGAACTCGGAGACCGCTTCCAGCGCCGCGCCCGCGAATGGCAGCGCCGCTGGCCGATCGTCGGTGACGTGCGCGGTCTCGGAGGGATGCAGGCCATCGAACTGGTGAAGTCGCAGGAAACGAAAACTCCAGCCTCGGACGAGACGAAGCAGATCACGCAGTATTGCTACGAGCACGGCCTGATCACCATCACCGCAGGTTCTTATTCGAATGTGATCCGCGTTCTCGTCCCGCTGGTAGCAACGAACGAGCAGATGGATGAGGGCCTCGACGTACTGGAATCCGCGCTAACCGCGGTCTGCGACAAGAAGGATGCAGTGTTAAGTTTGTCATCCTGAGCGAGGATTGTCCTTCGCGCCAAAGCGCGAAGGACAACCGCAGTCGAAGGATCCCTACAGCGCTGTATCATTGAGGGCGTCGCGGGGAATTCTCAAGATGCACCGCACTTTTCGCGATTAGTAAAAGGTGAACTCATGACGTCAGTAGCCGCACCGCCCACAATCCGGCTCACGAATTTCATCAACGGCCGCTGGACTGATTCCTCCGCTTCCGAATCGCGTGACGTAGTCAATCCCGCGACCGGCGAGACTTTGGCGCAAGTGCCGCTCGCCGATGCCCAGGAAGTCAATCACGCAGTCGAGGCCGCGGCCGCAGCTTTTCCCGGATGGCGCCGCACGCCGCCCGAAGACCGCATCCAGCCACTCTTCAGACTGAAGATGTTGCTCGAAGAGCAAATTGACGACATCGCCCGCATCATCACGCAGGAAAACGGCAAGACCTTCGCTGAAGCGAAGGCCGAAATGCGACGCGGCATCGAGAATGTCGAAGTTGCCTGCGGCATCCCGATGATGATGCAGGGCTACAATCTGGAAGACGTTGCCCGCGGCATCGACGAGATGATGATCCGTCAGCCGCTCGGCGTCGTGGCCGCCATTACGCCTTTCAACTTTCCGGGCATGATTCCGTTCTGGTATCTGCCCTACGCCATCGCCACCGGCAACACGTTCATTCTCAAACCCTCCGAACGCGTTCCGCTCACCATGCGCTACGTTTACGAACTCCTGGAAAAGATTGGACTGCCCAAAGGTGTAGTGAATCTGATCAACGGCGGCAAATCCGCTGTTGATGCGTTGCTCGACCATCCTAAGATTCGCGCCATCAGCTTTGTTGGTTCGACGCCTGTCGCAAAATACGTTTACTCACGCGCCGCCGCCAACGGCAAACGCGCTCAGTGCCAGGGCGGGGCCAAAAATCACGTCATCGTTCTTCCCGACGCCGACATGCCCATGGCCACGCAAATCATAAGTGACAGCGCTTTCGGATGTGCCGGCCAGCGTTGCCTCGCCGTCTCGGTTGCCATTACCATCGGCGCAGCGCAGAAGACTTTCCGCGATTCCATCACCGACGCAGCCTCGAAACTCAAGGTCGGCAACGGCCTCGATGAAGGCGTGCAGATGGGTCCGGTGATCACGCCGCAAAGTAAAGAACGCGTGGAGTCGCTCATCGCGCTCGGCGAGAAGGAAGGCGCGAAGGTCCTGCTCGATGGCCGCCACTCGAAGATCCCGAAATACGAATCCGGCAACTTCGTGAAGCCGACGATTCTCGATGACGTTCCGGCGACCAGCGACCTAGCTGACACGGAGATTTTTGGGCCGGTGCTCAGCCTCGTGCACGCCGATGACATGGATGATGCTCTCGCGTTTCTCGAGCGCAGCGCCTACGGCAATCAGGCATCGCTGTTCACGTCGAGCGGATCGGCCGCTCGTCGCTTCCGCTACGAAGCACCGGCGGGAAACATTGGCATCAATATCGGAGTGGCCGCGCCCATGGCCTACTTTCCCTTCAGCGGATGGAAAAACAGTTTCTTCGGCGATCTCCACGGCCAGGGCCGCGACGCCATCGAGTTCTACACTGACAAGAAAGTTGTCGTTGAGCGCTGGGCCAAAGAGCACAGCCGCAAGTTCTAGCAGGGAGAGTTCTCATGACCACTACCATCGCCAATCCCGCCACGATGCAGAAGATGACCGGCAAGGAAATCGTCGACCTCGCGCGCAAACACACGCTGTACGAATGGTCGGCGCAATCCAAGGTCGATCCCATTCCGGTCGCTCATGCCAAAGGAATTTATTTCTACACGCCAGAAGGCAAGCGCTTCATCGATTTCAACAGCCAGCTCATGTCGGTCAACATCGGACACGGCGACGATCGTGTCATCCAGGCCATCAGCGAACAGGCCGCCACGCTCGCCTATGCGAATCCTTTCATGGCCACCGAAGTCCGCGCGCGACTTGGCGTCAAGCTCGCCGAAATCACTCCGGGCGACATCGACACCTTCTTCTTCACCAATGGCGGCGCCGAGGCGAACGAGAACGCCATCAAGATTGCGCGCTTCTTTACCGGACGCCACAAAATTATCGCGCGCTATCGCTCTTATCACGGCGCAACCGCTGGAGCCATGAGCCTTACCGGCGATCCGCGCAGATGGGCCGCGGAGCCGGGCATTCCGGGCGTGGTGCACGTGCTCGATCCCTATCACGGGATCGAGCGCGGATGGGAATCGGCGGAATCTTCGCTCGCCATGATTGAAGAGACGATTCAGCTGGAAGGCCCGCAGACGATCGCCGCCTTCATTCTTGAGCCGGTCACCGGAACCAACGGCATTCTCGTCCCACCCGATGGATATCTCGAAGGGCTGCGCAAGATCTGCGACAAACACGGCATATTGATGATCGCAGATGAGGTGATGGCTGGCTTTGGACGCACCGGGGAGTGGTTCGCGGTCGATCACTGGAAGGTGGTTCCTGATCTGCTTTGCATGGCGAAAGGATTGACGTCCAGCTATCTCCCGCTGGGCGCGGTCGGCATGCGGCATCACATCGCGCAGCACTTTCAGGACAAGGTTTTCTACGGCGGGCTTACTTACAACAGTCATCCCATGGGATGCGCAGCAGCGCTGGCGACAATTCGCGTGTACGAAGAAGACGGGCTGATCGAAAACGCGAAAAAAATGGGCGTGGTGCTGAAAGAATTGGGAGCGGAGTTGCAGGCGAAGCATCCGTCGGTGGGAGCGGTGCGGTCGATCGGACTGTTTGGCATCGTGGAACTCATTCGCAACCGCAAGACACGGCAGCCTATGGCTCCGTTCAACGGCACTTCGGAAGAGATGGCAGCTCTCGGACGCTTCTTCCGCGAGCAAGGGCTCTACACATTCGTTCGCTGGAACACCTTCTTCACGAATCCTCCGCTGTGCATCAACGAGCAGCAGATGCGCGACGCGTTTGCCATCATCGATCGCGGGCTCGCGATTACTGACAAAGCTGTCACGGACTAGCGTCCGGCAATAGCGTCGGCGCGCTCGAAATGACAAAACTTTTTTATGGGGCTCGCTCGCCTGGAAACTAGGTGCGCCAGATTCGTTGCTGGGTGTCGAGGGAAGAGAACATTACAGGTTCATGGTGGACTGCGGTGGCGTGTTGGTTGATGGCGGTGGCGGCCTGGGTGCGAAGGTTGCCGTCGCGGGCATCGAAATCGAGGGTGCTGACGTGATGGGCGCAGCGTGTGCAGGTGAACTTCATGCCGCCCTTGATGCGTCCGATGGTGTAGTGCCGCTTCACAATTCGAGTGTAGTCGTTTGGCAGGAAAACGGAACGCACGTCGGTGGGGCGGCGAAAGTAATGAGGGCGTGATGGTTAGGGGTTTTTAATTTCGTGTACGAGTTGCAGAGCCACCCCACACATTGCACACATCCTCGCGACAACTCTGACGACGTATAATCGTTGGCGCGGAAAACTTGTCGCGGGGGGAAACATGGAAGGCTGGAAGAAAGCGGTGGTGGCGGGTTCGATCGGGGCGGCGACGGTTTTGTTTTTGAAGAAGAAATATCCGGCGGGTGTGCTGGCTACTGGCGTAGGGCTCGCGGTGGTGGCATCGGAGTTTCCGGAGAAGTTTGAGAAGGTGCGCCGGGCGCTGCCGGATTATTTTGACCGGGGCATGCAGGTCATGGAGATGGCAGCGCGCGCCGGCAAGCGCATCACCGACGCAGCCGGGCGGTCGGCTTACGACGCCTGGGAAGAGATTGGCGGGTAGAGCGCGGACTTCGGGCTTCGGCTTTCGGGCGTCGGCTCAAACTTTTGGGTTCGCCAGTTTCGCCGAAGCCTGAAGCCCGAAAGCCGAATCCCTTACTCGATGCCGAGTTGCTTTCTGGCGGCGGGGCTTAGGCGCTCGGGAGTCCAGGGCGGGGTCCAGACAACGTTGACGGCGGCATTGCGGATGCCGGGCAACTGCTCGAGGCGCGACTTTACTTGCGCGCTGATGTTGACGTGTTCGGGGCAGCCTTGCGCGGTCAGGGTCATGTCGATGACGACGTCCTGCGTGGTTTGCTCGGGTGTGTCGGCGGCGACGGGCGCGAAGTTCACTTTGTAGATGAGGCCGAGGTCGACGATGTTAACGGGGATCTCGGGGTCGTAGCAGCTTTTCAGGGCGCTCAGAACATCTTCTTCAGTGACAGTGGGCATCTGGTTTTCCTCCTCGAGATCCGGCTTTCCGGCACGGTTGCTTTAAGTCCGGCGCCTCCGTTTGTCAATTCCCCAGCTCCTCCAGTCTACCTGCTTTGAAATCATTCGTGTTTGGCAGACGATCTGGTAAAGTCTTGCGCATGATGAACGAAGAGGCGAAGAAGTGGATTCAGATTGCCTTGGCGCTGGCCGTGGTGGTGGCGGGAGTGCGCGCCGGTTACATCCTTTATGAGCGGCATGAGGACTATGTTGCCGCGGAGAAGCAGGAGCAGGCGAAGAAGGCCGGCTACTCGAATCTCGACTTCTATGTGAGGCCCAAGAAGCTGTATCCGTTCGACGTGAAGTCGGCGAAGCAATTGACGCTGCAGCCGGTGTGGGTGATTGACGGATACCGTTACACCTATTACCGGTACGTGCCGGTGGTGAAAAGCGTCGATTTTGCGCATGAGGCCGGATTGCTGGAGCCGATTGAGCGGCTGGAGATAAAGGATGTGATGGCGATTGCCGCGCCGGGTGGGCGGAAGCAAGTGGTGGCTACATTTGAGAAAGACGGGCACAGCTTCGCGGTTCCCATAGGATTTGAGAGTGATGGGCAGTACAAGATTTATTCCGACGAGATGTTTTATGTGGAAGATCCCCACGAGTTATACAAGCACTGGCCGGCGGATGTTTGGCAGGCCGTGGACCAGCATCAAGTGAAACCGGGGATGAATGAACAACAGGCGGATTTCGCGGTGGGGATGGGAGTTCCGGATGCGGGAGCGTCGTCGGAGGAGAAGACCGTGCGGTATCCGAATGGCGGGAAGCCGCTGGTGGTGATTTATCGGGATGGGAAGGCGGCGGAGATCAAGCCAGGGACGTAAGTAGTACCCGCGTCGGCCGCTCTCAACCTTTGGTTATCTTGAGCGCGGAAAGCTCGCGATGTAGCTTGCTCGCATGAAATCGACGATTCTCGCGCTCGCCCTTTTCTCCTTAACTGCCGTGTTCCCGATGCTGTCGCGTGCAGACAGTGACGGATACTCCTGCGCGTCGAAGGGCTATCTTGCTTATGAACTCCGAGAAGGCCTCACACCAGGGGTTGTCGGGCATGTGCTGAGGGTGGTGAGGTTTGAACCTGAACGAGGCGTCTACGTTGCGGGTGAGGTGAGTCTGCCAGACTTTCAAGTGCAAGGGATGACGTGCAGCCAGGACCGCGTGGAGATTCTTGGCTGGCCCAAGGTGTTCACGAAGTACATAATCGAGACTATAGGTCCTCAGGGTGTGCGGATTTTGGAGACTACTGAAGATCGCCAGCGGCAGTTTGACTATCGCACCGCAGGGCCGCAGCCTCCTAACCTAGCGCGTTGGGCCAAGCCGGTGAGACTTGATCTTGAATCGTCGGATGCAGATCACAGGTACGAGTTGATCGTCACCAGTTCTCTGAGGCAGGTGGCGGAAGGATGGGAGCAGCATCACAAGGCCGAGATCGACCAAATCGAGCCTGGAGGAGGTTCCTCGCAGCGTGTGGTGCTCTTTGAGATACGCGAGGTGGTCGAGGGTGGCGATTAGAGCCGGGTCGCTCTCATTTCACTTCTGCCAGTGCCTCCGAAACTTCTTTTATATCCGGGACGACAGGGATGTCGTAGTTCTTCTGCCAGGCAAGCTTGCCGTCGCGGTCGATGATGAAGATGGCGCGGCCGGTGATGCCCTTATCTTCGAGATAAACGCCGTACTTGGCGGCAACGGCGCCGCGCGGCTGGAAATCGGCGAGCAGCGGGTATTGAATTCCCATCTTTTCAGCATAGGCCTTATGCGACCACACGCTGTCAACGCTTAGACCGAGGACCTGGGCATCGAGCTCCTCAAACTGTTTCTTGTCGTTGACGATGCAAACGTGCTCCTTGGTGCAGACGGGACTCCAGTCGAGCGGGTAGAAGATGAGGACGACGCGCTTCTTGCCGCGGTAGTCGCTAAGTTTTACTTCTTTTTGATCCTGGTCCTTCAATGAAAATTCTGGCGCTGGTGCGCCGACGGTTGCGGGCATGATTCCTCCGTAAGATTTTATTTTAGCGTTTTTTCGTTCCCGCCGCCTGCCCTCACTTCACAACAGGAGATTTCGCGTCGGCGGCTTTTTCTTCGTCGGCGTGGATCTTGCCGTCATCCTCAGCGTAGAACGACCGGTGCTGGGCGTCGAGCTGTTTGGGCGTCATGGTCAGGATGAAGCTGTCTTTCTTGCCCTCGAAGCTGGCGGTGTAGTCGCCGCGGTCGGGATTGACCATGCGCTTGGTGAAGGAGCCGGAGTGGACCAGTTCATTTAGAGTGTTGGCGTAGTGGTTGTACTGCTTGTTGAACTGATGCTCGGCGCGGATCACCACCCGCATGTAGGCGAGGGCTTCGGCTTCGGAATCAGAGCGCGCGGGGTCGCCGTGAAACTTCGGCTGATAGGTTGGAGCAGGAGCCTGGGGCACGGTGGCCGGTGCAGCGGGGGGTGACGGCTCCTGCGCGAACAGGGTCGAAGCGGCGATGATGAGGGCGGCCGTTGCGGCAAGCAGATAACCGGAAGTTTTTCTCATGCTGAATCTCTTCTCCCCAGTGGGTCGAGAATTATCCCACCAATCTTGGCTGTGAAGCGGCTTCTCAAGCTTCTTTTTCATGTTACTCCCGTAATTTAACTTCGGTCACTTCTCTTTGCAGTGGGGCGAAATACCGCTATGCTCTAGGTAAGCAATTACGCGCTGTCAGGAAAACTATGAAAGCAGCAGTAGCGAGAAAACCGATAATCAAAATTGCCGTAGTGGAGAGCGACCCGCTGAGGTTTGTGGGATTTCGCGCCTTGTTCGACTCGGAACCCGAGTTCGAACTGGTCTCCGCCGGCCTGCCCGAGATTTCCACGCTGCAGAACGTCGATTTGATTTTGCTGGGAAATCGATCGGGGCAAAACCTTTTTGATGTGATGGCAAGCTTGAAAGCAACGCGGCCGGATCTGCGCATTATCGTGACCGGGTCGGGAGTGGATGAAGAAACCATTCTTAAAGCGATTGCATCAGGAGCCAAGGGCTATGTGGATGAGGCGGCTTCGCCGGCCGAATTTGCGCAGGCCATTCGCATTGTGAGTCAGGGATCGGTATGGGCGCCGCGGAGAGTTCTTTCCATGTTCATTGAGCGGGTGTCTTCGGCTCCGGGACGGATCTTTCCGGCGGGCCGCGTGACCTTTACAGACCGCGAAAAAGAAGTGCTGGAGATGCTGGTGGCAGGGCGGTCGAACAAAGAGATTGGCGCTCAGCTCGGCATCGAGGAGCGTACGGTAAAAGCGCACGTGGCGAAATTGATGCGCAAGGTGGGCGTGCAGAACCGGATTGCGCTGTCGGTGCATGCCATCACGCATTCGCTGGTGGCGGCGAAATAAGCGATTTTGAGGAGTTCTGCCCGGGTTACTTCGGGACACTGACCTCGGTAATCTTGTAGAGAAGGCGAGTGCGAGGCATACTCGCGTCACCTACCACAGAACCTGGGAGACGGGGTTGAGAGTGGCGATTAGGGTCACTACTTTCAGCCCCGATTTTTTTGTCTGCCGGATGTTCCAGTCTCTCTCACGATAATTCCACGAGTTCCTTCCAGCTAATCGCTCCTGACACAACCTCAAGCGCATCATTTACAATCCAGATTATTGTTCCCAGAGAATCTTGACGTGAAAGAGGAACCATGAAGAAGCTCCTTCTGCTTACTGTGGTGGTGTGTCTGTGCAGGTTTTCGATTGCGGCGGACGATCAACCCAATGACTCAAAGGCGCAAGACCGGGTGCAGGCGGCCGCCGATGTGCTGAACGAGATCCAGGCGGCGCCGGACAAGGGCATTCCGCAGGAAGTGTTGGGGTCGGCGGAGTGCGTGGCGGTGGTGCCGTCGATGCTGAAGGGCGGCTTTATTGTGGGCGCCAAGTATGGGCGTGGGCTGGCCAGTTGCCGCACACCGACCGGATGGAGCGCTCCCGCATTTTTTGTGGTTACGGGCGGCAGTTTTGGTTTTCAGATCGGCGGGCAGGCAGTTGACTTGGTCATGCTGATTATGAATAAAAATGGGATGAAGCATTTGCTCTCGAGCGAATTCGCGCTCGGAGCGGACGCTTCGGTGGCTGCAGGTCCGGTGGGACGTCATGCCGAGGGAAATACTGATTGGAAGATGCGAGCTGAGGTGCTGACCTATTCGCGCGCGCGCGGTCTGTTTGCCGGTGTCAGTCTGAACGGTGCTGTCATTAAACAGGATAAAGACAGCACGCGGGAGTTTTATGGCCGCATGGTGCCGTTCCGGACGTCGCTGATCGGAGAGATTCCGCCGCCGGCTGGAGCGAGTCCGTTTTTAACCACGCTGGCCAAGTGGGCGCAGGAAGCGGCGAAATAAGGAAGCTTGCAGCGGGCTCTCGATTCTTTAACACAGAGGACACGGGGTCACACTGGGTAAACTGTTTCGGCTCCGCAGGTCCTCTTGTATTTTCCAAATGCGTTTTTGTATGTTACCGTTCCGCTTCCCCTAATGCGGCAGCGACTTGAGTACGCGGCAGCCTGGCCGTTCATCAAAATCATGGGTGTTTTGCCGCGCCCGCTGGCTCGGGCCATCGGCATGGGCCTGGCTTGGATCATTTATCTTCTGCATGTGCGATTGCGGCAGGTCGGAATGCGCAATCTGGCCTTGGCGTTTCCCGAAAAAACTGAAGCGGAGCGGGCGCGGATTCTGCGCGGGGAATTTGCTTCGCTGGGGCGTCAACTGGCAGAGGTCTGCCACTTTCCTGAATACACGCTCGTGAACGTCGATGAGGTCGTGGCGTTTGACGGGTTCGAAAATTACGAACGGGCTCATGCGCGTGGTAAGGGTGTGCTCTTGTTTGCGGGGCACTTTGGAGGATGGGAGCTTTCTTCTTTTGTTTTGTCGATGCATGGGCACTGGATGCATGTGCTCATGCGCGGCATGGACAATAAGTATCTGGGCGAACTCATTCTTCGCTACCGGACAATGCATGGGAACAAGGCTGTCGACAAAGATGACTTTGTGCGCGGGCTGCTTTCGGCGATGAAGGCTGGGGAAGTGGTTGGGATGTTGATGGATACGAATATGACTCCGCCGCAGGGGATCTTTGTGGATTTTTTCGGGATTCCGGCTTGTACGGCTGCGGGGCCGGCTCGGATTGCTTTGCGCACGGATGCTGCTGTGGTGCCGACTTTTACTATTTGGGATGCGGCGCTGGGGAAATACCGGCTGCGATTTGATCCGGCGGTGGGGTTGGTGCGTACCGGCGATTTGGAAGCCGATATCAAGGCCAACACGCAGAAATTTACTTCGATCATTGAAGACTATGTGCGGAAGTATCCGGAGCAGTGGTTGTGGGTGCACCGGAGGTGGAAGACGCGGCCGCCGGGGGATGCGCCTCTGTATTAGAAACGCCCTGTGCTAACGTGGCTACGCCAACGAGAACAGGAGTTGAGGGTAGGCCAATGTTGCGCAAGGTAGGACTCGCAATTTCGTACGTCATTGCAATCGGTTACATCCTTTCGATTCTGCTGCCTTTTCTTTACTGTTACCAGCATCATTGGTGCAAGGGAGCGGCTGAGCTCGATGCCTTTATGCCGGCTTTCATGCTTACCCCACTGGGCGCAATCGCTACGGCTTTCTCATTGCACAATGCCATACAACACATCAGAAGAAGAGAACAATGGTCCTGGGCTTTCTGGCCTCTGGCAATTATTTTCGCGATTGTTCTTCTCGGTGTAACTGCCTTTATCGCGCTCGGAATTTATTACACCGCATCTCATCGTTAGGGACGGGTGGCCTAACGGCTTTGGGGGATGCGCCGCTGTATTAGGCTTCTCATCCCGGTGCAACCCTTCTGTGGATTTCGGCTGGAGAATAAAGTTTGGCACGTGGCTGCTGAGGAGGTTAGGATCGTTCACTTCCCGGCTGAAAATCGGGTACCCCCTCCCCCCTCCCCACCTCTGGAATCATCACGTTAGCAGGAAATTCCCCGCAAAATACGGATGTCAAAGAGCTTAGATACTAAAATCCGTGAAACAAAGGACTTAGGCACGCGGCGGGTTGGCTTGTGCCAACCGTCACGGCCTCGACCATGATCGCCGATTTGGAATTTGCAGACAAGGTCAGATGTCACAATGGCTTGTGGAAATTCTTGAAGGCGGTGTTTGTCCGATGGCTGCAGGTCCCAGCCTTTCGCACAGAACGCGAAAGGATGGGCACCCGAACGGATGCGGCGCCCGCATGTAAGACACGAGACTGTTCTGCTAGACCTTTAACGAACCGCGGAACGCCCTGGCGGCATAGTAAGATTCCGCGCCATTGTGATACACGAAAACGGTGTCGAAGCGGCGATCACAAAAGAGGGCACCGCCAAGTTTTCTGATAGCAGCAGGGGTTTTCACCCAGCTAGACGTTTTCGTGTCGAACTCTCCGAGTTTCTGCAATCCTCGATATTGTTCTTCGGTCAAAAGCTCAATGCCCATGCCGGCTGCCATATCCACAGAGTTACCTTTTGGTTTATTTTCTTTCCTTGATTCGAGCGCTTCACCGTCGTAGCAAAGACTTCTGCGGCCTTTCGGACTTTCCGCTGAACAATCATAAAAAATGCATTCGCCCGTCTTTTTGTCATGATCCACAACATCGGGCTCACCGCCGGTTCTTTCCATTTCATTCAGTGACCATAGGGTTTCAGTGTTAGCTTCCAGCTTTGCCTGCACTTCAACCCATGCAAGGCCCTTATGGCGGTTTACGTTTTTTTCAAAACGAGCTTTCAACGCTCCCAGCAGTTCTTGGCGTTGTTGTGGTGACAACTCTTTCTTCTTAAGTGATTGATGCATGGTTTTGCGATCCCCCTCGATTTCAAGACTCTTGAGCCGCGTGAGTCGCCGGGCTAGCTGTCAACCAAACTTTTTTTTCGTTAGAAGGTAAGCGAAGAAGAGGGCCAAAACCAGCGCGAGCGCTGCCGCCTTGCCCGCAGGATCATTTTCTCTGAGGATTGCGGGGTTACTTCTGACCCCCCACGCGTTAAAAAAATGGAACTTCACAAACATAACGGTGAAAAAGACCGCGAAGAGCGCGACGAAATATTTCGTCCGCGTCGATGGTTTGGATGGCAAATGCGAATCGGTCATATCGCGACTCTAGACCGCAGTGCAGGGGTAATCAAGCCGTTTTCCGGATGGTGAGAGATTCCGTCTCGCGGTCGGATTCTCTCCCTCTCTTCCGTTACAATCAAATCTTCCTATGAAAACCTTTGAACAGATTGCAGATTTAGAGAAGCGGTATTTGCTGGGGACTTATAACCGGTATCCCGTGGTGTTGACGCGGGGGAAGGGCGTGTTTCTTTACGACATTGACGACCGGAGGTATCTCGACTTTGTTTCTGGCTTGGGTGTGAATGCGTTGGGGCACGCGCATCCGAGGATCGTGAAGACGATTCGGGAGCAGGCGGGGAAGCTGATTCATGTCTCCAATCTTTATTACCACGAGTATCAGGGGGCGCTGGCGGAGAAGTTGGTCACGCTTTTGGGCAGCTCTTTTGGAAATGCGCGGGCGTTTTTTTCTAACAGCGGGACTGAGGCGATTGAGGGGTCAATCAAGCTGGCGCGGCTGGCGGGGCATCGCGCTGGGGGCGAGGGGAAGTCGCGGCTGGTGGCGCTCGAGGGGTCGTATCACGGACGGACGTTTGGAGCGCTGTCGCTGACCGGGCAGGAGAAGCATCGGAAGGGATTTGAACCGATGCTCGAAGACGTGACTTTTGTTCGGCAGAACGACGTTGAGGGATTGCGAGCGGCGGTCGACGGCAATACTTGCGCGATTGTGCTGGAGCCGATTTTTGGCGAAGGCGGAATTTATGAGTGTTCGGTGGAGTTTCTGCAAACTTGCCGGGCGGCGGCGGACCGGCATAAGGCAGCTTTGATTTTTGATGAGATTCAGTGCGGGCTGGGGCGGACCGGGACTATGTTTGCGTTTCAGAGTTTTGGGGTGACTCCGGATATTGTGGCGATCGCCAAGCCGATTGCGGCGGGGCTGCCTTTGGGAGCGTTTATCGCCAAGGAAGAATTTGCTAACGCGATTTCGCCGGGGCAGCATGGGACTACTTTTGGGGGTGGTCCGCTGGCTTGCCGGGTGGCGTTGGAGTTTCTTGCCATCGTGGAGGAAGAGAAGTTGCTGGATAACGTGAATAAAGTTGGGGCCTACCTGCAGCAGGAGTTGAAATTGGTTGTCGAGAAAAGTGCTGCCGCTAAGGAAGTTCGCGGGCGAGGTTTTATTCAGGGGATCAATCTGGAGATTCCGGCGCGGCCGATTGTGGATGCGGCGTTGGCTGAGGGAGTGCTGTTTAATTCTACGCAGGATACTGTGGTACGGTTTTTGCCTCCGTTTTTGCTGGAGGAGAAGCATGTGGATAAGGGGATTCGGGTGCTGAAGAAGCTGCTAAGGAAGAAGCGGAAAGTGGCAGCATAGAACCCAGGCATCGACGGAAACGCCTGGCAAGGCTTGGGGTGACGCGGGCGAGTATGGGGTCCTTCGACTTCGCAGGTGGATCGCTTTCGCGATCCACCTGCTTCGCTCAGGATGACACGAAAAACGGGGAGCCGGAGCTCCCCTAGTGAAGTGAACAGAGGCGATGTTCATTTCAATAGAGTCTGGCGGGGCGGGAAAAGTTGTCCGGGGTTCGGGAAGATTGGGTTCGAGAAGATTGGGAGTGAGAAGATTTGGCTGTGATGCCGGCAGGCGGGGAAGTTTCTACTCAGCTCGAGCCTGGCTTCGCTCCGGCGCTGGGTGCGGGGGTGGAAGAGTGCTGGATGGACTTCGATGGGGCGCGCATGCGGTACTTGCGCGCGGGGTCCGGACGGGCGCTGATTCTGCTGCATGGGTTGCTGGGGTATTCGTTTTCCTGGCGATTTACGATGCCGGCTCTGGCGCCTTATGCGGCGGTGTATGCGCCGGACACGATGGGTGCGGGATTCTCGGACCGGCCGGCTGGGCTTGATCACTCCATGCGTGGGACGGCGCGGCGGGTTCTGCGGTTCGTTGAGGGGCTGGGAATTTCTTCGTTCGATCTGCTAGGGACTTCGCATGGCGGCGCGGTCGCGATGATGGCGGCTGCGGAATGTCTCGACCGGAATTCTGGGCTTTATCCCAGCCTCGGCTTGCGGCGGCTGGTGCTGGTGGCGCCGGTGAATCCTTATTCGGCGCATGGGCGGTGGCTGGCGCCGTTTGTGGGCAGCAGGTTCGGGACGGCGTTGTTCCGGCTGACGAGCGCGCACATGCGGTTCTCTTATCCCTATTGGCACGCTCGGATGTATGGCGACCGTGGGCGCATTCCTCCGGGAACTCTGGAAGGCTATATGGCGCCGCTGGCTAAGCCGGGACTGTTCGAGCACGCGCTGAGCATCGTGCGTACGTGGACGGCAGACCTGCACGAACTCGAGGCTGCTCTGCCGAAGTTGGCGAGTATTCCTACACTTCTCATGTGGGGCGATAGGGATTCAGCGGTTTATGCTTCCTCGGCAGCGCCGCTGGCGAAGTACTTTCCTGATTCCCGGTCGATCTTTTTCCCGGGCGTTGGACATCTGCCATACGAGGAATGTGCGGAAGAGTTCAACCGGGCGTTGATTGAATTCCTGACGAGTGAGAAGGCTCCCGCCTGAGTGCAGCGCAATAAGGAAGCGAGCCAAACGCGCGATTATTGTGTCGCAAAGAACGCGACACATCGCGCGGCTCGCATGGGTCCTTCGTTCGCGCAAAGAACTCGCTCTCTCAGGATGACAGAGCGCGCGGGATGACAACTTCAAATGATGAGCCACCACATTTTCGAGCTGCTGCGGGGCGCGCTGGTGCACTACGGCTACTGGGCGGTGGCGACGCTGCTGTTGCTGGAAGGCGCGGGCTTGCCTTTGCCGGGTGAGACCATCTTGCTGCTGGCCAGCTTTCTGGCTTATACCCAGCATGAGTTGCAGCTTCCCTGGGTGATTGCGGTTGGGATTGTGGCGACGACGGCGGGCGGAGAAGTTGGCTTTGCCCTGGGGCGGCACGGTGGGCGTCCGCTGATCGAACGCTACCGGGAAGTTTTCTCCATTCGCGCGGAGACGGTGGAGCGGGGAGACCGGCTTTTTGAGCGGTATGGGGCAGCAACGGTTTTCCTGGCGCGGTTTCTTTTCGGCATGCGGGTGCTGGCCGCGCTGCTGGCGGGAGCGCTCCACATGCCGTGGCGAAAGTTCTTCCTCTTTAACTTCCTTGGAGCCGCGGTTTGGGTGACCGCGATTTGTGGGGCGGGATATCTGTTTGGCGGACATTGGGAGCGTTTGGCCCATGATCTCAAGCGCTTCGATTTGGCAGTCGGGGTGGTGATCGTGCTGGGCGGGTTGTGGTGGTGGTGGAGAAGCCGGAAGATGGATGCTCTTTAGCCTCGCGCGGAATCGTTCTGCGAGCAGGTTTGAGGCGAGCACCTTAAGAGTCAACTCATCCACAGGGGAATTTCGCCGGGACGCGACTATACTGTGCGGGAGTCGCGGGCGTGTTCTTGCCAAAGTCCGTGGCCACTGATCTTACCGGCGGCGTCCGCGCCGGAATTCGGACGAGGAGGAACGCATGAAGAATATCGGGATCTTTACTCTGTTGATCACAGCAACGCTACTATTGGCCCTGGCTTTGCCGGTGGGGGCGGCCGGCCCAAAAGCAGCGGCGGCGCCGGTTCCGGCAGCAGTTGCGGCAGCGCCAGCAGCGCCTGTACCTGCGGCGGCTGCGTCACCCGCGATGCCACCTCATCCGGAGATCGCAGCGGCGCTCGAGGCAATGCATAACGCCCACCACCATCTGGAAGATGCGGCTCATGATTTCCACGGCCACCGCCTGGAAGCGATCAAGCATCTGGACGCGGCGATCCACGAGGCTGATATTTGCATGCAGGAGCCGTAAACGCCTGTTCGGAGAAGCCAAAGGCAGCGTCGAAGAGACGCTGCCTTTTTTATTGTTGCCGGCGGTCTAGTTTCCTGGTCTGGTGACGGCGGTTTACTTGCCGATGGTGTAGCCGATTGACGCGCCCACGCGAAACACGTTGCCGGAGTTGAAACCCTGATTGTTCTGAACGTGGTAGTAGTGAGCCTCAGGGCGAATGAAGACGTGCGGCAAGTGGTGCCAGACGTAGTAACGGAAGCCGGCGCCGAAGTCTTCCATGAAATGATTACTGCTGGTGAAGTTGATGCATCCCGGGCTGCCACAGGAATTGATGATGTAGAACCGGTTGCTGGCGACGCCGATGCCGGCCATGAAGTCGAGGCCCATTTTCTTGTTGATCTTCGGCTGGAAGAGCACGTTGGCGTCGGTGAAGAAAGGGCGGTAATTTTCGTAACCGTAATAATTTCCCTGCTTGTACCTCCAGGAGGTTTCGACGTTCAGGCCGAGACGATGGGGGAAGGAAACGACGTCACCGGCGAGGCTGAGGTAGAGCCCTCCGGTTTCTGTGAGGGGCTGGAAGGTGACTATGTCGGTGGGGGACGTGAGTGAATAAAGTTCGCCGCCGCCGACGAGGATGTCCCCTTGCTGGGCGGAGGCGAGATTGGCAAACAGAAAAAGCGTACACGTGAGTGCAAGCAGCGCGAATTTTCTCAATACAAATCCCTCGTCAGTTCGATTGGACTACTGGAGTTCACCCAGCTGAGGGGTGCAACCCGGGAAGCAGCCGCATTTCTAGCCAGCAAACGACTAGGGCAGCCGGAATCGGCCGCCCCAGTATTCGGCCCCCCAGCATACCAAAACGAGCGAGCATCCGCGGGGTGAAGGCTTAATCGTTACCGATGGTGTAGCCGATTGAAGCGCCGACACGGAATACGTTGTTGGAGTTGAACTCGACGTTGTTCTGGATGTGGTAATAGTGAAGTTCGGGGCGGACAAAGAAGTGGTTCCAAACGTAGTAGCGGAGACCGCCGCCGAGGTCTTCCATGAAGTGATCACTGCTGCTGTAATTGATGCAGCCGCTGAAGTAACTGCAGGAGGTCACTTCCGGGACGTAGAAGCGCGTGCTGGCAACACCGATCCCGCCGAAGAGGTCCGCGCCGATTTTCTTTGTGATTTTCGGCTGGAAGACGGCGTTGAAGTCGGTCAGGATTGGACGGTAGGTCGTGTCCTCGTAATCCGGATAGTTGCCCTGACTGGCTCTCCAGGCGGTTTCGACGCCGAAGCCGTAGCGGTGCTTGAAGGTGACGACGTCACCGGAAATGTTGATGTAGGCGCCGCCCTTTTCCGCCGGCTGCTGGAAGTTTCCAAGGCCGGTTGCGGGGGAGGACGACAGAAGGGTGCCGCCGCCGATCATGATGTCCCCTTGCTGAGCAGAGGCCAACTGGACGAGGGCCAGGAAGGCGAAAACTGGTACCAGAATCGCTAACTTTCTCAAGAGAAACCTCCTAAATCAGTTCGTTGTAAGCCTTAAGATGCGTCCGTGAAATCGTTAGGATGCAGCAAATTTTCCTACGCCACATGATAATTTCAGCCGGGCTTAGATTCAACAGGAGCCCAGTGTTTGTAAAGATACCTCAAGGGTTCGCTTTTTCAGGGTTCCGCTCTTGTAACTGCTTGCAAACCCCGAGATTCGGAATAAGTTGCGGTGCGGATTCGTGGCTACTTGGACTTTCCGCTGCCGCCGGGGGCGCGGATGTGGTCGAAGGCGATGGCGCCGCTACCGAAGAAGATAAGGCCAAAGGCCAGCGCGGCGAGGGCAAGGGGGAATTCGTATCCGCCATTACCCGTCAGCCCGTTGTGGAGGTGCACCTTGGCGATGGCGACGGAGAGATCGATGCAGATGCCAAGAGCGGCAATGCGGGTGAACAGGCCGAGCAGCACGAGCAGTCCGCCGAGGAACTCGGTAAAGGCGGAGAGGTAGGCCGACCAGCGCGGGAGTCCGAGGCTGGCGACCAGGTCGGCGTGGTGGTGGAGTCCGCCGAAAACCTTGTGGTAACCGTGGACGAACATAACCGCGCCCAGGGCGAGGCGCATTACCAGAAGGGCGAGGGGTTGCAGGCGATCGAGGTAGCGCACGTGGTTCCTCCGGCAGAAAGAAAGATAGATTACAGCAGCGGGACGAAGTAGGGAAGCAGGCGGTTCAGAGGAAGCGAGCCAGACCCGCGATTATTGTGTCGCAAAGGACCCTTCGGTCGCTATCGCTCAGGGCAGGCTGCGACACGAGGAAAAAATCGAGCTTCGCTCGACTGGACAGCCGAGGGCGGCTGTCCTCACATATGTGTTCCGGCAAAGTACATCGCTACGCGAAACGGAAATGATTGCGGAAGTGGCCGACTTCTGGTAACGTTTTTTCGCTCCAAGATACGGTCTGCCGGTCGCGTCTTGTCCGCAATCGGGTCGTGCGCATCGAGCGGGCCTCCCCTCCGTTCTTGGAAACTGATTCAGCACGTGCGTGAAATCAGCGAAGGTCGTTTGTGACGCCAAGACTCGCGATGCAGAGAGCGGAGCGAGCGCGCAACTTCGGATGAGGGGCGGTGTTTCCGGGAATGCAGGGTCGCTAAAAAGTTCTGGTCAGGAGGCGGTAATGAATCGCATTTTGAAGGATGAAAATATGCTGCAGAAGTGGGTAGTGCTTCTGCTCTTGATGGCAGTTCCAGCTTTTGCCTGGGGCCAGAAAAAGACAAGCGCACCTGCTCATGCGGCGCCAGCGCAACATGCAAGCGCGCCTTCTCATGTGGCGCCTTCGCATGCAGCGGCGCCGTCGCACGGTACAACGGCTTCGCACGGGAATACGGCCACGGGCCGTGGGACTACGGCGCCAAATCGCGGGGGCACGACGGCGAGCCACGGGAACACGGCCCCGAGCCGGGGAAACACGGCGGCAGGCCGTGGGACTACGACGCCGAGTCGCGGAAACACGGCAGCCGGCCATGGGACTACGGCAGCGGGCCGTGGGACGACGCCGAGCCGGGGTAATACGGCAGCCGGTCACGGGAATACGACGGCGGGTCGGGGGAACACCACGGCGGGTCACGGGAACGTTGCGGCCGGCAATCGCGGGGGCAGCGCGCACCAGCCGGCAGGCACGAGGAACGTCAGTCTGAAGGGTGGAGGGCACGCCAGCGTTCGTGCGAACGGATCGATCCGTTCCGTCGACCGCAACGGGATGCACATCGACCACGGCCTCCGCGGCGGGCGTACGGTTGTGAGTGAACGCAATGGAGCGCGCATTGTAACCCGAGGGCATGGCGGTTATGTGCAGCGCGCCTACGTGACGCGCGGCGGGCACGCGTATTATTCGCGAACTTTCTACGTAAATGGACACTATAGCGTCGGGATTTATCGCGGGTATGGTTGGGGCGGACATATGTATTACGGGTACTACCCCGGCGTCTGGTACCATCCGGGATTTTATGGATGGGGCTGGCATCCCTGGGGAGCGCCGGTTTACTGGGGCATTGGAGCGTGGGGCTGGGGAGGAGCGCCATGGTGGGGATTCTATGGCGGATGGTGGAATCCTTATCCGGTCTATGCTGCTCCGTATTACTGGCTGACGGATTACCTGATCGCACAGCAGTTGCAGGCGGCGTATGCGGCTCGGGCGGAAGCGAACGCGGACGCTGTGGCGGCCGATGCGGCAGCCAGTGGTGGCGACGGTGGCGGAGCGGATGCTGCTCCTGCTCCGGCGGCGGCTGCGGGTCCGGTGGCATTGACTCCTGAAGTTAAGGAGGCGATTGCCCAGGAAATAAAGGCGCAGTTGGCCGCGCAGCAGGCACAGGCGGCACAGCAAGGTGGCGGACAAACCGCATCGGCGGCTCCGGCGCCTGCTGCCAGCGACAACACACCCCCGCCAGCGCTTGATCCATCGCAACGCACGTTTGTGGTGGATTCCGATGTCACGGTGGTCGCCAACGGTCAGGAATGTGCCTTGTCGTCGGGTGATGTGATTACGCGCCTGACGGATACTCCGGATGCGGACCAGAACGTAAATGCCAGCGTCTCGGCGACCAAGAAAGGTGATTGCGCGTCGGGGGCAACCGTTGCCGTGAAGGTGGATGACCTGCAGGAAATGTACAACCACTTCCAGGAGAACATCACCAACGGCATGGGCGAGATGGCGAAGAAGCAGGGGACGGGCGGTATGCCGGCAGCGCCGGATACGGGGACGCAGGCCGGGGCAGTTACTCCTCCGCCGCCGGATACCAGCGTGGCGAAGACTCTGCAAGACCAGCAGGCTGCGGCCGATCAGACCGAGCAGGAGGTCAAGCAGGATGCTGCTGCGGGAGGCGGCGGACAGTAGAAGCCGACTGCAGGCGGAATGCAGTGCAACGATCGATTGATCAATGACCAAGCGATCGCTAGTGAATCAATCCAGGGAGCGTCGGATGACGACGCTCCCTTCTCCCATGGGAGTGGCAATTTTTTTCTCGACGCCGCAACGGCGCGGCTGTGACCTAACTTTCTCGAGACCTGAACGGAGGGTTTTACGATGTTGAGGAAATTCCGCAACCTGATTCCGGGGATTGTTCTCGTGGCTGCCACGATCTTCGCTGGGATGGCACTGGCCAATGCCCAGGCGGTTTCTCTGCAGGAACAACTGGCGGCGCAGTACAAGCTGGTGAAGATGGGATCGGACACGAGCGGATATTCCGTGGTCGAGGAAGGCACGCTGCTGGCGGTTCAGAAGGGTGGACTGCTCGGCGTTCCCTATTCAGACACGAGTGTGCAAAACAACAAGTATGAAGGTGGAGTGGTTAAGGCTCCCAACGCGATCCTGTCCAAGGGCATCGGGTTCGGCATGAAGAAGTTCGGCAAGGAACAGACGACCAAGTTGTTCGCCAAGGGCGACAAAGTATATCCGACCCACATTGACGTCAATCTGGAGAAGGATCAGGTAACGATGGGCATCGTGGCCTGCGACACCTGCAACAAGACCGATCCACCGACGTATAACAAGACGAACATTGTCTTCGTGTTTCCCAAAGGATCTTTGGCGACGGCGAGCGCGGGGCAGGTCGAGGATACGATCGGCACACTGCTCTCGATCAGCATGGACGATGCGAAGCAGGGCGATGACAGTGGCCAGCAGCAGGGCGGGGATCAGCAGCAAGGTGGAGATCAGGGTGGGCAGCAACCGGCAGCCGCGCAGCAGCCAGCAGCGGAGGCACCGCCACAAGCCGAACCGGCCAGCATCGATAAAGGGATGACGACGGACCAGGTGCAATCGGCGATGGGGAAGCCTGACAAGATCGTGAACCTGGGAACGAAGACGATCTACTACTACAAGGACATGAAGGTGATATTCCTTAGCGGCAAAGTTTCCGACGTGCAGTGAGATGTGCCCCGAAAGTGCTTAAGCCTGGTTGCGGGACAGCCAGGACGGCTGCCCCGCAAAGCCGGCCGATTTCCTATAACGTAACGCTGACATCTACGGTTGTCGTTGCGCCGCTGGCCGGAACACTGATCGAAGGAATGGACGGAACGCTTCCACGATCCTCGATCGGCTGCACTAGTGTCGCGGTTCCGTTCGTTGCCGTAACCTCATAGCCATAATCGATGGTGGATGAGCCTGTTAACGAGATCTTATCGGTCGTAGGCGTATCCAATTTCCAGGAATAGTGAATGATCGCCGAGCAGGTGTAGGTGGTTCCACTCACTAGCGTCGCCACCCCAGTGGCTCTCTCCTCGTAATCACCCGCAGCATCGCCGGTTTCGGCGCTTGCGCTGCACCCGACAACTCCATTTTTCGGGATCGCTGACTTGACGGTGATGGTGTACTTAACGATTAGTTCACCGGTTTCGGTGGTGGCCGTGGTGGCAGCATCGGTTTCGGTTGTCGACTGATGCACTGGAGAGAAGGTTCCGGTGGAGGGATCGTAGTAGCCAAGAACGCGAATCGGGGTTTGCGATTGTTTAGCGAATTGGCCGAAGCTGAATGGAGCAAGTGCGAGGGCCAGAATGATGAGAGACGGAACAGTTAGCTTGCGAATTTGCATGATTATCCCCTGGAGAGAAGTATGGACCGCGCAGCGCGCGAGTCCCAGGGCACGAAAATATCTGGTGAAGAGATTCGCGGCAATGGCACATTTGGGCGTGAAGACTCTGGCGCCCTCTTCGCGCGGGATTTGCTGCATTCAAGGGCAATACCCTCGCGGCGGGCGCGAAGGCTTGCGCCATCGTCAGGTAACCGCTCAGCGCACCCCTTTGTGGCAAAAGCTAAAGGCAGCCAGAGCAGCAACTTGAGCCAGCGATATAGTACTTCCGTACCGTCTCTAGTACTTCAGTTACCAGTCCGCGCGTGACCAGGGAAGCCCCTCGGCAAAACCACCTCTAATTGTGTACGTAAATGAAGATACCACAACATGTAGACATTCCCCCAAATCACCATTT
>CAWDBN010000016.1:0-203662 GCA_963800575.1 uncultured Acidobacteriaceae bacterium
CTGAGCGGAGCAGATGGTTCGCGATAGCGAATCATCTGCGGAGTCGAAGGGCCCCTTGAAGCTTAGCGTCACCGGAGCTCGTCAGGGAGTCCGGAGCGCGTCGGGAGAACTCCCGGCTGAGCTGATTTCGGTAATGGCCTATAGGGATCCTTCGACTGCGTAGCCGTCCGCTGTCGCGAACGGCTACTCCGCTCAGGATGACAAGGGTTAGTGAGTGCTCAGTGCTGCGTCACAGCCTACTGATGCGCCGTCGGACTATCTTCCGTGCTGGAAGTCAACGGAGCGATCGGCTGGTTGGATACATCTTCGCTGATCGAGGGCAGCGGAGACTCCAGGCAATTTGCAGCACCTGGTCCATGGTATCGACGAAGTGCAGCTTCATGGCGGTGCGCAGATTTTCCGGAACTTCGGCCAAATCCTTTTCGTTGTCCCGCGGCAGGATAATTTCAAACAACCCGGCGCGGTGCGCGGCCAGCAACTTTTCCTTTAGCCCGCCGATGGGGAGAACTTTGCCGCGCAGGGTGATTTCGCCGGTCATGGCGAGGTCGCGCCGTACCGGAATCTTGCTGAGCGCACTGGCAATCGCCGTGGCAATGGTAATCCCGGCCGATGGCCCGTCTTTCGGGATGGCGCCTTCGGGCACGTGCACGTGCAGATCGAGAGTGCGATAAAAATCGCGCGTCAGTCCGAGGCGGTGCGCCCGCGAACGGACATAAGACAAGGCCGCCTGCGCAGATTCCTGCATAACGTCGCCGAGTTTGCCGGTCAGCGTCAGCTTGCCCTTGCCATCAACCACCGTGGCTTCGGTGCTGAGGATCGAACCGCCGACTTCGGTCCAGGCCAGGCCAGTAACCAATCCCACTTCGCTCTTTTCGTGCGCGAGTGTGTCGCGGAACTTGATCACACCGAGGAAGTCGTTGACGTTCTCGCCAGTGACGGCGACGGTATAGTTTTCGCCTTCCTTGACCACCTTGCGTGCGACCTTGCGGCAGACGTTGCCGATTTCGCGTTCCAGATTACGGACCCCAGCTTCGCGCGTGTAGGAGCGGATGAGCTCCAGGATCGCTTCGTCGTTGAACTTGATGTTCTTCTCCGACAAGCCGGCCTGCAGCATCTGCTTCTTCACCAGAAATTGTTTCGCGATTTCGAGTTTTTCCTGCTCGGTGTAACCGTGCAGCCGCAGTACTTCCATGCGATCCTGCAACGCGGGAGGGATGGTGTGCATCACGTTAGCCGTGGCTACAAAGAAAACCTGCGACAGGTCATATTCCACGTCGAGGTAGTGGTCGACGAACATGAAGTTCTGTTCGGGATCGAGCACTTCGAGCAGGGCGGCGGACGGGTCGCCGCGGAAGTCCATCGACATCTTATCGACTTCGTCGAGCATGAAGACCGGATTCTTGGTGCCGGCCTTCTTCATCATCTGAATGATCTGGCCGGGCAAGGCGCCGATGTAGGTGCGGCGATGGCCGCGGATTTCGGCCTCATCGCGCACTCCGCCGAGCGACATGCGAACAAATTTACGCCCGGTGGCCTTGGCGATCGACATGCCGAGAGAGGTCTTGCCCACGCCCGGAGGCCCGACGAAACAAAGGATCGAGCCCTTGGGATTTTTCACCAACTGGCGCACAGCAAGGAATTCGAGGATGCGTTCCTTGATCTTTTCCAGGCCGTAGTGATCTTCGTTGAGAACCTTTTCGGCGCGCGAGATGTTGCGAATTTCCTTGGAACGCTTCTTCCACGGCACCGCCAGCAGCCAGTCGAGATAGTTGCGCGAAACCGTGGATTCGGCCGACATGGGCGGCATCGCTTCCAGCTTTTTCAGTTCCTGCAACGCCTTGTCCTTGACGTCTTTCGGCATGCCGGCGGATTCGATCTTCTTCTTCAGTTCATCGAACTCGCTCTTTTCGCCGCGGCCCAGTTCCTTCTGAATGGCCTTGATCTTCTCGTTAAGGTAATACTCTTTTTGCGCCTTCTCCATCTGCCGCTTGACTCGCGACTGGATGGTCCGGTCCACATTGAGTTTTTCGATCTCGACGTCGAGTACGTCGGCGATGCGGTTCAACCGCTCGGAGGGATCGAAAATCTCCAGCAGTTCCTGTTTTTCTTCGATGGAAAGCTGCAGGTTGGCGGAAATAATGTCGGTAAGCTTGGCCGGATCTTCCATCCTCACGGCCGAAATCATGGTTTCGTAATTCAGCGCCTGGCACAGCTTCACGTACTGCTCAAACAGCGTGGTCACGCGCTGCATTCCGGCTTCGATCTGCGGATTCATTTCTACGGGATAGCGCGCGACCCGCACGGAAGCCTGCATGTAACCATCCGAATCGGTCGCCTGCAGCAGACGGCCGCGCTCGATGCCTTCAACCAGAACCTTGATATTGCCATCGGGCAGCTTCAGACTCTGCACGATGTTGACGATGGTGCCGACCTGGTAGATTTCATTCGACTTGGGTTCGTCGATGGAGGCGTCATGCTGGGTAGCCAGGAAGATCTTCTTGTCCGCGGCCAGCGCCTCTTCGAGGGCGCGCACGCTCGACTCGCGGCCCACCACGAACGGCGTCATCATGAACGGGAAGATGACCACGTCCCGGATGGGCATCATGGGCAGCTTCTTGGTTTCGAATTTTTCCTTGGATGTGGTCACTCAATCTCCCTGGGATCGTAGTGAATGACTTGTTGTGAATTCCCGCTCAATGACGACCGTGCACTACCAGTTTACTCCTCTTTCACTACCCGGCCTTCTCCAAAGCCACAGAAGCGCTGCGTTTCTCAACCATCTCGCGCGTCACTTCAAATTCTTTCAGTTTCTTCTGGCTGGGCAGGTGGAACATCAGGTCGAGCATCAACTCTTCCAGAATCATGCGCAGGCCGCGCGCCCCCACCTTGCGCGCCATGGCTTGCCGGGCAATGGCTCGCAGAGCTTCGTCCGAGAACTTCAGGCGCACATTCTCGAACTCGAACAGCCGCTGGTACTGCTTGACGATGGCATTCTTGGGTCGGGTCAGGATCTCAATCAGCGCAAACTCGTCGAGATCTTCCAGCATGCCTACAACGGGGAGCCGTCCGACAAATTCAGGAATCAGTCCGAATTTGATTAAGTCTTCCGGCTGAATCTCGCTGAGCAGTTCGAAGTTGCGCTTGCGCGAGACCGCAACGTCTTCCTTTTCCGCTTCCTCGCCAGTACGGAAGCCGAGCGATTTCTTTCCCACGCGTCGACCGATAATTTTCTCCAGCCCAACGAACGCTCCTCCGCAGATGAAGAGGATATTGGTGGTGTCGACCGGAGTGAATTCCTGGTGAGGATGCTTGCGTCCGCCCTGCGGCGGAACGTTAGCGATAGTTCCTTCCAGAATCTTCAGCAGGGCCTGCTGCACGCCTTCGCCGGAAACATCGCGGGTAATCGAGGGGTTTTCGTCCTTGCGCCCGATCTTGTCGATCTCGTCAATGTAGATGATGCCAGTCTGGGCGCGGCTCACATCGCCCTCGGCTGCCTGCAGCAGTTTCAGGATGATATTCTCGACATCCTCACCCACGTAGCCGGCTTCAGTGAGCGTGGTGGCATCGACAATGGCAAAAGGCACGTCGAGCATGCGGGCCAGAGTCTGCGCCAGCAGCGTCTTCCCGGTTCCGGTCGGACCGATGAGCATGATGTTCGACTTGCTCAGCTCGATGCCGTCGTTGGTTTTCTGCCGGTTCATGAAGATGCGCTTGTAGTGGTTGTAAACCGCCACCGCCAGCTTCTTCTTAGTCTGCTCCTGCCCGATGACATATTCATCAAGGAAGGTCTTGACCTCTTGCGGCTTGGGCAGTTGGTTCGGCGCTGCGGTTTGAGGAGTCGCCGTGCGGTCGTCTTCCAGGATCGAGTTGCACACCGCGACGCACTCATCGCAAATGTAGGCGCGCGGATAATCACTGGGCGACGAGATCAATTTGGCTACTGCATCCTGCGACTTGTGGCAGAACGAACAGCGCAAAATCTCGTCGGAGCCCGACTTGGTTTTCACTCGGCTCTACTCCTTTAACTCTTAGTACCGAGTACCCAGTACCGAGTTGCGAGTACGGATGGTTTCCTGGGTACTCGATACTCGGGACTCGGTACTGCTTTTCACGAAGGCCTATCCTACAGCTTTTCCGGTCTTATAGATGATATCGTCTATGATTCCGTATTCCTTAGCTTGTTGGGCGTTCATAATAAAGTCCCGCTCGACGTCTTTTTCCACCTTGTCGAGCTTCTGCCCGCTGTGCTTGGAGAGTAACTGGTTAGTAATCTCCCGCATACGCAAGATTTCCCGCGCGTGGATGTCAATATCGGTGGCCTGCCCCGATAATCCTCCCATCGAAGGCTGGTGGATGAGAATGCGCGAATTCGGCAGAGCATTGCGCTTCTTGGGCTCGCCAGCCGCCAACAGCAAAGCCGCCATCGAAGCCGCCTGGCCCACGCACAGCGTCATGACGTCATTCTTGACGTATTGCATCGTGTCATAAATGGCCATTCCCGCCGTGATCGAGCCGCCCGGAGAGTTGATGTAAAGCTGAATGTCTTTCTCCGGGTCTTCCTGCGCCAGAAACAGCATCTGGGCAATCACCAGGTTGGCGATGTTGTCGTCAATCGGCGTGCCTATGAAAATAATGTTATCGCGGAGCAGCCGGGAATAAATGTCGTAGGCGCGTTCGCCCCGCCCGGTCTGCTCGATGACCATCGGAACGAGCATCATTTGCGCGTCGTTCCTGTTCCCATCATTTTGCTTCACGTTCACCTGCCACACTCCGCCCCGAACTACCGCTTGCAATCTCGGGGAGGGTCGAAAGTGGTCCGCATCTTTTTCAAGTTACGCGGACTGGTGATAAAGAAATTCGAGGGTCTTCTCGCTGCGGATTCTATTTCGGATTCTATCGAGGCCCCCATCCTCTGTCAAACGAGCGCGCACCGCCTCCGACGTCTGTTTTGACTGTTTCGCCAGAGCTTCCAGCTCCCGGTTCACTTCCTCGTCGCTGACCTCAATTTTCTCGAGATCGGCGATCCGCTCAAGCAGCAGCGAAGACTTTACATCCTGCACCGCCTGCTCCCGCTGCCCTGCCCTAAGCCGCGGCAAGTCCATCTTCTTCAAGTCTTCCATCTTCATGCCCTGCGCCGCCAGAGCCCGCAGGCCACGCTCCAGGCGCAGATCGATTTGCCTATCGACCAGCGACTCCGGCACCTCGAAATCATTACGCTTCACCAGGTCGGCCACCAGCTTGTCTTTCGCCGCGTGCTCGGCCGTGTGCCGCTTCTCGGCTTCCATGTTGTCACGAATCTGCTTGCGAACCGCGTCGAGGCTGGTGAACTCGCCCAACTCTTTCGCGAAGTCGTCGTTCAGCTCCGGCAGGCTCTTCTGCTTGATGCCGTTTACCTTCACGGTGTAGACGAAAGTCTTGCCGGCGAGCCGTTTGTCAGTCGCGTCTTCAGGATAGCTCACATCAAAGGTCCGTTCGTCGCCCGACGAAGCGCCGGTCAGATGCTGGGTAAACTCCGGAACCGTATTCTTGCCACCGATCTCGATCAGCACATCGTCCATGTGCACGGGATTCGCTTTTGCATCGGCGACATCTTTGCCATCCTTGGGTTTCCCATCCATCGAGGCCTGGGCGAAATCGCCTTCAGCGAGCGGCCGTCCTTCCACGGTAGTGTAAGTCGCGTGCTGCTCGCGGACACTGGTGAGCGCCTGCTCGATTTCCTCGTCAGTGATGGCGATCTCCGGCTTGTCGGCGCGCAGATCTTTATAGCCCTCGACCTGAATCTCGGGTAGCACTTCAAAGGTAGCCTTGAAGGTGAGCGGCTCGCCGTCATGCATGTGCAGATCGGTAACGCGAGGCTGCGAAACCGGAATCAGACCTTGTTTCTCAGCTTCCCGGCGAAAGTATTTCGGGATCAAAGCCTCGGCCACATCGTTCTTCAGGCCATCGCCAAAGCGCTGCTTGATGATGGAAGCCGGTACGTGCCCCGCCCGAAACCCCGGCAGCCGCGCACTCTTCTGATAGCGCTGGATCTGAAACTCGGTTTCGCGGGCAACCTCAGCGGCCGGGATCTCGACTGAGATCTCCCGCTTGATGTCTTTCCTGGCAGTTTCAGTCTTGGTCGCGTCGGTCTTCTTTCCGTCGATCTTGTCCGCGTCGGTAGTTTCTGTGGGGCTCACGTTTGCCTTTCACCCGCCGCCCGATTCAGAGGCTCCGTCTGGGAACGGAACGCCGGATTCATGCAGCGTTAACTTGAGTGTAAAGACAGAAGGAAGCAGCGTCAAACGGGGAGGCGTAGTGATCCTTCAAGCTCCAAGCCTGCTCAAGCCAGGAGCCCAATAACCCTAGTGTCCATAGAAAGACAGACAGCAAACCTCTGGGACGTCGTCAGCGAGAACGGCGAAGCCTACCTTCTCTCCGCAACCAAACGTGAGGACTCCTAGCCGAAGAGCCAATGCGACGGGCGAGCCCGTTTCCCGATGTCGTTGGCATCGCCAGCCGAGCGGGTGCGCCCCTCGTACTCGCTCCAATTTATTTCCACAACCACCATGTGACATCTAACCTTGTGCCCGCAACAAACTTGCGCGATGATTATCGAGGCGGTGACGGTCGGGTGAACCCACATCGTCGCGCCGCTAACTCCTTTGTTTCACGGATTTTAGTATCTAAGTTCTTTGACATCCGTATTTTGCCGGGAATTTCTTGCTAATCTGATGATTCCACTAGACCCCAGGGGGGAGGGGGGTATCGAGAAAAGACTCCGATCCCCACGCGATGAACGCGAGTCGCCATCAACTTTCGAGAATTTATTTCGGACGAGGAATTCACAGCCTGCCGCTGCCCAGAGTAAATGCTTGACCACAAATACCCCCCACTGGCTAACCGTTCTCAACCGCGAAGTCATCGCCTGCACTCGCTGCCCGCGCCTCGTCGCCTATCGCGAGCAGATAGCCCGCGAGAAGCGCCGCGCATATCGCGACCATGAGTATTGGGGCAAGCCCGTGCCTGGCTTCGGCGATCCCGAGGCGCGAGTGCTGATCATGGGCCTGGCTCCCGGCGCCCACGGCTCCAACCGCACGGGACGCCCCTTTACCGGCGACGCCTCCGGCAAGTTCATGTTCCCCGTGCTTTATGAAACCGGATTCGCCAGCCAGCCGACCGCAACCGATCGCAACGATGGACTCACGCTGAAAGATCTGTACATCACGGCCGCAGTCCGATGCGCACCTCCTGCCAACAAGCCCATGCCGCAGGAACTAGCCAACTGCTCGCATTTTCTCGACCGCGAGATGGCAGGATTAGAGAACGTGAAGGTCGTGGTCGCGTTGGGCAAGATCGGCTTCGATGCTTATCTCAACTACGTGAAGCGACGCGGCTTGCTCGCCAGCAAGCAAGGCTATGCCTTCAAACACGGCGCCAGTTACCGGTTACCAGACGGCAAGGTGTTACTAGCCTCTTACCATCCCTCGAACCAGAACACGCAGACTGGCAAGCTTACGCGAGAAATGTTTGTGAAGATATTTAAGCAGGCGGCAAGACTTGCCGATGAATAAGTTGAGGCGCCGCCAGGCGGATCGTTGCACCTTCCCCATTTGCATGGGGTCACAATGGAGAAGCGCGGGGCACGATCCGGGGCGGCGCCGATCGCCTGACGATGGTTTGCCGAGTTGCTTAAGCGATGCGAGTGCGCTCAAACCTCGAATCCAACCATAACCGGTTCTGGTTCCAGGCGAACGCCCCAGATTTCTTCTACACGATGCTGGATCTGGTCTTTGAGGGCGAGAACGTCGATGGCTGTGGCTCCGCCGCGATTGACGATGGCGAGGGCGTGTTTGCTGGAGATGCCGACGCGGCCAGAGCCGAATCCTTTGGCGAAGCCGGAGTGCTCGACCAGCCAGGCGGCGGAAACTTTCTTGCGAGTTTCGAGTGCGGGATAGTTGGGTACGGTAAATCCTCGTGCCGCGGCTCGCTGCTTCAGATCCTCATGCTGTTCTGCGGAAAGGACAGGGTTCTTGAAGAAAGATCCGGCGCTCTGGCTGTCCGCGTCTCCGGGATTGATGAGCATGCCCTTGCGGGCGCGGATGTGGCGCACGGCCTCGCGGGTTTCGGCCAGATTCGGCTGAGTTTCGCGGCCCTCGAAGTGGCGCTTGAGGTCGGCATACGTGATGCGAGGGTTGCCTCCAGGGGTGAGCGCGTAGGTGACGCGAAGAACGATGAAGTGTCCGCGCTCGGTGGTGTTGAAGATGCTGGCGCGGTAGCTGAACTCGCAGGCTTCCGGGCAGAGTTCGCGCACCTGATTATCTTTCAAGTCGAGCACTTGCACGGCCGCGATGGTCTCGGCAACTTCCTGGCCATAGGCTCCGACGTTCTGCACCGGCGTGCCACCGACGCTGCCGGGGATTCCGCTGAGGCATTCGACTCCGGCGCAGCGCGCCATTACTGCGCTGGAGACGAACTTGTCCCAGGACTCGCCGGCGCCGGCGTCGAAAAGAGTTTTGCCGGCTTCATCGTGGCCGCTACGCTGGTCGATGCCTTGAATGGAAACTTTCAACACCAAGCCGGGCCAACCGGCGTCGGCGACCAGCAGATTGCTGCCGCCGCCCAGAACGAACAGGGACAAATCGCGGGAGCGCGCGAAAGTGACTGCTTCCTGCACTTCACCGACGGTCCTAGCTTCGACGAAATATTTTGCCGGGCCTCCGATTTTGATGGTGGTCAGCGGCGCGAGCGGGATGTTTTCGAGCAGGAGCACGAATGGAGAATTGCTGCGGCTACGCCGCTGAAACTTTGCTGACCGCTGCGATCACATCCTCCACATCCTGCTCAGTCATACTGTGAAACATTGGCAGGCTGATCAGTTGTTCGTAGGCGGTTTCGGCGATCGGATATTCCCCGCCCCGGTAGCCAAACTGATCGCGATAGTAGGGATGCAGATGCACCGGAATGTAATGCACGTTGACGCCAATGTTCTCCGCCCGCAGTGCGCGGAACACATAGGCGCGGTCTTTTTTGAGTTGCGAAGGATTGACGCGGATCGGATACAGGTGCCAGGCCGGGTTGACGTCGGGTCGTACGCTGGGGGCAATCACGCCTCGCAGGTTTCGAAACGCGGCGGTGTAGCGGGCCGCAATCCCGCGCCGGCGGGCGAGGTTCGCCTCAAGCTTCTTCAACTGCGAAATGCCGAGCGCACACGCTATGTCGGTTAGCCGGTAGTTAAAGCCCAACAAAACCATTTCGTAGTGCCACTGCCCGGCTGCGTGGCGCTGGCGGGCGTCGCTCGAAATCCCGTGGTTGCGGAAGCGGCGCAGGTTTTCCGCGAGATCGGCGCGGTCAGTGGTGACCATGCCGCCTTCTCCGGTTGCCACGTGCTTCACCGGGTGAAAGCTGAACACCGACATGTGCGCGATGCTGCCGGCGTGTCGTCCTTTGTATTCCGCACCCAGCGCATGGCAAGCATCTTCGATGACGGTGAGCCCGTGACGCTCGGCCAGGGCGAGAATGGGATCGAGATCGGCCGGATGCCCGGCGTAATCGACCGGCAAAACGGCGCGTGTGTTGGGTGTGATGCGCTCGGCCAAGCGATCGGGATCGAGATTCAGAGTATCGGGAGAAACCTCGGCGAACACCGGGCGCGCGCCCTGGTAGAGCACACAATTCGCCGTGGCCGCGAAGGTGAGCGGCGAAGTGATCGCCTCATCGCCCGGCTTAAGGCCGGCCGCGAATGCGGCTCCATGCAACGCGGCGGTGCCAGAACTAAAGGCAACTGCATACTTCGCACCCACGCGCGCGGCCAGCTCTTCTTCGAATTCCGCGACCTTGGGTCCGGTGGTCAGCCAATCGGAGCGCAGGACATCCACTACGGACTGGATGTCGTCTTCAGAGATCGACTGTCGCCCATAAGGGAGCATGGTTTTGCGAACGGGAGTTCCGCCGTCGATGGCGAGCACTTCCTGACTTGTGGGCGATGCGCGCATGTGATTGCTGTAACTTTTTCCGGCTCGAAGACTTCGCTAGGCAGCAGCGGGTACCTTTGCCTGCGAGATCAGATCCTGGAGTTGATCGTTGGTCAGCCAACTCGAGTTGGTGTCGCTCGTGTACCGGAAACCTTCCGGCAGCGCGCGGCCATTGACCCAATTCTCCCCGCTCCACCATGGGTGCGAGGGCCGGATCACGTACATGCCTTCAACCTCCACGGTGTTTCGAGCCTCATCTTCGGAGACCAGAACTTCGTGCAACTTTTCTCCCGGGCGGATGCCGATGACTTCGATTTCGCAACCGGGTGCGATGGCTTCGGCCAGATCAGACATTCGCATGCTGGGAATCTTGGGAACAAAGATCTCGCCGCCGTGCATCTCTTCGATACATCGAATGACAAACTTTACGCCGCGATCGAGCGTGATCCAGAAGCGGGTCATCCGCGGATCGGTGATAGTAATCTTGCCAGTCTTGCGTTGCTCCAGAAACACCGGAATAACACTGCCCCGGCTGCCTACGACATTGCCGTAGCGGGCGCAGGCAAAGCGAGCGTCTCGGGAACCGGCGTAGGCGTTGGCCTGCACAAACATTTTCTCAGCGCAGAGTTTCGTTGCGCCATACAGATTGATGGGATTCACCGCTTTGTCGGTGCTGAGCGCCAGCACGCGGCGCACGCCCTGGTTGATGGCCGCATCGATCACGTTGCGGCCGCCGATGATGTTGGTCTGGATGGCCTCGAACGGGTTGTACTCGCAGGCGGGAACCTGCTTCAGGGCCGCGGCGTGCACGACCACCGTGACGCCGGCGAAAGCCCGTTCCAGCCGCGCCGCATCGCGCACGTCGCCGATAAAATACCGCAGGCTCGGATGATCTATTCCAGAGGCCCGCATGTCGTGCTGCTTGAGTTCGTCACGGCTGAAGATCACCAAGCGCTTGGGGTGATACTCCTTCAGCATGGTCTCGACAAACTTCTTTCCGAAGGACCCGGTCCCGCCCGTGACGAGAACGACCTGTTCCGACCAATTCATCCCATCCGCCTCATGTCAAAAGAAGCTACCCGCGCCGCAGACCATCGTACAGCCTTGGCCTGCATCTGGGGAAGCGTAGCTTGGGGAGGATTCCTAGACCGGACTCTCTGGAACGGAGCTAAGTACTTGCGGCGTCTGCATCGAGCGGTTCGAGTGTGAGCTTCTCGGCGCTGAACTTTCTCCACAGTGCAAGGGATAAAGACTCGTATTCTTCATCTGACATCTTGTCAGCAATCGAGTCGTTGTCCGCGATCATGCGAAGTTCTTCGTAGCTCATTCTTGAATAATCGATCGCATCTGCTCTTTTGGGTTGACGTTCTTCGACAAGAGTCTTCGACCGGACCGGAAAATGCCACTGCTCAACCGCGTATGCGCCTCGGACCTCGTCAGGAAGCACGCTCTTTCCCAAGTGGATGGCTCCAACTTCAACTTTATTTCCTACGAAAGATGTTCCGCTCGGGCTGCAGGCGGGTCAAGGGAAATGGGGCGTAGACTGATAACTAGAATGGCTCCCCCACACGCTGCGGAGGACGAACTTCACATCCCCAATCTAGAGCGCGCGCTTCGGATGGCGGCATCGAGTTTCGGGAAGCGCTTCACTTCGGTGGCGATGCGATACCTTGCGATCCCGCGCCAGTGCCGCAGAGGAGACGTTGTCAGCGTGGCGTAGAGAGTCTGGCGGGTACCGTTGGCAAACCATTCTTTGTAGGCCTCTGCTCCTAGCCCCATGTCGACCACGCTAAATGTATTCGTCTCGCAGGCCGCGATCAGAATCTTCGCCATCAGGCAGTAGCCGGGAGAGTTCTCGTGGTCGCGCGTGTCAAAGGTTGTCTGATACAAGGACCAGCCTCCTTGAAATTGAAAACCGTAGCTCCAGGCAACGCGACGCTCGCCGATTTTCAACGTGGTCAAAGTCACGATCCCGGTGTCGGCAAATCTTCGGGCAAGATCCTCCATAAAGAACCGGCGCTCGGGTGCGGAGAGGAAGCTGACACCGTTTTTGGCGCGAAAGCGCGCCACCTGGATATTTACGAAGTCGGGCAAGACAGCCTGAATCTGGTCCCACGACTTAAGATAAACGCAGGTCACCGGCCCTTCACGCTCCATCGCCTTCAGGCAACGACGGAGCTGTCGCTTGCGCGTGACGGCAGTCTTCAACTCCTGGCGTTGCTCTGTTGAACCCAGTTCTACCTGGGGGCACAGGGATGACGGTCGAAGGTACAGGTGAAAACCATACTTCTTTGCCGCAGCCTGAAGGGCGGCGGGCGTGGCCGAGTCTGCCGGCAGACTGGCAAACACCAGATTGCCGACGCTTAAGTGGCGAAGCTCAGCGAACACCTTGTCGACGAACTCCGCTCGCCGCTGCGGAGGGCTCAGGAACTCACAGTAGTCCGCAGTAGTAGCGTTGAGAAAGCTTACATTTTGTTCGCCGGAGTCGGCGCCCAGACACGCCACTCCCACCAGATCATCGCCGTCGTAGCCAAGAAAAAGCAAAGGCTTCAGCGAGGCTTGATAGGCAGACTGCACGGCGAGAGCCCATTCGCAGGTGTAGAAAACTTTGGGCAGCTCCATCTGCAAGACCAAATCATTCCAGTGCCGCTGCAGAGAAGAATCTTCGGGAATTTTCCTGAGCAGAACGATTCGCAAACTTGCTTTCCCTCCGTGGCTTGCACTCCGGAAGAGACATAGTACCAATCGGTGACGTACGGACGAGAGCAGCCAGTTCCGCGTGATTCTAACCCACCGCGCGACGGAGGCGAGCGTGAAGCCCGCTCAGGTGAGCCGCGAACTCAGGAAGCGTCGTGTCCGCGGTCACGTGGACTCGTGGAAACGCGAAGGGATTTGTCGACCCGGCACGCCAATGCTCCACGTTGAGGAATGCGCACATGAAACCGGCTTCTCGCGCCAAGGCCACTTCGCGTTCTCCCATGGTGGAAGGGTTGCCGAAGGGATAAGCGAATGCCCAGACCTGCCGCCCCAAAGCCCGTTCCAAGTCGTTCTTACTTTCTTGAATCTCGTGGCGAACTTCTTCTTCGCTGCATAGCGACAAAACGGGATGCGATAGCGTGTGCGCCCCGATGGTCATTCCAGACTCAGCCAGCTTTCTGAGTTCGGCAATATTCACGAGGCGCCATCGTTTTTCGGAACGGAGTGCAGCAGAAAGCTCAGAACGAAGAACCTGCGTCCCGCCGCAGTGACTGCGCACCAGGTCCATCCAATCCGCACGGGCTCTTGCGTCCAATAGCGAGGCTCTTCTGACCGTACTCCACCACTGGGCCTGAAAATCCCGTGAAGGTTCGGTGGCTTCTTCGCCCGGAAGCTGCAACCCTGGTGCGTCGAGCGGCCTGGCGCGCATTAGGAGGTAAAGCTCCTCGTACCAGAGCATGCCTGGTTTGAGATCGCACGACGCTCCGGTCACGAAAAAAAGGCACGGGACACTTTCGCTTTGCAGCACGGGGAGCATGTCGGTCAGTGTGTTCAGCAAGCCGTCGTCGCAGGTGACCAGAACGGCTCGGGGGGGAAGTTGCTTGCCATGTTCAATCCAGGCTCGAAAGTCCTCCGGATGAACCACATGGTAGTGAGCTTTGAGGAATTGCAGTTGCTGTCGAAATATTTCCGGCCGGAGCAGATTTCCGTCGAGAACAATTTCCGCAACGGAATGATCGGAGGGAACGACTCCGTGGTAATTCACGACCGCATAGCCGCCCGGCGGCATGATGTGATCGAGCCATCCGATTTGATGTAAAGCCGGATATACCGCGTGCTTCAAGAATGGACTGACCAGCCGCATGCTCGCCCACAGGATAGCATTATGGCAACGCCCAGTTTTCTGCGGTTGCGGCCGGCTTCCGTTTCAGTGCACCTCTCTTTAATTTGTTGAATTAATTTGCGAATTCATGCCGCGTGCCGCGCATGCGCCTTGGTGAACCTGCTCCAGCCGAGCAGACGTGTTGCAGCACGAGCACCGTCTTCCAGATAGGTGAATGGTTTCTCGCCCGGCAGTGCTAGAATTATCGGCAAAACCGATACATGAGAATGAGAAAGTCCCAGTCGATGAACCAGCCAACGACTCGGGCTTTCATGGCGTGACAAGTATGCCTGACCGGCAAGTCCAGGCTAGAAGGCTTTGAGAACTTGGTGAGGAGAATTCATGGATTCCGGACCGCTGGTGCACGCCAATAGCTCAATCGTTCGCGAGCTGCAACCCGCGGACTTTGGAAGAATGAGCGGCCCGCGCGCTTACCCCGAGCTTGCATCCCAGGAATCGGCAGTCCGCGACTATCTTCGAGTTTTGCTGAAACGCAAGTGGACAGTCCTTGCATGTCTGGTCGTTGTCTTTTCCGTGGTCGCCATCGCCAGCCTCAAGATGACGCCGGTGTATGAGGCGAGTGGCAGCATTGCCATCAACAAGCCGGATTCCAGTCTGGGCAACTTTAGTAATTCCACAACCTTCAACCTTGACTATTACGATCCGACGGAACTCGAAACCGAAGTAAAGATTCTGCAGAGCGATCTTCTGGCCCTGCAGGTAGTGAAAGATCTGGGTCTCGACCGCCGGCCCGAGTTCGGCGGAAAAGCAGCACCTACGTCCTCGTCGCTCGATCTTGCCCCTGATCCTTTACAAGACGATCCCGGCCGGACATCTGCTCTGCTGGGCAGTTTCCGGGGAAGTCTAAAGGTCACTCTCGCCCCTAACACCAAAATCATCGAGGTGCATTACTTCAGCCCCGACAGGCAATTGGCTGCCAACGTAGTGAACAAGCTGATGGAGGACTACACCGAGAACAACTTCAAGTCCCGCTTCGACTCGACCATGCAGGCCGAGGATTGGCTCAAGAATCAGCTCGTGGACTTGCAGATGAAGGTGGAAAGCTCCCAGCAAAAATTGGTGCAATACCAGAAAGAGCACGAGATTCTGGGCATCGACGAGAAGCAGAATATCACCACTGCAAAACTTGATGAATTGAATAAAGCGCTGACTGCCGCGGAGTCCGAGCGCATGGACAAAGAGTCCGTGTACCGCCTGGTGGAATCTGGCGATGCCGACACCGTCGCGTCCGCCGTCTCGGCTCTGGACGCGGCTGGAGCCGGAACGCAGTCCGCTTCAGGCCTGCTGGAGAATCTCCGTGCCAAGGAAGCTGACTTGAAAATCCAGGCAGCCCAGCTGAACACTCAATTCGGCCCGTCTTACCCGAAACTGGCTCAACTGAACAGCCAACTTAAGGAAGTCGACGCGCAGATCCTTTTGGAAACGAAGAAGGTCGCGGCCAAAGTTCGCGGACAGTATATGGCGGCCCTGCAGCGGGAAAACCTGCTCCACGACGCTCTCGAAAAACAGAAGCAGGAGGAGAACAAGCTCAACGAGAGTGCAATCGACTACAGCATATTGAAGCGCGACCTCGACAGCTACCGCCAGCTCTATGAAGGACTGATGGAGAAAATGAAGGAGGCCGGGGTTTCGGCGGGGCTTAAATCCAACAACTTCCGTATCGTGGATGTCGCCCGGGTGCCAACCTACCCCATCGAGCCCAATATTCCGCGGAATCTCGCATTTGCCTTCATACTGGGTTTGACCTCTGGCGTGGGGCTCGCCTTCCTGCAGGAGGGATTGGACAACACGGTGCGCACCTCGGAACAGGCACAAATGATTTCCGGCCTGCCTCCGCTCGGCATGATTCCACTCCCCGCGAAAACAGCGCGCGAAGGTGCCAACCCGAAGCGCCTGGTAATCGCCACCTCCGCGAAGGAAGCGGTGGAGATGGTCGCACAGTCCAGGCCTCACTCGCAGATGGCGGAATCCTATCGCGCACTGCGGACCTCGCTGCTCCTAACTAACCTGGGAGCGCCTCCCAAGGTAATCATGGTCACCAGCGCTCTGCCCCAGGAAGGAAAGACGACCACCAGCATGAACACCGCGCTGGTGCTGGCTCAGAAGGGCGTTCGAGTCCTGCTGATCGATGCCGACCTGCGACGACCCAGCATCCACAAGATCCTGGGCATGGGCCCGCGCAGCGGACTCAGCAACGTCCTCACCGGAAGCGCCACCTTGCAGCAGACTATTACGCGCTCCTCCATCCTGCCCAACCTGTCGATCCTGCCGGCGGGAACGCCGCCGCCGAATCCGGCTGAACTGCTGGCCTCCACCAACATGCGGGATGTATTGGAGGAACTGCGCGGGCAATACGATCACATCGTGGTCGACACCCCTCCCACTCTGTCGGTCACCGATGCCGTGGTGCTGTCGCCGCGAGCCGATGCCATCGTTCTGGTGATCCGCTCCGGGCAGACGACCAAGCAAGCGCTGCGCCGCTCTCGCGATATCCTCACACAGGTCAATGCCAAGGTGTCAGGCGTCTTGCTGAATGCAGTCGACCTCAGCTCGCCCGACTACTACTACTACTACGAATACAAGAGCAAATATTCCCGGTACTATCGCGAAGAATCGCCCGATGGCGATGAAGAGGATGGTGACGCCGAGGATACTGCCGAGGCATCGCCCAACAGCGCGTAGGAAGACACAGGCACGGGTTCGTGGCTGCGCTCCCAGTTGCACAACATGGAAATACCTCTCAATTCAACACGGCGGAAGGGACTTGTCTTTGGCGTGGGCGCGGCAGTTTGCCTGATCTATGTGCTGCTGGCGGGGCGCCTTTTTGTCGCCTGGCTGTACGGGGAAATATCAGTTGGAGAGATACCGAAACTCGCAAGCCTGCAGCGGGCGGCCCATCTCGATCCCTCGAACGCAGACTACCGCGACGTTCTGGGAGATTACTACGCGGAGGCCGGCGACCTGGAAAAAGCCGTTGCGCACTACACCGCCGCCACAAACCTTGACCCGCATTCCGCCCGTTACTGGCTTGATTTGGCCAACGCCTACCTGGTGCTGGGAGACCGATACATTTCGAATCAGACCCTGGCATTGGAACATGCGATCGAGGCCGATCCAACCCGGCCTGATGTGGCTTGGGAAGCCGCCAACTTCTACCTTGTGCAAGGCAGCGACGAGAAAGCTTTGCGCGAATTCCGCGTAGTTATGGCGAATGATCCTTTCAAGGCCGGCGACGCGATTCGCCTCTGCTGGCACATCAAGCCAGATGTGGACGAGCTCTTGCGCGACGCCGTTCCCCCCGGCCCGAAGCTGATATCGCGTTTCTTAGCCTGCTGATGACTCCAAGAAAAATTGATCTCAGCACGACAACGGCACCGTCGAATCCCAGCGGCAAAAGATGGGTGTACACGCTGGCCGCCGCGGATGCCCACGCAGAGTCGAACGCTTGGGCTAATGCCTCGGTTTCGCTTTCCGGGTATACGGACGGCGCGACAGGGAACAATGTAGCGGCCACGATTACGGCCAGCACTCCGACCACGATTGAGATCACAAACCCCGACGGCACGGCGACCAACACCGGCGCGCCTGTGTTGATGATTTCGAGGGCAGTTTCGGATTCAGATATCCCCGCACCCGCCGGCACGAACCGGGAAACGGAGGCAGCCGCCAAAGTGTGGGCCGCTTTGATGGCTTCGCGGCAACCCTTCGAGCAACGCTCCGTGTACGGATATATCCAGTACCTGATTGACCACAAGGACATGGAACAGGCCCGCCTGGTTTGGGAGCGAGCAGCGCCGCGTTTCGGTTTGTCCGCATACTTGCCCACGGCGAGAAATTTGATTGTCAACGGCGATTTCAGCCTGGACGTTTTGAATGGCGGTTTCGATTGGCAGTACGAGAAATTGCCCGGCGTCGCTTTGACGCTGGATCCCAGTGATTTTCACAGCGGCACGCGTTCGTTGCTGATCGCCTTTGACGGGCCCCGAGTGAGCGATGCGGGAATCCATCAATTCATCGCGGTGCGACCGGGCACTACCTATGATTTCTCGGCATACTATAAGAGTGGAGATTTCGAGGGTGCCGGCGGCCCGCATATCACTATCGAGGATGCGGTATCGAGAGCTGTGGTATACGACAGTGACGAACTGAAAGAGCGGGGATACTGGAAACTTGTTACCAAAGAATTCACCACCGCGAACGACTGTGGACTGCTGGAACTGCGCATCCGGCGCGTGCCGGAAGGGAGTCCGATCCGTGGTAAGCTCTGGGTCGACGATTTCCGTCTCGTGGCGAAAGGGCAATAGCCCCTTGAATTGCATCGATTCCATCGCATGAGCGCAAACAGCACCACCACGAACCCTCGAAGCCGACACGCGGAACAAGCCGGCACGGTTCTGCTCTACGGCATCTTCGGTTTGCTCCTGTTTGGGCCGCTCGCCTTCGGCGCGACCGAACCCTGGTCGATCTTCCTGATGGAGGCCGGCTCTGCGGCGTTGTTCCTGCTCTGGATTGGCAAACAGGTTCTTCAAGACAGGATGAAGATCACATGGAATCCCATTTTTCTTCCCATGGGAGTATTCGCCCTGCTCATCCTTTCGCAACTCATCTTCGGGAGCGCGTACCGGCACGAAACGGAATCGAAAGCGCTCCTGTACTTCGCCTACGGCCTGCTGTGCTTCCTCGCCGGGCAGACTCTGCTGCGGGGCTCTCAGGCCCGCCGCCTGGCGCTCATCTTTTCGGTGTATGGCGCTGCGCTGGCGGGCTTTGCTTTAATCTATGGCATCTCCCCGAATGACAAGTTGTACTGGTGGCGGCTGCCCCGCAATGGAGGCTGGATTTACGGCCCTTATGTAAACCACAACCATTACGCCGGTCTGATGGAAATGCTGGTTCCAATTCCCCTGGTGCTGGCTCTGACCCAGCTTGCTTCCGCCAAAACCCGTGCCGTGGCGGCCGCCGCGGCCGCTCTCATGGTGGGCACGATCTTCCTTTCAGGATCACGTGGCGGCATGCTGGCGATTATCGCGGAACTCGTCATTCTGGCGGTTTTGCTGGTTAAGCAGAAACGCAATCTCCGTACTGCTGTTCTTGTCGGCGTATTTCTCGCGATTGTGGTCGGATTGACCCTCTGGGTAGGCGGAGACGCGGTCGTAAGGCGCTGGGCTTCGGTGAGTTCGTCCCACTCCGAGATTTCCAATGACGTGCGCTTAAACATTGACCGCGATGCGTTCCGGATGTTCCTCAAAAAGCCTGTTCTGGGTTGGGGCCTGGGAACATTTCCCGTGGTGTATCCGCAATTCCGGACCTTCTACACCAATTCCTTCGTTAATGAGGCGCACAACGACTATCTGCAACTGCTGGCGGAGATGGGCCTGCTCGGGTTTGGAACCATGCTCTGGTTTCTGGTGACGATCTATACCCGGGCCGTGAAGAAAATCGGGAACTGGGCCGTGGACTTGAGCGGCGCCACGGCCCTGGCCTGTGTGCTCGGCTTAAGCGGCATCCTGGTGCACAGCGCGTTCGACTTCAATCTTCAGATCCCTGCCAACGCCGCGTTGTTTTACGTGCTCTGCACCATCGCGGCCGCGGGACCTTTCGCGCAACCCGCGCGCAAGCGCCGCATGGCGCGAAGCAAACCTCCTGAAGAAACTCTGGACTCGCAGGAGGCTCTACCGCAGCCCGCCACCAATTTCTGACTTTGTTTCTGATCTTCCGCCCAGATCTTCCGCCCAAAAGCGTTGAGCCGTCCGGCAGCGCCGGACGGCTCAAACATATCCCGACTCAAATGTCGTGCTCTCGTTAGTTGGCGCTGTCATTCATTATTCATTAGGGCTCGCAGGACTGAGCGGTGCGCTGCTCTGCAGAAGCACCCAGACTGTTACCCCGACGATTGCCGCTCCACCGATGCCGACGGCAATCGGGGAATCCAACAACCCGCCGCCAGCGGCAGGAGCTGCGCCCGCCACTTCCTTCTTATTCTTTTTCTTCTTGCCGTTGTTGGATTGGTCGGTCTGGTCGGATTGTTCGTCCAAAGTCTTGTCCTGCCCCTGCGCCAGGAGCGTAACCTTACCGTCAGCGTCGGTGACGCTGAGGTCTCCCTTGCGGGCCGCGATCCGCACCGTGCCGTCAGTGTCGGTCACGTTGAATTCCGTCCACGACGCGGTCGAAACCGGTGCTACACGCACGTCGCCAGCCGTCGTGGCCATGCCTTTCGATGTGGAGACAGACACACCTCCGTGCTCCACTTTCAGGGAAGCGCCTTCAAATTGCACCAGAGAGTCACCGAGAACCGTAACGCTCGAGCCCGGAGCATGGATGTTGGCGGCCGAATCAGGACGTGTTTGCACCAGATCACCGGAAAAAATTGCGGAAGACTGCGGCACACGGCCGCCGTTTAGCCAGGCGCCATCGGTATAAAGCATCGCCGCGCCCGAATCGGCGGCAATCAGCGAACCAGGGAAAATCAGCAGTAGCACGCAACTCACCAACTTGCGGAAAGCAGCCACGCCCATCCCAAACTCCGTTATTAACTAATTTGGTGTCTGTTACCGCATCGTACCCTCCAAGGTTCTTGCCAGTCAATGCCTTTTGTGCTTGGGATCGGACCCGGCGGTGGAAAACTTTATCGTCGCTCTGCCGCATCAGGAGCCTTGTTGCCAGCTTATCGTCATGTTTATCGCCATTGATCGACGGTCTTCCACCAGACCAATCTCAACCATTCATCCAGCAACGTCTTCGCCCACTGGCGACGGGTCCACCATTTCGCGCCGAACTGCGCTTCGTCACGCGCAGCCGCAACCGAGTAGTCGTGTCCCGGGACTTCGCGCCGGAAAATGCTCAGCGCGCGCCGGGTGTGGAAATCCGAGGTCACGATCAGCACGCTCTTGCTGCCTTCGCTGGCCAAACACTTCTCCGCGTCCTTCGATTCATCTTTAGTCGACAATCCATTGATCGGACAAATACTGATTGACGCTGCCTGGGGTAAAGCTTCGACGTGTAAAGCCTGGATGTACTTCTGCGCCAAATGAATCTGAGTAAATTCGTAGATCTTCGCATTTGCTGGAACATCCAGCACCACCCGCTGGCCATATCCTTGCGCGAGAAGTTCGAGAGCGCGTTGTGGACGCCGGTCGGTTTCGCCCGCCAGAACCAGGATCACGTCCGAGTGGAGTGGCGCGTCCATCACAAGAAAATCGCCGGCTCTCGCGGCCAGCACGATTAACAATCCTGCTGACAGCACTAAAACCAGCAACCAAGCGCGACTCCTTCTGCCGTGTATTTTCATAGATTCCCCACCCCGGAAGATGAACCTCGTCCCTCATCACCTCGCTAACTTCACAGCAATGTCGCGGCAGGACTGCATGCTAGAATCGAAAATGAAAATTGACCCACGAAAGAGACCACCCACCGCGAAGATGAAGAAACATTCTGCCGCAAATCGGGCCGCCAGCAGGCCAGGTTACGATGAGATCAAGAACAAGATCCTGCAGGGCCAGGCGCGGATTGGGATCATCGGCCTCGGCTACGTTGGACTGCCGCTGGCCCTACTCTTCAGCGAACAGAAGTTCTCCGTCACCGGATTCGATATCGATCAGCGCAAGGTCGACACCCTGGCTCGGGGTGAATCCTACATTTACCGCATCACCGCGGAGGAGATCCGGAAAGCCAAGAAGCAGGGCTTTACGGCCACATCAGAATACGCCCGGATCGCCGAGATGGACGCCATCATCATCTGCGTCCCCACTCCCCTCAACCAATATCACGAACCCGATCTCAGCTTCATCACCGATACTACACACGCCATTGCGCCTCATCTGCAGGCCGGGCAGTTGGTGGTTCTCGAAAGTACAACATATCCCGGCACCACCGAAGAAGTCATGCTGCCAATTCTGGAGAAAGAAAACAAGAACGGGCTGAGGGCTGCCCGAGGACCTTCGGGCGCACAGAAAACAGAGAAGCAATTCTTTGCGGCTTTTTCTCCCGAACGCGAAGACCCGGGCAACACCACGGTCGCCCGTCGCGACATTCCCAAGGTCGTGGGCGGAGTGAATCCGCAGGCCTCGGAATTGGCCGGCGCTCTCTACGGTTCCATCTTTCATCGCACGGTTCCCGTATCCTCGCCCGCGGCGGCCGAGATGACCAAGCTGCTGGAGAATATTTACCGCTGCGTCAACATTGCTCTGGTCAACGAGCTCAAGATGCTCTGCCTGCGCATGAATCTGGATATTTGGGAGGTCATCGCAGCCGCTTCCACTAAACCCTTCGGCTTTCATCCTTTCTATCCCGGGCCCGGACTGGGTGGTCACTGCATTCCCATCGATCCCTTCTACCTATCATGGAAGGCCAAGGAATTTGACTTCCGCACCCGCTTCATCGAGCTGGCGGGAGAAATTAATAACAACATGCCCTATCACGTGCTCTCCTCCATCGGCGGGGCATTGAACCAGCACAAAAAATCGGTGAACGGAGCGCGCGTCCTGATTCTGGGCGTCGCTTACAAGAAGGATATCGACGATCTGCGCGAATCGCCCGCCCTTACCATCATCGAGCTCTTGCAAAAAGAAGGCGCCCGAGTCAGCTATCACGATCCTTATTTCCCCATGATCGGGAAGGGGCGTAAGTACGATCTGCAGATGAAGCGCACCGAACTGGAGCGCCTTGGCCAATACGATTGCATTGTGATCGTCACCGATCACTCGGACTATGACTTCAAAAAGATCGTCGGCGAAGCTCAGCTGGTCGTCGACACCCGCAATGCCACCAAGGGGATCAATAGTCCGAAGGTTGTGCGCTGCTAAACCAGCGCACTGCCAGAAGCGGGCAGAGTGAGGCCGGCCGGAAGTAAAAGCTCGCATGAGGTGTAATTTTTTGCTCTTTCTTGCCCGGCGCCGGCGGGTCTTCGACGCGGCCAGCATAAGTAACTGAAAGATCAGCAGGATAGACTTCCCGATTTGAGGTGGAAATGGCCTTTGCCGTGCAGATTTTGCTACCAGGCATCCAGCCGTGAGGTAGTAGACTATGGACTCCTCGACCCCCTGTAGTCCCAGGCTTTCAACGCCGCCCGGGGCCGAGAAACTTTCAAACCCAAACCGGGGTTTGAAGGACGGACGAGTAAAAGCCGCCATGAGTTCTTCTGTTTCCCAAGAGACTCTCTTCTCCCTGCTCCCGGAGACAAGAAAGCCCTGGACAGAATTCGTTTTCAGCACTGGCATGCAGGCCGCGGTAGTCGCGCTTCTGATCTGGGTGCGCTTGTTGTATCCCACCGTTGTCGCGGCTCCCGAGCACACGTTTCGCTCGGTTGAACTCGTGAGCACTCCGGTTCCGGTAAATCATGAACCGCAACCGCCGCTCCGGTTGCGGCAGCCCGCGGTGATCGCCCGGCTGGATCCGCCGGCCAACTCTCTGCGGCTGCCCGCGCCTCTGCCGAAGGCTCCAGCGAAAGTGCAAGACGAGACTGCTCCCGCGGTCGCCATCGCTGCCAGCAAATTGGAGCCTCTGCCCCCGGCGCCCACGCCTGTGATTCCCAAGCCGGCGATAAGGACAAACGTATTTTCCTCGGGGAGTTCGGCTACTCCCACATTGGCGCGCGCTCCCTCGCAGGTTCAGACCGGAGGTTTCGGCGATCCCAATGGAATTCCGGCCAAGACAGGCCAAACCAAAGCGGTCAATATCGCGGCAGCCGGATCGTTCGATCTGCCGTCCGGGCCAGGCTATGGCAACGGAACCGGCGGCGCAAAGGGCGTGCCCGGCGTGGTCGTAAGTACCGGCTTTGGCAACGGCACCGCCGTCCCTGACACTCGCCCTCGAGTCACGGGAACGGTTCAATCCAGCGGCTTCGCCAGCGCCGATGTGCCCGCGCCGCCCAGCGTGCGCTCTCTCCCCGCGGAGACCGTAAAGGTGCTGCCCGCGGAAATTCTTTCCAAGCCAACTCCGATCTATACTCAAGAAGCCAGAAATTTGAAGATTGAGGGCGAGGTGCTCCTGGAAGTGGTTCTGGAGGCCTCCGGCAAGCTCCGCGTGCTGCGCGTGGTTCACGGATTGGGTCACGGTCTCGACGATAACGCCGTCAAGGCCGCCGAACAGATTCATTTCAAGCCAGCGGTGAAGGATGGGCAGCCGACCGATTCCACGGTCGTTGTGCACATTATTTTTCAGATGGCATAGGGTTCTCCCGGAAGGGTTTTATGCGTATTTTCCAGGTAGGTTCGCTTTCGTTTTTTCTGTGGCTGGTCTGCTCGCTGCCCGCGCTGTCGCAAGATTCAGCGTCTCCAGCGCCGCCGAGTGGAGTGACCGCTGCGGCCCCGGCACCGTCGGGCGCCGTAGAACAACCTTCTGCGCCGGCAGCTTCCTTCAATGACGTCATCGACCGCGTTGTCGAGAGAGAGCATCTGTTCCTGGCCCAGATGCGCCACATGCATCCCATGGTCGAGACTTATCTGCAGGATCTCAAGAACGACAAAGACGGCAACGCCTACCCTTCGAAAGACCAGTACTTTCTGGGACGCCTCGACATGAGCGATGGTCCGGAAGACACTTCGTTCGTGGGCCAGCCCGGCTTCGGCCATCGCATGATGAACCATCTCACCGGCCTTTATTCACTGCATTTCCTGCCTCTCGGGTTCGCCCAGATGGTGATTCTCGATACCGATTTCCAGAAGCGGTACTACAAATTCACTTTCGTTCGTCGCGAGTTTCTGGGAGAAGTTCGCTGCCTGGTGATTGATGTTGAGCCCAGGGCAGACGCAGGCACCGCCCGGTTCCTGGGCAGAATCTGGGTCGAGGATCAGGATTACAACGTGGTTCGCTTCAACGGCACGTATTCTCCCCATCCCAGGACCAGCTACTATCTGCACTTCGATAGTTGGCGCCTGAATCTTCGTCCCGGCACCTGGCTGCCCGCCTACGTCTACAGCGAGGAATCCGACCTCAAGTCGGGCATCACCAAGAGCTTGCATTTCCGGGCTCAGACCCGTCTCTGGGGATATGACTTGAAAGCCCTGACCAAGAATTCAGAGTTTACCGAGATTCTGGTGGATTCTCCGCAGGACGCTTCTTCGGTGAAAGATCGGAGTGATGCGGCGGCCGACGCGTCACCGGTGATGGCCGAGCGCATGTGGGAGCGCCAGGCTGAAGATAACGCGGTTGAGCGCCTGCAGAGGATCGGCCTGCTGGCGCCTTCCGGCGAGGTCGATAAGGTCCTTCTGACCGTGGTCAACAACCTGATGGTCACGAATAACATCGATCTGCAAGGCGATATCCGTTGCCGTGTACTGCTCACCTCGCCTCTGGAATCGTTCACCATCGGGCATACCATCGTGATCAGCCGTGGCTTGCTCGATGTGCTTCCCGACGAAGCCTCGCTCGCCATGATCCTCGCCCACGAACTCGGTCACATCGTGCTGGGACATAAGTCGGACACAAAGTGGGCGTTCAACGACCGCATGTTGTTCCCCGATGAAGATTCATTCCAGCGCATGGATTTCAGACACTCCGCCCGCGATGAAGAGGCCGCGGACGCCAAGGCTATTGAGCTGTTGAGAAACTCTCCCTATAAAGACAAGCTGGGAACTGCGGGGCTCTTTTTGAAGTCCCTGCAAGAACATGCGCCTGATCTGCCAAACCTGATTCGCCCTCATCTGGGCGACGGCTTCGCCTGGGATAATGGCAAGGATGTCCGCATGGCAGCGCTGCTGGCTTCCGCGCCCGCGCTGGAGCCGAACCGTACCGATCAGATTGCCGCCCTTCCTCTCGGGGGACGCATCAAGCTGGATCCCTGGAGCGATCAGGTGGAACTGGCAAAGGCAAAGCCGGTGGCACTGGCTTCCGCGCGGGAGAACATACCGTTCGAGATCACGCCATTCTTCCCTTACCTCACGAGACTCTCGACTCCCGGCAACGAGAAGGTAGCCCTCACCGCGCCCGCCTCGAAGTAAGAGGCGCAAGTACGATGGATTTTGCCCCGGTAGAGATTGAGTTGGGATAACGCGCGGCTTTTCCGGGTATTGGAAAGCGCTGCCGAGAAACGAATAGCGCGCCGCCCGGCGCGCCACGTAACACATCAATATCGATCGCCCACTTGGGGACTACTGCAGAGCGCTGCCAACGCTGGAGAATACGTTGTTGGCATTCGAACCAATCAGCCGGATTGTGCCGACGACGATTACCAGAATCACGGCCAGCATCACCGCGTATTCGGCGATATCCTGACCACTCTCATCGTTCCAAAGTTGCTGCCAAAGTTTTGCCACGGGCTCCGTCTCCTCAAGAAATTTTTTAGCCAGACCGCCCCTCGCCCCAGCGAGGGTACAACCCAAATGTTGTGATCGGCTCAGTTTTCCGCCCTGAGGCTGCTCTTCACGAAATCATAAGCGATGGGACCAAGCCCGCCAATGGCCCGTAAGTGCTATCCGGCGGTTACCCGAGCGCAAGCTGCTAAGTCCTTGTCAGCCAATGTTTTTCAGGGGTAGCGACTGGTTTACGGCAAACAGCGCCAACTCCAGCCGGGTAGACACTCCCAGCTTGTCGAAGATGTTGCTGAGGTGGTGTTTGACAGTGTCTTCGCTGATCTTGAAGTATTCTGCAATCTCTTTATTCGAGTACCCTGCCACCACCGCGGCAACAATCTCCAACTCGCGCGGGGTCAGCCCAAATTTCTTCTGCCGCGCTTCGTCGCTCGAAGACTGCACCAGCGTGCGAAGATATTGCACCAGGTTCGAAACACTCTCCCGTCCCACCCAGTACTCGCCTGACATCACGGTGTGGATCGCTTTGAGCAGCAATTGCGTGGCAGAGTCTTTCAACACCACGCCCCGTGCGCCCAACTGTAGAGCCTCCACAATCTGGCTCTTCTCCGCTGCGGCGGTCAACAGGATGACGCGCACCGGAGTGGAATTCGTGCCCGTGCTCAAATCCCGCAATGCTTCCAATCCTGGATGTTTCGGCATCGCCAGGTCGAGCAGAAGAATGTCGGGCTTCAATTGCCGTGCCAGTCTTACGGCTTCGGCGCCGTCGGAAGCTTCGCCGAGCACCTTCAAATCCGGTTCGGCTTCAAGGAGGCGCCGCAGGCCATCCCGGAAAATTGGATGGTCATCGGCGATCACGATACGAACAGGCTGTGACTTCTTAAAGTTCATCGGAGACTTCTCCACCTCTCGGAACTTTGATTTCCAGGCGTGTTCCAACTCCGGGAGTTGATTCTATCGTGAGTGCGCCCCCAATTAAACGTACACGTTCTTTTATGATCATGGGCCCCCTGCCCGTTTGATCTAGTTCCTCCTGCGTCAGGCGGCCGGAAAACGGGAACCCTCTGCCGTCGTCTTCCAGCGTCAGGCTCCACTGGCTGGGCGCCGAACTCAGCCGCACCAGCACATGGCGTGCCTCACTGTGCTTGCGCACGTTCACCAGGCCCTCCTGCACGATCCGCAAAAGTTCCCGGCAGACCTTGTCCGGCATCTCCAATTTCCCGGCATCGGTTACGAAGCGGGCCGAAATCCCCGTCTCCCGTTCAAACCGTTCCACCGCGTCGGTCACCAGGTGAAGGAATCTTCGGGCATCCACGTCGATCGACTTCATCTGCTGCATCAGTTCCCGCAGCTTGAGAACCTCCTCCCGCAGGAGTCCCTGAATACGGCCCAGTTCGCCACCCACCATAGACGGCGTGGTTTGCGCCTGGCGACGCAGGACATCCACCTGCATCTCCACTGCAATCAGCGACTGCACCGCGCCGTCGTGCAGTTCCCGGGCGAAGCGCGCGCGTTCCGCCGCACTGGCCCGGCGCCTCAGCCGGTGCAGCAGGTAAACGTTGTAAACCGCCGGCCCGACTTGCCGGAACAAATCGAGCAGAAAGCGCAGCTGCTCCTGCGTGTCGCCATGCCACGCCGGATCAAACACCAGCACGCGGCCGCGCCATTCGCCTCCGAAGACAAAAGAAACTGCAACGACAGAGCCGAAGGATTGGCGCTGCTTGAGCTGAACGAGCGCGTCGGTGGAGGGCGACGGCACTTGGTTGCCTTCGCGGTCCACTGCGACGACGAACCAGCGGTCTCCCTCGCTGGTTGCGTAAAATGCTTCTCCCGGGAAATCTTCCAGATAAATCTTTGACTCCCGCGGGTTGGAGTCCAACCACACGAAATCAGAAGTCTCATCTCCATTGCGCAATTCGCCCAGAAAGGTTCGGTGGCTGTGTATTTCCTGTGAGGCCACCAGCAGCCGATCAGCCCCGTACATGTTAACGATTTCGCGGCTGATCTGCTGCAACGTTCCCGTCAGTCCCGCATCCACCCGCACCTTTGACAACAAGCGGGTCACTACCGCTTTCTCCGCCCGCAGATGCTTCTGCTGTTCCGCCAGGTATCCCAGGAGCAATCCCATCACCAGCAGGTAGACCGACAGCATGAATAAGCGCTTGGGTTCGAACTCGGCTACATTGACTTGCAGGCCCGCCAATACATGCCATGGCAGTCTTCCGCCATGAGTTGCCCAAACGTGGAGCACCACGAAACTCTCCGCCCACAGCAACGCTACTTCCGCAGCGGCCGTGCCCAATGTCTCCCACAAACCCCACCGATAGGCTGAAGCTACCAGAACAAAAAAGAAAAACAGAAAAAACGGACTGCGGGGACCCTCGGCAAACACTGAGATGAACGCCGGCCACACGATATCGGCAGCATGAACAAAGACCCGAAACGCCGCGGTCGACTGCTTTCTCCGCCGCAGCAACGTCATCACCAGGACGCCATGGATGAGGTAAAAGCCCAGCAGACCGTAGGCCACCGGCGCTTGTCCCAGCTGAGTGGGATCCATGTAAATGGCGGCCAGGGCCGAGATCGCCAGGAAAACGCGTGCCGTCGCAAGCCAGCGCTCGATTCTCCGAATCTCGCTGGGATCGGCTGGAACTAGCGGCCTTCCGACATAACGTTGATTTACTTCAGCGTGCAAGTCGAGTCAACTCCGCGCCCGAGCGCGTGGAACTTGTCAGGGTAACAGAAATGTCTCGCATATTATTGATAAGAAAGACAGGTAGCAAGCAAAACTTTCCGCCAGAGTTCCTTGCTTGCCTTAGGCCACTTGTCGTCCACCGTAGTTACTTCCGTAACCCGGACCTTCGCCGAATCGCAATTTAGAATGGCAGCGAGGATCTTGTTCTTGCGCACCTACGCTAAACTCTGGACCGCGGCGGTCGCAGCCTGCCTTGCGACTCTGGTCCTGGCTGCGCTGATTCTGCCGCAGTCTTTCCGCCTCACCACTCTCAGCGACGTGAGTCAGTTCCTCTTATTGCTTTCCGGGACGTTCTCCTTTATCCCGCTCGCCGTGCGTTCGCGCGGGCGCTTGCGCCTGTTTTGGTCGCTCATGGCCACTGGCATTGGTTTCTGGTTTGCCTACCAGTTTGTCTGGATCTACTTCGAACTCTGGTTGCGCACCGACGTCCCCGACCTGTGCGCCGGCGACATGATTCTTTTTCTGCACTTCGTGCCGCTAATGGCTGCTCTGGCGCTTCGTCCTCATGCTCCGCAGGATGAGTACGCCGCCCGCCTCCGCCGTCTGGATTTTGCTCTGATGATGGTTTGGTGGATCTATCTCTACGTGCTCATCGTGATTCCCTGGCAGTATGTCGTGCCCAACATACCCGCCTATGACCAGGGTCTGAACTCGTTGTATCTCATCGAGAAAGTGGCGTTTCTGGGCGCCTTGCTTCTGGCCTGGCTGGGAAGCAAAGGCGGCTGGAAAATTTTCTACGCCAATCTGTTCGGCGCCACTTTCACCTACGCCGCTTTTTCTTACATTGCCAATTGGGCCATCGCCCGGCGCCTCTACTACAGCGGAAGTCTCTACGACATTCCCCTCGCGGTTTCCATGGCCTGGATTACCATTATCGGTCTGCGGACTCACGAGAGCGAGCCTCAACCCGGCGTGCGCTCCACTTCTACTTCGCACGGAGTATGGCTCGCCCGGCTGGGCATGATCGCGGCCTTTTCACTCCCGATCTTTGCGGCGTGGGCTCTGCTCGATGATGCAGTGCCCCTTCGCGTCCGTTCGTTCCGCGTAGTCTTGACTCTGGCCGCGGCTGTCCTGATGGGCGCCATGGTCTTCGTCCGGCAGCGCCTGCTCGATGGGGAATTGCTCCGCCTTCTGACCCACTCGCGCGAATCCTTCTCCAACCTGAAGCGTTTGCAGGCCCAGATCACAGAGTCCGAAAAATTGGCATCGATCGGCCAACTGCTGGGCGGCGCCGCTCATGAACTCAACAATCCCATTACTGCCATGCTGGGTTATTCCGATCTGCTACTGTGTACGCCCCTCACGTCGGAACAGAGCGAACTGGCGGTGAGAATCGGACAGCATGCCCGGCGCACCCGGTCGCTGGTGGCCAGCCTGCTCAGCTTTGCCAAACAAGGCCCGGCTGCGATGGCGCCCGTCGATCTCAACACTTTGTTGCGCACGGCCGTCAAACTCTCGCAACCTCAGTGGCAAGCTCTCAAAATCGAAGTCCGCACCGAGTATCCGCAGGAACTGCTGCTTGTCCGCGGAGATTCCAACCAGTTGCTGCAGGTCTGCGTGCAAATCATCAATGACGCGCTGCATGCCGTCGGCCAGCACGGCAGCCGGATTCTCACCATCACCGCAGAGAGCAAGAACGGAACCGCCGTCATCCACATCTCCGATGCCAACCCCGAGGACACCAGGAACCAGACTCTCGGAAATGCCGCGCTCGATCTCGATTCCCCGGAAACTCTCTCCGGCCTCGGACTGAGCGCGTGTCAGGGCATCCTGCAGCAACACAATGGACGGATTCTCTGGAGGCAAGACCGGAACGCGGGAACCACCATCCGCGTCGAGATCCCCGTCATCCCTCCGGAGGCGGAGAAAGGGTCTGATCCTGGGGTTCCGGTAATGTGGCGGCCTCAACCGTTCGCTTAAGCTGCCCGCATGCGGCATAAATATCCCGGCCACGCGGACGCCGCACGAACGCAGGAATCCCCGCGTCGCGCAGAATCTTCTGAAACGCCGCCACCTGCTCCACGCTGGGAGTCGTAAAGTCAATTCCCGGGCCCGGGTTCAGCGCAATCAGATTCACTTTGCAACGCATCCCGCGGACGAGCTCCGCAACTTCTTTTGCATTCTCCGGCGTATCGTTCACTCCGCCGAGCAGCACGTACTCGAACGTGATCCACTCCCGGGTACGCAAAGGAAACTCCCGCGCCGCCGCCATCAACATTTCCAGCGTCCACTTCTTGTTCAGCGGCATCAGTCGCGTGCGCAGTGCATCGTTCGAAGCATTCAAGGAAATTGCCAGTTTCGGCCGAATTTTTTCTTCGCCTAAGTCACGGATGCGCGGCACGATCCCCGCCGTCGACACCGTCATCCGCCGCTCCGCAATCCCCACGCCCTCCACCAGCAACCGCGCCCGCCTTCACGAAATTCTCGTAGTTCAGAAAGGGCTCGCCCATGCCCATGAACACAAGGTTGATGCGATCCTCAGGCGGCGAAACTTTCTGATCTTTGAGCACCGCACAAACCTGCCCCACAATCTCCCCCGCAGTCAGATTGCGCTTCACGCCGAGCAACGCAGTCAAACAGAACTGACAGTCGACAGCACAACCCGACCTGGCTCGAAATGCAAATTGTCGAACCGGCCAACGGAGCCTCCCGAGCAGCAGCCCGACTTGCGCCGAACTCCGCCGCCCGCCTCCGACTCCATCCCCCGCTTCCCCGCCATCCCCCTCCGGCATCCAAACCGTCTCCACGCTCTGCCCATCAGCAAACCCGATCAGATACCGCACCGTCCCATCCACCGACACAAATTTCTTCTCAATCCGCGCCGCTCCAACCGTGACCCCGCTCCCCGCCAGCCGCTCGCGAAACTCCTGCGGCAGCGTGGAAATCTCCTCCAGCGTCTCGACCCGCTGCCGGTACACCGCATCCATGATCTGCTTGGCGCGATAGCTCGGCTCACCCGCTTCGCTCACCAAGGCGGTGATCTCCTCGCGATCCATGCCCAGCAGCGCCAATGTCAGAGGTTCAGCCATGAATAAAGTACCCCGCAACTACCTGATTCTAAATCACTAACCGTCTAATTCTCGCACACCCCACCCGGCCCCGCCGGATGTGTAAGAATACATAACAACCTGAGCACATTCTAGGGGAGTTCCACTCGTATCGCCATGGTAAAGGAAGTCCGCAATATCCGTCGTCAGGTGTTGCCCCACGGCCTCACCGTAATCACCGAGCAGATGGAACACATCCGCTCGGCTTCCATCGGCATTTGGCTCGAGACCGGTTCCCGCGATGAAACGCCGCAATCGAACGGCATCTCGCATTTCATCGAGCACATGGTCTTCAAAGGCACCAAGCACCGCACTGCCGAGGAGATCGCCCGCCAGGTCGATTCCATCGGCGGCAACATGGACGCCTTCACCTCCAAAGAATGCATCTGCTTTAACGTCAAGGTGCTCGATGAACACGTCCCGGTCGCGCTGGATATTCTTTCCGATCTAGTCCTTCATCCCACATTCACCACCGAGGACATTGCCCGCGAGCGCGGCGTGATCCTTGAAGAAATTAAAATGGACGAAGACAATCCCGACTATCTCGTCCACGAAATCTTCACCCAGAACTTCTGGAAAGATCACCCGCTTGGCAAGCCGATCTTAGGCACAAAAGAAACGGTAAAGAAATTCGAGCGCCAGACCGTGCTCGACACCTATACCCACCGCTTCGCTCCGGGCAACATCATCGTAGCCGCCGCCGGGCACCTCGATCATGACCAGTTCGTTGACTTGGTGGTCAAACACTTTGAGCACCTAAAACCCGCAAAGAACGGCTTCCATTCGCCTGTACCGAAGATCGTCCCCCGCATCGTGCTGCGCAACAAGAAAGCGCTCGAGCAGGTGCAGCTTTGTATCGGGGTTCCCGCTTATCCTATCGCGCATGAGAAGCGCCACGCCGGCTACATTCTCAACACTCTTCTCGGCGGAGGCATGAGTTCCCGCCTGTTTCAGAACATCCGCGAGCGCCAGGGTCTGGCCTACTCTATTTATAGCGACCTCAATCCCTACCGCGATACCGGATGCATGGCCGTCTACGCGGGTACGTCTCTCGCCTCAGCAAGCAAGGTGGTAAAGGCGGTGGTCAGCGAATTTCATAATCTGAAGACCGAGCCAGTACCGGCGGAAGAACTGCGCCGCTCCAAAGACCAACTCAAGGGCAGCCTGATGCTATCGCTCGAATCCAGCACGGCCCGCATGTCAAATCTTGCTCGCCAGGAAATGTATTTCGACCACTTCCAGGACCTCGACGAGCTGATCGAGAAGATTGAAGCCGTAACCGCAGACGATCTGCGAAGCCTGGCGCAGGAGTTCTTTAAAACCGAATCGGTCGCCGTAACCGCACTGGGTAATTTGAGCGGACTGAAGATATCCCGCGACCAACTCACCTGCTGAGCAGAATCGTACGAGGACATGCCGCTCGGAAAGGGCGTGGCCCGACGACTGTCATCCTGAGCGGAGCCGTTGAGGCGGAGCGAAGGACCTCCCGCTTAACCGGCCCAGCGTGTAAGCTAAACTGCACCACTATCTTTTATCCCCGTTATTGATTCTTGCCGCCTCCCGGTGTAACTTTGCCCGCGCCGGCTCATCTCATCTCAAGCCTGCAGGGGTGAAGACCTGCCGGTCGACCTTACTCGCTACTCAAAAGGAGAACATTATGAAGAAGACTCTCGGCTTGACGCTCGCCTGCATCCTGGCCGCTTCGATGGCAGCCTTTGCCCAGTCCAGCGGGAATTCGATGCAGCAAGACAACATGAAGCAAGACACCATGAAGAAAGACGACTCGATGAAGAAGGACAGCAAGAGCACGGCCAAGTCCAAGACCGCCAAAGCCAACAAGAAGACGGCAAAGACCGACTCCATGAAGAAAGATGACAGCATGAAGAAAGACGACTCAATGAAGAACGACCAGATGAAGCCCAACTAATTTCGTTCGTCCAGAACGCAGGCGCGGGCTAACCGCCCGCGCTTTTCTAATGTCCAGCTGTACTTAGAACTTCCTGTTCGTTTTCATCCGTTTCCGGACTAGCAACATCCGCAGCCTCCACGCCAGGATGCCTCGTTAGCCCCGTCTTCAAATACTGCCGCAAACACCGCGTACAGGGCACATACCCATCCCGTATCGCTTCCTTCGCAGTAGTCGTCCGCTCCGAGGCCTTGTCATGGATGAAAGGACATCCCGGCACGTGAAAGAGCTTCGATCCATCGGAAACCACCACCACCAGGTCGGGGGGAATATTATAGGCAGGTTCCGCATGGTACGACCGCATGAAACGCCTGCCATTAAGCGAGTTCGTCAACAACACTCCTCCCGCGATCAAGACCATCGCGGCCACCGGCACCAGCCAAGCCGACCAACTCGACCATCCCCGCCCGCTCCCAGCAACATTTCTCGACAGCCGCTTCTCTAATCGTTTCTCCAGCCTCTGCCCAAAGCCGGCAGGTACCTCGAGCATCCGTTCATCTCCATAAAGCCGGACCACATTCCGCGTTCCCGCCAGCACAGAAGCGCAGCGCTTGCAGGCGCGAAAATGCTCGTCCATGGCAGAGCGCAGCCCCGCGTCCACATCCTCGTCCACGTAATTCGAAATCTCGCGCCACACCTGTTCGCAGTTCAACATTTTCTGGTTCTCTACCATGGCTTGGTTCCCTTCTCGAACGGCAGCCGGCTGAACCAGCCCTGCTCCCATCCGGCGGCCAGCAGATCGCGCAGCATCAGCCGCGCCCGCGAAAGCCTTGTCTTCACCGAAGCCACCGTGATGCCCAGCGCCTCGGCTGTTTCCTGAATGTTCAAATGTTCCATATCGCGCAGCACAAACACTTCGCGATACTTCCGGTCGAGAGTGCCAAGCGCCTCCGCCAGCCGCTGCCGAACTTCCTTGCGCTCCAGCGCTTCTGAGGGAATCTCGCGCCAGTCGGCGAAATCCCGCGGCGCATATTCGCTTTCGTCATCGCCCGAACGATGCCCGTCTATGCCTTCCATCACGACAGTTCGCTCCCTTCGCCGGCGCATCAGGGCTTCGTTCACCGTGATCTGAATCAGCCACGTGCTGAATCGCGCTTCCGCCCGGAATTGCCGGATATTCGCGAACGCCTTCAGCATCGCTTCCTGCGCCGCATCCTCGGCATCATGCTCGTTGCGCAGAATCGCGAGAGCCGCCGCGTAAACCCGCCGCTCATAAGGCCGCACCAGCTCGTAGAACAATTCATGCTGCCCGCGCTGCACGCTCAAAATCAGATCGCGCTCACGCGTGCCGCCGGTTGGCCCCGGGTTGTTCAACACTATGCTTGGCTCGGACATCCCTGCTCGCAATCCTCGCTTTAGGTCTTAGATCCTGAATTTCCTGGCACCTGAGACCTAAGACCCAAGACCTTTCTCGATCAGTATTCGGGATCCTTCTTCCAACCCGTGATCATGGAAACGAAATTGTTCCAGCCATGCAGAATCACCATCACCAAATGTCCCAGCACAAAAAACAGAATCGCCCACATCACTGCGAAATGCCAGATGCGTGCGTAGTGAAAGCCTCCCATCATCCAGGCCAGCCAGGAAAACTGCACCGGCTTCCACACCGCAAGCCCGGTAAGCACCGAGAGAACTCCCAGCCCGATCGCCATCGTGTAAGCCTGCTTCTGCAATGGGTTGTAAGCTTCGCGCACCGTGGGCTTCGGACCAAAGAAGAAATAATGTCGAACCATCGGCCACACGCCCTGAATGTCGCGATGCGTGAACAATACCTGCCGGTAGTTTCCGCTGAAAATCTGGTAGCCCAGATATAAGAGGCCGGTGGCAATGTAGATCCACATGAAAGTAAGATGCCACTGCAGCGCGCCACCCAGCCAGCCTCCAATGGCGAACGCCCGCGGCCAGTGCAGCAAGTCTTTCTGTGGAATCTTGGCCCCAAAACTAGGGAAAGCTCGAAAAATCTGCAGCCCACTTCCGACCATCACAAACAGCGACATTGCGTTCAGCCAATGGCACAGCCGCACCGCAAAGGGATGTTCATAAACTGCCCGCCCCACCACCGGCGCTTGTTCTTCCCCGTCGGCGTTCTTGCCCTTAGCCTGAATGATTTCGATAACCGCCCCGCTCATTCCCACCTCCGATGCTCACACTTAAAGCTTCACAATCCGTAAAACCACGAATAGCCTTGATCTTCCCAGTACCCGACTCGATCCAGCACGTGCGAAACTTTCAAATCCGTCAAATACTTGGCCTGCTTGTAGCCGATCTTGGTAGGGATCTGCAATCGCAGCGGCGCGCCATGCGCCCGGGTCAAGGGTTGTTCATACATCTCATAGCAAAGTAAAGTCTGCGGATGCAGCGCCGTCGCCATGTCCAGCGACTCGTAATAGTCATCGGCGCAGTTCACTTCGATATAGCGCGCCGTAGGATCCGCACCCACCATCAGCAGAAAATCCGCAAGCCGAGCCCCGCCGAACCGGCCAATCACATCCCACCCTTCGACGCAAATGTGGCGCGTGTTCTGGCGAAAGCGCGGCAGCGCCTGCACCTGCGCCAACGTGTAGTCCCCAGGCTTCTTAACCGCACCGCTAACGGTCAGGGTCCAGTTTTCAAAGATCACTCCCGGATCGTCCACGTCGTACCCGTTGATAGGAAACTTCGCAAACGGAGTCAGTTCGGCATTGTCGAAAGTCGGTGCCAGATGGCCGGACCGGAATAGCCGCGCCGAAGCCCAGTCGCTGAACCCCAACCCCTTCTTCAGCAATCCTTCCTGCAAGCTCGGGATGGCAAATGCCCCCAGCGCCAGCACCGGCGTCAGCTTAAGCAACTCGCGCCGGCCAATTTGCCGGAATTTCTTCTCGTCCACTTTGCTGTCGTTGATTTTGCGAACATCGTTCTTCATGGAGTGACCTTCAGAGATTAAGCGGCTTTAGCAGGAAATGTGCTCCGGCAAAAGATTTATCTTCGGCTTGCAGGATGGGATTCACCAGACCCTCTGAAAGTTTCGTCCCTGACCGGGTTTCCCGGCCACGCCTACTGGGGGAATCATACCCCGTCAGATTTCGGTCGAGTCGCACCTTTTGCTGGCATTTGTGGCATTTTCGAGGCATACTAGCGGTTGCGCCAACCCTCCCCCGGGAAGCAGCCCCGGTTTCCATAATGTCAACTCTGAACACCATCGTAAAGAAGCCCAACCAAGCCTTGCTGGGGGATTCCGCCAAGCGTGTACCTCAAGATCCCAAGCAGCGGAGATTAATGGTGGGGTCGCTCTGTCTGCTTCTGTTAGCGTTAGGCGTCGTACTTTGGCATGATCGCGACTTTTGGTTTCCAGATGCACCGGACGCCGAATCTGACCAGCCCGTCGAAAGCATTCCCACTAAGCAAGCTCCAGCGCTGCCCTCCACAGCCATCAAACCAGTCACTGCTACGAGATCGAAGCACAGCTCAAAACACCAAGTCGCCGCAACTGTCCAGACTCCCGCCCCATCCGATCCGGTCGCTCCGGTCACTACCACTCGCACCGCGCTGCCCCCGCTCGAAGTGGAGGTTGTTGCCGGCGATTCCCATCAGACCCTCCGACCCGGCAGCAGTTCCGTGCGAGTGGATTTGCAACCGGGCGCATCAGCGCAAGCAGTAACCGTGCCCAGTGCTCCCGCGAATATCGAGACCGCTGCAAATCTGACCACGAATGCATCCGAGCGCGTGCGCATGACTACTGACGCGTCCGACATTGTGGCGCACCCGGTGCGGCCTAACTATCCGCTGCTGGCGCGGCAGATGAAAGTACAAGGATCAGTGATTCTGCAGGCGCTGATTGGCAGGGACGGAATCATTCAGAATCTGCGCGTGGTCAGCGGCCCGCATATCCTCGCTTCAGCAGCCCAGGACGCCGTCCGGCAATGGCACTTCAAACCTCATCTGGAAGGCACCGAACCGGTCGAAACCGAAGCCAAGATCACAGTCAACTTCACGATCTCAACCAACTGATCGGCCGCTCTCGAAGTTTCAGGTCTCGGTCGTGAGTCTCTGGCCAGGGCCTAATACCTGACACCGGAGCTCCGCACGGAAGATGTGGAGTCCATCTGAGAAATGTCCGCCCAAAATAACGAGCGCCTCGAATCTCTTTCGAGATCGAGGCGCCCGGGCAGCCCTCCCCCAGAACTGCTCACCTGAAAAATTAAACTTGAGGCAGGATTTTGCAAATGGCACTCTCGTGCCATCGGGTGTCCCTTAAGTGCCATCCCCTAAGCCTTTGCAAAGTCGGCCCTTTACTCGGATTGCCGCGACGGGATTTCCGATTCACCCCGCCGTCGCTTCTTAAGCCAAAACCGTTTTCTGCCGATGAGAAAGCCAACAGGATTCTTACGCCGCCATGCCAGCCTTTCGCGATCCCGATACTTACCGCGACATCCTCGACGGCCTGCAAATCGGCGTGAGCGTGCTCGACCTGCAGAAACAAATTGTCTTCTGGAGCGACGGCGCCGAACAGATCACCGGCTATTCCCGCATCGATGTCCTCGGCCACGCCTGCACCGAGAATGTCCTTCTGCATTGCAACCAAAACGGTTGCGAAATGTGCAACGACGCCAGTCCCAGCCATCCGGCTGGAATCAGCAGCCCTGTTTCTTGACATACCAGGGTGCGCTTACCGTGAAGATGCGTTCATTGCCCCGCGCCAGAAGCACCCATTCGAGTAGCCGCCCACGCTGATTGTGCAGAAAGTATTCATACCATTTATCCTCCACCAGTTCGGGTATGACCACGACGATGTTGCGACTGGGATTTTTTTTGGAAAGATCGAGAACAAATTGAACGATCGGAATGATGACAAAGCGGTACGGAGAAGGCAGAAAATGAAGCCGCGGCGGCTCCTTGCCTTCGGTGCGGAAGGGTTTCTCCACGTACTGGTCCCAGTCGTCCTGCAGCAATTCAGAATGCTCGGTGGGCTCCACGTGCAACGCGATCACTTCCGGAGAAAGCCGCGCGGCAAATTCAATTCCCTGCCGCGTGATGTTGCTCCACCGGTCGATGGCAATCACCGCAATGGGATGCTGGCTCAGCCCCGCCGCATCCACAGGAATCTTGCACGAAGTGAGCATCTTCACAGAGTGATAGTGCCGCCGCACAATCGAAAAGAAAGCGATTGTCAGGGGAATGAAGAGCAGCGTGATCCATGCGCCTTGCGCGAATTTCGCAACCAGCACGACGGCCGTGGTAGTGCCGGTGACGAGCGCGCCCAATCCATTCACCATTGCGCTTTTCACCCAACCGGGACCACGGTTCTTCCTCCAATGCATCACCATGCCTGCTTGCGAGAGCGTAAAAGCCATGAACGCGCCGACTGCATACAGCGGGATGAGCCGGTCTGTAACCCCGCCGAACAAGATGAGTACGCCCCCACACAGCACCGCCAGTACGACAATGCCGTAGGTGTAAACCAGCCTCCGCCCGCGATACCCGAACACGTGCGGGAGATAGTTATTCTGCGCGATGGCACGGCAGAGCCGGGGAAAATCCGCAAACGCTGTGTTCGCAGAGAGAGAGAGCACGGTAAGAATCGATCCGATGGCTAGATAGTAAAAGAGTCCCTTGCCGAACACTGCGGCGGTGAGCATCGAGAGAATGCTCTGATAGCCGGGCTGGCCCGGATCGGTCGCCGCAATGCCGTACATCTTTACCAGATACGAAATCCCGGCCAACATCACCGCTAGCAGAAAAATAATCACCGTTAGAGTCCGCTGAGCATTTTTTACGGTCGGATCCCGGAAAGCCTTCACTCCGTTGCTGACCGCCTCTACGCCAGTTAAAGCCGTACAGCCGCTGGCAAAAACCTTCAGCAGCAGCCAGAAGCTCACCACCGCAGTCATCGCCGGCGGAGATGGAAGCGCAACCACCGGCGTCGGATGCCCGCCGCTGAGCAGCACACGGAAAATGCCCGCGACGATAGTGATCAGAAGTGTCCCCACAAACAGATAAGTAGGAACTGCAAAAACCGCCCCAGCCTCGCGCACCCCCCGCAGGTTGACAATGGTGATGACTATCAGAATCCCCACGCAAAGAGAAACGGTATGCGGCAGCAACGACGGCACCGCCGAGACCAGCGCACCGACTCCCGCCGAGATGCCGACCGCGGCTGTCAGGATGTAATCGGCGAGCAGCGCCGCTGCGGCAAGCAATCCCGCCGAAGCTCCAAGATTGTAGCGCGCTACCGTGTAGGAACCACCCCCGGACGGATAGGCAGCGATGGTCTGGCGATAGGAGAAGTACACGATCACCAGCAGCGTGATGATGGCCGCGCTGACGGGAACGATATAACGGACACCGAGCAAGCCCAAGGGAATTAGAAGCGTTAGCGCCGCTTCTGGGCCGTAAGCGGCTGAGCTAAGCGCATCGAGTCCAAAGATCGGGATGCCCTGCGTCGGCCCGATCTGCTCCGCCCGTTCGTCGCTGGTTCTGATGGGTTTGCCAACAACGAGATCAAGTATGTTCATGAAAGATGGTTCCGTCGTCGCGCTCTATTTCACAAACGTCAGCCCATGGGGTACGGCATATTTGAAAACATAAGCGTAGAGCATCACAATGATTCCGACGATCGAACACAGCGCAACTGAGTGCCACGCTACAAAGCGGAAAATAACTCCTTCATTTCCCACTTGCTCGGTCGCAGCCGTGGCAATCGTGATCGACTGCGCATCCACCATCTTCCCCATCACTCCTCCGGCGCTGTTGGCTGCGCACATCAGTACCGGATCAATGCCCAGTTGTTGAGAAGTAATTCGCTGCAAGCTGCCAAAGAGCACATTCGACGATGTATCGCTTCCGGTAAGCGCAACCCCCAACCACCCCAAAAACGTTCCGAAGAATGGATACAGCCACCCCGTACGCGTAAACGCCAAGCCCAGCACGGCGTCCAGCCCTGAATAACGCGTCACGTAGCCCAGCCCCAGCATGAAGGAGATCGCAATCATCGCCAGCCGCATTCGCACCAGCGTCTTCCAGAAGATCTTCATCAACTGCACCGGGCCCTGGCCCAGCAGCAATCCGGAGACGATCGCCGCAAAGAAACATCCCGTCCCGGTAGCCGAGAGCCAGTTGAAATCGTATCGCGCCGCCTCGGGCGTCGGCTTGGTAACGATGGGAGCCGCGCGCGAAATCGCGTTATGGAGGAAAGGAACATCCCATCCCGCGGGACCAGGCCGCACCTTCCCATTCGGAAGCATTACTTTGAAAGCAGGCGTGGTAGCCTGATTCATCGCCAGTTTTATCTTCGGCAATCCCCAAAGCAGTACAAACAGGGAGAGAATCGCAAACGGCATCCACGCCTTCAACACCTGTGTTGCGGTGTAACTGCGCGGCTTTACATATCCGTCGAACTCCGCCGCCGTCCATTCGCCGCCCATCTGGTCGGCGATCTCCCCGGTCGGAGGAGGGACCGCGAACGGCTTATCGTCATAATCAAACCGCCAAATCTTCTTCGGCTTCCAGAATCGCAGAAAAATCAAAGCCGCGACAATCGAGACCACGCCTCCCATAATGTCCACAAGATTGCTGTCCACGTAATTCGACCAGAAAAACTGTGTAAGGGAGAAGGAAAGCCCAATCACCAGAATCGCTGGAAGTACTTCGAAGGTTTCTCTCCACCCGACCATGGTCCGCACCAGCCAGAAAGGAACGATTACCGCAGTGAAAGGAAGAATCCGCCCAATCATTGCGTTGATGTCGGATTCGGGCAATCCCGCCACCGCCGCCAGGCTGTGGATCGGTGTGCCGATCGCGCCCCAGGCCACCGGCGCCGTGTTCGCAATCAAATTCAGCGCAGCCGCATGAAAGGGCCTGAACCCCAACCCAATCATGAACGCCCCCGCGATCGCCACCGGCGCGCCGAACCCCGCCGCTCCCTCAATGAAGGCGCCGAAACAAAACGCCACCAGCAAAACCTGCAGCCGCCGGTCGGCGGTGATGCCGGCAATCGACTCCTTCATGATTTCAAATTGCCCGGTCTCCACCGAAATGTCGTAGAGATAAACCGCAGCCAGAACGATCCATGCGATCTTCAAGATTCCGAACGCGACGCCGTATGCAAAGCTCATACCAGCCAGCGCCGCAGGCATTTTGAAAAAGATGATCGCAACCACCACCGCCGTCGCCGCCCCAGCAATGGCGCACCAGTGTGGCTTCACCTTAAGCCCGGCCAGCAACCCGAAAAGAACAATGATCGGCAGCGCCGCAACCAGGGTTGAAAGCCACCAGTGACCAAGCGGATCGTAGATCTGAGTCCACTGCATAACCACCCTCCTGACGAACGGAGTCAGCTGCGCAACCGAGATCACAAATTAACTTGCTTTGAAAGGGCGCGGCTTTCGCCGCCCACTTCCCACCCCTTCGGAACGTTCACATAAGACCGATCCAATTCTGCAATCGACGCGCACCCCAGCAGCCGCAAAGTCCGCTCTAGATCCGTGCGCAGAATCTCAATCGCCCGGTCCACACCAGCCTCACCCGCTGCAGCCAAGCCATACGCGTACGCGCGGCCGCAAAGCACCGCCTGTGCTCCCATGCAGAGAGCTTTCACAATGTCAGCGCCGCGGCGAATGCCTCCATCCATGAATACCTCGATCTGGCCCTTCGCCGCTTGCACCACCTCGGGCAACGCCCGCAAAGAAGCTGGAACGCCATCCAGTTGCCGTCCGCCATGATTCGAAACCGAAACCGCTGCCGCTCCTGCATCGATGGCGTGCCGCGCATCGTCGCCCGTCAGCACACCCTTCACCACGATCGGCCCTCGCCAAATTTCCCGAATCCAGCGGAAATCAGCCCAAGTCGCAGTCGATTCTGCCAGCGCAGCATTGATGTCCACCAGCGGCATCGGTCCCTTGCCCGGCACCACCACGTTCGGCAGCAGAGGCACGCCTCCATCCCGCAAGAAACCAATAAGCCATCCCGGACGCGAAAGAATCTGTGGGAGATAAGGAATTTTCTCCAGCGGCCCGCCGCTGATCAGTTCCTTCATTCCGTTGCGGTAATCGCGCTCGCGAATCCCCGACACTGGAGTATCAATGGTCACCACGAGCGCCGAGAACCCCGCCACGCGTGCTCTTTCAATGCTGGCCTCAGCCGCACCGCGCCCGCCCATCAGGTAAAGCTGATAGAAAACAGGTCCGGCCGAACCAGCCTTCACATCTTCCAGCTTATGTCCCGAAATCGTCGAAAGAATATACCCAGTTCCCGCCCGGCCCGCAGCTCGCGCCGCCGCGACTTCCCCTCCCGGATGCATCAGCCGGCTGTACCCGACCGGTGCCAGCAAAAAAGGAAGCGCCAGATCAAGCCCCAGAACGCGAGTGCGCAAATCGCACTTCGCAACCTCGACAGCGTGCCGCGGCCGAAAAGTCACGTCGTTAAATATGCGGCAATTCTCCCGCAGCGTGACCTCGCCCTCGGCCCCGCCATCCAGGTAGTCGAATACAGATTTGGGCACTCGCGCTCGCGCGATCGGGCGAAAGTCTTCAATACACACGACCCGCGGCGACGCCACAGCCCGCGCAGCTCTCGTCATCTGCAATTCCAATCTCGCAATCTCTACTTTTGGAATCTTGAAGCAGGCCGATATCCTACCACTGGCGCCGGAAACGTGGTACCCCGTTCAGCAACCTGCGAAACACGAAAAAGGGGCGTCATCGGCAACTAAAACCTCAGCAGAATCATCTCCATACTAGACGGGGGTGCACATGTCGTTTCTCCGGCTTTTCCGGAAAGGCAGCGGCGGTTTGATTTCCTACCGTACCGCGGTCATGTGTGTCGCCACCTTCGGCATCTTCTGTGGGAGCGTTACTCCGCCGAACTTCTCGCACGCGTCTGTTAACGTCAGCACCCGTGCGGACCATGATCGTCGGCACTGCTTCGATCATGAAGATTCCCGATGGGCCGCCGCCCCGAGCAGAGCCCTGAATGCGCCGCCGCCTGTCGTTTCATCCGAGCCGGTCCGCACTTCTGAATTTCTTCTCGACCTCGTGACCGATGGTTGGCATTACAACCGCCCACCTCCGATCAGCTAGATCTTCTCATTTAAATCAGCACCTCGACTTGCGGCGCCGTTTGCTGCAAGCGAATTTCGTCCAACTCGATTTCGAGACGTGAGCAATGAATCATAGTGATTTAAAGAACCAGAATTACCCCGACTCCAGAGGAGGCCTCATGCCAGTGACTGATACAAAAATTCAAACCGTCGCCGCTGCCCCCAGCGTTCGCCGGAGCGTGCCTAGGAGTTCATCATGGGCGCAGGGAAAATCTGATTCATGGCTCTTTGCCCTGGGCGTCGCGCTCGGCGTTGGAGTCGTCTCATTTCTCGCCACCGAACTCATGCACTATCTCTTAGTGCCGGATTTAGGTCGTAGTCGCGAAAGATTCGTGGCGGAAGGCTTTTCCGCTTTCATCGTGGCCTGCCTCATTGCCAAGTTAGCCCAGATCACCCGTCGACAACATCAGATCACCGCAGCCAGAATGCAAGTGATTGCCGAAATGAACCATCACATCCGCAACGCTCTGACCGTAATTTCCCTTTCCGCGGACGTCATCGACGATCAGCACCTGATTCGCGTCATCTCCGAGGGCATCGAGCGCATCGACTGGGCTCTCAAGGAAATCCTGCCCCGCGAAGTCCCCCTGCGGAAAGAAGAACGCCACAGTCTCGGGTATTTCCAGCACGAAGGAACGGATCCCCATGACGAACATTAAAATGACGGACATCAAAATGAGTGACATGAAAATTCTTTGCGTCGAGCACCATCCCGAGTACATGGGCGCCTTGAAATACATGCTGGAGTCAGCCGGCTATCGGGTAATGCCGGCGACCACCGGCACGCAGGCTCTGCGCCTGCTCACGAACCGGGAATTCGACGGTGTCCTTCTCGAGTACGACCTACCTGACGCGACAGGCACCGCCGTACGCGCGGAGATGAAGCGCATCAGGCCGGAAGTCCCCGTCCTGCTTTTCTCTGGCGTAGGCAGCCAGACGCCATTCCTGCTCCGTTTTTTCGATTTGTATCTTCGGAATCACGAACGGCCCGAGAAGGTTTTCGAGGACTTAGAGGCGTAACTCCCCGCGGCATAGCCTATTGAGCAATCACCTCTCCCGGCTCTGTCCGTACTCGACGCCGGCGCCGGTGCAAAACCCACAGATACGCGACCGGCCCGGAAGCCAGATTCACCAATCCCCATTTCCGCGTAGCAACATCGCTGTAGATCATCGCCCACGAGAAAAGCAGCGTCGGGGCCAGCACAATCAACATCGCGACTGCCGCGCCTCCCGCTACCCGAAAGCTTCGCGCCGCATCCGGATACTTCCGCCGCAGTTCCCAGAACGAAAGCACGGTCTGTATCGACGTCGCCATCCTCGTCCACGCGTACACCCCAATCAGTTGCGGCACGGTAAACACCGCCAGTGCTGCGCAAAAAACCGTTGACACCAGAATCGACCGCACCGGCGTCCCAAACCGCGCACTCACCTTAGCCAGAGCCGGATGAAAGTATCCATCTTCCGCCATCGCCAGCGGAATGCGCGTCACCGAAAGTACCGTGCTGTCGAGCAGAACGAAAGCGCATACAACGGCGGCCACAAAAATTGCCGTCCCGAGCGCATTTCCTCCAATCAGGCGCGCTGCCGTCACCAGATATCCGGTCTGCCACTCTTGCCAATTCCCCAGGGCCGCCAGACCAGACGCCATCGTCACCACATAAATCGCCACCGCCAGCGGAACGACGATCGCCAATCCAATCGGAAAATTCCGCGTCGGATTCTCCACTTCCTCAATCACCGTGGAAACTTGTTCATAACCTGCATACGACCACAGAGCAATCGCCAGTCCCACGCCGAAAGCTCCCTGCCACGGTTTATCCGTCGGGAAAAACGGATGAAACGGATTGAAGTGCGCCTGATGAAACCCCATCACGACAAAAACCACCAGCGGAACCGCCATAACCAGCAACAACATCAAAGTAAGTTTCCCCACCAGGTGAATGCCACGAATATTCAGGTAAGCCACCAGCAGTAGAAACGCAAAGGCCACGCCCCAGTGTTCGACGCGCGAATGCATGGGGAACCAGTACTCGAGGTAATCCGCCATTCCCACGCCATAAGAGGCGCTCATCAAAAAAGTGCCAGTCCAGTTCCACCATCCGCACTGAAATCCCCAGAAGTCTCCCAGTGCGGCCCGAGTCCATCGGTAGAACCCGCCCTCCACCGGCATCAGCGTTGTCATTTCAGCCGTAGCTAGGGCAATAGGAACGGAGAACAGCAGCGGCACAACCAGAAGAAACGTCAATCCCAGCCCCGGCCCCGAGGTCGAGATCATCGATTCCAGTTCGAACGGTCCGCCCGCGCAGTAGGCGAACAGCACCGCCACAAACGGCGCCAACCCGATGCGGCGCAGGTTCCTGGTGGGAGCATAAAACGCTGTCGGGACCGACGGAAGCGAAGCAGCACTCAGCGGATCTGAACCCATTGCTCCTCAACTCCCCAGGGAACGCCGCCTGAGGCCTTGAAGATTATGAGAGCACGAAGCCCAAGTCAACAACCAAGGCACGCGAAGAAAGTTTCGCACAAAGAGGTTTCGCGCCGAAGCATGGCTCTGTTTCAAGATTTCCCGGCGCGCGCGAGCGATCAGTGGATCACGGCCGTTGGCTGATTCCCAGTGGCCCACACTTGGGCAGGCACGGTCATCGTGGATGGCAGAGCCCCGCCCGTGGATGCGCCAGCCGAGACGTTGACGGCGAAACTGACAGCGCCGGTCGCAGCTGCGATCTGCGCGCAGGCACTCGCGCAATTCGTAGTCAGTGCAAGGTAGTATTCCCCGGCGGCAAGAGCGGTAGAACCTTGAGTCCAAAGCAGCGTGTCAAAACCGTCCGATGCCGCGAAAGTTGTTCCCGCCGTAGCCCCAATATCCACCAGCAGTTTCCCGGAAGTGTTATAGATGCCGATGTCATATTCATTGGCCGTATTGTCCGCGGTTGTTACTTCGTAGGTTATCTGGGCAGTCGTGACCGAGTAAGGCAAAAGGAAGCCCCAAAGCTTGGTAGTGTTTTCGGTCGCTGCCTGGAACGACCCCGTACGTCCTCCGCCGCTCACAAAAAACGGGAACGCGCTTTGGGTCGCGGAGATCGTGATTGATCCTGGGTTATTCGCAATCGCAATGTTCTGTCCCGCCTTGAGTGTGCCCAGCACCGGAGCGTCGCCCGTGCTGCCGATCAGGATCTGCCCGTCCGTGGGAGCGGCCGTCGAAGTCACACTTGCCGGACTCGAGAAGTAGGCAATGCCATCCGCCGTGCCCGAGAGGTTGCTGGAAAGAGTAACCGAACCACCCAACGCCACCGTGCCTCCTCCCGACAATCCCGACCCTGCCAGCACCTTGATGGAGGAATCTGCCAGCAGGGAGTTCGTGATTCCTCCGGCGGGAATACTGATCGTGCCGGTCTTGGTGATCGTTCCCCCGGTCAAACCCGCCCCGGTACTGATGCTGGTGACTGTTCCTCCCGAACTAGGGGAAGCATTGGTAAGCGTCACCGTCCCGCCCAGCGCCACCGTTCCTCCCCCCGACAGTCCCGACCCAGCCACCACATTGATGGAAGAATCTGCCAGCATGCTATTCGTCACGCCGAGAGCAGGAATGCTAATCGTGCCAGTCTTGGTGATCGTTCCGCCCGTCAGTCCCGCGCCAGTGCTGACGCTGGTGACCGTTCCTCCCGAACTAGGGGAAGCGTTGGTGAGCGTCACCGTACCACCCAACGCCACGCTTCCTCCCCCTGACAATCCGGACCCAGCCACCACCTTGATGGAAGAATCTGCCAGCATGGTGTTCGTTACACCGCCCGCTGGAATACTGATGGTGCCGCTCTTGGTAATCGGTCCGCCGGTCAGACCGGCGCCGGTACCGACGCTGGTGACCGTCCCCGCGACCGGGAATGTCTGCCCAGGCGCGAAAGTAAGAATCCCATTCTTGGCGATCGAAAGCCCAGTCTCACCGACATCTCCGCTCACACCGTACTGCAAGTTCAGGGTTGCTCCCGTGTTCGTAGAATCATTTCCAGTGGGCTCAGCCTGCCACTGAAAGAGGTAATCGATAGATCTCAACAAAGTCGTGTTGTACGACGCAGCCTCAAGGTCTAAGGGGTTGGAGCTGAATCCTTGCGTCGTTGTGGCTGCAGCGGTGGGAGGAAAAACTGCCCCCGCCTGCGCCGTCAAGGAACCTCGGATGATGGATGTCCCGGATACGTCGAGCTTGGCCGCGGGGCTGGTGTTGCCCACCCCTACGCTGCCGCCCGATTCGAAGATGGCCGAATTCTCGATGTTGCAGGCGGTCGTGAATTTCGCGATCTGGTTGACCGTGGCAGTTCCATCACTGGTAATGGCTGCGCAGGTCGTCGCCGCCGCCAAAGGCAACACAGCAAGGCCGGCACCACTGGTTACTGCCCGTAAGGCAGATTGCGAGGTTGCAGACTCCGCCTGAAGGCCGTTGGCCGGTTGAGTCGTTGATAACGTCGATGACGATGAGAATTGGCTATCTGCAAGGACGAAAGCCGAGGCCGGTTTACCTCCCAACATATCTGTGTCTGCCGCCTTCAATGCGTAGGCCACGCTCAATAACAGAATCCGTGGTTGCTCCGCTTGTCCCTCAGGCCGGACGCCCAACCACCGTGCTTCGCCTGCCGAGAAAACCTCCTGCGGCAGGCCCTCCTCATTACTTGCTCCGAGCAGCGCGCTATAGTTGCCGCCTGAGTCCAGTTGTACGGTCTGGTTTTCCTGCCAGACCGCTGTCTGGCCGTTCTGGTCTGCATACAACGCGAACGTGATTCCAATCGCGCCGCTGAGCGGGTTCCCGGTCTCATCCCGCACTGCTCCTCGGATGCGAATCAGGCGCGGCACTGTTGCGGTCGAGGCAAGCGGCGGCGAACTCTGATCCCCCTGTGCCAACGCCAACGCACTGGAGAACAGACACGTCGTAACAACCCATACCAGGCCGCGACTAAACGTCACGATCACCTCTTCTCAGAAAGCTCAGCGCTTACAGGAACTACTTCTTGTTACATCCTCTTGCAACTCTCCAGGTGGCTTAGCCAAACGAGTTAGGCTTTCCGATTAACTATCCCGAAGACTGCCTAGCCAAAAGGAGAATTGACGCCCGGCCGGAATTCAGCTTAGATGTCGCTCGGGATGCCTCACTGTCTACCCCCGAGAGCGGACGTCCCAAATCCTGCTGGCATCATGGTCAGACAAACATGGGTCAGACATTCCAAGGAACTTAAAATATGACGAACAGCAAAACTCTTATCATGACGATGTGCATAGCGGGCCTATTGCCTCTCGCTGCTGCTCAAAGTGCGACGCCGCCCCGCATAACCAGCGCCGAGGTCAAGAACCACTCCGGCGAGACGGTAACCGTGTGCGGAAAGGTTGTAGACAGCAAGATTTTCCGGTATGGCCTCGCAGGCCACGGCAAGCCGGTAACCTTCTATCTTGACGAACCTGAACCGCATCCCGCTTTCTCCTTTGTCACATTCGGGTCCGAGTCCGGAACCAACCCCGAAGAGGCGCAAAGTGCATACCAAGGCAAGCGCGTATGCGTAACCGGCAAGATCACCATGGCTGCCGTTCCCTACATCATGGCGGCAGATCGTTCACAGATCAAAATTCAGCCCAACGACAAGTAGTGAAGTTAACTAGCAAAGATTGAGTAGCCAGCAGCTTCGCCGCAGATTCAAAAGATAACGCGGGGGGAGGGCGTCGCCGCGCAGCCTCGAGGTGACGTCTCACCTCTTCTCTGCGGTGTTCTTCAAGTCCGCGTCCTTCAAGGGCACCAATGCGGCGCTTTGCTTCTTGGCATTGATCGTCCCGGACAGTTCTTGCAATACCGCTTCCCGCAATTTTATGTATCCGATAGCCCCGCTCATGAAGTGGCCATTGACAAAAAAGCTCGGCGTCCCCAGCAGTCCCAGCCGCTGGCCTTCCTGGGCGTCTTTCTTCACCGTGGCAATCTGTTCTCCGGAATCGAGGCACTGATCAAAGCGGGCGCCATCGAGCTTCAAGTCGCGAGCCTCCTGTTTGAGATCTGGAATTTGAAGTCTCTTGTTTTGAAACAGGGCGTCATGAAACTGCCAGAACTCACCCTGTTCGCCCGCACAGCGTGCGGCCTCGGCAGCACGCGCCGCCAGTGGGTGCATGGGAAGAGGAAAGTCTTTGTAAACCACTGACACCTGCTCGCCAAATTGTTCCCGAATCCGGTTGAGATCGCCACTCACTTTCTGGCAGTAAGGGCATTCATAGTCCGCAAATTCGACGATCTGCACCGGAGCCTTCTCAGAACCCAGCCTTTCCGCATTAGCAACCTCGACGTGAGCGCTCGGCTGGCTCAACTCAACAACCACGCCGTATTCCCCTCGCAGTTCGGCGATGTAGGCGTCCCGCGCTTTTTTCATACGCAGCTGGTGCACGGTATTGATGATGTTGCTGCGCGCCTCCTCATAAGATTCGTCGGTTTGCACACCCTCGTAGTAGAAGCGGAGCTGATCTTCTGTCGGCTCTTGCACATTAATGGAAACATGACGCTTGAACAATTCATCAAGGCTTACTGATTCCTTCTTCGCCTGCATTTCCAATAGCTGGTCGTCGATGTATTGTTCGAGCGCATCCCGCTCGGCGACGTAGTATTTGTATTGGGCCTGCAGGAGTTTGGCTGCTTCCTTCTCCTCGAGTTCGCTTGCAGTTACCTTACGGCCGGCAATCTCAGCTACCACGCCGGAGTTATCTTGGCCAACAACGGGAACGGAAAAAGCTGCAAGAGCGAGAGATGTTCCCAGTACAAGTGCGATAAAGGCCTGCTTCGTAAGCATAGAAATTCCTCTTTTCAGGACTCGAACTTTGGAGTTTTTGAACTTTCTCTGTTTAGGGGAGGAAGGTAAATCTAGAGACCGGACGCCGGCTGTTAGCCGGCGTCCGGAAGGTTTCGATCCGGCATGGCCGAAGAATCTCCCCGACGGAGCCACTCCGGTCCTGACAGATCGATCTTCATGTCGGAAGACTAAAAGTCGGAGTCTTCCGGCGTGCAGGAGCAAGTGCCCTTGCCGCTGCCCAGCGTGATCGCGAAAGAACACAGTTCCTCGAGGTCCGTGTTCTCAGTCGATGACAGGTTCGAGTCGGCTAGCGCGGTTTCGGTAACGGCGTAGGTCTGGGGTCCATCCCCAACCTTCGTGTTCTGGATGTGCGTCGCCCATCCCCGGAGTCCGGGTGCTAGCGTGTTGTGAGTCGGGTCACCAGGGTTGGTCGAAGACGAAACCACCTTGATGACGCCACGGGTATTCGACTTGCCTGTCAGGCTGTTGCCCAGGAGTTCGGTATTGATCCACTCCGAAGTCAGCCCATCCGGTGTTACTTCGCAGCTGCAGCACTCTTGAAACTCCTGGCTGTCATCGAACATGTAGATGGACGCCCACAGATTTCCGTTGGGCACTCCCTCTGTCGATGTAGTTGACTTGTCACCATCGTTGATGAGACGCAAAGCAGCACTCGGCGCCCCAGCCGTACGCGCGTTGGAATAATAGGTGACAAAATAGACGCTGTTGTCCCCTTGTGCCAAGGCATTTCCTGAAGCGATCCCCAGCATCAAAGAGATGGCCAGCACCGAAAACAGCAAAGATCCAGCTCTCTTCATTTTGTAAGTCCTCCGTAACTTCTTTTTTTGGCGCGGCGGCTGGGGGGAGATCAGCTATTAACGCGCTTGCGGAACTCTAACCGTTGTTCAGTTCTTTACAACTACCCACGTGGCTTAGTCGGAAACACTAGGTCTGGGAGCTACTGCTTATGGCGTAGTTACTCACCCCATACCATAAAGCCGAACACCTCGCTAACGACGACCGCAGCTCAAGATTTCGAGATCTACGTATCAGCTTTCGGCTTCAATCATTGTGCAGCGACTGATCATCATTGCGGCTCCTGCGCTTGCTGGCGTAGCTGCCGAGCTCTGTCCTTCATCATCTGCTCGAGGACATCCGGAGCTAATGGTTCACTGGGCGGCGCCGGGGTTCCGCTATCCGCTGGCCGCTGCGCAACCTGTGCAGCGGGATCCTCCTTCGGAGGTGTCCAAAACTCCGTGCTGCTCGGAGGTGTCCAAAGCAGAGGATCGGGGACCGTCTTTGCTTGATCGTCACTGCCGCTTTTCTGCTCGCTTGCTGGGGGTGAGAAATCTGCAGTCTGCCCCGCCTTCACCAAAACCACACGCGTCAATTTATCGGGGCTGTCGGGTGATCCCACGATCACATAGTTGAAATCAGATCCGTTCAGCAGATCTGCCAGCACTTGCCGAATCGTGCTCGGCCCCTCACGCAAATAAATCCGGTCGGACGCGCTACTCGCGGGAAAGTCGATGACTGCCCCCGTCTGGTCACTAATAGCCCGCAAAACCTGGGCAAGACTTGCGTTCGATGCTTTAACCGTCAGCTTGCCGTTCGCGTAAGTGATGACGGGCACGTCCACAGAACTCTTCCGCGTGGTCTCGCAGACTCCACCGATTGCCTGCGCGCTGCAGCCAACGCCAGACTGTTGAGCATGCCCGTGGGCAACTAACCACCAGAAGAGTGCAGCCGCGATGCTGATTAATCGATATTGCCAGTGTCTAGTCAACTCGTTCTTGATTCTCCGTTACGTCGCGAGTTCGGCCCGAGTCATGCGGCACCTATGGAGGCTAAGCAGCCATTTCGTTTGCTGCAATACTGCCCATGTGCTAGTCATTTTGGCTAGTCCTCAGGTCTTCGCGATACTGGACGCTTGTCGTCACCGATGTGAATCCCCAAGGCCACGTTGCCAGATTTGTCGTGTACGCCTGGATTTCGCGCCCCCACTCGTCCCTAGGACGATTTAGTTCGTTTGTGTTAGTTCCTTAATCGAACGAGTTGATTTTCCAAGCTCTTAGACAAATTTGTCGCCCGGGCCGTCATCAACGCCTTGACAATAAGGGCCTTCAATGGGAAGCTTACTTCGCCCTCTCTTGTTGGCGGGCCTTTGCGTGTTCCTCCCCTCCGCCGCTAACAACTTGATCCGTCTCTATGACCGAACCTCAGGTGAGGTGTTTTCGTAGTCGCGTCGCTGTGAACGAGTCCGTGCACTAACGAACGACTTCGACGTTGTCTGAGCACTGTGCAGTCGATAAAGGAAGAATCCGCCCGTGGCTGCTGCTTAAGGCCTTGGCGGGAGTTCCTACAGATCATTATTGAGGAGTAAGCCGTGACGATGGGGGTATCGGAGCCTGGGTTCCTGGTATTGGACTCCAAGTTGAATCCTGTCGCTTGCAATCAGCAGGTGATCAAGATCCTCGCCTTTCCCAACCTGGTCGACCAGGTTAAGCGCATGAGTGTGTTTCTTTCCGATAAGATCCGCGTCAGTCTGGTCGATCGGCAGTCGAAGGATTCGCTGGAATTTGTCAAGGAGTTCAGGTCCGGAAAACGCCGCTACAATTGTCGCATTTTCCAACTCGACTCCCCTGACAAAGGTGCCCTGTTAGTGCTCGTGCTGGAGCGGTTTGCGTCCCGAACGGCTTCTTTGTCGCAGCTCTCCGAGGAGTTTGATCTCACCGTCCGGGAACAGGAGACCGTTCAACTGTTGCTCCAGGGCCTCACCAGCAAGGAGATCGCGGCGCGAATGAACATCAGTCCCAACACCGTAAAAGCTTTCCTTCGTCTGGTAATGGTCAAAATGGGGGTCTCCACCCGTTCCGGAATCGTGGGCAGAATCGTCGGGCCCGTCTAGCCTCGTTACCCTTCCCTTGTTACCTTGCCCAGTCATTCGAACCCTAAGAAGTTAGTCGTGGTGAACTAATCCATTTGTGGACTTTACTTAAGATTGCGCTCACGTAAGATCGCTGTTCGCTATGCGATCACAAGAAGTAGAGCGCAGGAGAGCACCTCGCTTTCCCCAGATATTGGAGATTGAGGTTAACCCTGTCCCTCCATTCGATTCCGCCCAAGGCTCGGAGAAACCAATCCTCGGGCGAGCTCAGAATGTGAGTCGAGGCGGCCTCTGCTTCTTGAGTCAACGGCCCGTTTCACAATCGTCGCTCTTGCGCTGCGAGATGCGCGCCGCGGATGTCCCGGTGCCCATCCCCACTCTCTTGCTTGTCCGTTGGACGAAGAAGCCGAACCTGCGGGGCAAGAACTATCTTTCCGGCCTGCAATTCCTGCTTTAAGCGATTCGGCTAATCCGTACGGTATTAACCCAGACTGGCTAGTCTTTGGGGCTAGTTTAATGTTCCTACTGCATCCAGTCTAGCCGGCAAAGATAGTTGAAAACTCATAGCTGGGCGTTAAAGTCTACGTTCACTGTGTGTGCAGCCCGTCCGTCCTCCTCCGGACTGGGCCAATTTATGAGGCGGTGAAGTATGCACCTCGCAAGCAGAGGAGGAACCCGTTACGCCCCGGCAACGGCCCTATCTCTTCTCTTGCTGCTTTCACTCACCGTCACCGAGTCCGGATGCGGCGGTGGTTCGTCGGCAGCCGGGGCACCTCCCTCGACAAAGCCTCTAACATCAATCTTGATTTCCCCCACCGCTCCCACTGTTGCGCTGGGTCAAAGCCGGCAGCTTACCGCCACAGGAGTGTTCAGTGACGGCAGCCAGCAGGACATCACGAAAACGGTTACCTGGACCAGTGCTCAGCCTTCAGTCGCGAGTATCAACCAGTCAGGTCTGGCGTCGGGCAAGTTGGTCGGAGGCGCTAAGGTCACGGCAAGGTCAGGCTCCGTTACAGCTTCGGTCACTCTTGCCGTCGGGGCAGCCACTCTAGTATCGATCGCCGTCACCCCCAGCGATCTCTCGATTCCGAAAGGTGAAACTCAACAGCTCAGCGCGGTTGGTACCTTCAGCGATGGGAGCCAGAAAACTATTACCGACTCGGTTGCTTGGTCGGTTTTCCCAATCAGCATTGTAAGCATAAGCGACACTGGATTAATCAAAGGTCAAACGGTAGGCTCCGCCAGGGTCATCGCTGAGTTGGATTCCATTCACGGCACCGATCTGCTGACCGTCTCGTCGGTCGCCTTAGTGTCAATCAGCGTAAATCCGCAGAGTGCCTCGGTTCCGAAGGGCGAGACTCAACAGTTCACCGCGGTCGCTAACTTCAGCGACGGCAGCCAGAAAACCATCACCGATTCGGGGACCTGGTCCATTGCCCCAACTGGAATTGCCACCGTAAGCCCCACCGGATTAGTCACCGCTCAGGCGGTGGGTTCTGCCGCGGTCACCGTTGCCTCAGCTTCTGTCCACGAAAGCGATCCGCTGACGGTCTCGCCACCTGCCCTCGTATCGATTGCCGTGGCGCCGGCAAATTCGTCAATCATGCTGGGAACGACCGAGCAATTAACCGCAACCGGTACCTTCAGCGACGGCAGCACTCAAGATCTTACAAAGTCGGTGGCGTGGTCCTCCGCGAATTCTTCCATGGCAAGTGTTGGTCCTGCAGGGCTGGCGGCTGCGAACTCTGTGGGTTCCACTAGCATCTCGGCTACTGCCGGCGATCTCACTGGGTCGACAGCACTCACGGTCGAGCCGCAGCTGCTCGTCACCTACTTCAGCCACGCCCACAACCCTGCCGCAATGGATGCCGCGCTATATGTCACCAATGTCGGAATCACCAACAGCTCCCTTTGTGCCATGGTTTATGTCTTTGACACCCAGCAAGAAATGACAGAGTGCTGCGCCTGCTCGGCTTCGCCAGATGACATTCGGACTCTGTCAATAAACAATAATCTAACCAATAAGCCGGCCACCGGAGCTGTACCGGCAGCCGGAGTAATCGAGATCGTATCTGCCGGTTCCAGCAGCCAGGTCTGCAATGCTAGTAGTTCCGCTCCCGGGGGAGAACTCCGGGCTTGGTCAACCCACATACAGGTTGTGGACACAAGTAAGTTTGTTCCGACGGAAGCCCCTCTTGAGGTCGTGCCGCTGACTCCAACCCATGCGTCGCTGCTCCAAAGCCAATGCGGCTTCCTAATGGCGGAAACCCATGGTATCTGCACTTGCGGAGCGGGCGATTGATGGTATCCGGAACTTGCCAATCTGACTTGTTCGGGAAGCTGGCGTTACAGCTTCAAGAGTTCACCTGTGGCGTTCATCAACTGCGGGACTAGTTCCTTCGGGGTGGTGCCTGGAGCGGTTCGATGATGTTATAAGGCGTGAACACAGACACACACGATTCGAGGTGGTGAGATGGCAATGGATCGGACTCCCTTGAAAGATGCGGAGGAGGCGTGGATCGCAAAGTATAGATCCGCGCTGAAAGACATTCCAGTTCAGCAGTCACGTTCCACGAGGTTTCACGAAGCTCTGAACAGAGCCCACAGTATCATCGCATCGCACGTTGCGGGAATCTTACCTGGATCGCTGGATCCGAGCCGCTGGAAGGGATTAAAGAGCCCGGTTCAATCCTCAACACCGATCGCCGTTTCACAACCACAAGCAGCTCGAAACAGGAGCCTGGCAGAGTCGAATGCCAAGGTAGCTTGACAGCGGCCGAGGTCTGCCGCGCCGGCGTGGAGGCTCAGGGCCTGGGACAAACGATCATGCCGACGATCCCGGAGCGCGTCGAGGCGCCCATCTTAACCATCACCAGCCGAATAAACGCCTTTACCGTGTTAGGGCTGATATTCATGCGCTGAGCAATCTCTTTGCTGGTGAAGCCCTCCCGCAGGAACTGCACTGTTTCCTGTTCGCGAGCCGTCAGGCCGAAGCGTTCAGAAATTTCCGCAATCGTCGTCGATTCGTGGCTTTTCCTCTCCATCATGACGATCGTCAATCTTCCGGACTGACCTGAACCATTGCTGTGGTTGTTATGATTTTCCGGGAGGTCGAGCGCAAAGGAACGGCAGAGGTACGTCCTCCTCGCCGATTGAACCTTGCCTGCAAGTCCTGACCGCGATTGCCCTTCGCCCAGAGTCGCGCGAACCTTCTTCGCCAGCCATACGCCAAGATTGTGAATGTTTCGTGGGTGCTCCGGAAATGTAAGTATCTGAAGCACCTCGGGGTTGGAGCCGACAACTTTCGCCGACGTATCCACCACAATCAGACCGGGCCGGGCCGGTGCAGTACGCGATAAGCTTCCAATTTTCATAACGGTCGCCAGTCAGCTGCCTCAGACGAATCGACTTGGCCTCATCGGGCCGGGCGGGGCTCCGCACAAATCACTTCAGCGCGGCGAGCAACCCCATCGGCATTCACCTGCGCTTTTATGTCCCTGTTTTCCGTTCGCGCGATATTAGTAGTTCAGTCTCCTCTCAGCAAGGGACAACACAGGTCATTTCGGGACATTACGGGGCATCACTGTGCAAAAGATCGCCGCATCCGTGCGCGCACCCATGTTTGACGGATCACCTTCCCGAGTGTGCTATCAGCCTGCACGGTTGCCGTGCCTTTTTCTCGGAACTGCCAAAAACGTCATAGGTATGTCTGTTTGTACTTCCTCGCGCACGGCTAGGGGAGTTTTCCACCCAGGTACAAGATTTACAGTATGGGAGCGAAAGCGGTCCTTTATTAGTTTTTAGTGACAAACGCCCCCATCGAGCAGGTGCTGGTTCCTAAAGGGGGGACACCGGCACTTGCTTTTTTCTCTTACCCGTTTCCACCCCAGTCTGTGTACAGCGGGCGGAATCTCGAAATACAGATTGAAAGGGATTCGTCCGCTCGTAGATCAGGACTAAAGTTCTCGTCAGCACAGTCATTGGAAGGAGGGATCATGCTTTACTGGACGCTAATGTTTCTGGTGTTGGCACTGATTGCGGGAGTGCTCGGCTTCACCGGCATCGCAATTGCGGCTGCGGGTGTCGCCAAGTTGCTATTTTTCGTTTTCCTGGTGTTCTTTGTGATTTCACTCGCCACCCATCTCTCGAGCCGAGGCAGCGGCATTTAAGCTGCCCGCACTCCGCACAAAAGAGCGGAGGAATCTTCGCGGCTCGCAAGGAACGATAGCTTGATGTCGGCTAAAAGCCTGCCGTCATCAAGGGAGGAAGAGCAGTTGGGCCAAGGCTAACGCAAATCGTGAAGGAGATAAAAACCATGAAACTCAACTCAGTAGTCAGGATATTCGTTTTGACTTCCCTTCTCGGAGGCACCGGGCTGATCTTCGCACAAGACCAGCAAAGTGATGCCAAGCCCCCGCAAGAAGAACCTCGCCCCGAAGCAACCAAGCCGGCGCAGGATGAAGCCACACCTCCGCGCCAGCAAGAGGATGTGAAACCTCCAAAACAGGACGACGTTAAGCCTCCCAAAGACGAGGATAAGCCGGCAAAGCAGGAAGACGCGAAACCGTCCAAGCAAGCGGAGCGTGCCGACAACCAACATGGCCGCATTCCCGACGACAAGTTCCGCGCCCACTTCGGACGCCAGCACACCCTTGTGATCAACAAACCAACTGTTGTGAATGGCCAGCCGCGCTTCCAGTACTCCGGCTACTGGTTTGCCATCGTTGACCCCTGGCCAGTTGGCTGGGCCTACACCGACCAGTGCTATATCGACTATATAGACGGCCAATATTTCCTGTTTGATCTGCTTCACCCCGGCGTTCAGATCGCAATTACCGTCGTGATGTGAGCACCGCTGCAAGTTGACGTGAGCGAGAAGCCCTCCTTGATTCTGCGGCGCAAAAAAGGCTCCGCAGATCGGAGGGCGTCTCTTTGCCCGTCGTATCGCTTGTCGGATGGCTTGCCGAATTGTTTGCCGATTGATACCCGATCAGTGCCGCAGGAATCGCTCCCAACCTTTGCAATCTCCGACAGCAACTAACTTTCAGATGACACAAATTTCGGAGGCGTAGGAAGGCCCGCGCTTTCTCAGGAGGAATCCTTATGGCAGACGATATGGAGAAGAAGAATCAGCAGGGTGGCCAATCCGGACAGGGTCAGCAAAGCGGCCAGTCTGGGCAGCACCAGCAGAGCGGCCAGACCGGACAGTACCAGCCCGGTCAGAATCAGCCGAAAAAGGGCGGCCAGACCCAGGACGAAAACGAAGAAAACCAGAACCGCGACCGTCAACGCCGCGCTTCGTAGGTCATTCGTTTCGATGCATTGATCGCTGATGCTTTTGAAGTCCCGGCCCTGCGGGGTCGGGACTTCATTGTTCAGCGTGACGATCGCACTGTCGACACCCACCTTTAACCAACATCAACTCTTTTTGAGGGAGCCCCAAATGACGGCACGGAAACGTAAGACGACTCAAGAACCTCTTCTAAGTAACGTCGCCCGGAAACTTGGTCACGCAGCCGGCACGCTCACCAAGGCGACCCAGGAGCTATCCGAAAACCTCGCGGCGCTGTCTGGGACCGTAAGTGCCAGGGTGCGCGAGGCCGCCACTGCTGCCGCTCCTGCGGCGCGCCCGCAGGTTCGTGCCGCTCGCACGCACCGGATGAAAGGTCGGAACGCGGTAAGCAAGAACCGAAAGCTCGCAGACAAGTCACCTCGGCGCCGGCGGGCAGCGTAGATTTCCGGATAGTCCTACACCTGCCCCCTGAAAACAAGTACGGCAACCTTTGCCGGACAACGGGGGCAACACAGTATTGCAGGCTCGCAAGCGCCATCGTAAAGTCCGGAGAGTGCAGAACAGACTTCAGAAAGTTGAGTTCTCTCCCATGGCATACAAAATTGCTGGACACCACGTCGACACACAGCGTTCACCGTCCGCAGAAGATCTCAGACGTGCATTCGAGACGGCCGTCTGCGAGATCCATCAGTCTGATCTCGCGGCCAGAAAGAGACTTCGGTATCGGACCCCTATCGTTCAACGTGCAAGATTCTTCGGAATCTCTAAAGCGGATGCGGAGAAGCGAGCGTTGACTGATGCGGCTCGAGCTCTTGCCCAGTTGTGGAAGGTTTGAACGAGGTTCACGAGAGGAAAGAACGATTACATCGTCGCGAGAAACGAGAACCGCGAGGGCCTCAAAATCCTGAGACCCGGTTGGTCCCACAGCGGAAACCTGCTCACCTGCCTGCTTCGGCACTTCGCGCTAGGTCAACTCAGAGTACGGGGCTTCGGCCCTGGATCAGGCGGATTAAAACCGCAATCACTGCCAACACCAGCAGGATATGAATGAATCCACCCAGCGTGTACGAGCTGACCATACCCAACAACCAGAGAATCAAGAGCAACACGGCAATAGTCCAGAGCATAGTCGTTCTCCTTTCCTGGAAGCAGTGTGCGTGCCAATCAACTGTTCTCGAGTTTACGTACGCCGCAGCGTTGCCGGTATCCAGTAAAGCCTCTAGCGGAGGCTCGATCTGGCTTTACGTGTGGAGGATTGTCACGACGAGCGAAGGCCGCGGTCGTCGTTCATCATTCGTCGCTTAATAGATGTGGACGATTCCATTCCGCACCGCGTAGAGAGTAAGAGCCGCGACCGAATGCAGGTCGAGCTTGCGCATAAGGTTGGTGCGGTGAGTTTCCGCGGTCTTCACGCTGAGACTGAGAGCCGTAGCAACTTCTTTGGTGGTTTTTCCTTCGGCGACGAGCTGAATCACTTCCCGTTCCCGCGGCGTCAAAACGCATTGTCGGGAAGCGTCGCCCTTCTCGTGCAGGACGCAGGTAACCCTCGAGCATCATCTGCGCTACGCTTGAAGTGAAGAATGTTCGCCGGCGCTGCAGGGCCTCCACGGCAGCCAGCAGGTCGCGGCCCGCGTCGGATTTCAGCAGGAAGCCGCTCGCTCCCAGGGCGAGCACTTCCCGCACCATCTGTTCCGAATCGTGTACGGTCAGGATCAGAATGCGAGCATCAGGGGTCGTTGCCAGGATTTGCCGTGATGCATCCAGGCCGTTCAGGTTCGGCATTCCGATATCGAGCAGGAGGACGTCCGGCTTCAACCTGCTGGCGTACTCGACCGCTTCACGACCATCTCTGGCCTCAGCACAGACCTCCCACTCCGGATGGCTTTCGAGCAGGGAGCGAATGCCTTTCCTCGCTACCTCGTGATCGTCCGCGATAAGGATTCGAAGCACGCTCAAGCTTCACCTCCGGGTACAAACGGGGATCTCCGTGGCGAGTCTTCACTGGAAGCGGCCCCGGGTCTGAGAATAGTTGCACTCAGAGCCGGGTCGGTTGTAGGAAAAAGCTTGTAGGAAGCAGCTTGCAGAGAACCAGTTTGCACAGAACCTGCACAAGCTGGCGCCGTGAACTCCGCAAGCGCGCTCAAAGTTCAGGACCTTAACTCAAGGGAGCACGGAGATTGCCAAATTCGCAATCCCTTGAATTCCAATCGCTTAGGCTAGGAAGGGGCGGAAAACGTGATGTAAGTTTTTCCCACCGGCGATCTGGGAGCGTGACCCTCAGGCCACAGTGGTCTCCGGCGTGTCTCGGAGTTGCGGCATCTGGATCTGGATGATGTTGTTCTTGATGGCGTACACGACCAGATCGCGGATGGAGTGCAGATTGAGCTTCCGCATAATGTTGCTGCGATGGGTTTCCACAGTCTTGGTGCTCAAGTTCAGCAGTACGGCCACTTCCTTGGAACTCTTCCCTTCAGCGAGAAGCTGGGTAACTTCACGTTCGCGGGCGGTCAGTGTCGGCAGATCCGGCGGCGTATTCCGGGATACGGCATGTCCCTTCTCCAGGAAGCCCGCCAAGACCAGGTCGTTTACGCGCGGGGTAAAAAACATTCGTTTGCTCTGCAAGGCTTCCACCGCGGCCACCAGATCGCGAGCCGCATCCGATTTAAGCACGAAGCCGCGAGCCCCGGCATCGAGAGCCTCACGAATAACCTGATCAGAATCGGTGATGGTCAGTACGATGACTTTGAAATGAGGGTCGTGCTGCAGCAACTGGCGGGTGGTATCCAGGCCATTGAGGTATGGCATGCCGATGTCCACGATCACGACATCGGGCTTCAATTGCTTGGCCATCTCGACTGCCTCGCGCCCATCGGATGCCTCTCCGCAAACTTCCCACCCTTCGTGTTTCTGGAGCAGCGAGCACAAGCCTCGGCGCACGATTTCGTGATCATCAGCCAACAAGATACGAAGTTTCATGGCATCCTCCAGGTGTAACCTGAGAGTTTAGATCGATCCTGACTGCTCTAGCGCAAAATTCAACACGAAGCCTGCGGGATTCGCGCCAGTGCTGTAAAAACCCGATGCTGACTCACCGCCTCTACGGCCTCCAGCAGATCGCGGGCGGCATTCGACTTCACCACATATCCTCTTGCTCCTGCGTCCAGAGCCTCGCGCATCATCTGCGGAGAATCATGTTGCGTAACAAACAAAACCTCGAGACCGGCGCCCTTCTGCTTCTTTTGAATTAACCGGCACGCCTCCAGGCCATTCATTCGAGGCATGGTGACATCGAGCACCACAATATCGGGCTGCAAAGCCTCGACCTTATCCAGGGCCTCGATTCCATCCGAAGCTTCACCCACAACTTCCCAACCGGACCGTCCCTCCAGCAGAGTCCGCAACCCTTGTCTCACGATGGGATGATCATCCACCAACAGGATCCGGACTGCCATAAGGTTTCCAGCTCTCTGGAGGCAGCCTTGTAAAAACCCAATCGCTACGGTTCACGGCTGGCTCTGTTCTCAACTTTGCCACGTTCTTGCCGCACGAGTCCACTCGTACCGGGCGGAAAGTGCAATTCCCGGGTGAAGCACTCTGAAACTAACATGGTACTACTGCGCTTCGAATACAGTGAATCCTGTATTTTCGGTTGCCAATACAGATCCTAGTCGCCCGCCGAGTTCAGTGATGGGAAATAGGTTCCAGCATGCAGCAGCACGTCCACCGCCTCGACAATTGAGCCCACATCTGATTTCGCGCAGGCCCCACGGATGCCCGCCTTGCGTGCCTCCTCAGCCAGTTGTTTGGAGAGATGAATCGTGACCATCAGAATGGGAATTTCAGGAAACAGCTTGCTGACTTGCCGCGCTACATCAAGCCCGTTTAGATCCGGCATCTGGAAATCCAGCAGAATCATGTCGGGCTGATTCTTTTCCACCCGCTGCAGCGCTTCTCTTCCGGTCCGAGCCTCATAGCAAACCTGCCAGGCGGTTTGCTGCTCGAGAAGAGCTCGCAGATAGTGTCGAACCGCCGGGTTGTCGTCTACCACCAGAATTCGAACCAAGCGGCTATTTCTCCATTTAGTGCTCAAACTTTAAGTGCGGTTGAGATCGTAGCTGGGCACGACGCCACCGCTCCGGACTCGGCCTGCCATTCAATGCCCCTTGCTGTGGCCCTCCGCGTTGTGCTTTTTCAGCACCGTTCGCGCAGCGACTTCCTTCGCCCGGTCACCGTATCGCCCAGACCGCTGTGCGCTTTCCTTGATATGTTCGTACTCCCTCTGCTCCTTGGCGCTCACACCGCGAAGATGTTTTCTCCCTGGCACCGGTCCCTCCCTCCCAGCGTGTTCTCTCTCCGCACAATAGGAGTTCAGCCGCGTACCTGCAATACCGTAAACTCAGTAGGCTCCAAGGAGCTATCAGTGCAACTCGGAGACGGGCTCGGAATGGGGCGGTCGGCTGCAGCACGGCGAAACAGTCTCCGTTTAGGGAACAACAAGTCTCGCATCTTCATCTTCGCCTTGTGCAGCTGCGATTTTGAATTGCCGACTGAGCAGTCCAGCATTTGAGCAATCTCATTGTGCTGGTATCCTTCAACCTCGTGCAGAACGAAAATCTTCCGGCAGCCGTCGGGGAGTTCGCGCATGGCGCGCCGCAATGCAATACGATCGATCGCACCGGAGAGCTGCGGGTCTGCTTTTCCGACATCGCGCCGCAGAGATGGGGCCTCTGACGACACCGGCTCGTCAAGGGACAGTATGGGCGGGGCTTTACGGCGCCGTATCTTCATCAGAACCGTGTTCACCGCAACCCGATATAGCCAGGTAGAAAAAGCAGAGTCGCCTCGGAACGAGCCCACGCTGCGAAACACTTGCAGGAAAGCCTCCTGCGTCAGGTCCTCCGCCTCGGCTAGATCTTTCGTCATCAACAGACAAACGGAATACACCCGTTTCTTGTGAAGCTGAAAGAGCTTGGCAAAGGCGTGCTCGTCGCCGTTCTGGGCGCGCTGAACGAGGCTGCGTTCGGATTCTCGGCGGGCCTCCTGCTCGCCCGGAACCAGATGTGCTGCTGTCGCGGAAATCACGCAAGTCGCCACTGTAGTCCTCCGATCAAAGCTAGAGTGCTCGTTGAATTGCTCTCGATGATTCCGATCCGGGAGCTTCAACTTCCACAGAGAGATTACCGACGGTCAGGTTCGCAGCCCATCAGGATGCCGCTGTAATTGATTGCCAGACTTGCTGTACAACCTCGTGGAATCAATGTGGCCAGATGTTTTATTTCCATGGCGGCGAGGGGGAACATTTCTTTGAAACAAATAATGGCGGGAGCTGATGCTCCCACCATTGGTTGGCGCGAAGAGCTTCGAAAAAAGCGGACCAAAATCCCGAGGGGACCTTACAACCGCCCGGCCACCAGCAATACAAGCAAGACCACCACCACCAGACCCAGTCCTCCGCTGGGGTAATAGCCCCACGATCTGCTGTATGGCCAGGTCGGTAGAGCGCCGAGCAACAACAGCACCAGCACGATCAGTAGAATCGTCGACATGAAAGCCTCCCGTTTATTTTTATTCTTGGTTGAAGATACGAGGCCCGGCTCGCTGAACAAACCAGGCCTCACGATTGAACCGTCAGACTTTCTTCGTTCTAACGGCTAGCTGTGACTGGAGTCCCCGGCGATGGTTTTAGTTCGCCGTGTTCCCTGGCTTGGCCCGAATATCGCCTTATCGCAGACAGGAACGGTTCGCTCGCCTCCCTGGCCCGGACTTTTCCGTTCAGGATGTCGGCAAACGGCACGAACCTTCCGTAGAGAAGTCGAGTTTCATCTTTGTCTTGCGTGACGACGGATCCGTTCAAGTCAATTCCCGCGAAAATGCCACGGGCTCGTGAGTAGGTCAGCACTTCAGCCCTCATTTTCCAGTCGGTGTCGGCGCCGGCATCGCGTCCCACGGGGCCCGCGGCTGCCGAAGCATCCGCGCCCAGCTTGAAGTGGCTCGATATCAGATGTTGCATTCCATCATCATTCGTCACAATCATGACCAGGTCGACAGCCTGACCGCCCAGCTGTAATCCCCAGCTTCCACCTGTGATGGTAATCGGTGCGGGAGCGCTCCACAGGCCGCTTTCGGTCCGGCACGTAGCGACGCCTTTACCGTGACTGCCTCCGAAGCCAACGGCGATTTTCACCATCGAGGGAATGACCGCAACGCACTTCGCATCGCTCATCACCTTGTCAGGGATGGCTTTGTCCGGAGTCGCCATGATTTCATTCAGAACTTTAGCGGACGCATCGAGACGTTTGTCGATGTCCGACTGATCCTTGTCATCAGCGGACCATGCCATACCGACGCAGAGCAGCAGACCAGCACCGAGCACCACGAGACATCTCGGCAATACGGAGCCAAATCTTGTCATAAGCAGACCTCTTCCGTTTCCGTGCTCGAACCGAGCAACTGTTTGAATTTCCTGCGAGGTCAACACTAGCCTTCCGGTCCTGCCCGTTCCATCCGGTTCTACCTGTAAGGGGAACCTGCGCATGCCGGAGATGTAAGGGGATTTGTCCAGCGGTCTACAGGCTTGAGAGGTCGAATTACTTCGACGAGTACAGTCTCGGCAGTAGGGATGGAGATGGCCGAAAATCGAAACCGCGCGCAACTGGTCCGTTCAGGAAGCCAGGACGGCACTCGGCTCCCGCAATACCAAACGAAGGGGAATCGTAAGTTCAACGAGGGTTCCCGGGTGGGCATTCGTCAACCGCAGCTCTCCGCCAAATTCGCTGGCGCGCTGTTTCATGCCTCCAATGCCAACTCCAACGCTGTCAGGTTGCAGTTCGGTAATTCTCTTGTCCACTCCCTTGCCATCGTCTCGCACGGCCACCACGATGTTCTCTTCTTTTTGAGCCAGGGTAATCCACACCTTGCTCGCTTCGGAATGCCGGAAGACATTGGTGAGCGCTTCCTGAACGATTCGGAAAACAGCGGTCTCTACATCCGCAGAAAGCCGCGGAAAATCGCGGGGCTGCACCTCGAGAGATATCTCAATGCCGCTGCGTTTTGTCAGCCCTTCCACGTACCAGGAAAGCGCCGAGAGCAAACCAACCTCATCGAGCAGGGGAGGATGCAAGAGGTGAGACATGGTGCGCACCTGCTGAATGGCACGATCCACAATACTGCTGGCTTGTGTCCACTCTTCCTCCGCCGGTTGTGCGGACTTCTGCAGCATCATTTTGTCGAGCACCATCTTGGCCACGGCAAGTTCCTGTCCTAACCCGTCGTGCAGATCGCGCGCCAGCCGGCGCCGTTCCTGGTCCTGCATGGTCATGAGCCGAATCGACAGACGCCGCAATTCGTCCGTCCTCCGGTCAACCATTTTCTCCAGTTCTAATGCGTTGTCGCGAATCGATTGTTCCAGCAGTTTGCTGTCCTGAATGTCGGAACAGGTCCCGTACCATTTCACGATTCTCCCATCATCGCGAATTGGAAGTGCGCGAGCCCGGAACCACCGATAGATCCCGTCTTTGGATCGGAGACGATACTCCGCTTCGTAATTTGCCCCGGATTCAACACAGCGCATCCAGTCCGCCATGGCCTTGTCTTTATCCTCCGGGATGCACATAATCCAGCCACCCGAAACCATTCGCCGAATCCGGCGCAGCGCCGGTAAAGTCATAAAACCGATCGCTGATGTAATCCCTGGAGCCGTCAGCCTTGCGGCTGAAGATAATGTCTGGCGCGGTGTGAATAATAGCGTCGAGTTCCTGATTCCTTCCTACCAGCTCGGTGTTGAGATACAGCAGCATTTCCGCTTTTCGAGCCAGTTCTTCTGTGCGTTCCAGCACGCGCTGCTCCAGTTCGCGATTCAGACGTTTCGAGCTGCCGCGTCTTGCGGTGCAACTCGGCGAATACCCTGACCTTCGCGCGCAGCAGTTCCGCAACCACCGGAACAGAAATGTAATCGACGGCCCCGTGTTCATATCCCTTGAGCTGGTCCAGGTCGGTCAGATGCACCGCCGAAACGAAAATAATCGCCGTCCTCTGAAAACGTGGATGCTGGCGAATCATGGCTGCCAGTTGAAAACCATCCAGCTCCGGCATACTCACATCCATCAGCACCACGGCAATGTCGTTCTTCAGCAGAACTTCGAGAGCCTCCTTCGCGGAACCGGCTTTGATCAGGTTCTCGCCCAGTCCACCGAGCATGACCTCATAGCTGAGCAGCTTGGCGGGCTGATCATCGACCATGAGAATGTTGACTTTCTCGTTCGCGCTCATGACCTACATGTCCTCTCTACCCAGGTCTCAGTCGCCACACTCCTGCCTAAGCCCGCCGCTATCGATGAAGCCACATGCGCAGGGACGAGAGCAGTTGCTCGGTATTGACCGGTTTGGCCAAATACTCTGAAGCTCCTGCTTCAAGGCATTTCTCGCGGTCGCCTTTCATCGCTTTCGCGGTGAGAGCAATAATCGGCAAGCGCCGGAACGAAGAGTTCTGCCGGATTACCTGCATGGTCTCATAGCCATCCATCTCGGGCATCATGATGTCCATCAGGACAATCGCAATATCCGGCGTCGACTCCAGCTTGGCGATCGCTTCCCTGCCAGTCCCTGCCGTGATCACAGCCATTCCTCGCCGTTCGATCACGCTGCTAAGGGCGAAGATGTTGCGCACATCATCATCGACCACCAGCACTTTTTTCCCCACCAGGGCGTCGTCAGAGTGGTGCAAACGATCGAGCAGTCGCTGCTTTTCCACTGGAAGATCGGCGACCACACGATGCAAAAATAATGCAGTCTCGTCGAGCAGGCGTTCCGGCGACTCGACGCCCTTCACCACAACGCTGCGCGCCAACGAATGCAGCCGGGCATCCTCCTCCGGGGAAAGTTCCTTGCCGGTAAACACTACAACCGGCAAGTCGCTCAGCGATGGAGTGTCGCGGAAGCGCTCCAGCACCTCGAAGCCTGATATGTCGGGCAGACGAAGGTCAAGCACCACACAGTCAAAGGCCTGCTCACCGACAATCTGGACGGCCTCGGCGCCGGTGGCAACAACGGTGACGTCAATGTCCTCATACCCCAGCAATTCCTTGATGCTCAACTGCTCGGCAGGATTATCTTCCACGATCAGCAATCGCTTGCGACGCGGAGCCGAATATTCCTTGATGCGGCCCAGTGCCGCCTCCAGCCCTTCCGGAGTGGTCGGCTTTGTGACAAATGCAAACGCGCCCCGCGCCAGGCCGTGGTGCCGATCTTCGTCCAGCGTCAACATCTGAACCGGTATGTGACGGGTTGCCGGATCCTGCTTCAAGTGGTTCAGCACCGTCCAGCCCAGCATGTCAGGCAGGAAAACATCCAGCGAGACTGCAGTCGGATGATACTCCCTGGCCAACGCGAGGGCTTCTGCTCCGCGTGTCGCCACCAGAACTTTAAAGCCCTTGTCCCTGGAGAGATCACACAACACCCGCGCATAGTGCGAGTCATCCTCGACAATCAGCAGGACGGCATCATCGGGTTGCAGATTGTCCCGGTCGTCTGGAATCTTTTCGACTGGATGCTCCGCCACGGTCAATTGCGTCGGCGAAACCGACGATCGGAACCTTCCCTCTACCGGGGCAGCCACCGAGGCAGGAGGCCCCACGTAGGTTTGCGGCAAGTAGAGAGTAAATGTGCTTCCCCGGGTCGGGGCGCTGCGCAACTGGATTTCTCCTCCCAGCAGACTGGCCAGTTCACGGCTGATCGCCAGCCCCAGGCCCGTGCCTCCATACTTTCGGCTGGTGCCGGCGTCTGCCTGCTGGAACGCCTCGAAGATGATCCGCTGCTTCTCGAATGGAATGCCGATGCCCGTGTCAGAAACTTCAAAGGCCACTACCGAGGCTGCATTGTCCAGAATCGGATGACCTTCGGTCCAACCGCTTCCGGCCTGCGATACCGACAGGCGGACACCTCCAACTTCGGTGAACTTAAAAGCATTGGACAACAGGTTCTTCAACACCTGCTGCAGCCGCTTCGAGTCGGTGACCACGCTCCGGGGAAGGTGAGGATCGGTTTGCACCTCGAAACTGAGATGCCGGTTCTCCGCCTCATGCCGGAATGGACGTTCCAGCGCATCCAGCATGCTGGCGAAGAACACTTCCTCTGCTTCCACGGAGACAGTTCCAGATTCGATCTTCGACAAATCAAGAATATCCGTGATCAGGTTTAGCAAGTCTGTGCCGGCACCATGAATCGTGCGGGAGAATTCAACCTGCTTCGGCGTAAGGTTGCCATCCGGGTTATCGCTGAGCTGCTGGCCAAGCACCAGGATGCTGTTAAGTGGCGTCCGCAGCTCATGGGACATGTTGGCCAGGAATTCAGACTTGTATTTCGAAGTGAGCGCCAATTCTTTGGCCTTCTCTTCCAGGGCTCGGCGGGCCTGCTCTATTTCCTGGTTTTTGCGTTCGACTTCAACGTTCTGTTCGGCAAGCTGCTGCGCTTTTTGCGCTAGTTGCTCATTGGTCTGTTGCAATTCTTTTTGCTGCACTTGCAGTTCGGTGGCCAGTTGCTGGGACTGCTTCAACAGTCCTTCGGTTTGCATGGTGGCCTCGATGCTGTTCAGCACGATGCCGATGCTGGCCGTCAACTGCTCCAGAAATGCCAACTGAGAGGTGGTGAAAGCGCTCAACGAGGCCAGTTCAATAACGGCCTTGACCCGGTCTTCAAACAGCACCGGGAGCACGATCACATTTCGCGGAACCGCCTCGAACAGACCGGAGCGGATCGCAATCGTATTTGGCGGCAGATCGGAGATCAGCATTCGCCGTTTTTCCGACGCGCACTGTCCGACCAGCCCCTCGCCCAGTTTCAAACGTCGCAGATGTCCGTCCTCGCCGTCGCCGGCGAAGGCGGAAAGCAGCACCATCTCGGTGGATTCCTCGCCACCCATCTGGTAAATCACGCCCTGCTGCGCGCTAACCAGAGGCGCCAGTTCCGATAGCAACATGCGTCCTACGGTCGTCAGATCGCGTTGCCCCTGCAACATTCCGGTGAAGCGGGCCAGGTTTGTCTTGAGCCAATCCTGCTCGGTGTTGCGATCGGTAGTGAGCCGTAGATTGTCGATCATGGTATTGAGGTTGTCTTTCAAGTCCGCAACCTCGCCGCTGGCTTCCACCTGAATGGAGCGCGTCAAGTCGCCCTTGGTGACGGCAGTGGCAACCTCAGCAATGGCGCGCACCTGGTTAGTGAGATTGTCGGCCAGCAGGTTTACGTTGCCCGTGAGATCTTTCCATGTACCCGCGGCGCCGGGTACGTTGGCCTGTCCGCCGAGACGGCCTTCCACGCCGACCTCGCGTGCGACGGTCGTAACCTGGTCGGCAAAGGTGGCCAGCGTATTCGTCATGTTGTTGATGGTTTCCGCCAGCGCAGCAACCTCGCCCTTCGCGTTCACCGTGAGCTTCTGGGTGAGCTCACCATTGGCGACTGCAGTCACGACTTTGACGATGCCGCGCACCTGTTCCGTCAGATTGGCGGCCATTACATTCACGTTGTCCGTCAGATCCTTCCAGGTTCCAGCCACGCCGGGCACCTGGGCCTGTCCACCCAGTTTGCCTTCGGTGCCCACTTCGCGCGCCACGCGAGTCACTTCAGCAGCAAAGGCGTTGAGCTGATCCACCATCGTATTAATCGTGTTCTTGAGTTCGAGGATTTCACCTTTCACGTCAACCGTGATCTTGCGCGACAAGTCACCGCGCGCCACAGCAGTGGTCACCTCGGCGATATTACGCACCTGGCCGGTGAGGTTGCCGGCCATCGCGTTCACCGAGTCGGTAAGGTCTTTCCATGTTCCCGCCACGCCAGAAACGTTGGCCTGTCCGCCAAGCCGGCCTTCGCTGCCGACCTCGCGCGCCACGCGAGTCACTTCGGCGGCGAACGAGCGCAACTGCTCGACCATGGTGTTGAGCGTTTCCTTCAGCTGCAAGATTTCGCCGCGCACGTCCACCGTGATTTTCTTCGAAAGATCGCCGTTGGCGATGGCCGTCGCAACTTCAGCGATGTTTCGGACCTGGCCGGTAAGATTGCTGGCCATGAAGTTCACGTTGTCCGTGAGATCCTTCCACGTGCCTGCGACTCCGGGCACCTGCGCCTGTCCGCCCAGCTTTCCGTCGGTACCGACTTCGCGCGCCACACGCGTCACTTCGCCGGCGAATGCATTGAGCTGGTCGACCATCGTGTTGATGGTGTTCTTGAGTTCGAGAATCTCGCCCTTCACATCGACCGTGATCTTGCGCGACAAATCGCCACGAGCCACGGCCGTCGTGACTTCAGCGATGTTTCGCACCTGGCCAGTCAGGTTCCCGGCCATCGAGTTGACCGAGTCCGTAAGATCCTTCCAGGTTCCGGCGACACCAGGCACGTTGGCCTGTCCTCCCAGACGCCCTTCAGTGCCGACTTCGCGCGCCACGCGCGTCACCTCACCGGCGAACGCGTTGAGCTGATCCACCATGGTGTTGATGGTTTCCTTGAGCAGCAGAATTTCGCCGCTCACGTTGACCGTGATCTTCTTCGAAAGATCTCCGCTCGCGATAGCCGTTGCCACTTCGGCAATATTGCGCACCTGGCCGGTCAAATTGCTGGCCATCGAGTTAACGGAGTCTGTTAGATCCTTCCACGTGCCGCCCACTCCGGGTACCTGGGCTTGGCCGCCGAGTTTGCCGTCGGTGCCTACTTCGCGCGCCACGCGGGTCACTTCTGATGCGAACGAACGCAGTTGATCCACCATCGTGTTGATGGTGTCCTTGAGTTCGAGAATTTCTCCCTTCACGTCGACCGTGATCTTGCGCGACAAGTCGCCGCGCGCCACGGCAGTAGCCACTTCGGCGATGTTTCGCACCTGGCCGGTGAGGTTACTCGCCATGAAGTTCACGTTGTCCGTAAGATCTTTCCAGGTGCCGGCCACTCCAGGCACTTGAGCCTGTCCGCCCAGTTTGCCTTCGGTACCGACCTCGCGCGCCACGCGCGTCACTTCGCCGGCGAACGCGTTGAGTTGGTCCACCATCGTGTTGATGGTGTTCTTGAGCTCGAGAATTTCGCCCTTCACGTCGACCGTGATCTTGCGCGATAAATCCCCGCGCGCCACTGCGGTCGTAACTTCTGCGATGTTGCGAACCTGGCCGGTGAGATTGCCGGCCATCGAGTTAACAGAGTCGGTAAGATCCTTCCACGTACCGGCGACCCCAGGCACGTTGGCCTGCCCTCCCAGACGCCCCTCGGTGCCCACTTCGCGCGCCACACGAGTTACTTCTCCGGCGAAGCGGTTGAGCTGATCCACCATCGTGTTCAGAGTTTCTTTGAGCTGCAAAATCTCACCGCGGACATCGACCGTGATCTTGCGCGATAGATCGCCATTCGCAATAGCCGTCGCAACTTCGGCGATGTTTCGTACCTGACCGGTGAGGTTGCTGGCCATGAAGTTCACGTTGTCGGTCAAGTCCTTCCATGTGCCGCCAACTCCCGGCACCTGTGCTTGCCCTCCCAACTTGCCTTCAGTACCCACTTCGCGCGCCACACGAGTAACTTCGCCGGCGAACGCATTGAGTTGGTCCACCATCGTGTTGATGGTGTCTTTGAGTTCGAGAATTTCACCCTTTACGTCGACCGTAATCTTTCGCGACAGGTCGCCACGGGCGACGGCGGTAGTTACTTCGGCGATGTTCCGCACCTGCGCGGTCAAGTTGCCAGCCATGGCGTTGACCGAATCCGTAAGATCTTTCCAGGTACCAGCCACACCCACGACTACTGCCTGGCCTCCAAGCTTTCCGTCCGTGCCCACTTCACGAGCAACGCGCGTTACTTCAGACGCAAACGAGCGCAACTGGTCCACCATCGTGTTGATGGCTTCCTTCAGTTGGAGGATCTCGCCGCGCACATCCACGGTAATTTTGCGGGAGAGATCGCCGCTGGCAACCGCGGTTGCAACTTCAGCGATGTTGCGCACCTGGCCGGTCAAGTTGCTGGCCATCGAGTTCACAGAGTCCGTAAGATCTTTCCATGTGCCCGCGACTCCGGGCACTTGGGCCTGGCCGCCCAGCTTGCCGTCCGTGCCTACCTCACGCGCCACGCGCGTAACCTCGGCGGTGAACACGCTGAGCTGCTGAATCATGGTATTGACGATGTTGGCGGAGCGCAGGAATTCGCCTTCCAACGGCCGGCCGTCCACGTCCAGGCGCACGGTTTGGGTCAGATTCCCCTGGGCAACAGCCGCGATGGCACGGGTCACACCCTCGGTTGGACGAAGCAGATCCTCAACCAGGGTGTTGATCGAAACTTCCATCTCGCCCCACGCTCCCCTGGATTCATGAAAGCGTGTGCGTTCGCGCGTCCGGCCTTCTTTTCCCACTACCTGCCCAACGCGCTTCAGTTCTCCGGCCATCTGCTGGTTGGCAGCGACAATGGAATTGAAAGTATCTGCAATTTTCCCCGCCAGTCCTGTCCAGGACCCGGGAAGCCGTACGGAGAAGTCGCCATTCCGCATGGTCTGCAGGCTGGCCAGGATCACGCTGAGATCAGCCGCGGTTGGTTCAGCGACCAGGCCGGAATTCCCGTTGCTCTTGTGTTTCTTGTCTTCGATTTTCTTGACTTCGGATGCCGCGTCAGCAACGGCAGTCGCCGAGTCTTGGCTGTTTCTTTTCATAATTCCCTTCTTCTCCGCAGGCCGCTGAACCACCAAAAGCAGGGCAATCAAAGCATCAATTTGAAATGTAAACCTGAGGAGGAATCCACAGATCACCGATTGATAGCATGAAGAACTGTAGGATGACTCTAGGGTGTTTCCTGTAGGACCTGGCTCAGCCCGCCGTCCTCCCCGTTCTAGGGCGATTCCTGTATGTTCCCGGCGTGCTCTGCATTATTAGGATTCCCCATGCGCTTGTTGAGTGTCCGGCTCATTGTGTCTCTGATTGTCGGCATCACCCTGGTTTCTCTGGGGTTCTCCTGCTACGAGGTCGTGCGAGAAAAACGCGCATTACGCAGCGACCTAGAACGGCGCGCGGAGGTAATCGGCGAAAGCGTTGCCAGCGATGTTGAGAAGTCCTGGGTTGAGAAGCCCCGAGTTGAGAAGTCGCGAGTTGAGAAGTCTCGGGAAAGCGGATCGGAGCGCGGACTGCAACGGCTGGTGCAGCGCTTCGGAAACCGCGAACATTTACTAGGCGTTGCCGTCTATGACCGCGAAGGCAAGCTGGTGGCGCTTACTCCCGAGTTATCAGAAATCCTCACCGCGACTCCAAACAATATAGCCCAAATCATAGCCCGGAACAGTGGAGAGAGCTTCTTCGGCCATCTGGGGAATGATGCCGTACACATCCTCGTAGTGCCCCTGCACCGGGAGGACGAGACCGTGGGGGCGCTCGTGGTAGTCCACGACGTCAGCTACATTCGGGCGCAAACCCTTCGCGCGTGGCGCGAGGCCTTTCTGAAAGTGCTCGTCCAGATGTTCCTCATAGTCTTCATTACGCTGCTGATCGTGCGTTGGAGCATCGCCGGTCCGATCGCGCAGGCGGCACAATGGATGCGCGCGCTTCGCATGGGCAGAATTTCCTCACGCCAGCAGATGCCAGAGCTTGATCTATTCAGGCCGCTGGCCCGGGAAGTAGTCACGCTGGCAGAAAGCCTCAGTCAGGCACGCAATGCCGCAGAAAACGAAGCCCGCCTGCGGGAGGCCTCCGAGTCCATGTGGACGGCGGACCGGCTCGCAGTGCAGGTCCAGGCTCGCCTGGACGGTGGCCGCATTTTTGTGGTGTCGAATCGTGAGCCCTACAGCCACCAGCGAAACGGGAAATCGATCGAAGTGGTTGTTCCACCAAGCGGCCTGGTGAGTGCTCTGGAACCGATACTCGATGCCTGCGATGGAACCTGGATCGCACATGGCAGCGGAGACGCTGACGCCGAAGTCGTGGACGCGCACGACCGGCTGCGCGTTCCGGTGGACGATCCTCGCTATACCCTCCGTCGGGTGTGGCTGAGCAAAGAGGAAGAAGAAGGCTACTATTACGGATTTGCCAATGAAGGTCTCTGGCCTCTTTGTCACATCGCCCACACGCGCCCAATCTTCAGGGCAGAAGACTGGCAGCACTATCAGGAGGTAAATCGCAAGTTCACCGATGCGGTGCTGGAAGAGATCGAGGATACGCCCAAGCCCGTCGTGCTGGTCCAGGATTACCACTTTGCATTGCTGCCCCGGATGCTGAAGGAAACCAGACCCGACGCGCGCGTCGCTATTTTCTGGCATATTCCGTGGCCCAACCCGGAGGCCTTTGGCATCTGTCCATGGCAGCGCCAGCTCGTCGACGGACTGTTGGGAGCGGATCTCATCGGATTTCAAATCCAGTCCCACTGCAACAACTTTCTTCAGACGGTTGACCGGGTTGTGGAATCCCGTGTGGACTGGGAGCATTTTGCCGTGTCGCGACAGAACCATCGGACAATCGTCCGTCCCTTCCCGATCAGCGTCGACCTTACGGATGATGAGTCCGTCGAGAGCGAGGATTGTTCCCTCGATTACGTTCAACGCTCGGCATTGAAGCATAGCCTAGGCATCGAGGCAGCATTCGTAGGAATTGGCGTCGACCGCGTGGATTACACCAAGGGAATCCTGGAGCGCTTTCAGGCGATCGAGCGCTTTCTGGAAAAATATCCTCGTTACCGAGGCAAGTTCACATTCGTGCAGATTGGAGCGCCCAGCCGCACTCACATTAAGCGCTATCACGACCTGCTGGCAGAGGTGGAATCCGAAGCGGAACGAATCAACTGGCGCTTCCAGGCCGGGAAGTGGAAACCCATTGTATTTCTCAAGCGGCGACACAGCCACGAGGAGATCCAACGCTACTACCGCGCTGCTGATCTTTGTCTGGTTACATCACTGCACGACGGTATGAATCTGGTCGCCAAAGAATTTCTTGCCGCGCGGCGCGACGAGCGCGGCGTGCTGATCCTGAGCCAGTTCACCGGAGCCGCGCGTGAACTCCGCGATGCTTTGCTGGTGAACCCTTACGACATTGATCAGACTGCTGAAGCCATCCGCGCTGCCTTGGAGATGGACCCGGAAGAGAAGCAAATGCGCGTGCACCGCATGCGCAAGGTGATCAGGGAGCAAAACATTTATCACTGGGCGGGAAGTCTGATCACAGAGCTTTGCCAGGTGAGGCTGGATGTGGCAGATCACGCTGAAGAAGAGTTTCGTGGCAGCGTGACTGTGGGCGCGAGCGTGTGAAAGAGAACTTGCCGCTGACGACTAACGCCCGACGATGGCTTCCTGCGCCTATACAAGCTTCGATGCGACCTCGGCAGATCACGGCCTCGACTCGCTTTGTCCTTTTCCGTCACTCTTTGAGGTCGTCGCCGCTGGGTCCGCTTCGATGGTGACTTCCACCTCAGCACCCTGCTTAAGGCGCACCTTGTCTCCATTCTCGTCCGTCAGCGTGTTCTCGATGCGAAGTTCCCGATAGAGGTGATCGGCGCCCTCCACAGCGATCTGGGCCCTCTCCGGTTCGCTTGGGTGCAAAGGTTTGATGATCTTTTCAACAGTTGCCGGCAAAGTAGTGCTTGGTTTTTCGCTCATAGATGGCTCCTCATCGCAGCAATCCGGCACGGCCCTCATCGCGGGCATCTACTCTCGTACCCTGAAACTACTCCCGCTTCGGTCCCGTGTCGGTGTTCTTCCCAACATTCTCATCCTCATCCTTACGACCGAAATCCACACCAAAATGTGGTTCTGATTCCGTCCCCGAGATTCGAATCGGGACCTCCGTCCCGGCTCCGTGCTTGCTGAAGAACGGGTCGACGGGCTTCAGGAGAATTGACTTCCAGCCGGTGGTCATTTGTGAGACCTTCGCATCGAGACGGGCTGTTCCACGAAAGTCGAACTTTTGTCCATCCAGACTGTAATCGCCGGTCATGTCGACGTGCGTTCCCGGGATAAGAAAATGAAGCTGCGAAAAGGAGAGCACTCCATCCTTCAGTGCGAACACGCCGCGCAAGTCGACCGGCACATCCTCCTCGGCGTGCTCCTGCGCTTCTTTGGGTTTCCCCTGGCTGCGCAGGCTAAGCGAATCGAGCTTGCCCTGCACTTTCTGGTTTGCAAAGTGCGCGCGCAGCACATGAAAAGAGCCTGCCAACTTGAGTCGGTCAGCCACGGTCTCATCCCCGGGAACAAGGCTCAGTCGCGTCTTCATTTCAACCGGTCCATTCATGATCGGCGGATTGGTACGCACGCCCAGTTGGAGCAAGTCTTCAATCTGAGCGTGATCGAGGACGACATCAAGTTCGATATCGTGACCCTTCGGTTCGCTCATGCGGACCACGGAGCCGTTGGCGGTGAAGGAAGTATGAAGGAATGTTGCATTCACCGGCTGGAGATAGGTATCGCCGCTGGTGCCGTCAACAACCGCGTGGAACTCCGTGTGCAGAGGGACAGCATGCCCGCTGCTCGCAATTCGAAAATCGGGTGTATCGGTTTTTCCGTGCACGACGATATTGCCGAGGGTTCCCGAGTATTGGCCGGTGGAGGAAAGCATGCCTCCAATGCCTTTGATTGTGCTCAGGTCGGCGTTGGTAAAGGAATAGTCCCCCTGAACCGGCGTGTCGCGAGGACTGTCTTGTTGCCATGGCCCGAACAGACCAGTGGATTGAATGTCTCCCACCGGCTTCGGGTTAACTAGGGTCGCATCAAATTGCATGGGTTGGCCGGGACCAACGTCCTTCATTCTCAGGTGACCGATGGCAAACTCCAACGGCGGTTTTCCCGGCTTTGATGTATTGATCAGCAGCCTTGTATCCTCGCAAACGAACCGGTCGACGAAAACGGTCATCTTCCCCGTTTTCGGGCCCATGTTCGTCATTTCCCGGCGATCTCCCTTCGGCGGAATGTTTAGCTCAAGACCTCTCACATATACCGTCTCTACGTGCATCGGTGAACGAAACAGATCCAGCAAGGAGGTTCGAAAACGGAATTCCTGAACTCCGATCAGGGCTTGCACTCCGGGTTCGTAAGGATTGGGGTCCGTTGTGCCAAAAATCTTCAAGCCATTTCCGGAGACCGCAATCCCGTTGACCACTGAAACATGAAGACCTGCCAGTTCTACCTTGCTCTTGAAGCGATTCGATAAGGTCTCAATAACCCGAGTTCGAAGAATCGGCTCAGCTCGAGCGATCACCATTCGCACGGCTACGCCCGCGCCCACTAACAACACCAGAGCAACCACCCCGATCCATTTCCACGGCGCGGCGCGGGCGGTTTTCATCGGAGTTTGTTTGGCAGAAACTTGCACAATCTCCATTTCAACATTAGATGAGGTATCTGCGTTAGTAGTCTATACATTGCTTCCTTCAGATTCTGAAAGGAAGTCCAACAGACTGCCCCATTACCCGGGCTGTGCAAAGTAAAGGCCGGGTTGTCGACACCCGGCCTGGGAAAGACCTCAACCGAAATCAAGGCTTCCGCAACGAAGCTGCTGCTACCGCGGCCTCGCCGGAGCGGGGCGTGCCGCCTGTAAACGCTGCAATTGTGTTGCGTGTCTTTGCTGCAACTGTTGCGTCTGCTGCTGGTGCTTCTGCTCCAGTTGCTGCTTCTGAGCGTCGCTGGCCTTTTGTTTCGCCAGTTTCTGGTGTTCCTGGTCTTGCTTCTGCTGAAGTTTCTGCCTTTCCTGTTGCTGCTTGGCGTATAACTTGTCCTGCTGTTGCTGATATTTCTTGTCCGCCTTAGCGTCTCCTGAATTTGCCGGGGCCGGACGCTCCGCGGGTGGAAGATCATTCGGATGGACTGCGGGACGGGCCGGCGATTCCGCGCGCGGCTCGGCAGCGCCACGATTGTCCGCCCCTTTGTAAGGCGCTCCGGCCTCTTTCGCCTCGACTACTCCATGGCCGCTAAATTCCCCGGGCTTCTCAGTGGCCGCAATTGGAGGTTTTCCATGGTTCGCGGAGGCCCGCAGCTCCGGGTTGCCTCGAGCAGCCTGCACATGCTGGTCTTGTGCGGCTACAGGCGGAATATGCCTCTCATGCTCCGCCGCTTCCTCCTGAGGCGTGGGGCGTGCGTCGATCCCTCCATTGCCTCCGTTGTAACTTACTCGGTTAATTGTGGTGGTATTGATCCTAGTGTCGTAGACGTTGTGGATGTTGGTGACATTCACATTCATCACTGCTCGGTTATAGAAGAAGTGTCCATTGTCCCAGCGTCCTCCCTCAAACCCCGTCCCGAAGTAACCGAATCCATAATTGATCCCGCCATAAAACCCTATTGTCGGTCCCCAATAACCCTCGTGAAAAACGAATGCTGAACCGCCCCAGCCCCACCAGCCCGGAGTCCACAGAAATCCAACTTCGGGAGCCAGCACCCACGTACCCGGCACCCAGAAGTAGTCGGCGGCATCGTCATCCCAATACCAGTAACCGGGAGTCCAAAGATAACCGTCGCCCGGGCAAACCGGTTGCTCATACACCGGCAATGCAGGTGGACCAACCGTGATGGCCACTCTGAACTGCCCGAATGATGCCGCTGACATGGCCAGCATCACCAGGGCAAGCGCCAGTGAACGGATCGTCAGTGAACGGATAGTTGAATTGATGTGCATATTGTTTCCTCTGCCTAATCATCCTTCGCTTGCCCGGTGCTGCTCTACGGCTGCGGGTTGCGCGGATCGAAAGGCGAAACACGAATCACGACAATCATGGAGCCTAACCATTACCGCTCCCTCCGCCCATCCACTGGAAACTCTACTTGCCGCGTGCAGTGGCTGTAGATTCGTCTCACCAGGAGGTTACGGAGCCAAGCATAAACGTGTGGAAATCTTTCTCGCGGCGGCGCCTGGCACGGCGCGTCCGAAGTCGCATGGAGTCGGTGCAGTCTGATCAGGCGGTGGCTGCTGCACTCATTTTTTCTTGCAGCGTGTTTTCTTCTAGCGTGGCGGCTTCCCGAGCTCCGGTGTGCCGTAGCACTTCTCTGGCCCAGAGTGTTTTCGCGCTTTCCGCGCACGAAACGTACACCAGGACTCCTAGACTGCCAATTTGATCCTCGAACCTTTCTGCTTCTTTCTCAGAAAAACCGAGACCGATCAGGGTTCTCGCATTACCGCAAAGTCCCGACGCCTCGCGGGATGACATGAGAGTGTGGAAAAACGCCTGTGATCGGATGAAGAAGCCCACGGTGGGAATCATCACCGCCCCGAATTCCGAAAGCCACCCAATCACTCCGGCGGTCACCGCAGTGGCTTCTTTTCCGCCGTTAAACAGGCTCGCGTCTCGCACGATCGATGCAATGGGATGGCCGGGAGGCAGCATCATACAAATACTTTCGTTCTCAAAGCCGGCCAGGTTTAGATTGCGCACCACTTCGGTCAAAGCGATGTCCTGAGGATAAAATCCATAAGCGGCTGTTGTGCTCACTGCCATATCGAGCGTTCCACCCTTCGGATCACCGAAAGATACACGTCCCGCCATCCTATGAAACTCCGGTAAATCATGTAGACTCGCGAATTCTTCGGGGATTGCAGAAAAAAGCGATGATTGAACCCGATGATTAAACCTGGAGATTCGATCGGCAAGAAGATGACGACGCGGTCGTGAGGGTCCAATGCCAGTCAACCACCTGCCGCTAACCCATGACCGCCCGATCAAGCTCAGATACTAAGAGACGCGACTCCTGTAGGCAATACTGCGAATCCCGTAGCTCGCCGGTCGAGGAAATTGTCGTCGCCGTCACAGCGCAGCATCTCTTACGAACCCTTACTTGATGATCGAGCTGTTTTCTGGCGTTTCCGTTTCTGGAGCAGTTGTTGAAATCAGACGTTTACACTTATTGACTGGAGTGGAAAGTATTTGCTCTATCGGGGAGCTTTCCCGAAGCGCGGCTGATGCCAACCGGGAACGCCGGACCGGGAACCGCACGCACCCCTCACGCTCCGACATCCCCCAGATTGGCGACGCCGATTATAGCGCGGCCACTTTTGGCTTCGACGAATTCTTCTTTCCTGGGAAGCATTCCCCGCTTAAGGGTTCAATCCTATTTGTACGATTTTGGTGGAAGCAGAAATTGAAACCCGAAATAACCCAGGAAATAGGATTGGTTGCTGCGGGTGGGTTCCAGGCTGCGTCCGGCCATGAACAGGAAGATCACCGGACTATGAATTTTATAGCGAAACCCAAAGTCGATGGTGGGCTGGCTCTCTGACGGATGGAAGGTTCCTTGCGAATAGAGTTCAATGTCCGCTTCCAGCTTTGGAGTGAAATCGTGGCCGATTACAAGGCCTGTAATCCATCCGTCAGGTCCTTTGTGTACAAACTGATAGCCGATTTCGTAATCCACATCGATCGGGCCAAATTTCCTGGAGAACTCGAAGGGCAATAGGAAGGCTTCGCTCGCGGGGGTGATCCCGCGGCGGACAGCGTCGTTCGGGTTGTTGAGGAAAAGCTGCGGAAAAAACGAGACGTTGAGGCCGGACTCTCCGGCATCATAAAAACGCCATTTGACGCCAGGATTGGATTGGCCCAAACCAAACCTGGTCCCAGCAGCGGGATTCTGAACTCTTAGCCAGGCATTTTCATATGTGAGCTGGATTCGATCGCCAACGCCGAAATTGATGTCCACATCGGGCACGTGCGAGACGGACTGATTGCTGTAGAAAAATGGCATGTAGCCAAGATTGATTTCCCAGTTGAGATTGCCCGGCGTACCGGGATCATTGGTGTAATAAGGTGGACCGCCCTGCGCCGCAACCCGCAGCGAGAGCGTGACCGGTATCACTACCAACAGCAGGCAAGCGAACGTGCGGGCCGACATATACTTGATCGTCTTCGGAAACGCGCAACTCCTTTGTGAGTTCAGAAGGTCAAACCGCTGGAAGATTCAGCGCTGTTTCTCTAACGGCCCTGCACTGCGGCACTCGCTGCCGGCACCGAGATTGTAACCGAGTCAGGTTCCGTCCAGACGGCTGTGCCGCTCGTCAGGTCGAGACGGTGCATCGTGATCTTGAGGCGGCCGCGATCGACATCGACTTGCAGGTAGTGGTAGTTCACTTCTTTGCTTTGAAAAGGATCATCCTTGGCCCGTTCGATCGGATAGGCGTGCGCCCCGGCGCCGCCGGTCACAAAATAGGTCACGCCACCGTGCTCATGGCGTTCGTAGTTGTGCACGTGTCCAGAGAACACCACGATCCGGGCGCGCAAATTCTGTTGCCGCGCCTCCAGCATCTTGGCCAGTTCCTTCTCTTGTGAGCGCGCTGAGTGTCCTCCGCCAAACATCTTCATGTCCGATGAACTGGTGTAGGGAGGATGGTGAAGAACAATAAACACGAAATCCACATCCCCGGGAACGTTGTCCAACTTTTGTGTCAGCCATTTACCCTGCGGGCCAGAGACTTCGTCGAGTGAACTGTCGAGCACCAGTATTAGCGTGTTGGCGGCGCGTACAGAATAATACCGGCTGTTCTTCAAATCCGGAAAGCGCTCGAAATAGTTGGCCAGAGCAATTTTTTCATCACCGTGAAGATCGTGGTTGCCGAATGCCGGGTAAACCGGAATCTTGTCGGTCCGCCACACCGCGGTTTCCGTGTCCCACACTTTCCAGTCATTTTTATCGTAGCCGTTGTAGACGATGTCGCCGGTAAAGCATATGAACGCCGGATGGGTCTCGGCAATCGCCTCGACCAGCGCCTGCCGTACCGGCGGATTCGCTGCTTCGGTGTCCTTGGGATCGTGAAAGCGCGAATCGCCATAGGCGACAAAATGGAAAGGCGTGCTCACCTCGAGCTGCAACTCCACCGGCTCGGTTTGCGCCGCCGACTGGGAGTGCGAGCGCGAGCACGCAACACACGCCAGAAGAAGAATCATCGGCAATTGTCGACACAGTTTCATTGAATAATCCGTGACTAGCGGCTCACGACCAGCACTTCAAATTGTCCCGCTTCGGCTGTGGACAGGAAGAGATGATGCGTTTTTGGATCCAGCGCCATCGTCTTCGCCTTGGGCAAGGTCTTCACATTTTCCACGACCGAGTACTTATCCGGACTATCCTCGTGAACCACCGTAATCGTGCCGTCCCCGTTGGAATTAAAAACCAGGCGAGACTCCGGATCGAAGGCCGTGGCGTCCACGTGATCGCCGATGGGCAGGGTTGTGATCACTTGCCCGGTATCCGCATTCACCACGGCCATTACCTTGTTGCGGCAGCCGATAAACAATCTGCGAGTTGTCCGGTCCATAGCGATGCTCGAAGGCGACGAACAAGGAGCGGTTGGCCATCGCTGCTCAACTTTCAAGGAACGCGCATTGATTTTCAGGACCAGGCTCGCATCTTCCAGATTATTGTAAACATACCCTGTGCCATCGGCGACCGCAAACTCCGGCCCACCGCCCAGATCGACCGTTCCCACCATCTTTCCGGAAGCGGCGTCGATGACAGATGCGCTGTTGCTGTCACCATTAAAGGCGAAAACGCGGGACGTCGCAGGATCGTAAATGATTGCGTCAGGTTTTTTACCGACCGGGACCTCGGCAACTGCCTTCAGCGTCTTCAAATCGAAAATCGTAACGGTTGAAGACTGGCCGTTGCTCACAAATCCCCGGTCCAGTTCCGGGGCGATGGCGATGCCATGCACGCCGAGCGTATTCTCGATCTTGCCTACGATTGCGCCCGAATCGACATCGAGCACTTCCACTTGGGTTCCGTGGGAAACGTACAGGCGCCGTGCAGCCTCATCGACCGCGAGGTAATCCCAGCTCCCCTGGCCGGGAATAGGGACTTTCTTCGTGATCGTAAACTCGCTGGCGGATGCTGGGCATGGATTCGTGAGAGCGAATCCTAATGTCAAGACAGCCACAAATAGCGCGAGGCTCCTGATGGTCAGGTCGTGATGCCGGTGCTTCTTCATCTGCATAAGGCTCCTTGGATCTTTCGGCGCATTGAGTCTGCGATCATTCGCCCCATAGCACAACCCCGTATGGCCGAGCAGAAGTTTGCCTGAACGAAGTGCGAACTTCATGTCGGAATGCATTCCGCGCTCGGATGAATTATTCTCGGTGCGGCTCCCAGCGCAAGCCGAAGGAATAGGTCGGCCTGTAATACTCACGTTGCGTCACGTACCATGGGCTGCCGTTGTAGAAGCCGAACACATCATCGGTGAGGTTCAGACCCTGCCAGAGCACGGTGAAACCCTTCTGCAAGCGGAAGCTGGCTTGCGCATCGACCTGTAGATGGGCATACAGGTAGTTGTCTCCGAGCGGTCCCTTTGGTCCAAGATAGGCGGGATCTTCGCAACCGGGACCCGTGCCCGCTGCCCCTGGCGCGGCTACCGCCGCGGTGCATTGTTCCCACTGATACTGATAGATGCTCGCGCTATTGTAAGTGGCGCCCATCCTGGCCGAGAAACGGCCCTTGTCATAGGTGGGACTGAGGTTGAACATGGTCGGGGTCTGCCGTTGCAGAGCAGGGTTGTCGGTTCGAAGCGGCAAAATGCCGGCGCTTGAACCAGTCCGGCTATAGTTCGCCGTGATGCCGAAGCCGCCCCACATACCAGGCAAAAACCCAAGGTGCTGGACGTAGGCAAATTCCACACCGTACAGCTTCGCGTTCACTCCGTTTTCAATGTAGTCAAGTATGTCGCCCACGTACGAGGGATATTGCGTTCCCTGGTAGTCAGGATCGGCAAGATAATAAATCGGCTGGCTCAACTGTTTGTAGAAAAAGCCCGCTTGGAACTCTCCGTACGGCTTCAGGTAATGCTCGTAAAGCACGTCATAGTCATTGGCATGTTCCGGCTTGAGGTTCGGATTGCCGACGGAAATGGTTGTCGGGGCGGTGGTGGGATCTTGCGTTACGTAGGGGACCATGTCGTATGGATTCGGACGAGAGATGGCGCGGGCGTAGACGGCGCGAATGTCAGAGTCTTCGCTGATCCGGTAGCGAAGTTGCACGCTGGGTAAAGGATCCCAATACCACGTGCTGGCTGGTTCAGGAGTAGCGTAAATCGTCACCCCATCATTCGGGATGTAGAAACCGAGGATGTTCAGCTGCGTGGCCTCGACGCGTAGGCCTGTCTGCAGCCGGAAGCGCCCGAACTCCGCAGTATTCATCGCGTAAGCGGCCGAAACCCGTTCAGTCAGATCGAAGTTGCTGGCGTCGGAACCGAAGGCCGTGGCGGGCGCGTCGAGCGTGTTGTATCCCTGGCTAACGAGGTAGTTCAAGTTGTTCGCGATCGTGTTGTAGTTCGTGACCGGACCAAGCGGGTAGGCGTTAAAATAGTAGTGCGGATTAGTGAATCCGCTCAGGTAGGATACCATCGAGCATTCGGGCACGGCATTTCCCTGCGCATCGAAACAGTTGGCGCCCGGCTCGTCGTAGACCGGCGAATAGGCATCCTGGCCTTTGTGCGCATTGCGGACCTTGAAGCCAAACTCAAAAGTGGAGAAGTGCGAACCCAGGTGGTAGTTCTTGGCTATCGAGAGCGCTCCCTGCAGGTTCACCTGCGAGGTGGTTCCAGAAGTACCATCGTATTCATTCAAGTAGTATTGCGTCGGATCGTAGGTGGGAGCGCCGAAGCAAGATGGGTCCCACTGCGGCAGATGGGAATCAGGCGCCGGAATGTTGACACAACTCGTGAGGTTGTCCGCGGCGCTGCCGGGTACCGTCTTAAACGTGGCTCCCGGATTTCCTGCCGCCGCTAACTCGCGCGACCGCGCTGCTGAAAGCTCCCAGCTTAACCAGGAACTGGCGAAGACATGCTTTCCGCCGATCGCGATGCTGGCTGCTCCGTAGTCGGGGGCGCGCTGGGAGGTACTGAACTTCGGATTTCCCGCGTCGTTCAGCGAGTAGACCCATTTGTTCCCGTAGTCCTTAAAGTCGGAGTCGAAGTAATGCAGGTAGAGGCCAGAGGCTGGGTCTTTCAGCTTGTAATCCAGCGAGCCGCCGAAGCCGTAACGTTTGCGTTGATATCTGTATTCCCTGATGTCCATGCTGTTGTAGCTGGGGACGGCCGTGTCATTCGGAGTCGGTTCGATGTCGTCAATGCCGCGCCCATTGTAATCGTAGCTGCCGGTGAATAGCGCGCCGAAACGCTTGTCATGTCCAAAACGCTTGCCCACCGTGCCCATCACGAGCCCGATGTAGCGAGTGTTTTCGATGGGAGTGAAGCCGCCGATCCCCTCCAATTTCAGGGTCGGCACATCGCCCGCTTTCTTCGTGACCAGATTTACTGTCCCACCAATGGCGTCGGCGTCCTGATTGGCGGCCAGGGTCTTGTTCACTTCCACCGACTCGACAATATCCGAAGGAATGGTGTCCAGCTTGAACTGGCGCACGTTGTCCTCGGGGGCAGGAAGCTCAACTCCATCAACGGTCGTGTTGTTCAGCCGTGGCTCTGTGCCTCGGATCTGCACGTATTTGCCTTCGCCTTCGTCGCGCTCCAGGCTTACACCCGGCATCCGGCCTACCACATCGGCGATGTTCTCGTTTGGTAGGCTCTGAATGACGCCTTCCGACATCACATCCAGAATATTGTCCGAAGTACGCTGAACATTAATGTCTTGCGCCACGCCAAGCTCGTCCGCAACAACATTTACCTGTTCTCCTTTGGCCTCGACCTTCAGCACGGCATCCACGCGAGTGGCTTGGCCGGCAACCACCTTGACGTCTGCGGTGTATGGCAGGAAGCCAACATAGGCGACTGTGACCTTGTACTCGCCCGGCGCCAGACTGATCACCGTGAATTCCCCAATTTGATTCGTAGCAGCGGCCACACCGCCGGGCTCCACTCGCACTCTTGCCCCTGGGAGCAAGGCGCCGGTGGCGTCGGTAGCGCGGCCCGTAATGGTGCCCCTCCCCGACTGCGCGATCGACGGGTTCGTGAGGGTCGCACAACAAATCAAGATCGCTGCGATCTTCAGGATAAAGGAAAGAGTGAAGTGAGATTGCTTTCGCTTCATGCTTTTGGCTCCTTCACAACCATGTTCGGTTCGAGATAGGCGGAGCGGCATTTCCTGAGGATTCACCTCACTCGGGAACGCACGCTCTGCAACAGGCACTCCAATCAATTGAAATGAAAACCGATAGTAGTTTTCCGGTATGAAGCGATTATTAAAGGACGGTTAAAGTTTTTTCAGACTCAATGCACTCTGCGCGTTCACGGTTTACCCTTATGTCCGTTGGCACCATCCAACAGAGCCGGATATGAACCTGCTGGTTGTGGAAGATGAACGAAGAATGCTGGAATTGCTTCGCAGGGGACTAAGCGAAGAAGGTCACACCGTTTCCTGTGCAGTGGACGGCAGGGAGGGACTGCAGATGGTGCGAGACCACGATTTCGATCTGGTCATTCTCGACGTGATGCTGCCCAAGATGGACGGATTCGAGCTGGCCAGGAGCATGCGAGTTGAGAACAATCGCACTCCTGTATTGATGTTGACTGCGAGAGATTCCGTTCCCGACATTGTGCATGGCCTGGACCTCGGCGCCGACGACTACATGACCAAGCCGTTCTCCTTCGCCGAACTGTTGCTACGCTTGCAGGCAGTGCGCAGGGCTGCGGCCGCTCCGCGAAAAACTCAGTTCCAGATGGGTGATTTGTTCCTCGATATCTCCACCCGCAAGGCTAATCGCAACGGGAAACGCATCAGCCTGACGCGCACGGAATATCAGTTACTGGAGAGGCTCATGCTCCACGCTGGCGAAGTCGTTCCCCGGGAAATGCTGATTGCCGCTTCTGGGCGCGAAATGGGAAGCAATTCTTTGGATGCGTTCATGCGGTTGCTGCGCCACAAAATCGACTGTGATCACAGACAAAAGCTGATTCACACCGTGCGCGGCGTCGGCTACGTCCTCGATCTGGAGTGGCAATCGTGAAAAAACTTTCCATTGGTTCTCGACTCACGTTGTGGTACCTGGCAATCTTTGCGGCGGCGCAGCTTTTGTTCGGCATCGCCATGTGGGTTGCTCTCAGGCAACAGCTTTATACGGTCGCCGACGATGCACTGAAAGCACAAATCGAAGACCTCACAAATTTCCTGAAATCGCAAAAAAAGAAAAACATGAACGTTCCCAAGCTTCGGGAAGAAGCCTCCGAGGCATACGATCTGGAACACTCCGGCGATTTCCTGCAAATTTACGACGAAGATGGAAATTGGATCTTCCGCGCTCCTGCACTCGTGAAAAACCAGTTTGAGCTGGCAGCGCCAGCAACCATAAAACACCGGTCGTTTCGCAACGTTCAGCTGGGGAACCAGCCGTTCCGTTTCCTTACGCAAAGAATTGAGGTGAACGGCCGGTTCTACACAGTGCAGACGGGCGTTCCCACGGGTCAGATACTTGCCACGCTGTCCCTGTTTAGGCGTTATCTCCTGATGTTCGCTCCTCTCTTGCTACTCGCCGCGGCCTCCGGAGGATACTGGCTCAGCCGCAAGGCGTTGTCCCCGGTTGATGCACTCACTCGGACTGCGCGCGGCATCAGCGGCAGCAATTTAGGGGAACGGCTGGAGAAACTTACCACCGGCGACGAACTGCAACGGTTGTCGGACACGTTGAACGAAATGTTGGAGCGTATTGAAAGTGCTTTTCTCCGCGTTTCCCAGTTCACGGCGGATGCTTCACACGAGCTGCGAACGCCCATCTCTCTCATCCGCACCGAAGCAGAAATTGCTCTCCGGAAGTCGAGGGGAGATGCCGAATATCGCGAAGCCTTACGCCATATTCTCCTGGAAGCGGAAAGGACCTCGTCCCTGGTTGAAGAACTCTTATGCCTCGCCCGCGCCGATTCAGGACGCGAGGGGTTGCACCTTGTGCCGCTCGATCTGCGTGCAGCTGTCGTGCAAACTGCGGGCGAATGGCGTCAACTGGTCGAGGTCCGCGGTCTGCGATTTACGCAAATAATAGCCGCTGGCGAGTTGTCAGTCTTGGCAGACCGAACAGCTGTGCAACGATTGCTGGCTATCCTCCTCGATAATGCAGTCAAGTACACGCCGGCTCCGGGAGTCATCGAGCTACGCCTGGAGGCACGCAATGACAAGGCCGTTATCACCGTGCGTGACTCGGGAATCGGAATCGCGGAGCAGGATCAGTCCAAAATCTTCGAGCGCTTTTATCGCGTGGACAAAGCGAGAAGCCGTGAGCTTGGTGGAGCTGGCATTGGCCTCGCCATTGCCGACTGGATCGTGCAGCAGCATCAAGGGTCGCTAGCGGTTCAAAGCTCGATCGGTAGCGGTTCAACCTTTTTCGTTGAGTTACCGTTGCCATCGAAATTGACAGTTTTGGATGCATTGCAGGAATCATTTTTCCCGGCGACAGGAACTTGATTCTTGCAGGCAGAAGAATGCTTTGGCGGTTTTTTTTTGGAGCGGAGATGAGAGGAGACTTTTAATCTCCGGCTAATTCCAGAGATGTTCGACGCAAGTTCGTGCACCCAGACCAGTTCAATACTCAGCACCACTTCAAGACAGTTTTTCCGGCTCACGAACTGCGCCTGCCAGGTCGTTCAGGAACATCGCCGCTCGCGCGCCGTCCACGGCACGGTGATCGCAGGACAGTGTGAGCGACATCATCATCCGGACGGCGGGGTTACCTCCGACGGCAACGACTCGTTCGGCAATGCTGCCTACCGCGATAATTGCCGCTTGCGGCGGCGTGATGATCGCGCTGAACTGATCCACGTGGTGCATGCCGAGGTTGCTGATCGTGAATGTGGCATCGGCTATGTCGGCGGGGCGCAGCTTCCCGGCTCGGGCGCGTTCAGCCACGTCGCGGCGATGCGCTGCAATTTCCGCCAGGCTCGCGGTGTGTGCGTTGGGGATCACCGCGACGGCCACGCCGTCGTTCACCGCGATGGCGATGCCCATGTTCACGTGATCGTGAAGACGGATGCCTTCGGCAGTCCAGCTTGAATTCAACCGCGGATGCTTCTGCAGCACGCGTGCCGTCAGTGCGATCAGCAGATCCGTGTGAGTAATCCGGACATGGTGCGTTCGCTCGATCTCCGGCGCCCGCTTTTCCCGGTATTCATTGAGCGCGCCTGCTTCGATTTCACGCGTAACAAAGAAGTGAGGAACCGAGGTCCAGCTTTGCGTGGTGCGTTCAGCCATCAGTCGCCCTATCGAGCTGGGAACCTCAATGCTGCCTGACTTTTTGGGGGCTGCACTGGAAGCAGCTGGCGCGGCCGCCACCTGCACATCGGATGCAAGAATCTCGCCGCCTGGGCCGGAACCACTCACTACAATAAGGTTTACGCCCAATTCTTTCGCAAGACGTCGCGCCTTGGGGGAAATCCTCGCGCTCTGAACTGCGGAAGATCCGGGGGCGCTGGCTGCAACCGGAGGAGTATGCGATTCTCCTTTGCGTCGAGCTGCGGGCGCGGCCGTCGCCGACTCACTTTCTGCAGGAGGCTTTTCGCCGGGAGCGAGGATCCAGGCAATGGTCTGACCAACGGGAATATCAGCTCCGGCCGCCGCTGTGATTCCGGCGAGGATGCCGTCGGCAGGCGCTTCTACTTCGAGCACGGCTTTATCGGTTTCTACTTCGAGAAGCGGCTCGCCCTTGATGACGCGGTCGCCTTCTTTCTTTCGCCAGGCAATGAGCTTGCCGGTTTCCTGCGCCATCTCGAGAGCGGGCATAACAACGCTGAAGGCCATAACGTTTTATTCGGGAAGGGCTAGGCTGTGGCCTTCAGTCCGAAACTCCCACACGCTCAGTTTTCGCGCTGGCTTCGATCATATCCAGCACCTTCTCGCTGGCCGGAGCTTCCGTTTCGCGGGTCGTGGGAAGGGGCCCATTGACGGTGAAATAATGCGCGCCCGCGACCAGCAGCTCCTCGGCCGGGAAGCGGGTGATCACCTCGTGTCCCGTCGGCGTGACCACAATTTCTTCTTCAATGCGGGCTGCGCTCCATCCATCGGTCGAGGGCCAGAAGGTTTCGAGCGCGAACACCATGCCGGGCTCGATGGTGACGGGATGCTCGAACGAAACCAGCCGGCTGATCACCGGCTTCTCCCAGATCGCGAGGCCGATGCCGTGGCCGTATTGCAACGCGAAGCAGGATTCTTCGTTGGGGAAACCGAATTCTTCCGCTTTCGGCCACACTGCCGCGATCTCCGCAGTGGTGCGGCCTGGACGCACCAGTTCAATCGCCGCATCGAGATACTCGCGGCAGCGTTTGTAGGCGTCGACCATGGCATGCGAAGCATAGCCTACGGTGAAGCAGCGGTAGTAGCAGGTGCGATATCCCATGTAGGAATGAAGGATGTCGTAGTAGACAGGGTCGCCCGGCCGCAGCACGCGGTCGGAGAACACGTGGGGATGCGGATTACAGCGCTCGCCGGAAATTGCATTCACCGCTTCGACGTATTCGGAGCCGAGATCGTAGAGAACTTTGCTCACCAAGCCGACGGCCTCGTTCTCGCGCAGGCCGGGCTTCATGGCGCGGTAGAGCTCGTCATAAGCGGCGTCGACCATCATGGCCGAAGTGTTCAGGAGCGAGATTTCATCTTGCGTTTTGATGACGCGCGCGTTCGACATGAGCTGCTGCCCATCGATCACCTTTATTCCTTCGCGTTGCAGCGCGAACAGCACGGGCAGCTCGATGATGTCGATGCCGAGCGGCTCTTTGTGCAGGCCGCGCATTTCGAGCTCGATGCGAATCTTTTTTGCAACGTCTTCGGCGCGTCCCATCTCTGGCGTCATGGCGCCGCGCAGCATGGAAATTCCTGCGCGTGACCGCTCCCCGAGCCACGGACAATTTAATTGATGGTGCTTGGCGGCAGAGCCGAAATCCCACAAAATCGGTTCGTCGTTCTGCGGCAGCAGGGTAAAGCGGTTGCATTTGTCCTGGGCCCACGACCCAATGTGCGTCGAGGTGAGATATCGCACGTTGTTCATGTCGAAGCAGAGCAGCGCGCCCATCTCGGACTTGGCCAGCAGAGCCTTGGCCTTCGCCAGCCGCTCGCGACGCAAGCGATCGAAGTCGATTCGCTGTTCCCAGTCGACTGCCATGGTTCCGTGAGTTTTTAATGCCATAACGAACCTCCAGAGTTCGCGTAGCGCCGCCGTGTCGGCGGTGTCTTGCCGGCGCTACGTTTTACCGCACAACTTTCTCGCTGCTTCTGATACCGTTTGCTCCGTCGGAACCGTTGCATCTTCCAGCGGCGGAGAAAATGGAATTGGGACATGCATTGCGCCCATCCGCTTCACCGGTGCGTCCAGATCGTAGAATGCTCCTTCGGCGATCACGGCGGCAAGCTCGGAAGTGACTCCGTAACGGCCGTAACCTTCATCGAGCACGATTACGCGCGAAGTTTTCTTCGCCGAATCTATCAGCGTCTTCTCATCGAGCGGCCACGTGGTGCGTGGATCGACCACCTCGGCGCTGATGCCTTCCTTCTCTAATAAGGTCGCCGCGCCCAGAGCGACCTGCACCATGCTGCTGGTGGCAACCAGCGTGATGTCATCGCCGGCGCGCTTCACATCGGCCACACCCAGCGGGATGGTGTAATCCTCCTCTGGAACCGGACCCTTCAGTTTGTACATCATCTTGTCTTCGAAGAAGACCACGGGATTCTCATCGCGAATGGCCGTCTTCAGCAGTCCTTTCGCGTCGTAGGGCGTCGAAGGCAAAACCACTTTCAATCCGGGCACGTGGCTAAACCAGGCGTGCAGCGATTGCGAGTGCTGCGCGGCGGAACGCCGCGTTGCGCCCAGCGTGGTGCGCATCACCATGGGAACCTTCCAGTGCCCGCCCGACATGTAATGGACTTTGGCGGCCTGGTTCACCATCTGATCCATCGTGAGGGTGATGAAGTCGCCGAACATGATGTCGACGATCGGACGCATACCGGTCATGGCGGCGCCTACCGCGACACCGGTGAACCCAGCTTCCGAGATCGGTGTGTCAACCACCCGTCGGGCGCCGAACTCTTCGACTAATCCGGAGAGCACTTTGAACGGCGTGCCGGCTTCGGCAACATCCTCACCGAAGATGCAGACGTGGGGGTCGCGGCGCATTTCCTCGGCCAACGCCTCGCGCACAGCCTGCGCAAATGTGAGTTCGCGTTCAGGCATAGACGTGCTTCTCCACTTCATGCACGCTCGGATAGGGTGCAGCGATCGCGAACTTTACCGCTGCCTCCATGATGCTGCGGACTTCAGAGGTGATTCGATCGAGGGATGGTTCGTCGGTGTAATTCTGCTCGAGCAACCACTTTGACAGAACCGTGATGGGATCGCGATCTTTCTTCCAGTGCTGCTCTTCCTGCTTGGAACGATAGTATTCGCGATTGATGTCGCCGACATGATGGCCGCTGTAGCGGTAGGTATCGCACTGCAGGAAAGCGGGTCCAGCTCCAGCACGGGCCCGATTCACCAGCTGGGTTGCGACTTCATGCACGGCACGCACATCCTGCCCGTCGACGCTCGCGGCCTCTATGCCGAAAGCGGCGGCACGGCCGAGAATCGTGCCCGCCGTGGTTTCGGCGAAATGCGTGTACTCGTTGTACTGATTGTTCTCGCAGACGTAGATCACGGGCAGCCTCCACAACTGCGCCAGATTCATCACTTCGTAGAGTGATCCCTGGCCGAGCGCGCCTTCTCCGAAGAAGCAGACGGCAACCCGATCCGTGCCCAGGGTCTTGGTGGAGAAAGCTGCGCCCGTGGCGATGCCCACGCTGCCGCCGACGATGGCGTTGGCGCCCAGATTGCCAGTCGCCGGATCAGCAATGTGCATCGATCCACCTTTGCCGCGGCAATAGCCCGCTTCCTTTCCCAATAACTCGGCGAACATGCGATCCGGCGACGCACCTTTAGCCAGGCAATGTCCGTGGCCGCGGTGCGTGCTGGTGATGTAATCGTCGATGCGTAGAGCTTCGCAGATTCCTACGGCCACGGCTTCTTCGCCGCTGTATAAGTGGGCGAGACCGGGCATGAGAGCGCGCGTGTAGAGTTCGTTCACCTGCTCTTCGAACAGACGGATGCCCACCATCTTGCGATAGGCGCGGAGCCACTTTTCTTTTTCAGTGGTGGTGTCGCGGCCAGCTTCTGGATTGGAAGTAGCGGTTGTCATTTCTTCTTGGGTCCCGCGGTCACTGGTGTCATCACTCCTGACATGGCGGCCAGCACGTCGAACATGCACGCGAAATCGTACTTGGTCCAGCCCATGCCGCGCGCCGCGGTCAGAATCTCGTTGCTCACAGCTGTCGAGGGAAGAGGCACATCGAGCTGGCGGCCCAGATCCATTGCCAGAACCATATCTTTCTGCATCATGTTGACGTCGAACCAGGCTTCTTCCGGTTGCTGCAGCACGAACGGCCCGCGGTACTGAATCATGGGCGATGCGATCGCGCTGTGAGTGAGCACGTCGACTGCGGTTTCGCGGGCAATACCGCTCTTCTCGGCTAGCAACACGCCTTCTGAAAACGCCAGCATCTGCACCGCCAGACTGAGGTTCACCGCGATCTTCATCGCCAACGCCAGACCGTTGTCGCCGACGTATGTAACCTTGGGGCCAATGTCGAGCAGCAGGGGTTTTACTTTCTCGAAAGTCTCGCGGCGCCCGCCGACCATCACCGACAGCTTCCCTTCCTGCAACGTGATCACGCTGCCGGAAACCGGCGAATCGACCATGTCTGCACCTTTTTCGCGCACCTTCGTAGCCAGCCCGCGGCTGACAGTCGGGCTGATTGTGCTCATGTCGATGAAAATCTTGCCCGGGCTCAGGGCCGCCAGTATTCCGTCGGGACCTTCAGTGATGGCGGCGATAGCGGCGGCGTTGGTCACCATCGCGAATGTGAAATCGGAGGCGCTGGCGACTGCGTGTGGGGAGTCAGCCCACTTCATGCCTTTTTCAACAAGCCACTGCGCCTTGGCGCGGGTGCGGTTGTAGCCGATGACGTTGTGACCTTTGCTGAGCAGCCGGTTCACCATCTGGCTGCCCATGACTCCTAAGCCGATAAATCCGAGTTTCGCCATCCGCCCTCAACTTCCTGGTTGTGAAGATCTCGTTACGCAATGATTTTGGAACCGGCGGGCGCATGTTTCCCAGACTCCTTACCGCTGGGGGAAATCTGCGAATCCTGACGGACCTGCTCAAGATGGGCGCGCATGGCGCTGCGGGCCATCTCCGGATCACGGCGCTCCATGGCTTCCAGAATGCGTTTGTGATGAAACTGACCGCGCTGCGGACCGCCTTCCACGTTAAAGATTCTTATGCGTTGCTCGCGCAGCAGTCCAACGATGGAATCGATCAAGGAAAGAATCAGCGGATTGGCAACCGCCTCCGCCAGGGCGAGGTGGAAATCGAGATCGGCCTCGATGTAGGCTTCAGCATTTTTCTGCGAGCGATCCATCACAGCGACGGCTTCCCGCATGGCCGCAAGATCCTCATCCGTGACACGCTCCGCCGCCATGGCGGCGATTCCTGGTTCGAGGACGAGGCGCAACTCCACCAGATGAGGCAAACCTTCCTGCTGGCCCTGCTGGCCGATCTTTACCATGAGGTCGAAGGACTGGCGCGCCGCCTGCGAGGTTCCATCGGTGATGAAGGTGCCGCGGCCTGAATAGGCTTCAACCAAACCTTTCTCGCGCAGCGTCTTGACAGCTTCGCGCACCGCAGTGCGGCTAACGCCCAGGCGCTGCGCCAGATCGCGCTCGGCGGGAAGCTGGTCGCCCGGCTTCAGTGAACCATTGAGGACGGATTCTTCGATCTGCTGGACGATTTGCTCGTACAGCCGAGCGTTTCGAATAACTTTGTACACCGGAATTTCTCCCGCACGAGCCAGTTGGGGGAAACTGGCGATGGTCTGGTTACTATACCGCAGGTCCAGTGCGGGCAAAGCTGCTTCTGCGGTTTTGCGTCGAAGAACTGACAAGTGCGGTCCTTGGGTATGGTGGTATGACACGTAGGACGCTAACACTTGACAACACGGAATGCAAGTCCCGCACAAAGTCCGCTTCCTCCGCGCATTGGCTGTTGAAAAACTTGTCTTTAACCGAAGAGTTTATCAATCAGAGTCCAGGTGGGGGCTCGGATGACCGTGTAATCGGAGAATTTGCTTGACTTGATTCGCATTGCAATGGTATGGCTGTCCGACCAGTAAACGGAGGGATGTGATGACATTCCGAAGCACCGCCATGTCCGCGGGTCATGGGACGACGTTAGCTCCCCGCATTGTTCTTCTGCTTCTAGCACTGAGCGGCCTGAGCCTGACGGCGACGGCCCAGTCCACGGCCGGGCGCGTGTTGGGCAGAGTTACCGATCAGAGCGGCGCCTCCGTTGCCGGCGCAAACGTAGTGGTCACTGACACGGAGCGCGGCACTTCACGACCTCTCACCACTGACGAGTCGGGGGATTACGTTGCCCCCGACCTGATTCCGGGAATCTACAAGATTCACGTCGAAGCCAAGGGCTTCAAATCAGTGGAGCGTCCCGCGGTTACCGTCGAAGTCGCAACCGATGTGCGGGCCGATTTTACTTTGCAGCCCGGAAACGTTTCCGAGATCGTGACAGTTAGCGAGGAGGTTCCGCTGCTGAACACTACCTCCTCCACTCTGGGAGGAACGTTGAGCAACACGCAAATCAACGACCTGCCATTGAGCGGCAGAAATTATGAAAACCTGCTGCAACTTCGTCCGGGCGTAGTGCGTTATCCCGGCGGAGGATTCTCCACGACCAGCGCTAACGGCCTGCGCGCCGAAGACAATGCTTATTACGTCGAGGGTTTGTTCAACAGCGAACCTTATTCCGGACAGGCAATCATCAATGGGTCAGGAATCGCAGGCGATTCGGCGACTATTCTGCCGATCGACGCGATTCAGGAGTTCAACCTGCAGCAAAACCCACCGGCGGAATATGGATGGAAGCCAGGCGCAGTGGTCAACGTGGGCCTCAAGTCAGGCACAAACAAAGTGCACGGAACAGCTTTTGGCTTTGGTCGCGATGGAGACCACCTGGACGCGCGGAATTACTTCAACGACTCCCCGGATCCGAAATTGACTCGAACGCTGGAGCAATTCGGCGGCAGCCTCGGCGGTGCGATCATCAAGGACAAAGCCTTTTTCTTCGGTGCCTACGAAGGTCAGCGCTATAACGTGGGCAACTCCTACGGCGGAGTCACCGGTCCCTCGATGGTGCACATGGCGCCGAATGGAACCTGTTCGTTTGGCTTTGCCGGCGACTGCGACGACAGCATCCCGGACGTGCTCGCGGATATCACAACACCGGCTGCCGTCGCCGCTGGTGTGATCGTAAGCCCAGCCAGCCTGCTGGTTTCAGGGTGCACGGCTGCAGGAGTTTGCAACGGCACGGGATTTGTCACGAACAACCAGACAGATATTGGCACGGCGCTCGCCCCCCTCCAGGCAATTACAATCCCCAACGGATTTAATAACGTCGTCCACGTCGACAACGTTGTCGGCAAGGTGGATTACTCGCTGAATGAGCGAAGCACTATCAGTGCGATGTACTTTTTTGGAAACAACTCCGGAACCGTAGAAGACTTTTCCGAGTTGCAACAGAAATGGCTCTCTGACATTCATACCCGGGCGCAGGTGGTGGGCGGCAGCTGGATCTGGAATCCCAGCACGCGGTTGGTAAATGAGGCACGCATCGGCTACAACCGGCTCTACCAGCCCACTCTGCCGGCCGACCTCAACACTCCCGCTTCGGCCTACGGTCTCGATACAGGCGTGACCGGGCCCAACACCGGAGGCATGCCACGCATCGGCTTCGGTGGTTACTTTACGACATTGGGCGGCTTCAAGTGGCCGAAGTTCCAGGGACCCGACTCCATTACGCAGTTTGTCGATCACATCTCCTACACCGTGGGCAAGCACGCTCTGAAGTTCGGTGGCGAACTTCATTACGACCGGGTGAAGAATGCCTCGTATGGCAACGCGCGAGGCAGCATTAATTTTCTGGGTGGCGTTATTAGCCCCAACCCCGGTCCCAACGGTTCGAGTCCACTCGAAGATTTCTTTGCTGGAGCGCCGTTCAAATCGACGGTCGAGGTGGGAAATCCAACGCTCCATCTCCACAACTGGGCCTACTCGGGCTTTTTCCAGGATGACTGGCGCGCGACCAAGAATTTGACTATCAACTTTGGCGTTCGCTACGAGTACAGCAGTGTGCCCCAGGAAGCCAACAATCTGTTGGGAAATTTCGATCCCAACGTTGGGCTGGTGCAGGTCGGCCACCAGATCAGTAGCCTGTATAACCCGGATCACAGTAATTTTGGTCCACGCGCGGGTTTTGCCTGGGATATCGGCGGCAACGGGCGGACGGTGCTGCGCGGCGGCGGCGGTCTGATCTATGAGACGGTGAACTGGCAGTCGTTCGTCGCGTTCAACAATGCTTTCGGTCCGGGCACGGTTCCGACGGGTGCTCCGATCGATGCCGCGGGCGACACATCCGGTGGCACGATTACCAGCAGTAACGTCACCGTGAAGAATTTTCTGAACTACCCGACGAGCTGGGACGCTGCGAATGGACCTCTTTACGGCAGTAGTACAGTCAATTGCTTCAATAGCCCGTGCCCAATTATGACGGTAGACCAAAACCTCACTACTCCTTACGTGTGGAACTGGACGTTGAACCTGCAGCATGCCTTCACGCCGAATCTGTCGTTGGAAGCCGCATACGTCGGCAACCGCGGATCGAACCTCACTGGAATTCGCGACATCAACCAGCCGCCTGTGGGCAGTGACTACAATCCGGCCTGCGCGGAGGGGAACTCTCCAGATCAGCTTTGCCTTCCGTTCAACGGTAAGTTTCCCTATCTGAGCAACATCTTTCAGATGGGAAACGTCTACCGGTCAAACTACAACGGATTGCAAGTCACGCTGAACGCACGCAACTATCACGGCCTGAGTATGGTGGCCGGTTATACCTATTCGCATGCCTCGGATGACGTCGGCGCGAACTGGGATTTCGGCTACGGCTCGGGGTTGCCGCAGAACGCTCACGATGTCGCAGCCGAGTATGCCAACAGCGACTTCGACGTTCGACACCGGCTGACTGTTTCGCTCACCTATGCGATTCCCGGCCGCAAGGGTTTCGGGCAGCTGCGGGAAGGCTGGGAGATCAACTCGATCATAACGCTGCAGACCCCGCAATTCTGGGGGCCGATGGACGAGGGAACCGACGCGGCCGGCGTAGGGCCCTTGCCGGTTAGCCCGCCCGCCAACAGTCCGATCCGCTGGAGTTTCTACCGCGCAGGAACCAATAGCCTGGGCAACCCCGCGGACTTCAGGTCCGGGCGCGGGGTTGGAATTCCATACTACTCGCCGGAAAATCCCCTGCCGGCCGGATGCGTGGCCTCTGCGTTGGCAGAGGATGGTGGCACTCCCGGGGCAGAGACCACGTCTCTAAATTCGTTCGGCTGCTATGTCCAGGGAAACTCCGTGATGATGGCGCCGCCGCTCGGGAGTTTCGGCAACATGGGCCGGAATATGTTCCAGGACACCGGCTTCAAGAATTTCGATTTCTCCCTGGCCAAGAATTTCCACTTTGGAGAAACCATGCGCCTCCAAGGCCGCGTCGAGTTCTTCAATATCCTCAACCATCCGAACTTTGCCAACCCTTACGGCGGCCAGAATGGATTTGGCTTGAATGATCCGTCAGTTCAACCTTTTGGCTGCGGCTGCGCCACGCCCGACATCGCTGCTGCCAACCCTGCCGTGGGCTCCGGCGGCCCGCGCTCGATCCAGTTGGGGATGAAGTTCACGTTCTAGGTGTTCGATCAAAGCTTTAAAGCGCGAATGAGGGCCGGACGCAATTCCGTCCGGCCTTTTTTCGTAGACCGCCCGCGCGATTCGCGAGCCAGAAGGAACGGATAAAGTTATGAACATAGGAAAGCACTGGTTTCTGGCAGGTTTTCTGCTGGTATGGTTTGCACTAATTTCCGCTGCTTCCGCTCAGTCCACCCCAAAAGAAGAGCGGCGAGAGCGCACCATTGACGAGATCAAGACCGAAGCCATTCACCGGGCCGAGGTGGGGCAGTATCCGCTGATCGGGCTTGATCCCGGCGATGTGAAAGAGGCTTTTGAAAGCATCCACACCAGCGACAAAGACGAGTGGGCCGCGGGATTCATGCGCGTAGCCGATCGCTACTTCAACGAAGCGCAGGCACTGGAGAAAGACAAGTCTGATCCCACGAAGGCGAATGCTGACTACATCCGCGCGTGGCGGCTTTACTCGTTCGGACGCTGGCCCATCCCGGCCTCTCCGGGCAAGCAGCGCTCGTATGAAAAAGCTCTCGAAGCATTTTTGGATCACGCGAAGTTCTTCGACCCGCCGCTTGAAGTTGTGCACATTCCCTTCGAGGGCAAGGAAATCATCGCCTACTTGCGCCTGCCGAAAAATGCCAAAGGCCCAGTGCCGCTGGTAATCGCCGTAAATGGCTTGGATAGCCGCAAAGAAGACCTGACAGAAAGTTTCAGCGCGATTCTTCCTTTCGGAATCGGCTACCTCGCAGTCGATGGCCCGGGGACGGGACAGAATCCCATCAAGGTGAGTGAGACTGCAGATCGCATGTTGTCACGCGTGATCGATTACGCGCAATCGCGGCCGGAAATCGACAAGAATCGCATCGCCATGCACGGCGTGAGTTGGGGCGCGTATTGGGCGACGAAGATGGCGATCGTCGAGCGTGGCCGGCTTCGGGGTTGCAGCGCACAATCGCCGCCCGTGGATAAATTCTTCCAAAAAGATTTTCTGATGAACTCCCTGCTGGGCAATCGCGAGTATTTGTTCGACCAGGTGCCCGCGCTCATGAACATTCTCGAAGGCGTACACACCCTCGATGAGTTGGCTGACTATCTACCCAAGCTGTCGCTCGTGCGCGAGGGACTGCTGGGTAAGCCCATGGCTCCCATGTTGATTCTCGCGGGAGTGCTCGACACGCAAGTTCCCATCGAAGACGAATACCTGCTTCTGAGCAAGGGCGACGTGCCGAAAGAAGCCTGGATCAATCCTCATGGCGGGCACCTTGGGCGGCAAGTCGGCGTGTGGCCCGATCCGCGGATCTTCAAGGAAGTGATTATTCCGTGGCTGGTGAAGACGCTGCAGGCCCCGGCGAATTAAGACTTCTCGCCTGAACCATACCCAATCCATGCCTGATCCAATCACCGATTCAGAGTTCGGCGCCGCACCGCCACAACCGCGCCGCAAGCCGTTTTACGCGTCTCTGTGGGTGCAGGTGGCCTTCGCCATGGCGGTGGCCCTGGCCCTCGGATACTTCAGTCCCGCGCGCGCCGTTGCCATGAAGCCGCTGGGCGATGCCTTCATCCGGATGATCACCATGATCATCACGATCCTCATCTTCTGCACGGTGGTCACCGGCATCGCCGGCATGCAGGACTTGAAGAAAGTTGGCCGCGTCGGTGGCAAGGCGCTGCTTTATTTTGAAATTGTCTCAACCGTGGCGCTGGCGGTTGGGCTTATCGTGGGCAATGTGGTTCGTCCCGGCAGCGGCTTCAACGTAAATCCCGCCTCCCTCGATGCCCGAGCTGTCGCCGATTATGCCGGACAGGCCAAGGCGCAAAGCGTAACCGAATTCCTGATGCACATCGTCCCGACCACAGTGACGGACGCCTTCGCCAAAGGTGACATTCTGCAGGTTGTGTTTGTCTCGATTCTGTTTGGCTTTGCCTTGTCGTCGGCGGGACCGCGCGCGAAGCCGATTGTCGCCCTGCTCGAATTGCTGACCCACGTGGTCTTCCGCGTAGTAAATATCCTGATGCGCTTTGCTCCCATCGGCGCTTTTGGCGCCATGGCCTTCACCATCGGCAAATACGGATTCGCCTCGCTCGGACCCCTGGCCAAGCTGATCGGCACCTTTTGGTTGACCTCGATCCTTTTCGTGCTCATCGTGCTCGGCGCGATCTGCTGGGCGGCAGGATTCAACATTGTGAAGTTTCTGTTGCACATCAAAGAAGAGATCCTGCTGGTGCTGGCCACCAGTTCGTCAGAGACCGCAATCCCCACATTGATGGAGAAGCTTGAAAAGCTGGGCTGCTCGCGCTCTTTGGTGGGGTTGGTCGTTCCCACCGGCTACACCTTCAACACAGACGGCAGCGGTCTCTACATGACGCTGGCCGCGCTGTTCGTTGCCCAGGCGACGAACACTCACCTGACATTGCTGCAGCAAATGACCATTTTCTCCGTTGCTACGCTCACTTCGAAGGGGGCAAGCGGGGTGCAGGGGGCATCTTTCATCGCGCTGGTCGCCACCTTGTCGGTGATCCCTACGATTCCGGTGGCGGGGATGGCGCTCATCCTCGGCATTGACCGTTTCATGAGCATGTTCCGTGCGCTGGTGAACATGATCGGCAACGGCGTGGCTACCCTCGTGGTCGCGCGGTGGGAGAATGAACTCGATCGCGCCACGCTGCGTCGTCGGCTGGCGTGAGGCTCCACTGCCAAGACCGGCTGCAGGTGAATTCAGGAATGATGATGGGCTACAACGCTGAGTTCACGCCTTCCATTCATCGGATTGCGTCCAAGTCGCGGCGTCGACGGGAGAACCGGCAAACACAGTAAGTAATAGGACACTCCGCAGGCTCCGATGCATTGACAGGCTTTGTGCCGCCAGAGTAGCGTGGCCTCAGTTTGCTGTAATCAGCGCCTTACTTCAGGAGGCTGGGCCATGTTGTCCAGAGTTTACTGCGCAGTCGTAATTGTGTGTCTGTCGTCAAATTTTGCTATGACGCAAGAACCCACCAAGGTAGAACCCAGGCATTACAGACTGGACTTCGAAAATGACCGGGTGCAGGTGGTCAATGTCCACTATGGCCCTCACGAGAGGTCGCAGATGCACGACCATCCCGGCGGCGTCTCCGTCAGCGTGTCGGGAGGACACCTCAGGTTCACTGACCCGAATGGTAAGGTGACGGAAGTTTACGCCAAGCCGGGCGAGGCTCGATGGTTCCCGCCTTTCAAGCACACTGTCGAGAACCTCGGCGACGAGCCATATAACGCGGTTTACATTGGCATCAAAGGCACGTTAGCGGCGTCGGCGTCTGATCCGAAACCAGATTCCCCGCTGAGCGCCGAGCAACTCGCGAAGATTCTGGCAGACTACGCTCAGACGATGGCAAAACACGAGGCCAACAATAACCGTCTTCCGACTCAATGATGGGTTAGACCGGTGCGGGTTTTGCTCGTCGGAGTCCAACAGCAGTTGATACGTTATTCGGATATTCGCATGACTATGAACATCCATGGTGATGCGGCATCAGCCGATATGCGAGCGGCTCACTCGAAGATCGTGCACCTAGCACTCGCTAGCGGTACGGAAAACGGCACGGGGAATTCCTAACCTACTGAAAGAATGGCTCCTCAGGTAGGACTCGAATCAACACTTAAACGTAGTTTCAACGAGATGCAGGTCGGCGGATGACACCTAAGACCACGAAAAGCAGTGATAAACCAACAAACAGAGCGCGGATAGAGCGCACATTTTGACGCATGTCTCCGTAGGTTTTTCGCCTAGAATAGAGGTCAACCTGCGCGGTACGCCAGCCTTTTCAGGGCCAAAATTAAACGGTGATTGCAACGACTTGCACGGCCCGACAGCGGCCCTTATGTGCAGAATATAAGCCGCTGCAGCAGCCCATGACCAATCATTTCGAAAGAGCGAACTCCGGCATGCGTCTCCGGTTCAGGCGGAGACGGCTCGCCTATACGGCCTTCTCGGATAAGTTAGACATCTCTTGCGGCACCAGCCCCTGCGATTGCAAATTGCTGATCTTGTTCTGACCGTTGTTTTTTCGTTTTTGCTGCCGCGAAGTCGAGGACCACGCGTGAAGGCACATCGCCGCGCTCAAGGCGGTCGAAGATCTGGTTGATCGAAGATAGCGGCTGAAGTTCGATGTCTGCTTTGACCTTGCCCCCGACTGCGAAGGCGAGGGCTTCGGCCATATCCTGGCGGGTGCCGACGAACGAACCGCGGATAGTTATGCAGTTTGCCACAACGTCGAAAAGCGGAACTGGGAATTCGCCGGGCGGCAGTCCAACCAAGACACAAGTGCCGCGCTTCCGTGTCATGCCAACGCCTTGTTTGAACGCGATTAGCGAAGGTGCAGTAATTAGAACGCCATGAGCTCCGCCGCCGGTCGCCTTCTTTACGGCAGTTGCCGGGTCTCCAGTCTTGGCATTGATCACGAAATCGGCGCCAAGGCGCGTGGCATGGGCCAGCTTGCCATCATCTATGTCGATGGCGCAGACGATTAGTCCCATGGCTTTCGCATATTGGATGGCCAAGTGACCGAGTCCGCCGGCGCCAGAGATAGCGATCCATTCCCCTGGCCGCGCCTCGGTCTGCTTAATCCCTTTGTAGGTCGTGATTCCCGCGCAGATCAACGGAGCGGCTTCTGTAGCTGTTAGACCCGCGGGCACATGGGCAACGTAATCTGGGTCGGCGACGATAAACTCGGCGAAACCACCGTTAACGGTGTAACCGCCAAACTTGGCCTGAGCGCAAACCGTTTCCCAACCAGTCAAACAGTATTCGCAGTGACCACACGCCGAATAGAGCCACGGCACTCCGACGCGGTCGCCCTCCTTAACAATTTTCACCCCTGAACCGACTGCAGCGACCAGACCGATGGCTTCGTGGCCAGGGATGAACGGGAGTGTGGGCTTCACGGGCCAGTCACCGTGCATCGCATGGAGATCGGTGTGGCAGACCCCACACGCCTCGGTCTTCACCAGGATTTCGCCGGGGCCGGGAGAGGGGATGTTCAATTCCACGAGCGATAAAGGTTTTCCGAATTGCTCGACAACCGCTGCGTGCATCTTGGACGCCATGTGTCTCTCCGCTTTAATTCTTTGCCCGATAGAAAACTCGATTTGAGCTTATCAACGGAGTGGTCGACTTTCTGAGCAAGAGTGATCAGTCTCGTCCGGCTCATACAGTTGCAGGTGAGGGCCAATCATAAGCAAGTTCAATATGAGTTTGAGTCGAACGAAATTGACAATGAGGAACGAGCGTGCTTTCCCAAACTGTGCAATAGCGACCAGTTTTTCAATCATGCCACTGTCATATTTGGGCGAGGACTTTGACGGTCCGACAATAATGGCGAAATGCCGAGGAGAGTAGACAAATGTCTGTAGAAAATTCAGTTGTCGCGATTTATCACACTCATACGGATGCGGATCGGGCGGTGAAGGAACTTCAGCGTGGCGGAGTCGACATGCACAAATTGTCGATCGTTGGGAAGGGATATCACACAGATGAGCAAGTGGTCGGCTACTACAATACCGGCGACCGCATGAAATATTGGGGCAAGGTCGGTGCATTCTGGGGAGGCTTTTGGGGGCTCTTGTTCGGATCTGCTCTGTTCATGATTCCGGGTCTCGGCCCAATTTTAGTGGCGGGGCCTCTGGTGGCATGGATCGTGGCAGGGTTGGAAGGTGCCGTAGAAGTAGGAGCTTTGGGCGCTTTGGGAGCGGGTCTCTTCAGCATAGGCATCCCCAAGGACAGCATTGTGAAGTACCAAACTGCCCTAACCACAGATCAGTTTCTGCTGATCGCCCATGGGACGGCTGCAGAAGTGGCCAAAGCGAAGGAGATCATCGCAAGCACGAATCCTGCAAATTACACGCTGCATACCGCGGAAGCTGTGGCCGCGTAGTACCCAGAGCTGCAGAAATGCTGTACCCACTCGACGAGGCGATAACCATGGTTGCAGATAATCGGCGTCATAAGGCCGCCCTTTCGTTGAGCGGCGTTTGGGTCGGGACAGTCGCATCCGTGAAAAAGGGCGGCGGTGATTTTCGCCTGAGTGATGGCACATCACCCAACTTTCTCGATTTGATTGGAGACGAGCATGAGATGCACAATACCGAACATTTGCATCAGAACGGCGAGAGTCATCATAGCCATGGCCAGACTCCGTACTGGCGGCGCGCACATCACGATTGGCGATTCTGGTTCGGACTAGTCGCTATGCTCGTCGCTATCGGTATTTACGTCGGAACCAACGACCTGTCGATGGTGCCTTCTGGCCGCCAGAAGCAAATGCCGGCCGGTAGCCGGGTTCCATGAACTTCGCATCGGCAATGTATGAGCATAGAAACATCCTCGATCCAACAAATTTGGCAGGAGATCAGCATGCAGATCCAAGTCAATACGGACCACACGATCGAAGGCCGCGAGGCGCTAGCCGATCAGATCAAGGGCGTAGTGGAGGATGCTCTGAGCCGAATGAGCGATCACATCACGCGGGTGGAGGTCCACCTGACCGACGAGAGCGGCCCTAAGAGCCGTGAGATAACAAACGTTGCATGATGGAGGCGCGCCTCGAAGGCCGCCGGCCCATCGCGGTCACCGATGAAGCGGCGACTCTGGACTTAGCTGTCAACGGCGCTGCAGATAAGCTAGCCAGATTGATCGAGTATACTATCGGCAAATTGCACGATCAACGGAATCACAGAAATGTTCCCCCTCCTCCCGAGCCGACACTGTCAGACCAGTCATGATCGGCACCTCCGTCACCTTGGCAAATCGATGCTCCTCGTGAGCAGTGTTCGAGAGCTTCGTCCATGTTCAGCCACTGAAGCTGCGGCTGCTTTCCGCAAGTAACGATGTTGACGTAGTTGCGGCTCCGCAGGCAATGGTCAAAAACGCTTAAGAGGCAGTTACTGTCCGGAGGATAGTAAACGCGGATGGTTTCACTCCTGCGTGCTAACGCGTTGTCTACAAATCCAGTCGCCTGATGGCTGAAACCGTTGTGATCATTTCGCCACGCATGGCTTGTCAATAGAACGTTCAACGACGCGAGCGGTCTGCGCCACGGAAAATCGCGGCATTGCTCCAGCCATTTGGCGTGTTGCGTCAACATCGAATCCACGACTTGTGCAAAGGCTTCGTAGGAAGACCACATGCCATGCCGCCCGGTCAGCAAGTACCCTTCGAGCCATCCCTGGCAGCAATGTTCGCTCAATACTTCCATCACACGGCCGTCGGGGCTCAGTTCGTCATCGATCGAAACAGTTTCCGCCATAAAGCACCGTTTTGTAGCTTCGAGGACGGAGTTCAGACGATTGGAGTTTGTCTCGTCGGGACAGAACATGCGAAAGTTTGTCGGATTGAGCTTGAAGATGTCTCTGAAAAAATCTCCGAGCTTTCGTGGAGCTTCCGCGACCATCTGGAAGGCGCTGGGTGCGCAGAATCTCGGGATGCACGCGAACGATCAGGACTTCCTCGTAGTAGGAACGATTGAAGATGCCGATCCGTCCGCGTTCCGGAAGGCGGCATGTCGTGCGCCAGAGAAAATCATGTTCCAGTTCTTCGGCGCTTGGCTGCTTGAAGCTGAACACTTCGCAGCCTTCGGGATTGACTCCCGACATGACGTGCCGGATCGCGCCATCCTTGCCGGCAGAATCCATCCCCTGAAAGATCAGCAGCAATGCATAGCGGTTGGACGCGTAGTGAAGTTGTTGCAGGGAAGTCAACTCAGCAATATGTTTTTCCAGAAGGTCTTTATATTCCTTCTTTGATTCGCAAAATGGCTTCACGATCGTCGGCAAGCGTTTGATATCGATCTTCTTGTGATGCGGTACACGGAAATCCTTGGAATGAATTTTCATCTTCTTCCTTCAGGGCCACCAACTGCATGACGTGCGCATATCGAGTTCGGGTGCTCGAAACGATGCTAAGGGATAGCGGTTAGGCAACATCTTTCTTCGCCACTTGATCCTTGCGGGTCTCTCGCTCCGCCTCAAGCCAGTCTTGATTCGCTTTGCCGTCGCCCCGGCCTCGCTGCTGATAGAGTTCATAGGCCCGTGTGGCAATCTGCGGCGTAAGATCGACTGGGTTCTTGGCTGGCGACGGTGCTTTAACCGGATCAAACATCCGATAGGCGAGCAGCTTCACGCGATCATTGAGCAGGAACCACGCCAGAGCGTAGACCCAAACGAACCCTGCCCAACGCCAGCCAAGCGGCGTCATAAACAAACCATAAACCGCAATCAGGGTAGCCACAGTTTGCGTGCCGAGCACCGCTATCCAGAGAATCCGAGCCGGGCGTATCGACCAGAATGGACCGCGCGTGCGCGTTAAGAAAATCGTCAGATGTCCGGCCACGGACAGCTTCAGATACATCAGCGTCTGAGCGTGCGCGCGGTCGAGATGAAATACGCGCTCGGCAAGATAAAAGAGTCCGAACGCTGCCACGACTCCAATAACGCCCAGCACGGTCGAGATCCCCAGCACCAGGCGCATATTCCATTTCTCGGGCCTATCGCTGTAATGAACTTTGTCATAAGCGATAGAGAGAATCGCCCCGTCGTTGAGTACGGCGATCATCACGATCATTACCGCGGTCACGGGGTAGAAATTAAATACGAGGATCGCCAGCGTCATGAAGAACAGCACGCGCAGGGTTTCGGCGATGCGGTAGATCGCGTAGCTGTTCATCCGCTGGAAGATGCGGCGGCTTTCCTTGATCGCATCGATGATCACCGAGAGGCCAGACGCGAGGAGTACGATGTCCGCCGCCGCGCGGGCCGCGTCGGTCGCGCCGGAAACCGCGATGCCGCAGTTCGCTTGTTTGAGCGCGGGAGCGTCGTTCACCCCGTCGCCCGTCATACCGACAATATGACCGTGCTTCTGCAGGACGTCGACAATGTTGTATTTGTCCTCGGGGAACACTTGGGCAAAACCGTCCGCGTTTTCGATGGACGCCGCGGTCTCCGCCTTCTTTTGTTTGTCCCGCAATACTGTGGCGTCGAGGATGTTCGTTCCCATGCCCAGCTCACGAGACATTTCTTTGGCTATGGCCAACTGGTCGCCGGTGACCATCTTGACTTTCACGCCCATCTGCACCGCGCTCGCGATAGTTGCCTTAGCCTGTTCGCGCGGCGGATCGGACATGGGCAAGACGCCAACGAACTGCCACTTGTCGTCCTTATCGGCGCGGGCCACACCCAGGGAGCGGAAGCCGCGCGAGGCAAATTCATTGACGGCTTTCTCAACCGCGGGTTTTACTTCCGCGAGGTTGGTCGCCATCTGCAGAATGACCTGCGGCGCTCCCTTCGCCACCTTGAACTGTTTTCCGTCGGAACCCTTTACAGTGGCTTCGGTGCGCTTATGCACCGGATCGAATGGCTGGAAATGAAGGACCTGATAGCTCTTCAGTTCCTTATCGTTCTTTACGCCGCCGATCACGGCAAGATCGATCGTGTCCTTGTCCTCCGCGCGCGAAGCGAGGGCGGCGTCGAGGATGATTTGATCGGCAGCAATACCATTGACACAGAATGGATCGCCCAGCGTCAGCTTGTTCTGGGTCAAGGTGCCGGTCTTGTCCGAGCAGAGCACATCCACGCCCGCGAGTTCCTCGATTGCCGACAACTTGGTCACAATCGCCTGCTTTTTTGCCAAGAGACGCGCGCCAACCGCCATGGTGACAGACAACACCGTGGGCATGGCTACAGGGATCGCAGCCACCAGAAGCACCAATGCAAATTCCAACGTGCTCAAGATCGGATCATGTCGGAAGAGCGCTGTGGTAACAATGACGGCCACCAGAGCCACGGCAAGAACGATCAGGTAATTGCCAATCTTCAGCACAGCACGCTGGAAATGGCTGACGGTATGAGCGTCCTGCACCAATTCCGCAGTCCTGCCGAAAAAGGTGTTGGTACCAGTGGCATACACCATCGCGTCAGTTTCGCCGCGCTTGATAATCGAGCCTGAAAAGACTGCCTCGCCAGGTTTGCGCGTTGCTGGCAAAGATTCGCCGGTCAGCGCGGACTGGTCGACTTGCACCGGGTCGCCGGCCAACAAGCGCACGTCTGCTGGCACGATGTCCCCCAACATCAGCCGGATGACATCGCCCGGCACCAATTCCGCTACCTTGGGAGTCGCCCATTTTCCATCTCGCAGGACGCGGGCCTTGGTCGCCAGCTTCGCGCGCAACGCGGCAATTTCATTGCCCGCTTGATGTTCCTCCCAAAATGCAACCACCGCGTTGGAAAAAAGCAGAAAGAGAATGATGAAGAAATCCAGCCAGTGCCTAACCACCCCCGACAGAATCACCGCCCCTTCGATCATCCATGGAATCGGACCCCAGAAATAGCTGAGGAACTTCAGAAATAGATTGTCTTTCTTCTCCTTGATCTCATTCGGACCATATTTTGCCAGCCGTTTCTGCGCCTCGGCTTGGCTCAAGCCTTTCGCTGTCGATCCCAACCTTTTTTCGACGTCCGGCATCGGCAGGGACTTCAGATCGTCCTTGGAATCGGGCTTGGACACCTTCTTTACATTTGATTCCACGATGAACACTCTCCTGTCCTTGTCCGGTCGTGAGTCTCATTCAAAGGGAGTCTGGGAAGATCTTTTGGACACGTGTTGCGAACAAATGCCTGATGCAAGGTCTCTAATTCGGCAAATTACAGTATCTTGCGGCGGCAATGCGGAAGCTGAGCAGTTTTGCTCAGCCACGGCTATCCGGAGAATGAAGATCAGCTTCAGTCCAATTTATGCGCGGTGAAGCCGCCCCTGAAGGGCGCCGCGATGCGAAAGCATCGAGGTGGTGCGGGATCATTTTCTTGTCTTCTCATTTCTCTTCTTCCACCGTGGGATCAACCCACGCCGCGTCGCTGGCGATGAGACGGTCAGCCTCGTCGGGCCCCCACGTCCCTGGCTCATAGGGATGCACAGGCGTAACGTTGCCCAGAATCGGATCGACCGCACGCCATTGAGCTTCCACTACGTCTTGACGGGTAAAGAGTTCAGTCAGTCCGCGCATAGCGTCGCCCAGCAGCCGTTCGTAGGGCGGTGTGTCGTCCGCGGCCTGTTCGGTGAGTATGAGTTCCACGTCTTTGCCGGTCATTTGCTCGCCCAGCGTCTTCACCCGCACACCCATTCCGATGGCGATGTCGGGACTGATACGCATGCGCAGATGTGCGGACGTGCCGGGCACGGTTTCGCCAAAGGTCTCCATCGGTGGCCGTTTGAATTCAACGAACACTTCGGTCGCGGTCACCGGCAGCATTTTTCCTGCGCGGATATAGATGGGTACGCCGGCCCATCGCCAGGTTTCAATGAACAGCTTGAGCGCAATGAAAGTCTCGACTGTGGAAGCCGCGTCTACGCCTGGCACTGCCCGATAACCGTTGTACTGGCCGCGCACAATGTCCGCCGGAGCAATCGGCCGTACCGCCTTGAGCAACGCAGCCTTCTGGTCGCGCCACGCATCGTGAGCCTCGCCGGTCGGCGGATCCATGGTCAGGATGGCCAGGACTTGCAGCAGGTGGTTTTGGACCACATCCCGCACCGTGCCCGCTTCGTCGTAGAATTTGCCGCGATCTTCGACACCGAACTTCTCCGCCATGGTGATCTGAATGCTTCGCACGTAGTTGCGATTCCAGATCGGTTCAAACATTGGATTAGCAAACCGGGTGTAGAGAATGTTCTGTACCGGTTCCTTTCCCAGAAAATGATCGATGCGGAAGATTCGTTCTTCGGGGAAATACCGGTGCAGAATTCGGTTCAGTTCTTGTGCCGACGCCAAATCACGCCCGAAGGGCTTCTCGACGACAACGCGCGCATTCTCAGCGCAGCCCGACTTGGCCAGCCCCTCGGCAACCGTGCCGAACAAGCTGGGTGGGATCGCAAAGTAATGTAGAGGTTGTTTTGCGGAGCCCAACTCTTTACGCAGTTGGACGAAAGTCTTTGGATCGTTGTAGTCACCGTCCACGTAGCGCAAAAGGCCTTTCAGCTTGTTGAACGCGTCCTGGTCGAGACCGCCGTGTTTTTCGAGGCTGTCCTTGGCGCGCGCTTTAAGTTGATCAAGATTCCAACCTGCTTTGGCCACGCCGACGATTGGCAGATTGAAACCTTCATCGCGTATCAACCCCTGCAGCGCCGGAAAGATCTGCTTGTGCGCGAGATCGCCGGTGGCGCCGAAAAACACAAAGGCGTCAGACTGGAAATCTGCCATCAGGCCGCCTCCTGCTTATCGGCAGATTTCTCCTTGTGACCGCCGAATTCGTAGCGCATCGCAGAGAGAAGTTTGGCAGCATATTCTTCGTTGCCACGTGAAGCAAAACGGGAACTGAGCGCAGCGCTGATCACCGGCGCCGGAATGCCCTCGTCCACCGCTGCCTGCACTGTCCACCGTCCCTCTCCGGAATCCGACACCCGGCCCGCAAAATTCGAGAGATCAGGATTCTCCCGCAAAGCCGCGGCAGTCAGATCAAGCAGCCAGGAATTGATGACACTGCCGCGCCGCCAGACCTCGGCCACCTCGGGCATGTCCATGTCGTATTGATACAGCTCCGGATGGCGCAGCGGGGTTGTCTCGGCGTCCTCATCGCGCTTCATCTTGCCGACGTTGGCATTCTTAATGATGTTCAATCCCTCGGCAAATGCGGCCATCATGCCGTACTCGATGCCGTTGTGGACCATCTTTACGAAGTGACCCGCGCCGTTCGGGCCGCAGCGCAGATATCCGTTTTCTGATGTCGAAGGCTCGCCGGTCCGCCCTGGAGTCCGCGCCGCTGAGCCAACACCTGGGGCCAACGACTTGAAGATCGGGTCGAGATGACTCACAATCGCTTCCTCCCCGCCGATCATCAGGCAGTATCCGCGCTCGAATCCCCATACGCCGCCGCTGGTTCCGCAATCGACATAGTGGATTCCTTTGCTCTTCAATTCACCAGAACGCCGGATATCGTCGTGATAATAGGAATTGCCACCGTCGATTACAATGTCGCCCGGTTCCAGCACAGGTATAAGTGAGGTCAATACCGAGTCGACGACCGCCGCCGGGACCATCATCCAGACGGCGCGCGGTTTGCTGAGTCTTTTCGCAAAATCCGCGATACTGTCGGACGACTTGGCGCCTTTCGCCACCACATCCTTCACGGCTTGCGGATGCGTGTCAGACACTACGCACTCGTGACCGGCTTTCATCAGCCGTTGCACCATGTTCGAACCCATTCGTCCCAGGCCTATCATTCCGATTTGCATTCGTTTCCTCCTCAAATATTGGTTGGTTGCGTAGAAGAATATTCCCGGTTGCCGTGCTGACTGGAATCAGCTTCGGGATAACTCTTCGGCGGTGCAGGACTGCAGACTTGGTGAAGTATGGCCCTGCTCTCAATCACCGTACGGTTCTTGTCGATAATGACCTTCTTCGCCCGTCCCAGGTCGGAAATCTGTATGTTTTTCAGCTGGACGTCGAGAACTTCCATTAAGGCTTGGCCGCCGGTCAGCAGAGCGATGTCTTGCAACCAACTCTTGCGTTGATCAGACAACCCCGGAGCGCTCACGGCAGCAACTTTCAGGAAGCCGCTTACCTTGTTCACGACCAGAGTAGCCAGAGCTTCGCCTTCAATATCCTCCGCGATGATGAGCAGGGGCTTGCCATTCTTCTTGATCTGATCAAGTAACGGGAGCAGCTCTTTCTTGGAACTGATTTTGCCGGGGTAAACGAGAATGTAGACGTTTTCGAAGGCTACTTCCATGCGTTCGGGGTCAGTGACGAAGAATGGTGAGATGTATCCGCAGTCAAATCGCATCGCGCCTAATGACGGTTGTTCGTTGGCTCTGGAGGAACTAACGCGCCCGTCCGGAATCGCAATCGATCTTTCTGCATAAGCCAAAATGTGCTCGTCTGACGTCGGGAGTTTTGCGGCCATAATTGCAAACCTCCGCATTCCTGGTTCTGGACTTCAACTGGTAGAGTCGCCTGTCGCTGTGGTATTTCGTTGGAAGAGCAAGTATCAAACTTTGGACTTCGGAAAACTGATCACAATTGAGCATTTAGAAGTTGTGGTGGAGGTCGCATCATACAAAGTGAAGGCCCTCATTCCGATCGGATGAACTTTTTACCTGCGGCGCAGCAATTAAAGACCTTCTAATGCGTCATCACAGCAAGCATTCCGTTCAATGAATCCTGCCATGCATGGGCGATCATTCCAGGACGAACGCTTCCGCGCCAATAGGCTAGAATCCCGAACATGGCTCCGTACAGGGCGATCAGGATCGTCATCCGGAGACCCTGGTATGCGTGAGCCGCGCCGAATGTTGCGGCAGAAAGGAGAATGCCGGCGGGAGCGCTCTTAGTCAGGGCCATGAACTGCGGTTGCAGGTAACCTCGAAAGATCGTCTCCTCGCAAATACCGGCGCTAACGGAAAGCGCTATCCAAAATGTCAGTTCGATACCTCGCTGGGGGAGCATGGACACATTGTGGCCCAGCGCGGCGATGTGCAGGAGCCAACCGAATAACCAAAGGAACATGGCCGCAACGATCCAGAACCCAATAGCAATTCCAATATCCCGCAGCACCTGGCGGAAGGAATGCCAATGATCTCCGAGAACGAGGAAGACAGAAACCCCGCTACGCCTCACACCCACCACTACCAAAGCGAACAATAGCCATTCGAAGAAAAGAGTCAGCAGATAAAAGCGCACGCGGTTCGGATTAGCCGCCACGCTCAATCGATCCGCAGAAATCTTATGCCATAACGCCCAACCGCCCAACACTACGAGTACCAAAATCGTGTGCAATGGGCTGGCGACTTGGCGATAACGGTCCGCTGCGGACTGAGCCGGAACAGAATTGTCCACAACTACCTCACTCATCCGCTGCTCGCAGTATTACGGTCGGCAATTGGGTTCACGCACTCCGTTCCTCCCGCCGCGCAAGAATAGCTACCAGACGAACACGCGAGCGCCGGAGCCGGAAGACCGATCCCTCCCTATTTGAACGGATTCTTCCCTGCCGGGAAGCACCTCACCGGAGTCCGCGCTCGGGAATTCCGGCCTCGAAGCGCTGATCTTTTCGTCCTCCACAGCACCATGGCGGTTCATGATCTCAGTGCGGATGAGATGACACCGCGAGCAGCAAAGTAGCTCAGCTTGCCTTTCCGACCAACGGAGCGCAAACAGAGCGCAAAGAGGGCTAAGCCATTGAAAGAATGGCTCCTCAGGTAGGACTCGAATCCGCGTGAAAACCTAAATTCAACAACATACAGGACCACGGATGGCACCGAAGTACATGAAAAGCAGTCGTAGGACGACAAATGGATCGCAAATGGATCGCGGTTCGAGCGTGACAATTTGAAAATATTCATGCGAATCTGCAGGGCGACGCGACCGGTATCCACCTGGCAAGCGGTGGGGCGGGGGCAGCTGATGCGGTCCTGGCCCGAGACTGGGCCAGCCCCCTTGGTCTCCGGCTGGCCGGGCGCCCCGCGCTCGACTTCATAGACCAGCCGTCGCGCCCACCCGAAGACACCATACGGATGCACACGCGGCGAGGCCGCACCGAAGAGACGGCCTTGTGGCTGCTATTGATTCCAGCTAGGGCCTCCAGTACGAGACTGGAGAAACTGGCTATAAACCCGGACCTCTTAGATATGCCGCGAGAAAGGGAAGCGTCACCGTGGCTATCAACACCGAAATAATCATCCCGTTCAAGAGTGCCATCCAGAGAGTGATTGGAGGAAACAAGCAGAAGAGGAACATCCAGGTCTTCTCACCCGGAACGTTCGGTGACGATGGGACGTGAAGAAAGACCGACGGAGCCAGCATGGAGACAGGCCCGAGGATATATATCCCAGCCAAAACCCAACCCCATTTGGGCATGTGATTGGTGCCTATCCAACTGGCCACGCCCAGTAATGTCACTCCCGCAAGAGGTATAACGTTCAGCGTCCAAAGATTCGATTTCTGATCGAGAGCAGCATTGACAACGATGGCCGGAAGCCAGAACGAAAGCCCGCCCATTGCGATCCAATACAGTTTGTTTCTCATCCCTTTCCTCCATCAGATCAAAGGACCCCAGCAGCGTTCGCAAAGCATACGAGATGGGCACCAGTCCCAGGAACAATGCTGTTGAGATCGAGCGAAACCCCTGGCGACGTCGGTACAAATACCAGGACGGGTATGGGTAAATATCCAGACCCAGAGCTATACAAACTCTGAAGACATCCCCGAATCTGGTTCGAGACCGGACCGTTGGGAAAGACACTGCTGCAAAGCGTATAAAGCGCACCGCCAGCGGCCGAACCATCCTGATACACGGAACACTGTGCCGTGGTCTTTGGCGTTCCTATCGGTTGGGTGCCGTTATTTGTGGCGTTCATCGCGCCAGGGAAACTCTGGTCATCGCAGGGGCCGAACTCGCAGTTGGGGTCTTGCGGTATGGCCCCTACTCCCTCCAACGCTCCCCACAGGTTGCCCGATCGAATTGCCTGCACGATCTGCAGCACGCTTGGCCCCAGCGGGTAGCAATACAGGCAGTCTTGGCCCGAAAAGATCCCCTGCCCGGCGCTGGTAGCGGGGCCGCCGCCCGAAAGTGACGGGTCGTCGAAGCCTCCGAGGCCCGAGCAGTTGGCCGGATCGGCGCAGCCGCCCCCGCCCCAGCCGCCCCAGCCCCATCCACCGCCGCCCCCGCCGCCCCCGCCACCACCTCCCCCGCCGCCCCCACCCCCGCCGCCGCAATCGAAATCCACAATGCAGTCGTCCAGGCCAACGGGATCGATCTGGCTGTTAGGGTTCGTCGCGTAAGCATACTGGTTCCATCCGGCACCCGCCGGGTCAGGCGAGAGCCATCGTCCTGCATAAGACAACTCCCGGTTCGGCGTATCCCATATGATTGGCGTAGTTGTACTAGGAGCGAGATCGGCGATAGTACCCGCAAAGACCTGATACTGACCATTGTTTGCGCCGAATATGTTGTAGATTTCGCCGTACGGTGTGTATGCTTGGTCTGCAGCAACGCTATTGCTGCCGATGTTAGAGACGATCCTGGAGTTGCCCAGCCAGTCTACGTGCAGGTAGTCGAAGTTGGTCGTGCCCACCGTCTCAGCCGTTCCGGAACTTGTGGGCCAACGACCGTAAGACAGGGTCGTCCCCGCCATCACCATTTTACCCGCCTGCGTGTACCAGTATTCGTGCCAAGTGCTGTTGTTGCTAGCTTCCACCATGCGCCCAAAGGCATCGTAAGTAGCGCACTTGCCGCTCGTGCCGCAAGTCGGCGTTCCGCTAGCCGCAGTCCACGCTAGTTTCGAGAACTCGTTCCACCCGTAAACTTCGTTCCCGTCTGCCTTCACATTTCCGTTCGAATCGCAGCAGTTGCTCGGACTGCTGTAGTGATTTGTGGTTTGAGAGTAACCGGGACTCCAAGTGGTCCCAGTGCGACCGGAAAGAACCGTCTTGCTCAAGTTGTCATACTGGTCATAGGCGAACTGCTGTCCCCAGTTACCGCTGCCACAATCGAACTCGGTCAGCCGTCCCAAATCATCGTACCCCGAGCCCAACTCTCCCATTGAATTGGAATTGCACGTCTCAGTGCCGCCTGCATTGAAGCCATCTATGACCCCAAGTTGCCCGAGCGAGCCGTTTGTATTCCAGTTCAAGGTTCCGACCAAGTTGACCGGTGTATTGCCTACTTCGAACTGGAACGATTTCATATTTCCAGTGTTCAGATCATAAGTGTAAACGTCCTGATCTGGCGTCGTACCTGTGAGTTGGACATTGAGCGGTTGTCCAGCGGAGTTGAATGTCGTTTTCGTTACGATATCCTGGTTCGCTGTGGTATCGGTAAGCGTGCTCCAGCGACCCTCTCCGTCAAGCCCGTACGTCATCATGTAGAGGCTGGGATTGAGAAGTTGCACGGTGGTGAGCGCCGGACCAGTGTAAGAGGCGACGGCTTCATAGTACGTCCCGCTGTGCGGCGTAAACTCCCACTGCGTTGCCGCACGCCCATCCTTGTCGTAGCTAAACCACTCGTCGGTGATCAGCGTCCCACTTGAACAGGAATCGGTTGCGGCTTCGACCATTCGACCATTTGGATAGGCCGGAGTGGTCACGCCTGTCGGGAGGCTGCCCGAGTAGCCCAATGAGTTGTCATAGTAAAAGTGACGGCATGTCGTCCCGTTGTTCACCCCAGTTACGCTCGCGTTCACCCCCGTGACGCGGTTCGCTGCGTCGTATTTGTAGCAAAGCAGGTTGAGGTTTGGATCTTTGACCGATGCCAGCTGGCCGGACGCCGACACGCCACCGGTCCCACCATATCCCGACGGGCAAGAGGAATTGCTGTCATACGTATAGGTCCAGACGCCGCCCTCGGGAGTCTGTTTTTGTGTAGTGCGACCCGCGCCATCAACCGTCACCGAACGCTGCTGCTGGTTGCTGGGGCCGCGACTGGACGTAACGGTCTGGTACCCAGTACCGGCAGTGTAAGCTGTGGTGGTTAGTATGCCGTTGCTGATGCCTGTGTTCTGGCCGCAGGCCACATTGCCGCTTACGGTAGGAGAGATGGCGCAGGAAGAAGTCAGTCGTCCGAGCCCGTCGTACTGGTTTTGCACCTGCTTATTGTTCTCGCCGGAAGGTGCCGGACTTAACACACTGAGAACGTCGTTCAGCGAATAGGTGTTACTGAGTAATGCACCACCCGTGTTGCTGACGCTGATTGGGCGGTTCGTGACATCGTTCTGGGTAGTATTGAGACCTGTCCCGTTGGGAGCGGTCTGCGCCTGCGTGCCGGGATAGGGCATGGAAGTAGTGGTAAAGGGCCCTCCTCGAGTACTTGAGGTGGTTGTGGTCCAACCGTAAGTTGTTTGTACGGTGTCAAATGTCGAGCTTCCTTGCCCTTGGCGAGTTTGTGAAAAGATTTGACGGGCCAGACCATCGCTTGTCATGAGCATATCCGATGTTGAAACGGTGCCATAATTCGTCGAGATTTCCGTTGTGGTCGGGCTTGGGTAGCTGTAGCTTGTCATATTCCCCAACGGGTCCATCATCGACGTAATTCGCCAGAACGGGTCGGTGTAAGTGTAGAGAGTCTGCTGTCCGTTTGCGTCGGCAGTCTCTATCGCTACCCCACCTCTGCAGTCCCACTGGGTCGAGGTAGCCAGGCCTCCGGAAGGCAAGCCCGTCCCAGAAAGGGTTACAGAAGTAGGAAGCACACCGTTGCAACCATCCGTTCCGTTGTAGCCGAACGACGATATTCCCCCAATCACGCTAGTAGCATTGTTAACCGTGCCATTGGTGTTGTAGGTAGCGGACGAGGTGAGGTAGTTGGATCCGTTTACCCATGTGGATGTCTGTGTCGGATGACCATTCGCGTAGGTGTAGTTAACTTGGCTCACCTGGCTCATTGTGCTGCCGGAGAGCTTGAGTGTCGTTATCGAACACGCCCGGTCGTATTGGTAGGGGGCGACGGTTCCACAAGACACGCCATTCAATCCCGCGTGCGTGATTGTCGTATCGGAGAGCGGATTCCCCCTCGGAGGCGTCGTCGCGCCGAAGTCGTACTGCTTCACTTCGGTAATGTTTCCGTAAGTTGTATCGAACTTGATCTCAACCAGGTTTTGAGAAGAAGATCCATTATATGAGGTGTAGACATCCGCCTGTGATAAGGGCAAAGTGACTACCGGACTTGGCGTGGCGCAACTAGTGAAGTTTGCATTGTAGCAAGTCGTTATCGTGCGGAAAAGTGTACCGTTGCTCCCGTTGCAGCCTGTGGCCACGCTTGTCGGACAGCCGCCCTCATACGCAGCCGACTGGGTTTGATATCCACCTGAGAACCAGTAAACGGTCTGATTCCCCGCCGGATCGGTTTTAGTGACCGTGAAATTGCTCGCCGTTGCCGAGCCGTCGGAGTTGACGTAGGTCCATGTGCTGATGTGTCCGTTGTTATCATTGACGGTGACCGTAATCGTGGGCACAACCCCACTGCCACAAGCGAAACCGTTGTTCCCGCCGGAATATGCGTACGAAATAGAACCACCCGTGGGAAATGTGACTTTCGCGATGCGGCCCGTGGAGTAGGTACCGTTATTAGTGAACCCGTTTCCGTTCGGCGTGAGCTCATATGTAAACGTATACTGCGCTTCGTCAGGGCGTGTGAGAGATGTAAGGAGGTTGAAAGGATACGGGCCGCCGGTCGAGCCGAAATCTCCCCAATCCGAGCATCCGAAATTGCTTCTAAGGTTATAGGAAGACGTACCGTAAGTGTAGTATGCGGTCCCAGAGGAAGTGGCATACGAATAGGAAACGGGAATGTTCACATCCAGATTTGCAGTCATGACCGGTTCGTCGAGGGTGTCAGTCACTATGCCGTATCCGGTATATCCGTTTGAAGTCGAGATGCTGTTATTATCTGGGTCGGTAACTGTCCCGAGCGGCGCAGCGAGCGCGGTTCCAGACCCACTACTAGCGCTTGGCATTTTGTTTCCACTGCGGTCGTAGATGACAAGTGAGCCATTTGATCCAGGAACGAGCGTGTAGCCAGAGCCATCCGTCGTCACAGCCACGCTCGGCGTCGTGCCACAACCCGGTGTCGCGCTGACCCTCCACGTAAACGAAGAAGGAAGCGGATGACTGCCTCCTGTCAAGTCTGTTATGACAAAATGCCCCAGCTGATTATACGTTCCCGTCCCCCCACTGCAAGTGCCGCCCAAGGTTGTGAACTCTGCCTGATACCATACTGAAGTAGAGTCGAAGTAAGTGACAAGGGGAATGTTAATAGATACATTATTTACCCCGCCCCCCGAGGATTCAAAGATCTGATTAGTTCCAAAGAAGTTAGAGGAGAATGGTATGGCTCCAGCCTTGGAGCGCCCTGGAATCTGGATGTTAACGCCGGAGGTGGCCAAATTGATACCGAACTCACTTGTGGACCACATCTGAATTCCGGCATTGGGATTGGGATTGCTGTTAACTTGTGCGCTTAGTGGAGGGACCGTTAGCATCAGGAGCAAACCCAGTGCTCCCGGCATTCGAGAGGCGAAACTCCTGACACCGCGAATTTTGCGAGCTCTGCTTTGAGCGATTCTGCAAGGGCAAAGGAGAGAATGGGACAATCCCATTACGACCGCGAGGTAAGCCATACGTTCCTCCTGACGAAATGAACAGACGAATTCTCCCCGACCTGCCGTCGGGTAGACGGTGCGATTCACTTGTCCGCACGAATGGGCTGCACCCAGCGAGTGGCCTGCTGGCGCAATCCATTCACACTTCTGTTCTCAACATCAGGGGAAGCAGCGAGAAGGAAACTATTGACGGCACCAGAGCCATCACCCGCCGTGGGAAACCCAACTCGCCGATTGCGCCGTACATTACGACCGGTGACTTGTGGAAATCAAGGGGAATTTTACATTTTTTCTTTAGGGGAGTCGCCCTCGCCCGCCCCAGCCGGATTTCCCCGACCCTAATTTTCATCCCCTGGACGAGTCTGCGAGTTTACGGCAACAGGGCCGGAATCTTTAGAGGAATCTGCTTCTGCCTAGTTTCTTAGTGACAACTGAGGGTGATTGTTCATCTCCTATACGGCAAGGCGGGCTTCGTGACATAGGGTACCGCGTGCGTGGGCCGTACAGGCTGCTTCTGCTGCGCGCGGGAATTCGCGTTATCTGGCAGGCTAGGTAGTGTCGCGGGGCGATCGTGGCGCGACGCCGACTTACGGTTATAGGGCAACGGCGGCGGCTCGGTAATTGAAGTCAAGTCGACGACTGCAATTCCGTCGCCGGTGCCGGTGATGGCAACCAAAATGTTATCTGTGCCGTCATCCACGAGCGCATCGTAGTTAGGCGAGAGCGCGACCGGAAGTAAAATGCGATTCAACAAATTGCCGAGATAGCCGTCGAATACGTCGATACCGTTGGTGGACGGCTGGAAGAAAAGTCGCCCGTCTGGACTGAGCTTTGCGCCGTACACGTAGGAGATGTTCAGAATCTCGCGGTCATTTTCGGTATAAAACGATTCGGCATTCAAATTGAAGTCGTAAGAATAGCCCGTCCCTTCAAGTCGCGCTTGGTTGCCGGACAGCGTCAGCTCATAGTTTCCGTAGCAACAGGGTGTGTAAATATTCGCCTGAGTTAATTTATCCGTGGCTGTGTCGATGTAATAAACGACGCCAAGCTCGTTGAGAAAAACGCGAGAGTTGTCAGAACTAATCAATTCTCTTAGATATTCGTCGCTTTGACCCGCTCCCGGAGCATTCAGGGGGTAATTGATAATGGCCCCGGTATTTGTATTCAGCTTGAAGAACTGGTAATCCCCCGTTTGCCCGATTATGAAAACGGCGTAATAGACGTCGCCAGCGTCGCTGACTGCAATTCCACAGGGATTGATGGGGATCGGAGCCTCGGAACCTACGATGAAGGTCTTCACTAACGTTGGACTCGCGGGATTGACCAAATAAATAACTCCGGCGTTGGCGTCGGAGACTGCCAGGTTGTTCCCGTCAGGCGAAAGAGCAATTCCCCACAATCGCTGTGTCGCGCCGCTGGGAGCAGGAATACTAATGGGCGACAACCATTTCCCCTGGGTTCGTGAGAAGACCTGAATCTTATTCGTGTCAGTGAAGTAATAGAGTCCGGTGTAGGAGTCGTAGATGCCCTGTGCGAGCGTGGAGCCTGTGAGCGGGAATTGCTGAATGGGCCGAAGGTACGTCAGCGCTCCAGATTCTGTGATGCTTCCTGAATTAGTACTGACAGACACACTAACAACCGATCCGGACACGTTAGTCGGGATGGTATATGCGAAAGCCTGCAACGGAAAGGGCGGATACGCAAGATCATACGCGTTCGAAGCGAAGCCGGTGATCTCGGCTGGTGCACCCGCGACCTTGACTTGCAAATCAGACGGAATCGTACTGGAGTTGATCGGACCGAAACCGTAACCGTAGACGATGCCAGTTCCACCACCCTCCTCCGTCGCCATGTTGGGCGTAACCTCCAGGATCGTCGGCCCATAGCTGAACCCATCCGGAAGCAACTGCATTCCGCCGTCTGCTGTGAAGACGTAGACATCGGCGGGACCGGCGGACCCTGCAGGGCTAGTAGCGCCGATGGTGGTTAGATTGCCGGTTGAGGTCGCCGAAATGTCGTTGGCTGGCTGGGCACCAAAATCGATGCTTTGCAGAGTGCCAATGGGGCTCTCATCGGACCACTGCGTTTCTGTGCCGCCCGAGGTGGGTCCCGTGGCCGGGCTCAGGGAGCCATTCGTGAATTGCGTCCCTACTTGACCCGCCTGCAGAGCGGAAAGATCAACAAAACCGATTCCCTCCTCCAAAGGCCCGACAAAAAGGCCCGTTCCATCCGTTGCCAGGAGATAGGGATTATCAACGGGGCCCAGCGCCTCGCCGCTGCTGATTGGCTCAAGGAAGATATTAGGAGCCCAGCCCACCAATTGCTGCGTCGCTAAGCTATAGGCGTAAATGATCGACTGGCTGGGAGTGAACAATGTTGTCGAATCCGCGCTCACAAAAAAGCCGGACGCAGACGAGGTGTCGCCCAAAACGCTGAACTGAGCGACTGTTGCGAGGGTATGGGCATCAAGAACCACCGCGACCGATGGTTGTTCTGCGAGTGTATTGTCGGGCACAACGATATACTTACCGTCCGGCGTGACTACAATGGGAGGCACAAATGAAGCGTTTGTGTAGATTCCCGTTCCGGTCGACGCGTCCATCTCGCACAGAGCGAGGCTTCCAAAAATGATTTGTGTGCGGTCCGCACTAAGGGTAATCGGGCCCATGGCACCACCATCTGTGGGACAGGGGAACGGTAGCGCTGGATGACTTCCATTAACTCCATAAATCGTGAAGGAATTGTCCGCAGGGTTCCAGATCGCAATACTCGGCGTTTGCCCAAGGAGCGGAGCGCTCGGCCCGCCCGCAAGAGCCAATTGGCCGTCCGCCAGGACTAGTGCGGTATTGGCATAGAAACCATAAGGTCCAATCTGAGACGCCAAATATCGGTTGGTAACTGTCATTCCCACTGGATCGATTGAGTAAACATCACCGATGGCTGTTCCAACGTATAGAAGCGACTGGTCTGGTGTGACATCGATCGCAAATGCTCCAGGAACGCTGAGGCTGGCGATTTTCTGCTCCGAAACTGCATCAACCACAATGACCTGGTTGGAGGAAGGATCGGTGACAAAATAACGTCCCGTACCTGCGTGGTAGAGAATCCAATGCTGATTGAGCCATTGATAGTACTCCGTGGTCGCATCCGTTCGCACGTACCGAGTCCGGGTCGGCAACCCTGTGAACGGAGTGACCGATAAACTTAATTGTGTCGCGTGGGTCAGTGAGCCCGAAGTGCCAGTGAAAGTAACCGTCTGGGTGGCGGCGGAAGCATTGGCTGCGGCTGAAAGGCTTATCTGCTGCGGAGTACCTGGTGCGACGGTAATGCTGGTGGGCGAAAAGGAGACGCCTGCAGGAAGGCCGCTCACTTGAATGCTGACTTGAGACGAGAAGCCGTTTATCGCCGTAACCGATAGTGAGACTAAAGCCGAGGTTCCCCCGATTACGGTCTGACTCGTCGGAGTCACCGCCAAGCTGAAATCATATGTAGGAGGTGGCGGAGGTTGGTATCCGGCTCCTCCCCCTCCGCCGCCACACCCTGTCAATCCCCATATCAACAAGGACGACAAGAAAAGCAGCAGTTGCGCTCGACGTAGAATAGGAGGGCGATAGCCTTGACGCATGACTCCGCGTACATTCATAAAGCCGTTCCGTCGCCGGGTGGGGAAGAAGGCGGACTACCGGGGAGGCCAGTATCTTAAATTACTATCTCCCAGTCAATAGCTCAGCAATTGACGTGCGACTCCCATTCTCACATGCAATCTTCACTGCAAAGCAGCATCCCGCGAAGCCGCCTCAACAACCTTCCAACGTTACGTACGTACGTAACGTTAGCGACGGGCCTTGGCGATCATCTCCTCGTATTGGGGGAGCGTTGCGCAAGTAAACATATAGGCAACAAAACCGATGGCCAGCAAGACATAACCAAGATAACGCTGCCAGGGAGTCTCAATATTGCTCACTATTTTGATATAAGCAGGAAATTCTCGCGTACCGGTTTCCATTCTCGCAACTGCCGCGAATTCCTCCGCTGTTTCTTCCAACGAATCTCTCGGAGTTAGCGTGGCGTATCCGACTTCCACAAAGCCGTGTTCGAGCATTTCCCGGAATTCGTGCAGAAGCGTGTGCAAATCAGCAAAAGGAACGTTCTCGTGATCGGAAATGACAATTTCCTTCTTGTCCCGAAAAGAGCAGTTAAATCCGCGAAGTTCTTGCGCAAGAGAAGTAAATGAGAGGTTTATTCGCTTAGATAAACACAATTCCCGCATTGCATCTCGTGTTAAGAAAGGCTTAACGCCCAGCCAACTGACAAATTCTTTTGCTAAAACCTGCTCGGTTGGAGGCCAGTTCTCAGAGTGGCGGGAAATCACAGCCAAACAAAAGCTTAAAAGCGGATTGTTTTGAGTTCCGTCAGTCAGCAATTTCACAGTTCTTACGCCCCTTTAAGCAGATTCCGCTCGGTTAATTTCTCGTACATCTCGACGATAAAGCGCTTGGTTTCCAAGCTGACGTGCGTTCCCTTTAACCGTGTACCTTGCTTAAACGTGGGATCAGTCATGACGTGCTCGTATGCTTCCTCAACCCGCCTTCGCTTGGCAGTTTCCGCCGAATCTTCCTCTAGATGGCCTGCCACGATCAAGAGTTCGCGGTGAGGGACATCGTAGACCCTCGCAAGCCGTCTCAAGATGTCGGGCTGTGGGGGATTGCGCAACCCCCGTTCGATCTGGGAGATGTAGGCGTTGGACACCTTGGCTTGGGTTTCGACTTGTTTGAGGGTCAGTCCTTTGGACTTCCGCAACCGGCGCATGTAGCTTCCGAAACTCTCCATAGCCTCTCTAAGATATCGCGAAATATTAACAACTGCAAGAATATTCGTTTCTCTGTTGACAGCCAGAAAAGCCTCTGTGACAATGATTACTATTGTTAGATTACGTTAACAATGGACTGACTACCATGCCACTTGACTTGAGTCTGCGTCCGGAACAGCGGTTTCCCTGCCCCCTGTGCGGCAGGGGTCTCGACGTGCGGCAAACCAAGAAAAAGAAGCCGTACGTAATCTGTGATCCTTGCGGTGTTCAATTGTTCGTCCGCAGCAAGGCAGGTATGAATGTGTTCGAGGAACTGGTTTCGGAGGCCGCGCAGCGCAACATCTGGAAAAGGCTCGACGACTTGCAGAGCAGGTATCGGCGGAAATGTCCAGAATGCAAGAAAGAGTTCTGGATTGTACCCGACCAAATCAAGACGAACTGGATGAACGGGTCATTCGAAGGCTATCGCTGCCCCGAGCGGGGCTGCGATGGGGTCGTCAGCTGGAATAAGGAGGGGAAATGAGAGTCACACTGTTCGGGGCCGTCACTTTGATCGGACTTGCAGCTTTGCTTCTCTACGTCGGTTACGAGTTATGCCGGACGAGTCAAGCGAACACGCCTCGACCACCAAAAAACTCTGATCCTTCGACAAACCGATGACCGTCGCGCCCAACCAATTCGGAGCACTGACGACCGAATGGCTCACGGCCGCTGAGGCTGCCGACTATCTTAAGGTCAGGGTGCGTACGCTGTTGCTCTGGGTCCGCCAGGGCAAGGTGAAAGCATTTGCACTCTCAGGAACACAGCGCCGTGTTTGGCGCTTTCGGCAGACCGACTTAGATGCAGCCCTTCTGGAATTCTCCGTGCTACCATCCAAAACGCCATCCGTGCGCCCTGACGAAAGGATGGGACGATGAAAAGGGCAGCACGGCACAAAACTGGAAGTGTAGTTTTCGACAAACGACGTAAAACCTGGAATTTCCTGTGGTGGGAAGAGGGGAAAAGACGCTCTAAGCTGATCGGCAGTTTGGAGCAATATCCCAAGAAAAGCGCTGCACGGAGGGCCGCGCAATCCTTCCAGCAGCCCACGGAAATTCACAACAATGCTTCTGAGACCCTTACAGTGAGAGAACTGGCGGCACGGTATGAAGCTGAGAGATTGCCCTCGCGCCATTCGACTGCGCGAGTATACAAGTCTTGGCTTAACAACTATGTACTGCCTTGTTGGGGCGACAAGGTGATTAGCGAAGTGCAACCACGGCCAGTTGAGCTATGGTTGCGGGAATTGGACCTGTCCCCCAAGAGTAAATCTCATGTGCGGAATATGGTTCATCTGTTGATGGATTTCGCGATGTGGAGCGGTGTCACGGAGGTCGCCAGAAACCCGATTGATTTGGTCGTGGTCAAAGGCGCTACAAAACGCACTCGGCAGCCTCGCAATCTCACTGTAGAAGAGTTTCAGAAGCTCAGTGGTCATCTAAAAGAGCCCTTCGGCACGATGGCGCTGGTCTGCGTCTGCTTTGGCCTTCGTATTAGCGAATGTCTCGCCCTGCGATGGTCAGACGTGGATTGGCTCAACGGCAAATTGCTCATCGAGCGCGGCATTGTGGAGCAGAAAGTCGATCAAGTTAAGACCGACTGCTCCCGAAAATCGCTGACCATTGCGAAGGAACTTCTCGACGCACTGCAAGTGTGGAGGAGGACTACCGAGTTCGCATCTGAGGAGGATTGGATATTTGCCAGTCCTTTGAAGATCGGGAAATTACCCTATTCCTACACTGGATTTTGGCGAGAGCTTCAGAGGGCCGCTGTCGCAGCGGGGATCGGGAAAATGGGTACGCATACATTCCGCCACACCTATCGGACATGGCTCGATTCTGTTGGGACGCCAGTTGGCATCCAGCAAAGGCTGATGCGCCACTCGGACATCAGGACGACCATGAACCAGTACGGGGACGCGATGACGGAAGACATGCGAGAAGCAAACGAGAAAGTCGTTAGGTTGGCATTCCGGTCGGCCTAACGGATCGCAATCGGATCGCGGGGATTCCTAAACTACTGAAAGAATGGCTCCTCAGGTAGGACTCGAACCTACAACCCTTCGGTTAACAGCCGAATGCTCTGCCATTGAGCTACTGAGGAGTGTGGTGAAGCGCGCGCGGAGCGCCACGCTTGCCTGGTTATCATAGCATCCCGCTGCGGGGTCTGAAAATACTGTATGGGTTTGATCGCGCCTCCATCTGCTGTTTGGTAGTCTAGGCGGTTCTGGATTTGCTGCGAGGTGGTTATGGGTGCGGGCTTTCGGTTGATCTGGGTTCTTGCTCTCACGGTTTTTATGGGGGCCGCGGTTTACGCGGGGGATCAGGTGCAGACTTCTGCGCCGGTTGGTCCTCCCAAGGCCGAGATGCGGCCGGTTACTGAAAATCTGCATGGGACGAAGATTGTTGATCCGTATCGCTGGCTTGAGGATGGGACCAGCGGCGACACGCAGAAGTGGGTTGCGGAGGAGATGGCTTACACCCGCTCTGTGCTTGATCCCCTGCCCGGACGCGATGCGATTCATAAACGGCTTACAGAATTGCTAGGCATTGGAAGCATTGGCGTGCCGCGGATCGCGGGAAGATATTACTTCTATACGCGACGCGAGGGCATGCAGAACCAGCCGGTGCTATACGTACGCGAAGGACTCGACGGAAAAGATCGCGTCTTGGTGGATGTCAACCAACTCGCGGCCGATGGCACCACCGCTCTGGATTGGTTTTATCCCGCCGAGCACGGGAAATATGTTGCTTACGGGACTTCTCTGAACGGGTCGGAGATGAGCACGCTGCACATTATCGATACCAAGACTGGCATTCTTTTGCCCGATACGATTGAGCGCACGCGGGCGGCAAGCATTGCTTGGTCGCTCGACAATTCCGGTTTCTACTACACGCGATATCCCAACAAAGGGGACGTGCCGGAGGGGCAGGAGCGCTACAACCGGCATGTGTTCTATCACCTGCTGGGGACGGACCCGGCAACCGATCCGCCGATATTTGGCGAGGGGCGCGATCCCGAGGATTGGCCGAGCGTGAATCTCGACAACGACGGCAGCCTGCTGCTGATTACGGTCGCGCAGGGCTGGACCAAGACCGAGCTGTTCTTAATGGATACGAGGAAAGACACACCGCCCACACGCATTACTACCGGCAAGAACTTTCTTTACAGCGCGACCCTTTACAACGGACGCATTTACATTGTCACCAACGAAGATGCTCCGCGTTACCGCGTGTTCATGGCTGAGGCCGGGAATTATGACCGCGAAGATTGGCAGGAAATCATTCCGCAGGCGGGCGGGGTTTTGAAAGACGCCGAATTATGGGGCGGAAAGATTTTTGCGCAGTACGAGCAGAATGCCACGTCACAACTTAGGGTATTCGATCTCGGGGGGGGTCTGCTCAGTAACCTGGCGCTGCCGGCGATCGGGAGCGTTTTCGCGTGCCAGGGCAAGTGGGACCGTGACGAGGTTTTCTACGGATTTGAATCGTTCACCATCCCGCGCTCGATTTATCGGTATGACCTGAAGAGCGGGAGCACAACGCTGTGGGCTAAGGTGGATGCGCCGGCGATTGATCCTGCAGCCTACGAAGTCGAGCAGGATTGGTACCACTCGAAAGATGGAACGCGGGTGCCCATGTTCGTAGTTTCTCGGAAAGGATTGAAGAAAGATGGACAGAATCCGACTGTGCTTACGGGCTACGGCGGCTTCAACATCAGCCTGACTCCGGAATTCGAGAGCGACATTTATCTGTGGCTCGAGCATGGCGGAGTTTACGCTATCGCCAATTTACGCGGCGGGTCGGAGTTTGGCGAAGACTGGCACCGGGCCGGCATGCTGGACAAAAAACAGAATGTTTTCGACGACATGATCGCCGCCGCGGAGTATCTAATCTCGCAAAAATATACAGACAAGAGCCATCTCGCCATTTGGGGAGGATCGAATGGCGGGTTGCTGATGGGGGCGATGATCACACAGCGTCCTGACTTGTTTCGGGCCGTGGTTTGCGACGTGCCGCTGCTCGATATGCTGCATTACCAGAAGTTTCAGATTGCCAGGCTCTGGATTCCCGAGTATGGAAACGCGGAGGATCCTGCGCAGTTCAAATGGCTTTATGCTTATTCGCCTTATCACCATGTGAAGGGGGGGACAGAATATCCTGCGATTTTGTTTACTACGGCCGATAGCGATTCGCGGGTTGACCCGATGCATGCGAGGAAGATGACGGCTTTGATGCAGGCTTCAGCTGCGAACGGGGGGAGTCGCGTTCGTCCGATTCTTCTGCGGATTGAGACCAAGGCGGGGCATGCCGGGACGCCGGTGGGGAAGCAGGTTGAGGAGGATACGGATGCTTATTCGTTTTTGTTTTGGCAGCTGGGGGTGAAGTGGTAGCTGTCGGGTAATTCTCAATGAGTGTAATAAAGCGGGGCATTCACTTAATACCGTTAATGGGGAGTTTCTGCTCCAATACGACCGCGGAGTTTGAAGCTGCCGGGACTGCTGCTTTTCTGCGCTGCCGCATCCTAGCGGGCCGCTCGTCCAGCTTCCTGGATCGCTCGGTGAAATCCGCCAGACGAATGGATTCGTAGCTCTTGCGCTTGGCGACGACCCGGTAGTCGAATGCAACGCTGGACGAGCCGTGGTGCAGTTCGCGGACTTCAAAACCGGTGGGCGTCAGGCCTGTGACATAAAGCCCTTCGCATTCGCCGCGAGGGGTGAGGAAGACGTGATAGTCGAGATGGGTGTTTACAGTTTGCGCGAAGGTCGGTTCAAGCTGGATGCGTGCCGAGCCGCTCGAGAGTTGGCCAGAGCCGAAATCCTCAAACCAGTTTTCCGGAGCTTCCATGGCATAAAGCGCGACCTTGCGCGAGCCACCATCCACCGGCACGACCGCGGACTTGGTTCCATCGCAAGAGAGATTGCCGTTGTTATCGACTTCGCAGGTGCCGAAGTCGCCGCCTGCGAGCAAACCCCAGGCAACGTCCCCAGTTGGCGCCGAGTTGATCGAATACAGAGTGGCTGTGTCCGCGGCGTCGTCCTGGAAGTAGGCCGCAACCGCATCGCCCTGTTCTACGCCTAGAGCTCCCCCGGGCGCCACGGTACCGATACCCACGGAACCGTTGGAGAAGATCTCCATTGCATCGTTGTTGTCAATTCGAAAGTGAATGGTGCTGCTGGAACCCGAAGCATTAACGTAAGTTCCTCCCGATGCGTCTCCCAGCAGGGCATAGTTCCCGCAACCGCTCAAGGGCGTGGTCTGGAAGCCGATCGCTGCGAAAGTCCCGCAGCCAGGATTGCCGGCCAGGATGTGCAGGCCGCCGCCTCCCATAACATCGAGATTCGCAAGCGGCGTTGTCCCAATCCCGACGCTGCCGCTTTTTAAAACTGTCAGTCGCTCGACACAGCCTGCACTGCAGTCCGAAATGCTGAATTCACCTAAAGACGCTCGATTGCTCTCCACGCGGTAATCCTCTGCTCCAGTAGCTGACAAAACCTGAAGACCGGGGATACCGCTGCCTCCCAGGCTCAGTATTGCATTGGTTCCAACTACCTGTAGCTTTTCAGTCGGATTCGTCGTCCCTATCCCGACGTTTCCCGCGAAAGAGTTGTTCGCGGTGAACGCGTTTTTTGAGGCCAACAGCGGAACCTTGGTCGTATTCAGATTCAGGGTAACGTTGCCGCTGGTACCACCACCAGTCAGGTCCGTGCCTGCCGTCACTCCACTGATGGTGCCGGCTCCGGTGCCGGGAAATGTCTGTCCGGTCGCAAACGTGATCAGACCTTTATTGCTGATCTTCAGTCCGGTCTCCGCCGGGGTCGCGGACCCCGTAGCGTAGAGCAGGTTCAGCGTGCCAGAAGTCGTAGCCGTGTCGTTGCCCGCTGGCTCGGCCTGTAACTGGAAGGTCTGCGGAACCGCCGTAGCCGTGCCACTGTTGAACGCAGAGGCGACAAAAGACTCCGGCCGCGAGTTCTTGCCTCCGGTCGCCGTCGCGGTACCCGTCGCAGTCAGGTTGAGTTTTCCGCCGAAGTTGATGGCCGTTGTGCCCGTCTGCGTCAGGATCGAGTTCTGAACGTTCGTTGCCGTAGTAAACAACGGAATCGCATTCACCGTCCCGCCCGTGGTAGTCACATCCGAGGAGGAATCCGCCGACACGGCTGAGGATGACGCTGTCGTTTCGGTTCCGTTGTTCATTCCGCCGCTGCCACTCACCGGGGCGTTGAGCACGAAGGCCGAGGGCGGCAGCCCTCCGATGGTTTCCGCATCGCCAGCCTTCAGAGCATAAGGAGCGCTCACCAGCAACGCGCGCGGCTGTTCGGCCCGACCCGAGACTTGCACTCCTACCCAGCGCGCCTGCTCGGAAGTGAACAGATCAGCAGGCAGACCGTCGGGCTTGGTCGCTCCCAGCAATGCCACGTAGTGGCCATTGCTATCGGCGGTGACGTTCTGCGTCTCGAGCCACAGCGCAGCGCCGCCAGCTCGCTCAGAATAGAGGGCAAACGTGATGCCGACCACGCCGGTCAGCGGGCTTCCGTTGAGATCTTTCACCGTGCCGCTGAAGCGGACGAGGCGAGGCAGGGCAGACGGGGTTTCGGTCGGAGTTTGAGCAAGCGTCAGTGGAGTGAGCGACAACAGTGCAACCATCACGCAAGCGGCGCGGAATTTCATGACAAGTCTTCTCCCTCGGGAATTCTCCCTTGGTTCCGGGCGGTGGCCGAATACCTTAACTAGAAAGCCGGTACGGATTATGAGTCTCCGTTGGAGGAGACCAGGGCAGATGCGCCCAAAAAACGTGCGGAGAATTATGGGTTACAGTCGCAGCCGTGTCAATGTGCAGGAGATTGCAGTCACGGGGCCAGCCTGCCCCACCCGCGAAGGGAACGTCAACATCGAGAACGGCGCTGAAGGCGTCCGCTATTGCCACTTCTCGCAAAGGACGCGAAAGAGTGGGCACTTTGTTTGTTATGGACGCAAAGTCAAAGTCCCCGCCCCTTCGGCTCCGCTCAGGGCAGGCTCTGCCCCTCCGAAGAACGGAGGGACAAGGACGGGGCACCCGCGCAACATCCGCGGCGCTGAAATGCCGCTCTTCCACGCGGCTTTAACGCTGGCCTGGAAGGCCTGCTCCACCTGCGTTTCGCTCCCGATCAGAGCGGTTTCCAGGGTTCGGGGCCAATCGGTTCCGGCCTGTAGTGCTTCCAAATGCGAAGGAACAGCTCGATCATTTCCAGCATAAGTCTCTCCTTATTTCTTGCGGTGCAGACAGACTGTCGGTTGCACGCCGGATTCCTTTACGCTGCGCTGAAGCGCACCGCTTCTCCACGATGGGGCATGGCCGGGCCAGGCTCTCGAAGTCGTACCCTTCCCGTTCGTCAACGCCCGCGCGGACGTAGAATAGCTTCCCGTGTTCTACAGGAGGATTTGCTATGGCAACTTCTAAGGACAGTCTTAAAGATCGACTCAGCCGGTACCGGGAGATCACGATCAGCGTAATTGGCAGGAAGTCGGGGCGGAAGATTTCGATTCCTGTGTGGTTTGTGATGGAGGGCGACGAAGTTCACCTGCTGCCGGTGGCGGGATCGGAGACGCAGTGGTATAAAAACGTGCTCAAGAATCCGTCGATTGGGATTGACGCGCGGGGTGTGCAGGCGGAATTTCAGGCTGTGCCCGTTACCGGCGCCAAGGCGGTGAAGGCTGTGGTTGAGAAATTTCGGGAGAAGTATGGGGCTGGAGATGTTAAGAAATATTATTCGGGGCTGGATGTGGCGGTGTTGGTGAAGTTGAAGTAAGCGGGCGGGCGAGCAGGCGTTGAAATCCCGTGAAGCGCGAAATTTTCTCCCTCGCTAAGTCGCTGTGCCGCAGGGCTGAGCCAGCCGGGGCTCTTTCGGCTGAACCACAGGGAGATGGTATAATCCTCTTTGTGGACCTTATCTCTGAGACATACTCGGCCGCACTCCGTCCGCAGTCTCCAGTTTCAGACCTAACTCCTTTATCCGGAATATTTTGCAAGTAAGTCATTGCATATCAATATTTTGCCCGGACCCCGCCAGATCACAGCGCGGCAAGATGTTGAAACCAAGGATTTTACGACGAAGTTTGAGACATTTTTCGATCCAGATCGATCTGCGCTATAGCACGGCGCTAAGCAAGACCGCTGAAAGCGAACCAGAAACGGCACCCGAACACGGAGTAAAGTTAGGTAAAGCTGCGAGAAATATATTGACCTGTTCCGCCTTTCCGGATAGAGTATGTTGTTCCACGGACATCCGGAGTCTCTGGGTCTGTTCTGAGCTGCCTCGGCCTGTGATCCCAAACTAGGAAAAACGAGCATCTTCGGACTCCGGTTGCGCATCTATTCCATTAGGAATTGCGCTAACTCCTTGTATAACTCTGGTGGAATCAGTAGCTTGGGACGGCCTTTGGGTTCTGGCTGCGGGCTTGGGGACAGGGGTGAAAGCGAAATGCCCATACTTATAGGGAAGGAGCAAGACAGACATGCGCTCTGATCGTGTGTTTGACGCTTTACAGACGTTACGGAATCGTTATATGTTATGCCAGCTCGCCTCCAAGGCCACGCGGAAGTTCCATCGGCCCAGCACCAGAATCCAGGAAACCATGAATGGAGTGCTTGACCGGATCGCGGGCGCGGAGCGGCAGGACGTTCTGTCGGAGCCGGAGAATTTTGCTGAGGCACAACGACGGGCTGCTTAAGCAGCCCCGTCCGCCTGCCCGGTGTTTGTTGTCTTCCCTGAATACCCTCCTTTTGAAAATCTCCCGAAGCCACTAACGATTAACTTTTAGTGCACGGGTTTAGGTGAATCATGACCATTGCTGAATTAAAAGAAAAAAACATTACCGAGCTGACCAAGATCGCAAGGACCTTGGAGCTGCCCGGGGCCAGCGGACTGCGCAAACAGGACCTGATCTTTAAGATCCTGCAGGCACAGAGCGAAAAAGAAGGACACATTTTTGCTGAAGGCGTGCTGGAAATATTGCCGGACGGCTACGGATTTTTGCGCTCGCCGGATTACAACTACCTGCCTGGTCCGGATGATATTTATGTATCGCCGTCGCAGATTCGCAAGTTTGATTTGAAAACTGGCGACACGATTAGCGGACAGGTGCGGCCTCCGCATGAGGGCGAGAAATATTTTGCGCTGGTGAAGATCGAGGCGGTGAATTTTGAGTCGCCGGATGAGGCGCGGAATAAGATCCTGTTCGACAATTTGACGCCGCTTTATCCGCAGGAGAGGCTGAAGCTGGAGACTACGCGGGAGAATGCCAGCGCGCGGGTGATGGATTTGCTGACGCCGCTCGGTAAGGGACAGCGCGGGTTGATTGTTTCTCCTCCGCGGGCCGGCAAGACGATGTTGCTGCAGAATGTGGCGAACTCGATTACGACGAACCATCCGGAAGTGGTTTTGATGGTGCTGCTCATTGACGAGCGTCCGGAAGAAGTTACGGATATGCAGCGTTCGGTGAAGGGCGAAGTGATTTCTTCGACTTTCGACGAGCCGGCGGCGCGGCACGTGCAGGTCGCTGAGATGGTGATTGAGAAAGCGAAGCGGCTGGTCGAGCATAAGCGCGATGTGGTGATTCTGCTCGATTCGATTACGCGGTTGGCGCGGGCTTATAACACGATCGTTCCGCCTTCCGGCAAAGTGCTTTCGGGCGGCGTGGATTCGAATGCGTTGCAACGGCCGAAGCGGTTTTTTGGGTCGGCGCGAAATATTGAAGAAGGCGGGTCTTTAACCATTATTGCCACCGCCTTAATCGACACTGGATCGCGCATGGATGATGTGATCTTTGAAGAGTTCAAGGGCACGGGCAACTCGGAAATTATCCTCGAGCGCAAGCTGGTGGATAAGCGGGTTTTTCCGGCGATCGATATTCAACGGTCGGGCACGCGTAAGGAAGAACTCTTGATTCCGCGGGAAGATCTGTCGCGGATCTGGGTGCTGCGCAAGGTGCTGAACCCGCTGTCTCCGGTAGAAGCCATGGAGTTGCTGATCGATAAGCTGAGCAAGACGAAGTCGAACGGCGAGTTTTTGGCGAATATGAGCGCACTGTAAGAGTATCAAGTTGCGAGTAGCCTGTGCCGAGAGGGAAATGGCAGGACTGGGTACTTGCAACGAATTGCCGTTTCCCCTCCTCACGGAAAGTGTCATACTTTCTAAAATGGGCAAGCTGCTCCGCGCCCGTTTTCGAGGACACCCATGCGATCCCACCGAATGGCTTGGACACTCTTCTTCTGTTTGCTGTTCGTGATTCCCAGTAAAGCGCAGGCACCGGTTCCAAACACAAGGCCGCTTGGAAGGACTGATTCCGTCCCGGCGACGGATGACGCAAGCGAAGCGCAGCAGCAACAGGCTCACGACTTAGCCAAGAAAGCCAACCAGTCGCGGGAGGCTGCGCTCAAAGCCGACACCGACAAACTGCTCAAGCTGGCGGTGGAACTGAAGGACTACGTGGACAAATCCAACGAGAACGTTCTATCGCTCGACGTGGTCAAGAAGGCGGACGAGATCGAGAAGCTGGCGCACAGCGTGAAGGACAAGATGAAGGGGCCAAACTAGGGAGAGGCATTGAGTAATTTTGGTATCGGGTAATTTAGCAATTTGAGAGCCCGCGCTCGAAGTACCTCAGCGGCTAAAACCGGCTTGGATTGTGCGATCTGATCGCAGCGCTGAAGCTGTAAACCACTCAAAGGCCGCGGGCAAGGGCGCCCGCGCCACTCAGCCGTGCCGGGCTGCGCCCCCGGTGGACAGCCGAGGACGGCTGTCCCCACTTGAACCTCTTCCCTTCCGGCGTTTTCGAGCTACTCGGCGTTGCCGCTTCTTATTCGCATGCCGTAGAAGGAGCGGTAGACGAAGAAGAAGGAGATCAGGAAGAACACTAACGCGAGCACGTTCGTGATGGTTGAGCCCTGGTCGCGGGTTAGCGTTACCGCTAACTCCACCGCCAGCAGTCCGAATAGCGTGGTGAATTTGATTACTGGATTCAGGGCTACTGACGATGTGTCTTTGAAGGGGTCGCCTACGGTGTCGCCGATTACGGTGGCGTCGTGGAGGGGAGTTCCCTTCTGCTTCATTTCTACTTCTACGATCTTTTTTGCGTTGTCCCAGGCGGCACCGGCGTCGGCCATGAAGATGGCCTGGTAGAGGCCGGAGATGGCGATTGAGATCAGGTAGCCGATGAAGAAGAACGGCTCGACGAAGGCGAAGGCCAGCGTGCCGAAGAAGACGGCGATGAAGATGTTCAACATGCCCTTTTGCGCGTATTTGGTGCAAATCTCGACAACCTTCTTGCTGTCCTCAACCGACGCCTTGGTCACGCCTTCGAGCTTGATGTTGGCCTTGATGAACTCGACGGCTCGGTAGGCGCCGGTCGTGACGGCCTGGGTGGATGCTCCGGTGAACCAGTAAATCATGGCACCGCCGGTGACCAGGCCGAGGAAGAACGGGGCGTGCAGCAGCGAGAGATTCTCTTTGTTCACTGTGAGTCCGTTGGTGAGAGCCATGATGATGGAGAAGATCATGGTCGTGGCACCGACCACGGCGGTGCCGATCAGGACTGGTTTGGCTGTGGCCTTGAAGGTGTTGCCGGCGCCGTCGTTGGCTTCGAGCAGATGTTTGGCACGCTCGAAGTGGACTGGCATGTTGAAGTCTTTCTTGATCTCGGCTTCGACGTTTGGCACCTGCTCGATGAGCGAGAGTTCATAGACGGATTGAGCATTGTCGGTGACCGGGCCGTAGGAATCGACGGCGATGGTAACTGGGCCCATGCCGAGGAACCCGAAGGCTACTAATCCGAAAGCGAATACTGCCGGGGCCAGCATGGTGGCGGCTGCGGCCAGGCCGAGCGTGCTGAAGTAATAGGCGACGGACATTAGGATGACCATCGACAGGCCGAGGTAGTAGCAGGAGAAGTTGCCGGCGACGAAGCCGGACAAGATGCCGAGCGAAGCTCCGCCTTCTTCGGCGGAAGTGACGACTTCCTTCACGTGGCGCGATTCAGTCGAGGTGAAGGACTTCACGAGTTCGGGGATCAGCGCTCCGGCGAGGGTTCCGCAGGAGATGATTGCGGCGAGCTTCCACCACTGGGAGTCGTCGCTGCCGAGAGCGGGAATGATGAAGTAGGAAACCAGGAAGGTTAGGGCGATGGAGACGACCGAAGTCAGCCATACCAGGGTGGTCAGCGGCGTTTCAAAATTCATTTCACTGGCATTGCCGAAGCGCGCCTTTGCGATAGCTCCGTTGAGGAAGTAGGAGACGGCGCTGGCGACTAGCATCATGACGCGCATGACGAAGATCCAGACCAGAAGCTGGACTTGCACCGCGGGATCTTTGACGCCGAGAAGAATGAAGGTGATGAGCGCCACGCCCGTTACGCCGTAGGTTTCGAAGCCGTCGGCGGAGGGTCCGACGGAGTCGCCGGCGTTGTCGCCGGTGCAATCGGCGATCACGCCGGGGTTGCGGGCGTCGTCTTCTTTGATTTTGAAAACGATCTTCATGAGGTCGGAGCCGATGTCGGCGATTTTGGTGAAGATTCCTCCGGCGATGCGGAGAGCGGCTGCGCCGAGGGATTCGCCGATGGCGAATCCGATGAAGCAGGGGCCGGCGTAGTCGCCGGGGACGAAGAGCAGGATAATGAGCATGATGAGGAGTTCGACGCTGATCAGCATCATGCCAATGCTCATGCCGGCTTCGAGAGGGATCTGATAGACCGGGAACGGTTTGCCCGGGAGGGACGCGAATGCGGTGCGGGAGTTGGCGAAAGTGTTTACGCGGATGCCAAACCAGGCTACGCCGTAGCTGCCGGCGATGCCGACAAGGCTAAACAAGAGAATGATGGGGAGCGTGAGTGCGACGGATTTGCCGGGGACCGGCTTGAGCCAGCCGAAATATAAAGTAATGATGACGGCGATGAAAACCCACAGGAACAAAATAAAGCGGCCTTGCGTGATCAGGTAGGTCTTACAAGTTTCGTAGATCAGTTCTGAGATTTCGCGCATGGAGCGGTGCACGGGCAGGTTCTTGAGGCGTAAGTAGATGACCATGCCGAAGCCGAGTCCGAAGATGCAGAACAGGATCCCGATGAGAAGCAGGTTGTGGCCATCGATGGCGCCATTGAGGAAGCTGACGGAGGAAAGGTCTGGAAGTTTGAGCGAGGCTTCGCCGCCGGCTTCGGTGGAGGATTGAGCGAAAGCGGTGGACGCGCCGACGGTTAGCAGCGTGGCCAGAACCAGTGTCTTTTTCAGGAAATTAGGAAATCGTACAGCGTGTTTGGAACGCAGCCGTGGCGAGCCCGGTACGCATAATGAGTCCTCCAGATGAATCGGGTTTTAGGAATTACAAACGTGTTTAGGCACTGCCTTCCGGGGAGACATCCCAAGTTCGAGCACGTACAGGGGACTTCGTCGCCGGAATTCCGAACACGCTTCCACCGCAAAACCTCAAACGGGAGTTTGGAGCTTGGCCGCGTCGGATTCGCGCCTGGGGTGGCTGGAGGGAAATAGGGCTCTGCTCCGGCCGTCCCAGTGCAAAACGGGCATTTATAACATGTTGGGAGGGTTGGGTCAATCGGGGTGTTGGGGCGGAGATCGGAGCGAACGAAGTTCGATCCGGGTGATCGGTGCCAAGTTTTTCCTTGACATGATAGTACGCTGCACGTACTATATCGTCATGCGTACTACTTATCACGTATTACGCGGAACGATACTTATGATGCGAAAAACTCAAGACGATGCCGAGCTGGCTGATTTTGGCCGGTTCTCCGAGCCGGCCTTGCTGATCCTGATAAGTCTGGCCGAGGAGCCCAGGCACGGTTATTCCATGACAGAAGACATAGAAGCGATTGCCGGCGTGCGCCTGGGGCCCGGAACGCTGTATGGGGCCCTGGCCCGGCTTGAGGCGCGCGGAATGATTGAGCCGTTGAAGAGCGAAGACCGGCGCAATCCCTACCGGCTTACCGCGCTAGGCGAACGCGCTTTGCGGGCGCGCCTGGATTCAATGATGGCAGTGGCGCGCACCGGGCAGCGGAGGCTGGCGAGCGCATGAACTGGATGCTGCGGCTTTATCCCGCGCGATGGCGGGCGCGTTACGGCGAGGAGTTTGGCGCTGTGCTGGCGAGCCAGCGCGCCTCGGTGGGCATGGTTTTGGACGTGTTGGGCGGAGCGATCGACGCGCACCTGCATCCACAGATTCTGGGCTCTGATTTCGAGCAGATCAAAGGAGACGACACGATGACACTCGAAATGTTGCACCGATGCGCTCTCGGCGGGCCAAAGCTTTCGCCGGACGAACGACGGATAGCTTCGCGTCTGTCGATCATCAGCGCCCTGGTAATCGCCGCTCTGTATCTTGTGCTCACAAAAATCTATCGCCAGGCGCCAGCCGTGCAGGCGTTGTACTGGACATCGATTTTCTTTCCGAACATCATCTACCGGCAGGCGGTGTATTTGAGGAAGCGTTTCTGGCTGACGCACACCCTTATCCTCGGGGCGGGACTCTCAGCCATGTATCTGTTCATGCTGGCGGTGTTTCTGCTGGGCAGCAGATTGTGACTCCGGACCGCAGTGGACGTCGGCCCGAACGATGAAGCTAGGTCCAGTAGGTTCGGTCGAGACTGCGGTATTGGATGGCCTCGGCTATGTGTTTAGGCTCGATGGACGGCAGTGCTTCGATATCGGCTATGGTGCGGGCTACTTTGAGGATGCGGTCGTGGGCGCGGGCGCTTAGACCCTGCTGGGTCATGGCGCGCTCGAGCAGGCGTTCGCAGTCGGCAGAGAGTTCGCAGTGGGTGCGGATGTGGCGGGACGACATTTGCGCGTTGCAGTAAATTTTTTCGCGGGATGAGGCGAAACGCTCGAGCTGCTTTTGGCGGGTGCGCATGACGCGCTCGCGGATTTTTGCCGAGCTTTCTGGTTCGTTGGTGGAGCGCATCTCTTTGTAGTTCACGGCGGGGACGTCGATGTGGATATCGATGCGGTCCATGAGCGGGCCGGAGATTTTCGAGATGTAGCGCTGGATCATCGGTGTGGTGCACTGGCATTCGCGGGTGCGGTCATTGCGGAAGCCGCAGGGGCAGGGATTCATGGCGGCCGCGAGCATGAAGCGCGCGGGAAAAGTAAGAGCCATGGCGGCGCGGGCGATTGTGACTGAGCCGTCTTCGAGCGGCTGGCGCAGCACTTCGAGGACATTGCGGGGGAACTCGGGGAGTTCGTCTAAAAACAGCAGGCCGTTGTGGGACAGTGAGACTTCGCCGGGGCGGGGGATGACGCCTCCACCGATTAGCCCGGCATCGGAGATGGTGTGGTGCGGGGCGCGGTAGGGGCGTTTGCCTACGAGACCGCTGCCGGGGTCGAGGACTCCGGCTACGCTGTGGATCTTCGTTGTCTCGAGCGCTTCTTCGAATGTCAGAGGCGGAAGGATTGTCGGCATGCGCTTGGCCAGCATGGTTTTGCCGGAGCCGGGCGGGCCGATCATCAGGATGTTGTGGCCTCCGGCGCAGGAGATCTCGATGGCGCGCTTGGCGGTTTGCTGTCCACGGACGTCTTTGAAATCGACCAGGAATTCCTGCGATTCTTTCAGCAGCGCGTCGCCATCCGCCTTCAACGGTACGATTCCGTTGCCGGAGTTTACGAAGTGAATTACGTCGAGCAAGGAGCGGACGGGGTAGACGTCGACTCCGCCGACCATGGCGGCTTCGCGGGCGTTGGCTTCGGGCACGACTAGCTTTGAAATCTTGCGGGTGCGGGCTTCGAGGGCGATGGGGAGGGTGCCGCGAATGCCGCGGACTCCGCCATCCAGCGAGAGTTCGCCAATGAACAGGCAGTCTTCGATCGTCTTCTGAGTGAGGCCACCATAGGCGCCTACGATGCCCAGCGCCATCGGTAAGTCGAATCCTGAACCTTCTTTTTTAATGTCAGCAGGGGCGAGGTTGATGGTGATATGGGTCGGCGGGATGTCATAGCCGCAGTTCTTCAGCGCGGCGCGCACGCGGTCGCGGCTCTCGCGGACAGCGGCATCGGGCAAGCCGACGGTGTGGAAGTGGTCCTGATCGGTTTTGATGCCGGAGCAGTCGACTTCCACCTGAATGATATTGGCGTCGATGCCGTAGACGGCGGCGCTGAGGGTCTTGTAGAGCATGGGTGCTCCGGGCGAGAGATCCTTCGTGCCGCCGTCGGCACACCGAGGCCTGATTCCGGAATGTAGCTACGGTACGCCGCGGTGGGTAGGCGTGGCTGTGACGGATGTCACAGGGTGGGGCTGTGGATAAGAAGGCAATCTGATAACTATGAGACTGAAAACCCCTTACTGCGGCAGCCCGACCCGGCGCAGGAGATCGGCATAGCGCGGGTCGGAGCGGATACCGTCCAACATGGGTTCGACTTTGAGCCATGTAATTTCCTGGCGGGTTTCGTAGGCCTTTTCCAAAAACTTGAATGCCTGATCTTTATCTCCCAGCTGGGCCGAGGTTACGGCCGCGTTCATCGGAGAGTAGTCGGGATTGGCGGAGTCGGAGTAGAACTCCAGTTGTTTTCTGAGCATTCCGCGGCAGCCCGAACTCTCAAACGCTTTGCTGAGCGCCAGGGCATTTTGGGAGTTCCCGGATAGCTCCTCGAAGCGGGCGTAGTTCTTAGCTGCGTCGGAACACATTTGCTTTTGGAGATACGCGTCCCCCAAGTAACTGTAAGACTGAGGATTCGACGGGTCGATCTCTATCGCTTCCCGCAGCTTCTGGATCGCCCGATCATAGTCCCTGGAGAAGTAGTCGCCGGTTGCCGCAAATGCTTTCCAGATGGTCGACAACGGGTCGAGGGCTTCGGCAGATTGTATCTCCCGGGAAGCCTCGGTGAAACGCCCGAAGAAAGACAGATACACTCCGTAATAGGCGTGGCTGGTCGGGCTATTTGGGTTCAAGGAGATCGCTTTTTTGAGCTCGGCTTCGCTGTCAGCCCAATGCAGATCGGTCAGCAATGCCAACGCCAATGAGTCATGGGCTTCGGCAAGCGAGCCGTCGAGATCGAGGGCCTTTCGCGCGGCGGTCGTGCCCATAGCCATCTCCTCGGGCCCAGTCGCCTCGCTGAAAAAGCTTCTCAGAGTGTAAGTGTCGGCCAGCCCAGCATACGCTGCTGCAAATCCGGGATCCTTGGTGATAGCTTCCTGAAAATAACCAAGTGCCTTCTTGCGGCCGTCCTCGTTCCAGCGGTCAAAGAAGTAGCGGCCTTTAACATAGAGCTGATAGGCCTCCGGATTGTCGGTTGGCGTCCTGCCGAGCTTCTGCTTTTGCCCGCTGCTCAGATGAGGCTGCAGCCTCTGTGAGATGTCGCTAGCGATCTCTTGTTGAAGGGCGAGGAGGCTGGCCGCATTTCGGCTATACTGCGCGCCCCACAAGTGGCTTCCGTCGTCTATCCTTTCCAGCTCGGCGCTAATCAGCAGTTCGTCACCACGCCGGGTAATTTGCCCGGTCAGAATCGCGTCCACCTTCAGGTCCCGTCCGGCCTGCTGCGGATCGACGTCTTTGTGACGGTAGTGAAACACCGAGCCGCGCGCCATCACTTTCACGTCCGGCAGTTGTGACAGCGTATCAATCACTGCCTCCGTCACTCCGTCGCTCAGGTCGTCAGAGTTTACATCCTGACCGGCGATAGTGAAGGGCAATACGGCTATCGAATGGATCGGCGTCGCATCGGAGGTGCGGGAGTGCAGGGAGCGCCACGCCAGAAGCGCAGCAGCGACAAGGATGACTGCCGCCGCGCCCGCAACTACTCTCCACAGTCTTTGGCGCGAACGCGTTTGCGTTCCCGCCTCCGTCACGGCTGCGCTCCTCCCGCTCTCGGAGTCCCGCTTCAGCCGTTGCAAATCGGTGCGTATATCGGCAGCGTGTTGATAGCGAAGGTTTCTATCTTTCTCCAGACACTTGTTGATGATGTCTTCCAATCTGGGCGGAAGGTCGGGGTTCAGCCGCACGGCTGGCGTGGGCGTGCCGTCCAGAATGGTCTTGAAGATGACTCCAGAACTCTCGCCACGGAAAGGCAACGTGCCAGTCGCCATCTCGTACAGCACCGCCCCGAAGGAAAACAGGTCGGTGCGTGCATCCAGTTCCTTGGCGCGGACTTGTTCCGGCGACATGTATGCCACGGTGCCGAGAGTTGCACCGGGACTTGTCAGGTGCTGCTCGTCAACCGTCAGGGTCTGCGTGTTCGCGGCTGCGTCCGGTCTGGGAGAATTGAACGAGGGAGTCACCTTCGCCAGTCCAAAGTCGAGAATCTTGGCATGGCCGCGTTCCGTGACGAAAATATTTGCAGGCTTGATGTCGCGATGCACGATCCCCTTGGAATGGGCGGCGTCGAGGGCGTCGACGATCTCGATAGCCAGCGCAACCAGGGTTTCCATCTCCAACGGGCGACCGGCAATACGGTGCTTCAGGGTCACGCCATCGAGGAACTCCATGGCAATGAAGGCCTTGGCATCCTGCTCGCCGATGTCGTAGATCGTGCAGATGTTGGGATGATTCAGGGCGGATGCGGCTTGCGCTTCGCGTTGAAAGCGAGCGAGCGCCTGGGGGTCGCTGGCAACATCATCGGGCAGGAACTTGAGGGCTACGAAGCGATGCAGGCGAGTGTCTTCCGCCTTGTAGACCACACCCATGCCGCCGCCGCCCAACTTTTCGACGATGCGGTAGTGCGAGATGATTTGCCCAATCATTCGGTCTGGCCGATCATTTGGAAGGTGCGCCCTACGCGCGGCCATATTATGAGGCAGAATTCGGCAAGTCAATGCGTCGCCGACATAGCTCCGTAGTTACACTGAAGTAATCGGAATTCTGCGGCCCCGGCAGCGATTGTTTTGCCTGGGCCAGTATAATGACGATGATTTGTCGACTGACGGTTTTGGCGTTCGACGAACCCGAAACCGGGTGTTCTCCCCATGACGCAAGCTTCACCTGATAGTCCTCGACGGCCGCGGCCTCCGCAAAACCTGGAGCGCGAAGAATCCCAGCTCTGGCGGTTGATTCTGTTGTTCATGGTTCTGCTGGCGGCGGGCTTTGCCTATTTCGCGTGGCAGCGGCTGGAGACCCTGCCTTACCATTTGGGCCCGATGGCGGTGGGCGTCCTGGTCTTGTCGGCTCTTCTGGCGGTCTATGCCTATGGCCGGCGGAAGGAAGTGGTCGAACTCAAGCTACTGTTGCAGGGTTTGCAGGAACATGTGGGGGCGGCTCCGTCGGAGCAGCAACTCGACCAGCTCAACGAGATGATTGCGCGTTCGCAGCGCAGCTTCAAAGAACTGATTGACTCCTTCGAAGATGCTGCCTGCGCCGTTTCTCTGGACGGCACCCTGCGCACTGTCAACAAAAGCGTTAGCGACCTGATCGCGCTTCCCTTCACCGAGATCGTGGGAAAGAAGTTTTTCGACTTCATGGAAGAACCAACCCGCGAAAGCCTGGAAGCGGGACTCAGCCGGTTTCTGGAGAAGAGGCATTGGACCGGGACGGTCCGGGTTCGCCTGAGAAACAATCCACGACCGCTTTTTTTCGATTGCGTACTCAATGCGATCGTCAAGAGCGGCGAAGTGGTTGGGGTGAGCGTGCTGGGACGGGATGTAACCGGACAGCACGAAAAAGAGCTGCGCTTCACGGAGTTGTTCGAGACTCTGCAGGAAGGGGCCTACTTCAGCACGCCGGAGGGCAGACTTCTGGATGCGAATCCCGCGCTGGTGAGCGTTCTGGGATATGCGACGAAGGATGAGCTGCTGGCGGTCGAACCGAGCAAGCTGAACGTCGATCCGGCAGCAGCGCCGGTGTTAGGCCGGGCTGCCGACGATCGCGGCGGAGTGCGGGCGCGGGAGATCACGCTGCGCAAGAAGGATGGAACGCCCGCGGTGTTTCTTGAGTCGTCGCGCGCCGTCTGGGACGCTGCGGGCAAACTGATTCGTTACCAGGGCACGCTGATCGACGTCACGGAAAGGCGGAAACTGGAGCGGCAACTGCTGGGACAGGAAGAGTTCCGGCGGCGTTTGCTGGAGAGCTTCCCCGATCTCATTCTTGTAGTCGATCTGCGGGAGCGGTACACGTTTGTGAGTTCGCGAGTGCGCGACTTGCTGGGGTATCAACCCGAGGATCTAGTGGGAAAGAAGATCTCCGAAACCGAGGACCACTCGCCGGAACTGGCGGCGCTCTACCGCGACGTGTCTTCCGGCATCCGGATTTTTGGCGCGGCAGAGTACGGGGCGCGGCACCGTGACGGCAGCTGGCGGACCATGCGGGCCTCGGCCAGCCAGTTCTTTGACGCCGATGGCAAGATCGGCGGCGTGATTGTCTCGGTTCGCGATATTACGATGGAGAAGAAGCTGGAGCAGCAGATCGTTCAGAGCGAGCGGTTGGCTGCCATGGGCGCGATGATCGGCGGGGTGGCACATGAACTCAATAATCCCCTGACCAGCATTCTCGGGGTGAGCGAACTTCTGCAGGACAGCCAGACTACCGACGCGGCGCGCAAGCAGATCGGGATACTGCAACAGCAGGCCAGGCGGGCCGCCGAGATTGTGCATAATCTGACTTATTTCTCGAGACCGCCGGCACCGGGGAAGAGTCCAGTCAATCTTGGCGAGATCGTGGAACGCACGCTCAATCTGCACGCATACTCGCTGCGCAAGAACAACATCACCGTGGACTTTCTGCGCGAGCCGACACTGCCTTTCGTGCAAGCTGATCCGCACCAGTTGATGCAGGTTTTCCTGAACCTGATTCTGAATGCCGAGCAGGCGATTCGCGAGGCTCGCGACCGCGGCACGTTGCGCATTCGACTGGGAAATAACGGGGAAGCGGTATGGGCCAGCTTTCACGATGATGGTCCAGGGATTCCCGGCGACATCCTCGGCAGCATCTTTGATCCGTTCTACACCACGAAGCGGCCGGGACGCGGAACGGGCCTTGGACTGAGCATCTGCAAGGCAGTGATGAAGGAACACAACGGAACCATCGAGGCTTCGAACGCGCCCGGCGGAGGTGCGGTGTTCACCGTCACACTGCAGGCGGCAGCTGCTTCGGCCTCTTCAAGCTAGAAGCTTTTAATTTCTTTCCACTGCCATGGCCACGGCGTTGCCTCCGCCGAGACAGAGGGCAGCGATTCCACGTTTCGCGTTGCGGCGCGTCATTTCATAAATCAAAGTCACGAGCACGCGCGCGCCGCTGGCTCCGATGGGATGCCCGATGGCGACTGCACCGCCATTCACATTGACTTTGTTGGGATCGAGACCGAGCTCGCGCATCACACCCAGCGCCTGCACCGAAAATGCTTCGTTGAGTTCGTAGAGGTCAACGTCGTCTTTCTTCCATCCCGTCTTTTCCCAGATGGTTCGCACCGCACCGACGGGAGCCATCATCACCCACTTGGGTTCGACACCGCTGGTGGCCTGCGCGACAATTCGTGCCAGGGGCTGCGCGCCAAGTTCCTTTGCCCGGTGCGCGCTGGTCACCACCACCGCGGCCGCGCCGTCGTTCACTCCGGGAGCGTTGCCGGCAGTCACGGTGCCATCCTTCTTGAATGCGGGCTTCAACGAGCGAAGCACGTCGATCGTTGTATCCTCGCGCGGCGATTCGTCTTTCTCGAAGAATACCGGGGGTGCGCCTTTTTTCTTCGCAGGAATTTCTACCGGCACGATCTGCGACTTGAAGCGGCACTCCTTCATCGCGGCGACGGCTTTACGATGCGAGTTCACCGCGAACTCATCCTGCTCTTCGCGCGTGATGCCGTATTTTTCTGCAACGTTCTCGCCGGTGATACCCATGTGGTAGTCGTTGTAAATATCCCAAAGCCCGTCGTGCACCATGGAATCGATGACCTGACCGTTGCCCAGACGATATCCCTTTCGCGCTTGCGGGAGCAGATAGGGAGCATTCGTCATGGATTCCATGCCGCCGGCAACGACAATGGAACTGTTTCCGGTCTGCACCGCCTGAGCTGCTAGAGCCACTGCCTTCAATCCCGAACCACAAACTTTGTTGATTGTCATGGCACCTGTCGCCGGCGACAATCCTCCAAAGATTGCCGCCTGGCGAGCGGGATTTTGTCCGAGCCCGGCGGGGAGAACATTGCCCATGATGCATTCGTCGACTTGATCGGAGTCCAATCCGGCGCGCTTCACGGCCTCGCGTACCACGACCGCGCCGAGCTGCGGAGCACTCAGATCAGCGAGACTGCCCTGGAATTTTCCCACTGCAGTACGACAACCGGAAATGATGACAACCTCATCGAAAGCCGCCATTGATCATGCTCCCGCGAAGATCTCGCAATGTCATTATAGATGCTGCAGCGGGCGAAAACGATGAACTTCGATGAGCAGGTGACATCGGCCCTCGATCGATCACGCAAGAAAGGTTGACACTCGCACGCATCGCTTGCAGCTGCTTGTTTCTCTCTTGTGATTGCTTGCGTCGGGATTTTTTGATGCGGCGACATTAGAATTTTCTGTTTCACTCCGATCCATCTGTGACTTTGGTACAACACCGCCCGTTCGACGCGTGCATTTTTTTCTTGACTTCATTTTTCATTAACTCTATACAATCAATTAGTTGCAACAAATGATCGTTGCAGATTTTTCCATGAACAATGGAAGGGAGAATAGAAACAATGGCAACCAAGAAAAAGGCAAAAAAGAAAAAGAAGCATTAAGAAAGTCAGTACGAAGTCAAAAAAGGGGGACGCCGAAAGCGTCCCCTAAGTTTTTGTGCGGAAGTTCGGATCTCGACTCGACTCATCTGTCCAGCTTCCCGCTGCTCTTCTCAGGTTTCCGGGAATAATTTGGAACCGTCTTTTCCTGGGCGGTACACAATCCGCGGAAAGCGCAAAAGTTGCAGTGAAAGCCGACCTTAGGCTCGAAGTCTCCGGCGGCTATGCCACGCGCCACCGACAGTATCCGTTCTCGCGCTCCCTCCAATTGAAACTCAGTGCGGCGGGAGAAGACTGGAACGTTGCCTTCGAGATTGTGAAACACCAGGGCTCCGACAGGGTATCCCCACTTTTCGTTTGCGGCCATGGCGTAGATCGAAAGCTGCAGACTCTCGTCTGCGTCCTCCTGTGACCGAGCCTTGCCGGTCTTGTAGTCGACGATGTTCACGCTGCCGTCGGCGGTGCGATCCATCCGATCGATTCGTCCGGCAACCTTCGTGCCGGCAATCTGCAGGTCGAACCATTCTTCGGTGTGCAGAACCTCGGGTGGAGGAACTGAACGAGTGCCGCTGAGAAAATCCTGCAATTGCGTGAGTCCCAGCTTTAGATACAGTTCCCGCTGATAGTTGTCCTGGATCCCAGACTCAGCCAGATCGTCACGAAATAGTTGGATCAACTCTTCGTCGCTCTTGGTTCTGCCCAGGCGCACAGAATCGTAGTAGGTGCGCAGTACGCGGTGCATGGTTGCACCGAACTGCATGGCCGCGTGCACTTGCCGCGACAGCTTCCACTCGCGCTGAAACTTGAACTGTAGCGGACAAGTCTCATAGGTCTCCACCGCCGAGGCACTCAACCGCGAATCCAGCCCTTCGATGGCGGGAAGAGCAAGCCATTCTGCCAGGCGGGAACCTTCGGGATGAGCCACATCGGCCGCCGCGGCAATCTCGATCAACTCAGGTTGTGAAGGCAGCGCTGCCCGCGCTCTGAGCCAGGGTTGCAGTGCGGGGTTGCCGATCAGTTCGCGCATCAGCCCTGCCGGCGTTTTGTCGCGGCCAATTCCCTGCTTGCCGTAAATGTGCAGCGAATCCTTGGCCCGGGTCATGGCCACGTAGAAGAGGCGGCGTTCTTCTTGATCGTAGAGAGTTTTGTCGTCGCTGGCGGAAGCGGAATCCGGATCGCGCAACTCGCGAGGAAATTCCACCAGCGTCTCGCGGTAGCTGGCGGGGAACGAGTTGCTGTTCGCGCGCAGGATGAAGACATGTGCGAACTCGAGCCCTTTGGCTCCGTGCGCGGTCATCAGGCGGACGGCGTTCTCGTCGTCTTTTGCGGTCAGGGGAATAACTCCATTGGCCTCGCGAAAATAATTCAAATATTCAATCCATTCGCCCAAGTCTTTGGTCTTGGTGGTTGCTTTTTTCTCCCAATCGCCGGCGAACTTCAGAGCGGCCCGCAGCACAGGCGAATTCAGGTCGAGCCCGAACTGCTTTCCGATCAACTGCAGGGCGGTGTGTGTTTTAGCCTGCTTGCGGCTGACTTCATCACGCGCCTGCCGCACGGACTCCAACACCGCGCGGCCGCCGGCAATTTGGTCGAGCACTGAAGCCAGCGGGATCACGACTCCATCCTTCGAATCGTTCGCAATGGCGCGTAGCTGAGAGCGAAGCTGCTCGGGATCGACATCGAACTGCGGCAACGCGGCTACGCGAAAAAGACTGGCGTCGGCGCTCAAGTCCACCACAACCGCGACGCAGGCAAACAGATCGCGCACCTCGGGAGTGTCGCTCACGTCCATGTTCTCGATGGAGAAAGGGATTTCCCGCTCGGCCAGTTCATGCACAATGCCATCGCGATGAATATGCGAGCGGTAGAGCACGCCGCAGTCTCTCCACCGGCAACGCGAGCGCCGTTGCGCCTCTTCGATGAGGCGGGCCACGTCGGGCGCTTCGGCATTTCTGGCAGCAAAAGAGATTGCCTCGACGGGGAAAGTAGCCAAGATCTTTTCCTCTTTCTTAGCTTCTTCTTCGCGCGCCGACTGCAAAGGGGTGCGGCGGTAGGCGAGCGCGTCGCTCGCGGCAAATACGGGAGGGTTTTTGTCGATCACGGCAAAAGCGCATCGCAGAATCGGAGTGGTCGAGCGCCGGTTCCGGTCGAGCACAACCAGCTTGGATTGAGGAAAATGCCGGCGGAATAAGTGAAACGCCGCGCTGGATGCGCCGCGAAAGCGATAGATGGCTTGATCGGGGTCTCCGACGCCGAAAACGTTTGCTTCGGCTCCAGCTAGCGCCGCCAGAAGTTTGATCTGGGCGAAGTTGGCATCCTGAAATTCGTCGACCAGGATGAAACGGGCGCGGGCGCGTTCCGCAGCCAGAAGCTCCTGGTCGCTCGTGAGCAACTCGTGGGCACGCGTGATCATGTGGCCGAATGTGCCCAGATTTTCTTCGCGCAGCCAGCGCTCGGTGGTGGCAAAAACACGGGCAATTTCCTGGCAGCGTCCGATGACCTCGGCATCGCTCAACTGATCTTTCGATTTCGCAACTCGGGGAACTTGGGTTTCGCCGCGCTCCAGCCGGGTCACGTACTCGGCGTACTTTTCCGGCGTCACCAGTTCGTCGTGGCACCGGCTGAGGAAGCCCAGCAGGTCGTTGAGGAACTGGCCTATATTCGCGGCCCTGATGTAGTGCTCGAGGTGCAGCTCATGAATTCTTTTGCGAAGATAAATCCAGAGATCTTTCTCGTCGAGCACGCCAAAATCTTTTCCCGCGCGCTTCAGCAGGTCGAGGCAGTAGTCATGAAAGGTTGCCGAATGAATCGGTTTGCCGAGAAGCCCGCGAACGCGGTCGCGCATTTCTCCGGCTGCGGCCACCGTATAGGTAAGGGCAAGCACCTCTTCGGGCTTCGCTTGCCCCTGCCCGACGAGGCTCGCAATGCGGTGAATCAACACCGAAGTTTTTCCTGTGCCGGCTCCGGCCACCACCAGCATCGGCCCGTGAACATGCGCAATGGCTTCGCGCTGGCGATCGTCGGGAACAAACGGGGCAGGATGAGATTGTGAATTGGAAACAGCCATCGCGGCCCAGAATACCACCACGATCAGCGGGCTGCAGGGACTCGGGGCAAGAGCGGAAACAACGGCGGGAAACTTAACGCACGTACAGCGCGGAAGCGACGAGTGCCGTGGCCGCGATCGCGGCGGTCTCGGCGCGCAGGATGGTGTTGCCGAGCGAGGCCGAAATCCATCCGGATTTCTGAAACGATTGCAATTCGCTCTCGGTCCAGCCGCCTTCGGGACCAACTGCCATCACAATCTCATCTTCTGCGTCCTTCTGCTTCAAAATATCGCGCAGCAACGTTTGCTGTTCCGATTCCGCCAGCACAATGCGCAAGGCCGCGGGAAAGCTCAACGCCTCTGCAATTTTGATGGGTGCGGCAATCTCCGGTGGAGCGTCGCGGCGCGACTGTTCCGCCGCTTGCCGGGCAATGCGCTGCCAACGTTCTGCCCGTTTGGCCGACGCCGCAGCCAGATGCGAATCGGTACGCCGCGCGATTACAGGCACAATCCGCGAAACGCCGAGTTCGGTGCACTTCTCAATTGCCCATTCCATTCGATCGAATTTGAACACGGCGAGAACGAGGGTGATCTCGGCCAAACTCGATTGGGAAACTTCTTCTCCTAAATCGAATTCGACGCGGCCATCACTGACAACATCGATTCGTCCGCGGCGCACGGTTTCTCCGGTTGCAATATCGAAATCCTGCCCGAGGCGGGCTCGCAGCACGCGCACGAGATGGTCTGCATGCTCGCCGACCAGGGCGGCTCGATTGCCTGAAACTTCGTCGGCGATAAAACGGCGGCGGGTCATTTACTTCAGTTGCCAGCTCCCAGTTGCCAGTTCTCAGTAAAGCCTCATGATAACGGCAGTACGGCAGTCGTGGCGGAGTTAGAGCTCGGCAGGAATGACAAAGGCTAATGAGCTTAAGTCTGGCAACTGGCAACCGGCGGCTGGCAACTGCTTCACCCGAACATATCCTTCATTTTGCCCAGCAAAGATCGCATCATCGGCTGATTGTCCACTTTCGCGGTCGTCTCGAGTTCCTGCAGCAGCTCTTTCTGGCGCTTGCTCAGCTTGCTCGGAATCTGCACCCGCACCTCAACGTAGAGATCGCCCTTGCCGTGACCGTTCAAAACCGGTACACCCTTGTGGCGAATGCGAAACGTGGTGCCAGGCTGGGTTCCGTCTGGAATCTTGAGCGTGTGCTCGCCTTCGAGAGTGGGCACGCGAATCTCCGCACCCATCGCCGCCTGCGTCACCGACAGCGGCACGGCGCAGTGCAGATCATTCCCTTCCCGCACAAAAAACGGATGCTCCTTCACATGCAGCACCAGGTAGAGATCGCCCGCGGGGCCACCGAAAGGGCCGGCCTCGCCGCCTCCGGTGAACCGGATGCGCGTGCCGTCTTCCACTCCGGCTGGAATCTTCGCGTCGACCGTGCGCTGCCGCAGAAGCCGGCCTTCGCCTTTGCACTTCGGGCAGGGATCGGTGATGACGCTGCCCGTTCCCTGACAGGACGGACAAGTCCGCGCGATGCTGAAGAAGCCTTGCTGATAGCGCACCTGCCCGCGGCCGGCGCACGAACGGCAGGTTGTAGCGCCTTTGCCCGCAGCCGTTCCGGAGCCATGGCAGTCTTCGCAGGCTTCATGACGGCGCACCGTGACGCGCTTTTCCACTCCGAAAGCAGCTTCTTCGAACTCGATGGTCAAGTCTTCGCGCAAATCCGCGCCGCGCTGAACCCGGCTGCGGCGGCGCCCGCTGCCTCCGAGGACATCGCCAAAGCCGAAGAACTCGCCGAAGATTTCGCCTAGGTCCTGGAATGGCGTACCCTCGAAACCCGCGCCCGCACCGGCCGCAGCGCCCACTCCGGCATGACCGTAGCGGTCATAAAGAGAGCGCTTCTCGGAATCAGCCAGCACCGTGTAGGCTTCGGTGACTTCCTTGAAGCGTTCTTCCGCGTCCGGATTGTTCGGATTCCGATCGGGATGGTACTGCATAGCAAGCTTGCGATAAGCACTCTTCAGTTCCTGATCGCTTGCCGTGCGGCTCACTGACAATACTTCGTAATAATCGCGTTTTGCGTTTGTGGCCAGAATAGGCGCCCTTCTTTATGGGACAAGTGAAAGAGAAATTGTAATTTGTGGATCTTACTTCCCGTGATTGCTGGCGACCTTCACCATAGCCGGCCGCAGCAAGCGGTCTTTGAACTTGTAGCCGCGTTGCAACTCCTCGACCACCTGATGATCGGGAGCCTGGCTGGTTTCGACCATTTCGATGGCTTCGTGATAGCGCGGATCAAATGCCTCGCCCTTCGACGCAATGGGATGCACCGAAAGCTTGGCCAGCGCCGCTTCCAATTGCTTGTAAATCAGTTCCACGCCGGCACGCAGCTCGGCCGCGTCCGATTTTACCTGCAGCGCGCGCTCCAGGCTGTCCATCACCGGCAGCAAAGACTTGATCGCATCCGCCACTGCGTAATCGCGAAAATCCTGCTGCTCTTTGCTGGCCCGCCGGCGCACGTTTTCAAATTCCGCCTGGGCCCGCGCCAGCCGGTCGAGCAGCGAGTCGCGCTCGGCCTTTAATTTCTGGATTTCAGATTCCGAGACAGATGATTCGCCACCTCTCGCTTCGGTTGTGGCTTCGTCTCCATCGCCCGCGGGCAGTTCATGATCCAAATCGAGCCCGGCATTCTTTGCTTCTGATTTTCCGTTCACTTTGCTCATACAACTGGTTACTCCGATTCATTCAAAATTTTGTCAAACAGACGCGCGATGTAGGAAACCGCGGTCATGGTGTGCTGATAATCCATGCGTGTCGGGCCAATCACCGCCAGCGATCCGAACATATCGCTCCCCGACCGCGCCGGCGCTCCGATCAGCACGAAGTTCTGCATGGAGGGCAGCGCATCGTCGAGCCCAATCACCACCCTCACAGCCTCCTGCTTCACGTCAAGATAGGCTCCCAGAAGCTGTGCGACTTTCTCTTTCTCCTCAAGAGTCTTCAGCATCTCCTGCAGGCGTTTGCGATCTTCCTGACCCGTGACCAGGTTGGCAGCGCCTTCCACGAACACTACCTGCGCGCCGGGGTCGGCGGCGAGCGCGCCCTGCTTGAAGAGTTGCTCAATCGAATTCATCAGGCGATCGTATTCACTGCGTTCCTGCTCAATCCTGCGCCCCAGTTCGGCGCGCATCGATTCCATCGTCCAACCGCGAAAATTCTCGTTGATGTAGCGCGCCGCAAGATCCAACTCCGCCTGCGGCAAATCCAGCTTCAACACGCGGTCGCGCACCACGCCGGAACGCGTCACCAACACGGCCAGTACTTTCTGATCGCCGAGGCGAGAGAAGTAAACATGCTCCAGCGCATTCTTGGCGCCGGTGGTGGCTACGGCCACGCCCACATTGCGTGAAATCAGCGACAACACATGCGAGGTGCGCTCCATGAACTCCGGCACATCGGTAATGCCCGCCAGCGAGTCAGAAATCAAGCTTTCTTCCTGCGGAGCGAGCCGCGCCGTTCCCGTAATCTGCTCGACGTAGTACCGGTATGCATCGGTCGTCGGAACGCGTCCCGACGAGGCATGTGTCTGCTCCAGAAATCCGGCGTCCGACAGGTCCGCCATCACGTTGCGAATCGATGCCGGACTCAGGCCTTCGCGGTTCGACCGCGCCAGCGTGCGCGAACCGACCGGCTCGCCCGTGGAAATAAAAGTCTCCACGATCGCCGTCAGAACTTCGCGTTCCCGCTTGCCGATATTGGGGTCAGATGGCATCTTGTGTTAAGGGATCAGCCGGGCTCGCGGCCAGCTCGAAATCTCCAGCTAACTATTTTAGATGCAGAAACTTAGCTTTGGACGCAAACCCGCGTCCTGCTTGGATTCTAGGAACGCTCCACCTTCCTGTCAAGGACCGCAGGGCTGGGCTTCAATAAGCGGAATCTGTCATGCTCTTCCCCAGTTGGGCCATCCCCGGTATCCTCAACTCGCACGTGGCAAATCGATTCGCAATGAAATCCAAACCTCACATTGCCGTCATCGGAGCCGGCGCCTTCGGCGGGTGGACTGCCCTGCATCTTCTCGAACGCGGAGCCCGCGTCACACTGCTCGACGCCTGGGGTCCGGGCAATTCGCGCGCGTCTTCTGGTGGCGAAACCCGCATCATGCGTGGCACCTACGGCCCCGATCAACCCTACACCGAACTGGCCGCTCGCGCCCTCAAGCTGTGGGCGAAATATGAGCGACGCTGGAAGAAGCGGTTTTTGCATCGCACCGGCGTTCTCTGGATGGTCAGCAGCCGCGACGACGCTTACGAGCGCGGTTCGCTCGCACCGCTGCGCCGAGCCCGGATCAAGTTTCAGGAGTTGTCTACGGCGCAGATGAAGAAACGCTGGCCGCAGGTCGACTTCGCCGACGTCCGCTGGGGAATCCTCGAACCGGAGTGCGGATACCTCGACGCCCGCGCCAGTTGCCAGGCCGTGGTCGATGCGTTCGTCGCGCAAGGCGGCGTCTACCGGCAGGTCGCAGTCGAGTCGGAAGGTCTGGAGAATGCCGCGACACACTCATCCCTTCGCGGCATCACACTCTCGAACGGCTCAAGCCTCAAAGCCGATTACTACGTCTTCGCCTGCGGGCCGTGGCTGGGCAAGTTGTTTCCTCAAACTTTAGGCGAGATCATCCGTCCCACCAAGCAGGATATTTTTTTCTTCGGCACACCCATCGGAGATTCCCGCTTCACCGACGCGCATCTTCCCGTGTGGGGCGATCACGGCGAGCGTTTCTTCTATGGCATCCCAGGCAGCGATCGTCGCGGCCTCAAGGTAGCCGATGATACGCGCGGCGGCGCGTTCGATCCAACTTCCGGCGAGCGCGTGGTCAGTCCCGCGACGCTGAAGCGGGTTCGCGAATATATTGCCTTCCGCTTTCCTGCGATGAAAGATGCTCCGCTGGTCGAAGCCCGCGTCTGCCAATACGAGCAAACTTCCGACAGCAACTTCGTCGCGGATCGACATCCTTGCATGGAGAACGTCTGGCTTTTGGGAGGCGGCTCTGGACACGGGTTCAAGCACGGGCCAGCGCTGGGAGAGATGATGGCGGATTTGATGTTGACGGATCGCGAACCAGACACGACTTGGCGCTTGTCACGGTTCGCAAGTGCGAGGACAAGTTAGAAGCCTCTGTGGTCGCCGAGGACAGTCGGCCTCGTGCCCGCCTTCCGGTGTCCAATCAGATGTGAGCTTAATGGAAATTACTTCCGCTGCCGTCGCAAAGTCGCGCTGGAGAATCATGCTTCCAGTGGTCATGTCGGTCTTGTCGGCGTCTCTGATGTTGCTTGCGAAGAAGCAGCAGCCGATCCTTCGGAAGGCTGGTACCGGCTGGGAGGTCCCAGCAAGGGTCGTCAACTCGCTTATCAATGGACCCGGCTTCTATCTAGGTCGACTGATCCCCATACCAATACCTAATCCTCTGAACGAAACCTTCAGCTTCGATGCAGATAGGCTGTCGGGGATCGTCGTTTTCTGGTTCGTGATCGGATTGTCAATCGACAGGCGAAGAAACAAACAGGCCCTCGATCGGTGGCGGCCTGCACTCGCCGCAGTTTTGTTCACGCTCGCTGCAGTCAGCTGTGGGGCATTGGGCTTCACGAGGATTGTTTACGTCTTTTGTCCAAATCCAATTCTGGTGCCGTGTGATAATCCTCACGTCGTGTGGATGGCATTGAGACTCGTGGCCAAATATCCACTTCGAACTTGGAGCACTATGGGCCTTGGATTAGGAGTATGGTTTCTCGTTCTCTCCGCCTACTTTGCAAGACGAGCTTTCGTCGCCGGAAGAAGAAACTTCGCTCCGGCGGCAGCCGGCGGGCTTCATTAAGGCAATTCCCTACTGAATCTGAACCACGCTGGCCGTTTCACCGGCCTTGATCTCTCCCACCCGCTCCACCACCTTCCGGGCAAAGGCGAAGATGGATTTGGCGTGCGGCGAATTCTCGCCCTCTAAGACGATCGGCTTTCCGCCGTCCCCGGACTTGCGCACCTCGGGGTCAAGTTCGATGCTCCCGAGAAACGGCACGCTGAACCTCTGCGCCATGTTCTCGGCGCCGCCACGGGAAAAGATATCGATCTCGTGGTTGCAGTGCGGGCAAGTAAAGAAGCTCATGTTCTCGACGACCCCCACCAGATCCACCTTCATCTGCCGGAACATTTCGATTGCCTTGCGCGCGTCCTGCAAAGAAACATCCGACGGAGTCGATACCACCACGGCGCCCGTCAGCGGCACCGACTGCACCAGCGACAACGCGATATCGCCCGTCCCCGGCGGCAAGTCGACGACCATGTAATCGAGATGTCCCCACTCCACCAGGCTCAGAAACTGCTTCACAATCTGGTGCAGCATCGGACCGCGCCAGATGATGGGCTTGTCCCCGGGATTCAAGAAGCCCACCGAAATCACCTTCAGCCCAAATGCTTCCAGCGGCTCGATGCGGTTTTCCCCCACCATCTTAGGCTGCCCGCTCACGCCAAGCATGAGCGGGACGTTCGGCCCATACACATCCGCGTCGAGCAGTCCGACTTTGTGGCCCATCTTGGCCAGCGCGACCGCCAGGTTCACCGACAGTGTGGTCTTGCCCACGCCCCCCTTGCCCGAACCCACGGCAATGATGGCATCAACTCCCGGCAACGGCTGTGGCCCCGGCGCGGCTTGTCCGGGATGAGACGGCATATGTGCACTCAAGGGATCACACTCCAGAGAATAAGGTCAGGATGGATCGAGCACCTAGATTATACAGGGGCAGCGACGGTGATGTGGAGACAGCGAGAAGTCGGATAATCAACTCTCGGGGCCCGGCTGAAGGAAGGTTTAGTATCCTTCCCCCTCCAGCCGCACCTTCCCTCGAAACATGCGGAACAACAGGGTGAAATATCCCAGAGCTAGGCCCATCCCCAGAATCCACCACGTCAGACCGACCGTCAGCCCGTGTCGCCCTGCGGCAGTGTTGTAGATGGTTAGGCTTCTGTGAGCAGGATCGGTGCTGGCCGGCAACACCACTGGATATAGCGCAAACGCTGCTCCCACCAGCATCCCCACGATGTAAAGGGCGGATCCCAGGAAAGCAACCTTCTCTTGCCCTTTGCGGATGGCATAGATCATGACGGCAAGACTGCCGAACACGACGACCGGAATCACAAACCCGGCGGCATGCTGCTTGTAGTTGTCGAGCACAGTAGGCTGCACATAACAGGTCGCGACCAAACCCACCATAGTCAAGATGAGTTGCAGCGGCCAAGCCCACAACGCGATGCTGCGCGTGCGCTGATTTAATTCGCCATCGGTTTTGACCGCGACATACAACGACCCGTGCGCTGTTAGGGTCACGAGCGCAATCACGCCAGTCAGCACCGTATACCAGTCGAGGATTCCCGTATTCGCGCCCACGCGGAAATTTGTCCACAGTGGCTCGAAGAAATAGCCGTCCACTCCCAGAGGCACGCCGCGCACGACGTTCCCTAAAGCGGCGCCGAAGAAGATCGCCAGCAGTACACTGGAAACACAGAAGATCAAATCGAAGAAACCGACCCAAACCGGATTCTCCATATGCGCGCGCAGCTCAATGCCGATCCCGCGCAGCATCAGCAGCCACAGGACCATCATCAGGGGCAGATAGAAGCCGCTGAAACTCGAAGCATAGAGCAATGGAAATGCGAAGTAGAGCGTCCCTCCTGCCGCGAGCAGCCACACTTCATTGCCGTCCCACACTGGACCGATAGCGCGCAGGATCTTCCGCCGCTCGTCACTAGTTTTGCCCGCGCTCAGGTAAATCGCTCCGGCTCCGAGATCGAAGCCGTCGAGCACCACGTAAGCCGCCACCATCACGGCTACGATCATGAACCATAGGGTTTCCATCACGTCCCTCGTAGGCAATGCGCTCTAGTGTCCCGAACTCACTTCGGCCGTCGGTCCGTGCTCAATCTCCCGCCGTACCAGAAACAGAAACAAAATCCCCAGCACCATGTACATGCCGAGAAAACCCAGCAGCGTGAACATCACATTGCCTGCCGACACCGTCTTCGAATATCCCTCTGCCGTGCGCATCAGGCCATAAACCAGCCAGGGTTGTCGTCCTAGTTCCGCCGTCATCCAACCCGCAGTGTTGGCAATGTAAGGAAACGGCAAGGCCAGCAGCAGAATCCAGAGCATCCATCGCGCAGAAAACAGCTTGCCGCGCCACAACAAGAACGCAGCCACCACCATTATCGCGATGAAGATCGTCCCCAGCCCGACCATGATGTGGTAGCTGTAGTAGAGAAGCGCGATGTTCTCCGGCCACATATCCGAAGGAAACGCATCGAGCCCCTGCACATCGGCTTTCCACGCGCGGTAAGTCAGAAAGCTGAGCGCTTCGGGCACCTCGAGGGGGTTATCAATCTTGCGCTCAGCCACATTCGGCTGCCCCAGGATCACCAGCGGCGCGCCCTCCTGGCTCACAAACAGCGCTTCCATGGCTGCGAGTGTGACCGGCTGGTGCACGGCAACCATCCGCCCCTGACCGTCTCCGGTCGGGAACAACTGCAAGACGCTGAAGATCAATCCGGCGACCACGCCCACCCGTACGAAGATCCGCGCTTGCGCCTCAAACTTTCCCCACAACAAGTAGAACGCGCCCACTGACGCCATCACAAACGCGGCCGTAATCGCGGCGCCGCCCATGTTGTGCGCATACTGCCACCATGCCCATGGATTCAGCACAAGTTCCCAGAAGCTCGAGAGTTGCACCGAACCATCCTTGGCCCCAACGAAGCCTACGGGATGCTGCATCCACGCATCAGTGGCGATGATGAAGAACCCGGAAAGCCACGATCCTAGAAATACAGCGACCGCGGAACACCAGTGCGCCCGCGGACCGAGCCGCTTCTCCCCGTAAAGAAACAGTCCGAGAAACGCCGACTCCAGAAAAAAAGCGAACACGCCTTCCATGGCCAGAGTCTGTCCGATCACCCCTCCGGCGAAGCGCGAGAAGTGCGACCAGTTCGTGCCAAACTGAAATTCCATCGGAATTCCAGTCACCACGCCCATCACGAAGTTGATGCCGAAGATTCGCGCCCAGAAACGCGCCGCCTGGTTGTAGGTTTCGTCATTGCGGCGCAGGGCAAGCGTCTTGAGCACCACGATCAGCAGCGCCAGGCCCATGGTGAGTTGCGGAAACAGATAGTGGAAGGTGACTGTAAATGCGAAGTGAATGCGATCGACCAGAAGCGCACTATCCATGAAAATCCCTCGGTGGCAACCGTATAGACTATCCGTTTTTGCCAAGGGCCCGATGTGACGCCGATCACATCTGCGGATTACCGTTTCGCCTTGCGCCGCCGCTCCAGCTCCGCGCGCCGGATCTCGCGCCGCCGCCCCGCGTCATCGTAGCGCCGCTGCTGCTCCTCGCTATCTGGAATCACCGGAGCGACCTTCAAGTGGTTCCCCTTGCCATCGATGGCCACAAAAGTCAGATATGCCGAGGCAACGTGTTGCGCCGTATCCGCTATGTAATTCTCCACCCATCCCTTCACTCCCACTTCCATCGATGTATGAAAAACGCGGTTCACCGACGATCTCAAAATCACCAGATCCCCAACCTTCACCGGCACCAGGAAATCGATGTGATCCACCGAAGCCGTTACGACGTAAGTGCGCGAGTGGCGGTGAGCCGCCATCGCTCCCGCCAGATCGATCCAATGCATCAATCGTCCGCCGAGCAGAGCACCCAGAGGGTTGGCATCGTTGGGCAGAACAATTTCCGTCATCTCCGACTGGGAGTCCCGAACTGGCCGGGGCGTCAAGCTCTCTTCACTCATGGTCTTCACTTTTTCCGCTGCACCAGATTCCAATGTGGGGACAGCCGCCCCTTCGACAAGCTCAGGGCAGGCTCTCGGCCGTCCGCCCGGCGAAGCCGGGCAGCTGCACTCGACTTCTAACTAGCCGCTGCCTGCTTTTTCCTCTTCTCCAGGAACGACTGCAGAAAACACTCCGCCATCCGCTGCACGCGGTCATCACGATGGAACTCGACCCATCGCGACTCGTAGGCATCAAACTCCAGCGTCCCATGCCCTGCCGGACGATGCTCGCGCTCGCATACGTAACGAACGTGAATGCGCCCCTCAGTTCCGTTCTGCGCGTCTCCTACGGTTCTGGCCGCAAAGCGGACTGAATCCCACTCCCGCTCGCGAGGCAATCGCGCGCAACCCTCCGCATACCCAAGATTGCAGAACTCCCGCAACTCTTCCTGCGATGGAGTCTCACCCTCATGTCCCGGCGCCGAGCATCGCCCGCTCCACCCGCATCCCAACGGGAGCCGCCGCGCATGCAGCCAATTCCCGTTCTCCAACTTTTCTACCGGCATGAAAAACGGACAAGCCACCAACCACGCTCCGCAGAACAGGCAATATTCAAAATGTTATGGACTGCATTCTACTCATCTCTGCAGATCCAATCCAATCAAGAACAGATCCGGAAGCAAAGGCGCAGTTTGTAGTAACCTCATCTGAGCTGGCCACTGATCTCTAATCACTGATCACTGGCCACTGACCACTGACCACTGCCTTATGGACCGCATTGCCGCTCTCAACGACATCCTCACGCAGAATCCCAACGACACCTTCGCGCGCTACGGTCTGGCCATGGAATACTCCAACCAGGGCGACTTCGACCGCTCCTTGGCCGAATTCGCCATCCTGCTCAAATCCAGTCCCGACTACACTCCCGGTTATTTCATGGCCGCCCAAACGCTAAACCGCGCCGGCCGAATCGCCGACGCCAGGACCATGCTTACTGACGGCATAGCCTCCGCCCGCCGCACTGGAAACCTCCACGCTCAGGGCGAGATGGAAGCCATGCTGGCAGAGCTGGGATAGTCCAAGAATTACCCTGTGGACCCCTGTGCCCTCTGTGGTAAAGCTTTTTTCCTTGGAAGCTACCCAATCACCCTGCCATCCGCCCCATCGCCCACTCCACGAACCCGGGAAAGTGCTCGTAGATCTTCACCGGCACATACATAGTCCAAGGCACAATCACTTCCCGCTTCCACTTCAAGTATCCCCGCAGCGTAGCCCGCGCCACGCGGTCGGCAGTAATCCCGCGCACCGATCCCGGACGCACGCGCTTCAACTCATTCCCCTGAATCGCATTTTCACCAAACGCCGTCCGCACATATCCCGGACAAACCGTCAGCACGTGAATCCCATCTTTTTTCAACTCCACGCTCGCCGCCTTGCCCATCGCATTCAGCGCAAACTTGGTCGCGCTGTAAGCCGCATGGAACGGGATGGGAATATGCCCCGCCACGCTCGAAATATTGATGATCATCCCCCCGCCTTGTTGCCGCATCACCGGAATCACCGCCTGCATCGCTCCCACTGCCCCGAACAAATTCGTTTCGAACATTTCCCGGCACGCCGCCATGTCCATCTGCGCCACCGAATCAAGCAGCCCATGCCCGGCGTTGTTCACCCAGACATCGATCCTCTGAAAATGATGCAGAGTCAGCCCAACAGCGCGGTCAACATCCTCGCGATGCCGCACGTCGCAGGCCATCGCCAGCGTCCGCTCGCCATGCCCCACGCGACCGCGCGCCGCTTCGACGCGGCCGGCATCGCGCGACAGCATCACAACGCTCGCTCCGTGATCGGCAAAGATCTTCGCAATCGCTTCCCCAATTCCCATGGAAGCACCCGTCACCACCACAATTTTCCCCGAAAGTTCCATAACGCGCTTCTATTCCTCTGTAACTTGTGAAGTCAAGCTCGGGTACAATCTGGGACAGCGCGGTGACTTCCCGAAGCTCATCCCGCGCCTGCCACCGGAGACTTCTTGGACGCGCTTCTACCCCTGTTTCCGCTCGACGTCGTCCTGTTTCCCGGCACTGCCCTACCCTTGCACATTTTCGAACCGCGTTATAAAGAAATGATTGGCGAGTGTCTTGCCCAGCATCGCACCTTCGGCGTGGTGCGCGCCCTCGAGCAAGGGCTAGCCGAGATCGGATGCACCGCCGAAATCATCACCGTGGTAAAAGAGTACCCCGACGGACGTCTCGACCTGGTCACCGAAGGCCGGCAACGTTTCGAACTCGTGCGCGTCAACCAGGAGCGTTCGTTTCTTCAAGCGGAAGTTCTCATGATCGATGACGAGCCCGGAACCCCGCCGCAGGCAGACGCCTCGCGCGCGGTTCAGCTCCACTCCGAGTTGCTCGCAATTGCCGGCGCTCGGCAGGATCTTTCCCCCGCCAACCCCACAGTGCTGTCCTTTCACCTTGCCGGCTCCGTACCCCTCGATTTGGACTTCAAACAAAAGCTGCTCACGCTGCGCTCAGAGCCGGAGCGTCTGACTTTGCTTATCAACTATTTAGAAACCATCATCCCCAACATCCGCCGCGCCGCCAGCGCCCGCGAAAAGGCGGGCGGCAACGGCCACGTACATTGAGAACGGTCGACCTTCAGCCCAGTCAGGGGTTACCCTGTGAACCCTGTGCCCTCTGTGGTGAAGATTTTGACGTCGCGCGTGGGAGCGCCGAAACCGAAGCCCGCTCTTCCGCGTATAATTTATGAAAGTTTCTTTCGGGGGTTCTATGAGTCTTCCGCGCACCCTAGGCGAATTGCGTCGCAGCTCCTTTTCCGAAGAACGCCTGCGCACCCGCCGCGTGAAGGACGAACTCCGCGACAACCTCATCACCCGTTTGCGCCACCAAGACGACGCCGGCATCTTCCCCGGCATCGTCGGCTACGACGATACAGTCGTGCCCCAAATCGTGAACGCCGTTCTCTCGCGGCACAATTTCATTCTGCTCGGCCTGCGAGGCCAGGCCAAAAGCCGCATCCTGCGGGCCTTGACGACGCTGCTCGATTCTCACATGCCTTATCTAACCGGCTGCGAGATTCGCGACAATCCCTACGCTCCTATCTGCCGCCGCTGCCGTGAAGAAATCCAGCGCCTCGGCGATGCCGCTCCCATTTCTTATCTAACTCCCGACGACCGCTACGTGGAAAAACTCGCCACGCCTGACGTCACTATCGCAGACCTGATCGGCGACATCGATCCCATCAAGGCAGCCCGCGGCGGCCACGAATTGTCGAGTGAGTTCACGGTCCACTACGGCCTGCTGCCCCGCGCCAATCGCGGCATCTTCGCCATCAATGAACTTCCCGACCTCGCCGGAAAAATTCAGGTCGGCTTGTTCAACATCATGCAGGAGGGCGACGTCCAAATTAAGGGCTATCCCATCCGCCTGCCGCTCGACGTAGCCATCGTCTTCAGCGCCAATCCTGAGGACTACACCGCCCGCGGCAAAATCATCACGCCGCTTAAAGACCGTATCGGTTCCGAGATTCGCACTCACTACCCGGCCACGGTCGACGAAGGGATCGCCATCACCGCGCAGGAAGCATGGACCAGCCGCCACACCCAAAGCGAAGCCCAGGCAATGCATCTGCCCACCTACATTCAGGAAGTGATCGAGCGCATCGCCTTCGCTGCCCGCGAAGATAAGAAAATCGACAAACGGTCTGGCGTAAGCCAGCGCCTTCCGATTTCCGCGATGGAGAACGTAATCTCAAACGCCGAGCGGCGCGCTCTTCGCAACGACGAAAAACTGGTCGTACCCCGTGTCAGTGACGTCTACGCCGCGCTCCCCGCCATCACCGGCAAACTGGAACTCGAATACGAAGGCGAGATGAAAGGCGCTGACCACGTCTCGCGGGAGCTGATCCGCACGGCCATCGCCAAAACCTACGACGAGTATTTCACCGGCGCCAACGTGCAGCAGATCGTGCAGTGGTTCGATCTGGGGGGCGAAATTCAGCTTTCGGATTCGATCGCCGCTCTGGAAGCTCTCGAAAACTTGAAAGAGATTCAAGGCCTGATCGACAAGCTCGGTCCGCTAGGCGTCTCACAGAAAGAAAGCCCGGAACAGCAAGTCTCCGCCGCCGAATTCATTCTCGAAGGCCTGCACGCCCACAAGCGCATCGGCCGCAACGAAGAACGAGTCTTCAAAGCCGGGGAGAAAAAGCCCGAACCAGTACGCGAAAAAAGTTTCGACAAAGAAGAACCACCTTATAGGCAGAGAAGGCAGTTTAACTAAAAACAGTGGTCATTGATCAGTGTCCAGTGGCCAGTCAACGCCATTCGTCCTCAGGTTTTACTGGCCACTGATCACTGGCCACTGGCCACTGCTTTTATGAAACGCATCCGCTACAGCAAATACGTCCCCGACGCCGCGGGCGAGATGAGCATGGAAGACCTGCTCAGCGCGCTCTCCGACTACCTCTTGCAAAGCGGCTTCCAGAGCGACATGTGGTACGAAATGCCGGAGGGCGAGCAAACCCTCGACGACCTCCGCCGCGCCATCGAACAGGCCCTGATGGAAGGCGATCAATTCGACGAGGACATGCGCGAACGGCTGCAGCAGATGGCAGCCGATGGCGAACTCGACGAACTCATCGAAAAGCTGATCGAACGCATGCAGCAGGAAGATTACATCTCAATCGATCAGCCCCCCGATCCCTCGCGCCCCTCAGGCGCGGGCGGCCAACTCGGAGAAAATCAGCAGCGGGCAAAATTCGAAATCACCGACAAGAGTCTCGACTTCCTCGGCTTCAAATCCCTGCGCAACTTGCTCGGTTCGCTCGGCAAATCCAGCTTCGGACGCCACGACACCCGCGACCTGGCCACCGGCATCGAAGCCAGCGGCGCTTCCCGCACCTACGAGTTCGGCGACACGCTCAACCTCGACATCACCGCGACGCTGTCGAGCGCCATCCGGCGCGAAGGCCTCGAGCTGCCGCTCAACATCGAATACCGCGACTTGCAGGTCCACCAGTGCGAGTACCAATCCTCCTGCGCCACCGTCCTCATGCTCGATTGCTCCCACTCGATGATTCTCTACGGCGAAGACCGCTTCACACCGGCAAAAAAAGTTGCCATGGCGCTCTCCCACTTAATCCGCACGCAGTATCCCGGAGACTCGCTCTCGCTCGTCCTCTTCCACGACTCCGCCGAAGAAGTCCCGCTCTCGCAGCTGGCCCGGGTCAAGGTCGGACCGTATTACACCAACACGCGCGAAGGCTTGCGTCTGGCGCAAAGAATTCTGCAACGCCAAAGAAAAGACATGAAGCAGATTGTCATGATCACCGACGGCAAACCCTCCGCCCTGACCCTCGAAGACGGACGCATCTACAAAAACGCTTTCGGCCTCGACCCGCTGGTCGTAAGCCAGACGCTCGAAGAGGTTTCGAAGTGCAAGCGCGCCGGCGTCCTCATCAACACCTTCATGCTCGCCTCAGATTACGGCTTGGTCCAATTCGTGCAGAAAGTAACGGAGATGTGCCGCGGCAAAGCCTACTTCACCACCCCCTACACGCTAGGCCAATACCTGCTGATGGATTACATGTCGAGAAAAACCAAGACGATTCACTGACGCCTGTGTATCACCCTGTGTTCCCCTGTGACCTCTGTGTTAAAGATTTTCTTCGGCGTCCAAACTGCTGATACTCTTTTAACCCATGGCAAACTGCGTTAAATGCGGCCGTCAACTCCCCGGTCTATCCTTCGGAAAGAAGATCTGCCCGTGGTGTGTGCAACACGAAGCCTACCAGCGCGGCGAGGTCCCCGACGACGCACCGCAAACCGTCATGCCCACGCCATGGATGCGCGGTAGCGAATCCGCAATCGGCCTCACCCAAATTATTTTCGGTATCAACGCGGCCGTATTCCTCGGCATGGCGCTCGCCTCTTCTACCGTGATGGACTTCCCCGTGCGCGAACTCATACTGTGGGGCGCGAATGTAGGCGCGCTCACACTCTCCGGAGAATGGTGGCGCCTGCTGACCAACGTATTCGTTCACGGTGGCCTGATCCACATCGCCTTCAACATGTGGTGCCTGTGGAACCTGGGCCAACTGTGTGAATCGCTCTATGGACGCTGGACTTATGCCGCGATCTATCTCATCTGCGGCCTGGGAGCGAGTCTCGCCAGCGCCGCATGGCATCCATACGTGCCTAGCGTTGGCGCGTCTGGAGCCATCTTCGGATTAGCCGGCGCGCTCATCACTGCCCTCAAACTAGGAGAATTCTCTGTACCGCGCTCTGCACTCTCCGGCACCTTGCGCAGTCTGGGTGCGTTTGTCGTCTACAACCTTATCTTCGGATTCGTGCTTCCCGGCGTCGACAACACGGCACACATCGGAGGTCTCATCACCGGACTAATCGTTGGAGCACTAATCGCCCTCATCGCTCCGCAGCGAGACCAGGCCCCGCGCCGCATCGCGGTCTTTCTAGTTGTGATTCTCGCCCTCGCGGGCGCCGCTATCGGGACAGCACACCACTACGACGTGCCTTTGCGCTTCGGACGAGTAAATTTAGAACACTCCTCGAACTTTATTTTCGCGGCGCCGCTGAAGAAAGATTTTGACCGTGTGGAGCGGGCACTCTTTCCCGGCTGCCTGTGACCTTATTTGTCAATCTTGATTTCTGTCATGCTGAGCGGAGTAGGATCGTCCAGAGGACGATCCTGCGTAGTCGAAGCATCCCTAGTCGCACCCCGGACCTCTGCCCCGCAGCTAGATAGACGACGTACGCCGATATAAGACGCACTCGCAACTAGCTCTTCAACTCTCCCACCGCCCGCCAGGCCTGATTGATGGCCTCGTCTGTATAGGCGAGAGCCCCTGCGTCCGAATTGGCGATCGCGATCCGTCCGAATGTTTTTCGCGCCCGCTCGCATGGCGTCTCGCCGCCTTCCAGCACGAACTTGTCCCACAGGCTGCTGTACTCGTAGGCATAACCGTGAGGCCAGCGGTTCACTGTAATCGCCAGGATGTCGCGCGCGGGATCAAAGCCTCCTGGCCCCAGGGTCCGGGCCAGTTGCTGGCGAACTTTGCGCTCCATGGTTTCGAACGTAGTGCTGTACAGTTCGATGCGACCGGCGACGTGCTGTTCGCGCGCCGGGCGCCCGGCGCGGCAGGGAGACTTGCTCATGTGCACGACCGTCGGCTCGTCCGGCGAGCGCGGGCAGCGATACTCGCCAATGTTGACGGGGAGGTCTAGGTCGACGCCCGTATGGTAGCCGCCCGGCGCATAGATCGCATTCGCTTCCAGCTTCTGAAACGCAGTCCAGTTACGCAACAGTACATTGGTATAGAGCAGCGGCACCTTGGTCGCAAACGCCAGCGCCTCTTTCTGCGCCTCCGGCAACTCATCGCAGAGGTAAGGAATCATCATGTTCCAGCACGCCAGAATCGCGTGTTTCGCTCTGGCGCTATAAAGCTTGCCGCCCCGCATGTAGGCGACCTCAACCTCGGTGGCCTGCGCCGGGTCACTGGAACTGGTCGAACCCACGTGCTTCACGCGCACCGCCGTGCTGTTCAATCGAATGCGCAGGCTTGAGTTTTTCTCATCGAGCTTCGCGTAATTCGCACGGGCCGTAACCACACCTGTCGCAGAGTTGCCCGGTATAGCGTCCGGGATCAAATTTCGTACGAGCAGGCGCGCGATGCTGGCGTTGCCGTCGGGGAAGTGGAAGAAATATTTTCGCTCATTGCTTAAACCTTCTGCTTCAATGCCCATTCCACTGAAGCCTGGATATCCCGTATCCGCTGCGTCCAGCGCGGCAACTGCTTCAATCCCCACACCAAACAAAGGTTGCGAAATGGTCTGGTAGAGGCGAATGACGTCGCCGTGCACGCCCACCTGCTCGGTGAGGAATTGAGCGTAGCTGATGCGGGCGAGGCGTGCCTCTTTCTGTTCGGCATTGAGCCCCGGGAGATAGTCTTTCTTTTCCTGGCACAGACGGGACACATCTTTGCGGGCCTGTTCTGCAATTGGAGCCTCGGCCACGAAGTGCGCCCAGGCGTCGGGTCCGGCAACTGCGAGATCGTAGGTCTCACCACCAGGGAAAGGATATGGATCATCCACCAGTTTGTCGGTGCCAAAAGTTTCTTTGTCGAAAAAAATCTTGGGGACTCTCCCCATGGCGCCATAAAGATCGCGGTCGAGATATTTTGGAAAGCTGGTCACCTCGATTCCCAATTCTTCAATGACGCCTTTCGCGACCTCGCTGTATGGTTCGGGGCTCTCGATCGAGTAGGTTCCACCGTAGCCTAGAAGAGTTTTCTTCCCCACCTGGAATTCGTTGCGCTTGGCGTGGCCGCCAAAGTCGTCATGGTTCTCGATGATCAGAATGCGTGCGTTCGCGCCGGCGCGCTTGCGATAGAAGTGCGCGGCGGCGAGGCCGCTGATGCCGCCGCCTACGATGATGAGGTCGTAAGCTTCGCCTGTATCTTGTGGTGCGCCGGCAGTGTCCCAGAACGTGCCGTCGCGCAAAGAGTGCGCCGATTCGAAGGAGCCGACGTGGCTGCCGCGCAGTCCGGTGAGTGCGGGCGGATAGTAGTTGGGAGACTTCTCGGGCCCGGCGCTTTGGTAATCATTATCGGCGGCGGCGAGCAGATGCCAGGGCATCATCGCGGTGCCGGCGGTTACGGCGACGCCGTTGAGGAAGTCGCGGCGCGTTATGTTGCGATGCATTCCCAATTCACGGTCGCTCAATGCACGATCGCTCTTTTCGCTCAAGAAGCCTCCGAGTCGCTGAGTGTTCCAACTGGAACATTGTGCTGAATGTTCCGACTGGAACACTCAAGCGACATTCGCAAATAATATCTCCCAGCTATAGGGTTGCAAAGCCATCCGAATCACGCGGTTGCGGATGGTGGGTGTGTCTTTTACGCACTTCTCGAGGTCACGAACGGGCTGTCGAGGGTGGTTTTCCACAGGCTTCCACAGCTCCGAGCGGGTACGACCTCTTGACAAAGGCGGCTTTGGGACACCCCCACAAAGTTGGGCGGCTAGCCCTCGGCTTTCTTGACGGCTAGTTCTGCGCCCTGGAACCCGATGCGGCTGTGGGTACCGTCGCAGAAAGGTTTGTTCACCGAGCCGCCGCAGCGGCAGAGAGAAAAAGCGGGCTTGCCGGTGAGGTCGTACTGCGTTCCGTTGACGTCGACGAGTTCGATTGAACCCTCGGGCGCCTCAACACGGTAGGGGCCGTTGGGACGGATTGTGATCTTTACCTGAGCCATGGCTTTGATTCCTCCAACCTTACGGGTTTCTAGTAAGGATAAGAAGATACCATTAAGCGGGGGTGGGTGTCGCGGGGCGTGAAAATGGAGAGTGAAGACGAGACCTATGTTCAGGCAGCGACAGTTCTGACCGCGATTGCACAGGTCCTTCGTTGGGAGTCGCTCGCTTCACGAGCGACTCCGCTGCCTCAGGATGACAAGCGGCCCTCAGGATTTGCTGGAGTTTCTCGCTTCCCGGGCGAGTTCTTCGGCGAGCTTTAGGGCGTTTCTGGAGTGTTCGTGCGCCTGTTGGCTAAGTTCGTGGGCGGTCAGATGATCTCCTTTGCCGTGGGCTACAGCAGCGGCGTTATGGGCATGGGCTGCCAGGTTATGCAGCTCTCCGATTAGGTTGTGCGGGCTTTGTGGCATGGGTTCTCCTCGGTCTTTAAGACATTAGACCACGGTCGTTGCTCTCCTGCCCGGAGGAAACCAAGATCCCTCGTTTCACTCGGGATGACAATGACTCGGGCGACAACGACGCGGGATGACAACGACACGGGACCACAACGACGCGAGCGGGGTGCAGGGAAAAAGGGTCGGATCTCAGGCGGCCAGGGCATTTGCCGACACCAGGCTGCGGTAGAGGTCGAGGTAGTCGTCGATCATGCGCTTGGTGGTGAAGCGTTCGCGGGCGCGAGTGTAGGCGCGGTCGGCGTAGGCCTGGCGCAGGGGGCGGTCGGCCTCGAGCTGGCGAAGAGTTTCCGCCAGGCTGCCGGCGTCGTTGGTGCGGAAGTAGAGGGCGGCATCGCCCCAGAATTCGCGAAAGCTGGGAATATCGTTGGCGACAATGGCGCAGCGGGAAAATGCGGCTTCGAGTGCCGCGATGCCGAGCGGCTCATAGCGGGCCGTGGCAGCGTAGATGGCAGCGCGGCTGTAGAGGGCGCGCAGTTGAGCATCGGTCTGAGGGCCGCGAACGGCGACGGAATTCTGCTCAGTCGAAACCTTCACGTCGGCCCGAATGGGAAGGCGGGGCACGGGCACGGTTTGCTCCGCGCCCACGATGCAGACCGGGAACGGTTGCGTGTGCTGCGTCAGCAGGTGGACTTGCTTGCCGGCATCGAGCAGGCGCCCGACCGATAGCACAGAGTCCTCTTTGCTGACGTAGGGATTGAAGAAGATGGGATTGCGGCCGGGGTAGATAACTGCTCCGCGGCGCGGGCGAGTGTAGGTGGCGCGAAGCGTGTCGAGCATCCAGGCTGAGGGCGCGACTACAGCGTCGGCAACGGTGATGCCGCGAATTACCGTATCGCGATACCACTTCAGCGTGCGCGTGGGTCGGGGGCTGCAACCCTGGACAGCTTCGCTCCAACTGAAAAGGTCGCCGTGGGCCATCACCACGCGCGGAATATTTACCGGGAGATCGCCGTGGCAGAACTGGTGAAGGTGAAGCAGGTCGGGCCGAACTTCGCGCGCCAAACTGGCTAGGAAATCCGAGGACTCATGCAGATCCTGCGGAGCCTCGTCCATCCACTCCAGGTGGAAAGCTGTCGGCCGATATTCAAGGCCGTGGAGCAGGTCCATCCAGGCAGTTTGCTCTGGCAGGGGAATCTCGCCGAAGCTGACCAGCGTGACCCGGACGCCACGCGTGACCAGTCCCGTGACCAGTTCACGGGTGTAGCTCCATGAACCGGACATGGTATCGGCGGTGACGAGAACGTGCACAGGGCCTCCGGTGCATAGGATAGCCCGCGGAATGCGGGCTCCCGCAGTTTGCGTGTTTATTCTAGTGCCAATGAGGGTGGGGCGTCGAAGGTTTTCTGCGGCTGAGGCGACAGTGCAGAATCTTGCACAGATTTATGATACGAATCAGTTTAAGCGAGTCAGTTCGCGCCCAGCCTGAGGCGCATATCGCGGGCGAGACTGTCGATGAGCCGGATCTTGTCCGCGGCGGGGGCGGGGACCTCGGGCACGGCCATGGCTAGTTCGCAGGAAAGCAGCATGGCGGTGAGGGATTCGCATACTTCACTGCGAATCTGTTGCTCGACCGAACGGCGAGCCTGAGTTTCCTCACGCTTGCGGCGATGCAACGCGGAGCGGACCTCGCGTAGCAGACGCTCCATGCCGCTGACAGCGAAATTGAGGTAGACGGGAAAGGCCGTTCCCAGATGCTCGATCACCTGGTCGCTTTCGGCGGGCTCGTTCTCCAGAAGGAATTGGTCGATGACAACGGCTGAGTAAGTTTGTTCGCGCAGCCGCGCTACCGCCTGTGGCAGATCTTCCGCCCAGTGGGTTTCCTCGCCGGTGGCCTCTTTTACGGTGGCAGCGCACTCTTGGCCGCGTGCCGAAGGGGTTATGAGTAGGATCATGCTGTTTCTGTAGCACGCGGTGCACCACTGCCGCTGGCATTGAAAAGGCTAGCTTTAGAGAACGATGCCCAGTCCGCTGTTCCCGTTGCGGAACAAGAAACAGTTCTCAGTTCCCAGTTCTCAGTTCGCAGTTCTCAGTTCTCAGTTCGCAGCTAAAACCTTGGGCTGAAACTGAGAACCGGGAACTGAGAACTGAGAGCTGCCTTCAGACCTGGGCCGCGTAATCCTTCAGCTTGCGGTACAGAGTTGTCTTGCCGATGCCGAGCAGGCGGGCAGCCTGCAATTTATCTCCGTTAAGTTCCGCAATGGCGTTCAGAATGGTCTGCCTCTCCAGTTCCGCCATGGGGACGATCTTACTCTGGTTGTGTCCGTTGCCGTTTGACGGCGCGGCGACATGCGCGCCGGCGATGGCCGGGGGCAAGTCGGGTACATGGATTAGCGGTCCGCTGGTAAACGCGCAGGTGCGCTCCAAGCAGTTTTCCAGTTCGCGGACGTTGCCCGGCCAGTCATAGGCCAGCATGGCTTTGACGGCTTCGTCGGTCAGGATTTTTTCCTGCCCTGAGGCGCGCGAGGTGCGCTCCATGAAATGGGCGATGAGCAGCGGGATATCCTCGCGGCGCTCGCGCAGCGGAGGGATGCGCAGGCTCAGCACGTTCAGGCGGAAATACAGGTCGCGGCGGAAAGAGCCTTCGGTCACAGCTTGCTCCAGGATGCGGTTCGTGGCGGCGAGGATGCGGACGTTGATAGGAATGCGGCGGGTGCTGCCGACGGGGCGAATTTCCTTTTCCTGAATCGCCCGCAAGAGTTTGGCCTGGAGGTCGACAGGAAGTTCGCCAACTTCATCGAGAAACACGGTTCCACCTTCGGCGATGGCGAGCAGTCCGTCCTTGGCCTGATTGGCGCCGGTGAATGCGCCTTTCACATAGCCGAACAGCTCGCTTTCGATCAGTGTGGGCACCAGCGAGCCGCAGTCGACGGGGATGAACGGCTTGTCGTGGAACGGTCCGGAGTAATGAATAGAACGCGCGACCATCTCTTTGCCCGTGCCGCTCTCGCCGAGAATCAGCACAGGGTGGGAACTGTTAGCGGCTTTGGCAATGATGCGGTAGAGCTTCTCCATTTCGGGGGCGCGGCCGACGATGCCGCCGTAGCCCTGTTTCGACTTCAGCTTCTCGCGGAGGATGCGGTTTTCGGTTTTCAACTTGAGGTGGTTGGAGACGCGCTGCAGTAGGAGTTTGAGTTCCTCGACGCTGAACGGTTTGGTCACGTATTCGTAAGCGCCATTCTTCATGGCCTGGACGGCTGACTGCACGGTGCCGTAGCCCGTCACGACGATTACGAGAGCTTCAGGGCGGTGCGATTTGATTTGACGGAGAGCTTCGAGGCCGCCCGCGCCGGGCAGGCGCAAGTCGAGCAACACGGCGTCAATGCTTTGAACTTGCAGCAGGCGGTAGGCATGCTCGGCGGAATCGGCGACGTGAGCAATAAAACCGAGCGAGAGCGCGACCTCGCGGCATGCGTCGCGGATGGAGCGTTCGTCGTCGACGATGAGGAGGTTCAGAAAATTTGCGGCCATGATCTGAGGAGTAGCGAGGGTGTGGGTTACTGCGGCTGAGGTCATAAGAGTGATTCCTTTTTGATTTGCTGAATTGGTGTTGGTGGCTGGGCTCCCGAATCCGCATCGGCTTTGTCCAGAGGATCGGAGAAGGCAGGCTGAGATGCGCGGGGGAGCAAGATCAGCACGCGAGTACCGCGGCCGGGTTCGCTTTCGAAGTGGATCAGTCCACGATTGGTGGTAACGATGCTGCGGACCGTAGTTAATCCCAAGCCGGTGCCCTGGCCGGCGTTCTTGGTGGTGAAGAATGGCTCGAAGAGGCGCTGGCGGGTTGCGGCGTCCATGCCGTGACCGTTGTCGCTCACGACGAGGAGCACGCATGGGAAGGCAGGGAGCCCGGTCGGTGACATGGTCCCGGCGACGGGCTGGAATTTGCAGTTGCTGGTCTCGACCGAAATCCGGCCGCCGTTGGGCAGCGCGTCGCGAGCATTGAGGATCAGATTCAGCAAGACCTGCTGCGCCTGAGCCTGGTCGATGGTGACCGCACCTAATTCCGGATCGAGACGCAGCTCGAGGGCGATGTTTTCGCCGATCAGCCGAGCCAGTAAATCGTGCATCCCGCGGGCAATTTCATTCAGACACAAAGTCCGGACCGGTGTGGCTTGCGGCCGTGCGAAAACCAGCAACTGCTTGACCAGGCCGGTGGCTTGCACGATGGCGGAGCGAATCTCTTCGGCGTAACGCCGGCGGCGGTCACGCGCGTCGAGGCTCGAGTGCAGAAGATCGCAGTAGAGCATGACGCCGGTGAGCAGATTGTTGAAGTCATGCACCACCCCGCCTGCCAGGCGGCCGACCGCCTCCCATCTCTGAGCCTGGAGTTGGGTTTCCTCAATGTGAGTGTTGGTGGTGTCTCCGGCTGCCAGGTCTGACCACGGAAATGGAGTTGCGGTGTTCATGCATTTACTTTGGCGCGGGACGGTTCCCAAAAGAAACCCCACGATGGGCTCCTTGATACTTCGGTGCTCCCGAATCGGGAACGCCGGGCGTGGCCGACCGCTCCGCTAATCGATCTCAATATAGGAGGGCGAATCGGGCACTGCGAAGGGCAGACGTCACTCAAAACAGGAAAAGTCTGTGGAAAACTCGCCAATAAGCTTATTTTCTGCTACATAGGGGAAATAATAAGCATTGAAAACCGCTGGAATAAGGCTACAAATGAAGGAATTGCACCAACTTATTCGGGGAGTGCGTTCGGGGATTGATCGCTGGCCATCGACTTTGGGTCGTTGACGGTGAGCGGGGCGGTCAGGCGAAAGGTCAGCCGACGTCCCTTTTGGACCTGGACGGTGTCCGAGCGGAGGTCTGAAGGCGTGCCAGGGGACGAGGTGTTCGGCGATTGTCCGCGGGCAAACAGGCTGGAGGTCTGAAGAGCAAGTTGCCTACCCTCTATCGTGATCGCATTTAAAGTCAGCCGGAAGTAGCCGGAACCGGGAACCAGTCCGGGCCGGTCGGTTTGGGATTGCGCGGACTCAATCCGTCCCGTAACGGTTGTGCCACGTTCAACGAGAGTGTCGCCGTCTATGGTGAGGGGCGCGGCGACCGATGCGGTGAAGGCGTCACCAGCATGAACGCTGGTAGCGGAAAGCGAGTCATCTAATTGCACGGTCAGAAGGGTTCCGGAGGGCAGGATGCGCGGCCGCAATCCTGTCCGAAAAGGCAGACTCAATTTGGGGTCGGGCGCAGGCGCGGGTCGAGCGCCCTCGCTAACGGGGGCCGGATCAGCATCCGGGCGAAATGGAAGCTTTTGTGTGTCGACCGAATCAGCGTTTGTCGGATTTGAGGGCTCCGACCGGGCACAGCCCAGGCTCAGACTCAGCACAAGACAGAACATCCCGAGGGCAGTGCGGGTCCGGAGAGCCCGTGGGAGTGTTGTCATCGCATCCATGGTCGCGCGGCCTTCTGGTCTGCAATAGTGGCAAATGAAGTACCAGATCAGGGTTCATGGAATCAAGCACATAAGGAGACGGTCCCGGACCATCCGTGTAGAAGTTGCCCGATATCGCGTCCGGAGGTTCGCGCAAGCGAGTGGTCCGGGGCGAATTTCAGGGCAAAAAGAAAATCGCGGAGGACGTCGGCGTCCTCCGCGGGAGTTTTTCCAAGCCCTACTTAGACGCCGGCTAGGGCTTCTGAGTGCCCGGCTTCGCAGCCGGCTTCTTTCTTGGCGCTGCTTTCTTTTTGAGCTCGGACTCCCTGCCGCCAATCAGCGTCAAGGCGTCCGCGGCATTGAAGGGGAATTGGCGAACCGAGGTTTGGCCTGTCGTGCTCAAAGTGACGTCGACCCGGCGATTGCTCGCCATCTTGATCGTCACGATGTTCCTGAGAACCCTCTGCCGCTCTTCTGCAGTCAACTCTGGGTTGCTCTCGACCTCACCCTTGACCTCCTCATCGGTCAGGTTGTGTTCCTTGCCAAACGCCTTGGTCTCGATGCTGGCTTCGGGAACGCCCTGTTCAACCAGGAAGCTCTTGGTGCGGTTGACACGACGTTCGGAGAGCGCTTGATTGTATTCGACGGAGCCACGCACATCCGCGTGGCCTCCCAGAATCAAGTGCGCATCCGGCTTGCTTTGGAGATATTCCTTGAAGTCGGTAGCCAGCGAGATCAGCGTTTTTTGCTGACTCGGGAGCAGGCCGCCTTTTGGATTCGCGATCTTAGGATAGTCAGTTACGAAGTAAACGCTGTGCAGCGAGAGCCGCGCTTCCAGCCGTACGATCTCTGGATTAACCGGCGGCGGGGGCGGGTTCTCGATCGTCACTTCGGTTGAAGCTTGAGCCGTCAGACCGCGCGTATCCGTGCAGGTGGCGCCGACCGTGATCGCACCCGGGGAAGTACCGGTTGTGTTCAGTGTGGCTGAACTGCCGGCTCCGGAAACGGTTCCTCCGCTGGCCGTCCAGCTGGCTACTGAGACTCCGACACCATCCGGGCTGGTGCAGTTGGCCGACAAGTTAACGGTTCCACCGGCCTGCAGGCTGTTTGGGCTGGCAGAAATGGATATGGTGGGCGGGTTCTTCGGCGGCAGCGGCTTGACCGTGAAGTTCGCCGAGCAGCTGGCCACATTGTTGTTCTTCTCTTTGGCGTCGGTCACATGGGCGGTCACGGTGTAACTGCCGGGGGCCGCGTTGGTGGTGTCGATCTGCGCGGTTGTATCTTTCCCGGTAATCTGGCCTCCGTTACCGCTCCAAGCATACGTGACCGCGTGCTTGGGGTTGAAGTTGCTGATAGCGACAGTGGCCGTGATTGGCTCGCCCACCAGCACTTCACCCGGCTGCACCGAACAACTGGCGGCTGGAACCAAGGCAGGCGCGCCACCCCAACTGAAAACAAGCCCGGTGCGCAGGCGGACGCCTTCAAACGACGGACGCCGCAGATCGGGAAAATCCGAGCTGGCAAAATCGGAATAATTGTGCCGGCCCCAGACGTAATCGGCTTCAAACAAGCGAAAGGCCAATTTCTTAGTGATCGGCAGATCCATTCCTCCACCGAGGATGGCTCCGATTCCATTTCCGGCGCTGAGGCCGCCGATGCTCACTCGATTCAGACTGACCAGAGAATGCAAGAAGTAGTTGGCTTCATCGGTGCGCCATATGAAGCGCGGTCCAACCGAGTACGTCGTCTCGTAATTGTCGTTTCCCCAGTTCTGCCCGAGGTCGGCCTCCGCTCCCCAATGCCGATCGAAATTGTAAGTAAAGGCAAGGCCAAATCCCTTGGCCATATCCGGGACTTGAAAGGCAGTGGGACTTGCAGGATCGCCGTTGATCGAGGGGACTGTCCCACCCGGATGCAGCCACTGGTATCCCACAAACACGTCATATTTCGGATTCGAGTCGCTTTGTGCGAGCACAGGAATCGAGATGAGCAATACCACCAGAACCACGAACAGGACGGCGACGGCGCGCCTGGTTGAGCGAGAACAAACTGACATTCCATCCTCCAATGATGTGTGCGCGGCCTTACCCACGCTTTGCACGCAGGCTGCGCTGAAAGGTTAACGCATGATCAACAGCTTGAACGACCTTTGTCGGGAAACAAACAATTCTAGCGCACTGCAATCTTAAAGAGAAAGAACGATTTTCAAGAATTGCTTCCTTAGACAACAGTGCCTGTAGTTTTGTCCCTAGTTGGGCATCCTGGTCTCAAATTGACATGACCATGGACGAACCCTCGATCCCGACCTGGGGCTGCGACGAAACGGCCGCGGCTGCCGGCCTCCAGACCTTGCCCCGCAGGAAGCTAGCCGCGTATGGTTGTAGTTCCGCGGCCGACGAAGCCGCGCGGAAGCACGACCTTGAAGAACCGGGCAGAACCATAGGGATGAGCCACGAAAAAGTATTGATTGTCGAGGACGAGGAAAACGAGCGCACGGGCCTGGCGGAGTTAGTTTCCTCTTGGGGATATCGGGCCGAAACCGCTCGGGACGGCGTGGAAGGCCTGGAGAAGGCCGCGCAATCGGTCCCTTCCATAGTGATTACCGATCTGAAGATGCCGCGCATGGGCGGAATCGAACTGCTGGAGCAACTCGGGGAACAATCCCAGGCTATGGCGGTAATCGTAGTAACGGCACAGGGCACCATCGACAGTGCAGTGCAGGCCATGCGCATGGGTGCGTATGACTACATCACAAAACCCATCGACACCAACCGCCTGCGCACGATGCTGCAAAACGCGTCGGTTCTGGTGGGAACTCGTGCGGAACTCGAGAGCGCGCGCCGCAAGCTGAGGGATTCCGGCTCGCTGGGCACACTCCGCGGCGCGTCGCGCAAGATGCAGGAGATTTTCCGGCTCATCGAACTGGTTGCGCCCAGCACCGCGTCAGTCCTGATTACGGGAGCCAGCGGCACCGGCAAGGAGTTAGTGGCCCGCACCATCCATCAACTGAGCCCGCGCCGCGAGCGGCCCTTTGTGGCCATCAACTGCGCGGCTATTCCTGAAACTCTGATCGAAAGCGAGATCTTCGGCCACGAAAAAGGCGCTTTCACGGGAGCGCTCGAACGGCGCACCGGCTGTTTTGAGCTGGCCGAAGGGGGCACAATCCTGCTCGATGAAATCGGAGAAATGCCTGTAGGAACTCAGGCCAAGCTGTTGCGTGTGCTCGAGGACCACAAGCTGCGCCGGCTGGGCAGCAAAGTGGAAACAGCGGTCGATGTTCGGGTGCTGGCTGCCACGAACAAGGTTCCAGACGAGGCCGTCGCCAGCGGAGAACTGCGCAGCGATCTTTATTACCGGCTCAACGTGTTCAACATCCACATGCCTCCCTTGCGGGAACACAAAGAAGATATTTCCGATCTGGTGCAACTCCTTCTGTCGGAAATGAGTGCGAAGCACTCCCGCAAGGTTGCCGCCGTGAGCGAGGCCGTGCTGAATCAGTTCAACAATTATTCCTGGCCGGGAAACGTCCGCGAATTGCGCAATACCATTGAACGCGCGGTCATAGTCTGCGACAGCGGCATGATCGAAACCAAACACCTGCCTCCCGGATTCGGACAAGCGCCCTTGCGCCCTGCTGCGAATGACCCGGACGCGGTGCGTCTGGGTGTAGGCACGACCGTCGGTGAGGCGGAAAAGATGCTCATCCTCAAGACCTTGGAATCCACCAGCAATAACAAGACAAAGGCTGCGGAAATTCTCGGCATCAGCCTGAAAACCTTGCATAATAAGCTCAAGGAGTACGGCGGCAGCGCCCCGGATGCGGCCTCTGGCAAGGAGGAGGAAGCGCAGTAAAACAGTGATCAGTATCCAGTGGTCAGTGGGCAGTGAAGGCCCTTCTGCCACTTCGTCGCTTCATCCGCATTGAACGCTTGAACTGGCCACTGAACACTGATCACTGGCCACTGATTTTCCATGCGACGCAAAACCATCATCGTGCTTGGCATCACCTTCATGGTGACCGTGATGGTGACTGCGTTCTCCTATCTTTACGTCTCGGAGACTTTGAGCCAGCAAATTACGGGCGCCTGCGACGGCGCCGAGCACCTCACCAAGCAACTGCAATATCTGGCCTCGAATGATGTCCCAGATTTGAGCAGCACTCGCGTGGATACCAACAATCCTGGAGCGGTGCGGCGGGCCCTCGCCGAGTACCTGCCGATGGATACGAACATTCTCAACGATCTTCAATCCGATATCGCCCTTTGGCCCTACGTCTTCGATGCCTCCATCGCAGACACGAACGGCAAGGTCCTGCTCCACACCACTCCTCAACTCGTGGGCAAGCCGGTTGTGGAGCGGCCCGATTTTAATCGAGTCAGGACGGCTCGCTTCCGCCGGCAACTCCGCATTGCGTATGGTCCGGCGACGGTCTATGACGTGAGTTCCCCGCTGCTACTGAATGGAATGCCTTTTGGCACGATCCATATCGGCGTTTCCACCGTCTTTCTCAGGAGTGAGATCGAGCCGCGCCTGTTGCGAGCTGTCTATTTTTCCATCACGTTCATCTTCGTTTCCTTCCTGCTGGCAGCGCTCCTGTCTAATCTCGCTCTCGGGCCGCTGAAGGAGATCAGCCGCAACCTGGATAGCGTGACTTCGGGGTCCACCGAGGAACTGTCGGGGAAAGAATCAGAACACGATGAATTCGGCCTCGTCACCCTGAAGATCGCCAACCTGGGCCGGCAGATGCGCGACAGCCGCGAAATTTTTTCTGCGCTGAAAGACAACGTGGACCAGCTCATGTCGAAGTTGCAGGACGGCTTGATGCTGTTCGCGCGAGACTCCCGCGTGGTGCTGGTAAGCGCGCCGGTCGAGCGCTTCCTCGGCAGGCCCCGAGGAGAGCTGCTGGGCCGAACGGTGAAGGAAGTCTTTTCCCGAGACACGCCGTTCGGAATTATGGTACTCGACGCTTTTGAATACAGGGGCGTGCTCTCGCAGAGAGAGTTTGTCGCCCCCGCCGGCCGGCGCGTGCAGGTGTCTCTGGATTTTGTTCAGGAGAAGAACTCTCAGATCGGCGCTCTATTGATTATGCGCGACGCAGAATCGGTACGCCGCATCGGAGACGAAATCGAGATGTCCCGCCGGCTCTCGGCCAGCGGACGCGTGACTGGCGGCGTCGCCCATGAAGTGAAGAATCCCATCAATGCTATCGTGCTGCATTTGCAACTGCTGCAGAACAAGCTGTCGCAACTCGACCCAGATACCCGTCGTCACATGGATATCATCGGCAGCGAAATTCACCGCCTCGACCGCGTGGTGCAAACTCTCGTCGACTTCATGCGGGCTCGCGAACTGCATCTGGTGGAAGTGGATTTCCGCCGCGTGCTCGAGGAGGTCGCGTTGCTCGCCACTCCGGACGCCGAGCAGCATGGCGTCACCATCCAGCGCGATATGCCGCCGGAGCCGCTTTCCATCAAGGCCGACCTCGACTTTATGAAGCAAGCCCTGCTCAACGTGGTGCTGAACGGCATCCAGGCCATGCCGCACGGGGGCGAGCTCACCATCTCGGCGCGCCGCGACGATCATGCCGCCATCGCCGAAATATCCGACCGAGGCATGGGCATTGCTCAGGACGTGCAGGACAAGATTTTCGAGCTTTACTTCACCACCAAGAAAGACGGCAACGGCATCGGCCTGGCACAGACGTATCAGATTCTGCAGTGGCATTACGGATCGGTGGAATTTGAATCGACGGAAGGTGAGGGGACGAGGTTCCGCTTTCGCCTGCCTCTGGCGACATCGAGTCTGCGCCCAGAGCAAGAAACCGCCCACTCGCACAGTTCTGATTGAATATGATTCTGGCCTTAATCCTCGGGTTATGTCTGTGGAACGCGGCGTGGTTACCGTCAGCGCTTCGCGGTGCTGTGCCCCAAGCCGCGGGCCAGCCGCCCGCGACGACCTCGTCAGACTCGTCCCAGAACCAGAATAACTCCCCGTCTCAAGCGCAGACACCATCGTCACAAAGCGCCCAGCCAGCGCAGGCACCGAACACTTCCCCGACGTCTCCCGCTCAAGCCAAACCGGCTCCGGCTCGCCCCCGCCGTAAGAAAACGATCCCGCCCAACTGCTCGAATGCCCCGACTGCATTGAACACCACAGTCGGCAAACCCGCCGATCCGGCAAACTCAGCCGGGGCAGCAACGATTACCTCTGGATCGAACACTGCCGGGCCGCCCGATACCGACTCAAAGAATGCAACCGCTGCGCCCTTGAAACCTTGTCCGCCGCCCAAGAAAGTCGTCCGCAACGGAGGGTCAAGCGAGCCCAAGGTCCAACTTACCGGGGGCACAGCCGCAGAACAGGCCTCAGACAAATCCTCCACCGACCAACTCAGGGCCGCAACCGAAGAGAATCTGAAGAAAGCCACGGGACTTCAGCTCAACCCCACCCAACGCGAAATGGTGAATCAGATCCGGGAGTTCCTGGCGCAGTCAAAGGCAGCCGTGGCCGCCGGAGACCTGGAGGGCGCAAATAATCTGGCCCTGAAAGCTCACTTGCTTTCTGAAGAGCTGGTGAAACCCTGAACAGGCATTCAACAACCTCGGTTTGGTGAAATCGTCCGCTACCGACGGTTATCTTGCGGAACCATAGAGATGCACTTGATAATTCCGCTTGAGACAAATGTCGATACACTCCAGCGTAATCAGAACGATTCGACGCCCCGCAATGCTAGCGGCCTTCTGCCTTTTGGCTGGAAGCATATCGTTCCTGGTCGGAATGCAGGTCTGGGCATATCGTCTCGATGCAGACTTTTCTGCACGATATCAGTGCTGTACCCAAGAAGCTGTGGCGGCGTTTCATGGCTTGTTCTGGTGGAGGATTTCAATGGCGGAGAAGCTGGGGTTCGCCGGCTGTTTGGGATTGGGCGTTACGCTGACAGGCAAGAATGCCATTAAGTTTGGGGCTGCTGCAGTGCTCGGTGGTCCTGTCCTATGGCTCATCAATTTCATGGCGTTTGGAGCGGATTGGGAAGGCTGGTCCGGCGCAGTGGCATATACAACGGCTATCGCGGTGTTCTGTGCTGGCTTGTGCCTGCTAGCGATCGGTGGTGTGCGTATCGGCTGGTCAAAACTGCACTCTTGACGTCGATAACTGTAGATTAATCGCCATTTCACTCATTTCGCTCTCACCCGCCGCTCACTTCCCTTTCGACCGCGCCGCATTCACCTTGTTCAGCAAATCCTGCGACATGCCCTGCACCGGACCGGAAATCTTCACCGCCTCCATTAGCACGTCGCGAGCCTCGTTCACGCGACTCAGCTTCGCGTAGGCAAAGCCCAGGCGATAAAGCGCAATGGAGTATTGCTGATCGTCCACTCCCTTGAGCAGTCCCGCTGCTGACTTCAATTCGGGGATTGCCGCCGCGGTCTTGTCCTGCTTGATATAGGCGTATCCCAGAACAGAATGAGCAACTCCGCCCGATAGTTTGCGCGACTTGTCGGCATCCGGGTCATCTGCCTTGGCAGCCGCAATCGCCTTTTGCGAGTAAGTCACAGCCTTGGCAACGCTGCCCGGCTTGGGATCATCAACATAAGACCCGGCCAATAACAGCAAAGCCGGCAGCGAATTGGGATTCGCCGCCAGGGTTTTCTCTCCGTAGGCAACCAGCCGCGCCTGATCGTTCAACTGTCCCGGGCCCAGCGTATACATCGCGTAACTCGAGACCTGATCCTGAAACTTCGAATCCGGAAACGCCGCGGAGTACTTTTCGATGTCAGACATCCGGCTCTTCGGATCACTCTCGCTGGTAATCGCATTGAAACCCGCCGACTCAAGAAAATCACAGTTGTTCTTGACCGCGTTCTTGTCTTCCTCGATTTGTTTTTTGAAATCGTCATCGCTCACGCCATCCGGCTTGGGTTCTTTGCCGATCGAACTGCAGACCGCCCCGCCCCTTGCCGCATAGTCGATCAACTTCGTGTCGTCTTTCGCCTGCTGCGCGATGTTGGCCTGCGAGACCAGGATATCCAGATTCCGCGGACTCCCAGCGAGCGCCTTATCTCCGTAGTCAAGCGCCTTGCTCAAGTCACCCGCAGTCTGGTAGGCCTGTGAAAGCTGCCAATTTCCATAAGCCACAGCAGCCGGGCTCGACGAGTACTTCTGCACAAAGTCCTGGTACATGGCGAGCTTTTTCGCGGCATCCTGCTCGTTCGTAATGCTCTGCAGATCGTGGTCTTCAGGCGTGCCGGCGGGAATCACAATCTTGTCCGCCTGCGCATTGCCGCGGGGCAGCATAAAGAGAAAACAGAAGGCAACGACAACCACCAGCGACCCGGCATAGCGTTTCATAGGCCACCTCTTTCCAAATAGCAGGCGAATCCTAGCGCTGAACTGGTGTGGAAGCAAGAAAGAACAGTGTCCAGTGGTCAGTGTCCAGCGGTCAGTAATGCGGGCACGCAACTGAAATGTTTTACTAGCCACTGGCCACTGGCCACTGACCACTGCCTCTGAGTTAAATTAAAAGAATGCGCTCGATCTTCGGCCAGCGTCCGCTGCGTTTCGTTTTTGCCGCCAACGTTATTTCCATGTTGGGCAGCGGGATGAATTCGGCCGCCGTGGCCTGGTACATCCTCGAAGCCACGCACTCGGAAATGGCGCTCGGCACCTTTGCCGTGCTGCAGACCGTTCCCGCCATGCTCATGCTGCCCTTCACCGGAGTTCTTATCGACCGCGAAGATCGCCGCCTCCTCGTCATGTGGCTCGATGCCGTGCGCGCCGTAATCATCGTAACCGTGGCGATTCTCGCGTTTCGGCATCGTGTGCAACTCTGGCAACTCTACTTGATGAACACCCTGGTCGCTGCCGGTTTCTGGATGTTCTGGCCGACCATCACAGCCCTGATCCAGGAACTCACGCCCGAAGGTCAATTCGTCCAGTCGAATACTTTTCTGCTAGCCGGGATTCAAGGCGGATGGCTCATCGCCGGCTCCATCGTCGGCTTCATGTACAACCACATCGGCCTAGGCGGCGTGTTGCTCATCGACGTTTCCACGTACGTGGTCTCTTTCCTCTGCTATCTCGGAGTGCGCAAGGGACGCCACGTCGTGTTGCGGCCTGAGGAATTGCGCGCCGACATTCTCGCCGCTGAAAGCCAGTTCCAGCGCTTCTGGCGCGAGATGCGCGAAGGCCTGCACTTTCTCCGCGACCACCGTGCCGTCGTGCTGCTCGGCATCAGTTGGGCATTATTTCTCGGCGCCATGATAACCGGCGTGGTCGTCACTCCATCGCTGAGCGAGCGCGTTTTCCACGCTGGCGCCGTCGGCTACGGATGGCTCAACGCCGGATGGGGCACCGGCGCATTTCTCAGCGCGTTGTATGCTCCGGCGGTAATTGCCGGCCTGGGCGGCCGACGATCAGTTGCGTTCTCCATGGCGATCATCGCTGCAACAGTGGTTTGCGCTCCTGTCTCGCACTGGCTGGTCGCCGCCATACTGTTGTATGCCGTGATGGGATCAGCTCGCGGTGTCGGCGGAATCGCCATGAACACCAGCCTGATGGAGATGGTCCCGCAACATCTGATGGGACGAGTGCAAAACGCTTTCTACTTCTTCGGCACATTCCTGCAACTCGTGCTTGCCCTCGCTGTAGGAGCGGTCGCGCACAAAGTCAGCCTGGTCGCGGCGTTCGCGATCCTGGCCTGCGTTTATGGGTTGGCGTTCGTGGCGGCCAGTTGGCCGGTGGGAACGGTCGCGGCAGTAGAGGAAGTCAGCGCAGCAAAATGATGCACTACCCTGTGAGTCTCTGTGTCCCCTGTGTTTAAGATTTTGCTTTCGCCCGTGTGGTAAATCCAAGCTCTTCGCTGTTATTCTTTCCCCTTCCAAGGAGCACGCATGTCCTCAGATCTGCAAGGCCGCAATGCCGTCGTCTTCGGAGTCGCCAACAAGCGCTCGATTGCCTGGTCCATTGCCCAGGGCCTGCACGCCGCCGGCATGAAGCTGGCCATCACCTACCAGAACGAGCGCCTGGAGCAGGAAGCGAAAGACCTCATCCTCTCTCTGCCGGGCGCTGAAGCGTACATGTGCGACGTCAGCAAAGACGAAGAGATCGACCGCCTCTTCGCCACGCTCAAAGAACGTTACGGCAAGCTGCACACGCTGGTGCATTCAGTAGCCTACGCTCCCGCGGACGAACTGAAGGGAGAGTTTGTTAACACGACACGCGAGGGCTTCCGTATCGCACTCGATGTCAGCGTGTATTCGCTGATTGCAGTCGCCCGCGCCGCCGCGCCGCTGATGGAAGACGGCGGTTCCATTATCACGATGACCTACTACGCTTCCGAGAAAGTCGTTCCCCGCTATAACGTGATGGCTGTAGCCAAGGCTGGACTGGAATGCTCGGTGCGTTATCTCGCTTATGATCTGGGGAAAAAGAATATCCGGGTAAACGCCATTTCGGCTGGACCGGTGAAAACCCTGGCCGCACGCGGCATCTCAGGCTTCGGCGACATGCTCAAAGCCCACGCCGAACACGCCCCGCTCGGCCGCAACGTCGATATTGCAGAAGTCGGCTCGACCGGAGTCTTCCTCGCCTCCAACGCCAGCAGCGGCATCACCGGCGAGGTCATTTACGTGGATTGCGGATATAACATCATGGGGTTTTAGGCGGGCTATCGCGGCCGGGCCGCCGCTATTCGGAGCCTAGCTCAGAGGCTAGGAACAGAGTATGGATCCGTTCCTCGCGTCGATGAGTGTAATCGCGATACTGCGCTAACTACGTTTTCCGTCTGGAGCATCCGATTTGGAAGGTGCTGTCCAATCAAGTGGTTTCGGCCAGTATCCCGAGTTTTTGTTGGCGTAGTCCTCATCAACGCTGCTCAGCCCAAAATGACAAATCAGCAGTACGGTAATTGAGGCGACAAACACGAGCACCTGCGTACCGGTACCCAAGGGGCACAGCCAAAAGACGACAGCGGATAGTCCCGCTACATACTTGATAGCAGTCACGACGAGTCGCTTCATCGGGCTAACCGAAGGCGCGTTGAGGTCATGGTCGCTTGATGGAACTAGGGAAGAAGGCGATTTGAGCGCCGCCCCGCATTTAGCGCAGAAGATTCGTCCAGCATCGGCGAGAGTACTGCACTGGGGACAGCTCGTTCCGCGAGTGTGTCGATCTGCGCCTTCCATTCACCAATATCATACCGTCAGCTTTAGATGTTGTTAACAGGCGACTACACTCACTAAACCGGCCGGCCCTCACTATCATCAGGCTCAGCCGCTTATCCTGATCCTGCGCCCGTTCTCCCCATCCCGATCCAAAGAAATCTCCACATCCAGCTCCCGCAACAACCGCGGAAACTTCTCTCCCCACTCAATGAGCAAAACGCTGCCCTTTTCGGCACGCAGGTCATCCAGTCCGAGCGTTTCCAATTCGCGCGGCGTATCCACGCGGTAGAGATCAATGTGGTAGAGGTTGGCTCGCGGCCCGCGATACTCATGCACCAGCGTGAAGGTGGGACTGGTGACGTCTTCTTCCTCAGCCGCTCCAAAGCCCGCGGCGATTCCCTTGACTAGCGTGGTTTTCCCCGCGCCGAGATCACCGCGCAGCAGAACCAGCTTCGGCGGAGCCAGCATCTCCGTCAAGGTGCGTCCAAAGGCGATCGTTTCCTCAGCTGAGCGTGTGGTGATCTCTCGCGTCATCTCGACCAGTATAGCGAGAGCGCGGCGGCGGAGATAATTCCGGAAGCCTAGATCGTCCTAGGCACGCTGAACGCCGATGACTTCAAGCCCAGCAAGCTCCGGTCGGTCACATGGTCAAGCGACGTTCGCAAGCGGCGATTGTCGTCATCCTCAAGCGCAACAAAGCGGAACGCCTGAAGCGCTCCGTCCTTCGTCTTCGCCATGGGGCTGAGGATCTCGGCCATGGCGCGTACCGGTCCGGATTGGGTTTGAAACGCAACTTCGACGAAGTCGCCCTCGGCCAGCGGACGCGGCAGTCGCAGCAATCCGCCCGTCGCCGAGATGGTCTGGAGTTTAGCTTTAGCGTGCCGGCCGTCTTCGAAACGAATCGCAGCCAGGACTGAAGCCCCTAGCTGGACCCGGGCCGCGCGCCGCGAAGGGTGCGGTTGGGGGAAGTGGGTCATAAGATATAAGCACTATGGCACGCTCTCAGGATGGGTAACAGGTTACGGAAGCAGAGTGGCCGGATTCCCGCGCTGGACGCGGCGTTCCAGCCGCAACATACGCTCTATCATGAAGATGCGGGGTATTTAATAAAGAGTTAATGTCCCGAAGGACAGTACATTTTCGCGAGAGCTCACCAGCTTGCGAACTTCTCCAGCGCAGCATTCTGCGTGCGTCGAAACGCCTCGGGAAGTCCCTGCATAAGATCGGTCGCAACCAGTGAGTGCTCCCCGACCCGCTCACGCATCACGTCGCCAGCAAGCCCATGCAGATGGACAGCCGCCAGCACCGCCGCAAAGGCGTCCGTCGAATGCTGTGCGACCATTCCCGCAACCATGCCCGTCAAGATGTCTCCTGTGCCCCCCGTGGCCATGCCCGCGTTGCCCGTCGTATTCACCCAGGCTTCGCCGTCGGGACGCACGACCAGCGTGCGATGCCCTTTGAGCACGACGATCAGTTCGTGTTCGCGCGCGAACTTCCGCGCCGTCCCCAATCGATCTTTCTGTACATCTGGGATGGTGCACCCCGCCAGCCGCGCCATTTCGCCCGGGTGTGGAGTAATCACCAGCGTCCGTCCCTTGCCATTCAACTTCTCTGTGCGGCCCTGAAACGCATTCAGGCCGTCGGCATCGACGACCATCGGAAGTTGGAGTTTCGCCACCAGCGCCCGCACCAGTTCCGCAGTCTCGGAATCCCGCGAAATCCCCGGCCCGATCGCGAGCACAGTCATCCCCTTCGACAATGCCTCGATTCGATCCTGCGCCTCGATTGAGATCGCACCCGCATCCGTCTCCGGCAAAGGCTCAGTCATCAGCTCTGGATGAAATCCCGCTACGGTTCCCAGCACGGACTTCGCTGTCGCCACGGTTGAAAGGCCTGCTCCCGCCCGCAGCACGGCCATCCCGGCCATCGCCGCCGCTCCTGCTTTCCCGAGCGATCCTCCGACCACCAGCACGTGCCCGTAGTTGCCTTTGTTCGACTCCGCCGGCCGCGGCCCAACCAGCGGTGCAAGATCACGCGCGGTGATCACATTTAGTTGCAGCGCCGAAACGATCGCCTCTTCCGGCGAACCGATGTCAGCCACAACCGTGGGCCCCCCGGTCAACATGCTGAACACATGTGCCGGACGCGGAGCCGTAAATGTAACAATGGCATCGGCCCGGGCAATCATCCCACCTTGTGAGCCCATCGCGTCGGCGTCTGCGCCAGAAGGAATATCCACCGCAATTACGGGAGCCCGGCTGGCATTCATGATGGCAATCGCGTCGGCGTAGAGTCCGCTCACCGGAGGCTTGAAGCCGGTGCCCAGCACCGCATCGAGATAAAGGTCGGCCTGCATAGCGAGCCGCACCTGCTCACTTTTCAGCTCTGTGCTGGAATGCACGGCGATTGCAGAGGACGGCAGTTTGGCGAACATCGCAGCCGCATCTCCACGCAGATCCGCGGGGTCCGCCAGCAGAATCACCTGAACTTTCTTCCCGCTCTCCTGCAGCCTGCGCGCCGCAACGAAGCCATCCCCGGAGTTGTTCCCCTTGCCGCAAAAAACCACGACGCGACGCGCGGCTCCGTAGTGCGAGAGCACATACTCAGCCACAGCCGCACCCGCGTTCTCCATCAGCGTGAGCGAAGGCACCCCAAATCGCTCGCTGCTGGCGCGGTCAATGGTCCGCATCTCTTCAGTGGAAACGATTTTCATAAAAGCAGTGGCCAGTGTTCAGTGACCAGTGGCCAGTAAGGCACAGGCGCGATTCAGGTTTTTTTGCCGTTCGTAGATCACCGGCCGCTGACCATTTCCTCCGACTATAAAACAAAAAGGCCCTCCGCCGTGCGAAGGGCCTTTGACTTTACTGGCCACTGACAACTGATCACTGGCCACTGCTTTTCAGCGCCTGTACCCGGCTGTGCTTCACGCTGTAGGTGAAATACACCACCAGCCCGATGATCAGCCAGATGACCAGCCGCGCCCAATTGACCCAGCCCAGCTTGTACATCATGTAACCATTCGCGATTACGCCGAGGATTGGAACCACCGGCACCCACGGCGTCCGGAACGGCCGCGGCTGGCTGGGATTCGTATGGCGCAAAACCAATACGGATAGCGACACAATTACAAACGCCAGCAGCGTCCCAATGTTCACCATCTTCCCGATGTCGTCGATCGGAGTGATGCTGCCCACAATCGCTGCCAGCAAGCCCACCAGAATCGTGTTCTTCCACGGGGTGCGGAACCTGGGATGAACCGCGGCGAAGAACTTCTTGGGCAAAAGGCCGTCGTTGGCCATGGAATAAAGCACTCGAGTTTGGCCGAGCAGCATCACCAGCATCACGCTGGTCAGTCCAGCCAGGGCGCCCAGCGTGATGATGTTCGCCGCAGTGGTCAGACCCCGGTCCAGGAAAGCAACCGCAACCGGCGCTTCGATGTTAATTTGCTGCCAATGAACCATGCCGGTGAGCACGCCGGCCACGGCAATATACAAGACCGTACAGATCGCCAGCGAAGCGATCATGCCAATCGGCAAGTCGCGCTGGGGGTTCTTGGCTTCCTGAGCGGTAGTCGAGACCGCATCAAACCCGATGTAAGCGAAGAAAATATAAGCAGCGCCCGCCCCAATGCCCGCGAAACCATGGGGCGCATACGTGTGCCAGTCCGTGCCCCAGTTTCCGCGGTTGATGTAGTGGGAGCCCAGCGCGATCACGAAAAGAACCACTGAAACCTTAACTACGACAATCCCGGTATTAAACCTGGCACTCTCTTTGATGCCAACCACCAGAATGGCCGTAATCACCAGAGCGATGAGGAAAGCCGGCAAGTTGAAGCCAACCTCCATCCCAAAGAGATGCGGCGCGCTTAGTAGATCGTGCGCCCGCTGCAGCAACTCGGGAGACTGCGCGCTTATAACCGCACTCACTTTGTCGAGGAACGCTTGCGTGCCCAGTGCCAGTGAGGGGTCCGCCGTCTGCGCCATCTGCCGCGCAACAATATTCTCCGCGGTCTTCAGCGCCGTCCAATGATCGTAGGCCAGCCACAGCGGCATCTTCACATGGAAGATATTCAGCAGTTCGATGAAATGATTCGACCAGCCCGAAGACACCGTGCTGGCGCCCATCGCGTATTCCAGCGTGAGATCCCAGCCGATGATCCAGGCAATCAACTCGCCCAGCGTGGCATAAGCGTATGTGTAAGCACTGCCCGCCAGCGGAATCATGGCGGCAAACTCGGCATAACACAGTCCGGCAAACGCGCATCCCAACCCGGAAAGAACGAATGACAAGGTGAGTCCCGGACCGGCATACTGCGCTCCCAGCCCCACCATCACAAAGATGCCCGCTCCGATGATTGCGCCCACGCCCAGCGCAGTGAGCTGAAAAACTCCCAGCGTCCGTTTCAGGCTGTGTTCGCCCGTCTCGCGGGATTCCTCCATCAGCAGGTGCAGCGGCTTGGTTGCGAACAGATTAGCCATTCGCCTGGTTTCTCCTTAAGGCTGCGCCGATGCGCGCTTCGCGCCCGCGCTCCTCGACCACGCGTAATATACCGGGATGCCGAGCAGCACCACAATCAGTCCCGGCCAAGTAAATTGCGGTTTGTAAAGCAATAGTACGACATCGACAAATAAAGCCATCACAATATAGATCGCAGGCAATACAGGATAGCCTACCGCCCGGTACGGTCGCGGAGCATCCGGATGCGTTCGCCGCAGCACAAACAATCCCACAATCGTCAAGATGTAGAAAACAAGCACCGCGAAGATAATGTAGTCGAGAAGCTGCCCGTAGCTCCCCGAAACGCACAGCAGGCACGCCCACACCATCTGCACCATCAACGAAACTGCCGGCGTTTTGTAGGTGGGATGCAGCTTGGCAACGCTGCGGAAAAAGAGGCCGTCCTTCGCCATGGCGTAGTACACGCGCGCCCCAGAAAGAATGAGTCCATTGTTACAACCGAAACTCGAAATCAGAATGGCCGCCGCCATCAGCAATCCGCCGGCAGCCCCGAACATCTGAGTCATGACCGCAGTTCCAACCCGGTCCTCCGCGGCGTATTTAATTCCCCGCCCCAGAATCGTTGCCGCACCCGCCGCTCCGTCGAGCGGCAATGCCATCAGATAAATAAAGTTGCAGGCAATGTAGAGCGCGATCACCACGCCCGTACCAATCGCCAGGGACAAAGGCAGGTTGCGGCTGGGATTCTTTACTTCGCCCGCGGTGAACGTCACGTTATTCCAGGCGTCTGCGGAAAACAGCGAACCCACCTGCGCCACGGCCAGAATCGTCAACGTTCCGACCATCACAATCGGCCCGCCTACTCCCACCTGCACCGCGTGCTGCGCACCCAGACCCGCATTCCGCCAGAAGTGTCCGCCAAAATTTGTGGCCAGAGCCTGTGCGTTTCGCCCCAACGCCAGGCCGAACAACGCCAGCCCCAGCAGAGCCGAGACCTTGGCCGCGGTAAACACGTTCTGGATGAGCGCTCCCGTCTTCAGCCCAAAGATATTCACCACCGAAAGAAAAACCACAAGCAGGATCGCGACCAGGTTCTGTGTGTTGATTCCCACATCCATGTTGCCCAGAACCATGGGCCCCACATGAATCGGCGGAACCTTCCAGATATGCAGAATCCAGTGGGAGGAAGAAACCGCAGGAAAGAAAACTCCGAGGAACTTGCCAAAAGCCACGCCCACGGCCGCAATCGTCCCGGTCTGAATCACCAGAAAAAGTGTCCAGCCATAGAGAAATCCCCACAACGGGCCAAGAGATTCTCGAAGATAAACGTACTGTCCACCGGCCCGCGGCATCATGGCCGCCAGTTCGCCGTAGCTGAGCGCGGCAACGATGGTCATAAACCCCGCCACCGCCCACGCGCCAATCAGCAGCGCCGGAGAATCCACCTCGCGCGCAATCTCCGCGGAAACAATAAAGATGCCGGAGCCGATCATCGACCCCATGACCAGCATGGTGGCGCTGGTCAGGCCCAGGCCCTTGACCAGTTCCTTATCTTGAGAACTATGAATTTCCCAATCGCTGCTCGCAGCCGTTGTCGGTATGCTCAGGATTCCTCCGTAGGGTCTTGTAGCGCCGGCGTCCCACCGGCTGTCGCGAGAGCGTCCCGCCCTCGCAGCAGACGCCAATCCAAGGTCAAATGACTTTACCTCAGAACGCGGAAAAATTCCTCTGCTGATTTCCGGGGATCCCGTAACAGATCAGATATCACCGCCACGGAATCAGCCCCCGCCTCAATCACGGAGACCGCATTGGCACGAGTAATCCCCCCAATCGCCACCAGTGGCTTTCGCGTCAACTGCCGCGCCCGGCGCACCCCTTCGAGGCCCACCACCGGATCAGGCCGGTCTTTGCTGGAAGTCGAAAACACGGGTCCAACGGCGAGATAGTCGGCCGAGGTGCGTTCCGCTTCCAATAACTGTTCTGGATTATGCGTCGAAACGCCAAGCCAGCGGTCGGGACCAATGATCCCGCGAACCGATTCCGGCAACAGATCATCCTGCCCAACATGCACCCCGTCGAACTCCGCGAGAATGCACAAATCCGCCCTGTCATTCATGATCAGTCGCACGTCTGGTGAGGGTGCCCTCGCCCGCAACTGACGGCGCAATTCGCGAGCCTGCTCCAGCATCACTCGCGCACCGCCGGATTTGTTGCGATATTGCATCAGAGCCACCCCAGCAGACACAAGTTCCTCCGCCGCACTAACCAAGCCGAGAGTATTGGCAAAACAACCGGCATCGAGGATGGGATACAAGCGGGGAAGAACGATCATGCTCTGTTCGATGGCTTGTGTTTTATCGCGAAAGCTCGCAAATCGAATTGACCTCCCAGGTCTTGCCTCCGTACCGCGAGAAGTCAAAGTCGTGAGAGCCATCGCGCTGCGGCAGGTCTGCGGGATCCGAAGGCGTTTGCGCTCGAAGCGAAACAGTGAGCGCCATGACAAGAAGGAGCGGCGCCGGGGTCTTGAGTTTTCGGATATTCATTAGCAATCTCGTCTCTCCCAGGCGATTGTAGACGCGCTCAATTAACCGGAATGATCAGAAGCGCGAACGGCGTTCCTCCAAACTGAACGAACGGCTTGTGCGTATCGGGCTCCGCCTGCCCTGACGGAAAACCAGAGGAGCTTGCGACTCGCGCATTTAGGATCATGATGTGCGCAGGTATTCGAATGTAGTCCTTCTGGCCGGGCGCTAATTTGACCGCTTTAGGATCTATGTTGCTCCACGATGATCCGCCTTGCAGCATATAGGAGTATCCGACATGGTCCGGATCCGGCTCACGTCCAGCTAGGTAGTCCTCCATCCACTCCAAACCGTATTTATCAAAACATGCAGGATGATGCGCTATGCCATCCTGATGCGCATTCACATCTCGCATGATGCACGTCCAGCCGTTAGTTCCGGCTCGCAATTCCTCTCTGCGCCCCTGATCTCTGAAGATTATGACCGATGCCTGCGCAGCGATCGATGCCGGTGCAGCCGACAACGCTTGAGATATTTCGCTTTCTGATTTACTCGATTGGCTTGCCGCGCTCAGAACAAAAATGCCGATCGAAGCGAAGACAGCTATTCTGGTGAGGGATGCCCCCATCATTGCTCCTCATGTCCTGCCGCAAAACTTCGGTTGTTCATTTTGTCTTCGCCAGAAATCTTTCAATGAACCCGGTATCAAACTTCCCCGCCCGGAAGTCCGGATCGGCCAGAATCCTACGATGCAGCGGAATCGTCGTATAAACCCCTTCAACGATAAACATCTCCAGCGCCCGCGACATGCGTGAAACCGCCTCATTGCGGTCCTTACCGCGAACGATCAGTTTCGCGATCAGCGAATCATAATAAGGAGGAATCACACCCTCTGCATACGCCGCTGTATCGACGCGTACTCCAGTGCCTCCGGGCGGATTGAACGAAGTAATCTTTCCCGCCGACGGCGTGAATTTTTCAGGATGCTCCGCATTGATCCTGCACTCAATCGCATGCCCGCGGTGCACAATCGGCCCCTGTAGCACATCGCGCATATGAGCCCCAGCCGCGATCATGATCTGGCTTTTCACCAGATCCACATCCGTCACCATTTCGGTTACAGGGTGTTCCACCTGGATGCGCGTATTCATCTCGATGAAGTGCAACCGCCGGTCCTTGTCCATCAGGAACTCAATTGTCCCCGCATTGGTATAACCGATCTCCGCCAGCGACTTGCACAAGACCCCGCCAATCTGATCGCGCAATTCCGGTGTAACTTGCATCGATGGCGATTCTTCGAGCAGTTTCTGGTGCCGCCGCTGGATCGAACATTCCCGTTCCCCGAGGCTCACCACATTGCCGTGCTCATCGGCCAGCACCTGGAACTCGATGTGCCGCGGATGCTCGACATACTTCTCCATATACAGATCGCCGTTGCCGAACGCGCCCGCCGCCTCCGACTGCGCTGCCTTGAACAACCCCGGAAGTTCCTCCTCGTTGCGCACAATCCGCATGCCGCGTCCGCCCCCGCCCGCCGACGCCTTCATGATCACCGGGAAGCCTACCTGCCGCGCCCACTCGACTGCCTCGCCTTCGGACGGGATGATTCCATCCGAGCCCGGCAGAATCGGCACGCCCGCCTGTTTCATGGCAGAGCGCGCTTTTTCTTTTTCCCCCATCAGCCGCATCACCTCGGGCCGCGGACCGATGAATTTGATCCCGCTGGTCTCGCACACCTCGGCAAAGTTGGCGTTCTCCGACAGCAATCCGTATCCGGGATGAATCGCATCCACGTTGGCAATCTCGGCCGCGCTGATCACCGCCGGAATGTTCAGATAGCTCAGCGCCAGTTGCGGTGGCCCGATGCAGATGGCTTCATCCGCGAACCGTACAGGCAGGGAATGGCGGTCCGCCTCGCTATAAATGGCGACGGTGTGGATGCCGAGTTCCTTGCACGCGCAAATCACGCGCAGCGCAATTTCTCCGCGATTCGCAATCAGGATCTTCTTAAACATTCAGGTTAAATGTGGGGACTGGGGTGGGCATTTTGTAATTTGGTAATTTTGTAATCGGGTAATTTGAAACCCGAAGGCTTTTCAATTACAAAATTACCCAATTACCAAATTACAAAATTACTCAATCCCCCTCACTTCTTCGCCCGGATGGCAAACAACTCCTGCCCGTACTCAATCGGCTGGCCGTTGGTCCCCATCTTTTTCACGATTTCGCCGGCCACGTCCGACTCGATCTCATTCAGCAGCTTCATCGCCTCGACGATGCACAGTACCTGCCCTACTTCCACCATGTCCCCGACTTTCACAAACGGCGGAGCACCCGGCGAGGGCGCTTCGTAAAGCGTTCCCACGATCGGAGACTTCACAATGTGCAGGTCTTCTGCCGGCTCGGGCGCGCTCGGCGGCGGCGCGGCCGGAGCGGCGGCGCCTGAAGTCTGCCTCGGTTCCGGGACGGCTCCGCCCGCCGGCCTCGGCACCTCCGCGTGCGCATACACCACGGTGTGCTCGCCTGCCCGCTTGATCTTCACCTTGACATCGCCGCGCTCCAACTCGAACTCGGCAATATCTTTTTCGATTAAGAACTCGATGAGTTCTTTCAGCTCTTTTTGATTCATCCGTGTATGGTGGGACCGCTTGCCATCCCGCGCCGCAACGGACGCGCAGACGGCCTCAGAACACCTAGACTGCCAGAAAATCCTTGCTGGTCGGAGTCAGCACCTCGCAGCCATCTTCGCCGACGGCCACCATGTCCTCGATCCTCACGCCCCATTTGCCGGGGAAGTATACTCCCGGCTCAATCGTGATCACCATGCCCGGCTTGAGCACTTCCGTTTGCCCGGCCGCAACCCTGGGTGCTTCGTGGATCTCTAAACCAACTCCGTGGCCGGTGGAGTGGGTAAAATAACGCCCCAACCCGGCCTTGCGCAATACCTTCCGCGCCGCCGCGTCTACTTCCCCAGCGCTGATACCCGGCCGGACTAACGCAATCGCAGCTTCCTGCGCCTCCCGCACCGACTCGTATGCGTGACGCGCTTCCTCTGGAACTCTGCCCTTGCCCACCCATACAGTGCGGGTCTGGTCCGAACAATAACCACCGAGTATAACACCGAAATCGCAGACCACGAATCCCCCCGGCGCGATGGCTTGCTCCGAAGCTCTGCCGTGAGGCAGCGCCGACCTGGCCCCAGAAGCGATGATGGTAGGAAATGACATTTCCTCCGCCCCGGCTCGCCGCGCTGCGTATTCCATTTCCGCCGCCAACTCGCACTCTCTGACCCCGGGTCGCAACACTTCGAGCACCCGGTCGAACAGAGTCGCTCCCAGTCGCACCGCCTCACGGATCAACTTGAGTTCGTCCGCGTCTTTCAGCATGCGCATTTTCTCTACCGAAGCGGGCGCGTTTCGTAACAGCATGCCCGCGGGCAGCAGCTCAACCAGCCGCTTTCTCTCTGCGACAGTCAGGTGCTCAGCCTCAATCCCGATCGTCCATCCCTTAGCCCTCGACTTCTTGCGGCGTGCAACAATCCACTCTCCGAGCGCGTTCAGCAGCGCCTTGCGCGCGATAACCACTTTGGCGCCTTTCACCTCCTCGCACCCCTGCGTGTCATAGCGAACGTCGGTGAAGAACGTGGCCCCGGCTTCCTCCACCAGCAGCAGACCCGCGCTCCCGGTGAAGCCGCAAAGATACCGGATATTTGGTAGATGGCTGACCAGTAATCCGTCAAGTCGGCTTGAAGCGAGGCGCTTGCGAAGCTCGTTCTGGCGAGGCTTGTAATCCATTTTCAAGGCCAAGTGTACCAGCCTGCGGAAGCAAGACATCTCTGTATGTTCATAAGAGACAGTTTCGATCTGGGCGCGCCCCGAGAGGTAGAATGTCCGCCATGTTGCTTCTCATTGCACTGTTGTTCCTGCTCTTGAAGGACAATGCACCATGGTGGTCCGTGCAATCGTCTGGAAGCGATGCAAATCTCCGCGGTGTGAGCGTGGTTCTTGATGCGGGCAAGAACGACCGGCTGCAATACGTGATCTGGGCTTCAGGATCGGACGGGGTCATTTTGCGCTCAACCGATGAAGGTAGTACCTGGAGACGGATATCCATTCCACACACCGATGGCTTGGATTTTAGGGACATCGAAGCCTTCAGCGCGGATGAAGCCTATGTGATGTCGAGCGGCGAGGGCCAGAAATCGAGAATTTACAAAACAACCGACGGCGGGAAAGCATGGAAGCTGCAATATTCAGGAACGACACCCGAATTCTTTCTGGACTCGATGGCCTGCGATTCAAAGACCCATTGCGTTGCGCTAAGCGATCCGGTAAATGGCAAGTTCTTAGTCTTGAGTACAAACGATGGAGAGAACTGGTCAGAGCTGCCCCGGGACAAAATGCCTCCGGCGCTCGCCAAAGAAGGTGCGTTTGCGGCCAGCGGGACCGCGATTGCGATGTGCGATCGCGGCGGAATCTATTTCGGGACCGGCGGGCCAGCCGCGCGAGTCTTTCGCTCGCTCGACCAAGGCCGGTCATGGACAGTTTCCGAGACGCCAATCGTCAGCGGCACGGCCTCCAGCGGCATTTTCAGCATTGCTTGCGACGGCCCGGACGATCTTGTGGCCGTGGGCGGAGACTACAAGAACGCGAACGACGACAGGCGCGTCGCGATCTACTCCGATGACGCCGGAGCCACGTGGCACCTCGCTGAGGCGCAACCGGGCGGCTACCGGTCAGCCGTAGCATCGTTTTCCCACGGCGACTTTGCCGCCGTTGGACCAAATGGGACAGACATCAGCCACGACAAGGGTATTCATTGGCGGCACACGGAGAAGCTGAACCTGAATGCGATCGCCTTTGAGAGTGCGAACGGCTGGGGAGTAGGTCCGAAAGGAACCGTAGCCCGATTCATCACCCATTTTGAGTATCAGATTCGAAGACAGGACGACTCCCCTGTCGTTGGCCCGGCCCGCTGATCGTCCGCTTTCCTGAGGGACTGAAGTGCTCCCCAAAAGACAAAACCGCCGGCCCTGACAGGTTCTTCAGGCGCCGGCGGCTTTAAATCTTCAACTGCGCTGCTAAGTCTGACGTTGTTACGTCTGAATAATTCGCGGCGTGATGAAGAAGATCAATTCCTGGTTCGAAGTATTCACCACCGTGTGCTTGAACAGGTTGCCCAGGACCGGGAGGTTGCCCAGTACCGGCACCTGCGTGATGTTGATCGAGTTCTGCGTCTGGATAACGCCGCCGATCACCACCGTGCCACCGTCGGTCACCAGCACCTGCGTGGTTGCTTGCTGCGTGATCAGTTCCGGGTTGCCCTGCACTTCCTGTCCGAAGTTCGGCGTCGTGTTTTCGACGTCTACGTTCAGGAAGATCGTGTTCTCCGAAGTGATCTGCGGAGTCACGGTCAAGCGCAGGAAAGCGTCGACGTAGGTGACGGTCGGAGGACCGCCCAACTGCGCCTGGGTCACGATCGGCACCCGCACGCCCTGCTTCACGAAGGCCTGGATGTTGTTCTGGGTGACCACTCGCGGCCGCGACAGAACTTTCAGCAATCCGCGCGACTCAGCCATGGTAAGAACGGCATCGATTCGCACCGTGTTGCTGGCGTTCAGGAAGCTAAAGCCGCTGGTGGGTGAGGTCGATCCCAGGTTCGAAAACAGCGGAATCGAATTTCCTGTCTGGCCGGTCGAGCCTGGCACCGTGACGTAGCCCGGAGTCAAACCAGCGACCGTCGTTGGCGAGCTGCCTACGGCAGAGGCGCCACCGATCGCGCTGTGGCCGTTGCCCCAGCCAAAGCCGAGCTGCGTGCCGATGTCGCGTGCGAACTGCCGCGTCGCCGCCACCACTCGCGCTTCAATCTCGACTTCCTGCGTCTTGCGGTCAAGCTGCGTCAGCAGGCGATCGATAATCGGAAGCACTTTCGGAATATCATTGACGATTACGGCGTTGGTGCGTTCATCCGCAACCACGTCGCCGCGCACCGAGAGGAACTTCTTTACGGTGATGATTACGTCCTTAGCGTGAGCGTAGCTCAGGAATCGGGTGACCGAAACCTTTTCCACGGCCAGCGCTTCGGCTTCCACCTGAGCACGCCGTCCATCCGCTTCCTTCTTCAGCGTATCCACGGTGGCGATGCGCAGAACGTTGCCTTCCAGTTCCCGCGCCAGGTCGTTGTTCTTGAGGACGATATCCAGAGCCTGGTCCCACGGCACATCATCGAGTACCACGGTCAGGGTGCCGTGCACATTCGGATCGAGCACCACGTTCAAGCCGCTGATTTCGTGGATCAACCGGAAGAAGTCCTTCAGATCGACATCCTTGAGATTCACCGAAATCGGCTCGCCCGTATACTTCGGACCAACCGCGGCCGGCGCCTGTCCAGCCTGCGCTCTCTGCTCCGCGGCAAGATTAACCGCGGGCTGCACACCGGTGTTGGAACCAGTGCTCTGCGATGCCTGCGCGGCATTCGCGCTCACCGGCAGTAGTTCCGCAGCAGTCTTGTCCGCGAACTTGGCCGCCGCTTCTCCGGCGCGCTCAGTGGGCTCGTCGGTCGCAGGCGTCGTGGCGTCAGCTACCGTCTTCTTGGCTTCGAAAGTGGGCTCGACGAACACAAAATCACTTGAGGTAGATGCAGCCGTCTCCGACTTCGCAGTCGTAGGCAGAACATTTTCCGTCGCTGCCTTGGGAGCCGGCGGGGCGCTTGCCGCCACGGGCTGCGCCTTGGGCGCTGGCACTTCCATCACTCGCGGTGCGAACGGAGACATCTTGGCTGGCGTCGGTAAGGCAGCCGCCACGGTTTGTGGGGCGCTTGCATTCGCCGCCGCTGCCGTGGGCTGCGTATGCAGCGTCAGCACCAGCTTCCCATCCGTCAATGGGGTAAGTTCATAGCGCAAGGAATGCTCGAGATCGACTACCACTCGAGTCGTGGGAGGCGTCTGGCCGTCCGTGCCGATGCGCACGCCTTTCACCCCGGCGCTGCCCACCGTGATGTGGGTCTGCTCTGTGGCCATAGCGGTCCCAGGCAGGTCGACCACAAGACGCGCAGGCGAGTCCGCAGTGCTCAGCTTTGGCGTGACTGCGCCACGAGCGCTGATCACGACCCGGATTTCATCCGTGCCGCGAACCACGTTCACTCGTTGCAGTTCGTTGTGCTGGCTCGCCGGTTGTGACGCCGGCATCTCGGTGGCTGAAGCGACCAGCCCCAGGACCAGCATCGGTAGGAACACACTCAGCAATTGCTTTCGCATTTCGCTTCTCCCCAAAACCGCGGGCCGGGCCCGCGTGTCCTTCTTCTAAACTCGATTTTGTCAGCGCTCCGGGCTTTCCGGATGTCGCCGCCACCTGCTGTTAAACAGCCGGCGTGCTGATCTTCTTAACCACTTCCCGAGTGAACGGTTTGCCTAGTTTGTCCTGCACCGTCTCCTCGAAAACCACCGAATCCCCCGTGATTCTCATCACGTAACCGTTGAACACCGGATCGTTTTCGTGCAGGAAATATGCCTTATTCAAGGTGTTCGTTACCACCGCGATAAAGCCGCTTTCCGACTTCACCACGCCCCGTAAATTGATCTGCCCGATCTCCAGGCATTTCTTGCCTGTCGAGCAACCCGAACCCGTGGGCTGCTGCACCACCGGACTGAAGAAAGGATCGCGCTTGCCGTTCATCGCCCATTTCTTCTCTTCCGGCTGAGGCTTGGGAGCTTCCCCAATTACGCTGGCCGCGGCTGCCTTTTCATCAGCCGTTGCTTTGGCCGTAGCAGGAGCCGCATGCGTCACTGTTGGCTTCGGAGCTTCCACTTTGGCCACTGCTACTGGAGCTGAGGCCGCTGCTTTCTTGGGTACGAATGCATCATGGGGTTGCACGGCGGGTTGCACCGTCGCAACTGCCGGAGCAGTCTTGCTCTTGGCTGCAGCGCTGCCGCTGCAGGCGCCGCTACCGGCTTGGCTGCCGCCACGGTTTGTGCTTTCGGCGCTGCCGTCGGCGCTGGAGTGCTCTTCGCTGCTGCTGCCTGCGTATGTAGGGTCAGCACAAAACTGTTGCCTGGGCCCGGCGTCAACTCGTAAGTGAGCGCCTGCTCCAGATCCACGACCACGCTCGTGTTCGGCGGCGTTTTGCCGTCCATCCCGATGCGCACGCCCTTGACCCCGGCGCTACCCACTGGAATCTTGCTCTGGGCGGTCGCCATCGCGGTTGCAGGTAGTTCGACCACCACGCGCGCCGGTGAACTCAATTTGCTCACTTTCGGAGTCACGGCCTCGCGGGAGCTGATCTCAATCTGAATATCGTCCGCGTTGCGAACGACGTTCACCCGCTGCAGCGTATTGCTCTGCACCGGCGCTGGCACTGCTGCTGCCTTGGCCGGAGCTGCCGCTGCCCCAGGAATCGTCGCCGGCTTCACGGCCGGTGCCGGAGCGCCCGGTGCCGGCTTGGCTTGCGCCATCAGCACTGGTTGCGGGTTGTCGGTCTTGGTTTGTGGCAGCGATTTCGTGTCGCCGCGCGAGTTGTCGATGGAGGCCGGGTTTTGTCCCCAGGCCGCCCCCGTTATCATCACCACTGCCAGAATGCCTGTCGTCAGCTTCATAAGCGATTCCTATTTGCTCACGCCTGCAGTTGCGGGCTTGGCTCCCGGCCCTGATCCAGGGGGAGTCAAATCGTGACTGAAGAACGTGGTCGCTGTGAACGTGGCGATCACGCTTTCGTTCGGCGCATACTGGTAGGTATGCTTGGCCTTTGCCCCTTGCGGGTTTTTCGTGTTTGACACCAGCAGTCCGCTGATGTTCACGATGCGCTCCAGCTTGCCCACTCGGTCAAAGAAATTCAGCATCGAGTAGTACGGCCCGTCCAGTTCCATATCGAATGGGACTTCCGAGTAGTACTCTTTGGCAGCAACCGGCTTGGCGGTATAGCGGCGCAGCTCCACGCCCGCTTTCGTGGCTTCGGTATCCATCATTTCGATGAAGCCGTCCACCGACTTCTCGTCCGGCACGATCCGCCGTTCGATATCCAATTGCTGTTTCAAATTCGCCAGTTGCCGCTCAATGTCTTTCAGTTTGGGACGGTAAGACTCCAGTTCGTTGTTTTCCCGAACCTTGTCCTGCACGGCGTGCTCAGCCTTCGCATTGCTGTCGCTCTGGTTCTTGAACACGAAGAAATACAGCGCCGCGCTTACCAACGCTCCCCCAGCCAGCACCGCTCCCCACTGCTTGATGCCCGACAGTTCGCTAAAATTCGCCATAAGTTCGCCTATTAGCCTCTTAGGACTTTCCCTTCTCGCAGGTCAGCGTGAACTGGAACGCCTGCATGTCCTTAATCGAG